>OZ243980.1:0-3460000 GCA_965214875.1 Arenicellales bacterium | reverse complement strand
ATTTAGCAGTCAAAGGCGCAATTGCGCGGCAAGGTGCAGGTGCACATTGCATGCGCAAATGGGTATGCAGCATTCAAGGTGCCGTATGGCCGCGGAGTGAACACTTCGAGGTTATATGGTCAAGCGAGTAAGCGCATACGGTGGATGCCTTGGCGGTAGGAGGCGATGAAGGACGTGGTAGTCTGCGATAAGCTTCGGGTAGCTGGCAAGCAAGCTTTGATCCGGAGATTTCCGAATGGGGAAACCCGTCGCTTCGGCGGCATTCATATCTGAATCCATAGGATATGAAGGCGAACCCGGCGAACTGAAACATCTAAGTAGCCGGAGGAAAAGAAATCAACTGAGATTCCCTGAGTAGCGGCGAGCGAAACGGGATTAGCCAGCACTTTTTAGCGCGAGATCTAGCCGAACGGTCTGGAAAGTCCGGCCATAGCGGGTGATAGCCCCGTAGGCGAAAGATCGCGTGTGGAACTAAGGGTGCGACAAGTAGGACGGGACACGTGAAATCCTGTTTGAAGATGGGGGGACCATCCTCCAAGGCTAAATACTCCCTACCGACCGATAGTGAACTAGTACCGTGAGGGAAAGGCGAAAAGAACCCCTGTTAGGGGAGTGAAATAGAACCTGAAACCGTGTGCGTACAAGCAGTCGGAGCTCTGGCCGCAGGCCGGGGTGACGGCGTACCTTTTGTATAATGGGTCAGCGACTTACTTCTCAGTGGCAAGGTTAACCGTATAGGGGAGCCGTAGGGAAACCGAGTCTGAATAGGGCGACTTAGTCTCTGGGAGTAGACCCGAAACCGGACGATCTATCCATGGCCAGGTTGAAGGCGCGGTAACACGCGCTGGAGGACCGAACCAACTAATGTTGAAAAATTAGTGGATGAGCTGTGGATAGGAGTGAAAGGCTAATCAAGTTCGGAGATAGCTGGTTCTCCCCGAAAGCTATTTAGGTAGCGCCTCGTGTCTCACTCCCGGGGGTAGAGCACTGTTATGGCTAGGGCTGCATCCAGCGGTACCAACCCATTGCAAACTCCGAATACCGGGAAGTGCAATCACGGGAGACAGACTGCGGGAGATAAGTTCCGTGGTCGAGAGGGAAACAGCCCAGACCGCCAGCTAAGGTCCTTAAATCATCGCTCAGTGGGAAACGATGTGGGAAGGCCGAGACAGCCAGGAGGTTGGCTTAGAAGCAGCCATCCTTTAAAGAAAGCGTAACAGCTCACTGGTCGAGTCGGCCTGCGCGGAAGATTCAACGGGGCTCAAGCGATGTACCGAAGCTGCGGATGCATGCGTCAGCGCGCATGGCGTGCGGGCGGTGATTCGTCACTGTTCAATGCGATGCGTGTGCATGCATGGTAGGGGAGCGTTCTGTAAGCTGTCGAAGGTGTGCTGCAAGGCATGCTGGAGGTATCAGAAGTGCGAATGCTGACATGAGTAGCGATAAAGGGGGTGAAAAACCCCCTCGCCGGAAGCCCAAGGTTTCCTGCGCAACGTTAATCGGCGCAGGGTGAGTCGGCCCCTAAGGCGAGGCCGAAAGGCGTAGTCGATGGGAATCAGGTTAATATTCCTGAACCGACCGTTACTGTGATGGGGGGACGAAGAAGGCTAGGCCATCCGGGTGTTGGATATCCCGGTTCAAGCAAGTAGGGAGCGAGCTTAGGAAAATACGGGCTCGCATAATCCTGAGATGTGATGACGAGCACGAATGCGATGCGAAGTGGTTGATGCCATGCTTCCAGGAAAAGCCTCTAAACTTCAGGTAATGGCGACCGTACCCCAAACCGACACAGGTGGGCAGGGCGAGAAGCCCAAGGCGCTTGAGAGAACTCGGGTGAAGGAACTCGGCAAAATGACACCGTAACTTCGGGAGAAGGTGTGCCCCTTTTACGTGAAGGTCTTCGCGACTGGAGCGGAACGGGGTTGCAACAAAGAGGTGGCTGCGACTGTTTATTAAAAACATAGCACTCTGCAAACTCGAAAGAGGACGTATAGGGTGTGACGCCTGCCCGGTGCCGGAAGGTTAAGTGAGGAGGTTAGTCCCTTCGGGGGCGAAGCTTTTGATCGAAGCCCCGGTGAACGGCGGCCGTAACTATAACGGTCCTAAGGTAGCGAAATTCCTTGTCGGGTAAGTTCCGACCTGCACGAATGGCGTAACGATGGCCACACTGTCTCCACCCGGGACTCAGCGAAATTGAACTCGCTGTGAAGATGCAGCGTACCCGCGGCTAGACGGAAAGACCCCGTGAACCTTTACTACAGCTTCATACTGGATTTTGAGCATATTTGTACTGTGTAGGTGGGAGGCTTTGAAACCAGGACGCCAGTTCTGGTGGAGCCGCAATTAGGAACACCACCCTGGTATTTTTGAAGTTCTAACCGAGGTCCGTAAGCCGGATCCGGAACAGTGTGTGGCGGGTAGTTTAACTGGGGCGGTTTCCTCCCAAAAAGTAACGGAGGAGCGCAAAGGTACCCTAAGTACGGTCGGAAATCGTGCGGTTAGTGTAAAGGCAAAAGGGTGCTTGACTGCGAGACAGACACGTCGAGCAGATGCGAAAGCAGGTCTTAGTGATCCGGTGGTTTCTGTATGGAAAGGCCATCGCTCATCGGACAAAAGGTACTCCGGGGATAACAGGCTGATACCCCCCAAGAGTCCATATCGACGGGGGTGTTTGGCACCTCGATGTCGGCTCATCTCATCCTGGGGCTGGAGTCGGTCCCAAGGGTATGGCTGTTCGCCATTTAAAGAGGTACGCGAGCTGGGTTTAGAACGTCGTGAGACAGTTTGGTCCCTATCTGCCGTGGGCGCTGGAGACTTGAGAGGAGCTGCTCCTAGTACGAAAGGACCGGAGTGGACATACCTCTGGTGTACCAGTTGTCACGCCAGTGGCATTGCTGGGTAGCTATGTATGGACGGGATAACCGCTGAAAGCATCTAAGCGGGAAGCCTCCCTCAAGATTAGGTCTCCCTGGATCTTGAAGATCCCTGAAGGGCCGTTGAAGACTACAACGTTGATAGGCGGGATGTGGAAGTGCAGCGATGCATTAAGCTGACCCGTACTAATTGCCCGTGAGGCTTGACCATATAACGCTCGAATTGTTCGGGGCGCGGTATGGGAAAGGCATGGTAAGCAAATGTTGCGATACCGGTTAAGACCTTTGACTGCTGAATGTTTTGGCTCAGGCCTCTTTCGATGGGGCTGAGTCGACCGATTTGCCCGGCGGCAATAGCAAGCGGGAACCACCTGAATCCATCTCGAACTCAGAAGTGAAAACGTTTCGCGCCGATGATAGTGCGGAGCCATTCCGCGTGAAAGTAGGTACTGCCGGGCATTTGCTTGTACGGTGTTTGGCCCGCTTGCTTTTCGGGCGAAAGATGGAATGGCCAAAATTAGTCGCGCCATCAATCATTCCCGAATTGTGAACCTACTCCACCTCAACGAAGCGATTGCTTGAAGCGCATCGCTGGCAAGAATGACAAGCTTTCGTTGCTTGCAATCAGGTTCGACGGTGATGGGGCGTTCGAGAGATTTGCTGTAGACGGTTTGGATAGGCTTATTCCGATCGCTAATGCGCTTTCCATGGCAGTCTCATTGACTGCGTCATCTTGATATCTTGGCAGAATCATTGAAAGAATTTATGGAGTCTCAGCCCTATCGTGCTGAGTGGAATGACTTTCCTGATTTGCTGATCTTGAAAGAGGAATCGACGCTCAAGCAAGACCTGCTTTATACCGCCGCGAAGGTCGGTGATGCCGAGGCCGCGGCAACTATGCTGGAAAGCATGATCACCTCCGCAGATATCGCCCGGATACAGCAATTCATCAAGGCGAACGCCTCTGATGCCAGACCTATATTAGCGGCGGTCCACGCGTACGAAAATAGCCTTAACGCGATCCCCGCGGCGCTTGCTCGAACCATAAGCGATAGTGACCACGCCTTAGAGTACAGCAAAGCAATATCGTTGCCCACACGGGTGCGGATGGATACGGTCGATTGGCGCGACAGGCTTCATTCATCGGTGAAGTCGAAAGTGGAGGAAAGTATATCCTGATAGATGACTTCGTCGGTCAAGGCGGCACCTTAGCAAACTTACGCGGCTACATTGTCCAGAGGGGTGGTAGCGTGGCCGCGGGGTTAGTATTAGCCGGCAGATCCTATTCTGCTAAAATCACGCCTAGTGATGAACAAATTCAAGAGCTGAGGAAGACTCATGGGCAAAACCTTGAGCAATGGTGGAGAGAAAATTTCGGCCACGCCTTCGATAGACTTACTCAATCGGAAGCTAGGTACCTCACCCGCTCCCCGCATGCTGACCGAATACGAGAACGAATTATTGAGGCGAAGTGCCCACGAGATATCCAAGGTCACTATCGAGGTTCGAGGGCGCAGCAGAAACGGCGCTTGAAGCAAATGCGAGTTGATCCATAGTTTGATTCATAGTGATATGTCGATCTGTACTCTTTGGCTCAAGACAACTGATACAAACATGTTGTGATAGATCTTCGCTGGACGGTTGCTACCACCGGTTGATTTCCCCGCTTGCATCGAACGTTTTCGCGTCAGTCAAAGCCTTGGCTTGAATCGCCATCGCCTGCATTTCGTCGAGTATAACCGTTTTGCAGACGCCTATTAGCTCGACAATCAAGCTTTTCTTATGCGGTGCGCTGTCTTTGGCGACGAGTGTTCAAGCCAATTCGACCTTGATATCTTGTAGATTACTGCTTTCGCTGATGAGCGCTGTACCGATCAGGCGCGCCCCGTTTCACGCCGTCTAGACACTTGTTTTGCGGTCTGTCCAATCGTATCTTCGTTCATTCGACCCGCGTCTCCGCTCCCGGACGGCATCTTCAGCTTGAACGCCTCGCCGGCGCAAAGCGCAACAAGGTCCGAACGCCCGCGGCTGACCGGCTCCTCGCCGCGCACCTGCGTTTCCGCCTAGTGCAGGCAAACCTGTGCAGCACCGAAGCATATCAGCCTTCGCGTTGCGCTACCTCCGCGGCGACATCGAACCGAGCGCATCCTCGAATATGCCCCGTTCAACCGCTCCTAGCACTCGCGCGGCGCCTTGACCCTGCGCCGACTTGTGATTGATGCGCGGCCGGTAGCCGCGCCAGATCGTTAAACTCTCCCAGCGCATCGAGCTGCCGCTCGCATTCGAACAAATGCCGTGCTTCCATATCTTTGTCCGCCGTCGGTGAATAGCCTTGCCAATGGTTGGCATTATCCCGTATCAGAGCCGGAATGTCGTTCCCGGCAGCTTGGTCCAGCACTTCAGTGCTTAATAAATAGACGTGCCTTTAAGTCATTAGCGGCTTGGCACGGTGCTTGGATTTTCGCCGTTTGCCCTTGACCGGCGGAACTTAAGTTCCAAACCTGCTCTGTGTGCAGAACTCGTGCTTAGTGAGTAATGATTGGTAGTTCGAACTGCGGCAATTGGTAATCAATCATCAAGACTCTCGACTATCTTCAAGTCGGTATGGCGTGCCAGCGCATTGAAATCTCTGTCAAAATGAAGAATCGCCGTATCGGCATCTATAGCGACAGCAGAAATTAGGCAGTCGACAAGACTTCGCACCGTTTCGCCTTGGCTACGGCAATGGCGATATAGCGCAGCCGCATGTTCGTAGTGTTTTGTATCAGTTTGCAACAAGGTTGCCATTGCAAGCATCCTTCGGAGTGAATACAGGTGCTGTTCATCGCGTGCGCCAGCCAGTACTTCCATCCGTATAGCGTCGCAGATGGCGAACTCACCATCCAGTGAGTTGCTTACTTGATTGGATACGTTTGAGCCAGTATTTCGCAGAAATTCAATCCACGCTGAAGTGTCGATTATGATCACGGCATCCGTTGGCTTCGGATTTCATCCAAGTCGCCTTCCCATCCTGATCCGCGAAGGCGGAGTGCCTGTTCAACACTCAATGGCTCGCTTGCTAAAGCTCTTAAAGCAAAATTGACTGCGTCTCGCTTTGACTTCAAGTTGAAGCGCCGCATTATTTCAGCACAGGCTTTACCGTCGATATCAATGTTTGTTCTGCTCATACACCAATAATACACCAATATTAGGTTGGATTAGTTGCTTTGAAAGATGACTGATTCCGTAGTCGTTCAGATTTTCTGATTTTCACCCGTTCGCTTTGATATTCATTGCCATCGGATTTCGCTTAGCTTGGAGGTGATAGAGCCAGTATTTCACAGAAATTCAATCCGCACTGAAGCAACAATCAATTGATGAGGGTAAGGAAAATCGAAACTCATGTTGCTGTATCGTCAAGATTGCACTTTTTGAACAGCGAGTCTTCAATCACCGGTCAAGTATTCGTGATTGTGAACAATCAATTCATCGTCATGGTTGATGGCGCGCTTCTGCGTCATGCTATGCGCCGCGCAGCAAAGAGAGCCATAGATGCCAATGTCTTCACCCATGTTTTTCAAGTCTACTGCTATTGGCGGTAAACATAGGACAGATCACATGCGAACTCGGAGCAAATTCAAATTATGAATCGTGTAGTTTCATTCTATGGGGTGTACGCAAATACGGCATGAAGCGAGCAATGCACACAGATGCTGTTTCGGGTTTTGAAAGTCACGAGACGGTTTGGTGGTTTAAGAGAAATTCCGGTTAGTGCTGAAATGGTCATATAATATGTCCAGTCAATAATCATGACCAATTACATGCGGGAGCTGATTTCTCGCTCAGGGAAGGCGGATTCGATAATCAGGTATTTGAGGGAGGCCGAATGAAAACTATTGGAATCGCAAAGTTTAAAGAGCAATGCTTGAGTTTGCTGGATCAGCTTGAACCTGGGGGCTTGATGATTACAAAGCATGGCAAACCCATCGCAGTTGTACGTCCATACTTTGAAACGAGTGCTGACCTTATTGGCAGCCTTGAAGGGAAAATCGAGGTCCGCGGGGACATTTTTTCAACCGGCCTGGATTGGAACGCCGATGCCAAGACGCGCTAGTTTTCCCGCGCTGAATTTGGATACGCACATGTTGGTATTTGCGTTTACCGGCTCTTTGTCAGCTGCTGAGAGAAAACTGCTGGAAAGTCACCGATGGTCAATGTCATCAATCGTCTTGTGGGAACTCGCAAAGCTTGTTCAACTAGGGCGCATCAGCGCAGATTTCGACGAAACGCTTTTCCAGCGAAAACTGCGTGGCGTAGAAGTTTTGCCGATCAGCGCCGAAGTTGCATTCATCTCTGCCCGACTCGATTTCAATGGTGACCCGGCAGACGAGATCATCGCGGCAACAAGCGTTGCATACGATGTTCCGCTCATTACACGCGATCAAAAAATCTTAAGCTCCAAACTTGTTCCGTTTGCATAATGTCGTATTTAGAGAGTTGGAGTTCGTGAAGAATGTACGGGCGGTAGATCAATCTCAGCATCGGACTGAGCGAGCCAGCATTTGCAGTTCTCGGTTTCTAGCCATTCGTCCATGGTGCCAGTTTGTTAGGTTGTGCAAAAGTGAGTTGTGATTTGAAAATGGCGAGACCGTTGTGCCCCCCCCCCCTTGATGCGGTAGCCGCATAGCAGTATTGGTGCCATGGATAGCGACCGCAGAAATTAGGCAGTCGATAGAGCTTCGCACCGTTTCGCCCCAGCTGCGACAATGGCGATATGCGTAGCCGCAACCGCGTGTTCGTAGTATTTTGCATCAGTTGGCAGCAAGATCGCCATTGCGAGGCGAATACAGGTGCAGTTTATCGCGCGCTCCAGCCAGCACTTCCATCCGGGTCGCGTCGCAGATAGCGAACTCGCCACTCAATGGGCTGTCTACTTGATTGGATGCATTGGCACCGGTATTTCGCAGAAATTCAATCCAAGCTGGATTGCCGATCATGATCGCGGCGCACGTTGGCTCCGGATTTCAGCCAGACCGCCTTCCCATCCTTATCTGCGCAGGCGGCGCGTCTGTTCGACACTCAAGGGCTCGCTCGCTAAGGTTCTTAAAGCAAAATTGACCAATTTCAGCTTCAATTTTAAATCGAAACACCGCATAACTTTAGCATCGGCTTTGCCGTCTATATCAATGTTTGTTCTGCCCACGCACCAATAATAAACTGGCATGGGTGGATGCGAAATTAGTTGAGGACTGCGTGAGCATGGCTGTTCGCCATTTATGAGTGGCCAAGCCCGCCGCAGGCGCGCAGCATTACGCGCAAGGAACTGGGGTTCAAATTAAGCAATATCAATAGCTTAGCCTATGTAGTTCTTTATGAAAAGCGTTTGAATTGTTCGGTAATCGGCTGAGCGGTGGATATGGCTGTATTTTCTCGAACAGGCGCAAGCTGCAGTACTTGCAAAATTGTGTAGAAGCTTTGATTCAGGCTCATGCATTTTTATGCTTCATGTTCAACAGCAACATGATGAAGAACAATTTTGTGATGCCATCGTGAGGAAGTAGCGAACCCAGATACTGGGCATCGCCTAGTGCTTGCATTCGTAAACGACAAGGCCAATTGCTTTCCTGAAGCGAGAGGGTTTAAGACACGACCAATTGCGGCACACGTCAGGTGCTTCGATTTACCCGGGCATGGTCGACTTAGGCTAAAGTAGGCTAAAGAGGGGGACTAGACCTTTCTCCTGCTTCGCGCAACCGAATAGCATTGCGCTCCTAACGGGGATCGCCGGATTCACCCGGTGACCGCTTGCAATGCTGCGAGCAACCCTATCCCTGCCGTGACCATCGCACCCATTCGGAAAGTCAAGGCTTTGCCGAGACTGTCAATCTTACCTTCCAGATTATCGATCCTGCCTTCCAGATTATTAATCCTGCCTTCCAGATTGTCAATTTTGCCTTCCAGATTATCGATCCTGCCATTCAACTCGATGCTAAGTTTCCCAAGATCATCCTTAGTCGCAACATTGGCGACTAGATGCTCGTGGATAGCGCGCGCAATCCCCTCGGCCTGCTTTTTGTCGAACTCGTAGTCTTGCTCAAGATTCCTTGCAATCGAAAGCGTGTCGTAGGCATGCATTGCCAAACTCGATGCCATGAAGGAGCCTCTCTTTCGTCTTCTGTATTTTCTTCCGTGCACAAGCTGCAACAACTGCTATCCCGCACACTTTTGCGTAGGACTATTCTACACGATTAGGCTATCTTGCAGATTTGAAATTGTCGCGACACGCCAGGGTTCGATTCTCTACCGAATAAATCCAATGGCTCGGACTTCACAAGTCGTTCAAGCATGCGCTACCATCGGCTAGGTAATTCAAGCAACCGCCTTTTCCGGTTTGATGCGTGCATGCCTGATCCGTCTGAATGATTTTTCAATCTTTCGCTACCTTCAATGCAAATTGTTTGGAAGTCGCATTCTGTCGGAGAGAAGTGCCGATGCACTTGCAGTGCGCTGTCAGCGGTGATTTCTCGTCAAGCTGGCAATCCCCATCAAGAGATTTCTTTCAATTCGCTGACAGCATCTTGCAAGGCAATTCAGCAACAATGTCAGGACGAATCGAATTGCTTTGGATGATTGATCTGGCGTGATAGCTTCAATGAGGCCGCCGCAATTGTGGCGGAAACACATGTCGCGAACAATCTCGTGATCGCGATAGTACTCGGTCTGGCAGCGACGCTGACAGGGGTGGCGATTGACGGTCCGAAGCAGCACCGGATTTTTCCTGGACATTTGCTTGAGACATTTGTCATTCAGCAGATATATGCTCAGATTAGACATACTAGCTCCGACATTGCGATCTACCACCACCGTGACAAGGATCAGGTCGAAGTCGATTTGGTGTTGACAATTGGTTCGAAGGTTTGGGGCGTTGAAGTGAAAAGCGGCGCGACAGTCAAGCGGCAAGACTACGCAGGGTTGCGCAGGCTCGCGGACAGATGCGGCGAAAATTTTCAAAAAGGTTTCGTAATTTATTGTGGCGATAGAGTTTTATCATTTGCCAATGGACTCGTGCTAGCTGTGCCGTTGTCGGAACTATGGCGTCGTTAGGCTGAATAGCCGCTTCTAAAGATGACTTATTCCTGATTTCATTTAGACCTTCTGCCCCCCCCCTCCGGCCGCTTTAGCATTCTTTGCCATTGGGCATCGCTTAACTGTGGATGAGATGGTTGACAGTTTATGAGCAATTCTGACTGTGTTGAAGTGGCCATATAACGTGACCGGTATCGCTATGACTAACGCTTCTGATTGGCACTCATTTTGACGACAACTTGATTGCGACCAACAATTATGTTTTGGTGGCCGCTTGAATGCCGACCGACTGCCAAGCACTACTTTTGGCAATACCTCGCACTGATAACAAGGGGAGCAGATGGCGAATTCAACTTTTGGAGGTTTTCGCAACTTGTGGGTAATGGTTATGTTTGATTTGCCGACTGATACCAAATCAGATCGTTATCAGTACGGAAAGTTTCGAAAGTCTTTGCTGAAAGATGGTTTTGTTATGTTGCAATACTCGGTATTACCAGACACTGTGCCAGCGATGAAAATGCTGAAGTTCATAGCAAAAGAATCAAAAGAGCACTTCCCCCGAAAGGGGAAGTGCTCATTTTGAAAGTGACAGAAAAGCAATTCGAGCGTATGAAGGTTTACTGTGGACCAAAACGTGCACCGACAGAACAGGCTCCTAAACAATTATCTTTGTTTTAATACCTCTTTAATAATAACAACTTATGTAGGACGGAATTGTATCTGGAATGAGTCCGCCCGCAATCTACAACTGCAGATTCTGCAAAAAGTTGATTGGAAGCTACAAATCTATATGAATCGCTTTGCCCCATCCATCGTAGACCGCGGTGCTCAATACGATGCTTCTTATTTTAGGCAGCAATTTTCTCCAATAGTTGTACTTGCCCAGTTTCCATTGCAGTCGCCCGGCGACCAGCCCCGGATGCACCTCCATGCGATTGGCGAATTCAACAATATCTGATTCAGAAATAAAGCCTTCATGAACCGAGCAAAAGTTTTCGAAATCATCAGTAGGAACGCAGAAATCCGCTGCCGCCTCATTCGCTTGAACCTCTTGCGGCGGCAGTCCCGGCTCGTTTTCTGCATAACGCATTTCAACGTCTACCATTTCGGCATCCTTTGCATGCGTTTGAACAACGTGTTCTAGTTCATGCCGTAGGACAAACCAGAAATTGTCGATTCGGTCATGCCTTAAGGACATGCCTATCACAGGCACTTTCTTCGATTCCCAAAAACATACTCCGTCGATTTTTGATCCTGGCAGAGCTTCGACTATCACGAACTTGATGCCGCAATCATTCAAGATTGCTGGAACCTGTGCGGCTTGATTGTGATCTTTGGTCAAGGATTTCAGAGTGGAGATGCATTGATCATAGCTTTTCTTCGAGAAGTGCGCGACCGACATTTGCTCAGATATCCGTTTGACTCTGAAGAGCCATGCTAGTTGCACTGGCGGGATGTCGCGATAGTCGGTTTTTTTTCCGTGATGGGAAAGGTGTGGAACGTCATGCACTGAATCGACATCGAAAAATCGACAAATTTGCTCCTCTAAATACTCCGATTCGCCATCATCCAGCCATTGACGTCGGATCATTTCTCGAATCGGATAAGCCGACTGAAGTTTCGCTTTCTTGCGAATTTCCGCACTTGGCGGATTAGCACGCGAAAGTTCGTACATTTTCTGGATGTTCAGAAACACCTCGGCCGATATACCGAATGCCTCACCAACTGATTTTGCCGTCTCGGGAGATATGCCGCGCTTGCCTTTCACAAGTGCATTGATTGACTGAGTGGATTTGCCAAGAACAAAAGCAAGATCGGCTTGACTCCAGCCTCGAGCATCAAGTTCATCGAGAATGAAAGACCCTGGACTTAGGATGTGGTCGGACATGATCTTTGGTTCCGGTGTCAGTGGTAGTCGAGGATGGAAAATATTCTAATTCGAGGCGGATTATGTTCCTCCTCCAACCGAATCAGCATACGCCATTGCCGATTTAAGCGGATTGATTCGTAACCTGCAAAATTTCCGGCAAGCTTTTCATATCGCAAGCTTTTCAAATTCAGTAAATCCTGCTTGCAAGTCGCAGCTCGCAGAAGGGATATCTTTTTGATTGCTGATCTGACGATTGCGACCGGCAGTTTTCTGAAGTGCTTGTATGCATTTTCTGATTCAAGGAGTGCGAGTTCTTCATCTTCAAAAACAACTTCCATGAGTTAGCGACTTCTATTCGCCTAATTATAAATAATTCAATTAACTTCATTGTATGATTTCTGAGAAATATTGCCAAAAGTAGTGTTTGGCGGGGGTGGGTTGAAAAAAGCGGCGCAACTGGTTCAGCGGTAGATTCGAAAAATCAATTATCAAGCCAGAGGGGCATGTCGCTCATGAGCAAGAACAGCGTAGTTTCACTAGACGCGCACGGCAATTTCCGCGATTCGCAGGCCGAGCTGGTGCTGGAAACCTAGGTCGGTGAGCTGCTCGCCCGCTACGACGGGGTCGAAAGGCCGGCCGGTCGCCGAGCGGTGGTGCGAAGCGGCTACCGGCCGCGAAGCTAGATTCAGACCGGCGCGGGGCCGGTCTCGGTGCGGATTCCCAAGACCCGCTCCTGCCCCGGCGAGCCGGCCGTGTTCCGGTCTGCGCTGATTCCGCCGCATGCGGGGAAGGCCGCGAGCGTTGAGGTGTTCGCCGTGGTGGCATCCAGATGGCGTGTCCAGCGGCGAGATGGCCGAGGCCCTGCAGATTCTGCTGGGCCCCGGGTGCGAGGGTTCTCGGCCTCGTGCGTGTTGCGCCTGACGGAGCGGTGGAACGGGGAGGTGGATCAGTGGCACCAGTCCGGCCTGTCCGACCGTTGCTGGGCGCATATCCGGGCCGAGGTCTGCTGCGATCTTCGCGCAGAGGACACGAAGCTGTGCGCCCTGGTGGCGGTCGGCGACATCGACCACGTGGCGGTGCTGGTCGAAGGGGCGGTTCGAGGACCTTCGCGCCTGCAGCTTTGACCGCGGCTTCCACTCGCCTGAGATACCGGGCCCGGCTCGGCGCATGAGGGCCAGGAATAGTTCCAGGCGGCTCGCAAGCAACACTCGGCGGTCGAGTCGGCCGCTGGCGGCGAACCTCAAGCGGCTCGGGCGGCTACTGCTAGATAAGGAGCGCAAGCGCCTCGCCCGCCGCCTAGCATCCCCGAAGCGGACTTCCAAGCGACGATCCGGGCGGCCGGAGGCGCCGGCCCAGGCGCAAAATAGGGGAGGGGGTTCTGGCAGGCACTAAGTAGCAGTTTCGTAACCGGATACTCAACCGGCTACATGTCCGAATTCAAATCCTTATCCACATTGATGCCCTTAAGTCGAGACACACCGCTAACATCATTTTTATTGTATATTCTGCTTCCAAGGCAAAATAGCTAAAACCAAATGTTTGAACGTGTAGCTGATAAGGTTCCATTGGAAGAATTCGTCAGTAGCGATTGAATTGCCACACTGATTAGAGGTTTTCGTTGTTAATGGCCCTAAATTGTTCTTTTGGAGCATTTATCAAAAGATTTCGAAGATGTGTAAGGAAGAATACCTTAGCTTCTTTCGTGCCGCTTTCGCGCAAAGCGAGCAAGTGCCTTACCCGTATCAGGAACACTTAGCTATCGGTCCCGCCTGGCCGGAGTTGTTGGACATTCCTACCGGCATGGGGAAAACGGTTGCCGTTACCGCAGCTTGGCTTTACAAGCGCGGTTGGCGGTGCGGCGGACGACTCGCTGAGACCGATAAAGCAACTCCTAGGCGATTGGTTTGGTGTTTGCCCATGCGAACGCTAGTTGAGCAGACTCACGAGAATGTTTGCTGCTGGTTGCGAAACCTGAACATTCTGGGAGAGCTTGGTGACAACAAGGTTTCGGTTCATGTTTTGATGGGGGGCGAGACGGACCTAAAGACCTGGGCTAATCATCCGGAAGAGGACATGATTCTGATAGGCACGCAAGACATGTTGCTTTCTCGTGCCTTGATGCGAGGCTATGGCATGAGTCGTTATCAGTGGCCAATTCACTTCGCATTGCTTCACAACGATAGTCTCTGGGCTTTTGATGAAGTGCAGCTCATGGGGGCAGGCTTGGCGACTTCGGCACAGTTGGAGGCTTTCCGAAGAAAATTTCCTCTAGCTAAATCCAGCATTTCGATTTGGCTATCAGCGACACTTAGACCCGACTGGCTTGAGACGGTTGATCTTGCAGACCACGTGCCGCAATTCAAAACATTGGGATTAACTGACGCTGACCGAAGGCATGTTGCCAAACTACTTGACGCGCAAAAATCTTTGCGGCGCACTATTGTGTCTTTCAACTCGGAAGCTAAAAATAAAGATGGCATGACAGCGTATGTTAAGGAGCTGAGCCGAACCGTATTGGATGAGCACGAACCGGGCAGCCAAACGCTGGTTATTTTGAATCAGGTCGACCGCGCTCAGAAGCTGTTCCAACAGATACAGCAGAGTCGAGCAAATTGTGATGACTTGCTGATTCATTCACGCTTTCGACCGGTTGAGCGTCGACGACAAAATGAGCAGTTAAATTTATCCGCTAAAGACCGCATTATTGTCGCCACACAGGCCATTGAAGCCGGTGTTGATATAACCTCAATGACTCTATTCACCGAATTGGCATCATGGTCTTCGTTGGTTCAAAGGTTCGGCCGTTGCAACCGTTTTGGTGAACACAAGGCCGGCAACGCGGCGCGAGTGTTCTGGATTGACATTGAAGATGATGCGGACACTTTGCCTTACGATGGAGTGGCGCTCCAAGAGGCTCGGAAAAAACTGATAGGACTTGATGATGTTGGACCCGGAAATCTGTCCCCAACAGACGAAAATCCTCCGCAATCAGCCGTACTGAGACGCAGGGATTTGTTGGATTTATTCAATACCGATCCGGATCTATCTGGATTTGATGTGGATGTGTCGGACTACATCAGGGATAAAGGACTCCCAGGTTTACAAGTGTTTTGGCGAAACTTTGAACAAAATCCCAACAAGCCGGATCCTCAACCTGCGCCAAATCGGGACGAGTTATGCCCCGTTAGTTTGAGGCAAGCAAAGAATATTGGCAAACGCAAAAATGGCGTTTGGCATTGGGACAGTCTAGGCAAGAAATGGCAATCTTTAATTGATCCGCCTCGTCCTGGCATGACACTGCTATTGGCTGCTGTAGATGGAGGATATGATGAAGCACTTGGTTTCACCAGCGATGGGAAGAAGGAAGTCCGTATAGAAGACAAAAATACGAGCGAAGCAGTTGAAATGCTGAGCTATGGAGATGACTGGCGATCTCAAACTAAGGCTTCCGTGCCACTCGCGAAGCATCTTGGAAACGCCGCTAGTGCGGCCAAGTCATTATGCGCCGCCGTAAACGAACGTGCCAACGCTAGCGAGGTTGTTTGTGCTGCCCGCTGGCATGATGTTGGTAAGGCGCACGACGTATTTCAAAAATCTATGCATCGTTGCAAGGAAGCCCCGGATGGGGTTCTCGCCAAGTCGGGTTGTTCGGGGCGGATGAGACATTCTCGGCCATATTTTCGCCATGAACTGGCATCAGCCCTAGCCTATTTGGCCCAACGTGACAATCCAAACAATCCGGACATCAAGATTGATCTGACCGCTTACTTGATCGCAGCTCATCATGGCAAGGTGCGAATGAGTTTGCGGGCAATGCCGAACGAGAAACAGCCCGACTCACAAGAATTGCGATTTGCACGTGGTATTTGGGAAGGCGATTGTCTCCCATTGCTCTCGTTTGATGGAGAGCAGAGCGGCGAAGTTAAGTTGAAACTTGCTCTGATGGAAATAGGCGAAGGTGAGCAAGGTCGTTCGTGGGCGGCCCGAACCCTGAATCTATTGGAACAACATGGACCGTTCCGTCTTGCATGGTTGGAGACTCTCGTGCGCATCGCTGATTGGCGCGCATCGTCACAGGAGCAAGAGTAGAGAGGCTTGCACGTGGCAACTTACTATGAAATTGCACTTCCCGGTTGTACGCCTACGCCGCTTGCGAATTATCTCAAAGGACTAGGTGTGCTGCGGATACTGAACAACTTGGATCCTGAGATTAAAGGTGCATGGGTTGGCGAAAATCTGCTTCTAACATCCAAGATGCCCTATGAGACTTTGATCCGCTATCTATTAGATGACTACGCTCCGTCACCGATTCTAAGTCCGTGGAACGGTGGTAGTGGATTCTACAAGAATGACAATCAGATATCCTTGCAAGAAATCAAAGAAAGCGCCTGTCAGCGCTTGTCAGCGTTTCGTTTGTCTTTGGAGGTTGCGGCACGAGCTTTTGATCTTGAGTGCTTGGAGCGCGAGGCAAGTCCGAAAAATGAAGCGAAAAATAAACTCCTGAATCGTCTGCGCGGTCTGCTACCCGACGATGCGCTTGAGTGGTTTGATGCGTCGATATTGCTAACTGGAGAACAGGGACAATTCCCACCTCTGCTTGGTACGGGTGGCAATGATGGCAGATTCGATTTCACAAATAACTTTATGCAACGTCTGCTTGACCTTATTGATCCGAAAACAGGAAAAGCGATGCCTAAATCCGCTAGTTTGCTTGATTTGGCACTGCTTGCTAAGCCAGCGCCGGGGCTGGCTAAACAAGCGATCGGCCAATTTGCTCCTGGTCAAGTAGGCGGACCGAACTCCACAACGGGATATGAAGCAAAAAAAGGCCACGTGAACCCATGGGATTTCGTGCTGATGATAGAGGGTGCTGTTACTTTTGCGGCCGCGGCTGTACGTCGTAACGAATATTCCGGCATAGGTTTTCTAAGCTATCCCTTCACGGTGCGTTCAGTTGCTGCAAGTCGCGGCAACTTGGGCAAGAATGATGTAGCGTCGTCAAGAGGCGAATTGTGGATGCCGCTGTGGAGCAATCCTGCAAACTACACGGAAGTTCGCTCATTGATATCTGAAGGACGTGTTGCACTAGGCGCTCGGCCTGCTAAAGACGCTCTGGATTTTGTGCGTGCCGTGCACCGTTTGGGAGGGTATCGCGGAGTGGACCGTTTCCAGCGGTATGGTTTGTTGATGCGCCATGGAAAAGCATACCTGGCCACGCCTCTGGAGCGAGTTCAAGTTACCGCCGACCCTCAAACCAATTGGATTGATGAGCTTGAGCGCAAGGATTGGTTGGCTAAGTTTCGTAAATTTTCAAGTGGAAAGAGCGCCCCTAGCCGTTTCGCTGATTTGTATCACCGGCTCGAAAATGCTATTTTTGTAATGGCGCAGCGCCAACCGAGTACTGAGAAAACGCAGTGCTTGCTGATTTTGTTAGGTGAAATCCAAGGAGCACTGTCGTGCAGCATAAAGGCACAAGATTCTGTACCACCTATACCGCAGCTCTCTACGAGCTGGGCAAGGGAAGCAAACGACGAAAGTCCGGAATTCCGTATTGCATGGGCTCTTGCGGGTTTAAGGGGAACTAGAGAAAATGCGTTTCCTGTGCGCTCGCAATTGTTCCCTATCCATCATGCGAATTTCAACGAATGGTTGATAAAGGCGTGCAAAAACGAGAAGAACAAGAGAGAACCCGTTTGCCGTATTCGTGCTCAAGTCTCCGCTAAGCATGACCTCGTTGCTACGTTGATCGAATTGGCGCGGCTGAGGCTGTCCCTGCCAGCTCGACTAAACTTCGAGGACAAGCCTCTGAATAGCAATGCAGGAATTGATCTTGGTGATTTATGCAATTTTCTCAATAGTGATCGGTTGGATGTGAAAATTGCCGGATTACTTCGAGGACTTTCAATGTGTGAAATTCCGGTTGATATCGATCAAAAGTCAGGTGAAGGCCCGATTCCTGCGGCCTTTACTTTATGCAAATTAGCACTGATGCCCGACTCTGCATTGAAGAGCTTGGGAGCATTGCCCAAGGATAAGCATTTGCCTGCATCGCCTCAAATACTTAACAAATTAGCCAGCGGCGGGCCTGCACACGCTGAACAGGCCATAGTTTTTGCTTGGCGACGATTGCGCAGTTCTGGCTTTGATTTGGCTCTGCCGTTTGACAAATTGCCCAATTTGGTTGGCATTGATCCTCGCAGACTTGCGGCGGCACTAGTAATTCCCCTTAAATACGGCGCTATTCGTACATTGTCAAACGTAGTATTGAGTGACAAAGAAGATGCTCAACTAGAATAATTCTAACCATTTGCTTTACCCTAAAACCACAACGCAACAAACAGAGGAGATAGCTATGTCTCTAGACTTGAATACTCTTGAAAATGCCCCGCGATTGTTGCTCAAAGCCAAGCTTGAGCCTGTACAAGGCACACGATTTCAACCTACTGGCTTTCCTGAGATTGGCGCTGCTCAATACGAAGGGCCGAATGGTGAAGCGATGTTGCTGGTGGAATCTGCACAGAGCATGGCAAATCGATTGGAGGCCGTTTGCTGGGACAAAATGGCTGATGACTGGGTGCAGGAACTGCGAGGATTATCGGTTATCAAGGTACTGAACGAAAAATCGGAGCCGCTCACCAATTCGATTCTAGAGGCGCACCGTATAAATTCGCCATACATCCTTGAGGGTAGAGATGCAAAACTTCTTCAGTTGCTCAAAGATGAACTCGCTGACATGGAAGAAGGAATGGTCGATTTGCGCAAGCTGGCGAGCGTATTGCTAAAGCTAGATATCAATTCACTGGTTCACGGAGTTTTTCTGGCGAAGAGCGACTTGGCGGGCGGTCGCCTGCGCTTGCCTCGTGCTTTGTCTGGTTTCATTGAGGCTATGGACATCAAGGTGGCCGCAAGCGGAGGAGTGAAAAATGATGCAGTCAATCCACGAGGTGATACCAGTAAAGGTTTCGGCAACGTTCCTTTTCCGCGGGATGAATTCGTCTCTCCAGAAATCACGGCGTACTTCAATCTCGATCTAGCACAGATTCGCGGCTATGGTTTCAGAAATGAAGTTGAAACGCTTCTGATTGCAATCGCATTGTTTAAGGTGAGGAAGCTTCTTGATACAAATCTGAGGCTGCGAACTGCCTGTGACTTGGGATGCCTGAGTGTCGAAGTGCAGCAACCAAAAGGATTTGAACTGCCTTCGCTGATCGATCTGCAAGGGAATCTGCCAGTGTTGATTTCCAAGGCTGGAATTGACTTTCGCACAACTACCATCACTTACCGAAAAAAGTAGCTGCCATGCTTGCCCTTGAATTCCGTTTTTTAGCTGGGCGCTATCACGGCAATCCGTGGGGACGACACGTCAATGAGGCTGACGTTGATTGGCCTCCCGAGACTTGGCGTTTATTGCGGGCGCTGATTGCAACATGGCATCGCAAAGTCAAGATCACGGGTAAGCACGATGAAGTAGATTTAGTTGCCCTTATTGAGACGCTTGCCCGAGTGGCTCCCGAGTTTTATCTGCCTGACGCAAGCCAAAGTCATACTCGTCATTACATGCCAAAGGGCGGTGGGCAAACTTCACTAGTGTATGATGCCTTTGCGGCTGTACACCCTGACACACCTTTATATATAGGTTGGTCGCAAATAGATTTACCGGAAGAACAGGCAAGACTGCTTGACGACTTAGTGAGTGTAATGGGTTTTTTTGGCCGTGCGGAGTCCTGGGTAGAGGTCCGCCGAGTCAAATACATGCCGAAGCCCAATTGCAGGCCCGGAGAAGACCCAATTGACCAATTGACCGGGGAACTGCATGGAGAGATAGTCAGCGTGAATTCACCTGTTTCTGCCAACGAGTATGCCGGTCGGCGCGATATGTTTTTTGCGGATGGCAAGCAGTCGAAAAAGTTGAACAAGTCACTGCCGAATGGATTGCTTCTAGCCTTGTCACTGGATACTGTGGATCTGCAAAAGCAGGGTTGGAGCGCACCGCCAGCCTCGAAAAAAATCAACTACATTCGTCCGCTGGATGCTTTGCGGCCACAAAGAAAGGCGAACACTTCGAAGCGATCGACGTCAAAAATTACAACTGCTCGCTTCCTGCTACTTGGCAAGCCATTGCCACGTATAGAGGATACACTGCGTATTGGCGAACTGATGCGCATGACGGTGATGAACGCATTCGGAAAGGATGAGGCAGGAAAGCCTCTTGCTCCTCCGTTGTTTTCTGGGCACGATTTGCCAAAGGAAAGTACGCATCAGCATGCCTTCTATTTGCCATTCGATAGCAATGGAAATGGCTATTTGGATAGAGTGGCGCTCCATGTACCTGCCGGAATGAATCAAACGGCGCAGCGTATCATTGATGAATTGTCGCGTCGCAAGAGGAAGTTGTGGGATTCAAATGGCGGCGAGTGGCGGCTGTTGTTTGAGGGTATGGGTGGCCACGAGGTTTTCAGTGAACTGACAGCGTCTAGCCGGCAGTGGGTTTCCTTAACACCTTACCTACACCCATGGCATACCAAAAAGAACTTTAATGTTGCTGCTCAGATTAGGCGCGAATGTGAAATACGTGGTCTTCCCGAACTCGAGAACTTAAAACACGTCAATACAATCAAGGTTGGAAACCGGAGTCTGATGCCTATCAGATTTAGACGATTTCGGTCACTCAGGCGCAATCAAATTCAGCCTGACTGTCGAGGCAGTTTTTGGGAGCTTAACTTTGCTGAACCGATTACTGGGCCGTTGGCTCTTGGGTTTGCCTGTCATTTCGGTCTGGGGCTATTTGCACCGAATAACCAGTTTCAGGGCGGCTAGGTGAACTTCCTTTTGGAGCCGCAAACTTAGCGGTGGCGGATGGAGTGTTCTCCAGAATCAGTGATTACCGGCTTGTAGAGCGTAGCTTAGGCACAGATTCTGTTTTCATGAAACCGAAAGTCTCTCGGTCGCATGAATAGGCATCAATTTAAGCAGTCTGTTACCATCGTTGGTCAGCGAATGATGGCGGCCGCCCTTTCGCCAACCATTAGACAAATAATCGCTTCTGCCAGTTAAACGGTTGAAAGTTTGTCAAAGTTTTGAAACTCTCTTCGAATTTTGACTCTTGCAACACGGACCAGTATTCCAATATGAAAGCAGTGATTCGAAAGGTCGCTTCCGATGATTTGCCGGAATCGTTCAGGCAAATAAGATCGCCTTAAGTGTGGGCAGGAATCGTTTATCCGCTGCAACTTCCCTAATCGGCACATCAGGGAAGCTGCAAAATAGCGGAAAAATTGCACCATGAGACTTTCACCAAATCAATTGCTCACCGTGAGTGCCACCTGCTGGAATTGCCCGACGATGAAGAAACGAGCCGGTCAATCGCATCGCCGCCTGATATCAGCTGAGGTGCAAGCTCAACACGTGGCCAAGCTTCATGTGGCTAGGTGTAGCGGCCAAACGGCGGACAGACGGGACATCCGTTGAAGAGCCATTTGAGTCAAAAGGTTTGTGTAAACCCGGTCGGGCTACAGATTTCCAAGCGGCTTGCTAACGGTTAGCTTCACGCTGCGCCGTTTATCTTGCGGCGCAGCGTCTCAATCTGTCTCTTGCTAAGATCAGTGGCCTCGACAATGTCCGCCGACGATATGCCCTTTTTCAGCATCCTCGTCGCAACTTCCATGCTTCTCTCTTGCCGGGCCCTCTTCGCGAAAACAATCTACCGCTGACTGTATCATTTGCTACTCCTCCTTCGTTTCGGTCTGCAAGCCCAGAATGTGCTCAGGCCTGATATGTGCATTGCAATCGCTAATATACCCGAATACCAAGGCGAACATCCTTACCCGGTCCCCTTTCGGCGCATGCCGGATGCGCGTCAGCATATGTTGCAAATCTTCTGCCTTAAACCTGCGCACCTTGGCCATCGCCCGAATTGGCGCGTCAATCATGCTGCCTGATGCCAAACGCTCGTGGTCGATACGGTCCACGCTGATCGCCGGACTTTCGAACCCGAAGACATGGCGCGAAAGGGTCTCAAGGTCCTACGCCGAGAAGTGCTTGGCGAATTGTTCGGAGAACCGAACTGAGTTCCGATTCTTCGACACTCCCTGGAACACCACGGTCATCACGATAGGCAGCTCGAATTGACGCCACATGTATCTGACCCCGGACACTAGTCATTTTCCCTGATGCCCATCAAACTTGGGAAATTGCAGATCATTAATATGATCATGGCTAATTCCGGTCAGGGACAAAACGCCGCGCCACAGCTCGTCTGATACTTTCTTCGATACAGGTTCGAAGCCATGTCCCGCAATAGACTTGTTTCGTTCCGACAGCGGAGACTTTAATTCGTCGTTCCAGTTCCTCTCGTTGAAGTCCACGCCTAAATCATCTCCCTTAGACAACAATAATTTGTAGGCATCTTGTAGACCCAGCGTCAGTTTCTTGCCAGCGGGTTGATGTTCAAAACGTTCGCGCATAGATTCTGGAAGGTCACTCTCTGAGATATTGCCGGTGTCAATCTCGAAATGCTCCCGCAAACGAAGTTGAGCCGCCACTTCGACGGCACGGTAAAGGCGAGCGACGGCATCAATATGGCGATTTTCTTCCCGCCGTCTGCCAGCATTAGCAATTAAATCCTCGAGGAGCGCGTCGGTTGGACGGTCGGAATTTTGCTTTAGCTCCTCTAGTCGTGCTATTGCATGTTCTATTTGCATTTGAAACCAAGGTGTCGGAATGTTGGGCACAGTGACGGCGAGATCGTTAATATTTTTCCGGCATTCCTCGAACTTTTTGCAAGCGTTTGAATATTCCAAACGATCCCAGAGTTCATACCCCCGAAAGAGCATGGATATAGCGTTTAACTCTTTACTTGTTGACGGACCGGTGTTGCGCTTCGCACGATCCAACTGTTCGGCTCCCCATCCATAGGCGTGGCAGTTGAACGCAGCAATGGCATCCTCAATTACCTGATAGCCGAGTGCTTGCCAAGGATTAACTCGGCGAACCACTTTCTCCTTACCGTCGATTACAATTCCGCGACCATCACACCTCCGTTTGCCTCCCACGTAAGAGAAACAAACGTTTGGCCACGGCCGCGCGACCAACGCTAAGGCCGCACTCATACACTTGGTTCCGCCGGTAAAATCGGCTACGCACTTATGATTTTCACTGCGTTTATGCCATTCAAGAACACGGCCTGCCAATTCACTGCGCATCTGCGAGGCGCAAGCAGAAAAATCCTCATGATCGGTTATTTCTATGAGCTCGTACTGTCCTTCACGCAGGTTGTAGTCCTGGCTGTCCAGCGGTCTCAACACTTCGTCGATTGTTTTCCGCGAATCGGAAGACTGCACGAAGCAAACCTTTTCCGGCTTCCATTCGCGGATAGACTTAACGATAGGTTCCGCGCTATTGCCCACCGTTAAGATCAGAAAAAACTTGTCGGGTTCGTTTTTCGACATTTCAATCTGTAATACTGGTATCGGTGAACATGATTACGAACTCGATGAGGTGGTCATCGGTTGTTTGATGGTTACTTTTTCTTGATCGTCCACGTGAATTGCAACTGTGGCGGTGGAACGCGCACGTAAAGCGTATATGTTTCATCGGTGAGAGCGTCGTCCGGTTTCTCTCCGAATATGGTGCCAGACCGCCCGTCTGCGGTACGCCCGCACCAGCGATTTTTCTTGTCGAGGTACAGGGTTGCTTCTATTGCCATGTCCTTTTCAAGAGGGCGAGGTGCTGCGGGCGGCGTTTCCTCGAAGCGACCGTATCCGACGGCGGTCTTTGCACCGGCACCGATCCAATCCAATGCATCGATCAGCCAGCGGCATGCGGTTTCGCAATGACTATGATCGATCTCCGAAGATCGTCGAGGGGCTACAGCAAATCGAAACGTCGCGCCACTTCCTACCGCTAGAAATGGAATCGGATTAGGATCGATCCAGTCGCCAGGCGGTTTGACGTTTTGATAGTATTCTCCATAGTGCGGGGTCATAACGTCTGTCACTAGCTGAACAGGTTTTGTGGGCAAAACGTCAAAGAATATCGTATCACCCACCTGCTGCTGTGCTCCGAGAATAGATTCCCAGACTAGTTCTTGCTCTCGTTCCCACTGCTTTGCCCATGCGCCCACCATACCTTTTACCGACGTACCGGGAAGGTAGGGGACTCCAAGTGTGTGATGCCAGAGAAAGCCGTTCTCTACCGGATGGTTCCGGCCTAGGCCAGTGACAAAAGGCCCAGCTGTCTGCAAATCGATATATCGACCGTTTAGACATTCAATCATGTTTTGTAGACGTTCCGATTGCAGTTGCAACTCGTCATGATTTCCACAAGGGTTGTTGCAAATCGCTGAAATCCATTTCTGTTTTTCGATTCTTGGTCGGGTAGTCGAAATGTCCTTCCATTCGCAGAATTTGTCGTACCAAAGTCCAGCGTTGCAACTTGGCGGCATTCCAGGAATATCCGCATCCTTATAAAGGGGGCGGTCAACCATTGGTTTTATCTTGAGATCTCGCACTTAGAAACGCTGCCGCAAACCGCTTAAGCCAGCCCAAATAGAGCAGCGCCTCAGCTTGGGCGCACAGATATCGATTTTGATCCATGGTCGTAATAGCTTCCAGTACTCCGGTCGCTTTAGGATACGGCGCATCGGAATCATCTCGACACAGCCAATCTTGCAAGTCATTGCACAGTCCAAAATGCGGATCTTCATCGTCGCTCGGATTGGTCGCTGCGAGCAGGGTAGCGAATGCCTGCCCCAGTCCGTTCTGTAAAATTGATGCCGGCAGTGCTTTGACATAGCTCAGATAATCAGACTGCCTCTGGCTATTTTTCCACTTCTTGACGCGATTCATTGCGTGCGCCGCTCGGCGCTGATCAAGGTTTTGAGTGTTCATCGTTCTGCGTTGTTCCATGCAACTGCGAACCATCCTTGGCCGACCGTTTCGTTTCCGCCGACCTGCAGATATGGCCGTTTCTCGAAAATTGTCTGAATTGCCGATAAGGTGCCGTGGCCGGGATTCCTTTCTGCTAAAACGGAATACATGAGCGTATCGGGCGGCAGCGTTTCCTCATACCAGAGGTTTTCACTTTGCTTGTGTTGATTGAGGACATTGCGCGCATGAACAGCTAGACCATTGCGGCAAAACCAGCAAAAATCGTCATCGTTTATCACCACCAGTCGCTGCCGCAAGCGTTTGCCCGCAGATGGGTCGGAAATGAGGCTAATCATCGTGTTGATCCATTGTTCGGCATTGTCCTGCGCCCAAGCGTGATTCTTCATCGCTAAAAAACTCCTTTCCTCCAGATAGAGTTTTTCGTCATCCGATGAATCCAACGGGCTAACATAATGATACGGTTCAATTGAGGGGATTGCGTTTGGTGCTGCGAGGTGGTTTGCACGTCGACTATCGCGCGCTAAACGTTCCAGAAGATGAGGGCAGGTTACCCAACGGTAGGCTCCCATCAGACTGCGTACCGGCAGCAGCAACAAGCGTGCATCTGATACTAGCAACAAGCCGGCGTGATCTGGCTTGCCGAATAATCGGCTTGTCTCGTCTTCATGCAGGTCTTGCCTTGCCGCATCTGCAAGTGCGCCTTTCAAGCTGGAACCAGCAATGTATGGGTAGTCAGTAGCAGATTCGCGTGCTACCGGCAAATCAATCACGCCTCCGCTCTGACCGGCACCTGGATGAATGAATGTTTCGGCAAGAAGGCCGAGAATCGCATGATTCATTGCATTTGCTCCTTAAGTCTGGTCAGGTTCATAATTCCATCGTCCAACTGCAATCACTCCGAACCCCCACTCGGTTCGGTGACCAATGCTGGAACCATGCAAAGCCTCGACTGCGCCAACCTTGTCTTTCGTTGTTTCGAGGTACAGCACACTGCCAACAGGCAAATGTGGGCGCACAGCGATCGGTTGCATCGTTTGCGAATCCCAACCGCCGATAAGGGCCGGGCGGGGGAGACATGCGCTAATGATCCGACCAGGCAATCCTGCAAAAAACTCCTCGCCGAGTCTTGGAGGAGTTTTGGTGTCAGCAGGGGTAACAACGATAACAGTATAGCGGAGCCGGTCGCCGTCGGCCAGGAGCGCGACGGGATTGGGCATAGGGAGCGTGTCTGATGTAGGGCGCAGCCAGCATGCGCGAGCTTCGCCGCCTACCGGCGATGGTTGGCCAGGCAATGCATCGACGCATTCGTTTGGTAGCCCGTCGACCTCCACTGCTAACAATGATCCGCGACATAATCGCACATGGCTCGGTGAGTACAAAGCCCCTTCGTCTGTAGTTCGCGTTTCCTCGGATCTTATATTGCCGACACGTGCTTCCATTTGCCACAGTTTGCGGTTGTGGATGAGAGTGCCGGAGTCGGGCGGTCGACTTTCGAGCAACATCTCCAAGCCTCGTTTCGTTATCCACCAACCCTCATCGCCAAGCAGTTTCGCGCCCTCGATAGCACGGCCCATGACGGGAAGTTGCGCATTGCTTCCTAAATCGCAGGTTATTCCTGCCTTACTTGGGGAAAGCAGGGTTGAAACATTCGGAGTGGATTTTGTAGTTTGCGGCAGGCTGGCCACTAGATTTGCGGGAGCAGGATAAACGGCTTCGCCTCGATGCATCAACAGCGGGCCGCGAAAGCATAGCGGGCCGAGGTCATTGCCGTTCCCAAGACATGCTGATATTCTCTCGTTCCAAGTGCCGTGTTGCCACCCCATGATGCGTGCGCATGCTGCACGGACCGCGCCGACAAGAACTGATGGCGCCGGTGGAAACAAACTCGCTACTCCCGATTGGTTTTGTTCTCCACGATTGTATGGACGACCATCACGGAAGAATAGCGTGTCCAACGGTTCAAAATGGATCACTGTCATGTCTGTTTCCCGGTTCGTGAAAAACTATTCTGCTGAGCTAGAAACAGTGAGATAAATGCGGCATCAAGCTGAAAAGTCGTGCTGTTGTCCTCTGCATACTTGCCTTGCTGATTATGACAGGCTTCAAGCAGGGTGTCGACAGCATCCTCGGCGAGCTTTTGATTTAAGTCGTCACGAGAAACTTCTCCATTTTTGTACTCTGCAAGAATGATATCGCGGAGATCGTTTGGGTTGAACTTATCAGCATCTGCGATCATTCTTGCATAGCGTTCGCGCAAGCGATAGAAGAAATTCGTTGAATAAACTGAGTCGCTCGCGACCGCATCACGAAGCGACAACAGTGCATTCGGCAAATTGCCGAATTTTCCGACCCATCGGTGGTTGACTCCTCCTGCGTTCATAACCGTGACCGCCAGAGAGTTGCGGCCATTGCGGGTCTTGGCGGTGTGGTCTAGTTCTCGGTGAGCAAGGGCTATAACATCACGTAACGGGTTGCGAAAGTGGGTGAAGACGATCGCGCATGATGCCGTTGCCTGTTCCAGCATCGCTTCGGCTTCAACCGCAGGGCTACGGGCAAAGCTGGATCCATAGTGCTCGCGCAATTCGATCGCGCATTCTATGGCGCTGTTGACCGGCAGCATTGCCAGAACATCGTCTCCACCGGCGTACACGGTTACGCCGTTATGCTTAAGGATGGCGTTAGGCACTTCTTTGACGAAACGCTCTAATGCACTCGATACAGTTTCTTGATCGTGCTCACTCAGCAGTTTTCCCAGACGGTCGCCGTCCAGCAGCAAATACGCATAGAACGATTGCGCCGAGCCATTGACTATTTTCACGGCTTTTGCCAGCGATTCTCGCAAATTCTCGCGAAGTGCGGCATCGCAAACTCCCTCTGCATGCGGAACATCTTGGTCATTCAGCGGCGTTGCCTGCTGATTTGCTAACGCAGTATCGAGAAACATGTTGCCATCTAGATTGGCACTTTCGCCTAGCGGTCGCAGGCCTGGCAACTTTACTGCGCTCTCGCCGCAAAGCTTGATGAAGGTATTCGAGTCGAGAGTTTCTCGAATAACTTGAACGTAGTTTTCCAACGCTTTGCGATGTTGTGGATCGGCGGCCACATGCATCAGCCAAGGCACAGTGGCCATATAGGCTGTCGATGGCCAGTTCACGGTGCCAATGCGCCATCCGATAATTCGGTCTTGATCATGATCTTCGAGCTTCGGAAACAAACGCTTGATTAGCGCGATCGAGCAAAGACGCTCATCTTCACGTAAATCAAGCCGCCCAGTTTTGCAGCGCAGTTTGCTCCAGAACTCTTGTTGTTGCCGTTTTTCTCCACAATGAGAATAACCAGACAACTCCTGCCATTCGCTCATGGTCGTGCAGTGGTCGCCGCCTTCCGGTGGCGGCCAGTGAGATCGGCAGTTCTTTCGCAGGTCAAGCCAAACGGCATCGCTGCCATCCGCGGGGTCGGCACCCATGACCCATTGAATGTCCCAGAATCCATCAATTTGGCGCTCCCAGATTGCGCGGGTTTCACGTCCTTCGGCGGATGCTTTTGCGACGAAACTTTGCCACACAGCTTCGGCCAGCTCTAACCACTTCTGTTGCATTTCATTGGCAACGGTTTCGGGATTGAATTCGTCTTCGACTATAGCTTTAAACCGATTGGGCAGTGTGCCGATTCGAGGGTTTTCGTGTCCGCTCACCGGCTTTCCCAAAATCGCGGCGAGCATGGGATCTTCGGGGACCGAATAGTCTCCCACCTTTGGAAATATTATCCGACCGCCCTGATGAAGCACCGTAGCCATCAACTGCCCAGTCATCCATGAAAGCAGAAATGAACCAGCCCACAAGTCGCGCGTGCGCCGCGCTTGCGCGATGAAGCTTTGCACCGGTCCAAGCGAGATATGCACGACATGGTCAATCATTTGGCCAAATCTTCTCCTTGCTGTTCTCATCAATGAAATCCGTCAGCACACTCCAGTCTGGCTTTACGGATACATGTTGTCTATTTCTTCTGTTGCTCAGCTGGATTTGTTCGCCTTTGGGCAAAAATTGGGAGCGCAATAGAAGTGAAATGCCGACATATTTTCCGGATATATTATGAATGTGAAAGAAGAGCGGACTGGCGCGCCGGTTGCGAGATCTAGCTTTCACCTCTATACCTCTTCCATAGTTATGAGGCAGGCCGAACATGGCTCTGCGCGGGTGAAAGCCTGGTTCAACTTTCTTGCCTTTCATCCAGTCGTGGTCATCTGGGAATTGGCATCGTGATGGCTCGTTTTTCAATACCTGCCCATTTCTTCCCCAGCTTCGGTAGCGCACCATCGCGCAGCCGTATTGATCGAGAACCTCTGTGGCGGAGTTGCTCTCAAACCTCAAGAGGTCTATGCGCGAATGTGATGAGAAGGCACTGAACTCTGGTTCACTATTACAGTTCATTGCATCGTTGAGCAATGAAGTTAGTTTGCATCGGTAGTCTTGAATTGTCTTGGGCTCGTGCCAGTCTTCGATTCCATCGCCTTGCAATGAAATCAGGTTAAGACTGCCAAATCCCTTGCGTGCGCGTGCCCCGAGGCCGCCTGAAAGGCCAAGCAGGTGCAACGCCGGAGTAATTCTGTCTAAGCACAACTCATCTTTCGCGCTTATTCGAAGCACGAACTCCAAAGGAGGGGTTAGGCATGGCCGGTTCAATTTTCCCGCTGCGTCCAGTACGCCATAGCCTAGATACCGTGTGCCTAATCCAACGATGTTGCCTTTGGAATCTGTCAGAGAGGTTCTACTTTCGGGAATTTTTGAAGGCTTCTGCGCATCAAGCTTCATTACCATTGGACTTTGCCCAGCGTCGGGCGAACCGAATAAAGAATCTTCGTATTTCTTCATCCTCTCGATAGCAGCGCTCTCGCCGTGTTTTGCTACGCACGTCGCGAGCATGTACGCACGCCACCAAAAGCGCAGTAGGCCTTTTATTGAAGCGAGGCGCAGTTCGGCATTGGAGTTTCCAGCACCTAAAAAACAGGGGGTAACCAACTTAAAGCGTGCTTCGATGTGCTTGAAGTTTCTCAAATCTGTAAATCGAGGTCTGACCGAATCGCGACGCAATGAAATCTGGCATCACGAATTCTTCGAATTTCGCTTATTGCTGCCCCAACATCGTATTGAATAAATCCGATTGCTTAGGTTAGTAACAACGCCGGGACAGTAGCGAACCTGGATATCGAGCATCGCTTGGTCGGGGCTCGAAAACGACAGAACCAATCGCCTTTCCGACGCAAAGGCATCTCAAGGCGCGACCGCTTGCGGCACCCCGTCAATTTGCCATCCGGGTAAAAGGGGTGCTGGTTTTTCCACCTTGCACAGCCGAACAGCGCCGGGTTCACCCGATGACGGCTTGCAGCGCCGCCAGCAGCCCTATCCCCGTCGCAATCATCGCGCCCATCCGGAACGTCAAGGCCTTGCCGAGATTGTCAATCCTGCCTTCCAGACGATCAATCCTGCCGTTTAGCGCAACGATCTCGCCGCGAACCTCCGCAAGCTCTACGCGAACCTCCGCGATCTTGCCGTCCAGCTCGCTGTGAACCTCGGCAATCTTGCCCGTCAGCTCGATGCGAAGATGCTCCAGATCGTCCTTGGTCGCGACATTGGCGACCAGATGCTCATGAATGGTCCGCGCAATCCCCTCGGCCTGCTTTTTGCCGAACGCGTAGTCCCGCTCGAGACCCCTCGCAATCGAAAGCGTGTCGTAGGCATGCACCGCCAGACTTGATGCCATGGATAAGTTCCTCCGTCTTGTCGCCTGTTGTTCCGCGCACGGACTGCCGCAAGCCGGCCCGCGCACTTCCGCACCCATCCATTTTACACGACCGTGCCCGCTCGCAGATCGGAAATTGCCGCGGCGCGGCCGGCTTCCCAGTGCTGTCCAGGGTCAGATATATGTGAGGCCGCCGCATTGCGGCGGAAATACATTGCCACAAGGCAGGAGAAATTTGAGGCATTGAAGCTTCAATGAGGCCGCCGCAATTGCGGCGGAAATACCTGATGGTCATCGACGAAGCGCATCACAGCGCGGCGCTTCAATGAGGCCGCCGCAATTGCGGCGGAAATACAAGCCTTCATTCCGGCGCATGGATCTGGCCAATCGCGCTTCAATGAGGCCGCCGCAATTGCGGCGGAAATACGCAGGCGGCCGGGCTTTCGGTCAAGGAAGCGCCGGTGGGCTTCAATGAGGCCGCCGCAATTGCGGCGGAAATACGTCAATCTGTAAAGCGGCACTGGAGTTAACGCCTGGCTTCAATGAGGCCGCCGCAATTGCGGCGGAAATACCTCCCCCGCCGACAGAATTACAGATAAAAAAGGGGTTGCTTCAATGAGGCCGCCGCAATTGCGGCGGAAATACAAGTTTTACCGGCAATCAGAGCCTCAAAAAAAGACGCTTCAATGAGGCCGCCGCAATTGCGGCGGAAATACCTTGCAACATCGACGAGATGATTAACATCCGGCAGTCGCTTCAATGAGGCCGCCGCAATTGCGGCGGAAATACCATGAGCCGCCCAGCATCACCAATTAAAACTGTAAAGGCTTCAATGAGGCCGCCGCAATTGCGGCGGAAATACCATGCGCATGGCGTGGTGCGTAGACTGGAGCAAGTGCTTCAATGAGGCCGCCGCAATTGCGGCGGAAATACGTCGAGACCGCCGACACCGCAGACTGCGCCTTGCGCCGGCTTCAATGAGGCCGCCGCAATTGCGGCGGAAATACGACACATCGGCGGAAAGCGCGACCGCGCTGGTAAAGCTTCAATGAGGCCGCCGCAATTGCGGCGGAAATACCCTGCGGATCTCCGCGCCCTGATTGCCGTCCGCTGCGCTTCAATGAGGCCGCCGCAATTGCGGCGGAAATACTTCTTGATTTTCCCGCTTTACCCTTCTCGCGCCCTGGCTTCAATGAGGCCGCCGCAATTGCGGCGGAAATACCTTGAAATTGCGGCGAAGCCGCCGCGAGGAACTCGCGCTTCAATGAGGCCGCCGCAATTGCGGCGGAAATACGTAGAAACGCTGGGCACGTCGTATGTCGACGCCGAGCTTCAATGAGGCCGCCGCAATTGCGGCGGAAATACATGCCGGAGAATGCGCGGGCAATCTTTGCCAATACCGGGCTTCAATGAGGCCGCCGCAATTGCGGCGGAAATACGCCTTGACTGACCAATGATTGACCATTCGAGATGATGGCTTCAATGAGGCCGCCGCAATTGCGGCGGAAATACTATACGAGAATGTGGACGGAACGTGGGGCATCGTCGCGCTTCAATGAGGCCGCCGCAATTGCGGCGGAAATACGCCTTCTCCATGCTCGATCGACTGGCGCACCACGTCCGCTTCAATGAGGCCGCCGCAATTGCGGCGGAAATACTGCGCGATGCGCAAGAATCCGAGCGCATGATAAAAGCGCTTCAATGAGGCCGCCGCAATTGCGGCGGAAATACCGACCTTGGTTGCTGTCTCGTGGCGATATTCGCGAGGGCTTCAATGAGGCCGCCGCAATTGCGGCGGAAATACGGCGCTTGAGCATCTCGAAATAGGAGCTTGACAATGCTTCAATGAGGCCGCCGCAATTGCGGCGGAAATACTCGGATGGTTTCAGGACTGGATGGACAAGCAGGCCGCGCTTCAATGAGGCCGCCGCAATTGCGGCGGAAATACCTTGGAAAAATCATTTCAGCGGTAACCGGAATTGCCAGGCTTCAATGAGGCCGCCGCAATTGCGGCGGAAATACCACGCCTGAAGAATGTGCGGCAATCGAATACGAAGAGCTTCAATGAGGCCGCCGCAATTGCGGCGGAAATACAGAGCGTGTGTCTTGTGCCGCTTATCGACATAATGCCGTGCTTCAATGAGGCCGCCGCAATTGCGGCGGAAATACTTGCTTGACTGTGGCCGACACGTCTATTACATTTTCGGCTTCAATGAGGCCGCCGCAATTGCGGCGGAAATACACTGCATACCATGAATTGTGCGAAGAAAGGTTCGAGCTTCAATGAGGCCGCCGCAATTGCGGCGGAAATACCATGCGGTACCAGTGCCGGCTCTACAACGATGCGCTGCTTCAATGAGGCCGCCGCAATTGCGGCGGAAATACTTATTTTTTTTTATCCGGCTGTCCGCATGTTGCAGAGCTTCAATGAGGCCGCCGCAATTGCGGCGGAAATACGGAGCATGAGCGAGGCATGCAGGAAAACCAGCTAACGCTTCAATGAGGCCGCCGCAATTGCGGCGGAAATACCTCGATCGACTGCTCCAGCTCGCGCAATCCCTCTAATTCGCTTCAATGAGGCCGCCGCAATTGCGGCGGAAATACGCTGTTACGCCGCCTCCGGTTGGTTTCAGTCTTCCAAGCTTCAATGAGGCCGCCGCAATTGCGGCGGAAATACGGGCCGCTCCATGGAGCAGCTGCCGGTGCTGTGGAGCTTCAATGAGGCCGCCGCAATTGCGGCGGAAATACTCGATGACCTGCTGCAGCAGGCGGCCGGGCTTTCAGTGCTTCAATGAGGCCGCCGCAATTGCGGCGGAAATACTATGATGTCGAGGCGGTGGCGATCGCGGCCGCTCGGCTTCAATGAGGCCGCCGCAATTGCGGCGGAAATACCCTACCAAGTTGGACAGCTGGGAAGAAGTCATGATGCTTCAATGAGGCCGCCGCAATTGCGGCGGAAATACGTGGGCACTCTGCTGGAGCATGGCATCACCGACCGGGCTTCAATGAGGCCGCCGCAATTGCGGCGGAAATACCCCGAACTAACATCAATTCGATACCCCTTATATTCGCTTCAATGAGGCCGCCGCAATTGCGGCGGAAATACCAACCGGCTTGACGGGTGAGCAAGGCGCGGATATTCGCTTCAATGAGGCCGCCGCAATTGCGGCGGAAATACACTGTGTCGAAAACGGCACTGACCATCGCCTTGCAATGCTTCAATGAGGCCGCCGCAATTGCGGCGGAAATACCCGGACAAAGGGCCGGTATACCGCGGCCTCCTGGCAGGCTTCAATGAGGCCGCCGCAATTGCGGCGGAAATACCCCGCCCTACACCGCGGCGGTGCAGGATCGGTTTGTGCGGCTTCAATGAGGCCGCCGCAATTGCGGCGGAAATACCTTTGCTTTGACTGCGTGGAGAACGGCACTGACCATCGCTTCAATGAGGCCGCCGCAATTGCGGCGGAAATACCGATCATCGAGATGGATTTAAGAATGATGGTGCTGCGCTTCAATGAGGCCGCCGCAATTGCGGCGGAAATACACCAATTTCAGTTGTAAAGTTTTCCATGTAGATAGGCTTCAATGAGGCCGCCGCAATTGCGGCGGAAATACGCGCTCGCCGCCGGAGCAGTCGGAAATCATCGCGCCTCGCTTCAATGAGGCCGCCGCAATTGCGGCGGAAATACGGCGCTGCTGGGCCGGTATCAATCGGTTGATCAAGGGCTTCAATGAGGCCGCCGCAATTGCGGCGGAAATACGTGGCATGGCGCGACTTGGCATGGCAGGGCAGGGAAGCTTCAATGAGGCCGCCGCAATTGCGGCGGAAATACCGCGTCAGCCCGCCGCGCCCAGGCGTGTACAAGTGCAGGCTTCAATGAGGCCGCCGCAATTGCGGCGGAAATACCTCGAAACTGCATTGCAATCTCCAATGTTGTCTCGGCTTCAATGAGGCCGCCGCAATTGCGGCGGAAATACAATCATTTCAGTGTTCTCCTATCCGATTTTGATTGAGCTTCAATGAGGCCGCCGCAATTGCGGCGGAAATACGGCGAGAGCCCCAACCCGAAACGGAGAAACGAAAATGAGCTTCAATGAGGCCGCCGCAATTGCGGCGGAAATACTCCTTGCCAAGTAGTTGGTATTCCTCGATTATAGAGCTTCAATGAGGCCGCCGCAATTGCGGCGGAAATACGTCTCGATATGGGCCTGGAACCGATTCTTGCCCTCGCTTCAATGAGGCCGCCGCAATTGCGGCGGAAATACGCCCTCATCTTAAGCTGTTAATTTCATTATGAATTGACAGCAGAATTCGAGAGCTTAAAAAATGCACGAGAAATAACGCGACCAGATTTGATAAATTACGCCTAATCTAAATTATAAATGAACAAAAACAATCCATTGTCCAAATTCGAGAGCCCCCCAGCGATTAAGTATCACCTAATCACTCGAAAATGGCTCGGCAATGAAACAGGTGAACTGTGTAGTGTTCACTATATCAAATCTTGTGAGCCTCCAAGATACAAATTCCATCAATAGACAACTGCCCGCGATAGCCATGCCGCATCGCGGTCAGATCACGACCGCCTCGCGCTGAATTGACTTGAATGACTTGCCAATACTTTCTACTGCCACGTCGGCTTTGTCCGCTAGACCGAGATCAACAATAATCACATGATCTTTATCGTGCTTAATGGTTGATCGAATTTTAGATTCGAATTCAACCCTTTTCCGTTTTGAAAGGCGGCACTGAAATACCGAAAACTGCATCCATTCACCGTACTCGTTCATTATTTTGAAAATGCGTCGCCATCGTTTGGGATTCGAGATGTCATAAACCACCATGTAGAGCCGTTCGTTTTCCATAACGAATATCGCCTATCTCGGCAGGTAGTGGGGGTAGTTGCTAAGCTCGCCAAGCAAGAAGCGACTGAGTAGACGCATTTGCAAAATAATCAGTCTCCGCATGCTCAAGCGATAATCGAAAATCTGATGGGTGGTGTCCTGCGTTAGGCGTCGTTCAAAAGCTCTGATGAAAATTCTGCGTCCTACGTCTGTTAGTGCAGTCCCGGTGGCTCCGAAAACGAAATGCTGCGAGGATATTTCTCCAGTGTTGATAACAGTCAACACAACCGAATCAGCAATAATCGACCGAAATGGTTCCATGAGGTCAAGTGCAAGCGCGGGGCGACCGTAGCGAGGCGAATGGAAAAATCCTCGATAAGCATCGAATCCCACCGTCATCAACGCGACATGAATGTTTCGAGTCAGCATCGCATACGCAAGAGACAGCAAGGCATTGACGGGGTCCAGTGGAGGTCGGCGATTGCGCCTGTCGAAGTGAAAATCAGCCATTTTGGCTGGCGGGGTTAGCAGTTTGTCAAATGCGCGAAAATATACCGTAGCGGCATCACCTTCGTATCCGCGCAAGGTGTCAAGGTCGTCAGCTCTGGTCAACGATTTTCGAACTCTGTTCAAGCGGTTCAGGATCGCTTTTCTGTCTGATTCGTCCCCTCTCCAATTTCTCCGGATGATTGTTCGCTGGTTGAATATCTTGGCATCGATCAGATCTCGCGAAAATCGAACCTTGAATTGATCATCAAAGCTCTTGCGATATTGTTCAGTCCTGATTTCAACATTCTTGTGCCCAAGTCCGTGCGCGACTCCACGAAACCAGCCGCCGTGACTGTGAAAAGTTACAGGTATCTCTCGTTCGAGCAACGCTGTCAGTGCTGGCGTAGTGATATTGCACTGCCCGAATAATCCGACATCGGATATCTCATTAAGTCGGACAACCACCCTTTCCTTCTCTTCCTCCTCAATCGTCAGTGTCTCGCCTCTTTTGCTTACTCTGACGCGTTGCGATTGCAAGATCAGCGGAAGTGCGTCATCCGCCGGGACCGCAATTGATCTCGGGGATAAGTCCGACCCACGCAAAGAGCTCATTTCGTCTGGCAGGCAGACTGATACCAGCGCGCACCTTGGACACTTCGGACTGTCTTCAAGCGGAGGTGGGATTCTTGCGTCCGCAACTGTACTTCTCAAATTCCTTACTGCGGCTAGCGTTGATTGAATCAAATCATCGCTGAGAATAACAGGCACCCGCTCTTTGCTTCCGGCATAGTAGATCATGCCTTCTTCGACTTGATAGCCATTGTGCTGCAGCAGTAGGGCTTGCAAGCATACTTGCACTCTCTCCGGTTCGTATCCGCGCTTGCTGACATGTGGGCGCTTGCCTTTCTTGTAGTCAATTGGTGTTACGATGCCGTGGCTTGATTCTGCGATATCGATCTTTGCGATCACACCCAGCGCATCTGACGATAAGGTTACAGACCGGCTGATTATCTCTTTCGACTCTGCTTCAACTTCTTCCGGCGACGGGAGTGGCTTTGGCTGGTCGGCACGATTGTGGACTCTTTTGCCTTCTTGTGTATCGTGGGAGTCTATCCATTCTTGCTGACTCCACATAAGATACGCAAGTCTTGGGCAATAGACGAACTCATTTACCATGCGTGCAGGCACCAAAGGAACGTCCTCGATTGATGGCGAATCTGGGAATCTAAATTCAAGTTGCTGTGTTGCCATGATCGTGCTCTCTTAAACAATTAATCATCATCACATGTCTGCCGAATTTTTGAACGATGAGCCCGTCATTATGAACCGTACGGCATATTCATCTTTCGTGTGCGGGTACTACGCAGAAACATAGTTGCTGGCAAAGTCTAATTGCCCTCACTAATATGTTTTCAAAGTTTACTGCATCAACCGGAAAACTTGGTAAAACCGCAATTGCTGATTTCTAGAGCTCATCTCGTGTCTTTGCCTCTACCGGTTGATCCTGATCAAAAACTGATCAAACTGCGGGATGGTGAATGCTGTTTCGCCATATCTTGGACTGTAGAGCATGCCGTTTGCAATCAAATTGTCTCGAACCGACCCCAACTTGTTGGACGATGTATTCAGGGACTTTGCGATATGTCCAGTAGCGTGCGGGCCAGGGCCGCACTTAGCCATTGCGTGCAGGTACTCTTTTTGAGAATCAGATAGACGATCGTAGCGAGGTGCGAAAAAATTTCGATCGAGACGCTTAAAGACTGTAACACTGGAATCAGCGACTACGCTGATTCCAATTGGCGTTTGTTCCGCCATGTTCCATATTTGATATCCCCACTCTTGCAGGAAGTAGGGGTAGCCGCCGGTTAGCTTGACTACTTTCGAGACAGCATCTTCGGTGAACGTAACGCCTGCGTCGCTTGCCGGTTTCGTAATTGCCAACCCGGCAGCATCCGAATCCAGCGAGTCTATGTTTATGAACTCGAACAGCCGTTCAGCATAGGTTTTCGTGCTACCGGAAAGTTTGACCAAAGCTGGCAATCCCGCACCTACAACAAGCAATGGAAGCTGCTTTTGATTCACGCGATGCAATGCGACGATCAATGCCTCGAATTCATGATTCGGAAGATTGTGGATTTCGTCGATTACGATGACGATCGAGCGCTTCCTCGCTTCGGCAGCCCTGCCTGCAGATAGAAACACTTCGATCAAATCGTTGCTGAGTACTCCGCTATCGGCGGTCCCCGGTTCCTCGTCTGTGTCAATTGAAAATTCAACGCCGTAGACGTTGACCTTTACCGTTCTAGCAAAGCTCTTTAGAATTCGCAAACCTTGCTTGACGCGCCTGCTTACGCCGGACATCTGGTCAAGCTGCAGGAGAATCATGCGGAAAGACGTGACTAGCGAAATCGGCAGCGGCAAGTTGCGTTGCACTTCTATGAAGTCCGTCAACGCTCCCGCTTTAGTCGCCATCTTCTGGACTTCATTGAGCAAAACGGTTTTGCCGACCCCTCGCAATCCGATGAACAGGTAGCTGCGAGCGAATTTGCAGGCCATGTTTCGCTTTACCGCGATATCCGCTTCGGCCAGCAATTGGTCGCGACCCGCCAATTCTGGCGGCCGAGTGCCGGCTCCCGGCACGTAGGGATTGGTCAGCGGATCCAAGAATTGCCCTCAAATTCAACCAATATCGGCAAAATCAAAATATCTTATGAAGACATCTACACTTTTCAAAGTTTACCATAGATATCGGTAAACTTGGAAAAGTCAGAAAAAACTAAGACAAAATCAAATTGCAGGATATGCAAATTCATTCAATGCGCTCAATTTGCATGCCTGCTGTATGAAGTGTGTGATGCACCGGGCAGCAACCTTTGGATTTAGAAAAGCTGTCTGGGACAGTTTGGTCGCTTAAGAAGCTCTGATTACTTCTGAAAATAGTGCGTGTCACCTATGTTTGATAGATGCTGTATCGCTCAATGCAAATTTGGTAAACATGCCTAGTTCACGGATTTGCTTTTAGCAGGTAAAGCGGACGAAATGTAGCGATTGACCAGATTTGGACAGCCAGAGGCTCATAATTGACGTGTGAGGTTGCGTTTAATTGAGCGCCTTGCTCTGAACCATTGCCCCCTATTCCTCAGATGCAAAGTTTGACTCCAAGCGAATAATGACTAATAATGTTGACTAACAATCTTTAGTGCAGGAAGTGACTATGGCAACTTTTAGCGTTCATCAGGCCAAGACCCATCTTTCACGAATACTCAGGCTGCTTGAACTGGAGGAGGAGATTGTCATCGTTCGCTACGGTCAGCCTGTTGCTCGATTGGTGCCTTACGAACGAAGCAGTGCCAACCGAAAGAGCGGTTCCCTAAAAGGGATCATCAAGTTTGACGATTCATTCTTCGACAAGCTTCCTGAAGACGAACTGGCGGCTTGGGAGTAAGTGGCGCGATGCGCCTATTGCTCGATACCCACACCTTTCTTTGGTGGCTCATAGCCGACTCCAGATTGTCTCGCAGTGCGCATGAGTTGATAGCCGACCAGCACAACGAAGTTTATGTCAGTGCGGCATCTGGATGGGAGATTGCGACAAAGTATCGGCTCGGAAAGCTTTCAAGTGTTGCGGAAGTTGTCAATGAACTTGCTGCATGCATAGTCTCCGAAGGTTTCAAGAAGCTGTCGATTTCGGTAGAGGATGCAAATCGAGCAGGGTTGCTGCCAAATATCCATCGCGACCCTTTTGACAGAATGTTGGTCGCTCAAGCCAAATGCTACGATTTGCAGCTGGTTACGAATGATGCGGCAATTCGTGCGTTCGATATTGAGACAACTTGGTGACATGGCTCGAAGTTAAGTTCAAACCCATTGCGGTAGTGCTCCGCACTTCGAGTCGCATGCTTTCGAAAAATTGCTGTTTGTAGAATCGTTTTTCGACGAACGTACGGTGGGAAGCCGATGCCTGCGATGCCCGAGCGTAGTTCCCTCTACTGAATACAGACGGGCCTATTTGGATTCATTAGCGCTTCTTTGCCGGCGGCTTAGGCGAACGCTTTGCCCGCTGAATCCGCTGACACCAGCCGCCTGTCAGAATGGTGATGTTGCGCTAGCGAGGCAAGGCGGACAAGATATAGGGTAGGCGCTCCACCAGGTAGAGCGGCAATGAAAGCAGGCGATAGGCTACAGATGCCTGCTTGCCGCGAAACGATACTTTTGTTTGCACGTCGTGCGAGCTAGCTGGGGATGCATCGAAACGAACAGCGACCGGGACGTTTTTCTCGGCGACAAACTGATGAAGAGATTTGAGTGCGCCTCTGGCGCCCGCTTTGACCTCAATCGGGACGATGCGTCCATCAATTGCAACCACATAGTCGACTTCCGCGTTTGATGATTTTGCCTCCCTGATCCAGTAATTCAGCTCCCGATTCGGAGAGTTGGCAAGCAGGCATTGAAGGTGCTGCCCCACGAACTGCTCCGCTACAGAGCCTTCGTTGACCATTTGCAATTCATTGGCGTGTTCAATAGCATCCCAGCCAATCCCGCAGACGGCGGTCATCATTCCGACATCTAGAAAAATCAACTTGTATTTGTGGGGAACTGAATCTGCTTGCAGAGGCAGTCCGCCACAATGGCTATGCACGACTTTTGACAGCACACGCGCCATGCACAGCAAGTTGATGTCGGACTTGATTGCCGCGGCATCACCATTTCTTGAGTAGTGTGCATATTTGACTTTCTTTCCGATATTGCGGGCGGCCAAGTTGAATATGTTGATGATCCGTGAAAGCTTGCGCGACCCGATGTATTTCGGGAAATCTTCTCGGTAGGTGTCAATAATGGAAGCGTGCACCTCATGGACATCTCGCATTTGTCGCGTGAGTTTGAAAGCCTCTACAGCTTCCGGCATGCCACCGACGAAATAGTAGGTTCGCAAGTAATCGAGCAGGCGATGATGGATTGCCGGATCCAGACCGCGCTCAATATCGAAGTGATCCACGGCGCGAGCAAGTCCTTCAGCACCGATCGCATTGAGAAACTCCACAAAGCGCATCGGCCCCATATGCAGATACGAGATCCGGCCTACGGGCATCGATCCTTTATGGTCGCGAAGAATGAAATCGAGCAATGAGCCTGCTGCCAGAACAGGCAGGTGGTTCATCTGCTCTTTGAAGTAGCGCAATGCCGCGATAGCTTCGGGCACGGATTGAATTTCATCGAGAAACAGGAGCGTTTGCGGACTGATTGGCCCGATTCCGGGCAAAGCATCCAACACGTTCAAGATGTAGGCCGGATCGTTGCGGGCAAATGTCGTCGCCAAATCCCGGTGGCGTTCCAGGTTGATTTCAGCTAGCGGCTGGCGGCAGCGCTCGGCGAACAATCGCACCAGCTCTGTCTTGCCCACCTGCCGAGCTCCGCGAATAATCAGCGGTTTCCTGAGTGGCTGCGCCAGCCAGTTTTCAAGATAGTTGAATTGATCACGGTCCATTTCAAAATTTAATCATCGAATCCAGAATCAATGAAACACAATTGTGTTTTGATTGTTATGTTGATTATACAAAGTTGTGTTTCAATGGTTAATGCATGGAAAAACCTTAAAATCGCGCTAGGGTGGCTGCAAAAGGGGATAAAGCCTTGCATAATGCGGGTTTTTAACAAAATCACATTTCACCCGTTGGGTGGACCCGATCGGAGCAAGGCTTTATGGACATCCGATCCTGCAAGATTTCCGCCACGAAAGACAAATCGGCTTCGCGAAGCGGCTTGGCGGCGCTCGCCGAGCTGATCCGCAAGCTGGGGCTCGACACCCATTTCGAGCGGCCGGTGCCGGAGCCGGGCAGCAACCGCGGCTTGCGCCCGGGGGCGTATTTGACGACGTTCATGCTGATGATGCGCGAGGGCTCTCGGCATCCGCCGGCTGCCGGGCGACGACGCCTTGGGCCGGTGGCTGCGGCGCTGCGAGAAGTCTTCGGCGGAGTTCACCTATAAGAAGGAGCGGGGCTGCATGCCGATCGTCGGCCACATCGCCGAGACCGGCATGGCGGCGGCGGCGGAGTTTCGGGGCGGCCCGGTCTCGCCGAACGCACGCAACTTCGAGTTCGTCCGCCAGTGCGAGCGGGCGCTGCCCAGGGGCGTCGCAGTGCATCGCGCCCGCATCGACGCGGCCGGCTGCCAGGCGAGGATCATCAACCGCTTCACGAGCCGGGGAATCGGCTACGCGATCCGCGCCAGGCTCGACGCGAGCGTGGCCGGGCAGACCGGGGCGCTGGACGAGTCGCAGCGGCAGCCCTTCATCGAGCGCGACGCAGCAGACGGCGCGCTTCCTGCACTCGATGAACGGCACGCCCGAAGCGTTCGCGGCGGTCGTGCAGCGGAGGCGAAAGTCCGGCCAGCAGGAGCTCGAGCTCGATTGCCCGCAGGCCGGCGACACCCTGTCGCAGGGCGGCTGCATCTACCGGGCCTTGGCGACCAGCTTCTACCGGTGGAGCGACTCGCGGGCGGCGCGGCGGCTTAGCGACGCCATCGGCATGATCCGGGCGATGGCCCTGGCGCCGTAGCCGCCGGAAACGCAAAAAAGCATCGCGCGCACGACAAAAAAATCGGTTGCATCCCGGCGCGTTGCGGACTGTCATTGATCTTTCGCCCCGGTTCCGCTCCTCCGCCCTTTTCGGCCGCGTCCCGCCCGCAAGCCCGCCCGGCATCGCCGCGGCGAACGCCAAAATCTCTCCGCGCCCCGGATTTCGGCAAAATCCGCCCCAAAAAAATCTCTAGCGCGGATTTTGGGATAAATCATTGCATATTAGATATTTAATGTCTAATATGCAATGATTATACTCTGCATGCGGCATAGACTCATGATGAGAGAGAAGTTTGTAGCGATTTGCCGCAATTGACTTTCTTGGGCCAGATTTGCAATTGCCCGGTCGGTCGTTTCGCTTCAAATAACTTCAATTCGGCAAAGATCGACTTGAACTGCCGGCAGGCTGAATGTTGCTGAACCGTCCCCCGCTTGCAGGACAATGTCAGCGCTTAGCTTCGGCCAAGGAGGACCGATGCGTGCGGTCTCGCTCCATGTAGCCCGCCGCTCAAGGCTGTTCCGTGCGGCAGAATCAATCGAGCCGGGCGCTGGCGATATACATGGAGAATGTTTCGCACCACACAACCACGTTGTCAAACTCGTCGGCACTTAGTCCTTCAGGCAAGACGAATTCGAGCGGTCCGGAAAAGGTTTTCAGTTTTGCGACCTCGACCGCATCTTGCTTGATTCGTGCGAACCCGTCTTTGGTGTCGGCGAATCTTCGCGACAGATAGATTCGGTAATCCGGTCCCGGGGCGAGTTTCACGTCTTGTTCGAAGATTAGCTTGCCGCCTGATACTCTGACCGTGCCTTCACCCCAGTGCAGAGGATCAGATCCAGGGCTGTTTCGATCGAATTGCCCGGTCGGATCAGTTTTGGCTGCCGGCGTGATGCTGGCAGCTTGTTGCTTTTCCGATGACCAGTCGATATAGACCGGCAGGAAGTAGACGCCTGCTCCTGCGCCAAGCCCGAAACCGGCGGCAAGAAATACTATTGCCATAATCCACATTTTCATTGCTGTTGGTTCTCCTGAACGAATTGATGTTTGGGCATCAGTTGCCCACCTTGCGGTCACATGGGATTTTACCAGTCCGGATACTTCCGCAATTCCATTGATGTCGCTATAACTTGCCCTGCCGCTGTCTTATGGCACAGAGCGCGGGAGCGGCCGACATGGCAAGGTGGTTGCGATAGCCGTCGCTATGGCAAATCAGATCTCTGATGAATTTGTTTTTTTATCCTTGCCTATTTACGAAAATATGGTTAATATGCAAGGATAATTCCTCGACAAGTTGCAGGTGAATTGCAGAGTGCGCTCAACCGCCAAGCAGCGGTGCTGCTGATTGGGCCGCGTCAAGTTGGCAAGACAACGCTGGCGCAATTCATCGGAGAAACTCGGGATAGTCTGTATCTTGATTTACAGGATGAAGATGAGCGCAGCAAGCTCGTTGAACCGGCGCTTTTTCTGCATCCGTTCGAGCCCCCCTTGGTTATTCTTGATGAAGTTCACCGGATGCCAGAATTTTTTGCGACCCTTCGCGGCATCATCGATCGAGGTCGTCGCAAAGGAAATCGATTTGGCCGGTTTCTAATCCTTGGTTCGGCATCGCTTGATTTGCTGCGTCAATCAAGCGAATCTTTGGCGGGTCGCGCAGCGCATGTTTCGCTAGGTCCGCTATCGGTGCTGGAAGTCGATAACGATCGGTTCATTAGAGATCTGCTATGGCTACGCGGGGGCTTCCCCGACAGCTATCTTTCGAAGAGTGGTCGAGACAGTTTTCTATGGCGCAGGGATTTCATTCGCATGTATCTTGAACGTGATGTATTCGGGTATGGTTTTCGGTATCCGCCCTCCTTTCTTCAACGTCTATGGGTGATTTTAGCGCATAGCCAGGGAAGAGTATTGAATGCGTCAGAAATCGCGCGCGCGATGGACATCAGCGTACAGTCGGTAACAAGATATATCGACTTGCTTGTCGATCTTTTGCTCGTTAGGCGGTTGCAGCCGTTTCGTTCCAATATCGGCAAGCGGATGGTCAAGTCGCTGAAGGTTTACGTTCGTGATTCCGGATTGCTTCATGCCTCGCTCGGCATCAGAACGCTGGACGACTTATGCGGTCATCCGGTTGTTGGTCGAAGTTGGGAGGGTGGGCTATTGAAAGTTTGCTGTCCGTCTTGGAATGGGGAAGTTCCGCCTATTTCTACCGCACCCGCGCCGGTGCGGAAACCGGTCTTGTGATTGAGCACGGCCCGCAAGAGGTGTGGGCAATTGAGATTAAGCGTTCGCTTAAAGCTAAGGTAAGTCGTGGCTTCTACGCCGGTTGCGAAGGTCTTCGGCCAGCGCAGCGTTTTTTGGTGAATGCTAGCGATGACCGATACCGGACGCAACACAACGTCGAGGTAATCGGTTTACGCGCAATGACTGAAGAGTTAGTTCGGTTGAAATGACTTTGAACGCACATCTATGGGCGAACGTTTTAGGTAGGCAGAATTTGCCGAGTTCGACGAAGACACGCGTTCATTCTGCACGACTTATCGCTCTTAAGAGACTAACGCGGCTTCGAGAATTCTCTGATTGCACGCTTGCATTGCGTTCTGACGACATGGTCGATTCGCTGCAAAGCGGCATATTTTCCGTATCGCACTTCGAATTGCTCCCTGCACGGTTGCACCTTTTCTTTCAATTCAGCCGCCATGCTCTCAACCTGGCCTCGAACGAATCTAGTCTGCAGATTGCAATCCGCAGCAAACCGGTCCCAATGCTTGATTGTCAGCTTGTCAGGATTTCGTTCGCCGCCGATGGCAAGTGCAAGATGGTGATCAATACTTGCGATCGCCCGAGTGCATACGAGATCATAAAATGGCGCCAGCCTGGTTTCGCCGTCCGGTTCGTATAGTAGCGAAAGGTTCTTTGCGTGCCCGTCCGAGTTGCCGGCAAGGACATTGAAAATTTGCCATCGCAGCAGATTCTGCATGTCGATTGCAGGGTCGTTGGAAATCTCGCGAATCAATTGAAAGCAGTCCGAAAAGCAAGGACCGCCAAATTCCTGATATTTGCGTTGAAAGCCGTAGCCCAGCGCTTGGCAGAAATCTTCCTGATGCAGTCTGCAGATCTTGCCATTATCGGCAAAGTAGCGATCAAAGCGCTCGACTAGCAAATAATGCGAATCAGAAAAAGTTCGAAGCTGCGTATTAGCCGCAGGCAACCCGATCGCCTTTGCCAAGTCTGCGGTATAGGCTTCGTAAGCAGGAACATTTCGATATTCGCTTGACTCGAATTTGAGGATATGGCTCGTCGGCGCATTGCCGTTCGGCAGCCAATATCGTTCATCCCTCAACAGAATAGGGCACTTGTCCTGAGCTCCGGCGAGGGAAAGTCTGGGTCGATCAGAGCGGTGTAAACCGTCAATCTGACCGCCGCGGCGAATCAGGTCAGTGAAATCCTGTTCCGATATTTCGCGATATTTGCGGCTTGCATCGGGCCGCTGTTCCAGCGGCAGAACAACAAGCGCACCGGCACATTCGCCGCCTATGGACTGTAACAGATCGAAATCGGTATCAGGGATTTTGAGGTTGCGAACTATTCTTTCACGAACCCGGCCTTCCGGAAGCAAATTAGCGAAAAAATGGTGCGCCAATCCGTATTCCGGAACAAACTCCGGCAATTGCAAAGGCAATGACTGGGAAATTGGAAATCCGTCGGTGGTAAGCCACTCATGGCCATAGCGAAAGCCAATCTGACCTTTTAAATCTCGCCACAAAAGACCGACTAGTCTTTTTCCCTGCCATACATTCAAGCAATCCAGATTATCCATTGCTGTTGCCGGACCGCCTCGACATCGATTTGTCTTTGGATTGTCTGCGCGGTCGAACGACAATTTCCAAACCAAGCGTCTGCAATGCCGTCAAAACCTTGCCTATTTCGGCGGTTTCTTTGCCGCGCTCAAATTCCGATATGAACCGCATGCTCAGATTACTCAGCCCGGATATTGTCTCTAGCGTCAACTTTTTGCTCTTTCGATGCACCCTGACCAGGTCGCCGAGCTCTTTGGTCGTGCGGACGATACCGTCTTTCGTTTTGTCTTTATCCATAGGTCTGCGGAAATTGATGCGTACGGGATTTTTTTGTGATGATCACACTGGATTCGATTACAAATCAACCGTACGTGATATTTTATTGCCTGAGCGGTGCTGTTATAGTGTTTTTTTACCGTACGAAATTTATTTGCAACTGTTTGCTGAATTGGGAGATCGCATATTCGGACAAATCGCGAACAAACTTGCCATGCGTAGAGATGAGGCCGGTATGAAAGAAGGAGGGATGGCACGATGCCGGACTTTGGCGCAGATGCGGCGCATTGCGCTAAGGAATCCGCTGTCGGTTTGTGCCTGGCTTTATTTAAGCGCAACCCTTCGAAATCAGAATTAATTGAATTTTTATTAGTAATAACAGATACTTGTTATTTAAGGCTTTTCCTTTAGCGCGGTGCTATCTCTCAATCTACGTATAATATTCAGGTTGATTGTCGAATTTTTTGCCCAGCTGAACGTGTTTTGAATCAAATAACAACCACGCCGGAAACGATAGACCTTTGGCGTCAGAGCGCATCTGAGCATAGGTCTTTGGAATTTAAAGAGGCAAAAACTCAGTTCGACAACCAAAGGCTGTTCAAGTACTGTGTGGCGATTGCAAATGATGGCGGCGGAATACTGTTACTGGGGGTTGCTGACCAGCCGCCTAGGTCCGTAGTTGGAACAAAGGCGTTTCAAAATCCTGTGACAATGGAGGAGAAGATTTTTCAAAAAATCGGGTTTCGTGTAGACATAGAGGAAGTCGATCATCCAGAAGGCCGTGTGCTAGTCTTCCATATCCCGTCTCGCCCTCAGGGCACAGCCTATCACCTAGACGGCGTTTACCTGATGCGCGTCGGACAGGCATTGAATTCAATGAGCGAGGACCAATTGCGACGCATTTTTTCCGAAGGTGCGCCGAATTGGCTGGAAACCGCATCAAAGACCGGCCTGAGCTGCAAGCAGATCATAGAACTTTTGGATACGCAGGCATACTTTGAATTGCTGAAGCTGCCCTATCCCACGGAGCAAGCCGGCGTGATTGAGAAGTTGGTGAATGACCGGCTAATCGATCATCGCAACTCAAGCTACTCGATTCGTCGGCAAGGTGCGTTGTTGCTGGCCAAGGATTTGAAAGATTTTCCTGACTTGTTGAGCAAAGCGGCGAGAGTGATTGCCTACACCGGCACATCAAAGCTGGACGCGAGAATCGATCATACTGCGACCAAAGGCTATGCTGCCGGTTTTCGCGAGCTAATCCACTTTGCAATGTCCCATCTGCCTCAGAATGAAGTGATCGAAACGGCAATACGAAAGAAAGTCAAATTGATCCCCGAGATTGTCATTCGCGAGTTGGTTGCAAATGCAATCGTTCATCAGGACTTCACAAAAAGCGGCGCATCGGTGATGATTGAGATCTATGCAGACCGGGTAGAAATTTCAAATCCTGGAGAGCCTGTTGTTCCGGTAGAGCGCTTCATCGACAGTGGAGATTCTCGAAACGAGGGCATGGCCCGAATGATGCGAATGATGGGGATATGCGAAGAAAGGAGTAGCGGCATCGACCGTGTCATTCAGGAGATTGAAGCCTTTGAATTGCCGGCTCCATACTTCCGCACCGGGTACAAGAGCACCATTGTCACAGTCTTCGGTTCTAAGGAATTCAGTCAAATGACCTCAGTCGAACGCATCAGGGCATGCTATCAGCACTGCGCGCTGAAGTGGGTCATGTCCATGCATATGAGCAACCAGTCGCTACGCGAGCGTTTCGGGTTGCCGGAAAGCAAAAGCGCTATTGTTTCACAGGTGATATTGGCAACTATGGAAGAAGGCTTAATCAAGCAGGATGGCCGAAATGGCAATTCTCGCAAATTTGCCCGCTATTTGCCGGTGTGGGCATGATTTGATGGTGGCTCAAGTTTGAAATTTCCTTCCTTTCCCGGTCCGGCAGGTGTAACTGCCGGACCGGGCCGTTATTGATCCAGCACGGACTACGAGTCGGTGTCGCCGCACCCCAAGGCCTGCCGCCTCTGCTGGCTCTCCGTAGACTGGCCGGCGAGGATCCGGGTTCCGCCCCTGGTGCCGTTGCACATGCAGTCCGCAACGTCCTGCCGGGTGCGGGCCACCGCAAAGCACCCGGTGCGGCTGCGTGGAGCGGCGCCAACGCGGCCGGCCGATACGAGTTCCACCAGTTCTACGCCGGCGAGCTGAGCGTCGGCGCCCTGAACATCGAGCTGGCCGAATTCGAGCGCTTCTACAACGCCTGCCGGCCGCATCAGGCGCTCGGGCAAACGGCGCCCATGCAGGCGTATAACCGGAACTTCAGCCAAAGCGCGCTGGCCGCCTGAAAAGTCTCATATGTATTGAACCCGTACAGGTGCTGAATTGATGTGCATGACAGATGCTATACTTGGATATGCTATTGAATGAAATGCCGGCATTGGAGTAAGTGCGATTATGGCAAGCAACCTGTCTTCCCGCCATTCGGTGCGTCGAGTGAATTTTGATCGCTTTGCGACCACAACCCGCGATAAGGATCCGCCGCCGTATTTCGCTGGACGCGAAGAGGTCGTGTCCGACATCGAAACTGCGTGTGCGCTAAGTTGGGAATCGCATGTATCTGGCGATTCCCAGCAACGCGCGGCTACCCGCGTAGTCTACGGCGCTCCGGGCGCAGGCAAGACTTCACTTCTACAACACCTTTGCGAACGCTGGGCGAATGACGACTTTATCACCTTGGATGTTGACGGCGGTGTCCGCAACCAGCCAGCTCCGCGAATGTTCTACCTTCAGGGGGGATGGTTGTCTATAACGCCGCATTTCATTCTCAGGAACATTGTTGAACTGGTTCAGCCCGGTGCCTCGCAGCAGATGTATTTGTCGGCAAGCCAGACCGGACATAGTGAGGCCGCAATCAGTGCAGGATTCATCAAGGGACGTATTGGCAGTAGCAACACCGAACAGCATTCCGCTGGCGATATCGTGCTGGAGACCCTGGCAAGGCTGTTGCCGCCGGAGAAGTGGCAGTTTCCCGTGGTGGTCGGTATTGATGAGGCGCAGAACACCGTAGGAGACCGCGATTCTCCGATGGGCGGACTTCTGCAGGAGTTGCACGACAATGACTACGATTTGCCAGTTACAGTTATACTTGGCGGACTGTGCGACACCGTTTTGCGTGCAGGGGAACTGGGATTGACTCGAATTTCGAGCAAATTCATCCATTCTCTGGATTGTTTTACGAAACACGAGATGGATGAGCTCAAGCAAGGATTCTGCGAGCACTACGGGATATTGCTGAAAGGACGTGACTCCGAATTTGACGCATTGCTTTCAGCTACGGATGGCTGGCCGTCGCATATTGCCAATTGTCTGACTTCGTTCGCAATGGTTTATCGGCGGTGCGGTCGCGATATGAGCGAAGTCGACTTTGAGGAAGTTGCACGACACAGCATGGACGCGCGCATTGATTACTATTTTGGCCGGCTCAGTTCGCCGATGCGCGGATCGGGTCAATTGCTGGCGATGCTTATGCGAGAGATCGGCGATGGATTGAGAGAGGGTCAAATCAAGTCGAGCATCAGGCGGCTGGGTGATAGCGGCGAAAAAGCAAGGATTTATGAACAAGAACTCCCGAAGGGAATGGATGCCGACGATTACTACCTCGAGCTCATTCGCCAAGGTGCGCTTCAGGAGCGCAAAGACGGCATTGTGAGTTGTCCGATTCCGAGTTTTAGGGATTTCATCATCAAAAACTATCCGATCGAGTCACCTCATCATCCGTAGCGTGACACGTTTAGCTGCGACGATTCCGAATACTTGGACAGTTCTGAACACGCTCCTCCGCACTGAAAATCGCACAAGGCATCTTTTACAGCAACAGCAACTCCGCATGCGTTGCCGGTCTTTTGTTCTTTCGAGGCATAGCCGACCCGCCTCATCTGCTGCGCATTGACCCGATCGGGTTGTTGGCAGGCGGCATCATGGCTGGGTTTCTGTTTTTCATCGTTGACGAACATGCGGCGCGTCAAGCCTCGCATTCGCGCCGCGCAAGTTCATGGGCAGACGGTTCGCAACTCAAAGAGCCTTAGCTTTCCCGCCCAATTCAACAACTGGCGACATGCATCCAGCTATCCATCGCATGGTTACCCGGCCAGCAGAATAGATTGAAGTGCCAATATTTAGCTTTGCTGCTTGAATCAGTTTCATTGTCTCTCGATCATGTCGTTTCTGCGGCGACGGCAAGCTTGCGCTGGTAATGTAACACTTGGTGGAATATCTCTTCAGGCGTGCCACGTCGGCAGCCTTGGGAAGATTGCGCCCTCCTTTTCTCCATGGAGTAACGATGGACCAAGGTTTCCGTGCAACCATTTCATCCCAAACTTCTGCGTTATATGCATCTTGCGATCCGTGGTGCGGGATTTTGAATACATGAGAAAGCGGTTGTCTGCCGCGGCGGTTGGCGACGACAGCACTCCAGCCCTTCTTAGGATTTGATGTTTGTTCTAGATCTGCCCCGAACAACACTCCTTGACTTCCAATTGTCAAAAGCATTGCAACTGAAAGGTCGTTGCGTGAAGGCTCGGAAATTCTGCCCTTAGGTTGTCCTTTGCTGCACTCAGGAAAGGTTGCAATTCGTTGTAAAAAATCTTCAAACTGTTGACCCGAAGGCGACAATGCACACATTTCCACACGTTGAGAGTGATCTAGATACCCTTCCTCAAAATCGAAAATCAATGTATCTTCAATGAGTGGTCGTATTGAGCGATCCGACCGCTTCAGTACTTTTAGGCAGTTTAGGAGCTCCGTCCCGCCCCTGTCGAGCTTTTGTATTGGCTGAAACTCATGCGCGCAGAGGAAAGCAATGAATTCCTTTGACTGCAACGCAGATCCGAAAGAAAGCCTCGCAGACTGGCAAGCATCTATTGTTTTCGCCAATCCTTTCACATGATCATCATGCCAATGGCTGGCACTGACAGATATCACATCTGTCTCAATGGCAACCCCTAGCTTCCGCAAATAAGATAAAGAAGAAGGCTCGAGGTTGTCGTCCAGGCATGAATCGATTATTGCCCATTTTCCAGAGCCAATATGTATGACTGCGCATTCCCCATATCCTGGTCCAAATACAGTAACCTCAATCTCGTCAACTTTCGGCTTCATTGTCCCAAATGATACCCTCCAATAAAGCGCATGCACTTTCGTAGGCTCTTTTGTAATCCTCCTTTGAATGCGCGGGGAGTCTGCGGAAATACAATTCCGACACATTTCGCACTTGACCGGCAGGCAGGTGCTCACGTCCGATGATCCAGCGTACAATCGCACCTTCCTTGAGCAGCTCCCGATCGTATTTGCTAACGTCGTCTCTGTGAAACGTGGCTTGATCGACCGGCAAAGTAGATCTCGATCGGACATTAACCATTCTCACTGAAAATTGATTCCCATTCACACTCTCAACGTAACCCTCCCACTCTGTGATTGGGATCAATGTTCTTTCTTGTCTAGTGCTCGCTTTATCTGAAACAGAGCTGATGACCGGGGGAGCAACTTTTTTCAGGTCAATGTGGTTCATCGTTTCGCTATTTTGCCTGATCGATTTACTAGAAAAGAGCTTGACCATGCCGCTTGTATCTGATGAGCGTTGCCCAGAATGCATTTCAGAGTCGAGATATCCACGAATATTGCTGTTCGCTCTTTCCAACACGTAGTTGTCAGGATTTTGCTCAATGCTGGAATTGACTGTTCTATCAATTTGCCCCGATAAATCGGAACTACTCGCAAGCACACTCATTGATCGTTCCCCATTTTCATGATAGCCCCAATGATGCTATTGGCCTCTTCCGCCGCACTCTCGAAACGTTTTGACAACAAGGCCATGGCTTGTTCGCTTCCATGTCCGTCGGGTAAGCCGATTAACCCATGATGGCAGTTAACTTCCATATAGACACCCGTGTTGTCAGTGATTCTGATAGATGGCTCGACAGTCACATTAGTTTCTAGTGAGTGTTCATCTATAGAGGATTTTCTCTTCATCACTAAGCTTTGAAGTCCGCCCACAAAAGCGGTGTCGTTTGATTCCATGCCTTGACCGTATTTCCCCCACGGCTCAATCGGTGCCAGCGCTCTGCCAAGTTTAGTTCGCGCAGATGTACAAGGCAATCCAAAGTGTACTCTACGGTTGATGCCGAACGCTTTGATTGGGGTGAAAAGAAGATGTTCTGCGAAGATTTTTGTTGTGATATCCAAGATCGTCACCCAAGGTGCTGCAAGGTCGTGATCTCAAATCGATCAGTTCTCACAGAGTAGGATCGGCAATCAATGTCGAATCTTGCAATGTCGGGGTGAATGAGCAAACCTTTAGCGTTTGGAGTGGCTTCTGGCTCAATGCCTCTAGCCTCAAGCCAAGCGGGATGGAAAATTGCAGGATTGAATTGTCCCAGCAAGACGATGGAGCAATCTGAGATTTCCGGTTGGGATGCCATTAGGAGTGACTTAAGGCCATATCTTTCAGGCTACTTGCTCGGATTTGAAAAGATTTACAAAAAACGATTCTTGGTCGAGCCAAATCTTAAGCTTCGTGATGCTATTGGGCAATCTAATCTGTCTTCTATGCGGAAGGTCCCAGCCTAATGCAAGCAGATCTAGCCGTTGAAAGAAGAAGACGAAAGGTTGAACCGATTGGGTTTCCACATAGATTTTGCTTTTGCATATAGGTGCTAAATGACAAATATGGCGGACGATACCGGAAGCCTCGATTTCCAGCATCAGCTTAGCACGATGACACGATTATACAAAATGCTATCGGCAACATGCGGTGCCTCGCGGGTTACCGCATTTGGTTAGCTTTACACGGTCCGAGTGCTCACAAGGCAGCGACCTGTGTCGGAGCCTGAGCCCGCAAAAGAAGCCGCAGTTATACGGCACTGGAAATTGGAAGCGGCAGTTCATGGCTTCAAAGGCAAAGATTAGGAGTGATTCCAACACTTTATCGACAAGGATCTCATCGTTCCATGTTACGGCTAGACTGTACGGGTTCAATGCATGTGAGCCTTTTCAGTCGGCAAGCGCGCTTTGGTTGAAGTTCCGGTTATACGCCTTCAGGGCGGTCGCTTGCGAAGCGCCCTGAAGTGCGAAGCTAGTCGAACAGCGCGAACTGGTCGAAACGCTCGGCGGCCTGCGGCGAAAGCTCGTCGCGGATCGCGTCGAGACGACAGAATCTACGGTGCGGATGCTTGATTTGTATGGCGCATTATCCCGCCTTTCGGTTGATCGATTTTTATCAGGTGCCATGCTACCTGAAAATGCTTTCGCGCACCCGCTCTTTCCCTTCGGACTACATCCTTCGGGAAGGGGTGGGCGATCTCGCATATATCTGACCCCGGACAGGCGGACTTTCAAACTGAGCCACTGCCCATGATTTCATTTAAGCGCAACCCTTCAAAACCGAGCTATATCAAATTATCATAAACAAAAACAAATAGTTGCTATTTAAGCAAATCCTCCCCTCAACCATCGCCGGTTCAGACTGGTTTGGCTGAAATCGATTTCCAAGACATTCAGGCCATAGAGCTCCTGATAGCTGGCGCGGCCAGCAAGGCTTTCGGAATTTTGTCGCAGCAATTGCATCGAGGCCGAGCCGAGCAGAAGGAATTGCCGATTTTTCGACCAGACCGGCGGTTGCGGTCGATTACGCCGCGCATCAATGCGAATATGTCGGGGGTTCGTTGCACTTCATCCAGGATGATCAAGCAGTTGCGATTGGCCTCGAAGAAGGTCAGCGGATCACTCAACTTCAGAAGATTTCTCGGGTTTTGCAAATCTATGTAGACGGATTCGATCTGCCGGGCGACAGATAATAAAGCAAGCGTGGTCGTCTTCCGACTTGGCGTGCGCCGATCAGTTTTTGATGCATCCAGCGTTTAATTATTCCATGCGTTATAGCAATGCAATTCCGATATTACATGGTTTTTGCAAATTTTGATCGCAATTATCAATGGCGCAGGGTTTTGGCCGCCGCCACTCGCGAATAACGTGCCGGCATCAAATTCCTAGATCGCAAATTCTTCTTCTATTCGTTGAGCACCGACCAGATTTCCGGCCGATGCTGCTGGATTTCCGAATCGCTGAGTCCTTCAAGAGAGTGCGGAAACTTGATCCAGCACTCAGTTTCGTGAAGATGGTAATCGGGCGGTCGCCCGATTTGATTGCGTGAAGGCTTGTACCAGGGAACCGCGATGCGAATGTCGCTCGCCATATTCTTTCTCGTCTTTCGGCTTAGCTTGTCGATTACTGCCTGCATCGTGCATCCGGTATCGAACACATCGTCGACCAAAAGCAGGCTGTCATCAGCGTTCATGCGCTCGGTCAGATATCGAAGTCCATGGACGCGAACTAAGTGTCCGCGCTGATCAATGGATTGCTCATAGGATGATGTGCGTATCGCGATGTGATCCGTTTCGATTCCGGACCAGGCCAGCACTTCTTGCACAGCGATGCCGATTGGCGTCCCGCCACGCCAGATGCCCACAATAAAGTCTGGCCTGAACCCGCTGTTGACTACCATCGCGCCAAGTCGCACGGCATCGGTCAGCAAGCTTTGAGCATTGAGGTAGAGTTTTTCGCTCATGCTACAATTTTACGCCATGACATCAAGCGGCAACGAAAAGCGAATCTATGTCGAAGAGCAGGATCTGATCATGGACGGCTTTCGGCTTGGGCGGCAGATTTTCAAAAGCGAATTTCACCCAGACTTCATCGTAGGCGTCTGGCGTGGTGGCAGCGCAGTCGGAATCGTCGTGCAAGAGTGTCTGCAATATCTCGGCTTGAAGACTGACCACATTTCAATCAGAACATCCTACCAAAGCATGCTTCAGTATCCCGATATGGTCAGAAACTCCGATCAAATACGGGTGCACGGACTGGAGTATCTCGTCGAGCATCTTCAGCATGAAAATCGGCTTTTGCTGGTTGACGATGTTTTTAGCAGCGGCTATAGCATGCAGGCTGTGCGAGATCGCTTGAGCCTCGAGTTGCGCCGCAATCTGCCTTGCGACATTCGTGTTGCAGCCGTCTGGTATCGGCCGGTAGCAAACCGTCCAGCCCCCGACTATTTTGTCAATCGGACCGATTGCTGGCTGGTTTTGCCGTACGAGCTTTCCGGGCTCGACTTGGAAGACATTCGCGCCCATAAAAGCTGGGCTGCGTCGATACTCGAAACGATTGAAGCAAAAGACTCCTGAAACCGAGGACGCTTCAAGCGGGTCGATTATCATCAATAGTAAAATCAGACAGCAAGCGAATTCGCTGTGGCAAAAACCACAAATGCAAATTTGCCCCATCCCCGAAAGAAACGCTCGAAGCCACCTGCCTCCATCAAGTTCATTGCGCTGGCGGTCGGATTGATTATTGCGCCGTCAATGAATCCCTCATCAGCAACGCAGACGCATGGCGAGCGAAGGGTTCCGGCTGAATGGGAACCTCAACAAGCCACCTGGCTGCAATGGCCGGGGCCATACGAGCAAGTCTTCGAACCCGCTTTCGCAAAAATGAGCGCAATCATCATGCGCTATCAGAATCTTCACATCCTTGTTGACGACGACACGATCCGCGACCGGGCGCAAGTCGAGATTTCAAATGCAGGCGCTGATCCGTATCATCCGAATATCACTTGGCATGCGATACCCAGCGACAGCGCATGGATGCGCGACAACGGTCCGGTCTTCGTGCTGGTTGGCGACGAGCTGCGTGTTCAGAATTGGGAATTCAATGCCTGGGGCGGTGCTTTCGGCTCAGACATCCCCTACGCCAAGGACAACGCGGTGCCGGACAAGGTCGGTGATTACCTGAACCTGCCTGTGGAGCGCGTTGACATTGTCCACGAGCGAGGCAATCTCGAATTCAACGGCGACGATACGGTTATCGCTAATTGGAGCACGCTGGGCGATCCGGCACGTAATCCCGGCTACTCCAAAGAACAGGCGGCTGAAGACTTCAAGCGACATTTTGGTGTCAGCAACGTCATATTCGTTGAGGGAATTCCGCAAAACGACCCGACCAAGGGGCACATTGACGGCATTGCCCGATTTATCAGCCGAGATACGGTTGTCGTTCCTCAATGCACAAGCAGCTCAAAATGCAAGCCGGGCGATGGCAAAGATGACGCAGTCTACAATGCCGCTGCCGAATCCATCAAGGCGGCAGGCTTCAATGTCATTCGCGACCCGATCGAAGGGATAGCGATTTTCGGCGGCAGGCAATTCGATACCAACTACACCAACTGGCTGGTAGGAAATGGATTTGTGCTGGTCGTCGGTTTCGGCAATGCGAGCACCGACGCTGCCGCGAAGTCAAGAATCGAAGACTACTTTCCTTCTCGCGATGTGCATGTCATCAAGATGTTGCGGTCGTGGGCATCAGGCGGCGGCGTACACTGCCACACCAATGATCAGCCGGCGATCTGATCAATCACAGCGCAAGGGATCGCGGGACCGGCTGCCGGCGGCTCGCAACGTTGGGTCGCGGCTGCCAAAACATTGCGCCGAAGCGTTCTAATCGGACGCTTCTACCGGCATCTGAGGCATTCTTTGCGGTGTGCCCTTGCCCTTCATTCGATGAGTCACCATCTGCTCATGCAGCAGCTTGATCTGGTCACTTCCTGTGCGCTCGAAAAGAAACGGGAAGATGCCATGCAACGCGCAAGCCACGCTCCCGGCCAGCATTCGGGCCGAAAACCGCAGCGCATTTCCCATGTGTTCAAGATAGCCCTCGTTGACTTCACGGAGGTGCTTGTTGAAGAAATTCATCCCCGACTCCATTTGCGATAGAAAAGCGTATGAATAGATTACCAAAAATATATTAATATGCAAACTAATTATGCTGATATGGAGTCAATAAAATGTTATCTTAAACTAAAATAAACGATATATTGAAATATTATTTCAAATTAAATTTGATTGCGCGATAGTCGTTCAATTTTTTCAATTTGCAGTATAAATAGCGCATCATGTCTCAGCGTCAAAATGCCCGCGTGTCCATTGGCGGGCTCAACATAAGCAAATGCCTTTATGACTTCGTCGCCAATGAAGCGGTGCCGGGAACCGGTCTTGAGCCGGATGATTTCTGGAGTCATTTGGGAGATATCGTTCGCGAATTTTCGCCGACCAACAGGCGGTTGCTGGAAAAGCGTGACGAGTTGCAATCGAAAATCGATCAGTGGTGCCTCGATCACCGCGGTCAGAGCATCACCTCCGAGCTCATGCGCTCAAGTCTTGCATCGATTGGCTATCTGGTCGAAGAGGGGCCGCCGTTCAGCGTAAACGTCGAAAACGTCGATCCTGAGATATCCACCGTCTGCGCACCGCAACTGGTGGTGCCGGTCGACAATGCGCGCTACGCGCTCAACGCGGTGAACGCTCGCTGGGGCAGCCTCTACGATGCGCTTTACAACTCTGAGATCGCTCAGTCCATGGAAGGTCGCGATCTAGGTGCGGGCTATGACCCTGAGCGCGGCGAGCAAGTTATTGCCTGGGGACGAGCATTTCTCGATCAGGTCTTTCCGCTCAAATCTGCGAGCCATGCCGAGGTGGTCAGGTACTTTGTGACTCGCGGCGACGACTACAAGCTGGGCTTGCACGTACGCATGGCCAGCGGAACCGAGTCGCAACTTGAAAACGGCAATCAGTTCGCCGGATTTCGCGGCCATCCCGAAGACCCGCGCGAAGTTTTGCTGGTTAACAACGGCTTGCACGTCCGCCTTCCGATCAATCGCGAGTCTCTGATCGGCAAGGACGACAAGGCCGGCATCAGGGATATATCCCTTGAAGCTGCGGTGACGACAATTCAGGATATGGAAGATGCGATCGCCGCTGTCGATGCCGAAGATAAGACCAATGCATACCGCAATTGGCTGTATTTGATGAAGGGCACGTTGAACGTCGACATCGAAAAGTTCGGGCGCATTACCAACCGCTCGCTGAACAGTGACCACATATTCATCGACTCTTCCGGCAGTCCGATGCGCTTGCGCAGCCGCAGCCTGATGCTGATTCGGCATACCGGTCTCCACATGTATACCGATGCTGTGACCGATGATGCCGGCCATGAGATCCCCGAAGGGTTCCTCGATGCGATGGTTGCCACCCTTTGCGCAATGCACAACCTTAAAGACAGCTGCGCCTTCCCGAATAGCCGCTGCAAGAGCATCTACGTGGTCAAGCCGAAGCTGCACGGCCCGATTGAAGTGGCGGCAACAGCGGAATTGTTCAAGCGAGTCGAAGAGGTGCTCGGGTTGCCGATGTACACCTTGAAGATTGGCATCATGGACGAGGAGCGGCGCACCACGGTCAATCTAAGCGAGTGCATCCGCGCCGCAAAGCACCGGGTGATCTTCATCAATACCGGATTTCTCGACCGGACCGGCGATGAGATACACACCATGATGGAGCTCGGCCCTGTGATGCCAAAAGAGGAAATAAAAAATGCTCCGTGGTTGCTTGCGTACGAAGACTTCAATGTCGATATGGGAATCAAGCTTGGTGTCAGCGAAGTTGGCCAGATTGGCAAGGGGATGTGGACCATGCCCGATATGCTCAAGGAAATGCATGAAGTCAAGACGGCGCACCCGAAGGCTGGTGCGAATACCGCATGGGTCCCATCGCCAGCGGCGGCGACCATTCATGCCATGCACTACCACACTGTCGATGTTGCGGCGGTGCAACGCGAGCTTAAAGCGTCGCGGCAAACCAGTCTAGACGATATTCTGCTTCCCCCGTTGCTAGGCGACCGCCAGCTCAGCGAGCAGGAAATCGAACGCGAGCTAGAAAATAATGCTCAGGGCATTCTCGGCTACGTTGTGCACTGGGTCGAGCGCGGTGTCGGCTGTTCAAAGATCCCCGACATCAACGGCATCGATCTGATGGAAGATCGCGCCACGCTTCGAATCTCCAGCCAGCACATTGCCAACTGGATCCATCAGGGGGTCACCGATGAAGCCAAGGTGCGCGAGGTTTTTCAGCGCATGGCTGTCGTTGTGGACGAGCAAAATGCCGATTCGCCAGACTATCGGAACATGGCGCCCGACTTCGAATCCAGCATCGGCTTTCAGGCTGCTCTCGAACTCGTATTTAAGGGACGCGAATCGCCTAACGGCTACACTGAGCCGATCCTGCACGCAAGAAGGCGCGAGGCGAAGGCGCGATACGGAAAGTAGTGCGTTGCAAATTGCGAAGCGTGGTCAGGGAAGCGTTGCTTTGATCTGCTGCAGCTTCTTGATCAGGCGTTTCGGGCGTACAACTGTGACTGCGCCCTGCCATGTCACCAGATGGAAGGCCATTTCGTCGATTCCGCCGGCGCGAAATTTGACTTCGACTTTGCCGTCTTCGAGAACTCGCATTTTCTGCGTAGGATGAAATTTCCACTCCAGCACGTCGTCGGCGACTGAGGCGTCGAAGTGCCAGACGATGCGATAGGGCCTTTCCCGAAACAGTCCGAAGCTGTCGGCCAGATACTTGTCGAACGAGAATCCGGGGTCGCGCTTGAAGTATCTTCGCTCGTCGATATGCAGGTCGCTGATGCGCGATAGCACGTACGTTCGATAGGCCTCGCTCTGCGGGTTGTATGCGATCAGATATTGGCGCAAGCCGTGCAGGAATCCGTATGGCTGCACCTGCACCACGCGAGGTTCAGGATTGGTGCGCCCGACATAGGTGAAATAGACTTCTTCGCCGGAGAGGATGGCTTGTCTGAGCATTGATGTCACCTCGCTTGAAATCATTTCTCTTGGTCCAGGTGTCACGGCGAATCCTTCGGTTTGAATCTGCGAGTCCGAGTCGATTTCCATTTGCTGGCGGACAACTCTGTTGGTATTTGCCCGCAGCATCCAGGACAGATTCTTCAGCTGATTGGCGTAGTTTTGCATGCCGGACTCTTCAAACATGTTTGTCGCGGCTTGCAGAGCTGACACATGCTCTTCGCTCAGCATGGGTGTTGGAACGGACCGATGCAGGCGTACGCGCAGCGGACGTTTTGCCATGACTTCGACATCGAGCTGCGATTCGCGTATCGCTTTCATCATTCGCACAGCTGTTCTGCGCGACACCCGGTAGCGATTTTGAAGATACTTTAGCGTAATGCCGTCGGTCGAAGCTTGAAGCTCGTATACGAAGTCCAGCATTTCGAGAAAGCGCTTATACATTAGGGCGTGTTAACACTACGTAGCGTATCGATGATCAGCGCGAAGACGACGAATTCGAGGAACATGGCATCAAGCTTGTCGAAGCGAGAGAAGACTCTGCGAAGCCCTCGGGCCTGCGGAACAGCCGCTCGCGCCGCTTGCAGCCGTGCTCGGTCGCATGGAGAATCGCGTTCAGCACTTGATGATTCGAAAGGCCGGTGTCGCAAGTCATGGATGAGAAATTGGTTCTTGAGCGGATAGCGTTCATGGAATCATGCAACCTCTTCTGCCACAATGTCTGGGCAACGAGCAATAATCTTGACATAGGCAATAGCAAATTCCGGTGGAGTTGACCGGGCTTGCTCCCAGTCCCGCAACGTGCCCAGCGGCACCCGGAAACGATGAGCGAACTTTTTTTGCGACAATTGAAGTTCTGTTCTCGTTCTACGAACCAAGCGGGATTTCCATGCTCGATTCAGAGCTTCAGGCGCTGCATCAAAATCTTCTGGACCGGAGGGCTCAGCCTTCAATTCGATAAATTCTTTCTTCACCGCTGTTACTCCTGCTGGCCGATATGAACCTTGGCGAACCGGTCCGCCAAGTGGAATACGCCAGTGTACAACTTCTGTTGGCAAGCGCCGATTACTTTGAAACATTCCTCCCCGTCCTGTTTCCGGATTGAAGGCATGATCAGGTGGTCGGCATCCTCAAAAATCCTCTGCCCGAAAGCCAAGGATAGTCCGTGCTTTTGTCGATTAATGGCACCTTTGGCAGAATCAAAAATTTTGCTTGCGGAGAGTATATTGGATTTCCGTATTATTGCGAATTTTGCTTAGTGGCTCAGTGCCTTGGAGTTGATCATCCTCGAATCAGGCAAGGAAGCGATTTCTCAACAAGCTGGCATCTAAAGATAGAATGGTAGTTGAAGGAGAAAAACTTGCTATCTTTGCAGCCCGCCATCAAAGTTACTCGTTCTACTTGCTGACTTTAGACTTTGACTTCTTCGATTGCTGATCAAAGTGCCGTGAAGGATCAAAACTCGCAGAACCAAAGCTGTTCTGCGGTTTCTGATACTCGTAAGGAGGCATAGCGGTTTCGCGGATGTGGTCCACAGGAATAAACGTTCTTGATTTATCTGCATCATGCGGCATATTTTTCAGCGCGTAAAGTCAGGTGATAGAAGCGATTGGCCATGAGTGAAGTCCGCGTCAACGCCCTTTCCCTCTCTGGACAAGCGACTCTCAATTCTTGCGCGACCCGACCGCTTTCGCTCGCTGCATTCGTCGGTATTTCTGCGGACTAATCCCGCTCCACTTGCGAAACGCGCGCGAAAATGCTGAAAGCTCAGAGTAGCCGAGATTGAATGCAATCTCAGTCAGCGGCATATTCATATCTTCCAGATAGTGCAAGGCGAGCTCTTCTCGGGCAGCGCGTACCACCCCCTTGAAAGTGAGTCCGCTATCTTTCAATTCCTTTTGGATCCGGTGACTGCTCAGCCCGACAATCGAGGAGATGTTGCCGATATCGGGCACCGATGCGCCAAGCTGCATTCTGACTTGATCCCGAATGATCGATGCCAGATCGGTCGCATTGCGCGAACCGTCCACGCGCGAGCGCAGGTAGGCGCTTACGATTGCATGCAAGTATGGGTCGCAAGTCGGCATCGGTCTTTGCAAATCGGCGCTGCGAAAGCCGATCGCATTGGTCCGTCGACCAAATAGCACCGGACAGCCGAATGCTTTCTCATGCTGGTCTGCTCCATCCTGGCGCTCGTGTTCAAGGCGCACTTCAAGGGGATGCCAATTCGGCCCCAGCGCAGTTTTGAAAATATTCACAAACATCCCAAGCGACAGCTCGGCGTCCTGCCGATGGTCGGGTACGCGCGGATCAAGCACGTGATAGAACAGCCACAACAGGCCATCCTCTTCAAGAATCCCGAAACTGGATAAGCCCTGATGCGCTGGAAACAGTTCTTCCATGCTCCTTAGCCCGGCCCCCAAAGTCGGCGAGGAAATTGCGCTGTAGCCGATCATCCCTAGATGCTGCGGCTGAAAGTTCTGTCCGAAATGCAGCCCGAGGTTCTGATTGCCGGTCTGACGGGCGGCAAGCTCGAACATTTCGCAATACTGCTTGAGGTTAAGCTCCTTTAGCGGGTCGCAAAGGTCGGCCGCATGAACGCCGACGCTGCCCAAGATCGATTCAGCATCGCCGCCATTGCGCGTGAATGTTTCAATCACGCCATGAGCGGCGGCGGCCAAAACCTTGGATGGCGCCCCGAATTCGTCGCAAGTTTCCAGAGTCGACATAGTTACCGCAAGGGATATACTTACTCATTATCGCCAATTTCAAGTGATCAGCGAAATCCCAATGATTCATGAATTTACTTTGAATGTCAAGAATCAACGCCAAACAGTCAAGATTCAGGCGCTTTCGCGCAGTTATTCTTAGTTGTCTGGAACCAAGAACGGCATGCCATAGATGCCGATATGCAAGATAGATAAGGAGAAGTGACAATGAGACTAACAAGACGACAATTCAACGTCAGCGCCGCTGCCGCCGCAGGCCTCATGGCCGCTGGCCCATTCTCTCCCGCCTTGGCGGCGCGAGACGACCAGATGAACATCCTTTGCTGGGAAGGCTACAACTCTGACGGTGTGCTCGGACCCTTCCGCCAGGCCAACCCCAGCGCAACGGTCCGTGCGGAAAGCGGCACATCCGACCCTGACATGATCAACAAGCTGCGCGCCGGTGAAACTTCGGTGTGGGATCTGATCAATGTCAACCAGCCCTGGGCGCGCGATCAACTGTATCCCGAAGGGTTGATCAAGCCGCTCGATAAGGACCGGTTCCTGCCGTACTTCGACAAAATGCTGCCCGAGTTTGCCGCGCCATATCCGCTGTCATTTGCCGACGACGGCAGTCTTATCGGCATGCCTCAGCGCTACGGGCCGTTCAGTTTTGTTGTGAACACCGACAAAATCAGCCGCGAGATGGCCGAAGATCAAGGCTGGAACCTGTTCCTTGACTCAGGCATGAGCGACCGCTACGGCGTACTGACCTATGACAACTGGAATGTCATCCATATCGCGCTGACCGCCGGCCTGAACCCGTTCGCACCGATCGAAGGCGACGATGCGCAGGCATTCAAGCAGGCGGCCGAGCAAATTTTCGCCGGTGCCAAACTGCTTACCGACGATCTGGTTGCCATGAATACGGCGCTGATCAACGGAGAGATCGATGCCTATTTCACTGGCGGCACCTATACCGCCTCGCCCGCCCGCTACGATGGCGCTGCCAATGTGCGCGGCATCACCCCGAAATCGGGACCGGTCGACGGCAAAGGCGGCGTGGTTTGGATCGAGCTGACTTCAGCAGTCAATAATCCCGAGCCGTCGAAGCTCGCGGAAGATTTCCTCGAATTTGTTCAGCAGCCAGAGATTTCCAAGGCGGTAGCGTTCACCGAAGGCACCTACAATCCGGTCAGCCAGATGGGCGACCCGGCGGTGCTGGCGCTGTTCGACGACGAAGAACTCGACGCGATACAAATGGACTCTTTGGCGGATGAGCTGGCCCGTTCGCTGGATTACAGCGTGGTGGCTTCCTACGATTCGCTGATCGAAATCTACACTCAGGCGCGACGCAGCTGAGTCGCGTCATTTGCGGGGCGCTTGAACAGTGCGCCCCGCAAGCATGCCTTCGAACCTGCAGCGAATGAACTCCTCCCCCATCCTGCGGCTTGCTCATGTTGTAAAGCGCTTTGGCAGTTTTGAGGCGCTGAAAGGCATCGACCTTAGTATCGAGGAGGGAGAATTTTTCACCATTGTCGGCCCGTCCGGCAGCGGCAAGTCCACTCTGATCAGGATTCTGGTCGGCATGGACGATGTCACTGAGGGCCAGATCTTCCTGCGCGATGAGCGCATCGATCAGATTCCCGCCAGCTTGCGCCCCACCTGCATGGTGTTTCAGTCTCTAGCGCTGTTTCCCCACATGAGCGTCGGCGAGAACATCGAGTTTGCGCTGACGATCCAATCGGTAGGCAAAAATGAGCGGCGCAAGCGCGCCATGGAATTGATCTCGCTGCTGCGATTGCCGCAAGGCCATTACGACAAGCGCATCCAGCAGTGTTCGGGAGGAGAGCGACAACGCGTTGCGCTGGCACGGGCGCTAGCGTTCGAGCCTGAGATCCTGTTTTTTGACGAACCGCTTTCCGCGCTCGACTACCGCCTGCGCAAGACCCTGGAAAAAGAACTGAAAGATCTGCATACGCGCACCGGCAAGACATTCGTCTACATAACCCACTCGCTCGAGGAAGCGATGGTCATGTCGGACCGCATCGCCATTCTCAATCACGGCGAGTTCGAGCAGATCGCCAAGGTCGATGAAATCTACAATCGGCCAGCAAACCGCTTCGTCGCCGAATTTATGGGAGAGGTCAACTTGTTCAATGCGAAAGGTGTTGCCGGCGGCGGTCTTCAGGCGGATGAAGTGGAGATTCATTCCGAGGCGAAATTGCGCGACCATGGCATCGAACTGCAGCCCCATGAAACGGGCACCATCATGGTTCGTCCAGAATGCATGAAGTTCCTCGACTCTCCCGATGGTGCCGACTTCAGCGTGCGTTGCACGCTCAAGGACGAATACGCTCTAGGCTCGCGCATGCAATATGAGTTCAACACCGCGGCAGCGTCGGTCGTTACGGTTGAGAAGCTGCGCGAGGATCGATTTGACGGGCAGCCAGGCAGCGAGGTTGTCTTGGGTTTCGATGCCAGCCACATCCACCTGATCCGCAATAGCTGATGCGCCGCCTCGACGCACGTCTTGGAACGTTTTCCTCTCTTCCGCTAGGTTTAGTGCTGATCGGCGGCTTTGTCATGCCGCTGCTGGTTGTCGCAGTGTTTTCGGTGATGCCTCAGAAAGTGTTCTCGCTGTGGAATGTGCCGGATTTTTCTGCCTACAAGGTTTTTTTCGAGCAAGGCTACTATCGTTCGCTTCTTTGGTCGCTGGGCATGGCTTTCGTCGCTACCGCGATCTTGTTTCTGGTTTGCTGGCCCCTGGCGTACGGCATGGCCAAGGTGTTTGGGCGATTTACGCTGGTGCTGACGATTGCGGTGGTGATCAGTCTTTTTGTTTCAGAGAACATTCGCCTGTTCGGCTGGGTGCTGACACTGATGAAAGGCGGACTCATTGAAGGGCATTTTCGATCACTGACCGGACTTGGATTCAACAGCCCGCTCTATAACGCCGCGATCATCATATTCGGACTGGTTTACGCCTATCTTCCGTTCATGCTGTTTCCGCTAGCGCAGGGAATCTCGATGGTCCCGGACGATGCCAGGCAGGCTGCAACGGATCTTGGCGCAACACGTTGGCAAGTGCTGACGCGCATCGAGCTGCCGTTAGCCGCGCCAGGCATCATGGTAGGGTCGCTGCTGACCTTCGTGCTGAGTGCCGGTGCGCTTGCAGAATCGAAGCTGCTTGGCGGACAAGCGGTAATCGTGATCGCCGACGACATCGAGACCGCCTTCACCTATGGCCAGAACTGGCCGCTGGGATCGGCGCTTTCGATCATCTTGATCCTGATTATCGGATCGGTGTCGATCATCGGGATCAAATTGATCGATCTTGACAAGATTATGGGCAAAAGACGCTGATGCCAGCCTCTCGTTCAACACGCATCGTCTTGCTGGTCTACGGCATCGCGACGATCATATTTTTGTATCTGCCCTTGATATCAGTCGGCTTTGCCTCGATCAGCAAGGCGCGCTACCTGACCTTTCCGATCAAGCGGTACTCCTACAAGTGGTATTCAGAGGCGCTTGCATCGGAGACGGTCAGCGACTTGGTGGCGACTTCGTTGAAGGTATCCGTTCTGGTTACAATCATTTCGGTTGTGGTGGCATTTTTTGGCGCACTGGCATTCGCCCGCTACCAATGGCGTTTTCGGACCTTGTTCCAGAAGCTGATCCTGTTGCCGATCTTCTTTCCGCAGGCGGTGCTGGGACTTGCTTTGCTGATGTGGTTCAACTCGCTAGGCGTGATCCCAAGCTGGAAGACTGCGGTTGTTGCCCATCTGGTATGGATTGCGCCGATCGCCACCTTGCTGGTGGCCATACGCGCCTACAGCTTCGATCCGTCGCTTGAAGAGGCCGCCAGCGATTTGGGAGCGGGCACGTTTACCGTTATGCGGCGGATTACCTTGCCGCTCCTGATGCCCGGGCTGGTGACGGCGGGCTTGTTCGCGTTTTTGCTCAGCTGGGGCAATTTCCCCTTGTCGCTGTTTACCACTGGAGCCGATTCCACGCTTCCTGAGTGGCTTTATGCCAAGATGGTATCCGGCTATTCGCCGCTGGTACCGACCCTCGGCGTGATGTCGGTGTTCGGCTCGTTGACGATCATTCTGATCGCATTATTCATTGCTTGGCTCATTCGCGTTCGCCGCGAATCGAAGCTGGCCCATACAAACTAGCACGATTCGGGAGGTTCAAATGCTAACTTCACTTTCTGGCAAAAGCGTCATCGTCACAGGCGGCTCTAAGGGCATCGGTCGAGGGATTGCGGATGTCTTTGCTCGGCAAGGAGCGAAAGTAACCATAGCGGCTCGCGGGGCTGAATCGCTTAAGGCCGCTGTTTCGGGCATTGAAGGAGACGTGCGCAGCGAAATTTGCGACGTATCGCAGTGGGACAGCGTCAAGGCGATGGTCGACAGTACCGCCCAGGCGCAAGGCGGACTCGATGTGTTGTGCGCCAACGCCGGCGCGTTTCCGCAAACAAAGATTGTCGACATGGACCCCACCGAATGGGATGAGGTCATGGGCACCAACCTTCGATCCGCTTTTTTGTGCGTGAAGGCGGCGATTCCTCATTTTGAACAAGCTGGCTGCGGACGTGTCGTTCTGACATCGTCCATTACGGGTCCGGTGACCGGATTTCCGGGATGGTCGCACTACGGTGCTTCGAAAGCGGGTCAATTGGGATTCTTGCGCACCGCCGCGATGGAGCTGTCTCGCTACAATACGACGATCAACGCCGTAATGCCGGGCAATATCTACACCGAGGGGTTGCAGGACCTGGGCCAGGAATACCTCGAGACCATGGCCGCATCCATTCCGCTCAAGCGGCTTGGCTCAGTCGAGGATATTGGCAACGCCGCGCTCTATTTCGCCTCTCAGGAAGCATCGTATGTGACCGGGCAGATGCTTGTGGTCGATGGCGGGCAGATTATTCCAGAATCGCTTGAGGCGATTGAGGAAATTTAGCCGAAGATTCCGATATGGCATTCAATGACATGCCGCTTGAGGCGCTGCTCGAGCATTTGCAGCGTCTGGCGAATGATTCGCTTTGCTTGTGGGATATGCCCGACAACGCGTCGGCACGGTTGATCAATGTGTCGGAAAACGCAACCTATCTGGTCGAGGCGGATGATGGCTATAGGGCGATTTTGCGCGTACACCGCGAGGAGTATCACACCCGCCGGGCGATCGAGTGCGAATTGGAATGGATTGCGGCACTGGATGAAGCCGGTGCCGTCGCTGTTCCAGGGCACTACCTCGGCAAGGACGGCGAGGCGATTCAGCAAGCGCGCACTGAAGGTCTGGCCGAGCCGCGGTTCATGGTGCTATTTCACTTCGAGGAGGGCGAGGCGCCTGATGAAGGCGGCGACCTGGTTGCCGGATTCGAGCAGCTTGGCAAAATTGCCGCACTCACTCACAACCATTCCAGCGCTTGGAAGCGTCCGCATGATTTTGAGCGGTTGACCTGGGATCTTGAGCAGATTTTCGGCGACCATCCTACTTGGGGCAATTGGCGCGATGCGCCGGAGGTGACCGATTCGGTCAAGGCAGTCTTGGAGCGGGTCGAGGCGACCATCAAAATTCGCCTAGAAGCGTTCGGACGAAGCAACGACCGCTACGGGCTTGCGCATGCCGATATGCGGCTTGCGAATTTGCTGATTGACGGCGCAACAACCAAGCTGATCGACTTTGACGATTGTGGTCTGACCTGGTTTTTGTACGATTTTGCGGCAGGCATCTCGTTTATCGAAGACAGCCCCCAGGTGCCGGCTTTGAAGGCTGCCTGGGTCCGTGGCTATCGACGCGTCCGGGAGCTTTCTGAAGCGGAAGAATTCGAGATCGATACTTTCGTGATGCTGCGCCGCATGGCGCTGCTGGCATGGATTGGCAGCCATATCGAAGCGCCGGAGCCGCAGGCGCTAGCTGCCGGATTTGCAGCCACCACCGCTCGGCTGGGGCAGCAATGGCTGGCTCTTCCAGGTGTCAAATCAAACCTTAATAAGGTCAAGTTTGCCATGTAGACGTTCGGTTAATCTGCGGCTGAATCGAACATGTGCAAACGAACGCCGAGTCATGTCGCAAGCGAAAATCGAATTTCTTGAAAAGTCCAAGTCGTTCTGGAATCCTGGCAAAACGCAGAACTGGATCGACATGGGCGTCGATCTGGTGATCGATCGGCGCGAGGGCTACTATCTGTTTGACATGGATGGTCGTCGGCTAATTGATTTGCACCTAAACGGCGGAACCTACAACCTCGGCCATCGCCATCCCGAGCTGGTCGAAGTGTTGAGTGCCGGCTCGGCACGGTTCGACATGGGCAACCATCACTTCCCGGCGCTTGCGCGCACCGCGCTGGCAGAAGCGTTGCAAGCTTGCGCCCCTTCCTCAGAGTTCAAATACACCGCCTACGGCTCGGGCGGCGGCGAAGCGATCGACATTGCGATCAAGACCGCCCGTCACGCGGCGCAGAAAAAAAAGATTGTCTCGATTATCAAGGCGTATCACGGCCATACCGGACTCGCAGTAAAGACTGGCGACAGCCGATTTTCCAAGCTGTTCCTTTCAGAAGATACCGCAGGCGAGTTTATCCAGGTGCCGTTCAATGACATCGGCGCGATGGATGATGCGCTCAAGGACGGCGATGCAGCCGCTGTCATCATGGAGACGATCCCTGCCACATACGGGTTTCCGATGCCGCGCGAAGGCTACCTGCCTGCGGTCAAGTCGCTATGCGAAAAGTACGGCGCCTTCTATATCGCCGACGAAGTGCAGACCGGTCTGATGCGTACCGGGGAGATGTGGGCGTGCACTCGCTACGGCGTGGTGCCGGACATTCTCGTCACCGGCAAGGGCATATCGGGCGGAATGTATCCCATCGCCTGCGTACTGATTTCCGAGCGTTGCGGCGGATGGCTGCATGAAGATGGTTTCGGGCACATATCGACCATGGGCGGTGCGGAGCTTGGCTGCGTGGTCGCCATGAAAACCCTTGAGATTGTGCAGCGCCCGCAAGTGCGCTCGATGGTGCGCTATATCGGCGACTTCCTGCGCGCGGGGCTGGAAGAGATCAAGGTGGCCTATTCGGATTTTTTTGTCGGCATTCGCCAGCATGGCGTGATTATGGGCCTGCAATTCGGCCACGAATCAGGTGCCAAGCCGGTCATGAAGCGGCTTTACGAAAACGGGGTATGGGCCATATTCTCGGCCCTCGACCCCAGCGTTCTTCAGTTCAAGCCGGGTCTGCTGCTGACGCAGGCGGATGCTGAAGAAGTGTTGCGGCGCATGCAGATTTCGGTCGAGCTGGCGCGGAGCGATGTGCTTGGCTCGCAAAGGAGGGCCTGGTAGTGGAAGCGGCTGCGTTTAACTCGCTGGTGGATATTTCGCACAGCGAAGCCGCGCGTAAGGGTAGCGCGGACCTGGTGCTTGATCGCGCCCGCTGGGCGGCATCGGTTTTTGACCGCTACGATCTCGATGCGACACGGCGCATCGTCGATGCGGTGGCTGAAGCGGCGTTCGGGCATGCGGCCGATCTTGCTGAGGCGGCCGTCGAGGAGACGGGATTCGGCGTTGCGGCGCACAAGAAGATGAAAAACGAGCTGACTTCCAAGCCGCTCGCGCAGCACTATCGCGATGCCGATTTCGTCAACCCTCGAATCGATGAAGCGAACAAGATCGTGGAGATTCCGCGTCCAGCCGGTGTTGTCTTCGCGCTGACCCCGTCGACCAATCCGGTCGCGACCATCAACTACAAGGCGATTCTGTCGCTGCTAACGCGCAATGCGCTGGTTATCTCGCCCCATCCGGCGGCGCGCGAGACCTCCTCGCGGGCAGGCTCGATACTGGCCGCTGCCGCCGAAGGTGCCGGTGCGCCAGCAGGCGTGATTCAGGTGATCGAAACGCCGACAATCCCGATGGTTGAAGCGTTCATGCAGTCGGATAAGATCAATGTCATTTTGGCCACCGGCGGCAGCGCGATGGTGCGGGCAGCCTACTCGTCGGGAAATCCGGCAATCGGAGTTGGTCCCGGCAATGCGCCGGTGGTGGTTGACGACAGCGCTGAACTGAGCAAGGCGGCGCGGATGATCGTCGAATCCAAAAGTTTTGACAACTCGGTTCTTTGCACCAACGAAAGCGTACTCATTGCGCTTGAAAGCAATGTGGCGCAGCTCAGAATTGCGCTCAAGGCTTCGGGCGCCTACCTTTGCTCAGACGATGAGGTCAAGGCTCTTCGAAGATTTCTATTTCATCCGAATGGGTTCAATGTTGAGGCGATTGGCCGCGATGCGGTCTGGATTGCGCGCGAATCTGGCATTCGGGCGCCGTCAGGCACCAAGATTCTGGTTGCGCCGATTGCCCGGATTGGTGTCGAAGAGCCGCTTTCAAAAGAAAAGCTATGCCCGGTTCTGGCGCTGCATGTGGCGAGCAGCAAGGCGCGGGCATTCGTGCAGGCGCGGGCGGTGTTGCGGCTTGCAGGTGCTGGCCATTCGGCCGCCATTCATGCCACCGACGAGTCGGTGATCATGGAATTCAGTTCAATGGTTGAAGTGTATCGGGTAGCGGTCAATGCGCCCTGCTCGCAGGGCGCTGCCGGAATCGCCACCAATCTTGCGCCGACCTTTACGGTCGGTACGGGCTTTTTTGGTCGCTCTTCCATTGGCGACAACGTTGGTCCCCAGCATCTGGTGCACTGGACTAAGGTTGCCTACGGGATTGAAGAGCGTTTCGGCAACTTTGATGGCGTGGCCCGCGACTTTACCGGTCCGCTGCCGGCGGCGCCCGCAGACGGCGTGCCAGGATCAGCCGGTGTGCATGCGGCGCGGCATTCGGCATTGGCGAGCGCATCGGACATGGATGCGGCCATGCGCGAAGAGTTGCGCCGCATGATTGTCGAGGAGTTGATCCGGCTTAAGAAGCGCTAGACATGACTGAACTGCGCTCATTTATCTTTATCGACCAGCTGCAGCCGCAAACGCTGGCCTATCTTGCTACCTGGATACGTGGCTCGTTGCCGCGTTCGAGAATGGCGGCGCAAATCATTGAGATCTCGCCCGGTCTCGATATCGAAGTGCTGACCGATGTAGCGGTCAAGTCGGCTGAAGTCGGAGCTGGGCTGCTGATTGTCGAGCGTCAGTTCGGGACGCTTGAATTTCATTCAAGATCAACTGCTGAAGTTCATGCGGCCGCTGAGGCGGTGCTCAGTGCGCTCGGACTTGAAGCGAAAGACTCGGCGCCGCCAGCAATACTGGCTTCGAAGATTGTTACCCGGGTGGACCGCCAGCATGCGTTCTTGATGAATCGCAATCGCGTCGGATCAATGGTGCTCGCAGATGAAAGCCTCTATCTTTTGGAGTGCTCATCGTCGTCCTATGCGGCCTATGCATGCAATGAGGCGGAAAAGGCTGCCAACATCAAGGTGATCGACTATCGCATGATCGGTCCGAACGGACGGCTTTACCTTGCCGGCGACGAGGCGGAAGTGCGCAATGCGCGCGATGCCGCAGAAAATGCGCTGCGGCAACTGGGAGCGAAATGAACATGGCCGAGCTCCGCGACATGATTCGAGAAATCCTCATTGAAGAGATGTCGCGCATGGGTGATCCGATTGCGCGGACTACTGAAGAGGGCGTTGCCATCCGTTCGTCGGCAGACTTGAACAAGTTTGCGCTGCGCTTGCTGAAGAGCTCCGATCAAGGGGATTTGCGTGCGCGCATGGAGGCCGGGCGACACCGTTTTGTCTTGAATCAGGACACCGATGCTCACGCCGCGGGTTGTGCGCACGAACCTAAGGCGCCGGCACCGCGAGCCCCCGTCCAAGCGCAGTTTTTGCGAGGGCTTGTGACTGAGCGAGAAGTTGCCGCACTGGCAGACGACACCAGCAAGCTGGTGATAGGCAAATCGGTCTGCCTCACACCGCTGGCGCGTGACCAACTGGTCTCGCGCGGCATAAAACTGGAAAGGAAAAACTGATGATTCGCGGAAAGGTAGTAGGTCAAATCTGGTCGACCCGTCATGTCGGCAGTCTGCCTCAGGGCGCTTTGCTGGAGGTGGCTGTCGGCGATCAGACCATTATCGCTTTCGACCCGCTCGGCTGTGCGATAGATGAAGAAGTATTCGTAACCCAAGGCTCCGTAGCCGCAGGTTATTTCACCGGTGTAAAGGCGCCCATCGACGCGCTTATCATCGGTTCCATCGATGTCAATTGAAAAAATCATAGGAGTATTGAGACATGTCAAGTCAACAAGCCATAGGACTGCTGGAAACCAAGGGCTACGTGCCGGCCGTCACTGCAGCCGATGCCATGGTCAAGGCTGCCAACGTGGAAATAGTTTCGCGCAACGAAGTTGGCGGCGGCTATGTATCCGTTGTCGTTAAGGGGGATGTCGGCGCTGTGAAAGCGGCGACCGAATCCGGTGCTCAGGCGGCCAATCAGATCGGCGAGGTAACTTCGGTACATGTGATTCCGCGTCCGCATGCGGATCTCGGCAACCATTTTGATACTGGCGGATCGAGCTGATTGCTGCGTCTGGTTCAATGACCGAGCTTCGCGTCTATTTGCCGATTAGGGATTTGCAGCCGCAGTTCGCTGCATACATGTCGACTCCGTTGCGCGGTCGCGGGTATCCGCCGTTCAAAGGGCAGCATAGCCTGATCATTGAGGTGGCGCCGGCGCTTGCGATCCACCGGATCACCGATTTGGCGCTTAAGGCATCGCCGGACATGGAGCCTGGCATTGTGCATACCGAGCGGCAATTCGGGCTGCTGGAGATTCACTCGGATGGTCATGACGAATTGAATCGGGCCGGCAAGGCGATTCTAAGAGGAATCAAGGCCAAGCCCGAGGATCAGTTGAAGCCGGTCGTGCTGTTTCGCGACATTATCGACGACTTGTCCGATCAGCATGCCATGGTGCTAAACCGCTCGCGCGAAGCGTCGATCCTGGTGCCGGGCCAGTCGCTGCTGATCTATGAGATGATGCCGGCGCTGTTTGCCTGTGTTTCAGCCAACGAGGCGGAGCGCGCAGCGCCAAATTCGACCCTCAATGATGTCCAGATGATGGGCGCTTCGGGCCGCATCTTCATGTCTGGCAGCCATGCTGAGATGGTCAAGGCTCGCGATGCCATTACCAAGACGCTGGAATCTGTGAAGGGACGGTCATGAGCGACTGGAAGACGGCGTTTCGAAGCTTCTACTACGCCAAGGCCGATCCGCCGGACGATATCGTGCTCAAGCCGTCAAGTACTGCGCTATTGGTGATCGACGTGCAGAACACCTACCTTGAAGAGCCTGATGATCCGGCCGAGGCTGCCCGCTGGGCGCCATTTTTCGAGCGCATGCGCACCACCGTCATTCCAAACACGGCGGACTTGATACGTTGGGCAAGACAATCTGGAGTTGAGGTCATCTTTGCGCGTATCGCCTGTTTAACCGAAGATGGCCGCGACCGCTCGCTAAGTCAGAAAAAACCGGGCTTCAACTACCTTTTGCTACCCAAGGATGGAGAAGACAGCCAGGTCGTGCCCGAGCTTGCCCCGGTCGGCGATGAAATCACCGTGCTGAAGACTACAGATAGTGCGCTGACCGGGACCAATTTACGGCTTGTCTTGCGCAACATCGGCATCCATGATGTCATTGTGGCCGGGATATTCACCGATCAATGCGTCAGTTCGACAGTTCGCTCGCTGGCAGACGAAAGTTTTGGTGTCATCGTTGTCGAAGATTGCTGCGCCGCTGCCACCGACGAGCTGCATCGTCACGAGCTCGAAATCATCAACATGATCTATTGCCACGTCGTCCAGCGCGAAGATATTGAGGACTTTCTTCATGCCGAATAGGTGCACTGATTCGCGTCGAATATTGATGCGTCCGGGTGTGTTTAGCAAACGAATTAGATTGGTTGCTTTGATGCCGTTTTTTTGTACCTTTGAAAGAGCATTCGAGGGCTTCTAGGGTGCGCGTTTTGACTCGAAGCGGCAAGAAATATGCATGCCCAAGTCTGCGCAGAATGGAGGGGATGTTTGGTTCGACCAGCTTCGACGCGAAGGCGCGACCGAGGCGACCGCCCTGATGGCGGCCGGTTGCTCCCGAGCCACGCCCTGCCGCTGGAAGCGGCGCCTGCGCGAGCAGGGCGGCAGCGCCGGTGGACCGCCGCCGAGCTCGAGCTGGTGCGCCAAACGCGCCTGCGCTTTCCGCTGCGGGGGCGCGCCAAGATCCGCGCCGTGCTGGCGCGCGAGCACGGCTTCGCGCCCAGCGAGTCCGCCACCGGGCGCATGATCGCCCGCCTGGTGCGCACCGGCCGGGCCGCGCCGGTCGCGTTCCATTACGGGCGCGTGAAGCCCAAGCGGCAACGCAAGTTCGACCGCCACGCTAAGCGCTGGCGCTACGGCACCCGCGGGCGCAAGCCCGGCCGGATGGTGCAGATCGACCATACGGGCGTCGCCATCGAGGCAGGCTTCGCGGTCAAGGAGTCCGAGGCCGTGTGCCCGGTCTCGAAGCTTTGCTGCATGCGCGCCTACTCGCGCGCCACCGCCACCTGCGCCTCGAAGCTGCTCGACCACCTGATCCGCCAGGCGCCGTTCAACCTCGAGTCGGTGCAGGTCGACGGCGGCAGCGAGTCCGCGGCCGAGTTCGAGACCGCCTGCCAGCGCCGCGGCATCGAACTGTTCGTGCTGCCGCCCAAAAGCCCCAATTGCAATGGCTGCGTCGAGCGCGCCAATGCGGCCGGCCGCTAGTCCTGCGTCGGCGAGCTGAGCGTCGGCGCCCTGAACGTCGAGCTGGCCGAATTCGAGCGCTTCTGCAACGCCTACCGCCCGCATCAGGCGCTCGGGCAAACGGCTCCCATGCAGGCGTATAACCGGAACTTCAACCAAAGCGCACTTGCCGCCTGAAAAGTCTCATATGTATTGAACCAGTACAGCCAGTCGCCGCTCGATTCAAGTGCATGTATAATAAACGCTAATAAATGCTGTTTCGACTAGTTTGAGGCAGGTTCTGGGATTGTGCTCATAGAGTAAAGAGATGTTTGACATGTCACTGTTGAAGCAGACAAGTTGTTCTCCGTCCACTGGTACGGGGGGGGGGGCGATGCTTTGAAATAGCTGAATTTTTACAACCAAAACTGCGGGCCAGTGTTTTTTAGCACTGGCTTTTGTTTGTACTATTCTATTGAGCGGAAAGAGCAGTGAATATGGGCCAAAATGGAGATGAAGCTTTAGACGAATGACCGCCGATTGGGGCGAATGTCAATAAGCAGTGCGTGAAGAAGCATGATCCGAAATTCACAACATTAAATAGTTCAACATATGAAACAGGTACGCAGTGATGTATAAAAAAATATCTTACGAAGAATTGAAAGATCTGCAAAAGGAGAACTGCAACTATGCGAAAGTTGCTGCGCGGCTTGCAGACTACGGCTACAGTTGCGAGCGCCTTTCCGACGACCAGCAAGGCGCGGACTTCATGGCCCGGCATGTAGATGGCAAATCCTCTCTAAAAGTACAATTGAAGTCAAGGTTGACGGTTGATAAGAAATACCTCAAGAAAAAAATACATATCGCCTTTATTGATCGCACGAATAACAGTGAAGACATATACATTTACCTGCATGATGATTTTGTGAAAGATTTCGGCCCCGAGAAGTTTGAATGCACAGAAACATGGAAAACAGGAGGAGAGTATTACTGGAAAATCCCGCCCGGCTGGGCGAAAGATTGGCTTGAAGATAAAGGTTTCAAAATTTGATACAAGCGTGGATTTGGCTAGTTTATAGTGGACATGCTCTGCTGAGCTTGTGCTCGAGAAATGTTCAAATCTGATAGTTTGAGATAGTCACCGAAAATCTTGACGATTAGATCGATATCCAAGTTCTAGAGTGTGCCCGAGATCGAATATGTCGCGTACCTTGTCGCGTTGCAGCAGATCACGAAGCTGTGTCGCTTGCATTTCCTCGCAAGAACAAATCAACACTTAATTCTGTCCGGGGTCAGATACATGTGTGACCGCCCGCCTCCTCCCGAAGGACGCAGTCCGAAGGGAGGAGGCGGGCGCGCGAAAAATTTTTGAGGCAGCATAGTGCTTCACACAAATCCATCAGCCGAAAGGCGGGTGAAAGCGCCATGCAAACCGAATATCCGCACCGCAAGTTTTATCGTCTCGACGCGGTCCGCGACGAGCTTTCGCCGCAGGCCGCCGAGTGCTTCGACAGTCTCGCGCTGTTTGACCAGCTGCGCCTTGAGGGCGCGACCGAGGCGACCGCCCTGAAGGCGGCCGGCTGCTCCCGGCGATGCCCTGCCGGTGGAAGCGGCGCCTGCGCTTTCCGCTGCGGGGGCGCGCCAAGATCCGCGCCGTGCTGGCGCGCGAGCACGACTTCGCGCCCAGCGCCTCCGCCACCGGGCGCATGATCGCCCGCCTGGTCTGGACCGGCCAGGCCGAGCCGGTCGCGTTCCACTGCGGGCGAACAAAGCCCAAGCGGCGGCGCAAGTTCGACCGCCACGCCCAGCGCTGGCGCTACGGCACCCGCGGGCGAAAGCCCGGCCGGATGGTGCAGATCGATCATACGGACGTGGCCATCGAGGCCGGCTTCTGCGTCAAGGAGTCCGAGGCCGTCTGCCCGGTCTCGAAGCTTTGCTACATGCGCGCCTACTCGCGCGCCACGGCTACTTGCGCCACAAGATTCCTCGACCACCTGATCCGCCAGGCACCATTCGACCTCGAGTCGGTGCAGGTCGACGGCGGCAGCGAGTCCGTGGCCGAGTTCGAGGCCGCCTGCCGGCAGCGCGGCATCGCGCTGTTCGTGCTGCCGCCCAAAAGCCCCAAGCATAACGGCTGCGTGGAGCGCGCCAACGCCGTCAGCCGCTACGAGTTCCACCAGTTCTACGACGGCGAGCTCAGCGTGGGCGCGCTGAACGTCGAGCTGGCCAAATTCGAGCGCCTCTGCAACGACTACCGCCCGCATCAGGCGCTCGGACAAACGGCACCCATGCAGGCGTATAATCAGAACTTCAACCAAAGCGCGCTCGCCGCCTGAAAAGGCTCACATGTATTGAACCCGTACATTTGATTGAGAACATTCCGACCGTTATGTAGAATGAGTGAATTATTTCCTTAGCGTATGATTCTGCCCCTTTTCTGAACCGACCCGAATAACAAAGCCTGATCTTCGAATAGAACGGAGACCATATGAGTTTCGCCCTTCACCTCCCAAGCCTGTCCATCAAGGGTTTTCGGGGCATCGAATCCCTGAATATTCCACGTCTGGGGCGGGTAACCCTCCTTGCCGGCAAAAATGGGATTGGCAAGACTACAATACTGGAAGCGTGTCGTGTTTATGCCCAGCGTGGGCATCCAAAGGTGTTGTCAGACTTGGGGCGGGAACATGAAGAATATATTGTCGCCAGCGACAAGGAGAATATGCAGGAATTCGATGTTGACTTGTCTGGACTATTTTTTGGGCGGCAACTCACAAAAAAAACATCCATGGCGATTGGTCCTTCAGGTCGACAAGCCGATCTGGTCAAGATTGAAGTGGTGGAACCCGATAAAAAACAAACAGACATGCTAATTGAAGACAACCCGATTGAGCTAAGCTGGGAAAACATACTGCTCATCAGGACGATTTTCAACAAGCAAAAGCATTTCTTCCCGTATCTTCTCAGTCAGTCTAATCAAACAAATTTTCTTGCCCCCCATCGCAGGATGAGATTCTGGAGAGAGTTGCGATTCCCTGTTCAAGGACTAACACATGAAACTCTGGGTCCGGGGTTGATTCTAAATCATCAATTGGCTAGATACTGGGACGAAGTCGCATTGACCGAATGGGAAAATCGTGTAATTCAAGCATTGCGCTTGACCTTGAACGGAGCTGGAAAAACGGTTGAGCGGGTGACCATGGTGGGGGATCCTGATCGCCGCTCAAGCAATGCCCGTCGTGCAGTCGTTAAGCTTTCAAACCATGAAAAGCCAGTTCCCCTGAAAAGCCTTGGCGATGGAGCAATCAGGCTTTTCGGCATCGCACTGGCACTTGCCAACTGTCGTGGTGGCTTTCTTTTTATTGACGAGGCGGAAAACGGGATTCATCATTCAGTCCTAAAAGACCTATGGAAGTTTATTCTTCAGGCAGCGCGTGAAAACAATATCCAGGTGCTTGCAACCACTCATGGCTGGGACTGCACCAAGGGGTTTGCCCAAGCAGCGTTAGAAGATGAAGAAAGTGAAAGTGTAATGATCCGCCTTGAAATGCGGAATGGTGCTCATAGAGCTATTGAGTATTCTGAAGATGAGTTAGTTACCGCAACCAAGCACAACATAGAGGTCAGATAAGGAAAATCCAATGGCCGAAAAAAATCAGTCGAATGAGTCGAAAGTACTTGTGGTCGAAGGAAGGAATGACCTGCATGTTATTGAACACATCCGAAAGAAAGAACTGAAGGCCATCGATTTTGGTATCAATGACAGGCAAAATCTGGATGGGTTGCTTGATGCCATGGCACCTGAGATCAAGGTGCCCGGAAGAGAAGTAATTGGTTTTGTCGTGGATGCCAATGACAGCATTGATGAGCGCTGGCAAGCAGTCAACCGCAAATTGAAAGACATCGGTATTATTGCACCGAACAAGCCTGATAAAGCGGGAACAATCATTGGGGCTAATGATGATTACCCCAAAGTTGGTATTTGGTTGATGCCTGACAACAAATCTGGAGGTGAACTGGAAGATTTTGTTCAGCAGATGATCGATTCTGACGATCCTGTTTGGCCGAGAGCTGTTTCTTATATTGAAGGTATCCCCTCTGAGAATCGCAAGTTCAAAAAGAATAAGGAAATGAAAGCGAAAGTCTATGCATGGTTATCCACTGTAGAACCTCCAGAGTTAATGGGGGTTGCCATCAGCTCTGGAAATTTGCATTGTGACGGACTACTTTGCAAAAGCTTCGTTGCATGGATTGAAAAATTATTCAAAAATTAGCGTCAATTAACATTAAATAATTCAACATGTGAAATAGGCACGAAAATGAAGTTTGAAGAATTACCCTATAAAAATTTTTAATTACCACTTAACATAAGCCGTGTTTCAGGAGCTTTGCTGGCGCAAGCGGCGCTATCGAGGCGGTGCCGGTCATCTGCGGGGCGGCCGAACACCGGAAAATCGTTCGATCTGAAGCATTTCTGGAACGGAACGGAGTTTCATTGAATGACATTTATTCTTTTTTATCATTAATTTAAATCGAATTCGTCAGGCTGAAAAATACACTTATGATTCGTGGTAATTAGGTAAAAATTTGAACGCCCGACGAAAGGAAAACTACAACTATGCGAAGATCGCCGCGCAGCTTGCGGACTACGGCTACAGTTGCATGCGCCTTTCCGATGACTGGGAAGGCGCGGACTTCATTGCCTTTCATGTCGATGGCGAGACTTCTATAAAGGTGCAATTGAAGTCGAGGTTGACGGTCGATAAGAAATACTGTGAAAAAGACATACATATCGCTTTCATTGATCGTGCGAAGGACGGTGACGATATATATTTTCCCGCATGATGCTTTTGTGATTCATTTTTAATCCAGCAAGCTTGAGCCTACAGAAAGCTGGAAAACAGGAGGGCAGGTTCACTGGAAATGCCCGCCCGGCTGGGCGAAAGATTGGCTTGAAGATAAAGGTTACAAAATTTGATACAAGCGTGGATTTGGCCAGTTTATAGTGAACATGCTCTGCTTAGCTTGTGCTCGAGAAATGTTCAAATCTGATAGTTTGAGGTAGTATCCAAAAATCTTGACAATTAGATCGATATCCAAGTTTTCGAAAATTTATAGAGCACGTCCATGGCCGAATAGCTCACGTCTTTTAACGTGGTTGCAAATCTCGCGAGGAAAAGCAGCAAAAACAAAGGTTTTGGAGTTCTTTTTTCATTCTATAAATTCTTAGTTGTCGCGGGGCTTGTAGTGGTGCCAATCTATTTTTATACGCTTGGGTATACGCACTGTTTGGCACAATCGTAAAATTTTTTTGGAGGACTTTTTGCATGAAACAGGCCATGACCAAGAAAGATAACGCCGCCATTGATCCGAAGGCAGTAGCGCAAATGCTTGCAGACGCAGAAAGGCACTTGTTCAGCGATTCCAACAAAAGAGCAATGGAGCTTACTTTAGATTGGAAAAACTCTTTTGCCAAAGAGGCTGGTGTTTATGTCATTTTTGACGAAGTTGCCCCTTTGTATGTGGGTGAAAGCGCAAACCTTCAAAAAGGATGGAGCATCTGCGTCATACCTATCACCATACATTTAGGCGATCGCTGGGGCATGAGTTATATTCAAGTCTCCCCGACTATGAAAAGGCAACTTCGAAAAAAAGGTTTTCTGACGCAATCGAAAAAGAACTTGTTAAGGAAATGCAAAAGCTGGCAGTTTGCGTTATTTCCATCGCTATCGGTCGAAAGGAAATTGAAGAGTTCATTATTCAGAAGTATGACCCAAAATACAACATGAAATAGGAATGCGAAGATGCTCGAAAAATGACTCTATAAAAACCTGAAGAATGCCCGGCAAAGGGAAAACTGCAACTATGCGAAGCGCACGCCAAAATGGGTGGTAGCACTGTTATTGTGCTGGCCATTGGAATTTGCCTTAAGGGGCAGATTTGAGCAATACGTTCCGCGCCGAACAAAGCGATCAAGAATCATGATTACTAAATTCCGAAGTGTTCCTTCATCTGCGGTGTTTTAGCCCAAGGTCTGCCAGGTAGTCGATCGACGAGTTTTTCAAACACAAGGCGAAACATTTGTTTATCCGTTTTCTTCTTTAGGGCCTCTGCCTGAGCCGCAGGCAGCATTGGAATTACATCCAATAAAAACTGAGGATTAGCCAGTTTAGCGAACATGCGCTCTTGGGCTTGCGCTCGAGAAATGTCCAAATCTGATAGTTTGAGATAGTCCCCGAAAATCTTGACGATTAGATCGATATCCAAGTTTTCGAAAATTTCTAGAGCGTGCCCAAGATCGAATAGGTCGCGTGCCTTATCGCGTTGTAGCAGAGCACGAAGCTTTGTCGCTAGCATTTCCTCGCAAGAAAATGTTGCAACGCTTGTTTCGCCTGTAAACCATGGATTCCTAACCCTCAATGGCAAAGCCACCGGCCTATCGAAAACCTTGCTCTCTCGGGTATTGATTTCAATTTTCAGACGAATTAATGCATCGTTATCGTTTTCAGCCTCAACCCGAAACAAAAACTTCGGTGCTACAGGACTTTGACTGAACTTTGCTTGCCCTAGCCACGGTTCCAAAATATCGCGCAACTGATCGCAAATCGGACCGAGCGGCCCAGCAGATGTACGTACCAAATCGATATCCTCTGAGTACCGAGATGGTGCCGGGAAGTGCAGTTTATTGAGTGCTGTTCCTCCGCGAAGTCGTAGTTCGTCGCTTAGCATGCTGTTGGAAAACGTTTCAATCAGGACACGGCTAATGATTAAATCTTGCTCAATCTGCCGCAGATCAACCCAGGGGACAACATTTCCTTAGGCCAAGATGGATTGAATTGGAATCATATGTCGATTTGCGGCATACTCCGCACAACGACTCGCCATCGAAGGTCGCGCAGGCGAGGTTTCGATGCCATGGCTTGATCTCGTCTTGTACGCTGGTCAAGTTCAATCCAAGATAGCGCGCCTCGTGCATATAGCGCTTCTAGCATCAGTTCAGTCAATGCACCGTAACCAAGAAAATCCAATAGATATCCGAGACGCTGTACGACTGGACGTTCTACTAGTCCTGAAAGGGCCGCAAGTTGCGCCGATTCAAGCTTGTGCCCTAAGTCGGAGAGAACTGTTGCTATATTGTCGATGCCGCCGGCTGCTTGAGGATAACGTAGCAAGTCAAGGGCGGTTAGCGCGGCAGACGATATTTTCATACTGCCGGTGTCGGTTTTGTGATCTCCAATACCTTCCGGAACCGCATCAATATTTTTGCGATAGTAAAAGACGATCAAGCTGCGGCCGGCCCGAATAACTGGTAGCCGCTTCGCAGCGACTACCTGAAATTCCATGACGGCTTGATGAGTGGCACCATGGAATTCTGCCGCCTTCAACAATCCCACGTAGTATGAGTTTGTCTGGTCCTCGTTCTCCATGAGCTCGTCAATGTACCAATCCGGTGGCGGTGCGCCCCAAGACAAATATTGCGGGGGGACAATGACGTAGAAGCCTTGTCTCGGTTTCAGCAGCAGTTTGCGATGTTGCAGCCGCTCAGCAGCATCTAGAAAGGCACCGTGATTTACATTGAGAGCTTGCCCGGCTTCTTCAGCGGTAAACACGATTTTGCCAGTGGAAAGTAGGCCGTTAACAAAGTCCAGCAATTTTTTTCGATCAGAAAGCACACTTATAACGCCACAAAAAAGACGGATTTATCAACATTTTAGCAATTTTTCAGATCAGTCATGCTTATATATCCGCAATAAAAGCGGATATATAAGCATGATTATTTTTTCGGAAGACAACAACGCATCGTGTAGCGCTGATCAGCGGGAAGCGGAAAGATGAGCAGTTAACTGGTGAAGGACCAGCATGACGTGCGCCGGTTGCGGCCGTCTGCCTCGGATTGCCGACACTATGCGGTCGGCCGCAGTTGTCATTTTTCGTTTGCCTGGCTAAATTTCCGGTGATAGCAGGTTCCCCAATCTGCTTTTGTCGCTTCAGCAAAATCAGCGCATCGCTTTGGTCTGCTAAGTGCGCTTTCGCGCAACCGGCGGCAATGCTGCCGCCCTCCACAAGCACATGTGTTCGGCTAATCGGATCAAAATGTGCGGCGATGCAAATGCCGGTGTGTTAAACAGTTGAAATTTTTCTCAATCCGTAGAAAATGATTGCAAACAACTGTGTCCTATATCGTCAGGAGATCTGATCATGAGACTTTCACCTAAATCTCCGGTTGCGGCGGCATTTTTCGCCATATTTGCGATTGCGCTAGTTGCCCATGGGCCATCGGCGCAGGCAAATCTCGAAGATGCCAGCCAGACGATTGAAGATACGCTGCACAACTTGTATCAGCAGTTTGCAGCCGAATCCGCCAATTCCGATGATGTTCAGGCAGCCGCGATCGAAATCATGCGCCGCGACCTTTTGCCCCATCTTGACAGCGACCGATTCATGAAGCTTATTCTTGCCAGGCACTGGAGAACTGCAAGTGCCGAGCAGCGTGCGGCATTTGCCGAAGTGCTCACCGAGTTTTTGCTGCGGTCGTTTGCGGTTGCGCTGATCGGAGTGCAGGATGATGTGGGCGAGATCTACGAGCGCATCGAAGTGCTGCCCGCGAAAGCGGGACGCAAGGAAGGCCGCGCAATTGTCGACTTGCGCGTTCGAGGCGATGAACGCACCACCGAGCTGACGTTCCGCATGAACAGCACCGACCAGGGCTGGAAGGTCTACGACGTTGTCTTTGAGGGTGTCAGCTTCGCGATCAACTACCGCGCCATTCTCAATTCAGAAATCGGCAAGCACGGCATTGACGAAGTCACCCGCACCTTGGACACAAGGCTGTCGAAAAAATAGCGCTTACATAAAGCGTTCTGCAACCCGCAGCAGGCTGGTCGCCGCCGCGAGCGAGAAGCGATTTCGCACGATAGCCGGCACAGGTCGAAACTCAAGCCGGTCCAACTCCGTCTTTCCCTCAGCATTGCCGAGCACCTTTTGCCCGACCCGCATGCCGAAATAGCTGGAAAGGGAAATTCCCGAACCGCAATATCCCATGCTGTAATAGATTCCCTGGTGCTGTCCGAGATGGGGAACGATATCCATCGTATAGGCGATATAGCCGACCCATGAATAGGCAACCCGCGTATCCCGCAGCTGCGGATAGGTTCGCAGCATCTGCTTTCTCAGCGTCTTCACCCCCGAATCCGAATGCGCCTCGACAAAAGTCACCCGCCCGCCGAACAAAAGCCGTTTTGAATCTGGCGACAGGCGAAAGTAGTTGCCGATCAATTGGGTATCGGATAGCACCCGCTTGTTCGGGATAAGCTCAGCGGCGGTTTCAGGAGCGAGCGGTTCGGTCGCGATTTGGAAACTGCCGATGGGCACGATTCGCTTCGAGTGCCAGCTGAAGCCTTTTTGCGTGTAGCCGTTGGTGGCTACAACAACATCTTTTGCCTTTACGTCGCCTTTTTCGGTGCGGACAATGAACTGATTTCCGTCGGGTTCGATTGCGGTTGCCGCGCATTGGTCGACGATGGCCGCACCGCCTGATGCGACGCGCTCGAGCAGTGCCAGATGATACTTTCCCGGATGCACGGAGCCATGCGCCGGCAATATGCAGCCACCAAAAAAGTGGTCGGAACCGATTTCGCTTCGCTGTTCGGCGCGCGGCACAAGATGGTGCTCGACTTCAATCTCTTTGGGCAGGGAGCCGTATGCCTTGCCGAGTCCTTCGTACGCCTTCATGCTGTGGGCGGAGATATATCGCCCGCAATGTGAGAAATCGCAGTCGAGCTGCTCGCTTTGAATCAGATCGACAAGGTACTGAAGCGCCCGATGGCCTTCGCGCAGCATGCCGATCGCATTATCGCGTCCATGCTGTCGCTTGAGGCGCTCAAATGAAGGTTTGACACTGGTTCCGAACTGCCCGCCGTTTCTGCTGCTGCATCCGTAGCCCAGCTGCTGCGACTCCAATACCAGAGTCGAGCGACCTGCGCGAGCGGTTTGCAAGGCGGCGTTAAGCCCGGTGTATCCCGAGCCGATGATGGTGACATCCACCTGCTTTGGCAGTTCGCAGTTTGTCAGCGGCGGACGCGGTGCGTCGTTCCACCAGTACGGTTCGTCGCGATAGTCGTCAGTGCAGATTGATGCGATGTCGCTCACCAGCTGATTGTCTCCCAAGGTCGGTTGTCGCAAGAGCAGGTATTATATTGCTCGAATCATACATGTTCCGCTACCCGAGTCGCATGCCATGAACCGAACAATTGGCGCAACTGATTTGACTGTCTTTCCGATTGGGCTAGGCGCGATGCCGCTGGCGATCTATGGCCGGCCCGATCTGGATGAATCGATCAAGGTAATCCGCAATGCGATTGATGCTGGCGTTCAGTTCATCGACACGGCGAACGCCTATTGCTTTGACGAGCAGGATGCCGGCTACAATGAGCGCACCATCGCCAAGGCGCTTGTTTCGGTTGGCGATGACAGCGTCGTGGTTGCGACGAAAGGCGGGCTTGTCAGGCCGGGCGGCAGATGGGAACGTGATGGCTCACCGGCGGCGCTGCGCCGCGCATGCATTCAAAGCCTACGCGATCTCAATGTCGAATCCATCGCTCTTTATCAGCTTCATGCGCCCGACCCTGCGATCCCATTCGAGGAATCGGTCGGCGAACTTGCCAAGTTGAAGTCTGAAGGCAAAATCAGGCACATCGGCCTTTCCAACGTCGATGAGCAGCTGCTTGAGACCGCAATGAGCATCGTCCCGATCGGGTCGGTGCAAAACCGCTGCCATGCGCTTTGCCAAGGGGACTTCAACAACGGCTTTGTTGAATATTGTCGGCTTAGATCGGTCGCCTACATACCCTATAGCCCAGTCGGCGGCGGCAACGGCCACGTGCAGCTTCGCGATAACGCGATGCTCAAGCGCATCGCCGATTCTATCGATGCGACACCTTATCAGGTGGCACTGGCTTGGCTGTTGCAAAAGAGCGACAATATCATTCCGATTCCAGGCGCCAGCCGTTCAAAGAGCATTCTCAGCAGCATTCGCGCCGCCGAGCTTAAGCTCAGCCAAGCGCAGATGCGCGAAATTGACGCATTAGGTTGATTGCAGCACAGAGAGCGAAGCTCGCAACGACGCTATGGCCACGGTTGCACGGAGTTGCCAGAACTGATCCAGTGGTCGATGCCTCGGGTTACGTTATAGATTTGGGCGTAGCCGAACTGCTGGTGCAGGAATTGGCTGACTGCATGAGATCTGTTGCCCACCGCACAGATCAATGCGACCTTGTCTTGCGGCTTGGCAATCTCGGTAAAAGCCGGCAGCCATTGCCTCAAGTTGTAGTTGCCGTTTAGGTCGAAAAAAGTCAGCAACTTGCTTTCGGGAAGTACCCCGGTTGCTTTCCACTCCTCGGGAGTGCGGATGTCCACTACCGCAACACCATCGCGAATCAGGGATTCCAGCTGCTCGTTGGTTTCAATCTGGATGATTTGGGCGCTGACAATACGGCTCAGGCACCAAAGCCCGGCGGCAAGCAGCCAAGCGAAGCGCATGATGCGCCTATCTTCGAAGAACGCACTTGTCATACAGATTAAGCAGCTTGCCATGCGGATCGTAGATCTGCTTGAGCCGATCGTAGGCATCGCGATTGTAGGTTGACCAAAACTCTTGCTCATCATAGTACATATCCGAATAAAGCGATTTAATGCCGCTGAGCTCCGCGGTCTTGCGCTCGATCTTCTTGTTCAGGAAGCCTTCGGGACGGCGTTCGCGTGTCCTGGTCGAATCCCAAAATCCGAAATTGACATAATTCGTATCGCCGCGCAAGGGGAATAGTCCGTAGCGCGAGGATTCATCGCTGGTGCCGATGGGGCAAACCCAGATCGGCAGTACGCCGATTTCATCGAACAGGAAGCGCAGAAATTCCGCGGCCTGGCCAATCGGGATGTCGATGTCCTGGATGACGGATTCGCACTGGTAGCCCATCATGGCGTTGATTCTGCGCATCAGGCCCCATTTGGAGTTGAATCGCATCACCTTGGTATAGGTGGTCGAATTCAGCCGGTTGCGTCCTACGAGCCGACGGATCAGCGGGTTTTGCGCATACAGATTCTTCGAGCACCAGAACCAGTCGGTATCCCAGCGCCAAAGGTAGTCATGGGTCGTCAGGTAGTCGGTTTGCTTCTCGCGAATCGAGCGATAGTAGATATCCATGTAGGTGTAGTCGCTGGCGGACTGGGCATCAGTCACGAACCGGCCTTCGGTTACGTAGTAGTGGTTCGGGTCGAATACCGAGCCGTCAAGGAAATCGACATCATCGTTGATTGCAACTGCGATGTGTTCGAAAAATGATGCAGCGTCGTGAAATGGTCGATGGTCGATTCGGACGTATGGAGCAACCGGCAAGGCCATGACTTTGAGACGGAGCACATATCCTAGGGTTCCATAGGAATTCGGCAGACCGAAAAATAGCTCGCTGTGTTCGTTATCCTTGGTGCAGGTGACAATCGATCCATCGGGAAGCAGCACATCCATTTCCAAAACCGATTCGTGGGTCAATCCGTATCGAAAGGAGGTCGATTCGATGCCGATGCCAGCGAGGGCGCCGCCGATTGTGATGGACTTTAGTTGTGGCACCACGGCAGGCATGAAGCCATGCGCCAAGGATGCGTCGACCAGATCGCCGTATGTGATCATGCCTTCGCAGGTGAGGGTTCGATGCTCGGAGTCGACTTCGAGCAGATGGTTGAAGTCATGCACGGAAAGCGGCTCCGAATCGGATTGCAGCCGGTCGCGGAACAGGTTCGAGGTGCGCTTGCCGAGACGGACGCTGACCGCATCTCGCATTTGCTCCGATAGCCGCTGCCTCCGAAGCGGGTAGCTTTGAGCGAACTCAGTTGCGGTCATTGATGCATTACTCTGGGCAGTGTTTCAGCTGCGCCGTGGTTTGCACGAGCTGCTTGGCGACTGCGGCGACATTGCTGCGCGCCGAGTCGCTGGTGAGATTGCCGTTTTCGTCGAATGCCGAACCTGCGTTGCCTAAGCCGAACTGGCGCGGCACGATCAGCACGCCGAGGTTGCCGAGAATGAAGCGCACGCTGTCAAGCGCTCTGATTCCGCCGATTCCGCCGGGAGTGGCGGCTAGCAATCCGGCGGTCTTATTGCGGAAAGCAGCTAGAGTGGGTTCGCCTGGAACACTGCGGCTGGCCCAGTCGATTGCGTTTTTCAGTACCGCGGTAATCGAACCGTTGTACTCCGGACAGCTGATCAGCATGCCGTCGTGCGATTTCATCAGGTCGAAAAACTTCCTTGCATTGATCGGCATTCCTTCATCTTGCTCCAAGTCTCCGTCGTAGAGCGGCATCGGCAGGTCGCGAAGATCGATCAAGGTGACATGTGCACCGATTAACCGCGCCTCATCCGCCGCGCAACGGATCAATTTCTTGTTCATGGATGCGACTCGCGTGCTTCCTGCAAAGGCTAGAATTTTCGGCTGCATTGGTTCTGAAGCGTATTGGTTGCGATCGATTCGACGGTTTGTTTCCGCAAAGATCTGTTGCAGCAATTTTACTGCCTGGCCAGCAGTGGTTATGATGAAATTAAAAGTCGCGCAGATGTGACTTCCAATGCACTGTGAGCTCCCAGGTTGCCCGGTCTTCGTACTATGCGATTTGCGGTCGCGTCTTGGTGTTGCACGGCATTCGGGTCTTTTGCTGAGTGGTTTGAATGATCGTCCTGAATTGCAAGATTGCTTTGTAAAGCATGCATTTGAAGTTTATGGACGGCTGTCGCGGTTTCGTTGCGATGCATATCGCAACGGAGGTTTGTGAATGGCACCGAGCGAAGTGGGGTTGCGCCGGCGAGCGCGATTTTGTCTTGGGAGAAGTGTTGTTTTTCGCTGTAGGGAGTTAAGAAAATTGGATCATTAGCCCGAGAACAGCAATGCCGAACGCGCCGAAGGCAAAAACTGCATAAATTATGCCCATTTCGCGATTGGACACTGACTTGGCTTCAGCTGCTTTACAGCTTGCCTTTCCCGTCTTCACCTTGCAAGCGATTAGCGTTTCTATCCAGAACGCTTTGGATTTGATCGAGTATTTCGGCCAGATCTTCCCCGTCCGAAATACTCTCATCGCCGCCGATGCGTTCGTTCGGTAGTGGCTCAGTTTGAAAGTTTGCCTATTTTTGAGAGAAAAACTGGTAGAATGAAGGAAAATACTTCCATGAGGAATAACACGATGAAACAATTCCATATTTCACACCCCCCCCCCCTCGCTAAATTAGCGTCCCTCCTGCTACTGGCGTTGCTAGCCGGGCCAGTGCAGGCGCAGCAGCTGGTCATTCCGGCAATCACCGGCACGGCAGCCTGCACCCAAGGCCAGTCAGAACTCAGACCGACGGAATTTAATCTCGGGACTCCCACAAACAGCGGCCTGACATTCACGTTGCCCCCCATCACACGGCAAAATCTTAGAGACTGGGAGAACAGTCCCTCCATAATCTCACGAACAGTTTATGTGGGGGTTCAAGAAGGCGGGAAGGGTTTGCCAGGGCAGAGAACAAATCTCGGCTCAATCGGAATTACTCCCTCAACGCAACAACCCATCACCTACTCCAGTCTGAAGAAGAATACGCGCTACACAGTCATTGTATACGCCAATCTTTATCGCGATCCGTACATCCGCCTCTGCTTCAAGACCCGCGGCGAGTTCACGAACGCGGAGCAGAACTTGCAACCTGACGGCAGCGCCGACTTAACAAAATTCGGCCGCACCGGGTGCTTTGCGGTGGCCCGCACCCGGCAGGACGTTGCGGACTGCATGTGCAACGGCACCAGGGGCGGAACCCGGATCCTCGCCGGCCAGACTACGGCGAGCCAGGCGCAAAGGCAGTATCACAATTGTCCGGACCTCGACAGCTGATCCATCTGATCCATCCGGTCATCGGGAGCGCGGGCCGCGCGACGGCGTCAAGCTGGCACCGGATACCAGTGGAATGTCGCTGAACATCGCGGATACGGGGCGGCCCCGCGGCCGCCTTGTTCTGCCATGTGTCTTTGCCATTTTCAAACTGGGACACTACCGAACGGCTTGTTCTCTTCCATGGTGGTGCCGGAGAAAATTTGTTAAAATTTCGAAAGTTGATCTGATATGCATTCAACCGCTATTCTGCCAGTCTTGTAACGGGGAAGCTTGACATCAAGTAGCACCTGCGGTTTAGACTTTGCACAAAGACGATCAAACTGACAGTTTCGATAGTGTCCGCGCACTCACCGGACCGCGTCCATGCATGTATTCTCGTGCATGCTCGGTTGCTATGTCAAATCGAACCTGTGCCGGCACCGAATTAACGACTCTCGATTGACGCAGTTGAATCTTTGAGGATAAGGATGGATGATCGTGCTGCTATTCTTGCGGTTGGAGATGTGCATCTCGGCACGAGCTGCTCGGGATTGCCGGATGCTATTTCATCCTGGGGTGCCAAGCCTGAAGATCTAACGCCTGCAGCCACTCTGAGGCTCTGCATAGAATTTGCAATTGAGCGGCAAATGGATGCGGTGCTGTTCGCGGGTGACGTTGTCGAAAGCGCCAATGCAAGATTCGAGGTGATGCCTGTTTTGGAGTCATGCGTGCGACAACTGCTGGATGCTGGAATCGATGTGATTGCCGTCGCTGGCAACCATGATGTCGAAGCATTGCCGCGACTGGCATCCCTTATTGACGGATTCACGATCTTGGGAGCAGGAGGCGAATGGGAGTCTCGAACAATAGCAAAAGACGATAAACCGGTAGCCGAAATAGTCGGCTGGTCTTTCGGCGAGCGGGCCGTTAGACAGAGTCCGGTTGCTCAACTTTTGTCAAAACCATTGGCTCCCTCATCGACTCCCGTCCCTCGAATTGGCTTGCTTCATGCCGACCTCAATGCCGGCGGAGGCAATTACGCTCCCATCAGGCAAATCGAATTGGACAATACCGGCTATGATGCCTGGCTTCTCGGCCACATTCACAAGCCTTCATTCGATAGTCTTTCCGCGCTGGCAGGCGGTCGTCCATCGGGCTATCTCGGATCTTTGGTGGGACTAGACCGGTCGGAAACCGGCCCCCATGGCCCATGGATTGTACGATTGGGCAACGGGGGCGGAATTCAGCTGGAGCATGTCCCGCTTGCGCCGCTTCGCTGGGAGGATGTGGTGATCTCGGTTGAGGGGATAGACGATGTCGAAGACGTTGCTGACCGGCTGTTGCGCGAGGCTGAAGAGTGTGTGCGTCGGCTCAATCTGGAAAATTGCGAGCTTCGCGCGGTCGGACTGGTTGCACGACTAACTGGGGCGAGTCCCTGCCTTGAACAGATCCGCAGATGGGTCGATAGCGGTAAGTGGAGGGATTTGGGGCGACTTGTCGACGGAACAGCCGTGTTTTATGCAAAGATCATTTCTGCGATTGAACCGCAAATTGATTTGATCGAAATCGCGAAGGGGAAAGGCCCTGCCGCACTGATGGCCCAAAGGTTGATCGACCTTGAACAGAGCAACGACCAGTCGCGTGAGCTGCTGGAGCAGGCGCGAACTGCGTTGGGCGATGTTGCCCGCGACGAATGCTGGACAGTCATTGACGAGCATCGCAATGCGGTCAATCCCATGTCTGATGCGGCTTTGCGCGACACTCTCCTCCAATCCGGGATGACAGCATTGAATGCAATGCTATCCCAGACAAAACCGGGCGATACGCGATGATATTGGAGCGGCTGAAAATCGATCGGCTGCCCGGGATTGACGAGCCATTCGAATTAGAGTTGTCTGATTCAGGCATTCATATCATCTTTGGACCGAATGCAATTGGCAAGTCGAGCATTTGCCGCGCGGTCAAGCGGCTGTACTGGGATGACTTAGGCGCTGCTGAAAATACCCGCGTTAGCGGGCGATTCCAACTCGGAGGAAAGACTTGGCAAGCACAACGCAATGGTCAGTTTCTTGACTGGCGCTCTGACGGCGAACTCAGATCGCCACCGGGAATTCCGGCATTTCACCATCACCGGAGCTTTTTTCTCCATCTGAAGGATCTGATCGATCCATCCCTGGACGGCACCAAAGATATCGCCTCCGAGATCAAGCGGCAGATGTCGGGCGGATGCGACTTGCTTCAGGTTCGCAAAGAATGCTTTCCTGTGGTTTCCAAGAGTAAATGCCGCAAGCAGCGCCAAGAATTCAACGATCGCGAAAGCAAGGTTCAAGGAGCAGAACAAAGCCAAAAAGGTCTGCAGCGTCAGGCAGATGAACTGAACACTCTGCAAAAACATTTGGATGAGGCGGAGAGAGATGCTCGTCGTCTACCGCTAGTTTCTAAAGCGATCGAGTTGGTAGAACTCGAAGAAAAGCGCGACTCGGTCTTGGAAAGAATTGCGTCTTTGCCCAAAGCCCTGGCGAATCTTAGCGGCGAAGAGCCAGATCAAATCAAGAAAATCCAGGAGCGTGTCGACAATTTGGAAAAGAGCATTCGAATCCTCGAAAATCAACGAGACACTGCCCGTGCTGCCAAGCAGGACTCACGCCTTTCCGAGGTGTTGAACAAAGCCAGCCTCAACGTTTGGCGGCAGAATGCCGAAGAGTTGACCCAGATTGACTTGCAACTTCAAAGCGCCAAGACGAATTTCTCCGAATGCCAAGCTGAGCTGGAGTCGGCTTTGTCAGCTTTGGGTTGCGGGAATGTGGATCAAGTCAACTTCACATTGGAAAACCGCAATCAGCTATTCAACTTCTTGCAAGATGCCGATATGCATCGTCAGCAGAGAATAGCCATTGAGGAGCGGCTGCGTCTTCTTGAATACATCGAGCTTGGCTCGGATGAAGCAGGCCAGCTTAAGGACCTTCATGCTGCGATCGATTTGTTGCGGCGGTGGCTTCGTGCGCCTGCGACCGAATCGACACGAGACCGAATTAGGGGCCGAGGGGTCTGGATCTTGCTTGCTGCGGCAATGGCTGTTGTCGGCGCCGGCATGGCAGTCCTTATTGATTCGTTTTTCAGCTTGCTATTAGCCTTAGCTGTCGGAATCATAGCGCCGGTCTTGCTTATGCGCGGCACGAAATCCGGTGCAAGCGAGCGACAAAGCGTGGAAAAATCATATGCCAAGCTGAATGTTCCATCACTGGAAAATTGGGTTGATTCGTTGGTCGGGGCTCAGCTGCGCAGCTTGGAGGAGGATGCAATATCTATTGAATCCCGCATCCGGCGCGCTCGTGACCGCGCTGTGGAAAGGAAAACCCTCGAAAACCAATTAGCCGAGATTCACGCGAAGGAGCCCCAGCTTGAGGAGCGAAGAGCTCATCTGCTGGAGCATCTGGGCCTCGAATCCATATTGCCAGATGCAGAGCTAGTGGATATGGCAAGATCTTTAGACCGATATCAAGCAGCGCTTAATAAGTGCGAATGCGCAGCGGGCCGCGTTGCTGATCTAGAAAGGAGATTCGAAAAGAATTTCTCGAATCTGTCGGAAATTCTGCAAAATCATGATGAGCCAAAACCGGAAAACGCCAAGTTCGCGAGGGAATACCTCGGTAATCTTGCAGATCGTAGTGATCAACTTGCCAAGGCGATGAGCGACGAGTCTGAAGCCGGTTCTCAACTGGAGGTGGTTCGCGCTAGCCGGAATCAGGAAATCGAATCGATGAGGCAGATCTACGAGAAAGCGTCTTTAAAAAACGAAGATTCGCTTGGACTGACTAATTTGCTGCAGTTCTTGCCTGAATTCCATGAATTGCAGAAGAATGCTACCGCTCTTGAAGGCCAGATCGCCTTTTCTCGAAATGAGCTTACAAATGCTGGAGAAATAGAACTGCCAGAATCCGATATGGCGGCACTCGAACTATTGCAACAGAAACTCGCTAATGCGGAAATGGAGGCGGGCAGATTGCGTAAAAATATAGCCGAAATCGATGTGGCAGTGAGAAATGCCTGTGGCAGCAATGATCTTCAGGAGCGGATTGCTCAACGCGAAAGGACCCGTACAGAGTTGCAAGATCTTAGAGACAAGACGATATTCGTAGCGGCTGGAAGGTTTCTGGTCGATTTGGTTGAACATGAATACGAGCAGAATCAGATGCCTCGCGTTTTCGAGCGGGCGCGCAATCACTTTTCGGAATTTACTCGTCACGGATATGGGTTGCGCTTGAATCGCAATTCGGAGTTGCCAAGGTTATGCGCTGAGGACCTGATCAGTCAACAGAGCCGGGAATTGGATGAACTGTCAGATGGTACGCGTACTCAGCTGCTGATCGCCGTGCGCTTGGCATTCGCTGAGGAAGTCGAGCGAGGAGCAACGCTTCCTTTGTTTCTGGACGAGGCTCTAGATCAGAGCGATCCTTTAAGGTTCGAGGCCATCGTTTCCAGTCTTGCTCGCATAGCGCACGATCAAGGACGTCAAATTTTCTATTTGACAAGCGACCCTCTGGACCCAGACCGCTTTCGTCGTGCCATCGGTGAGGATGTTGGTGTTGATGTAAAAGAACATGACCTGGGAGTCATTCGCAAACAGGATGCTGCAACCGGGCCTGGCGGCATTGAAGTTCCACCGAAGGAGACAATCCCGGAGCCAGGTGGAGATTCAACGGAAGAATACGGAACCAGGCTGAGTGTGCCGGCATTTTCCCCTTCGCAAGGATATTCGCGCCAACACTTCCTTTATGTGCTGTGGGACAATTTGCCATTGCTGCATAAGTTTCTTCTGAAAGGATTTGAGAGGGCTGGCCAATGGAAAATAGTTTCCGGCACAGCGCTTGCAGAACAACTCTGCTCATGCTCGAATTCAGCTAGTGAAATCGATTCTCGGGTCGGATTGCTTGAAGAGTTTTGCGAAGCATGGAACCAGGGGCGAAGCCGCACTATAGATATTGGCGCGCTAATGGGAAACGATGCTGTGAGCGAGAGGTATCTCGAACCTATTGCGGACTTATCGCGTGAATTGGGAAGTGACCCGGAAAAGCTTATATCAGCACTTAAGGCAAGAGAGGATCCTCGGCTGAGGGGTTTCAGAACCAAAAGTGTAGAAAAACTAGAAGAGTATTTTTATGAATACGGATATCTTGATGACCGTCCCATTCTTAATGAGAGTGAAATCAAGATTCGAGCTTTAGCGAGTCCGCAAGCAACAGGCTTGCCTGAAGGTGTTGCAGAGGAATGTTTAAGGCGCTGGTGGATATGGTCAGCGAGGACTGCCGGCCGCGATTCGTGAAATTCACCGTGTCCACAGCTTATCAAGGGTTGATTTGACTGAATAAAAAGACGCGTTTATTTCCTGCGTACGCCGTCCTGCCATGTCGAATGGCACATGCGCCGCACCTTCTGTCACCGGTATGGTTGGAGGATAACTGGCGGTGACCATCCGATGCTCGAAATTTTACTTGTCCTGGCAAGCTTGGATTTGTCGAGTTTGAGGATTTCGCAGGTGCTGAATTTCAGCATATCCTGTCCGTATATTGATCGTTCAATGCGGATGTCGCCGAATCATTCGCAGTGGGCCGCCTGCTTGCGACGGATGAAAAGGTTGCTTTCGATCAAATGCGTCCGTCTGAGGTCTGCGCGTCATAGGGATCTGATCGCCGTACGCGAAACGTTCGCAAGAATTGCTTTATGGCGGGGCACGAAGACAGGTTGCGCAAATCTGTGCCGCAACCGTCGGGTGACTATGAAAGTTGCATCAATAGACCGAGAACGGCAACGCCGAATGTCCCTATAGCCAATGCCGCATAGATGATTCTCATCTCGTGCATAATCGAACTTATCGTCGATTCAAAAATCGCTTAATTCGCGACAGCGGGGATGCTCGGAAACCGGATGATGAAGCCGAGAATCACAATCGCGGCTACCCACAGCCCGACCTGCCAGCGAAGATTGTCCTTGTCGCGCTTGACCATGTCGGTCTTCCATTCGGTCATGTCGGTTTTCCATTCGGCCATGTCGGTTTTCCAGTTGGCCATGTCGGCCCGCAACCGGTCCAGCGCCGATTCTGTCTCAGCGTAATTTGTTTTCATGCATTCCTCCAGCACGGCGTACCGTTTCCCAGCTCGGCGACCTGTTTCGCCATTTCATGGATCAATTGATCCTTACTGCTATTTTCTGCTATTGTCTCATCCTATCCGACCATTGCGGATTTTTCAAGTTGAATTTTCGGGACCTTAATGTCCGCATCTGTTTAATCATGACAGTAAAGAAGCCAATCGTCTGGTCAATGCTTTCGCACGGAATTCTTGACTAGTTTTCCCCGCTTCTGGATTTGCTCTCAGGGGCGGACTCCGTCCCGGTCTCCGGGCGGCAAGCAAAACAGTCGCGGATGTCCGTATCCGGCTACAGGGGGCGAGGTAGCTCATGTACGGGTAGCGGGGCACCGGCTACCCTGGTGCGCCCGCCGGGGATGGCTGTCGTCGCCTCGAATGCGCCGCCATGAAGACTCCCGCTCTGACACCGATGCCCATGCACCGGAAAGAAACAGCATATGCGCAGCCAGAGGAGCAATCCATGAAACGACTAGCAAGGATTTCAGCCCTCCGGCACCGCAGTACGCGGAAACGGCCGAGACTGTTGAATTCCAGATTCTGGACGACAGGCACGGAGCGGACAATAGCATCCATTCCGTCTCCGGAGAAATAGACAGACTGTACCTCCAGCCCAAACCAGGAGCTTGCGGCTCCGTCCCTGGCAACCGCGAGATCGATTCGCTCCGCTGCCCTGCAGTGGACAGAGATCGCATGAACGGGACTTCGATGGCAAGCTGTGAAGCGTCAAGCAACGACAAGGATGTTCTGGCTACCACCGCGCCCGCGTCAGGCTGTCATTGCCGCTACCGGCATCCCCACATGTTCAGCCAATCGGTGTTGTCCTGGGTCGAGCTGAACAGGGGCAGGGTGGTCTTGCGCCCGCACCAGCAGTTGCGGACATGCTGCTGGGTCAAGGGGGTGATCGCGAAGCAGCCGGTTGACCCCTGCGTTACGCCTGAAGCGATGGGGTTGGCCGGTATGGTGTAGGTGCCGCCCGTCATGAAGCAGCGCCGGGCAAACACCTGATCCGGAATACCCGCTGAAGTCACAACAAGTTCCACATGATAATTGGTCTTCGCAGTCAGACCGCTTCTGGTTAGGCTTCCGCCTGCGAACGTTCCGCCACTATTTAATCCACTGGCTGATTGCCCCACTACTGAATTTGTGCGGGCGTTCTTAACAATCCGATACACACTGGCTTGGGCAGGTGCAGGAATATCGCCAAGCCGCCCGACGTACTGGTTCCATGTTATTTGCGAAGCAGTGAAGGTCACGCTGGCTGTGGAAAGTGCCGTGATGGATAGATCCGTGGCATTGATCTCCTTTTGACCCCCAGGCAAGCTGTCGGGCCTTCGCGCCCGTTGCTGGTTACGGTCGTCTGCGCCGCGGCCGGCGCCGCAAGAACCGCCAGCAGCAGGAGGGTAATTAACTTATGAGGGGAGAGGGGGAGTACGGTAATGTCTCATTTTTTTACCTTAAGTATATGATATTTCAGTAAAACTGCCTAATTCGCGACAGCGGGGATGCTCGGAAACCGGATGATGAAACCGAGAATGACAATCGCGGCTACCCACAGCCCGACCTGCCAGCGCAGATTGTCCTTGTCGCGCTTGGCCATGTCGGTTTTCCAGTCGGCCATGTCGGTTTTCCAGTCGGCCATGTCGGTTTTCCAGTTGGCCATGTCGGCCCGCAACCGGTCCAGCGCCGATTCTGTCTCAGCGTAATTTGTTTTCATGCGTTCCTCCAGTACGGCGTACTGTTTTTCCAGCTCAGTGACCCGTTTCGCCAGTTCATGGATCCATTGATCTTTATTGTTATTTTCTGCCATTGTCTTATCCTATCCGACCATTAAGGATTTTTCAAGTTGAATTTTCGGGATCTTAACGTCCGCATCTGTTTAATCATGACAGTAAAGAAGCCAATCGCCTGGCCAATGCTTTCGCACGAAATTCTTGACTAGTTTTCCCCGCTTCCAGATTTGCCCTCAGGGGCGGACTCCGTCCCGGTCTCCGGGCGGCAAGCAAAACAGTCGTTTTGGTGACCGGTTCAGGCTGAACCGGTCTGCCGAAAAAGTCGCGGATGTCCGTATCCGGCTACAGGGAGCGAGGTAGCTCATGCACGGGTAGCGGGGCACCGGCTACCCTGGTGCGCCTGCCGGAGATGGCTGTCGTCGCCTCGAATGCGCCGCCATGAAGACTCCCGCTCTGACACCGATGCCCATGCACCGGAAAGAAACAGCATATGCGCAGCCAGAGGAGCAATCCATGAAACGACTAGCGAGGATTTCAGCCCTCCAGCACCGCAGTACGCGGAAATGGCCGAGACTATTGAATTCCAGATTCTGGGCGACAGGCACGGAGCGGACAATAGCATCCATTCCGTCTCCAGAGAAATAGACAGCCTGTACCTCCAGCCCAAACCAGGCACTTGCGGCTCCGTCCCTGGCAACCACGAGATCAAATCGCCCCGCTGCCCTGCCAGTGGACGGAGATCGCATGAACGGGGCTTAGATGGCAAGCTGTGATAGCGTCAAGCAACGACCGGGCCGGCCCGGATGCCGCCGTGCCTGTGTCAGGCTGTCATTGCCGCTACCGGCATCCCCACCTGTTCAGGAAATCGGTGTTGTCCTGGGTCGAGCTGAACAGGGGCAGGACGGTCTTGCGCCCGCACCAGCAGTTGCGGACATGCTGGATGGTCAGGGGGCTGATCGAGAAGCACCCGCTCGTCCGGCCTTGAGTACTACTAGGGGTGACAGTCATGGTGTAGATGCCGCCCGTCATGAAGCAGCGCCTGGCAAACACCTGATCCGGAATACCCGCTGAAGTCACAACAACTTCCACATAATAAGAGGTCTTCGCAGACAAACCGCTTCTGGTTAGGCTTCCGCCTGAGAACGTACTGCCATTACTGAATCCACTGGCTGATTGATCAGCTATTGCATCTGTGCGGGCGTTCCTAACAATCCGATACACAGTGGCTTGGGCAGGTGCAGGCACATCGCCAAGCCGCGTGACGTACTGGTTCCATGTTATTTGCGGAGCAGTGAAGGTCACTTGGGCTGTGGAAAGTGCCGTGATGGATAGATCCGTGGCATTGATCTCCTTTTGACCCACCAGGCAAGCTGTCGGGCCTTCGCGCCCGTTGCTGGTTACGGTCGTCTGCGCCGCGGCCGGCACCGCAAGAACCGCCAGCAGCAGGAGGGTTATTAATTTATATGAGGAGGGGGGTACGGTAAGGTCTCATTTTTTCACCTTAAGTATATGATGTTTCAGTAAAACTGCCTAATTCGTGACAGCGGGGATGCTCGGAAACCGGATGATGAAACCGAGAATGACAATCGCGGCTCCCCACAACCCGATCTGCCAGCGAAGATTGTCCTTGTCGCGCTTGGCCATGTCGGTTTTCCAGTTGGCCATGTCGGTTTTCCAGTTGGCCATGTCGGCCCGTAGCCGGTCCAGCGCCGATTCTGTCTCAGCGTAATTCGTTTTCATGCGTTCCTACAGCACGGCGTGCTGTTTTTCCAATTCCGAAAACTGCTTGATCAGATTTTGATCATCATTTTCCGCCATGTTCATATCTTATCCTATCGCTGTCGAAATTTTCAAGTTGCTGCACGGGTTCAATACATGCGGGACTTTTCAGGCGGCCAGCGCGCTTTGGTCGAAGTTCTGATTATACGCCTGCATGGGCGCCGTTTGTCCGAGCGCCTGATGCGGCCGATAGGCGTTGCAGAGGTGCTCGAACCGGGCTAGCTCGCCGTTCAGGGCGCCGGCGCAGAACTAGTGGAACTCGTATCGGCCGGCGGCGTTGGCGCGCGAGCAGGCGCGCATGCAGCAAAGCTTCGAGACCGGGCAGACGGCCACGGACTCCTTGACGCAGAAGCCGGCCTCGATGGCGACGCCCTTGCGATCGATCTGGACCATCTGGCCGGGCTTTCGCCCGTGGGTGCCGTAGCTCCAGTGCCGGGCGTGGCGGTCGAACTTGCGCCGCCTTTCGGTTGCTGGATTGTTGTCCAGCGCCACGCTACCTGAAAGTGTTTTCGCGCACCCGCATGTATCTGACCCTGGACACTGAATCTCAGGGACCTGAGCGCCTGAATTCCGCTTGATCTTGACCGCGAAGCATCCGAACGCCCTGGCCAGCATTTTCACACGGAATTCCTGGCCGAGCTTACCCGCTTCAGGATCCGTCCTCAGGAGCAACTTCTGTCATGGTCTTCGGGCGGCAAGCAAAACGGTCGTCTTGTCGACTAGTCTCAGGCAGAATCGGTCCGCCGAAAAAGCCGCGAATGCCCGTATCTAGGCGTCTGCCAGAAAAGTCATATATCGGAAAATAAGCGTTCAATGGCAATGGGATGCAATCCGGCCATGAAGCCGAAGACTTTCGAGGATCGGCCTTTCAGCCGCAAGATGCGGCCGGAATCGATTCGGATGGGCTGATACGGCTGAATCTTCGAATTGCAAACTTTATGAAAAGATCAATAAAAGCAATATTTTTCATGCAAAAATAGAGTTTTCTGACAGAAACTAAGTAACTGATCGGCTTGGTGGTTTTGAGCAACTTCCATCTACTCAGACTCTGCGTCTTTGATTGCCGGCTGGGAACCTGACAAAAGCGATGCAAACCTGGTTTATCCTCTGTCTGTGAAGCTGCTCGAACTTGTTGTTTAAGGCAAGTTGAATCGCAACTATCGGCATGAGACCAGAATACCTGTTGATCGCAGGCAGCTTGGCAAACGCTGCCAAGCATCATAGTTCGACACAATTCATCAGCAACAAGCGAATCAGGCCATCGATCAAAAAAACGGCCAGGAAAGCACTCCCGGCCGCAAAAAATGAAGGATTAAAACAATGATTGATACCTTGACTGACTACATGTTGTAGCCTCGCTCTTCGTGAGTCGACAGGTCAAGACCCTGCACTTCTGCCGCCTGATCAACGCGAAGACCGCCGCACAGCATCCCAACAATTTTGAAAACCACGTAGGTAACGATAGCGGTGTAGACGATGGTTGCCGCAACCCCGACGAATTGCAGCCCAAGCTGAGTCGATATGGAAACGTCGATGCCTTGTCCGCTGAACACGCCAAGGCTGTCGGCCGCGAACACTCCGGTGAGCATCGTCCCCACTATGCCCGCCACGCCATGAACCGGAAACACATCAAGCGCGTCGTCAATCTTGAACTTCTGCTTCAATATCACGATCGCCGCATACGAGGCAGGCCCGGACACAGCGCCGATAATGAGAGCGCCTGCCGGCCCGACAAATCCAGATGCTGGAGTGACCGCGACAAGACCTGCGACCATTCCCGTTGCCGCGCCAAGCGCCGAGGCGCTTTTTCGAAAGATATACTCGGTGACCACAAAGCCTAGCGCTGCGGTCGCGGCGCAGATATGCGTCACCAGCATTGCCATGGCGGCATCTTCATTCGCAGCAAGCGCGCTTCCGCCGTTGAAGCCGAACCAGCCAACCCATAGCATCCCGGCACCAATCATCGTCAGCGTCATATTGTGCGGCGTCATTTGCGCACTAGGGAATCCGCTCCGTTTGCCCAGCATCAGCGCTCCGACCAGTGCGGCGACACCCGCCGTGATGTGCACGACGTTGCCCCCAGCAAAGTCCAGCACGCCCAGTCCGCCGAGCCATCCGCCGCCCCAGACCCAGTGGGCGATCGGAGCATAGACGAAAACGACCCAAAGAATCGTGAATAGCACCACCGCCGAGAATTTAATTCGCTCGGCAAGCCCGCCCATGATCAAGGCCACCGTGATGATCGCAAAGGTGACCTGGAACAGTGCGAAGCTCGATTCAGGAATGTCGCCGAACATGCTTTGCTCGAGCACATTGCTGAGCAGAAAGTTCCCCAGCCCTCCGATAAAGCCATTGCCGACATCATCGAAAGCAAGCGAGTAGCCGGCTACAAGCCACACGATCGAGACGATGCACGAGATCGTGAAACACTGCATCAAGACCGAAAGCGCATTTTTGCTGCGCACCAGTCCTGCATAGAATAGTGAAAGTCCGGGCAATGTCATCATCAGCACCAGTACCGATGATGTCAGTACCCAAGACGTGTTGCCCCCGTTCAATTCGTTGGCGAAAGCCATAGGCGATGCCAGCAATAGCAAGGATGACGGGGGCAACAGCGCCAAGGTTAATTTGTTTGGTAGCATTTTTCGCGGTCCGGTGATGGTCATAGGGCACTCTCGTCGGTTTCTCCTGTTCGGATTCTTACAACACGTTCCAATTCGTTGACGAAGATCTTGCCGTCTCCGATTTGACCGGTAAGCGCAACCTGTCGAATGGTGTCGATGACATCGTCGATTCGATCAGCGGAGACAGCGACCTCAACCTTGATCTTCGGGACGAAGTCGACGACGTATTCGGCACCTCGATAAAGTTCGGTATGCCCTTTCTGTCTGCCGAAGCCTTTGACTTCAGTAACGGTCATTCCCTGAATTCCAATTTCGGACAATGATTCGCGAACATCGTCAAGCTTGAAAGGTTTGATGATTGCTGTTACGAGTTTCATGACTGCTCCTTTATGTTGAAACGTTCCTGCCTTGATTTACAGCAAGAACTGTGCCAAAAAAATCATGCTGATTTTTACTGAATTTTTCGATTTGATGCCCAAGAACTGTGCATCGCCGATAAATTCTGACAATTTTTTTGCAAATATGGCGGCTAAATCCAGCTTCGCGGCAACAGGCGCAAGCGCACCGGCGAGACTTGGTTGCAAAGCAAAAGGGCGCACAGCAAGATGGCTGAATCTTTGCAAATGTCGCCAGCGCAAGACGCTCGCGGGCATACTTTTGAGCGTTATTCGCGAAGACCTCTTCGGCTGTTTGATTTGCTATTGGATTCAATATGCGTTAATAATGTAAAGATAGGATTGGCGGAAAAACAAAATTCATGACGATAAATTGCAATGAACCAAGCCGAGATTCGGTCTTGAAACAAAGTTCAATCAGTTCGAAAACGAATTCGTCCGCAACCTCGATTGTGATCAGCAATAGGCGGATTCGTTACGACCGTTGATCAAATCATCATCATTTTGCAGATTGCAGAGTGGCTAATTATTAGAGTTTATTGAGGATTACTTACTATGAAAGAAACAAACGACAAGATCACACCAAAGCACTCGCCAGGGGCGACACAGTTCTCCGACCTGACGCCCTACGAACAGGGTCTGGTCGAGAGCACGGTCAAGGGCGGCTTCAACCGGAGAGATGTGCTCAAGCTCATGGCTGTTACCGGCGTATCCATGGCCACCGCGCAAAGCCTCTTGTTCACCGGTGAAAAAGCTCTCGCTTCAACTCCAAAAAAAGGTGGCCATATTCGATTTTCGTCGAATCTGCATGGTCCCGATGACCAGTTAGACCCGCAAAGCTTTACTTCGACCATCGACTACACCCGCGGCAGGGCCATCTACAACGGGCTTATCCAGCACCGAGACAATCTTGCACTCGAAGGCGAGCTTGCAGAGACATATGAACCGAATAGCGATGCCACCGAATGGACGCTTAAGCTCCGAAAAGGCGTCGAGTGGCATGATGGATCCCCATTTACCGCAGACGATGTCATATTCAGCATGAACAAGCATCTGGGCGACGACTCGGTTTCGAATGTCAAATCGGTGCTCGCTTCGATTGCGGAGTGGAAGAAAGTCAATTCGCATGAAGTCAAGTGCATCCTCAATACGCCGAATTCCGACTTGCCGATCGTGCTCGGCCTGTTCCAGACCAAGATTGTCAAGAACGGAGCGGTCGATCAGGCGACCGGTCTTGGCATCGGCACCGGTCCGTACAAGCTTGATTCGTTCCAGCCGGGTGTGCAGTCGGTGCATTCTCGCAATGAGAACTACTGGCGTGAAGGCGGCAATGTCGATAGCATCGAGGTCACCGCCATCACCGACCCGGTCGCGCGAGTCAACGCGCTGATTGCAGGCGATGTCCATATGGCAACCCAGATCGAGCCGAATTCGTTCCGGCAGATCGAAGATGCAGAGGGTGTCACATTGCTGTCAACTCCAGCCGCTTTGCAGCTTGGGATCTGCGCTTTGAAAAACTCCGAACCGGGTTCGAGCGACGACTTCGTCAAAGGCATGCAATACATCCAGGATCGCGAACGCATCGTTAAGCGCATCTTGAAAGGAAAGGGTACCGTTGCTAACGACACCCCGATCTCGGCGGCGCATGGCGCCGATTTTTGCAGCGAGCTGCCGCAGCGCGAGTTTGATCCCGATAAGGCCAAGCACCATTTCGAGAAAGCCGGCGTATCTTCCGCCGAGCTTTTCGTTGCGCCGGTTTCATCCGGAGTCGAGGAAATATGCTTGCTGGCTCAGACCAATTTAGCCAAGATCGGCTTCGATCTTAAAATCACCAAGGTTCCAACCGATGGCTACTGGGGCGCCGTATGGATGAAAGAGCCGCTGAATGTGGTGACCTGGAACATGCGTCCTACCGCTCAATCCCAGATGGCCATCCAGTTCGCGCCGGGTGCTGCATGGAACGATACTTTCTGGAACAATGAACGCATGGGCCAATTGCTATCAGATGTACTGGCGGTGACCGACCCGGCGGTCCGCCATCAGATGATGTGCGAAATGCAGGCGCTGATACATGACGGCAGCGGCATGATCATTCCCGCATTCTCCAACATCAACGACGGCATCGCCTCCAACGTGATGGGCGTTCCCAACATTCCGACCGGCCAGTTGGGCGGCAATGAATGGCCGGAATTCGTCTGGCTCGCCTAACCAGAAAAGCAAAACAGGAAATAGCCTGTTTCGCTGATCAGGCCCGCATCATTGCGATGCGGGCCGCTTCGGCAAAAAATAAAACTAAAAGACGTTTAAGAGGAGGTGTGCAGCCATGATGTTGCAAATGACGTTGCGCCGAATCTGGATCGGATTTGCTACCATGGTCGTGGTCTCGGTGATCGTTTTCGTGATGACTAGCATTCTGCCCGGAGATGTCGCGCAAATCGTGCTGGGACAAAGCGCAACCCCTGAAACCCTAGCGGCTTTGCGCGCAGAGCTGGGACTTGACCAGCCAGCCTACATTCGCTACTTCCAATGGCTGGGCGACATGTTCACCGGTGATCTGGGAACATCTAAAGCCGGCGGTGCCGCAATTTCCGATTTGATCGGAGGACGGTTTGCTAATACCATGCTGATGGCGGGCTTTGTCGCCTTGATCTCGATACCCATATCCATATTTCTCGGCCTTTGGGCGGCCATGCATCCTGGCACTTGGCTTGATCGCTTCGTGACCTTCGGTACGCTTGCGACTATTTCCGTGCCTGAATTTTTCATTGCCACCTTGATGGTTTTGATTCTTGCGGTGAATCTGAACTGGCTGCCTTCGACAGCCTTGTTGCGCGACGAGATGACCTTTTTCGAGCTGATCAGCGGACTGGCAATGCCGATTATCACCTTGGTGATCGTCGTTTCGGCGCAAATGATTCGAATGACCCGGGCGGGCATCCTCAACGTGATGAGCTCCCCTTATATCGAGATGGCGATTCTAAAGGGCGTGGCGCGAAGGCGAATCATTCTTCGCCATGCGTTCTTCAACGCCATCGGCCCCATCATCAATGTCATCGCCTTGAATTTGGCTTATCTGGTCAGTGGCGTGGTTATTGTCGAGACGATTTTCGCCTACCCTGGGCTTGCGAAGCTGATGATCGACGGAGTCCAGACCCGCGACCTGCCGCTGGTTCAGGCTTGCGCCATGATTTTTTGCGGAACCTACGTCATCCTGATTCTGATCGCGGATATCGGATCGATCGTGTCCAACCCGCGCCTCAGACACCCGAAGTAGGGAGGAAGCGACAATGAATGAACCTGAAAAGCAAAACGCGGAAGTTGGACTAGATGTAATCGAGCAGCTCGACAAGTTCGACGAGTTGCCTGATGCCCCGCCGAAGCGAAAGCTCAAGCTTTCCTGGGTGGGCAAGATTGCTACCGCAATCGTCGTATTCTGGATGGTGATCGCAGTGGTCGGCCCGTTCATCGCGCCATTTCATGAAATGGACATGGACGGAGACGACAGCTTTTTGAATGCCCATTCCAACGAGTACGGCACTTTCTATCTCGGAACCGACTACTTGGGACGCGACACCTTGTCGCGTGTGCTGTGGGGTGCGCGGATGACAATAGGAATCTCTTTGGCTTCCACGTTTCTGGCCTATCTGGTCGGCATCACGCTCGGTATCGCCGCCGCAGTGCGGGGAGGCTGGGTCGACATGGGCATTAGCCGTGTCAACGATGCCATACTGGCGCTGCCATCGATCATGCTGGGCCTGATCGCAATCGCCGCGTTCGGTTCGTCGATACCGATTCTGATCATCATTGCCGGACTGATCTATGCGACCAGCGTATTTCGGATCGCGCGAGCATTGGGCCTCGATATCATGGTCCAAGACTATGTTGAAGCCGCGAAAGTGCGCGGCGAAGGACTGTGGTGGGTCATCAGGTCCGAGGTGCTGCCCAATGCGGCGATGCCGCTTGCAACCGACTTCGGCTTGCGCTTGGTATTTGTGGTGCTGTTCATTTCCAGCCTGAGTTTTCTCGGTCTCGGAGTGCAGCCTCCCCAGGCCGACTGGGGCAGCATGGTGCGGGAAAACCTCGCCGGCCTGACCTACAACTCCTGGGCGGCGGTGTGGCCTGCGTTTGCAATCGCCACATTCACGATCTCGGTCAACCTGATCGTAGACGATATTTCCGCCAAATCCGGCGGCAGTCTAGCCAAGAAGATGGTGTAGCGCCATGAATGAGCAGAAAATGGAAAAATTGCTGGAGGTCAAGGATCTCAAGATCAGCGCCTATAACGATCAGAAGCAGGAAATACCGATCGTCAAGGGTGTCACCTTTGATATCTACAAGGGGCAGGTAGTCGCCTTGATTGGCGAGTCGGGCTCCGGCAAGACGACGATATCGCTGGCTTCTTTGTCCTATACCAAGCCCGGGCTTGAATTCACTGGAGGCGAGGTCTTGCTCAACGGCGAAGATGTCTTGACTGCGGCACCGGCGCGTCAGCGCGCGATACGCGGCGCCAAGGTGGCGTATCTAGCGCAAAGCGCGGCGGCAACCTTCAACCCCGCAATCACCATCAACGAGCAGGTGACCGAGTCGGCTGTTCTGCACGGGATATTGACACAGCAAGAGGCCAACAACCGTGCCGCCGAGCTATATCACGCTTTGGAGCTGCCCCATCCGGACCGGATCGGATTCCGCTATCCGCATCAAGTGTCGGGCGGCCAGTTGCAGCGTCTCATGGCTGCCATGGCGCTTTGCGGCAATCCCGAGTTGATGGTGCTGGATGAACCGACTACCGCGCTGGATGTCACAACTCAGATCGAAGTGCTCAAAGCGTTCAAGAAAGTCATACGGGAAGAGAACTCGGCTGCGATATACGTTACCCATGATCTGGCGGTGGTCGCACAGATCGCCGATCACATCGTGGTGCTTTATAGCGGCGAAATCATGGAGCAAGGAAGCGCCGATCAGATCATCAACAATCCAACCCATGCCTATACCAAACGGCTGATGGAAGCGGTTCGCCCGAAGCCGGTGGCAGGCCTTGGCACTACCGTCGGCGCTGAACACGAGCGTTCGGTGCCGTCGATAGCGGTCGATGACATGACAGCTGGCTACGGCGGCATCGTCAACGGAGAGCCCGCAGTCACTATTTTGAGGGATGTCTCGGTCAAAGTGAAAAATGGTCACGTGGTCGGGGTCATTGGCGAGTCGGGTTGCGGCAAGTCGACGCTGGCCCGGGTGATGGCCGGCATGCTGCCGCAGGCGCATGGCACTGTCAAGCTGGAAGATAGGGAGCTGCAAGGCAGTCTGCTCAAGCGTTCTCGCGAAGAGCTGCAGAAGATCCAGTTCGTATTCCAGATGGCCGATACGGCGCTCAACCCGAAGCAGACGATCGGACAGATTCTTGGGCGTCCGCTTGAGTTCTATCATGGACTCAGGGGCAAGGCGAAGCGGCAAAAGGTTTCGGAAATTCTGCAGATGGTAGAGTTGCCGCCGGAATTTGCGAGTCGCTATCCCATGGAGCTTTCCGGCGGACAAAAACAAAGAATCAACATGGCGCGTTCGTTGGCGGCGAATCCGGAAGTGCTGTTGTGCGATGAAGTAACCTCAGCCTTGGACAGCATTGTCGGCGCGAATGTGATCAAATTGCTGACATCCTTAAGGGACAAGACGGGGGTTTCGTTCGTGTTCATTAGCCACGATCTTTCTACGGTGGCTTCGTTTGCCGACGAGATAGTCGTGCTATATGCCGGCCGCGTTGTCGAGCAGGGCCCAACTGACGAAGTGCTGGAACCGCCGTTTCATCCGTATACCAGGCTGCTGATCAGTTCCGTGCCGGAATTGCGCATCGGCTGGCTGGAAGACACGATGCAGAAGCGGGAAATGGCAGTCGGCATCGCCAAGGGCGTGGAGATCACTGCGGTTGGCTGTCCGTTCTATAATCGTTGCCCGATGGGTATCGATCAGACCTGTGACAAGGAGAGCCCTCCGATCAGGGAACTGGAAAACGGGCACCAGATCGCGTGCCATCTGACCGTAGAGCAGTTGAACGAGACTGAAAAGCATGCCCAGAAGATCCTTCGCGGCTACGAAAAGCTGGCTGACCGGCCGACAAATGCGCGCATGTAGCGAAATCATCTAGGAGACGGCAATGAGCAAGCATGAAGCGCTCCACAGCATGGGCATTCTTCGTCCGGAAGAAATCTCGCGCTACGAGCTATATTCGGTAGAGGAAATGGACATCCTTCGAATCATCTATAACCGCAAGAAAGGATCGTTTCTTCCGGTCACGCGCAAGTATCGCTTTCCTCAGGTCAAGCGATCTGTTCTGGTCGATGGCGGTACTGGCAAAAGTCAGGTCATGTTCGAAAGTTCTGCGGAACTGAGAAATGCTGTTGCCGAATTGGACAAGTTGATGGCCTCCAAAAAGCAAATTGCCGGCGGCAAAAGTGCGCTGATCGATGAAGTGCGATTGCTAGAAGAAGATGTTGCGGCGCGGATCGGTCACATCAAGTCGCTAATCGATCAGATGTAGTACAACAGACGGGCCGGCCGCCGCTTGCGCCGGTCCGCCATTTGCTTGTATGTTGGCCGATGCGACTGCTGGTGCAAGGTTTGTGCACCTACCACTTGCAGACTCGCTTGTTATCTACCTTCAGCATGGGTGGATAACTGCACTCGCAGTAGCAGGGCGCTAGGCACGGCAGCGCTTTCCGCTTTGAGGGTGCGTCAAGGGCTAAGCGGCAGCGCAAGTCAATCCGCCATGCCCGGCACTGGAGTTGCTCCGCCCGCGCGCCACGGTCGCCGGCGCCTCGAGATTCCTCGACCGCCCGGTCTGTTAGCGCCGTTCGCAATTGGGCTGTTCGCGCTGCCGCCCCGAACTCTCGATTGCAACGGCTACGTGGAGTGCGCCAGCGCCCGGGCAAATGACGCCCATGCAGACGCGCATGACTCTCAAACTGAGGCGCTACCGGGATTTGTGGTTTTGCTGAAGCTAGCGTCGGCACTTCAGCTCAGAACTGATCGAGAAAATTCATCAGTACGGCGTTGACCTGAGCTGGTTGTTCGACATTGCAAAGATGGGCCGCATCTTTAATCAAGTGGACTTGCGACCCTGCGATACGTTCGCTGATAGCCATCGAATCGCCGGGCGGTGTTGCCCGGTCGAACTCGCCAACGATCAGGCTGGTAGGCGCGCGAATCCGATCGAGTTGATCCAGGTAGTCAAGATTCATGATTGCGTGGCAATTTCCGATATAGCCTGCCAAGCTGGTGGCGAGAAATTGCGAGCGATTCAATTCGATTTCTCTCGACCTTGAGTTTCGAAATGATTCGGTAAACCAGATTCCCAAAGCGCTATCTACCATGCTTTCCATGCTACTTGCGGTGACTCTGCTTTCGAACAGCTGCCTTGCTTGCTCCGAAGGGGTTGCGAAAGTGTCGAGCAACACTAGGCTGCATAGCCTTTCGGGGTGGTGGATCGCTAGCCCCATTCCGATCATTGCCCCAAGCGATAGCCCGACCCAATGGACCTGTTCGAGCTGCCAGGCATCCAAAAGCGCGACGGCATCGGCCACAAGCATTTCCATCGAATAGGATTCGTCCGGAGCCGAGCTCAAGCCCATCCCCCGGGTGTCGTAGCGAAGCACGCGATAGCGCTCATTGAGAACATGCATCTGCGGGTTCCACATGATCAGGCTCGAACCGATGACATGGCTTAGAACGACTGTCTGTCCGTCGGCAATTCCGGACAGCTCGCAGTTGAGCTGAATGTTGTTGGCCTCAATGAGCATTGCGAAACCGACCATTCACTTTCGCGTGAAGCGCTTCATGTCTGCCGGGTAGTGCCAGGGGATCAAGAAATCTTTAGATGGAGTAACTGAAATAGAAAATCTATTTGCAAGCAACGAGATTGCGCCATCTGCAGATGGATTGCACCGCGAGCTCCGCCGCCGGCGGTTAGTGCTGATTTTTGTTACTGCGCGGTGATCAAAAGGCCTAAGACCGTAGTGGCTACCGCAAGACCGCCAAGCATTGCGAGAAGCAATCGATTCTCCCTTTTTCCGGCCTCGGTGTCACGCTTGGCCATCTGCTCGGCTAGCCGGGCAATGTCGGTCTTGTACTCTTGCTTATGGGTTTCCATTTTTTGCTCTAGTACGGCGATCTGTTTCGCTAGTTCATGGATTTGTTGATCTTGATTATCATTTTTTGCCATTATCCTATCTTATACGATTGCTAACCGACTTTTCAAGTCTCCTTAAAACCGCGTTAGGGTGGCTGCAAAAGGGGATAAAGCCTTGTACAATGGGGGTTTTAGATCAAACAAAATTTCACCCGTTGGGTGAACCCGATCGGAGCAAGGCTTTATGGACATCCAATCATACAAGATTTCGACCACGAAAGACAAATTGACTTCGCGAAGCGGCCTGGCGGCGCTGGCCGAGCTGATCCGCAAGCTGGGGCTCGACACCCATTTCGAGCGGCTGATGCCGGAGCCGGGCAGCAACCGCGGCTTGCGCCCGGGGGCGTATTTGACGACGTTCATGCTGATGATGCACGAGGGCTCGCGGCATCTGAGCGGAGTGGCGCAGCTGCGCGAGGAGCGGCCGCTGCTGGAGCTGCTCGGCATCCGCCGGCTGCCGGGCGACGATGCCTTGGGCCGGTGGCTGCGGCGCTGCGGAGCGCAGCGCCGCACGCTGCATGCCCTGCAGCTGGTGAACCGCCGGCTGCTGGCGGTCGCGCTGCACCATCGGAAAAGGGTGACCCTGGACATCGACGCGACCGCGGTGCACTGCGAGAAGTCTTCGGCGGAGTCCGCATGCAAGAAGGAGCGGGGCTACATGCCGATCGTCGGCCATATCGCCGAGACCGGCATGGCGGTGGCGGCGGAGTTCAGGGGCGGCTCGGTCTCGCCGAACGCGCGCAACTTCGAGTTCGTCCGCCAGTGCGAGCGGGCGCTGCCCAAAGGCGCCGAGGCGCGTCGCGCCCGCATCGACGCGGCGGGGTATCAGGCGAGGATCATCAACCACTTCACGAGCCGGGGAATCGGCTACGCGGTCCGCGCCAGGCTCGACGCGAGCGTGGTCGAGCAGATCAGGGCGCTGGACGAGTCGCGGTGGCAGCCCTTCATCGAGCGCGACGGGACGGCGAGCGAGACGCAGCAGACGGCGCGGTTCCTGCACTCGATGAACGACACGCCCGAAGCGTTCGCGGTGGTGGTGCAGCGGCTTAGAAAATCCGGCCAGCAGGAGCTCGAGCTCGATTGCCCGCAGGCCGGCGACACCCTGTCGCAGGGCGGCTACATCTACCGGGCCTTGGCGACCAGCTTCTGCCGGTGGAGCGACTCGCGGGTGATCCACTGGTACAACCGCAGGGGCGACGACTCCGAAAATCGCATCCGCGAGCTTCGCAGCGGCTTCGGCGCGGCGCATCCCCCGTGCAGCGACTTCGCTGCCAATGCGCTGCATTTCATGCTGTGCATGCTCGCGTTCAACCTGTTCGCGCTGATGCGCCACGTGCTGGACGCGAGCTGCGAGTCGATGCGCATCGAGACCTTTCGCCGGCGGCTCTACTGCAGGGCGGGCAAGATCGTGCGCCATGCCCGAGGCCGGGCCTTGAAGCTGTGCGACGCGCGGGCGGCGCGGCGGCTTAGCGACGCCATCGGCATGATCCGGGCGATGGCCCTGGCGCCGTAGCCGCCGGAAACGCAAAAAAAAAGCATCGCGCGCACGACAAAAAAATCGGTTGCGTCCCGGCGCGTTTAGGATTATCATTGATCTTTCGCCCCGGTTCCGCTCCTCCGCCCTTTCCGGCCGCGTCCAGCCCGCAAACCCGCCCGGCATCGCCGCGGCGAACGCCAAAATCTCTCCGCACCCCGGATTTCGGCAAAATCCGCCCCAAAAAAATCTCTAACGCGGATTTTGGGAGTCTAGCAAGGAACCGGCAGTGGCTCGGTTTGAAAATGAGTTCATTGTATGGAAAATTCCGTATAACCCAAAGTTCCTTTCAACTTCTTTGGAGTGAATTGTGCAACCATTCCAAAATTCACCCCCCCCCCCTCGCTAGATCAACAACCTTCCTATTTCTGACGCTACTGGCTCTGCCGGTCGCGTCGCAGGTGCCAACCCTAAGCATAGGCTGGTTATCTTGTGGAGGTGGCACAGGACTTACTTTTGAAGAAGAAGGATGCTTGGACAGCGCCTTCCTCCGGGCAAGTGGCAGTGGCGCGAGCATGACCGTTGACTTGATGACTTTTACCGTGTCTGGCCCGGATCATCAGCTGTGGGACTATGGCAGGCCGGATTATCGAGCAAAAAACCAAGACCCACAGTCGATTTGAACACACTCTCAGCGCAAATTGGGTCCGCGTTAGTTCTGCGAATGGCATTTGTCTAGGAAACGGTCGGGTAAAGTAGCGTCCGGGTATGATCCGGATCCTGTGATGCCGGCTTCGTGGTGCCGGGCCGCCCCCAAAATCGGTGGACCGGCGTTCAATTAAGAGATGTCGACATTTGCACTGCAAGTGGAGGACGAAGATTCCAATGCGCTCGATCGAGCTGCCAGGCATCCAAAAGCGCGACGGCATCGGCCACAAGCATTTCCATCGAATAGGATTCGTCCGGAGCCGAGCTCAAGCCCATCCCCCGGGTGTCGTAGCGAAGCACGCGATAGCGCTCATTGAGAACATGCATCTGCGGGTTCCATATGATCAGGCTCGAACCGATGACATGGCTTAGAATGACTGTCTGTCCGTCGGCAATTCCGGACAGCTCGCAGTTGAGCTGAATGTTGTTGGCCTCAATGAGCATTGCGAAACCGACCATTCACTTTCGCGTGAAGCGCTGATGGATTAGGCGCGGGTCTTCAGCAAATGCCACCTTTGGCCCCGCGATCCAATCCGACCAGTCAATCTCGGGAAACTTCACGGCGTTTGGATCGGATACGGTGTCCGGAACAAGGGTGGCATCGATAAGACCGCAATGCCTCAATGCCTCTTCGTAGATGCGCGCCCCGCCAATGAACCAGACGGGGCGGCCTTGGTGGTTTGACAGCACCTCGCCAATTGAGGCGTAGGTTTCTACGCCTTCAAGCTCATGGCGGGTGATCACGACATTGCGTCGTTGCGGCAATGGCTTGCATGGCAGCGATTCCCACGTCTTTCGCCCCATGATGACCGTGCTGCTGAGCGTGAGCCGCTTGAAGCGCTTCATGTCTGCCGGGTAGTGCCAGGGGATAGTGCCATTTAGGCCGATTACCATGTCATGAGTGAAGGCTACAATCATTCCGATGGTACGGTCAATGATGTCCATTAAATCGGTTCAATCGGTTGATTGGTGTGCGTTGTATCGTAAAGCATAGGTTGAAGTTATTTTTGTTGCATGCAAAGAAGCTATTTTGCGACTGGGACAGCGCAGCAGGTTTTTTGATCGCTGTATTTGCCGAACCAGCTAAAGCATGATGTTGACTTGATTATAGCGATGCGCTGGACGGTCAGGTCTTTCGCAGGCAGGATGCATCGCAAAAATCGCTAGAATTCAAAGTTCTCTTACAGAGGTACGTCCGTCTGTTTGCTTCTGCGCCGACTTATCGTTGCCATGAATAGCCGCAAAATGCGCTTTCGACATTAACTTGCTAGACAGCAACTTTGAAATTGATGGCTGGGTGTGGGTCGTAACCGCTCAATTGAAAGATGCTGAGAATGGTTTCGGTGTCTTCAGTGAGCAGTTCAGAAATGTCGTCTAGAGATCGGATTGAAGAATCGATTGCGAGCTTTGGCAGTGCTCGGGGGGATCGTTCAAGCTGTTGCAGTAGGCCTGGAATATGATCATGTTCGGCATCGGATCCATCTTCTTTCGCGGTATAGATGTGCGCATCAATGAGCGTGTGCGCGAAAATTGCAGGCTGCAGCCCTGCCAAGTGGCCAATCAGTTCTAGCAGAAAGCTGTATCCGGCGATGTTGTACGGCACGCCAAGGGCGATGTCTGCGCTGCGCTGAGTCAGGTGCAGGCAAAGCAACGGTTCATTTCCCTTGCCCATTTGAACGTTGAGTACCCAGAACGCATGGCATGGCGGCAATGCGCTGGCTTGGGCGTTGCCTGGCGCCCATGCCGAAACAACATGTCGACGGCTCATCGGGTTGGCTTTCAGCTGTTCGACAACCCAAGCGATTTGATCATTGTAGGCAATGCCCGTATCCGAACCATTGGGCACCGGAAAATGGCGCCAAAAGTTGCCATAAGCGCTTGGAACACGACCTTCGTTGTCGGACCAGGCATTCCAGAATTTGCAACCATGCTTTTCAAGCAGGCTGATACGAGTTTCCCCGGACAGGAACCATAAGTTTTCGATCACAATGTTTTTCCATGAAACTTCCTTTGTGGTCAGGAGTGGAAACCCGTTGCGAAGTTCGATTTCGTAGTTGAAGTTGAATGTCGAAAGCGTATCGACGCCTGTTCGGTTTTCCTTGCGGGTGCCGCGCTCAAGTACGTGGCGCACGATGTTTAGGTACTCTTTCATCGAGATATTAGGCGGTACGCACCGCTTGAAGGCGCGACCATCGATGTCCTCCTATTGCCTTAAAATCGCGTTAGGGTGGCTGCAAAAGGGGATAAAGCCTTGTACAATGGGGGTTTTAGATCAAACAAAATTTCACCCGTTGGGCGGACCCGATCGGAGCAAGGCTTTATGGACATCCAATCATACAAGATTTCGACCACGAAAGACAAATTGACTTCGCGAAGCGGCTTGGCGGCGCTCGCCGAGCTGATCCGCAAGCTGGGGCTCGACACCCATTTCGAGCGGCTGATGCCGGAGCCGGGCAGCAACCGCGGCTTGCGCCCGGGGGCGTATTTGACGACGTTCATGCTGATGATGCACGAGGGCTCGCGGCATCTGAGCGGAGTGGCGCAGCTGCGCGAGGAGCGGCCGCTGCTGGAGCTGCTCGGCATCCGCCGGCTGCCGGGCGACGATGCCTTGGGCCGGTGGCTGCGGCGCTGCGAGAAGTCTTCGGCGGAGTCCGCATGCAAGAAGGAGCGGGGCTGCATGCCGATCGTCGGCCATATCGCCGAGACCGGCATGGCGGCGGGTGCGGAGTTCAGGGGCGGCCCGGTCTCGCCGAACGCGCGCAACTGCGAGTTCGTCCGCCAGTGCGAGCGCGCCCTGCCCAAGGGCGTCAAGGCGCATCGCGCCCGCATCGACGCGGCCGGCTACCAGGCGAGGATCATCAACCGCTTCACGAGCCGGGGAATCGGCTACGCGATCCGCGCCAGGCTCGACGCGAGCGTGGCCGGGCAGACCGGGGCGCTGGACGAGTCGCGGCGGCAGCCCTTCATCGAGCGCGACGGGACGGCGAGCCTGGCGCAGCAGACGGCGCGGTTCCTGCACTCGATGAACGACACGCCCGAAGCGTTCGCGGCGGTCGTGCAGCGGAGGCGAAAGTCCGGCCGGCAGGAGCTCGAGCTCGATTGCCCGCAGGCCGGCGACACCCTGTCGCAGGGCGGCTGCGTCTACCGGGCGCTGGCGACCAGCTTCTGCCGGTGGAGCGACTCGCGGGCGGTCCGCTGATGCAGCCGCAGGGGCGACGACTCCGAAAATCGCATCCGCGAGCTTCGCAGCGGCTTCGGCGCGGCGCATCCCCCGTGCAGCGACTTCCATGCCAACGCGCTGCATTTCATGCTGTGCATGCTCGCCTTCAACCTGTTCGCGCTGATGCGCCACGTGCTGGATGCGAGCTGCGAGTCGATGCGCATCGAGACCTTTCGCCGGCGGCCCTGCTGCAGGGCGGGCAAGATCGTGCGCCATGCCCGAGGCCGGGCCTTGAAGCTGTGCGACGCGCGGGCGGCGCGGCGGCTTAGCGACGCCATCGGCATGATCCGGGCGATGGCCCTGGCGCCGTAGCCGCCGGAAACGCAAAAAAAAAGCATCGCGCGCACGACAAAAAAATCGGTTGCATCCCGGCGCGTTGCGGACTGTCATTGATCTTTCGCCCCGGTTCCGCTCCTCCGCCCTTTCCGGCCGCGTCCCGCCCGCAAGCCCGCCCGGCATCGCCGCGGCGAACGCCAAAATCTCTCCGCGCCCCGGATTTCGGCAAAATCCGCCCCAAAAAAATCTCTAACGCGGATTTTGGGTATTGCTTCACCGGCTCGTATTGCCCGAGAATCTGCTGTTGAATAATTTCAGCGAGAGCTGGACTTTACGGCGAACGTCATTTTCCTGCCGCAATATAGCATAATGGAGTCAGGCGACTGCTTCCAAGTGTAAAGTTCGTCCCAAGCATTCTCGAGGTTAACGATGAGACCGATAGATTCTGAAAAACGACGAGTGGTGAATATTGAACATGGAGAATATCTCCCGCTTTATGATGATGACAATCGCGAAGACGGTGAAGTGCTGCAGATCAATCCCAACAAGCGACTAGGCTACGGATTCCACGTGTATAGGATGCCTCCAGGCCATTTGACGACAACCCATGTCCATGAGGGCGACGAGGAGTTTCTGGTTCTAGAGGGAGAGGTGATTGATCACGATGGCTATCGCTACGGAAAAGGCGATCTGGTCTGGCTTGAAGCGAACACGGAGCACAACTCGTATTCTCCAAATGGAGCACTGCTGGCGGTTTATTTTCGCTGATGGTCTTTGCAGCAGACGCAAAAAAGCACTTCAGCCGCCGGAATTGTCCGGCTTATGCCATTGGCTTGAATCTTTTGAAAGGGTCGACCATCCGGCAAGAATACCTTGAGGCTGCTATCAGGTGGGTCAATGATGGCGATATCAATAGTTAGTGCTTGCCAGAAAACCAAAATGTGATATCGTTGCTGATTGAAAACAATTGCTTAGCGGCGAGCGGCGGCGGCGAAGAATTCGCGGACAGCGCGGATTTCCCGCCGAAATGGGGCGAAACGCCCCGTTTCGCCGCAATCTTCGAGGAAAAAGCGATGCGCTTGGCCCACTCCGCCCAGCTCGAGATCGGCGCCGTGCCGATCGAGAACATCCACACCGGCGCCAAGCCGCGCGACGACATCCCGGCCATCCTGCTCGGCCTGCGGCATCTCTGCGCAAGCAAGGCCTTGCGCCGGCGGGTGTTCGAGCTGCTCGAGGCCGAGGTCGCGCCGGCGGCGCGCAAGGACGCCGGCCGGCCGGGCATGGACCTTTGGCGCATTCTGGCGCTTGGCGTGCCCGAGCAGGGGCTCGGCTGCGACTTCGACCGGCTGGCGCACATGGCCAATCATGACGGGCTGGTGCGCCGGATGCCGGGGCATTCGCCGGCGCTCGGGCATGCCTGCGAGCAGCAGACGGCGGTCGACAACGTCTCGCTTTCGGGTCCGAAGCTGCTGTCCGGGATCGGGCGGCTGGTGGCCGGGTCGGGCCGCGAGGCGGCCGGAAAAAAGCCTGGCGAGCCGTTGCGCGGGCGGGCCGGTTCGTTCTGCGTGGAGACCGATGCGCACTATCCGACCGATGCGGACCTGCTGCGGGACGCGATGCGCTGCGCGGTGCGCACCGCGGCCAGGCTGGCGGACAGCGCCGGGCTCGGCGGCTGGCGACAGCATGAGCATCTATCGCGGCAGGTCAAGAAGCGGTTCGACCGGGTGCGCGTGTCGAGGCGCAGCCGCAAGCATCCCGGGCGGGTCGAGCGGCATTTGTCGCTGAGCGCCCGCCTGGCCGGGCGCGCCGAGGCGACGCTGGCGCAGGCCGCCGAGCTGCCGCTGACGGCCTGCGAGCACGCGCTGGCATGCGAGCTCGAGGGCTATCTTGGCCATGCGCGCCGCCAGCTCGAGCAGGTTTCGCGGCGGCTGCTCGGGGGCGAGACCATCGCGCACGGCGAGAAGGCGTTCTCGATCTTCGAGCCGCACACCCGCTGGGTGGCCGAGGGCAAGGCCGGCGTGCGCCAGGAGCTGGGCGTGCCGGTCGCCGTGGTCGAGGACCAGCGCCGGTTCATCCTGCACCGCCGGATCATGTGGCAGGGCGGCGACGCCGGCCATGCGGCGGCGCTGGTTGAAGGGGCGATGGAGCGGTTCGCCGACCTTCGGGCCTGCAGCTTCGACCGCGGCTTCCACTCGCCGGCGAACCAGGCCGAGCTCGGCGGGATGCTCGACGAGTGCGCGCTGCCGGCCAAGGGCCGGCCGAATGCCGAGGCTTCGGCGCGCGAGGGCCGGGAATGGTTCCAGGCGGCGCGCCGGCAGCATCCGGCGGTGGAATCGGCCATCAATCATCTGGAGCATTGCGGGCTCGGGCGGGTGCGCGCCCATGGCGAGCGGGGCTTCGAGCGGGCGGCGGCGCTGTCGGCGCTGGCGGCGAACCCCGAGCGGCTCGGGCGGCTGCTGCGGGACCAGGAGCGCAAGCGGCTCGCCCGCCGCGCGCGCCTGCGCGCCGCCTAGCGTCTCCGAACCCGTTTCCAAGCGACGATCCGGCTGCCGGAGGCGCCCGCCTGGGCGGATGCCGCCCGCAATCCTCTTATGCGCCATTTTTTGTCGCATTCGGATGCCCGCTGCTGCATTCCGACCCTCGCCGCCGTCGCGGCAGCCGCGCCTTGCGCTCCCCCGGCACCGGCCGATACTTGAAATCAGAGGTTTTCTGGCAGACACTAGTTATATTTCTGATCATCAATGGGCCGCGACCGCGATTGCCCTATGGAACCGCTTTCGCTCTGTTATAGATTGGGTCAACGCAAAATTCACCAACTATCGCAAGCAAATGAAAGGCGTTGAGTGGGGTCCGCTTTGCAACGAGAATTTTCGGCGTTGATGAAATGGAAGGTGGCCGCATCGGTCCGTGGCCGGATGGCGGAAAGACTATTGCGGAGAACCGCCAAATGCTTTGCAGACCGTGCAATCGGAGGAAGGCCGTCAAGTAGGCCGATAAATGGCAGACAAGGCATTCAAGCAGGGGCGCCCATCTGTATTTGCAGTCGGTTGCCGAAGCCGGCAAAGAAGATTAAAGTGAATCCGAAATAGATTCGCCACTTCGGCTAGTCAACTGGTGCCTATGGACGGCTTAAAGTACTCTTCCAAAGTCTTGCGCACGACATAGGCAGGCTTGACATACCACTTTTCCTTGTTGACGATGACCGCCGCGACAACGATTTTGTCGCTACCGTTGTCGCCGTAGCCGGCGAACCACTCGGTCCTGCCTTTCGGATTAACACCGGTTAGCGAGCCAGTTTTGCCTCCGACATCCAGAGTCTCGTAGGCGCCTTTGAAAAAATTCTTGAATGATTTGCGCGCTGACCCTCTTCGGACCGTCTCGCGCATCAAGGTGCGTATGTGCTGAGCCGATTCAGGCTTCAGCATCGTCGGGGCTGAACTGTTTTGTGCTTCGTATACCAAAGGACCATCCAGCCGATATGCCGCGTCGACCAAATACGGGTCGGCCTTGATGCCGTCGTTGACTACCGCAGAAACGATTGTAGCGGCATGCACAGGACTTAGTGTGGTCGTGCGAGTGAACCCGGAAGCGACTTCGGCTATCTCCCATTCGTTCATTTGATCGAAGTTGGTCACGCTCGGTTCGATTGGCAAGTCACTATTAAGATTGCTGTTGAACCCAAAGTCGTCAGCGTAGTCGCTCAGTTTGTCTCCGCCAACCTGATAAATGCCCATGCGGGCGAATACCGTGTTGATTGATGTTGCGAACGCTTGCTTCAAGGAAACCTTGCGAGTCCACTTGTTGTCCTTATGCCGCAAAACATTTTTCTTGTACAAGGTGGTGCTTTTACCATTGAACTTGTAGGTTGTCGATGGCGATGCCTCGCCTTCATTGATTGCAGCTGCGGCGGTGACAATCTTGAAGATTGATGCGGCCGGATATCCTGAATGAAGCGCGAGATTATCGCTCGGTTCGCCACGAACATGGCTCGACACCGACAGGATGCGTCCGGTATCAGGCTGCATAGCGACGACTGCGGCATAGTCGGGATTGTATTTCTCAAGCAATTTGTCCACGTAGTCGTTCAGTTCCTGATCAAGGGTGTAGTTCAACCGTACATCGTACTGACGGTCATCTACGTTCAGCGATGCCTGTTCCGGCAGATTCGTAGACTTGAGCGCATACGCGGAGATCGATTCGGCGACATGCTCTTTGCGAACGCCCCAGACATTTTGCGAATACAGGCCGGTTTCGGCAACCGTAAAGGGATAGGCGAGGATTGCGAAAAGCGACCCCAGTGCGACAAAATACCTGAACGATGTGGTGCGCTTAGGCACCTGGCTGACATTGTAGGCAGCTCGCATGCGATGCATGCTTCTTTCGTAAGAAGGGTGTGCGGGGCCGTTCTTGCGCATCACATATAGACGGAGCGGACGCTACGGATTATCAGGAATTAACTATAGAGATTATGCTCAACCAACCAAAAAGATCATGCTAAATAACATGATTGTTTGATTATATCGCGATAGAAAGTGCAAAAGCAAAATATTTTTTCTTGTTTGTGTAGACACTTACGGGGATAACCGATGGTGATTTGCGAATGATTGGATGTAAGTGGCAGTGCAAAAGCAAAATTTTCGGACCTGCGAGTGGTTGCGACTGCGAGCAAACGCTAACTGATGCGACCAGCGTTTGCCACCTCGAATCCGACCAGTCCATCAGTAAACTCAACGGTCATCGCGTCGCCGCCGGCAAGCATCGAGTCCGCGCCATTCACTCCGGACCGCCATGAGACAGCATCTTTGATGGCGACCTGATTTGCATTTGTGAGGACTGAAAGCGGAAAATGCGCTCCGCCATATGCACGAACAAATTGATACACCGTTTGCGCATGTTCATTGCAGCTCACTGCATAGTCGCTGTCTCGAGGATGTGGATGGAAAGTGGCTCGATTCGAGTCCTGCTTGATCAATGACCATCGTTTAGGGTGTTCCTGGCCCAGCAATTGACGAAAGGCTTGAACCGCTCCGCTGACGAGAATGCGTTCAATCTGACCAATTCTGAGACCCGACTTCCACTGAAGTTGCTTTGCAAAAACTATATCTCCGCAGTCCAGTTGCGCACTCACACGATGCACTGTCACACCGGTATGGCGCTCGCCAAGCCGCAACTGCCAAAAAAGCGGGTTGGGACCTCTATATCGCGGCAGCAGCGAAGGATGGATGTTAAAGCAGCCACTTCCGGCCCTTTCGGCTATCGACATTGGCAATGCGCTCGGAAAGCATGCCAACAGCATGCAATCGGATGGGCGGCAAATGGCAAAATCTGCAAGGCTATCGGCATCTGATTGAACAAAATGGGTGACGATTCGATGCTTGTCGCACAGTCGGAGAATTTCCGGCTGTGCGGGCGCAAGCAGGTCACCAGCCGGCAAGCCGTGTGAGTTGCAAGCTGCGCCGTAGCCGTGCAAAATAAGATACGAAGGGGTGATATCCTCAGCAATCAGCGATTCCAGAGCAACGCGAGTGAAATTGCATAAGCTGCCGAAAAGCCCGATCCTGATCGATCGGTCCTGGCAATTGGATTGACCTAGCTGTTCATTCAATTCGAAATCGACATGCGCATTTGTGTTACCGCCTGCGCCCGTGCGCGAAAGCCCAGACCGTGTGGTTGTAGCCAGTCACGCGCGACCATCCGTTGCCTGTCTGCCGTGTTGTCATGTTGTCTTGCGATTAGTTCTTGACAAACAGTTTGCGCGGGTAGCTCGCCAGCAATTCCGGCGCACCGCCGCGGACGATGAAGCTCTCGGTGATTTCAAATCCCCAGTCGTCCTGCCACAACGCTGTCATGAAGTGAAAGGTCATGTTTTCCCTCAGCACTGAACGATCGCCTAGGCGAAAGCTGATGGTTCGCTCGCCCCAATCCGGAGGGTAGCTGACTCCGACTGGATAGCCCATCCGGCTTTCTTTGTAGAAGCCATAGCGATTGACAACGCGGTTGAACGCCTTGACTATGTCTTCGGCTACATTGCCGGCCCGTGCGGCATCAAGTCCTGCCTCCATGCCCTCTAGCACTGCCTGCTCGGCATCGAGAAACTTCTTTGGAGGCTTGCCGAGATGAATCGTCCGGCATAGAGGACAGTGATAGCGCCTATGACAGCCAGCTATTTCAAAAAATGTTCCCTCGCCTGACTTAAGCGGCAGGTCATTCCACGTTAAATGGGCCGCCGAAGCATCCGGCCCGGATGGTGCCATCGGAACGATTGCAGGGTAGTCGCCGCCAAATTCCGGTGTTCCGCGTATCGCGGTCTTGTAGACCTCAGCAATCAGATCGTTTTTGCGCATGCCTGGCTCGATCAGCTCGAGGATTCGCTTATGCATTGACGCGACAATAGTTCCTGCGCGTTTCATGTAGACTAATTCCTGCTCAGACTTTATTGTGCGCCTTAAGTTGACCAGCCCGGTTGCGTCAATGAACGAAGCATGCGGCAATGCTTCGCGCAGTGCCAGATATGCCTTTGCTGAAAAATAGTAGTTCTCCAGTTCGACTCCGATGGAAAGTCCTGCCCAGCCATGCTCCATGATGAATTGTGCCAAATGCTCCATTGGATGGCGCTCAGTGCTCATCACGTAGTGGTCCGGATAGGGAATAACTTGTGAGTTCGGCATGAAAACTGTACGCAATGCGCCGGCGGCATCCATCGTGCGTCCCCACCAGATTGGCCCGTCGGTCAATGTTAATAGCACGCATTGATGGGTGTAGAACGACCAGCCGTCATATCCGCTTAGCCAGTTCATATTTGACGGATCGACCACAATCAAAAGTTCGATACCGGCATCTTCCATTGCGCCACGTGTTTTTCGAATGCGTTCTGCAAATTCGGATTGGGTGAAATTGTTTGCTCTATTCGACATGGTCATGCGGCTAGTTTCGGATCTTCCTGATGTTGCCGGCCCGATCTGATACCCTGCATCTCAGCTTGCGGACAAGGCACAAGCTGATCGCTTCTGGATTCCATGGAATCCGCAAAAAACTGCTGTCCCGCATGATCGAACGAACACTGTTCAAGATCTGGATTTGCTTGCTTTCCAACATGACTTGTGCGGTTTTCCTCGCTAATCGAGCTGACCTTCAGGAACGATATAGCTGGTTTCTGCTCACGTCCATTTGCTGAACCGGATTGATGGATTTCCGAGCTTGAGCGCGTTGAATCGTGCATGGTTCGTGCATCGGAATCGACCCGATCCGAAACAGGATGCGATAAACGTTCCGGGGTTGAAGATTGTGGCCGCCAGCGGCTATTGGGGAAGAGGCCGGATCTGCAATGGGTTCCGATGCGCCTTAAACTCCAGCCAGCTTTCGCCTGCGGCTTCAGCCGCCCGCCTCGCGCGACGGGAACGCCTTGGGCACGAACCACTCCGCATTGACGATGCTCGCGCTGTCCCCGGTCGCCCGCACCACGAACAGCCCCTGCCGCTCGGCGTACTTCGCCGCCTCCGACTCGCTTCTCAGATACGCCACCGCGCCGTGCACCCGCTTGTCGCCGTAGACCGGGAAATAGCGCTTGAAATCCTCCATCGCCGACAGGAAGTATTTCACCATGTCCGGAGTCAGGGTCGTCTTGACCTCCACCGCCACCGCCTCGTCGCCGTTGGCCGCCAGGATGTCGAACTCCTTTTGCCGGCGCTCGCCGCTGTCCGTGAAGAACTCCGCCTCCGCCCGGCGGAAGGTCTGGCGCACATCGATGCCGCGGGCCCGCAACAGCGGCACCAGGCTGCCCTCCACCAGCGACTCCACCAGCCGCCCCCACTGGGTGTTGAAACGGCTGTCGGTCGCTTTCAGCTGCCGGTCGGTCGCTTTCAGCTGCCGGTCGGTCGCTTTCAACTGCTCATCAGTCTTTTTCTGCTCCTCGGCCACTTCCTGCACCAACTTCTTGGCTTCCTTCTGCTCCTCGGCCACTTCCTGCAACAGCCTCTCTGTTTCCCTCTGGCTCGCGCGAAGCTCCTCCATGCCGGCCTGAAACTTGCGCATGTTGACATCAAACTTGTCCATGCCGACCTGAAACTTGCGCATGTCGACCCGGGTCTCCCTTATGAGCTCCCAGATTTCCTCCGCCGCAGAACCGTTTGCCATTGTCGCTCCTGATGTGAATTGCGAATTGATGTTTTCCTTGATCGACTCAAACGCCCGAGCGCAAAAGCGTGTTCCAGAATGCGAAACCAACTGATTAGACCGTGAATGATTTTATCCACTTTTGCCGCCATGAGCACGACTTTGTACGGGTTCACTACATGTGAGACTTTTCAGGCGGCAAGTGCGCTTTGGTCGAAGTTTTCATTATACGCCTGCATGGGCGTGCGTTGTCCGAGCGCCTGATGCGGCCGGTAGGCGTTGTAGAAGCGCTCGAATTCGGCCAGCTCGACGTTCAGGGCGCCGACGCTGAGCTCGCCGGCGTAGAACTGGTGGAACTCGTAGCGGCCGGCCGCGTTGGCGCGCTCGACGCAGCCGTTATATTTGGGGCTTCTGGGCGGCAGCACGAACAGGGCGATGCCGCGCCGCTGGCAGGCGGTCTCGAACTCGGCCATGAACTCGCTGCCGCCGTCGACCTGCACCGACTCGATATCGAACGGCGCCTGGCGGATCAGGCGGTCGAGGAATGTCGAGGCGCAGGCGGCGGTGGCGCGCGAGTAGGCGCGCATGCAGCAAAGCTTCGATACCGGGCATACGGCCTCGGACTCCTTGACGCAGAAGCCGGCCTCGATGGCGACGCTCAGGTGGTCGATCTGGACCATCTGGCCGGGCTTTCGCCCGCGGGCGCCGCAGCGCCGGCGCCGGGCGTGGCGATCGAACTTGCGTTGCCTCTTGGGTTTCACGCGCCCGCAGTGGAACGCGACGGGCTCGGCCCGGCCGGTGCGGACCAGGCGGGCGATCATGCGCCCGGTGGCGGACTCGCTGGGCGCGAAGCCGTGCTCGCGCGCCAGCACGGCGCGGATCTTGGCGCGCCCCCGCAGCGGAAAGCGCTGCCGCGCCTGGCGCACCAGCTCGAGCTCGGCGGCGGTCCATTGGCGCTGCCGCACCCGGCGAGGACGGCGGCAGCGGTTGGCCAGGGCGCGGACGCCCTGCTCGCGCAGGCGCCGCTTCCAGCGGTAGAGCGTCGCCCGGGAGCAGCCGATCGCCTTCAGGGCGGTCGCTTCGGTTACGCCCTCGAGGCGAAGCTGGTCGAACAGCGCGAGACTGTCGAAGCGCTCGGCGGCCTGCGGCGAAAGTTCGTCGCGGATCGCGTCGAGGCGATAAAATTTGCGGTGCGGACATTTGATTTGCATGGTGCTATCTCCCGCCTTTCGGCTGTTGGATTTGTATCAAGCACTATGCTACCTCAAAATTTTTCGCGCGCCCGCCTCCTCCCGAAGGACGCAATCCGAAGGGAGGAAGCGGGCGGTCTCATATGTATCTGAACCCGGACACCGACTTGCCCTATGTGTTTGCAGGGCTTCGGATACCGATTAAGCCGAAGTTCTTTTTGAATATTTGTCATATTCTGTTGATGCGAATCGTAAATTTCTGGGATTGGATGTCTCGCTACTGGACAGGTTCTAAACGATGTTCAGCTTGACTCCGAGCAGGTCGCGCACTTTTTGCTAATTCGTGGTCGGCGGGTTTGGCATACAGCTGACCGACAAATCAAACCAGTTTTGCCCAGCTTTTGACTGTTGGCGAGCCGGAGCGGATGATCTCTTCGGATCAATGCGGTCCAACATTCTACGCTTTTTTGCGAATTACCCGAGTGCAGGGATTGTGTATTGTTAACGAGACAAGACTTTATCGCCGAATATGCATGCGCTGCAAACAGGGTCGGCGCTTTGGCAGCCGGCGGCATCCGCCGCCATCTTGCGACGCATTATCCCTCGGGCACGCCGCCGGTCGCCGCTGGCACTCTCCAGCAAGAATCATGCCATGAATCCAGCGATCTCTAAGGCCTCGCGGGCAATTTTAGACTCTAATTGCCAATTTGGGAGAAGAGTCCGTAATCCTTGGCCAGCGTCTGCTATTATCATAGCCTGGAATCTCTCAAAAACCTTGCGCCGGTTCAAAGGGGGCCCGTGATGTAGAGCGGCCTGCCGCGCTTGAGCATGTTGACCACGCGCCGGAACGCATACTTTCTTTCCGCCCTCGCGACATGCATCCACACTGCGCCTATGACGGTCCCTTCGTAGCGTTCGCCCAATAGGACCACTTTTCGCAGTTTCGGGAGCTTGTCATCGAGCCAGCGAATCGCCTGGCTTTTGTGGAGCGTATTCGACGGTTCGATAGCGATGACCCATATCGGTTAATTTAGCCGTATCGCGACAGGTGCCGGCTCCGATATCAAGCGTTTTCGATCAGCATCGCGCCGACCTTGAGCCGGGCGGAGCGGGCCGGTCGCATCGCTTCTCCTCGAAGATTCCGGCAGCAAATCCGCGCTGTCCGCAAATTCTGCGCCTCCGCCCGCCCGCCGCCATACGGCTGTTTTCATTGAAAAACGATATCATTTCGATTTTCTGGCAAACGCCGGTTATACGCGCCTACGGAATCATCTGCCCATCATTTCGCCGCGATTGTCGCGGCTGTTGTAGCTCCTGGATGATCCCGAGTTATAGCGCTTCGTCTTGCTGCTTCCGGGCTCGCTCCGGCTTCCGGCTCCGTCCAAGGCGTTCGCGATATGGGCTTTAGCCGTTATCTCCAGCGCCAGGCCTTCGACGCGCCACCAGTCGGTCCAGGCATACTGTCCCCAAACCTTTCCGTAGCCGTATGTCTCGAAGTCCGACAGCGCCAGTTCAAAACTGTTCTTGTCGATGACATCGTCCTTGAGCGTCCTGATCTCGAGCGGCATCAGCCGCGTTCCGGCGGGAATTACGAACAGGCCGCTTTCCGCCACGTAGTCCTTGCCCGCCTTGGCCGTAAGGTCGCGGGTGCGGTAGGCATAGCGAATGTCGAAGTCGAGCGGGCGGGACAATATGAGGACGAATTTCGCGTTCTTCCCCTCCCTGACCTGGACATCGGCCACTTTCAGTTCCGCTGCCACCCCCTCCACCATTCTGTAGTCCGCGGACAGCTGCGCGGTCGTCGCAAGCGCAATGGCCGCCGCGGCGATTGCCGATATTTTCTTCATGCGGATATCCTCCCTAATTCATTGAAGCTGAAACTCATGCCGCCGGCGATTCGCCGCTTAGGGCATCGCCGGCCTTCTGAACTATATTACATGGAACCGCTTTTGTCAAGAGAATTGTTCCGCCGAGGCCGCATTCTCGTTTTCGAGAGGCGCTTGCTGCATTTTTTCGCGCATGCTTTCCCCTTTCATCTGCGCGGGATTGTTCAGCCCGTCTGGAACTCCGACGGCTGAACTGACACCGCATCCTGCGGCTTCATGGCAGCTCCATGCGATATTATTAAATTGGAACAGTCACCTGCGTAAACCTGAAAGCTATGCCTGAGTTTTAGTTTCTGCAAAGCTCGGGGTGAAGCTTTTCAAGGTCGATGCTCTAGTAGCGCTCGACCAGGCTGTCCGCATTTGCCTCGTACCAGTCCGCAACCTTCGCTATTGGCGGAATTTTTGCAACAGGGGCGGGCATGCGGTCGGGCATTCGACTAATTCTTGCAGCCCGCTGCTAAAATCCGAGACAGCCTTTCATGTCTGCTTATGCCGGCCATAGTGCGCATGCGATTCTAAACGCATTGCTCGCCCAAAGCTTCTTGCTTCAGCTGGCTTAGAATGAATGCATATTCTTGAGCCTTGTCTTCGAGTGCATCATAGCGTCTCGACTTGCCGCCATGACCGGCATGCATTTCGGTCTTCAGAAGCAGCGGATTGCCATCCTGCTTCATATGGCGAATCTTCGCGACCCACTTCGCCGGTTCCCAGTAGCCTACCCTGACATCATTTAGCCCAGCTGTGACAAGCATGGCCGGATAATGCATCGGTCGGGTGTTGTCATACGGGGAGTACGATTTCATGTAATGATAGGTCTGCTCGTCGTTGGGGTCGCCCCACTCATCGCGCTCCGTAACAGATAGCGGCAAGGCATCGTCAAGAATCGTCGTCAGGATATCGACAAACGGCACATGCGCAACAGCCGCCTTGCAGCGGTCGGGGTGCGCGTTGATATAGTTTCCGACAACCAGCCCGCCCGCGCTTCCGCCGCAGACCGCGAGCTTGCTCGGTTCGCAAATCCCGCTTTCAAATAAATGCTTGGCGCAGGCATCGAAGTCTTCAAAGGTGTTCTTCTTGTTGAGCAGCTTGCCGTCGTGGTACCATCCTTCGCCCAGCTCGCCTCCGCCTCGAAGGTGTGCAATGGCGAAGCCGATGCCGCGATCAAGTAGCGACAGGCGACTGGAAGAAAAATACAGCGAATAGCTTATGCCGTAGGATCCGTAGCCGTTGAGCACCACCGGCATCGGACGTGTGCGGTCGGCGGACCGCGCGTAGATCAGGTACAGCGGCACTTGCGCGCCATCTGCTGAGGTCGCAAAATACCGCTCAGCAACATAGCGCTGCGGGTCGAAGTCGCCGCCGACCGGCGCAGTCTTGATAAGCGAACACTCCCCTGTCTTCATGTCGAAGTCATAGTGCGAAACCGGAAGATTGAGTGCATTGCCCACCAGACGGCAGATGCTGCTGCGATATTGCAGGTTGGTGCCGATCTGCAATTCCTGAACATTGTCTGGTCGCTCAACTACGGTCGTCTCGAAAGTGGCGGGATCAACGATCGCGATGCCGGGCGCGCCGTTTCGCCGTTCGCAGACAACAATGTGACTCTCGAATACGATGAAGTTGACTAGCGCTGTGTCATTGCGATGGGCGATTACCGTCTTCCAGCTTGACTTGTCCGGCATCATGGCCGAGGTTTGCATCAGTTTGAAATTCTGTGCATCCTCATTGGTCAGGACATACATTTCATCGTCTCGGATCTCGACCGAGTATTCGATGCCGTATTTTCGTTCAAATACCATGCGAGGGCGCTGCTTTGCAGCATCCGATGCCAGCAAATGAACTTCAGAGGTATTGTTGCTGCTAGCATTGATCAACAGGACTTGGCGGCAGGCAGTCTGCGACAATTGGAGATAGAACGCCGCGTCGCGCTCCTCGAAAAGTAGCTCATCGCTTCGTGTTTGCATGGTGTCAAAACGATGCAGCCAAACCTGATAGGGCCGTTGCGCGGCATTGACGCGGGTATAGAGCACGTAGCTCGAGTCGCCGCTCCATTCAAAGTCGCCCGAAACATCGCTCAGCACATTTCCAAGCAGCCGCCCAGTCTCAAGGTCAAGGAAGAAAATGTCGCACCGTTCGTGGCCTGCGGTGTCAACGGCATATCCGACAAACCTGTGGCATGGGCTATGCTGCACAGAGGCTGCCCGAAAGAAGCGATGACCAGCAGCTATGGCATTCTCGTCAACAAGCAGCTGAGCCGCTTGGTTCGAGCCGGCTTTTCTTCGATAGTGGGTTCGGTAGTTCTTGCCGGCCTCGCGCGTATGGAAATATTCCCAGTTGCCATCGCGATTCGGAGCCGATATGTCGGATTGCGGGATTCTTTCGACCATTTCCTCATAGATCTTGTCTTGCAGTGGCTGCAAGTGGGCCAGCGCATCTTCAAGATAGCGATTTTCCGCTTCGATATAGTCGATCACGTCCGGATCTTTTCGGTCGTTAAGCCAGCAGTAGGGATCTGATCGCTTATCTCCATGCGCCTCATGCGTATGTTCGATACGCTTCGCAACAGGCGGGCTGGAGATTGCGCGTGTCGACTTCGTCATTTTGGAATCAGTGTGCGCGAAATACCGGTCAGTCGTCGCCGGCGCGGTCACTCATCACCACCCCAACCCAGCGGGTATTCTCGCCGGCCTCTGCGAACAGGCGCGCCATCATGGTCAAAGGAACCGACAAGAACATGCCGACCGGTCCAAGCACCCAGCCCCAGAACAGCAGCGACAGAAAAACCACGAGAGGCGATAGTCCCAAATGTCGCCCAGCGACGCGCGGCTCGATTATCGAGCCGAGAATCAGGTTGATTATGGCGTACCCGATCGCGACCGAGGCCGCCGCCCCAGGCCCAAGCTGCAGCAGGGCGAGCAATACGGCCGGAATGGCGGCGATGAACGAACCGATATTTGGAACATAGTTCAGCATGAATGCCAGCAAGGCGAACAGAATCGCAAAATCGATGCCGATCGCCTCAAGCATGGCCCAAACAAGAAGCCCCGTAACCATGCTGGTGGCAGTTTTGATCGCAAGGTAGCGCTGGACATTGCGCTTAAGGTCCTCAAGTTTCGCCATTGTCCGGGGAGTTCGACTGAAAATGGCCTCCGCCTTGCCTTGCAACGTGGATACCTCAAGCAGGATGAACACCACAAGCAGGAAGATCAAAAGAGCGTTCGCGACGATGCCGCCTAGCTCGTTGGCCGCCTTGCCGACTGCTCCAGCAATGGATTTAGGTTCGAGGAATGCCGCGATTTCCGAAAAGTTGAGGTCGAAGCCGAAATTGTCGCTCAGCTGGAGCAATTGAGCGTAGACCTCTTGGAGTTTCATCTCATATAGCGGAAGCTGGCTTTGAAAGTCGGTTAGCGAAGCGCTGACTAAAGCTGCTAACAGTGAACCTGTGCCGGTGATCACGCCGATAACGATCAGCAAGGCAATAAACGTCGGCAAGCCTCTGCGTTTCAGCCATAGAAGAGGCGGCGCACTGATGGTCGCGACAAACAGCGAAAGCAGAATCGGGACCAAAATGGGCGATGCGACTTTCATTCCGGCGATAATCACGACAAGCGCCGCTGTAATCAGCAGCGCGTTGACGACGGTATGCGTATCGGTGTTGTTCAGTGCCATAAATTCGTATCCGCGCGAATGTGGCTTGGAATGCTGAGTTTCTCTGTTTAATATTGAGCGCCTAGCTGCCCGGCTTGGCATCATAGGCAAGCGTTGGCAAGCAGCACCAGCCATGCCAGGCAAATCAAATATACTACTACTGGGCGTGCTGATGTGGTTTCAGTTGCCATTTGCCGCATCGCGTATCAGGCGTTGACCGGCTTGCAAGGCCCGATGAAATCGAAAAATCCTTTGCTTCGGCGCGACTCGATTCAGTTTTCGCGACCAGCTCAGATCGGGGTTCGCAAAGCCCGGCTAGCAAGCTTGTGCGCGCCGCCAAGCCGAAAGCTGAGCGACATTTGGAAATTAAAACTTGACAAATAAAAAATATTTTGTTCTTATAATAGATATCTATTGAGTTTGAGGCGTAGCAGCACGTAGCGTTTGCGACAAGAGCATCAAAGGTGATGGGGTTCGGACCGAGCCATCCGCCAGCGCGATGTTGCTCCTGTTTGCGTTTAGTGGAACCACCGATATGGAAGAACGGCAGAGACAAGATCACTCAAGATCCTCGAAGGCGCCAGTTTTTGTGACCGGTGCGACTGGTCACGTCGGCGCCAATCTTGTCAGGCGACTACTCGCCGACGAGGTGCCCGTGCGGGTTTTTCTGCGTCGCGAGAGCAAAAACCAGGCGATGGACGGTTTGCAGGTCGAGCGCGCCTATGGCGATCTGAGAGATGTCGACTCGATGCGAACCGCAATGGAAGGGTGTCAAGGCGTCTATCACGTAGCGGCACGCATCTCGACCATCGAAGGCAATCGCGCGCATCGTCGCGAAATATACGAGTGCAATGTGATCGGTACGCGCAAGTTGCTTCAGGCCGCTAGAGAAGTCGAGGCCGGCCGCGTAGTGGTGACAGGCTCGTTCAGCGCGGTTGGCCATGACCTTGATAATCCTTCATTGCCGGCTCATGAAGATATGCTGTTCTATCCCATGGATCGCACAATGCCGTATGAGCGCAGCAAAACTCTGGTCGAGCACGAGTGCCTGCGCGCAGCGGTCAGAGGACAGGATGTTCTGGTCGCGACATGCTGCGCGGTTGTCGGCGGTGCCGACTACAAGCCGTCGCGGGTGGGGCAGTCGCTGTGCGCCTACGCCAACGGCAAGCTTCGCGCCTTTATCGACGGCGGCTTCGAGTTCGTCGCCGTGCGCGACATCGTTCAAGGGCATATTCTGACCATGAACAAGGGCAAGACGGGCGAGAAATACATCTTCAGCTCGGAATACAAGACCATCTCGGAGATCATCGACATCTGGGAGGAGGTTTCCGGAATTCCGCGCCCTTCGCGGAAATTCCCCGCGCCGGTCATGCAGGTCTTTGCCGAGGCGGCGAGCTTCTATCTGAGTCGGTTTCATCCGGATTTTCCGCAGCGTTTTACGCCTGGCGCGATACGCCTTTTGCGAAAATGCCTTCATGCCAATCTCGACAAGGCAAAGACGCAGCTTGGCTATCAGCCGAGCAGCATTCGCGATGCAGTGCATGAAGCCTACGCGTTTCACTACTACACTCGCAAGGCCATCACCAACCCGAACGCGAAACCGCCGCGCGAAGCGGACTTGTCGCAGCCGCAAGATCAGCAATCAAACAATGCCTGAAATCGGTTTCCGGCTTGACTTGGCGAAATAACCAATATGACGCTGAACGCTTCAACCTTGCTTGACTTTGGATTCGCGGCGAACATGCGAACGCGGATGCATGCTGCCGGGATGCGGCCTGATGACCGAAATGCTGCTAAGCAAGCTGGCGATGCCAAGCCGGAATCAGTCGTTGAGGCCGCCTGCCGGGAACATTTCGGCACACGCTTCAAAACCTTCAGTCTATTTCAGCAGAGCAATTTCATCGCAGGAGTTGAATTGCCCGGTGGCGAAGGCAGCCGCGATGAAGTGCTAAATCAATTGAATTGGCCGGTGCGAGCTGTTCGGGGCATGACCGCATGCGCGTATGAACAGCTAGTGGCTTGCGGAATTGGTGAGTGTGATGCTATTGCCTAGTGCTCCATTCGACTTCGCGCCGCTGACCGCCGGTTCGCTGCTGATCGGTTCGGCGATGTTTCTAGGATTCGTGGCGATGTTGTTTATCGGCACCGCGGTGCTGCCAGGCAAGCGCATCGAGGGACCGGAACGCGGCGGGAACACAATCGCCTACAAGATCAACGGCTTGACGCTGTTTGTGCTTGTTGTCGCCATTGCAGCGGCAGCGCAATGGTCCACCGCATTCTCTCTTTCGTTGCTGAATCACTACTTTTTCCCCTTGTTCATCGCGGCGAACGTGTTCTCGTTCCTGATATCCGGAATTCTCTACTATCAAGGGCGTCACAGCGAAAGTCACTCAGGCAGCTTCATTCAGGGCTACTTCTACGGCCGAACCATGAGCCCGACATGGCTGGGCGTGAATTTGAAACTGTTCAGCTATCACCCTTCCTTGATTGGATTGATGCTGATGAATGTGTCGTTCGCCGTGGTGCAATACGAAACCTACGGCACGCTGACACTGGCGATGATGCTTTATCAGGCATTCACCTTCATATACGTGCTGAACTATTTTCAGTTCGAGCATGGCATGGTTCACACGTGGGACCTGATCAGCGAAAGATTCGGCTGGATGCTGGTGTGGGGCGACTACGCATTCGTGACATTTCTTTATTGCCTGCCTGGCTGGTACCTCGTCCACGCGACTGAGCCTCTGCATCCTGCGGCGGCGACCGCAATTGCCGCGCTTTTCGTATTCGGCTTTGTCCTGTTTCGCGGGGCTAACGAGCAAAAGCATCGCTTCAAGCGCGACCCGAGCACCAAGATCTGGGGCCGCACCGTCGAGACACTAGACGGCCGGCTGCTGGTTTCCGGATTCTGGGGCATTGGCCGCCATCTGAACTACACCGGCGAGATCTGCGTCTACTTCGCATTCGTTCTGACAACAGGCTTCCAATCTTGGGTACCATACATCTTGCCTGTGTTTCTCATGTGCCTGCTGGTGCACCGCTCGCGAAGGGATGAAAAGCGCTGCAGCGCGAAGTACGGCGAACTTTGGGACCGCTACAAAAAGCAGGCTCGTTTCGCGATGATGCCGTTCATTTATTAGATTGAGATTGAGCAACATGATGGCCTTTAGAACCGAAAACATGGATCGCATGTCTGTGCCGGAACCGGAGACTGCGGCGCAGCGCGAGATACCGCTGATGTCCGGCGCTTTGCCCGGCGTTGGCCACCTGATGGAGTTTCGCAAGGATCCGGTAGCCATGCTGGCACGAGGGTACGAGGAGAATGGCGAGCTGTTCAAGTTTCGCCTTGGCCCCAAGAACTTTGTTCTTTTTTCCGGCCCGGACGCCCATGATGTCTACTTCAAGACTCCGGAAGAGCAGCTCAATGCGAAAGTCGTCTACAAGTTCACCGTGCCGATTTTCGGTCCTGGCGTTGCGTACGACGCATCGCCTGAAATCATGGCGGAGCAGTTGGCATTCCTGTTTCCGGCGCTCAAGGACGCGCCGATGCGCAGGTACGTCAAGATCATGTTCGACGAGGCAAGCGCCTTTGCCGATTCCTTGGGCGAGTCGGGAGATTTCGATCTGCCTCATGAGATGAACGAATTGACTGTCAAGATTGCGAGCCGATGTCTGATCGGACAGGAAATTCGAGACCAGGTGAATGAGGGATTCGCTGAAACCTATCATGAGCTGCAAGGCGGCATCAACACCATTGGGTTCTTCTTCCCGCATATTCCGATCAAGGCGCACCGCATCAGGGATCGCGCGCGCAAGAAGATCGTTGAGATTTTCAGCCGGATCATGTCGGAGCGAAGAAGGACCAGCACCCAAAGAGAGGATTTCATGCAGGCGCTGATGGAGGCCAAATACGAAGACGGTTCGGCTCTGAGCGATGACGAAATCACCGGCCTTTTGCTGACCGTGCTGTTCGCCGGACAGCATACTACAGCGATTCTGGCGACCTGGACTTTGCTGGAGCTGATCAGGCAGCCATCCTATATCGAGCGAATTCGAGATGAGATTCAACAGGTATACGGCGAATCGGGAACCATGGACCTGCCCTCGCTCAAGCGTCAGCCGGTGCTGGAGCGGGCGGTACGCGAAGGCGAGCGCATGCATCCCCCGCTGATCATGCTGGTTCGCAAGGTTTTAGAACCGATGTCGTATAAGGATTACGTTGTGCCGGCCGGGACCCTTGCGATGGTGGCGCCTGCGGTTGCGCATCGGCTAGAGCATATCTTTTCAGATCCGCATCAGTTTAACCCGGACCGCCACGCGCCGCCGGCCAGCGAAGGCAAGAAAAGCCGCTACTCGCTGATTACCTTCGGCGGCGGCAAGCACCGGTGCATGGGCGAAAAGTTCGCCTACATCCAAATGAAGGCGATCTGGAGCGTCCTGTTCGATCGATTCGACTTTGAATTTCAAACTTCTTTCCCTGAACCCGACTACGGCAGCTGGGTCACTGGCCCGCACTTGCCGTGCCGAGTACGCTATCACCGCCGATCTGGGCAGAGTGTTTTTCGATGAGCCCCTTTAGATTTAGACATTACGACGTGGCGATTGTCGGTGCCGGCCCGGCAGGTTGCCTTTGTGCATTGGCGCATGCCCGAGAAGGTGCGCGCGTGATATTGCTTGAAGCGAATCCGGAATCCGCCAAGCGAATGGCCGGCGAGTGGCTGCATCCGCCCGCACTGCGGATTTTGCGCGATTTGGGCGTACGTCTAGATGATGAAACCCGCAGCACGGTCGGCAAGGGTTTTGTTGTCTGGCCTGAAAACGGCTCCGAAGAAATCGTGCTTCCCTATTCGGATGGCACCACCGGGCTTTCCTGCCATCACATCATGATTGTTACCGCGCTGCGCGAAGCGGTCGAACGCGAAAGCGCGATCAACTTCATTTCGTCTGCCAAGGTGGTTGAAGTGGAGGATGGCCAGGCGACCGTGGTTCACAATGGTCAAAGGCATACAGTCAGCGCATCGCGAATTGTCGGCGCTGACGGCAGGGGGTCGATCGTTCGAAGATCGCTCGGCTTGCAGACTAGCCGACTGGCAAGCTCCAGAATGGTGGGGGTCAAGCTGCGAGGCGTGACGCTGCCGCGCAAAGGCTATGGCTATGTTTTCAATGGCGGTCCGGGCCCGGTTCTGATGTATCACATCGGCGACGATTGGGTTCGCGTGATCATCGACGTGCCGCATGCCCATTGGGCGCCTTGGGACCGGTCCAGCTTTGCGGGAGGCTACGCCGCGCTGATTCCGAAAGAAGTGCGGCCGGCGTTCATCGAAGCGGTGCAAAACAAGCAATACGACATCGCCGCCAATGAAATGAGGGCGAGACTTTCATACGGCAACTCGCATCGGGTACTGATCGGCGATGCCGCCGGACACTATCATCCGCTGACCGCCGCAGGCATGACAATCGGCTTCGGCGATGCGCTCGCATTGTCGAAATGCGACAGTTTCAAGAAGTTCACATCGGCCCGGTTCGACGCGACCCGTGCAACCGACATGCTCGCAATGGGCCTTTACGAGATATTCGCCGATCAGCGCGTCGAAACCGATGCGATCCGAACGTCGATCTACCAAGGCTGGCGGGTAAGTCGCGGGCACCGCGAACGCACCATGCGCATGCTTGCCTGCCAAACGACATCGCAATTTCGTCTCGGCATGGATTTCTCAGCAATCATACTACGCGCGTTCATTTCGACATTGCCTCGTTCTTTGAATCGGCACGACTGGCGCAGTTCGGCCGAGATCTACCGCTCAGTGGCCGTTCGCCTCACCTGGTTTCTGCGCGGACTGACACAGCAGCATGCGGCAAGACGCATGGGCGGTGAATATAACGACAACATTCGCAGAATCATGGCGCGCGCACTGCCGACTTCAATGTCGTCGGATCAAGGCGTGACAGTGTCCATGCGGAAGCCGAAAGCGGCTGTTTCCGAGCCTGAAGCGGTATCGGCTTTGCAAGGCGCGACCGGCCGGCTGCTGAGCTTGCAGCGCAATCTCGACGGCGCATGGGAGGGCGAGATGGTGTGGTGCCCCATGCTCACTGCCCAATATGTTCTCGCACACTACATTGTCGGCCATTCCATGTCTCCGGAACGCCGCAGATTGGTGTTGCGCCACTTCGAACGCACCCGCCTTGAGGATGGCACCTGGGGCATGCATGAGCACTCGCAGCCGCATCTTTTTGTCACGACACTGGTGTATGTCGCTGCTAGAGTGCTCGGAGTGGAGCCCGGCGACCCGCTTATCAAGCGTGGACATCGGTTCATCGAAACCGAAGGGGTAGCCGGCATACCGACTTGGGGCAAGTTCTGGCTAGCACTGATGAATTTGTACGACTGGAGCGGGGTGAATGCGATTGTGCCGGAAGTCTGGCTGCTGCCGAAATGGATGCCGCTGCACCCGTCGAAGTGGTATTGCCACACGCGGCTGATCTACATGGCGATGGCGACGATCTATTCGCAGCGCCATCAAGTCAGGCTGACGCCGCTGATTGAAAACATTCGCGAAGAACTCTATCCTCACGGCTACGACAATATGAACTTCGCGCGGTCGCGCAACCAGCTTCGCGACGAAGATCTTTTTGCGCGACCGAATCGGATTCTGCGAGCCGGTTTCGTGGTTGCGCGAGCGGTTGATCGTCTGCATAGCAGCAAGCGCCGCGAGCATTGCGTCGACTCGCTGGAAGCTCGCATTCGATGGGAGTTGCGGTCCTCCGACCATACGAGCATCTCTCCGGTGAGCGGATTGCTGAACATCATTGCGCTGCGTTTGCGCGATCCGCGCGATCAAGACGCGAACAAGGCGCTGGAGCGGCTCGAAGGCTGGATTTGGGAAGACGAGCAAGACGGTGCACGGGTCACCGGCGCAAGAAGCGCTTCGTGGGATACCGGCATTGCCATGCAAGCTTTGCAGACCGTCAGCGGACTCGAAGGAGTCGAAAAGGCGATGAGCGATGCCGCGAGCTTTCTCGTTGATAATCAGATTGCAGTCAGCTTTGAAAACTATCGCGAAGCCTACCGCGCCGACCCGAAAGGGGGCTGGTGTTTTGCAGGCGGCTGGCATGGCTGGCCAGTCAGTGATTGCACTGCCGAGGCGGTGCTGGGACTGCTGGCGGCCAAAGGCGGCGATGCGGACCGACAGGTGGTCGCAGATGCGGTGCAGTTCATTTTGCGTAGCCAGAATCGCGATGGCGGCTTTGGCAGCTACGAGGCGCGCCGAACCCGAGTCGGGCTAGAATGGATGAATCCGGCAGAGATGTTCGGGGAGTCGATGACCGAGCACTCATTCGTCGAATGTACGGCATCATGCGTGGCGGCGCTTGCCGATTGCAAGAAATATTTTCCTGAACTGATCGATGCCGATGCGCGAGCCGCGATGAAGCGCGCAGAGGATTGGCTTCGCAATATGCAGCAAAGCGATGGATCGTGGCGCGGCGTCTGGGGCGTTCAATACATCTACGGCACCTATTTCGGGATTAGGGGCCTGATTGCTGCCGGCGTTCGGTCCAGCGACCCGGCCTTGCGCCTGGCGGGCAAGTGGCTAGTCCAGCAGCAGCGCCCGGACGGAGGCTGGGGAGAGCATCAAAGCGGTTGCCTGCCTGGCAAATATGTCGAGCATGATCACAGTCAAGTCATACAGACTTCCTGGGCGCTAATCGCACTTTTGCTGACAAGCGAGTCGAACTGGTCGTCGATATCGCGAGGGATTCGCTACCTGGTGGATGCGCAGCAAGAAGATGGCAGTTGGCCGAAGCAGGAAATGGCCGGCGTATTCTTTAGAACCGCACTGCTTGACTACGTCCTGTACCGGCAGTACTTCCCGCTGCACGCAATCGGATTGTATTTGGAGCGGCTTCGCTCTTGGCGAAAGGAGGCCGAATCGCGAGCGATAGAGGAAAAGAAAGTCGCGAACTGCGCTTAGCCGTGAACGAATCGCGCAGCGTCGATGCGGTGCTTGCCCATTCAATCTCAATTGCCGGATGCGTTCAACTGCTCCAGATGCTTTCGGGCCTGGTCGTGCAAAATCTGTTCATAGGCATCTTGCGGCGCAAACTCCAGGCTCTGCATGAGCCTGTCGCGGATCATATCGCGGTATTTGCGGCGATTCAGATCTGCAAGCCCAAGCGCGATCGAATAGTGCATGTATTTTGAAGCTGGTCCTAGACGTTCAGCCTGCTCGAACGCAGCGGTCGCATGCTTTCTTCGGGCTTTGAACATCGTCCTTGCTATCAGTCCTCCGACCTTGCCGATAATTCCGGCGTGCCAGCGTCCCAGGTTCAAATGGGCCAGTGAGTAATCCGGGGCGAGTTGAATCGCAGCGTCGATTGCTTCGAATGTCTTATTACCGTAATCGAGCTTGCCCGCTTCAAGCTTGCTGATCAGATCGGCATGGCGACCATATGCATAGGCCAATTGCAGATAGGCATCCGCGCTGTCCGGATCGGCGTCAATCGCCGCTTGCGCCAGTTCGATCGCGCGCAAGATGGTCGCCTTGCCTTCGTTAGAATCTTCTTCGATGTAGTGGACATGGATAGACAGCGACTTCGATGCCAAAGCATAGCCTTGCGAGGTGCCGGCTTGCTCAGCAAGATGCCCAGCTGCGATGAATCGGCCTTCGGCGTATGCGTTGCGGGCAGTTTCAATATATTGCGCCTCGGCTATGCTGGCGCATGAGAGTGCAAGCACGGCGATGAAGCTGGCAGACCTTAGCATTGGCGTAGCGGGAGCGTAATTTTTTTGGATTATTGAGAACATGAGGCAGGTTCGGTTTCCAATCACTATTTCATTCGGTTGTTTGGCGAAGCCGATTCCAGCATTATGTCTTATTTTCCGCGATTGCTCAGGCGGACAATCTTGTCCCTTTGGCGAATGAGTAGAAATTGCCTGTGGTACAATCGAGGCGGCCAGAGCGGGCCTAATCGTGCTATTTGGGCGGCAGTGCAAAAAAATTCTTCAGACAACGATGCAAGACAGCTTTGAAACGAATAGCGATTTGAAATACCAGGCGAAGATCCTGGATGGCGTGTCGCGTTCTTTCGCATTTGTGATTCCGCAGTTGCCGAAGCCTTTGCAAATCGCTGTCGGCAACGCCTATCTTCTGTGCCGAATCGCCGACACCATCGAAGACGAGCCGACGCTGAGCGACGAGCAAAAGGATGCCTTCTATTCCCGTTTTGTCAGCACCCTTGAAGGCAAAGCGGATGCGCGCGAGTTCGCCCGCGATCTGGCAGCTTGCATATCGTCGCACACAACCGAATATGAACGTGATCTGATCGAGAACACGGTTAGCGTTGTCAGGGTGACGCACGGGTTGAGCGAACCGCAGCAGGCGGCGCTTTTGCGATGCGTCAAGATCATGTCCGAGGGCATGCTTGAGTTTCAGCGCAATGCCGGCTTGCACGGTCTGCGGGACATCGGACAGCTGAATCGATATTGCTATGTCGTCGCCGGTGTGGTCGGCGAGATGCTGACCGAGCTGTTTTGCGAGTATTCGGCCGAAATAAATGCGCACCGCGAACAGCTGTTTGAATTGGCGACTTCATTCGGCCAGTGCCTGCAGATGATCAATATCCTAAAGGACACATGGGACGATCGCGTACGAGGCGTCTGCTGGCTTCCGCGCGATGTGTTCGATTCATCGGGAATTGATCTTGGCTCGCTGATGCCTGGCGAGAAAGATCCGGGCTTTACTAAGGGGTTGCGCGAGTTGATTGGCATCGCATTCCATCATTTGGGGCGGTCGCTCAAATACATTTTGCTCATTCCAGCTCACGAAACAGGCATCCGCCGATTCTGCCTTTGGTCTCTTGCTATCGGAGCGCTGACGCTGCAGCGCATCCACCGGCGCCCCTCATATGCGAGCGGTCAGGATGTCAAGGTGTCGCGCAAGAGCGTCAAGCTGATTGTTGCTGCCTCCAATGCGCTATCGCGATCGAATTCGGGATTGAGGCTGATGTTTGCCGCACTGACTTTCGGTTTGCCGCGCATCGCGCGGCCAGATGCTTAGCGCGGCGCGGTTATCGAACTTGGCCTGCTTGGCCGAATCAAGGGGCAGCCATGCAAGAAACTCCTGAAAGTTTGGAACTTGTCAAGCAGCTGATTGGTTTCGATACGACCAGCCGAAACTCGAATCTGGAGCTGATCGAGTTCATGAAAGGCTATCTGGAGCAGCTCGGGGTCACTTCCGAGCTGATCTACAACGCAGAGCGAACGAAAGCGAACTTGTATGCGACGATAGGCGCACCTGACCAAGGCGGGCTGGTGCTGTCCGGCCATACCGATGTAGTGCCGGTTGATGGGCAGAAATGGCAGACCGATCCCTACCAGCTAGAGCAGTCCGATGGCCGACTTTACGGCCGCGGCACTTCAGATATGAAAAGTTTTATTGCGGTCTGCCTTGCCAAGGCGCGCAAGATGGTCGATGCCAATCTTGAAACGCCGCTGCACTTCGCTTTCTCCTATGACGAAGAGGTTGGCTGCATAGGTGTGCGAACTTTGCTGGCTGAACTGAGCCGGCGTCCGGTCAAGCCTCGTCATTGCCTGATCGGCGAGCCCACCGGCCTTAAAGTGGTGCATGCTCACAAAGGCAAGAAATCGAGGCGGTGCACTGTGCATGGCTTAGAAAGCCATTCGGGTTTGACGCATCGCGGCGCCAATGCGGTCGAGGCGGCTTCGGAGATGATCGCATGGCTGAAGCGCGAAGCGCGCAGGCTTCGCGACCACGGGCCGCGCGACTCTGGATTTGATCCGCCATATACTACGGTGCACACCGGCAAGATACTCGGAGGAGTGGCATTGAACATCGTGCCTCAGCTGTGCGAGTTCGAAGCTGAAGTGCGCAATCTGCCTGGCGATGATCCCGAGAGGGTGTGGGGCAAATTGCAGGCATTTGTGGAGTCCGAAATTTTGCCGGAAATGCGCGCGGTCGATCCTAATTGCCGTGTCGAATGGGAGGAAATCTCCCAGTTTCCGCATTTGAGCACTAGCGACAGCGAGTTGATTCAGCTCGCCCTAGATCTAACCAAGACGGTTGATACGCATTGTGTCAGCTTTGGCACCGAAGCGGGACTGTTCGAGCAGATCGGCATCCCGTCGGTGGTATGCGGGCCAGGACATATCGAACAGGCGCACCGACCCGATGAATTCATCGAAGTTGGCCAGCTTGTCCGGTGCGAACAACTTATCGATGATCTGCTCGCTCAGTTGCGATGAATCATGCGTCGGCCTTATGAGTGAGGATCTGGTCATTGCAACGCTTGACCGCCGTGTGATGCGCATCCAGGTCAACCGCCCGCAAAAGCGCAATGCAATCAACCCGGATCTGATGGCAGCTCTTTCGCAAGCGTTCAACCGAGCGGACAAAGATGATGCCGTGCGTGTTGTCGTGCTCAGCGGAGTGGGCCGGCATTTTGGCGCGGGCTACGATCTTACAGTCGACTGGCGCCATCGATACGGCGATAGCGATGCCTTCGGCATACGGCGAATGCTGATGGAGTGCCGGGATTTTGAATTTGGACCCTGGAATTGCTCCAAGCCGGTTATCGCCATGGTGCGCGGTTATTGCCTAGCTGGAAGTTGCGAGCTATCCATGATGTGCTGCATCGCCTATGCATCGGAAACGGCTCGCTTTGCCGAGCCTGAGATACGTTTTTCTGCTACTGCACCGGTCTACGTCATGCCATGGCTGGCGGGATTTCGCAACGCCCGAGAACTGCTCTATTCGGGAGATATGATCGATGCGCATGAAGCGTTGCGGATAGGGTTGATCAACAAGGTATTCGCCGATGACGAGCTTGAGCGCGAAACTATGAAATATGCCCAGCGGGTCGCATCGGTCGATCTTGAGGCGCTGAAGCTGACTAAGGCGACATTGAATCGCGCCGCCGAAATCTCAGGGCTTAAGGAAGCTGTCGAATACGGCATCGAGACCGGCGCCATCTTAGAGGCTTTAGAAACCGAGAGCTATCGCAAATTTGCGCAGGTGCAGCGCGAGCAAGGTTTGACTGCGGCGATACGCTGGCGTGAAAAGCAATTCGAGTGAGCATGTCGCTGTGCGACGAAGCGTCGACATGACCGACATTCTTGAACTTCGCAGCATCAACAAAAGCTTTGGCTCGCTTCAGGCGGTCAAGGCGTGTAGCCTCAAGGTGGAATCCGGCACCATCTGCGGATTGATTGGTCCGAATGGTGCGGGAAAGTCCACCGTATTCAATATGGCGGCTGGGACGTTTCCGCCCGACTCTGGGCAAATTCTCCTTGGCGGCGTGGATGTGACAGGTCTTCCCGCACACAAGATGTTCTCTCACGGCTTGCTCAGAACCTTCCAGATTCCCCATGAATTTTCCAATGTGCGGGTGCTGAACAATCTTCTGATGGTTCCTGGCGAGCAGCTTGGCGAGCGTCTTGCGACGGCGTTGTTTCGTCCCGGAAAATATCGCTACCAAGAGCAGCAAAACCGCAAAAAAGCACTCGACATTCTTGAATTCATCGGTCTTTCCCACGTCAAGGATGAGCTTGCCGGCAATCTTTCAGGAGGGCAGAAAAAGCTGCTTGAGCTGGCAAGAACATTGATGGTGGATGCAAGAATTGTGCTATTGGATGAGTTGGGAGCCGGTGTGAACAGGACGCTGCTGAATAAGTTGGCGGAGAATATTCGAAAACTCAATCGTGAAATGGGCAAGACCTTCTTCATTATCGAGCACAATATGGAATTTGTTTCACGGTTGTGCGATAAAGTGACTGTCATGGTTGAGGGCGAGATTGTCGTCGAGGGTGTGCCGCAACGCGTACTGGAGGATCCGGTTGTGGTCGATGCATATTTCGGCGGCGGCCAAGGCGAAGTTGCTTGATCGCGCTTTCCTGATGCTGATACAGGCAAGCAATATGGTATCTGGATATGGCGGCGAGCCAATCCTCAATGGTGTCGATATTGCTTTGGAATCGGGACGAATCGGTGTCATTGTCGGCCCGAACGGTGCCGGCAAGTCGACGGTGTTGAAAAGCCTATTCGGCCTGATCAAGCTGGACCGAGGCGCGGTGGCTTTTGAAGGCAAGGACATTAGCGGCATTCCGCCCGATCAGCGCGTCGCCATGGGGATGGGCTATGTGCCGCAGGAGATGAACATCTTCCCATCGCTTACCGTGCGAGAGAACCTCGATATGGGCGCGTTCATCCGCAGTGATGACTATTCGTCTGTGATTGAGCAGGTTGTGGAGCTGTTTCCGCCACTGCAAGACAAGATGCAGGACGAAGCAGGCAAGCTTTCCGGCGGTCAGCGGCAAATGGTGGCGATTGGACGGGCGCTGATGGTCGAGCCGCGTCTGCTGCTGCTTGATGAGCCGACTGTTGGGCTATCTCCGGCGTTTGTTCAAGATATTGTCGAACGAGTTGTCGCTATCGCGAGCACGGGCGTCGGAATTCTGGTTGTTGAGCAAAATGCTCGCCGGGCTTTGGAAATAGCGGACTTTGGATTTGTTCTCGCCGGCGGGCGCAACCTGTATACCGACACAGGCCGCAATCTGCTCAATAATCCGGAAGTGGCGAAAAGCTTTCTTGGCATGTAGCAAGCATGAACGAGCTCATCTTCTTTATCAACAAGGTGGTCGTTGCTGGCAGCGTGATCGGCTGCATCTACGCGCTTGGGGCTGTGGGAGCGACCTTGGTCTTCGGCATATTGCGCTTTGCAAACTTTGCGCATGCCGACATGATGACAGTCGGCGCATTCGTGGCATTGATGGCGGCCGCTTTGCTGCCCGGCGCCGGGCCTGCGGTGGGCCTGCCGACCGGATTCGTGGTTCTGCCGATTGCCGCGGCCGCCGTGGCGCTGCTTGCCGTGGCACTAGACCGAATGTTCTATCAGCCGCTTCGCGAGCGCAATGTCAAGCCCATTCTGCTGTTGGTCGCATCGATCGGCGTCATGCTGATGATTCAGGGAATTGTCCGCCTGTTCGCAGGAACTTCATCGAGGCATTTTTTCGGAACTGAGAAAAAGGATGTTTTCCGTATTGAACTGCCGGTTGAGCCTGCGGTGCGAGACATCGTGATCACGGAGCCTCAGGTGCTGCTGATCATGACGACGATCCTATGCATCTTTTTGCTGCATCGGTTCTTGACCCGTACACGCCTTGGCAAGGCGATGCGCGCAATGTCTGACAATGCCGATCTTGCCCTCATTACCGGAATCAACACGCAAAGGGTGATCAATGCTACTTGGGTCATTGCCGGCGTTCTGGCGGCGTGCGGCGGCGTGCTGCTTTCCTTGGATGTTGCCTTGAAGCCCGATTTGAGCTTCAATTTGCTGCTGCCGATCTATGCCGCCGCTATCGTTGGCGGCGTGGGCAGACCGTATGGGGCGATCGCAGGTGGCTTGCTGGTCGGTTTTTCTGAATCGCTGGCAATCTTCAACTGGTCGATTCTGCTTCGTCCGCTGGAGCCGATCTTGCCGGAGTGGATTGACATTCCGAACAAGCTCGCCTTCGTTCCGACCGAGTACAAGATCATTGTGCCGTTTGTGATTTTGATTGCTGTCCTGATTTGGCGTCCGACTGGAATTTTTCGCGGTCAGGTGCTGTGAAATTCAGCGTCCGTCTGATGCTGCATCATTACCGAAGAGAGTTCGCGCTGTTTTCGCTGGCCGGCATGGCGGTGATCATCATTCTCGCCGGATTCGGGACTGCTTATACGATGCGCATGCTGGTTGAAATCGCCTGTCATGCAGTACTTGCGATGGGCCTTACGATTCAGTGGGGCTACGCTGGGATTTTCAATGCTGGGACCATGGGGTTTATTGCAGTCGGGGCCTATGTCGCGATGCTGTTGAGCTTTCCAGTGAACGATTCTTTTTGGGGTTCCGAAGGGCCGAAGGAGCTTGGAGCGCTTTTGCTGCAGACGCTTATCATGGCGGTTGCGATCTTCGCCTTGACCCAGGTTCACCGAATCGGCATCAGTCAGAAAGTCAAGACTGCGAGCATAATGACGGCGCTGGTGATTGCTTTTTTCATTTTCAACAATGCTATCGAGCCCGTTGCGCGATTGATCGAAAGTGAAGCCGGATTTATTGGCGGTTTCGGACTGCCGGTCCTGGCCGGCTGGATTGCTGGCGGGGTTGTCGCAGGAATTGTGGCCTATGCGATTGGCAAAGCTTGCCTTGGTCTTCGAAGTGACTACTTGGCGATAGCCACGCTCGGCTTTGCGGAAATCATCAAGGCGATACTCAAGAACGCTGACTGGTTGACCCGCGGCACGCTTACGGTATCTCCGCTGCCATGGCCGGTACCGACGCCGAATGATATCGGTTTTGTCTTTTCCCGTTCGATCTATCTTTGCCTGATGGGGGTCATTGTAGTGGCGATATTCGTCCTGATGCAGAGAGCGTATCATGCGCCGTGGGGTCGAATGGTGAGGGCCATTCGAGATAATGAGATCTCGGCTGCGGCGATGGGCAAGGATGTCAACTCTCGCCGACTTGAAATTTTTGTTTTGGGCTCTGCGCTGATCGGGCTAGGGGGCGCGGCGCTGATCACGTTTGCACGGATCTTCGATCCTGCGGGCTTTCACCCGTTGAAACATACCTTCTTCCTGTGGGTCATGGTTCTGGTTGGCGGGGCCGGAAACGGTTTGGGGGCAATCTTCGGAGCGATGGCAATCTATATCGTTTGGGTCATGTCTGAGCCGTTAACTCTTTTTCTGTTTGACATCGCTGCAAACTATGGAGCACTCTGGCTTGACTGGAAGCCGCCGAGCGATCTAGCAGCAAGAGCGTTGCAGACTCGTATTTTTCTGATTGGCTTGACTATCACGCTTGTGTTGCGTTTCGCTCCGCACGGGCTGATTCCGGAAGAAGCGTTGCGCGGGCGGCCCGCCTAATCGGGCGCAAAACAAAATGGCGACGCTGGAAGCGTCGCCATTTTAATGGCATAGTGGTCAATCGACTACATGACGGGACCGATTTCGACGAGTTTGCCGCCGCGGACCGTCACTTCTACGATCAGCCCTGACACATCGCCATTTTCGTTGAAATCCTGACTGCCAGCGGCGCCTTGGTAGTTCACGTCACCACCTTCTTGCAGGATTGACAGGGCTTTTGCCCATTCTCCCGGATAGATTGCCTCGCCCGGAGGGCCAGCTACCGATCGCAATGCTTCGGCCATGCCGGCGCTGTCGGCGCTGCCTTTTTTCTGTATCGCAAGGCTAAGCAGAAATGCGGCATCGTAGGCATTGGCGGAATAGACCGCATCCTCGAGACCGCTTTCTTCGAGCTGCATCATGAAATTGTCTTTGCCTTTGCCTTCCGGAGATCCAGGGCGCGTGAAGATCATGCCTTCGAGGTGGTCGGCGCCAATTGCGTCGATAAGCGACTGTTCAGGCATTCCGTCGCCGCCGGCGAAGCGGTTAAAGTCTCCGCTTTCGATGGCTTGGCGGATTATGGTTTGGCCTGAGCCGTTGGCGTAGGCCAGCAGGACCAGAAATTCAGCCCCGCTTGAGGCGAGCGACCCGATTTCAGCGCGATAGTCGGCCTTGCCTTCTTCGTGCGCCTCGTTGGCGGCGACCGTTCCGCCCAGTGCGGAAAATGCATTGGATAAGGCATCTGAAAAACCTTTGCCATAGTCGTTATTGATGTAGGCAATCGCAATATTGTCGATGCCTTTGCTCATCAGCAGCTTCGCCATGGACTCGCCTTGATAGGCATCTGACGGGACAGTTCTGAACAAGGTGTCGTCATCTTCGAGCGTCGAAATTGCAGGACTGGTCGAAGCTGGAGAAACCAGCACCACTCCGGCCGGTATGCCCGCGTTGTTGGCGGCGGAAATCGTTGCGCCCGAGCACATCGCCCCGATGACCGCGGGTACGCCTTCGGAATTGATCAGGCGGTCGGCAGCATTTGCTGCCGCGGTCGAGTCTGCGCAGGTTGTGTCGCCTGTTATCAGTTCAATTTGCTTTCCGTCAAGCACTCCGCCATTGGCATTGATGCTGTCGACTGCTGACTGGGAGCCTTGCAGAATGCCGGGCGTGAATGATTCGATCGGTCCGGTGAACCCGCCGAGAAACCCTAGCTTGACAACATGGCCGTCGCTGTATGCGAGTTGAAGCGGCAGGCAGGTCATGGCTAGCGCCGAGATTGTTTTTGCGAGCATTTTTCCATGTATATTAACTGACATTTTGATTACCTCCATAACTAAGGCGTAAGTGAACTCACGCCATATGATCGACTAGCGCGCATTGCGCAATTTGGGCTAAATTCCATAATCTATCCGTAGTATAAAGCATTTGCATTGTCCTTAACCGTGCATGCAGGCCGTCAGGATTAGGTAAATGCAGCTCTTCAGCACTTAGTCTTTCGCCTCAGAACACGATGCAATCGGACTTAAAGCAAATGGAAACATCAGATCTATCAAACCGGTTCGACCGCGTTACGGTCGGGGTTGTGTCCGACACTCACGGATATGTCGACCCGAGAGTTTGTCGCGAGGTATCGCAATGCGATGTCGCCGTTCATCTTGGCGATATCGGTTCTGATCAGGTGCTTGAGAGACTTATGCCCAAATCGGGTTTAGTGTTTGCTGTCGCAGGCAACAATGATGTTCCGTCGAAGTGGGAATCTGCCGACACTGATGTGCTTAGATCGATCCCCGAGAGCCGGCTGATCAGGCTTCCAGGCGGCGCTCTTGCAATGGAGCATGGACATGCCATCAGCGAACCGTCGCGCTACCATGAATTATTTCGTGCAAAGCATCCGCGGGCGCGAACTGTCGCTTACGGTCATTCGCATATACGCGTTATCGACCAGGATGAATCGCCTTGGGTGATCAATCCGGGCGCGGCGGGCCGAGTTCGAACTCATGGAGGCCCGTCGCTGTTGATATTGACAGCGACATCGGATGCCTGGAGCGTCGAAGAATGCGTTTTCGAGCTTTAGTTGCGTCTTTAGGCCGGCTGGTCCGCTAGCGCGAGCCTTGCACCTGAGCGAGATAGGCGCTCATAACCTGAGAGGGGTCATCGAGCAGGCGCTTTTTCCAGTGGCCGAGCGCTACTCGAGTCTGAATCAGTCCGCGCAGTACGCCGACATGCTGTGTCAGTCCGACTGCCAGGGCCCCGATCAGCACATCATCCTTGAATTCCAGCCGCAGGTAGCGGTTGTGCTGCTTGTCGACTGCCGCGGTATGCTCGCCGCCTTCCACGCCGTCCCATGAACCGAACGAACTGGTGATGAGCCCTAAGGTGTTGAGCACATTCATCGATAGGCTCCCGCCGTATTTTGCGCCTTGCCCCGACATCTGCATTGCGGCGATTCTGCCGTGCTCGCTTGCAGTTGGCTGAATGGCATGCACCTGCTGCTGACCGGTGCTCATATCCGGTCCTTGAGCGACATCTCCGGCTGCGTATACGCCTTCGATATTGGTTTGCAGCGTGTTATCCACCAAGATTCCATTATCAGTCTTGATGCCGCTGTCTGCAAGAAATTGTATGTTCGATCTGACTCCGGCCGCGCACACAATGTGGTCGGCTTCGATGCTTGCGCCATCGGCAAGACTTAAGGTCACGCTATTGCCGGATTGCTCCACTGCCACCGCTTCGGCGCCGACCCTGACGTTAACTCCTTTGCCCTTGCACCAGCGGCCGATCATGTCTCCGCCGATGTCATCCATCATGCGTGCAAGCATGCGGTCGGCTAGCTCGACAACGGTCAGTTCTAGCCCCATTTCAACCAAAGCTTGCAGTACGATGCAGCCGATAAAGCCAGCTCCAAGCAAGACTACGCGGTCGCCGCTTTTCACCGTTTGGAGAATTCGGGCGGCATCATCCATAGTCCAGCAGTTGTGGACCTGTTCAAGATTCATCCCGGGGATTGGCGGTCGAATAGCGCTCGCACCAGTTGCGATAAGCAACCGATCGTACGCCACATGCTCGCCATCTTCGAGCGTCACGCGCGATTGGTTTGGCGATAGTCTGCAGACTTTTCCGCGCCGAAGCGAGATTTCCAGCTCGTTGAAGTGATTTTCCCGGTGGCGCAGGTAAGTTCCATCTTCACCGACGTTGCCTGCGAGAAGATATGGCAGGGCCATGCGCGAATAGGGCGGATGGCTTTCGTTGCCGATGATTGTAATCGAATCTGAGGCGGAGGCTTTTCGAAGGGTTTCGGCCGCGATAACGCCTGCCGGTCCCGCGCCTATGATCAGGTGTTGCATCGCTATATTACGCAGGAGATAGGCTACCGGTTTCTACGCGTGGGCTTGAACAGCCGACTCGCGCATCTTGGCATATCCGGTCCAATCGGAATCGACGTATACGATGGCTCCGGTCGGACATGCCTCGGCGCATTGCGGGTCGCCGCCGCACAGGTCGCACTTGATGACCTTGCCGCTGTCGCTGTTGTAATTGACGGTGCCGAATGGACACGCGATGGTGCAAACCTTGCAGCCGACGCAGACCGAGTCGTTGACTTCTTTTGCTCCAGTTTCCGAGTTGATCGTGATGGCTTCGACGGGGCAGGCGTGCAGACACCATGCTTCCTCGCATTGCGTGCAGGTGTACGGAATGGTGCGCAGACCGTGCTCGAATTCGAATATTTTAATTCTAGATTTTGCCGGATTGAATATGCCTTCGTTCTCAAATGAGCAGGCTAGTTCGCACTGGAGGCAACTGGTACACTTTTCCGGGTCGATCAGTAGTGACTTGTACATCGGGGTTTAGCTCTCCTGGATGGTTTGCGCCTGAATGAGGCGCAAATTGGCATTGTTTGAAATTATGAAGTGGATTTTAACAGATACTGCAGTATCGGTTCACCAAAGGAGCGCGATTTTCGATCAATTCGAGTCGAACACGGGCTTTATCCGATATGCAGGCAAAGCGTCTTTAAGTGCGTCGCGACTGGATCAGGAAACTTGAGAGTCGATCGTATGCGGCTGCACTGAATTATCCGACAGGTCTATTGCTTCCAATGGGACGGATTGGAGTAAACCGTTCATACGATTTTCTCTGCATATAGGGCATCACAGCCGGAAAGGCTCGCGTTTTCAAACTGTAGCGGCATCGAAACAGGCTGCTATTGCACAAGCAGCTTTCGATGCGAATGCCAAGAGCTCTTCAGCGCGCACTCCCATCCGAATCGGATTGCAGACGGCATCGTCATCTAGGCCACGAGTTGCTTGCATGTTTGGGAAAAGGCTATTCCGGTCAACTCGACCCATGGTAAAGCATCGATGACGATCACGACATGTGCCGGCTTAGGATTCAGCCTGAATCAACTTTTCCTGCTGATACTTGAAGTCTATTGGCTTGGCCGGTGCCCATTAGCTCAATTGCCAATGTGCGCAAAGCAGGCCTTGTCGCCCTTTGACTTCAAACCGGAGCGGCGCATGATCTCAGCTTCTGCGGCATGGCCATTGTCGATAATTGTTCTAATCGAAAATGCATTATGCTATATCCGATGACGCTCTTTTTGAATTTTCAAATTCATGGATGACAAAAATAATTTGGGACATCGATTGGCCGCCAAGTGCCACTCAGCAATGGGCAGGTCGGCGAGCGTTTTCAGGTATCGAGCACGGGCTAAATCGGTCTAGTGGCAAATGAAATATCGGCAGAAGCAAGTAAATGTTGACCAAGCTGACAGTACGGAACTTTAAACGTTTTGAGAGCATTTCGATAGATTTGGCAACGCCTGTTGTTTTTATCGGACCCAACAATTCCGGCAAGACGTCCGCGATGCAAGCTTTGGCGTTATGGGAGCTAGGCATGAAGCGGTGGGTCGAAAGGTACCCCTGCGGAGATAGCATGCCGAAGAAGCGACCGGGCATCACCATCAACCGGCGAGACCTTTTTGCGATTCCTCATCCGGCTGCAAACTTTCTGTGGCGCAACCGCCGCACCAGAAAAATCTCAAAAATCGAAGGATCTCAAACAACAGAAAATGTTCGCATTGAGATTGTTGTTGAAGGCACAGCCTATGGAGAACGATGGAAGAGCGGATTTGAGTTCGATTATGCGAATCCCGAATCTCTCTACTGTCGCCCACTTCGCTGTGTAGAGAGCGGAAAATCAAGTCGCATGCCTGTGCCCAAAAACGCTGCGCGGATGAATATCGCCTACCTTCCGCCAATGTCAGGCTTGGCAGCTAACGAAACGAGGCTTGAAATTGGAACCATCAATGTCCGCATTGGAGAGGGGCGCACCGCTGAGATTCTGCGCAATCTGTGCTGGCGGATTCTAGAAAACAGCAAGGGCGAGTGGAATGCTTTAGTGAAGAAGATCGAGGAATTGTTCGGAGTCGTGCTTGAAGACCCCGAGTACGTTCCTGAGCGCGGCGAGATCACCATGAATTACCGTGAAGGCGGCTATCGCTTCGACCTTTCATGCAGCGGTCGAGGACTTCAGCAAACCCTCCTGCTATTTAGCTAGTGTCTGCCAGAAAACCTCTGATTTCAAGTATCGGCCGGTGCCGGGGGAGCGCAAGGCGCGGCTGCCGCGACGGCGGCGAGGGTCGGAATGCAGCAGCGGGCATCCGAATGCGACAAAAAATGCCGCATAAGAGGATTGCGGGCGGCATCCGCCCAGGCGGGCGCCTCCGGCAGCCGGATCGTCGCTTGGAAACGGGTTCGGAGACGCTAGGCGGCGCGCAGGCGCGCGCGGCGGGCGAGCCGCTTGCGCTCCTGGTCCCGCAGCAGCCGCCCGAGCCGCTCGGGGTTCGCCGCCAGCGCCGCCAGCGCCGCCGCCCGCTCGAAGCCGCGCTCGCCATGGGCGCGCACCCGCCCGAGCCCGCAATGCTCCAGATGATTGATGGCCGACTCGACCGCCGGATGCTGCCGGCGCGCCGCCTGGAACCATTCCCGGCCCTCGCGCGCCGCAGCCTCGGCATTCGGCCGGCCCTTGGCCGGCAGCGCGCACTCGTCGAGCCGCGCGCCGAGCTCGGCCTGATTCGCCGGCGAGTGGAAGCCGCGGTCGAAGCTGCAGGCCCGAAGGTCGGCGAACCGCTCCATCGCCCCCTCGACCACGGCGACCGGCACGCCCAGCTCCTGGCGCACGCCGGCCTTGCCCTCGGCCACCCAGCGGGTGTGCGGCTCGAAGATCGAGAACACCTTCTCGCCGTGCGCGATGGTCTCGCCCCCGAGCAGTCGCCGCCTAGCCTGCTCGAGCTGGCGGCGCGCATGGCCAAGATAGCCCTCGAGCTCGCATGCCAGCGCCAGCGTCGCCTCGGCGCGCCCGGCCAGGCGGGCGCTCAGCGACAAATGCCGCTCGACCCGCCCGGGATGCTTGCGGCTGCGCCTCGACACGCGCACCCGGTCGAACCGCTTCTTGACCTGCCGCGATAGATGCTCATGCTGTCGCCAGCCGCCGAGCCCGGCGCTGTCCGCCAGCCTGGCCGCGGTGCGCACCGCGCAGCGCATCGCGTCCCGCAGCAGGTCCGCATCGGTCGGATAGTGCGCATCGGTCTCCACGCAGAACGAACCGGCCCGCCCGCGCAACGGCTCGCCAGGCTTTTTTCCGGCCGCCTCGCGGCCCGACCCGGCCACCAGCCGCCCGATCCCGGACAGCAGCTTCGGACCCGAAAGCGAGACGTTGTCGACCGCCGCCTGCTGCTCGCAGGCATGCCCGAGCGCCGGCGAATGCCCCGGCATCCGGCGCACCAGCCCGTCATGATTGGCCATGTGCGCCAGCCGGTCGAAGTCGCAGCCGAGCCCCTGCTTGAGTACGCCAAGCGCCAGAATGCGCCAAAGGTCCATGCCCGGCCGGCCGGCGTCCTTGCGCGCCGCCGGCGTGACCTCGGCCTCGAGCAGCTCGAACACCCGCCGGCGCCGCAAGGCCTTGCTTGCGCAGAGATGCCGCAGGCCGAGCAGGATGGCCGGGATGTCGTCGCGCGACTTGGCGCCGGTGTGGATGTTCTCGATCGGCACGGCGCCGATCTCGAGCTGGGCGGAGCGGGCCAAGCGCATCGCTTTTTCCTCGAAGATTGCGGCGAAACGGGGCGTTTCACCCCATTTCGGCGGGAAATCCGCGCTTCCGCCGAATTCTTCGCCGCCGCTCGCCGCTAAGCGATTGTTTTCAATCAGCAACGATATCACATTTTGGTTTTCTGGCAAGCACTAGCTACATGCACGTCAACAAGAACTCGGTCATTCTTTTGGATGAACCCGATGCGCATCTAGAAATACTTCGCCAAAGGGCCATCTACAGACAAATATGTGAAGTTGCTGAGAAATTTGGCAACCAGATTATCGCGGCAAGCCACTCGGAGGTGGTCATGAATGAAGCTGTAGACAAGGATCTGGTTATAGCTTTTGTCGGCATGCCTCACCGAATCGGAGACCGCAAGAGCCAAGTCTACAAGGCATTGGCAAAAATTGGATGGGACGAGTATTACCAAGCAGAAAATCGACGATGGGTGCTGTATCTGGAAGGATCTAAAGACTTATCGATACTTCAAGCTTTTGCGATGCGAATTGGAAGCGAGCAAGCAATGGCTGCATTGGATATGCCCTATGTCCACTATGTCGGAAATCAACCCAATGCGGCAGCTGAACATTACTATGGATTGGCAGAAGCTTTACCGGATCTAAAAGGTGTGGCGCTGTTTGACCGAATGGAAAAAAGATTTGATGAGTATAGTAGCTTAGTGTATTTGCATTGGAAGAAACGGGAGATTGAAAATTCTTTGTGTACACCGGAAACGCTAAAGGCGTTTGTTCGCGGAACGGTTGAAAATGAGTTTAATGATATGCCTTTATTCCGCGGGCGGGAGCTCGCTCGGCGCAACACTGCCATGGAAGAGTCGATGCGTGAGGTATCAAAAGCGATAGAAACCCTGGATCAAGGCGTTGTCTGGAGCGATGAATTAAAGGCTAGCGATCATTTTCTCAAGCCTTTGTTCAGAACCTACTATGCAAAACTGGATTTGCCGAACATGATGGATAAATCCGGTTTCCACCGGCTTGTCGAATACGTTCCTGAGGATCAGATTGATATCGAGATTGCCGAAAAGCTCAATGCCATCGTGAATGTGGCCAACAGCGTTTAAGGGGGGGGGGCATGGCTCCTGATTGAAAACGACGGTCTTTTGACCGTCGATGCCTTTACTAATCAGGGCACCACTGATCGCTTTGATTGCACCTTTGGTTGACGGAATGATTAACTCGTCTGAAACAGCCATTACAGGCGCAGCCAATGTCGTTCGGAGCGATTGCTGTGCCGCCGACAAAAACAGCCTGATTTAAGCGCGATGAATCGCAAACGCGAATTGTGATTGCTTCGCAATAGTCTGAATGACCATGAACTCGCGAGATGAATGTGAGAGACATTCCCTTCTAACTGTTAAAAGTGCTCTCATTTGAACCGTATCAAAGACAATAGTTTTGAGTGACCCGTTTAATTTGAACCGATCTTGTGTACGGGTCGACAATCAGTTGGACCAGCAGTCGAATTGTATAATCGGCTGCAGCAACGCCTCCCATCTGCATGGTAGTAGCCAGTCTTAATGAGTGCCAGTCAGCAAGAATTCCTGTCCTTCGCCTACGACTCAGGCGCTTTAATTTTTGGCGAGTTTACTCTTAATTCTGGTCGAACAAGCCCCTACTTCTATAATTCTGCCGCATTTTGCGATGGTTCGAGCTTGGCGAGGCTCGCCGACTTCTACGCCCGCTCGATTATGGAATTCATGCATGGAAACTACATGCTCTTCGGTCCTGCGTATAAGGGCATTACGCTTGTCGCAGCAACAGCCATGGCGCTGGGTCGCGCCGGTGTCGCTAGCGTTCCCTACGCCTTCAATCGAAAAGAGGCCAAGGACCATGGCGACGAAGGATGGCTAGTTGGCGCGCCGATTCAGGGCGAAGTCGCCATCGTGGAGGATGTGATCACATCGGGATTGTCGATCGGCAATGCGGCAAAGTTGATTCGTAGTCGACATGCCGATCCGGTAGCCGCGGTCATCTCGCTTGACCGTTCGGAAGTCGGCGTGGATGCCGATGAGACGGCGGCTCAGCAAGTCCGGTCTCAATACGGCATACAGGTTCACGCCCTTGCAACGATTTACGACCTGCTCGAATTTGTAAAAAACAAACCTGATTTGCGGCACAATGCGGTTCAGATTCGCGAGTATATGGATCGATACGCAGCTTAGGCATTGATTTCTAAACATAGCCCGGCGGAGTTGATTCAATGATGTTGAAGTCGCGCACGCGAATGCGCACGGCACTGTTCGGTGGCACAGGATTTGTCGGGAGACATTTGGCATCTGCGCTGTTCAATCAAGGTTGCAAAGTTGTTATTGTCAGCCGACATCCGCAGCGTCATAAGCATTTGCTCGTGCTGCCAGGCGTCGACATCGTCGAGGGGGATATTCACGACACCGATTCGCTGGCTTCGCTGGTTCGCGGCGCAGATGCTGTATTCAATCTGATCGGCATCCTGCACGACGGAAGAGGCAGAAGCACGTTTGAAAAAGTGCATGCGGATTTTCCCGAGAATCTCGCAGCGGCATGCATTGAGCAAGGCGTAGGGCGACTGATTCATGTCAGCGCAATCGGCGCCTCGGTCAATGCGCCCAGCGAATACTTAAAGTCCAAAGGTCGTGGCGAGGACGCGGTGGTTGCGGCGATGGATCAAGGGCTTGACGCGACGGTATTCCGCCCATCCATTATCTTTGGGCCGAACGGCGGCATAACGCAGATGTTCGAACAGATGCTGAGGCTTTCAATAGGGGTGTTTCCGGTGATCTGTCCGAATGCGCTGATGCAGCCTGTCCATGTGGCGGATGTTGCGAGTTGCATTGCTCAGTGCTTAAGCGAGCCGCAGACGATCGGGAATTGCTATGATCTTGCCGGACCCGAGATACTCACTCTGTACGAAATCGTTTCGCTCATCAATGAGCTTTCCGGCTCTCGGAGAAAGCTGATCAAAATCGCTGAGCCGGTTTCGCGGCTGATGGCGGCAATCATGCAGTATCTGCCTGGCAAGCCGCTGAGTCCTGACAATGTAGCCTCGATGCAGGTCCCGAGCGTCAGCGATATGCCGTTTCCGGACTACTATGCATCGCCACTTCGCGGCATGCGCCAGACCGCCGATTGCTGGCTGACCGCGCGCGAGAATCGGTATAACGCGCTTCGCGCACATTCTGGGCGATAGCCGCTTGTCGACGATTAATGGTCTTGGAGAAGTCGACACCACGCTCAACCGCCGATTTGCAGCGCTATAAGGTCGGCGGAGCCGTCAGGGACGCGATACTCGGCATTGCAAGTCGGGATGCTGACTGGGTGGTGGTTGGCGCAACGCCTGAGTTGATGCTCAAACTCGGACTTAAGCGGGTTGGCAAGGATTTTCCGGTCTTCATTGATCTTGAAAGTGGTGAAGAATACGCTTTGGCCAGAAACGAGCGTAAAGTCGGGCGAGGCTACAAAGGATTCGAAGTTGAGGCAGGTGTTGATGTCACACTAGAGGAAGACCTGTATCGAAGAGACTTAACGATCAACGCAATCGCGCAAGCCCCTGATGGCACCTTGATAGACCCATATGGGGGTAGGGGCGATATCGTGCGCAGGACGCTTCGGCATGTCTCGCCGCATTTTGTTGAAGACCCCCTTCGGGTTGTTCGCGTTGCACGATTTGCAGCGCAATTGCAGGCATATGGCTTTTCGGTTGACGAGACGACACTGACGCTGATGAGGCAGATGGTGGCAGGCGGCGAGCTGGCGGATCTTGCCGCAGAGCGCGTGTGGCGCGAAGTAAATGCGGCACTTGAACAGGATGCGCCAGAAATGTTCTTTTCGGTCTTGCATCAGTGTGGAGCGCTCAAGGTGCTCATTCCTGAGTTTGATAATTTTTTTTCATCCATCAATGAAGCTGAACACGCCGCGGTACGCTCGTTAAGGCAAGCTGTGCGCCTAAGCAAGCGGCTTGAGGTTCGCTTTTCTGTACTGGCCTGCTGCGCGGCGGCAGACCTTCGCGGAAAAAAAGGCGAAGTGCTGGTCGAAGGAATATGCGAGCGCCTCCGCGCTCCGACGCGCTGCCGGCAATTATCGTTGCGGCTTTTGCGTCATATCGACGACATCAGATGCTTGGATAAGCTGGCCGCGAAGGATGTGGCACAACTTGTCATGCGGGTGCAGGGCTTGCAAGATGCAGCGTCGTTTAACACTTTTACGCTGGCAAGCCAAGCTATTGTGCAAGCTGAGTGCCGTGGATCAGGGCCAGGCGAGGACATCGCGCATATCTTAGTCGCATGCCGCGACGCGATGCTTGAGGTAAGTGCAAAGGATTTCATCGATCAATTCAAGGGCAGGGAGCTCGGCCGAGCAATTTTTGAAGCCCAGGTTTGCAAAATTGCCGCCGTACTTGGCCAATAGATCAGTTCCAAAGCACAACTGCGTAAAGTAGCGCAGCAAGAGTGATGCGATAGATCACGAACGGAAGCAGTCCGATCCGTTCGATGAATTGAAGCAGCCAGTGTATCACAAGCCACGCTGCGGCGGCGGATACTGCCGCAGCAAGGGCAAATCGCATCCACTCGATTTGCTGTCCGCTAGCCATGAGATTGATCGATTGCCATGTGCCGGCCATGGCGATGGCGGGAATGGCTAGCAGGAATGAAAACCTTGCCGCTTCCCGACGGCTCATCCCAAGCAGCAGGCAAGCGGTCATGGCCACTCCTGAACGCGATGTGCCTGGCACGATCGCGATCGCCTGAGCCAGTCCAATCCATAGGGCATCTTTCATGCGCAGTGCTTCGATCGAGCGTGGTCCGCGCCGCCAGGCATCGGCGGCCCACAGCAGCAAAGCGAAAAGAAGCGTTGTCGAGGCAATCACGATGATGCTTCGGAGGCTTGTCTCGACAACTTCGTGCGCAAGTGCGCCGGCAATCCCCACCGGGATGCTGGCAATGATGAGGTGCCAGCCGGTTCGTGCTGAATCGGTTGCACCCTTGCCGATGACGGATTTGCCCCAATCCCGGATAATCACGATCAGGGATGCGCGGAAATAGAATATCGATGCAAACAGTGTTCCGACATGCACGGCAACATCGAACGATAGGCCTTGATCCGTCCATCCCAGCAATCGTGGCACCAGAATCAGGTGGGCTGAGCTTGAAATCGGCAGGTATTCGGTGACGCCTTGCACAAGTGCCAAGACGGTAGCGGCAATGAGTTCGATCATAGCTTGACTTGGGCGGTCGATGTGGTGAGACGGTGGCGGTGATCGACAATTCTAAACCCGTCAGGGGTGCCATCAATGCCTTTGGTCAGTTCCATGACTTTGAAAAGATCGCCCATTTCGGATGGAGAAGTCAGGGTGAGCAGTTCGCGGTTTCGCTCGCTCGCTGATCTTGCATCTGATGAATCGCCGCATGCGTCGAGAATTCCGGTGTCGAGCAGAAAGCCTGCAAGGGTGGAAAATCCGTTAACGGTCGCATCTGACCGGGTAGCGGCTTCTGCAAGCGCGGTGAAGTTGATGTGGGTGGATATGTCCTGGCAGCCCAAATAGGCAAGCGGGTCGCTGTGAACGTGGTGACGGCGGTGGCAGGACAATGTTCCGGTGTCGCGGTGCGGGTGGTAGTATTCATGTTCGGGAAACCCGTAGTCGATGATCAGCATTGATCCGTGCTGAAGTTTTTCAAGCAGCGAACGCAGCCACGCAAGCGCTTGGCAGTGCAGTTCTGATCGATAGGTGCCTGATGGGAGGGAGGTGATGGGGATGCGTTTGACATATCGGGCAAAATCCTGTGCCAGCCGGTCGGAGTAGGCGATGCCCAGTCGGCCATCCGATTCTTCCACGAAACCTTGATGAAAAGCTTTGTCCTCGTAGCTGAACAGTTCGAATGGAATCGCGTCAAGCAGTTCATTGGCGATGATGATGCCGTCAATTTGCAGATCTTCGATCGAAGTCTGCCAATTCACGATGTGTCTAGCCCAAGGTGCTCGAGTTTTGAGGGTGCTTCTCTGAATGGCCGAAAGGCGCGGACTGACTTCGAATATCGAGTATCGGGCGATGCCGACGTCAACTCGTTTGAGCGCCTCCAGTATGTGGGCGGCAAGCTTGCCGGTTCCGGCACCAAATTCGAATATGGAAATGTCTTGCGGGAATTGTGCCGCGATTTTCGAAATCTTCTCGGCAATGCAGGTTCCAAAGGCGTTGCCGATTTCCGGAGCGGTAACGAAATCGCCTGCGGCTCCCACAACATTGTCGGCTGCGGCATAGTAGCCAAGTTGCGGGTCATAAAGTGCAAGGTTCATGAACGTTGAAAACGGCAGGCGTTGATTTGCGCTTGCGCGGATTATGTTGACAATTTTCTCGTAAAGCGCGGCGCTTCTTCGAAGTTCGCTCTTGTCGAGCGCAAGACGAGATGCATCGGTTTGCAAATGCGCATTCATGTCGGTGTCAGACAGCTCAAGCGGGATCAGTAGGCTATTATATCGGTCGAGTTCAGCTTCGATTTGCCCTGCGAACGATATGGTCGCCATCCATCACGCATGAGACGAGTTTCCGACAACACGAACAAAGTGGCGCTTGTTACGGGCGCTGGACGGCGCATTGGCGCGGAAATAGCCAAGTGTCTGCACGCCCGCGGCATGCGCATCGCGGTGCACTACCGTCAATCTGAACACGATGCGCTAAGTGTGGTTGAGGGGTTGAATGCAATGCGTGCCGAGTCATCAGCGGCGTTCAGGGCGGATTTGGCCGACCTGTCTGAAGTGGAGGGGTTGGTCGAGGGTGTTGTCAGCCGGTTTTCCTCTTTGGATGTTTTGGTTAACAATGCTTCGGTGTTCTATCCGGCCGGTATCGGGAGCACAAAGGCATCGGCTTTTGACGAGTTGATCGCTGTAAACCTGAAGGCTCCGTATTTTCTGGTCCAGAAAGCTCATCAGCAATTGGCGAGCAGCAAAGGCAGCGTTGTGAACATTACAGATCTGTATGCGAGCCGTTCTGTTGATGGTTACGCGGCGTACTGTGCGTCCAAGGCGGGGCTTGAATCGCTGACCCGGTCGGCAGCGCTTGAATTGGCTCCTGAGGTGCGAGTCAACGCAGTGGCTCCAGGGGCAATCTTGTGGCCAGAGGACGGGTCCGAAGACTCGGAAATTTTGCGGCGCACCCCGCTTCGGCGACTAGGGACAGCACGTGAAATCGCAAAAACAGTCGAATTTCTGGCGATCGACGCCACATTCATGACGGGCCAGGTATTGGCGGTCGATGGCGGTCGATCGGCGGTTGATCCGTAAGCGAGGGTGAAAGATGAGGGTCAAGAAGCTGTTGGCGAGTCTTGCGTCTCCGAACTGCGCTCGATAATCACGCCGACGTTTCGACTATATTCAACGGCTTTTGGCTTGCTGACTGTCACGCGGCACCAGAATGTCGGAAATTCTGAAAGAATCGTGTCGGCGATGCCTTCGGCAAGAGTTTCTATGAGGTGGAATTTAGATTCCTTCGCAAACTCAACAACGCGTTTTGCGATATCCTTGTAGCTCAGTGCGTCATTGATGTCATCCGACTGTGCCGTTTTTTGTATGTCTGCGGCCACTTCGATGTCGATTGAAAGGTTCTGCGTGATTCTGCGCTCCCATTCCCACACGCCGATTGTGGCGGTGACTTTCAGTTCATGAATGAATATCTTGTCCATTGTTTTGCTTCTTTGCTGGAAGAATTGATTCGGGCAATGCTGAGCGAATGGCTAAAGCAAGATGTTATACCATTTGATGTTTATGTTAATTGAATCGAGGTAGCGCGGTGCTTGCACTAGTATTTGCCATTGTCGGGTATTTGTTTGGATCTATATCGAGTGCGATTATGGTCTGCCGGATGATGGGCCTGGGAGATCCTCGACAATCTGGGTCGGGCAATCCCGGCGCGACGAATGTATTGCGTTTAGGAGGAAAACCGGCAGCCATTTTTACTCTGAGCGGCGATGTGCTAAAGGGGATTTTGCCGGTTGTTGTTGCGGCGCTGGCGGTCGATGACTCTTTGGTGGTGGCGGCAGCTGCCTTAGGCAGTTTTTTGGGGCACCTTTACCCGCTTTATTTCAGTTTTCAGGGAGGCAAGGGTGTAGCTACGGCGATCGGGGTGTATCTTGGGATTGATCTTCTAGTCGGGTTTGGGGTTATTGCAACATGGCTTGCAGTTGCGGGCCTGACGAGGTTGTCGTCCGTCTCATCGCTTGCTGCTTTATTGCTGGCACCGGTCATCGGCTGGCTGGTTGTTCGTGATGTTTCGATTGTTGTGGTGGCCGCAGTGATCTTTGTTTTTGCCGCAATTATGCATCGATCAAATATTGTGAGACTGCTTGCTGGAGAGGAGAGCAAGATCGAGCTGAAGCGATAGCGAATTGATTGAATCTTGCTAGTGCTATCGCTTGGCGGCGATAAATTTATGAGGATTGGCTTGCACACTAAGAAAGACTGGCTTCGTGCTCCATATTGAAGGCAAAATACGACACGACTAATTCCTGAAAATCAAAATGAACCGCAACCCAACAATGCGTATAATCGGTTCAAGGGTCGATTCTTTCAGCCTATCGCTTTGCCCGCTTTAAGCGTACATGTCATAGTGATTAGACTCTGGAGGCATTCAATTTGGAGCCAGCAGCAATTTTTGAAACTGAGCCTGCCGAACAAGGGCAGCAATCCAGCAAGGTTTACACTCTTGGCGAGCTTTTTGCTGGAGCAGGCGGCATGGCTCTCGGGGCTCACTGGGCGAAATACGCTGACACTTCGTTCAAGCATCTTTGGATGAACGATTTCGATGATGATGCTTGCAAGACGTTTGAACACAATTTCGGCCAGCTTGGATGCAAAGTCTACTGTTGCGATGTCAAGCGGCTAGATTTCAAATCCCTGTCGCCAATCGATGGTCTGGTTTTTGGCTTTCCTTGTAATGATTTCAGCATAGTAGGCGAGCGCCAAGGTATTTCGGGTTCGTTCGGCGGACTTTATGTTTGGGGTGTAGAGGGACTGAAGGCTCTTCGTCCGTCGTTTTTTGTTGCTGAGAATGTTGGGGGCTTGTCGTCTAGCGGGAAGAAAAAGGATTTTCAAAAAATCCTTGCGGCATTTGAGGACGCAGGCTATGACATCTACCCGCATCATTATAAATTTGAAGAGTACGGAGTGCCTCAATCCAGGCATCGGATAATCATTGTCGGATTTCGTTCTGATTTGGCCGTTCAGTTTGTGCATCCAAGCCCAAAAACAGGAACAAAGATCAAGACGTGCAAGGAGGCATTGCAGGGAATTCCGAAAGACGCGTTTAATCATGAATACACTGCACAATCTAAGACCGTTGTCGAGCGGTTGAGCTACATCAAACCGGGCCAAAACGCGTTTGATGCGGATATTCCAAGAAGCCTTCAGTTGAAAATGAAAAGCGGTGCGCGGATTAGTCAGATATACAAGCGACTCCGGCCTGATGCACCTTCCTACACTGTGACCGGTTCTGGTGGCGGCGGGACTCATATCTATCACTGGAAAGAGAATCGAAGCTTAACGAATCGTGAGAGGGCTCGCCTTCAAACATTTCCTGACCAATTTCGATTTCTTGGCGGCAAAGAGTCAGTGCGCAAGCAAATTGGCATGGCTGTTCCGCCCGTTGGGGCTAAGATCATCTTTTCGGCGATTTTAAAAACGTTTGCTGAGACCGACGTGGCCCCTGCCATGGGTTGCCATCATGCTAACAGAAGAGTTGTTTGAATCGGTTCTGATTCGCCCAGTTCATTATTTTGGTGCTGACACTCTTCATGTTGTCAGCGGTTATGCCACCGCGGCATTCATGGAGTCCCATGTGAATGAATTGGTGAACTCTGGATTTGTAATATCTGTTGATCTTGTCATCGGGATGGCGCGTAAAGATGGCATTAGCTCGATTCAACATAAAGCGTTCTGTGAGTACTGTGATTCGGGTGAGGATGATCATCTATATCGGTGTAGCTACCTGTGCGAGGGTAAGCCTGTTCATTCAAAAGTTTATATTTGGTGTAGGCAGCAAGAACCGGTTGTGGCCTTCTTAGGGTCTGCAAACTACACCTACAACGGATTCAGTGGAGCGGTCGGAGATTCAGTTGCGCTAATAAATCCTTTTATGGCCATTAACTACTTTCGAACAGTAAAACAGAACTCGATAGACTGTAATCATGCTCATATCGATAATGTGGTTAAAGTTTTCGACACTGAAGAATACACTCGAAGAGCAAGACCTATCGTAGTAGTGGATTCCCAACTCGAAGGTGATGAAAAGCGGGTTAAGTTGTCGCTTTTAACCAGAGAAGGTGAAGTGCATCAAAGAAGCGGCTTAAATTGGGGGCAAAGGGATGGTCGGAATGCCAACCAAGCATATATCCCTATCCCTGCTTCAATTTATGCCAACTCAAACTTCTTCCCGCCAAGGGAAGTGAAATTCACAGTTATGTCAGATGATGGTGAGATATTTACAGTGGCGCGAGCGCAAGATGGCGGCAAGGCTTTGCATACACCGTACAACAATGCTCAATTGGGAAGCTACTTCAGAAAGAGGATGGGGCTGGAGCCGGGGCAATTCGTGACGAAGGACAATCTGCTTAATTATGGTCGAACCCATGTTGAATTCACTAAACTTAGCGATGAAGAATTCATTATGGATTTTAGTGTCTCTAACTGAAGCTCGAACATCTGGCTTTGCAAGTTGCTTGAATTCTCCTCTCATCATTTGTCAGTATTGTCAAACCTCCATAGAAGTTGATTTTTGACATCCGCTCTCGGTTAATGTCTCGGCTGTAAAGGCGGCATTTGACCCCGACGGGCTCATGAATCATGGCAAGGTGCTTCCGCTCGTCGATTGTTAAACTGAAGTTGCATCCCGGTTTCAGCTCATTAGCCCGTTCTTTTTGTTAGTGAGCCTTGTAAAAACAACCACATGCTTGTGAAAATCGCTCAGTGCTAATTTTATATTTATAGGCACTAAACGTTAATGGATCGTCTCCGAACATTCGCCTTGCCGCATGAAATATACTGAAGCCATACGGTCGCCTTTATTGTAAGCTACTGAGACAAGCCTGAATATGCGAGGGAGGCTTGTGTCCGTGCATCGCTCTATCGACGGTCCGCACAACGCGCTTGTGATCTGAGATAGTCTCCCAGAGAAGGTATCGGGAATTTGTATCGGGTCAGCGGTCCCTTGACCGGCGCAAGCAGTCCCGCATGCAATGATTCAAGCAGGAAATCGTCAAACGATGTACCCGAACGATGCAGCTCTTTCTCAGAAATATCTTCAAGTTCGTCGAGCTCCAGAAAGCCGTTGGAGTTCAGGTCTGCTGCGACAGCTAGTTCTACATAGAGCTTAGCATTTCTATAGCCAGCCGCAATACGGTAGTCGTAGTAATCATTTTTCTGCTTGATGCCTTGTTCGATTGCCTGTTCAAGCAGACGTTTTTCCAGTTTGCCGTCATTATCGTGAAGCACACGACCGGCAGCCACACCGATTCGGGTAATATGCTGAGGCCAACCTTGAGACAGTTCTGCTAAAGAGGCAGACCACTCAACTTTTTGTTCATCACTGCCTTTGTAGTAGGTTTCAATCATTCGCCTGAATGAACCTTTCGCATCCTCAAGGCTGAGCGGCTCTAAGTTCACGATTCGCTCAAGAGCAAGCCTTGATATGCCGCATTTTTTCAATACATCCTGTGTGTTACTCAGTCCAAAACAAACCGTAACCAAAGAAATCTTCTGCGTATCGCGGTGCAGACAGTCGAGGACTTGCTTGGTCGTCGGCTCTATTGGCGTGTTTTGCGCTTCATCGACAAACACGACAAAATTAATGCCTTCAAGCAACTCAGCGGCGTTGCTGAAAAGCTCGGCAGCCGACATATCCAAATCTGAACGCTCGCCGGTGTCTGATTTGCCGCTGACCGAAATCCCGGCTACTGCAAATCCGCGCCTGGACAATTCTTCAAGCGCTCTTTTGCCGAGACCTAGCAATCGCTCTATCTTTGCGCTTGCTCCTAGAGCAAGCTTCGAAAGTCGCCTGCTCTCTTCGTCAGTCGCACGAATCAGAGCTGACATGACGTATGCGGGCAACCGCAAATCGCCCGGAGATACCGATAAGGCGACCCATGGATGCTGAGGCGTTGAATGCCGCCTTACAGCTTCCATGCATTCTTGCATCAGCGCAGTCTTGCCGGCACCGGGTGCGCCTTGAAAAATTATGGTGTCTCCACCCACACGCCCGGCCAGAAGGTTGTTGGCCACGTTTTGGAATGCTTCATACTCGGCATCCCGACCGAAAAAGAATGCTTCACGGCCTACTTCAGCTCGGTCGGCCTGTCTAATCCATACTTCCTCGGCGAGAGGAGCACAAGGAAGGGGTTTATTGAAAGGTTTGCGTTCCATGCGAGCGTAGTTTATGGCGGCGATTGAATATGCTGCTAAGCCACAAAAGAACGAATCAATTAGCCGTACGAATTTGCACAATCTCTGATAACGAAATCATCAATACGGGTACTCTGTTCAACCCAAAATGGCGATGCACTGAACATCAAGCGTGTGCCGATTATCTCATAAAGTTGTAGACGGCTATGTCGATTCCCAAGTCTTTCTCTTGCGAACAGCTGCAACGCGAAGTCTGGAAAAATTCAATGCGCAATAGTAACCACGGCAATTGCTCGGATTGACTGATTGGCCGCATCATGACAAAAATCACGGCAAGACATGTGCGGCCGAATGCCTTGAATGCCGAGGAAAAATGTTGTTTCACGGATCAAATGCGGATGATCTTTACCAGACGCAAGATGCTTGTTTCATCCATGCCCCACTTGGACTGTTCAAACTTTTCTGTGGTTATCTACTATTTCAAGTTGAGATATTGCCCGCCATATTTATGTCGGTGTTCAAGCGTTCTTCGAAAAACGTTGCGGAGCCGATATCCTGAACCTCAATCGAGTTGCTCATCGAAGGCATAAACTTTAATGCGATGCTAAAAATGTACTTACTTCAGCCGCTCTCGGTAAATGGGATTTACCTCAGTATGTCAAACCAGCTGGGCGAGAAATGTTTTTGCAGGAACTATAACAGGCCGCTTCATTTCGAAACAATCTCTCTCAACAAACTTCATGTCAAAAGCAACCTGAAATGCATGCTCAGCTCCTACTTGGCGCTGAAAATATTCGAGCGAATCGGATAGTTTTGCCTTTTCGCTTAGCTTTGTCTCCACTAAAAACCAGGGTTTATTGTCTCGTATAACCAGGAAGTCTACTTCTCTTTTCTGCTTGTCGCGAACGAAATGAAGAGCGAACTGACCCTGTCCTGCTTCGGACCAATAGTCGACAAGCTTGAGCAAGGCGCTTGCGGTCATATTTTCGGCTCGGGCTCCGCAATCTTCAACTTGCGACCAATCCCACAGGTAATACTTGGGCTCTTTGCGCAGCGACCGTGCTACATTGCTGTGCCAAGGTCTCACTGCAAAGCAGAAGTACAACGATTCCAAAGTGGCAATCCAACGCCGTATCGTGTCGATCGAAACACGAACGCTCTTTGCGAGGTACGAGTAGCTTGTCAGCTGCCCGATTTGTTGCCGCAAAATTTCGGCGAGATGCTCGATTTGACCGATTTCCTGAATGCGCGTTAGTTCGCGCACGTCTTCTCGCAACAGCTGTTCACGACGCAGGGAAATCCACCGGTTATGAAATCGTCGGCTGCTTTTGAAAAACGGTTCAGGAAATCCACCGAAATCGAACAGCGACTGCCACTGCTCACCGTCTATTGCGCGAGGCTCTTGATTGATGCTTGATTTCCCTGCTGGCTGATTGCATTCGGCGACCGAAAACGGGTGCAGCGTATAGGGGAAGTAGCGTCCCATCAAACTGTCACCTCCTCGGCTGAACACTCTGAGCGACGCACTTCCTGTAACCAGCGTTTTGACTTGCGACCCGTATTGATCAAAAAAGCCTTTCAGGAAGACTCTCCAGTGGCGATACTTGTGCAACTCGTCGAAAATGCAAAGCGGCACATTTTCAACCATTTTCTGCACTTGGATTCTTTCAGCAATCGCGCGAGGTCCTTCCAGAATGGGTGCACGACCAGCCTGATTGTCCCAGTTCAAGTAATCGAATTGATCGAATGAGCCTCCGAGCCCCTTGGCAAGGGTGGTTTTTCCAACTTGCCTTGGACCGGAGAGAAATAGCATTTGCCGGTTGGCCCGATAATGCTCTGAAAACTCCTCTATCAGATATCTGTCGATGTCCATTTTTATCTCTATTCTCAAAATAGTCATGACTATTTTACGATAGTGCGTAAAATAGTCAATTCATTATCGAGTTAGAGGCGCATAGGAACAGTGTCGATTACCAGCTCGAAAGGATCAAGTGCGCATCAAAAGCTATGGCCGCCGGCTCTGGCCAAATAACAGTGCTTCACTACTTGCGAAGTCCCGTTTTGAGATGCGTAAAGGCATTGCGCATCGTTAAACGCGCAGATTGGAGAATCCCTGGCTACTTGCGTTCTACCGCAAGAGTGCAAAGAGGTTGGATTTTGGGCGGCCTTGGCGGAATGGCGTGATTACAAGCACGCACAATATCGACCGCCGCCGAAATGCTCCAGTTGCTCTTCGGTCAAGTCGTAGCTGGGCGGCAGCGCAAGATGTATCGTATCAAAATTGTCTTCGAATACCAGAATGTTCATTTCTTCTGGAATATGCACACCAAACTCGCGCTCAATGACTTCTTTGGGATTGTCGATAATCTGCTGGCGGAAATCACCATCCCGCATTGCCCTGACCTGAATGCGGCTTCGCAATTCTTCGGCAGACTCGAATACCCTTTGGACTGTACTCATATTTACTCAAAATTCAGGCTTATGTCTTAAAGCCTTCTTTACAAGCGGCTCTGACTAGCTAGAACCGCGACAAGCTATTGCAATATGCATGCAATCTAATGCTATAAGATTAGCATTAATATCACCCTTTGTCAATTTAATTTTGCAGAACAGATTGGGTTTTGGACTATCAGCGCTTGATCGCTATAAGAATGGTTCTTCAAAGAGCGTGGGGGCACTCTCTGTAAATGAGGCATTCAGTTCGGGGCGCTCGTATTTGGTTCTAAAGTTCAACCGCCTCATTCAAGCGACCGATTTTGCTGCGGCCACAGCAAGGCCAGCCTGCTGCGGTGACGATCGAACAATCTGCGCGCAGAATTTTCCTTCACAGACTCGGATTTCACATTCAAACTAGAAAACTCTCGCCATAGCTCGGCACCCAGCCAACTCTCAGTCGTTTGGCCATAGAGAATGCGATCTAGCGCACGAAGCTCGTCGCTGAGCGTTTTCGATGGAACCGCGGCGGCGAGATCGATCAAGCTGGTCAATACTTTTTGCGGCCACATGAACTGGCCCCACTCGATCAAAGCGCTAGCGGCGGCCTGCGCATCACCATCTGCGCAAGCAGTGCGGACCGCACTTCTAAGCTGAGTGCGCGTACGTTCAGTCCGCTCATCGATTTGCTGCTGTTCCATCGTTTGCAAACTGCGCCGGCGACCCCATGCAAAGGCGCAAATGGTAACCAACCATGCAAGGGATAGCGCAAAACTGACCATCTTCCAAGTAATATCTTGCTGGTTGGCTTGTGGTTCAATCGGCAAATTATCTGGTTGCTGCACTTGCGCTAAACCGGATTGACCCGAATCAGCAAATGATTCAGGGGAGTCTCGAAGCGCAACACTCACAGGGCGAAGCTCGGCCACCTTCTCGCGATCCTCATCGATATCCCACCAGACAACCCGAAATGGAGGAATCTCCACACGATCAACCGACTGCGGCACAAGTACAAAATCTTCCGACAATTCACCGACAATCCTGTCGCCGCGCTCTCTATTCTGCAAGTCAGCCTGGCTGCCGTAGATGCGCACCGTATCGTTTTCTTCGTAGGCAGGGCTAAGCAGCTGGATTGCGCGCACGCCGTCAGCTCTGACTGTGATGCGCCGATTCACTGGCGTACCCGCATTGAAATCGGGCAATCCTTCATCCCAAGAGTCCATCAACGTCAAATTCTTTGCCGGCAACCACGCCGCACCCGTAAATTCTCTTGGCTTCGGTCTAACTTGAAGCACGATCGGGTCCGCAGTGACTTGTTTGTGCAACTGGCGTTGCTGGCCTATCTGATCTACAACCAGCATCAAGCCGGTAAACCGAATTTGCTCGACGATCATCTCGCCGCTGAGCTCAGGAAAAATACTGAAGCGACGCTCGATCACCTGATAATCCCTGCCATCGCGATGAGTCGAGAAATTCCTGTCCTTGCCAATGCGCTGAACAATCGCATTGTCGACTTGGGGATCTGACAATTCGCCAGATAACAGACGCTCCCCAAAAAACAGCCGCGCCGTTATTGTGACTTGCGATTGTACATAGGGCTGAGACCGATCAGCTGTCACTTCCAAATGCACATCCTCGCCCATCACGGAACCGGAAGAGCGAAACTCCTTGACTTCTACCATGATAGGGGCGCTGCTACCGCCATCCACGGCAATCGAGGGAATCACAAGCCGCCCGACCCGCCTCGGACGAATCTCGATGATCCATGATCGCGAAAAGTTTCGCTTTGAATCCTGCAAAGTGATGTGCGTTTCCACCTTTTGGCCCAAAATTTCGAAATCCTTCGTGAGCGGCATCAATTTCGGAGCGACTGAGGTAGTGGGCGCGTCTTCAACGCGCAGCATCAAATCCACCGACTCTTCAAGAAATATCGATTCGCGGCTCAATTGCGCTTGAACTTCGACTGCCATCGCGGCATCCGGAGCAAACGCAATAGCGACAACAACGGCTGCCGCTTTAAGCAATTGAATATTCATGCGCTTAGACAACCTGCCATGCCGCCTGGCTTAGTTGCCGCGAACCTCGCTTTGATAGATAAACTTGCGTCGCAGCAACCCGCTTGGATCATCTGGTATCTTCCTCAGCCATTGGTCCATAACTTGGGCGAACTCTTCATCGGCGATTTCAAGCTCGGTGACGCTATTGGCATGTTCAGCTCGTTGGTCCTGATCGTCACCGGCCATCTGGCCAATTTGGCCCTGAGAAGAATCATCCCGAGCTTGCAGCTCCGACTCGCCCGATTGCGGTGCTGATGAAGATTCCCCTTGATCACCGCTCTGCCTCTCGGGATCATCGGCCTGCGAAGCCGCACCAACGCGTCCGGTGCTCTCGTTTTGACTGCTTTGGCCAGAATCCTGAAATCCCCTATCGTTGCGCAGCGCCTTGAGAATCAGCTCGCGATTGAAATGCGCATCTTCAAATTCAGGGTCAATTTCGATCGCCTTCTCATACTGTTGCAAGGCGCGCAGCAGCGCACCGCTTTTTGCGAGCGCATTGCCGCGATTGTAAATATCGACGGCGCCGCCTTGCTTTGCAAACTCTTTTGCGGCCGACACATAGAGTCCGTTCCTGTACAGGGCGGCACCTCGCCATGCGCCATCGGGCGCGATCTTGGCCGCTGTTTCAAAATCGCCGCGCGCAAACGCGTCGGCAGTGCGCTGATCGGCTCGCTTCCACAAGTCGGCCCATTCGAATGCGACTGAATCCTGCGCCGGAAGAATCAGGAACAAGCAAACCGCAAACAGCCAGCCGCGCCGAAAGACCAAAGCTGCCAAAGGCACCACAAGCAACAGCAGCCAAGCACCCTGGTCTTTCCATTTCTCGGTAGTTAGCCGGTCGGAAAATGCGCCGGCCTCGCCTGCGGCGACTTGGCTGACGGCCAGCCTAAGGCTAGTATCGCTGTCGGCAAGCGAACGGAAAAAACCGTCTCCCGCCGTTGCAAGATTCTCCAAAGCTGCCATATCCACAGGCGCCAAAATGATGTTGCGGTCAGCATCCACCAGAAAACCGCCGTCGGATGCCGGTATCGGTGCGCCCTGCTCGGTTCCTACCGCCATGACCGACACCGGATACCCTGCCGTACTGAGCATATTCGCCACTTCAAGCGCCGCCTGATCAATCCCGTCTGCAAACAGTACAACCTCACCTGAACCATAGCCAGAACCCGCAAGCAGCGCACCCGCGCGACGCAACCCATCGCTAGCCGCTACGCCCTGCATCGGCACAACACGCGTGTCCAGCGACCGAAGCAGGTGGATGATGGTTCTATTGTCTTCCGATACGGGCGCGGCATCAAACGCCTCGCCGGCAAAGACCACTAGTCCGGCCGCAATTTGTGGATTGCTCTCGATCAGGCTGATTGCGGCATACCTTGCACGCTCCAGCCGAGAAGGAAGAACGTCGTTTGAATCCATCGTAACCGAAACGGAAAGTACCACAATTACTGCATGCGACTTGGCAAAAATTGGCGCGTCCTCCCTCTCCCAAGCGGGTCCGGCAAGCGCAATTGTCGCCGCCGCCCAGCCGACCGCAAGCAGCAAGCGCGAAAGCCGATTCGCCGCTTTTCGCTCTCCCACAAGCAGGTGCGAAAGCAACGCCGGCTCGCAGACCTGATGCCAGCTCGCCGTACTGCGCGAGCGAAGAACAGCCGCCGCTGCCGCACCGAGCGGCAATGCAAGCAGCCACCATGGTCTGAGAAAAACAAAATCTTCAAGCAGCGGAATCACGCATGCGCTCCGACGAATCACCAAGTTTCAACTTCGGCATCCAGCGCATCCAGATCACCAAGGCGAATAGCCCAAGCGCCAGCGCCAATGGCCATGCATAAAGCTCCGTGGATGCAACGAACCGCCTATCGTCGAAATCAATGGGCTCGAATTCGTCGATCAGGTCATAGATTTGTGCAAGCGATTCAGGATCGGATGCATGAAAGTAGGACCCTTGCGTCTCTTTGGCAATGTGCTGCAGCGAATCGATGCGGCGCTGATTATAGGCAGTGGCGCTGCCCGACAGCGCGTCGCCGATGCCGATGGCATAGACCCGCACGTCATGCCTTTGCGCCAACTGCGCGGCCTGCGCTGGGCTGATCTGTCCGTCCGTGTTCTCTCCGTCGGTCAAGATGACTAGCACGCGGCTCGCCTGCGGGCGATCTCGCAACACCTTCACAGCAAGGCCGATGGTGTCTCCGATAGCGGTTCGCTGACCGGCAAAGCCGACTCGGGTTTCGTCTAGAAACTGAGCGACGGTGTCGGTATCGTATGTCAGCGGCGCATGCAGATACGGCCTAGTGCCAAAGACAATCAGTCCGACACGGTCCCCTTTGCGACCGCGTACAAAATTACCGGCGATCTCCTGCACCGCGCTGAACCGCGAACGCTGTCCGCGGGTAAAATCGTTATGCTTCATGCTGCCGGATGCGTCGACTGCTAAAATCATGTCGCGCCCGGATGCCGCAATGTTGTCCGACAGCTCGACCCAGGTCGGTCTTGACGCGGCGGCAATTAGAAAAATCCAGGCCAGCGCAACCGCGAGCACGGAGATTCTGGCTGAAGAAGCCCCGGAACCGCCCGCTTCGAGCACCGAGGTAAAATGAGGAATCCTCAATGATATCGGCTTGCAATCAAACTTCGGATACCACCGCCTCACAATCAGCGGCAGCGGCAAGGCAAGAAACATCCATATCCAGGCGAACTTGAGCATCACGGGTTCCCCTTGCTACATGGCGCGAGTGATCCACTGCCGGCAAAGCGCGATGACGGCAGTGCAATCTTGCGCCGACTTGTCTTTATATGATTGATATGGCGCATCGGCCAGCAACTGTCCAGGCCCTGATGAAAATTGATTGGTATTGCCACTTCGGTCCAAAAACTCAAGCCATTCCCGTCCGATCAGTCCAGCGACTTCCGAGCGAGGGAAACTCGTCATCGCTGCTCGGCGCATCAAAAACGACAGTTCGACCGCCGCCGTCTGCGGCGGCAAGTCCGAAATCGCGTGCAACCGTCTCAAGGCGTCCTTTCGGGCCGCATGTTTCAGCGTCCATTTGATCCATAGCCAAAGCGCCGCGACGGCTGCGATGGCGAGTGCGGCTGCCAGCCACCAGCCAGACGCTGGCGGCCAAAACGATGGTTCAGCAGGCGGAACGATGTCGCGCAACTCAGCCAATAATGCCGCAGTCTCGTTCATGGCGAACTATCGGCGAATCGTGCCCAACCGCTTCGACCGCTGTAGCGTGACGGCAATAGCTAGAGCGGGATCTTCTCCAGGCCGCAGCTCGATCGCCGGCATGCCTGTCGCGAGCATCATGGATTTGACGTGGTCGCAGCGTTCATCCAGCAAGTGCTGAAGATGTCCGCGATGGCTGCTCGACGAAAGATGCAAGGTCGAATACTGATCGCCATCGCTGATCGGATAGGTGCCCTGAGGCAGCGCCGTTTGCTCCGTGGGGTCAACAATCCAGCACGCCAATAGCTGCACATAGCGTCTAAGCAATGCAAGATGCGATAGCGCTGATTCGCTGAGTGCGAAAAAATCGCTGAGCACAATGGCCAAATCGCCGGCACGTGCATGCCGGTTTACCTGCGCAAGCGTCTGAGTTAAGTCGAAACCGCCCTGTTCCGGCGGTTTGCTTGCGGACTGCGCCAACCCATCTAGCTGGCGGTGCAAAGCGTTGAGGCTTGCCGCTGGACGTATTGGCGGAGTCTCTCCTCCTGATGCCGGCAAAATCGCAACCTGATCACCGCTATCATGCGCAGCCCAAGCGAAAATTGCAGCCGCCTCAGCAGCGATGACCGACTTAAATGCTGTGCGAGTGCCATAGCGCATCGATTCGGTGAGATCTACAGCAATGAAGATTCCGCGCTGACGCTCTTCGCGAAAGACCTTGGTATGCGCAGTGCCGGTGCGTGCCGTTACTCGCCAGTCGATATGCCGCACATCGTCGCCAGCGGCATATTTTCTGGACTCCTCATAGTCCATGCCGCGTCCTAGCACTGCTGAACGCCGTCCGCCTGGAAGCAGGTTCGACTGCAAGGCCTTCAAGCTGATCTTGCGAGCGCGCGGGCGCAGGCGAGTCAAATCTCTGGTGGTGACTTCAACCCCTTGCAACATGGGCTGCCCACCGGCTAAGGCACTGCGACGACGGCAATCAGCCGTTCGATCACATCGTCGGTGGTCACGCCGTCGGCATCGGCTTCGTAAGACAGCAAGATCCGGTGCCGCAGCGCATCCGGTGCGACGTTCTGGATGTCGGCCGGCGAGACGTAGTCGCGCTGTTCGAGCCACGCCCGCGCCCGTGCGCATGCATCTAGAGCAATCGTGCCGCGCGGACTGGCGCCAATCGCAATCCATCGACCCAGCTGCTCATCAACCGCTGCCGCATCCCGGCTGGCGCAGATAAGCTCTATGATGTATTGCTCAACTGCCGCCGCCATGTGCAATTCATACATCTGCGCACGCGCCTCGAGTATGGTCTTATAGTCGACTTTCGGAGGGTCTATATGTTGATCCGATGCGCTGGTTGTGGCCTCCGAGCGGGCGATCTTGAGAATTTGATGCTCGCAATCCTTGTCTGGATAGCCTATCCGGACCTGCATCAGGAACCGGTCGCGCTGCGCTTCCGGCAACGGATAGGTGCCTTCATGCTCGATCGGGTTTTGCGTGGCCATCACCATAAACAAATCCGGCAGCGGGTAGGTCTTCTGACCGACCGTAATATGCCGCTCCTCCATGGCCTCCAGCAAGGCGGATTGCACTTTCGCCGGCGCACGATTGATTTCGTCGGCTAGCATGATCTCGTGGAACAGCGGACCTGGACAAAACTCGAATGATCCGGTTTCCGGCCGATAGATGTCGGTTCCGGTCAGATCAGCCGGCAAAAGGTCCGGAGTAAATTGGACTCGGTGGAACTCGCCGTTGACGCACTGTGCCAGCTGCTTGACAGAACGCGTTTTCGCAAGTCCTGGAACCCCCTCAAGCAGCAAATGTCCACCACTGACTAGCGCAATCATCAGCCGGTCGACCAGGTGACCCTGGCCAACGATTTGCTGCGACAAGTAGTTTGGCACTCGGCGAAGCGCGTCGAGATCTGAGGGCTCTGCATGCGCCTCACGGATGTCGCGCTTAGAGGTATCCCGCATATTCGAGACCAAGATTGAGGAGCTTGCCGACAGGCGACTCAAGACAAGTGAGTAGCGAAAAACTCAAGCGTGCGGCTCCACGCAAGTGCGGCATCTTCCTGATCATGCCTTGCGCTGGTGGGATTGGCGAACGCGTGATCGGCTTCGTACCAGAAATTCTGATAGGTTTTGCCGGACGCATTCATCGCCTGCTCGAAACCTGACACCATCTTGCGATTGATCCATTGGTCGCGAGTGGCAAAATGACCCATCACCGGCCCATGCAGCTTCGCTGTCTCTGCAGCGCCAACGTTGCAACGCCCATAGTAGATGACAGTTGCATCGACCGGCGTCGCGATCGAGGCATTCAGCGACCAGCCGCCGCCGAAACACCAACCCACGGTCCCTACCTTGCCAGTACTGTCAGAGTGCTCGCGCAGCCATGCGACCCATGATGTCAATGTATCCAGAGCTTCGTCCGTGTCGACTTGCTGCGTCAGCGCACGGGCATCGTCAGGAACCTTGGCAATTTGACCCTTGTACAAATCGACCGCCAATGACAAATACCCCTCGTCTGCAAATCGAACGGCGGTCTGCTTGATCTGATCATTCAGGCCCCACCACTCATGGATTAGCAATACCGAAGGTGCCGGCATCACATTCGGCACGGCCAGATAGCCGCCCACCGAATTTTGCATGCTGGTAGAGAGCGAAATGTTCGACGTTTTCGTTGCGGCAAGCGCGGCTTGACCACCGGCCACCGCAAGCGGAACGCCGCCTATCGCCTTCAATGCTGTTCTACGGTCAACCACTGTGATCTGCCTCCCTTTGAGAAAATGAAATTATCGCCGCCGCTAGCGCGCAGCGCAAATTGATGCGTGAGTGGTGGCTATGCGGCAACTTCGTCCCTGGCTTCATAGCACACGCCGGTACCGCCCAATCCGCAATAGCCCCAAGGATTCTTGGCAAGATACTGCTGATGGTCCGCTTCTGCGAAGTAGAATTCCTTTGCTGCAACAACCTCGGTCGTCACCTCGCCGTAGCCGCTTTTGCGCAGGCTATGCTGAAACTGCTTCAGCGATTGCTCCGCTTGCTGATGCTGCGCCTCGCCGTAGGCATAGATTCCGGAGCGATACTGTGTTCCGACATCGTTTCCTTGGCGCATGCCTTGGGTCGGGTCGTGACATTCCCAGAACACCCTGAGCAACTCCTGATAGGAAATCTGATCCGGGAAAAACACCACTTGCACTACTTCGTTGTGCCCGGTCGAACCGGTGCAGACCTCGCGGTAGGTCGGGTTGGGGGTGTGTCCGCCAGAGTAGCCCGCAGCTGTTGAGTGAACGCCTTGCAAGCTCCAGAACTTGCGTTCAACCCCCCAAAAGCATCCCGCTCCGAACATTGCCAGCTGCGTACCATCAGGATACGGCGGGTGCAGGGATTTGCCGTTCACGTAGTGCGTCTCAGCAGTCTTGATGGGCTGCTGCCGTCCAGGCAGCGCCTCGCCTGCGTCAGGCATTGCGGATTTGCTGCGTTTCAATCCAAAAAACATCTTGATACCTCCGTCTGTTCTATCGCTTGGTAATTGTCGGCTATCTGCCTATAACCTCAACAGGTTAGATTCCTGTTAGCCGTGCACAGTTCCAAAACGCGTTGCCGCGGCCCAAGCCGCCGCATGAATTGACGCGGCAATTACTGGTAGCAATGTTCCGGTGCTGGAAACGCTCTAGACCTGACGCTTGCGACATAGTTTCTCAATGCGCCCTGGATATCGTCCGCATCGGTCAGAAAGTTTTTAACAAACTTTGCCGGCTTGCCCGGATAGAGGCCGAGCAGATCGTGCAGGACAATGATCTGTCCATCCGTATCCGGCCCCGCTCCAATGCCGATGACCGGTATATCCAAAGCTTTGGCAATCGCTTTACCCAATGAAGCGGGCACACACTCAAGCAGCACGAAACTCGCACCGGCATCCTGCAACACTTTGGCCTCATCAATCATCTCTTTCGCTTTTACCGGATCGCGGCCCTGTACGCGGTAGCCGCCCAAATGGTTGACCGATTGCGGCGTCAACCCCATGTGGGCGCAAACGGGAACGCCGCGCTGGACCAGCCGCTGGGTTGATTCGGCAAGCCAGGCACCGCCCTCAAGCTTGACTAGATGCGCGCCTTCACGCATCAAAAGCGCAGCATTTTCCAATGTCGCGTTCTCGGAGTAGTAGCTCATGAAGGGCAAGTCCGCCATCATCAGCGCGCCACGATTACCTCTTCGCACGCAACGGACATGATAGGCGACATCGGCGATGGTCACCGGCAGGCTGCTATCGTGACCTTGCACCACCATCCCAAGCGAGTCGCCAACAAGGAGAAGCTCGACACCGGCTTCGCTTGCCGCAATCGCTTCGCAATAGCCGTACGCAGTGACGCTTGCGAACTTGGTGCCGTTCAGCTTGTGATTGAAAAACGTATTGATGGTGGCAGCCATGTCAATCGCGTCTGCTGTCGACTTCGCTCAACCAATCCGAGTACTGTTTTGCGGTACCGCCTTCAGGATGATTGGCGGCAACGTCTAGCAAAGCACGATGCTCGTGCGCCGAATCCTCGACGATCTCCTCAATGCTGCGGCCGCGAAGCTTGCGCCATATGACGTAGATAATAGCGGCCATCATCGGATACAGTGTCAAAGCCCAGTATTTCATGGTCGCCCCTTTGGAAGAAGAATGTCAGGATGCCGCGAGGATCGGGTGTCATCGATCGGCCGGTTGTTATCCGCCCGGTAGGTGTATACCACGGACAGCTTGATCGAATCTGAGTGATTGCGTCCAGCGGAATGGATTAGCCTGCAATGGAAAAATAGTGCGTCGCCCGCATTTAGTTCGGCGGTTACTGCGGTATCGAGCAGATTTTGATTTTCAGGCAAGTCGTCCCGCAAAAACAAGGCTGCATCGAAAAGTCCGCGATCAAGCCGCATTCTGTGGGAGCCGGGGATCACCCGCAGCGCGCCATTTTGTTCGGTTTCGTCGCCTAAGGCAAGCCAGACGGTGACGAGTTCTGGGCGGTCGAATGTCCAATAGCGAATGTCTTGATGCCAGCCGGTTGAACTGCCGTAGCCCGGATGCTTGGTCATGATGCAGTTGTGGTGGTTTTGACTCAGCCGTATCGCGTCAACTGCCAGCATTTCCCTGACGAACCTTGCAACGGCGGGATTCAGCGCCCAGTCTCTGAAAATCTTATCGCGCGCGAAGGCGTTAAGCAGTCGGCGCACCGTGTCGCCGCCCGGCGCCTTGCGTTCGGGCGGCGCGCCTGGGTATTGCAGATCGGTTTCATATTCGACCGGCGCGATCGGCGGCGAAAGCGAATCGCGCGCGCTTGCCGCTGCATTTTCGAGAATGCCGCGCTTGCAAAAGTTTCGCGCGACCAGATACCCGTCGGCATTGAATTGCGCCAGCTGGTCGGCAGACAGAGCTGACGCTCTCTGGGATAAGCGCGACTTTGGCGGATTCTTTGTTGCTGCCTTTGCCATATGCTTTTTGCTTAGCTGCCGATTTTCCGACATAACCTCTCAGCTCTCAATTTTACCCGCCCTGACAAATCTTCATTTCAATGATTTTTGCCGGCGGCGCAAGCGCCGCAGCTGCGACCCAACAAGCGATTCGGCAACCGGCCTACATGGTATATTGACCGCTGGAACAAAAAACTTGCCCCGGCATACGGGCTCGAAACAGGAAACGACTATGAAACGGCTATTGATCTATGCACTAGTTGCAGTTGCTGGCATTTCTGTCAGCGGTTGCGCAACATATGACAAGGTGACTGCCAAAATCAAATCCGGATACGAGCGGGTGACCGATCGCTGGAGAGACGGCATAGAGGTGACGGTGACCAATGTGTCGAACAGCATTTACCTGACACCCATACTTGCTGTCGGGCATGGCGAGCGTGAAAGGAACATGTTCGAGTTCGGCAAACCGGCCTCCGAAGCGTTGCAAGCAGTTGCCGAAGGCGGCTCTTTCGAGGCGATGGCGGCAAATTTCGAAGGTGCCGAACTGGTCAAAGATCCTGCCGAAGGCTTGCTCGGGCCGGGGGAATCCGTGACCTTTGAACTTGACGATGAAACCGCTCGGATATCCTTGATTGCGATGATGCTGCCCACAAACGATGGATTCGTCGCACTGGACAACATCTTCATTCGGCCCGGTACGCAAAGCTTGTATGCGATTGACGCTGGAACCGAAGGCAACGATGAGGCGATTACGGGCGGAGCGGCACCGAATACGCCGGGCATTCCGGCCGACCCGGGCAAAACTGCGGACCGGTCGGCGCGGGGCATCGCGGGCGTTGCACCAGAAGGCAGCGTGCAGCGGCATCCGGGCATTTCGGGTGGCGACGGTTCTGCGCTTGATCCGGAAAAAGTCGGCTGGAGCGGGCCGATCGCTGAAGTCAAGATAGCCGTAGACGAAAAGTAGATGTGCTGGTGGTGCAGTCGGATTTTGTCACCCCCATGTCGGTTTACGGACCGTCATAAGGTGTGTGCGGCATCATTTTGCCGGGCGATTCGGTCTTCACCAAATAATTGGTGCCTGTCAAGCTCTTTGCTTGAGCTGCGCCGGCTGATATTTTAAGCATATTGGTCTTCCATGTGGTTGTACTGGTTCAATACATATGAGACTTTTCAGGCGGCAAGCGCGCTTTGGTTGAAGTTTTCATTATACGCCTGCATGGGCGTTGTTTGCCCGAGCGCCTGATGCGGGCGATAGGCGTTGTAGAAGCGCTCGAATTCGGCCAGCTCGACGTTCAGCGCGCCCACGCTCAGCTCGCCGTCGTAGAACTGGTGGAACTCGTAGCGGCCGGCCGCGTTGGCGCGCTCGACGCAGCCGTTATATTTGGGGCTTCTGGGCGGCAGCACGAACAGGGCGATGCCGCGCTGCTGGCAGGCGGTCTCGAACTCGGCCATGAACTCGCTGCCGCCATCGACCTGCACCGACTCGATATCGAACGGCGCCTGGCGGATCAGATGGTCCAGGAACTTCGAGGCGCAGGCGGCGGTGGCGCGCGAATAGGCGCGCATGTAGCACAGCTTGGAGACCGGGCACACCGCCTTGAATTCCTTGACGCAGAAGCCGGCCTCGATGGCGACGCTCATGTGGTCGATCTGCACCATCTGGCCGGGCTTTCGGCCGCGGTCGCCGTAGCGCCAGCGTCGGGCGTGGCGGTCGAACTTGCGCCGCCGCTTGGGTTTCACGCGCCCGTAATGGAACGCGACGGGCTCGGCCTGGCCGGTGCGGACCAGGCGGGCGATCATGCGCCCGGTGGCGGACTCGCTGGGCGCGAAGCCGTGCTCGCGCGCCAGCACGGCGCGGATCTTGGCGCGCCCCACAGCGGAAAGCGCTGGCGCGTTTGGCGCACCAGCTCGAGCTCGGCGGCGGTCCACTGGCGCTGCCGCACCCGATGCGGGCGGCGGCACCGGTTGGCCAGGGCGCGGACGCCCTGCTCGCGCAGGCGCCGCTTCCAGCGGTAGAGCGTGGCCCGGGAGCAGCCGATCGCCTTCAGGGCGGTCGCTTCGGTCGCGCCCTCGAGGCGAAGCTGGTCAAACAGCGCGAGATTGTCGAAGCGCTCGGCGGCCTGCGGCGAAAGTTCGTCGCGGATCGCGTCGAGGCGATAAAATTTGCGGTGCGGACATTTGATTTGCATGGCGCTATCTCCCGCCTTTCGGCTGTTGGATTTTTGTTAGGCACTATGCTACCTGAAAAATTTTCGCGCGCCCGCTCTTCCCCTTCGGACTACGTCCTACGGGGAAGAGCGGGCAGTCTCACATGTATCTGAACCCGGACAGTGGTGTCATGTATGGTCCCATACAAGTCATGGGAAAAATGTAGAAACTTGTCGCTCGCATGCGAAATAATCCGCGTGACGACTGGAGTATTGATCATCTCAAGACGCTTGCGGATTGAAAGGGTATCGATTGACGTCGGCCGGGAACCGGCCATGTCACGTTCAGTTACCCTGGAGTTGTGCCGCTAACCGTGCCTGCTCACAAGCCAATCAAGGCTGTATATGTAAAGAGGTTTCTCGACCTGATCGCATTGACCGGAGAAAATGATGATGAATAAGCTTCCGCGTTTTGAAGTGCGTCCGCTGGACGAGATGGAAGGCGGCGGGTACTTGATTGAGTTTCCGGAGTTTCCAGGCTGCATAGCGGATGGAGAGACTCCCGGGGAAGCGATGCTGGAAGGTGCCGACGCCCTTAAATCCTATCTCGAAACCCTGCGCCAGCTCGGACGGCCCATCCCCTCTGAAGGAGAGGCTTTCGGGGGTCAGTGGCGGCAACGTGTTCCTAAGTCGCTTCATGCCGCTCTGGTGCGCCCGAGGGAGTGTCTCTCAACATGCTTGTGACGACCATGCTGGCGGAAGGTCTCGGACGCCGAATTGGAGGTTAGAGATATCGCCTCAAAGAGGATGCGGTCATGCGTGAATCATCTCCGTCCGTATCGACTCAGTCTTGCAAGGTCGATGATTCCGAAAAGCCGGCCAGAAAAGTCACCGATGAATCGCGCGGCTGTGAATCGTCGCTAGCAGAAAAATTTCCCCTGACCCCGATTTGACCGCTACGGCGGTAGCCGAAATCGCTACGGCGCGGCGATTTGTAGCAAATCCGGTTCGGCCGTTTCTCCAACCGGCTAAAACCGGGTCTCGGCCCGCGGGTTAGATTCTATTTTCAGATGATGGTTGCCTTTCGAGAGTGCAATTGGTTTCGCATTGTTGTAATATTGGAATCGGGATTGCCGCAAGCTTCGCCTGTCAATCAATGAAAGCGAGGCTAAAGGACAAATTCCATAACCTAAAGTTGGAGGAAAATTTAATGCGTAAACTAAGTATCGCAGCAACAATAGCCGCGCTGTTATCTGCGGCTCCGCTCGCTCTTGTCGCGGATGATATGAAGCCGGTAGGCATCACGCCCGATATCATGTCAGTGGATCTGAACGTGGCCGGTGAAACCGTTTCGGTCATGCGCAATCAGGATAACAATGCTACCGTCAATCCGGCGTTTGCTAAGACCTCAAGGCCATGCCCGCCATTTTGCATCCAGCCCTCGAATCTTGCTACTGGCGTAGAGACCATCGGCGAGGTCGAGCTTTTGCAGCTTGCCAAAAACATGAATATGGGCGATGAATCAATCGTGGTGATCGACTCCCGCACACCTGACTGGGTCGAACGCGGCACCGTGCCTACTGCGTTGAATGTCGCATGGACAAGGCTGAACCCGGCAAAGGGCGCGACGCCGATTGAAATCGCAGAAATCCTCGAAAGCGTGTTCAACGTAACCGAGAGCGAAGGGCTTTTTGACTTTTCGAACAGTCGAACCGCTGTGCTATTCTGCAACGGGATGTGGTGCGGGCAATCTCCCAATAACATCAAGAATCTGTTGCGTCTTGGCTACCCGGCCCACAAAATCAAGTGGTATCGGGGCGGAATGCAGAATTGGGAGAATCTCGGCTTGACGACTGTCAGCCCGGCATCCTGATTGACAGATTTAGCCGCTTGTGGTTTGCAAACAGGCAATGTCGCTCCGAGCTGTTCTTAGTTCGGAGCGATTTTTGTTTTCGTGAGTTTCGATTACGACTGCGCTCAGATCGCACTATCTCAATGCCTCAGCAGTTTGTCGGCATTGGCCATTTTTTGTTTGCTGCCGCGATTCCTTGATAAGCATTGACGCATAAGACCCACTGCAATGTGAAACGGATGTTGTGCCGAGAACAGACGGCATGCTAAGCGATGACTGCTGCCGGAACATGCGCCGTCCAGACCTGCAGTCGCGGTGATTCAAGGGATTGTGTCAGACTTCAGTGTTTCGATTCGAAACAAATCGAGCCCGGTCTACGCGAGGTTGTGGGCATCTATTCCTATTCGCAATCCGGCTCTTCGTCTTCAGCACCGGCGATATCAGGGTCGTCAAGTTTGATCAACTTGGGCTTATTGTCCGTTGAATCGGGAGATTCTGCGTTTGCGGTGGTTGCAGCGGTCTGTGCCACTTCATCGGCCTGCAAGGCTGATATTGATGCAAACAGTAGCGGAAGCAATGCAAGAATCGGAGTAAATTTTTTCATGACTAATTAGGCTTTATCCGGTCGCTCGGACCTTGATGATACACCAGTGCAGTGTAGATGTCGTCCAAGATTCCAGCGCGGATCAGTGGTCTTTTGTACGATTTTAGTATCAAAACGGTTTCAACAACACAATGACACAACACTTTTAGATAGAATCAAAATGCGAAAGTTCCTTGGAAGCGATATCATTGCCGGTTTTGATACGATTGATCGAAGATGACAGGCTGGCAATTGCCGCCTAAATCCACTCAAACACCGATAAAATGAGCTGGATTTCAAATTTAATGGCATTCTGTGGGCATCGTCAAAGCTCAGAGCATTATGTTGGCACACAGTGATTGAAACAATCCAAACAAGCGTCATATTTCATTGCACTCGATTCATTCCCGCAATTTGCATAGAAGAAATAGAATCGACAGGTTTTTGTCAATTGAAGATTGATGCATTGAATCGTAAAAATATGGGAAAGTGGATGATGCGAGACTATAAACACTCGCTTAGGCAAATCTTGGTCGGAACCGCACTTGCAACAGTTGCATTTTCAGGTGCACCTTCGACTCTATATGCTAGCGAGGACAATAATGAAGAAGGGTTGAAAATTGCGACAGAATCGCGCGAACGTCAAAAGGGCTATGGGAATTTTGCCGCAAGTCTAAGCATGATTCTGCGCAACAAGCGCGGTCAGGAAAGCAAGCGCGAAGTGCGGATCAAGGTCATCGAGGTTGAGGGCGAGGGCGACCGCACCTTGTTCATCTTCGATAACCCGCGCGATGTCAAGGGCACGGGCTTTCTGGTTCATGCCCATAAGCATAAGCAAGACGATCAATGGCTCTATCTGCCGGCGCTCAAACGGGTCAAGAGAATCAGTTCCTCCAATCAGTCGGGGTCATTCATGGGCAGTGAATTTTCCTATGAAGACCTAGGGGCCGTTGAAGTTGAAAAATTCACCCACACCTATCTGCGAGATGAGCCTTGCGGCGACCTTCAATGCGCCGTAGTCGAGCGGGTTCCGGTCAGCGAGGATTCCGGCTATTCCAAGCATCTAGTTTGGACCGACCGAGAAGAGTATCTGATCCGCAAAGTAGAGTTTTATGATCGCCGAGGAGCGCACCTGAAGACGATGACGGTCGAGGGCTACCAAAAGTATCTTGATCAGCATTGGCGTGCCAGCACGACTTTGATGGTCAACCACTTGACGGGCAAGAGCACAGATATGATCTGGTCCGATTATCAGTTTCAGATTGAGCTTGATGAAGGCGATTTCACTAAGACTGCGTTGCGGCGCGCACGCTGATTGCAAGGGCCAATCAGCGCTAGGCAAGATTTTCAGAAGGAGCGGCTGCTTCGTTGTGCAGAATTTAAGTTCTTTGCAGAAAGAATTGCAATCGTAAAGCATTGATAATGAAGCGTCCATGATTTTTTTCTGTGCGCGTAAGCGTGGCCGCCGAGGGCGGGCTTGTCCACTTCCAAGACAAATTAAGTTGTCAAGATTAGTGGAAAAGATCATTTTGATTCTTTCCCAATCATTACACTGAACCGGTTGCGCCAGTCGCTCTCTTAAAGAGCTAGTGTTTGCCAGAAAAGTCGTATATCAAGGAATAGGTCAGCAAAAGCAATGACATGCAATCCGGCCATGAAATCGAAGATTTCCGGGAATGGGCCTTGCAGTCGCAAGATGCGGTCGAAATCGATTCGAATGGGCGGATGCGGCTGAATCTTCGAATTGCGAACTTCATGAAAAGATCAACAAAAACAATATTTTTCATGCAAAATATAATTTTCTGGTAGACACGAACTAAATTCGCAACCTGCTGATAATAATCGAGCTTAGCGCTATGCCCGCATCAAAAATTCTTGAAAAGTTTCTGTCCAACAATCGGGGATTTGTCATCGCGATATTTGCAGTGCCTGTCAGTTTTGCATACCGATGCGCTCAAGGCCTTAATAACTGGGCATATCGAATCTTCCGCAACGCTGAAAGGCACACGGAAGCAGTGAGAAAGATTCAGGATCAGGTCAGGTCGGGATACGAGGGCGGTATGCGCATGTGCACCTCCCGCAAGCCATGGAAATCGATGTCTCTGCGTAGCGCGGATTTTAAACAAGATATGAAACAGATCGACATTGAGCTGCGCAATGTTTTACAAGTCGATACGAAGCGCCGTATAGTCAGAGCGGAGCCCATGATCACAATGGGAGAGATTACTCACTTCTTGAAACCAAAAGGGTTCGCTCTGTCCGTGCAGGCTGAAATGGATGATCTGACGCTTGGCGGCCTATGCATGGGAGTTGGGATAGAAACCACTAGCCATCGGGAAGGTTTTTTGTTTGAGACGGTCGAGGCATTCGATATCATTACCGCCGATGGAGATCTGGTTCGCTGTACGCGTGATGAAAATGCCGACCTTTTCCATGCATTGCCATGGTCTCATGGAACGCTAGGATTTCTTGTTGCCATTGAGCTTCGAATAGTCGAGATAAAGTCTCACGTTAAACTCGATTATGAACCTTTCCATTCTATCGATGCCTTAAGCCGACGGCTTAATGAACTGATTCTTTCCGCTGATGCGCCGCGATTTATCGAGGCGCTTGCATATTCAGAAAGCTCGGGTGTCATTCTAAAAGGCGATTTCGCTGAACCATCTCAAGAAGCGCAAGTCAACCGCATAAACAACTACTATAAGCCATGGTTTTACACCCATGCCGCGCGGAGCTTTGAAACCGGAGAATTCAGCGAGTATATTCCGACTCGGCATTACTTCCACCGTCATACACCATCGGTATTTTTCCAACTTAAAGACTTAATCCGCTTTGCTAACACTCCGTTTTATCGCTATTTTTGGGCTTGGATGGGTGCTCCAAAAATTTCACTGATGAAGCTGACCATGACACGGGAGTTGCGTCGGCAAGCTTTTGAAAATCGAGTTGCTCAGGATATTCTCGTGCCGATAGAACGTCTTGCCGATTCGGTCCAATTGAGCGGCGAATTGTTTGATATCTACCCTTTGTGGATTTGTCCTGTTCGGTTGTTCGATCACGGCGAAAACGAAGGCTTTTTGAGAAATCCATCCAATGGCGCAAAGAGCCAGATGTTTGTTGATCTTGGCATATATGGGCTTCCTGCCAGTGTCGAATCGGGGCAGTACGATCAGGTGAAAGCTTCACGCAAACTAGAGAAATTCGTTCGCGAATGCGGCGGCTACCAAATGCTCTACGCAGATATTTGCATGAAACGCAGTGAATTTGAGGAGATGTTTGAACATCGAAACTATCGTGCAATGCGCCGCAAGTACAAGGCCGAAAACGCTTTTCCAGAGGTATACGACAAGGTTATTCCGGAAAAATGGATCAGGGATCAAATCGAAGATTTGTGCACCGAGATGGGCTGAGAAGCTGTTGATTGGAAGATTTTGAATCAGCAGCATCGGCAGCATGCGAAAGCTATAGCGCCAATGAGCCCGCTCTGCCGATGATTCGTGCTCCGCATAGTCGAACCGGCTCAGCCACAGTAAAGTTGAATCTTCGCGATGGGTGTACGGCATATTTTCGGTAAGTAGTGTTTGCCAGAAAACCCAAACATGATATCATTTTTCCAATGAAAACAGCCATATGATGGCGACTAGCTGAAGGCGCAATCTTCGAGGAAAAACGATGCGCTTGGCCCGCTCCGCCCAGCTCGAGATCGGCGCCGGGCCGATCGAGGACATCCATATCAGCGCCAAGTCGCGCGACGATATCCCGGCCATTCTGATCGGCCTGCAGCGCCTGTACGCGAGCAAGGCCTTGCTTGCGCCGCAAGGTGTTCGGGCTGCTCGAGTCCGGGGCGAACCCGAAGGCGCGCAAGGACACCGGGCGGCCGGGCATGGACCTTTGGCGCATCCTGGCGCTGGCGGTGCCCGGGCATGCCGGTTCGTTCTGCGTGGAGACCGACGTGCACTATCCGACCGACATCAATCTGCTGCGGGACGCGATGCGTTGCGCGCGTCGGCCAGGCTGGCCGACGGGCTCGGCCTCGAGGGCTGGTGCCAGCAGCGGCATCTGTCGCGGCGGGCCGAGAAGCGGTCCGGCCGGGTGCGCGCGTCGAGGCGGAGCAATAGCTCGCCGGAGCGGGTGGAGCGATACTTGTCGCTGTGCCGATGCCTGGCCGGTCGGGCCGAGGCGACGCTGGCGTGCGAGCTTCAGGGCTATCTCGTCCATGCGCGAAGGCAGCTTGATCAGGCTAGGCGCCGGTTGCTCGGGGGCGAGAAGATCCCGCACGAAGAGAAGGTGCTGTCGATCTTCGAGCCGCACACCCGCTGGGTAGCCGAGGGCAAGGCCGGCATCAATCAGGAGCTGGGCGTGCCGGCGGGCGTGGTCGAGGACCGGCGCCGGTTCATCCTGCACCGCCGGATCATGCGGCGGGGCGGTTTCCCGCGCTTCGGGCCTGCAGCTTCGACCGCGGCTTCCACTCGCCGGCGAATCAGGCCGAGCTCGGCGGGCTGAGCGTGGGTGCGCCCGACGTCGAGCTGGCCCGGCTCGAGCGCCTCTGCAACGCCTGCCGGCCGCATCAGGCGCTCGGGCAACGCACGCCCATGCAGGCGTATAATGAAAACTTCAACCAAAGCGCACTTGCCGCCTGAAAAGTCTCATATGTAGTGAACCCGTACAATATTTAGTATAAAATACTGCAATCTATAACCACTTGGAGGTGAAAAATGCTCAAGCTAATGACATTGCCCCCCCCCCCTCGCTAAATTAGCAGCCCTCCTGCTGCTGGCAGTGCTGGCGACCCCGGCGGGGGCGCAGGTTCTACCCGAGATCAGCCTTCGTGTCACGCCTGGTTTTGGGATAATCAACGAAAGTACGGTCGGGCGTTGCAATTCCGGTAGCGGATTTTCGGTCGGGATCAGAGCCAGCAGTGACGCAGAGGGCGTGACAGTCAATATCCTCGCCCACACCGTCTCCGACCATGACCGGTTTCGGGACTACGGCGTGCCGGCCTATATCGAGACAACACCCGCGGTCTACCGGTCGCGCACCCAGGTGACCAGCCCCACGACATTATGGGCGGAGTTGAATTCTAGTACTTTCAGCGGGATGGGGTCGCCCTGCTTTGCGGACGATCTCCTCATCACCGGCTCAAGCGTGGTGCGGGTCATTCTCATGCCCGGAACCGGCTATACGGTCAATCCGGACATGCGGTCTGTCGACATCACGGTCCGGGATACTCCCGGCGAGAGCTGCGCCAGTCCGGATAACGCCCCTGGCGGCAAATACTACATGCCCCACCCCCAAGGCGGCTTGAAGTGGGGCGTGTGCACCTGCGCGGAAGAAGGCCCCTGGCACCCGCAATACAGGCTCGTTGATGGAAACCGTGTATGGGTGAATAAGGGGGATGATGGCTACGACGAAGCCTACGGCGAAAAGCAGCGAGCCTGGCGCGCCGACACCACGAACTACTGCCCGGACTCGCCGTATCAGGGGCCTTCCTGATGCGGCGGACCGGATGCTGAGCATGATGGCGGCTTTCGGGCCGCCATTTTGCCGCGGAGGGGGCGCATGATTTCCTGGCCTGACACCGAAGCTTCGCCCGGCGCCGGACGCGGCGCTCAAGTTCGCAAGCGGCTTGGAATCCGCTCCTTTGCGGTCAGGTCGGAAAGTGACTCGCGTTCGCGGATCAGCTCGGCCTTGCCGTCATGCACGAGCACTTCGGGCGGGCGCGGCCGCGTATTGTAGTTGGATGCCATAACCGCTCCATATGCGCCGGCATCGCGAACCGCAAGCAAATCGCCGGCCGCAATCCTCAAGCTTCGGGCCTTGCCGAGAAAGTCGCCTGTTTCGCACACCGGGCCGACAATGTCGTAAAGCCGCTGCGCTTCATCTGATTCCGACGCCTGCACGATGTCCATCCAGGCATCGTATAGGGCGGGCCGCGCAAGATCGTTCATGCCGGCGTCAACGACAGCGAAGTTCCTGGTCGGCGAGGATTTGATGTATTCGACGCGGCATACCAGCAGGCCCGCTTGCGCGGCGATCGACCTTCCAGGCTCGACCGATACCGGCAACTGGACGCCTCGCCGCTTGAGGGTTTCGCCGATTGCCTCGCTGTAGTTCGCAGGCGAGGGCGGCTCTTCGTCGCGGTAGCGCACGCCGAGTCCGCCGCCGAGATCGATGCGCCCGATAGCCACGCCGTCGCCGGCAAGCGTTTCGACTAGATCCAGTATCAGCTCAAGCGACTCGATGAACGGCTTAAGCGAGACGATTTGCGATCCGATATGCGCCGCAATGCCTGAAACCTCGAGATGCTCCGACTGCTGCGCGAGCGAATACAAGCGGCGCGCCTGTTCGAAACTCACTCCGAATTTCGCATCGTGGAGCCCGGTGGCAATATGCGGATGGGTATCGGCATCAATGTCCGGATTCACGCGAAAGCTCATCGCCGCGCTTATGCCGAGTTGCGCGGCAATTTCCTCGACCCGCAGCATTTCGCCTTCCGATTCGAGGTTGATGCAAGAAATGCCGCTTTCAAGAGCGAGACGGATTTCCTCTTTCGACTTGCCGACCCCTGAAAACACAGTCTTCGCCGGTGCCCCGCCAGCGATCATCACGCGCCGCAGTTCGCCGCCAGAAACGCCATGCCTGCCGGCAACAGGCCCTGCCCCTAAATGGGCAATCCCAGCCGTACGGATAGCCCCGAAGGGCGGCCCGGCGGGCACGGTCGAGGACCAGCGCCAGTTCAATATTTTTGCCCGCGACCGGCTTGAGGTTGACATCAACGATCATTTGCAGGCTGTCGCACAAGCTCTGGAACAGCGCCGGCGCAACTGCCGTCTGGTCTAGATATGCAGTGTTGCCGCATCCGGCGACGGCACCGGTACCGCCGAGATGGCTTTCGCTGTATGGCAAGCGCTCGGCAGCCATCAACCCCTGTACGCCGTCATCAGCCATGCAGGCGGCGACTTTCAGAACCGGTCATCTGCAAGACATCGATTTTGGGCGATCTGGCGGCTACCTTCGCCCCAGGCCAGAAATGCAAGCGATTGAAATAGGCTGTCGGACCAAAACGCGCGCGCTCAATTGCAAACCATGCATCCATAGCGGTGCGGAATCTCTCGCGCACAACTTGCGCGCCAGATTCACTCGGGGCTGAGCAATAGCCGCGAGTCGCATCCGAAAAACCTGTCATCGCAATCTCCAATTGCCGATAGCGCGAAAGCGCGTGAAACCCGACTAATGCGGCATTAGCCCTCGCGCATTCATCCTCGGCAAGGTTCTGGTAGCAGGCGGCGCGGGGCAAAACGGCCATGGCTATTCGCATCGCGCAAATCGGATTGATTCGCAGATTCATTGCGGCACCTCATTTTTCATGGGGAATCAAGAAAAACGAGCAATGTCTCGCGCTGTTCGTTTGTCATCGCTGCAACTTGCGACCTGGATTGCTTAGCCATGCCGCAGTATCGCCTCAAGAAGGTTGCGAGCGCGCCCATCATGCAGAAATCTGATGCAGGCGTATAATCAGAACTTCGACCCAAGCGCGCTTGCCGCCTGACAGTCTCATATGTATTGAACCCGTACAAAAACTTGACAAATATAAAAAATATTGATTCAATAATGAATGCTAGAAAGTGGCTTGAAGATGCAAAGCAAAACACGGAAACAGCAAAAGGGAGTGATTTGTGAAAATCCGCATCGTGCGCACAGTGTTCATGTCGGTTTTGCTGATGACAGCAAAACGAAATCGTCGCGCGTTCAATCGAACTTAGACTTTGTGCTTTGCGACGACCCCGAACGGGGCAAGGTAGTTTTGAATTCGCCGAAGATTGGGATTGATGTCTGGCTCTATGCATAAAGCGAGTCGGAGCCGACTCGCCGGGCTGGATTGACCTGCCGTCGGCAGATGCGTCTCATGCTTTTGCGAGCCTGCTTCAGTAATTCTGAGGGTATGCTGATGATCAGGCGCAAATTTGCCGAGCAGGGATGGGTGCCTTTCGTGCGTGCAGGGTCGCCTGACACCCGAAGCGTGGTCGGTTTGCGTATGCCGAATGCAGCGAGAGCAGCAAGCGCTTGCCGTTTACGGCCGGAGTGCCTGGATGGGCGCAGCTCCCTGAAACCAGAAAAATGAGAAATTGATTAAAGCGAGCCTCTAGAGTTGTCGATTTTCGACTAAATCTCAAGTTCTGCCATCGTGCGAGATCATGAAGTTTTTTTCTAAGCCAGATTTGAACATCTCTTCAAGGTTTCTTGCCCATTTATTTTTCAGATGGGGTAACGCCGCAATTGGGACTTCCGTATTCGCTATAATTAACCGCATGGATTGAGCTTCATTGAGTATTTAAGGGGATGATCTTGAATGTTGGAATTGATCAAGTATGCAGAGGCATTGTTTCAGTCATGATTTTCAATCAAGTATTTTTCTATCGTTTTAGCCAAATCTCTGTGGCTAGGCGGCCACGCATGGTGCATCTGCGCCCGCATGGCATCTTGACAAACGCAAATTTGGCGGGTGATGCAGCATGAACATGATTCAAGGGCCGCCGACTTTTGAACAAGCGAGCAATCTGCGGCAAAAGGTTCGCGCCACCGGCATGTGCCCGGATTATTGGTATGCGGTCGAAGAGGTTCGCCGAATGAAGCCTGGAACGGTGACCGAAGTCGTATTCTGGAAAAAATCCATTGCGCTTTACCGTTGTGAAGACGGGGCATTCCATGCGCTTGAAAATCGTTGCGCACATCGCCAAGTGAAGCTCTCGCTGGGAGAGGTTGACGATTGCAAGCTGACGTGCCCGTACCACGGCTGGCAGTACGATCAGCATGGATGTCGTGCCGACCTTCAGATAGACAGCTCAAACCGGGCCTCCATCAAGCCTTCCATTCGAAGCTATCCGGTTAAGATTCGATACGGGCTCGTGTGGTTGTTTCCGGGCGCAGCTGAACTTGCTGAACAGCGCAGCATTCCTGAAATCCCCGAACTAGAAGGCTCGGGGCGATGGGCTTGCGTACCACTTCGATACACCTGGAAAGCGCATCACTCTATGGTGATCGACAATGTCAGCGACTTTACTCATGCGCATCTGCACCGCAAATACCGCCCGTTTGATAAGCCTAAGCTAACCAATTGCGAAACAATTGGAGACAATGTGCATCTTGAGTACGACACCGAGGTTGGGCGCGGAAAATTTTCCCAGTTGTTTGTTGATCGCAAAAGCTACGATACCAACTCGATGAAGCTTTGCTACGAATACCCTTACCAGTGGTCTAATACAGACAATGCAATAAAGCACTGGCTATTCGTGTTGCCGATCGACGAGCGCACCACAAGGTGTTTCTTCCTGTTTTACTTCAGATCGTTGAAATTTCCGCTGTTGCCGATAAGGTTTCCTCGCTATGCGATGACGGCTGTGATGAAAATTTCTAATCGAGTTCTCATTGGCCCACTGCTGGATCAGGACAGATTTGCGCTTGAAGCTGAACAGGACGGCTATGACAATTGCTGGGATGCGCCACCTGTCGAGTTCAATCCAGTGGTGAAAGAGTTTCAAAACGTCACGGTTCGCAAGTGGCAGGATTACTTGAATCGCCAGGCCCAAGCTCCGCAGCAATGATTAAGCCTGGATCATGTCACGCCTGTGATAGAACATGCTGTGCTTTCATAGTCATTGTCAGAATGTGTCGCACAGGCAGGCGATAGTTGGCGGCGTGACAACGCTTGGCCCGGTCATGCGCATGCTTCGTCTGTTCCTGATCTAGAATGGATGTGGTCGGTGCTTTCATTCGTACCGGACTGCGTGGCCATTACTTGCTGTATCGTTTCGCAAGCGATGCCCTGCAGGGCTAATCGGCGTACTGGGCGAGAGCGATTTTCCAAACTCGAGTCTTGCTTTGTGCTGGACAGTCATGGCAACTTCGTTGACGCACGTATGTTGCGGACATCCCTGATGCGCAGTAGCGGATAGGGGTGTCTGATTGAGTTACGTTTTCGAACCTAGCGACCTTCACGAGGTGGTTTGCGAGCATCTTGAACTGCCGTTAGACGAAATGTTTGCAAGAATTGCGCAATCGCTGGCGGAGCGCTACCCTGGTCAAGTTGACTTCACCCGCGAATGGACATTTTCCAACGCTGGCGGCGCGATGGGGCAATTCACCCTTTTGCATGCTTCGTTGCGAGAGTACTTGAGTTTCTTCGGCAGTCCGGTCGACAGCGGAGGGCATAGTGGCAGATACTCATTCGCTGACCATTATGCATTCATTCTTGATGGTCAGATGTGGTGCTACGGTGAAGGCGATCTTGTCAGAAAGGAGTATCGCAAAGGCGATATCGGTCATGTGCCGCCAGGTGCCGCCAAGTGCTATCGCATGGTAGACCACGGCTGGATGCTTGAGTATGTGCGCGGTCCAGTGGCCACGATGCTTCCTTTCGGTCTGTTCGATAGCTTATTCAGCACGCTTGACTACAAAACCGTATTTCGCACGATCAGGTTGTTCACAAGGCACACCTTGCGGTCGCACAAAATGCGTTCACGTGCACGGTTCAAATCCAAACGAGAACAACCATGATCGGTAACGCGAGCCCAAAGGATTTTGCAATATGAACCGTAAGCGTATCGTACGGCGCAATGCGCAAACACTCTCAAACTTAGTGCCAACGTGACTCCTATTCACCATGTCAATATTCTCAGATAGTTCCCGCTTCTTGAAGTTGTCCGTAAACCGTTCTTGGCTCACGATCGTCTGTACGCTGGTCATTGTCGGGCTTCTTGCCGCTGGAGGGCCGCGACTTGATGTGGTTGAAGTTGGCATCAGAAACCATTTCAATGAAAACGACCCGCACCTGGTCAACTTGGATAAGTTTGAGGACACCTATGCGGTTTCCGACAGTTTGCTGGTCGTTGTCGAGCCGCCTGAAGATACCATTTTTACACGGGAGGGGCTTTTAGCTGTTGAGCAGCTGACCGAAGCGCTTTGGCAATCCCCATATGTAACGCGTGTTGATTCAATCACCAATTATTCGCATAGCAAGGGCAGCGAGGATGAGCTCATTGTTTACCAGCTCGTCGATGATGCTGAAGTGCTTGACGATGCTGAACTCGACCAAATTCGCACTGTTGCACTCAATACTCAAGAGACGGCAGGTCGTTTTGTCTCGAACGATGGGCGCCTTGCTGGGGTGGTTGTCAGTCTGGCATTGCCGGATGGAAGCGGAGAACAAACGAAGTTTGAAGTTGTAGAATTTCTCTACGATTTGGCGGATAGTTTGCGTGCGGACAACCCGTCATTTGAATATTACCTGTATGGAGAGTTGTTTCTCAACCAAGCAATTCACAATGCTTTGGATGAGGATATGTCCGTCTTGGCACCGATCGCCTTCGCGACGATGATGCTGGTAGCCGTGCTCGTGTTGCGTTCTATCTGCGGCACGTTCGGAATACTGGTCATGCTGATTACTGTGATAGCATCAAGTTTCGGTTTTGCCGGCTGGTCCGGATTGAAATTCTATGGCGAGAGCGGCGGGGCGCTGTTCGTGCTTATGGCGATTGCCATTGCTCACTCGGTTCACTTGATCAAGGGAGTGACCAACGGCTTGCGCGACGGCAAAGAGCGCAGGGCGGCAATAGTTCATTCCCTGCAGCTTAATGCACGACCGATTTTTCTAACCTCACTGACAACCGCAATCGGATTTCTCAGCTTGAACTTCTCTGAGATGCCTCCGTTTCGAGTAATGGGCAATATTGTTGCCTTCGGCGCAATGTGCGCGTTCGTCTACGCAGTGACATTGTTGCCTGCGCTACTGGCAATCATGCCTATGCGAGCGCCGCGTCCATTGGCAAACAAAGTTGGTTTTGCCCAAAAGCTGGGAGACTTCGTTATTTCAAAAAGTGCTGTCTTGCTATGCATTTTTGCCGCTGTCGGCGTTGTAAGCGCTATTGGAGTTTCAAGAATCGAGTTCAACGACAATAATCTCAGACTGCTTGATGAAAGTTATGAGCTGCGACAGGCGGCCGATTTCATCAGTGAAAATTTTGCTGGACTTGATTCGCTTGAGTACTCGCTCAGTTCCGGGATAGATGGCGGGATCACAGATGTTGAATACCTCAAGCAGGTCGAGGCGTTTGCCGAGTGGTTGCGCACTCAGCCAGAGGTCGCGCATGTTACAGCGATTACTGATGTAATAAAGCGCTTGAATCAGAATTTGCTTGGCGATGCCGAGGGTTCCTACGCACTGCCCGAAACCGCCGATCTTGCATCCCAATATCTTCTGTTGTACGAGTTTTCCTTGCCGCTCGGGCGAGATCTGAATAATCTGATCGACTTTGACCGTTCAGCAACCCGCATGACCGTCGCCATCAGAGAAATGTCTATCAAGGAGCAGATCGAGTTCGATGAGCGTGCTTTTGCCTGGCTTGGGCAAAATGCTGAGCGAATCCAAACATATGCGACTGGTGTGGCCATCGTAAGCGCTTATTCGGTGATGAGAAATATCGTCTACATGCTGATTGGCACTGTGACTGCGATGGCAATCGTCTCACTGCTGCTGATTGTTGTCTTCAAAAGCTTTCGATTTGGATTGCTCAGTCTGATTCCTAATTTCATGCCGGTGATAATCGCAATGGGGGTCTGGGGCTATGCCGTTGGGACAGTCAGCATAGCGGCATCCATTGTTACAGCCATAGCATTTGGCATCATCGTAGACGATACCATCCATTTGATGAGCGCGTATTTGCGCCATCGGTCTGAAGGCAAGTCACCTGCAGAATCGATTTTTCCCACGTTTCAGAAAGTCGGCGGCCCACTGCTAATTTCTACCCTGATTTTTGCATTGGGGTTCTTAGTATTCGGCACTTCCGATCTTGCCACCAACCAGACGCTTGGCGTTTTAGTGGGGTTGACAGTTGTCATAGCGCTAGCGGCTGATTTTCTGCTGTTCCCACCGCTACTTGTCGCGTTAGACAAGTCTAAAGGGTGCAAATCTGAGAAACAGAACTCGTAGCAGGCCGTCGGAACAATAGATTCTTTCGCGCTATGCGCGGTTTTGCGCGCATAGCTGCAAAATATGTTTTCTTTTCCGGCAATGATGAGAGGCAGAAAACTTGCTACTGAAGGTTTGCGATTTTGCCGATTGAAAAAGTCTGGCGCGATCTAGGCAGAATGATAATGGCACAAAAACCATGCTAGGCCAGTTACACCGGTACCTCGCAAATCTGATTCACGAGCCGCAGTTTGAGTTTCGGGTCCACCGACATAGTCGGAAACGGACTGATTTTCAGCTTGTAGCCTTTCGACGGCACTGCTAGCTCGAAATGGCGTGCAATGGTCAGTACTGTGACTGCCAGCTGCACCTCCATCCATCGGTAGCCGACACACATGTGCGTTCCAAGCCCGTATGGTGCAAATCCGTGGCCGCGTTGCTCATCGCGCCCCGGAAGGTAGCGGTCAATATCGAAACTGTATGGATTTGGGAAACTATCTTCCATGTAGTGAGCCGCTGTTTGCACGACGGCTACCGGCTGACCTAATGGCAGATGGAAGTCATCAAATGCGCAGGAATTCGCGACGTGTCGCAATTGCATAGGCACAACCGGATATATTCTCAGGCACTCCAGCAGAAAACGGTGAGTGATGTCAGCGTCCGACAGCTCAAATTCATTCTTAGCATCATCTTCATTTTCAAAAAAAGCATTTGCCTCATCGCGAATCTGCGCCGCAATCTCAGGGCGTCGCGACAGCTCGTACAACGAGAAAGACAACACGTCACCGAGGTAAATGCTTTGGAGAATCTGTGCCGCAACTAGCATGAACGGCATATTCTGTTCTGGGAGAAACTGCGGGTCGCTGGCATGCAGACTGATCAGGTCGTCCGCCAAGTCTCGAATTTGATCTATTCGCTGAAATGGCGTATGACTTTGTTCAATGCGCCTAAGGTAGGTTTGAATCAGCTGGAAACGGCGTCGCATCGGCCTTAAGCGCAAAGAAAACTTAGGTGTCAGTTTTCCGACATAGCTCTTGGCTGCCGCCTCTTTCCACTTCACGAGCTCCTCGAATATATCTTGGGAATCGATGCCGACGACAATTTTCGACATCTGCAAATTGATCAACAGGCGCGAGATTCGAGATGCTTCGAATTCGGTGCCTTTGCCCCACTTGAAATCTTTCATGAACTGCCGGGTGAGCGTGTACATGTCATGCACTCTTGCTTGAGCGTTCGCGGGGGAGTAGACATTTTGCAGCACCTTGCGGAGTCGAAAATGATCGGCACCGTCTAGTGACGTAATCAATCCTGAAGCGCCGCATTCTTTTTCCATTTCTCTGAAGTAGTTTCCCGAAGTCAAGAACTTGCGGCCGTTGCGGTGCACCCAGCGATTAGCTTGCGTCCCGGCTAAAATCACAATTGACTTGCCTGATGGAGAACGCAGCTTAAACACCGGGCCATAGTGATCTGCCACCCTTGCTATCAGTGCCGGAATATTGCGATCCCGCAAATGCCGGTTCGTCAGCAGCTTGATCAACGAGGCTGTTGGTATTTTTCGTTTCCGCGCAGTACGCTGCAACGACGGGCTGACGATGATTTGCTTGACCGCTTTCGATATGCTTTGGCCGAGCAGCTCCATATTGCAGACTAGCTCGATCCGTTCTTCATGTTTCTTTTCGATATCGAAAATGAACCGGATCACATCGCAAACATTTAGAAGGTTGAGGATCATTATTTCCCTAGGGGCAGGGATGATATCGAAAAAAATGGCTTCGCTGACCCTGTCTTTGACGTATCGATTCGGCATGACTTCATGACCGTACATTTCTTCCATGTTGGTTGAGTAGAAGTCACCTGGATGGTGTGTGAGCAAGTTCTCATGTACTAGGCGCTTCAAAGCCAGGTCGACAAATTCTTCTGCGTAGATGGTGAGCCGTTCGACCCAGTATTGTGGCTCGTGTGTTTTGGTGGTGCTGGAAATTTCTTCCAAGCATTTATCCAGAATCGGGTCGCCGGTCTCCTTATCACTCAGCAGGTAGAGCGAATCAAGGTCGGTATCAATGCGAGACCTTAGCGACAAATCGGCCAAGATTGCGCCAGCAACAGCACACTTGAACGTCCAGCCTCCTACTTCATAGAAGTAGCCGGTCTGATCGTTCAGGACCATAAGCAGGAACTCTTCAGGGATGCTCAACGAAACTAACGACATGGCAACAGTTCTCTTTGCAGGGAGTGCGCGGCAAATTGCGAATCCGCCCTATATGACAAACAGCAATCGCAAAAGACTATATAGTCAATTATAACAACAGTTCAAAAGTTCGGCAAAATTTTCCGGCGCAATTGCAACCACCCGGTTGATTGTTTTCAAATATGAAGCCGCATCTGGAACAGAATAGCTTGGTTCCGATTATTTAAGTATGCGGATCCATGGCGGCTTATCAAGGGAAGCGAGGCGACTCAGCCCAAGCTTTTTCCGGGCATGGCGGACGCTGCATTGCGGCGCAGAGCATCAGGTTGCTTGAAGATGCGGTCGAAAGCCTTGATTTGCCGCCGGTCTAATGTCAGGCGTTGATGAGGCCCGCACCAGCCACCGTTCGACAAATTCGGCAATGTCCTTGGCCTGTGATCCATGCGGATGCGGGTGCTGCTCACAGACTTCGATTGAATCGCGCCTCTGCTGCAAATTTGACGTAGCGGACGCATTTTCTCGCAACGTGAGAAATAATCTCCTGCGATGCTTCCGATACAGGTTCGGTAAGCGTTTTCAGAACGGTCTTTGCGCCAATTCGACTTTGCTCGAATTTTAATAATTCCTGATTTATAGTCATTCAATCCGCGTAAAGCGAATCGCTTGAAAATTCAAACGAATCGTAGAATAAATCATCTTCGGCCAGCCGGTGCGCCGCGAATGTGCCGCGAATGGCCTCGATCATGGGCGGCGGACCGCTCGCATAAACCTGATGTCCTGAAAGATCAGGATAGCATTCCAGCACGGCATCGTGTATCCATCCGGTTGCGCCTTGCCATGATTTGGAATTTCCAGGTTCTGAGATGACCGGAGTGAATTGAAATGTTCCGCGCCAAGCGTCCTGCCAGTTTTCGATGCGATCGAGGTGGTAGAAGTCTCGCTCCGTGCGCACCCCCCAAAACAAGTGCAGCGGGCGAGGTTCGCCCGCTGCAAGATGAGCCTCGATCATGGCATTCAATGGCGCAAATCCCGTTCCGCCGCCGATCAAAATGGCATGCTTGGCGCTGTCGCGCAAAAAGAAGGTTCCTAGTGGTCCTTCGAACCGAAGAATGTCGCGCACTTTCATGCCTTTAAAAATCTGGGTCGTAAAGCGCCCGTTCGGAACTTGACGCACCTGCAGATGAAGGTCGCCACCGATGCGAGGGGCGGCAGCAATCGAAAATCCGCGCCGCCGCCCATCGCGCAAAATGATGTCGATGTACTGGCCCGCGATGTAGTTGAACACTGTATCTCGCGGCAAAGCAAGGGCAATATCCATCACGTCATGGGTCAGTCTTGTCAGGCTCGAAACACGGCATGGCAAGGTCTGAATCGAGATGCTGTCCAGCGCTTCGACTTCGCCGGCGCTGATGACAAGGTCCGATTGCGGGCGGGTTCGGCAAAGCAGAATCTTTGATGATTCAAGTTGCGCATCGCTTAATGCTGTCTTATCGTATGGATCAAGCTTGACCTCGCCTTCAATGAGATCCGCCATGCATGCGGCGCAGGTGCCGTTTCGGCAGCTGTAGGGCAGAGAAAAGCCATGACGCAAAGCCGCATCCAGCACGGTTTCGTCGTTGCGGATGCCGAATACTCGACCGCTATCCTGGTTGGTGACTGTAAAGGCTGGCATTGAAGGTGGCGGGTCGGGCATGTTGAATTTGTTTGACGCAAAAATCACCGATGACATTGCGAGCGGATTATGCCCGAATTGCCGGAAGTTGAAACCACCGTCCGCGGCATATCGCCTTATGTGAAAGATGCCACTATAACCGAAGTTGTAGTTCGTCAACCCAGCTTGCGCTGGCCGGTCAGCGGCAAGCTGGCCGAGTCGATCACTAATCGACGCGTTGAGCGCATTGTGCGCCGTGCGAAGTATATGCTTTTTTCGGTTGGAGACGGGTGCATGCTCATCCATTTGGGGATGTCCGGCAGCTTGCGGCTCTCGCCGCTGGATGAGCCTCCGGGGGTACATGACCACGTCGAGTTTGCCATCGATGATAGATGGCGTCTGCGCTTGCGGGACCCGAGGCGCTTTGGCTGCGTGCTATGGATTGATGGCGACCCGTACGGTCATCGCTTGCTGTGCAGCCTCGGCCTGGAGCCGCTAAGCGAACAATTCAATGGCGAACACCTTTATCGCATATCACGCGGTAGAAAAGCGGCAGTCAAAAATGTGCTGATGGATGGCCGCATCGTGGTTGGCGTTGGCAACATCTACGCCTCTGAATCATTGCATCGGGCAGGAATCCATCCCGCCAGAAGCGCAGGCCGTATCGGGCGGCGGCGCTACGATATGCTGGCTTCAAGCGTGAAATCGACCTTGAGCGAGGCGATCGACGCAGGCGGCACCACATTGCGAGACTTTGTTTCCGGTGCCAGCCAGCCCGGATATTTCGCTCAGCATCTTAAAGTATACGGCTGTGCCGATCGGCCATGCAAGCAGTGCGGTAATGCGATTTCAAAGATCACCATCGGTCAGCGCGCAACCTACTACTGCAAAAACTGTCAGCGCTGACTTGAATAAAGTCGAGGCTACCGGCCTGCAGCCGAACTGTCTGCTGTGAACATCACGATGATGCCGATGATGATGAGCATCGCGCCAAAAAGGCGCAGACCGGCCATCGGTTCGTTCAGCACGAGCCACGAAGCCAAAAGAGTGATCAAGATCGTGCCGCCGACGATGGTCGGGATGGCGAGATTGGCCAGTATCGGCTCCGCGCCTCCAATGCCGCGAAAAAGATAGAAATACCCCACCTCCGCCGCGCCAATGCAAAGGCCGGCAGCGACCGCCCAGCCAAAGGCGCCGATAGGAAGCGTGAACGACTGCCCGCCTCTGATGAGCAGTGCCGCCGCAAAGGTCAGCGATACTGCAAGTGCCGCCATCTGAAGCGCTATGGTGGCGAGAATGGTTGTTGTAGCCGACTCGGGCGCGAGGTCGGAAGAAAACTTGATCAGCAAATTGTAGCCGGCGTAAAGCGCGGTAACGGCAACCAATAGAAGGACCGTAGAATACATTGGCACTTGGCCGAGCAGGGGAAAGAACTTACCGGGCCTGGATGATCCGCTTGTATTTCGCCATTAGCAACTCAGCGGACTCAACATTATCCGGATCTACAATGATGCACTCCACAGGACAGACTTCGACGCATTGCTGCGTGTCGAAATGTCCGACGCACTCAGTGCAAAGGTGCGTATGAATTTCATAGATTTCAGGCCCCATGAAAATCGCTTCGTTCGGACATTCAGGTTCGCAAACGTCGCAGTTGATGCATTCGTCTGTGATCAGCAAAGCCATGGAATTCCTTATCGTCTAATTTGATGAGCGCTTGTTCGCATAGTATCCGCTCGGAACAATCAGCGCATCAAGTGCAATGGGTTGCGATTCGCTTATCGCAAGCGGATTGATATCGATTTCCGATACGGTTTCGCCAAGCGCTCGGACCATCTCGCAAAAATCAGCAACAGTCTGGACCAATGCATCAAGGTCGACAGGCGCTTTTCCTCGTGCTCCTTGCAGCAGGTCGAAAATCTTCAACCGGCGTATGCATGCTTCGATTTCCTTGTTTCCGGCATCAGGGAGCATTGCGACGCTGTCCCGCATCTGTTCTGCAAATATGCCGCCTGCGCCCAAAATAACAAGTTTTCCATATATTTCATCAGTTTTCATGCCGAGCATCAGTTCGAAGTCAACCTTTACCATCTGCTGGATCATCGCTAAACTGCCGCAACGCTTGGACATTTTGAGATAGGCATCGACCAATTCATCCGGGCCTTTGATATTGGTCGCCACGCCTCCAGCTTCGGTCTTGTGCACAACGCCATCTTGCATCGTCTTTAAGACTACCGGGTACTTAAGGAGTAAATGATGATCGCATAGTTCTTCTTCAGAATTGATCGCAAATCCGTTAGCGGTCGCAACGACGCCGCAAAGCCAGTCCAGCGCCTCATGCTCCTGCATGACTTGAGTCTTGCCTTCGAGCGCATTGATCGATCGATAATGCTCATTGCCGGTTTCCAATTCAAAATCCCGATAATCTAGCCAATTCTTGACCGCCTTCAGTGTCGGGCGAGTGGCGCACAGCACCGGCACACCGAGCGCATTGAGCATTTCGGTTGTTCTGGTGCGGCGAATTCCGGTATAGTTGGTCATATGGATCATCGGCTTGTCGACGGTCTTGCGGGCGTGCTTGAACGCGCTGACGCAGCTTGCCGCCATGAAGTTGTCGTCGCGGATATCAAGGCTGATGATTCCGATTGAAGAGCCCGGGTCGGCTGCCATGATCTCGAGCGATGTGCCGAGTGTGTGCTCGAAATTGATTCCGGTTCCCCAAGGGTCGAGCGGGTTTGCCGCTTCTTGCCCATAGTCTTGAACTTTTGCAAGCTGCTCGATTGTCTTAGGCTGAAGTTCGGCAAATGGCAGATCGATCTTTTCAGCAACATCGCAAATCATGCTTCGCTCTCCGCCTGAGTCGGCTATCAGCGCCATCTCGCCCTTCGGCGCAACGGGAAAATAGCTGAACAGCAACAGCGTATTGGCCAATTCGTCCATGCAATCGACCCGAATCGCCCCGTGTCGTCGCAGCACCGCGTTGAATGCTTCATCGTCTCCGGCGAGTCCGCCGGAGTGGCTGATCGTGTATTTTGCCCCAAGTGCGCTTTTACCGACTTTCAGTGCGACTACCGGAATTCGGCGCTCGGCGGCGCGGCGCAGAGCTTTCTTGAAGCCCTCCGGGTCCCTGATGGCTTCGACAAAGATGCCGATAATCCGCGTTGTTGGTTGCTCAAGTGCAAATTGAATGTAGTCGGCGACAGTGACGTTGAGTTCAGCGCCAGTGTTGATCGATAGGTTGAACAAAAGCTGCGGGTCGTTGTGCGTGATGGCTGAAAACACGGACCCCGATTGCGAGATATAGGCGATATTTCCGCACCCAGCAATAATCGGGGCGCGAAATCCGCAGGCTTTCAACTTGATATCGTTGTTGTAGAAGCCCATCGAGTTGTAGCCGGATACGGGAATTTCGGCATCGCGAAGCTTTTTTCTTAGTCGCTCGGCAAGTTTGGGCTCGGCATCGTCTTCGGCCACTGCATTGGGCGTGATGACCATTGATCTTGCGCGAGCTTTCAATGCGGCATCGACTTGCTGCTCAAGCCGCTGCGGCGACAGCACGATGAACGCCAGATCAACTGGTTCGGGCAGATCTGCGATAGACTCGTAGCAGTCAAGATTTCGGATGCGCGGGTATCGCGGGTTGATAGGGTAGACATCCCCTTGGTAGCCGCCATCGTCGAGCATGGCGAGCAGTTCATGACCTATCGAGCCTTCTTTGGCCGAGGCGCCGATCACGGCAATGCTCTTCGGCGAGAGCAAAGGTCTCAGATCCATGCTAGCGGCACTCGCGATACATTTGGTGGCGACAGATGAGAGACATTGTGTTCGGCATTGGGCATGTTGTAGAACAAAACTGGTCTCAAATGAGAGATTATCTTAAAACCGTGTTGTTGGGGTGACTGCAAAAAAGAATAAAGCCTTGCATAATCGGCGTTTTGCACAAAACAACATTGCACCCGTTGGGTGAATCCGATTAAGGCGAGGCTTTACAGATATCAATCATACAGGATTTCCACCACCGATGACAAACCGGCCTAGGCGCTAGCCGAGCTGATGCGCGGGCTTGGAATTGATGAACATTTCGAGCTCTTGATGCTGGTTCGGGCGGCAAACGCGGCTTTGGCCCGGGGCGTATCTTGTCATGTTCATGATGCTGCACGAAGGCTCGCGGCATCTGAGCGGAGTGGCGCTGCGCAACCGGAAACAGTGACCCTGGATATCGACGAGGCCGCGGTGCGTTGCGATAAGCAGTCGTATCGGTTCACATACAAGAAGGAGCGGGACCACATGCCGGTCGTCGGCCGCATCGCCGAAACCGGGATTGGCGCACTGAGATTTATGCGTTGTCTTAACTCACAATGTCGATGCATGGCGAGCGGGAAGAGCGACCTGCGTCGACTTTGCACTGTACGAGATGGCGTAGCGGAACACTTGCTGATAGGAATTCGGGCTAGCGTTTTGTTAATTTCGGTCCAACGTAAACAACGCCAACTTTCCGTCTCGCGATCGGCCAAGAAAAATGTATACGCAATAGTGAATGTCTTTCTTTGCCATGCCATGGGCAGAATATTTGCCTATCGGGATTTGAAGGATTGGAAAAAGTTAGCTGGTGCCGGAATTCCTGCTTTTCAGAGCTTGATGAATCTGAAAACCACGCCCCATCCCCGGTGAAAAAAGTTTGGTAAATCTGATGCGCAGACTCATTGCGAGTGCCATCTTCAGAGTGGTTTTCGACAAATTGGTTCAGTATTTGCAAAAGCGACATTATTCGAATTGCGGAACTTTTTGCGAAAGGAACTCCTTTCAGATAACAGAAACAATCATCGCCAAACTGAATAAAATCAAATCGGCGTTGTGAGGCAATCTGCAAGTCATACCAAGAAAGCAGTGGGGGATCAGAGCACTCTAGATAACCCCTCAATGCATCAGGCTCCCACCAATTGTCGATGTTCGCCGCTTCGGAATGATTGTTTTCGCCATCGCGATGCCAAATAACCCGTACTGGTGTATGGCACCAATTTGATGGCGAGAAGCTGATCAGACTGCATTCTGAGCCATGAAGTTTTCGAAACGCGGCTTCGCCCACCGCGGAATTAGTAACGATTTGTTCGGCACATTCTAAATATTCGTTTTCGCTGTGGATTCGGGAATCGTCCCAAAATGGGCCAAATTTGGCCAGCCAAATCATCGCGGAACGTTTCTCCTCATGAGAAAGGCATAATCGGATGGCTTTTCGCATCGATACGTCAACGATAGGACTAACGTCGAGCAGTTTAGCGGTACAGGAAACTTCCCGGCCGAAAGCACGGGCCGCATTCCGCATCGAAAGCAATTGAGAGAATGCGTTGCGAAATGCCTGCAGATTTGGATATTGCTGATGTAATGATAGTTCGTTGACCAAAAAATCCATACTAGCCCCAGCCAGCAAAATAGTCCATGTCTACGTCAAATTGGTCAAAAAAACCTCTAGGCCAACTGTCTATGTTGCCGTTCGAGTCGATAATCGGGCTTTGCACTTGCGAAGCTCGTTGTTTTGAATCTTCTGATCGTTTGCGGAAGAAATGAATTGCCACATCATCGCTCGATAAAGCCTTTTCCTTTACTGCGCGACGAATGCCGCTCAGGATGTGGTCACTATGGGATTCAATGATAATTTGTATCCCTGACGCTGCAGCCTTGGCTAGAAATTGACCAATTTTTGCTTGTCCAGCCGGGTGCATGTGAACTTCAGGATTTTCAATAATAATCAAATCGTTGGGCTTTGAAATCAATATCGCTACGATAATCGGAAGCGCCTGTGTCAAGCCGAAACCGGTGTGCACCGGACGATGGTAATCAGTGGCGCTTGAGGTTTTTATACCGAGAGTTGCAGCGTTTACCTTAGAGATTTTTTCGACTTCAAGTTGGAATCCAGGAAAGAATTGTTCCATTCTTGCCTCGACCTGTGCAAACAAAGTGGGTGGGATGTCAGAATTATCTACGCGCAAATTGGTTATTCTTACATCCTTATTTGAATATAGGACGCTTACGGCATTCTCACCTCTTGTTCCTACCGCTTGATCTGACAACTGCGAGCCATTTCTGCCCGCTAATGCGTACATTTCCTTTGGTCCAGACCTTTCTGCTTGCAAATATGCCATGTTTTGCAATACTGAAGTAATCGAAAATGGACCGCTTGCAATAGGTAAGAGGCATCGATACCCATCGACCACAGTTGACCGATTTCCATCAATGCTGACATCTTGGATATGCATCTTCATGTCGTCATCGCGACTACCTCGAAAGCTCCATAGGAAACTTTGGTTGTTGTGAGTCAGGCCAATGGAAAATTCTTCACGCCCATATACACAATCAATCAGATCGGAGGCTGTCCCCAAGCTTAGGATGCTGCCGTTCAAGATTAAATGTCTAGCCCACTCATTATCGCGAATGGTTTGATGAAGAAGAACTAGTGCTTGTATGACCGCCGATTTTCCACTGGCATTTTGCCCACTTAGAAGAGTTAATGCGCACAATGGCAATTTGAGCACTTCAAAGCATTTGAAGAATCTCAAATCAATCTGGGTGATCACCTAAAACCTCCCGCAATGCGTTGTGACATAATGAGAATCTTGTCTGGACGTTTTTGACGCTGTTAGTGCTGTAGGAAATCGCAGTGAAGAATTGTTCGTCATCAAGCAGTTGACGCACAGTGCTTCGTATGTCTTCGGCGAAAGTAGCTACACGGGATTTAGAGTATGCCGCAAGACCGGTAGACAACACGTCCCACAACGACGCGTTAAGGACATTGCGAGCCGTGTCATCAAGCGAGTTGTATTTTCTGAAGGCATGTATGCCGAATAGAAAACTGTTGTTTTGCAGCGTCCTTTTGAAGGTCTCCGACAATTCTAGTAGTAGCTTGACATCCCAGCCATTCATCGTTTTCAATGCATCAGCCAGAAATTCGTCCATGTCTCCGTTATAGCAGTTTTTGTCGAGTATCTGAAACGCACAGAAACGATTGACGAATTCACGGTCTCGCATGTTTTTTGTGTTGAGTGAGTCTCCGGTTGCGGTAATAAAAAGCTCAGTTTGAGATTCTTGTTTTAGGAATTGTGTCGCCTTTCCCATGTAGAGGCAATTTCGCATCTGTTGCCGAGAGAGCGGTTCACCGGCATTGACTCGTTCAAAAATATCAAGTCGCGCTTGTTCGGGCGCTCTCGAATCGATAATGTACATGATCAGATTGCAGTCTTCGATACGGTTCTGCAACTTTGGAGAGAGCTGATTGAAGCGCAGACCGTGAAGTTCCTTGCGGTGAGGCAGTTTCAGGCGAAATTCATTTTTCATTAACCTTACGAAGGTGGAAAGCCTCTGTAGCCCATCAACAACGATCATGCGTCCCTCACTATCTTCAGCCAGATAGAAGACTGGCAATGGTATCCTCATGATTACCGACTCAATTAGTTTGCTTTGCTTACTGTCATCCCATATGAAATCTCGCTGAAAGTCCGGGGTCATGACATAGCCTTTTTTCTCTATTCTTCTGTAAATGTCGCCTACTGTGCGTGTTTCGTTTCTGATCAATAGATCATCTAAGGGGTAGTCGCCCCAAGAGGACGCGTTCGTATCGAGCCCCTCCAAATTGTCGGAGTGTGCGCTATTGTCTCGAGTGATCTCATTAGGTGCAAGGCGATTTTGCGAGGTTTGTGTAAAATTCATTGTCCTTGCTATTCCGTATATGTTGTTTTAGTCGAAGCAAAACAGGAAGTTCGCTAGCATCGCTTGATACGATTTGGAAGTAAGTTGTTCCGATACGGCCAAACGCACAAGTTTTGGCATCAATTTCCGATCGAGTTTGCTTCGCAAAATTATCGGTATGTAACTATGAAAGTGGCGCAAGCCTGCTTGCTGTTGAACCGGAACTTGATTACGATATATAAATCTGATTAATCTTTGCTACAAGCCCAAGTCGGCAAGGATGCGGCGGGTCTAAGCTATACGAACGGCTGGCTAAGTTGCAGTGTATTACAAAGGCGGGCTGAAATCAATGATGTCCGGGTTCAGATACATGTGAGACTTTTCAGGCGGCAAGCGCGCTTTGGTCGAAGTTCTTATTATGCGCCTGCATGGGCGCCGCTTGTCCGAGCGCCTGATGCGGCCGGCAGGCGTTGCAGAAGCGCTCGGCGGCCTGCGGCGAAAGTTCGTCGCGGATAGGATCGAGACGACAGCATCTGCGGTGCGGGCCTTCGGCTTGCATGGCGCATTCCCCGCCTTTCGGTTGCTGGATTTGTATTGCAAGCACTATGCTGCCTGAAAAATTTCGCGCGCCCGCATGCATCTGAACCCCCTTAAAACCGCGTTAGGGCGGCTGCAAAAGGGGATAAAGCCTTTGATAATGCGGGTTGCTGCATCAAGGAGCATTTCACCCGCTGGGCGGGTCCGGCCGGGGGGCAAGGCTTCATGGACATCCAGTGTCCTGCAAGATTTCCGCCGCCGATGACGGCCTGGCGGCGCTGGGCGAGCCGGTGCGCAAGCTCGGTCTCGATGCCCGTTTCGAGCGGCCGGTGCCGGGCGGCGGCCCGGGTGAGCCTGCCTGGCGACGTTCATGATGCTGCGCGAGGAGCGGCCGCTGATGGAGTTGCTCGGCCGGCATGAACTCGACCGCCCGCAGGGCGGCGACGCCCTGTCGCGGGGCGGCTGGATTTGCCGAGTGCTAGCGACGAGCTTCCACCAGCGGGACGACTCGCCGGCGGCCCTGCTGCAAGGCGGGCAAGATCTTGCATCATGTCAGAAGCCGCGGCTTAAGCTGTGCGACGCGGCCGGCATGATCCCGGCGATGGCCCTGGCGCCGCAGCCGCCGGAAACGCAAAACAGCATCGCGGCAAAAAGCCGCCGCGCCCCGGATTTCGGCGAAAATTCGCCCGCAAAATCTCTAACGCGGATTTTGTCCGCAAAACAGTTGACAGATCGAAGAATCGATGCTATCATTCAAATCATGCTCATATGCTTGAGCAGATCAAATATTCAAAAGGAATTCCGGTCAGAAGGAGGGCATCAGGATGAAACAGCTGAAAATGAAAGCAATGATGATGGCGGCGGCATTCGGTTTTGGAGGAATCGCCCTGCTCGCAGGCATCAGCCCGCAGCCGGCCGCGGCATGGTTCGCGAGCGGCGACCGCGAACCTTCAAAATATGCGCGTCATGTCGCCTGCAACGAGGCCTGGCGCGCGTCCCACGCATACAAGGTGCAAAAATGCCAGCTGCGCAGCGTGCACTGGGATTCCTACCATAACAAGCCGGGATTTTTTGGCAGTTTCATGGCTGGATCGACCTGCTGGGTGCATGTCGAGTGCGATTTCGGCAGGCGGCCCGGGGTGAATATTTTTCCGAAGGGCATGCATCAAGGAAAAATCAAGATGAATGACGTGCACAAGCTCCGCCAGTGCAAGCACGATGCGTCGCTTGTCAATACTTCCTGCGCCCCCCTGACGAAGGAACATGTCGACCAGGCGGTCGCCGACCATGAAGAAAGAATGAACAACTTCTGGACGTGGGTGTTCAAGAACTGGGACGGATCGGGCTGGAACGGTCCATGAGCCCCTGGTTTGCATTCTGTGTTTGACACGGGTCGGCGGCGATGCATTCGCAGGGCCGGGCGCCTGGTCCCGCAATGAAATTGAAATGTGCAGCCCGAAATCCGCGCTAGAGTTTTTTGCGGCCAGATTTTCCGCCTGAATCAGCGGGTTCGGGAAGATTCCGGGGTTCGCGCCGGCGAGGCCGGGCGGGTTTGCGGCCGCGCCGGAGCCAGAAGAGGCGGCAGCGGTTCTCCGTAATCGTCTCGAGGCTCGCCATCAGGGTCTCGAAGCAGTGCGCCGGCGAGCCGTCTGCAAGCTGCCCGGCGCGCGCCTTTTCAGGGCCGCCGGCGAACGCGCCGGTCGCCGGCCAATTCGGCATCGGCGAAGGTCGGCGGCCGCCATGCCCCGCACATGTGCCACTCGACATGGCAGGCCAGCATGCGCAAGAACAGAGGCGCCCGCCCCTTCCCTTCGGACTGCGTCCTGCGGGAAGGGGCGGGCAGTCCCGCATGTATCTGACCCCGAACATGATTTGTATGGAATCAATACATTTGAAGCCTTTTTAGCAACAAGCGGATTTTGGAGATTATCTCAATTTTGACCGTTATTTTCAGTTGACCGCGATGTGCCGGACGAGTCTGCGAATCATTGGCTCGCCTATGCGATAATGCTGCAAATCGGCAATTAATTGACAGATAGATTGATGCAACAGGGTGCTCATTCGCAGGTTAAATCCGGCAATCTGATCGAACTTCGCGATGTGACTGTGTATCGCGGCAGCGGCAAAGTGTTCGATCGGTTTTCCTTGTCGTTGCCTCTTTGCCAAAATACAGTCATTTTAGGGCCTAATGGGGCAGGCAAATCGACTTTTCTGAAGATCTTGATGCGCGAACTCTACCCGGTCAAAGATGGTGAATCGGTCGTCAGAATTCTCAACGAGGAGAACTGGAATGTCTGGGAGCTTCGAAGCCGGCTGGGCTTTGTGTCGCAGGATTTGCAAGCGCGGTATCTGGGGCATGTCGCAGGAAGCGATGTTGTGCTCTCAGGGTTCTATTCGAGTGTAGGCACCTATCAGCATCAGGATTTTGCTTCGCGCGAGCATGAGCTGGTTAAGCAAGTTGCCGGCCAGCTCGACGTGCTTGAACTGCTGGATAAGCCGTTTTACAGAATGTCGACCGGCGAGCAAAGGCGTTTTCTTTTGGCGCGCGCTTTAATCAATGCCCCGTTTGCGCTGATTTTGGACGAACCGACTAGCGGGCTGGATCCGAATGCCACGTTCAAGTACTTAGCCGCGATACGGCGACTGATGCAAGGCGGTACGCAGATCGTTCTGGTTACACACCATATCCATGAAATTCCGCCGGAGATTGATCACGTCGTGCTGCTGAAGGACAGAAAGGTGATTGCTTGCGGCCGCAAATGCGATTTGCTCAACGCTGCGACACTCAGCGAGCTATACGAGGTCGCAATACAGGTGGTTGAGGCAAACGGCTATTTTCAGATCGTGCCGGATGATTAGGCGTTTGCACGGCCAGGCGGCTCGTTGGATAGGACCGAACGTTTGCCTTTCAGGTCTGAAAAACTGTCGTCACCCAAGCGCATTGAATCGACGAAGAGCTTCCAGGCGGCCACGATTAAGATCGATAATGGGTCGCGGATAGTCCCGACCTAATCTTATGCCAGCCTGGCTCAAAACCGAATCAGGCGCTCGCCATGGTTCGTGTATGTGCTTGGCGGGCATAAGCGCAAGCTCAGGCACCCATCGGCGCACGTAGTCGCCATTCGGGTCGAACCGCTCGCCTTGTCGGGCGGGACTGAATATTCGAAAATACGGTGCGGCATCAACTCCGCAGCCAGCTACCCATTGCCACCCCATGGTGTTGTTCGCAAGATCGGCATCAACCAGCGTATCCCAAAACCAGCGCGCGCCTTCCAGCCAGTCGACCAGACCGTTTTTGGCTAGCATCGAAGCTGCAACCATGCGGACCCGATTGTGCATCCAGCCAATGTGCCAAAGCTGGCGCATGCCGGCATCGACAAGCGGAATGCCCGTCTGCCCGCGTTTCCATGCTTTGAGCAGTTTCGGATTCTCTTCCCATTGGAAATTTCTGAACCGGTCGTTGAATGGCTGTTGCGGCGTATGCGGCAGATGATGTAGCACATGATGAGCGAAATCCCTCCAAACAAGCTGACGCAGATAGGCCTGCCCATTTTGTCTATCATCATGCGGATTCGTGGTTTTAGCCGGTCTGGCACGCAAGACGGCATTCCAGGCTTGCCGGGAAGAAATCTCGCCGAAGTGAAGATGCGCGGACAGCATCGATACTCCGTCGACGGACGGAATGTCTCGCCGCGTTTGGTAGGTATCGACTGCCGATTGTTCGATGAATTCATTGAGAGCGGCTTGAGCGCCTATCTCGCCGGGCCGCCAAATGCCATCGAGCGGCTGGTGCCAAGCCATTGCCGGAGCTAGTCCGAGTTCGCCGACGGACAGCGATTCGATGTGCTTTGGCACCGGCGGAAGCGACTTTACCGGCTTATCTTCGGGCTCCTCGGCAACGCGATGCAGATAGTTTCGACTATACGGGGTGAAAACGCGGTACATCCCGCCATCGTTTTTTTTAATTTCCCATGGTTCTCGGAGCAGTGAACCGCGGCAGGATTGAAGCTTAGTCGGTAGTCCGGCAAATATAGATTCGATACGTTTTTCCAATGCTGCAGTCGACGGCTCATATAGCCGATTCCAGAAAATCAGCTCGACACCCTCGCGCCGGGCAACATCTTGCAGAATCTGGCAACTGCTGCCGCGACGTATAATAAGGCGCGACCCGGCTTTGCGAAGCTCGGCATCCATGCGCGCCAGACTTTTTTGCAGCCACCAGCGTGAAGCGCCTCCGATTTGCCATGGAGCCTCCTCGTCGAGGGCGTGAATGTAAAGCGGAATGATGCGCTGCGCGACATTTGACGCATGCTTTAGTGCGGAGTTGTCCGACAGGCGAAAATCGCGCCTCAGCCAGACGATTGCTGTTGAAGACATTAGCGGATTATTGCAAAGTTGCCAACGTGTTGGCGCATGGTTTGGTATTCTGCGTCATCATTATGAACCGAAACGCTGCGAAGGCAACTGTAGAAAATCGCGGTAGACAATTCAAACGTATTCCAAGTTTATAATTTCGATGCTTGCGGCGGCGCGCTGCACACGCAGGATCGGCGGGCTGCTTGCCAGCGGCATTTCGGAGCCGCACGGGTAGCTAGATGTGCCGGCGGCATTCAGGCGAATCACCAGAATTTTGCTTTTCCCTACGCGGAGGACTCATGAAGATAGAAACCGAATCTGTAATCGTAGGCGCAGGTCCTGTCGGCCTTTTTCAGATCTTTGAATTGGGATTGCTGGATATCAAGTGCCATGTGATCGATTCGCTCGGCATTATCGGCGGCCAGTGCGCCATGCTCTATGCAGACAAGCCAATCTACGACATACCCGGGTATCCGATCGTCGGAGCTCAGGAGCTGATAGACCGGCTGGCCGAGCAGGCATCGCCATTTTCGCCGCAATTCCACCTCAAGCAGCAAGTGACTCACGTGGCCAAGCGTGATGATGGGCGTTTCGATGTAAAGACTTCGGCTGGAACTGAATTTGATGCGGGTAGCGTCATAATCGCCGGCGGTCTCGGAGCGTTTGATGCGCGGCCGTTGCGCACGCCGGGAGCCGCAGACTATGTCGGCAAGAATCTGAACTACAAAGTTCAGGATAAGCAGCGCTTTGCTGGCAGCAAGGTTGTCATCCTCGGCGGCGGAGATTCGGCGCTCGATTGGGTATTGGAGTTGCACAAGATTGCAAAGAAAGTCGTGCTAGTCCACCGCAGAGAGGAGTTCCGCGCTGCACCGGCATCGGTCAATGCAATGAAACAACTGGCAGCTCAGGAAAACAGCACCTTGTCATACCATATCGGACGCATTGGCAAGCTCGATGGGGATGGAGACAAGATTACCGGATTGCAGGTCATTTCTTTCGACAAGAATGTCGAGCCGATCGACATTGAACTGGATGAGCTGCTTGTGTTTTTCGGCCTGTCTCCCAATCTTGGCCCAATCGAGCAGTGGGGATTGGAAGTAAGCAGGAAGTTGATCGAAGTCGAATCGGTCAACAGTCAGACCAATATTCCTGGAATATTCGCGATTGGTGACATTGCACAATACGCTGGCAAAAAGAAGCTGATCCTAAGCGGATTTCACGAAGCGGCGATGGCCGCGTTCGGCGTTCAGCACTACCTCTATCCGGAAATCAAGCAGCGATTGCAATTCACAACGACTAGTCCGACATTGCATGAGCGATTGGGCGTAGACGGGAGTCTTGATTAAAGTCACGGTGCCGCCTTGTGCATATTGACGAATCGGTGGCAGGTGGGCTTTGCGCCCGGATTGAAAATTTCACTCGTGAACTGACCCTAATTTGCTAGCCGCTCGGCGACCATGCCCCAAAGCTCGAAACTTTCTGCCGACTGCGTGATTCCGCCGGCTTGCAAATCGAGAAGACAGGCGTGATGAAAGAAAGCTGCGCAGCAAACTGACCCCACCTGTTTGAAAGCGATTTCATCTGAGTGGTTTGCGCTCGGATGCGGGCGCAAAAATGCCGAATTGCCAGCCCTTGAGCAGCATGCGCATGACAGCCTTGGTCGAACGCGCTACGCTCGCAGCGGCGGCGCAACCTGCATCGCGAATCGGCTATGCCGCAGAAGAACTTGCCGTTTTGAACGCCATGCAAAGGTAGTCGGCCAGTTCGACAGATTTGCGTATCTTCACTCGATTGGCGTAAACTTGACAGTATGGGCGTAACCGATTGTGAACCAGTAAAAAGATCGACTTAATCAGATGCTGCAGACGATAACCCTTGAAAATCTCAAACAGATTGAATTGGAGAATGGAGAGACCTTGCCTGATGAAATCGCATTGCGCGCCCATCGGGCAATCAGCTGGCTTGAACGTGCTGAGCAGCAAGTCGATGATGACGATGTCGCATTTATTCTCTACTGGGTATCGTTCAATGCGCTATATGTGCAGGAGAAAACCGACTGGTCTCAGAAGAGCGAACGCATGGCGTTCGCGAACTTCTTCGATGAAATTTCAACACTTGATACCGAAGACACCATCTACGATGCGTTCTGGGACCGTTTTTCGTCTTCGGTGAGGACGTTGATGGATAACAAATACGTCTATCAGCCGTTCTGGAATAACGTCAACCAGATTCCTGGCTATGAGAACTGGGAAGAGCGGTTCATCAAAAGCAAGGACAATGTGCATGTCGCGCTCCGGCTTAAGGATACCAAGATGCTGCTGACAACCGTATTCGACCGGCTCTATGTCCTGCGCAACCAGCTGGTCCACGGCGCAGCCACATGGCGCGGCAAGATCAATCGTCCGCAGGTCAAAGATGGAGCGCAGATACTAGCCTTTCTGGTTCCTTTGTTTGTCGTATTGATGATCAACAATCCGAATTCACCTTGGGGCAAACCGACCTATCCGGTTATCGATGCCAGATAGTGCAAACGTGCCTTCGCTTTTTCGGACCTAGTCAGCTGAAAGAAATGCCTCAGCGCACAACTCGAGCAGGGTCGGGCGTTTGGCATCCAGTCCGCGTTTGATTTCCGACTTAAACTGCTGGACGCTTGTAACGCGCTGTGCGTCAGCCCCATAGCCTTTGGCGACTTCGACAAAGTTGGGCGATGGCAATTCGACACCGACCCGCTCGATGCCCAAATCATCAAACGTATCGCGGATTTCGCCGTAGGCTTGATTATTCCAAAGAACAATCACGATCGGCAGCCTATGTTCGCAAGCGGTAGCGAGTTCCTGAATCGTGAACTGAAAGCCGCCATCTCCCGCCACGCACACAACCGGCGTGTCAGGACATGCGATCTTGGCGCCGATTGCCGCCGGCAATGCGAAGCCGAGAGTGCCGTAGCCCGTCGTGGAAGTCAAATAGGTTCGCGGCAGCAAGGTCTCGTAGCAATAATTGCCGCTGTAGACTATCTGAGTCGAATCGGCAGCGACAATCCCGAATTCAGGCAATGCTTCTCGGATTGCGTTCCATACAATTCGATGGCGCGGCGTATTTTTATACCAGTGTCGCCGACACTGCGATTTCAGCGATTGAACTCGTTCGCGGTTGCATAATGGATCCCACGCATATGAGGCTGGCTCGCGCATCAGTGCGTCAATCAGAGCTTCGAGCGCACTCGAAGCGTCGCCAATGATCGGAAAGTCGGATGGCGCATTGACATTGATCTGATCAGCATCGATGTCGACCCGAATCAACCGTCCGTCGAATTTGATTTTGCCGCCACGCGACCAAATATCGGTTTCAGACAATTCCGTTCCGATCGCAAGCACGACATCGGCGGACTGCACGAAGTCGAGCACCGGCGGATGCAACAGGTTTGAACCGATGCTAAGCGGATGGTCGGCGCGGACCACGCCTTTGGCGGCGAAGGTCGTTACCGCTGGGATGCCCAGAATATCGATCAGCTTGCGGGCCGCGAGATAGGCGCGAACGCTGCCGCCGCCGAATATGGCTACGGGGGCGCGGGCCTGAGCGATCAATCTTGCCGCCTGCTCGATAGCCGAAGCCGGCGGCTGAGGAGCGACGCTGCGCCTAGCAAGCCACGGCTTGTCTCGTTCCACAAGCTCTCCAAGGATATCGATCGGCAATTCGATGTGGACCGGCCGCGGCCGAGCTGAGTCGAATACCGCGAATGCGCGTTCAAGCGCTGCAGGCACTTCTTCTGCGGAGCGGATAGTGTGACTAAACGCTGTGAACTGCTCAGTTAGCTTTTGCTGATTGCGCAACTGGTGCAGATTGCCTTTTTGGGTTCCAAGGCTTGACAGTCGGTTAACGCTGGAAATGGCGAGAACCGGAACTGAATCCGAATAGGCTTGGGCAAGCGCAGTCGCCGCATTGGTTACACCTGGGCCGGTGATCAGACAGCAGACGCCTACTTTTCCGGTCGCTCTGGCATAGCCGTCTGCCATGAATCCAGCACCCTGTTCATGGCGCGGCGTTATGTGGCGAATACGCGATTGCGCAATGCCGCGGTAGAGTTCGACTGTGTGCACGCCAGGTATTCCGAACACCGTTTCGATGCCGTAGTCGGCGAGCAGCTGCATGGTGCGAGCGCCACAAGAATCCATCACTCGCCTACTTGGTATGCAACTCGATGATATCTTGATCGTTGAGGATGTGATCAGGCCCGACTTGCTGTCCATCGAAAACCCGGCTTCCCCAGATTCGGGCGAATCGGAATGTTTCGCCAAAATCCTTATGCACTTGCACCGCGACATCGCGCACGGTGCCGCCATGCCTGATGGTAAACGGGCGGTCCGTATCGGCTGGCTTGCCAGGCGCTTTCGTGTACACTCTGACAATTTTCAACAGCGTGAACAGCATTGCCGCGATTTGTTCCATTCCAGCGCCAGTTTCTGCGGATACCGCAACCGATGGAAACTGGTGATCGATCAGCTCGTTCAACGCTTCAAGTTCCTGTCGGTCGTGAGCAAGATCGATCTTGTTTGCAACGAGGATAGTCGGCAGTTCGATACGAAACGGATTTTCGATTTGTTCGTTATTGCCCGTTTCGTCGCCGTCGTTTGCTCGCAAGTGTGCGCCTAGCAGATGAATCTGACGCTGGTCCAGCTGATTGAGCGCGTGCTCGATGTGCTCAATGCAGGCTGGATGCGATATGTCGACGACCAAAAGTGCCGCATCTGAGGGCTGCAGCGAGTTGACGATCCAAGACTCGACGTAATGTTCAGATACCGGAGGCAGGTCGACCAGTTGAAATGCGATATCTTCAAACGGGGCCATGCCTGGTTGCGGGAGCTGGGTGGTATGCGGATACGGGCCAACATCCGCTTTTGCTCCGGTAAGTTTCGCGAGAATCTGCGATTTGCCTGCATTTGGAGGCCCGATCAATGCGACTTGACCCGCGCCTTCCGGCCTTACCGTGTGAACAGGTCCTGTTCGGGCTCCACCTTTGCGCGGCCCTGAAAGCTCTTCGGTCAGCAGCTTGATCCGGGTCTTGATGTCGCGTTGCAGATGCTCGGTTCCCTTATGCTTGGGAATGGTGCGCAACATTTCTTTCAGACAGTTCAGCCGATCAGCCGGCTCCCTGGCATCTCTGAATGATTGTTCTGCCTTTTTGTATTCGGCGGTGACGTTCGTCGGCATCAGCTGGAATTTGTGCTATGGCATGCTTCAAACTTGATGGTATGATACTTTGCAAAGGCGCATTTGAGACTATTAAAGCATTCTATTTTTACAGAATGATCAATTTATCTAAAATATAATGCAAATCAAAACAATAAGATATCAACCATCAATTTGCTGAATATCACTAATATTGCAGTACTTTCACAGTCTCGGCACCGCCGCGCCGGTCGATCATGCGCAAATTGCCGCTCTCCAGCTAGAAGGATGTTCTCCCGGTACATTCCGACACCGCTTCATTCAGATCAGACATGAATGCATCAATAATTTTCGACTTTCTAGGCGATTTTTTAGTGACGATGTAGAACGCCGACTTGTATGTGATCTCCTCTGGGTTGATTACCTGCATTTGACCTAGCTCCACCCAGTTCACCGTATAGTGAGTTGGCAGAAAACCGATGTAACCGCCACCGAGAATCAATATGGCCTGAGCCTCCAAATATTGGGCGACCCCGATTGTTGTTTCCGGGTCATGATCAAGCGTGCTGATGTCATGCTTGTCTAGATAGCCCCTTGTTACTTTGCGCGCCCGCCGAATTGCTTCCATGACTTCACCGCTGTCCTTCAGCTGTGCAATCGGATGACCTGCCCCGCACATCAGATGATTGGTTTCTAAATAAATCTTTCTGTAATTCAAACCTGGCACCATTCTTGAAAATGTTCCGATTGCGATATCCATATCGCTATTCAATAGTGAGCGCTCAATATCGCCTGGCAACATGGTTTCCAGTGAAATTGTCGTGTCGTGCGAGTGCTTGTTGAACTTGTTCAGTGCTGAGACAATAGGGCACTCAGGATCCGTAACCACGTTGTCAATCAGCACGATATTCAGATATCCGCTCAATTTCCCCTTCAGCTCACCTGTAGCGTATTGAAATTTCTCATGAGCTTTGAATAACAGTATCGTTTCGTCGTATACGCGCTTTCCTTTTTCCGCGAGCTGAAAACCTGCCCGTCCTCGCTCGCACAGATTGATTCCTAGACGCGCCTCCAAATTGCTCATTTGATGACTGATGGTTGACTGGCTTAAGTTCAACGCAACTTCAGCGTTGGTAAATCCGTTGCACTCGACCACTGCCCGAAAAATTCTAAGCTGGCGAATATCAATGTTTGATAATCTAATCGTCATTATTACCCCTCATTGCAACCTCTATGTCATTTTCATTTTATATCAGCGACAACGTTTGTCATGGCCGCCAAGGCGTGTGAACCGCAGTAAAAAGCCCGTAGCCACTCAAAGACATCTGAACTTTGCGCAACAGACAAGACCCGTAGGCGGTAACGAACAATTTTGAACGGCAAAGATCAATCGGCGACCCTTGTTGCTAGAGAAAAGACTGGTTGAACTATCGCCTAGGACTTCGCAATGGATGAGGGTTATGCAGCTCACAACGATATCCGCCATACCGTTGGCCGCGCATACGTTGCTGACAATGAAACTTTCTTCCTGGGTTGCATGGTGTGTTAGCAGGCCATGCCGGATGCTTCCGCGAGAAGGCAAGAGCCAGAAATGCCTGATCTCCTGCTCTGGTGTTTTTCAAAGCGTATTTCGCGCCTACTGATTTTGCCGGCTAATCCTGAGCAATCAATGGCTGAGCTAACTGCGGTTTAGGTTTCTGCAAAGGGGAGGGTATTCCAACATGGAATCAAACCTTGATGCGGCAGTCTTTCGCGCTTAGATCGATGATGCCAAAGCGCGCTGGAACACGAAACAAGCGCACGGGGATGTATCTGCTCGATAGCGAGCGAAGCGTAAATGATTTGCAGGGTCAGGCAACCTGATGAACTCGAAGGGGTCCGCCATGGCCTGTCAGCCGGATTATTACCTCAAAGAGCGAATTCTTCGATGTAGCCGCGACTGGCGGATGTCGAATATTATCTAATCTTAAACTTGAACCTCTCCTATTTCGGCCAAGCGGTCGGCGTGGAAAATTGATACGTCCTGTGCAAAAAAGGAATTATCCCTAAACCTAACCATGATGTGAGCGTATGCGGTATATTTGCTGAATGTACTTTTCCATTTTTGTGACTATTTTTACAAAAGGATTAACCGATGTCTGAAATCCTTAAAATGGCTGAGGTGGCTAATCTTGGTGAAAAAATTTATGAAGAATCCCTGAAGCAGGAATATGAGGGCAAATACAATGATAAGTTTTTGGCTGTCGATGTAACGACGAGAAAAGGGCATCTTGGAGAACACCCGGAAATTGCACTTGAAATTGCAAAAAAGAAAAATCCTGATGGTCAGTTTTTTCTAAAACGCATTGGTGCGCCAGCGACATTTCATGTAAGTTGCATAGGAGGCATGGATGTGGACGGGTTATTTCAACCAGCATAGAAGACCGTGCTTAAACATAAAAATAAATTCAGCATTTTTTCCTGCGATCATTGACACTGGATTTGACGGTTTTGTTCAAATTGATTTACAACTGGCCGTCACGTTAGGATGGGTTAAACCTAAAATGGACATAGGGATAAGTCAAATTGCGGATGGCAAATCTATGCTTATTGGTTTGTTCGACTCTTCAGTAATGATAGAGTCAGATACAGTAACTGGAATATGAGATATTGCCAAAAGTAGTGCTTGGCGGTCGGGCGGCATTCAAGCGGCCATCTGGTCGTTCAGATGTTCCGCCTCGATTCCGTCTTTGAATTGCATTCCTTCCACCGCCTTTCCAAGCTTTCTAAATCAGCTCAGGCGCCGCCAGCGCCGTTCGGCGCAGATGCCAAGCTCGGACAGCATGCACAGCATGCGCCGGCGGCTCAGGCATCCCCTCGAGCGCTTGGCGCGGTGCCGGATCGTCGATAGCGTCGACTCGATCGGGCTGGCGGTGCGGATGCTCTGCCAGTGCGCGGCCGCAAAGCCGCAGGATGCCAGCAGCTCGTCGCGGTCCTCCGGCAGCTTCTCGGCGGCCTTCGGACATTTCTCGCCGCAGGCGTCGACGAAGCTCTTGAACGCGGCCTCGGCATGGTCCCGGCTCTCGGCCATCCAGATCTGCTGCAGCGCCTGCTTGGCCCGGGGCTGGACGCTTTCGGGCAGGACGTTCAGGATGCTGCCCGTCTTGCGCAGCCGGCAGCGCCGGTGGCGGGTGTGCGGATACGCCTGGTCGAGCGCGGCCCAGAACCCCAGGGCCCCGTCGCCGACCGCCACCAGGGCGCACAGCTTGACATCCTCGGCGCGAAGCCCGCAGCAGATCCCGTCGGCCCGGATGCAGGCCCGGCGACGGTCGGACAGATCGGCCTCTCGCCATCGCTCCATCTCCCCGTTCCACTGCTCCGCCGGGCGCGACACGCGCGAGGCCGAGAATCCTTGCGCCTCGGGCCCCAGCAGAACCTGCAGGGTCTCGACCATCTCGCCGCCGGCACGCCCTTAAGCTACAGCCGCGGCACGAATGCCCCGACGCTCGCGGCCTTGCGGACCTGCGGCGGAACCGGCGCGGACCGGAACGCCGCCGGCTCGCCGGTGCAGGAGCGGGTCTTGGGGATCCGCACCGACAACGGGCCTGCGCCGGTGAAGGATCTCGCGACGCGGCTGGCAGCCGCTTCGCACCGCCGCCTTGCGGCCGTCCGGCATCCTGGCCCCGTCGTAGCGGGCAACGAACTCGCCGACCTCGGCCTCCAGCGCCAGCATCCGCCGGGCGCCCTCGCAATGGCATTCTGACAAGAGGCGACGTTTTCTAGCGGACGCAAGCTTTTGACAATGCGGGAAAGGAGGGCCGGCCCGGACCTTTTCGCCGAGGGGGTCGGCAATTGCCTCGGCATATTCGATGATAGATTGCCCGAACGCTTGCGCGTGCTGCGCGGGCGGATGCAGGCGAGGGGATTCGAAGATGGACGAGAGCATTGCGAAGTTGAAGCTGGGCGCGTTTTGCGGGCGGCGCGCCGCGCGCCGGCAGCTGGCCGAGGCCGGGCGCACGGCGGAGCTGTTTCCGGCGCTGAGCCGCAAGGAGCTGGCTCGGACGGTGTGCGAGCATCTGGACTGGCGCGCCGGTTCCGGCGAGGACAGCGTGCATGCGGGCTTGAAGCCGCTCGAGACGCTCGAGTCGCAGGGTGTTCCGGCGCTGCCGGCGAAGCGGCATGAAAGGAAGCTGCGCGGCGCGCTCAGGGCGCCGGACAGGACTGCGGCCGGCGAGCCGGGCGAGCGGCTCGAGTGCGGCTTGTCCGAACTGGGCGGGGTGTCGCTGGAGGCGGCGCAGTCCGACGAGCTGGCGGACCGCTGCCGCGAGCCGGGGCATGCCGGCCGGCGGGCTGCCATCTGAGCTGCTTCATCGTCGCCGGCGATGGCCGGCGGCTGGGATGCCTGCTGTTCCAGCGCGCCTCGAACAGGCTTCGGCGCCGCGACGAGTGGATCGGCTGGGACGGCCGGCGGTCCGACCGGCGGCTGGAGCGGGCGGTCTGCAACTCGAGGTTCCTGATCCTGCCGCGGGTGCGGGCGGAGAATCTGGCGAGCCATGCGCTGTCGCTGTCGGCGGCGCGGCTGGCGGACGGCTGGCAGGCGCGCTGGCAGGTGCGCCCGGCGCTGGTCGAGACGTTCGTGGACGGGCGGATCCGCGAGGGCGCGAGCTGCCGCGCCGCGGGCTGGGAGCATGCCGGCCGCAGCGCGGGCGACCGCAGCAAGGGCAAGGCGCCCAAGGACGTGTATCTGAAGGCGCTGCAGGCCGATGCGAGAGCGGTCCTGCGCCGCGAGCGGCGCACGCGCAAGAAAAAGGCCGCGGCGCTCGCGCAGGCGGCGGCCGACGGGCGGTTCGTCGCGCTGTGGCGCGACTTTGTCGGCATCGTGGCCGAGACGGCCGAGGCCCGCGATGCCGGCTGGCGGGTGCGGCGGCGCACGATCGGCACGCTGCTGGCGGCGCTGTTCGTGTTCCGGCCGGCGTTCTCGCGCAGACGCCGGAGCTGCCGGGTCGCGCCCGGCGAGCTGCGGGACCAGTGCCGCCTGCTCGGCGTGCCGCTGCCGCAGGAGCATCCGGCGGCGGCCTCGGCGATGTGCGCGGCGCGGATGAAAGTCGGCGCGGAGGCGTTCGCCGAATGCCGCCGCCGGATCGTCGAGCGCCTGGGCGACGAGCAGGTCGAGCGCTGGCGCGGTCGGCGGCTGTTCGCGGTCGACGGCGCCAAGATCAACGTGCCGCGCGAGCTGCTCGAGGACGGCTGCAGCCTGCCGAGTCCGGGCGCCCGCTGCCCGCAGGGCCTGTGCAGCTGCCTGCAGCGCCCGGACGACCGCATGCCGATCGACTTCGAGCTTTCGGCGCGCCTTTGCGAGCGCAGCCTGGCGGCGACGCATCCGCCGCGCCTGAGCGCCGGCGATGTCGCGGCCTGCGACCGCGGCTGCTGCCCGTTCGAGCTCCTATGGGACCATGTCCGCCGGAATGTCGACTGCGCGAACCGCCTGCAGCGCAGCAGCGCGGCGCAGTTCGAGCGGTTCATCGAAAGCGGCGAAAGCGAGCGCGTCGCGCGGGCGCTTCCAGGCAAGGATGCCCGGCGCAAATGGCGCCGGGCGCATCCGGGCGAGCCGCCGCTGCCGGCGACCGGCGACATCTACCGCGGGCGCCGGGGCATCGAGGAGCTTTGCAAAGTGTCCAAGCAGCTGGCCGAGGTCGAGCAGCTCCACGCCCGCACCGGGCGCGGGGTCCGCCAGGAGCTGTTCGCCCATTCCGCGATCGTCGCGCCGGCGCGCTCGCTCGGCAACTTCGCCGAGCAGGCGGTCGGCGCCTGCGCGGACGACGGCGCCGCCGTGCAGGCGAACTTCAAAAATGCGCTGGCGACCGTCGCCCGGCAGCTCGAGGCGGCCGTGCTCGGGCATGCGCGGCTGGCCGCCGAAGCGGTCTCGAATATGGTCGAGGGCATCGCCTCTTGCACCGGCAAGACGCGGCCCGGACGGTCGTATCCGAGAGTGTCGAAGCGCCCCGACGACCGCTTCCGCAACCCGAACCGCAAATCAGGCAAGGCGGCGCTGCCGGCAGCATGGCGGCGGGGCGGCCGGCGGAGCGGTGCGCCTTCTTAAGTGAATGCACCCTTTTCCTTAAGTGAATGCCATTGCTGGCGCCCTCGCGCGCCAGCTCGGCCGGCGGATCGCGGAAATTCTCGTGCGCTTCAAGCGAAACAGGGCTGTTCCTGCTCATGAGCGGCATGCCTCTCTGGTTGGTTGCAGATTTTTTTTCGAATCTACCGCTGAACCAGTTGCGCCGCTTTTTTTCAACCCCCACCAAGCACTACTTTTGGCAATATCTCGGTGCCCGTTGCGCCACCGTTTCTAGCTTTGGTTTTGTTTGCGGAAAAAGGCCGTTCTCCAAGCGGTGCTTGGAATCCGCTTTGAAAGGGAGAAAAGCGATGCGGCTCAGCCAGTCAATGATCAACAATCCTGTGCCATGGCCCAATGACGCGAGGTGCGCATGCTGCATCACCTTCGACATGGATGCCGACAGCTTGATCCATCTTGAACATCCGGAAGATGGCTATCGTCGGGCATCGGCAATATCCTCTCATCAATATGGGCCGAACATTGCAGTGCCAAGAATTGTAGAAACCTACAGAATTTTAGGAATTCGCCAAACTTTCTATATTCCAGGCTGGTGCATGGAGAGATATCCGCATGCGGTTTAAGCCATTCTGGAAGGCGGAAATGAGATTGGGCATCACGGATACTTGCACGAAAATCCCGTATCTCAGAGCAGGGATGAGCAGGCCAGGTGGATGGACCGTGCTATTGCTGTATTCGAAAAGATGACCGGGCAAAGGCCGCGTGGTTGGAGCGCTCCGCTATACAACTTCTCCAATCATTCGGCTGATCTTCTGATCGAGCGCGGGTTTCGCTACGATGCGTCCTTGATGGGAGATGATGTGCCGTACATTATCGAGGCAGATAGCGGCAGCCTCGTCGAATTGCCTTCGCATTGGGGACTTGACGACTGGCCTCAGTGGGTGCAGTCAATGGATCTTGAATACATGATGCCGATTCGCTCTCCGCGGGCTGGTTGGGAGATTTTTGCTCAGGAGTTTGAGGCGGCCTACAAGTACGGCGGATTATGGGTGCCTGTGGTTCATCCGTTTGTTACCGGACGTTTGTCTCGATGGGATGTTGTGGCAGAGTTTCTTCAAAGCGTTTTAAGTCGTGGCGACGTTTGGTTCGCGCCGATGGAAGAGATTGCCGAATATGTGATGGAACTGGTTGCGAGCAGCACTTACCAGCCGAATAGGGTCAAGATGCCGCAATATGCTTCGGCTGTTGAAATTTGAATGGACACTCGTCCAGAACCTGTTCCTCTCGATAGCGTCAGATAGGCTGTATGCCGACTGGCCGGCCGGGCTTGTTATGCGTGTCGTTCCAAAAGCTGGAATTTTCGGCTTCAGCACGTCGAAGCAGACCTGGCGTTTAGATATCAAGGTGAAATAACAGCTGCAAAATCAGTTCATCTCGTTTATGGGCAGTGCGCACGGTCTTCCTTGGGATTCAATGCTAAATTTTGCTCATCGCTTGGACCGTCTACCACTGTCTAGTGTTTTTGACCGCAAAGATCGAGCAGATGGGAATCTTGCATTATTTCCGACGTGCTGATCAATCGAACAACCCGGTTAAATTCACCAGCGGTCGGCTCGGCGCAACGATACCAGTTCTTGGGCATCTGCGGAACGCTTGAACCGAACTGGCACAGGGAATGTCCTGACAGTAATTTACTTCACTCCGTACACAGAACATGCCAAAGCTGTCCCGATTTGCGCCGCTAATACTGGCGGTATGGCATTGCCGACTTGTGTAAACTGGCGCCCGATCGAACCGATGAATAAGTAATCGTCTGGAAATGTCTGAAGCTGAGCGCACTCACGAACACTGAGTGTTCTCGGTATTTCAGGGTGCAAATGCGAACGTCCACCCCCTTTATTTCCACCCGCAATGACGGTTTTTGATGGGTGTTCTGGTCTGAGACGGTCCACCCTCCCCAATTGATCTCGCTGCCCATAATCAAGCCGTACATACCTTTTTACTGATTCCAATTTATGCGCACGGGTTTCGGAGTTCGATGAATGTGTGCGTCTACGACCCAGGACCGACCCGGATCCGTATCGCAAGACTCCGGGAGAAGGAAGTTTCATGTCACGTTGCCTACGCGTGCCGATGATGAAAAGTCGGTTTCTCGTTTGTGGCACTGCAAAATCGGCAGCGTTCAATATAGCAGGCGCATTTACCTTATAGCCGCTGTTTTCGAGACTCAAAACAGCTTCGGAAAGTTGTGCGCCTCCATCTATATCGCGTAAACCGGCGACATTTTCAATCAAAAAGCATGCTGGCCGGAAGTAAGCGATTAGCGCAACGTAGTCAAACAATAGATTTCCGTTTTTGCTGCTGCTGAATCCTACTCGTTTGAATTGATCGCCAGATTTAGAAAATCGCTGATTCGCGGCGATTGAAAAAGGCTGACAAGGTGGACCACCCACAAAGACACCTTCGAAGTCGCGCCCAATGATGCGCTCAAGCGTCCCGGAAATTTCCGAAAAACTTGAGACATCTCCTGGTGCTTCCGGAGGTCCAAAGACTTTCCATTGCGGGCGATTATAGCGAATTGTGCTGCAAAACACGTCGTTTATTTCAAATGCTGCTACATGCAAAAAACCAGATGCCTCAAAACCCAAATCTAAACCGCCGCATCCGGAGAAGAAGCTTACCATTGGTATGTGATTGTCAATTTTCGCGTAATCGCTCAGGACGGGTGGCCTATGTCCTTTCCACTGTTTTTTGTGGGAGCGTTCGTAAATGAGACTGTCGTATGATGTGTCAAAGTAGTCCAGAGCTTCTTTCAATTCAGCCCCTTCTTTTTCAGCAAACTCCAAAATCCTGTTTTGCTGACCGAGAGTCAAAGTCGGTATCACATCATTGTGCTCCCTTCGAATACAATCAAGCACTATTCACCACCTTCACAATCTCTTTTTTTGCCCTCGCATAAACGTTTAGTGCCTCACTTTTATTCAAGAAGTCGTTCCGTCCGACACTATCCAGATGTTTATCGTAGAATTTGTGCACTGCGCGGTGGCAAGTAGGACAGATTGCGACAAGATCATCTAGCACCGTTCCACCAATTGAACGGACTCGTGTACCAGATGCCAAAGGTAGTATGTGGTGTAAATCCAGCACCTGATTCGTCCAAGGATACTTAGCCTTAGTATTCATTTCGCAGGCATCACATATGCTTGTCGGTCTTTTCGCAAAAAATATTTCACGAAGCTTGGGGTTTCTTTCAACTACGATATGAGTTCTTTTAACTTTCGTGCCTTCAGAAAACCCGCTTTCCACCGCATAGGAAATACTACCTTTTTTGTAATCAAAAATGTCTTGACTCGGTCGATTTGAAAACAAGTTGGCTAAACGCTGAATTTCTTCGTCGCCATTTAATAAAAAAGGGCCTTGTTTTGGATGTATAGACAAAAACAGCTCTCGAGCGTCTTCGCGGCTTAAAGATACGCATATGTCACTGCCTGCATTGTGCAGGTATGAAATCTGCGAAATGAACTTAATGCTTTCTCGCGCTTGCCGCGAGGTGTTACCCTGCATTATGCGCGAATAAGAATCTCGACGAAGTAACAAGTCCTTATAGGCCGACTGTGCTTCCGAACCATCAAAATCATGTGATTGGTATGCTCCGATTACTTCGTTGATCGGCACGTTGAACCGGTTGAACTCAAAAACGCTAGTCAACAAGTACTTAATACTGAAGCAAAGAGGATGGCGAACTTTGGCAATTTGAGAGGAATTCCGCCAGCCACTAAGTGCCGGCGATGGATCCGTTGTGGCTTCAATGAGGAAATGCATATAGTCGTCACAAGTAACAGCTCCGTCTTGCGAAAGCATCCGCGAAATGGAGGTTGGGATTGCGACTCCTGACTTCTCACTCACTAGCAGGCATAACTTAAAAACGCGCAAATAATTGCGCCATGGCGAATGCGTTTCTGGTCCTGCAAACTCAAAACCTGTTTTTTCCCTTATCAGATATGGATCATCCCTGGTCCATGTGTTCTCTGTTACAAAGCGAGCGATTTCTTTCAGCGCATCAAACTGAAAATACTCCATTCGTCCCTGTTCCCAACGCCACATATATTAGATTTAAGACCTCCTACACTTCTGCAAACAAAGAGCTGAAAAGTGCCGTTTTCGATGGTATGAACATAATCAATTTACAAGGCAAAATGACGCTAGAAGACACTACCGATCTGTGAAATTATATCGTGAACAAAAGCTTCGATTAAATCATGGTGCAGGAGTTTTCCATGCTAATCGTTGCATTGCAATCCAACCCAACCCGTTGAAAATCCTGTTTCTCTGCTCACCAACATTTATTTTGAAAGAAACTCGCGCCATCAACGCTGTTTTACCAAATTGCCAACTCTGAATTCTGTGCGTTCATAATTTGCTGTGGCGCAAGGTCGGATAAAAATTAGCGCGGAAATATCCTGAATCGTGAGGCAATTGCACTTTCGATTGGCTTATAATCACCATCTGGTAATTATTTGAAACCGCTAACCAAGCATCTCCTGACCCATACTCTCGAAAGTCACTGTCTCGAACAATGGCAGATATAAGGTGCAGAGTGAGAATCTACCGCTGCAGTTCGCAGCATCCGTACCCCTCCACTTAAATTGTGCAAAGTGCATTTATGACGCGGCTATTAGGGATAGCCATGGAAAAACAATTGTTTTGAGCGAACTTACCAATCAATGAAATCAAGCAGCGACCACGGCAAGCAGTTTGACGCCACTTGCCTGAATTCAGAAAACGCGTCGTTCCTGGAAGAAGCGTACGCTCAATATTTGAATGATCCTGATTCGGTTTATCCGCGACTGGCAATGGAATTGCGGCGCTTCAACTCGGCTCCAGAACAGCGCATCGGCATGTCCTCAGACCACGTCGGGCATGGCATCCTCGGCAATGGTGACCGGTTGCGCAGGCAGTCGGCGGTGCAAGAGCTGATCCGCAAGTATCAAATGTTCGGCCACTTGAAAGCCAAACTCGACCCGCTTGAATTATCGGACTATGGGTATTGGGCGGATCTTAGCCTGGAATCGGTCGGTCTGACTAGCGAAGATCTCGACACCCATTTCAATGTCGACGGATTCACGGGAAGCTCCACCATGGCTTTGCGGGACATTGTCGATTTCTATAGCCGTACCTATTGTGGGTCGATCGGCTATGAATACATGTATATCACCGAGTCCGCTCGGGTGAATTGGCTGCGAGAGAGGATCGAGAATCCAGATATCAATCCATCGAGAGAGTTCAGCCCTGGACAGCAAGAAGGCATACTCAAGCGCCTGACCATGGCCGAAGGATTGGAAACGTATCTGCATACAAAATACGTCGCCCAGAAGCGGTTTTCGCTTGAAGGCGGCGAGTCGCTGATTCCGTTGCTGCACGAGCTGGTCATGCTGGGCGGTGCAGGCGGCGCAAAGGAAATTGTGATCGGCATGGCGCACCGCGGACGGCTCAATACGCTGGTCAATATTCTCGGCAAGCCGCCTTCTGACTTGTTCGGAGAATTTGAAGGCAATATCAGCGCTTCGAGCGCTAGGCTGAATGAACAGGGCGATGTCAAATATCATCAGGGCTTTTCTTCGGACATTGACACCCCGGGGGGCATCGTGCACGTCGCCCTTGCGTTCAACCCGTCGCATCTGGAGATTATTAACGGAGTCGTGGCCGGCTCGGTGCGCGCGCGCCAGCATCGCCGGCTCGATTCAGACGGCAATCAGGTCGTGCCGATCCTGGTGCATGGCGATGCGGCGTTCGCAGGCCAAGGGGTCGTGATGGAGATTCTCAACATGTCGCATATTCGAGGCTTCGAGATCGGCGGCACGATCCACGTCATCGTCAACAACCAGATTGGATTCACCACCAGCAACAGGCTCGATGCGCGTTCGACCTTGCACTGCACCGAGATCGCGAAGATGGTCCAAGCGCCAATCTTTCATGTCAACGGAGACGACCCGGAGGCAGTGATTTTCGCAACGCAGCTCGCCCACGAATATCGCAGAGAATTCCGCACCGACGTCGTTATCGATCTGGTCTGCTACCGTCGCTACGGGCACAACGAAGCAGATGAGCCGAAAATGACCCAGCCGATCATGTACGACAAGATCAAGAGCATGGTTCCGATTCGGCGAAAATACGCACAAAGCCTTTCTGATCGCGGCATCATCACTGACGAGCAGGCGCAAGGCATGGTCATGGAATACCGCGACATGCTTGATCGTGGCCAGATTGTCGCAGGGCAAATAACCGATCCGGCGAAAGAGGAAAAAATGGTCGACTGGAGTCCATACCTCGGTGTGAGCTGGACTCATTCTGTCGATACTTCTGTCGAACTTAAAGCGCTGCAAAAGCTCAATCGCAAGCTGATGAAGCTCCCCAAGGATTTTACCTTGCATGCCCGGGTGGCGAAGATCTTGGAAGGTCGAAAGAAAATGGTCGCTGGAGAAATCCCGATGGACTGGGGCTGTGCTGAAATTCTGGCTTACGCAAGCTTGGTCAACGACGGGATCCAGGTACGCCTATCTGGACAGGATTCCGGGCGTGGAACGTTCTCGCATCGCCATGCGCTATTGCACGATCAGAATAGCCGCAATGTGTATGTGCCACTGAAATCGATACGCAAGCCGTACAACTGCCAAATCTACAATTCAGTGCTGTCAGAAGAGGCGGTGCTGGCCTTCGAATACGGCTACGCGGCCACGGACCCCACTTCACTGGTCATTTGGGAGGCGCAGTTCGGCGACTTTGCCAACGGCGCCCAAATCGTAATCGATCAATTCATCAGTAGCGGCGAGGCGAAGTGGGCCCGCCTATGCGGTTTAACGCTGCTGCTGCCGCATGGCTATGAAGGTCAGGGTCCGGAGCACTCGTCCGCTCGGCTGGAGCGATTTTTGCAGCTTTGCGCCCATGCGAATATGCAAGTCTGCATACCGACCACTCCGGCGCAGATGTTTCACATGCTCCGAAGGCAAGCGTTGCGCCCTTATCGGCGACCGCTAGTAGTGATGTCGCCAAAGAGCATGCTGCGCTTGAAGAATTCAATGTCCCGGCTTGACGAGATCACCGAAAGCGGATTTCAAACAGTGATTGATGAGGCGGATGATATTGTTCGAAGAGACATCGCCCGCGTGATTCTATGCTCCGGCAAGGTGTACTACGATCTGATGGAGACGCGAAAACACATGCAGGCGGACAATGTCGCGATATTGCGCATTGAGCAGCTTTACCCCTTCCCAAGGGAGGCGCTGCAAGCGCTGCTTTCGACGTATTCTCGTGCCAAAGAGGTCGTATGGTGCCAAGAGGAACCTAGAAATCAAGGCGCCTGGTACCAGATCAGACACCTGATAGGCGATTGTCTTGGCAGCAGGCAATCGTTGCGGGCAACGAGCCGGGATGAAGCCGCTTCGCCCGCAGTGGGCAACCATCGAGTCCATCTCGCGCAGCAAGAACGATTGCTCGCCGACGCGCTGACTATGGATAGAAAGGTGGTGTCCATGTCCGACGAACGACGGGTAAGAGCAGATGCAGTTTGAAATCAGAACCCCGGAGCTTCCCGAATCGGTAAGCGAAGCGACAATGCTGACCTGGCACAAAGCGGTCGGCGATGCAATTCAGCGCGGCGAGAGCCTGGTCGACATCGAAACCGAAAAAATCGTGCTCGAAGTCGCAGCGCCTGATGATGGCGTCATCAAGCAGATCCTCAAGCAAGAAGGCGAGACAATCTATGCAGATGAGCTGCTCGCGGTCCTTGAGCCGGCGGCAGAGCCGCCGCCCGTGCTGGAACAAGTGCCGGCGCCGGAGTCGATCGGTGAACGCACACAAGATGAACTCGAAGAACAATCGGATATGGAATCGAAACGCGCCAGCCCAGCAGCACGAAGAGTCGCCGCCGAGCATGGTGTCGCAATCGATCAGCTGCATGGATCTGGCAAAGACGGCAGAGTCACCAAAGGTGATGTGCTCGATCTGGTAGAATCCAAGCCTGCTCCTGCTGAAGTTCAGCCCGAGCCGGTAAAGCTGGACATTCCAAAAACAGCGGTTCCGCGAACAGCGGAGCGGCAGCCTGCGGACATTGAGCGGCCCGCTTTGGCGGACAGGGCTGAACGCAGGCAGCCGATGAGTCGCATTCGGCGGACGATTGCTAGCCGGCTCGTCGAATCGCAGCAAAGCGCTGCGCTGTTAACCACATTCAACGAAGTGGATCTTTCGGCGGTGATGGCGATACGCTCAAAATACCGTGAAAGCTTCGAGTCCAAGCACGGAGTGCGCTTGGGTTTCATGTCATTTTTCGTCAAGGCGTCTTGCGAAGCGCTCAGTGTCATCCCTGCGGTCAACGCAAGCATCGAAGGCGATGACATCGTTTATCGCGACTACTGCGATATCGGAATTGCCGTTTCATCCCCTCGCGGGCTGGTGGTGCCGATTGTGCGCAATGCGCAGAGCAAGGGCTTCGGTGACATAGAGCGCGAAATCCGCGCCTATGGCGAGCGCGCCGCCTCTGGCTCCTTGACCATGGAAGAGCTTTCGGGCGGGACGTTCACGATTACCAACGGCGGCGTTTTCGGGTCGCTGATCTCGACTCCGATTGTCAATCCGCCGCAAAGCGCAATTCTCGGCATGCACAAGATTCAGCAGCGGCCGATTGCGCTAGACGGCGAAGTGGTGATCCGTCCGATGATGTATCTTGCACTGACCTACGATCATCGCATCATTGATGGTCGCGAGGCAGTATCATTCCTGGTCAGCATCAAAGAGGCGCTGGAAGATCCGACCCGGATGCTTTTGGAGCTGTGAGTACGCCCGCGGATGTCTAAAGCTTATGATGTCGCGGTCATTGGCGCTGGTCCGGCGGGCTATGTCGCAGCAGTTCGATGCGCTCAGCTTGGCTTGAACACTGTCTGCATTGATCGGTGGACGACACATGACGGCAAGCCCGCGCTCGGCGGCACCTGCCTTAACGTGGGTTGCATCCCGTCAAAAGCGCTTTTAGATTCTACTGAGCGGTTTCATGGATTGAGGCACAGCTACAAAAAGCACGGAATCCATGCTGACAATATCTCGATGGACATTGCGCAGATGATGAAGCGCAAGCGGCAGATCGTTGGTAGCTTGACGCGAGGAGTCGCGGCTTTGCTCAAGGGAAACAAAGTTGATTCCGTTCATGGGCATGGCCGCTTATGCGCCGGACGCAAGATCGAAATTTTAGATGTCGGCAACGGCAGCAAGGTCGGCACGATTGAAGCGGGCCATGTCATTCTGGCTAGTGGTTCGGTGCCGGTCGAGCTGCCAAGCGTGCCATGCGATGGCCATCGCATCGTTGATTCCGCAGGTGCGCTTGAGTTCGGTGCGGCTCCTGAGCGTCTCGGCATTGTCGGAGCGGGCGTGATCGGTTTGGAACTTGGGAGCGTCTGGCGGCGTCTCGGGTCCGAAGTGACTGTGCTTGAGGCTTTAGACGAATTCCTGCCCGCCGTCGATCAGGACGTAGCTAATGAAGCGCAAAAGCAGTTCAAGCGTCAAGGTCTTGATATCAAGCTCAACGCCCGGGTGCAATCGGCAAATGCCAGCGAGAGCGCAGTGGATGTGGTCTATTCAGTCGATGGAAAATCTGAACAATTGACAGTCGATCGCATCATCGTGTGCATTGGCCGCAAGCCTTGTACGGATGATCTGCTTTCGGAAGACTGCGGTGTCAAAAAAGACGAGCGCGGCTTTATTGTCGTTGACGAAGATTGTCGCACTGATGTTGAAAATGTCTATGCGGTGGGCGACAGCGTGCGTGGACCGATGCTAGCTCACAAAGGGTCTGAAGAGGGTGTTGCGGTAGCCGAGCGAATCGCGAAGGGTCATGGCCATATGAATTATGAAACGGTTCCATGGGCGATATACACGTCACCCGAAATCGCATGGGTTGGCCAGACGGAACAGCAGGTGAAGGCGGCGCAAATTCCTTATCGCAGCGGGACATTTCCGTTTGCCGCAACAGGGCGTGCCAAGGCGATGGAGGAAATCGCAGGATTCGCCAAGGTTATTGCTGATGAGCGCCACGACCGAATCCTGGGTGTGCACATCATCGGTCCGCATGCCTCCGAACTGATCGGCGAAGCGGTTGTAGCGATGGAGTATCATGCAAGCGCCGAAGATTTGGCGCGCACGATTCACGCTCACCCCACGCTGAGCGAGGCGGTGCACGAGGCGGCGCTCGCTGTTGACCGCCGCGCGATCCACAAGATGAACTGAAATGTGCTATGCCTATTGAAAAAAATCGCGAATCAATGATTCCGGCTGACATTTTCAAGATGTATGACATTCGTGGGATTGTCGATGATTCGTTGACACCGGAGCTGATGCGCGACATCGGATTGGCATTCGGCACGGTGATGCAGATCAAGGATTGTAGCGAGGTATGCGTGGGAAGCGATGGGCGCTTGTCTAGCCCGGCCTTGAAAGCCGCGCTGATTGAGGGCGTGCTCGCGACAGGAGCGAACGTGATCGATATCGGCATGGCGCCCTCGCCGCTTGTGTATTTTGCAGCACACCATTTCCGCACCGGCACAGGACTGGTGGTCACCGCCAGCCACAACCCCGGCGAATACAACGGGGTCAAAATGCTGTTGGCTGGTCATTCGCTATTTGGTTCAAATATTCAAAAGCTGCGCCAGCGCATCGTTTCGCAGCACTATCTGTCCGGCAATGGCAGGGTCAAGGAAAAGTCGGTTCGCGCCTCGTATTGCGATGCAGTCGCTAGCGATATTCAGATCGCGCGTCCCTTAAAAGTCGTGATCGACTGCGCCAACGGGGTCGGCGGCGCAATCGCTCCAGAACTTCTGCGTCGGCTTGGCTGCGAGGTAACCGGGCTGTACTGCGATGTGGATGGAAGGTTTCCGAATCACGAAGCAGATCCGACGCGGCAGGAAAATTTGCGAGACTTGATCCAAGCGGTGCGAACGGCGGATGCCGAGCTTGGTTTAGCGCTTGATGGTGATGCTGATCGGATGATCGCCGTTGCGCCGGATGGGCGAATCATCTGGCCCGACCAGCTGATGATCCTGTTCGCAAGAGATATTTTGAGTCGCAATCCTGACAGCAAGGAGATTGTTTTCGATGTCAAGTGCACCCGCGCCTTGGATAGCGAGATAGTCGAGGCGGGGGGCAAGCCGATAATGTGGAAGACCGGACACTCGCTGATGAAATCGAAGCTGGCTGAATGCGGGGCGGTGTTTGGCGGCGAGATGAGCGGGCATTTTTTCTTTGCCGATCGCTGGCCCGGTTTTGACGATGGGATGTACGCCGCCGCTCGGCTTTGCGAGCTGGTGGCCGGCGGGGCGAGGCCGGCGCAAGATATCTTCGATGACTTGCCGCAAATGGTCAGCACGCCTGAGATTCGCATGAATTGCTCCGACCCGGAGCATCTGGTGGAGACGTTCAAGACGAAAGTGGATTTCATTGATGGCAGGATGAGCTATCTTGACGGCGTGCGGGTCGACTTTGACCACGGGTTCGGTCTGATCCGGGCTTCGAATACCGCTTCTGAGGTGGTGTTGAGGTTTGAATCGGAGTCGAGCGACGGATTGCTTCGGATCATGCAGTCTTTCGATGCCGAGTTCGATGCGCTGAACAGCGAAATCCAGCTGCTGCAATGATTCGGGCGGATGCGGCGGATCCGCCTGGAGTTTTCAAGCTTGGCCTTGCCGTTGTCGAATCGACGGCGACTCCTCATGAAGCTGCTTGCCCGACCGGCAGGAAACGACTTTCTTTAAGCTGATGTTCTTACCCATCAGGGTAGACTTTTCTCTCTTGGAAACTGATTTTTTGCGAAAAAAATCGATCTCACGCGAAATTCTCCGTTTATTACCTTTCTCAGAATCCTTTGCCGCAAATGGACGATTTCGTTCGGCATGAACAGTGCATGTCGGTATCCGGCTCGGCGATCGCCGTGAATATCGATTCGCCGCTTTTGATGCAGTAGCGATTTTCGGAAATAATCTCAAATACCATGCGCCATCAGACAAGCTCGAATGTTAACCGACGATTGCGGGGCTGATCGCTTCAATAATAATTCGGTTCATCAAATCGGCAAGTGGCGTTATGTCTAATGACTGAGCAAGAGAATCATCGACTGCTTTCAAAGCGTTTATGTAATCTGATCTGAATCTTGTTCTGATCAACTCAGGCAAATGAATTTCTAGCTTTGTGCTCAATTTCATGCAAAGAACATAAAAAAACATTGCCCTTGAAGTGCGACTATTTCCATTGACAAACGGATGTATATGATTGATTGCCCACATCACATATGAAGACAATGCAACGGGGTCCGCATCTGTCCAGACATAATTTGCGGTAGCAACAAACTCCTCCATCAAGACCGGCACGCGGTCATAAGAAGGAGGATTGTAGCTTCCAACAGTTACCGAAACATTCCTATAGTCTCCAGCACTGTCATGGAGGCAAGCAATCGCATGAAAATTGATAGCTTTGATCAGCGTCTCTGAAACTTCATGGTTGCTGATGGCGAGTGAGGCGGAAATTATGGAATCAAGAAAATTGTAGTGCCTAATGCCGTTTGTTCTTTCAAGTTCTTGATACACTGAGTCATCTTCTCGTCCACCGACAAGATCAAAGATATTCATCTGGCGCAACTACCCGTAGAAGCGTTTCAACTCCTCTTTAATTTCTTCTTTCGTTACTTTGCTTTTCGAACCCATTAAGCCATAGATATTTGAAACGATTCGTTCTTGTCTGTCTTTCTTTGTCTTCGATCTCCCTGATCTTTTGATTTTCTCTTCATCCAACTCGCTTTTGTAAGTTGTCAAATTCCCAGTGTTCATTTTTTCCTCAATTTGTAAGGCTACAAAAAATCACTTTGTTCGGTACGCCGAATTATGGCAATGTTGCACTTTACCCACGCTGATTGCACAGATTTGCTTACACAATACTGATTAGAATAGCATCAGTTGACCCGTCACTGAGCCGCCTTGCGTAGTGAATATGCGACTATCCACCAGTCGATTGAATGGATAGTATATATTGACCGCATTTAGAGTTGTAATGTCTGAGTCGAAATCACGGCAGCAAGGAGATTGTTTTCGAGGTCAAGTGCACCCGCGCCTTGGATAGCGAGATAGTCGAGGCGGGGGGCAAGCCGATAATGTGGAAGACCGGACACTCGCTGATGAAATCGAAGCTGGCTGAATGCGGGGCGGTGTTTGGCGGCGAGATGAGCGGGCATTTTTTCTTTGCCGATCGCTGGCCCGGTTTTGACGATGGGATGTACGCCGCCGCTCGGCTTTGCGAGCTGGTGGCCGGCGGGGCGAGGCCGGCGCAAGATATCTTCGATGACTTGCCGCAAATGGTCAGCACGCCTGAGATTCGCATGAATTGCTCCGACCCGGAGCATCTGGTGGAGACGTTCAAGACGAAAGTGGATTTCATTGATGGCAGGATGAGCTATCTTGACGGCGTGCGGGTCGACTTTGACCACGGGTTCGGTCTGATCCGGGCTTCGAATACCGCTTCTGAGGTGGTGTTGAGGTTTGAATCGGAGTCGAGATATTTGAAATTCAGTGCCGCATAAGCATTTTGCGATGGCGCACTTTACCTTGCTTTTACCGCCCACGACGCGTTGAAAAAGTTCGGTAAATTGCGCTGACCAACTTCCTATTCTCACTCTACGTTCCGAAAGGAAGGAATAGTCAAATCGTGCTATATTCCGTAATAGACGATTGAATTAAACCGTATTGGACGACTTTAAAATCCGTAATAGACGTATATGTGAAACCGTATTGGACGAATGCTGATGCCAAATCTTTACACGAATCTCATCGAAACCACGATTTGCACGCATCATTTGAAAGTAGGTGAGCATGTTCTTGGTTTTTGTAAACTTTTCCCCTTGGCTTGTTAATCAAATCCTTATTTTTGAAGTCTTCAATAAGGTTTTTGTCTTCCGTAAACAATAGCCTTGCACCGGTATGTTTTGCCAAGGCAAGAATATGCGCATCATCCGATTTGACGTTTTCATTCGATTGATAATTTGCTTCTATCGCATGGAATGATGATGACGGAATCCCCTTAGCAACACCAGCTTGCACATATCCTTGGAGCTTTTGTTTTGCAGTATGACCTAGTTCCCTTCTAAATTGCCCGTCATCAGAGTAAATTAGACGACCTGATTTCTCCAGCCATTTGTGGATTGGCTCCACTTCCGGCCTCCTTGGTTCACGTAAAAATGTACCCATCTGGTTCGCGTCCACAATAATGCACATGTGTGCAGCCTCAATCGCTAAATCCCAATACTCGATCAGTTTCTTTCAAGAAAAATTCTCGATAGCCCGTTGGTGTGTCTTTGAGTTCTCCAGATTTATCCAAACCAATATTGTGCATTTCGACGGAATTTTTTTTTGATTCAAAATATATGATGGACACATCTTCAGGCTTGATCTGTTTTTGTCTCACAAGAAAGCGTATTCGATCAATGATGTAATCACTGTGGGTTTCAATTAGGAACTGATTTCGGTTTGGCTTTACACATCGAACGAACAGATTTGCAAGTTCAGCTTGTCCTCTGGGATGGAGATGCACTTCAGGTTGTTGCAGAAGATAAATCTTTGACCTTGATCCATTTCTTTCCTTTGACAAGAGATCAACCAGTATTGGCAGGCTTTGGCTAACGCCGTAACCCACGTCCATGATATTTGCATGAGTGCCTGATTGGACTTTAACTTGAATTTGGAATGGGTCACTGATTTGTTTTCCATGCTGTCTCACCTTGATATCAGTGAAAAGTTTGGAATCTTTTCCGAATCTAACCAATTCATCATGTAGCGACTGCCAACGACCCTTCTCCGAGCGGTTCAGTTTCATCATTATCATGGGTATATGATCACCATCAGAACTGTATCCTTCCCTAACCGGGTCATAAGTTCGCTTAGGCTTGGCGCGTAGGGGCGCCACTGGGATGATTTGTGAATTACTGCCGCTATAAAAAAGTTGCCTCATTATGCCTATGCTAAGGTCAGAATCATTTGATCCATACAAACGACTGATATAAGCGAGTATCTTTTTGAAATTCAGGTCTTGTTTTCCCGCGTCTCTAGCTTCGTAGTAGGCTAAATCGTGAATAGGAATGCCTGAAAATGGCGTAGAAATTCTCAAGCTTAGATCGGGTATCTTTATTTCAGTTTTTTCGGTTTGTTGGTGTTTTTTGATTTCAACGAAATCTGATTTGCCGAACCGGTAGAAAAAAGAGACAGGTGCCGGCTGAGACCCCCGTTCCTCAAAAGTAACGACCATCTCGTCAGGAGTCGGATGCTTACGATTTTTTGATATGCCGTAACCCAGCTTGAACTGGTTTAATCGCCCACTTGGCCCCCGTTGAGACCGTACAATATCTCTGAAAGCCCCCATCGAAAAGGGTTCTTCATTGAAATCAAACTCACCAAACCGTGTTAAAGTTTGAGTTTGATGCAGCGTTGAAAAGCAAGCAAGAAATGTGCTTTTTCCAGTGCTGTTCTCCCCGACCAAAAGGGTGATCGGTCGAATGTTCCCGCGTTGCTCGCCTTGGAAGCACCGAACATCCTCTAGAATCAGCTCTTGTATTTTGGACATGGAATTTTTCAAGCTAATGATATGGGTACTCAGAGGGCTGATTTTCGGTGTCATAATGTGCAAGACTGGATAGATCCAGATCAGGAATATACAGCAAATCCGCCAGATCGGAGTCGATTTGATTAACAGCGTCATCTGGATCCATGCAGTCGGCGCACAGGGCAAGAAGGTTTCCGATCGGTGTTTTTCGCGCACCAAGCCGCTTGAGTTTTTTCATGCGCTGGAGCATCCGTGCGTCATCGGTTTTGAGGCTTAACACCTGTGAAGGCATTACTATCAAATGGTGGAATTGATTGCGGCTATTCCGCTGCTCCCAGAGGTTGAGACCGAAAGCATGCAGTTCAAAAACTGAACGATGCATTACCTGGGAGGATTTTGATCAATCGCTTGGCTGTCGTTCTGCATGACGGCGAGCGGATGTGTCCGGGTTCAGATACATGTGAGACTGCCCGCTCTTCCCCGTAGGACGTAGTCCGAAGGGGAAGAGCGGGCGCGCGAAAATTTTTCAGGTAGCATAGTGCCTAACAAAAATCCATCAGCCGAAAGGCGGGAGATAGCGCTATGCAAATCAAATATCCGCACCGCAAATTTTATCGCCTCGACGCGATCCGCGACGAACTTTCGCCGCAGGCCGCCGAGCGCTTCGACAATCTCGCGCTGTTCGACCAGCTTCGCCTCGAGGGCGCGACCGAAGCGACCGCCCTGAAGGCGATCGGCTGCTCCCGGGCGACGCTCTACCGCTGGAAGCGGCGCCTGCGCGATCAGGGCGTCCGCGCCCTGGCCGACCGCTGCCGCCGTCCTTGCCGGGTGCGGCGGCGCCAGTGGACCGCCGCCGAGCTCGAGCTGGTGCGCCAGGCGCGGCAGCGCTTTCCGCTTTGGGGGCGCGCCAAGATCCGCGCCTACTCGCGCGCCACCGCCGCCTGCGCCTCGACGTTCCTGGACCACCTGATCCGCCAGGCGCCGTTCGATATCGAGTCGGTGCAGGTCGACGGCGGCAGCGAATTCATGGCCGAGTTCGAGACCGCCTGCCAGCGGCGCGGCATCGCCCTGTTCGTGCTGCCGCCCAGAAGCCCCATTTGCAATGGCTGCGTCGAGCGCGCCAACGCGGCCGGCCGCTACGAGTTCCACCAGTTCTACGACGGCGAGCTGAGCGTCGGCGCCCTCAACGTCGAACTGGCCAAATTCGAGCGCTTCTACAACGACTACCGGCCGCATCAGGCGCTCGGACAACGCACGCCCATGCAGGCGTATAATGAAAACTTCAACCAAAGCGCGCTTGCTGCCTGAAAAGTCTCATATGTAGTGAACCCTTACAAACCAGTACAATACTGGAAGAAAAACTGTAAAATACAGCAACACTTCAAACCAGTGGAGAAACACTCAACCCGCTACATCGGTTTTTTTATGGGGAGAGTAGTTACAAATTGATTTTCATAGAGGATAGAAACATGAAAGGGTTCAAGACATTGCTCCCCCCCCCCCCCCTCGTTTATTCGCTAGACTAACCCTACTCGCCGTCGCACTGGTGGCCCTCACAGTGACACCGCCAGCGATGGCGCAGGTCGATTGGGTAACCGCGTTTGACGGCAAGGCATCGCAGCAGGCCTCCTGTCCGCCCGGGATAACCCGAACTGCCGGCAACTTATCGTTTCAGGCGATATCGAACCTGACAACAACAACGGCTGATGTTTCCTTATTTGGAGCAACTTTGGCTACTTTAAAACGTCTCTCAAATGCTCCGTCGGATGCTACATCCTTGTCGGTCTCTTATCAGTACAGTCAGGAAGGAGGTAGCGGTGGGGCGAATTCCCTCGCAACCGTCAATAATGTCAATAGTTTTTCAGCGACAACCGTGAACCTAACTGGCCTGAATCCCGGCAAACGCCACTGGATAAGACTCTATGTAACCTTCAACGGCGCGGTTTACGAAGTCGCGTATGAATGCTTCCGGACCGATTTTAATGAAACCAATTTCAACCGGGCCCTCGGTCACTATGGTGACATTGGCCATTCCGATTGGGCGGGTGGGTGCTATGCCTTTGGTGGCGATAGGGCCGCGATCACTGCGTGCCTGTGCGGGGCGCGGAACAGAAAGAACGTATGGAAGCGGACGGGCACATTGGAGCCTAACGGCCAATCGATTGACGGCCGCCTGACCGATGACACGATCTTCAAGTGGATCAAGCCTGCCGCTTGGCGCACATCTCAGGGTTGCACCAGTAACTGATTCGGGCCGGCGATACTACCCCCTTGACCCTGAAGGTGCAAGGTTGCTAACCTTCCCAAACCCTCTCGGTCATCTTAACCTGCGGCACATGCGGCATGTACGGCATTCCCCCGTTACAGCTCCCTGTGTCACCCGAGTGTGCGTGACAAGGGGGTCAGTAACGAGTTATGTGCCGCATGTGCCGCATTTTTCTCACTGCGGAATTACTGCGGAAACCATAGGTAGACGTCTTCGCTTCTCTTTGTTTTCTCATTCGTTCGTTTCGTTGCGATCTTGGTCCAATTCTGCGCTCGCAGTGCCTTGCCCAGCCTCGACTCTCAAGCATTCGCTCAGACTTTAGAATATTCCCAGCATACATATGCATCGTTATTTCTTTTAGCGTTCCGCCGTCTACGAAATGGGTTCTGTTAATCTCGGCGACGTCATCTTTAATCAAATCATCTGGTTCATATCACTCGCCTCTGAGGCGTTTTTTCCCATAAGTCTTTATGGGTGAGCGCCTTACAAATACTTCGCTACCGCACCCCGCTCAGCTCGGGCACCGGCGGAATAGTGCGCCACCACGCGACTAGTTTTCCAATTGCCCGCCAGCATGACTTCAGTGGTCGAAGCCCATCGTGCGGTTAACCCATCCTTCGAAAGTGAGCCATTATTGAAAAATCAAGTCATTGATTTTATTCAATAGCACCCTCATAGGTCGGCACTACAACGACCCATTTCAAGCAGAGGTGGTGGGAGGTCAGATTTGAAACCGGGGTCGCGGTTGATCGGGTAATTTCAGATCAAGCAGATGCAACAGAAGCTGATGATCCTGATTGGGTTGTGTATAACGAGGCATGACCAGACATCGCCCGTCAGAAGTGGGCAGATGGACATCCACCATTTGCATCGCGGCGAACTTCTCCAGGATCTCCCGAGAGGTGAGCCCCGAGGCTTGTCGTTTGGCCAGATTCTTCAAGGTCACCTATAGACAGTAGGCGATGAAGGACACAAAGACATGTGCCTCAATGCGTTTTTCAGTCTGATGACAGATCGGACGAATCGAGAGGCCATGCTCGAGTTCCTTGAAGGCCTGCTCCACTTCCGAGAGTTGCATGTACTGTTTCCGCAACTCGGCCGGGTCGGTATCGGTGAGATTGGAACATAACAGATAACGCCTTTCACGCCGCATGGTTTGTCGTAGCTTTTCCCGTCGCAAGTGGAACGTGAACAATCCCGGTTGCTTGCCATCCTCCGGGGCAACCTCGATCTCGACCAGATGCCAGGCCCGTCCGGCTTCTTTCCGGGCTGCACCCAACTTGCGTTGCAGTTGATCCCGGCTGTTGCTTTGCTGCTGCAGCTCATGCAGACGTTTCCAGAGTCTTTTCAAACGTCGGCGACGCATGCTGCGCTCCTTGAGAATCCACCCTTCACTGCGCACCAGGATGTACACCTCCTCTCCTCCCTCTGCCGGATGCAGCTTGATCTGGAGCGAATCCCGAACCGACTGCCAGGGTCGGTTGAGAAAGGATTGTTCCAGCTTGCCTGGAGGTCCCTTGGGCGTACCAACCAGATAATGTATACCCGAAGGATCAGCACGCATCACCTCCAGAGTTTCTTCGCTCGGGATTCCACGGTCCATCACCCGGCCCCGTTCCGAACGGCCATGCTGCACCTAAATCTTGCGCATGAAATCGAGCAAGGTGGTCTTGTCCGAGGTGTTTCCCGGCATCACCTCATACGCAACCGGAAAACCATCCGGCGTCACGATCAGGGCAATCACCACCTGTACACAGTCCGGACGCTGATCCCGACTGTAGCCAAACTGGCGCTTGTCGGTAAACCGCGGATCACTCTCGAAACAGGTACTCGTCAAGTCATGCAGCAAGACCTCGTAACGTGCGCCAGACAACAGGCACCAGCGCTCCTTCAAAAACGCAAAAAAGTCACGACGGTGCGGCTCCAGACGGTCCAGTACCCCCAAAATCCGCGTTAGAGATTTTTTTGGGGCGGATTTTGCCGAAATCCGGGGCGCGGAGAGATTTTGGCGTTCGCCGCGGCGATGCCGGGCGGGCTTGCGGGCGGGACGCGGCCGAAAAGGGCGGAGGAGCGGAACCGGGGCGAAAGATCAATGACAGTCCGCAACGCGCCGGGATGCAACCGATTTTTTTGTCGTGCGCGCGATGCTTTTTTTGCGTTTCCGGCGCCAGGGCCGTCGCCCGGATCATGCCGATGGCGTCGCACAGCTTCAAGGCCCGCCCTCGGGCATGGCGCGCGATCTTGCCCGCCCTGCAGCAGGGCCGGCGGCGAAAGGTCTCGATGCGCATCGACTCGCAGCTCGCGTCCAGCGCCTGGCGCATCGGCGCGAACAGGTTGAACGCGAGCATGCGCAGCGCGGAATGCAGCGCGTTGGCAGCGAAGTCGCTGCACGGGGGATGCGCCGCGCCGAAGCCGCTGCGAAGCTCGCGGATGCGGTTTTCGGAGTCGTCGCCCCGGCGGCTGCATCAGCGGACCGCCCGCGAGTCGCTCCGCCGGTAGAAGCTGGTCGCCAGCGCCCGGTAGATGCAGCCGCCCTGCGACAGGGTGTCGCCGGCCTGCGGGCAGCCGGGCTCGAGCTCCTGCTGGCCGGATTTTCTAAGCCGCTGCACCACCGCCGCGAACGCTTCGGGCGTGCCGTTCATCGAGTGCAGGAACCGCGCCGTCTGCTGCGCCAGGCTCGCCGTCCCGTCGCGCTCGATGAAGGGCTGCCACCGCGACTCGTCCAGCGCCCCGGTCTGCTCGACCACGCTCGCGTCGAGCCTGGCGCGGACCGCGTAGTCGATTCCCCGGCTCGTGAAGTGGTTGATGATCCTCGCCTGGTAGCCGGCCGCGTCGATGCGGGCGCGATGCACTGCGACGCCCCTGGGCAGGGCGCGCTCGCACTGGCGGACGAACTCGCAGTTGCGCGCGTTCGGCGAGACCGAGCCGCCCCTAAACTCCGCACCCGCCGCCATGCCGGTCTCGGCGATGTGGCCGACGATCGGCATGCAGCCCCGCTCTTCTTGTACGTGAACTCCGCCGAAGACTTCTCGCAGCGCCGCGGTCGCGTCGATGTCCAGGGCCGCCCTTTTCCGATGGTGCAGCGCGACTGCAAGCAGCCGGCGGTCCGCGCCGTGGCGCAGCTGCGCCACCGCGCCCGGATGCCGCGAGCCCTCGCGCATCATCAGCATGAACGTCGCCGGTTGCGCCCCCGGGCGCAAGCCGCGGCTGCTGCCCGGCTCCGGCATCAGCCGCTCGAAATGGGAGTCGAGCCCCAGCTTGCGGATCAGCTCGGCGAGCGCCGCCAAGCCGCTTCGCGAAGCCGTGTCCGGGTTCAGATACATGTGAGACCGCCCGCCTCCTCCCGAAGGACGTAGTCCGAAGGGAGGAGGCGGGCGCGCGAAAAATTTTGAGGTAGCATAGTGCTTGACATTCATCCAACAGCCGAAAGGCGGGAGATAGCGCTATGCAAATCAAATATCCGCACCGCAAATTCTGTCGCCTCGACGCGATCCGCGACGAACTTTCGCCGCAGGCCGCCGAGCGCTTCGACAATCTCGCGCTGTTCGACCAGCTGCGCCTCGAGGGCGCGACCGAGGCGACCGCCCTGAAGGCGATCGGCTGCTCCCGGGCGACGCTCTACCGCTGGAAGCGGCGCCTGCGCGAGCAGGGCGTCCGCGCCCTGGCCGACCGCTGCCGCCGCCCGCATCGGGTGCGGCAGCGCCAGTGGACCGCCGCCGAGCTCGAGCTGGTGCGCCAGGCGCGGCAGCGCTTCCCGCTGCGGGGGCGCGCCAAGATCCGCGCCGTGCTGGCGCGCGAGCGCGGCTTCGCGCCCAGCGAGTCCGCCACCGGGCGCATGATCGCCCGCCTGGTCCGCACCGGCCGGGCCCAGCCCGTCGCGTTCCATTACGGGCGCGTGAAACCCAAGCGGCGACGCAAGTTCGACCGCCACGCCCAGCGCCGGCGCTACGGCGACCGCGGGCGAAAGCCCGGCCAGATGGTGCAGATCGACCATACGGGCGTCGCCATCGAGGCCGGCTTCTGCGTCAAGGAATTCAAGGCGGTGTGCCCGGTCTCCAAGCTGTGCTACATGCGCGCCTACTCGCGCGCCACCGCCGCCTGCGCCTCGAAGTTCCTGGACCATCTGATCCGCCAGTCGCCGTTCAATATCGAGTCGGTGCAGGTCGATGGCGGCAGCGAGTCCGCGGCCGAGTTCGAGACCGCCTGCCAGCAGCGCGGCATCGCCCTGTTCGTGCTGCCGCCCAGAAGCCCCAAATACAGCGGCTGCGTCGAGCGCGCCAACGCGGCCGGCCGCTACGAGTTCCACCAGTTCTACGCCGGCGAGCTGAGCGTCGGCGCCCTGAACGTCGAACTGGCCAAATTCGAGCGCTCTGCAACGCCTACCGCCCGCATCAGGCGCTCGGGCAAACAACGCCCATGCAGGCGTATAATGAAAACTTCGACCAAGGCGCACTTGCCGCCTAAAAAGTCTCATATGTATTGAACCAGTACATCCTCTTCCAATTTTTATAGCGGTGATGGAAAATCGACCAGCATCATCGCCCGTTTCTCCCCAAAGCCTCGGACAGATTGCCACGGACGCTAACCTACCTGCGAGTACCCGAACTTTCAGAGGCCTGAAACAGAATAGGCACTATGTTGCCATTGTTTATACAACTGCCAACAACAGGAGTCATTCAAGTCCCTTCTCCAGGTTGTGCTTCAAGACCGCGGCCGATCTGGAGATCCCCCTTGGCTCGGGTCGCGGCGGCGACGGTCCCGGCGATCCGTGGTCAAGCGGGTGCTACGCCTTCAGCAAGGACCGGAATCAGATCCTGGCTTGCTTCTGCGGAGCCAGGAACTCGTCGGGCAGCTGGGCGCGCACGGATTCCGAAGACGGCTACGAATATATGATGGACCCCACCTGGAGAACCAGAGTGGGCTGCACGACCAACTGACGGCGCCGGAGGCGCCGGCCGCGCGGCTTCCGGACCCGTCCAGAAAGCCATAGACCCAAGGCAGGAGGCGGCCTGCGGGCCGCCTTTTGTTCAATCATGCATTGCCATTTTCAAACTGAGACACTACCGCAGATCAAGTTTCAACTGCCGTGCGCTGAACACTTCGGAATCCCTTCGGGAGCAAGGTTCCTCTCGTGGTTCGCTCTCCGCAGTAGGGTTCGAAATCTCGATTCGACAGAATCTTGTGCCGCTTCCCGCTATTCAATCTGACCTTGTCTTTGATTGAGAATGCATTGACGTGATCAACGCACTCACCGGATTGACGCGCTTTTGCAGGAATCCGAATCAGCTGAACGCCGGTTCCTCCATTGGCTAGTATCGGTATGTCGCCTGCCTTGTAGGCCAGCAGATGGCCGGAGCTGGTTAACACCATAATCTTGTCTTCCAAGTTTGAAAACTTGCGAATCGGAAGAGGCCGACTGTCGGCCCCAACGTTCAACAGCGCCTTTCCAGCGCGCTTTTTTGACACTGCATCCTTGGCCTGGATGATGAAGCCCCTTCCCTGATTGGTCGATGCTAGCAAATAGTCTTCGGCGCGCGCCAGCACGATGCCTGTGAATTCGACGGTGCTCGATGGCGCTGAAACCATGCTCGACAGCGGTTCTCCAATCGTGCGTGCCGATGGCAGGCTGGATGCGGCGACTGTATAGGCGCGCCCTTGGGAATCCATGCAGATCAAAAGATCATTGGACTTGCCCTTAGCCGATGCCAGGCAGTCGTCTCCTTCACGGTAGTTAAGGGAATCCGGATCGATGTCGTGACCTTTAGCCGCCCGTATCCAGCCCATGCGGGACAAGATGACCGTGACCGGTTCCGAAGGAGCGAGTTCTTCGGTGCTGAAGGCTCTCGCCGATGAAGCCGCTGTAGTGATCATGCATCGTCTAGCGTCTGAATGCTTCGCTGCTTGCGTCGCGATTTCTTCGCGGATCAGCCGGTTGAATCGACGTTTCGATTCAAGAATTCCGCCAATCTCGTCTCGTTCCTTGCGAAGCGCGAACTGCTCTTCGCGAAGCTTGATCTCTTCGAGCTTGGCAAGCTGGCGCAGCCTGATCTCCAAAGTCGCATCCGCTTGCCGCTCACTGAGATCGAACCTGCGCATGAGCTCCTCTTTGGGGCGGTCTTCCGTGCGAATGATCAGAATCACTTCGTCCAAATTCAAAAAGACGATGGTCAACCCATCCAGAATGTGCAGACGATCGATGACCGCGTCGCGGCGGCTTTGCAAGCGCTTGCGAACCGTATCGCTCCGAAATGCGAGCCACTCCCTAAGCAAATTCCTCAAGCCGTAGATCGATGGGCGTCCGTCCAGGCCGATCATGTTCATGTTGACTTGCTGACTCTTTTCCAGCTCAGTAGTCGCGAACAGGTGTCCCATCAGCGATTCTGCATCAATACGATTGCTGCGCAATTCGATGACGATTCGAGTCGGATTGTCTTCGTCGGACTCGTCACGGACATCGGTCACCATAGGCAGCTTCTTTGCGAGCATCTGGGTGGCGATTTGCTCGATTACTTTGGAGCCTGAAACCTGATGAGGCAGGTTGCTCACGACCAAAGAGGTGCCTTGTCGAGACCATGCGGCTCTTTGACGAACGGAACCAGAACCAGTTTCGTATATCGTTGCCAGGTCATCAAGCGGCGTAATGATGTCGGCACCGCCGGGGTAATCCGGTGCCGGAACAATCTTGCATAGCTCCTTGGTTGAAATATGCGGATTTCGGATCAGCTCGATGCATGCATCCGCAATTTCCTGAATATTGTGCGGCGGGATGCTGGTTGCCATGCCCACCGCGATTCCGGATGAACCGTTAAGCAGAACATTGGGCAGCTGCGCTGGCAGGTGTCGCGGCTCAGTCAGTGTGCCGTCAAAGTTCGGTACCCATTGGGTTGTGCCTTGGGACAATTCGGCTAGCAGAACGTCGGAATAGGGCGTGAAGCGGCATTCGGTGTAGCGCATTGCTGCAAACGACTTGGGATCATCAGAGGAGCCCCAGTTGCCTTGTCCGTCGATGATCGGATATCTGTAGGAAAACGGTTGCGCCATGAGCACCATTGCCTCATAGGCGGCACTGTCGCCATGCGGGTGAAACTTTCCGATCACATCGCCCACGGTTCTTGCCGATTTTTTGAATTTGGCGGTCGCTGACAAGCCAAGCTCTGACATGGCATAGATGATTCTACGCTGAACCGGCTTGAGTCCGTCTGAGATGTGCGGCAACGCCCGATCCAAAATCACGTACATCGAGTAGTTCAAGTACGCTTCTTGGGCGAACTTTGCGAGAGACTGGTGCTCGAGTTCGCTGGAAGCGAAAAGCTCAAGCGTCAGTTGCTCTTGGTTGGGCATGATCAGGTGCTGGCTAATGCTTGCTGCTTCTACTTTGACGACATGCTACAGCTGAGCCTGGTTGCCGTCGCGCGAGAGCCATTCCTTGCGTTTTGTCGCATTTTTCTTCGCCAGCAGCATTTCCATCGTCGCTATCGAACTGTCCTCATTTTCCAGCCGTAGCTGAATGAGCCGGCGCGACTCGGGATGCATTGTCGTTTCCTTGAGCTGCTTGGGGTTCATTTCCCCTAATCCTTTGAACCGTTGCACAGAAATCTTCGCTTTCGGCTTCTCGCCTCGAATGTTTCCCGTCAAGTCTTCGAGCTCGCGATCGTCGAGCGCATAGTACACCCGCTTGCCCACATCAATGCGATAAAGCGGAGGCATCGCGATGTAGATCCGCTTTGACTCGACCAGTGCGCGAAAGTGCTTCAAGAATAGGGCGCACAGCAGCGTGGCGATATGAGCGCCGTCCGGGTCGGCATCTGCAAGAATGCATATCTTGCCATAGCGCAGACCGGCGGCACTGCTCGATCCTGGATCGACTCCGATGGCAACTGCGATATCGTGAATCTCTTTTGACGAGAGCACTTCTTCTGTTCGGATCTCCCAAGTGTTCAAAATTTTGCCGCGAAGCGGCAGAATCGCTTGGAATTCCCGATTACGCGCCTGCTTGGCGCTGCCTCCCGCCGAGTCGCCCTCGACGAGAAACAGCTCAGTCGAATCGGTTGATGTGCTTGCGCAATCGACCAGCTTTCCTGGCAGAGCAGGGCCGCTGCCGACCTTGCGACGCGCGGTTTGCTGACTAGATCGTTGCCGGACGCGCGCATTCTCGATGCAGATGCTGGCAATTTGCTCCGCATCGTGAACGTGCTGATTCAGCCACAGGCTAAAGGCATCCTTTGCAAGCGTACTGACTGTTTTGCCGATATCTCTAGAGGTTAGGCGATCTTTGGTTTGTCCGGTGAATTGCGGGTCGCCCATGCGCACGGAAAGAACATAGTTGCAGTGCCGCCAAACGTCCTCTGCAGAGATTCGCAAGCCTCGAGGCAGAAGATTCCTGAATTCGCAGAATTCCCGCATTGCATCGGTCATGCCTGTCCTAAGTCCGTTGACGTGAGTGCCGCCGAAGGCCGTCGGAATCAAGTTTACATAGCTTTCGGTGACGGTGTTTCGTCCTGGCTCAGCTGTCCAGGCAACCACCCAGTCCACTTGTGAATCTTCCGCAGCCTTGTGAATAATGATCGGCTCATTGGGCAGGCATTCGGCATCGCCGATCTGGTTGGCCAGATAGTCTCCAAGTCCGTCTTCAAAATGCCACTGCTCATCGTTGACAGGCGTGTCCTCATCGGTGAAGCTCAGTTTCAAGCCAGGGCATAGTACCGCTTTGGCAAGAAGAATACGCTTCAGCTGAGCCACGTCGAATTGCTTTGTATCGAAAAACTGCTCGTCCGGCCAGAAGCGCACGAATGTGCCGGTATCTGATTTTCTGACTGAGCCGCGGCGCTGAAGGCCGCCGATTGTCTCGCCATTTGCAAATTCCATGAAGTGGATGATGCCGTTTCGCTTGACCTCAACTTCCACTCGGCGGGACAGCGCATTGACGACCGAAACGCCGACTCCGTGCAGACCGCCAGATTGAAGATAGGTTCGCGATGAGAACTTGGCTCCGGCATGAAGGCGCGTCATGATGACCTCGATGCCCGGCAATTGCTCTTCGTGGTGCGTATCGACCGGCATGCCGCGCCCGTTGTCAGCGACGCTGAGTGAAGCATCGTCGTGGAGCGCAACACGGATCTCATCCGCGTACCCGGCGATGACTTCGTCAACGCTATTGTCGATGATTTCCTGCGCCAAATGGTTGGGACGCTCAGTTTGCGTATACATGCCGGGCCGGCGGCGAACCGGCTCCAGACCAGTGAGTACTTCTATCTCGGAAGCAGTGTAGTTTTGAGCCACAATATTGAGAATCCGCCTCGTTTAAATGCCCCGGATGCCTTGCTTGATCGGCGTGCGGGAGGGAAAGCCAATTATAACTTCTCACCGATGCGAATTTTGTGGAGAGAGTTGAGCCTGTGCTATGCTGTATTCCCACATGGGAAATTGTGGTGTGAACTCGGGTTGGAACATTCGAAGCACCTGTCGGTGTGAATGATGGTTAATAGATATTTTCGAATTCGACCAGCTGAATCTGCCTATATCTATTGTCTTGCATACCGCTCAAAATCTAAATGAGGGGAAATGAATGAAGGAAAGAAGACGCTATCGACCCCCTCCGATAGAAAAGGCATTGTGCGAGTTTCGCTTCGTCGGTGATTCCAGTTGGGATTTGACGGTTCCGGGAAAACTCCAAGCAGCGCTTGTAATCGCCCCGCTCATCCAAATTGAAGTTGAAGGAAAATCGAGTGTGCAAGCCTTATTTGGATCCCTATTCGGATAGTTCGATTGCTGCGCGGTCCGGTTCAAAAGCCGACTCGTCTGGCGTTGCTCTATGAAGGGCGTCCCCATGAACGGCATGCTGGGGCCACAAGTCTCCAAGATTGAAACTGATCGCTTCAAATGGCGGCAGCGAAACTTCAGCATTGCCCCAAAGCCTTTCGATCAGCGCCCATTTCATATCGCGCAGTTCGAACGCTTCCAGCGAACAGTCGCTAGGGTCTATGAACCAATGGTGCGCAACGCCTTCGCGAGCGTAAACCGCTTTCTTGCGGCCAAGATCAAGGCGACGAGTGGAAGGGGAAAGCACTTCGCAAACCCAATCTGGCACCAAGGTGAAGTGGGCGCCGGCCGGGAATGCAGGCATTCGCTTGCGCCGCCAGCCTGCGACATCAGGGACTACGATGTCGCCGCCCAAGTGGAGTTCAGGTTCATCAATTATCCACCAGCCGCCGGGCCCGCCGCGTCCTTGATGGAATGACTGGTTGATGATGCTTCCGAATACCGAGCCGGCCATGGCATGAGGCGCCGCCGGCCTTGGGTGGGTATAAAGCGTCCCATCGACAATTTCAGCAACCTTATGCGGCGGCGCATCCAGCACATCCTGATAAGTCGCCTTTGGTTTAGATGTTTGCACTGCGCTCATTGCTACATGGCGTTCTTATGCTGTAATTTTGCAACAATGATAGCACAATCAATTGAAGTGAACGGCCCTCTTCGATCAAACTTGCATGTTTTTGCATTCCATCGACCTATCGTATGAGCGACCGAATTCCGCCAATTTTTTCTCAGCGACGGTTGCTCGCCGTTTGCCTGAAATTGAAAGTTTTGGCGGCAATCGGCGGATTGACTGATTGCACCTTGTCTTGATCTTCTTCGAACTGCTATTCGCAACTTGCTGTTGGCATCAGGCATCAAGGCGAGCGTGCCCCTCGCGTCAATCAGCAGCTATTCGCTCGCCGCGCCCGCCCCAGTGGGCGCGAAACGATTAAGGAACTCATGCAAGTCTTGCCGTTTTGCGTACAATTGCTATTCTTTACTAACTTCAAAAATTTCAATTGTCATTTCGAAGAGGAACTGACCCGATGAGCAATCAAGGTAAATGCCCGATCAAACACGTCGGAGGAGGCGGTACCACCAATCGGGATTGGTGGCCGGATCAGCTGAATCTGGACATTTTGCGCCAGCATTCATCCGACCATAACCCTATGGGCAACGATTTCAACTACGCGGAAGAATTCGCAAAACTCGATCTCCAAGCAGTCAAGCAGGATCTCACGGATGTAATGACGGATTCGAAGGACTGGTGGCCCGCCGACTACGGACACTACGGTCCTTTTTTCATCCGCATGGCCTGGCACAGCGCCGGCACCTACCGCACCAGCGACGGACGCGGCGGAGGCAACACCGGCGCTCAGCGCTTCGCTCCGCTCAACAGTTGGCCGGATAACGTCAATCTCGACAAGGCGCGCCGCCTGCTTTGGCCAGTCAAGCAAAAATATGGCGCTAGCCTATCCTGGGCTGACCTGATGATCCTTGCCGGCAATGTCGCGCTCGAATCGATGGGGCTGAAAACGTTCGGCTTCGGCGGCGGTCGCGAAGATGTCTGGGAGCCGGAGAAAGATACCTACTGGGGTGTCGAAACCACCTGGCTCGACGATGAGCGCTACACCGGCGAGCGCGACCTCGAAAATCCGCTTGCAGCCGTTCAAATGGGATTGATCTATGTCAATCCCGAAGGCCCCAACGCCAATCCCGACCCGGTGGCTTCGGGCATCGATGTGCGTGAGACTTTCACTCGCATGGGCATGACCGACGAGGAGACCGTTGCCCTTACCGCAGGCGGTCATACATTCGGCAAGTGCCATGGTGCCGGCCCCGAAGAGGCTGTCGGTCCGGAGCCGGAAGCGGCAACCATCGAGCTGCAAGGGCTGGGCTGGCAAAACAGCCACAAAAGCGGCATGGGCGCCGATCAGACCGGCAGCGGATTTGAAGGGCCATGGACCCCGACCCCGACTCAGTGGGACAATTCATATTTCGAGATGCTGTTCGGCAATGAATGGGAACTGAACAAGAGCCCCTCCGGCCATTATCAGTGGAAGACGGTTGAAGTTACTGATAGCAACCAGGCCCCGGCTCCCGACGATCCCTCCAAAAGAGCGCCGGTCATGATGACGACTGCGGACATGTCGATGCGCATGGATCCGGGCTTTGAGCCGATCTCTCGAAGATTCCATCAGAATCCTGATGAGTTTGCAGATGCCTTCGCTCGTGCCTGGTTCAAGCTGACGCATCGCGACATGGGTCCCCGCTCGCGCTATCTCGGTTCAGAGGTGCCGGATGAGGATCTAATCTGGCAGGATCCGATTCCAGTTGTCGACCACGGACTGATTGGTGATGCGGAAGTCGCCGGATTGAAAGAGAAAATACTGCAATCCGGTCTTTCGAACACCGAACTGGTGCTTGCAGCGTGGGCATCGGCATCAACCTTCCGCGGATCCGACATGCGCGGCGGCGCAAACGGGGCGCGTGTGCGCCTAGCTCCCCAGAATCAATGGGAAGTTAACGATCCCGATCAGCTGGCGAAGGTGCTGAGAGCGCTTGAGTCGATTCAGTCCGACTTTAACGCCTCGCGCAATGATGGCAAGAAGGTGTCGCTCGCCGACATGATCGTTCTTGGCGGTTGCGCGGCAATCGAAAAAGCGGCGAATCAAGGCGGACATGACATCCAGGTGCCGTTTACTCCAGGCCGCATGGATGCGAGTGCGGAGCAAACCGACGCCGAGTCGTTTGCCGTGCTTGAGCCGATGGCGGACGGCATGCGCAACTACAGCAAAGCGAACTTCCCGATCCTGCCCGAGGAACTGCTGATCGACAAGGCGCAGCTGCTCACCCTCAATATTGCAGAGCTGACAGTCCTGATTGGCGGCATGAGGGTGCTCGGCGCGAATGCAGGGGGCTCATCGCACGGTGTTTTCACCGATCGTCGCGGCACGCTTAGCAATGACTTTTTCGTCAATTTGCTGGATATGGGGATTAAATGGTCGCTCAGTGCCGGCGAAGCCGATGTCTACGAAGGCGTAGACCGCGATACGGGCGAATCTAGGTGGACCGCGACGCGAGTCGATTTGATCTTTGGTTCCAATAGCGAGCTTCGTGCGTATGCGGAAGTCTACGCTGCTTCGGATGCCGGGACGAAGTTCGTCAACGACTTCGTTGCGGCCTGGACCAAAGTGATGAATCTGGATCGGTTCGACGTGAACTGATCGCTTTTCTGATCTAGGGCGGCACTTGCGCGATCACAAGTGCCGCCCATGCTTTTCTGATCCTGATGGTTCGCGCGGTATCGTGGATTGATCGGCTAGCATGGCAAGCGATGAGGCTAAGTGCTCGGAACAGTGGCTTGGCGGTTGAAATTGACGAGCTTAAGCAGCTCCATCGCTTATCCGGTCGCAGTCCGCTGCGGACAATGATCGAAATGCCGCAGAGGTCGTTTAGGGGGCATGGCCACCAAGAACGAATGGATGCAAGTGGACAAGATCAATTGCTTGAATTGATGCTATCGATTGAAAAGCATCCCTGTCAATAAAAATATATCATGTATGTTTCCAACAACGATTTTGGAACTGTAGATATAAGCCAATGAATCAAAAAACCGGCAAGTCTGCGAATGTGTTTGAAATGGCGCTGCAGGAGCTGGAAAAAATAGCCCAGCGCATGGAGAGCGGGGATCAATCTTTAGAGCAATCGCTTAAGGATTTTGAAAGGGGCATCCAGCTGTCGCGCGAATGTCAAGCGCAGTTGCAAAGCGCTGAACAGCGTGTTCAACAGCTGATTCAGCAGGAAAAGACGTATGTCAAGCAGCCATTTCAAAACGAGTCTTCCGAGTGAACATTCTTGAAACCAACTGGAATCAGTACAAGGTTCGGGCAGATGAGGCGCTGAACAATGCCTTGCCCGTGGCCAATGCGCCGCCTGTGCGCCTGCATGAGGCGATGCGCTATGCAACGACCAATGGCGGCAAGCGCGTCCGAGCGGTGCTGGTCTACCTCACAGGAGAAATGTTCGGCGCTGGCGCTGCCGACCTGGATGCCGGAGCGGCGGCGGTTGAACTGATTCATGCCTATTCGCTGGTGCATGACGATCTGCCATCGATGGATGATGACGATATGCGCCGAGGCGCTCCGTCATGTCACAAAGCCTATGACGAGCCAACTGCCATCTTGGTCGGAGATGCGCTGCAAGCGCTGGCGTTCGAAGTGCTGGCGCATACGCCAAATGGACATGGGGCTGAAAGGCGCGCGAAAATGATCCAAGTGCTTGCCAGTGCTAGCGGGTCTAGCGGCATGGTTGGTGGACAGATTATGGATATTGCGATGGCCAACGGCAACGAGCCCGGCTATGATTTTGATCAAATGCACCTGCTTAAGACGGCGGCGCTGATCAACTCGGCCGTCCAGCTGGGTGCGGTCGCAAGCGGCTGCGCCAGCGAAAGCGATTTGGAAGCACTCAAGCGATATGGCAACAACATCGGTCTTGCGTTTCAATGCGTTGATGACGCCTTGGACGGAGAGAATCCGGAAATCAGTTCCAAAAGCAAGGCCCTGCAACTGCACAAGGCGGCCTTGGCGGCGCTCGATGAGTTGAACATGGATACGCAAAACTTGCGTCACCTTGCCGATTTCGTGGTTGAACGAACACATTAACTAGCTGATTGGCGATTGCGATGAACGACAAGCAAAACGAAGACACACCAATAATTGATTCTGCACGATTTCCGCTTCTTTCCGGTATCGATTCGCCTCAAGATTTGCGTACGCTTGATCGTTCGCAGATGCCTGCTGTGGCGGTAGAGCTGCGGGAATATCTGGTCGATGTGATTTCCAGAACGGGCGGCCATTTGGCGGCAGGGCTGGGAACCGTCGAACTGACGGTCGCATTGCACTATATCTACAACACGCCATACGACCGGCTGGTTTGGGATATTGGGCATCAAGCATACCCGCATAAGATTCTGACAGGACGACGAGATATGATGCATACGATCCGTCAGCCTAATGGATTGAGCGGCTTTTTGACACGCGAAGAAAGCGAATACGACACCTTCGGTGCGGGCCATTCGAGCACCTCGATTTCCGCCGGCTTGGGCATGTCCATTGCCAACGAGCTTAAAGGTGAAGGCCGCAACGTGGTGGCCATTATTGGCGATGGCGCAATGACTGCGGGGCTCGCCTACGAGGCGCTGAATAACGCAGGGGACTCTTCGGCTGACTTGCTCGTTATTTTGAATGACAACGAGATGTCGATCTCACCGAACGTCGGCGCATTGACCAACTATCTGGCGAGACTGCTTTCGGGAAGAACATTCATGTCCATGCGCGAAGGCAGCAGGGTCGTCCTAAGCACCGTCCCGCCAGCGAAGAAAATCACCGACAAATTTGAGGCGCACGCCAAGGGCATGTTGCTTCCTAGCACATGGTTCGAGGAGCTGGGCTTTTACTACATTGGCCCCATCGACGGGCACAATGTCAATGTGCTGCTGTCGACATTGCAGAATTTGAAGATGCAAAAGGGGCCGCGCTTCTTGCATATTGTTACGCAAAAAGGCAAGGGGTTCGATCAGGCCGAAGCCAATCCGCTGGTATATCACGGCGTATCGCCCTTCAACCCGGAAACGGGCAAGCTCGAAAAGAAAGCGTCCGGCCTGACCTATACCCATGTTTTCGGCAAGTGGCTTTGCGATATGGCGGCTGCCGATCAACGGCTCATCGGAATCACTCCGGCGATGCGCGAAGGATCAGGGCTGGTTCAATTCGAAAAGCAGTTTCCCGACCGATATTTCGATGTTGGCATCGCCGAGCAGCATTCGGTTACATTTGCCGCCGGATTGGCCTGCGAGGGCATGAAGCCTGTCGTCGCCATCTATTCGACCTTCTTGCAGCGTGCCTACGATCAGGTGATTCATGATGTCAGCGTGCAGAATCTGGATGTCATGTTCGCCATCGACCGCGCCGGCTATGTGGGTGGAGACGGAGCCACGCACGCCGGTGCATACGATTATTCGTATCTGCGATGCTTGCCGCATTTGGTGGTTATGTCGCCTTGCGACGAAAAGGAATGCCGCGACATGCTGTATACCGCATACATGCATGATGGCCCGATCGCGGTACGCTATCCGCGAGGAACCGGGCCAGGCGCACAGCCGCAGGAAGCTATGCAATTGCTGCCAATCGGCAAAGCAGACGTTTTGCGTGAAGGCAGCAAGGTCGCAATTCTGGCGTTCGGATCAATGGTCGCGCCAGCTAGGTCTGCGGCTGAGGAGCTGGATGCGACAGCGGTCAACATGCGGTTTATCAAGCCCATCGACGAGGATCTGGTCAAAAAAATGGCTCAGTCGCATGAGCTGATTCTCACAATCGAAGAAAACGTGGTCGCTGGCGGTGCCGGGTCGGCTGTCAATGAAGTGCTTGCCGCTTCCGGCATCAATATCCAGACCGTCAATCTCGGATTGCCCGACCAGCACTTGAAGCATGGCAAGCCCGATCACGTCTTGGCTCAGTGCGGATTGGATAGTGCTTCCATAGTAAAACGTGTAAAATCCGCATTGAGTTCATGATAAGTAACCGATTCCATTGGATTTCAGATGAATTACCCCAAACTGATTTCACCCGCAGTCTCCGGCTCGGATTTCGAAAACGCCATTCCAGACATTCAAGCCAAGACGGATACGCGGCAACTTCCGATTGATCAAGTTGGAATCCGCTCTATTCGCCATCCGGTAAAAGTGCGGGATCGCAGCAGCGGCGAGCAATACACAATTGCTCAATTCAACATGTACGTAGGTTTGCCGCATAATTTCAAAGGCACGCACATGTCCCGATTTGTTGAAGTGCTAAACAGTCACGAAAGCGTTATTTCCGTATCCTCGTTCAAGGACATTGTCCGTGAAGTTGCGAACAAGCTGGATTCTAAAACCAGCAGAATCGAAATGACATTTCCCTATTTCATGGAGAAATCCGCGCCGGTTACCGGAGTAAGCAGTGTCGTCGACTACGAAGCGACAGTGTTCGGCGAATTGAAATCCAGTGGAGATTCGCAAATCACTACACGCGTGGTAGTGCCGGTAACTAGCCTTTGTCCCTGCTCCAAAGAAATTTCAGACTATGGTGCCCATAATCAGCGGTCCCACGTGACCATTACGGCCATGACAGAGGAGTTCGTCTGGATTGAAGAGCTGATCGAACTCGCTGAATCCAATGCGAGTTCCCAACTATACGGGCTGTTGAAGCGGCCGGATGAAAAATACGTTACTGAGGAAGCTTACGATAATCCCAAATTTGTCGAGGATATCGTGAGGGACGTGGCAAGTGAACTCAATAGGGACGAACGAATTCTTGCCTATACGGTTGAGTCCGAAAATTTCGAATCGATTCATAACCATTCCGCCTATGCGCGAATTTCGAATTCGAAAGTGCCTGGTTTACGGCTGGAGGTTGTAAGCTAGACGGGACCGGCATTTGCAACTAAGCATCTACGATTCGGCCGTTATTTCGTTTGTGGATGCGCCAATTGCCAAAGTGCTCGACCTGCTGCTTGAACGCAGCAGTTTCAATTCGATTGTTGTGATATCTCCCGCAATTCCGCAAGGCATTGCGCGATATGCAGCCGAGCAGCCGCATGCGTCGATCAGTCATGTCGTATTCAAAGACATTGACTCGTCGATCAGCAACTTGGGACGATTCGAATTTGCTTTCGTTCACGATACGCTAGAGCACCTTGAGCGCTCGCAGGCGCAGCAGCTTGTAGGCCGCTTGCGCGATCTGCACGCGAAGCTGCTCTGGGCAAGCCTTCCATGTACGGATGCTGAATCCGGGTTCAATCGCCAAGATGCGATCGCACAAGGGATGCGGGCGGTTGAAACAGCTGCCGAAGACGACTCAGAGCATCAGCTATACGAGTTCAGCCTTCAATTCTATAAACCGCCACCGAGATGGCTCAATGCGGAGAATTGGGCAATCCCCGACATGTGGGACAAGCGTCGCTGGTAGTGCGATCAGCAAACAATTGCAAGCCAATTATCTCTCGTCACTCAATCATGAAAACCTCCGAATACTTGCTTGCTACCGCTAAGGAGACGCCTGCTGGTGTTGAGATCATCAGCCATCGGCTGATGTTGCGCGCCGGGATGATTCGCCAGCTTGCAGCAGGAATATACAGCTGGCTTCCCACCGGGCTTCGCGTCTTGGGAAAAGTTGAAAATATTGTCCGCGAGGAAATGAATCGCTCTGGCGCTCATGAGGTGCTGATGCCTGGCGTTCAGCCTGGAGAGATATGGCAAGAATCCGGGCGGTGGGATCATTTCGGTCCTGAGCTGCTTCGTTTCAAAGATCGCCATGACCGCGATTTTTGTCTAGGCCCGACACATGAAGAAGTTATCACCACATTAATCAACAATGAAGTGCGAAGCTATCGGCAGCTGCCGGCGAATTTCTATCAGATCCAGTGGAAGTTTCGGGATGAAATCCGTCCGCGCTTCGGGGTGATGCGATGCCGTGAATTCCTGATGAAAGATGCTTATTCCTTCGATATCGATCGTGCGGGCATGGAAAGTGCCTACTATCTGATGCATGATGCCTATGAACGAATTTTTCGGCGCCTCGGGTTGGACTTCGTTGCCGTTGAAGCAGACTCAGGGGCGATAGGCGGCAGCGTGTCGAATGAGTTTCATGTCATTGCCGATTCTGGCGAAGACGGCATCGGGGTCAATGAGAAAACCGGATTCGCCTCGAATATCGAGTTGATTGATCTGCCTGAGCCGGGCGGCGAGCGTCCTGCCGCTAAAGAGCAAATGCGATTGGTCGAAACCCCGGGCGTGCGCACGATTGCGCAGCTTTGCGATGCCATGTCTGTGCCTGCACGCAGCACTGTCAAAACGTTGCTCGTTCGCGGCATAAAATCTCCTGTCGCACTCGTCATTCGAGGCGACCACGAATTGAATGTGTTCAAGGCGGAACGAATTCCGCAGGTTGCAAAGCCCTTGCAGATGGAATCGGCCGCAGCGATTGTTGATGTGGCCGGTGCCGAGCCGGGCTCGATTGGTCCTGTCAATCTGGATCTTGACATTTTCGTGGACTATGATGCTGCATTGTTGTCGGACTTTGTATGCGGAGCGAATCAGCAAAACCGGCACTATAGGGGCGTTAATTGGGGTCGAGACTGCCTGGAACCGGTTGCGGTGGATTTGAGAAAGGCGGCTGATGGCGATCCCTGTCCGCATGCGCCTGACGAGTCCATCACCGTCAAGCGCGGCATAGAAGTGGGGCATGTATTTCAGCTGGGCACCAAGTACAGCGAGGCATTCAATGCAACCTGCCTGGATTCCAGTGGCAAGAATGTCATCATGTGGATGGGCTGCTACGGCATCGGCGTGTCGAGAATCGTCGCTGCAGCCATAGAGCAAAACAATGATGCTGCCGGCATCATCTGGCCTGACCCGATTGCGCCGTTTTCGGTTGCAGTTATCCCAATCAACTATGCTCAGTCAGAGCAGGTCAGAAACGTCGCGGACCGCATTCATAGCGAGCTCGAGAACGCAGGCGTTGAAGTTCTTCTTGATGATCGCGATGAGCGTCCAGGAGTCAAATTCGCCGATATGGAACTTATCGGCATACCTCATCGGCTGGTGGTCTCCGACCGCGGAATGGCAGCAGATACTGCGGAATATAAGCGCCGGGCTGACGGCAGCATTGAGCATCTGCCTTTGAATTCGGTTGTCGCGCAGATGTTGAATCGCATTGGGCGGGATTGAAAGACTTAGCCAATTGAAAAATCTCTCGGCGGCTCCTGTTCCTGAGTTGCGGGCTGCTCCTTGACAGACTCGACTTTCGCCTGAGGCGATCCCGTCCATAGCCACTGGGCGAGTTCGCCAACCTGTTCAGACTCGCCGCAGGCGAGCACCTCTACGGTTCCATCCGGCATGTTCCGAGCCCATCCGGTCAGCCCTAGCCGTCTTGCCTGCTGTTCGGTGCACACCCGATACCAAACCCCTTGAACTCTTCCAGAGACTATGAATCGTCTTTTCTGAAACATATCGCTTACCTCTTCAATGGCAGTCAAGCCAAAAAGATTAATTTGGCTGATTGGGAATCATGACATAGTCGCTGATCCGGCTGGTCTTCAGTTCGAGCACCCTTTCGTAGATGATGATGTTGGCGAGGATTTTTTTCACATAGCGACGCGTTTCTCGGAACGGGATGGTTTCGACCCATTGCTGGGCAGTGGCAGCTGGCGAAGATTTGCGCCATTTGAGCACGTTGCGTGGTCCGCCGTTGTAGCCTCCCAAAGAATAAATCAGATTGCCGTCGTTTCGTTTTAGCAAGCCTTTCAAATAGCCGGTCCCCAGCCGGACATTCAGACTCGGCTGTTGCAGGTCGCGGCTGGTCGGAGTCTTCAATTTTTGTCGCTTCGCCTCAGCCCGAGCCGTACTGGGAAGCAGCTGCATCAGTCCGATCGCGCCAGCACTGGAGCGTATATTTCGAACAAATAGGCTTTCTTGACGCATGATTCCGAAAATCCAGGGCATTGGAATGGAATGGCGGGCCGATTCGCTTCGCACAGTCGCAATATACGGTCGCGGGTAAAGTACCTCGATAGCGTCGGCATCGGCAAAATCGACCTTCCGGTAAGCGCGAATCGCGCCATCATGCCATCCCCATTGGTGAAGCAGATGCGCAAGATCCCACCAGAATTGGTCCGGCTTATCATCACTAAGGGCGAATAGTTCTCGTCTTGCTGAAAACTGATGTCCCAGCGCGATAAATTCCCGCATTCGCTGCACGCCAGGTTCACTCATTACGCTTTTGTAGGATGTGTCCGATAATTCAGTAGCGCGTACCAGATTGACATAGTCTTTATCCAGACGGTCTGCCGACAGGAATCCGTAGTAGTCGCTTCTCGTTGAAAGCTCTTCAAATATGGCGCGCGCGCCTTTCGGGTCGCCAAGCTCGTTCAATGCCTTGGCGCGCCAGTAGCGCCACCCGGGGCGTTGCGCAGTTTCTTCGTCCATGGAGTTGAGCGCGTCCATCAATCCGCTCCACTGCTGATTCGACAAAGCCGTTCGCGCCCACCACTCGGAACTTGACTGGTCATGTGCGAGACGAGGAAGATTTGCGAACCATTCGATGGCGAGCACGTCATGCCGAAAGGCCAGGCTGACCGCGATGGAACGCTCTATTTCGGCCTTTTGGTCTTCCGGCATCTCAACTGATTCTTTGAGTTTTACCCAGGCCAGAGCAGCTCTGCGCGGGTCTTTTGCTCGGATGCGCGCTACTCCATATTGGATTAGATCACGGCCAAATTGTGATTGATCCCAGGAACTTGCGTACTTTGCGAGCATATCGTTTGGGTTGCGATGGACTTTGGCTAGGCGCGAAGCCCATTGAACCATATCGTTTGACCGGAATAGTCCGCGCAAGTACTTATTCATCGAAGTTGCGCCGCGTCTGGATGTCAGCAGCAAACGGTCCCAGATGAGCTGATCGGATATCAAGCCGGAATCCAGTCCGAGTTTGAACACCGTGTCGCATGACTTGTGCTGCGACTTTCGAATCAGCCACAGCGGACGAACAGCTTCAAGTGCTTCATCAAGGCGCCGGGCGCGGTACAGTGCTTCGGCGTATCGGCACTTTGCGGTAATAGGTCTGGATTCGGCGAAGTTGTCGATAATTCCTGCCCAGTTTCGTTCTGCATGGAGCCGGCTGAGCCACCAAGACAGAAAATATGGCGGAATGGGCAGGCGATTGTTGTTCAATACTGCAGTAACCTGATCATATTTGGCCCTGGGCCCTTCAGCTTTGAGTTCGCGCAGAATCAGGTAGGGGTAGAGCGGATAGTCCTTTAGCTCTTGCTTGAGTTTACGCCACTCGCGCAGCTTTCCCCGCTTGAGCATTTTCTCTGCATCGAGGTATTGCTGTCGCAACTGCGTCAGCTCATCTGCTGAAGCTGAGGATTCTGCTTGCAATGGAGCGGCAAAGCATGCCAGAGCGACTGCCAGCGATAGTGAGCGGCACATGGATGGCGCACATGAATTTAGCCGCGTGGTGAGGCTCACTAGTGATTTAATCGCGGCACTACCGAGATTAAGCCGCATAAGTCGTTGTTTACTCAACGACAGCGCCTACAGATTTGAATTGGCAAGGTTCGCCGGTTTTGTGCAAACACGCAGAATTGAGTCAAAGCAAAAAACGAATATGAAGATGCCGCTAGCGCACAAGCCAGCAGTATCTTCATACCGGTAAAGCAGTCTATATGGACGATGAAAGATTTGAGGAGCGACGGACCTAGTTGGCCATCATAGCCATTGAGCGATAATCAAGGTCACTCTGCTCGACTTCACCGATAGACCATGCGCCACGATTTCGGGCATGCTCGATGGCCTTGCCGATATCGGCATTCGTCAGGTCGCGCGGCACACTGATTTCCTGATTCGGAAAAATCAAGTCTGCATCTTCAATATCCTTGTTGCGACCGTACAGCAAAGGCCAGCGGAAAGGGTCGTTATAGATGCTTGGAGAACCTGCAATAGCCCATAAGCTATCGCCTGCTGCCACCACATAGATATCGTCTTTCGCCATCATGGGCTCCGGCTCTGCTGGTTCCATCACCTCTTCCATGACTGGCTCCGGCTCGGCCACCGGTTCCGCTTTAGGAGCGCATGCGCCGACGGCTAAGGCCAAAACGGCGAGAAATGCGATTTTAAGTTCCAGAGGACAATTTATCAGTGTCTTTGCGTGCATTTTGCTCCTCACAATTATGATTGAGAATGTTTATTTTTAATGATCCATCGAATCGCGCATTAATAATTATACAGCGAAAATAACATTCAGGTTTCTAAAAGAAGCAAGAATCTATCCGTGTCCATCAAATATGATTCAATGGCAAAGCCGCCTGATCAAATACTGATGTTTTCGGCAAATTGGCAGGTAGAGAAATTAAACAGCCGGCAGCAAAGAAAGCGCATATTGTCCGGGTTTAGATCGGCCGCACGGGCATCGCCAGCACCGCCGACGACAGCGAGTTCCACCAGTTCAACGACGGCGAGCTGAGCGTCGGCGCCCTGAACGTCGAGCTGGCCGAATTCGAGCGCTTCTACAACGACTACCGGCCGCATCAGGCGCTCGGACAAACAGCGCCCATGCAGGCGTATAATGGAAAACTTCAATCAAAGCGCGCTTGCTGCCTGAAAAGTCTCACATGTAGTGAACCCGTACAGGGTTGACTTTGCGTTCAAACCGTTTTAATGTACTGCAATCTGCAGTTGTCACGGAGATTGAAAATGCACGGCATGACCCTATTCACCCCCCCCCCTCTCTCTCTCTCGCTAGGCTGACGGTTTTGCTGCTGGCCCTGGCCGCCTTGCCGGGGGCAGCGCATGCCCGATGCAACATCAGCGACGGCGTGCTCTTGAAGCTCTTTCCGGCTGGAGACCTCGAAGAGGGCAACCTCAGGGCCAACGAGGCAATCATTCAATTCCAATTGCCCAGAGACTGCCCAGTGGCCGAGCCCCAGACGGTCTGCCTGGACGTGTGGAACACGACCGCCTGCCCCCCGGGTGGGTTACAGTGTGATGGCGCTATCCGCGGCAGCACCGGCATCCAATTGACCGGGGGATGGATGCGCAGCGGCACGATGATCTGTAATTCGAAGTTTCGTGAGGCGTTTGACCGCGGCGGCGTGATCACTGCAGTCAATGACGCGCAATTTTTCGTCCGCATTCCGGACGACGATGTCCGGGCGGACCGGCAGAACTACCTCATCGTGGCGACATACGACCCGTTTCGCGTCCTGAGGATCCCTATCCGGGAGGATGACTGATTCTCGATGGCGATTCAGAAGGCACGCCATGATCGCAATGAATGGATGATTCCCGATCTCTGCGCTTGCCTGTCCTGACCGCCCCGCGAACAGCAATTCGCTCTAGCGGCGGCGAGCAATCGGGCGCAAGCCCGCCAGCCGCGGCCGTGCGAAGGGCGAGGAGGCCGGCTAATGGAGGTCCGCGCCTTCCCGCCGGCTAGTTCGGCCAGGAAGAGCCGAGGCGCAAAAACAGCCGGCGCCGGCATCAAGGGAGGCCGGACGGCCGCTTCTGGCCATATGGAACTTGGGGAATCATATGCTTGGCGATTGCGGTCTGCAATCCTCCCCAGCCGCAAAGCCTGCGAAGCTCGCCTTGATCCGCGGCATGGATCAGCTTGCTCTTTCCAGCCTGGCCGGCAAGCCGCCTTGCTCCATGAGTGACGGTCTGCAGTCCGGGAAAATGCGAGCGCACGAAAATTTTTCAGGCAGCACGGCGCTTGACCTTCATCCGCAAGCCGAAAGGCGGGAGAATGCGCCATGCAAATCCAGCATCCGCAGCGCAGATCCTGTCGCCTCGATCCGGCCCGCACCGAACTTTCGCCGCAAGCTGCCGAGCGCTTCGACGCCCGCGCGGGCGAAAGCCCTGCCAAATGATCCCGGTCGATCACCCGGGCGGCGCCATCGACGTCGGCTTCGCGGTCAAGGAGTCCGAGGCCGTGCGCCCGGTCTCGAAGCTTTTTGCTGTGCCTGTGCGCTTAATAAAAAACTACAATCGCAAGTCATTGATATTGAGCGACTCGCGATTTTGTTCCTTGCGTGCAACCCTGCGCGCCTGCGGCGGGCTTGCCCACTCATACGTATTGAACCCGTACACATATTGGTAAAACAAAAAAACATCGCATGACGAGTCAAGGCCAACCAACGACCGGTATCGGCTGATGTTCAGCATGGCACTTCTCGCGCATCAATAATATGAGGCTTCCAAGCATCTTGCGGCGCTGCAAGCGCGACCGCTTTGGACATTTCTTCGAGGAAACGATTGCGACGAATCGGGACAGCCCCAAGACTGACCAAATGACTTGACGGCAATTGGCAGTCAATCATCCCGAAGCCCCATTGCTTGCACAGCCCTACCAGATAATGCAAAGAGACTTTCGATGCGTCGGATCGGGTGCTGAACATGCTCTCGCCATAGAACATTCGTCCCAGACCGATGCCGTAAAGCCCGCCAACAAGTTCCCCATCGAGCCATGATTCAACCGAGTGGGCCAATCCCAAGCGGTGCAGTTCGCAGTAGGCGTCAAGCATTTCGGCAGTGATCCAGGTTCGGGAGCGTTCGAGATTCCCTTCGACGTGCTGGCATGACCGCATAACTTGCTCAAAGCAGTTATTGACCGATATCTTGAATCCTTTGTTGCGCAAACTTTTCTTCAGGCTGCGCGATACGCGAAAATCCTGGACAAAGAGCACGAGTCGAGGGTCGGGCATCCACCACATGACGGGGTTGGCTTGATCATACCATGGGAAGATGCCCTGCGAATAGGCCTCGATGAGCCGGTCGGTCGACAAGTCTCCGCCGACCGCGATAAGCCCGTTCTCGTCCGCCATCTCGGGCGGCGGAAATGGCGGGTTTGTCTGTGATCTAGGCAACATCAAACAGGTCAGGTTCGGCGGTACGCCGAATGCGCATTCAATTCGTCGCGGTACTTGCGATATTTGCTGCTTTCGGATGCCGCAAAATGCTCGATCGAAGTTTGAATCTTCTCATGTCGCAGCAGATGCGCGGAACGTCCGAGACATGCCAAAAAGCCGCGCTGAAGCTTATGCTCGCCCTGGGTGCCGGCATCGTAGGTGCTGATGCTGTTCGCAATGCAGTATTCAATGGCGCTGTAGTAGCAGGTTTCAAAATGCAGATTGGGAAATTCTTCTAGCGAACCCCAATAGCGCCCGTAAAGCGAATCCTCGCCTCGCAGACAGAATGATGCGCCAACCGGGCGATTTTGCTGCATGGCGAGAAACAGCACCAGATTGCGCGGCATGGTTTTGCCGATCATCTTGAAGAACTCCAGCGACAGGTATTTGGCAGAGAAATATTTCATGATAGTGCCGGCATAGAACATCTCGAACGCTTCCCAGTGCTTGGCGGTCAGCGCATCGCCTTCGATTGCTTCTATGGTGATACCCTGCTGAGCGACAGATTTTCGCTCTGCTCGAATCTTCTTGCGCTTGCGCGAAGATAGCGTGACGAGAAAATCATCCATCGTTTTGTAGCCGTGATTGTTCCACACATATTGGATTGTCCCGGCGCGGCTTGCATAGCCACAGCCTTTCAATCCGTCGAACTCGTCGTCGGGCACGAAAAGCCAGTGAATGGAACTGATTCCGTCTTGCTTGACAATGTTGCGCCCAAAATCGATCACGGCGCGTTTAAGAGGGGCTCGATCAGTGTCGGGCGCGGTCAGTATCTTCGGTCCGGTCAAAGGCGTGAACGGAGTCTGCAAGACCAGCTTCGGATAGTATTGGATGCCGAGCCGGTCGTAGTGACGCGCCCACGCCCAATCAAAAATGAACTCTCCGTATGAATGATACTTAAGGTACATGGGCGCTACGGCCCGCACCTTTTCGGGCGCCTTTTGGTTTCGTAATACAATATGTTGCGGAATCCACCCCGTCGACATTGAAACGCAACCGGTACGTTCAAGCGCGTCGAGAAATTCGTAGCGCAGGAATGGATACTTTGCTGATACCAGCGCATTCCACTCGCCGGAGGACAGCTCGCTGACCGAATCGATAATCTCGAGCGTCAAGGCCGGTTTCGAGCCGCCATTCGATGCCTGATCGGGGCTGGTCTCGTTCATGTGATCGTTCATAGAGGTCAAGTATACAGCGATGGCAAGTGAAGTCGGCGTAGCGATCGCCCAGTTAAATCTGGTCGTGGGGGATCTTGAGGGCAATGTGGAAAAAATTGTCGAAGCCGCTGCGCAAGCGCGAACCGATCGAAGTTGCAGGTTCATCGTCTATCCTGAATTATCGATTTGCGGCTACCCGCCTGAAGATCTGCTTTTCCGAGACGATTTTCTGAGCGATTGCGAGACTGCCATGCTTAAGGTGAGCAAGTTGAGTGCGGCCGAATTCGGGTCGGCACTGACTCTGGCAATCGGACATCCGCATCGCGAGGGCGGAAAGCTTTACAACGCGGCATCCTTCATTCAAGACGGATTGGTGCTCGGCACTTATTGCAAGCGCCATCTGCCGAATTACGGGGTCTTTGACGAGCGGCGGTATTTTGCTGCCGGCGAGGCTTCTTGTGTGCTTACATTTGATGGTTTACCGATCGGAGTGACGATATGCGAGGACATTTGGGCGGACGGACCGGTTGAGTGTACAGTGGAACACGGCGCGAAGCTGATCTTCAATCTGAATGGGTCGCCATTCGATGTTGACAAGCCGTCATATCGGGAGACCGGGGTTGTCGGTCGCCGTGCACGCAGCAATTCAGTGCCGATCGTATATGTCAATCTTGTGGGCGGACAGGATGAGCTGGTATTCGACGGCGGCTCGTTTGTAGCCGATGCCGATGGCGCGGTAGTTGCACGACTTCCAATGTTTGAGGAGTGCGTTCGTGTTGTCGTGTTCGATGCGGGACTATCGGCTGCGCCTAAGCTGCAACTGCAAACTGAATCGAAGCGGCGCTCTGTCAGAAGCTATGCGCAGATCCATCTGGGTGAGTCGGGCGACGATTCCGCCGCCAATCAGAAGCGCTCGGAACTGCTATCGGGCATTTATGGTGCGCTGAAACTCGGCGTGGCGGATTACGTGTGCAAGAACGGGTTTGAGAGCGCTATCGTCGCAGTTTCTGGTGGCGTGGACTCAGCTTTGACTTTAGCGATTGTCGCTGACGCGTTAGGCGCTGATCGAGTGCAAGCGGTATCGATGCCTTCGCGGCATACGCAGCAAATGAGCATTGATGATGCGCTGAGCGAAGCCGATGCTCTAGGAGTACAAAGTTCAGTCATTCCAATCGATCCGATATTCGATTCAGTACTGGCGCAGCTTGCTGATGAGTTTGACGGGCTTGAGCCGGATGTGACTGAAGAGAATATCCAGGCGCGGTGTCGCGGCATGGTCCTGATGGCGATTTCGAATAAAAGGCGAGCCATCGTCATCACGACCGGCAACAAAAGCGAAGTCGCTGTAGGCTACGCGACATTGTATGGCGACATGGCAGGCGGATTCGCGGCAATCAAGGATGTGCCGAAAACGATGGTGTATGAACTTGCAGAGTATCGCAACGTCGCGTACGGGGACGTGATTCCATCGCGAGTCTTGACTCGTCCGCCTACAGCGGAATTGGCAGAAGATCAGCGCGACGATGATTCGTTGCCGCCATATCATGTCCTGGATCCGATTTTGAAGGCCTATGTTGAAGAAGACTTGTCGGTCGATCGGATTGCCGATATGGGCTACGAACTCGAGACGGTCAAGCAGGTCGCGCAACTGGTGAAGCGCAACGAGTACAAAAGAAAGCAGGCAGCTCCAGGGGTGCGGATTTCGCTAAAGGCGTTTGGTCGCGATCGCCGCTTTCCGATTACAAATCAGTACTGAGGCGGAATGGCGAATATGCTTCGATTCGAATTGTCGGAGTCCGTCCCTCGCCCTCTGTTTTCGAAGATTCCCTGCAACCCCGCATACCTCCTTGGCGGCGGATAGCTTCAATGCTACCGGAACAAGCCAAATACAAAACTTTGTTCGGTTTTTTCGATCAGCTCCGTATCGATTACGGCGTCATCGGTCTGAAGGAAGCGACTTTGAGGAAAATTGTATGCCAGCACCCGTCTAGCGTCGTCGGCCAGTTCGGTCAGATTCAGTTGCCGATACGAGTATGAAAGGATCGCCAAAGCCTCTTCTGCGTGAGGCGAGTTCGGGTAGTTGTCTAGTACAGACTTGCAACGATTGATGGCGCCAACATACGCTTTCTTATGCATATAGAACTTTGCGATTCTGACATCGTTGCGGGCAAAGACATTGACCAGATCGACCATCTTCTGACGCGAAGCTTCGGCGTACTCGCTGAATGGAAAGCGCTCGACGATCTCGCGGAAAGATTCGAATGCTTCCAGAGAGGACTTCGCAGCATGGTCGCTGAAAGCCTCTTGATCCTTGAAAAGTCGCTCTCCAAGCTTTGGCGCCTTGATCGGCAGGTTGATGAGTCCTCGAAGATAGTAGGCGTAGTCTAGATGAGTGTGGTTGGGGTGTAGTTCGAGAAAGTTGTCCACTTCGACGAGAGCCATCTCCGGTTCGTTGGTTTTATAGTAGGCGTACGCAATTTCAAGTTGACCTTGAGTCGTATACGTTCCATACGGGTAGACGGTTTCCAGTTCGGTATATCGTTCGATTGCTGTTTCGAAGTTGCCTCGGTCCAATGCCTGAAAGGCTGATTCGTACATTTCCCGTTCGCTTTTGACCTTCTCTTCTTTTTTGCCACCGCAACCGGTCAAGAGGATGGCACAGATTCCAACGAGTATGCTGAGTTTAAGCAGTTTGCGAACGGTCATTGAAGCGGGCTCGGAAATGTTTTGCTGAACGAGTGGTGAATTTTATCGCATATCATGAGGACAGCGTTGAATATGAAAGACTGCGCATAGCGGCATCTTCTTTGTTCGCGGAAATTCGATCCGCGAACGGTTATGTCTGAATTCAATTCAGATTCAAGAGAATGCGATATGGATAGGCCAAGAACGCATCAAGTTTCACCCGACGCAGTTAAACTCAGTTGCAAAGAGCCGGTTATTTGGAAAAGCTTGAAGATAGAGTCTGCTACTTGGAAACAGCATTGAATGGCCCTCGTGCCTGATTGCCGGCATCTTCGGCAATGTCGCTAAATCTAAAGGCATAAGTTGCTGCCGCAACTAAAGGCGAACATATTGACTGAGCTCTGCCCGCGTTAGCTAGTATCTAGGCCTGTTACCACACGTCGTGTTTTGACCGCTTGCGTTATCGATAGCGATTTGGCCAGCCAATTTAATGAGCTCCAATAACAAGGACAAATCTCCCGACTTGATGCAGTTGCAGGTGCCAGAGCGGTTTGCCGGTTGGCGACTTGACAAAGTGCTGGCGACGATGCTTGCTGATCATTCGCGAACAACCATTCAATCATGGATTGACGATGGGCTGGTGCGGGTCGATGATATGCCGGCACGGCGGCGGTTCGCTGTGTCAGGTGGCGAGATAGTTTTTGTCAAAGTGCCGGAAGAGCCGCTTGATGTTGTCAAGGCGCAGTGCATTCCGCTTGATATCCTCTATGAGGATGAAGCCTTATTTGTGGTGAACAAGCCCGCAGGATTGGTCGTTCATCCGGGTGCCGGCAGGAGCGATGGCACCATGCTGAATGGCCTGTTGCACCTGGACCCGAATTTGGCAAAGTTGCCTCGCGCCGGCATTGTGCATCGGTTGGACAAGAACACCTCAGGGGTGCTTGTAGTGGCTAGAATCGAAGCCGCACGGCTTAATCTGATCGAGCAGCTGAAAGATCGCTCAGTCGAACGGGAATATTTAGCGATCGTCAACGGCGTGCCAATCTCCGGCGGAACCATCGATGCAGCCATTGGCCGACACCCGAAGCATCGCACCTTGCTATCTGCGGGCCGCGGCAAGCCGGCAATCAGCCATTACAGAATTGTGAAGAAGTATCGCGCCCATGCGCTGCTGCGGATCAGGCTTGAAACCGGCCGAACCCACCAGATTAGAGTGCACATGAATCATGCGGGCTATCCGTTAGTCGGAGATCCGGAATACGGAGGGCGAAACCGCCTCGCGAATAATGCGGATCAATCTTTAGCCCATGCGCTAAAAGGTTTCCGCCGCCAGGCGCTGCACGCCGAATCGCTCGGGATTGCACATCCAGTGACTGGAGAGAAAAGACATTGGCACAAGGGTTTGCCGGAGGATATGCGATGCTTGCTGTTGGAACTGAAGCAGGATTTCGACTTGAACCCTCAATAGGACAACCGCAAATGAGCCTCGCTATACGGGTCGATAGCTCTCGTCAATTTCGCTTTCGCGAAATTCAACTAGACTGAACAAATTCGTGCGGCCGAGTCTTTGCCGGGCACCAAGATCCACAAGCTCAATGACCACAGCGCACTCCAGTACAGTGCCGCCAATTTCTGTAATCAGCTCAATAGCCGCTTGAAAAGTGCCGCCGGTGGCTACTAGATCATCAATAATCAAGATTCGATCTGATGCGCGTAGCGCGTCACGGTGAATTTCCAGCGAATCTTCACTGTATTCAGTGGAAATTTTGCTGGAAATTGGATTGGCGGGCAATTTCCCAGGCTTGCGAATCGGAATAAGCGGCAATCCCATCAAATACGCCAAAGGGGCTGCGAATATAAATCCCCGAGAGTCGATAGCCGCAATGCCATGCAGCTCAGAATTCTGATATCGCTGATAGAGCCGGTCGACCACATGCCGGATCGCGGCTGGATTTTGCAGAAGTGTCGTGATATCGCGAAAGCGTACTCCTTCTACCGGAAAATCAACAACAGTGCGTATGGTGGCCTTCAGGTCCATGCAGGTGCGTCCGCTTTAGCGTTTTCCGCATATAGAACCCGGGCTGGGGAAACTCCAGCTTCAGACGCCCAGCACATCAATCGTTGCCGCCCTTAGAATTGCGCAAAGCCGGCTGATTTCATCAGGCTTGATCACAATTGGGGGCGACAGGCAGAATACATCTCCTCGAACCCGGCTAAACAAACCTCGATCAATTGCTGCGGCAAGAATCTTGTCTCCAATCTTTTCTGAAGGATCGAACGGGGTCTTGGTGGCTTTGTCCGCCACATACTCGATGCCGCACATCAGTCCCAATCCCCGCACGTTCCCGACATGCGGGTGATCTGCAAGCGCCGAAGCAAGACCTTCCATGAGCAATTCGCCCTTTTCAGCTGCTTGTGCCGGATAGTCTTCTTTTTGGATTAGATCGATCTGGGCAAGCGCGACGGCACTGCCAACCGGATGCGCACTATAGGTGTAGGCATGCATAAACGGCTTATCGGTAGAATCCATGGCATCGGCAATTTCATCGTTGATGCCGATGCCGCCAAACGGAAAGTAGCCTGAGGTGATCGCTTTGGCAAATTGCACAATGTCCGGCTGCACGTCCCAGTGCTCTAGTGCGAACATCTTTCCGGTTCGTCCAAAGCCGGTAATCACCTCGTCGGCGACGAGAAGCACTTCATACTGATCGCAAATCTCGCGAATGCGCGGAAAGTAGTCGTCTTGCGGAGGGATCACGCCGCCAGAACCCTGCACCGGCTCCGCGATAAACATGGCAACTGTCTCCGGTCCTTCTTGCAGAATGGCTTTTTCCAGTTCGTTGGCCGCCGCCACGCCTTGACTGACCGAGGGATCTGATGATTCGTATCGATACGGATGCGGCGAGGGAATGTGAACGAAGCCAGGCATTTTGGGTTCGAACATCGGCCAGTAGGGCGGCATGCCGGTCGCGCACATCGCGGCGAATGTAACACCGTGGTATCCAAGCATCCTGGAAATGATTTTGATCTTTTGCGGCTGGCCGCGCAGCTTCCAGTAGTATCGCGACATCTTGATTGAGCTATCGGTCGACTCGCCGCCACCCGATGTAAGGTAGAAGCGGTTAATGCTTGGATAGGCGATTTCAGCCAGTTTGTTGCCGAGCTCGATGGCCGCGGGATTGGAGCTGCCCACATAGCCTGAGGCATAGGCCAGTTGCGACATTTGCCGGGTTGCAGCATCGATTAGCGGCCGCGCGCCGTGGCCGGACGTATTGCACCAAAGCCCCGCGAGGCCGTCGATATACTCTTTTCCTTCGCTGTCAATCAATATCGAACCATATCCGCCGGCCCAGATTTTGGCATTGTCGTGACCGCCGCGAACGTGTAGTGGATGAATCAAGTGATTTGTATCTAGCGCGAGCATTGCACTATTGGATTGGCTCATATATCCTCCTGCATTGGTAAGAGCTCTATAGTTGAATTTTACTTTTTGTAACAGGAAGTCGTTCAGGCGATTTTTTTCGAAGGCGTTGGCAAGACAGTTCCGCAGATCAGCTTTGCATCCTAATCGCGACAGCGTCTTTTAACAAACCGTGAATGGGTCGTGTCTCATTTTGAAAATCATCCCATTTTGCAGGTTGAAATGGGTATCATATTTAATCATTTAACTCTGGAGATGAAGAATGAACGTCTTGCATAACTCCCCCCCCCCCATAAGTTAAGAAACCTCCTGCTCTTGCTCCTGCTGCTGGCAGGGCTTGCGGTGCCGGTCGCGGCGCAGACGACCGTAACAAGTGGGGGGCGAACAGGCCCTACAGCTTGCCTGAATAAAACTGAGGTCAATGCCGCGAATCTGCCCATCACGGCACTTTCCACAGCCCAAGTGACCTCCACTGCTCCGCAAATAACATGGAACCAGTACGTCACGCGGCTTGGCGATGTGCCTGCACCCGCCCAAGCCACTGTGTATCGGATTGTTAGGAACGCCCGCACAGATTCATTAGTTGGGCGAGCAGGCAATGGACTCGCTAGTGGCGGTACGTTCCCAGGCGGAAGCCACACCAGACACGGTTTGTCTGCGAAGACCTCTTATTATGTGGAAGTTGTTGTGACTTCAGCGGGTATTCCGGATCAGGTGTTTGCCAGGCGCTGCTTCATGACGGGCGGCATCTACACCATGACTGTCACCCCTAGTAGTACTCAAGGCCGGACGAGCGGGTGCTTCTCGATCAGCCCCCTGACCATCCAGCATGTCCGCAACTGCTGGTGCGGGCGCAAGACCGTCCTGCCCCTGTTCAGCTCGACCCAGGACAACACCGATTTCCTGAACAGGTGGGGATGCCGGTAGCGGCAATGACAGCCTGACACAGGCGCGGCGGCATCCGGACTGTCCCGGTCGCTGCGGACCGCCGGAGCCGCCGCCCGTCTTCCGGAGGCTGGCGGCGCCTGCGGGCGCATTCTCTGGATGCGCCGAAACCTCGTCGGCAAAGCCTGCAAGGACATTTTCAAACTGAGACACTGCCCGTGAATGCCATTCAACCGATTGCTAATGCTTTGTAGAAAATAAATTGATGAGTGGTTGATCTTATTAAACGCAGAAAGTCGATGTTTCTACGAGGTTGGCGGCCCGCCGCGGCGGGGCTGGAAGGCTGTAAATGCCGCTTAAATATGCAGCGCCTTCAAATCGACGAACTCGCTGCCGCCAACGCCTTGAAACAGCCGTATTGACAATCTGGAGAGCTTCGGCCGTTTATTGGGAAAAATAAGCTTCCTTCCATACTATGGGTTTCTTGCCTTGGCACGCTTTCGGCCGATCGGTATCGCCTGTACTTTGCGCAGCTTCCACGAAGGCGAGCTGAATCTTGAAAACCGTCATGCACTCTCTTCACCAACCATCGACCTGTGCATGTCGATCTGTTCGCACATCGGCATGCATCAGGACCGCAAATGCGCGATATGCTGAGTCGTTGAGAAGTGGTAGGCCGGATTCACCACATGAATCGGTCCTAGCTTGCCTCGTCATTGGGCCGCTTTCGTCTCAATTGGCGAATAGCACTCGCCGAGCATTCGGCACTTCGGAAAGTTTTTAATTTTTACACCCCGCACCCACCGATGCAGGGATGCTCTTCTTCATCCAAGCGCAATCAGATTTCGCAAGCAGTTCTGTCCGCAATTGACGGCAGAACATGGAATTTAGCGCACCCTGCCTTTAGCATCGACTCCGAATTCGAGCGGCGAAACGACTATTGCATCCCGTTTGAAAACTCATTCTAAAATTAACCGCATTCTCCAACTAAAGAAAATGAGCACCATGCAAATCAGAAAAATTTCAACATATCACATCGACCTTCCGATGAAGGAAGGAGCCTATATCTGGTCGAATCAGTCCTTTTCCGCCTTTGATAGCACAGTGGTGGTGATTGAAACCGACGAAGGCATCTGTGGGGCCGGCGAAACCTGCCCTCTGGGGCCCGCATATCTGCCGGCCTTCGCCGAAGGGGCCAGAACCGCCATCGCGAAACTCGCACCTGAGCTGATCGGGCGGGATCCGACGCAAATCGGCAAAATAAATCGCATCATGGACACCAGCCTAAAGGGGCATCCTTATGCAAAATCCGCCATCGACATGGCTTGCTGGGACATCTTCGGCAAATCTGTCTCGCAACCTGTCTACGCGCTGCTCGGCGGCAAGCAGCAAGACGCTATCAAGCTGTTCAAGGTGATCAGTCGGGACACTCCGGACAGGATGTCAGCAAAGCTGGCCGAATACCAAAGGCAAGGTTTCCGGCAATTCCAAATAAAGGTCGGCGAAGATCCGGACACGGATATCCAGAGAATCGCCGCAGTTAGTGCCGGACTTAAGTCGGACGAAGTGCTGAATGCCGATGCGAATACAGGCTGGATGCAGCACCAAGCGCGACGCGTCGCCGCCGCCGTGCAGCAATACGACTTCTACGTCGAGCAACCCTGCCTGACATACGGACAATGCCGAGCGGTCCGCAACTGCTTCGCTCAACCGATGATTCTCGACGAATGCATGGACAGCGTCAAAACCTTGATCCAGGGTTTTGAGGATCATGCGATGGACGCCATCAATCTGAAAATCAATCGTGTCGGAGGTCTGACCAAGGCTTGCCTGTTTCGCGAGCTATGCATTGAACACGGGATACTCATGACTGTGGAGGATTCATGGGGCGGCGAGATCGCCACAGCCGCCATCGCCCATCTGGCGCATACGCTGCCAAGCAGTTTCCATTTCCAATCCTCTGCGTTCCACGAATACACCCATGTGCAAATTGCTCTCGGCGCACCGAAAGTATCGTCCGGCTTCATGTTCGCCAGTGATAGGCCGGGTCTGGGCACCGAGCCCGATATGACGGTTCTGGGCGAAGCGACTTTTGCAACTGCGGCATGAACGGTGCCAATGTTTTAAGTAGACGCTATCGTTAAGCGTCTGCGCCGACCATATCCATACAATAACGCAAACGCAGGCCGGACAGCTTTGAATTCAGATGCGCCTCGCGGCAAGATTGCCGGCGCGGATGCCGGTTCAAAGCAAATCAATCTCTGACCTCAATCCTGATTCAGGCCGCCGGGCAGCACCTCATAACCGCTTTGCTCTGCTTCGTCATCGGTAATTTCAGCCGGAAATCCAGCGGCAGAAACGCTCTTGCCGCATTGATCTTCAAGCCGTCGAACGATGTTGGGCGACCACTCGCGCGCACCGTAGCGTTTCAGACCATCAGCGAAAACCTCAATCAAAAGCGGGCTGAGCTCCAGCTCAACACCGCTTCGCTCAGCCAGTTGCTGGAACAAGTTTATATCCTTGCACACCAAATCCATTGTGAAGTTGATGTTGCGACTGCCATTCAATATCACCTGAGACTCGGTTTCATGCACAAAAGAATTACCGGACGAAATCCGGATGGCTTCATAGGTCGTGTTCAAATCGATTCCGGCGCACTTTGCAGTCATCAGCGCCTCGCATAGCGAGACTAGATTGGCCGTGGCCAGATAATTGGTCAACACCTTCAGCTTTGACGCTGAGCCTAAAGGACCCGTGTGAAGTATTCGTCTTCCCATCGCCTGAATCACCGGGAAAGCGCGTTCGAATGTCTTTCGCCCGCATCCAACAAAAATCGAAATGTTGCCGGTCGCGGCGCGGTGGCACCCTCCAGATACCGGACTGTCTGCAGGTTCGGCCCCCTTAGCGAGCACCAGCTCGCCCAGCCGACAAACCTCAGATTCATCCGTCGTGCTCATCTCAAGCCAGATCTTGCCTCTCGACAAGCCTGAAATCACGCCTGCTTCTCCTTCCATGACTTCGCAACATATTGCGACGCTCGGCAGGCAGGTAATCACTATATCGGCCTGCCGAGCCAATTGCTGCGGCGTATCAGCCCAAGCAGCGCCGCCTTGCAAGAATGGCTCTGCGGCGCTTTTGTCTGCGTCGAGCACTGTTAGCGAAAAGCCGTTTCGCAACAGACAGCCAGCGAGCTTGCCGCCAACATTGCCGAGACCAATGAATCCTGCGCGCATGGTTCACCCCTCCAATGCCGATTGATCATGCCATTCAGCCAGTTGTCATCCCAAAACAGGGTCAGGCAGGGGATTGTATTTGATACAGAATCGATGCCTTCAAGGTTTTGGCAGATCAGGACTCGCACACCATCCCATCTACTCAAGATGGCGAACCAAGCAGCTGGGGATAGTCGGTGAAAATCCACTCTGCGCCAGCGCGAACTTCACGACTCATCAAATTCTCAGAATCAATAAAACCTGTCCCCCACTTGAGGTTGCGCGCATTCAGTTCCCGCCGCATTGGACCGTTAAGCAAGAAGAAATGGCCAGTTAAACCCCCGACTTCATACTCTAATGCTTGACGAAACTTCTTTCTTGTATCGAGTGTCGCAACCAGCAGCCGACATTCTGGAGGCAGCATGTGGTCGTACAGCAACAATTCCGGTTCCAACGCCATCAGATGAAAGTCGCTAGTCGGTTCAAGCCCGTTGAGCATCGACACCAGCCCGCGCACCGCGGAAACACTTGCTGTCTCTTTTTTCAGCTCAAGCATCAGATGAATCCGCCGACCGAATTGCAAAACCACTTCCTCAACCGTAGGCACTAGCGGACACCATCTTCTTATCTCATCGAATCTGACCTGGCCGACTTCCATGGCAACGCCGCCTGGAACCGCGGCTGTATGGAGATCATGAATGACGACCGGCACTCCGTCTAAGGTCCATTGGACATCCAATTCAATGCCCCATGCCCCGCACTTGACCGCCGCCGCAAACGCTTCCAATGTATTTTCGTGTATCGTGCGACTGTGCGACCAGTGGCCGCGATGAGCGACAATGCGGCACCCAGCCCGTTCTTGCGCCGTCATCGGCCTAGATGGCAAAAGGCGAAAAAATCCGCTGAGCGCGGCATCTGCAACGGCCAGCATGCCGCCATAATCGTGTTTTTTAGACTGCGTCACAATATTTGCCAATAGTCTTTGGCGATCAACTCGCTACCACTGCAATCAGGCATAGACTCAGTATCTCTAACCGCCTGATATTTCATATGAAATGCTCGTGAGAATTAAAAGTTGTTCGTGCATCGAATTTTTTGTTTATTCTATTATGCGTCACTCATAGTCTGCTTGACAGTCTATCCTCTGTTGACTGAGTGCGGCCAAAGGTGGCTCCAAAAAAATGTTTTTGCTCGCTGGTATTAGAATTGCCGAAAGAAAACCCAATTGAAATGCACGGCACAGTCATGGAGATTCTGCCGAATACGACTTTCCGTGTGAAACTCGAAAACAACCATGTGGTCACTGCGCATATTTCCGGCAAGATCAGGAAGAACTATATCCGCATTCTGCGGGGCGACCGTGTCGTTGTCCAGCTGACCCCCTACGACTTGACGAAAGGCCGCATTGTGTTCCGGCAAAAAGACAACCGGGACAGAACTTGAACTTTGACAAGGCATGATTTCGCCCGTTATTGATCTTCCCTGGTGGGGCTATGTACTCGTCGCGCTGGGGATCACGCACATTACAATCGTTTCGGTTACGGTCTTCCTTCACCGTCACCAAGCGCATTCAGCGCTGGATATGCATCCTGTGCTTTCGCACTTGTTTCGCTTCTGGCTTTGGCTGACAACCGGAATTGTTACTAAAGAATGGGTCGCTGTGCATCGAAAGCATCATGCGAAAGTCGAATCCGACGAAGATCCCCACAGCCCGCAAGTCCACGGCATCAACGCTGTGCTTTGGGGCGGGCTGATTCTCTATCGACGCGGCGCGAGAACGCCCGGAATCCTGGATGCCTACGGAAAGGGAACACCCGACGACTGGCTTGAACGGCATCTATACGCAAAGCGTTCGAACTACGGTATCACTGCGCTGTTGCTGATCAATCTGGCGTTGTTCGGCATCGGCCCCGGACTTGCAATTTGGGTCGCGCAGATGCTGTGGATACCTTTCTGGGCCGCCGGCGTTATCAACGGAATCGGTCATTTCTTCGGGTATCGCAACTACGAACTGCCTGATGAAAGCCGGAATATCGTGCCTTGGGGAGTCATCATCGGCGGCGAGGAGCTTCACAACAATCATCATGCCTTTGCGGGCTCAGCACAGTTCTCGACTCGACCGTGGGAAGTCGATCTTGGCTGGCAGTACATTCGGTTGCTGGCTTTAATCGGCATGATCAAAGTACGTCGAAAATTGCCCGTGCTATCCTACAACTGCGAAAGAGACGGCATCGATTCTGAGGCCGCGAAAGCCTTTGTCACCAATCGATTCGATGTCGTGGCGAACTATGCCAGAGAAGTCCTCAAAAACGTGTACTATGAAGAACTTCGATCAGCAACCGGCGAATACCGCAAGAAAGTCAGGCGGGTGCGACGTTTAATGATGTCAGAAAAATCTCGACTCAGTGTCAGAGGCTATGATCGTCTGCAAAGCCTGTTGCAGTCCAACAAGCGCCTGAGCAAAGCCTATGCGATGAAAGAATCGTTGCACAGCATCGCGCTCAGGTCGTCAGTATCCTATGAAAGCCTGCGCCAATCTTTGGAAGATTGGTGCCGAAGTGCAGAGGAATCGGGCATTGAATCCTTGATGCAGTTTTCGATGCGCCTCCGAAGCTGCACGACGACCTGAATGCTTCAGCCGCCATCGCCTCTCGCGGATTTATCCAGATGAGGCAGTCTGTCTGTTGCGACAGCATGTCTATTTTCAGACTATGATCGCGGGTTACCAATCAGTCTCCAGCATTGCAAGTCATTTTCCGCATTCTGCGAGATGCGAAGATGGATGATCGTGTGCGCGCTTCGTCAATGAATTCAAACCAGCGAGTCATTCGCTGATCAGACGAACAACTTTTGCCCCGGCATTCGACAAACAGCGAGTTATCCAATTCTGCGGCAGCCTTGCGGGCACCGTCAGTGCGTTCACCGCAAAGCCATGCTGTCGCTGCCACGTTCAGGCCCTGCTACACTACCACCGGCACTGAACATATCGCGCACTTTGGATGCCAAAACGCCATGCCGGGTCGCAAGTACACGGCAATGCCATCGTATTTGCTCTGTTTTCTCGGTCCTTGAAACATTTCAAGGCACCTTTGCACCGCTTCAGCACGAAGTGCGGATTGCTTCTTTGTTGCAAGGTTCCTATAAAGGATGGTTTACAGGAATCGCGCGTCCCTGTTCATCACCAAACCACCAGAGTTTTTTCACTTTCCTTTAGTCTTCTTTGGACATGTTTTTTGACAAGGATCATTTTCCTTAATTGGCATCTGTCAGAAAACCAGAATATGCAATCTGTCCGGGTTCAGATATATGTGAGACCGCTCGCCCCTTCCCGAAGGGCGCAGTCCGAAGGGAAGGGGCGAGTGCGCGAAAATTTTGAGGCAGCATGGCACTTGAACATAATCCAGCAGCCGAAAGGCGGGGGAAAGCACCATGCAAATCAAACATCCGCACCGTAGATTCTGCCGTCTCGAAGCGATCCTCGAAGAACTTTCGCCGCAGGCCGCTTGGACAAGCTCGCGCTGTTCGTGCTGCCGCCCAAAAGCCCCAAGCATAGCGGCTGCGTCGAGCGCGCCAACGCGGTCAGCCGATACGAGTTCCACCAGTCCTGCGCCGGTGAGCTGAGCGTGGGCGCGCCCGACATCGAGCTAGCCCAGTTCGAGCTCCTCTGCAACGCCTATCGCCCGCATCAGGCGCTCGGGCAAATGACGCCCATGCAGGCGTATAATCAAAACTTCGACTAAAGTGCGCTGACCGCCTGAACAGTCTCATATGTATTGAACCAGTACAAGCAATTGCATTTTCAGTTGGATAGCACTTATCTTGATGCATAAGATAGTTTCGGCAGCATATCTCACCTCATCCAGCCCCCACAGTCCAAGGGTTAACGAGTTCAATGCCCATGTTCTGAAAGTCGCGAACATTTCGCATTGCTACGGCCATCCCGCATGAGAGCGCAATCGCCGCGATCTGACCATCGGCGTAAGGTACTGGATGGCCGGCAGTGCGATGCCTGGCGGCAATGTCAGCGTAGGCGCAAGCCGCTTTGCTATCGAACGGTAATACCCTGTTCGCGAAAGCATTCCGCAACAGTCGGCCAATGTCTGCTACCAACGTTTCCCGGCATCTGCCTGCACCAGAACTGCCGCAACCATATCGCGGCTCTGATTCGCTGATTGTAGAAAAAACTGAATTTGCGGGGGTTGTTACCAATCCATGCCCCAACCGCAGGATCCGGTGACTTGCGAATCAACTCGGACACGACATTCGCGTCCAACAACACTGACATGATTTCAATGAATCAAGTAACAGTGAGTTCGCATCCCAGCCCGCATGGTGGCAATTCCAGATCCACTCCGTTATCCAGCCCGAAATGTGAGTGAGCAATATCCGCAAGGTTCCGAGAGGCGACCCATGCCAGACTGCCTCAAGGGAGAATCATTCGTGCTTCTTCTCCCATGGAACGGCTATTGTTTGCCGCCTGTACGCGGAGCCGCGTCTTTGTAGCGTCGTCAAGATTGCGGATCGTGATGCTTGCCATATTCGCGCCGCCCGATGTTTGGCATTAGTTTAATCAAGGATAACACAAATGCAGGGCTTCGACTCGAAAGTGAAATTGCCATATTGGCTAAATCTCAACGGTTCGTAAAATAGGCATTTTGGTTAATCGGTCAATCTCCTTAGCCCTTGAGAAGTGCTTCATTATTTACTTCAATTCCCAATTCTTCTGGAAAATTTCATCGTCGATCGGTCAATTGCCGACAAAGTGATTCATCTTTTGACGCAATATCATATTCTTTGTTCAATAGGGCATGAACCACAGGACTGGCGAGGTCCTTCTGTGATTCGACCGGGCCATAAAACACAAGAGGCTAGATACATGACTAATAACCGCAAACAAAAACTGATTGAGCTTGGTTCGGAAACTCTCGCTGATGCGCTTCATAGTCGCTCTAAGTACTCCAAAGATATTGATGACGTGGTCTACCTATTGATTACTACACCGAAGGAAATTGAGCGACGGTTAAAGCAGGAACTGACCAGACTGCAAAATTTAAACCGCCATGTTGATGAGCGGGAATCCAAACGTTACTCCAAGAAACTGCCGATGATGCTGTCGGACATTCAAATCAGGATTGATGATCCGCATACTGGGATAGAGTTAATTGCGATGTTGTATGAGGCTTATGAAGCCATTTATAAGTTGTCCGACAATTTTACTGGAAGTATTAGTAATTTGTTCTATTCCGATGTCCAGAAACTTTTTGTGGACTATGCCACCCGTTGTTCTGACAAACAAAAAGTTGCTAATACCATTTTGGAGTTGAATGAAGAGGAAAAACACGGCTACCGAGGTAGATTGATGTACCGCACTGGTGAATATCTGCCGGAAGAGATTATCCGTTCCATGATAGACACGATTCAGGAAAGGGCAGACAGGGAAGTTGAGACACACCATAAACGACACCATCTGTATTTGATCGAAGAACTGGCCCGCGAAATCAAGGATGTCGGGCTATTCGAACAGACCCGAATTGCGTCCGAGGGAGAGTTGACAGCAGAATCACTGGTTGAAATCGCTCGCATTCATCTGGAAAGTGATGATCTTGAATCCGCTCTTTTCCGTCTGAAGAATGCTCCGGAAGATACCAGCTGGCCTCCTGGTCAAGAAGAATTGCTAGAGGAAATCTACCGCAAACAGGGTGATTCAGGCGGGCTGGCGGAAGTTCTGTTCCAAAAATTCAGGTCCCATGCTACCACTGACAACCTGCAAGCACTTCTGGATGTTATCGGTCATGATAAGCGGGATAGTTATTTCGATGATGAAGTCAGGCAGATTCTGAATGACAAAGACGACGGATACTGGGCAACAGATGCTGAATTCATGATTGCTGTGGGGAAGATAGATGAAGCAGCAACCTATCTTCTCAAAAAGGTGCGGGCTGGCCAGATTTCAGTCAACAATTACAGCAGGCAGGCCAGTATAGCGGAGGCGATGGCATCGGGAAGCTGGTTTCTTGTTGCCAGCCTGTTATACCGTATAGCTCTTGTTCATATTCTGGAAAGAGGAATTGACCATGACTATTGGCATCCAACCAAATACCTGAAAAGGCTGGACGAACTGTCTGACAGCATAACCGAATGGGAAGAACATGATCATCATGATGCATTTAAAGATCGGGTCAGAAGTCTATATGGATTTAGACGAATATTCTGGGCAAATTATGAACAGGAGAAAGCGAAAATATCTTGAGTAAAGTAATTTGGTTCTGCCGGGAATTTCAAATCTCGAACTCGTAATCACCATAGAGAGAATCGAACAATTCTCACTTCATTGTTCATAAGGGCAGACTATAATTTTTAAAATCCGAGACACAGGTTTTTAACATCAGCAACTGTGGGTGATGCTATCTGAAGTGAATCTCTTGAGTGCCGCGCATTTTGGTCCAGCCTCAACAAGGACTCATCAAGTCAGTTACAGATCATAGTGATAAATAGAGTTTTCTGGCAGACACTATATAAATTATTCCATGGCTGGCGGGGTGATTGGAACGGCCTGTAACAACCGTTTTAACCTAAGGCTACTAATCGATACCTCTATGGTAGGATGATTGCATGGTGGGTGCAGAAATTCAGACAGAACGCCGCAAGCTTCCGATCGGCTACCAATCATTTGCTGATCTTCGAAAGGAGGGCTGCTACTATGTCGACAAGACCCCCCTGATCCGGCAAATGGTTGATGAGGGAAGGTACTACTTCCTCGCCCGTCCCCGGCGCTTCGGCAAGAGCCTGCTGGTCGACACCCTGCAGGAACTGTTCGAGGGCAACGAGCCTCTGTTCCGGGGCCTGGACATCCACCCGCTCTGGGACTGGTCGGTCAGGTATCCGGTCGTTCGCCTGACCCTGGATGGCAGAGTCAGCACGCCGGAGGAACTGGAAGATAATCTATTAAGCCAACTGTACAAGACCGAACAGACATTTCATCTGGAACTCCCTCCGGTAAAGGCATCCTCAGAGCGACTTCGGCATATCCTGTATCAACTGCATCAAATCACTGGCCAGCAGGTCGTGGTATTGGTAGATGAATATGACAAGCCGATTCTGGATTTGCTGGAGGACAGTGACAAGGCCCGGGTAAATAGAGACCGACTTCGAGATGTATACAGTATCCTGAAGAGTTCTCAAAAGCATGTCCGCTTCGTGTTCGTCACCGGCATCACGATGTTCTCGAAGACGAGTTTTTCCTCCGGTCTGAACAATCTTACCAACATCAGCCTGTCACCGAGATATGCAGCCATTTGCGGATATACGGATCACGATCTCGATACGGTGTTTGCCCCGGAACTGGAAGGGCTGGACCGGGAGATGATCCGGACCCGGTACAACGGCTATAACTGGCTTGGCGAGGAGAAACTCTACAATCCCCACGACATTCTCCACCTGTTCAATGAACGCGAATACACGGAACACTGGTTCCAGTCCGGCGAGCCGGGCTACCTGTATCGGCTATTGGAGAGGAACAGAGTCAGTCCCATGCAGCTGGAAAACCGCATGGTCGATGCGTCCTTCATCACCCGGTTTGAACTGGGCAGGTTCAGTCACGAGGCCCTGCTGTTCCAGTCCGGGTATCTGACCATAACGAAAAGGGAAGTGAACGGGCATAACGTTCTGTATCATCTGGACTATCCCAACTTTGAAGTGCAGAGAAGTTTCAACAAGGGGCTGGCCAATCACCTGACTGGCCGCGGCCGGGAGATTGCGGAAGCTGGAAACGCGCTGATTCAGGCTCTGGCGGACAACGAGTTTGAAGCGTTCAAGGCGAGGGTTCAGGCCATGCTGAAGGGGATTCCCCATCCATGGCATGACAGTGCAGGTCTCGGTGATTCCGAGTCCTGGTATGCGAGCCTGCTGTACATGAGTTTCCGCACCACGCCGGTGCGACTGAATGCGGAGGAAATGACCAGTCATGGTCGCTCAGACCTGGTGCTGTTGCATGCGAATCAGGTGTTCATCTTTGAATTTAAGATGTTGAAAGGCAGCAGGAACTTGAAGGAAAAAGTGGAGGAAGGTCTTGACAGTGCTATCACACAGATTCGAACCAAGGGCTATGCCGAGAAATATCAAGACCTTGATGAGCCCATTCACCTGATCGGCATGGTGTTTGGACGAAAGAAAAGAAACCTTCTGGATATTCGCGTGGAGCAGTTCTGACGATTTTGAACTGGCCTCCCAATATGTGCGATCATCTCTGAATTAGGAATTAATGCATTTGCTCATTTAGAACTTATCCTGGCCCCGTCTCAGAGAAACAGATCAAAACCACATAACTAAAATAGGAGAAATTGCCCAAAATAGATGCTTCTATCGAAGCTTGTCCGGGTTCAGATACATGCGGGCGCGCGAAAATTTTTGAGGTGGCATGGCACCTAACAAAAATCCATCAGCCGAAAGGCGGGAGAAGGTGCCATGCAAACCGAATATCCGTGCCTGAAATTCTGCCGTCTCGACGCGATCCGCGACGAGCTTTCGGGTAGTGGCTCAGTTTGAAAATCCGTTGTTTTGCCGGTTGAAACTGGTATAATCGCCGTAACATCATACTTAGACAGGTTACATGCTATGACACGCTTTAGCCCCCCCCCCCCCTCATTTTGTAGATTAGCCGCCGTCCTGCTGAGCACGGCCCTCGCCCTGCCCGCATCGGCGCAACAAATCCAGCAGACCGCGATCAACCATTCACGGGTGCTGCAGTCCACCACCACTTACGTCACCCGTCTGAATCAGAACCTGGTCTGGCCCGCTCCCACAGTTCAGGGCCGGACCTGGACCGGCCTGGTCCAGAACCTGCAGATCGAGGTCCTGCCCGGTCCTGCGGGCTCGACGACGACCTTCGGCGTGGGAGACGGCTTTAAGTGCGCCCACACTCCGGGCTCGGGGCAGCCGGTCGAATTCCACAACGCGACCGGCGCCTATTCCCGCGGCCAGCCCATCGCCCGCGCCTGCCCCACCTGGAGGGCCAGAAAATGCTCGCGGTCAGTAACATTCATGGGCAGGACGTTCACTGCCAACCGCGGCTACCCGGCCTGCACTGGAGAAACGAAGCCCCTGACTGGCGAGTACACCGGGAACACGCCTGCACAGCAGACTACTGTTCGTGACTCGATCGCCCGGACCCCGAGCAACGGCATCTTCCGGGTGCGAGTCTGGGGCAATGTCTGCATTAACGGCGGCATTACATGTCGCTCATTCAAGGATGGCGAAGGCAGAAACTTGATTCGTAATCCAGAGGCTGTACATTTAGCCGGCTACGGGGCCACCTTTCAGCATGCCTCCCATTGCGGCCCGGAGCGCTGGCCCAGCGAGGCATGGCGGCAAAGAAACGGTCCCGGCTATGCCGAATACTGCGACATCACCGTCGATGTGCGCTTCTGACTTCCGCCCGGCAACACGCATTCGAGGGGCGGCCCGCAGGCCGCCCTTTTCCCATGCAAACATGATTTTCAAACCGAGCCACTACCAGCTTTCGCCGCGGGCCGCTTCGACCGGCTCGCGCTGTTCGACCAGATTCGCCGCGAAGGTGCTTCGCAAGCGACCGCCCTGAAGGTGATCGGCTGCTCCCGAGCCACGCTCTGCCGCTACGGCACCCGTGGGCGAAAGCCTGGCCAGATGACGCAGATCGACCACCTGAGCGGCGCCATCGAGGCCAGTTTCGCGGTCAAGGAGTCCGAGGCCGTCTGCCCGGTCTCGAAGCTTTGCCACATGCGTGCCTGCTCGAGCGCCAACGCGGCCGACCGCTGCGAGTTCCACCAGTCCTGCGCCGGCGAGCTCAGCGTCGGCGCCCTGAATGCCGAGCTGGCCAAATTCGAGCGCCTCTGCAACGACTATTGGCCGCATCGGCCGCTCGGACAACGCACCCCATGCAGGCGTATAATGAAAACTTCAACCAAAGTGCACTTGCCGCTTGAAAAGTCTCACATGTATTGAACCCGTACACCTTCATGCTAAAGGCGCTTTCCAAATACGTTTTGGACTTGACGGGCATTAGGGTTCGCGTACCAGAACCGGGTGTTTCTCACGCACTCGGGAAAGTGCCGGTATCGGCAATTGAGCGCATGGCTCCCAAGGTTGCGCAGAGACGCTTTCAGATCATTCATTGCTGCTGGGCTAGCTCAGCAGCTGGTTGACCCTTGACCTCAGTGGACTAGTTCTAGGAAAGTGGGCGGCCAGAAACTCCATCTGATCGACCAAGATACGACGGCCTTTCAAGAAGACATATTCCGCATAGGTTGGCGCAAAGGGAATTGCGAGCAATGTCATCTTCCGCTCTTCCGGCAGGAATCCAGCCTTGTGATTGTTGCACCGCTTGCAAGCCGTCACGACGTTGGTCCAGATGTCGCTTCCGCCTCGGCTGATCGGGGTGATGTGATCGCGAGACAGCTGTGAAACATGCGGCTTGACACCGCAATACATGCACATCTGCCCATCTCGAGCGAAAAGGGCCTGGTTGTTCAGCGGCGGCGCATAGCCCGACTTGTTGTAATTGGCATGCGCCGTGTTGCCGTCGGTGGCAATGATTGCGCTGACCTTGATGGATGAACGCACACCGGTGACAGCGTTGATGCCGCCGCGAATCGTGTACATCACCTCGCCGATCGAATACACGATGCGGCCGTGGAAATGCAACCGCACAGCATCCTTGTAGTCGATCCACTCAAGCGGCATGCCCGAGACGGTCGTGCGCAACGCAAGCTGATTTAGATCATGCATATTTCGATTTCAGAGCAAATGGTCATTCCAAACCGGGCAGCTTCTGCGCAACGCGCAAAAAAACCGGCTCCCTAATGCGCCACCAGACCGCGAAATCGAAAACTGCGCTTACTTTAGCTTCGTCTCTTTGTAGGCGACATGCTTGCCGGCAACGGGATCGAACTTTCGAATCTCAAGCTTATCCGCAGAATTTCGCTTGTTCTTCGTGGTCGTGTAAAAATGCCCGGTTCCGGCTGAAGACTCAAGCTTGATCTTCTCTCTCGCTTTCTTGCTTTCGGCCATAATGTTTCAAATCCTGTCGCGGCAATCAGACTTTTACGCCACTCGAGCGCAAGTCGGCGAGCACGACATCAATACCCTTTTTGTCTATGGTGCGCAAACCTTTGCGTGAAACGCGCAATTTCACCCACCGGTTTTCGGTTTCAACCCAAAACCTGCGATAATGCAGATTCGGACGAAACTTGCGCTTTGTCTTGTTGTGAGCGTGCGATACGTTATTGCCGGAAATCGTCTTTTTCCCGGTCACTTGGCAAACGTTTGGCATCGGAATGGTATACGGTTGAGCAGGTTGTACAATAAGTCGTGTTTGAGCAAGCGTGAAATTCTATAACATTGTACCTGCTTAAATCAACCTGTTTTGCCTTGTAATCGTCTAATTTGAACGATTTCGCGCTAATAACCCGCTTTGCGAACAGATGACATGACCGATCTTGCTGGAAAAAGAATTCTGCTTGGCGTTACCGGCGGCATCGCCGCGTATCGCAGTGCCGAACTAGTTCGACGCCTACGCGAAGCCGGTGCCGAAGTCAGGGTGGTGATGACAAACGGCGCCGCCAAATTCATTACCGCCTTGACCATGCAGGCGGTAAGCGGCAATCCGGTGCGCCAAGACCTGTTCGACGATCAAGCTGAAGCCGGCATGGGGCACATCGAACTGGCTCGCTGGGCGCAGCTGGCTTTGATTGCGCCTGCAAGCGCAAGCTTCATCGCTCGGCTGAATCATGGCCTTGCCGACGATCTATTGTCCACCCTGTGCTTGGCAACTGAAGCGCCGATTGCGGTCGCGCCCGCCATGAATCGGGTGATGTGGGAAAAGCCTGTCACGCAAAGCAATGTTGCGGCGCTCAGTGCACGAGGAATCGCTATCATCGGTCCAGGAGTCGGAGCCCAAGCGTGCGGAGAAACGGGGCCTGGCCGCATGCTTGAACCTCATGAAATCGTCAACCAGGTTCGCTCAATGACAACAGGCGCTCTAAGCGGGGTCAACGTTCTGGTCACAGCCGGCTCCACCTGGGAAGCGATCGATCCGGTCCGAGGCATCACCAATCGAAGTTCCGGCAAGATGGGCTATGCCGTTGTCGACGCCGCAGCCGCCGCCGGCGCAAATGTGACACTGATTTCCGGGCCAGTCACCGACGGCGACGGCCGCCTTCCGGATGCGGCGCGGATCGTGCGCACCGATAGCACCGCCAGCATGCTCGAAGCGGTGCTGGAAAACTTGAAGATGCAGGATATTTTCATCTCGGTCGCCGCCGTAGCGGACTACCGTCCATCTGAAGCGGCGCATGAAAAAATTAAAAAGAACAATGATCAGATGTTCGTTAAGCTGGTTAAGAATCCGGATATTCTGGCTACCGTTAAACGTCGCTCACCGGATATTTTCGCGGTGGGATTCGCGGCCGAAACATCCGATATCGTCGCCGAGGGAAAACGCAAGCTGCTCGCAAAGCGCGCCGACATGATCGCTGCCAACAGCGTTCAAATGCAAGACAGTGCGATCGGTTCCGATAGCAACGCGCTGCAGCTTATTGATCGAAACGGCATCACTTCGATCGGGCCGGCCCCCAAGCGTCAAATTGCTGAACAGCTCATCGAGCAGGTCTGTGACAGATTCCATGCGGAAAATCGCTTGCAAAATACTCGATGATCGACTCGGCAGGGACATCCCGTTCCCAACCCGCTCAACCGCTGGTTCGGCGGGCCTCGACCTGCGCGCTTGCCTTGAGGCGACGCTAATAGTCCAAGGGGGCTCCTGCGAGTTGATTCCTACCGGCATCGCGCTCGATATCGGCGACCCGGGCATTGCCGCAGTACTGCTGCCGCGTTCAGGCCTTGGCCATAAGCACGGCATCGTGCTTGGCAACCTGGTCGGCTTGATCGATTCCGACTATCAGGGACAGATATTCGTATCGTGCTGGAATAGAAGCGAGACCGCATTTGCAATCCAGCCGGGAGACCGCATCGCGCAAATGGTTTTTGTCCCTGTCTTGCAAGCTGATCTTCGAATCGTGGACGAGTTTGTTTCAAGCGAACGCGCCGAAGGGGGATTTGGCCATACCGGGCTGGCGTGATACGCCCGCTCCGCAATTTCCGCCTGGTCAACAGGTAAACCCAGATTCACGCAAATGAAACTTGCACGTTCGCAATTTAGAAAGCTTCAGCACAAGGCGGTATCGCTGATCGGGATGTCGGGAGTCGGCAAGACCACGCTGGCACGAAAACTGCCGCGCGATTCATGGTTCCACTTTTCAGCCGACTACCGCATCGGTACGAGATATCTATCCGAACCCATCTTGGACCACATCAAGGAGCGCGCGATGGAAATCGATTTTCTTCGTGATCTTCTGCGAAGCGATTCCATCTATATCGGCAGCGCCATGACCTTCGACAATCTTCAGCTGATGTCGAAATATCTCGGCATGATCGGGTCTAGCGGGCATGGCGGGCTGTCGCGAGAAGAATTCTTCTGCCGACAAAGGCTCCACCGGGAAGCGGAAGTCAACGCAATGCTGGATGTCGCTCAATTTGTCCGCAAGGCGCAGACGATCTACGGATACGAGCATTTTGTCAACGATTCGAGCGGCAGCGTATGCGAATTGAACAATGACAGTGTCATTCGGCATCTGGATGAAAATACGCTAATCGTCTACATCAAGCCGGATTCAGAGCTTGAGCAAGAAGTGATCTGTCGACAGGTCGAGCACCCGAAACCGCTCTACTACGATGAGAACTACCTTGTGCGAAAGCTTGATGAATACCTCGCATTGGAGCGCTTGAGCACGGTAGATGACATTCACCCTGAATCGTTTGTGCGCTGGATCTTTCCGCAGCTGGTTGAATTTCGTCGTGCGAAATACGAAAAAATCGCCGAGCTTGGGTGCTCCGTTCGTGCTCGGGATATGGAGTCCGTGCGCGATGAAGACGATTTCATCGAACTTGTCTGTTCTGTCCTGCCTGCTGACGAATAGATCTTGAGATTAACTAATTTGTGTCGCCTGACGTGCCCATTGCCATTCGTCCAGATTTGCATGCATTTGAGCGTTTGCGCTCGACTGAGCGGCTGCCGGGCATAATGGCTATTGAACAGGCTTTGCGACTTGACTTGCCTGCACTCCAGATCGGATTTGTGAATATGATGCCCGATGCAGCGGTCGAAGCGACAGAACGGCAGTTTCTGCGGCTGCTGCATGCTGGAGCGCGCGCTCATATAGTCTGCGTACATCCGATCTCGATTGGCAATCTGAAGCGCCGCGGCAAAATCGCCGATTATGTGGGTCGATGCTATGCACGATTTTCCGCAGCCCAGCGCACCAAGCTTGATGCCTTGGTGCTAAGCGGTGCGAATCCGAAAAAGCATGATTTGACCAAAGAGCCATTCTGGGATGAATTTGTGGAAATTGTCGAATGGGGCCGGCAATCAGTCAAGTCGGTTCTGTGCTCATGTCTAGCTACCCATGCGGTGATCCAGCACCTTTTTGGCATCACTCGCACAAGATGCGTTGATGGCAAGCGCTGGGGCGTATTCGACCACTACTTGACCGATGCGCAAAGCGCCTTGACTGCGGGGATCGCCCCGCGCTTTAAGGCAGCGCACTCCCATGTCTATGAAATGACCGCTGATCAGCTGGCGGATACCGGTATCAACATTCTTGCGACTAGCGAAGAAGCGGATTTTCACATCGCAACCAGTTCCGACGGTCTGAAGTGGGTCTACCTTCAGGGGCACCCGGAATATGACGCGATCAGCTTGCTTAAGGAATTCAAGCGCGAAATCGCGCGATTCGGCGCTGGCGAGCGCAAGGACTATCCGCCCTATCCTGGAAACTACTTCTCGAATCCAGCCTTGGCGGTGCTAGAGGAGTTCCGCAGCCAAATGCAAATGGATATGGCTCTGGGCAGGCCAATTGCAATTTTTCCCGAAAAGCGGATCGCCAAAGATTTGCCGGACTCGGCCGACCATCACGGCAAAGTTCTTTTTACAAATTGGCTGAATGCGATTAGCTCGACTGCCAGCTAAGCAGCTTTATCTCAACCGAATTTCGGTGTCGTGGTGCCGATTGGCATAGATTGTAATTTGAAAAATGGTTGAAGCGGGACTTCTGAGATTGGCGACTAGCGCTACCTTGATTTCAAAGAAGAAGCAATTGATGTCCGGGTTCAGATGCATGCTAGAGCAGATGATGGGAACAAGGTACGATGAAACAGGATCAGCTCAGGGCGGATATGGCTGACTTCAAAGCTCATATGGTCAACCGGGGAACCGAACAAGCCGCCGAACCCGCTCGAGCAAAGCATAATGCCTTGAAATCTCGTTAGGGCGGCTGCAAAATGGAATAAAGCCTTGCATAATACGGGTTTTAACAAAAACCAATTTTCACCCGCTGGGCGGACCCGATTGGAGCAAGGCTTTACGAATATCCGATCCTGCAAGATTTCCGCCACGAAAGGCAAATCGGCTTCGCGAAGCGGCCTGGCGGCGCTGGCCGAGCTGGTGCGCAAGCTCGGTCGATGCCCGTTTCGAGCGGCTGATGCCGCAGCCGGGCGGCAGCCGCGGCTTTCGCCCGGGCACCTTTCTGCGCACCCAAAATCCGCGTTAGAGATTTTTTTGGGGCGGATTTTGCCGAAATCCGGGGCGCGGAGAGATTTTGGCGCTCGCCGCGGCGATGCCGGGCGGGCTTGCGGGCGGGACGCGGCCGAAAAGGGCGGAGGAGCGGAACCGGGGCGAAAGATCAATGACAGTCCGCAACGCGCCGGGACGCAGCCGGTTTTTTTGTCGTGCGCGCGATGCTTTTTTTTGCGTTTCCGGCGGCTGCGGCGCCAGGGCCATCGCCCGGATCATGCCGATGGCGTCGCTAAGCCGCCGCGCCGCCCGCGCGTCGCACAGCTTCAAGGCCCGGCCCCTGGCATGGCGCGCGATCTTGCCCGCCCTGCAGCAGGGCCGCCGGCGAAAGGTCTCGATGCGCATCGACTCGCAGCTCGCGTCCAGCGCCTGGCGCATCGGCGCGAACAGGTTGAACGCGAGCATGCGCAGCGCGGAATGCAGCGCGTTGGCATGGAAGTCGCTGCACGGGGGATGCGCCGCGCCGAAGCCGCTGCGAAGCTCGCGGATGCGATTTTCGGAGTCGTCGCCCCTGCGGCTGCATCAGCGGACCGCCCGCGAGTCGCTCCGCCGGCAGAAGCTGGTCGCCAGCGCCCGGTAGATGCAGCCGCCCTGCGACAGGGTGTCGCCGGCCTGCGGGCAATCGAGCTCGAGCTCCTGCCGGCCGGACTTTCGCCTCCGCTGCACCACCGCCGCGAACGCTTCGGGCGTGTCGTTCATCGAGTGCAGGAACTGCGCCGTCCGCTGCGCCAGGCTCGCCGTCCCGTCGCGCTCGATGAAGGGCTGCCGCCGCGACTCGTCCAGCGCCCCGGTCTGCCCGGCCACGCTCGCGTCGAGCCTGGCGCGGACCGCGTAGCCGATTCCCCGGCTCGTGAAGCGGTTGATGATCCTCGCCTGGTAGCCCGCCGCGTCGATGCGGGCGCGATGCGCCTCGGCGCCCTTGGGCAGGGCGCGCTCGCACTGGCGGACGAACTCGCAGTTGCGCGCGTTCGGCGAGACCGGGCCGCCCCTGAACTCCGCACCCGCCGCCATGCCGGTCTCGGCGATATGGCCGACGATCGGCATGCAGCCCCGCTCCTTCTTGCATGCGGACTCCGCCGAAGACTTCTCGCAGCGCCGCGGTCGCGTCGATGTCCAGGGCCGCCCTTTTCCGATGGCGCGGCGCGACTGCCAGCAGCCGGCGGTCCGCCAGCTGCAGGGCATGCAGCGTGCGGCCCAAGGCGTCGTCGCCCGGCAGCCGGCGGATGCCGAGCAGCTCCAGCAGCGGCCGCTCCTCGCGCAGCTGCGCCACTCCGCTCAGATGCCGCGAGCCCTCGCGCATCATCAGCATGAACGTCGTCAAATACGCCCCCGGGCGCAAGCCGCGGTTGCTGCCCGGCCCCGGCATCAGCCGCGCGACGACACCCTGGGCCCTGGGCCGGTGTTGGCGGCGCTGTTGCGGGGCGGCTACGCCTGCCGGGCTGTGGCGATGAGATTCTGCCAGCGGAGCGACTCGCGGGCGGTCCGCTGATGCAGCCGCAGGGGGCGAGGATTCGCAGAACCGCATCCGCGAGCTTCTGAAGCGTCTTCGGTGCGGCGCATCTTCCGGGCAGCGACTTCGATGCCGACGCGCTGCATTTCACGCTGTGCATGATCGCTTTCAAGCAAGTTTGGGCTTATGCGCCGCGTGCTGCATGCGAGCTTCGAGTCGATGCGCATCGAGATCATGCGCCGGCGGCTTTGCTGCAAGGCGGACAAGATTGTGCGCCATGCCAGGGGCGGGTGCTGAAGCTGTGCGACGCGCAGGCGGCGCGGTCCGGGCGATGGTCCTGGTGCCGCAGCCGCCGAAAACGCCGAAAAGCGCGAGCGCGGCAAAAGCTGCCGCGCCCCGGCGCATTTGGGGCTATTGCTGATTTTTCGTTCCGATCCGCTTTGCGGCGCCGATGCGCCGGCAAAGATACCCGGCATCGCGGCGGCCCGTGCCGGAATCTCCCTCGCAACGTCAAATTCCGGCGAAAATCCGCCCGCTAAAATCTCTAATGCGGATTTTGGGTAATAGTGAAATATGCGCAATTTCGTTTAGATTATCGATTGCGCATGTGCAGAAGTTGACGGCTCTGCCGACCGCGCGGCAAATCGTCATCGGTTGTTTTACCTTCCGTCAGCAATCCGCCGCATCCGGACCGGATAATACGTTGCGGTAAATCTCGGTATCGACATTTCCACCTGTGGCAATCACAGCAATCCGCCGATAGTTCCGTTCGGCATCCTCCTTCAGTACCGCGGCAAGCGACGCAGCCCCAGCCCCTTCGACAACATTGTGCGTGTCGGTAAAGAAATGGCGCATCGATTCTGCGATTTCACTCTCGCTGACACGTACCACGCGCGAAATGCATTCATTTAGCGTTCGCAAGACACGCGGGTCCGGTACCCGCAATGCCAACCCATCGGCAATCGTAGTTGGAGAAGCGGTTTGTATAGGCGCTTTCTGTTCGAACGACTGAGCATATGCATCCGCATTTTCTGCGACAACGCCGACTATTGCTGGGGTGCATCCCAAAGCTTCACGGGCAGATATAACGCCGCAGATCCCAGACCCTAGGCCGATAGGCACGTAGATTGCGTCGAGATCCGCAACAGTCGTGAACAGCTCCAACGCATACGTTGAAACACCATCAATCAGATCGGGATGAATCGATGGAAAATAATGCGCGCGCCTATCGGCAGCTAGAGACTCCGCATAGGCCTTGGCATCATCAAAGTCGTCGCCATGCTCAATCAATTCAGCTCCAAGCGCCTTCATTGCATCGTTCTTCTCTTTGCTGTTGCCGCGAGGCGCGACCACGGTAGCCTTAGCGCCAATTGTGGCTGCCGCATATGCAACCGATTGGCCATGGTTTCCGCGTGTGGCCGTGACCAATGTCTTCAAACTGCGCTTGCGGATATAGTTCAAACCGCCACGAATCTTGAATGAGCCGATCGGCGTATGGTTCTCATGCTTGACCCAGATTTCAGATGTGAATCTTTGGTTCAGCAAAGGCCATTTGTATTGCGGCGTTGGAGCAACGTAACATCCCACGAATGCCGCAACAGAACGAATTTCTTCAAGAGTTGCGAAGTGCATTAGATCAGTTGCGCTGGCAAAGTGGTCTGCAAAAGAGGAGGCGCGTTTTGTCTCAGATCCAAGCGAACTCGGCCCGGGCTGATCATCAAGCGATGCCGAGTCAAGTGGGGTGGACGATGGGGATCGAACCCACGACCGCTGGAACCACAATCCAGAGCTCTACCAACTGAGCTACGCCCACCATTTTCAAGCAAGGCCACAGAAGATCGCTGTGACGGTGTGATTGTACACAAAATCTACATGGTACCGCTTGAAGATCCAAAACCTGGCAGCGTCTCAGTTTGAAAATCACGCGTGCCTGCATGGCAAAGGGCGGCCGGGCCGCCCTGCCTTGTCCGATACGCGCGGGCCGCCCGGGGCTATCCGCAATAGTTGGGGTGAGGGTTGTCGGGAATGCGCCGGGTTTGGAAGTCGCGCCAAGCTAGCGACTTGTGCCAGTTGACCCGGTTCCGCGGATAGACAAGAACCCTATAGTTCGTATAGGCCTGAAGCCCCGAGTATTTCTCCTTGCAAGTGTAGCTGATCGTGCCCGGAGTCGAGCTGTCAAACGTAATGATTTTGCTAATTCCTGGTTGTCCCTCCTTGTTGATCTTCCCGATATTCTGCGTCGCGATGATGAATCCGCGCGGGGCCAGATAGCCGCCGTCCTGGCGCGGCTGGTTCGGGAGCGTGTAGACCGCCACAATCCAATCCGGATTGCATCGCCAGCCTGTCTCCGTGCGGGCATTCATGCATCCCGCCCCCGCAAGGTAGTTTTCCGGGAGAGCACTCCTGTCAAGAACAAGATTGAAGGTTGCCGAGCTATAGTCACTACTTGTTAATGACTCTAGAAACAAAACACAAGTGCCTTCGCAGATTTGTGTTGCAGGTCCAAGCCATTGGGGCTGAGTCTGCGCGTGGACCGCTGCGGGCAGGGCCATCGCCGCCATGACGATGGCTTGTGCCGTCAGTCGCTTAATGGAGGGGGGGGGTATAAAGCAATTTCATGATGATTTTCTCCATGATGGTTGATGATGCGTAATTATAGCTGATGCCATGTTCCAAAGGAGGAACTAATTTTCAAACTGAGATACTGCTCAAAACCCTGATCGGTTGCCATGCTTCACACGCATAGCCATCCATGGCACGCCCGGCAGGACTCGAACCTGCAACCTACGGCTTAGCATACCACTACAGCTTTCGCTGCCACACCGACATGACTACAATAGCGATGCCGCGTGTTTGTGGTCTGGACTATATCTTCACCATCTCAGGCGGAGCACGCATAGTCTCTACGGATCCCGCTAGCGCGGTTTCCTCGGTATTGCCATCGCCGCAATGCGTTAAGGTTCCACCGATACAGTGCTCTGCACTCCGAAGGTTCCGAATTTCCCTTGGGAGGCTCCTAATGAAGGCCGTTGCTCTATCCCGTTGAGCTACGGGCGCACAGTTTTATGGTCGGGATAGAGGGATTCGAACCCCCGACATCCTGCTCCCAAAGCAGGTGCGCTACCAGACTGCGCCATATCCCGATTTTCGTTCCATGGTGGCGAATTATACGGCTAACCGTGGATAAACAGAAATTTTGCGACTCCATTTCAACGATCATCCAAACGAGGTATGGAATCCATCCAGCACATTGACCGTGTTGACACCGATCTCCGAGACGGCATAGCCGCCTTCCATGACGAACAATGTCGGCAGATTCAAGGCGCCAATCACTTCGCCATAGCGAATGAAGTCTCCGCTATTCAGCTTGAAAAAACTGATCGGGTCATCCTTGAATGTATCGACCCCGAGGGAAACAACCAGGGCATCTGGAGCATAACCGTCAATTTTTCGACAAGCGTCCTGCAACGCTCCGAACCACACTGAAAATTCCGTGTCAGGCGGCATCGGATAGTTGCTGTTGAAACCCTCGCCAAGTCCTGAACCCTGCTCATCGGCATAGCCGAGAAAATGCGGAAATGCATCTTGAGGCCGCCCATGCAATGACAGAAAAAAAACATCCTCCCGATCATAGAAAATATCTTGGCTGCCATTGCCATGATGAAAATCAACGTCGAGCAATGCAACCCTCGACGCTCCGTCATCCAGAAATCCCTGCGCTGCAATTGCTGCATTATTCAAAAAGCAATAGCCGCCGTACATATTGATTCCAGCGTGATGCCCAGGCGGGCGGCAAAGTGCAAACGCTGCGCGTTCTTGCGCGACCAGTCTTTGCGCCGTCACCGCGCAAGCTGCCGCCGATTGCGTGGCGGTCCAAGTTCCTGAGGTGATCGCAGTCTCGATCGCCATGCTGTAGTATCCCAGCTTTCCATCAATATGGTCCGGCCTCCGATCGTTGTGCATCCGCCGGGCGGGAAACACGGTCGGGATAGCATCTCCGGGCATGCCCGTCTTGCTCCACTCCTCCCAAGCGGTCGAGAGAAACTCGATGAAATCCGGAGCATGAACCTTTTGCGCCAGCCCAACATCAAATGAATCAGGTTCAAGCAGCTCGCCATATCCCCTGTCTTGCAGCTGTTCGACAATGTAGTCCCAACGTTCGGGACATTCGAATGGGCGCACCAACTCCCCTCCATAAAGCTCTCCTTTGGGAAAGTGAAATCGATGCTTTTCGCTGCAAACCGTTTTCATGCCTCGCTACTCCTTGATGCCATTTAAATGCACTGCCGATCAGAATATGTCTTTGCGCCAAGCTGTTGCTGCGTCTTTGCGCCAAGCTGTTGTTGCAACAATGATACGGCGCAAGGCCGATTGAAATCGATCAGGCAAGCGCAGACCAAGCCAGCAAATTCAACAAACTTACACCTATCAGCAAACATTGGGTATATTTTTCTTTTATATTTTGCAAACTGCCAATAATCATGCTATGGATAAAATTGATCTTGAAATTCTAAACTATATTCAGTTCGACGCAACCATGCCGACTCATGAAATCGCCGAACGTGTCAATCTAACCACAACGCCCTGCTGGCGCCGCATCCGCAATCTCGAGCGCGATGGCGTCATTCGCTCGAAAGTCGGCTTGCTCGACCGCGACAAGCTCAACCTTGGTGTCGACGTGTTCGTGGCGGTTCGCACCAATCAGCACAATGCGGCCTGGTTCGAGTCGTTTTCGAGGGCGGTTGCCGCCTTTCCGGAAGTCGTCGAATTCTATCGAATGAGCGGCCAGATCGACTATCTGATGCGAGTGGTGGTTCCCGATATCGACGAATATGATCGTTTCTACAAGCGACTGATTGCCGCGGCGGAACTGAACGATGTCAGTTCCAGCTTCGCAATGGAGCGAATCAAGTACACCACCGCACTGCCGCTGCAATACGCCTTAAGCGAACCCGGAAAAAGCAATCTCAAATCAACCCGATGAACCCGATTATCTGGCAGCCTTCCGAACAGGCTGTTCAAGCAACAGAAATGACGCGATTCGCCGATACCGTCTCGCGCAAGTGGGGTGTCAAGCTCCACGCCTATGAAGATCTGCATCGATGGTCGGTAACGGCGCCAGAAAAATTCTGGCTGGCAGTTTGGGAATTCTGCGATGTAAGGGGCTATGGCCCTAATTCGCCGGTCGTCATCGATCGCCACAAAATGCCGGGCGCGTCGTGGTTTCCTGAGGTCAAGTTGAACTTCGCAGAAAATCTTTTGCGGCGAAACGACGATCAAGCCGCGATCATCTTCCGGGGTGAAGGCAAGTCGGATACCGTAATGAGCTATGCGCAGCTCTGCGCATCGGTCAACCGGCTTGCAAGAGCGTTCAGTGCGCGGGGCATCCGGCCGGGCGACAGGATAGCGGCCTATATGCCAAACATACCGGAAACCATGATCTGCATGATTGCGGCGGCCTCCTGCGGCGCGACCTGGTCTTCATGCTCGCCGGATTTCGGTGTTCGAGGCGTCCTCGACCGATTCGGGCAAATCAACCCGAAAGTTGTCATCGCCGTGGACGGCTATGCCTATGGCGGCAAGCCATTCGATATTACCGATAAAATCAGCGAATTGGCAGCGAACCTTCCACACGTGGAATCTTACATCGTGCTGCCATATCTCGATTCGGCGGACCGTTCACGCCTGCCTCGCGATGCCGTCGCGCTTGACGAATACACCGAGGGTTTTTCGGATGATCCGGTTGAGCATATTCGACTGCCGTTCAACCATCCATTATTCATTCTTTTCTCATCGGGCACGACCGGTGCGCCCAAATGCATTGTCCATGGTGCCGGCGGCACATTGCTTCAGCACTTGAAGGAGCACCGGCTGCATGTCAACCTTAAAGAGGCAGAAAGGTTGTTCTTCTTTACAACCTGCGGCTGGATGATGTGGAACTGGCTGGCGACCGCGCTAGCTTCTGAAGCGACTATCGTGCTGTATGAAGGACTGCCGTTCCATCCTGCGGAAAATGCGTTTTTCGACTATATCGATGACTACGATATCGATCATTTCGGCATCTCGGCAAAATACATTGATGCAATCGCGAAAGCTGGCGCGCGTCCCATAGACACGCACCGCCTGAGCCGGTTGCGCAGCATCATGTCAACCGGCTCGACACTCAGTCCCGAAGGATTCGACTACGTTTATGATGCGATCAAATCCGATGTCCGCCTGTCCTCGATTTCAGGAGGAACCGATTTGATTTCATGCTTTGTGCTTGGCAACCCCAATCTGCCGGTGCGACGCGGTGAAATCCAATGCATTGGACTTGGCATGGATGTTGCGGTATTCGACGATGACGGTAATGAGGTGCCCCGCGGCACAAAAGGGGAACTAGTCTGCAAAAAGCCGTTTCCCTCGATGCCGATCGGCTTTCTCAATGACGATGACGGCGTAAAATATAAAAACGCATATTTCAAGCATTTCAACGGCATCTGGCGGCATGGAGATTTCGTGGAAATTTCTCAAGCTGGCGGCATGATGGTCTATGGCCGTTCGGATGCGGTGCTGAATCCAAGCGGAGTTCGGATCGGCACAGCCGAGATTTACCGTCAGGCGGAGCAAATTGATGAAGTAGTCGAAAGTCTCGTGATCGGGCAACGCTGGGAATCAGACACTCGCGTCGTCTTGTTCGTTCGCCTGCGCGACAGGGTCGCGCTTGATGATGAACTGATCGGGAGAATACGCGATACCATTCGAAAGAATGCCTCGCCTCGCCATGTGCCTGCCAAGGTGGTGCAAGTTGCCGATATTCCGCGAACAAAGAGCGGTAAAATTGTCGAATTAGCCGTAAGGAAAGTCGTTCACGGCGAAGCCGTAGACAATCTCGAGGCTCTCGCAAATCCGCAAGCCCTTGAGCTTTTTCGAAACCTGCCCGAACTGGCGAGTGCCTGATACAGTGTCATCAAGTAGCATCGTTGTAGACATTTGGCGCGGTACGAGCACCGGATCATTCAATACCTATCGCGTTCCGCGAGCCAAGTTGCAAACCGTTCTCGATCTAGTCACCTATGTTCAAAGGGAGCTAGACTCCGAACTATCCTATCGCTTCGCTTGTCGCGTAGGAATGTGCGGCACTTGCGCCATGACCGTCAACGGCGTTCCGCGATGGACATGTCGAACCCAAGCGTCAGTGTTTGCAAATGAACCTAAAATCGTGATTGCGCCGCTTCGAAACTTTCCAGTAATCAAGGATCTGGTCGTCGACATGCAGCCATTTTTCAAGAAGTGGCATGACGGCGGCGGCGCCTTTTCGCCATCGCGGCCGAACAGCGCGACGTTTGCCGAAGTCAAGCCGGACGATAAGGAGCGCATCAAAGTCGACGAGGCAATCCAATGCATCAACTGCGGAATATGCCATGCAACCTGCGACATTGTCACCTGGAAGCCGGAGTATCTTGGGCCGGCGGCGCTGAACCGTGCGTGGTCACTGGTAAATGACAGGCGTAGCGAACAGACGGCCGGCATCATGGCAGCGCTTGCGTCGGATGGCGGCTGCCTGTCTTGTCATACCACGCGATCTTGCAGTCGGCACTGTCCTAAGCAACTTGACCCGTCCGCTTCAATCGCGGGCTTGAAGAGCAAGGCGATGAGGGCAGCGTTCCGACTTTAATCTACGCGCTTGACAGTTGACGAGCGCAAGCGCCTTGCCGGGTTTCATAAACCTTGTCGGGGTCAAGTGCCACCTTTCCAATCGAAACCCTAACCGAGAGCGGATGTCAAAAATCCACTTCTAAGAAACAAGCGAGATTGGCGCACAAAACATCCTGCGTTGGCCGTATGCAATCTTCTAAACAAGATCGCTTCCAAAGCACTATCAGTGATCATAAAGCTGGCAGGACGGATCAAATTGTGTCGGGATATAAGTCTCCAGAATAGAATCGATCTCTGAATCGTATGCCAATCTCGTGCCATTTCTCTCACAGATCGCTGCGCGGTGCCGGGTTCGAGATTCATAAATTAATGCAAATCATAAAGCATTGATATTGAATGATTGATTACTTTGCTGATTGTACGCAAGCGCGGTTGCTGCAGACGGGTTCGCCTGCTTTGCAGAAACTAAATTGATAAGTAATTGATATTATGTGGTTTCTGAAGTTGATGGTGGCCCCACCTCCGCGGGGTTAGAGAGGGTTCATAACGATATCCCTGCAAATTGCTACAGTACATTCAACATCCCAAATCCGATTCGAATCCATTCTTTTTGAATACGGCGGTCCGTAAGTTGCGGAAGCGGAAAACTCAATGGATAGACGCCATATTGCCGTAGCGGCGCAAGAAAATGGAGCGCAATCGATATTTGGCGATCCGAATGAAGGTCGAATTACTGCGTCAATTTCGTGCCGAAAAATGGATTTGCGTTCATTGGTGTTCAAATCTTGCAAAGATGAATGGTGTTTGCCCCCGCCTGGCCCGAGCAGTGTAGATAGTTCATTCAAAATTCAGCCAGGGCAAAGCAGCCAGGAGCGATGGCATTATGTTCCCACTCCAGATTTTTTTCCTGCGTGGCAGTCTAAAGATGCATCCTCCTATTTGATAGGCGCACCAGAGAATTTGCGAAAGACCGGCAGCTACGCAAGATATTTCGTATTATCGAAAAATCAAAATCAAAATGAGTTTGAACCAAAGGTGTAATTTGGAAACTTCAAACGTGAATCAAGCAAAATAATCAATTTGCTCTAAACCGCGCACATTTCGTAGAAGAATATGAAAACAAACTGTCAATCAAACACTGAGTATTCGTCTAGGCGCAGGTTCATGCAAGTTGCTGGCGTACTTGGCGCAGCAGGAGCGGCGCAAGGATTGCTCATTCCATCGACGCGGGCGGCAACTCCGAAAACGGTGTAGCCTGGTCGGCATGACCTACATTTTGAAAATGATCGTTCAGCGTGTCGCGCTCGGTCTGCTGACACTGATTGCCATTTCGGTAATCATTTTCCTGACCGTCTCAATGTTGCCGGGCGATGCTGCAGAAGCGATCCTCGGTCAAGCGGCAACTCCAGAAACGATAGCGGCGCTACGGGCGCAGCTCGGCCTCGATTTGCCGCCTCACATCCGCTATTTGAGTTGGCTTGGAGATGTTTTTCGCGGCGATTTCGGCGTTTCGATTGGCAATGGGCGCGCTATCAGCGAGGTGCTTGGCTATCGGCTCTACAACACGCTGTTTCTGGCAATATTCGCCGCCTGCATTGCCGTGCCGCTTGCAGTCATGCTCGGCATTCTTGCTGCGCTTTATCGCAATACGCCATACGACCGAAGCGTCAATGTCGTCTCCCTGTCATCGATTTCTACGCCGGAATTTTTTTTGGCGTACATACTCTTGCTGCTCCTTTCGGTAAAAACAGGCTGGTTGCCGAGTCTTTCCAACGTGCGTGTCGATACGCCATTTCTCGAACATCTTGAAAAGGCCTTGTTGCCGGCGCTTGTGCTGACTCTGGTTTCGATGGCGCACATGATGCGCATGACGCGCGCGGCGATCATCAACCTGCTTTCCAACGCCTATATCGAAATGGCTTCGCTGAAAGGCTTGAAACGATTTCGCGTTATTGTCCACCACGCTTTGCCCAATGCGTGGGCCCCCATTGTCAACGTGATTGTCATAAATCTGGCCTATCTGGTTGTGGGGGTCATCGTAGTCGAAGTGGTTTTTGTTTATCCCGGGCTTGGCCAGTTTCTGGTCGATGCTGTGCAAAGGCGCGACATGCCGGTGGTTCAGGCTTGCTGCCTGATTTTTGCAGCAACCTATGTATTTTTGAACCTGCTTGCCGACATCCTGTCGATTTTGACCAACCCTCGTTTGCTACATCCTAAATAGGCAAGCTGTCCGGGGCTCATCTGATGGAACATTACATGCCAGCAAGCAAAACCGCCCGGCTCGTTCGCGCGTTCGGCGATGCTCCGCTCAGTGCCAAGTTCGGAATCTTAGTAGTTGGCATCTATATTTTTGTTGCAATATTTGCGCCCTGGATAGCCCCGTTCGGCGAATCCGAGATTGTTGGCCGGAAGTTTCAGCCATGGGACGATCAATTTCTGCTCGGTACCGATCATCTCGGCCGCGATATGCTGACGCGAATTCTATACGGTGCGCGAAACACGGTCGGGATTGCGCTGATTACCACGATTCTCGCTTTTGTCATGGGTGCCGGCCTTGGCATTCTCGCAGCCATCGTCGGGGGCTGGCTTGACCAGTTGCTGAGCCGGATTGTCGATGTCTTCATGGCGATTCCTGCGCTGATATTCGCGATGATGCTGCTATCGATATTCGGTTCTTCGATCCTCAACCTGATTGTGATCATGAGCGTGATCGATGCGACACGGATTTATCGGATAGCGAGAGCGGTTAGCATGAATGTGGTGGTCATGGATTTTATCGAAGTAGCGAGGCTGCGCGGCGAAAGACTGCCCTGGGTGGCGATTCAGGAAGTGTTGCCGAATATTTCAGCGCCGCTGGCTGCCGAATTCGGCCTCCGGTTCTGCTTTGTATTCCTGACAATCAGCGCCTTGAGCTTTCTAGGCCTTGGCATTCAGCCGCCGGTTGCCGACTGGGGTTCCATGGTGCGCCAGACCGCTGTGCTCATTACCTTCGACGACTTTACGCCATTGATACCGGCGGCCGCCATTGCCTTGCTGACTGTGGCGGTCAATTTCGTGATCGATTGGTTTTTGCACAAGACCTCAGGACTCAAAGATGAACATTGATGCCGAAAAAATCTTGCTGCGAATGGAAAACTTGCACATTGAGGGCTACAGCGAAGGGCAATGGCATGAAATCGTCAAGGGCTTTGGTGTTGAACTGAAGCGCGGAGAGATTCTGGGCCTGATAGGGGAGTCGGGAGCGGGCAAATCCACAATCGGCATTGCCTCGATGGGGTATTGCAAGGCTGGGTGCAGGATAAAGGCGGGGCGGATTATTTTCGACGGAATGGATCTGACAACCGCGAGCGAGGAGCAAAAGCGCCGTTTGCGCGGCTCGCGCATCGCCTACGTTGCGCAAAGCGCGGCCGCTTCATTCAATCCTGCGCACAAGTTGATTGACCAGTTTAGCGAGAGCGTCATACAGCATGGCCTCGGCAGTCGCGAACAGGCGTATGCCGATGCAAAGGATCTGTATTCGAAAATCAAGATGCCGGAACCCGACACGATCGGCTTTCGCTATCCGCATCAGGTTTCAGGCGGACAGCTGCAAAGGGCGATGACGGCAATGGCGTTGTCATGCCGGCCGGATTTGATCATTTTCGATGAGCCGACGACCGCATTAGACGTGACTACCCAGCTGGAAGTGCTTGCCACGATACGCGACATTGTCGAGTACTTCAACACGTCGGCGGTCTACATTTCCCACGACCTTGCAGTAGTGGCGCAGATGGCTGACGAGATTGTCGTTCTGCGGCACGGCAAGATCGTCGAGAAAGCTGACACCCGAACCATGCTCGCTGACCCCAAAGAGGACTATACCAAGACACTATGGGCGGTTCGTACATTCAAAAAGCAGGCGCTTAAGCGAACCTCTGGCGAGCCGCTATTGCGTGTGCGCCAGGTTACTGCGCGCTATCCGAAGGCGTTCAAGCCGGTTCTGACTGATGTAAATCTTGAGGTTTTTCGAGGCGAGACTGTCGCTATCGTTGGCGAGTCGGGTAGCGGGAAAACTACTGTCGCAAGAGTTATGACCGGGTTGCTGCCGCCTGAAGATGGCAGCGTGGAATTTGAAGGTGAAACGTTGCCGCCGAATTTTGCCGGGCGATCAATCGAAAATTTGAAAAAAATTCAGATGATCTATCAGATGCCGGATACCGCGATCAATCCACGGCACAAGATTCGCAAGATTATCGGCCGGCCGCTTAAGTTCTATCTGGGCATGGAAGGGAACGAGCTGCGCCGTCGCATCAGCGAGCTGATGGAATTGATCGAACTGGACCCCAAGCAATATCTCGATCGGTATCCTGACGAGTTGTCAGGCGGTCAAAAGCAGCGGATTTGCATCGCCCGCGCTTTAGCGGCAGATCCGAACTTCATCATCTGCGACGAGATCACGTCTGCGCTGGATCAACTGGTAGCAGAAGGCATTTTGCGCCTGCTCGATCGCTTGCAGCAGGAACTCAACTTGGCCTATGTATTCATTACCCATGATTTGGCAACTGTGCGGGCAGTCGCTGATCGCGTAATCGTTATGCTAGAAGGGAGAATCGTAGAGCAGGGACCGAAGTCCGAGGTTCTAAGTCCGCCGCACCACGAGTACACAGAACTGCTGCTGTCATCGGTGCCGGAAATGAATCCGGACTGGATGAATCAAATCATGGCGCGGCGAGCTGCGCGCAAGGGCGCGCAATAGGCCTGGCATTGGAATGATGTGCGCAGCTACCGGCGATATTGTCAGTATTTGCCGATCGATTCGTCGCCTAGGTTGATCCCAAGCGCGTTTATGAGGCGAACCCAGTAGGCGAAGCACGCGGTTGCTTGGACTGCTTCCAAGATTTCCGTGTCGCTTAGCCCTGCCTCGCGCAGCGCCGCGATATCCTCGAATGCCATGTTCTGCGGCGCACGGGATAGCTTGGCGCAATAGGCAAGCGCAGCGGCCTGCTTGAGCGTGAACGGACAGCCGATGTCAAAATGATCGTCGCGGACTGCTTCGATCATTTGTTCTGCAAGCGCATCGTCCCCGAGCAGGGCCTTGAAATTCGCGCCATGGTGGGTTAGGGCGTAGGTGCAATCGGCAATCATCGCCACTTGGGTTGCAAGCAGCTCGAGAAACCAGGGTTCGGATTGATTCGCTTCGTTGTGTAGAATGCCGCGGTAATGCCGGTCGGCAGCAAGCAATGGCGCCGGCTGAAGCGAAAACGCGAGATAGAGGTTATGGACCATTCCATGCATGGCCTTGAGCTGGTCGTAAGTCTGCTTTAATTCGGCATCGGCCGCATCAGGACTGATTGTCTCGATCCAGCACGCTGGTTGGCGGTTTGACATTGATAGCTCCTGTTTAGGAATATGCGAAGAAAAGTTTGGCTGCTGCTACTGAACCGATATCGGTCGCGTGGCTGCAAGCGATTTCGAGTTGGCTGAAGCAAAGGCTTAAGCCTTGCTACAATACAGCAAAACAAAGATGTAGTGGATCATACTGTGAAACCAAGAAACGCTAGCAAATTTGCGGTGAGGCAATTATGGACTATCAAACCGTCAGCGTGACACGCCGTTCTCCTCATCTAGGAGCGTTCGTCGACGATGTCGATCTCAGCAAAAAGCTTCCCGATCCAACCGTCCAGGACATAAGGCATGCGCTGCTGGAGCATGGCGTGCTGTTTTTTCGAAACCAGAATCTGACCGAATCGGAGCATATTCGTCTTGGCGAGCAGTTCGGCACGCTCGATGAGCCGCATCCGGTTTTCGATTGCAATCAGGATGATCCGCGTCTGACCATCATCGAGTCGAAAGGCCGTGCTCATGATGCCGAACATTATTGGCACACTGACGTGACCTATCAGGAAGCTCCTTCCATGGGTTCCATCCTGATCGCAAAGAAGATTCCCGAGTCTGGCGGCGACACGCTGTTTGCCAGCATGTATGCTGCCTATGACACCTTGTCTGAACCGATCAGGAAAATGCTTGAATCGCTGACCGCGCAGCACTCGATTGAGCGCGGATGGGGCGCTTCCTTGAGAATGCAGCCGAATGGCGAGCGAAGGATACAAGCATTGAAGGAAGCCTTTCCCTTGCGGACTCATCCTGTACTGCGCACCCATCCTGAAACCAGGCGCACTGCGCTGTATGTCAACGAGTACTACACATCGCGAATCAACGAGCTGTCGGAGATCGAAAGCCAAGGGTTGCTGAAGCTTCTGTTTCACCATTCGCAATTGCCTGATTTTCAGATTCGACATAGCTGGCAGGTCGGCGATGTGGCATTCTGGGACAATCGTTGCACTCAGCATTATGCTTCTCATGATTATGGTGCGGCGCACCGAATTATGAACCGAGTCACAATCGTTGGTGATCAGCCCTATTTTCTTCAGTGATGGTTTCTATCTGGCACCCCTCCTGCCTGCGCAAGGAGATTGCTTGATTCGCCGTCGACAAGATTCGTTCGCTCCATGCTGCCCTCGCGGGTCAACTAGGTTTGCAAACGGTGCAAAATACTGAATCAATGCCCACCTGCGGCGAGGCGCTGCTCGAGCTTCTATCGCGATACGGCGTATCCGTGGTGTTCGGCATTCCGGGTGAGCATACTCTGGAACTTTATCGAGGAATCGAAAAGTCGGGTGTCCGGGCGGTGACGCCGCGCAACGAGCAAGGCGCAAGTTTCATGGCCGATGGATACGCGCGGGTGACAGGCGAGCCGGGCGTTTGCACGCTGATCACAGGTCCAGGAGTAACCAATGCGCTGACCGGAATAGGGCAAGCATACGCTGATTCCATTCCAATGCTTGTCATCTCGAGCGCCAATGACAGCCCTTCGCTGAGCAAGGGCTGGGGCCGCTTGCACGAAACTGCCGATCTGTGCGCGATCACGCGTCCGGTTACTGCGTTTAGTGCAATGGTTCATCACCCCGATGAAGTTCCCGAACTGATCGCGCGCGCCTTTATGATTTTCCATTCGCAACGCCCTAGGCCAGTGCATATCGCGATACCCATCGATGTGATGGAGATGCCGGTTGAAGCCAAATGGAGGGTATGTGCGCTTACTGGATTGCCTCGGCCTAGCCAGGCTTCAATCACCCGTGCGGTAGAATTGCTTGCTAAGGCAAGTCGGCCGATCATCGTGGTCGGTGGGGGTGCGCGTCAGGCATCAAGCGAAGTGGAATCGCTTGCGAAACTGCTAGGGGCGGCGGTTGTTTCTTCAAATGCCGGCAAGGGCATTGTCGCAGACTCGAATCCGCTGAGCCTTGGCGGCGGCGTGATCAGTCCGTCCGTGCAGCGCTATCTTGGTGATGCCGATGTCATATTGGCAATCGGCACCGAACTCGCCGAAGCGGACAGCTTCATCTATGATTTGCCGGTCAATGGCGCCGTGATTCGCATTGATATTGATCCGGCGCGCTTTTATGATGCGTTTCCCGCAGCAGTCTCGATACTGGGAGACGCAAAGACCGCATGCGACATGATCGTCTCGAGGTGGCGGGAACTAAAGCTGGCGGACCGCGCAAGGGATGTCGCATCCGAGGTAGAGCTGGTTCGCAAGCAGCAGGAAGATCAATATACGGATGTGGAGCGCCAGCATGTCGTGGTGCTTGATGCTTTGCGGGAAATGCTGCCGGACGAGGCGATCATCATGGGCGATATCGCCCAGCTTGTGTACACCGGCACGATGGCAATGAAGACAGAACTGCCTGGCACATGGTTTTACCCGGCCGGTTTTGGCACCTTAGGTTGCGCATTGCCCGGGGCGGTCGGTGCCAAGCTAGCGAGGCCGGATACGCCAGTAGTCGTGCTCGTTGGCGATGGCGGATTCATGTTTACCGTCAACGAGCTAGCAACGGCGATTGAGGAGTGTCTGTGCGTGCCGATCATCATTTGGCACAACCACAGCTACGCGATGATTCGCGACGGCATGATCAAGCGCGGAATACCGCAAATCGGAGTCAACCCTCGCGCTCCGGATTTTGTTGCCTTGGCGTACGCATTTGGCTGCCCGGGAACTTGCGCGCGAGATCGAGAGTCATTTACAGAGGCGATGTCGGCTGCACTTGATTATCGCGGGCCCTCGGTAATCGTTGTGATGGAGGATGACGGTTGGCTGCGCTGAGCGCGATACTAAGCGATGTCCGGGTTCAGATACATGTGAGACCGCCCGCCTCCTCCCGAAGGACGTAGTCCGAAGGGAGGAGGCGGGCGCGCGAAAATTTTTCAGGTAGCATAGTGCTTCACACAAATCCAACAGCCGAAAGGCGGGAGATAGCGCTATGCAAACCGAATGTCCGCACCGCAAATTTTATCGCCTCGACGCGATCCGCGACGAACTTTCGCCGCAGGCCGCCGAGCGCTTCGACAGTCTCGCGCTGTTCGACCAGCTTCGCCTCGAGGGCGCGACCGAAGCGACCGCCCTGAAGGCGATCGGCTGCTCCCGGGCCACGCTCTACCGCTGGAAGCGGCGCCTGCGCGAGCAGGGCGTCCGCGCCCTGGCCAACCGGTGCCGCCGCCCGCATCGGGTGCGGCAGCGCCAGTGGACCGCCGCCGAGCTCGAGCTGGTGCGCCAAACGCGCCAGCGCTTTCCGCTGTGGGGGCGCGCCAAGATCCGCGCCGTGCTGGCGCGCGAGCGCGGCTTCGCGCCCAGCGCCTCCACCACCGGACGCATGATCTCTCGCCTGGTCCGCACCGGCCAGGCCGAGCCGGTCGCGTTCCACTACGGGCGAACAAAGCCCAGGCGGCGGCGCAAGTTCGACCGCCACGCCCGCCGCTGGCGCTACGGCGCCCGCGGCCGAAAGCCCGGCCAGATGGTGCAGATCGACCACATGAGCGTCGCCATCGACGCCGGCTTCGCGGTCAAGGAATTCAAGGCCGTGTGCCCGGTCTCGAAGCTTTGCTGCATGCGCGCCTACTCGCGCGCCACCGCCGCCTGCGCCTCGAAGTTCCTGGACCATCTGATCCGCCAGGCGCCGTTCGATATCGAGTCGATGCAGGTCGACGGCGGCAGCGAGTTCATGGCCGAGTTCGAGACCGCCTGCCAGCGGCGCGGCATCGAACTGTTCGTGCTGCCGCCCAGAAGCCCCAAATATAACGGCTGCGTCGAGCGCGCCAACGCCGCCGGCCGCTGCGAGTTCCACCAGTCCTGCGCCGGCGAGCTCAGCGTCGGCGCCCTGAACGTCGAGCTGGCCAAATTCGAGCGCTTCTACAACGCCTATCGGCCGCATCAGGCGCTCGGACAACGCACGCCCATGCAGGCGTATAATGAAAACTTCAACCAAAGCGCGCTTGCTGCCTGAAAAGTCTCATATGTATTGAACCCGTACATTGATTTACATCATCGTGATATAACAATGGCATAGCATTGCCGTTAATGCTTGACATGCGCGAGAAATGGCTATTTGCAATATCTCAAGCCTAACCATTTTTTGCCGCGACAATATAGGTGATGTCATATTGTTCCACGCCGGCAATGCGCTAAATTTTTTCAGAATGGCTGATCATGGAATTTCTTCAAGAAAACTGGCTTTCTATTGCGATTATCGGCTTGCTCATTGCGATCATTGCACGTCTTGTAAAGATCGGCATTTGGGTAGGGTCTACTGACACAAAAATCGAATCGCTGCAAGAAGGGCTTAGAACGGTTCAAAATGATGTGAAAACACTGTTTGAACGTTTGCCGCCGCCAAAAGCGGCAAACGCACTGAGCCCTTTGCACTTGACTGAATTTGGCTTAAATATTTCAGAAAGTGTTGACGCGAAAAACTGGGCAAAAAGCAACGCTCATAACTTGATGGATGAAGCAAAAGACAAAGAAGAGTTTGAAATATTTAATATTTGCTCTGATTATGTCAACGAGAAATTTGAAAATGATGAAGGGTTTAGTCGGACAGTTCAATCCGCCGCCTATGATTACGGAACCGAATCAGAACAAGTATTGATGACGTATCGAATTGAATTAAGAGACTCGGTTCTCGCTAAACTCGACAACTAGGGCGTGTTGCCACTACGCAGCGCATCAACGATCAGTGCGAAGACGAGTAATACGGCATCGAGCTTGGCGAAGCACGAGAATACTCTGCAGAAGCCTTTGAGCCGCCGGAACAGGCGCTCGACCTCGTTGCGCCGCTTGTACATCTCGGCCGCAGTCCCCAGGGGGCGGCGCTTGCCGCTCTTTGGCAGTACCATGGGCGCGAAGCCGGGACCGGCCGCCAGTGCCCGGGATTCATTGTCTTCATAGGTGCGGCCTATGATCAGGGCCCAGGTGATTCGCCGGCCGGCCGCTTCAGAAACTTGCGCCTCTGCGGGGCATCGTGGAGATATTGTCAAAAGTAGTGCTTGGCGGGGGCATTCAAGCGGTCATCTAGTCGTTCAGTTTTCCATCTCGATTCCATCTAAAGAATTGTACACCTTCCACCGCCTTTCCAAGCTTTCCGAAGCACGTAGCAAATCCCGTCCGCCCAGACATGCGCCCAGCGTCCACCGGAAAGATCGGACTTTCGCCACCGCTCCATCTCCTCGTTCCACCGCTCAGTCATATCCGGGTTCAGATACATGTGAGTGGGCAAGCCCGCCGCAGGCGGGCAGAATTACGCGCAAGGAACTAAGCTGATAATCGTTCAATATCAATGATTTGTGATTGCATTTCTTTATGAGAGTGCCCGCTCTATCCCGAAGGACGTAGTCCAGAGGGAAAAGGCAGGTGCGCGAAAAATTTTGAGGCAGCATAGCACTTAGAAAAAATCCATAAGCCGGAAGGCGGGAGAATGCGCCATGCAAATCAAACATCCGTACCGGAAATTCTGTCGCCTCGATCCGGCCCGCGCCGAACTTTCGCCGCAAGCCGCCGAGCGCTTCGACCGCCATGCCAAGCGCCGGTGCTACGGCACCCGCGGGCGAAAGCCCGGCTAGATGGTCCAGATCGATCACCTGAGTGCCGCCATAGATACCGGTTTCGCGGTCAAGGAATTCAAGGCCATGTGCCCGGTCTCTAAACTTTGCTGCATGCGCGCCTGCTCGCGCGCCATCGCCACCTGCGCCTCGGCGTTCCTCGACCGCCTGATCCGCCAGGCGCCGTTCGATATCGAGTCGGTGCAGGTCGACGGCGGCAGCGAGTTCATGGCCGAGTTCGACCTGAGTTCATGCGAAACGATTCGGCTGGCATTCGTCTGAACCGGATTTTACCACCACCAACCCCTCAACTGCGAAACAGGAGCGGATTCCACACGATAGCGAAAAATGCCATTGCATCGGAGACTGCATTGGGCGAGAAACTCTTGACGAAAGCCTGAAAATCAATGATCCGAAATATCTGACGCAGTTGCTTGACCCGGATCCGGCATCGCATCAATCTGGCTTGACAGGGCCAACATCTGCCGAACGAAGATAGTCCCCAAGCGAAGGAATTGGAATCTTGTAGTGGTCAAGCATGCCTTTCACCGGAGCCAGCAGCCCTGCGTGTAGCGCATCCGTTATGAAATCGTCGACAGACCCGTTTCGCTTCTTGCGCTCAGCCTCCGTCATATGCTCAATCTCATCGTAGGATACGATGCCAGCATGCTGATCCTTTTTTGTATCCGCCGACAAGGCGATCTGTTTATAGACTTGGGCGCGGTATCCGCCCGCCTCTATGCGTTCTTCGTAGTAGTCGTTTTTTCGCTTGGTTCCGCTTTCTATCGCCTGTCCGAGCAGGCGCGGTGCCAGTCGGCCTTCATTGGCGCGGATTACCAGTCCGGCGGCGACGCCGACGCGGTTGACATGCTGCGGCCATCCCTGGGACAGCTCGGCCAGGGCTTTCGCCCAGGCCTCCTTCTGCGCTTCGGTGCCGGCATAGTAGGCATCCAGCATGCGTCGAACGGAGGCTTTCGCATCCGCCGGCGCCAGAGGCTCCAGGTTTGCGACCCGGTCAGCGGACAGCCTTGAAAGCCCGCACCGGCGCAACACGTCCTTGGAGTCGCTCAGGCCGAAGAACGCGGCCACCAGCGCAATCCCCTGCGTGTCTCGATGCAGGCAGTCGAGAACATCCGAAGCGATGTCGTCGACCGGCGTGTTCTGCGCCTCGTCGATAAACACGACCACCCGAAACCCCCGGAGCAGCGGCGCCATCTTGCGGAACGCGCCGCTAGCCTTCAGGTTCGGGTTTGCCTCGCCCGTTTCCCGCGGCCTGCCGCCGACTGAAAACCCCGATACGCCGAACCCGCGCTCGGACAGCTCTGCGAGCAGATCCTTGCCCAGTTCCAGCGTCTTGCGCAGACCGGGGGCCTTGCCTTGCGGCGCCATGGCCAGCAGCCGCCGGCTCTCTCGATGCGCGGCATCGGCCATGGCGATCATAAGTTCTTCCGGCGAGTTGAGAATTCTCGGGCTGACGCAGGCCGCGACCCACGGCTCCTGCGGAGTCGACTGAAGCCTGACCGCCTCGGCGCACTCGAGCATAAGAGCGGTTTTTCCGGCCCCCGGCGCGCCTTGGAACACCATCGTGCCGCCGCCTATGTGCCCTCTGCGCAGAGAGACCGCGGCATTTCGGAAGACCTCGTATTCGGCATCCCTTCCGCAAAAGAACGCCTCTCGCCCGACTTCGGCGCGTTCGGTGCGGATCAGCCACTCCCGCTCGGGCAGCGGCTTCGCCAGGGGCGCTTTGGGAAATAGGCCTGAGTTCATGCGAAACGATTCGGCTGGCATTCGTCTGAACCGGATTTTACCACCACCAACCCCTCAACTGCGGAATAAGCACTCCTCAGAATCCGCATTAGAGATTTTCACTGGCGAATTATGGGCGATATTCATTGCTCATGAAAAACACGGCACTAGTCGCAGTCAACGGCATTCTGTTAAGTGCCAAGGATGCATTCGCTTAAGATGGAGCACCTTGCTGGATTTACGGTTCGCATTCCTGAAGTAGGTCGTCGACTAACGCAGCTTGATGTTGAGAAAGCCGACTTTCGCGCACTGATGTTCCAGTCGGGCTATCTGACCATAGCCGAAGAACACGACGGCGGCTCCGAATACACCTTGAAATGCCCGAATCTGGAAGTGCGCAGGTCTTTCAGCAAGAAATTTCTGCGCTATCTGGGGCGAGACGAAGTTGTGGTTCGAAGCGAAAGCGGTGCGTTGCTTGACAGTCTGGCATTGAACGACTTCAACGGTTTCAAACGTCAAGTGCGTGCGATGTTGTCCGGGATGTCGCATCAATGGTTCCGGAAAAACACGATGGCGGGCTATGAAGGCTATTATCTGTCGTTGCTATATGCTCATTTCAATGCGGTCGGGGCGGATGTGCACGGCGAGGAAGCGTCGAGCATCGGTCAGGCAGACCTGGTGTTGAGGCATGCAGGCCAAGTATTTTTGATGGAGGCGAAGCTGATCGAAAAATTGAGCACGGCTCGAGTCGAGGCAGCCCTGTCCACCGCATGAATCAGATGCGCGAGCGCTGCTACGCCGACAAGCATCGCGGCAGTGCCGCTCAGGTGCATCTGATTGCGCTGGTGTTTGGAAGCGAAGAGCGCAATCTTTTGGCCATCAAGGTCGAATTTGCATGAGGATTTCCGCGTCAGCTAGTTTGGACAAATCGAACTCGTGAGCGCTTGCTGTGCCGAGCCTGCTCTCGCGGGATGGCAACCGATCGCTTGAACGGCTACTTGCAGCAGTCGTGATGGTCGAGGCGGCAGGCGCAAGAAGCGTTGATGTCTACATCCGCTCGTGCAGCAGCCAGATTGAGACGAGTGCTGAATAATTGCGCTGCTTGCTCATCTCCTATACGCCGATAGCACTCGACCAGCCCATGCAGGCTCCACGGATTATCAATATGGTGGGATGTGCTGGCCAATCGGCCTGATAAGCCTAGATCATCCCGATAGACCTCAAGCGCCTCTTCGACCCGGCCCTGTTCAAGCAGCAATGCGCCCAACGCATGCCGGGCGGGCTGCATCCATCCCCAAGGCTCATCGTATTTAAGATGGTCATCCAGATAAACCGCCCGGCGCAAATGCGAGAAAGCCTTATCGAAGTCGCCTTCTCGGTACGCTAGCTCGCCATCCAGCATCTGGTCTGCGATTTTCAGTATGTCCAGGCAGGTGTTATTGAATAGATACCGGGTTGCCGGCACACGCTTTGCCGCTTGGCGAAACGCCTTGCGCCCCTTCCTCGCCAAATCGGTTTCACCTCGCACAGCATGTGAAATCGCTTTAGCGTAAAGCCACACTGCGGTTGTCATCGAGTACAGCTCGGAGTCCTCCGGTAGCGGATGTTCAATAATCTCCTCCCACTTCCCGAAACGGATGCATACATGGGCCTTGACCGGCAAATAGCCCTCCATCCAGTCGGCCATGGCCGGGTTCTCGATTCGCAGGAGAGCCTCCGGGACCATGTCGATCAATTGCTGCGATGCCTGCAACGCGGTGCGGAATTGTCCCAGAAACATCGCCGCATAGACTTTAAGGTGGATGTTGTGGATTCGGGACAGGGTCTGAAAATTCATCGAGCCCTCGTTTTCGACATAGGCGCGGTCGGCGGCAATTGCCTTGTCGTTCGCCACGATCGCCTGATAATAGTTGCCGCAGCGGACATCGATGTGGGATGGCATGTGGCAAAGGTGCCCAGCACCAGGTACCAGCTCGCGCAGCTGATCGCTTGCGCGCAGCGCCTTTTCCGGAAACGGCGACATTTCCAGTGCGTGAATGTAGCCATGCAAAATGCCAGGATGAGCTTGCGCCTTTTGCCCTTCGATGCGCGCCATCGCTGTTTGAAGAACATCAATAGCTTCCATTGTGGATGCGTTTTCGGATGGTTTCCCGGTTTGCAGATCCCATAGTTCCCATGGCGTTCGCGTCATCAGCGCGTCAGCGAACAGCGAGCAGATATCGTTGCACTTAGGATGGGCGCGATAGACATCGCGCATCTTGTCGGCATATTCGTCATTCCACCGCCGATAGTGCTGCTGTTCGACAGGAGCGTCGTGCTGGTAGCGATACTGCAGCGCGTCGATCAGCATTGCATCGCGCTCAGAGGCGCGCGAAAGATATTGCAATGCCTGTCGGGAATGCCGGTAGGATCGCTGCAATGTTTCTTTCAGCTCGTCTTGCTGCATCCGCTCCCACGGCTTGTTGTAGTACATGCCGGACGAGTAGGCCATTCCCCAGTAGGCCATAGGGTCAGCCGGATTCAGCAGCGCAGCCTGTTCAAAGCAGCGATAGGACATTTCTAGATCGAAAGCGTACAGCCAGATTAAGCCGCGATTGAACCAGGTTTCAGGCTCGTTGCAGCCGGCGTTGATCAAGTCGAAATAGGAGCCGAGGTTGTAGGGATGATTCATCGTGGCCATGCCCAGCGGCCGATTCAAGGTATATGAAAAGTATTCTATTTTTTACAGGATGATCAATTCATATAGAATATAATATAAATAAAAACAATAAGATAGAAACTATAAATTTTCTCAATATCACTAATATTGCAATACTTTCACAGTCTCATATGCGATACGCATGCTTGCTTCGGCAGGGAATTCTATCACTTCGCGCCATATCGGCGCTCGACAAGGTGTTGCCTTAAAGCCGCGCCAGGGGCTGCAAAATGGAATAGAGCCTTGCATGGCTTGACGTCTCGCCAAAACCGCGCTTCATCCGTCGAGCGGGCCGCCCGCAAGAAGGAGCGGGGCTGCATGCCGGTCGTCGGCCGCATCGCCGCAACCGGTGCCGGAACTTCCTCGCACGGCCAATTCCAGCCAAAAACCCGACCGCAAAAATCCCTAAAGTGGATTTTGGGTGTTGCGAATCGCTGCGCAATGAATTAATATGCGCATTCGCGCCGCAGGCTTTCTGATTGCCGCTGCCGCGGTGCCGGGAGCATGCAGGGCAAGTATCAAACCAATGATATTGTATGCATTTTGTTGTTCAAGTGGCTTTATTGCTCGAGCACCTTGAAAATTGAGCTGATGTGCATCTGCTATAATCGCATCTATTCCATATTCCGGCACTGGCCGATCGGAATACTTAAACGAGCCGAATCGCCGGAAGTTCAATGTTGAAACCTGTCCTGTGTGAGGGAGAATATGCCTGACGAACACGTCGATCAGGGGCGGCGCCGGTTTTTGACCGGCGTAACCACGGGGGTCGGTGCCGCCGGTGTAGCGGCGGCGGTAGTCCCTTTTGTAGAAAGCATGACGCCTAGTGCCAGAGCAAAGGCGGCTGGTGCGCCGGTTCAAGTCGACATCAGTCGGCTCGAGCCGGGCAAGCTGCTCAAAGTCGAGTGGCGCGGCAAGCCGGTCTGGGTTGTCAAGCGGACCGAAGCAATGCTTGCCACGCTGAATCAGACCGAGCAGCTGGCCGATCCCGATTCTGACGAAGCCCAGCAGCCCACCTACGCGCAGAACGCGCACCGCTCAATCAACCCCGATGTTCTAGTGCTGGTCGGCATCTGCACCCACCTTGGATGCTCGCCGCTTGATCGGTTCGAGCCCGGAGGGCTGGATGCGCAATGGCCAGGCGGATTTTTCTGCCCGTGCCACGGCTCGAAGTTCGATTTCGCAGGCCGCGTCTACAAAGGCGTGCCAGCCCCGACCAATCTTGAAGTGCCGCCGCATCGCTTTGTTGCCGATTCGCGCATCGAAATCGGCGTCGATACAGCCGAAGGAGAATTGTCGTGATGAAGTTGCGGTCCTGGATCGACGAACGCTATCCTATGACCAAGACATGGGAAGAGCACATCTCGAAGTATTACGCACCGAAAAATTTCAACTTCTGGTACTTCTTTGGGTCGCTGGCACTGGTTGTGCTAGCCATTCAGATCATAACCGGAATATTCCTGACAATGTACTACAAGCCGGACACCGAGCTGGCATTCGATTCGGTGGAGTTCATCATGCGCGATGTGTCGTGGGGGTGGCTGATGCGCTACCTGCATTCGACCGGTGCATCGATGTTTTTCGTCGTCATCTATCTGCACATGTTCAGAGGCTTGCTGTACGGTTCATACCGGCGTCCTAGAGAGTTGCTGTGGATCGTGGGCATGGTCATTTATCTGGTGCTGATGGCTGAAGCGTTTTTCGGCTATCTGCTTCCGTGGGGCAACATGTCGTACTGGGGTGCGCAGGTGATTATCTCGCTGTTTGGCGCCATTCCCTTTGTCGGAGAATCGCTGGCGCAGTGGATTCGCGGGGACTTTGTGGTGTCCGACGCGACCTTGACCCGATTTTTCGCGTTTCACGTCATCTTGATGCCGCTTTTGCTTTGCGGACTTGTCTTTATGCATTTAGTAGCGTTGCACAAGGTTGGATCCAACAACCCTGACGGCATCGAAATAAAAAAGAACAAGGACGAGCATGGCCGGCCGCGCGACGGCATCCCGTTCCATCCGTACTATACGGTCAAGGATCTGTTCGGGGTCGCGGTGTTCATGTTCATCTTTTTCATCATCGTGTTCATTACGCCGGAAGTTTCGGGATGGTTTCTGGAACGGGCGAATTTCGAGCCGGCCAATCCGCTTCAGACGCCGCCGGATATCATCCCGCTATGGTATTTGACGCCGTACTATTCGATTCTCCGCGCAGTTACCTATCCGCTGTTCGGCATCGATGCGAAGCTGTGGGGCGTGATATCGATGGGGTTTGCGATTTTTCTATTCTTTTTGCTGCCCTGGCTTGATCGTTCGGAAGTCAAGTCGATTCGCTATCGCGGATGGATGTTCAAGACTGCGCTGACCATATTCGTGATTTCCTTTATTTTGCTTGGCTACCTCGGCACCAAGAATCCGCAGGCGGTCGATCTTTTCTGGATGAGCAATGTTCGCTGGGCGCAGGTTTGCTATTTCCTTTATTTTGCATTCTTTCTGCTGATGCCGATCTATTCGAAACTTGATTCGGCAAAGCCGGTGCCGGAGCGGGTGACATTCAAATGATCAGGGTATTTGCAGCAACTATGCTGATGCTGTTGTCAGTATTTGCCCATGCGGCAGGCGGCGGCAACGAGAATCTGGATTCAGTGCATGTCAATCTGGATGACCGCGCTTCGTTGCAAAGCGGCGCGGCCTTGTTCGCCAGCTACTGTCTTTCGTGCCATGGCCTTAAATACATGCGCTACAACCGAATGGCTGAAGACTTGCAAATCTCTGAGGAGAACTTGCGCGCGAATTTCTTGCAGCCATCGCAAAAGCCGGGCGATTTGATGACCGTCAACATGTCTGAGGATGATGCGCGGTATTGGTTCGGAACCGCCCCTCCGGATCTGAGTCTAACGGCGCGTTCGCGAAGCCCTGAGTGGATCTACACCTTTTTGCGCGGCTTTGTCACCGACGCCAATTCGCATACCGGATGGAACAACGAACTGTTCAAGGACGTTGCCATGCCGCATGTGCTCTACAATCTGCAGCAAACGCAGACCCGACAAGAGTATGACGAGTCGGTTCGGGACATAACCAACTTTCTAGTCTACGCAGCAGAGCCGGCCAAGCTTGTTCGATACAATGTCGGCATTTTTGTGTTGCTGTTCATGGCGGCGCTGATAGGCATTACATATTTGCTGAAAAAGGAATACTGGAAAGACATTCATTGAATGTCTTGTTTGTTTTCAATTCATCCCCATATTTGACCGACAAATGCGCAATCTGCAGATTGCAAAAAACATTTGAACTCGACATAGAATGCGAGACTGATGGACACCATAGATATCAGCAATGCTTCAATGAAGCTGTACTCGTCTGAAACATGCATCGAAGGTCATGCGTGTCGAATTGTGCTTTATGAAAAGCAAGTCGACTGCGAGGTCGAATATGTCGATCTGGTTACCAATCCGAGCGTGCTGAGCGAGTTGAATCCGTATGGCGAGAGTCCGACTCTGGCCGATCGGGAGCTTGTGCTTTACGGTGCGACTATAATTGCCGAGTATCTGGATGACCGACTTCCGCATCCGCCGCTGATGCCGCCTGACCCGGTTGGACGAGGTCGTTCGCGAATGCTGATCTACAGATTCGGGCGCGAGTGGATGAACGAGCTCAGGGCACTGGATTTGGGCGGCGAAAAGCCCAAGCGCGCGTTGCAAGGCGTCATTCGCCAGGACTTGATTTCCATGTCGCCTTTGCTGGCGCAGCAAGACTACCTGCTCGGCGAGGAATTCAGTGTCGCGGATTGCTTTTTGATGCCGGTGCTATGGCGACTTAAATACTATGGCATCGAGCTGCCGTCTCAGGTTAGGCCGCTGGTTGCCTATATGCATCGTGTGCTCGGACGAGAATCGTTCAAGCGGAGCTTGAGCGCGGCAGAGCGGGAGATGGCGTAGCGCACGCTTTGCTTGATTTGAAAGCGCCGAGCGTCAATTGAACATCAAAGTAGAATCGCAAATCCCCATGAAGCCGTATCTGATTCGGGCGATACGGGACTGGGCCATGGACAACGGCTATACGCCGCAATTGCTGGTTGACGCCGCTTGGCCGAACGTCAGCGTACCCGAGCAGTTTGTCTCGGACGATCGCATTGTGCTGAACATTCATGATCAGGCGGTTCAGGGTCTGGAGATTTCCAACGATTGGATCTTGTTCAATGCTAGATTTGGCGGTGTTGTCCATCAGATCGACGTCCCGATTGATTCAGTGCTCGGAGTGTTCAGCCGAGAGACCCAACAGGGAATGGCTTTCGCCGCACAGGATGTTGAAGATATCGACAGTGCTGGAGCTTCAGGCGAGTATTCGGCAGTCGAAGCCGACTTGCCGAGCAGCAGGCCGAACTTGCGAATTGTGCGCTGATAAAAGTGTTCGCCGGCCACCGCACTGTTCCTGCCATCCGCTCGACTACGGTGGTGTCATTGCGCCGCAATGGGCGTGTTGCGATCGGCGCTGACGGACAGGTTTCGCTTGGCGAGACGGTCATGAAGTCGAATGCCAGCAAGATCAGAAAAATGTATAGCGACAAGGTTCTGGTCGGCTTTGCCGGCGGCACCGCCGATGCCTTCACCTTGTTCGACCGCTTTGAAGGCAAGCTTCAGGAGTATCAGGGCAATCTTGTTCGAAGCGCCGTTGAATTGGCCAAGGATTGGCGAACAGATCGGTATCTGCGTCGCCTTGAAGCGTTGATGATCGTGTGCAACAAGGAGTCGTCGCTGCTGATTTCCGGAACCGGGGATGTGATTGAGCCGGAAGACGGCTTGCTTGCGATCGGTTCAGGCGGTTCCTATGCCAAAGCGGCTGCATTGGCACTGATGCAAACAGGTGACCTGAGCGCGAAAGAAATCGTCGAGCGAAGTTTGAACATTGCGGCATCGATCTGCGTCTATACGAATGACAATTTAACCATCGAAGAGTTGGAGACTTAGTTCAAGTGTCTGAAATGACGCCACGAGAGATTGTCCAGGAATTGGACAAGCACATTATTGGCCAGGATGATGCCAAGCGTGCGGTAGCGATTGCGTTGCGCAATCGGTGGCGACGAATCAATGTTGCCGATGAAGAGCTTCGAGCCGAGATCACCCCGAAGAATATTCTCATGATCGGTCCAACCGGAGTCGGCAAGACCGAAATTGCGCGCCGTCTGGCGAAGCTTGCAAATGCGCCTTTCATCAAGGTGGAAGCGACCAAGTTTACCGAAGTGGGCTATGTCGGGCGCGAAGTAGACACCATCGTGCGGGATTTGATGGACATGTCGATCAAGCTAGTGCGAGAGGAGCAGTTCGAAATTGTCAAGACGCGGGCCGAGGGAATCGCTGAGGAGCGAATTTTAGAGGTGCTGGTGCCGTCAAGAGTATCGCAGAAAGTCGTCGGCTTGGACGGAGAGCCTTCGTTTGATATCGATGCGCCAGAAACCGATAGCTCAAGAAACGAAAGCGCGGCGCGACAGAAGTTTCGCAAACGATTGCGCGACGGAGATCTCGATGACAAGGAGATCGAAATCGAGTTGAACACCAATGTCGGTGTTGAAATCTTTGGCCCTCCCGGCATGGAAGAGATGACTAGCCAGTTGCAGAACATGCTTGAATCAATGGGTAATCGCAAGACGCGCACAAGAAAAGTGACAGTGGCCCAGGCGATGAAGCATCTGGTCGATGAAGAGGCTGGCCGCCTGATGGATGACGAAGAGATCAAGGTCAAAGCCATCGACAATGTCGAGCAAAACGGGATTGTGTTCATTGACGAAATGGACAAGATTACTAGCCGCGCCAATGTCCACGGTGCCGACGTATCGCGCGAGGGCGTGCAGCGCGACCTGCTGCCGCTGGTCGAAGGGTGCACGGTTTCCACCCGCCACGGCATGGTCAAGACGGACCACATCTTGTTCATCGCATCCGGCGCATTCCAGATGTCGAAGCCTTCCGACCTGATTCCAGAGCTGCAAGGGCGATTGCCGATCCGTGTCGAGCTGTCCGCATTGACTTCGGAAGATTTCGTGCGCATTTTGACCGAGACCGACGCCTCCCTGACTGAGCAGTACATCGAGCTGATGAAGACCGAAGGGCTTGATTTGAAGTTCCGCAAGTCCGGGGTGCGAAGCATCGCCGACTATGCCTGGAGCGTCAACGAAGCGACTGAAAACATTGGCGCTCGGCGCTTGCACACCGTTATGGAGCGCCTGCTGGAATCGATATCGTTTGAGGCTTCCGACCGCAGTGGCGATGCGATCGAAGTCGACAGAAAGTATGTTGAAGCAGAATTGGAGGATCTGGTGCAGGATCAGGAGCTGTCTCGCTTCATACTTTAGCCTCTGCCCCTCCCCCTAATTTATTAGGCTAGTGACCGCACTGGCTGCTTGCGGTCCTCGCAATGCCTGCGAGCAACGCAGGTGGACTGCTCGTTTCTGACGGAGAACAAAGGGTCTAGCTCCTGCCCGGCTGGCAAGAGTCCACGTTCTAGTGGACTGTCTGTAGTCGCAGACGGGTTACCGACAAGAAATTCGGTCCGAATTTTCACGCCGGGAATGACTCTGGATTTCATCAGAGGGCTTCAGGGAGTTGGTCAGGTATTTCCAGGCGGAAACATTTCTCTTGCGGCGCTGGACTCGAGCGAGTGCCTCGCCGTCGGCGGCACACGGAATCATGTCATGGCATGCCTGTGCGGCACCAGGAACCCGTCGGGAACGTGGGTGCGCACGGACAGCTATGACACTTCATTACTTTTGACAATATCTCTGTCGAAAGTCTGCTCGATTAAATGGCCTTGATTCACATCGTCATGATATAACAGTAGCATAGCATTGCCGTTAATGCTTGACACGCGCGAGAAATGACTATTTGCAAGGTTCCACAAGCCGAACCATTTTGTTGCAGCAGCATGGATGATGTCATATTGTTCCGCGCCGACAATGCGCTAAACTTATTTCAGAATGGCAAACCATGGAATTTCTTCAAGGAAACTGGCTTTACATTTCAGTTTCTATTGCGATTATCGGCTTGCTCATTGCGATAATTGCAAGTCTTGTAAAGATCGGCATTTGGGTAGGGTCTACTGACGCAAAAATTGAGTCGCTGCAGGAAGGGCTTAGAACGGTTCAAGAAGGGCTTAGAACGGTTCAAGAAGGGCTTAGAACGGTTCAAGAAGACGTGAAGAAACTGTTTGAGCGTTTGCCGCCGCCAAAAGCGGCAGACGCACTGAGCCCTTTGCATCTGACTGAATTTGGCTTAAGCATTTCAGAAAGTGTTGACGCTAAAAACTGGGCAAAAAGCAATGCTCACAACTTGATGGATAGGGCAAAAGACAAAGAAGAGTTTGAAATATTCAATGCTTGCTCTGATTATGTCAACGAGAAATTTGAACATGATGAACGGTTCAGTCGGACAGTTCAATCTGCCGCCTATGATTACGGAACCGAATCAGAACAAGTATTGGTGGTGTATCGAATTGAATTAAGAGATTCCGTGCTCGCTAAACTCTACAATTAGCCATTGCCGACAAGATCCTTATGCATGATCGTTTTGCCGAGTGGCGCATTGCCCTGCTGCTCCCGAGCCATGCCCTGCCGCTGGAAGCGGCGCCTGCGTCGGCGAGCCGGCCAGGTTCGAGTGCCTCTGCGATGCCTGCCGGCCGTGCATCAGGCACTCGGGCGAACGGTGCCCATGCAGGCGCACTTCGAACAAGGCGCGCTTGCCGCCTGAACAGTCTCATATGTATTGAACCAGTGCAAAGCCCGTTTCGTCGGAGTCGATCTGGTACAATAGCCTGCATGTAATTCAATAACGGAGCAGACCTAAATGATTTGTTTAACTAGATTCACCCCCCCCCTATAGACTGACCTGCCTCCTCGTGCTGCTGGCGGCGCTGGCCACGCCGGCGATGGCGCAGGTGGACCCATCGATCACGATGGGAGTGGTAGGATCGTAGGATCCACTGCCTGTCCCGCAGGCAATACCCAACGAGGGCCACAAGCAGCATCCGTAGTGAGCGGAAGCCTGACAAAAAACGGAATCCAGATTTCGACGCCGCAATTTTCACTTGCGATACTCCGGGCGAATACAGGACAACCCTTAGCTGGAAGCATTCCGGTTTACCTCAGTTTGCGGGAAAATGGCGAGACCGACTCTATGGCTTTGAGAAAACATCTCGGAACAGCCACGCGGGTGCCCGTCAGCCCGGTGCCGGTCGGGGTCCATACTTTCAGTGGCCTGAAACAGAACACGCGCTACACCGCAGTTCTTCATGTCGGGGATAGCAGTAATGCTTTCATTAGGAGCTGCTTCCGCACAGCGGCCGATCTGGAGATCCCCTTTGGCTCGGGTCGCGCCGTCACCGGCGATGGGTGGTCAAGCGGGTGCTTCGCCTTCAGCCGGGACAGGAATCAGATCCGTGCTTGCCTATGCGGAGCCAGGAACGCGTCGGGCCAGTGGGAGTGGACGGATTCCGAAGACGGCTACGAATATATTATGGATGCCGCCTGGAGAACCAGTGTGGGCTGCACGACCAACTGACGGAGCCGGAGGTGCTGGCCGCACGGTTTCCGGACTCGTCCAGAAAGCTATAGATCCAAGGCAGGAGGCGGCCTGCGGGCCACCTCTTTCCGATCATGTCTTGCAGTTTTCGAACTGAGCCGATGCCAGATATTGCGAGGGGTTGATTTTTTCAAGCAAGCCTCCATTTATAGTGTCGAGGCGAGTTTTCCGCTAATTGGAAATCCGCCCACATGAAATACTATAAATCAGCAAACTTTATCGGAGAGGTGAACATGAATCACTTAATTCTTGCCAATAACATGAAACCCTCAGTTTGGAACGGCACGTTCCCTCGCTGGGGTGGCCTGCTGGATGAATTTGACCGGCTAGCCAGTACGAAACCAGTTAGCAGCATCCAGTTTCCGATGGATATCGAAGAGACCGATGCTTCCTATCTGATCTCTGCTGATTTGCCTGGCGTTGCTAAGGAGAACATCGAGGTTTCGGTTCAGGACGGCATCCTGACCATCTCGGCTGAGCACAAGTCTGAAACATCTGACAAGTCAGATGGAAAGACGATTCGCCGCGAGCGATATCAGGGCAAATTTGCTCGAACGCTTAAACTGAGCGATATCGCGGATCAGGAGAAAATCGAGGCAAACTACAAGGACGGTGTGCTGCATATCGCTATTCCCAAAGTGGAAAAGATATTGCCTCGCAAGGTGGAAGTCGCGATCCAGTAAGCGCCTCGATACCCAATCTTCGGGAAACGCAAAGCCTGCCGCCAAATTAGGCGGCAGGCTTTTTTTGTAGGCTGGATTGTTGGAGCAATTCTTGTGCAGCATGCTTCCAGCTTCACGGCTGTCGATCAAAGGAGGGGCCAATATCGCGTTTTCCTGCGAATAGGCCTTGATGCCTCCCTGATTGAGTAAAAGGACTAATCCGGTTCAAAGACAATCAACAAACACGTTGAATAAAGCGTTCACCGCGAAATATTTCTTGGTGTGACTTTTGATTACATGGCAACCATATCTGATGAACATTAGATATGAATCTGGTGAATCGTCTTAAAGCAAGGATTTAATTACTCCGCATAATAAAGATATAAGAAAGCATTGCAAATATTCATGCCGCTGTCGGCGAACCCGCCGACTATTTTGAAGTTCCAGCAGGGAACGGACAGATTATTCTGATGCCGGTTTGCTTCAACCGTGCTGATGATGTCCGCAGGAAACTTGCCCAACTCGGGTTGACTGAGAACGACATTGCCGATGCAGTCACTTGGACAAGAAAAGGAAATTGACTCCGATTCGAATGGCTATCGATACAAATGTGCTAGTTTCATCTTTGTTTTTCCAGCGCGGAACTCTGGCGTGGCTGCGGATTGCTTGGCGTGCGAGACAGATTCTACCGCTCGTGAGTCCAATGACAGCAAGGGAACTATTGCGCGTTCTTGCCTACCCTAAATTTGACTTGAATGCAGATGATCAGCGTGAATTTCTTGACGAATTTCTGCTGTGTTGAGAAAACGTTTCCATCCCAAACCCTCCGCCTGGTGTTCCAGAATGTCGAGACTCCTTCGATCAGATGTTCCTAGAATTGGCGGTTGCAGGCCGTGCAGATATTCTTGTGTCCGGTGATGCTGATTTACTTGATTTCGCCAAGCGTTCTCCGATTTCCATCTTATCGCCAGCGGACTTTAAGTGTCGCTTCGACAAGCAGCAAGGGATGGGAGGGTTAAAAGATCGCTGGCATCAGTACCAGCATAAAGTGCGTCCCTCATTGTTGGTGGCATTATCTGTATCTGATGTCTATGCAGCAGATAAGATGCTGTCATTAAATTCAAGGGCGATTTCAAGCTGCCCGATGTTTTCGGTCAGCGGCTCGCATCCTTTGACATTGCTGCCTTCAGCGAGCATGGCCAAGCCTGCATTGATGGCGTACAGTATTCCGATTTGCTGTGGTTTTTCATTGCCTCAAATATTCAAATATTGAACGGCAACATTTGGTATAAGCCAGATGAGATTATCGTGCGGCCTGCTGCTTTAAGCGATGCGGCGCCCCAATCTTTTGAATATCTCGCGCGTTTGGCGCAGATAGATGAGATTGGCTGGAATATAAATTGACCGGAGGAAAAGATGGCAAAAGCGATACATTCCATGCTGCGGGTTCTTGATGAGGATCGCTCAATTGAATTCTACGACAAGGCCTTTGGCCTAAAAGTTGCCGAGAGGATGGATTTCCCGGAATTCACCTTGGTGTACTTGCGCAACGAGGAAGCGGATTTCGAGCTTGAGCTGACCGTCAACAAGGACCGAACCGAACCGTATGAGCTAGGAGACGGCTATGGCCATCTTGCGGTGACAGTTCCAGATCTGGAAACTGAGCATGCGCGATTCGAAGCGGAGGGGCTCAACCCGCGCAACATGGTGAAATTTGCACCCGCAGGCGAGATAGTCGCTCATTTCTTTTTTGTAGCAGATCCGGATGGCTATCAGATTGAAGTGCTGGAATCCGGCGGACGCTACGTTTAGTTCACAATGGAGGAGAGAGGTTAATGATGAATAATAAGGACACTTTACAGCACCTGACACGACGAGAGCTGCTCAAGCGAGCCAGTATCGTTGGTGCCTCTTTTGCGTGGGGCCCTGGTTTTTTGGCGGCGACTAATGCAGCCTGGGCCTATCAGACCACCTCGCTGGATGCTGGCACCTTTGCCACGCTATTGCAAATGGCGCGCGACATCTACCCGCACGACAAGGTCGGCGATGAGCATTATGTAACCGCCGTAAAGGGTTACGACACGCCTGATGCGGCGCCTGGCATCAATGAAGGCATTGCGATGCTTGATGATGCCGCGCGCAAGATGGGGCATGCAAGCTACCTCGATGCAGGCTGGGAACGCCATCGGGTCGACGTGCTTCGCTCGATTGAGGATACGCCCTTTTTTCAGCAGATCAGGGGCGGTCTGGTAACTGGCCTATACAACAACAAAGCGGTTTGGCCGATCTTTGGCTATGAAGGGGAGAGCTTCACCAAAGGCGGATATATGACCCGCGGCTTCAACGACATTAACTGGCTTTAGGGCTTGCAGGGAGGATTGCAATCATGACAGCTACATTTGATCTAAATGATGACAGTGTTGTACTGGTCATAGGCACTGGAGCCGGCGGCGGCGTACTTGCGAACGAACTGGCGCAAAAAGGCGTGAAAGTAGTGGCGCTCGAGGCCGGGGGACGCTACCTGCCCGAGGACTACGTCAACGATGAATGGGATAGTTTTGGCCAGCTTGCATGGCTTGATGCGCGAACCACATCAGGCGACTGGAGAGTCGCAAAGGACTTCAGCGGTTTGCCGGCATGGATTGTCAAGGCCGTAGGCGGCACGACCGTTCACTGGGCTGGCGCTTCGTTGCGCTTCCAGCCGCATGAATGGAAAACCGCCACTGTATACGGCGATATTGCTGGTGCAAGTTTGCTGGACTGGCCTATTGACGATAAGGAGATGGACCCTTGGTACGCCAAAGCTGAAGATAAGCTCGGCGTGACGCGAACCGGCGGCCGAGAAGGATTGCCCGGCAACAACAACTATCTCGTTTTTGAAAAAGGTGCCAAAGCGCTTGGCTACAAGGATGTGCACACTGGCCGCATGGCAATCAATGCGGCATTCTATGATGAGCGGCTGGCTTGCCAGCAGACGGGGTTTTGCTTCCAGGGCTGCAAATGGGGTGCGAAGTGGTCCGCCGCCTACACAGACATTCCGCGCGGTGAAGCGACGGGAAATCTTGAAGTTCGCGAGCGCTGCCACGCAGCTCGCATCGTGCACAATGACCAAGGCAAAGTGGTCGGTGTCGAATATTTCGATCAGGATGGCAATATGCACATGCAAAAGGCTCGCATCGTTTGTGTTGCGGGCAATACGTTTGAGAGTCCGAGGCTGCTGCTCAACTCGGCATCGTCGATGTTTCCGGATGGGCTCGCGAACAGTTCCGGCAAAATCGGTCTGAATTACATGCGGCACATGACTGGTTCGGTTTATGCAGTCTTTGACAAGCCGGTCAAGATGTGGCGCGGCACGACCATGGCCGGCATTATTGGTGACGAAGCCATCAATGATCCGTCGCGCGGCTTCGTTGGCGGGTATGAAATGGAAACACTGGCTTTGGGACTGCCGTTTATGGCGGCGTTTCTGGATCCGGGCGCATGGGGCAGAGAATTCACGACTGCGCTTGATGCCTATGAGAACATGGCCGGCATGTGGCTGGTCGGCGAAGACATGCCACAAGAATCCAACCGTGTGACACTCAACACCGAAGTCAAGGACCAGTATGGCTTGCCGGTGCCGAATGTGCACTTTAGCGACCATCCCAACGATATTGCGATGCGCAATCATGCGTACAAGCAAGGCCAAGCCGTGTATGAAGCGGTCGGCGCAACGCGGACTTTCCCGACGCCTCCATATCCTTCTACCCACAATCTTGGCACGAACCGCATGTCGGATAATCCGCGCGACGGTGTTGTAAACCGATGGGGGCAGACCCACGATATCGACAATCTGTTCGTATCGGACGGTTCGGTATTTACAACTGGCGGCGCGGAAAACCCGACGCTGACAATTGTCGCACTGGCGATTCGGCAGGCGGACCATATCGCCAGGGAGATGAGTGCCGGCAACGTTTAGGTCTTGAGCCGCTTGTCCTTGCGTCAGCGCTGATTGAGAATTCTCAGTCGCCTGATGCTTATCGCGCCGAAGCAGGCTATGTGGCTTGCTTCGGCGTTTTGTTTTGGTTTCGAAGTTGTTTTCAGAATGATCCGGCAACGCCATGATGCGGTTGCGGCGCAGGGCTTCAGCTGATCATCGATTTGCTGGTTCAATCGTTGTCCGGTATTTTTCGTTGTGCTCAGAATCCTCGCCGCTCAGAATCGACAGGTATTGTGCGTAGACAAATATTCTGTTATGTCTTTTTTCGGTATATTCATTGACTATGTTCAGTTCCGCCAAAGATTTCATTCCGTTGCTTGCTGCCGGAAATGACAATCCGGTGTGCCGAGCAATCTCTTTAAGTGTCCATACAGGGTTCCGGGCCAACGCTTGGTGAACCTGCAAGGCTGATCCCCTGAACCTGCCAGATTGGCGAATCGTAGCCTCGTCTCTTTGAACTTGTTGTGCGAGTCGTTGGGCGACGCTGACCGCATCCGCCGATGATTCCATCACAGCGGTGAGAAAGAACGCAAGCCAGTTCCATCTAATCTGATGCCATTTAGCAAGCTGTAGTACTGTTCCCGATGCTTGTCGATGTACATGCTGATGTAAAGAATCGGCTGCGTTAGCAAACCTTCGCGATTGAGTTGAAGCGCAATTAGCATTCGCCCAACTCTGCCGTTACTCGTCTAAGAATGGGTGTATGGTTTCGAACTGAGCATGAGTCAGTCCTGCTTTTATCAAGGCTGAGTACTGAGACTGGTCGGAGTGAATAAATCTTTCCAAATCCGACATGCATTGCCCGACGTGTTGCGGAGGCGGGGGAACGAAATGCGCATTGCCGGGTCGGGTGCCGCCAATCCAATTCTGGGAGGTTCGAAACTCGCCGGGAGACTTACGGCCGCCTCGACCTGACTTCAATAGAATTGCGTGTATTTCTTTGATTAGTCGATTGCTTAATGGAAAGTTCTCTTTTGCCATCCGTTCCATTCCATGTTCGAGTGCCTTCGCATAGTTGGACACTTCGATAACGTCATCGTTACTTCTGTTGCCCAGAGAGTTCAATTCATAGAGCAAAACGTCAGACAATGAGGAGGCCGTGCCTTCAATTCGGGATGAAAGAACTGCTTCTTTTCTAATGAATGATGACAAATACAACGCTGGATCGGGCAGAATTGCAGTGACGCTGTCAAGTCGGCCGATCGCGACCAAAGCGCCATCGATAAGCTTCTGCAGTCGAACAATATCCAGTTTTCCTCGGGGCGGCAATGGGTTTGGGATGAATGCTTGAACCGTCTCTCCGCTATGCGAGGTGATGTCATATCTTCCGGTACGATGATGAGGCATAAGATTTTGAGAGGCCCTATAGCGCGATGAGAGCTTCGCTAGAAACTACACATAACATCGTTTCATTCTGGTGAGATCTGATCGAATCAATGCGACTCTATCATTGTTTATCGCGTTGCGACTTTCATATGCTGTGGATTGGTTGTTTTGCAGTGGAGAAATGCACTTTAGCGACATTGAGCGAGCCATGGTGCTGTCGTGTGCCGAAGTAGTGTCATATACCTTATTAAAAGAAATTTAATAAGAATTCCCATTATTAAATAATTTTGAATTATGCTGAATAAAAATCTTTTGATGGTTTTTGGAGAACATAGCGCTGTAAGGCATGGGAGCAACGTTTTAATGCTTATTAAGTGAAGTTAAATGAAGAATATTCTTATTAAGAAAAATTAGAAAATAATTAGTGTCTGCCAGAAAACCTCTGATTTCAAGTATCGGCCGGTGCCGGGGGAGCACAAGGCGCGGCTGCCGCGACGGCGGCGAGGGTCGGAATGCAGCAGCGGGCATCCGAATGCGACAAAAAATGGCGCATAAGAGGATTGCGGGCGGCATCCGCCCAGGCGGGCGCCTCCGGCCGCCCGGATCGTCGCTTGGAAACGGGTTCGGAGACGCTAGGCGGCGCGCAGGCGCGCGCGGCGGGCGAGCCGCTTGCGCTCCTGGTCCCGCAGCAGCCGCCCGAGCCGCTCGGGGTTCGCCGCCAGCGCCGACAGCGCCACCGCCCGCTCGAAGCCGCGCTCGCCATGGGCGCGCGCCCGCCCGAGCCCGCAATGCTCCAGATGATTGATGGCCGACTCGACCGCCGGATGCTGCCGGCGCGCCGCCTGGAACCATTCCTGGCCCTCGCGCGCCGAAGCCTCGGCATTCGGCCGGCCCTTGGCCGGCAGCGCGCACTCGTCGAGCATCCCGCCGAGCTCGGCCTGGTTCGCCGGCGAGTGGAAGCCGCGGTCGAAGCTGCAGGCCCGAAGGTCGGCGAACCGCTCCATCGCCCCTTCAACCAGCGCCGCCGCATGGCCGGCGTCGCCGCCCTGCCACATGATCCGGCGGTGCAGGATGAACCGGCGCTGGTCCTCGACCACGGCGACCGGCACGCCCAGCTCCTGGCGCACGCCGGCCTTGCCCTCGGCCACCCAGCGGGTGTGCGGCTCGAAGATCGAGAACACCTTCTCGCCGTGCGCGATGGTCTCGCCCCCGAGCAGTCGCCGCCTAGCCTGCTCGAGCTGGCGGCGCGCATGGCCAAGATAGCCCTCGAGCTCGCATGCCAGCGCGTGCTCGCAGGCCGCCAGCGGCAGCTCGGCGGCCTGCGCCAGCGTCGCCTCGGCGCGCCCGGCCAGGCGGGCGCTCAGCGACAAATGCCGCTCGACCCGCCCGGGATGCTTGCGGCTGCGCCTCGACACGCGCACCCGGTCGAACCGCTTCTTGACCTGCCGCGATAGATGCTCATGCTGTCGCCAGCCGCCGAGCCCGGCGCTGTCCGCCAGCCTGGCCGCGGTGCGCACCGCGCAGCGCAGCGCGTCCCGCAGCAGATTGACATCGGTCGGATAGTGCGCGTCGGTCTCCACGCAGAACGAACCGGCCCGCCCGCGCAACGGCTCGCCAGGCTTTTTTCCGGCCGCCTCGCGGCCCGACCCGGCCACCAGCCGCCCGATCCCGGACAGCAGCTTCGGACCCGAAAGCGAGACGTTGGCGACCGCCGCCTGCTGCTCGCAGGCCTGCCCGAGCGCCGGCGAATGCCCCGGCATCCGGCGCACCAGCCCGTCATGATTGGCCATGTGCGCCAGCCGGTCGAAGTCGCAGCCGAGCCCCTGCTCGGGCACGCCAGCGCCAGAATGCGCCAAAGGTCCATGCCCGGCCGGCCGGCGTCCTTGCGCGCCGCCGGCGTGACCTCGGCCTCGAGCAGCTCGAACACCCGCCGGCGCCGCAAGGCCTTGCTTGCGCAGAGATGCCGCAGGCCGAGCAGGATGGCCGGGATGTCGTCGCGCGACTTGGCGCCGGTGTGGATGTTCTCGATCGGCACGGCGCCGATCTCGAGCTGGGCGGAGCGGGCCAAGCGCATCGCTTTTTCCTCGAAGATTGCGGCGAAACGGGGCGTTTCACCCCATTTCGGCGGGAAATCCGCGCTTCCGCCGAATTCTTCGCCGCCGCTCGCCGCTAAGCGATTGTTTTCAATCAGCAACGATATCACATTTTGGTTTTCTGGCAAGCACTAATTAATAAAGCACCTTCGTTGCAACCTCCCCGAAGATGAAGTTGGAACGCTGGCCCGAGCTTCGACCGTAGTCATACAAAAAGGTGGTTGGCCTGTCCGCTTCTTTCGCGCCACTCTCAATCTTCACCATCGTTCATGCGGATTTTTCCTCTTATTGTGGGTTCCTGGGCAAGCTGGTTGCCCTAATTTCTGATCTAGTCCAAAGATAAGCCAGCGGCCTCAGAGACAGTTTTATCAATTTTCTGCCGAACTTTTGTATATCCATCACGATACAAGTTAATGTTCTTGCTTTTTAGCTCTTCGAAACCATTGCAAAGGATAGATCTGCAAGTGCTCCCTGCAACACCTCGTATGTTGGGCGCGACAACATTCATCAAAGCGCCGGGCTGCCAAATCGGTCACTTCAATTCCTTCGATAGTAGTCGGCGCATCGCGATTCTTCCAAGCGCTGAGTTCAGCTGGACCGCAAGAGCTTTTGCTTCCTCCAGACTGACACTTGGCACGGGTGTCCGAGTGCGGCCGACGAGTTTTCCATTACCTGCAAAGGCCGCGAGCCTCCCGCTGTCTGCATTTTGAATATTGGTTATCAGCAAATACCCGGCTTTGTCCAGCAATTTCTGGTTCCAAGCCGCCAGATTTCTGTAGTCGCAAATATCCACTTAAGGATTAACCGACAAGCAATATCTCATTGTGGAGTCAAGTTTACGCACAACATAAAATCCTAATTCTTTGCATATTGTCAAAAAGTAAAGAAAAATAGATCAAACTATGCCAATATTGTCGCGCGACGTGTGGCGCGCTTGTATAGGAATAACACCATGAAACGCTTAAATCCCCCCCCCCTCGCTTATTAGCTAGACTGACCATACTGGCCGCCTTACTGGCGACAATCATAGCAACGCCAGCGATGGCGCGGGAGTTTGTTCCCAGGGAAAGCTGCACTAGACAACCTGTCCCCAACCCCACGGCAGCTTGACAGGTCAATGTCGGCAGCGGCAACCGCGCCGGTTATGGCAATGTCAGTGTCGGCACCAACACCGGGGCTAACGTCAGCATCAATGATCGGATCATGTTCGGCGATCACAACGGCGTGGAAGCCGGCAGCGGAAATACCACGTTTTTAGTGATCGAGCTGATGGGCAGCGATGTGATGTTTGTAAATGGAAGTAACAAAACAACGGCCTGCGGAACCTCCGGCTTGAAGCCCAAGTTCTACTTCAATTCCTCTCGCGTTAGCACACCGCACCTGTACGACCCCAGAAACCCTCTCTCCGCCTCCATCGAACCTTGCCCCTACCGGTGGCTCAAGCCCAAGTGCTCGAGAACGGTCAACTTCATGGGCTTTAACTACACCGCCAATCGCGGCTATCCGCCGTGCAACGGGGGTGGTCAAGATGCCGACAGTCAGCAGACGGTTGCCCCTAGCTTTGAAGCTGCGCATGACGCCACCCCCAGAACCACCGTCTCCGGCGCCACCTTCAGAATTCGCATCTACGGCAAGCCTGCTCCGACAACATCAATCAACAGAACTGCACCCAGTTCCGCCCGAGCGGACGGGGGGACGGTTAATTCCGGGTTAACCTGTGGCCGTGCCCACCAGCACGGCTACACCGCCACCTTTGCGCCGGGGGCGGGTTGCGGGCCAGCCAAATGGCCAACCGGCGCGCTCCGGGGTGCCTACAACAACGGCGATTCGCGCTTTCCGCCCTATGCCGAGTGGTGCGAATTTACGGTGACGGCGAACTGATTCGATAAAATCGAAGGATGAATCCATAACGGGGCGCTGAACGGCGCCCCGTTTGATTGGCAACCGACGATCAGCCGATTACCATGAAGCAATGGATGACAACCGCCCTGCTGATGACGCTGATGGCGATCCCTGCGATGGCGCAGACCGCCGGAACAAGCTCGGTCCAGACAGGGGAGTGCCCGGGTGAAAAGGGAGCTTTGCAAGACATGGGAATATTGCCAAAAGTAGTGCTTGATCCCTGCAAACTATAAATGATAGGTAATATCTAGATCTGACCTGAAACCACTATCTGTATTATCAATCGAAGAAACAAGAAAATTTACCCATTTTTCCTGTAACACCTCATCATTCTGATAAGAAGCTTTCTCAATAAAAGGAAGTCCGACTGATAACGATAAGTGTTTCCGATCTTTTGGATTTAACCCACGTTTTTCAAACTCGATCTCTGCCTTTTCGCAAATCTTTAAAAGGTTTTTAAGTCGATGATATTTTAGTTTGTTACCAAGAGTTAGACCAACCTTGTGCTGGTTCAATACATATGAGACTTTTCAGGCAGCAAGCGCGCTTTGGTTGAAGTTTTCATTATACGCCTGCATGGGCGTGCGTTGTCCGAGCGCCTGATGCGGCCGATAGGCGTTGTAGAAGCGCTCGAATTTGGCCAGTTCGACGTTGAGGGCGCCGACGCTGAGCTCGCCGGCGTAGAACTGGTGGAACTCGTAGCGGCCGGCCGCGTTGGCGCGCTCGACGCAGCCATTGCAAATGGGGCTTCTGGGCGGCAGCACGAACAGGGCGATGCCGCGGCGCCGGCAGGCGGTCTCGAACTCGGCCATGAACTCGCTGCCGCCGTCGACCTGCACCGACTCGATATCGAACGGCGCCTGGCGGATCAGGTGGTCGAGGAACTTCGAGGCGCAGGTTGCGGTGGCGCGCGCATGCAGCAAAGCTTCGAGACCGGGCATACGGCCTCGGACTCCTTGACCGCGAAGCCGGCGTCGATGGCGACGCCCGTATGTTCGATCTGCACCATCTGGCCGGGCTTTCGCCCGCGGGCGCCGTAGCGCCAGCGGCGGGCGTGGCGGTCGAACTTGCGTTGCCGCTTGGGTTTCACGCGCCCGTAATGGAACGCGACGGGCTCGGCCCGGCCGGTGCGCACCAGGCGGGCGATCATGCGCCCGGTGGTGGAGGCGCTGGGCGCGAAGCCGTGCTCGCGCGCCAGCACGGCGCGGATCTTGGCGCGCCCCCGCAGCGGAAAGCGCTGCCGCGCCTGGCGCACCAGCTCGAGCTCGCGGTCGGTCCATTGGTGCTGCCGCCCTGCTCGCGCAGGCGCCGCTTCCAGCGGTAGAGCGTCGCCCGGGAGCAGCCGATCGCCTTCAGGGCGGTCGCTTCGGTTGCGCCCTGAAGGCGAAGCTGGTCGAACAGCGCGAGACTGTCGAAGCGCTCGGCGGCCTGCGGCGAAAGTTCGTCGCGGATCGCGTCGAGGCGGCAGAATTTGCGGTGCGGACATTTGATTTGCATGGCGCTATCTCCCGCCTTTCGGCTGTTGGATGAATATCAAGCACTATGCTACCTCAAAAATTTTCGCGCGCCCGCCTCCTCCCTTCGGACTACGTCCTTCGGGAGGAGGCGGGCAGTCTCACATGTATCTGACCCCAGACAACCTGCTCCACAACAGGTAGCACCGCGGCACCAAATATGCGGTTAAGGGATTTCAATAATCCAGCAGAAAAGACGTCATCCTCACTAAATTCCTTTTCCTCTTCCATTAGAACCCCAAAAACATGGTGCTACGAATTGAAGTAGCCTGATTTTTATGCCTACTCAGGGTTAATCGCCACAAAAGTGTCCCAGACAGGGTTAGAAACCTTCAATCGTTTTTTTATTCCACCGTTCGCCGCGAAGCTTGGGCAACGTTGAATAGGGCAACTCCAGGTCGCCTTTGAGACCCACACTCTCGCCCTCCCCTGTGGACTTAATATGGTGACCAGCTTCCTCAAGTTTCCTGCGAATTTCTGCCAATTCATCCTCATAGTCTTGAACGGATTTTGAGATAGTCATGATTGTCCTCATAGTATTAACAAACGGCGCTTTGTATGAATAGCGAAATCGGCGCCACGCTTAGTGCAGTAGTCAATAAAGAGATCGTAATATTCACGGATTGCAGTGTTTAGTTCTTCGTCTTCCCCAAAGTTTTTGATTTTCAGCTTAATCTTTTCAGAGCAAAGCGTCCTGAGAGGAATGCCCCGACCGTGAGTGTTCCATTCTTTTGGGTTCCCTAACAAATCAGCGATTTCCGTAGCTCTTTTTTTTCTGTAATCTGCCGTAACTTCATCACCACTGGTGTCTCGATGATTCCAATCCTTAAATTTATACTTCGGCAACCAATCGCAGATCAAGGTCTCCGAATGCTTCCTTGCTTGTTCAACTGCAAAGAGTTCAGCTGGATCAAATTTCCGCACCAAAAACTCCATTTCAGCGGGCGTAATTTCGCCCTCCTCACTCTTTTTAATTAACTCTTTGTATTTCTCAAGATATCCGAGCGCAGGAACCTGTCGACCATCGCGAGTTCGTATCTGAGGATCAATGGGACCAAGAACCGAGTAATAGTCCATGTATATCTCATCCCCAGACAGCGTGAGAACGGTGCCCGCCGAGTATGCAAAATTCGGAATAATGAAGTAGATCTCTTTGAAATGCTCCCTAAAGACATCATGAATTCGCTCAACAACTTCGACTGATCCTCCATTAGTTTCAAGCACAACAATTAATCTTGAGTGGCAATCATGTCTTGCTACGAGACCTTCAACTTCGCGGCGTACCAAATCATCAACTTCAGGTGCCATCGGCGCCCGGATCATGATCACCTCTCCGTCTAACTGACCCTCAAGAGCTTTGGACTTCTCCGAAATCAGCTTTTGAATAACGTCGTCAGAATTAATCTCTCTCATCGAATGCGTATTGAGTTGTTTTTTCTGATCTTAATTGCTTCTTCTATGACATTGGTCAAATGTGTTCTGATCCAATTGTACTTCTCTTGACCATTGCGACCTGCCGGGTTATAGCATCTCACAATCGAAGAAAGCTTTTTCCCTGTACTCCCATAATCAATCAACTCGAAAGGATTTCTTCCCATCCTTGAAACATTAAGATCAGGAAGATCAACTAAACCATGTATATGAATTCCTACAACACCCATACCCTTATTCCACGATTCAACAATTTCGTATTTGATCCACTTTCTTCCCGCCGTTTTTTCTCCAACAAGAACAACAGTACAAGATCTGCCATGCATTTCATCAGCAATCCATTTTTTGATGGCTTCGTCACCACCTTTCTTGATTGCTTCCCACTTGTTGTCAGTGGCTGGCTGAGTACCTTCGATGGCCCCAATATTTCTAACCCTTGCCGCGCGCCTACTGTCAGATTCGTAATGAAAACTATAAAACACTCTACGGACCATTGCTCCCTACCATTGTTGTGAGAATAATCGTAAGCATGAAAATTGTAATCAATAAGGCACCATAAAACCCTAGCACCGACCAAGAACAACCCACGCTCCATACAGAACCCACTGAACCTTTATAGGGTCGGTAATCTAGATCAAATAACGGGTTTATGGCATCGTTAGTCAAGACAGCTTCATATAGTTTCCTGTAACATCTTTCAAGATGAAGATACTTGGCATCCATGACCCAGAAGGCAATTACTGGGATACAGCCACATACACCAACAATCCAGTGTGGATCGGCTGCAACGCCAGAGAAAACCCAAACAGCGGTCACCAAAGAGACAGCCCATGTTTTCATCTGGACACTATTCCTTGCCATGCGAGCAATCACACTCTGAACCATCTGCAGATATGCGACTCTACACTGTGCTTCGCTGCTCATGCTAAGTAAAGTCTAACGACTTAATCCTGTAGGGATGGCTTTGGAAAGGGGCGGGGAATTGTTAGCATAGAACTAAAATCAATGCATAATTGCATAATACTAATATTAAATGAACTTTGCAATCACCTGTACTGGTTCAATACATATGAGACTTTTCAGGCAGCAAGTGCGCTTTGGTCGAAGTTTTCATTATACGCCTGCATGGGCGTGCGTTGTCCGAGCGCCTGATGCGGCCGGTAGGCGTTGTAGAAGCGCTCGAATTTGGCCAGCTCGACGTTCAGGGCGCCGACGCTGAGCTCGCCGTCGTAGAACTGGTGGAACTCGTAGCGGCCGGCCGCGTTGGTGTACGGGTTCACTACATATGAGACTTTTCAGGCGGCAAGCGCGCTTTGGTTGAAGTTCCGGTTATACGCCTGCATGGGCGACGTTTGTCCGAGCGCCTGATGCGGGCGGCAGGCGTTGCAGAGGCGCTCGAATTCGGCCAGCTCGACGTTGAGGGCGCCGACGCTGAGCTCGCCGTCGTAGAACTGGTGGAACTCGTAGCGGCCGGCGGCGTTGGCGCGCTCGACGCAGCCATTGCAATTGGGGCTTTTGGGCGGCAGCACGAACAGGGCGATGCCGCGCCGCTGGCAGGCGGTCTCGAACTCGGCCATGAACTCGCTGCCGCCGTCGACCTGCACCGACTCGATATCGAACGGCGCCTGGCGGATCAGGTGGTCGAGGAACGTCGAGGCGCAGGCGGCGGTGGCGCGCGAGTAGGCGCGCATGCAGCAAAGCTTCGAGACCAGGCACACGGCCTTGAATTCCTTGACCGCGAAGCCGGCCTCGATGGCGACGCCCGTATGGTCGATCTGCACCATCTGGCCGGGCTTTCGCCCGCGGTCGCCGCAGCGCCGGCGCTGGGCGTGGCGGTCGAACTTGCGCCGCCGCTTGGGTTTCACGCGCCCGTAGTGGAACGCGACCGGCTCGGCCTGGCCGGTGCGGACCAGGCGGGAGATCATGCGTCCGGTGGTGGAGGCGCTGGGCGCGAAGCCGCGCTCGCGCGCCAGCACGGCGCGGATCTTGGCGCGCCCCCGCAGCGGGAAGCGCTGCCGCGCCTGGCGCACCAGCTCGAGCTCGGCGGCGGTCCACTGGCGCTGCCGCACCCGATGCGGGCGGCGGCAGCGGTCGGCCAGGGCGCGGACGCCCTGCTCGCGCAGGCGCCGCTTCCAGCGATACAGCGTCGCCCTGGAGCAGCCGGCCGCTTTGAGCGCGGCGCGTTCCGAGGCGCCTTCGCTGCGAAGCTCGTCGTAGAGCCGGATCAGGTCGAAGCGCTCGGCGGCCTGGGTCGAAACGGGTTCGCGGATCGGATCGATGCGATAAAATTTGCGGTGCGGAGATTTGATTTGCATGGTGCGTCCTCCCGCCTTTCGGCGATGGTTTTTGTTTGGCTCCATGCCACCTGAAAAATTTTCGCGCCGCCCGCCTCCTCCCTTCGGACTGCGTCCTTCGGGAGGAGGCGGGCGGTCTCACATGTATCTGAACCAGGACACATGTATCTGAACCCGGACAGTCGTTCACCGAAATGTTCTGAGCTTCGTCCACGAACACTGCAATTTGAACCTGTTCAAGCAAAGGGGCCGCATCCATGAAGATTTGCTCCGCCGGTATCGAAAGATGAGAGTCGCCTCCAGCTTCCGATTTACCACCTACTGAAACACCGCCTACTGCGATACCTCGTTCCGACAGCTCATTGAACAGCTTCGCACCCAACTTTAGCAGATGCCTCATCCGTTTGCCAATTGGATCAGAGACAATCTTGGCCAGTCTCTCGTTCTCTTTGTTAACCGAGTGGACTAGACGCCTTATCACGGTGACGGCCGATGTTAATGTATTCGGCTTGATGGAGGTCGCAATCCATGGATTTTCGGGTGTTGAATGACGCTTGACGGCTTCCATGCACTCGAGCATCAGCGCTGATTTTCCCGCACCTGGCGCGCCTTGAAATATCATTGTTCCGCCACCTATATCACCGGCATTCAGCCTAATAGCGGCGTTGCGAAAGACATCATACTCAGCATCGCGTCCATGGAAAAATGCACTGCGGCCAACCTCGGCCCGGTCCGTTCGGTTCAGGTAATCTTCTGCGCCAATCGGTTCGGCCGGCGGCGGCTTGAGAAAAATTTCCTTATTCATGAAAGATATTTTAGTCCACATAGAATCCCTAAAACTGAATCACCTGCCGCCCACATCAGCAATTCAAGTTTCAACCGTCCGAAAAGCATAAGAAGCCTTTCGGATTCTGGCATGATGCTCGCTGGAGCGCAGCTGACGGTCGCTGTTTAGGATCGGGAAGCATTTCAATAAAGCAGCTTGCCGCGGCAAGGTCGTTATGGCGTAGCACAAGGTTTTCTGTTGCGTCGTAGCTCCTACCCAGAGTGCCGATGATCAGTCACACGCTGCAATTCGCCTATCGTAAGGTCGCATCTAATCGCAAGTGCCGATAAAATTCACGCTAGCACCTAATGTTTGCCGCGAATTGCTACAACTATGACAATTGACCACGACAAAACTCGCAGAACTGCAAAGACCATGGTCGAAGCGCTGCCATACATTCTGAGGTTCAAGAACAAGACGATTGTAGTCAAATACGGCGGTAACGCCATGGTGGACGATGATCTGAAAAAGAGCTTCGTGCGGGATATCATTTTCATGAAAAGCGTTGGCATGCATCCTGTGATCGTGCACGGCGCAGGACCGCAGATCAGTAAATCGATCGCCGCGTCGGGTCATGCTAGCCGGTTCATTCAAGGACTTAGGGTGACCGACAAGGAGACCATGCGAATTGTTGAGGATGTTCTCGTTAACGTTGTGAACGCTGAATTGATTGAACTGATCGAGATGCTCGGCGGTAGCGCCTATACGCTCGGCGGAGCGAACAACACCCCCTTTGTTTGCGCTAGCAAGCTGGACCTGTCGGAGATTGATGCGCAAACTGGCAAGGAGATTGATGTCGGCTATGTCGGCAAGGTGGAATCAGTCGACTATGAGCAAATCGAGGCGCATCCTGCCGAAGCGATTCCCGTTATTGCGCCGGTCGGACGCGATGCATCCGGCCAAAGCTACAACATCAACGCAGACACGGTGGCAGGAAGCGTAGCCGAGTCGTGCGTAGCGGAGAAACTCATCATTGTGACCAATACCGAAGGGGTGCTGGATGCCGATGGCAAGCTCATCGCGGCTTTGTCCGCTTCCAATGTACAGGAAATGATCGATAACGGAGTCATCGGATCAGGAATGCTGCCGAAGATAAGATGCGCCTTGCAAGCGCTTCAAGCAGGGGTCAACACGGTGCACATCGTCGATGGGCGCGTCGAGCATTCCGTGCTGCTTGAGGTTTTTACCGACGGTGGCATCGGCACTCTTATTCGCTGCTAGCCCAGAACGAAAATCGCACCGGCGCATTAAATCCGTCGACAGGATTTGAAGCAATAATCTGTAGAATTGCGTTTTCTGAAGGGAATTATATACCTGATTGCCCAAATTGCCTGCAATTGACGGACCTCCGTGATCAGAAGCGCGGCAATCATGCACCCCGATGCAATATCGTTTTCATGCTCCGCTCCTGCAGCTGATCCAAGCGGGGCGCATTTTAGCGCCCCGCTTGGATCAGCGTTTGACCGGGTTAGAAGTTGCTACCAGACGCTAACTGGCCGCCGCTGTCTGAAAACATGCTGTTGCTTGGTCAAACTTCGGTCGCTTAATTGACGGGCCTTCGTTTACTGCCCCCACTCCCTTAACGTCAGTGAGAAAAATCTTTGCTTTGTAATTGGTGCTTGGTTGCAGGCTATGGAAGGTTATCGTTTTGGCAGGCACATCCTGACCCTCGCGAACAGTCCCCAAGGGAACATAAAACTGATAGACAAAAACAAACTCGCCCCCATTGCCATCTATCACTCCGACATTCACTTGGGCACTGGTGGCGCGGTTGGTGCCCCGAAAAGGCCGCAGCGATTCGTTCAAGAAGTTCGCATCATTCAAAGACATTGCTTTTGTCGTAACTGTGACACTGTTGTGTGTCACGCCCAAGTTAAGTTTTGATGCATTTGTCTCCCCTGTTGAATTTGCCGGGCAGACACTGCTTCCAAGCGTTTGCGCAGTCGCCGCCGCAGGTGCCAGCGTCGCCGCCAGCAGCAGGAGGGCCGCTAATTTAGCGAGGGGGGGGGGTACGAATTTAGCGAGGGGGGGGGGTACGCAAATATTTCATTTTTCTCTCTCCAGTTTCTTCAAGTATGAGTGGTGTTCTAGCAAGCCTATCAAATTTAAACATGCAGAATGGAATAATTTTCAAACTGAGAATTGGGCGCTCAAGTATATAAGTCCCTTTCTGAAAGTGTTATGGGTCGCCGCCGGGAGGACGGGCTGCCATCGCTTTATGATCACTGATGGCGTTGTCTGCCAATTTCTCCTTGTTGGCCCGCCTGCTACTTACAATCCCTCAATAAGGCGAACCATCTTCTTCCAGTTCTCCCAGCCTCTAGTATCAGCAATATTCTTCGCATACTTATATGCATCCTTATAAGTATAGCCAGACCCCGGGACACTGGCTGCAGAAATTAGTCTCGTCACTGTATCCCATCTACACCAATGAGTATCAGCATCCGGATCTAAATGACTGCATTTCCCTGGAAATAAACTTTTAGCCCACCAAGCATGCTCAAGCATAGCTTTCCGATAGCTATTAGTATAATCCCTTAGTGTCAATGGCGTACAGTCTCCCCAGTCTCCATATCCAAGAGCATCAAAACTGCCATCCACGCACCAACGCATCTTAGAAATATTTTTTGTCAATATATTTATAGTGGGTCTTGTAGGTGCCTTTTCTCCACTTTTTGGATGCCACTGAGGATATTTACAGTCAATCGTCAGACTGCAAATACGCTCCTCCGTCCATAGTATGGCTGCCGAAACATCACTGTATGAACAATTTTGTTTCTGGAACATAAAAGAAGGACTCAAAAGATTTTCACAATCCTTATCATAAAAATCAGCATTTGCGCTAGTCGAGAAAACCAAACTAATGCCGAATAACAGTGATGCGATATATTTCATGCTTTTACTCCGAAATAATACCCAGTGCTTGCCAGAAAACCCCCTGATACTGATTACCACCTAACATAAGTAAATCATGCCAGGAAGCGAACTTATGTTTAGTGATAATCAGGAAAGGAGATCATCTGCCCATCATTTCGCCGCGATTGTCGCGGCTGTTGTAGCTCCTGGATGATCCCGAGTTATAGCGCTTCGTCTTGCTGCTTCCGGGCTCGCTCCGGCTTCCGGCTCCGTCCAAGGCGTTCGCGATATGGGCTTTAGCCGTCATCTCCAGCGCCAGGCCTTCGACGCGCCACCAGTCGGTCCAGGCATACTGTCCCCAAACCTTTCCGTAGCCGTATGTCTCGAAGTCCGACAGCACCAGCTCAAAACTGTTCTTGTCGATGACGTCATCCTTGAGCGTCCTGATCTCGAGCGGCATCAGCCGCGTTCCGGCGGGAATTACGAACAGGCCGCTTTCCGCCACGTAGTCCTTGCCCGCCTTGGCCGTAAGGTCGCGGGTGCGGTAGGCATAACGAATGTCGAAGTCCAAAGGCTGCGAAAGAATAAGGACAAAATTCGCCTTTTCGCCCTCCCGAACCTGGACATCTGCCACCTTTAGCTCTACCGATACCCCTTCCACCATCCTGAATGCCAGGGCTGGCTGCATTAGCGTCAAAACAGCGAAAAACGCCGCGATTTTAATAAATTTCTGTTTCATTTCTTGTCACCTCGCAACGGAAATAATAGTTGCCATGTCTGATCGGGATGAGCTACTTCCGGCCCTCGATCAAGCGAACCATCTTCTTCCAGTTCTCCCAGCCTCTAGTATCAGCAATATTCTTCGCATACTTATATGCATCCTTATAAGTATAGCCAGACCCCGGGACACTGGCTGCAGAAATTAGTCTCGTCACTGTATCCCATCTACACCAATGAGTATCAGCATCCGGATCTAAATGACTGCATTTCCCTGGAAATAAACTTTTAGCCCACCAAGCATGCTCAAGCATAGCTTTCCGATAGCGTTTCGTGAAGTTTTCGTGCGTGAATCCTTCGCAGTGGGTGCCGAAGACATAGTCCATGCAGAACTTGAGGCTCTTGATGTAGCCCTCGTTTAGGACGTTGTGCTCCTGATGCAGGGTCCATATTCTCTTCTTGCCGGGACTCGGGTGCCAGTCCGCTGTGCCGCACCATACAGCGACCTTGCAAAGCGGCCGGCCGCCTTCATTGGACACAAATTTCGTATTCGCGGCCGCATGGTGGCAGGAATTTTCAGTAACCATGGGCGACGCGTCGACCCAGGCTCTGCATTGCGCATCGCTACCAGTTTCCTGTGCTGCGGCCGCGCCTGACAGCGACAGGATAGCGAAAAATGTAGTAATGCTTGATGTTTTCATTGCCATTTATCCTCTCTGTTTTCATCAAATTATTCGGGCAGAATTTGAACTTGACGCGCCAAATCAATAGATTTCGAGTTTAACGCGTCTATCGATTCCGTCGCCGTTTTTTCGCACTATATGCCAGATGGCAATTTTTGTCAAGAATTATTTTCTGGCTAGGCCGCATTCTCATCTTTGAGAAGGCTCTTCTTGAATTTTTTGGTTCATGCCCCCCCCCCCTCATCCGCGCGGGATTGCGCATCCCGTTTGGAAATCCGGCTGCTGAATCGCCGCTGCATCTTGCGGTGCGCTATCTAAGGTCGGCCGCGGCAGGATGCCGCATGGCGCTGTGGCACCAAGCGAAATTGAATGGCGTAAACCCTGATTGCGAGACAATCCTGACGGGCTCATCGAGGCGCTCTGCAACGTGCCGGGCGCAATCGGCGCGCAGATTGGCAGGAGTTCATGCGTCCAGCCAATGCCTAGGATCGTTCGGATTATTATTGACACGGCTTCGGAATCGACGCGGCATCGGTTCCGAGGACGGTTGGCTGTAAGCTGGAAGATGCGCGATTTATTCGACCGACTCGGCAGGGACGAACGTAAGCGCAGCGCCGTTGCTGCAAAATCGCTTTCCGGTAGGATTTGGCCCGTCGTTGAAGACATGGCCGTGGTGGCTTCCGCAACGTGCGCAGTGGTACTCTGTGCGCGGGAGAATCAGCTTAAAATCGGTTCTGGTTTCCAAAGCGCCGTCAATTGCCGCGTAGAAACTCGGCCAGCCCGTGCCGCTGTCAAACTTGGCACCCGATTCAAAAAGCGCCAGTCCGCAGCCGCGACATTGGTAAACTCCTTTGCCGTACTGTTTATTCAATTCGCTGCTGAACGGGCGTTCGGTACCCTCTCTGCGCATGATTTGATATTCGTCGGCAGATAGCATTGCTTTCCATTCCTTGTCCGATCGATCAACTTTATCCATACTGTACTCCTGTCTCAAGCAATGTTTTTTATTTCATGCGGCAAAGCGTGTTTTCAGGGTGCATGTCTTTGCCTTGATTAGCCCCAATATCGTATACGATATTGAGGGGTTCAACGAGCCATATCAGTCATCAATCTAGCGCGACCCGATCGCTTGGCGATTCGATAGCGCCTTAACCTTGAGCGCGATGCCGAATGGATTCCGACGGCGAACAATTCCAATATGGCAACCGTTCCAGAGGCGTTGTCCTTGTGCTGACAGCCGGCGTATGCTGGAGCATCGCCGGCTTGGCCGTGAGGCTGATCGAGTTTGCGACTGAATGGTCGATCCTGTTTCATCGTTCGCTTGCGCTTGCGGCATTTCTTCTGACCTATATGGCAGTGTTTCGAAACAGTAGCCTAATCGGGTCGTTTCGCAAAGGCGGCTGGCTGGCCGTTGGTGCCGGCTTCGTGCTTGGCGTCGCATTTTGCAGCTGGATATTTGCATTGACGAACACGACTGTAGCCAATGCGCTCTTTTTACTCTCCACTGCGCCATTCATTGCTGCGGTGATGGGCTGGTGGCTTTTGAAAGAGCATATCTCGCACTCGACCTGGTGGTTCATCTTGATTGCCACGGCAGGTGTGGGCGTGATGGTGTTCGAAGGCTTTCAACTGGGAACCATGTTCGGTTCGCTTATGGGGCTGATGGCGGCGACAGGGTTTGCGGCATTCGCTGTGCTGCTTCGCCGTGGCAAGAATACAGATTTGCTGCCTTCGGTATTTTGGGCTGGTTTTACCGCATTGATCATTTCGAGCATGATGATTCTTGCGACCGGCGGACATTTTCAGATCGTGCTCAACGACTGGCTTTTATGCGCGGTGATGGGCGTGTTTCAAATCGGGATTGGGCTGATTCTGTTTACCAATGGGTCAAAGTATCTGCCTGCAGCCGAAATCACGCTGCTGTCGCTCACCGAGGTCGTGCTGGGACCAATTTGGGTTTGGCTTGTGATTCGGGAGGTGCCAGGAGCGCTAACCCTTATCGGCGGCGCCATTGTGCTTGGAGCGATCATGGCGCAAGCCGTTCGCACGCTGCGCAATATCGCCTGACATGCTTGAACAGCTTGAAATCAGCAGACTTTCATTGCCGCTTTATAATTTGATTGCGAAACCGCGCGGCTGAAGCGCGCGGCATCCACATGGCGGTTATCCCGTCGCAAGCGCCTTGCGGCAGTGTTCGCCGCCAGCAGCAAGCAGATTAGTAGGCAATGCGATGCCGTTTGGATTTGTTTGAAACCGAAGCAGCATGATTGAAACATGAAAAACCGGCCAAAAACTGCACGAGAAATGGGAATCATGAGCGGCTTCCCGCCGCCGCGCGATAAGCGAGTCACACTCGATAATTGGGATCGAGGGCCATTCAACCGCTGGACGTTTCAGCACATCCGCGAAGTGTTCCCCACTACCGAGGTGTCTCGCGGCGGCGGCCCTGTTTGGCGCTTGGAAGAAGATTTACAAGACTTCGATGATCTGGAAGTCGAGCTTTCCAGAAACGGCAAACGGTATCGGGCGATCGAAGTGCTGGAGCGTACCTATACCGACGGGTTCGTCCTGCTGCACAACGGCAAAGTCGTCTACGAGCGCTACTTCAATGACATGCAGCCGGCGACACGGCATCTTTCGCAATCGGTTGCCAAATCGGTGACGGCCACCGTTTGTGGAATATTGATCCATCAGGGAATGATTGATCCCGATGCGCCGCTGGCTTTGCTGGTTCCGGAACTTCAAGATGGCGGATATGCCGATGCGACCTTGCGGCAGGTATTGGATATGCGAAGCGGGGTTCGATTCAGCGAGAACTATACTGATCCAGAGTCGGATGTCACCTATTTGGACCGCGCTTGCTTGTGGAAGCCGCATCGCGAAAATGCGCTATTGAGCGTATTGGAAATACCTGCGACGCTGGCCAAGGAGCGCGAGCATGGCGGCTCTTTCGAGTATCGATCAATCGAGACAGATGTGATGGCATGGGCAATGCAAAAGGCAACCGGCCGAAGGCTCGCCGATCTTGTGAGCGAGCTGCTGTGGCAGCCCATGGGCGCTGAGTCCGATGCCGACTACACGGTTGATCGAAGCGGCTACGCGCTTGCTTGCGGCGGTTTCAATGCGACGCTGCGCGACTATGCGCGGGTCGGGCTGCTATATCTCAACGATGGCCGCCGGTCGCAGCGTCAGATTGTTCCGAAACAATGGGTGTGTGAAACGATGCACAAAGGCGACCGACATGCGTTTATTCAATCGGAATGGTTTGCGCTGTGGCCGCGCGGCGCATACAAGAACAAATTCTGGGTACGCGATTTCGAACTGGGGCAAATCAGGGCGCGCGGAGTCTTTGGACAGTCCATCTATGTCGACAAGTCGAATAGCCTAGTGGCGGCATGCGTCTCTTCGTGGCCTGATTTCGAAAACGTCAAATACGAGCTGGATGAGCTGGATTTGATTGATGCGCTGGCCGGGAGTCTGAACAGCTGATCGGGTTGGCCATTCTTTTCGAGGTCTTAGCAAAGGTATAATGAAGCATTTGCTGCGTGGTGTCGAACAGCGCAGCGGGCAACTTGAACTACATCTGAATTGCTATGCATTTTTCGCTTATGCGCGATTTCGAAGATCAACCCGGGAGACGAGTCTGATGGCATGGTGGGGAGCGGTGCTGGGCGGCGTTTTCGGCGCCATGGCATTTGGGCCGATCGGTGCCATCTTGGGTGCCGTTGTTGGCAGCAAAGTCACCAAGTCGAAGCAAAGGCTTCTCGGTCAAGATGCTGATGGGTTCGATTCGGTTCAAGAGCGTCGACAGACGGCGTTCTTTGTTGCAACCTTCACGGTCATGGGGCACATTGCGAAGTCGGACGGCCACGTTTCCCAGCAGGAAATTGATTATGTGAAGACCGTCATGTCCCATATGAGCTTGGACCAGGATCAGCGCAAGATTGCCAAAGATCTGTTCAATCAGGGAAAGCAGCCTGACTTTCCGCTGAGAGATGTGGTCAATCAGTTCTACAGCGAATGCAAAAGATCGGAAAACCTGCTACGTTCCTACCTGGCCATTCAGATTTCGGCAGCCCGGGCTGATGGGCGAATTAGTGTGGCAGAGAACGAAGCCTTGCAAAATGTGGCGAGCATGCTCGGATTTGACGAAGCGGAGTTCCGCGCCATGTTTGAATCGGAGCAGGGCGCATACGCCGGATCTGCATCAAGCTCGCAACGATCGCTCGATAGCGATTACAAGATGCTTGAAATCGGCAGTGATGCCGATGACGATGAAGTGCGTCGCGCCTATCGCCGCATGATGAGCCGGTATCATCCCGACAAGCTGGTGTCGAAGGGCTTGCCCGAGGAAATGATCGACTTTGCCACGGAGAAGACTAAGGAGATCCGTGCGGCCTACGAGCGTATTCGTGACGCTCGCAGGCCGACAACAGTACATTGATCAAACATAAGCGAATCTTTTTTGGAGAGTGACATGCCTAAGGCGATGATGATTTACGAAACCGGTGGCCCCGAAGTGATGAAATGGGAAGAGTATGATCCTGGCGCTCCGGGCGAAGGCGAGGTTTTGGTGCGCCAGACGGCCGTCGGTCTGAACTATATTGATGTCTACTTTCGCACGGGTGTTTATCCCGCCCCGACTTCTCCGTTCGTTAATGGACTGGAAGGCGCCGGCATCGTCGAATCGATCGGACCGGGCGTATCTGAACTGAACGAGGGAGATCGTGTCGCCTATGCAAATCCGCCAATTGGCGCCTATTCGGATGTTCGCGTGATGCCTGCTCACCGCCTGGTCAGGATGCCGGACAGCATTTCTGACGAAACTGCCGCTGCGATGATGCTGCAAGGCTTGACTGCGCAGTATCTTTTGCGACAGTGCTACGAAGTCAAGCCCGGAGATGCGATTTTGATTCATGCGGCTGCCGGCGGTGTGGGGCTGATCGCTTGCCAGTGGGCTAAATCGATCGGCGCGACCGTGATTGGCACGGTCGGAAGCGACGAGAAGGCTGAAAACGCCCGTCGGCATGGTTGCGATTATCCGGTTGTCTACACCCGTGAGGATTTTGTCGAGCGGGTGCGCGACATTACCGATGGTGCCGGGGTGCCCGTTGTCTACGATTCGGTTGGCGCAACGACGTTTTTCAAATCGCTCGACTGCCTCTCCCCGAGGGGGCTTCTAGTGAGTTTTGGCCAGGCTTCGGGCGAAGTGCATGATTTCAACCCCGGCATACTCAGAGAGAAGGGTTCGCTGTATATCACCCGGCCGACCTTGATGACCTATACCGCGAAGCGCGAGGACCTGGTGTCAATGACGCATGAACTGTGCGGACTGATTGAATCCGGTGATGTGCGCATAGCCGTGAATCAACGCTACGTGCTGGCAGAGGCCGTTCAAGCCCATCGCGATCTGGAGGCCAGGAAGACACAAGGCTCAAGCGTGCTCATCGTTTAGAACCGGCTGCGTTGCTCGGCATTTCATTTCAAATGGAAAAAGTGCGGTGTTCTATGATTTCGGGCTATATGAGCATATTGTTCGGTTCAGCAAGATTTCAGATTCATCAATCTGTGCTGGGAGATAAGCCGGCATTGTTCCGCGACGGGGTTGCCGGATGAGCAGTGTGCGCGACTATGATGCCGCGCTCAAGCGGGTCTACAGCCAGGCTGAGGTGGTTCGGTCCTATCTTCGCTATGCGGGTGAGGCGGCCGGTCTGATTGGATCGCTAGATTTTTCGACGTTGCGCCGGGTGCCGGATACGCTGGTCAGCGAGACGCTGAAGCGTCGCCATGCGGACATGATCTGGCAGGTGAATTATCGCGACGGCGGCGGTTTGCTGTATGTGATAGTGCATATCGAGTTTCAGTCTACCAACGATCCGTCGATGGCGCTCCGGATGCTCACGTATGCGTCGCTGATCTACGAGTCGGTGTGGGGCGCTCGTCGCGAACAGGGCGCTGGCGAGGAGAGGTTGCCGATGGTTTTGCCGACGGTGCTGTATACGGGGGAGGCGGCGTGGACGGCCCCGCTTGAGGTCGGTGAGCTGATTGCTGATGGGATTGAGGCGTGTCGGCCGTCGTTTCGGTATGTGCTGATCGATGAGTGTCGGCTGGCGCAAGGCGGCAGTGCGCGTGCAGAGGATTTGGCGGGTGCGCTGATGCTGCTTCGTCATGGTCGGGAATATGGAGTGATTAGACAGGCGGCGCGGCGGGTGGCGGAATCTGATTCGTACGCGTCGAATCGCAGGGCATATAATGAATTAGCGAAAGGAATCGGGTTTTATCGGTTTGATTTGGAGGTGGAGACTATGGCACAGATGACGAGCGTTTTAGAACAGTGCGAAGAAAATGCGAAGCTTCGCTGGACTGCGGTCGGGCGGCAAGAAGGCATTGAGCAAGGCATTGAGCAAGGTGTTGAGCGTGTCGCTGAGCGAATGCTGAATATGGGGATGTCGGCGATGGATATTGGCGAGTATACAGGTTTGAGCCTGGAGCAGATAAAGGCTTTGCAAGATTCGCAATAGCAAGCGAGCCAGTCAGGCTTGTTATCGAAGTCGAACCGTGCCGGCTGACAATCATCACAATGTCATTGAGTTCGGCAGGCTTTGCTTGCTCTTGCCGCTTTATGAGCGACCGGTAGGCGGTTCTGGATTATTGTGGACTTGCGCACTTCTGTTGTCAACAGCCCGCAAAATGGTGGTTTGGGTCGTTTGCACTTGAAACAGTAGATGCTGCGATTGATTTGAGACCGTCGTGCGGAACGAAGATTATCCAGGTCGGATAGGCGTGCGAAAAGAATGAAATATCAAATAGCTAGATCAGGTAGGGCCGGCATAGCAATCATTTTCTAAAAAAGATTGCTATGGCGAATATTGCAATAGCCACCGAAACTTCAAGTTGGACTGGCGTTCATGCAAGAATCTGGCACGAAACCTCCATGCGCTGTGGTTTACAATGAACGCGAATCAGCAAGAGTCCTGTGCGCTTGCGCGCAAGAGGCTCTTTCCTTCAACAATCAGATAAGATAGAAAGCCGGTCTCAATAATGTTGATCAACAATCCTTTCAGCGAGATTGCAACGTCGATCCCTTCTGTTGCCATGAAGACCTTTGTGGTCATCATGCTGCTTGCGGTCGTCGGCGGGACGATTTTCGATGTCATTCACAAAAAAAGCGCGAAGTATTTCTTCGAAAACATGAAAAAAGCGCGAGCGAGCGGCGTACGCAAGGTTGGCGGGGCTTCGATCATTGGAATCGCGGCTGCGACCGTCGCGCACGATGTTCTCGCTTCTGCCGAGTTTTGCAACCACCGTCGCAGGATGGCGCACCTGCTCACCATGTATGGCTTCATCTTGTTCATCGTGACAACATGCATGATGATTTTTGGCTATGGCATGGCCGGTTCCGAAACACCGGCGATTTATCCGCTGCTTTGGCATTTGGGAGCGATCATGGTCTGTAGCGGGGGCTGCTGGTTCTGGTTTCGGATCCGGGCTGATGTTGCCGCTGAAGGGAACTCGATCTTTCGGCTGATTCCGGCTGATCTATTCATTGTCTCTTTGGTTGCCTGCGCATTCTTTGCGCTTATCTGGTCATTTTTCCAGTGGGTTGGGGTCGCCTCTCTTGCCTGGCTGTTTTTCTCGTTTTTCATCATCGCGACTTTAGCGCTATTTGGCGGGATCCCCTGGTCGAAGTTCGCCCATATGTTCTTTAAGCCCGCCGCTGCATTGCAAAAGCGGATTGCCGATGCCGACGGGTCGAGAGGAAACCTTCCCGAACCAGCCGATGCGCCTGAGAAATTCGGACTTGGAATCAAAAGAAGCTTGCCCCGCAATTACTAGCAGCGCAGCGATCATTCATTCGAACATTCACAATTGAATCTACAGATATGCCTACTTTTGTATACATGACGCGATGCGATGGCTGCGGCCACTGCGTCGATATCTGTCCTTCGGACATCATGCACATCGACAAGACCTATCGGCGTGCGGTCAATATCGAGCCCAACATGTGCTGGGAGTGCTATTCGTGTGTCAAGGCATGTCCGCAAAATGCCATCGATGCGCGCGGATATGCGGACTTTGCGCCGCTCGGACACAGTGTTCGCGTATTGCGCGAAGAGGAAAAGGGCACGATTTCGTGGCGCATCAAATTCAGGGATGGGCGCGAGAAAAATTTTGTGTCCCCCATAACGACGAAGCCCTGGGGCGAAGCAATCCCTCGGCTCGCCGATCTGGAAGTTCCGGACAACGAGGCGCTTGAATCGCCGTTGCTGTGCCATGAGCCAAATGCCTTGAACATTGATTCCGGACTTCCAATGATCGACAAGTCCAAATTCAAGCAAGGAGTCTACTACTGATGCGGATCAAGACGACATTCGTCGACTGCGACATTCTGGTCGTCGGTGGCGGAATGGGGGGTTGCGGCGCCGCCTATGAAGCCCGCTATTGGGGGCGCGATTTGAAAATTGTCGTTGCTGAAAAAGCCAATATCGATCGATCGGGCGCTGTCGCGCAGGGACTCTATGCGATCAATTGCTACATGGGCATGCAATGGGATGAAAATCAGCCTGAAGATCATGTGCGCTACGCGCGCAATGATCTGATGGGCATGGTCCGTGAAGATCTTGCGTTCGATATGGCTCGGCATGTGGATTCGACGGTGCACAAGTTTGAAGAATGGGGCTTGCCGCTGATGCGCGACCCGGAGACCGGGCGCTACCAGCGCGAGGGCAAGTGGCAGATCATGATTCACGGTGAAAGCTATAAGCCGATTGTCGCAGAAGCTGCCCGAAAGTCGGCTGACGAAATCTACAACAGAATCATGGTAACCCATCTGCTCATGGATGAGAATCAGCCGAATCGCATTGGTGGCGCTGTGGGTTTCAATGTGCGCACAGGCGACTATTGCGTGTTTCGCGCCAAGGCGGTCATTGTGGGCGCTGGCGGCGCTTCGCATATCTTCAAGCCGCGGTCTGTTGGAGAGGGCATGGGCAGAACATGGTATGCCCCGTGGAGTTCGGCCTCGGCCTATGCGTTGCCGATTCTGGTAGGCGCAAAGATGACCCAGATGGAGAATCGGATCGTTCTTTGCCGGTTCAAGGACGGATATGGCCCTGTCGGCGCCTACTTCCTGCATCTAAAAACCTACACTCAGAATGCCTACGGCGAAAACTACGAGAAATACTGGTACGAGCATACCAAGAATCTCGTAGGCGAATACATCGACCACCATCCGACGCCGACTTGTCTGCGCAATCATGCGTTCATTGAGGAAATGAAGGCCGGTCGAGGCCCGATTCATATGGTGACCAAAGAAGCGTTTCAAGATCCGCACAAGGAAGTCGTCGGATGGGAAAACTTTCTTGGCATGACGGTGGGCCAGGCGGTTGTATGGGCTTCGCAGGATATCGATCCGAAATACGTCAATCCGGAGCTGACTACCTCGGAGCCTTATGTGATGGGATCGCATGCGACATGTTCCGGCGCATGGGCGAGCGGGCCTGAAGATGTGTCGCCGGACGAGTACTACTGGGGCTACAACCGGATGATGACGGTCGACGGATTGTTTGGCGCTGGAGACGCCCTAGGCGGAACAGCGCATGCATTCTCCTCTGGATCGTTTACCGAGGGAAGGCTTGCGGCAAAGGCGGCGGTCCGATTTATTCGCGATCACGCCAACGATTCGGTCAAGGTGTCCGAGAGCCAATACGAGAATCTTCGCAAGATTGTCTATCAGCCGATGGAGAATTTTGCCGTCGGCCGCAACGAAATTGTTGGCGGAACGGTTTCTCCGAACTACATATTGCCGATTCACGGTTTGCAGCGCCTGGAGAAGATCATGGATGAATATGCTGGCGGCATCAGCAACAACTACATGACCAATGAGCCATTGCTTAAGCGGGGCATGGTGTTGCTGCAGACGCTGCAAGAGGATCTCGACAAGATTGGCGCGGAGGATTTGCATCAGCTGCAACGCGCCTGGGAACTGAAGCATCGCGTAATCGCTTCTGAATGCGTAGTTCAGCACACCTTGTTCAGACAGGAAACGCGCTGGCCAGGCTACTACTATAGAGGCGACTACATGAAGCTGGATGATGACAATTGGCATGTGTTGACCGTGTCGCGACGCAATCCTGAGTCTGGCGAGTGGTCTTTGGAGAAGGCTCCCGTCTATCATATTGTCGACTGATTCAACCGTCGCCGCGAAGCTGGCAATCGATCCCAGCAGGCTTGAATGTGTCGCATTGGTGCGGTTTTTGACCATTGCAGGCTCTCCCGCCCGCCAAAGCACCTGTACGGTTCTGGATGGCGGCAGCGAGCGACCCCCGCGTAGCGGATCATCAGGTTTTACTTTGCCGGCAAGCTGAGCGTTAAGCTGCAAGTGTCTGAGCTGAGTGACAAGCGTTTTTCCAAGCTGGCGGGTTTGGCGGATGAGATTGGCGTATCAAGGAATCTGATCCCCTTTATCCAGACTAGTCTTGCCGGCCTTGATCTTGCTCAAGACCGGCTGCAAGATGGTGTTGCAGATGGACTGAGTTATCTAGACTCCCTGCGTGATTGCCTTGAACCCCTTCTTTCTAGCGGTGACGTGAAAAAGCAGATAAGGTTGCAGGCGAAACTGGTGATTGCGGCCATCGATGGAAGCGATGGCATTTCACCGGACCAAATTCCCGCACATCTGGGTCGTTTAGAGGCAGAAGCCTGCGGCTCGCCTGCTTATGCTCGAGTGCTTGAAGCTGGCGCATTGTTTCATCGATTGCGGATGGACTATTCGGCTGCCGCAATAAAGTATGGAAAAGCAGCAGACTTAGATGGACGGTCTGATGCGGAAAGATGGTTCTGCGCCTATCAGCAAGTGGTTGCGCTTAGAAAGCTCGGCCTGAATTCAGGCGATCAAGCGATGCTTGAGAAGTGCGTTGATCGATTGAGGTCGCAAGTTGTCCCGCTCTCGAAAAGCCTGCCACGCATAGAGATGGAAATCAGCAGTCATCAGGCGCTAGGCGAGGTGCTGGCAATTCTGGGGCAGCGTCACCAAGGAACTCGATACCTTGAAGAAGCGGTATCAGCTTTTAGGGAAGCCGTTGCGCTCAGTGGTCTGGACCGGTATCGGGTTGAGTGGGCTAAGGCTCAAAACGGGCTGGGAAATGCCTTAGGCTTGCTCGGGCGCCGCCTGGCTGATTTGGGTTTGCTGAAAGAGTCGGTCAAGACGTTCGAGCTGCTGATTGGCGCAATCGACGAGCGCTCGGATTCGCAGCAGTGGGCTTTGGCCATGAGCAGCCTAGGGACCGCTTTGCAATTGATTGGGCGCAAGGAAGGCGATTCAAGTGTTCTGAAGCGGTCATCTGAATCATACAAGCAGGCGCTTCGGGTCTGGACAAAGAAGGAGTTTCCGCAATATTGGGCAATGACTATGGACAATTTGGGAACCGTTCTGCGGTTGCTTGGCGAGCAAAGGCGCGGGGCTCGAACTTTGCAGCAGGCGGTTGCGGCTTATAAAAGCGCTTTGACGGAATTTTCTCGCGACCGGTTTCCGCAGCAGTGGGCGACGACGAAAAACAATCTTGGAGCCGCCTTGCAAAAGCTCGCTTCGAGGGAGGATGATCCTAAGATGATGCAAGATGCGATCACGTCATATGAATGCGCGCTCGAGGAGTGCGGAAAGGAATCGGTGCCGATAACTTGGGCGATGTCGATAGCTAATCTGGGTGTTTCGCGGTGTGAATTCGCGGCAATGACGGAGAATTCGAGCGAAGCATCGAAAGCGGTTTTAGAAATACAGGCTGCAGTCGATGTGTTTCGCGAGGCGAGTCACGCGCAATACACGGAACTCGGCGAGGAGAAGCTTGCGTTGGCGCGGAAGCTTCTGGAAGATTTGAAGTCGCTGGACGGGGATGAAAGTGAAACAGCCGCAAACGAGTAAGCTTTTCGGGCCCTGATTGAAGGCGCTCTATTCGGCAACATGCCGTGATGCAGCCTTTTCGGCGGTGATGGGCGCGAAAACTCGAGTGCATCGGCCGGTTTAAGTTTCGCGGCTTGCCTGGCTGAGGCAATTCATATGCGAAAGTGATTGCCCAAAATGCGAGGCCAAGCGAGCTGGTGCAGCGAACACGCATGAGTTGCCGAAGCATCGGGCCAAACCGGCTATGGAAAACAGGTGCAGGCGGCCCATCGCCCAAATCGGTTTTGTCGTTGCGCCAGTCATCCAAACCTGTTTCTTTTGGCATCTTCAAATTGGCGGCTGATCTTCAGTTGAAACAATCTCATTGTCCAGGGTCGGATACATGCGGGACCACCCCTTTCTGGAGGACGCAGTCCGAAGGGAAGGGGCGGGCATGCGAAAATTTTTGAGGCAGCATGGCGCTTGATTGCAATCCAGCAGCCGAAGGGCGGGAAAAGGTGCTATGCAAACCGAATGTCCGCACCGCAGATTCTGTCGTCTTGATGCGGCCTGCGACAAGCTTGCGCTGTTCGGGCTGCTACTCCCGGACGACGCCTGCCGCTGGAAGCGGCACTTGCGCAAGCATGGCTTTGCGCGAAGCGCGTCCACTACCGGACGCATGATCGCCCGCCTGGTGCGGACCGGGCAGGCCGGGCCTGCGGCGCTCTGCTACGGTGCCAGCGGGTGTCGCCATCGAGGCCGGCTTCTCGGTCAAGGAATCCGAGGCCGTGTGCCCGGTCTCGAAGCTTTGCTGCATGCGCGCCTGCTCGCGCGCCACCGCCGCCTGCGCCTCGAAGCTGCTCGACCATCTTATCCGCCAGGCGCCGTTCGACCTCGGGCCGGTGCAGGTCGACGGCGGCAGCGAGTCCGCGGCCGAGTTCGAGACCGCCTGCCGGCGGCGCGGCATCGAACTGTTCGCGCCGCCGGCCAAAAGCCCTAATTGCAACGGCTGCGTCGAGCGCGCCAACGCGGCCGGCCGCTGCGAGTTCCACCAGTCCTGCGACGGCGAGCTGAGCGTCGAGCTGGCCGAATTCGAACGCCTCTGCAACGCCTATCGGCCGCATCAGGCGCTCGGACAACGCCCGCCCATGCAGGCGTATAATGAAAACTTCAACCAAAGCGCGCTTGCTGCCTGAAAAGTCTCACATGTAGTGAACTCGTACATAATCTTGACAAAAAATTGAAAAAGCGGTATAGTGCATGAATAATTACAGTCCTTATGGATTTATGCACAGTTGGAAATTCATGTGAGATTTTTGTGTAAGGGCAAGATTGAATCAGCATATTAACAATTCGGAGATGACACAATGAAGATATGTAAAGCACTATTAGGAGTTGCCTTGGTGGCATCTCTTTCTTCGGTATCAGCGGTAGTGTCCGCGCAATACTGGAAAAATACACAGGACTGGTTTTCATTGAACGATGTACAGGTTGTTGAAGGCGAACCGGCGGTCTTCACTATCCAAGTTCCTGAGAAACTGGATTTCAGTGTGCGCTGGAGGTACTCTACCGAAGATGCGACCGCAGAGGCCGGTAGCGACTATGTCGGGTCGCAAGGGACTCTGCAATTTGCAGTGGGTGAGCGGATGAAGACGATCACAATACAGACACTTGCGGATGAAACCGCAGAGCACATACCTGAATTTTTTCAGTTGCAGCTATATGATATGGAGACATCCTCGGACGGTGTAGCCTGGGATCTTCCGGGTTACATTCCCGGACTTCCAGAATACGCGGCGACAGTGGGGACTATTCGGGATTCGAACGTGCTACTGAGTGACTTATTAAACCCGTCTGATGATGAGAAGGATGCCACTTTGGTTCCCGAAAGCTCGGATGAGTCATCCCCAAGTGAAGATGAGGGCGAGGGCGATGCCGAAGGATCTATGGATAATTACGATGGCGTGAGCGGTGCTTCCGACGCCTCTCCGATTTGAACTGATGCTCGTTAACCAAAACACTGGAGAAAACACGATTAAGAACTTGTATCAGGATTAATTTGGGATTTATATGGGACTTATGCCGAAAGTTTGCAAACTTTCGGCATAAGTCCCTTTTTCAGCTTTGGAAATTCTGAACGCTGGATGATGTTTGCCAATTCATCAAGCATCCTCTGCTGGGCGTAGCGACATTACCTTGATTCCCGCATTGATCAAATTAGATAGCTGTCGCATGAATTCAACTTGCATTGCAGGATCAAGATGCGATTCCAGTTCTTCGGTAATCAAGATATTGCCATGTTTGACAATATGACGAAGATACGGCGCTACCGGAGCAAGATCAGAGACCATTGAAGATGCATTCGCCAAAGCCAAGTCATCCTGCCAACCATTAGGCCGATAAGCGAAACGCGGATAATTATTGAGTGAGTCTCGTTGAATGGCTATGGACCCGCCTTTCAATTCCCTCACTTTGATCTGTGGCAAGTTCAGAGGCATCTGAGACTTTTCCGGCCATGAAGGCAGAACGGATCCAAGATATGAAAACAATAAAATCCTGTTTAGCTGAACCTTTCTTCATTTCGCTTGCCAACTGGCTTGTGAGGTGCACTTCTCTGTAATTCGTCTCCAAATCAACAGCAAGTTTCAAATTGCAATTTGCGCCTTGCCGGACGAACCCTGTCTGCGAATTAGAGAGTCGATTACGACAACCCCATAACAACGGCTAATTGCCTCAGTGAGCGACTGCTCGCCCCAGATGGGAGAAGTTGAATAACTGATGCAGATGACAGGATTTCAGCTTTTATTGATTTTTTCGTCGCCGGCAAAGGAGCGAATCAAATCCATCAAAGATTCCATGCCAGGACGATTTTAAGTTTCGCGCTAAATATTCACTTGTAAACGAAAAGCGCAGCAAGCTGGACTTTTGAAAGCGAGTTTGCCATGATCATGTCATGAGCAGATCGAACCCGACTTCGCCGGATTGGCCTGATCCCGCAAGTCCGGAGCAACCGGCTGCGCCTGATTGCGAGCAATTCGCGGTTTCTGATCCTGCCCGGCCATCACTTCCGAATCCTGGCTCGCGAATTCTGTCGGCCTGCCGCAGGCGGCTTGCGGGCGACTGGATGGGGCATTTTTCCAGACCGCTGCTGCTGGAGACGTTTGTCGATGTCGATTTCCATGACGGCATCATCTATCGTGCCGACAACTGGACGCTGGCCGGAAAACCCCGGAGCTGCAGGTGGATTCATGGGGGCTGCAGCCCAACGCCTTCCGAGTCGGTCAAGCCGGTATTTGTGAAACCCCTGCATCGGGTGCGCGGCAGCTGCCCGATGCGGACCAATATCGAGTGAAAAAGATGAATCCTGGACCCGAAGACTATGATTCCCTGCATGACCATTTCAAGGGCATGGAGGACTTTCGCGGCCGACAGGGCAGATGCCGCATCCTCGCTAGGCGTGCTGGCGCAGATTGCGGTCGCGGTCCTGAGCGGCACTAGAAGCTGCAAGGGGATCTGGCGCAACATTCAGACCGGCGCGGAGCCGGTCTCGGTGCGGAACCCGAAGACCCGCTCCTGCACCGGCAAGCCGGCGGCGTTCCGGTCCGCGCCGGTTCCGCCGCAGGTCCGCAAGGCCGCGAGCGTCGAGGCGTTCGTGCCGTGGCTGCAACTGAAGGGCGTGTCCAGCGGCGAGATGTCCGAGCCCCTGCAGGCGCTGATGGGACCCGAGGCGCGAGGGTTCTCGGCCTCGTGCGTGTCGCGCCCGGCGGAGCGGTGGAACGGGGAAATGGAGCAATGGCGCCGAGAGGACCTGTCCAACCGCCGCTGGGCGTACATCTGGGCGGACGGGATCTACTTCGGGCCAAGAATGTCAAGCTGTGCGCCCTGGTGGCGGTCGAGTACGGCGCGCGATTCGGTGGACAGCTGGCGCGAAGTCCTGGCGGACCTGAAGGGGCGTGGCATGAGCGCGCCGAAGTTGGCGGTCGGCGACGGGGTCCCTGGGGTTCTGGGCGGCGCTGGACCATGCTTATCCGGACACCCGCCACCGGTGCCTGAGCGGCTTTGGAAAGCTTGGCAAGGTGGTGGAAGGTGTACAATTCAAAGACGGAATCGAGTTGAAAAAATCTGAACGACCAGGTGGCCGCTTAAATGTCGCCCGACCGCCAAGCACTACTTTTGGCAATATCTCCCAATTAAGATGATTGAATAATGAGTGTAGAAATTCAACCTCCCCGTCGTCCATTGCCGATCGGTTATCAGGCGTTTGCCAATCTCCGAAACGAGGGCTGCTACTATGTCGACAAGACGCCCCTCATTCGAGAGATGATCCAGCAAGGACGATTCTACTTTCTCTCACGCCCCCGACGTTTCGGCAAGAGTTTGCTAGTCGATACCTTGCAGGAGTTATTTGAAGGGAATGAAGCGCTTTTCCAGGGATTGGATATCCACCCATACTGGGACTGGTCGATCAAATATCCAGTTGTGCGTTTGAGTTTCGACTCAATCTACAATGATCTAGGCGATCTTGAGAACAACATGCTCCATCAATTGCATAACATTGAGACAAGGGCTAATCTGCAATCATTGCCTCCCGTAAGAACTGCTCCCGAGCGACTCCAAAACATCCTGATTGCTCTTCATGAAATGACTGGTCAGCAGTCGGTTGTTTTAGTCGATGAATATGATCGTCCTGTTCTGGATGTGCTGGAAAATATGGAGATGGCCGAGGCAAATCGAGACTACCTCAGAGGGATTTATAGCATAATCAAAGGAAGTGAATGTACTGGTTCAATACATATGAGACTTTTCAGGCAGCAAGTGCGCTTTGGTTGAAGTTTTCATTATACGCCTGCATGGGCGTTGTTTGCCCGAGCGCCTGATGCGGGCGGTAGTCGTTGTAGAAGCGCTCGAATTCGGCCAGCTCGACGTTCAGGGCGCCGACGCTGAGCTCGCCGGCGTAGAACTGGTGGAACTCGTAGCGGCTGACGGCGTTGGCGCGCTCGACGCAGCCGTTATATTTGGGGCTTCTGGGCGGCAGGACGAACAGGGCGATGCCGCGCTGCTGGCAGGCGGTCTCGAACTCGGCCATGAACTCGCTGCCGCCATCGACCTGCACCGACTCGATATCGAACGGCGCCTGGCGGATCAGGTGGTCCAGGAACTTCGAGGCGCAGGCGGCGGTGGCGCGCGAATAGGCGCGCATGTAGCACAGCTTGGAGACCGGGCACACCGCCTTGAATTCCTTGACGCAGAAGCCGGCCTCGATGGCGACGCTCATGTGGTCGATCTGCACCATCTGGCCGGGCTTTCGCCCGCGGGTGCCGTAGCGCCAGCGCTTGGCGTGGCGGTCGAACTTGCGCCGCCGCTTGGGCTTTGTTCGCCCGTAGTAGAACGCGACCGGCTCGGCCTGGCCGGTGCGCACCAGGCGGGCGATCATGCGCCCGGTGGCGGACTCGCTGGGCGCGAAGCCGCGCTCGCGCGCCAGCACGGCGCGGATCTTGGCGCGCCCCCACAGCGGAAAGCGATGCCGCGCCTGGCGCACCAGCTCGAGCTCGGCGGCGGTCCACTGGCGCTGCCGCACCCGATGCGGGCGGCGGCAGCGGTTGGCCAGGGCGCGGACGCCCTGCTCGCGCAGGCGCCGCTTCCAGCGGTAGAGCGTGGCCCGGGAGCAGCCGATCGCCTTCAGGGCGGTCGCTTCGGTCGCGCCCTCGAGGCGAAGCTGGTCGAACAGCGCGAGATTGTCGAAGCGCTCGGCGGCCTGCGGCGAAAGTTCGTCGCGGATCGCGTCGAGACGATAAAATTTGCGGTGCGGATATTTGATTTGCATAGCGCTATCTCCCGCCTTTCGGCTGTTGGATTTGTGTGAAGCACTATGCTACCTGAAAAATTTTCGCGCGCCCGCCTCCTCCCTTCGGACTACGTCCTTCGGGAGGAGGCGGGCGGTCTCACATGTATCTGAACCCAGACAGTGAACGACACATTCGCTTTGTGTTTGTTACCGGCATCACGATGTTTTCCAAAACCAGTTTTTCTTCCGGCCTCAACAATCTCGACGATATCAGCCTTTACCCTCCCTTGGCAACGATTTGCGGCTATACGGACCAGGATTTGGATTCCGTGTTTGCTCCCGAGCTTGAAGGACTAGACCGGGACAAGATTCGAACTTGGTATGACGGCTACAACTGGCTGGGCGAGGAGAAGCTCTACAACCCCCACGACATTCTCCATCTGTTCAGGAAACGAGAATTTCGGGCGCACTGGTTCAAATCTGGCGAGCCGGGCTATCTGTATCGGCTGCTGCAAGAGAGAAGAGTCAGTCCCATGCAACTGGAAAACCGCGTAGTGGATGCCGACTTTGTTACGAATTTCGAGCTCGGAGAGTTCAGTCATGAGGCCTTGCTGTTCCAGTCTGGGTATTTAACCATCAAAGAACAGGAACAAAAGGGCGCTCGTATTTTGTACCATCTGGATTATCCGAATTTTGAGGTGCGGAGCAGTTTTAATGCCGGGCTAGCCGAGCACTTGACCAAGCGCGGCCGGGAAGTGGCGGCTGCCGGAGAGGATCTGGTTGAAGCGCTTGGAATGAACAACTTCAAGCTGTTCAAGAAAAAGATCCAGGACCTGCTTTCGGAATTTCCCCATGCGTGGCATGACACGGCCAAACTTGGCGATTATGAATCCTGGTATGCGAGTTTGCTGTATCTGTGCTTTCGAACCACGGAGGTTGGCCTGAAGGCCGAGGAAATGACCAGGCACGGCCGCTCGGACCTGGTGCTCCTGCATGAGAAGCAGGTGTTCGTCCTGGAGCTCAAGATGGTGGAAGACGAAACCGGCACCGAACCGGGCCTGGACAGCGCGATCGCGCAGATTCGGGAGAAGGGCTGCGCCAGGAAGTATCGGGGCCATGGGGCGCCGGTTCACCTGATCGGCATGGCGTTTGGCAGGAAAGAGCGGGACCTGCTGGATATTCGGGTGGAGCAGTTCTGAACTCATGAGCTGATCACATCTGCGTCCAGCTTGCAATCATTGTCTTAATCGGATTGTGAATGGACACACCCGGTTAGAGTCCTTGCTGATGCCAATTCAATGAGCAACATGGCAAAGCCGCATAACGCAAAAAGACGGGTGTCCGGGTTCAGATGCATGCGGGACCGCCTGCCCCTTCCCGAAGGACGCAGTCCGATGGGAAAGGGCGGGTGCGCCGAAATCTCCCCGCGCCGCGTATTTCAGCGAAAAATCCGCCCGAAAAAATCTCTAACGCGGATTTTGGGAGACAAGGCGGGGTGGTGTGCGGCGAACACGAACTAATTGCCGAAACATCGGGCCAAACCGGCTATAGAAAACAGGCGCGGGAGATTCATCGCCCAAATCGGTTTTGCCGCTTCGCCAGTCACTCAAGCCTGTTTATTTTCGCATCTTCAAATCAGCGGCTGATCTTCAGTTGAAACAATCTCCTCTTTTAATTCCATCATGTTATATTAAGAATCTATGACAAAGTTCACTTTTGGCAAACAAAATGCCAAGAGCAAAAAATAACCGGCAATTGCTTAAGAACTGCAAAGCCGCAAGCCATGTATTGGCTATCTATGAAGCAATCGATCAGCATTAGAACCTAGCAAGGCTGAGCTTGAAGAAGGTTTGAAGGTCGTTTGATGATGCGGCCGAATCGCCTCTTCTCGGCAGTTGAAGTAAAGCGAGATTTAAGGTGATCGTGATTTCGCGCCACATATGATCCGCAACCCGTTTTTAACTGTCACAAGAGATCCCTAAAATGCACGATATCTCTTCTTTACAGGGAATAATTGAGAAGATTGCACCATGGATTACCATAATCGTGCTGTCGTTTTTGTTTTGGAAAGTTCCTGTTTGGAAAACCAAAATTGAAAAAAGCATCGAACATATTAAAGAGAATTTAGATAAATTAGAAAAGAAATACGACAAAATTCATGACATGCTGTTTGGAGTTGTCGGAGATCAGCTGGTCAAGAGAGTAAGCCCTTTGGCTTTGACAGATTTTGGCACTGAGATTTCCGAACGGATTGGAGCAGCTGAAATTGCAAATAAATATGCAAATAAATTACTTCCTGAAACCGAAAACCTGAATGCCTATCAAGTTCAAGAATATTGCTTCAAATATTGTAAAGAGCAGCTTTTAAATGACTTGAAGGAGAGCAATCCTAATCAATATGAGTTGATACATACGGTCGCATTCGAAAATGGCATGGAAATCGATAGAATCACTGGCGTGGTTGGAATACAACTGAGAGATGCGATACTGTCTATTAGCGGAACTTCGCAGTCTGACATAGATAAGCACTCACCCTAATACCAGTCAAGCCGGCTGTTCGGTCGGCTTGATTCTTCGTCGTTTTCGGAACTTAATCTCTTCTAGAAAGAAACAAGTGAGATTGGCTCAAAAGCAATTCCAAAAAGGAGCAATCATTGACCGCTGAACTGTTCCCCAAGCCCGTTCCTGTCGAACCTCTGCCTGAGCAAGATTGGCTAGACCGGACAGATCGCGCCGAGGTAGGGCGCGAGGCTTTCTTCTGCGGGCGGGATGACGAATACGAGGTGTTTCGCCACGCGGTTCGCAGCCTTCGAAATGGGCATGTCAGCGGCGGCACCTGCATCTTTCAAGGCGCGCCCGGCGCGGGCAAGACGGCCCTGATGCTCGAATGCATGGAGGCGGTGCGGCAGCACTCCACGCCCGAGGCGTTTGCGGAAAAACCGACAAACTCGCGGTAGCCGGGATACCAATACCGAAAAGCGCAATTTCTGCATCTTAATAAAATCAATCAGGGTGCCATGGTGTGTTAAATCTAAGGTGTGAGTGTCCGGGTTCAGATACATGTGAGACTTTTCAGGTGGTAAGCGCGCTTTGGCTGAAGTTCCGGTTATACGCCTGCATGGGCGCCGTTTGTCCGGGTGCCTGATGCGGCCGGCAGGCGTTGCAGAGGTGCTCGAACTCGACCGCGGACTCGCTGCCGCCGTCGACCTGCACCGACTCGACGGGGAACGGCACCTGGCGGATCAGATGGTCGAGGAACTTCGAGGCGCAGGCGGCGGTGGCGCGCGAATAGGCGCGCATGCAGCAAAGCTTCGATACCGGGCATACAGCCTTGAATTCCTTGACCGAGAAGCTGGCCTCGATGGCGACTCCCGTGCGATCGATCTGCACCATCTGGCCGGGCTTTCGGCTGCGGTCGCCGTAGCGCCAGCACTGGGCGTGGCGGTTGAACTTGCGTTGCTGCCCGGGTTTCATGCGCCCGTAGTGGAACGCGACCAGCTCGAGTTCGGCGGCCTGCGGCGAAAGTTCGTCGCGGATCGCGTCGAGACGATAAAATCTGCAGTGCGGATGTTTGATTTGCATTGCGCTCTCTCCCGCCTTTCGGCTGTTGGATTTTTACTAAGCACTATGCTGCCTCAAAAATTTTCGCACACCCGCTCTTCCCCTTCGGACTACGTCCTTTGGGGAAGAGCGGGTGGTCTCAAATGTATCTGAACCCGGACAGTGTAAATTGTGTAGACCAGTAACCGTGTTGATCATGTGGCTGCCGCATTCCTTAGTTTAAGAAACTGCTCAGCTTAATCAGAATATCCCGTCGAACAATTGAACCTTGACCAAGTCCCCCGGCATTGCTGTTTCTTCATCGTCTTCGAGAATAACAAAGCAATTGGCTTGCGACATGCTGCTGAGCAATCCGGATCCTTGATAGCCTGTGCTTGAAACAATGGGATTTCCTTCCTCATCTCGACTGACCACCGCTCGATAAAGTTCGGTGCGGTTCGGCTTTTTTCGAAACCGGGTTGTGGCGCGAGCATGAACAACAGGCAGCGGGTCTGACATCGACTCGCCTTGCATCTTCCTTAGCGCAGGCTGCACGAGGAGATGGTAGGTGGCCATTACCGCAACAGGATTCCCAGGCAATCCAAACACCACCGAGTCGCCAATGCGTCCGAATGCAAAAGGCCGGCCTGGCCGGACTGCGATTCTCCACAAATTCAATTGCCCCAATTCGCGCACGGCATCTACGATGTAATCTGCGCTTCCGGTTGAAACGCCGCCAGAGGTGATGATGATGTTGGCAGATTCGCTAGCCGACTTGAGCGAAGCGAGCGTTTGTTCGCGACTATCGCTGATGATGCCCAGATCAATGGTGCGCAGTCCCGACCGTTGCAGCATCGCAAGTAGCAAGAAGCGATTGCTGTCATAGATTTGACCATCCCCGAGCGGCTCTCCAGCTATTTTCAATTCATCACCGGTTGAAAACACCGCTGCTGTCGGCTGGCGGTAGACTTCAATTCGATCGCATCCGGTGGATGCAATCACACCGAGATCCGCAGGACTGAGCTTCTTGCCGGAGCGGATTGCGACACTTCCTTTACGCATGTCCTCGCCAGCTTCGCGAACGTTCTGGAGCGGTTTCTGACCCGAAAGTATTTCGGCCACGCCGTCCGACACGGCGACCTCTTCTTGCATGACAACGGTGTCGGTCCCCTCGGGCATGACGGCACCAGTCATCACGCGGATTGTTTCACTTTCAGCGCAAGGCGCCCCCCAGGGCTTGCCTGCATACGCTGTGCCAGCAACCTTGAATCGTCCACTTCCTGAAGATGTCAGGGATTCCGAGTTGATCGCAAATCCATCCATCGCAGCGTTGGAATGCGGCGGGACATCCGTTGCGCACAGAACCGGACTAGCAAGAACTTGGCCAAGAGCGTTTGGCAACGCAACGACCTCGGTATGCTCGAAGACAGCAACATTTTCTAGGACAACGCGCTCGGCATCCCTAATGGGCACTAGTCCTGATTTCGGATCGAAACAGTCGGCGGAGTTTTGCGGTGCTTTGTTCACGGAGAGGAAGTGGCAGATGAATACGCGCCGCCAAGAATTGCGTAATCGATTATATCACCCGCCATTTCTTGCAATCCTAATCAGATTTCATTCATTCGCGGCATTCAAAGTTTCGGCTTGCCAACACAATACAATGTCTGCAATCAGCTCATGCCTTTAACAGCATCAGGAATGAATCGATCAGTCAAAACATGAGCGAATGCCAATATTGCGAATTTCAAGCAGTCGACAAGCCGATTGACAGTGATGGCCTCAAGGAGATAGAAGAAGTGTCTTCACGTGCCGAAGTCACGCCCACTAGCTTAGTCAACGTGTACAACTATGGCAATTTTCACGGCGACGAAAAACAATTCATGAAATGCTGATTCGACATGCATATCTAGTGTCTGCTAGAAAACTCTAATACCGCATTAAAGCTATTGTTTTAATTTAATTTTTTCTCAGATGAGGAACCGAAGATTTTCGAAAATCGGTCCAGCGGTCGCAAGATGCGGTCGAAATCGATTCGAATGGGCTGAATGCGGCTAAATCTTCGAAAGAGATATCTCATTAAAACTTCAATAGAAACAATAGTTTTAATGCAAAATCAGAGTTTTCTGACAGACACTATCTACGTGGCGAACTGGGGAGAAGGCTGATGATGCGACTGCCTGAGCATCTTGCGGGTCGCTCGCGGATTGCTCCGTTTCTTCGAGGATGCGAGCTGGTGGAGATGCTGGATGCCGGCGACTATATCATTCTGAATATTGCCGATTATGACGAGGAGGAACAATACGGAGGCGCATGGGAAGAAGGCTCGGGCTGGCTTGCCGGCATGATGCCGCTTAGAGCCGATATTCTTTCTGGAGACTGGCGAATGCTGTATTTGGCCTGGCTTTGGTCTGTTGATGCGGGGCACGTTAGGGATGAAGCACTTGAACCGCTGCCGGGCATTGCTCCGCTGACCGGTGCGCTTTCGACCTTTGCAGAATTTTTCCGAATCGATACCGGTCTTGTCGCCGCAGCGGCCGAGCTGTCAGCCGGCATTGCCGAAGACTTGTCCTCAAAGAAATTCATCCAGGCAACGATTTCAAAACTCTCTAATGCTAAAAAACAAATTTGCTGTATCGGCTTGCCGAAGGCGACCCGCATGTCACAATCGAAGTCGTCAAATTGCTTGGGGAAGACTCGCAGGCGAAAGCGGAAACTGTTCCGCTGAGAACTGCGGCCGAATTGCGAAAGCGCACGAAAGAGATGCGCAAGATTACCCGCACTAAGCGGCGAGGCGGAGCAAGCAAAGGTTGAGCGCGGGGGAGCAGCGCAGAGCTCCAATTGTGGAGATGGCGGAATAGCAGCCTGGAAAAAGTGCAGCTCCAGCAACTAATCAAGCTGCTGAGGCTTTATACCGGCTTAATGCTCAGCTTAATGCTCGTCAGCATTAAATCAAGCATTGTCCAATTCATACCGTGCGTATTTCCCGCGTCCCGGAGGTCGAATTTCGGGATGCTCCTGTCTCAACTCGAACATGAGCCGGTATGTCTGATTCCGATCAAGCTGGGTCATTTGCCTGATTTCTTTGTTTGTAAGTCCTGGCTCATTGTGGCGATGACGATCTTTCAGCGCGGCTAGCACTAGATCTTTGGTTGCAATCCAGTCCATGCATCGATGCGCTTTATCTGGGACATCGCAGTTCAAGCGATGTTGCACATCTGAATGCAGAGACCAGCATGGTTCTGGCTTCGTGCCGCGATCTTCAATATAGCCGGTCAATGCCATTTTCTTTAGATTTTCGCCCGTTTCGGATTCACTTCTTTGACACTTGAACGCAGCTGTCAGTTTGTCGATGCTTGAATTCTTAAGCAAGTGTTGCAGGACTATGAGTTCGTCAACACTTAGAACATGTCCGCTATCACTCTCTTCGGCTACGAACTTGCGAAAGTTGGCGTTTAATTCGCTTTTCGGAAGTTTGACGAAAACAGAGCCGCCAACTTCGCGGATGCGGGGCGGGTCCTTGCCTTCGACAAGCAAAGCGGCGAACATGCGGCTTATGCCCAGATTGCTGCGATTGACAAGACGCAGACGGGTTAGTGCCTCAACTATCGCAGGATTGCGCGCAGCTGGCTGGTGGTGAAGAATGTTTGAAGGCGTGATGCCGCCGATGAAGTTGCCGTTGTTGCTAACCTCCAAGCGGCCGGCATGCAACTTGACCATTATTGGGCCCGCCATGCGCAAATCAGCATGGCAGAACGCATTCATCAATGCTTCTCGCACCGCTATAACGGGCCAAGTTAGATGTTCAAAGTGGTAGAAGCCTTCTGCGCGGGTTGTTATCCGATTAAATGGCACCAATAGCTCTTCAAGACGTTGCACCGATAAAGGTAGAGCGCTGACTTTATCTTCGCGTATGCCGTAATCTGTATCTGAAATCATCTCAAGGAATGTCCAGTTATGGCCCGGCAGGTATTCTTTGATTGCCGCTTCGGTGCCGGCCAGCATGATCGCCGCGCGGGTCAGTTTTTCGTGTCTGATTAATCCGAGAGCAGAAAGTAGTTCAACATCTGAAAGTTGCAGCAAATCAGCCGGAGCCCTTTCCCGACTGGCTTGATTGCGGAGTGCTTCTAGCGCGACTGCAGATAGCAAGGCGGTATCGATTTTGGCAACGGGTTGCGCCGTGTAGTCAGTTTCTCCTGTTTCTGTCCCTAATTTTTGTCGCAAAGTGCCAGTTAGCGGTACGCAATCTTTGCTAATGCGGATCGTGCCTCGACCTGCAGTATCGGTATATGGCGGCATGCCCGGGTAGATTTGCATCAACAGCAACCGCCCAGTTCCTTCTCGCACAAACAGTTCTTCGAACACCGGTGTGATTTTTGGGTCTGTTTGATCGTACACGGCCTTTTTCAGCATATTCGAGTCTATTTCGAGCGGTACTCCTAGAACGGCTTGACTTCGATTAAGGATCCGGTCCGCAACGCCAAACACAACCGTGCCCCCACCTCCATTTGCCATGCAAACGGCCATTTTTACGACTAGCTTTACGGAATTTTCTCTGCTTTTTAGATCCCACTGCTTGAAGTCGAGATCCTGGTCCTCTAAGTCGTGAGCAGCACAGCGGTCCAACTGCTCCAGTAAATCTCGAATGTTGTCAGCACTGCGCATAATCTGATAAATCTCAACCGATCGAATCTGGAATACTGGCTATTGTTCTCGAGATGTGACTGATCGCATGATCAGTCTGATTTAAATTTTCACCTTGATTTTAAGCATGGCGGGGCGTATTGAAAGCCTGCATATTGAGATCATGCATCTCTGTAGATCTGCCGCCGCATTGTTGATTTTTAGACAGTGTTGAACGTGCGCTGGATTTCTCAACCCGGTATCAAGTGCGCTGTGCGAGCTTGAAAACAATTGATCTGGCCCTCCCATCAGTCGCGGCTTCCTATAGACATTATTTTACGTATTGTTCGAGTATGTCTTTGCATTGTTTTGCAGAAATAAGCGAGTCGCTAAAGAGTGTCGGTTGAGATGTTGTCAAAAGTAGTGCTTGACGGTCGGGCGGCATTCAAGCGGCCATCAGAGAAGATTCGCTAGCGATGACCATGCTGATCGAATGGTGTGTGCGGTTAATTCGATTTCCGCATTTTTGATAACTGAGGGGCTGGCTTGGCTTGCGAATTGCGTACACTTTTGATCTTTGAATTGATCGCTTTCAAAACCGTGGAGCATATAAGATCAACTTTTGCGCTGCGAGTGTCAAGTTGCGCGAATGCATGGCGTAGCTCCAAAAGCTCTTCGCATTGGCCTCCATTGATGCTGACTGATAGCGTCACCGCCTCTGCGTCAACCAACCATTCGAGCAACACTGTAAAACCTAGATTGTGTTTATGAACAAAGTTCCGTAGTTCAATCTCACGAATTAGCTTAAGCGGATGCGCTTCATCAAGCTCGAATCCTGGAATGATGATGTGTTTTTCTCTCGTTGCTCCCCAAGACTCGGCATCTAGAAGATTCTTTCCTGAAACTCGTTCGCCTTGTTTGATGATTTTTGAGCTAGCTCGATAGTCACGAAACCCCGGCCTTATGTGTTGCTCTAGTGCTGATTCAAGATTGTCTAGGGTTGGCCTGATATGTGCGAAGAACACAAGTTCTAGAACTTCCAAGTCAGATTTTTTTGGTGGCGCAAACATGTTGCTCTGCGCAAAATTAGCCACCTCCTCCTCAATCTCAAATCGTGTGAGCAAATCGTTTAGGTCGCTAAAGGGCACGACCTCGACAGAAGCTCGGGTCTGGCGAGCCGTGCCCCCATAGACGAGAAGCCTTCTCGAAACATTCTCCATCAAATCTCCAACCGCATTGAGCGATTTGAAGTGATTGTCTGTGATTGTGGAACTCGACTTAATTTCAATCGCCACCATTTGATTTGCAAGTTCAAGCAAAACGTCGCACTCCAACCCTCGACTATCTCGAAAAAACGATAAGTGTTCTCGTTGCCCAGTGTTGAAGCAATGCTTCAACACTTCCACTACAACCATGTTTTCGAATAGCGCTCCACGCATCGGATGAGTAGAGATTTGTTCTGGACGTTCAATTCCGATCAGGTAGGACGCAAGCCCAACATCGTAAAAGTAGATCTTCGGTGACTTGACAAGACGCTTGCGGATATTGGCGTGAAAAGGCGGTAGTCTGAAAGCAATGAAGCTGGTTTCAAGAAGGCTCAGCCAATTCTGTGCCGTAGTGTGTGATACACCGGCATCGGCTCCGAGTGCGTTCAAGTTTGCTAGCTGGCCGATTCGGCCCGCGCATAGGCGGACAAATCGCTCAAAGGCTTGCAAGTTGCGGATTTCGCCGACCTGCCTAACATCTCGTTGGATGTATGTTTCAAAGTAATCGGAATATGCCTGCCTTGGCTCCAGCTTTTGATCGTATATGCGGGGATAGAAGCCGGCAAAGAGCATATCTTCGATTGATTCGCTGGCACCGGCGGTGCGCCGTTCATCGATAGACAAAGGCAGCAGGCGGAGCACTCCTGTTCGCCCTGCAAGCGATTGGCTGATCGCATGAGATAGTGCGAAATTTTCACTGCCCGTTAGGACCAACAAACTGTTTAGTCTTTTTTCATCAGCGAAAACCTGCAGATACGAAAGAAGTTCTGGCACACGTTGGATTTCATCAATTATTGCGCCGCGATCAATCTGAGACAAAAATCTGCGGGGGTCGGATTGTGCAAACTCACGCACATCCGGCAACTCCAGATTAATATACTTCAGATGCGGAAAAGCACTTCGACACAGAGTGGTTTTGCCAGATTGGCGTGGGCCGGTAACCGTAACAAACGGATACTGTGTGAAAAGTTTGGTAAGCCGCGAAGAGATGGTTCGGAGAATCATAAATTCAATTATACACAATATTGAACAATATGAATATAGTAAAATAATATTGATCATATTTTGTGCTTTGCTTGCGCGTTTCCTGGCTGTGAATTGGTCGGCTATCAACCGAAGTAGCGACTGACGGTGGACGGAGCTTTATCGAAGAGTGGGTGGGGGTGGCAGATATTTCTTCGATGAAAGGTCCGATGCTCATGATTGTGTTAGGGGATTCCGGCCAATGGCTTTGTTGCAACATTGCCGCACTCTGGTTCGCGCAGACATACTAGGCAATCTAAAGTGTAGTGTACGGTTGATGCCGAATGCTTTGATCGGAGTGAAACAAAGGTTTTCTGCGAAGATGCGTGTCCGGCGGCGAGATGTCCGAGACCCTGCAGGTTCTGCCGGATCCCGAGGCTCAAGGGTTCTCGGCCTCGTGCGTGTCGCGCCCGGCTGAGCAGTGGAACGGGGAGATGGCGCCGAGGCCGCGTTCAATGTCTTGGTCGATACCTACGGGGAAAAGCAACCGAAGGCGGCCGAGAAGCTGCCGGAGGACCGCGACGAGCTGCTGGCGTCCTGCGGCTTTCCGGCCGCGCACTGGCAGAGCATCCGCACCACCAACCCGATCGAGTCGACGTTCGCCACGATCCGGCACCGCACGAAGCGCTCGAAGGGATGTTTGAGCCGCCGGCGCATGCTGTGCATGCTGTTCGCTCGGACTGTGCGCCGAGCGGCGCTGGCGGCGCCTGAGCGGCTTTGGAAAGCTTGGAAAGGTGGTGGAAGGAATGCAATTCAAAGACGGAATCGAGGTGAACAATCTGAACGACTAGATGGCCGCTTGAATGCCGCCCGGCCGCCAAGCGCTACTTTTGGCAATATCTCGATCAAATATGCGCAGAGCTGTATTTGAATGTTGGTTTAATCAGTGCTCGTTCTGAGATAAGCCTATGCTTGCCATACTTGCAAAGCTCATTAAATATGGCTTAAGTAGGAAATTGGAAAATCGATCTCCAAAGAGGCCGTTCATGGTTTCAAAGGCAACGAATAGGAATGATCCCACACCTTGTCGGCAACCATTTCATCGTTCCACGTTATGGTTGTGCAGCCTTTGACTTTCAGCTTATCTCGGCAGGATGCGGCAGATATCGCGCTTTGCAACACGGCTAATCCATCAGCCCGACTAATATCCATTCCGTAAGTGATGTCGAATCTGGTCGTTCGCGAGTCCGGTGGCTGCGTGTCTGTCCGATACATCGCATTTGCATGCACCGCAATCTGTGTGTCAATATCTTGGTATCGAATGGCCGTTCGCGGCAAAGTCCAGCCCGACTCGGTTGAACCGTCTAGGTTTAGCACGTGGCTTCTTTCCAATTCACCTTTGGACTGAATACTAAATGAGGAATTTGCCGGCACCTTGTTTGGTAGCGGTAGCTTCGTGGACAAAGACTTCGCATTCATGGCCTGCGGCAACCCGATTTTTGATTTGCGAACGACAATGGAAACGTTGGCTTCATGATTTATGGGCCAAATCAGCGGCCAGTATGATGTTCCAAAGGCAAGCCGGATGCGATTGCCGCGTGAGAAGCGATATGCAGTAGATGGCATCTCGATTTTGTAGGCGATTGGCTTTCCTTGGATGAATGACTCGTGTGCATCCAGATCTTCGTCTAGGGAAAGGTTGCGAATTTGCCGCACTACAAGGTTGGATGCGCCACTTGGCGCCACTTCGCATAAGCGGCAGACAAGTTGCGCGTCAGCGGTGTCGCGACTCAATTCAACAAACACTTCAGCATTGCCGGTGATTTCCAGGTCTTCAGCAAGCGGTTCCGAGTCAAAGCAAAGTGAGCGAGCGTCGTCAGCGCTTTGCTCTAAAGGCAATCCTCCAGTGCGACCGAAGTAGCCGGTGTCGCCAGCGCATTCTCCGTGACGCAAGTCGTTAGGTATTTGAAGCGTTAAATTTGTCATTGACTGATCGGGTGAAATTCTATCTTTATGCAGAAAATAGGCATGGTTTCGCACCTGCATTGATTGGTCAATCTCAATCCAATTGCCGCTTCGCATAGTCAACCGATTTTGCGGAGGATCGAAGCTCCGTTGCCATAGTTGCAGATGCGGCCATTGAGGCGGATCAGCAGCTTGGTCCTTGAGCCAGTGGCTCCACCATCGAAGAGCGATTTGTTGAAAGCCCACCGCCGGTCCCGGCTCGCCTTGGTCAGGGTAGTGATGTCCCCACGGGCCAACGATTCCCCAGCAAAGATCCGGACGCGCCTGTACCAGTTGCATCACTGAATTCGAATAGCGGTCCGCCCATCCGCCGATAGCAAGAATAGGGCGGCTGATCCGATCCGGAGTGAATTCCACTGAGCCATGCCGCCAATACTCGCCGCGAATGCAGTTTTTAATCCAAGCATGCAAAGGGAAGGCTAGGCATTCGAGACGTTGGCGCCACATCTGCATCCAGCAATCGCCTACGGTCGCTTTATCAGGCGGTGCGCCGAGAATTGCCGGCAGCGTAGCGCCCCATTCGAAGCTGTCGGTCAGCAAGGCTCCGCCCATCCAGTGAATATCGTCATCAAATCGGTTGGCGGTCGCGCAGTTGGCGATGACGGCCTTGAGCGCGGCCGGAGGGTTTGCAGCCGCTTGCAGACTTGCAGTTCCGCCCCATGAAGTCCCGAACATGCCAACGTTCCCAGAACACCAGTGTTGCTTAGCAATCCACTCGATCACTTCAGCGGCATCGCTTAACTCGACCGGCTCATACATATCGGCCATGCTGCCTTCGCTGTCGCCTGATCCGCGCATGTCGACCCTGATGCTGACGTAGCCGTGCTCGGCAAAGTAAGGATGGTTGCGCTCATCGCGCGCGCGCACCAGATCGCGCTTGCGGTATGGAATGTATTCCAAAATTGCTGGAAATGGCCCCGCTCCACGGGGCCACCAGATTCGGGCTGACAATCGAATTCCGTCCGGCATCGGAATCCAGCAGTGTTCTGTTGTTGAGATTTGCGATTGCGGCGACATTGGAGCTTAGGTCAAATTGCAATGATTATCGTTGCTGGGCGGCATCCCGAAATAAGTCAACCAGAAAAAAGAAAGTGAAGCATAATTTGTTTCTTTGCGTCAACAACATAAACTAGAATCGAAACTGCATCGCAAAAAAATCGCGCACGGTCGAACGGGACTTTTTCGCATAAGCTTGGCCGAAACTAGAAGCTATTCGCATACTGCTAACTTTGGGAGATGGTAAATTATGATTCAAGCACACATGAAAAGGCGCTCTTTTCTCGCAACTGTGGGAGCGTTTGGAACTGCCGCGATGGTGGTGCCGCGGTTTGCATTGTCGCAGGATGGCAGGGTATTGACGCTGCGGTCTTATTCGGATCTGCAGATTTTGGATCCTGCCTATCGGCTTTCGCTGCCTGAAGACGACATCATTCGTTCGATTTTCGCTCCATTGGTAATTCCGCAAGCCGGCGATGTATGGGGCTGGAAGCCGATTGCTGCCGATAGCATTGAACAGCTCGACGACGTGACCATCGCCTTCAGGCTGAAGGACAACATCGGCTTTACAGACGGCTACGGACAGATGACCGCCGAAGATGTGAAGTTTTCTATTGAGCGCTTCGCAGATCCGGCCATGGAAAGCCCCTATGCAGGAGACTGGTCCGCACTCAAGGAAGTGGAAGTCAAGGACAAGTTGTCCGGCCTGATTCACCTGAAAAACAAGTTCGTGCCGCTTTGGTCGACGACCTTGCCAACGCCGGCCTCGTGCATTTTGTCTAAGCGCGCGATGGAAGAATTGGGCGACAAGATTACAACTCAGCCGGTCGCGCAGTCAGGCCAGTATCTGCTGGATCAATGGCAGCCGAAGCAAAAGACGGTGCTGCGCAGGAATCCGGATTGGGCGCATGAGCCTGGCGGCTTTGACGAAATCCACATTGTCCCCATTGAAGATCCGGCGACCGCAGAGCGTGGTTTCGAAGCTGGCGACCTGGACTATACATGGACTTCTGTATCATCCATTCCGCGGCTTAAACAAAATCCGCCAGCGAATTCGGTGGTCTTGGAAAAGCCGTCGTTGGCGTATGTCTGGCTCGGCATGAATCAGGATGTCGCGCCATTTAACAACATCACCATAAGACGTGCCGTCCAGCATGCGATCGACCGTCAAAGTGTTGTCGATGCGGCCTACTTTGGCGCAGCTGCGGTTGGCAATGGAATTATCGCGCCAGGGCTGCCGGGTTCGAGGACATCGGTTACGCACGACTACGACCCTGAAAAATCCAGAGCATTGCTCGCACAGGAAGGCGTATCGAATCTTTCGGTGACGCTGGATATTCTTAACCAGTCGGAACGATTGACAGCAGCGCAGGTGATTCAGGCGAATCTTGCTGATGTCGGCATTAACTGCGAAATCAAGCAAAACGACAGCGGCACGTTCTGGACTTTGGGTTCCAAAGATGGCGATTACTGGAATAAGCTGCAGTTGATTTTGCAGCGCTTTTCGATGCAGCCTGACCCAAGCTGGGCCACGGTATGGTTTACGCCAGAACAGGTTGGAGTATGGAACTGGGAGCGTTTCAATAGCGCCGAGTACAAGCAGCTCCATGAGCAAGGCTTGGTTGAAAGTGATTTTGGCAAACGTGACGAAATCTACAAAAAGATGCAAGGTCTGATGGACGAAAGCGGCTGCTACGTGTTCCTGACGCACGAAGTTGTCGGAGCCATCCATCGCGACATCATTGTGCCAGGCTTGAAACCGAACGGCGAGTCATTGCTTTCTGAATTCAAGCCGGCGTAAGTCTTCACAGTCGGGCGGGCGATTTCGGTCGTCCGCCTGAATCAGCAATGCTCAACTACGCAGTCAAGCGGATGGGTTTGGCGGTGGCGATCGTTTCGGTCGTCATGCTGTTGCTGTTCATCATGATCTACCTGATTCCAGGCGATCCGGCGGCGGTCGCTTTAGGTCCTAGAGCCACCGAAGCGATGCGCGAAGCTTTGCAGGCGAAAATGGGGCTGGATAAGCCCGTCTGGGTTCAGTTCTGGAATTTCTTCGGCAATGCCTGGCTAGGTGATCTGGGCAACGAGGTGTTGTCGGACCGTCCTGTTGCCGATGTCGTCATGGAGCAGCTGCCGTTTACGCTGGCCCTCATTGCTGGTGGCATGATTTGGTCCATTGCGCTTGGCATTCCGCTAGGGTGCTGGACTGCTGTCAATCCCGGTGGCATGGCTGATCGGGTGATCGGTGTTTTCAGTGTCGGCGTGATCGCGGTGCCTTCGTTCGTTGTTGCGATTTACGCATTGCTGATTTTCGCAGTCACTTTGCGCTGGCTGCCTGCGATCGGTGCCGGTACGCCTGGAGATTTGTCTGATCAGCTGATACATCTGATTTTGCCGTCTCTGGCCGTAGGGCTTGGCTGGGTTGGCTATATCGCCCGCATGGTGCGGGCATCCATGCTTGAAGTTATGGAAGCCTCCCATATCCGTACGGCGAGGGCATTCGGGCTTCCAGACCGGATGATTACCTATCGATATGCCTTGGCGATAGCCATTTTGCCAACAGTAACATTGCTGGGTGTCGGTATCGGACAGATGTTGTCGTCCGCGGTGTTCGCTGAGATCGTCTTTGCTCGTCCGGGAGTCGGCAAGCTGGTCTACGATGCCATTTTGACACGCAACTATCCGCTGGTTTCAGGCGCAGTTCTGGTGACTACGGTACTGTTTGTTCTGATTAATCTGCTAGCCGATCTTGTGATTGGCTATCTGGATCCTCGTGTACGCAGCCGTTTCTAACTCGCTTGGCTCTGTCAGGCGAATATTGGCCGAACCGCTCGGCGCATTAGGCATTGTTTTAGTCGTCTGCATGATTTTCGGGGCTGTCTTTGCCGATCTTCTCGCCACCGCCGATCCAAGCCAAATCTCGCCTCGGGACCGGTTTCAAGCTCCATCTGCAGCTCACCCGCTGGGCACTGACCACTTAGGCCGCGACCTGTTCTCGCGGGTGCTGCATGGCGGGCGCATTGCGCTTTCGGTAGCACTATTTTCGATTGCTGCGTCCTTGATCATCGGCATCATGCTCGGGCTGGCTGCCGGCTACGGCCCGCGCTGGCTGGACAACGCCATGATCCTGCTGTTCGATGCGATCAAAAGTTTTCCTACCGTGATGCTGGCGCTGGCTTTGGTGACGCTTTTCGGCCCGTCTCTGACCGCGGTGATTGTGGTTGTGATTTTGGTGAATGTGCCTGGCTACGCGCGCATCATTCGCACACAAACCCTGGCGATCAAGTCTGCGCAGTTTATTTCAGCCGCTCAAAGCATGGGCGCGAATCCCTCAAGAATTCTTCGCTTTCATATTCTGCCGAATGTAATCGGACCGCTTCTGATATTGGCTTCAATGGATATCCCGGTGGTAATTGCGATTGAAGCCGGCATGAGCTTCCTTGGTCTAGGAGTGCGTCCGCCGACGCCATCTTGGGGTGCGATTCTAAATGACGGATTCACTGCGATTCGCGATACCCCATGGATTGCCGTTGCCGGAGGCCTTCCGATTGTCGTCACCACGCTTGGCTTCACGTTCCTCGGCGAGACCATGCGCGACCTGTTCGATCCTCGACTGAAAAAGCGCGAATGAACGTTCTGTCCATTCAAAACCTCAACGTCGCGTTTTCGACTCCGCAAGGCGCTTTGCTGGCATTGCGCGATGTGTCGTTCGATGTTCCAAAGCATCGGATTGTCGGGCTGGTTGGCGAATCAGGGTGCGGCAAGTCCACCGTCATCAATGCCATTTTAGGACTGCTGGCGGACAATGGCGCCATCGGCAGCGGCACGATTGAGTTCGAAGGGCGGGATTTGACACGGTTGAACGCAGCGCAAATGAAAGAATTGCGCGGACAGGGAATAGCCACTGTATTTCAAGATCCGATGGGCGCGCTCAATCCGGTCATATCCGTCGGCAAGCAGATGCGCCACATTCAGTATCGATCGAGCTTGAGCCGGGCCGAAAAGGATGCCAAGTCCGTCGCGATGCTGAAGCGGGTGCGCATTCCTGATGCGGTTTCCGCGCTACGCCGCTACCCGCATGAATTTTCTGGCGGCATGAAGCAGCGAATCGCCATTGCCATGGCATTGATGATGGAGCCGTCGCTGCTGATCGCGGACGAACCGACAACTGCGCTGGATGCGACCTTGGAAGTTGCCACGATTGAGTTGCTGCAGGACTTGCAGGCGCAGATCGGGTGTTCGGTGCTATTTATTTCGCACCATCTTGGCGTAATCGCGGAACTTTGCGACGATGTCGTGGTGATGTATGCGGGAGAGGTCGTTGAGCGCGGTGCCACTCGGCAAATCTTCTACCAGCCAGCGCATCCCTATACGGAACGTCTGCTGCATTGCGACCCGGCGGGGCAGGCCGAGCGCAGGCGGCATCTGCCCACCATTCCGGGGGAAATCCCTGATCTTCGCCGCCGGCCCGAAGGCTGCATTTTTGCGGACCGCTGTCATTGCCGCGAAGCAATTTGCGATCGGATTCCGCCGACGGTCGAAATCGATGGGCACAGCGCCAAGTGTCATCGCGGATTCGCATGATTGTTTCTGTTCGTGATGTCGAGGTGACTTTCCGGGCGGGGCCTTGGTATCAGCCTCAGTCCATCTTAGGCGTTGCCGGCGTCAGTTTCGACGTTGCCGCCGGCCAGACTTTCGCCCTAGTGGGGGAAAGCGGCTCTGGCAAAACGACCCTGGCCAACGCGATCAATGGACTGCAGCAAACTTCAGCCGGAGAGGTGCGTTTCATGGGCCAGCGCATTGATGGCCTCAAGACAAGGCAGATGAAACCGCTTCGGCAGCATATGGCCATGATGTTTCAGGATCCGATCGGATCGCTATCGCCGCGCATGAATGTCGGCGATCTGGTTGCCGAGCCGTTTGTGATACACCAAATCAAGGCGGACCTCAAGCAAGAAGCTGATCGACTGCTATCGCTGGTGGGGTTGTCTGGCGACTTTGCAAGCCGCTATCCGCATCAGCTTTCGGGCGGACAAGCACGGCGGGTGGGTGTTGCGCGAGCCATAGCGCTGCGTCCGAAACTGATTATTGCCGACGAGCCGACGGCGGGACTGGATGTCTCGGTACAGGGTGAAGTTCTGAATCTGCTCAATGATTTGCGCGAACAGATGGACCTGGCCATGATCATCATCACGCACAACCTGCACGTCGTGCGGCATGTCGCCGATCAGATGGCGGTCATGTATTTGGGCAGAATTGTTGAAACTGGTCGAACGGAAAAGATTTTTCAAGCACCGGCCCATCCTTATACAGCAACGCTTTTGAGTGCCAATCCGGAGCCAGATCCGGACAAGGCAAGCCGCCGCATTTCACTGCCGGCCGAAGTGCCGTCATTGCTGGCGCGACCGTCGGGCTGCGAGTTTCATACCCGCTGCCCTTGGGCGCGGGCGCACTGTGCAACTGAGCAGCCCTATATGAACGGCGAATTGCGAAAGATTGCCTGTCACTATCCGCTTGAAGCTGGTGCCCGGCCGCCGTCAGCGTCCAATAGCTGAGCGCTCGCCGGTAACAGGAGCGGGGAAATTATGGATGTATCAGCGTGAATGCCTGACAGCCAAGAGGTGAATGCAAATGATCGACACAAAAGTTCGAACCGACTTCCCGCGCGAGGTTCGGGAAATCGAGAATATATGGATACCGATGCCTGATGGTGTGCAGCTGGCAGCGCGAATATGGCTGCCGGAAGATGCGGTTGCCGACCCGGTGCCGGCAATCTTGGAGTATTTGCCGTATCGCAAGCGCGATGGCACCGTGGCAAGAGATCATCTCACACATCCGTATTTTGCCGGATTTGGCTACGCGGGTGTGCGCGTTGACATGCGCGGCACTGGCGACAGCGAGGGGGTATGCAAAGGGGAGTATCTCCTGCAGGAACAGGATGACTGCCTTGCGGTCATGGAATGGCTCAGCAATCAGCCGTGGTGTTCAGGCAAAGTTGGCATGATCGGCATTTCCTGGGGCGGTTTCAACGGATTGCAGGTCGCCGCCCGCCGGCCGCCGCAGCTTGGGGCTGTGATTTCGCTTTGCTCGACCGACGATCGCTATGCGGATGACATTCATTTTATGGGCGGCGCGATGCTCGGCGAAAAACTTGGCTGGGGCGCAACCGCATTCACGATTGCCAATACGCCTCCAGATCCGCTGATTGTCGGCGAGCGCTGGCGCGATATGTGGATTGAGCGGTTGCGCGGCAACGGCCTCTGGCTGCTTGACTGGCTCAAGCATCAGCGCCGGGATGAATTCTATGCTCATGGTTCGATCTGCGAGAACTATGATGCGGTCGCTGTCCCGGTCTATCTGGTCGGCGGCTGGGCGGACGGCTACACCAATGCCATCTTGCGCATGCTGGAGAATCTGAGCTGTCCCAAAAAAGGGCTCATTGGTCCGTGGGCGCACAAATATCCTCATTTTGCCTTGCCGGGACCGCGCATCGGATTTCTGCAAGAGTGTCTGCGCTGGTGGGATCAGCACCTGAAAGGGCGCGATACCGGCATTATGGATGAACCGGAGCTTCGCGCCTGGGTCAACCATAGCGTCGAACCTCGTCCGTACTACGAATCGCGTCCCGGCCACTGGGTGGCAGTGCCGAAGTGGCAGGGAGGCGAAAGCAAGGCTGAGGCGAAATTTTGCAATCTGGATGATTTCATGACAAGTGCCGATGGCGCAGTTTCGGTCGCGTGCGCTGAAAACGCCGGCTACACCAGCGGCAACTGGTGCGGCTATGGCTTGGTCCCGGATGGGCCGATTGATCAGAGCCTGGAAAGTTCAATGATCAGTTTTGAGACTGAGCCCTTCGAGAGTGAAGTTGAACTTTTGGGATTTCCTCAGTTGACCGCCGAGGTGCAAAGCGATGTTCCGCAAGCGAACCTGATTGCCGTGCTATCTGAAGCGCTGCCAGACGGCAAGGCTAATCGAATCAGCTACGGCATCTTGAATCTCTCTCATCGCAACAGTCATGCAAATCCTCAGGCATTGCCGAAAGATGAGCCAGTCGCGGTTCAAGTCCAGCTCAATGCATGCGGGCAATGCATTGCGAAAGGCAGTCAACTGCGACTTTCGCTATCGAATGCCTATTGGCCTGTTGTCTGGCCGTCGCCGCAAAAAGCAAAGCTCAAACTGACCAAACTAAAGCTCATGCTGCCGGTTTCCACGGTGCCTGCTGACGAGGGTCGATTCTGCGAGGCAGAAGGCGCTGCGCCGCTTGAGACCGAGGTTCTCGTCGAAGGAAGTTTTCAGCGTGGCCGCAATGTTGACTATGTGACCGGAGTAGAGATCTGTAGAACCGCCAATGATACCGGGCTGGTGCGTCATCTGCATACGGATATGGAAACGCGCGAGGAGAGCATCGAAGAATTTTCAATCCACCCGGACGATCCGAATTCGGCAATGGGCAAGTGCGCATGGGCTAAGCGCTACGGTCGTGGAAATTGGCGAGCCGATGTTGAAACGTCGGTTACGATAAAGGCATTAAGCGGTGTTTGGGAACTGGAGGCGCAGCTAAAAGCGGTTGACGCTGAGGGAGTGGTATACGAAAAATCATGGTGTGAACAGGTGCCTAGAGATCTGGTATGAGCGCATTCCCGCAATTTAGCGGTGCGATCGAATCGCATCAGCTCAGTGCCGATAGTGTGACGATGCGGGTGGTTATCGACGGCAGGGGTCCGGATGTGGTCTTTGTTCCGGGCGGCGATCAGACCGCGGAGGCATACTCGCATCTGTTTAGCGCTCTTAGCGATTCGTTCCGATGCATCAGCTACGACCCGCGCGGCGCTGGCGAGACGACTGCGCCGCCTGCGCCATGGACGATCCCGGATTTCGCTCAAGATTGCGCCAACGTCATTGATCGGTTTTGCGAAGGACCGGCTGTGGTGGCCGGCTTGTCGCTCGGCGGCTTGATTACGCAACAGACCGCAATCGACTTTCCGGAGAAAGTTCGCCTTGCGATCCCGATGGGGACTGCGGCCTATATCGATGGCTTTACGCGTGACTGGATGCAGGCGGAGATAGAATTGCGCAAAAACGGAATTCAGCTGCCGGATTACTTTCTGGCACCGCATTATGCGCCCTTTGCCTTTCCAGCCAAGGCATTGCATGATGCACGTTTCTGGAATGAGATTAAGCCTCGCTATACGGAGCGATTTGCGACGCGAGATCCGAAAGACCTAATTGATCAGTGGCAAGCTTGTCTGGATTTCGACTGCCGTGAGCAGCTCAAGGATTGTCCGGTGCCTTTTCATGTCATCAGCTTTTCAGAGGATGTTCAAACCGCGCCTGCGATGTGCAAAGTTGTCGCTGACTTGGTGCCAAACGGTGTGTTTCATGAAATGCCTGGCCTTGGACATGTATCCATGCTCAGCCATAGGCCTGCCGCTGTGGCGGAAAAGCTTCGCCAAATCATTAAAGATCATGGCGATTGATCGTTGGGCGACTCCCACGAACGCAGTGGATACCCGCCTAAGTTTGCGAGATAAGAAAGTCCATATTTATGGGGATGATGGGCATTTCATAGCATCAACTTTGGCAATTTCTGGAGTTGAGGCGCAATGGCGTAATATATTTTTACCCAAAAGATAGGTGTGCCAGGTTGTTGCAGTTGAAAGTTTTGACCCTCTCGAAGCGCGGAAGTTGTTTTTCAATGAGGCGTTCCAAAATGGAACGATTCCAGCGTTCGATACTGCAATCACAAAAATTCTGCCGCTGGTTTCCATCTTCGAAAGAGACAATGCCCATATAGCCAGAAGAACAGGGTTCTTGGGTTCTTGACAAGCGGGTTGACCCCGCAACGCATGCAAGCCACGGAATCATCAGTGGCTTTTGCCCATACGTTTTGTTTGTAGCTATTTTGTCGAGGCCATCCACCGACAAGCCGAGCACTGAGGTGGTCGCCCGCCAGCGCGCTTCGACTACTTGTCTAAGTCGAAGTAGCTTAGCCCAGGCTTGATTCCGCTTACGGGAAGTACCCTTACTTTTTCAGCCAATGCGCCGCATTTGCGTTTTACGCAAAACCGCTCTACGGCATGAGCGAAAGCGCGGTCAAGACGCATATTCAGATCGCTCTTTTGTGCAAGTTCTAGTTGTGATTTTGAAAAAAGTGGATCAATATCGGGTGCAGTCTATAGGCAATTCTACAAATTCTGAGCGTGTCGGCATTCAAGAAAAAACAACATCTAAATTGGATTCTTGCTGGATACAACTGCACAAAACCGATTCCCGTGCATCTTGAACAGTTGTTTTTATGCGATTGATGCTGGAACACTAGTTAGTGGTCCAATGAGTTTTTGGTTTGAAACGTACTACGCCAAGCTTTTTCTATTATTTCTCGAGTGCAAAAAACTCGCTCTCCATGTCCACGGAACCTGTCCAGCTTGTTCAGCAAAAGTTGTTCCTTCTCATAAGCACTGTCTGAGCTTTCTAATTCGGAGCAATACTCAAGTGTCCAATTGATACCAGTATATTCCCACGGCAAATGCTGATTTATCTCATCGATTCGTTGTCTCAAGTTGCTTGTATAACCAATTTTCCAAACCGGTAATTCGTTGTAGTGGAGAATGTATGTATAGGCTTGGCCCATTGGTGCCTGTTCATACGACACTTTCCTATGAGTTGGTCGAATACCTATAGATTTTTTTGGAACTTGGCAATAGAGATCAATTTTCGGTGACCCAGGGATTAACTCGTAGCCTTCTCGAAAACTGTCGCGATGCCGAAATGTTCTAGCCACTATATCGGAAAGGTCAAATTCGTCAAAGTCAAACCCGTATTCGAACATCCGAAAAACCAATTCAACTCGATTTATCCGAGATTCTTGCGTTTGGCCTCGACCACTTGTGGAAATCTCCTTTAATTCTTGAGGACATTCCGCAGTCGGGCTAAAGTAAACCCTACATTCAATACCAAATTTGTTGCTTCCTGGCGGCCAAACATAATACGGTCTTTTATTGCCAGGTAAAGTTATCTCTTTGCCTGTAGCTTTAATGTATCTATTTTCGAACTCTTCTCTCCTTTCGTTTGGTATTTCAACTTCAATAGAAGTCCCAATGTCTGGGTTGGCTAAATAACCGAGACAGCGCATTAATGTTTCATCATCCCAGTCCAGCGACTTAGGTGGCATGAGATTGCACCTTTCGCATAATCAGTAGGTACTCATGAACTTTGTTTACTATAAACTTGTACGGATATCCAAGGGGACGCATTGAGTTGTAATCCTGTTGACGGTCCCAAATTATTATGTCATTTAGCTCGAAGCCTATTTCGGAAGCGTCCCGAATAGCATCAATGTGAAATGGATAAAATCGAGAGCCCTTTCTGATATCCATGACATTCAATATGAAATAAGACTGATTTTTAAGGCAAATATGGACTTCTGACATAATCGCCGCCAAATTAGATGTAAAAACTGAATAGTCTGATAAATTTCCAAGATCAAATTTTGAATCAGAATATGGTACGCTTTTGCGCACATCGGCTGTGCGTCGAGCATTCAAAATATCCCAATAAGGCGGCGATGTTATGCATATATCAATAGAATTTGGGGCAACAATGTCAGAAACCTTTCTAGCGTCGTGCAAAATGTAGGTTTGAGATGACTCTGATGATGCATTGTAGGCGACTGTGCGCTGCAAATAGAGTTCCCTATATTCAGGGTTTACATCTGTACCAACAGCATTTACACCGCAAATCTTCGCGGCAAGAAGTGTTGATCCGGATCCGGCAAACGGGTCCAAAACTGTGACAGATTCCAATGTAGTAAAGGTTTCTAGGATCTGTTTAATCAGAGAAACTGGAAACATTGCAGGATGCTTGATTTTCCGTTCCTCATGATTCTTGTGAAACCCTCTCCATATACTAAATGAATTTTGTAGCCACTCTCTGCCAGCGAGTGAGTTTGCTCGTTTACTCTGCAAAGTGCTCATCTCCCCAACCATCAAACCCATCATGAACTTGACGAGCATACACGTCTAAGCGAGGACCTTCAAAGTATTCCCGAATGTATTCGTAAAAAACTTTTGGTTTCTCGCTATGTCGCGTGACGGGTGCCGTGAAGGCTGTTTTCATCTTTCCCATTGAACCTTTAGGAAAGTTTGCTTTGCCCTTGTATCCGAAAAGAACTTGCTCTGTCGTAATTTGATAAGGTCCGAAAGGACAAGGTCCTGTTCGTTTGTCCCAAGTTATTGTCGTGTAGTAGCGAAATCCCCAAAAATCCATCAATTCAAATGCGCATAAAAGAATGGGTTTGTCGCAACTTTTCGAACGACTGTTTGTGGCCCATAGCCACAGAAACGAATTTTCGCTTGCCCAACGAGAAATGGGGGTTGCTTTGATTTCATCCGGTGTCAATGTTGCGTAGTCAAGGCGGGTAGACTGATTAGGACGAACACTTCGTTGTCCTGTCTTCCCTTGGTCCCATGGTGGATCGACAACGATGCAACGATACCGATTATTCCATTCTAAATTACATCTGCTATTCATATAGACCAGTGCCTAACGTGGCGATTGCGGAGAAAATTAGTGTACAAACTCGCTTTCGACGGCTAAAGTTGTCACGGAAAGTACTAATCGTTGATCAGGGATTTGGGCGACCAACATCATTTGTCATGCAATCGTATACATAGATCTTCCCTAATTATCAATTAACATAAACCGTGTTTCAGGAGCTTTTCTGGCACCAAGCTACGCTTTTGGGACGGTACTGGTTATCCGCGGGGTGTCAGAACGCCAGAAAATTGTTCAGACCGAGATGTTGCTGTAGCGGAGCATAGTTACATTGAATGACATTGATCTTTTTTCATCATTGATTCAAATCGAATTCGCCATGCTGAAAATACGCTTACGATTCGGGATGACTAGGCAGATACTTCGCCTTTTGTGAATCGGCAATCCCGCGGCGAAACACAATGTCACCGAATATTTACTTTCAATATAAATGAGTTGAGAGTTAATTCGCCATAACAAATTATAGTAACCGCAATAGTAGGCTTGAGCAAAAGGTGCCACCCAAATATAACAGTAATTTCGAGTTTTCGCCTCCTCCTCAAAGCGATTTTTGCTAACTTAATGTGATATGTATTATATTCGAAACACAGCTCTGCCTCATTTACCATTTTCACAATAAAGCAATAACCTGATCGCTTACAGATTCTTGCCGCCGAGTTGAATAAGTGGCATAGTATTAGCAAAGCGAGTTTGAAAAACCGCCATTCGTTAATTGTCTTTAAGCAATCAATCCACCGCATTCAACCGCGAGAGGTAATTCCCATGAACGAAGACGTGTTCAACCTGCAAATTCGTAAATTTCTCAAGAAAGTCGGCATCCAGTCGCAGCGCGCAATCGAAATGGCTGTCCGCGAGAAGCTCAGTTCCGGCGAGTTGACCGGATCCGAGTCTCTGATCGCTCAAGTAACGCTTGTGGTCGATCAAGTCGGAGTCAAGCATACGATTGAAGACACCATCGATCTTGAGTAGCAGCGGCAGGCCGAGCCGCTCGAAATTCAGCGAGCTGCAAGCGGTTCAACCGCGTAGCGGCTGAGTTTCGGTATTTCCTGAATCATGCCGCGTTTCAGGAGAAATCCCGCAAAACGCTGATAGCGCGCCGCATCTAGAGCCCCGGGCCGCAGGGCAAACCTCGGAATCGTGTCATGCCATGCCCTGCGATTGAGCTCATTGTCAAGTGCCGGGTCGTAGTCGATAAAATGCTGCCATGCCTCATCCGGATGATTGACGATATATTGAACGGCACGCTCTGTCGCATCAATGAACCGTCGAATTTCCGAGTTGTCCGCCGATTCAGGATGGACAAGATAGATGAGCTCGTCATAGGCCGGAATCCCGATTTCCTCCAAATAGAACGCTCGCCCCGGCACACCGTTCAAGTCCATCTGATGCAGCTCGAAGTTTCGGTATGCTCCGATGACCGCATCGACTTGACCGGACATGAGCGAAGGCGAAAGCGAAAAATTCACGTTGACCAGTTCAACCTCCGACATGGCGATATCGTCCTGTTCCAAGACGGCTTGAAGCAGAATGTCTTCGAACCCGGCGACTGAAAAGCCGATTTTCTTTCCTCGCAAATCGCCCATGTTGTCGATGTCGGAATCTGCCCGAACCACGATGCTGTTAAGCGGCGTAGCAACCAGTGTCCCGACTCGAACCACCGGCAATTCGCTGTCGACTAGCAAATGCAGTTGTGGCTGATAGTACAAAGCGACATCCACTTGACCGGCGGCAACCAGCTTGGGCGGGTCGGTTGGATTGGCGGGAGCGATCAATTCGACATCAAGCCCCACCTCCTCGAAATAGTCTTTTTGTTTTGCAACAATGAGCGGACCGTGGTCGGGATTCACATACCATTCCAGAGCGACGGTCAGTTTTTCGCTCGCGACCGCGCAAGACGACGCAAAGACGGTTGCTGCAGCAAGCGCCCCGATTGCTTTTTTCATGAAGATGCCTCCATATCTATTGATTGTCTGGATTCCAGAAGACCATTTTTTTTAGCGCGAAATCAATGCTGAAATACAGCATGACTGCGAAAACTGCGAGCGTGACCAAAGCCGCAAACATCAGATCGACCTGTGTGCGGGCATTTGCGTGAAGCATCAGATAGCCAAGCCCGGTGCTGGATCCGACCCATTCGCCGACCACTGCGCCGATCGGTGCCACAGCAGCGGCGATGCGAACGCCAGAGGCCAGAGACGGCAACGCGGCGGGGAGATGAATGTGCCTTAGCGTTGACATTCTTGTGCCGCCCATGATCGCGGCAAGATCGACCCACCCTTGCTCGGTGTTGCGCAGTCCGTCATATGCGGCCGCGGTTACTGGAAAGTAGATGATGAGTGTCGCCATGGCGACCTTTGATGCTATTCCATAGCCAAGCCACAGCATCAGCACTGGCGCGATTGCGAACACCGGCAACGCCTGAGATGCCACCAGAAGGGGTAGCAACCAAGGACGAACTTTGCGAAATTGAAAGATGATCAATGCGCTTGCAAGTCCAAGCAAGCAGCCGAGCGCAAGTCCTATCATGATCTCAAGCGCTGTCACCATGGCGTGAAACATGATTAGCCGAAAGTGCTCGAACAGGGCGGCAAGAACAAGATGCGGCGCGGGCAATATGTACGGGGGCGACTGCGTGACCCAGACGATGCCTTGCCACAGCGCGATCAGGCCTATGCAGATGACAATTAGGCGGAACCACATGTCAAGCGAATTGCGGATGGCTGAGCTGGCGCATCAATTGCGCATAGGTTTCGCCGAATCGGGCCTGGCCCGGTTGGCGCGGGATGTCGCCGGCAGGTTCGAGCGCCTGCAAAACTTGTGCCGGCCGACCGCGCAGCACGCATATTCGATGAGCGATTCGCAAGGCTTCCATCGGGTCGTGCGTGACCAGAAGCGTTGTCCGGTTGGCAAGCAGCCGGCAGGCGAGCTCCTGCAACTGGTAGCGTGTCGCCGCGTCAAGTCCGGAAAACGGTTCGTCGAGGAGGTTGACAGGCTTGGCCTCGATGAGCGTTCGAGCCAGTGCCGCGCGCTGGCGCATGCCGCCAGACAGCTGGCCGGGATAGAGGTCGCGCGCATATTCAAGGTCGACCAGCGACAGCATTTCGCGCGCCCGTTCGCGCCTGCTCGCGGTCTGCTTGCCCCTAAGTTGCGGTCCAAGCAGCACGTTGTCGATGACCGTCTTCCATGGAAGCAGCAGATCCTGCTGCGCCATCCATGCGACCCGGCCGACAATGGGCAAGGCGTCGCTGGTATCAACTTCGCCTTGAGCAAAATCTGGCTTCAGCAATCCGGCGATGAATCGAAGCAGGGTTGATTTGCCCGAACCGCTCTTGCCGAGCAGGCAGGTGATTTTGCCATCTTCGAGACTCAGGCGAAAGTCGTCAAAAATCCGCTCCCGGCCATAGGCAACGTCAAGGCGCAAGGAAATCGCGGTCATGCGCAATCTGCTCTCCGGCTAGCCGCTGCGCGCCTTGAGGTACGGCAGCAAGCTCGAGTCAGCCCAGCGAATCGAACGATTGCGGGCAGCGCGATAGGATTTGGTGATTTTGCTTGTGATCTCGTCGGTTTTGGCAAGATCGTCAAGCACATCTTCTACTGCGACGCGGGCCGCTTGCAGGATGCTGTCCGGCAGCACCCGCACGCTTACGCCGTGTTTTGTTGCGAGCGTCTCCAAAGCGGCGGGGTTGGCCTGCTCAATCTGGGCGAGGCTGTAGGCATGTTCGGCGATGCATGCGTTTTCGATGGCTTGCTGCAATTCTTCGGGAAGTTGTCCCCATGCCTTCGAATTGACCAGCAGTTCAGCGGCTCCGTTCGGCTCATGAAATCCAGGACCGTAGTAGTATGGCGCATAGGCGTGCAGGCCCTTGGCGAGGTCGGCCCACGGACCGAGCCACTCTGCCGCGTCGACCACTCCGGTCTGCAGCGCATTGGCGATTTCCGCCGGGGCGATCGACACCGGCACCGCGCCAAGCTGGCGCATGACCTCTCCGCCGAGTCCAGGAATGCGGTACTTCAGTCCAGCGATATCATCAAGCGAGCGAATCTGTTTTTTGAACCACCCGCCCATGCCGAGGCTGGTGTTGGAGGCAAGCAGGGGCTTGACTCCCATCGGTGCATAAAGTTCATCCCACAGCTCGCCGCCAACATCGTGATAGATCCAAGACATGTGCTCGACCGCCGTCAAGCCGAATGGTACCGCGGTATAGAATGCGCTAGCCGGCATCTTGCCTTGCCAGAAAAATGACGCGCTATGGCCAAGTTCGGCGACTCCGGCACCGACCGCATCAAGCACATCGAAAGCTCCTACGATTTCTCCGACTCCGAAGATTTTGATCTTGATTCTGCCTCCGCTCATTAGCTCAATGCGTCGAGCCAGTCGCTCGGCCGCTGCGCCGGTGCCCGGACTGTTTTTGATCCATGACAGGATCATTCGAAGTTGAAGCGTCTCATCGGCTTTTGCGATCGGGGATAGCGTCGCGGCTGTTGCTGCGCCGATTGCGCTGGATTTTAGAAATTTTCGTCGTTGCATGAAGTCAGTTTTTCGGCCATTGCCGATGAAAATGGTGAACTGGTCCGTGCCCCTTGCCGATGTTCAATCTGTCTGCCTGCGCGATGGCTTCTGAAATGTATTCCTTAGAGGCGGTGACAGCTTGATGCATGCCGGCTTTGCGTGCCAGAAAAGCGCAAATGGCGGACGATAGGGTGCATCCGGTCCCGTGCGTATTTCGCGTGTCGATGCGGGGGCTTTTCAGTTGCTTGATGGTGTTTCCGTCGAAATAGTAGTCGGTGCTATCGGAAGATGGCCGGTGGCCGCCCTTGAGCAGAACCGCACCGCTGCCTAAAGACAGAAGGCGTTCGGCGGCGCTTTCCATGGATGCCTCGACGCTCTCAATTTTTTGCCGCAACAGTCGCGCCGCTTCAGGCAGATTTGGCGTGATGATGGATGCTTTGGGAATCAAGCGGGTCTTGAGCGCATCGACAGCATCGTCCTTAAGCAGCGCATCGCCGCTTTTTGCGATCATCACCGGGTCGAGGACGATGTGCCCGATTCCATGCCGCTCCAATGAGTCGGCCACGACCTCGATGACTTCGACGCGATGCAGCATGCCGATCTTCACCGCGCAAACCGGCATATCGGAACAAACGGCATCGATCTGATCAGCAATGAATTTTGGATCAGTTTCGTAGATGCTTGATACGCTTTGCGTGTTTTGTGCGGTCAATGTCGTTATGACGCTTGCGCCGTAGACTTCCAGCGCTGAAAAAGTTTTTAGATCCGCTTGGATACCGGCCCCTCCACCGCTGTCTGAGCCTGCGATCGTCAGTGCGACTGGCCAACTCATTGCAATGCTCCTTTGCCAGTTCGAAAGTTGTCGATATGCTCGCGCAGTTCACGCGCGGCACGTTCGGGGCAATCAGCCTGACAGACCGCTGACACCACAGCGATGCCGGAAACCCCGGTTTCAAGAACTTGATCAATGTTGGAAGCATTGATTCCGCTGATTGCAATCACAGGCATGTCCTCGTTGAGTTCGCGCACATGCGACACCAGCTCGCACAGTGCGCTGACGCCAATCGGTGTGCCGGCATCGTGCTTGCTTCGAGTGCTGAATACGCCGCCGATGCTGACATAGTCGACTGCCTCGATTGGCGTATTGGCAATGTCTTCTAACGACCGAATGGTAATGCCGACGATGGCTGATTCGCCGAGCAATTTACGTGCCTGAGCGACCGGCGCATCGCTTTGGCCCAAATGTATCCCATCGGCACCGGTGCGTCTCGCCGTTTCGATGTCGTCGTTTACGATTATGGGAGTCGACAGATGTGCGAGCTCAGTGATCACCGAGCGCACCAGTTTTTCAAATGCGCAGTCGCTCATGGCCGACTTGTTTCTGAGCTGAATCGCTGTGACTCCGCCCAAGGCGGCGAGGAGTGCAGTCGATACCGGATTAGCGCTAACGCACTGATCCGGATTGATGACCAGATACAGCGTCGGGTCGAACGCTTGGCAGGCATTGTTTCCTCGGTTAGTCATTTCGCCTGATTTGCGTTTGGCTGGTCAGCGTCGGTGCTGTGCAGCCAGTGCAGCCAGTCGATAAAAGGGGCCACGAATGAACCCGGGCCTTGCGACTGATCGGAAGCGGCAAGAGCTGCAAACGAGAATTCTGCAATCGCCAATTCGACGGCGGCGAAATGATCGTCGCTGTCGCTGAGATAGGCAGCGATGATTGCTGACAAGGCGCAGCCCATGCCGGTGGTCCGCGCCATCCATTCATGCCCTAAGTGAAGTTCGCTGCGCCGTTGACGGCAGATAATTCGATCCTTTTCGCCGGTGGTCGCGATGATAGAGCCGTAGTGGTCGCTTATCGCTTCAGCCGATCGATCAACCAGCTTGCAAAGCGTTTCGACCTCCGACTGGTTGGCGCGTATGACGGTGGGCCTGTAATGGAGCATCTGAGCGCAAAAATGGGCGCGAGACTCAGACCTGTTGATAAATGCCGGATCGAGTACCCAAGGAATCTGAGCAATGCTAGCGGTCTTGGCTGCAATGCTGATCGATCGGCGCTTGCGCTTCGACAGCATCCCGAGATTGACGCTCAGCGCATCGGCTGAATTGACGAAAGAGACCGTTTCATGCGGGGCATCGGTCATGGAAGGTTCAGCGCCGACCGCCAGCAGCACATTGGCGGTTAGTTGAACCGCAGCCTGATTGACAATGCAATGGATTCGCGGCATCCGCCGTCGCGTAACGGCAGAAGAGTGCTTGCGCAAGGCTTGGCTTCGAGTTGCGTGATTGCTCATATCGTCCGCGTTCAAGCTTGTTCTGAACGGGACGCAGAACCGAGATTGGATAGGCGAGTCAGAGTTCGAGCCGCATCCTGATTCCCTACGCCGGCATAATCCGGATCAGGTTCAACGAGTTGAAACGAATCACATTCTCAGCCTCTTTAGGAGAGGCACCCCGTCAAGATGTTGCGGGGCATTATAGCACTGCAAAACTCGCGGTGTTTTCGCGATCACGCGGCAAATTGAGGGAATCGAATGCCCGGCTTGACTAAAACTGCTGCGTAGTTTGCCTTAAAACCGCGTTAGAGTGCCGCAAGATGGAATAATGGCTTGCATAATCGATCGTTTCACCGAAACCGCTTTTCACCTGAGGGGTGAAACCGGTCGCCCTGGATGATTTTCGCCGCGAAAGGCAAGCCGGCTCGCGGGTATTGCCAGCGCCGGAATTTTCCCCGACAGCGAATTTTGGCGAAAAATTCGTCCGCAAAAATCTCTAACGCGGATTTTGGGGGGTTAGTTCACATGTATTGAGTCCGTAGAGGCTGTAATATAATCATCAACAATATGCAACATCGGGCTAGGGTCGTGAATGATTCATGCATACGACAACTTTGATCTGGTGAGTGCAGGTGAATTAGTTCCCAATACTATTCATCCAAAGGTTCGATTTTCTCCGCATTGCGATACAAGTGAATGTTGAAAGCTGAGATAGACGCATGGAAGCAATCAATGTTGAACAGCTGACCGAGCAGGCCCTCGGGGAGATGAATTGCGGGCTTGCAGACAAGATGCAGGGGGACTGTGTACTCATACACTCCGCGCTGCAGCCTCCTATTGATGACGAATTTCGAATTGTCGTTGAAAATCTCAGAGAGCAAGAGGCTTCCGCTGAGCAGACCAGCCGAAATCATCTGGCAGTGGTGCTGGAAACGGATGGCGGATTTATGGAAACCGTGGAGCGACTGGTGGCTGTCATGAGGGAGCACTATGAGAACGTCTCCTTCATAGTTCCGAATTATGCCTTTTCCGCCGGCACGGTTCTTGCACTTTCGGGAGACGACATATATATGGACTATTTTTCCGTATTGGGGCCCATTGATCCGCAGTATCGGAGTGCCGACGGCGCATTTTTGCCCGGGTATGGATTGACTTCAAAGTTTTCGGAATTATGCGACAAAATAAACAATGCGAATTCCGGTGCCTCTGTACGTGCGGAACTGGCGCTTTTGGTTAAAAGCTTCGACCCCGCGCAAATCTTTCAGATTGAACAGGCGGTTCAGCATGGCGTTGCTTTGATCACAGAGTGGCTACCCAAATACAAGTTCAAAAATTGGAGCAGGACAAAGAGCAAGAATAAGAAAGTCACGCCATCCATGAAGAGGCGAAGAGCGGAATCGATCGCCGCCACACTGGGAGATGCGTCGAAGTGGCATTCGCATGGCCGGGGGATTTCAATGCGGCAGCTCGCCAGTGATGAGTTGAAGCTCAAGATTAATGATTTCGGTGCAGACCATGAGCTCAGTTCCCTGATCAGGAACTATCACGGTTTGACGATCGACTTTTTTGCTAAGACCGGCATGCAAGACTTCATTCATTCAAAGCTGGGTGCCAGGAGGGTGGCATGAAAAATGAACAACGAAAATCCCAAGACTCGAAAATTCTGGAAGACTACGCGAAAATGCAGGAAAGGTCTCGCAAGGTGTTTGATGAAAGCTTGGATTTTATTGATGAATTGCCGGACCCGCCGAAGCGTTCCGATATTCAGTTTCCGTACGGTCGTGAAAAGGCTAGGCCGTGGGGATGGAATTCATCAGCATTCGGCAATAAGCCAAGTTGAACCGAATTAGGACCGCTTGCATGCGCTCCCAATTCGGCATGCCCGGCGGGTGATCAGTGCCGAATTGCTCTGGCCATGCGCGGTGTGCGCCATGCAGGCGACTTGGCCGAAGGCGCGCTCGCTGATGTTGTGATTCCGGAACGAAAAATTCAAAAATGATGGCAAATTTAACTGGACGGTTCAATCTGCTACTTAGTGTCTGCCAGAAAACTCTATTTTTGCATTAAAACTATTGTTTCTATTGAAGTTTTAATAAGATGTGCCTTTCGAAGATTTAGCCGTATTTAGCCCGTTCGAATCGATTTTCGACTGCATCTTGCAGTTGCCGGGCCGATTTTCGAAAATCTTCGGTTTCTCTTCTGATAAAAAAAATTAAATTAAAACAATAACTTTAATGCAAAATCAGAGTTTTCTGACAGACACTACTTACAACTATGGAACTGATTCAGAGGAGATGTTGACGGTATATCGATTTGAATTGAGGGATTGTGTTCTTGCCAATCTCGACAATTGGTCTAGCAACAATCACGCCATAGACCCGATTATTTTCAGTGAATTGCGGACAGTTTTAGGGTCTAATTGCTGATTTGGGAAGAATGATCTGTGTTTTCTGGGTATAGATGGAATTTCGGAAGCAAAACGACCCCAGTTTGTTCGCATCTAGAAGATCAATGCCTTGCCAGATGCCACTTTTAAGCTTTTCCCGGACTTTGAATCAAGCTTCAGCAAGCAGGCAAAGCATCTCCCGCAGCCCAATCACCTCAATCCCTTCGCTTTTCGAATAGCGTTGATCACCAGAGTACACGACGAAAGTTCGCTCAGGATTCAAGTCTTGCCGAGCGTAATGAAGTCCTTTGCTTACGGTTGGGGATAATCCTCGTTTTATTTCGATCGCCCACAAAGCGGAGCCAGGCATTTCGAGGACAAGGTCAACTTCGGCACCCGCTGCTGTACGGTAGAAATACGCCGAAACACGTTCTGAAGTCGAACCCAATAGATTTTCTATCACAAAACCTTCCCAGCTTCCGCCTGCGACGGGATGCGACATCACATCCTCCCAGGTTTCGAGCCCGAGAAGCGAATGAACAACACCGCTATCGCGAATGAAAATTTTGGGTGACTTTACAAGACGTTTGCCGACATTGACCAAGTAGGGCTGAAGTCGCCGCGCCAACAGCAGATCTACAAGTAGATCGATATAGCGACCTATGGTTTTCGCGTCAACCATCATGCTGCGCGCGAGGTTTGCCGAATTCAGCAAGCCGCTTTGATTGTGGGAAAGCATTGTCCAGAGGCGACGCAAGGTTTCGGCTGGAATCCGCGGGCCGAAAGATGGGATATCTCGTTCCAGGTATGTTCCGATGAAGTTGTTGCGCCATATAGAGCTTTCAGCATCGTCGACTGCAAGAAAGCTGTCTGGAAAACCACCTCGAATCCATAATCGCTCATGGCTGTCGGCACCAACTTCCCCCACGTTTAGCATTGGCAGCTCCACGTAGGCGATACGTCCTGCCAAGGATTCGCCTGACTGCCGAATTAACTCGATTGAAGCAGATCCTAGCAAGAGAAACCGCTTCGTCCGAATGCCGCGCCTGCGACCACTATCGATCAGACCGCGAAGTGTTTGAAACAACTCTGGAGTTCGATGGATTTCGTCAATGATTACCAGCTTGTCTTCATGGCTTGTCAGAAAATACTCTGCGTCCGACAACAACACCCGGTCCGAAGTTTTTTCAAGATCAAGATAGATGCTATCGTGCTTCCTAGCCACGATTTGGGCGAGCGTGGTTTTCCCGACTTGCCGAGGTCCCAGCAGAGCGACTGCCGGAAATTGATTCAGACGATCTGTAATCAATTGCAACTTATGGCGATTAATTATCATAGCAAAAACGGATTATAGTGCCGTATATGCAATGAATGCTGCGTTTTCGATCAAAAGATCAATGACGAAATCCAATGTGTGTTTTCTATGCTGTTGACAGAATTTCGTTCGATTCGGCTACTTCAATGCTCAACCGCAAAAATTGATATGAATTTCATTGCCGGCTTGCTTGCAGAAATCTCATGGCTGGTCGCCGGTTCGCGAACCACGGCGCAGTGATGTCGATTGTGTCGCCGGTTGGCAGATAATCGTCGGTATCGATTTAAATGATCCTCGTTCCAACGAGAACAGATTTGATCTAGGAGCAATTAGCCTGTTGTTAGTGAGGCTGCGAGAGAATGAGTATCAAGTGGTTGCAGACGCTTGTTTGATCGGATGGCGAGCCCGGTCAATCGCAAAATCAATAACAACTTTACCTAATTTACTGATACTATTGTTTGAAAGCGAGTGAATGAATTTGGAGCGTATGCGAATGCCTCGCGATTTACAGCCGGCTCTATAGTGTGTCTGGTTCGCTAATTGCACTTTACCCCAAGACCATATTGAAACAACCACTTGGCTAGGCATGCTTGCCGTAATTGAATTAAATGAACGAACCATCGATTGAATGACTAATGACAATTGACGTAGGTAGAGCAAGGCGAGAGACGCCAGGTTGCCTTAGCGTTATCCATTTGCACCACTCCGGCAGCAGCCATATGCCGCTGTCCGTGATGAACGCGGTCCGAGAGCATTTGGATCTTGAGTTTTTGCATGGTGGATACGAAGCCGAAGAGATGGCCGCCGACAAGATTCAAAATATTTATGCGAGCATCGCGCTAATGCTCAATTGCAAGGTTTCAGAGATTGGGCTTGTCGAAAGTGCCACCTCGGCGTGGAACGCGGCCTTCTACGGCATTGCCCAGACATTCCGCGAGGGCGATCAGATTCTAACTTCGTTCTCGGACTACGCGTCGAACATGATTGCGTATATGCAAATCGCCAAGCGCTGTGGGGTCAAGGTCAAGATCGTGCCTGACGACCGGGACGGCCAACTCGACTTGCGTGCGCTGGAACGCATGATCAATCATCGGGTCAGGCTGGTTTCAATCACGCACGTGCCGACCCATAACGGGCTGGTGGCGCCGATCAAGGAAATAGGTGAAATTGTCAGAGACTACAGCATCCCCTATCTGGTCGACGCTTGCCAGTCGGCTGGGCAGATGACGCTCGATGTTGATGAGATCGGTTGCGATGCGCTTTCTGCTACAGGGCGCAAGTTCTTGCGCGGGCCGCGGGGGACGGGTTTTTTGTATGTACGAGAATCGGCACTGGACAAGTTTCCGCCAGCAATGCTTGATGTAGGGTCGGCAACTTGGAAAGATGCGAAGCGATATGAATTGAAACCAGGATCAATGCGCTATGAAACGTTTGAATCGAGCATTGCGAGCCAACTCGGTCTTGGCGCAGCCGTCGATTATGCTATGGAGTGGGGGTTGCACGAAATCTATTCTAGAATTCGCTTTCTTGCCGAAAAGATGCGTCATTCGCTATCGGAGATACCGGGCGTTGCGGTTCGGGACAAGGGCAAGGAATGTTGCGGCATCGTAACTTTTTCAGTCGACGGAGTCGAAGCGTCCAAGGTGCAATCCATTATGCGCGGGAAAGGCATCCAAATCGGTATCTGTCCGCGTCCAAACGCCTTGCTCGATATGGACAGGTGGGGTGTTGGTGCGATTAATCGCAGTCCCGTGCACTATTACAATACGGAAGAGGAAGTTGAATTCTTCATCGCAGAACTGCAGAAGATTGCGATCTCATAGGCTGGCAGAACCAATTCGCTAGGCGGATCTGGCGTGCTCCCACGCCAGCATGGCTTTCTTTCTAGTCAACCCCCATCCATATCCGCCTAAAGCTCCCGACATGCGAATGACGCGATGGCAGGGGACGATATAGGAAACCGGATTCCGGCCGATAGCGGATGCCACTGCCCGAACCGCTTTAGGATGGTTGATCGCTTGCGCAACATCAGAGTATGTTCTGACCTCGCCAAACGGAATCTTCAGCAGCGCTTCCCACACGCGAATCTGAAGATTGGTTCCTTTGATGTGCAGCGGAATCGGGTCTGCCTGGCTTGATGCGGCTGCAAATATCTGCTCGACGACAGTTGCCGTGCTGGCAGAGCATTCGATCAGCTTGGCGCCTTGCCATTCAGCTTTAAGCTTTTCGAGTTGATGGTTTTCGTCGGCAAAGCTTAACCAGCAAATTCCGCGTTCAGTCGAACCGATCAGACATCGACCGAATGGACTATCGTGGCTTCCATAGGCGATCGACAACGATCTGCCGTGATCGCGGTATTCGCCAGGAGTCATCGCATAGACATTGACAAACAGCTCGTAGAGCCGGCTTGTGCTGGAAAGCCCGGAATCCAAAGAGGCGTCCATGACGGACAATTTCTGCCTTAGTAATCTGCCAGCTGCTTGCGCGGTCAGATATTGCAGGAAACGTTTCGGGGAGATTCCGGCCCAGCGCTTGAACAGTCGTTGAAAGTGATGCTCGCTCAAGCCTGCGTGATCGGCGATCTGCTTTAGTGTAGGCTGTTCAGCAAAATGCTTATCAAGATATGCGATTGAATCTGCGATTCTACAGTAGTCGTTGTTGGTTGTGCGCATTGGTCAATTCGTGGATTGGTATGGAAAAGTGCATTTTTGCAGTTTGCGGGCATCCGCGCAAGCCGTTTCTTGCTGTTTGCAGATGTGTCAATATTCCAATTGGTTTTCAAGTGTGCGATTGGATAATGAAAATGTCATGTAAAATTGCGCGTTCACGGATCGTTGACTAGCCAGAATTCTCGCACACCTCATCAAGGTGTCGTGCAATCGTTCCGTGCAAAAACAGCAACCGTTGGACCAAAGACCATTTTCTGCAATGCAATCATCACTGCCATCCAAAGCGAACGTTGTCGTGATTGGCGGCGGTGCAGTCGGCACCAGCGTCCTTTACCACTTGGCCAAGCTTGGCTGGGACGACATTGTTTTGCTGGAAAGACGCGAACTTGGGTGCGGCACAACCTGGCATGCCGCGGGTCTTGTCGGGCAATTGCGCTCAAGCTACAACTTGTCTCGCCTTGCGCAATATACAGCCGAATTGCTAGCTGTCCTCGAACAGGAGGCGGGCCAGCAAACCGGCTATAAGCAAAATGGCTCGCTGGCCGTCGCATCGGATGCGGAGCGGTTCGAAGAGCTCAAGCGCCTAGCATCCATGGCGCGATCTTTCGGTGTCGAGGCAGAAGTTATCTCGCCCCGACAAGCGCTTGAGAAATATCCGATCCTCAATATCGACGATTTGGTCGGCTGCGTGTTTGTGCCTGGAGACGGCCAGGTCAACCCGCTCGACATGGTTCAAGCCTATGCCAAAGGCGCACGGCAGCGCGGCGGAACAATATTCGAGAACATCAAGGTGACCGGGATATCGACTCGCGATGGCGCAGTCGCCGCCGTTCAAACCGACTTTGGTGATATCGAGACGCGATTCGTGGTCAATTGCGGCGGCATGTGGGCGCGTGAAATCGGTCTGATGTGCGATGTGCCGGTGCCGCTTCATGCCGCCGAACACTACTATGTGGTGACTGAGCCGATTGCGGGCTTGCCGCCGGACTTGCCCTCATTGCGGGACCCTAACGGTTTCACCTACTATAAGGAGGATGCGGGCAAGCTGCTGGTCGGGGCGTTTGAGCCCAAGGCCAAGCCATGGGGCATGCATGGGATCCCGGCAGACTTTTGCTTCGATCAGCTTCCGGAAGATTGGGATCAGTTCGAAGACGCCTTGAACAACGCTTTGCATCGCATCCCGTCACTCGGCGAGGCTGGCATCCATACCTTCTTTTGCGGACCGGAAAGCTTTACGCCAGATGATCGCTACTATCTCGGAGAGGCGCCGAACCTGAAAGGTTTCTATGTCGCCGCAGGCTTTAATTCGATCGGAGTGCAGTCATCCGGCGGCGCCGGCAAAGTCATCGCCGAATGGATCGCCAATGGCCGTCCTAGGCTAGATTACTGGGATGTCGACATAAGACGCATCCATCCGTTTCAGAACAACAGCAAATATCTGCACGATCGCATCACCGAGACGCTCGGCTTGCTCTACGCCATGCACTGGCCGTTTCGGCAGGTTGAAACCGCGCGGAACGTTCGCAAATCGGCATTGCACGACCGACTGCTCGAAAAAGGGGCATGCTTTGGCGAGACCTATGGCTGGGAACGGCCAAACTGGTATGCCCCGACAGGGATAGAGCCGGTTTATCGATACAGCTATGGCCGTCAGAACTGGTTTGATCATGTCCGCGCAGAGCACGACGCGGTGCGCGGCGGCGTTGGCATCTTCGATCTGTCATCATTTGCCAAGATCATGGTGCAGGGTGCTGATGCGGAACGCTTTCTTAGCACAATTTGCGCCAACGATGTTGCAGTGGATGTTGGTCGCTTGGTCTACACGCAGTGGCTGAACGAAAACGGAGGCATCGAGGCCGATTTGACGGTCAAGCGTCTGTCGCAGGATAGCTACATGGTTGTTACCAGTGCAGCTTCGCAAGTTCGCGATCACGAATGGCTGCGCCGCAATCTGCCGCGGGACCTTCGCGTCGCGACAACCGATGTGACATCTGGCTTTGCCGTGCTTTCGATCATGGGGCCGAAGTCGCGCGACGTGCTGTCACAAGTATCCAATGCAGACTTGTCCAATGAAGCATTTCCGTTTTTGACCTCGAAGGAAATCGAAGTCGGCTATGCTATCGTGCGCGCCTCGCGCATCACCTATGTCGGCGAACTTGGATGGGAATTGTATGTGCCGACCGAGTTTGCGCAGCATGTCTATGACGAAGTGGCTGGAGCAGGCGAGCAATTTGGAATGAGGCACTGCGGCTATCATGCCCTGAATTCGCTGCGCATCGAAAAGGCTTACAGGCATTGGGGGCACGATATAAGCGATGAAGACACGCCGCTGCAAGCGGGACTAGCGTTTGCCGTCTGCTGGGATAAGCCAGGGGGGTTCATCGGGCGCGATGCGCTGCTCGAACAGCGCGGCAGCCCTCAAGACAGGCGTCTAGTTCAGTTTTTGCTCAGCGATCCTGAACCTTTGCTCTACCATGAAGAGCCAATCTATCGTGATGGCAAGTTTGTCGGCCGCACCACCTCAGCGATGTATGGATACACCCTTGGCGGCAGCGTCGCTTTGGGCTATGTCAATTGCACCGGCGGCGTCACGCCTGAATTCATTGAATCAGGATCGTTCGAAATTGAAGCGGCTGGCGAGCGGTTTCCAGCGCAAGCGTCGGTTCGTCCGCTATACGATCCGAAATCCCTGCGCCCCAAGATTTGAAATCGGCATGGCGCTCGAATTGTTTCAAGAAGACCCCTATGAGCGCCGGTGCGCTGCGACTGTGCAATCGGTCGAACCGGATTTGCGCGCGTTTACCGTCAATCAGACGATCTTTTATCCGATCGGTGGTGGCCAGCTTGGGGATCAGGGCTGGGCGACGCTGCCATCTGGCGATCAGATCGATATTGTCGATACGCGCCGAGCCCCCGAATCTGGCGAGATATTGCACTACTGCAGCGAAGAATCGGCGCTTCCCGATATTCGCGATGCCTTGCATCTGGAACTGAATTGGGAGCGCCGATATCGCTTGATGCGGATGCATTCCTGCGTGCATTTGCTTAGTGCATTGATTGGCGCGCAAATTACCGGCGCGCAAATTTATCCGGATCGCGGCAGAGTGGATTTTGACTTGCCCAGCACATTGGATAAGCGCCAGCTTCAACAGTCCTTGAACATGCTCATATTCCAAAGAACCGAGCGCGAAGTGCGATGGATTACCGATCGGGAACTGGATGCCAACCCCTCGCTCGTGCGTACCATGGCGGTACAGCCGCCCCGCGGCTCGGGCATGATTCGCATGGTTCATTTCAAAGGCGTCGATCTTCAACCTTGCGGTGGAACGCATGTGGCCAATACGTCTGAAATCGGCCCGGTCAAGATTCAGAGAATGGAAAAGAAAGGCCGCAGCAATCGCCGCATAACAATCGTGTTCGATGACGGAACTTAGAGGAGGAAACCATGCATACCGGCAGTTGCTTGTGCGGAAATGTCACGTTTGAAGTCGGCGCTCCGATTCGCCGATTCCATCATTGCCATTGCCGGACCTGCCGCAAGGCGCATGCGACCGCCTACGGGTCTAGCGCTTTGACCGACGAATCGGGATTCACGGTTACGAGCGGAGAGGATTGGCTTGGCGAATTTCAATCCTCGCCGGGCAAGACGCGCTACTTTTGCAAAAATTGCGGCACCCATGTTTTTGCACGATGCGACCGCGACCCGGATGATGTGATTCTTCGCATCGGTGCGCTCGACGGTGATCTTGGATTGGTTGCGGCAGGGCACATCTGGGTGAGCCATAAGCCTGACTGGTACGAAATCAGCGACAATTTGCCTCAGAGTCCCCGATGGGCTCAATAGGCGAAGGCGAAATTGTCGAAGATATAGGAGAATTTTATGACTGGCGAACAGAAAGTCGAATTGCATCGCGGGTTGAAAGGCGTTTATTTCGCACGTTCAGCCGTCTCGTCGATAGATGGGCGAGCTGGCGATTTGCGCTATCGCGGCTATTCAATTCATGACCTTGCGACCCGATCGAATTTTGAGGAGACCGCCTATCTGCTCCTGCATGGAGAACTGCCGACGCGGGCGCAGTTGAATGAGTTTGATGAGCGTCTCAAGTCCGAGCGCAAGCTGCCGGATGAATTGATCGACATAATCCGCTCAATCCGCAATGCTCACCCTATGGAAGTATTGCGCACATGCGTATCGGCACTAGGCGCATTCGAATCCGATCTTGATGACAGAGGCCCCGAAGCGGTCATTGATTCAGCGATTCGGCTTACATCTCAGGTGCCGATGATTGTTGCGGCACATGACAATATCCGAAATGGCAAAGATCCCGTAAGCCCATTGGGGAATCTCAGGCATGCGGCCCATTTTCTCTATCTGCTCAAAGGGGTTGAGCCGAGTGTTGAAGCGGCAGATCTGTTCGATACAGATCTAGTCCTTCATGCTGAGCATGGCTCAAATGCTTCCTCGTTCGTGGCCAGAGTGGTCACGGGCACCGATGCAAATGTCTACGCCTCCATTACTGCGGCGGTTGCTGCATTGTCCGGGCCGGCTCATGGCGGTGCGGCGGAGAATGTCATGAAAATGGCGCAAGAAGTCGGCAAGCCTGAAAATGCCGCCGAATATGTAAAGAGCAAGCGCGGGAACCGCCAACCGGTGATGGGGTTTGGGCATCGGGTCTATCGCGCCGAAGACCCCCGAGCACGCCATATGAAAAAGGGGGTGCAAAAGCTTTCAGTCGAGATGGGCCAGCCGCATTGGTACGAAATCCTGCAGGCTTTAGTTGAGGCGATGAAGCCCTATTCGCGCCATGGTGTCAACGTCAATGTCGACTTCTATTCCGGAGTCGTATATCACTTGCATGGCATATCGGAAGACTTGTTCGTGCCGATCTTTGCCATCGGGCGCACGCCCGGCTGGTTTAGCCAGATTATCGAGCAGCTCGAAGCGAATATCCTGATCCGTCCGCTGACGCTGTACAACGGGCCCGATGCGAGAGAATACATCCCGATTGACGAACGCTGAAAAAGTGCTTGCGAATGATCTCTAGGTTGTTGCGGTGTTGTCGGTCAACGGCCTAACAGCGGCTCACTTGCAAGGCCTGATCTGAAAGAGGCGGCCCGCAGGCCGCCTCCTGCCTTGGATCTATGGCTTTCTGGACGAGTCCGGAAGCCGTGCGGCCGGCGCCTCCGGCCCCGTCAGTTGGTCGTGCAGCCCACGCTGGTTCTCCAGGAGGCGGAATCCCTAATATATTCGTAGCCGTCTTCGGAATCTGTACGCGCCCATTCACCATCTGCATTGCGCGCTCCGCATAGGCAAGCATTGATCTGATTCCTGTCCCGGCTGAAGGCGTAGCACCCGCTTGACCACCCATCGCCGGTGACGGCGCGACCCGAGCCAAAGGGGATCTCCAGATCGGCCGCGGTCTTGAAGCAGAATCTTGAGATGATCTTGGTGACATCCCCGATATGCGTGACTGCGGTGTAGCGCCTGTTCTGCTTCAGGTTGCTGAAAGTTTTCGGATCTGCCGCCACATCCGTGCCAGCTGCAACAATTCCGAGAGTCTGCCTGCTCGTCTCTATGCTGCCATTTTCCAGCACACTGAGATACAAAGTGGCGCTTTGAAGTGCGCTCGCCCCTGGTATCAAAGTTCGGATTGTCCCAAGACCAACTGAATACGTCGACAGCCGGACCGCGTTTTTTGTCAGGGATCCGTCGACAAGGTTTATTCCGCTACGTATAGTCTGGCCTGACGGGCAAGTGCTCGTGCCTGATGCACCATCAATAAAGGAGTAATCCACCTGCGCCGTCGCCGGCCCGGCCAGCGTTGTCAGCAGCACGAGGGTTGTCAGTCTACGGGAGGGGGGGGGTGAATCTGGTTGAACGCTTCATTTTGACATGCTCCATGGTTGAATCACATGCGGCTATTATACCGGTTCCGGCTTCTGCAAGACGGATTCATTTTTGAACTGAGCTGTTGCCAGCAGTCTTGCCGTCTTGATAATGTCGTCGGCAGTCGCGCCGCGTGATAGGTCGGCGATCGGACGGGCAAACCCCTGAAGCATCGGGCCGATCGCCTCGGCTTTAGCTAAATATTGCGCGATCTTGTAGCCGATGTTGCCGGAATTCAGATCTGGAAAAATAAACACATTGGCTTGTCCGGCTACGCGGCTTTCGGTTCCAAGTTTGAGTTTCGCGACTCGCGGGTCGAAAGCGGTGTCGAACTGAAATTCGCCATCGATTTTAAGATCTGGTCGCTTTTGCGTCGCAAGAGCGGCCGCTTGCGCCACTTTGTCGACAAGCTCATGGCGTGCGCTGCCTTTGGACGAAAACGACAGCATCGCGACTCGCGGTTCCTCGTCAAGAACCCTGTGTGCGCTTGCCGCGGTTGCAATCGCGATGTCGGCAAGCTGTTCTGCGCTCGGATTGACGTTTACCGCGCAGTCGGCAAATATGATTGATCTGGCTTTTGTTGCTGTGCCAGCCGGCAAGCGCATCAGGAAGTAGCTTGAAGGCGTTTCGATGCCTTCTTGCGTCCCAATGATCATCAGTCCGGCTTCTAGCACTTTCGAAGTCGGGACCGATGCCCCCGCGATCATGGCGTGCGCCTTGCCTGCCCGCACCAAGGCCGCTCCATACATTAGCGGCTTTCGGATCAGGCGCCGTGCAATTGATTCGCTCAGCTTTCTTGGTCCATTGACGACCGCTTCGATTAGCTCATCGAAATAGGTTTGCTGGGCTGGATCAAGGATCGAAACAGGATCGAAATCAATGTCGTGCTCCGATGCAAGCTGGCGGATCTGCCGGCCCTCGCCGATCAGGATCGGCGAGACGGCATTTTGAGCTTTTAGGGTGGCGGCGGCGCGCAGCATGCGCTCGTCTGCCGCCTCTGCAAAGACAATCGCTGGCGTGTTGTTGCCGGATGGCGTCAAAGGCAAAACGCGCTATACGTATTTTTTATATTTATCCAGATGCCGCACAGGGGCGCTCAGTGCATCTCGGCGAAACGGATCGCCCAGTTCTCGGGTGCACATGACTTCAATGACAGTGGTCTTGCCTTCGCTTTGCGCCGCGCAAGCCTGTCGCAGCGCATCGCCGACCATATCGATATTGTCGACGACGATGCCCTCGGCACCCATTGATTGCGCCACCTTGGCCCAGCTGGGGCTGTCAAGATTCACGCCCTCGAATCTGCGCCCGTAGAAGTCGACCTGATTTTTCTTTTCAGCCCCCCACTGCCGATTGTTGAACACCACCGGCGTTACCGGAATCTGCTCTCGAACGCACGTGAGAATCTCCCCCATGCTCATGGCCCAGGCACCATCGCCGACGTAGGCAATCGCAGGACGATCAGGCGCTGCGACCTTGACACCCATGATGACGGGGAATGCATAGCCGCAATTGCCGAAACTCATGGCGGCAAAAAAGCTGCGAGGTTTTTCGAAACGAAGATAGCTGTTGGATACCGAACAGATATTGCCGATGTCGGTAGAGATGGCCGCTTCGGCCGGAGTCGCCCTTTCAAGTTCTCGAAGAACTTGGCGCGGGTGCAGCATCCCTTCGTCTTCTGCGCTCATCTTAAGGCTCCATTCGTCGTGCTCGTGGGTCCAGTCGTCGAGTTCGGATTCCCAGTTCTGCTTTTCCGAAGCGATTTCGCCGAGTCTTGAATCGCGGTTTTGCAGGCACGCGATATGTTCTCGATTTTTCAATTGCTCAAGCAGCGCCTGCGCCGATTCGCCCGCGTCTGCGCATATGCCGACCGATATCTGCTTAACTAGCCCGATCTTGCGATGGTCGACATCAATCTGGATGATTTTTGCATCTTTGGGCCAGTAGTCCATGCCATGCTGCGGAAGCGTGCCGAACGGCCCGAGGCGGGTGCCCAGTGCAAGCACAACATCGGCTTTGGAGATCAGGCGCATGCCGGCTTTCGATCCTTGATAGCCGAGCGGTCCTGCCCACAGCGGATGGCTTGCCGGAAATGAATCATTGTGCAGGTAGCTGTTGACCACTGGCGCCGACAGATATTCGGCCAGGTCGACGCACGAATCGACCGCATCGGCCATGATCACGCCGCCGCCGGCGACAATTACCGGAAACTGGGCGTCGGCCAGCATGCGCGCCGCATCGGCCAGCGAGTTGGTGCCCCCAGGCCCGCGCTCAAGCACTTGCGGCTTCGAGATGTCGACGTTGACATCGCCATAGAAATGATCGCGAGGAATGTTCAACTGCGTTGGTCCGCGTTCAGACATCGCCATGTCGAAGCAGCGCGCTGTCAGTTCGGCCATGCGTTGCGGGCTGCTGACGTGGCCCTGGTACTTGGTGATTTTCGAAAAGATCGGCAGTTGCTCAGTTTCCTGGAATCCGCCAAGGCCCATGGTGTTGCTGCCGGTTTCCGGGGTGACCGCAACGACCGGCGAGTGAGCCCAATAGGCGGCGGCAATCGCCGTGACGAAATTGGTGATACCTGGACCGTTTTGACCAATGCAAACGCCGTGGCGGCCGCTCGCGCGGGCGAAGCCGTCGGCCATATGCGCTGAACCTTGCTCATGCACGGTTGGAATAAATCTGATGCCTGCAGCGGGAAAGATATCGAGGGCATCCATATAGGCAGAACCGACGATGCCGAAAACGTCGGTAACGCCGTAAGAAGCAAGAGTCTCTACGAAAGACTCGCTAGAAGTCATCAATGGCATATTTGTCTCACCAATAGAGCTTGAAAACGGATAGATAATTTGTGAAGGCGTCCGCTAGCTCGGCTTGAGCGCTTCGGATGCCGGATAGTAGTCGTAGTCGAGATTGTCGGCGACCTCCTTGTAGGTCACCCGTCCTTTGTGAATGTTCAGCCCGTTTCGCAGATGTGCGTTATCGGTCAGTGCGGCGCAGCAACCTTTGTCTGCCAACTCGATCGCAAATGGCAGCACTGCGTTGTTCAGCGCGTAGGTAGACGTTCGCGGAACCGCGCCCGGCATGTTTGTGACGCAATAGTGCAGCACGTCATGCGCCAGGTAGGTTGGCTCCGAGTGCGTGGTCGGTCGGGATGTTTCAAAACACCCGCCTTGATCAATCGCAACATCGACTACAACCGCGCCAGGCTGCATATCGCGAATCATGTTCTCGCTTACAAGCCTGGGTGCTTGAGCTCCCGGAATCAGCACTGCTCCAACGACTAGATCGGCATCCTTTAGATGCATTTCGAGTGATTCTCGGGTCGAAAAGATCGCATTGGTTGAGCGGCCGAACTGTTTCCAGTGATTTTCAAGCACCTCTGTATTGCGGTCCATTACCCAGACATCGGCACCCATGCCGACGGCGATGTGGGTGGCGTGGGTGCCGACGACTCCGCCGCCGATAATCACCACCTTTGCAGGATCGACGCCGGGCACTCCGCCGAGAAGCAGGCCGCGGCCTCCGTGGTGTCGCTCTAGGCACCACGCGCCTTCTTGCACCGCCAATCTGCCGGCCACTTTGGACATCGGCGCAAGCAGCGGCAAAGAGCCATCGTCCGCGGTGACAGTTTCATAGGCCACGCAGATTGCGCCGCTGTCGACTAGGTCGCGCGTCTGTTCCCTATCTGGCGCGAGATGCAAGTAGGTGAAAAGAATCTGGTTTTCTCGCAGCAATTTGCGCTCCGCAGCAAGCGGCTCCTTAATCTTTATGATCATGTCCGCCCATGCGAATAAATCTTCTGGGCAGTCTGCGATCGAAGCGCCGGCCGCGCGGTAGTCATCGTCGAGAGCGTGCAGGCCGATTCCGGCATTGGTCTCGATGGTGACTTCATGTCCTCGCTCAACCAGTTCGCGCACACTTCCAGGCACCAGCCCGACGCGGTATTCTTCGATCTTGGTTTCTTTTGGAACTCCGACTTTCATTGACTCTCCGTGAGACTTCCCGGCGGTAAAAACGAGCTTGCGGCAAGTCGCCGTTAGCAAAGCAATTATAACTATGGAATTTACGATCTATCGCGATGATTGACCAGATTTTCCAAATTTTGCGACTAATCATTAAGCGATTGACGAAATAGCGTCTTGCTTGACCAGAGCGGACGTTCAGCAACGAATCGTGCCCGAACTCAAACATTGATGCAAAAGGTGCGGCTTGGTGTGAATTTTCATTTCAGCGGCGCTTGCCGCCAGTCCGACGGAGTTTTTTGGCTATGCGAAACGAGTGCCTTCGATTAAGCGGTAGATGCTCTCAAACATTGAGTGGGAAAAGCTCAAGATAGAAGCTCTTTCGTGAGAGAGAGCGGATTGCGGAATGTGCTGCCAAGTATCGGATATGAACGATTTGCGGGGTAATGCGTGAACCAGTCAGGGACTTCATATGCTTGAACAGGAAACACCCGCAGGAGTCATGGCGGCACGTGCAACGCTGATCGAGGCTGAAGAACGCAATAAACGGAAAGGTTGTGGTAAGCGACTTGTTAACCAAATCAGGGAAGAGGCCAAGATCAAGCACAATACAAGGCGCGAGCAAATATGATTAGGCTGGCGTGGATCTGCTCGAAATCGCCCTCCATGAATTGGAGAATTGTAGGTTGGCGCGATTCGAGCAATCTCGTGATGAATTGAAATCTCGGTTGCAGGAGATTGCTAATAGCCCATTGCAATGCCATGCCGTCGATCAGGTGCGAAATGGATATAGACGTTGCGTCTGCCGTTTGCCTTAATTCATGACCGCATTCAAGGCAAGGTGTCGTCATTATGCGAATTCTCGGTCGATAGAACGTGTTAAAATCATTTCACTTTTGAACGAACTGACAGTTATGCAACCGAAAAGCAAGACTGGTTGCCTGTTGGTTCGGAAAGCCTTCGAAAAGCTTTCTCGAGCGGTTAGATATTGGGCGCGCATCGCCCTGATGATTGCAGCATAGGAAGGCAAAGCTGGCGTTGCCGATTAGCTAAACGGATTTGGACCAGAGGTGATGCAGATTGCGGCTCAGCGTCGGACAAATACCCGAAGAAAATAATCCAGGCGCGTAACACTCGAAGGTTTGAGTCAGCGCGATTTTGAATAATGATTCAAGAATTCATCCAGGTGGAAAAACATGCGATACGCTTCGGAAATTCTAGCCAATCACTGGATGCCGTTTACTGGCAATCGTGATTTCAAATCAAATCCCCGACTTGTCTCGAGAGGGGAAGGGGTCTACATTTTTACGCCTGAGGGAAGGCGGATCATTGACGGTTCTTCGGGCCTGTTTTGCTGCGCCGCCGGCCATAGCCGCAAGGAAATCGCCGATGCGGTGCATCGGCAGTTGCTGGAACTGTCCTACATTGCGCCGTTCCAACTTGGCCACGAGCATTCGTTCCATTTTGCGAGCCGACTCGCAAAGGTCACCCCGCAGGGACTGGATCGGATCTTTTTCACCAATTCCGGTTCAGAGTCGGTCGAGACCGTATTGAAGATCGCGCTTGCCTACCACTATGCGCGCAAAGAAGGCCAGCGCCAGCGGTTCGTTTCGCGAGAGCGCGCCTATCACGGGGTGAACATGGGCGGCACCGCCCTAAGCGGAATGGTGAAGAATCGTCAGGCGTTTGGCCTCGGAATAGGCGGCGTTTCGCATATGCGGCACACTTGGCTCGAGGAGAACCGTTTCGTTCGAGGCCAGCCGGAAACCGGTGCCTATCTTGCGGATGACCTTGAACGAATTGCTCAGAACTTCGGCAGCGATACGATTGCCGCTTGCATTGTCGAGCCGATCGCCGGTTCTACTGGCTGCCTGGTTCCGCCGAAAGGCTATCTTGATCGCTTGCGCGAAATCTGCGATGAGCATGGCATTTTGCTAATTTTCGATGAGGTGATTTGCGGTTTTGGACGAACCGGCAAGCCGTTTGCCTCTCAGAGTTTCGATGTTGTGCCTGACATGATCACCATGGCCAAGGCTTTGACCAATGCCGCTCAGCCGATGGGCGCGGTCGCTGTTTCGCAACATGTGCACGACACGGTTGTCGATTCGTCTGCGGGCTTGGGTGTCGAGTTTTTCCATGGCTATACCTATTCGGGGCACCCTGCGGCGTGCGCGGCCGGAATTGCAACAATGGATATCTACGAGAAAGAGAAATTGTTCGATTGCGCTGCCGAACTGTCGGATTATTTTCTAGATGCCGTGTTTTCTTTGCAGGAGTTCACGCAAGTGACCGATGTTCGCGGATTCGGGCTGATGGCCGGGGTTGACTTGCAGGCGGACGGACCGCCTGGAGTGGCTGGATTGAATATGCAGAAGAATCTGTTTCATGCCGGCATGCATGTCAAAGCGACCGGTGATGCGCTGATTATCGCGCCGCCGCTGATTTCCGAACGAAAACATATCGACGAGATGCTAAGCATTTTGCAAAAAGTGCTGAGCGGCAACGGATAAGCATCCCATTGAGGCTATTTCTCATGCACAAAAGCTGCGGTGATGCAGGCTTTGAAAGAGATGTTCAATCTTGAGAGCACTCTTTGCTGTCCGGTTCGCTTTACGTAACTGCTTGATTTGTTCCAATTGGTATTGGCGTGATTTAATCCCGCAATCACGCCATGGCATGGATATGGCAACAGCCCGATTGGCCGGAATTTCGCTATGACAAACGCGCGTTTGAAAGCCGCGATTTTGAATTCCGAATAAGCTCAGAGCGTCTCGCGGGACGTTTTGAAGCGTTGCCATTGACAGCCCAAGAGGATGCGGCCATTGACTTGATGCTTTCCGAGGCGATCCAGACCAATGCCATTGAGGGTGAGAATCTGGATAGAAAATCAGTCAGATCGTCTCTGCTCCGTCTTATCGCATCTGACTCGCCGCAGGACCGCTCGAATCAAAAGGAGGCGGGAGCCGCTTCATTGCTAGTGGACGTTCGCAAGAATTGGTCAATTTCCCTGACGCATCAACTGCTGGGCAATTGGCAATCCATGGCTATTCCGATGCAGCGCCGTACTGCTGTTTTAAGGGATGCGTACCGCAATGGCCCGTCGCCAATGCAAATCGTTAGCGGCCCTTTCGGGCGGGAAACGGTTCATTACGAAGCTCCGCCAGCAGCTCAGGTACCTGATGAGATGGCGCACTTTATCGATTGGTATAACCAAACCCGTTCCTTGCTCGAGGACAGGGCCATGCTCGGAATCGTCCGCGCGGGAATTGCTCATCTTTGGTTTGAGGTTGTTCACCCCTTTGATGATGGAATGGGCGAGTCGGCAGAGCGGTCGCCGACCATGCACTCTCACAGTCTCTCGGCTATCCGACCACGGCTTGCCTTGCGACAGCGATAGTGGGAGAAAAGGAAGCCTACTACTCGCAGCTAGAGAAAGCAAGTCGGGGAGATTCGGATGTTGATATTTGGCTGGACTATTTCGCTGACTTAACCATCAAGGCACAAGATCTTGCCAAAGAAGAGGTGGATTTTATTTTGTCCAAAACACGCTTCTACCAAGTCTACGGCGATCAGTTGAACTTGCGGCAAGCTGCGATGGTGTCGAGGGTATTCTCCGAAGGTCGAAAAGGCTTTGAAGGGGGAATAACGACTAGGAAGTATGCGGCTATCGCCAAGTGTCCTAATCGAACAGCTAGCCGCGATCTTTCTGATCTAGTCGCCAAAGGCATCATCATTCCGTTGCCAGGGGGCGGCAAAGCCACGAGCTACGAGTTAACGACTGTTGAGACGAATACGGGAAGTGTAGCGAAGCGATGATCATCAAGAATTTGTGAATATGGCGTATCGAATAGGGAACGAGGGCACTATTGATGATATCGCATGTAGCACATTCATTGCTGTCTTTCCTCGCATCGATTCGGCACGACCAGCGCGGGGCGGCAAAATACGGCACTACCCATTCCTATGCATAGCAATTGAGCGCGAACGGGCTTTGGTATACTTCGCACATTGATAATCGAACGGACCGACTGCACATGGATACTCAAGTAACACAAACCCTTTATCACTATATTAACGGACAGCGAGTCGAAGGTGCTAGCGGGAAGTTTGGCGAAATCTACAGCCCTGAGCTAGGAACCGTTGCGAAACAGGTTCCATTTGCTTCGGTGGATGAAGTGGATCTTGCTGTTAAAAGTGCTGCAGCAGCTCTGCCGGACTGGGCTGCTCGACCGCCGGCTGCCCGCGCACAGATCTTGTTTGATTTTCGTGAAATTGTGCGCAGCAACATGGATGCGCTGGCAGAGGCGGTTTCACAAGAGCACGGCAAGACGCTCGCTGACGCAAAGGGATCGATTGGTCGAGGGCTTGAAGTCGTCGAATTCGCGTGCGGCATTCCGCAACTGCTAAAGGGCGAGATGTCTGAGCAGGTCGCAAAGGGTGTTGCGATGTACTCGGTAAGGCAGCCGGTTGGCGTGTGCGCCGGCATCACGCCGTTTAATTTTCCGGCGATGGTGCCGATGTGGATGTTCCCGGTTGCGATAGCATGTGGCAACACGTTTGTGCTGAAGCCATCTGAGAAGGATCCATCGTGCCCCTTGATGCTTGCTGAATTCATGAAGCAAGCAGGATTGCCCGACGGCGTCTTGAATGTCGTGATTGGTGACAAGGTGGCTGTTGATGCCTTGATTGCCCATCCCGACATCGAAGCAGTCAGCTTCGTGGGCTCGACTGCGGTTGGGGAGTATGTCTACAAGACCGGCACAGGCTGCGGCAAGCGCGTGCAAGCGCTTTGCGGTGCGAAGAACCACATGGTCGTGATGCCGGATGCTGATATGAGCCAGGTCGCCGATGCCGCGATCGGGGCGGGCTACGGTTCGGCAGGGGAGCGGTGCATGGCCGTATCCGTTGTGGTGGCAGTCGGCGACGACACGGCTGACGAGGTTGTCAACAGACTGGTGCCGAAAGTGGAAGATCTCAGTATCGGGCCGTATACCGACCCTGACGCTGAGATGGGTCCGCTGGTTACTCCCGATCACTACAACAAAGTAAAATCCTATGTCGACACAGGCGTTGAAGAAGGCGCAGATCTGGTTGTCGATGGCCGAGGTTTCTCGCTGGAGGGCTATGAAGATGGTGCGTTTCTCGGCGGATGCCTATTTGATCGAGTCAAGCCCGATATGAAAATCTACACCGACGAAATCTTCGGTCCGGTATTGTGTGTCGTACGGGTCGATAGCTACGAAGCGGCCGAGCGGCTTGTCAACGAACACGAATACGGCAACGGAGCCGCTATATTCACTCGCGACGGTGGAGTTGCGCAACGTTTCACATCAAATGTCAAGATTGGCATGGTCGGAGTCAACGTTCCAATCCCTGTTCCTGCGGCATTTCACAGTTTCGGTGGCTGGAAGCGATCCCTATTCGGCGATCACTATATGCACGGTCCCGAGGGAGTTCGCTTCTACACGCGCATGAAGACCATCACAGCGCGCTGGCCGCAAGCGATCGTAGATGGGGCACAGTTTCACTTCAAGCGGGGAAGTGAAGACAGCTAGTGCAAGCTATTATCTAGTGTCGAATAGCGGTTTTGCGGGGCAGAGCTGGCCTTGTTCAGCTTGAATCGGTACAAAAGCCGTCGCGACGCTTGCGGCAAGGGGTACAATGCGGGCATGACGGAACGCGGGGCGGGCGAGTCCCGGCCGACGTTTCAAGCCGGCTAGCGAATGCCATCGATTCGATTAGGAGGGAGTAATGCCAAACGGTTCTGCAGCCGCGGATGAAATCTGGGAGCTCATCAAAGAGACGCGCGCCGACATCAAGGAGTCGCGCAAAGAAATGAAAGAGTCCCGCAAAGAGTCGCGCAAGGAGATGAAAGAGTCGCGCAAGGAGATGAAGGAGTTTCGCAAGCGCATGGACGAGCTTCGCGCTAGCCAAAGGGAGACGGACCGTCAGCTCAAGGAGACGGACCGTCAGCTCAAGGAGACGGACCGTCAGCTCAAGGAGACGGACCGTCAGCAAAAAGAGACGGGGCTTCAGCTCAAGCAGACGGATCGGCAGCTCAAGCAGACGGATCGTCGGTTCAACTCGCAATGGGGCCGGCTGGTGGAGTCGCTGGTCGAGGGCAACCTGGCGGCGCTGCTGCAGGCGCGAGGCATCGAGGTGCAGGCGACCATGAACAATGTCAAGACGCATTTTGCCCGGGACGACGGGGTGCGTCAGAACAAGGAGTTCGACATTTTGATGGTCAACGGCACCGATGTGGTGGTGGTGGAGGTCAAGACCACGCTGACGCCGGAAAAGGTGCGGCATTTTTTGACATCGATGGAGGATGTCGTGCGTTATTTTCCAGACTACCGGTCCAAGCGCGTGTACGGGGCGGTGGCGTATGTTAGAAACGAATCGCAGGCGGCGCTGCACGCCGAGCGCCACGGCTTGTTCGTGATTCGCGCCACCGGCGACAGCGCCAGCATCGTCAACGGCGACGGCTTCCGGCCGGTGTCGTTTTCGACAGGACAGACGGACGGCTGAAACCGAAAAGGCGCACGCTGAATGGGCCGCGCCTGTATCCGGCAGCGGCAACGCGGCCGAACGCTAGCTGGTAGATCAGCATTTGTCGAGCTTCAGGTTGTCGATGAGTCTCACCTCGCCGATATAGGTTGCGACTAAGGCGACGGCGCGTTGCAAGTCACCGGCTAGCGGATCTGCGAACCATTGTTCTGGATCGCGTACTTCCGCATAGTCGACCTTGATGCCGGGTTGATCGAGGCGGCTGTGCATTACTCGCTTAAGGGCGAATGCACTTCGCTCGCCGCCGCTCCAAGCATTTTGAGCGTCCCGCAGAGCTCCGAACAAGTTGAGCGCAGGTTTAATTTGCTCGGGGGCAAGCAGTTTATTCCTTGAAGAAAGCGCAAGTCCTTGCGAATCGCGAACGGTTGCGCATCCGATCACTTGGGGATAGCCAAGGCGTGTGGCAAGATCATGCACTACCAGCAGCTGCTGATAGTCCTTTTCGCCAAAATAGGCCCGGCAATCACCGATGATGCGGAATAGCCGATCGACAACGGTGCATACTCCTTCAAGATGCCCCGGACGATGTTCGCCTTCCAATCCAATGGCATATGGTCCCGGGTCAAGCATTTCGACATCGCTTGTCGATTCGCAAACATCAAAAATGCGCGAACAGCTTCCGCCAAATACCATGTCGCATCCGAGTGCCCGCAATATCTCATAGTCTGATTCGAGATCACGAGGGTAGCTTTCGTAGTCGCGCCTGCTATTGAATTGCAGCGGATTGACAAAGATGCTTGCGCAAGTGACATCGTTTTCCCTTACTGAGCGAGCGATCAGGGAAGCATGACCGTCATGCAGTGACCCCATGGTCGGCACATAGCCGATTGAGCACCCGCTTTGACGGCGGTGGGAACACCACTTGGAAGCGGATGCAGGATCGGAGAAAGTCTGAAGCAATTGCTTACGATGGCGTGGCAGGATTGTGTTGCGTGTCCGCTTACGAGTCCGAAAGGACTATAGTCGAACCTTTATTGGGCTACTCCGTTTACTTTATCTTGGCAAATCAGGCGAAAAAACTATAAGCGAAATTACTCCAGACCAAATAGTTGTGTTATTTCTCTAATCAGTTGATCGGTGCGTTCTTCTATATTTTGGATGCTCCATTGATTTTCTTTTGCTAATCTCTCATTAAGCATGAGACCATTTTTGTAACCAATGAACAGACCATTGCTGTCTTGTCTATCACGTTTTTCTTCAAAACTCTTATTTCCAAGTTCACGGTTGAAACCAGTAATTGTCAAGTTGCCTAATCTATGAACATGTTCCTGTTGATAATTTTTCGCTAAATGTATATTTCCATTTGCAATCATGTCTATCCAGCACTGTGGAATATTTTCCCCTTGTGGAAAGATATGCTCGATTGTCCATGCGAATTGCCCTTTTTTACTACGACTCCAAAGGTTTGTCCACTGTTCATTTGTCATCGCATTCTCAGCAATGGAACAAAGAACAAATCTCGTTGCGTCCCGATTTTCGTCATAGATGCTACCTCTTAATTTTTCTTTGAACACCTCCACCGAAGCAGATTTACCTACCAGTTGCTGTTGGATTGAATTCTTAACAGAATCACCAGACAATGGACGTATCTCTTCTATCATCTTCATAAAAAACCGGTCTAGTTCTCTTGTTGGTGGTGTATCAGTCAGATTACGCCGAACGAAAAAGCAAACAAGAAGACTTGTGATTGACGCTATATGCGAATATGTTAGATTCAAATTTTTCTTTCGTGCAAGCAAATACAATAGCAGTAGATGCGATGGTGCACCTTGAATGCGTTCCAAATCCTTGAACGGCTTAGTAAGCGATTCTTCAACTGTGCCACGAGACAGAATCTGCGAGTAGACGGAGGCATTTTCAGAGATATTCGTCAAGAATTGTGAGGCATCATAGTCGATAAGTTGCTGATAAATTCGAATCAGATTGGAACGAGTGGCAACTGAGGCAACTGAGAACGAGTGAATTTCCTGAAGTTCATGTTTGAAAGCGTTGTAATAGTGACGAAAAAAACGTTCTTGCACTACATAATCGTCCCCCAAGTAGCCCAAGAAGCGCATCCAGCATTCGTAATTCTCGTTAATTTGACCTTGCTCATTATTCTCTAATTTTGCCAGAAGTTTATTCTTAATTAAATCGATTGCAGTAAGCGACATTCCACGATTGTTTAGAGACTCAAACAGAACATAGGCATCAGCGTGACTTGCCACCTCAATCTTGACCATACATGCTTGATTAACTTTATTTAAAAACTTTTTAATGACACCATCTAAGTTGTCTGTTTCGTTTTCAATGATCTTGTCGATACGTTCTTTAAAATATTTATACGCTCGAAAAATTCGCCGATTACCGGCATTGGGGAGATTATCACGATCCCCAATAATCCCCGCCTCGGAAAGAACTGACAAATAATCTTCACGGTTGGAGCCCTGAATTTGAAGCTCCAGGCGAATCGGATTGCTCTCTTGTGCCAAAACAATTTTTTTCTTCAAGTTATAGAGCTCAAAGCTTTGTTCGCCATCGGGATTTGGGTAATGCCTTTTCAGACATTTATAGAGGGATACTATAAGCAACGAGAGAGTCAACAGACGTTGCTGACCATCGACTAAATCTAGTCTCTGTACAGCAAGTGAATCTCTTGCCTGATTGATACAAATTATCGAGCCAAGAAAATATCCTGGGTCATTGGAATCCAAGTCGCCGAATAGAGTTTCCCAGTGGCTCTTACCCCAAGTGTATTCGCGTTGATACCGAGGAATGACGTAAACATGCTTTGACTCAACATCGAACAATTGCGAAACAGGATAATTAGTGGCTGATTGAATCATCTATCTATTCACCATTTGTAACCAATTTTTTAGAGCAAAGCAAATTGCTATACGCGAAATCTCTATAATTTATAGCCAATTTTGAGATCGGAAAAGACAGTTGCGTGTTGTTGGCGAGATTCAGCATTAACGATAAACATGTATAACCGTTTTTCACCCCCCCCCGTCAAGCGCTTTTGACAATATCTTTTATAGTCCAATAGTGGGAGTACGCACTGGCTCAAGTTCAATCATGCCGAAGCACGATCTTTCCAACATAGTCGCCTGAATCGAGATGCTGATGCGCCTTTAAGACCTCGTCGAAAGGATAGACGGAATCGATTATTGGAGCGATTGTTCCGCTTTGCAGCAATGGCCATACCTGCGCCTGCAATTGGCTGGCAATTTCGGCTTTTTCCTCGTTCGGGCGTGGACGCAGGGTTGAACCGGTAAGCGTCAAGCGCTTAAGCATGATCGAAAGGGCATTGATCTGCGCTTTGATGCCGCCCTGGGTTGCAATGATCACAAGCCGGCCAAATTTTGCCAGGCATTTCAGATTTCGATTGACATAGTCGCCTGCGATGATATCCAGCACAACGTCAACGCCGCGACCATCCGTCAAATCTGAAATTGCTTCAACGAAGTCTGCAGATTTGTAGTTGATTGCGCTTTTCGCGCCGAGCTCGACGCAGCGAGCGCATTTGTCATCGCTGCCTGCAGTTGCATAGACGTTTGACCCGAATGCGCCGGCAAGCTGAATGGCTGTTGTGCCGATACCGCTTGCGCCGCCGTGGATCAGGCATGATTCGCCTTCGGCAAGTTCGCCGAGCATGAACACATTCGCCCAAACAGTGAAGAAGGTTTCTGGCACCGCACCGGCCTTCACGATGCTGGTTGAATCCGGCACAGGCAGGCAAGATGACGCGGGTGCTGTGCAGAACTGGGCATAGCCGCCGCCTGCAATGAGCGCGCAGACCGGATCTCCAATCTCAAATCCTTCGACCCCCTTCCCGATGCCCGCCACATGCCCGCTGACTTCCAGACCAAGCAAGTCTGAAGCTCCAGGCGGCGGCGGATAATTGCCTTGCCGTTGCATCGCATCGGCACGATTGAGACCGCTTGCAGCCACTTTGATGAGCAGTTCGTCAGTCCGCGGTTGCGGCACCGGTCGCTTTGCTAGTGACAGCACTTCGGGCCCACCTGGATTGGCAACTTCAACGACAGCCATGGTTCGCGGCAAAGCGTCAATCATTGAAAACCTCCTCAAGGCTAGCCGCATAGCGGGCGATCTTGTCGGTATAGGATTTGTTGAAACGAGCGAACATGTCCCTTTCATCTTCGCGAACCTGGCGCAAAATCCGCCCAGGCGAGCCAACAACGATGCTGTTATCCGGGATGCTCTTTCCTTCGGCAATCAACGCATTCGCACCGATCAGGCAATGTCGGCCGATCGTGGCGCGATTAAGGATTACTGCATTGATGCCGATTAAGCTTCCAGGGCCGATTGTGCAACCATGCAGCATCGCCTGGTGCCCCACGGTTACGTTTTCGTGAATGTCCAAAGGGATGCCGGGGTCGGTATGTAGCACACAGCAATCTTGTATGTTGCTTCCATTGCCGATGGTTATTCGCTCATTGTCGCCGCGGACCACCGCGCCGAACCAGACTCCCACGTCATCGCCAAGTACTACATCGCCGATGATGGAAGCCGAAGGCGCCACAAAAACGTTTGAGCCGAGTCTCGGTGTTCCATTGTCGAGCTTATAGAGCATCAATGTTGCTTAAAATCTTGTGGTTGGCTCCATCAAGCTGGACCGGTTCCCGGTTATAATGCGAAGTATTGCTTCAATCGATGGTTTGAGCCTGTCGGCAATATTCTGCTTTCGCACAAACTTTATTTCATAGATGTCGGCATCGCGGCTCGCATCCAGCAGATAGTCGTCGCTGGTACGCAATTCATCGACGAGGTTCAAGTCAAGTGCGCGTGTTCCGTGCCAGTGTTCGCCAGTAGCGACCAGATCAAGATCGATTTGCGGGCGGTACGACTTGACGAAATCCTTGAACAGTTCATGGATGTCTTCGATATCCTCTTTCAGCTTGGCTTTGCCTTTTTCGGTCGGTTCGGTGAACATGCCAACTGTGCGCTTGTACTCGCCGGCTGTAAATTCGTGGTAGTCGACATTGTGTTTCTTGAGCGCCCGGTGGAAATTCGGAATCTGCGCGATAACGCCGACCGAGCCGACCACTGCGAATGGAGCTGCGACAATCTTGTCAGCCACGCAAGCCATTAGATAGCCTCCGCTGGCGGCCACCTTGTCGATCACTACGGTCAGCGCGATCCCTTTTTCCTTGATGCGGGCAAGTTGCGAGGCGGCAAGACCGTATGCATGCACCGCTCCGCCGGGGCTTTCAACTTTTACAACCACTTCGTCCGGCTTGTCATCGGTGCTCAGAATAGCGGTGATTTCCTCGCGCAGCTTGTCCAGCTCCGACGCTTGAATGTCGCCTTCGAAGCCCATGGTGTAGATCCTCCTGCGCTCTGGCTGCTCGGAGGCCGTCTCCTTATCTTTTTTCTTTTGCTCCTTTTTCTGCCTTTTCTGCTCGTCCTTGAACTTCTTTTTCGGCAATTCGACAGACTTGATCGTGTTGGACATCGCTTCGTAGCGCTGATTGAGGTGATTGACCTCCAAGTGCTCTTTTTGGTGTGCCCGCTGGCGAAAGGACATGGCGCCGATCAACAGAATCGGAATGATTACAAACGCAAGGACAGTCAATGCCTTGGCGAGAAAAACGGTGTATTCGACTAGATGTTCCACTGGCTTTACGAGTTGATTGCGTGAGCGGCAATTCTAACACAGCAATTAGACGCGTGCTTTGCGGCTGGTGAATTTAGCACTTTGGATCAGCGCTGGTAAATCGGCATGTCGGGTACCCAGATGTAGCCGTCATCGTCGGCGATGTAGCATTCTCTGAGCCCATGAGGCTTGTCTTGCGGGTCTGCGATGACGGCAAAGCCTTGAGAGCGCGCATTAATCGTCGCCTGATCAGGGTCGCAGCCGTGAAGTCGAAGCTCGACACCAATGCCTCGGGCATTGGCGCCCGTGACAAATCCGTACATTACATTGGCATCGTAGGCGTGATCAGCATGCAGCATCCATTCGCTGCCAAAGCCGCGCATCACGGCAAAGTCGGGGTCCGAATACACGATCGATGCTTCAATGACCAGCGTTTGGAAGCGCAAAGCCGCATCCATCTCCTTGACTAGCAGATTGATTGACAGTCCGGCAAGCGAGTGGCCGTATTGTTCGGCCGACATCCAAGGCTCGCCGGTTCTGCGCTTCATCGTGGTGCTGATGTTCGTTTTGGTTTGCTATATCGACTAGCGACGCTTGATCTTGTCTCTGGAATCTCTTAAAGAGACCGTGCGCACAAATTCTATCGGCCTGTCGCTTTCGGCGGCTTGGCTCACGCAGTAGTAGCCGTTTCGTTCAAATTGAAAGCGGCTTCCAACTGGCGCGTCGCCGGCATCGGGCTCCACGCGCGCATTGATGTTGACGATATGCGATAGCGGGTTGACCAGTTCGCTCAGCGGAGTATCTTTTTGGGAGGCGGGATTGGCGACCGTAAACAGACGGTCGTACAAATGCACTGTGGCGGGCTTGCTTCGCTCAGCGTCCACCCAATGGATCGTGCCTTTGACTTTGCGCCCGTCTGGTGCGACCCCTCCGCGAGACTGCGGGTCGTAGCGGCAGCGCAGGGTCACGATACCGGCCCCCGAATCGTCAGTTTCGATGCCGGTGCAGGTAATCAGATAGGCGTAGCGAAGCCTGACTTCCGAACCGATGGCCAAGCGGAAAAAGTTTTTTTCGGGTTCAAGCCTGAAATCATCCGCATCAATGTAGATTTCTTTGCTGAAGGGAATATTTCGCACACCCATTTCGGGCCGTTTCGGGTGATTTCGGGCATCCAGCCAGTCGACATGATCGTCAGGGTAGTTTTCGATCACCACGCGAATGGGGTGCATCACCGCCATGGTGCGCGAAGCGTCGTGATCCAGCTCCGCTCGGATGGAGTTTTCCAGCACTGGCATTTCGATTTCGTTGTGGTTCTTTGTAATGCCGATCAGGTTGCAGAATTCTCGAATCGAAGATGGCGTATAGCCTCGGTTGCGCAGGCCCGAGATCGTCGGCATTCTCGGGTCATCCCAGCCGCTGACCACCTTGTCATCGACTAGTTTTGTCAGCTGCCGCTTGCTAAGCACGGTGTATTCGAGGGATAGGCGCGAAAACTCTGTCTGTTCCGGCTTGCTCGGGGCGCTCACGTTCTCAATGCACCAATCATAAAGCGGGCGATGATCTTCGAACTCCATCGTGCAAAGCGAATGCGTGACTCCCTCGATGGCGTCGGACAGCGAGTGCGCGAAGTCGTACATCGGATAGATGCACCATTTGGTTCCGGTTATCGGATGCGCTAGATGGCGAATCCGGTACAGGACCGGGTCGCGCATGTTGATGTTGCCGGATGCCATATCGATTTTGGCGCGCAATACGTGCTCGTTGTCAGCAAACTCCCCATCGCGCATGCGACGGAAAAGGTCCAGATTCTCTTGGATTGGGCGATTTCGGTATGGACTTTCGATTCCGCCTTCGGTAAGGGTTCCGCGGTATTCGCGTATTTGTTCAGCGGTCAAGCTGTCAACATAGGCTTTGCCTGCCTCGATCAGCTCGACCGCAAATTCGTATAGGCGATCGAAGTAGCTGGAAGCGTGCAACGGGCTTTCGTCGCCATAGCCTAGCCAGCGGACATCCTCAATGATCGAGTTGACATAGTCGATGTCCTCTTTGCCTGGATTGGTATCATCGAAGCGGAAATTGCATTTGCCGTTGTAATCTTCGGCAATGCCGAAATTCAGGCAAATGGACTTGGCGTGCCCGATATGCAGATAGCCGTTCGGTTCTGGCGGAAATCGCGTCACGACGCGACCGCCATGCTTGTTGTCCGCGATATCCTGATCGATTTTTTGTCGAATGAAGTTGGTGGTAGCTGTCACGTTGGTTTCCAGAAATGATGCCACGACGATTCAAGGTGCCAGGCGGGCGCATCGACCGTTGCGAGGCCAGATGTCAGTTAGCGCACAGCGCGTTGACGCATAAATTAAAATTTGTCGGAACTGACTGCGATGGAATAACTGTGTAATGAAAGTTGCATTCCTTATGGATCCGCTCGAATCCGTCAAGGCATACAAGGATACGACGTATTTTCTGATGCTTGCCGCGCACGAGCGCAACCATGAAGTATTTTACTTTAATCAGAACTCGATGCGAGTCGTCGATGGTGCGCCGTTGGCGCATCTTGAGCGCGTGATTGTTCACGATTCGAGCGACTGTCCGTTTTCAGTTGTTGATGCCGCTGAGCGGCAACTTGGAGGGATGGATGCGATTTTCGTGCGCACCGACCCGCCGGTTGATCGGAGCTATATTTACTCGACGCTGCTGCTTGACTTGTTAGGAGGTTCAACCGTGGTGGTGAACCGCCCTTCCGGCATCCGCAACTGGAATGAAAAACTCGCAGCGCTGTTCTATCCCGATGTGACGCCAGCCACCGTTGTCACGCGCAGCAAAAGTGAAATCAGAAGCTGCGCCGAACGCCATGGGCGCTTGACGTTGAAGCCTATCGACGGCCACGGCGGGGAAGGCATTGTTTTTTTTGAGCCCGGTGATGCAGATTCTGCTATTGATCAATTGACTTTAGGCGGTCGACATCTGATCATCGCGCAGGAATATCTTCATGCCGCAGATGCGGGCGACAAGCGGGTGCATTTGCTTAACGGCGAGCCGTTCGGGTGCATATTGCGCATGCACGCCGAAGGCAAGGAGCTGAACAATCTCGATCAAGGCGGGCAAGCCATGCCGGCGCAAATTGACGAGACGGATCGTTCAATATGCGACACCATCAAGGATGGCTTGATTGAGCAGGGAATTTTCTATGCGGGAATCGACGTGATTGGCGGCAAGCTGATTGAAATCAATGTCACCAGTCCTACCGGACTTCAGGAGTTGTGCAGATTTGACGGTGTACCTTATCATCATCGCATCGTGGCGGCGCTGGAGAAGAAAGTTGCCGCGGCAAAGGCGTAGATCGTGCTGAAAACTAGGCGCGCTTGATTTTTCTCATAGCTGATGCGGCAACCATGTCGATAGTTATTACCAGATTTGCTCCCAGCCCGACCGGCGTGATCCATATCGGGTCGGTCAGGACTGCATTGTTTTCATGGCTGCTTGCTCGTAAAGCAGGCGGGAAGTTCTTGCTCAGGATCGAGGATACCGACCGTGCCCGATCATCCGACGAATTCACTTCTTTGATTTTGGAAACTCTTGACTGGCTTGGCTTGGCGCCGGATGCGCCGCCGACGTTCCAGTCGGACCGAACTGAAATCTATTGTCAGCGGGCCGAGCAGCTTGTCGCAAAAGGCAAAGCCTACTACTGCATCTGCGATCGGGAGCGTTTAAGCGAATTGAGGCAGTCGCAGGAAAGGCAGGGCGTCAAGCCAAGGTATGACCGCCATTGCCGGGAGCTTGGTATCATGCCCGACGACAATACCGAGGCTGTTATTCGTTTTAAAAATCCGATCGAGGGTGAAGTCGTGGTTGAAGACTTGGTCCAAGGTCGCGTGACCTACCAAAATTCCGAGCTAGACGATTTGATCATCATTCGTTCGGATGGCTCGCCGACTTACAATTTTTCTGTGGTGGTAGACGAACTTGAGATGGGCATTACTCATGTTTTGCGAGGGGATGATCATTTGAACAATACGCCGCGGCAGATCAATCTTTATCGGGCTTTCGGTGCTGAATTACCGCAGTTCGGACATGTGCCGATGATCTTGTCGGCTGACGGGAAGAAGATGTCCAAGCGCGATAATCCGCCGAGTGTTTTGGAATATCGCGACCGCGGATATATGCCAGAAGCGATTTTGAACTATCTGGTGCGGCTTGGATGGTCGCATGGCGACGCTGAAATCTTCTCCGTAGCAGAGATGGTCGAGCTGTTCGATGTGCGTCGCGTTCATCGGTCGCCAGCATCGCTTGATGAGAAAAAGCTTGAATGGCTGAATCATCAGCACATCATGTCGGGTGAAGCGGGGCGGGTCGTTGAACTTGTCGCGGCAGAATTCGCAAAAAGAGGAATCGATACTGAAGCTTCTGGTCCTGATCTTTTCGATTTGGTCGAGGTGCAGCGTACTCGGGCAAAGACCATCGTTGAACTGGTTGACCGGAGCCTGTATTTTTATCAAGACGTTGACGAGTTTGAGGAATCGGCTGCCAAAAAGCATTTCAAAGCATCGGCGGTGCCGCTAATGCAGCAACTTATCGAAGATCTTGATCGGGTGGAGAGCTGGAGTCAGGACAGCATTCATGGCGTGTTGAGCAAGATCGTTGAACGAAACGAAGTAGGATTCGGTGCTGTTGCGCAGCCGGTGCGGGTGGCTTTGACTGGCGGTACTATTTCACCTGGAATCGATGTCACGATCAAGCTTGTTGGCCGGGATATGGCGACGCGGCGCTTGCGCCGGGCGCTCGAGTGGATCAATGGATCGATGTAGTTGGTCGCTCTATTCTGATATCAAAGCATCTGAATCGTCATCAAAATTGAATATTGCTTTACATCATTGGGCAGGTAAAGTAGGCATAATCAACCATATGATCTTTCACAAACGCCAATGCGACTTGTGCACACCCACTTCAGATGACAAAGAAGTTCGCTTGCTGCTATTTATCGCCAGTCACGATTGGTGATACGCACACGTAGTCTCCATCTTCGATCACGGTTTTCCAATTGCCGGTCGATAGTTTGCCATCAAGCCGTTTCGGATCAGCGAAGCTGCCTACTACCAAAGTCTTTACGAACTGATAAGGTCCATTGGTGTTCACGACCAGGTTTGGACCGATTCTGTGGCCGACAGCGGTGAATGCCATTTCTAGAAAGCCGCCATACATGCTGGTTTTGTTCTCTGCCAATGCCTCAACCGTTTCGACTACGTAGCGGTCTCCTAGCCCGACATGCTCCGAATTCTCGCTAGCCTTGGCTGCCAAATACTCGTTCTGCACATCTGCGATATGCCTTCCGATACTGGTGCGACCGTAGAAGTGCAAATCAAAATGCGCTGAATCGCTTGTTTGAACGGTATCGGGCCCAATCAGGTCGGCAGCGCTGACTTGATCGGAAGCGGATGTTTGCTTTAGGGTCAGCACCCGATCAAGCAAAGCGCCATCGCCGCGAATTTGCTGGCAATAGATGTGAACCATCGCGCTCGAATCGGAAACTGCAACGATCGGTTTGAAGGCGGCAAAAAGCATTGCCAGCGCGACGATGAATAGCCTGAAAATCATTTTGCCACCTTTTCTCCCTTGCGAGGGCTCGCAATTTGTGATAACTGATCGACCTTTGATGGAATAGCCATAATGCTTTGATTTTAGCATTGCCAGCACAGCATCAAGGCTTTATTGTCTGGCATGTCTGATCGAACTTTGTTTTGCGGGGCGAGGTGACACCGAAAAGCGAAATATCATTTCTCCATATCTTGCGTTGCAACCTTGATTCAAGACTGCGGTTTGCGCATCTGACGACCGATTTGGTGGTAAAAATATCGAGTTCAGCTCTTTGGTGCTCTTGCCTTTGCAATTTGCGTTGGTCAAACGTGCAATGTGCAAGTAAAATTATATTCGCGGCAAGTGATTTATCAATCGCCTTCCGTCTTCGTCGCGTGGGGCCATAGCTCAGTTGGGAGAGCGCTACAATGGCATTGTAGAGGTCGTCGGTTCGATCCCGTCTGGCTCCACCATTGAAATCTTTTCGCACTTTTGTCCTCATGACAAAGCGCGAATTTGTCTTCCGGCATGGAAACGGTTTCAAAAAATGGTTTGGGCACCATGAATTTTGTCAAATGGTGTTCGGTTCCAATAGGCTAGGTTGCCTTCAGGGGACCCGGGTGCCGTTGTACGCTCTTTTCTAGACTCTCGAGAGCGGAGCCACGGTGAAAGAATTTTTTTGAGTGGCATCCTGAAGTGAGGGAGTGGCAGGTTGTAGCTGCTCTCAAACATGAAACCGAATCCCCCAAGGCATCCGTCGCAGCGTGAAAGTTCTGTTTAACCATGGAATTCCACGCCTCTGCGACGATGCCTCCCGGAGTTTGCGTTCACCAAATCCAAGATGGGCGGTAATTGGCCGGTTTATCAAATCGGCCTTTTGCGTTTTCGCCCGAAGTAATCAAGCAATAGCTGAAAGTTCGGTTTTTCAGGGCTTTCGACTACCAATTTCTGGTAATGGATTTGTTGGTGTGATGGATTATTGGCTGCAATAGTGTACAATGAAAATGTACATAAATTGTCTGGAAAAAGATATGAAAGCAGTAACTGCAACAGAGTTCAAAAGGAGATGTCTGAACATCATCGGTCGAATGGTTAAAGACCAAGAACCCGTCACAGTTACTAAACACGGCATTCCTGTGGCAGTTTTGTCGCCGGTCAAGCAGTCTGATGCTTTCGACTCAGCTTTCGGCGCGATGGAGGGAACCGTTCTTGAATACGAAGATCCGTTCTTGCCGGCAACCGATTCGTCTTCATGGAAATCACTGCAGTGATTGTTCTTGACACGCATGTATTTGTTTGGAATGTCTCAGGAGATGCGCGGATTGGAAAGGACGCACGCAAAACGATAGACCGATTTGCAAAAGAAGATCGTGTGCTGGTTTCTGCAATTACACCCTGGGAAATTGCGTTGCTGGTCAAAAAACGCCGACTTCGACTGTCGTATGATGTGGAATTTTGGTTGCAGACCTCGTTGGGCTTGCCCGGATTTCGTTTGTCACCGATTCTGCCCGAGATATCTGTTGACAGTGTACGTTTACCAGGCATTTTTCATGACGACCCTGCGGACCGGTTGATAGTAGCGACGGCTCGTTATCATGATGCTCATCTAGTTACTGCGGACAGCGCAATTCTTGCCTACGCTTCGACTGGAAACCTTAAAGCGATTGATGCGAGAATCTGATCTAAGTGGAACGGTGGCCGTTGCATCCGCATTTTTGCCGACATTGCATTAAAGGAGCTCAAGTATTGATGCTTCGCGGCGGGAATGGCAAGTGCCTGCGTGTATTATGCAATAGTCAGTTTGCGTGAGATCTATTTGCTAGAATTGATGAACTTAAAGACAATGATTTGAAGGATAGTGCTTGGGGTTCCAAACAAGAATTCAAAAAACAAGCCTAGAAGACCGATAAAGAAATGTTGCGCGAAGGCATTCGTGTGGGCGAATTCTTCAAGTTGTCCGGCAAAAGCATTTTCAAGGTATCAAAAGGAAACCTAATTATCACGAATCGTAAGTGTATTTTTCAGCATGGCGAATCCGATTTAAATTAATGATAAAAATGAACAAAATGTCATTCAATGAAGCTCTGTTCCGTTCCGGAAATGCTCTGGACTAAACGATTTTCCGGCGTTCGGCCGCCCCGCAGATGACTGGCACCGCCTCGATAGCGTCGCTTGCGCCAGCAAAGCTCCTGAAACACGGCTTATGTTAAGTGGTAACTAGAAAAGGAAAAGAGCAGACAAATAACGGAGGCTGGCTTGAAATAGCAATCGACGTGCAAGAGAGTTCCTTGATTTGCTCGAGCGATGAGAATGTACCAAGTTAGAAAAGGTTGAGACTGAGTCGATTTTTTTAATAAGAAACGATTGCAACAGGGACATGCCGATCTGTACTTCTCAAGAATTGACTTAATAGAACCTTGAGATATTGCGCTAGCAGGCATGAGCCAACATTAAGGTTGCGATAATGGCGGCATTATGAACAATTCATTCAAGACGCACATTTGGAGTCCGTCCACCGGAATAGCTGATTTAGATCCCGAGTTGCACGGCCGCAAGTAACCCGAAATTCAAGGCATGCGCGCAATCTGGGCAGATCAGCAAGAACGGCTTAAAGATACGACGCAATTAGCCGAGTTTACTGAAAAAATCTCTAACGCGGATTTTGGGTTGCCGGCTGAAATGGGTATAATCACCGGAATATCTAATCTACTTTGGAGAGAAAGATGAAAAATTACCGTAACTCACCCCCCCCCCCTCAATAAATTAGCGACCTTCCTGTTGCTGGTGGCCATGGCCTTGCCAGCGGCCGTGGCTGCGCAGCTGGTGGGACCAAGGGCCTGCCCGGACGGAGTTAGCGAGAATGGACCATCATTTTTAGCCGCTAGTGCTGTAAAAGCAAGCATTGGCGGTAAGGCCCAAGCTACGCTTGGTGGACAAGGACTCCCGATAACCCTAGGCAATATAAATAGTACAGATGGGATCACCGGAGCTTGGCCGACGAACTTTAATCGAGCTGATATGTGGTTAGGAGTGAGAGACGCAGATGGAGCTCTTGTCCATGGTTTTTATCAACATGTGGGGACGGTCGATAGGAGTGGCCTTACACTCAGACGTCAAGACACCACATTTCATAATCTGGAACCATCTACGAAACATGTGGCGCAGCTTGTTGTAGGTCGGTTAAGGAATGTAACTTTGGGCGGAGATCGAGATGTGACTGATGATCACGTGAGAGATCATTGTTCAAAGAATTGTCCAGGCGATCCTCCTTACAAAACTAAGCCCGTGTTTGCACAAGTCTGCTTCATGACGCCGGCCAGTGGTAGTTAGCCCAAAATCCGCGTTAGAGATTTTTTTGGGGCGGATTTTGCCGAAATCCGGGGCGCGGAGAGATTTTGGCGCTCGCCGCGGCGATGCCGGGCGGGTTTGCGGGCGGGACGCGGCCGAAAAGGGCGGAGGAGCGGAACCGGGGCGAAAGATCAATGACAGTCCGCAACGCGCCGGGACGCAGCCGATTTTTTTGTCGTGCGCGCGATGCTTTTTTTGCGTTTCCGGCGGCTGCGGCGCCAGGGCCATCGCCCGGATCATGCCGATGGCGTCGCTAAGCCGCCGCGCCGCCCGCGCGTCGCACAGCTTCAAGGCCCGGCCTCGGGCATCGCGCGCGATCTTGCCCGCCCTGCAGCAGGGCCGCCGGCGCAAGGTCTCGATGCGCATCGACTCGCAGCTCGCGTCCAGCGCCTGTGGCGCATCGGCGCGAACAGGTTGAACGCGAGCAGGCACAGCGCGGAATGCAGCGCGTTGGCATGGAAGTCGCTGCACGGGGGATGCGCCGCGCCGAAGCCGCTGCGAAGCTCGCGGATGCGGTTTTCGGAGTCGTCGCCCCGGCGGCTGCATCAGCGGAACGCCCGCGAGTCGCTCCGCCGGCAGAAGCTGGTCGCCAGCGCCCGGTAGATGCAGCCGCCCTGCGACAGGGTGTCGCCGGCCTGCGGGCAGTCGAGCTCGAGCTCCTGCCGGCTGGACTTTCGCCTCCGCTGCACGACCGCCGCGGACGCTTCGGGCGTGTCGTTCATCGAGTGCGGGAAGCGCGCCGTCTGCTGCGCCAGGCTCGCCGTCCCGTCGCGCTCGATGAACGGCTGCCGCCGCGACTCGTCCAGCGCCCCGGTCTGCCCGGCCACGCTTTGGTCGAGCCTGGCGCGGATCGCGTAGCCGATTCCCCGGCTCGTGAAGCGGTTGATGATCCTCGCCTGGTAGCCGGCCGCGTCGATGCGGGCGCGATGCACCTCGGCGCCCTTGGGCAGCGCCCGCTCGCACTGGCGGACGAACTCGCAGTTGCGCGCGTTCGGCGCGGCCGGGCCGCCCCTGAACTCCGCACCCGCCGCCATGCCGGTCTCGGCGATGCGGCCGACGATCGGCATGCAGCCCCGCTCCTTCTTGCATGCGGACTCCGCCGAAGACTTCTCGCAGCGCCGCGGTCGCATCGATGTCCAGGGTCACCCTTTTCCGATGGTGCAGCGCGACCGCCAGCAGCCGGCGGTCCGCCAGCTGCAGGGCATGCAGCGCGCGCCGCGACGCGCCGTGGCGCCGCAGCCAGCGGCTCAGGGCGTCGTCGCCCGGCAGCCGGCGGATGCCGAGCAGCTCCAGCAGCGGCCGCTCCTCGCGCAGCTGCGCCACTCCGCTCAGATGCCGCGAGCCCTCGTGCATCATCAGCATGAACGTCGTCAAATACGCCCCCGGGCGCAAGCCGCGGCTGCTGCCCGGCTCCGGCACCGGCCGCTCGAAATGGGTGTCGAGCCCCAGCTTGCGGATCAGCTCGGCGAGCGCCGCCAAGCCGCTTCGCGAAGCCGATTTGTCTTTCGTGGTCGAAATCTTGCAGGATCGGATGTCCATAAAGCCTTGCTCCGATCGGGTCCGCCCAGCGGGTGAAAAATCGTTTTGTTAAAAACCCGCATTATGCAAGGCTTTATCCCCTTTTGCAGCTACCCTAACGCGATTTTAAGGGGCTATCGAGACCGGAATAATCGAAAATCTATATGATATAGACCGCGGCATTACCCAAACTTTGATTGAACACGGTTTTCAAGCAGACATTCCGCGTTTTGATTCGAACGGGAAATCAAAAGAATTTGTTCTGCGGCTGCTGCGTGATCAAAAAAAAGCAATAGATGGGCTATTTCAATTCGTAAAAGGAGAGCGTTCGCTCTCTACTTCCTACATCAAGGAATTGCACTCTGTGCTGCTAGATAGCCAAACGACAACCGATGCTGTGGATTCGCTAGGTCGCAGTATCACTGTTGATTTATTGCGAGGCGATTGGAAGCAGCAAAGCAACTTTCCAACTCGGGACGGCATCACATTCGAATACTGTCCTCCCGAACAAGTGGCGAGTGAAATGGACAGGCTGATCGAAATTTACTGTCAGCATCGGGAAAAGGATGTCGAAAGTGAAGTGACTGCCGCGTGGCTACATCATAGATTCACCCAAATTCACCCGTTTCAGGATGGGAACGGGCGAGTTGCTAGGGCGATCGCGTCTTTGGTTTTAATTCAAGATGGACTTTTCCCGTTGGTAGTTCACAGAGATTATCGAGACAAATACATCGGAGTTCTTGAATCTGCGGACAAGGGCGACATTCTTCCGCTGATTCGTCTGTTCATCGAGTTGCAGGCGGTTCAATTCAGAAAAGCGACATACATATCCGAAGGCCTGCTGGCAGAGGACGATCTCGGTAAAGTTATCGAGGGGTTTTCCGGCAAGGCGACACTGATTCAGGAAGAGCGTACCGAGCAGTACAAGAAAGTATTCAAACTGGCCAGGGCGGTTGAAGAAAGATTGCAGCAAAGATTGGAAGCGATTAAGCCGTCGATTTTGACGCCGCTAAAGCGGATTGACGATGGCGCATCGGTTTACGTTGTTCGATCGCATGAAGGCAACGACTATTTCTTCCGTTCGCAAATCATCAAGAATGCGAGAGATCATCTGGATTATTTTGCAGACACTTCCGAGTATCGAGCGTGGGTCTCTTTCAACATGAAGTGGTCGCGGCGCAGTGCGCGCATTGTATTCACGACGCATGGACTGGGAAAGCCTTTCAATGGCAGTCTGATATGCTCACCTTTCCTAGAATTCCGAGACCAGGACGATGAAGGAACTCAATCCACATTCATACCTATAGCAGAAGATGGTTTTGTGTTTTTCTATACCGAAGACCAAGACGGGCTTCTGGATAGATTCGAAATTTGGGGAGATGACGTTCTGAAAGTCGCTATTCGAGAATTGACCCGGCACTTGTAATGGTGATTGGAATACTGCTTGAAAGTGGACAGGCCCGCCTTCGGCTGCCACGCTGACACGCAAAGAACCGGGTCGCAGAGAGGGGCTATGATGGGGGGCGTGTGCCGGGCATAAGGCCGTCCACACAATGGTGGCCCTGGTCCCGGTTGAAAGTCTGGTCCGCTTCGCGCTCGGCGATTTCCACTGGCGGCACCCTTGCGGGCGATCCCGCCTATGAGAATCCGACAGCTTTCCGGCGAAGCCTCGGCGCACGCCTTTGTCAACCCTTTCGGACTGGAAAAAGGCTTTCGGCGTGTCGCCCATCACGTGCAAGGTGCGAGCCGGATATTCGCCGCTTGACGCTGCGCCGTCTTCGTGCGTGACCGCCTGCCGCTTGTGTCGTGGATGATTGACAGATTGGTTGTTGATCAGGAGCCAGACTCGCTGGCTTTCAATCTATCCTGACCATCTCCGATAGCTGCAAATTCCGCGTGTTGAATCCGCTTCACGCTAATCGAAGGGAAGTTCTGAAACCACGCCCTCGCGCGCAATGCCATCGTCGCTCAGCACGATCACTGGCTGACCGGCATTCCAGAATTCTTTTTCGATCATCGCCAAACCCACGTTCCGACGCAAGCGAGGCGACCAGATGGCACTGGTAATCTGACCGACTTGCCGATCATTCACCTTGACTGGCCAAGTCTCAGCACAGTCGGGACACGGGCCTCCGTCAAAAAGCATGCCGCGGATTTGGCGCGCCGCACCTTTGTCGATAGCGTTTTGCAACGCGTCGCGACCGATATAGTCGAATGGTTCGTTCAGGTTGCAGAACTTGCCCATTCCGACTTCAAGCGGATTGTGGTTGGGGGAGATTTCGTTTCCATATGACAATAGGCCGCCTTCGATGCGGTCGATGAGATTGGGATAGCCAGGGGCAATGTTATAAGATTGTCCGGCCTGCCATATTGCATCCCAAAGGGCGGCGCCCAAACCCCCGTCATCAAGATAGATTTCGAATCCGTCCTGCCTGGAGTATCCGGATCTCGCGATCAATTGCCGCGTTCCGGCAAAGTCTATCCAATCGAACTTGAAAAAACCGATTGCGCGTATATGCTCGCCGAATAGATCGCAAAGCAGGTCCTGCGCCATCGGCCCTTGTACAGCCAAGGGTGACACGTCCGGCTCGCTGACCGACACGTCCAACTTGCATCCGAGCGAGAGGCCCTTGGCAAAAAGAAGCACGTCGGAGTCTGCGATCGACAACCAGAACCGGTCTTGTGCCAGCTTTAGCAAGATCGGATCATTGATCATGCCCCCGGTTTCATCCGTGATCGGTACATAGAGGCAATCTCCGATATTGGCATGGGAGATATTGCGCGGGGTCATGTACTGGATTAGTCTCGCCGCATCGGGCCCGGCAATCTGAACCTGACGCTGGCAAGCAACATCCCAGATCTGCGCATGCTCGCGAAGATGCCAGTAGTCCGCTTCGACTGAGCGGCCGTATGCCTTGGGCAAAAGCATATGGTTGACGACAGAAAAACTGGCGACACCGGCTGACTCGGCACTGTTTGTGTAAGGAGTGCGACGCAATCGATGTGAAAACTTAAGCCCGTCAGCCATGCTCCGTGGAACCCCATAGGGAGTAGCTGTGCGGCGATAGGATTAATGGGATGTGATAGCGCCCATGAGGATCTGGCATGGTGAACCGGACAGCAATCTCCTCGATTATGCGAACGCCGTGGGCGTTCCTTGCCCGGCCTTGCCAATAGGCTCCGGTTTGAAAGATCAGCTCGTAGCGAGCCGTCAGGTCGGGCGAATCGACCTCTCGCGTCAATCGACCGCCGCCGTCAGTCGCGGCATCGAACACCGTCGCTCCTGTGGAGAGGTTGACCAGACGCACTCCGATGCCGTCTGCGTGGCTGCCATCGACGCCATTAAGCGCATGGGACGAAACTGTTGCCATCATTCAATCGAAGCCTTGTCCCGCTTGTCTGCTGTTGCAGCGACAATGGGCGAAATCACGCCGCGACACTTGACGTTCACGCAAGCCGTCTTGCCTGATGCCATTGCGCGCTGCACTGCTGGGCGAAGTTCACGGCGCGTCTTCACCAATTCGCCATGTCCGCCAAGTCCTTCGAATATGGCATGAAATGGAATATCGCGAAAATCGGTGGCAAAATGTTCGCCACTTTTGAATAGTCGCTCTTGCTGCTGACTGATGCAGTCAAGGCCGCCGTTGTTGTCGATGATCACAGTGATCGGCAAGTCTTCCTGAAATGCCGCTTCGATCGAAAGTCCGCCAGATAGGAATGCGCCGTCCCCCGATACAACCACAACGTTGCTTTCGGGATGCGTGGCTTTGGCTGCGATTCCCAAGCTGACCCCGATTCCCAGCATCGAATAATTTCCAGGGTGCAATATCCCACCCAGTTTCTGCCCGTTCCAGCCGGCCATGTTCACGGCAATCTCATTCCAAAAATGCGTATTGCCCCCATCAAAGACCAGCCAGTCGTCATGCCCCAATTCGGCCTGTACATCTAGACTCATTTGCAAGGGATGCATTTTTCGGCCCGATGCCTCATCTTCAGCGGTTTCAGCGGCGATATGCGCTTCCCATTCGGTGACCCACGCTGCGCGACGTTGCTTTTGACGATCGAACCATGAATCCCAGGTGCAGCCAATGCCGCAGAGGGCATCGAGAAATGCCCCTGGATCTGACAGCAGCGCCTCATCGGCCGCATAATTGTTATTCAGCTCCTCTGAAGAACCGTTTACGCATATCAGCGTGGTTTCTTTAAGGAAAAAAGGCGGGTTGCCGAAATTCATCTGATTGTCCAGCCGCCCGCCCACCATGACGATTACGTCAGCCTCGTGAATGGCGGGTTTCGACGGCTGATACTGGTGAAAGTCGGCCAGCCCCATGTAGGCATCGCATTCCCCGCCAAGAAGCTTGGTGTGGTAGGGCGCGTTGTAGATTGGCATGCGCAATTTACTGCCCACGGCTTCAAGTTTGCGCTCAGCCTGCGACCACCAGATGCCATGTCCACCAATCAAAAGCGGGCGCTGAGCCTCGCGGACCAGGCATAGCAGGCGGTCCAGTTCGGCTGGGTCAGGCCAAGCGCGTGGAGCAGGTCGTGCGCTGTATGCCCATGGTCGCTCGGCGTTGCCAGCATCAATGTTGTAGGACGAAAACATGATATCTACCGGCACACTGAGATGCACCGGCCCCGGATAGCCGGTAGTTGCCACTTGCCATGCCCGATCGACAAATTCGCGGATCCGTTCGCCTGCCGTGACTTGAGCGGAATACTTGACTAGCGGTGCGGCGATTGCCACGTCGTCGATTTCTTTGAAGCCGCCAGCACCTTGTCGCTTGAGTGTTGAAGAGCCCGTGACAAAGATCACCGGCGAGCGTTCGCCGCTGGCTTCGAGCATTGCTGGCACCGCATTGGCGAACCCTTCGGGCCCGACAAGGCAGACAGCGGGCTTGCGGGTGATTCTCGTATAGCCGTCAGCAAGGTGTCCGGCGACTTGTTCGTGCGGGCAGTTGGTTACGGGAATTTGGCATTCCATGAAGCCTTCCAAAGCAGGATTGCAAAAACCGCCTGAGAGAGTGAAAACGTGATCTACACCTTTTCCTCTCAGTGCATGCGCTAGCAATGCACCACCTCGGATTTGATTGCCCTGTCTCATGCCGCCAATGATTTAAATGGAGTCGCTAGCCGCGAGCTTGATTGATCGCCGAGACCGCGATCTTTCCGCTTCCGCAGCACTGTCCGATTTGAACAGGACATCTTCCGAAAGCTGGGCCACGGAACTTAAGCCAAGCTGCGCGATCGCGGAATCAATATCCTGAACAAAGCAATCTAGGAGCGTTGACAATCCGCGCTTCCCGCCAGCGCCCAAGGCAAACAGGAGCGGGCGTCCAAGCATCACGAAGTCTGCGCCGAGGGCCATTGCCTTGACGATGTCTTCGCCATTGCGGATGCCGCTGTCGAACAATATGGGTGCATCCGTATCAAGTTTCGCCCGGATTCGCGGCAAAAGATCAATCGCGGCCGGCACACTGTCTAGTTGCCGGCCTCCGTGATTCGACACGTAGATGGCATCGGCCCCTGCATCTCGGGTGCGAACTGCATCCTTTGCGGAAGTAACTCCCTTGACAATGAGGCTTCCTTTCCAGATTTTGCGCAACTTGTCTAGAAACTTCCAATCCGCACCTGCGCGGCTGGCATCTCGAATAAATTTTTCATCGATACTGGCATTTTTTGGAGAGGGAATGCCTGCTGCAAGGGTTGCCAAGGACCAGCGCGGGTGCGCCGCGAAATCGAGAAAGGATGTCGGGCTTAGCTGGAAAGGCACATTGAACCTGTTGCGCTGGTCACGAACACGGCGAGATACCTGAGGGACGTCTACGGTAAGGAGCAGAGTGTCATAGCCGGCATCGCTCGCACGGTTTGCTGCTGTTAGAGAAGCTTGTTCGGACGCTCCGAAATACAGTTGGAACCAGGCGTACTTGCCAGCCCATCCGCGCATATCTTCAAGTGCGCTCGACGCGGCCGAGGAAACGCAGACCGGCATGGCAAGGCATGTAGCCATTTCAGCAAGGCTTCGGTCGGCGCTGGGACAAGCTAGGTTGCTCATGCCCATCGGAGCGATCCCGAATGGCACGCAAAACTGCTGCCCCAAAATTTCGGTTGCGAGGCTGCGGGCGGCGGCATTCTCCATCACGCGCGGCTTAAGACAGATTTCGTCAAACCGTGATTCATTGCGCTTTGCAGCAACCTCGCGTCCTGCGGCACCATCAATAAAATCGAATACCAGACGCGGCAATCTGCGCTTGGCGACTTGCCGCGCATGTTCGGTCGAAAACAATTTAGTGTTGGGCGAGAGCATCAAGATGTGTGTGCATTGCAATTCAGATCAGGCAACCTGGGAGAATGAGAATTCGCCAAGACGCAATCGCGCAACTGAAAAATTATTGCTGTTGCTGATTATATTGTTGTCTCTTCGCGAATTTTTGAAACTGATGCGTGAGCTTTTCGGGAAGATTGTTGTTTTGTCTAAGAGTTGACGCAGAAATAACTTGATGGGTTCAAGCCGCGCATGCGGATGACCGGATGCAACCGGATTTTTGCTTAGCGGTCTAGTCGCATTGCGGAGTCTTCTGGTCTTCGGTACGGCCGAGCATGCCTATTTGCCTATCGGTGATTTCAAAGCCTTTTTCGCAAGCGTTGTCGACAAGGAGCGCGCAGTGGTACGTAGCATTACAGGGTTGCGCTGACCACTCGCTAGCATGGGCTATGCTGCGTCGGCGCGTTCGAGAATTTGCGGAATCTTGTCTTCCCACCCGATCGCCATCAGGTGCAGGCCGCCTGCAAGCGATTTGAGATCTCGGACAATGTTGGCCGCGATGCCGATGCTGGTTTTGGAAATTTTCTCTGAATCGTTTCCGCAATCAGCGATTTGCTGAATCAAGTCATCCGGTATCGTGATGCCGGGTACGCGTTCGTTCATGTACTGCGCCATCTTGACCGACTTGATGGGAATGACGCCGGCAAGTATCGGCACTTCCACATTACCTGCCTTATTCAGAAATTCGGCGAACTGGGATGCATCGTATACGGCTTGTGTTTGCAGAAAACGCGCGCCAGCGGCGATTTTTCGATGCATGTTGTCGATTTCCTCGTCGAGTCGCGGAGAACCCGGATTGACCACTGCGCCAATGCAGAAACTGGGTCGACCGTGAAGCCTTGCGCCGCTAAGGTCGCTGCCCTGCTGAAGGCCACTTGCGACTTCGAGTAGTTGCGAGGCAAAAAGATCGAACACCGGCTTTGCTTCAGGATGATCGCCGTTTTTCGGCGGATCTCCCCCCATGAACATAAGATTCGGTATTCCAAGCACTGCCGCACCGAGTATGCCGGCTTGAATCGCGATGCGGTTTCTGTCGCGAGTCGTCATCTGAACGATGGGTTCGATGCCGCGGTCCATCAGCAGATGCCCGACCGCGGTCGGGTCGGTCGCCATCCGCGCTGCATGAGAGTCGGTCAGATTGAATGCATGGATCAAATGCTTCAATGACTCCGCTTTGCCAAAAAGCGTTTCAAGATTGGTTCCTTTTGGTGGCGTCAGTTCGCAAGTCTTGATAAATTCTCCGCAAGCGATTGCAGCTTTCAAGTTTAGCATTCAAATCTCCCAGTGCTATGAAGTGTGATCGAGTGCTGGTTAGCATATGCTCAGCTAAACATTTTATCCAAGTCATTTTGCCGCTATATTCGAGATTTTCCGATGCTTTCAGACATGACCGAGTCGAGGCTTTCGCGGGCTTGGTTGGGTGTGAACTCAATTTTCCGATTGACGATGCGGGGCAAACTTTGCATACAGCTTGCCTCAAGTTCGCCTATTCTGCTATCTGCAGCCATTGAGGCATCAATCCGGATTGCTAATCGCGAGGTAGGTTCATGGCCTATGACAAGCTATTCATCGCAGGGCTCGAGTGGATATGGGGCAAGGGCTTTTTGTCGCCCGGAGGGCCGGAGGAAATTGCAGAGATTCTCTCTGATACCAAACTGGTCGGCAAGTCTGTTCTTGATATCGGTTGCGGCATTGGCGGAATCGATCAGCTTTTAGTGACGCAGCATGGTGCGAGCAAGGTAACCGGAATCGATGTCGAGCCAGAACTGGTGCAGCGTGCGGTCCACGATGCGAAAGCGGCTGGACTTGATGACAGAATTGAGTTTGCACTGGTCGCCGAAGGGCCGCTCAAATTTCAAAGCGCAAGTTTCGATGTGGTGTTCTCGAAAGATTCGATCATTCACGTGGCAGACAAGCTCCCTCTATGCCAAGAGGTTTTTCGTGTTCTGTGCAATGGCGGCATCTTCGTGGGGAGCGACTGGCTGGCCGGGAAGGGCTACGACAAGTCGCCAGCTGTTGCCGAGTGGCTCGACATTTTAGGGCTTGAATTCTCGTTCAGTGAGCAACGGCAATTTCAATCAATGCTGCACGATGCCGGATTCGAGGCAGTGCGGCTGCGAGACCGCAATGAATGGTACCGTCAGGCGGTGCGCGATGAGATTGAGCTTATCGCTGGCAGCAAAGGGGCGAAATTCAAAGAAATGGTCGGCGAGAATCGAGCAAGGCATCGGCTGCTCAGCTCGACCGCCAAGCGCAAGGTAGTCGACGAAGGGAGTCTTCGCCCGACTCATTTCAAGGCGGTCAAGCCATCGTAGAATCGATCAGTGCGATGCGATTCAGTCCGGCTCCGATAGCTTGACAGGCGTGATTTTGCAATCTGTCGATCGCATTTGCGATTGTCTTGCCGGTAATCGGCACGATGGAAGATTGTCGCCGTTTGGCCTGTTAGGATGTGAGGAATTGAAAGCAAATCCTACGATCAATCAATGTATTAGACTTTTTTGCTTCAAATGCATTGACTCTCAGATATGCTCCCACAGTGATGCGCGAGAAAATCAAGAATATTTTTCTTGCAAAATCATCAACTCTCGGCTAAATTTGAGTAGGTTGCGCATTCAGCCGAATGCGCAGTGTTGCTTAAAAGCCTCCTTCTGGTTCTGCCTTGGTGGTCCGATTGGTCTTTTTGGCTTGTTCCGAGCCTGGAGTACATTCAAATGCGAATTCTGCTAGCCGATAAGTTTCCTGAAGAACAGCTAATGGAACTATCAAGTCTTGGCCACGCTTGCGAATACGAACCCGCCTTGGCCGCAGAAGATGTTCCTGCTCGAATTTGCGACTTCGATGTACTGGTTGTGCGCAGCACAAAGGTTGAGAAAGCGGCGATTGATGCAGCCCGTCAACTCAAGCTGATCGTTCGAGCCGGTGCCGGTACCAATACCATCGACAAGGAGCACGCGGCATCACATGGCATCGCGGTGTGCAACGTGCCAGGCAAGAATGCTATCGCGGTTGCGGAACTTACCATCGGGCTTTTAATCGCTATCGACCGCAAGATTCCCGACAATGTCCATGAGCTGCGAACCGGTCGCTGGAACAAGAAGACCTACTCAAGCGCTCAGGGCCTCTACGGACGGACCATGGGGATTGTTGGCGCGGGTGCGATCGGCATGGCCGTAGCCGAGCGAGCGCATGCGTTTGGATTGAAGTTGCACATGATTGAAAAGCCCGGGCGTTCGGAGCAGATCGTCCAAAAGCTTCAGTCGCTGTCCGTGACCGGTGTGGCGGACTTGAATGAAATGGCCGAACGATGCGAAATCGTAACCTTTCATGTCCCTGCGGCAGCCTCGACAAAGCACCTTGTTAATCGCGATTTTCTTAGCCGCCTATGCGTAGGTGCCGTCGTGCTGAATACATCGCGCGGCGATGTTGTCGATGAACAAGCATTGCTTGAAGCGATAGAAGAAAAGTCCTTACGCGCCGGATTGGACGTGTACGCCAACGAGCCCGGCAGCGCGACTGGCGAGTTTGAGTCAAAACTTGCTAAGCATCCCAACGTTTATGGAACGCACCACATCGGAGCCTCGACTGGGCAGGCGCAAACCGCTGTAGCTCAAGGCGTGCTGGAGATCGTCAGCGCATTTGCCGACGGCACAGTGTTGAATCAAGTGAATTGATCTTTCGAAACGGATTGAAGCGGACAAATTGAAACGCAGTTGCAAACTTATGGAGAGAGCAAAATGAATGTCAATCGCGTGTACAACTTTTGTGCAGGGCCTTGCACATTGCCCCTGGAAGTTTTGCTGGAAGTGCAAGAGGAAATAACGGAGCATGGCAATTCCGGCATGTCCATTATCGAGCATAGCCATCGGGGCAAGGAATATGCCGAGGTGCATGCCGAGGCGGTTCAAGATGTTCGCGATTTGCTGAGTGTTCCCGACGATTTCTCCATACTGTTCATGCAAGGCGGTGCAACATTGCAGTTCGCCATGATTGCCATGAACCTGCTTGGCGATTCTGACAAGGCCGGCTATGTCAATACTGGCCACTGGGCCAAGCTTGCAATCAAGGATGCCGCGCTGTATGGGTCGATTTATGAAGCGTGGAGTGGTGCCGAGGGCAACTTCACGACTGTTCCTGAGTGTTCGTCGGATCTTGATATCCAGCCCGATACACGCTATCTGCATATCACCGCCAACGAGACCATCGGCGGTCTGCGCATACCCTACTGGCCCGATGCAGGCGTGCCGCTCGTAGCAGATATGTCGTCCGACTACTTGACTAGAGAAGTGGCATGGGACCGGTTTGCCGTGGCCTACGGCGGCGCGCAGAAGAATATGGGGCCCGCGGGCGCTGCGATGGTGGTCATTCGAAAGTCATTGCTTGAGCGAGCCCCCCGCGCCTTGCCGGCCTATCTTGATTTCAAAAAGCAGGTCGCAAGCGAAGCGATGTCCAATACGCCTTCAGTTTTTTCGATCTATGTAATCGGCAAGGTGCTCAAGTGGGTCAAGCGCAATGGCGGCATCTCGCAAATGCATCAAAATGCTGTGCAACGAAGTGGAATTCTCTATGATGCAATTGAGCGAAGCGACGGATACTATAGCTGCCCTGTCGCCTTGAATGCGCGTTCATTGATGAATGTCGTGTTTCGCTTGCCGAGCGATGAGCTTGAGGCCAGGTTCCTGTTGCAAGCGGAGTCTGAAGGAATGATGTACCTGGCGGGTCATCGAAGTGTTGGCGGACTGCGCGCTAGCATCTACAATGCGATGGAGATTGCGGGCGCTCAGAAACTTGCCGACTTCATGGAGTCGTTCCGGGCATCCAATCCGTAGCGGACGGCTGCCTTCATCTGGAGCTGGCTGCCGCGATGCCGAAAATCAAGCCCTTCGAGGGCTATATCGCCGACCCGGCGCAGGTTGCGGCAGTCGTCACGCCGGCCTATGATGCCATGTTGCCTCAAGAGCGGAGGGCATTTGCCGAGCGGTATCCCGGCAACTACGTCAATGTCATGCGGACGCTGGAAGAATACGCTGACGATGCAGATCCTCCAACGCTGGAGCAGGTGCTCGAGCATAATCGGGCTCGGTTGAACGAGTTGCTGAACCGACAAGCTTTTGTTGAGACTGAACAGGCCGGATACTATCTGTACAAGCTCGCTGTCGACGGTCACGAGCAGGTCGGAGTGATCGCGGATATTCGTGTCGAAGAATATGAGTGCGGCAGGCTTCGCACGCACGAGAATACCCAAGTTGAAAAAGAGGATTTGCTCGCCAGCTATTTGAGCACAGTCGGAGTGACTTCAAGCCCGGTTTGCGTCGCCTATCAGCCGAACGAAACCGTTTCCGCTACGGTGCGCATGACAATGGAAAGCGCGCCGCTGCTTCATGTCAAAGCGTGGGATGATGTCGAGCAGACCGTGTGGCGCGTCTCTGGTCCGGGCCTGGCTTCGCAACTGGAACAAGCCTTCGAGTCAATCGATGTGACCTATTTGACAGACGGGCATCATCGATGCGCCTCCGGCATTCGTCATGCGCGAAACCGGCGCGAGGCTGGCTTTGGCGGTGCTGAAGATGCAAAGCACAACTTTTTGCTTGTCGCGCTATTCCCAGCAGATCAGTTGCGGGTTTTTTCGTATTTTCGGTGCGTGCGGGACCTAAATGGCTTGACGCATGAGGCATTTATCGCGGCGGTCAGAAATGCCGGCTTCGATGTCGTCTCTATGTCGGGGGCAGGTGAAGATGATCTATTGCCATCGAATTGCGCAGATATCACAGCGTTTGTCGATGGACAGCCATACCGAGTACAGATTCCGGAAGCGCACATCGCGAAGGATGACCCGGTCAAATCGCTATCGGTATCGATACTTCAAGATCGCATTCTTAACCCGATTCTGGGAGTCGCTGATGCCAGAAAAGATCCGCGCCTCAGCTACATGCCGGGCGTGGCCGGCGTGGGGGGAATAATTGATCGTTATCGCAAAGACGGCTGGCGACTTGGTTTCGCTTGCTTCAATACGACCATGCAAGAGATCATGGACGTAGCTGATGCCGGACAGGTGATGCCGCCCAAATCTACTTGGTTCGACCCGAAGTTGCGGGCCGGACTGTTTCTCAGGCGTTGCTGATTGATTGCGGCGCGTTCTTGATCGACACCGACCAAGCGGCGCATCTCGCTTCAGTGATGATTATTGATGATCATTGGAACTTGAAACGGATGGACCCTTTCCGCGAAAGCATAAGGTCATTACGATGCAGATCGCGATCGGAGCAACGATCATTACGTGTAGCAACACTTCGGTCATCTTGAATCCTCTACAGGCACAGGTGAATTATCGCCGCACTGTTGGGCGATTGGTCTGAAATTGTACACAACTAAATCGGGCGCATAGCAAAAAACCACAAATCTATGTACAGACTTCTTTTCGGAGCAGCAAGCCGAGTCTTTTAGTATGGCATATGGTCCGAAGCTGAAACTTTCCAAACCTTGCCAAATTGATCATGAAACATTGAAGATATTTTTACCTGCGATATAGAAACTTCTAATGGCTTGCTTTCGGTGCGTTCGAAGTTCATTGCTGCTCCGGTCCGTAGGTCGAATTTTATCAATTCAAATATTTTTTTCCAGCTAGTCATCGGCTTGCGCGCTTCAATACACATCTCCATGCCCATTGCCGCATTCTTGAATCGCTATCATGTTTTGCGACGGATGCGCCAAAAGGGATTAGCCGCAAAACATGAAGCCCAATTTGCTTGACTAGATAGTGTCTGCCAGAAAACTCTATTTTTGCATGAGGAATATTGTTTCTATTGATCTTTTCATGAAATTCGCAATTCGAAGATTCGGCCGTGTCCGCCCATTCGAATCGATTTCGCCCGCATCTTGCGGCCGCAAGGCTCATTCCCGGAAATCTTCGAAATCAAGATCTCATCAAACTGTCAATCAAAACAATGGCTTTAATGCAAAAATGGAGTTTTCTGCCAGACACTATAAACCCGGCAGGTTGAGATGCCGTTTATGTTTTTTGAATCTCTTGAAGCATGTCGCGCAGGCCGGATTGAATTGATTGGGGCAAACTGATAGAATCGAAAGCAATTTGAAAGAGGAGCAACCCATTGGCATCCGAACTGTTCCCCAAGCCGCTTCCCATTGAACCTTTGCCTGAGCTGAATTGGTTGAAACGAACCGATCGCGCCGAGGTAGGGCGCGAAGCTTTCTTCTGCGGGCGGGATATCGAATACGAGGTGTTTCGCGACGCGGTCGAAAGTCTTCGTTCGGGAAATATCGGCGGCGGCACCTGCGTCTTTCAAGGCGCGCCCGGCGCGGGCAAGACGGCCTTGATGCTCGAATGCATGGAGGCGGTGCGGCAGCACTCGGCACCCGAGGAGCCTTGGGTGGCGGTCTCCGTCAAGCCGCACACGCTGCAGTGCGCGGCAACAACTGCGAGAATGATCGTTCGCGAAGTGAACGCCGAGAGTGAGCGGCTTGCCGTTGCGGGATCGTCGGCGCTCAGCGGCAGGTTCAAGGATCTTCTGGACTTGGGCGCGAAGCTGCTCAGCGAGCTGTCGGAGCGCGGCTTCGCAGCCGCCGGCCTCTCGGTGGGCGGCAGGGCCGGACCGGGCGATGCGGCGAGCGAATCGCTGCCCGCCGAGCAAGCCTTCGCGGATGCGGCTCCCCTGCTAAGGGAGTTCCGCATCGCCGTGTTCGTGGACGAAGCGCAAAATACGCCCGACAAAGGCATGACCCGAGGTGTGCTCGGATGCCTGCACAACCCGCCATTCGAAGTTCCGCTGATCGCGATGTTCTTCGGCTTGAGCGACACCAAGGCGGTGTTGCGGGAATGCGGCCTGTCGAGGCCGCCGGGTCGCCGGGTCGCCGATCTGGAGCCGCTGCCCGCCGCGGATGCAAGCTCTGCCATGCGGCGCATGCTGGATGCCTACTATTCGGGCTCAGGCGAGGAGAAGTCGGCGTGGGCGGACGAGCTGGCGCGGCTGTCGCAGGGCTGGCCGCAGCACATCAACTGCGTCGGCGTGGCGGCGGGCGAGGTGCTTCGCGCCAATGAAGGACGACTCAGGCGCGAGCTGCTTGCGCAAGCCGTGGCCGAAGGGGCCGAACGCATGAACGCCTACTACCGGGAACGGATCCTGGCCGGCTCGAGCCGGCCATGGGTGTACAAGCGAATCGCCGTGGCCGCGGGCAGCAAAGAGGGCGAACTGGCTGACACCCTGTCCCATGACGAAATCGAGTCGCTGACGGAACCGGCGCGAAGCAAGAACAGCCAGTCGACGGACGAGTTCCTGACCAATGCGCTGCATGCGGGGATTCTGGCGCCCTCGCCCGAGTTTCTCGACCAGTACAAGATTCCCATTCCATCGCTTGGCGACTACCTTCGCTCGCTTCATGCGCAACCGCCGCAAGCATAGATAGTGTTTGCCAGAAAACCCAAATGTGATATCATTTTCCAATTAAAACAAGCTTATGACGGCGAGCGGCCAGCGGCGAAGAATTCGCGCATGGCGCGGATTTCCCGCCGGATCGGGGCGAACGCCCTGTTCCGGCCGTTTTCGCCGGAATCTTCGAGGAGAAACGATGCGAAAGATCCACTCCGCCCAGCTCGAGATTGGCACCGTGCCGATCGAGGATGTCGACATCAGCGTCAAGTCGCGCGACGACATCCCGGCCATCCTGATGGGGCAGAAGGAACCGGCCCGCCTGCGCAACGGTTCTCCAGGCTTTTTTCCGGCCGCCTCGTGGCCCTGACTGGGCCACCAGCTCGCTAATCCTGCTCAGCAGCTCCAGACGCAGCAAGGACACGTTGTCGATCACCGTCTGCATCCCGCATTTCGAACCGCATGCCCGTGACCGAGCATCTGGCGCGCCCATGCCATCGTGATTGGCAATAATGAACCAGACGATCAAAATCGCAATCGAGACCCTGCTTGAGCACCGCCAGCACCAGGATGATCCGCAAATTCATGCCCGGATGCCCCGTGCTCTTGCCGACCTTCGGGCAAATTTCCGACTCCAGCAGGGCAAACGTTTGGCTCCGCGTCCCGGGATCAAGATGCAAATGCTGCAAGCCCAATAGCAGCGCCGGGATGTCATCGCGGGACTTAGGACCAATCTCGATATCCTCAACGAAGACGCCGCCAATTTCCAACTGCTTCGTTTCGGTTTTCCTCAGCGATTTTCCCAAAATGCGTCCAAACACGGCTTTTTTGACCCGATTGACCGAAAATCGACACCATCTTCGATGCCATAGGTGAGCCTATTTTCACCTCTAACTTATTGTTTATATTTAAGAATTGTGCCATAATCCGACTTTTCGGACAAACGCTAAATAAACATCGGCGCTCAAATTACTGCCTTGAATTGCTCGTCGCCATCGAACACTTTGAACTCCCTATCGTGTTCTAGTGCTGGAATCATGCGGCGCGCCTTTTCGACTTCAGACATGTCGAGTTCGGCACTGATGACACAGCGGTCTTCACCGCCGTCGGCGAGTACACGGCCCCAAGGATCAATGATTAGCGAATGGCCGTAGGTTTTCGCATCGCCATGGTCGCCATATTGGCATGGTGCCACGATAAAGCATCCTGTCTCGATCGCCCGGCTTCGCAACAGCACGTGCCAGTGCGCGCGCCCCGTTGTACGGGTAAATGCAGCAGGAACCGTGATAATGCCAGAGCCTGCCTTCGCCAAAATTCGATACAGATAGGCGAATCTGAGGTCGTAGCAGACAGTGAGTCCGATCTTAGTCCATGGAAGCCGTGCTGCGACAGCGGCATCTCCATAGGAGAACAAATCTGATTCCCGGTAGACTTCGCCGTTTGGCAGATTCACGTCGAACAGGTGAATTTTGTCGTATCGGGCGGTGACCTCGCCAGTCGGTCCGACAAGTACTGATCGATTGCGCTTGTTTTGCGCGTGGTCGATAACAGCAATCGAGCCGAGCAGAATCCATGTATTCAGTTCTGCGGCGAGCGCACGAAACTTTGTCAATGCGGGGTGACCTTCTTCGCGATAGAAGCCGACATGCAGCCCATCGCTATCGAGGTCAAGGCAGGAGAAAAATTCAGGCAGGCATATCAGCTGAGCATCTTCGCACTTTGCCTGACGCGTGAGCTCCTGAGCGTCACGCAATGATTCTTCGATATCTGATGAGGCGCAATTTTGAATGCAGGAGACTTTGAATTTCATAGGATCTGGCTTAATAGTGGTTGTGCTCAAATTTCAAACGTATTTTAACCGCAATTGATTGGCGGCTGATTGAATCGCTTTGAGCTCAAATTTACAGGAGGCGCGTCATCTGATCGCCGTTCGATAATGCCATTAGGGCACGTTAGGGCCGCAAGCGTCCGCAAAGGTCTATCAAGTCTTCAATTCCATTGCGGAAATAGTGTCTGGGTTCAGATACATGTGAGACCGCCCGCCTCCTCCCGAAGGACGTAGTCCGAAGGGAGGAGGCGGGCGCGCGAAAAATTTTGAGGTAGCATAGTGCTTGATACAAATCCAGCAGCCGAAAGGCGGGAGATAGCGCCGTGCAAATCAAATGTCCGCACCGCAAATTTTATCGCCTCGACGCGATCCGCGACGAACTTTCGCCGCAGGCCGCCGAGCGCTTCGACAATCTCGCGCTGTTCGACCAGCTTCGCCGCGAGGGCGCGACCGAAGCGACCGCCCTGAAGGCGATCGGCTGCTCCCGGGCCACGCTCTACCGCTGGAAGCGGCGCCTGCGCGAGCAGGGCGTCCGCGCCCTGGCCAGCCGCTGCCGCCGCCTGCACCAGGTGCGCCAGGCGCGGCAGCGCTTTCCGCTTTGGGGGCGCGCCAAGATCCGCGCCGTGCTGGCGCGCGAGCACGGCTTCGCGCCCAGCGAGTCCGCCACCGGGCGCATGATCGCCCGCCTGGTCCGCACCGGCCGGGCCGAGCCCGCCGCGTTCTACTACGGGCGAACAAAGCCCAAGCGGCGGCGCAAGTTCGACCGCCACGCCCGCCGCTGGCGCTACGGCGACTGCGGGCGAAAGCCCGGCCAGATGGTGCAGATCGACCACATGAGCGTCGCCATCGAGGCCGGCTTCTGCGTCAAGGAATTCAAGGCCGTATGCCCGGTCTCGAAGCTTTGCTACATGCGCGCCTACTCGCGCGCCACCGCCGCCTGCGCCTCGACGTTCCTGGACCACCTGATCCGCCAGGCGCCGTTCGATATCGAGTCGGTGCAGGTCGACGGCGGCAGCGAGTTCATGGCCGAGTTCGAGACCGCCTGCCAGCGCCGCGGCATCGAACTGTTCGTGCTGCCGCCCAGAAGCCCCAAATATAACGGCTGCGTCGAGCGCGCCAACGCCGCCGGCCGCTGCGAGTTCCACCAGTCCTGCGCCGGCGAGCTCAGCGTCGGCGCCCTGAACGTCGAGCTGGCCGAATTCGAGCGCTTCCGCAACGCCTGCCGGCCGCACCAGGCGCTCGGACAAACGGCGCCCATGCAGGCGCATAGCCGGAACTTCAACCAAAGCGCGCTTGCCGCCTAAAAAGTCTCACATGTATTGAACCCGCACAAATAGTGTCTGGGTTCAGATACATGTGAGACCGCCCGCCTCCTCCCGAAGGACGTAGTCCGAAGGGAGGAGGCGGGCGCGCGAAAATTTTTCAGGTAGCATAGTGCTTCACACAAATCCAACAGCCGAAAGGCGGGAGATAGCGCTATGCAAATCAAATATCCGCACCGCAAATTTTATCGTCTCGACGCGATCCGCGACGAACTTTCGCCGCAGGCCGCCGAGCGCTTCGACAATCTCGCGCTGTTCGACCAGCTTCGCCTCGAGGGCGCGACCGAAGCGACCGCCCTGAAGGCGATCGGCTGCTCCCGGGCCACGCTCTACCGCTGGAAGCGGCGCCTGCGCGAGCAGGGCGTCCGCGCCCTGGCCAACCGCTGCCGCCGCCCGCATCGGGTGCGGCAGCGCCAGTGGACCGCCGCCGAGCTCGAGCTGGTGCGCCAGGCGCGGCATCGCTTTCCGCTGTGGGGGCGCGCCAAGATCCGCGCCGTGCTGGCGCGCGAGCGCGGCTTCGCGCCCAGCGAGTCCGCCACCGGGCGCATGATCGCCCGCCTGGTGCGCACCGGCCAGGCCGAGCCGGTCGCGTTCTACTACGGGCGAACAAAGCCCAAGCGGCGGCGCAAGTTCGACCGCCACGCCAAGCGCTGGCGCTACGGCACCCGCGGGCGAAAGCCCGGCCAGATGGTGCAGATCGACCACATGAGCGTCGCCATCGAGGCCGGCTTCTGCGTCAAGGAATTCAAGGCGGTGTGCCCGGTCTCCAAGCTGTGCTACATGCGCGCCTATTCGCGCGCCACCGCCGCCTGCGCCTCGAAGTTCCTGGACCACCTGATCCGCCAGGCGCCGTTCGATATCGAGTCGGTGCAGGTCGATGGCGGCAGCGAGTTCATGGCCGAGTTCGAGACCGCCTGCCAGCAGCGCGGCATCGCCCTGTTCGTCCTGCCGCCCAGAAGCCCCAAATATAACGGCTGCGTCGAGCGCGCCAACGCCGTCAGCCGCTACGAGTTCCACCAGTTCTACGCCGGCGAGCTCAGCGTCGGCGCCCTGAACGTCGAGCTGGCCGAATTCGAGCGCTTCTACAACGACTACCGCCCGCATCAGGCGCTCGGGCAAACAACGCCCATGCAGGCGTATAATGAAAACTTCAACCAAAGCGCACTTGCTGCCTGAAAAGTCTCATATGTATTGAACCAGTACAAATAGTCAATCTTACGCTTTTGAAAAGGTATAATCGAGCCAGTTGCATCTACCTTTTGATAGATGCAGGAATTTGAATCTCTTTTGCGATGCCAGTCCGGCGATTTGCTCGATATTTTGTAGAGTTACCGAGTCGGGAGGCAGCTTGACCGTCGTGCGCCATTGCACATCGTTCTGCCATTGATGCGACAATCTGAGCCCACTGATTCATTTGGGGGCCAGCTTCATTGACCGAGCTGGTCCAACTTGATGTTGTGAAACTCGCGGTGCTCGTCCTGCTGACGGGCACTATCACTCTCTTTGTTCTTGATATTCTGCGCGTCGATGTTGTCGCGCTGCTGATTCTGGTTTTGCTCGGCCTGAGCACAATGATTCCGGGCAGTCTAGTTGAACCGCTGCTGGCGAGGACCTGCCCGCCAATCGTCAACTGCTCAGTACCGGAATTTACCGGGCTTTTGCCCATCGAAGAACTATTTAGCGGATTTTCGTCAAACGCAGTGATATCCATCATTGCGGTCATGATTCTAGGAGCCGGGTTGGACAAGACGGGTGCGCTCAATCGGCTAGCTGCGGTCATTTTGGAGATTGCGGGCAGCACCGAAAGACGCATCATGTCGTTCGTCTGCGCGACTGTCGGCATGATTTCAGGCTTTATGCAGAACATTGGCGCAGCGGCGCTTTTCATGCCGGTTTGCGATCGCATTTCGAAAAGCAGCGGCGTTCCGGTTGATCGGTTGCTGATGCCGATGGGATATTGCGCTATTTTAGGCGGCACTTTGACCATGGTTGGCTCTAGCCCATTGATATTGCTCAACGATTTGATGGTCAATACGGTTAACACGATTGATGCGGATATTGCGCCCATTGAGCCATTCAGTCTTTTTTCGGTGACACCGATCGGCATCGCAATGCTGTTTGTGGGTATTTTCTATTTCGCCATTCTCGGTCGCTATCTGTTTCCGACCGGCACAACCAAGACGCTGGAGACTGGTGATTTTCATCGCTTCATCAAGGATATCTATGGAGTTTCCGGTGCTATCTTTGAGCTTCGCATTCAAAAAGAAAGCCCGATGATAGGTCGCACGATTGGCGAGATCGAAGACGAAAACGGCTATGAGGAGAGAATCATCGCGGTCAATTCCGGGGGCAATAGCATCATTGAACCGGCGCGCGGCACGGTTATCCATGTGGACAGCGACATCGCGATCATGAGTGGACCTGAAATCGTTGGGGACTTTGCCGCCAAGTACGGATTGGAATTGAAAAAGAACATTTCCGTGTTCAAGGAAGCTTTCGACAAGAATCTCTCGGGTATTGCGGAACTGGTTGTGCCGCCGCATTCTCCGGCGATCGGCAAATCCATGGCGGATCTTGGATTCAGGCGAAAGTTCAGGGTCACGCTGATGGCGCTTTATCGAAACGACGCACCCATTCGAGACGAGTTGATCAACCTTGAAATCAAGGCGGGAGACAGCTTAGTTGTGCACAGCATGTGGCGCAACCTGCAAAACTTCGCCAAAGTGCTCGACTTCGTTGTGGTCAATGACGTGCCGCGCGAGGATTTTCGAGAGGAAAAGACTGCGATTGCGATGCTGTTCTTTGCAATAACGGTCGCCTTGGTGCTTTTTTCCGATCTGCCGCTATCGGCTTCGCTAATGACTGGCGCGATTGGCATGGTCATTTCTGGCGTTCTCAAAATGGATGAGGCGTATCGGGCGATCAACTGGCAAAGCGTCTTTTTGCTGGCGTGCCTGCTTCCGCTCGGCATTGCGATTCAGCATACTGAAACCGCATTGTGGCTTGCGCAGCAGTTCATCGAGATTCTGGATGCATTTCCGCCCTGGGTGATGTTGCTGGCTCTTGCGGTACTTGCAACCATCTTCACTTTGGTGATGTCCAACGTTGGGGCGACTGTGTTGCTGGTGCCAATCGCAATCAATGTCGCGATTCAAATTGGCGGCAATCCCGCGGTGTTTGCTTTGACTGTGGCGCTGGCGACATCGAATTCTTTTCTGATTCCGACGCATCAGGTCAATGCCTTGATTCAGGCGCCGGGTGGCTATCGGGTTGTCGATTTCATGCGTGCGGGCAGCGTGATGACGGTTTTGTTTATTGCGGTGGTGCTGCTGATGGTGCAGTGGCTATTTTGAAGCTTGTACGGTTGCTTGATTGCATTTTCCGGCATGACCGGTCGGGTGCATGCATGTTTGCCGTCTTTAGTGGATTGCGTCGGGAGATTGCACAAGAAGCGTACTTGTCATGGATGCGCATGACCAAGGATGCCGCACGATTTGCCGAAGTATTTCGAACCGCGTTCAATATCACCAATGACGCAAAGTCTGACCGATTGAATTCGATGCATTTGCAAATTTTTTTCGTTGGTTTCGCGTGTCAGTGCAAATTCGCAATCGTGTTCGGCACCATGAAGACGGACACTGCCATTGCTGCATGCAGGAAGTTCTTTTGCAAGGACAGCAAAGTGCGCAACAGATTGGCATTGAGGATATAGGCATGGTACATGCGGTGATCGAATGTGACGACAACCTGACCTTTATGGATGGATTGGATGACGGCATGTTCAAATTGATCGTCACATCCCCTCCTTATAACCTCGGAAAGAATTATGAACGAAAAACTTCGCTCGATAGCTATCTTGCCGATCAAGAGCGTGTCGTAAGTGAATGTGTGCGTCTACTTGATGACGAAGGTTCAATTTGTTGGCAGTTAGGCAACTATGTAGACGATGGCGAAATCATGCCTCTTGATTCTTTGCTGTATCCCATCTTTCGAGATAAGGGGCTGAAGCTGAGAAACCGGATCGTCTGGCATTTCGGCCACGGATTGCATTGCAGCAAACGCCTGTCTGGCCGCTACGAGACGATTAATTGGTGGACCAAGGGCAATTCTTACACTTGGAATTTAGATGCCATACGGGTACCGGCTAAATACCCCGGCAAGCGACACTTCAAAGGACCCAAAGTTGGACAATTGTCCGGTAACCCGAAAGGGAAGAATCCCTCTGATGTGTGGCAATTTCCGAACGTTAAGAACAATCACCCCGAGAAAACTATGCATCCCTGCCAATTTCCAGTCGAACTGGTCGAACGGCTTGTATTGTCGATGACGGACATCGGTGATGCAGTTTTCGATCCCTACATCGGTGTGGGGTCGTCGGCAGTAGCGGCGCTAAAGCATCAGAGGTTTGCTTATGGTTGCGATACCGAATGCCAATACATTGAAATAGCGCGAGCTCGGATAAAGCAATTGCGAGAGGGTACGCTGAAGATGCGTCCGATGGGTAAACCGATTTATGATCCATCACTTCCGAACGGCGGACACTGATGCAGATCGGTTCGAAATACTCGCACCTTAATGGTGAAGAATATCTGCTAGTTCACCGGCCGAAATTGTGGGAAGAGGTTCAAGAAGTAATCGCCAACGTAGATGCTAGCGCTTGCAAGACGAAAGTTTCTCAAGAGAAGACTAAACGTGGGAAGTTGCTCTACTCACCCGTAGATATGAATGTCGCATTCAAAAGAGAACTGGAAAATTTGGATTGGGAAGAGCGGCGCAACACTTTTTTAGTTACTGAGGACGAAGCTTTGTTGAGGCGCATCTACGGGCTTTCTGCTGAAGAGCAGAAAGCCGCGATCGAGTCTGCTGGATATCGCCCCATCATGTCGTATAACCAAACCGATTTTGTAAAACAAAGAGTGGCTGTGGAGGTTCAGTTTGGCAAGTACGCATTCGTGGCCCATGATCTGTTCGTTAAGCTGTTGAGTTTCTACGTTTCCGACATAATCGATGTCGGAATTGAAATTCTCCCTATGAAAGCTCTTGAAAGGGAAATGTCGAGCGGAGTGCCTTACTATGAACGCGACTTGCTAAATGTATTGAGACAAGGTCGTGGTGTTCCGGCAGTTCCGTTTGTATTGATTGGACTGCTGCCATAATAGGTTTGTGAAGATTCAAGCAATTCATTACTCGTATTTATGTTCGTCAATAAATTTGCTACGGGTGACATATCCGCATCAGTTTCCATAGATTCGCCTGAATAGTTGCGAATCCAATCTATTTTCAAAACACTCGTCAATTGTATTTGCACAATTACTCTAGCATTATTTTGGATAGAGCATGGTTTCAATTTTTCCCAAAACTATAAGCGAATACAAATAAAAGTTCCTGTACGGTTACGAATCGATGAAGGAGACAGGTTGCTGTCCTATATACCGTAGCATCCGCAATAACTCCGCGTGAAAAAGAAATCTGGCGTTCGACGGTGTGGGTGCTTTTAAGAAGATTTGCATAAGTAATTGATATTATTTCATACAGAAAGTCGGTGTTTCTACGAGGTTGGCGGCCCCGCCGCGGCGGGGCTGTAAGGCTCATAAAGAACTGCAGAATATAAACTACTGATATTGAAGGATTCGTACTTTTGTTTCTTGCTTGTAAGCGTGGCCGCCGAAGGCGGACTTGTTCACTATAATCGAGATATCATGCGAACGTTCAACACCGCCGGACCGATCGTGCCGGCAAAGCACTACCACATTGCGCCGCTCGAGCGGGTGGACCGGGATGAGGTCTACGAGCTAATCGAGGATTGGAGGTATTTCATCCTGCATGCGCCGCGGCAGACCGGCAAGACCTCGGCGCTTTTGGTCTTGACGGACGAGCTGAACGCCTCGGGCCGCCATCGCGCGGTGTATGTCAATGTCGAGCCCGGCCAGGCGGCGCGCGAGGATGTCCATGCCGCGATGCAGGCGATTCTGGGCGGGCTGTGCCGAAGGGCGCGAATGCTCGGTGACGGCACTTTGGAGCATGGCGCATGGCCCGAGATCCTGGGCACTTTCGGGCCGCACGGCGCCTTGCAGGAGCTGCTGGCCCGCTGGTCGGCGGCTGACCCGCGCCCGCTGGTGCTGATGATCGACGAGATCGACGCGCTGGTGGGGGACACGCTGATCTCGGTCTTGCGCCAGCTGCGGGCCGGCTACGCCGAGCGTCCGGGGCATTTTCCGCAGTGCGTCATCCTGTGCGGCATCCGCGACGTGCGCGACTACCGGATCCATTCGGGCTCCGAGAAGGCGGTGATCACCGGCGGCAGCGCGTTCAACGTCAAGGCCGAATCGATCCGGCTGGGGGATTTCGGTGAGGCCGAGGTCCGATCGCTTCTGCTGCAGCATACCGAAGAGACCGGCCAGGGCTGGAGCGGGGAGGCGCTGGCGGAGGTGTGGGAGTCGACCTCGGGGCAGCCGTGGCTGGTCAACGCGCTGGCGGCCGAGGCTTTGAAGAAGGTCAAGGATCTGAATGCGGCGATCCGGCATGAGGACGTGATCGACGCCCGGGAGGCATTGATCCTTCGGCGCGACACGCATCTGGACCAATTGGCGGACAAGCTTCGCGAGCCGCGGGTCAAGCGGGTGATCGCGCCGCTGGTGAGCGAAGGCGCGGCCGAGTCGTTCACCGCCGACGATCTGCAGTACGCGGCCGATCTGGGGCTGATCGCGCGGGACAAGCCTGTTCGGGTGGCCAACGCGATCTACCGGGAAGTGATACCGCGCGAGCTGATCACCGATGCGGACTGGTTCATCGCGCACGAGACCGCGTGGTACGTGGAGGATGGCCGTCTGATGATGGGCCGTCTGATGGAGGCGTTCCAGGGGTTCTTCCGGGAGCATTCGGAGCACTGGGTGGGGCGGTTCGACTACCGGGAGGCGGGGCCGCAATTGCTCTTGCAGGCGTTCCTGCAGCGGGTGGTGAACGCGGGCGGGCGGATCGAGCGCGAGTACGGTCTGGGGCGGGGACGCCTGGACCTGCTGGTCGAGTGGGGCCCTCGGCGCCAGCGGGAGGCGGTCGAGTGCAAGCTGCGCAGGAACGGCCTGGAGCGCACGATTGCAGAGGGTCTGGAGCAGCTTGGCGGGTATATGCGGCGGTGCGGCACCGCTGAAGGCCATCTGGTCATCTTCGATCGCTCGGAGGATAGATCGTGGGACGAGAAGGTGTTCCGGCGCGAGGAGTCCGCCGGCGGCAGAAAGGTGACGGTCTGGGGCATGTGAACGGAGCGTTTCGAATTGACCATGACCAATCCGGGTTGCGCCAGCTTCTTTCGCCGCCAAGATCAATGCGGCAGTTTTTGAAAGCTGGCTTGATGCGAAACTTGCTGAGCCGCCGAAGTCGCCCGACACCCGCACTTGTTGAGCTTGGCTGATCGAATTTCTCAATTGATGCGAGTTAAACCAAGCACCATGCAGTTTTGTCCAATGACGAACCCTGTAAAATCAATCCAATCTAACATGTTTGCTAAGTCAGCAGTTCGATTCGTAGCTATGCTCGTTATGGCCGTGCTGTTCGCGTCTTCGCCTGCAACTGCCGATCAATCGGTTGACTTTGAACTGCATGATGTCGACGGTAAAGTCCATCGACTGTCGGATTATCGCGGTCAGTGGGTGATCGTTAACTTTTGGGCAACCTGGTGCGGCCCTTGCGTCAGAGAGATTCCGATTCTTAGTGAAATCTCTCGAAGCTCAGATCCTGTCGAGACAAAGGTCATCGGAATTGACTTTGAAGAAATCGACGATGCCTCGCTTCGGTTCGCTATCAAGAAGCTTTCAATCGACTATCTGGTTCTGCGCATCGGTAGCGCGCCGCTCGTGCCGTTCGAACCGCTTAAGGGTCTGCCAAGCACGTTCATCGTTTCTCCAGAAGGGAAGATCGTGTTTCGCCATGCCGGTGAAATAAATAAGCAAACCCTCAAAGATGCCTTGCAAAACGCAGCAGCTTAGCATCTGAGTTCAGCTTATGGCGGTTCGGCAAAGCGCATAGACAGATCAATCGCGCGGACATGCTTGGTCAGTGCTCCGATCGAGATGAATTCCACCCCTGTTTCCGCGGCAGCTCTGACATTGTCCAGAGTGAAGCTGCCGGATGCCTCAAGCTCTATTCTGCCGTCAGTGATTCGTACCGCTTCAGCGATTTGGCTAATGCTGAAGTTGTCGAGCATGATCCGATTTGCGCCGCTCTCGATTGCCGACATGAGCATTTCAACGTCTTCCACTTCAATTTCGACGAGAAAGTCTTTTGGCAGATTTGGGCGCAATGCATTGATGATTTGGCTTGCAGAGGAACTCCCGATCTGGTGATTTTCCTTGATGAGCACACCGTCGTAAAGACCTTGCCGATGGTTCGTTCCGCCGCCGATGCGAATTGCATATTTTTGCGCGCTTCGCAAACCGGGGATGGTCTTGCGGGTATCGAGAATTCGGGCTCCTGTACCGGCGACGGCATCAACAAACTCCCGCGTCGTCGTGGCGGTGCCTGACAGCGTCTGCAAGAAGTTCAGCGCGGTGCGTTCGCCTTGAAGCAGGGAACCGGATTTGCCGCTCAAGCGGCAAATCACGTTGCCGTTGCCGATTCGGTCGCCTTCATCCGCATTCCATTCAATTGAGACTGAATCGTCAATCATATCGAATACTTCATTGAACCAGGGGATTCCGCACAGTATCGCATTTTCGCGGCAGACAACCTGTGCAGCAGCAGTTTCATTGTGCGGCATATGCGCTGATGTGACATCGCCATCGCCGATGTCTTCGGTCAAGGCGAACTTGACGACTTGCGCAAGATTTCCAGGCAATCCGGGGGGTTCGGTCATTTGAATTTTGCCAAGAGCATGGCTTTGGAGATTGAATTCATTCGAGTATCGCATGCGGCAGCTCGCGTTTCATGCGCAGCTGTTCAGTGAATTTTATTTTCACCCCGATGTTTGGTGATAGAATTGCAATATACTTGAACTTGGGTTCTAAGATATGGCCAGTCACATTTGGGGCATGATCGGCCCCCGCCTGATCGAAAATTCCAACAACATCGCTTGGTTGCGCAGAGTTCGAAACGGCAGCCCCATCGAATACAGCTACGGCACGATTCACAGATCCGCGCTGCACATTGCCGCGACCCTTAGGCAAAAAGGCGTTGGTGCCGGCGACATAGTCAGCGTGTCGGCGCCGAATGGGCCGGAGTGGGGTGCTTCGGCGCTTGCCATATTCAAGATTGGCGCAGTGCTAGCGCCAATCCATGTCGGATACAGTAGCGAGGACATCTCCCGCCAGATTGAAGCACTTAGCCCCAAGCTAATCTTAACCCATAATTTCAAGATTGACGACTGCTCAATCGAGTGTGTGCCGATTGATCTGCCAGACTCTGGCTCCGAATCAGAAGCTAGCGTCGTCGAGAACTTCAAGCGCAACACCGAAGCAGTGCGCATCTACACCTCGGGCAGCACCGGCTCGCCGAAGATTGTCAGATTGTCCCATGAAGCGATCTGCAGCAATCTGGCGGCTTGCACCAAGGTTGCTGCGATTTCGACAGGCGATCGATTCTTGAGCCTGCTTCCCTTGTCGCATATGTTTGAGATGGTTGGCGGTTTTCTGTTGCCGATCTATAACGGAGCGACTATCGTGTTGCCTAGCGTTCTCGCCGCCACCGAAGTGCTCGATGCGATGAAAGAGGAAAAAGTGTCTATCGTCGTTGCCGTGCCGCGACTTTATCGAAGCATTAAAGAGGGCATGGAAAAGAAGTTCCGCGAATCGCCGGCACCGCTTCGATGGTATGTCGCACTTTTAGCTTCGGTGCCGCTGAGCTGGCGAGTTCGGCTTAACGGCCCGCTTCGCAGCAAGTTGAGTCCGAAGTTGCGCTTTTGGGTTAGCGGCGGAGCGCGTCTAGACCCCGAGGTATCCAAATTCTACCGCAAACTCGGCATTAGCTTGCGGCAAGGCTACGGCCTGACCGAAACAGCCCCTGTGGTCTGCGTGCAGGAAGATTTTCCGAAAAATCTCGATAGCGTCGGCATGCCGATCGAGCATGTCGAAATCAAGATCGACAAGCCTGATGGGCAAGGATGCGGCGAGATCCTGGTTCGCGGTCCAAACGTCATGCTGGGCTACACCGACGAAGAGCTTACTGCAGAAGTGATGCGTGACGGCTGGTTTTGCACTGGTGATATCGGGCGAATCGACGCGACTGGCGAGTTGAGCATTACCGGGCGCATCAAGCGAATCGTAGTGACCGAAGCTGGCAAGAACGCGTATCCAGAAGAACTCGAAACGCTGCTTGAGCGCTATGATGGCGTTAAGGAAGCGGCTGTATTCGAACTTGATCAGCGGCCTGCAGCACTGCTGGCGATGGAACAAGCTGAGCAACCCAATGCGCACTCAGTGATTCGGCAGTTCAACAAGCGTGTCTCTTCCCATAATCAGATCGCCCGCTTCGCAGTCGTGGAAGAGTTGCCCAAAACTCCGCTGGGCAAGCCTGCCCTGACGAAACTCAAAGAAGTTTTCGACCAGAACGAACGGTAATCGGCCCGCGGTCGGTTGCCGGCTCCAGCTCGCTCTTTAAGTTGCCATCAACATTGTTGCGCTTCGGCCGAAACAAGCCTTAGTGCGCATCCTTTGTTGGTGTCTGGAAGTTGAATTTTGCTCGCTACACCCCATTTTGGCTTGCATGAGTCATGAAATTGCAAGCCCAAAGTGCTGAATTTTGCACCTGACTTGCAGGAGCCAAGTTTTACATGCGAGCAGACAAGTTTACGGTTAAATTGCAACAGGCGTTCGGCGATGCGCAAAGTCTAGCGATCGTCAACGACAATCAGTATATCGAGCCCGTGCATCTAATGATCGCGCTGCTTGATCAGCAAGGTGGAACAGTACGTCCATTGCTAATGCAATCGGATGTGAATGTCGGAGCTTTGCGCAGCAAGCTCGGCGAGCAAGTGGACTCCCTGCCTAAGGTTACTGGTGGCGATGGCGATGTCATGGTCTCGTCCGATCTGGCCAAGATGATGAACCGGGTCGAAAAGCTTGCTTCGGAGCGTGGAGACCGGTTCATTTCGAGCGAACTTGTGGTGCTGGCTGGTGTTGCTGATAAAGGTTCGGTTGGCAGGCTGCTTCGCGAGGCCGGTGCCACGCGCGGTCTGATTGAGCAAGGCATTGAGCGTATTCGAGGTGGACAGACTGTCGATGATGCAGACAGCGAAGATCAGCGCCAGGCGCTGGAGAAGTTCACCATTGATGTGACTGAGCGAGCTGAACAGGGCAAGATCGATCCTGTAATCGGCCGTGATGACGAAATACGTCGCACGATGCAAGTGCTTCAGCGACGCACCAAGAACAATCCGGTGCTGATAGGCGAGCCGGGAGTCGGCAAGACCGCGATTGTCGAAGGTTTGGCCCAGAGAATCGTCGACGACGAAGTGCCCGCCGGCTTAACGGGCAAGCGTCTGCTTGCGCTTGACTTTGCGGCCCTTGTTGCGGGCACGCAGTATCGTGGTCAGTTCGAAGAGCGCCTTAAGAGCGTACTCAACGATATTGCCCGCGAGGATGGCCGCATCATCTTGTTCATCGACGAGTTGCACATGATGGTCGGCGCAGGAAAATCCGAAGGCTCCGCAATGGATGCCGGCAATATGCTTAAGCCCGCACTGGCTCGCGGCGAGCTTCACTGCATCGGCGCGACCACCTTGGACGAGTATCGCAAGCACATCGAGAAAGATGCGGCGCTTGAGCGAAGGTTTCAGAAGATCATCGTTCAAGAACCGAGTGTCGAGAGCACAATTGCAATCCTTCGAGGCATCAAGGAGAAGTACGAAGTGCACCATGGCGTGGACATCGCCGATACCGCTTTGGTTTCGGCAGCAACACTGTCCAATCGCTATATCACCGACCGGTTTTTGCCAGATAAGGCGATTGATCTGGTTGACGAAGCCGCGAGCCGCATCCGCATCGAGATTGATTCGAAGCCCGAGGCGCTGGACAAGCTGGACCGCCGAATCATCCAGTTGAAGATCGAGCGCGAAGCGCTCAAGAACGAGCAGGACCAGGATTCGATTGAACGCTTTGAAAGGCTGAACGAGGACCTAGCCTCGCTTGAAAGCGAGTATTCCGAACTTGACGAGATATGGAATTCGGAAAAAGCGGCTGTCATGGGAACGCAGCACCTGATGGAACAGCTTGACGTTGCACGTCAGGAATATGTGGCGGCCGAACGCATTGGTGATTTATCGCGGCAGTCAGAATTGAAGTATGGAAGAATTCCCGAATTGCAGCGTCAGCTCGACAACTTAAGGGATAACGAGCAGCCTGAATTCGAACTGATGCGAAATAGCGTGACAGCTGAAGAGATTGCTCAAATCGTATCGAATTCTACCGGTATACCGGTGAGCAAGATGATGCAGGGCGATCGAGACCGGCTACTTCGCATGGAAGAAGTGATCGGAAGCCGTGTGATTGGGCAAAAGCAGGCGATTCGCGCTGTATCGGACGCGATTCGAAGATCTAGGACGGGTCTTTCCGACCCGCAGCGCCCTTATGGCTCGTTCTTGTTTCTGGGTCCAACCGGGGTGGGCAAGACCGAATTGTCGAAAGCTTTGGCGGAGTTTCTATTTGACACGGAAGGAGCTCTGGTTCGCATCGACATGTCTGAATTTATGGAAAAACATTCAGTTGCAAGGCTTATCGGCGCGCCTCCGGGATATGTCGGCTACGACGAAGGAGGCTATTTGACCGAGCTGGTCCGCCGCCGGCCGTATTCAGTGATTCTGATGGATGAGATTGAAAAGGCGCATCCTGATGTGTTCAATATACTGCTTCAGGTATTGGACGATGGGCGCTTGACAGATGGTCAAGGCAGAACCGTCGACTTTCGCAACACAGTTATTGTGATGACATCCAACTTAGGTTCAGCGGCGATCCAGGAAGTCAGCCAGAATGGAGATGCGGATTACGAAAAGATGAAAGAAGTGGTGTTTGCGATTGTGAAGCAGAACTTCCGCCCCGAGTTTATCAATCGTGTCGATGAAATGATCGTGTTCCATCCGTTATCTGCGGAGCACCTGCGCGGCATCGCCCGAACGCAGACGAGATATCTTTCAGAGCGACTTGCAAGCCGGGGGTTCGAGCTAGCAATATCCGATGACGCACTGGATGCGCTCGCAAGCATCGGTTTTGATCCAGTCTATGGGGCGCGTCCGTTGCGCCGGGCAATTCAATCGGAAATTGAAAATCCGCTCGCGAGGGAGATTCTTGCAGGTTCGTTCGTCTCTGGCGATCGCATTGCGATCACGTGGTCAAAAGACGCTTTCGTGTTTGAAAAGGGTTTGGCGCAAGCGGCATAGCGCAATTTAATATGGCACATATGGCAGTAAGCGTGTACCACCATGATTTGGTTGTCTGATTCGCAAGCGATGACAATTGTTCGTTTATATAATTGCTGCGGCAATGGTGGCGGGTGGTCGCCTGCGTCAAACAATTGAAATCAGTCCGAGTAAAGCATGCCAAGATGGCCGACCGCCGGTCTGCGCTGTTCCGCTTTGTGTGACTTATCGCGTCGTTAGACAGGAGTTGGATTCACGTGTCAAGCCACAAGTCAGATATTGAAATAGCGCGTGAAGCGCGCATGAAGCCGATCGTCGAAGTTGGTCAATCTTTGGAGATTCCACCCGAATCAATCATTCCGTATGGCCATAGCAAGGCCAAAATCGATCTTAAATTCATCGACGCGCTTGATAACCGCGAAGACGGTAAACTCATACTCGTTACCGCGATTTCGCCTACGCCCGCAGGCGAGGGCAAGACGACGACCACAGTCGGTCTAGGCGATGGGCTGAATCGAATCGGTAAGGACGCGCTTATTTGCTTGCGAGAACCGAGTCTCGGCCCATGTTTTGGAATGAAAGGCGGTGCGGCAGGCGGCGGCTATGCCCAAGTGGTGCCGATGGAAGATATCAATCTGCATTTTACCGGAGATTTTCATGCCATCGGCGTGGCGCATAATCTTTTGTCGGCTTTGGTTGACAACTCCATCTATTGGGATTCCGATGCCAAATTGGATGCGCGCCGCGTCTCTTGGCGACGAGTCGTGGACATGAACGACCGCGCGCTCAGGCAAATTGCGTGTTCGCTCGGCGGCGTGGCAAACGGCTTCCCAAGAGAGAGCGGATTCGATATAACCGTCGCGAGCGAGATCATGGCGATTTTCTGCCTTTCAAAGAATCTTGCGGATTTGCAGGAGCGTCTCGGCCGAATCATTATTGGCTACAGGCGAGACCGCTCGGCGGTCACTGCTCGCGATTTGAAAGGCGAAGGGCCTATGACCGTGTTGCTCAAGGATGCATTGGCCCCCAACTTGGTTCAGACTTTGGAAAATAATCCTGCCTTGGTGCATGGCGGACCGTTCGCGAACATCGCCCACGGCTGCAATTCCGTCATCGCGACTCGCTCGGCGCTGAAGATGGCCGACTATGTCGTCACTGAGGCGGGCTTCGGCGCAGACCTTGGGGCGCAGAAGTTTTTCGACATTAAGTGTCGCGCGGCTGGCCTTAAGCCATCGGCCGTGGTTGTGGTTGCGACCATTCGGGCATTGAAGATGCACGGCGGAGTCGCCAAGGCGGATTTGCAATCGGAAAATGTCGAGGCGGTGAAAAAAGGATGCAATAATCTGGCGCGCCACCTTTCCAATGTGGCCAAATACAACGTGCCTGCAATCGTTGCGATTAATCGGTTTGTCACCGATACTGATGAAGAGGTGACGGCGGTCCACGCACGATGTCAATCGCTTGGCGTGGATGCCTATGAATGCACGCACTGGTCGAATGGCGGAGCCGGTACCAGGCAGCTTGCGCATCGGGTGGTTGAAGTCGCCGAAAGCGGTAAAGCGGATTTCCAGCCGCTTTATGTCGATGACATGCCGCTCGAAGACAAGATTCGCACCACCGCGCAGGAAATCTATCGGGCATCCGATATCGCGATCGACAGCAAGGCGCACAATTATCTCGCGCAGCTTCAAAGCGATGGATTCGGCCATTTGCCTGTGTGCATGGCGAAAACTCAGTACAGCTTTTCCGCCGACCCGACCAATCTCAACGATCCGACGGGCCATGTGGTACCTGTCAGAGAAGTTCGACTATCCGCGGGCGCCGGTTTCATTGTTGCAATATGCGGAGATATCATGACCATGCCGGGTCTGCCTCGCGTACCTGCGGCAAATTCAATCCATATCGACGAATCCGGCCTGATACAAGGGCTGTTCTAATCCACAACGCGCCCGGCTTGCAACCTTCAACGTGTTAAGAACGCTCGATCCCCATTTGATTGAAAAGGCACCGTTCCACCCTCGTCTTATGGGGATGAACGGAGCGGTTGCGAGCGAGCACTATCTGGCCGTCAATGCCGGGGCGGACATACTCAAGGCTGGTGGCAATGCGGTCGATGCTGCGATTGCGGCAGCCTTGGTGGAAGGTGTTGTCAATCCGCATCAGCACACCATCGGCGGGGAGTGTCCCATAATCGTCCAAATGGCTGATCAGGAGTTGCCGGTGGTGGTCAACGGCAACACCATGGCACCAGATACGGCGACCGTTGATGCTTTTGGTCATCGCGGCTTGTCGGCGGTTCCGGATACTGGAGTTTTGGCGGCCGGCGTGCCGGCAGCGATTGGCGCCTACTGCATGGCGTTGAAACACTTTGGCACCATGCCGTTCAGCGATGTCTGCAATGCTGCGCTTACGTTGGCGCGCAACGGGTTTCCGGCGCATTGCGGGCTGATTCACATGCCCGATTTCGGCATCTCCACGATGGAGCAGGCCTTTAAAAGCTCTTGGAAGAATGGTGCTGCCGTGTATCTTCCGAATGGCAAGGTTCCGACAGTCGGTCAACTGTTGCGCAACCCTGCGCTGGCCGATTGCTTCGAGGCATTGATGGATGCTGAACGCGCAAGCGCGAAGACGCATCGGGCCGGCATTGAAGCAGTGCGAAAGGAATTCTACAGTGGCGCGATGGCGCTTGAAATCTCAAAGCACTGCTCAGAACGGGATGCCTTTTTGGCGATCGAAGACATGAATGAGTACAAGACCTTTCTCGAAGATCCAGTCTCGTTCAATTTTCACGGTGCCAGAGTGTTCAAGTGCGGGCCATGGAACCAGGGCCCGGCCTTGCTTCAGACGCTTGCCATTCTGCAATACTTCGACCTTCAGGCAATGGGGCATAATTCAGCCCAGTACCTGCACACTGTCATTGAGGCGGTAAAACTTGCCTTCGCAGACCGTGAGCAGTGGTATGGGGACCCAAACCGCATCGATGTGCCCATAGATGAGCTTTTGTCTAATGAATACGGTCATCAGCGGGCCAAATTGATCAACCCTGCGGTTGCTGATGATGAAATCCGCCCTGGTGACCCGCGTCAAGCAGATGGACGGTTGCCGGCAAGCGGACGAGTCGGCGGAAGTTTGTGGGGCCACGGCACAGTGCATGTCGATGTTGCTGACCGCCACGGCAACATGGTTTCTGCAACACCAAGCGGCGGTTGGATTAAATCTTCTGAGGTGATTAAGTCGCTGGGTTTTCCGCTTGGCAACCGGCTGATGACTTTCTATCTGGAACCAGAGAACCACCCGAATCTTATCGCGCCGCGAAAGAGGCCGAGAACCACGATCAGCCCGACACTGGTGCATCGCGACGGCAAGCCTTGGATTGCCTATGGAAGCATGGGTGGCGATCAGCAAGATCAGTGGATGCTCCAATTCATTTTGAATCGCGTGATGTTCGACATGACCCTTGCGCAAGCGATCGAGTCGCCGAAATTTTCAAGTCGTCACTTTCCCGGATTTTTTGCTCCGCATGAGTTTTTTACCAAGAAAGTCAATGTTGAGGCGCGAATCGGAGCGCAAACTGTTGAAGAGCTCACAGAGAAGGGACATCATGTCGAAGTGGTTCCCGACTGGACCGAAGGATTTTTACTTGCTGTTGAACGCAATCACGGGTCCGGTTTGCTCGAAGCCGGCTATGATCCCCGAGGCGCTAAGGGAGACGTATTTCCTGCGGCGGCTTGCTGCTGGTAGTTGCCTGATTCAGCCGGTCAAGTTCCCGCGAGTTCCGGTAAGGATATATTATGACGCTTGCAGCATGCGGTCAGCGTGTTGCGCAGTAGACATGCAATAGTCATTGGCCCGACTCCGCCAGGCACCGGAGTGATCGCGCCTGCCACCTTGACCGCTTCATCGAATGCCACGTCACCAACTAGTCTGGAATTGCCGGCTTCTGACTCAATTCGGTTGATTCCTACATCAATCACCGTGGCGCCAGGCTTGATCCAATCACCTTTTATCAGTTGAGGAACCCCGACTGCTGCGATAAGGATATCCGCACTAGCGCATTTTTCGACGATATCTTTAGTCCGCGAGTGCGCGATAGTTACGGTGCAATGCTCGCGCAGCAGCAAGGCCGCCATAGGCTTGCCAACAATGTTTGACCGTCCCACGATCACTGCGTTTGCACCGGACAGGTTTTCCAGATGCGATTTGATCAGCGTCATGCACCCAAGCGGCGTGCAGGGCACCATCCCCTCATGCCCGATATGCAGCCTGCCGACGTTGCTGATATGAAAGCCGTCCACATCCTTTTCGGGCAAAATGGTGTTGATGATGCCATCGTCATCCATGTATTTTGGCAATGGGAGCTGGACGAGTATCCCATCCACTAGGGGATCTTCATTTAGACGGTTGACAAGGTCTAGCACATTTTGCTCTGATGCGGCTGCGTCGAGCGTGTGGTGAAAAGAGTGCATGCCTGCTTGGGTTGTCTGGATGATTTTGTTGCGCACATAGACTTTGCTTGCAGGCTCATTGCCAACGAGCACAACGGCTAGTCCCGGCGTGATCGAATGATTGTCTTTAAGCTGCGCGACTTGGGCTGCGATTGTTTCACGAATTTCGGTTGCGATCGCTTTCCCGTCGATCAGTTTGGCTTCGTTCATTTCCTATTTCACCTGCTTAATGGTCGTCCATGTTTTACCAATTGCCGATTCATGACAATTTTGGCTGAAATGGCTTGTTTTTTTTGCTTCGAAAGCTCCATGCCGTTCGAGGTGTGATTTCATAATTAGTGTCTGCCAGAAGACTCTATTTTTGCATGAGGAATATTGTTTCTATTGATCTTTGCATGAAATTCGCAACTCGAAGATTCGGCCGTGCCCGCCCATTCGAATCGATTTCGGCCGCATCTTGCGGCCGCAAGGCTCATTCCCGTAAATCTTCGAAATCAATATCTCATCAAACTATCAATCAAAACAATGGCTTTAATGCAAAAATGAAGTTTTCTGGCAGACACTAATTAGCATGCGGGGAGAATTTGGTTCTTTCACTGAGATCCGCTATTCTTGATCGAACTGCTTTATGCCTGAGCTTGCCGTCGAAAGGCGGTATTATCATTTTGAGTGAACAAGCACACTTTTGGCGGCCACGCTCACACGGAAAGAACGCAACATCGTGATTTTTTCATTATCAATATTTTGCGATTGTATTTCTTAAAAGCATGTCGCTGTTTCTGTAGCGGGCCCCTTGTGGAGGCAGATTGTACAAAATTTGCGGATGCCCAAGTGGCAATGTGCAGAATCAGCTCAACGATGTTCACGGTCAACCATGATGGCTATGGCGATATCTCTTCGAGCATTGTTTTTGAATCGCTACGAGATTGATCGAGTCAATCGCCTAAATTGAATAAAAACTATCATTGATGCGTAGCACTAAGATAGACCATGAATAAACTTCCAATACTATTGATGCCCGTGCGCGATTTAGATCAATGAGCCGCAAGGTTTCGGTATTGAATCAAGTCGAAAGGCTGACAATCGTTGGCGTGATGGGTTCGGGCAAATCAACCCATGTTGAACGCGCATGCGTTCTTGGGAATTGGCTGGCACAAACAGGGGTGCACTTACTATGCGGCGGTGGTGGCGGCGTGATGGCAGCAGTCAGCAAGGCTTTTGCAAAGAGTCGCAACCGAAAGGGCAGGGTAATCGGTATCATACCCGGAAAATTCTCTGATGGATGCTATACGCCTTTGACAGGCTACCCGAATCAGTGGACCGAAATTCCAATCTACACGCATTTGCCCTATTCAGGAACACTTGGAACCGAGATGGAATCGCGCAACCACATCAATGTCCTGACTTCGGATGTGATCGTATTTCTTCCTGGATCTGCCGGCACTGCAGCAGAGGCGCAACTAGCGGCGAGGTATGGCAAACCGGCAATCGCATGGATTGATTCACAGAGCGACATCGAAGGGGTGCCCGACCAAATACCTGTGTCAAGCCAGTTCGATGCCATCAAGAAGTTTGTCATGAACAGAATCAACGCGCATCATGGATGATCTTAGCCGGTCATTGCTGAACGTTTTCGCGTCAAGCGACCTTGATCGCGCAGTGCCACGGCGTAAGGACCAGGATTGGTTCAATCGGCTGGAACTTAGCGATGCGTCACGATTCATTCCCTTTCACGATGGCAGGTTCTTGTTTGCCGAAGAACCCGAAGTTGCCCCAGTGTGGATGAAATCAGCTGAGTTTGCACAATTTGGCGACTTCCAGCAGATTCGAGTTTTTTTAGGAATGCGTGAGTCGATAGGGCACTTTGCCACGGACATCATCGATGGTAGCGTAGCCGAGCAGCTCGCGATAAATAATCGCACATTTGCCGACCTGCGCCAAAGCGGCGCATTGATTGGCGCTGAAGAAGCTTCGGTGATTTCCTACGCGAAAGCGCTGTTTCATTGGCATCGCGCGCATCTGTTTTGCGGTCGATGCGGAGCGGCAACATTTCCAGAGCAGGAGGGACATGTTAGACGATGCGGCAATGCTGCCTGCGGACAAGCTCACTTTCCCAGAGTTGATCCTGCAATAATCGTTGCCGTCGAGAATTCAGGTCGGTGCCTGTTTGGGCGGCAGCCTTCATGGCCGGAGCACCGATACTCAGTGATTGCGGGATTTGTTGAGCCGGGAGAGAGCATCGAACAGGCGGTGGTTAGAGAGGTGATGGAAGAAACCAATATTCGCGTCGATACGGTCAAATACCGCTCATCTCAGCCTTGGCCCTTTCCGGGTTCTGTTATGCTCGGGTTCAGTGCGACGGCAGTGAGCGAGCAGATCTCATTAAACGATGGAGAGTTGCAAGACGCTCATTGGCGCAGTCATGAGGAAGTTGTCAACGGCTTGATCGCAGGCAATTTTTTGCTGCCGCCGAAGTTGTCCATTGCCTATCGGCTGATCGAGGAGTGGTTTAATTCGCGCTCTGATGAATCTTTGGCAAAGTTGCTAGATCGAACAGGCCGGCATTCGGAATTGCGTTAAATTGAATTTGCGAGCGAGGCGGGGATCTGGGAAAGCGCCTATTTTTCCCGTGTCAGTCATTGCCGGTATTGGTGACGCGCCGAACCTGATCACTGCTGCAATACATCAGATTTATGGACGTACAGATAATTTGTACCGTATAGCTGTATTGCTTTCATGCTCCCTCGATTTTTTCGCTGCTTAGGATCGGCAATTTATAGAGAGGTTCTATTGACGTAAACGCGATTAAATTGCCCGCGTTGCGGTCGCTGTGCGGCGGGCTTTTGGATCGGATCGAAAGATTCAAAGAACCTATGAATCCGCCGAAACAGCGAAGCAATTCAAAGCAGAGCTATGGTTGATTTGCAAATTGTTCAGAATGAAGGTAGTGTCTCGGTTTGCAAGATAAAGTTCAGCTTGAAACCGCGGCTTGACGAGAAGCCTCAGCATATTCAGAATGAGAGCAGATTGAGAAGCAATTGGAAAATCCCCCATCTCTGCGCATCCATGCCGGCTCGTGCAAGCTCTTGCGGGCGGAACAGGTGCCAGGGGCGGCCCGCAAGACGGAAAAGACCGGCTGATGCAGCAGGCCCGCCGGGCCGGCTAGACCATATGGACGGGCGACAGCCTCGGCATCATGCGCGGCATGGACAGCGCGCCGGCCGAGCCGATGCGCCCGGAGCCCGCCGCGCGATTCAAGCGCTGGCCGGCGGCGCGGCAGCCGGAGCGGAATTCAAGGCTCCCGCAGGGCCTGGGATGATCCGGAAACCGCCCGGCCCGGCCTGACCATACCAGAGCATCCGCCCTGGCCCGCGGTCCCGCATCAGCCAATAAGACCCATCGCCCGCCAATGCCGGCTACTGGTTGCCGCCGAGCAATTCGCCGCCTAAACCGACCCTTGCGCAGCCCTTGCCGCCCATGAACAGGAAGTAGGCACTGCCGGCTCGCGTCCATTGCGACCTGTTCTCAGGCGGACTGAAGACCGGCACCACCAGCTCGCCGGGGCCCTGATTGACATTGCTGGGATTGCGGTTGGTCCAGACATGGGCGCCGGCCTTGGGGCGCACCTCGATGATGTTGTCGCCGAGCACGCCGCCGGAGAAATTAATATTCCTGGTCCCATCCGGATCTCTCCACTGGTTGCCGCCTATGGCCGCGGTCCGCCATTCCCAGTCAGAGAAAGTGGAGCTGAAATCATTCCGCGAGGTAATGAATCCTATGTTGATATTGAAGCTCTGCCGCGTCACGCTGGGGTTGGTGGACGAAAGGGTCAGCTTCATGCGGCCGGGCGTGGCGTGGTCGCCGCAGCCGTCCACGACTTGGGAGACCGATGCCAGCGAGACGGTGCAGATGCTGGAGGTGCAGCTAGGCGGCGTCTGCGCCTGCGCCGGTCCTGCCAGCAGCAGGAAGCACGTCGTCGCGGCTGCCGCGAGGGCCGTCAGCCTGGCAAGGGGGGGGGGTGCAAGGCGTGTCATGATGCGTTCCATAATGTCGTCCTCAGATGAGTTGATGGCGTGTCGCCAAAGCGTCGGCCGCGTCTCGGGGAAAGTGTGTTTTCAAGCCGTGACGCGAGCCTTCTGCCGCTTATACACTATTTTCTGGAGAATTTCTGAAATTGTTGGAAATTTCAAACTGAGACACGACCAGAATGAAACATTTGTAGAGCGCATAAAGAATTGGCCCCAGACGATCACTTCTAGAGCCAATCCCGATTTGTTGACGGTTTCAGCCTTTAAGCCGAGCTTTAGCTGTACCGGTACGGAACGCCAACCTTTTCCATCACTTCTGAATATTGACGGAAAGCGTCCACAACTTTGCGTGTGCGCGGGCTGATCGAAGCCAGCTCTTCCCAGAACTCCTTCGAGTCTGCGACTACTTGATCCCACTCTTCAGCAGGGATGGTGGTGAGCTCCATTTTTTCGCCTTCGACTCTAAGCTGCGCCTCGCCACCCCAATACCAGACTTGGCGGTAGTAATGCGAGTCATTGCAGGACATTCTGAACAATTCTTGCAACTGCGGCGAAAGAGCGTTCCAGCTATTGGTATTGGCAAAGTATGAACCGCACCAAGCTCCTGTCACATTGTTGAGCAGAGCGTAGTTGCACACATCGGCCCAGCCGACTTCATAAGCTTCGGTAAAGCCGCACCAGGCAACTCCGTCAAGCTCTCCAGTACCGATCGCGACTTCAATATCGTCCCATGGCAACGTGACTGGAACCAGTCCATAGCGAGACAGGAATCGGCCTGCGGTCGGCACTCCAAATACTCGTTTTCCTTTCATGTCGGCGAGCGATCGAATGGGGTCCTTCGTGAAGATGTGGAGCGGGTCCCAAGCACCGGCGCTAATCCATTCGACGCCCTCGACTTCACCGTATGCCTCAGCCCAGATTTGATCCAGGCCGTAGTATTTGAACAGCACCGGCAGATCTAGGCTGTAGCGGGTCGAAAACGGGAAATATCCGCCGAAAACGCTGATGTCAACTGGCGATGCCATCGTGGCATCGTCGCTTTGCACCGCATCCAAGGCTCCAGACTGCATTGCTCGAAACAGTTCATCCGTGGGCACGAGCTGATCCGCATAGTACAGCTCAATCTCCATTTGACCATGCGCAATCTTGTTGAACGACTCAATCTGAGGCAGCACCACATGTGCTCCCAGTGGTGCCCCGGAATACGATTGCAGACGCCACTTGATCGGGTTGGTCTGAGAGAAGGCGTACGGTGCCGTTCCAGCTGCCAAAATACCGGCCATGCCGGTTCCGACACCCTTTACAAAGCTACGGCGTTCCTCGCTTACTGGTTGGGGGGGGGGTGGTTTTATCAGTCATTTCTATCTCCTATATTGTGGTAAATCGAAATTGAGGTGAAGTTCTGGAGATCAGCGTGCGTAAACCTGCTCGGGAAGCCATAGCGCAATCTGCGGGAAGACCATTACCAGCGTCAACGCGACTACCATCACCAGCACGAAAGGGAAGATTGACCGATAGATGTCGGTCAGAGTGATTTCGGGCGGAGCCATCGCGCGCATGAGAAACAGATTGTATCCGAACGGTGGTGTCATATACGCGATTTGGCATGTGATCGTATACAAAACGCCATACCATATCGGATCAAAGCCGAGAATTTTCACCAGCGGCACGTAAAGCGGCGCCACGATTACAAGCATTGCGGTGTCATCAAGAAACATGCCCATGAAAAGATAGGACAACTGCATCATGATAAGCACTTCCCATGGCGAGAGATTCCAGTTGGTGATAAAGAGCGTCTCGATGGCTCGCGCGGCACCGATGCCGTCGAATACGGCCCCAAAACACAGTGCGGCCAGAATGATCCACATGAACATGCAAGAAACGCCGAGGGTTTTGCGGATCGTTTCCTCCATCACCTTGCGGTTGAGGCGGCGCTTGACGAGCGCGGCCAATGTGGCGGCGGTTGCGCCCACAGCCGAACTTTCGACCAGACTGGTAATGCCCATGACGAAAAGTCCAGTCATGAAAAAGAAAATGACAAAAGGAGTGATTCCAGCGCGAAGCAAAAGCAACTTTTCACGCATCGGCATGTCTCGCTCTTTTTCGCTGACTGTTGGCCCTAGATGCGTTTGCACTCGGCATCGAATTACAATGTAGATGATGAAAAGCGCAGCCATCATCAGTCCAGGAATAGCGCCTGCAAGCCATAGTTTTCCGACTGATTCACGCGCTATCATGCCGTATAGCACCAGCACCACGCTTGGCGGCACAAGAATCCCCAAGGAGCTTCCGGCCTGAACCACGCCCGTGATCATGATCTTGTCGTAGCCCCTTCGGAGCATTTCCGGCAACGCAATCGTCGCGCCGATTGCCATTCCTGCGACGCTGAGTCCATTCATGGCCGAAATTACGACCATCAGGCCGATTGTGCCGACTGCTAGCCCTCCCTTCAGCCCGCCGAACCAGACGTGGAACATCCGATACAGGTCGTCGGCGATGCCGGATTCAGATAGGATGTAGCCCATATAGATGAATAGCGGCAACGTCAGTAGCGGGTACCACTTGAACAGTTTAAATGCTGCGGTAAACGGCATCTCTACGCCGCCATCGCCCCAAAGTAGCAATGCCGCCGCGGTCGAAACGATGCCGATCGCGGCGAATACCCGCTGTCCTGTCAGCAACATCAGCAGCATGGAGCCAAACATGATGATGGCGATGGCTTCGTAGCTCATGTCAATGGCAGTCCTTTGGCTTTGGCAAAGTCCTTAAACAGAGTGGAGAAGGCTTGCAGCAATATGAGGAAGATTCCGAATACCATGATCATCTTGATCGGAATCACGGATGGATTCCACATGGAGAACAGGCGCTGATCGGTTTCGATCGAATAAATTGTGCTGGAGATGGAGCCGATTAGCAATACAACCAGGTACCCGACAAGAAAAACCGAAGTGAAACAGTCCATGCGCGCCTTGTTGCGTTCCGACAGCCGGTCGTACACCAAATCCATGCGGACGTGGCTGTCCAGCTGCATCGAATAGGCACCGCCCATGATGTAGTAGGCAGCCAAGGTGAACTGGGCCAGTTCTACGCACCAGAAAAGCGGAATTTGCAATACGTTGCGGGTGATGGCATCCAGCAGCAGCGTCCCGATCATAAGGAAAATGAGATACATGGCTAGACGGCCGAAGCGAGTGGACATATAGTCCACCACCTTGACATAATTGACGATGATCGAGGGCATTTGCCGAAACTAGTGTATTGCGATTTTCTTGCGCTGTATTCGTGAGCCAGGTGCGCTTTCAGATGCGCTTTTTACCGCTACTGTAATCATATCCGAAAGTGGCGGGGGAAATTCATAGGCATCGTAGCTATGACGCGCCCACAAGCTGGCTTAGGAATCCGTTAAGGTTGCATACTGACGCGGACTTCGATTCAATATTTTCTTCGATATTGCAAATGAGGTATCTGCGTTCGGCATTGATCAGATCGGCCGCATGATTCAATCGCTTTAGATCGCTTGCATCCGGACTTGATGTAAGCTTCACCTCGACTGCGTACAGGTTCGAGTCGATGCAAATCAGCAGGTCGATTTCTCGCTGATCTAGCGTACGAAAGTGGAAGGCTTCAAAGTCGATTCCGCTTGATTGCAGGCAATTCAATGCCTGATTGATGACAAAACCCTCCCAGCTTGCGCCGACCCATGGTTGAAACATCAGTTCATCGAAGTTTTTCACATTCATCAGTGCGTGCAGCAGTCCGCTATCTCTCCAATAGATTTTAGGTCTCTTTATCAAGCGCTTGCGAATGTTGGTGCTGTAGGGTTGTAGCCTGCGAACTAAAAATGCGCCTTCAAGATAGTCCAGATAGCGGTTGGCAGTATGGTAGCTAACCCCCAGGCTTGAACCGATTTGACTGGCATTCCACTCTTGCGCGTTTGCAATCGCGAGCATTTTCAGCATGCGCTGACTACTGTTGGCTGTGGCTGGCATTCCCCAGTTGGGCAAATCATGTCCTACCAGGAGGGAGAGATAGTCTTTTTGCCAGATGGGATAGATGTCGGTTCCTAGTATGCCCCCGTCGGGGTATCCGCCACAGAGCCACAGATGATTGAGACTGCTTTGTCCGGCGATCTCTTGCGCAGTGAATGGAGTCAGTTCAACAATCGCAAGTCTTCCGGCAAGAGACTCTGAAACCTGCTTCATCATGTTTGGTGATACTGACCCTGTCAGTAGAAAGCGACCGTTCCGCTTCCGTTCGGCATCAATGGCGCCTCGCAAACGGGGAAACAATTGCGGCCAGCTTTGCGCCTCATCGAAAACAGCCAACCCGGATTGGCTGCAAACTTCTTCCCACATGACATCAAGTCTTAGTTGACTGGCTGCTTGTTCCAAATCGAAATAGCGATGACCGATCGACTTGGACAGCGTTGTTTTCCCGCATTGCCTTGGTCCAACTATGGCGACAGCGGGAAAAGCGCTCAACCGGCTCTGTACTATTGGCAATATTGTTCGTTGCAACATAGAATTACAAAATAGAAATTGGTTTCTATTTAACAAATAATAAATGAATTCAAATTAAAAAATTAAATATCCATGATTATGAACGGTAAGCTTTAGTACGCGCTATAGGGAAACTTGGAAAAGTTGGTTTTCAGACCGACGTTGCCCCAGTGAGCATGGCGACAATGCAGGAGCATTTGTGCTGGATGGCGGTTTTTAAAAATTAGCAACCGATAGAAGTTCTCCTTTGCGGCTGATGAACTTTTTTGCGGATTCCGCACCTACGCCCAAGCATCTCGCATGCCATCAGGTACTCGTGCGGCGACAGATGCGGTCTCTGCACTTCGTCAACAAAGACTAAGTTCAATTCCTCGCAAAACAGGCTATCTGAAAAAGATTATCTAATTACCACTTAACATAAGCCGTATTCAGGAGCTTTGCTGGCGCAAGCGGCACTATCGGGGCGGTGCCGGTCATCCGAACGCCGGAAAATCGTTCGGTCCGAAGCATTCCTGGAACGGAACGGAGTTTCATTGAATGACATTTGTTGTTTTTATCATTAATTTAAATCGAATTAGTCATGCTGAAAAGCACACTTATGATTCGTGGTAATTAGAAAAGATTAAGGAGTTATCCCTTTACCTAACCATGATGCTCAGGATTGATTATTGTTCGTAGCGAAATAAGTCCACGGCCCGGAACGAGCTTTTTATCGCTAATGGAAATGTTGTCAAGTGGCTGATTGCGCTGTGTGCCGAGTTCGGTTTTGTCCGGTCGGAATGGTTTCAGAACGTCAGACGCGGACTGCTTGCATCTTCGGCCTACAGCGGTTTCATTGGCGGTGGTGCAATTTGTGGCCCAGAATTTCTATCGTTGCCTTGGTCTGCCTAGCATGATGGCGCGTGACCAGCGCGACAGCAAGGTGCCGGAGGGTGGTCATGCCATCAGACCCTGAGCTGCCCCGGATGCGGCAGTGTTCCTCGTCGAACGTGCCGCGGCCATAGATGATGCGGTGGTAAAAGCTCTAGGATGGGATGCCAATGAGCTGACAGGATTGCGGATTCTGCTACATGAAGAGCCATGTGTAAGAGGGCTTGGTCGCGAACAGTATGCTTGAATAAATTTCAGCCAAACAGCTTCGGCTAGGTAGGGATCAATTGTGGTCTGTTGCCAGCTATTGTATTTGCAATCGACTTGCCGGCTGGGCTGCCGCTTCAAACCTAATGATAAAGTGATCTTCCTAACCAAATCGAATGTACAGCTTTGCCGCTGTAGTACAATCGACTTAAATAACGCGTTCAGAATCGATCATGAATCGCCTAAAACTACCGATCGGCATTGCGGATTTTCGATCAATTCGCACCGAAGGCTATTGCTATGTTGACAAGACGGCGCTTATCGAGGCTCTGATCGATCAGGGCAGGCACTACTTTTTGTCGCGCCCGCGCCGCTTCGGCAAGAGCCTTTTGCTGGATACGATGCGGGAATTGTTCCAAGGTAGCGAGGCGCTGTTCAAGGGACTTGACATTCACAGCCGCTGGGACTGGTCGGCAACGCATCCGGTGGTTCGCCTTAGCCTTGACGGAGGCTACAGCAGGCGCGGGGAGCTGGAATCGGATGTCATGACCCAGCTAGATCTGCTGGAGTCTGCCCACGACATGGTGCCGGTTCGTCCGTCCGGGTCGTATACCGCCTCCTCGCGCTTGCGAAGGCTGCTTTACCATTTGCATGACAAGACCGGCCGCCAGGCGGTGGTAATGGTGGACGAGTATGACAAGCCGATCCTAGATGCGCTGGACGACCGGCAGCTGGCGCTTGACAACCGCGACTATCTGAGAGGTCTTTACGGCGTGATCAAGGGCAGTGGCGAACATGTGCGGTTCGTGTTCGTCACTGGGGTCACGATGTTCAGCAAGGTGAACCTGTTTTCGGGACTCAACAATCTAGACGACATCAGCCTAGTGCCAGAGTTCTCCGACATCTGCGGCTACACCGAGGCGGAGATGGATGCGGTGTTCGGCCCTGGGCTTGATGGTCTGGACCGCACCGAGGTGCGCCGCTGGTACAACGGCTACTGCTGGCGCGGCGAGGAACGGGTCTACAACCCGTGGTGCATACTGAACCTGCTGAAGCGTCGCGAGTTCAAGGCGCACTGGTTTGCCTCAGGGGAGCCGACGTTTCTATACAAGTTGATGGTGCGCCGGCAATTCGCGCCGATGGATGTTGAGAACTTGAAAGTGGCGGAGGACTTCGTGTCGAAGTTTGACGTGGACGACATCAGCGCCGAGGCGCTGATGTTTCAGGCTGGTTATTTGACGATCACCGGCCAGAGGCACGATGGTGCCGAGAACATTCTGGATCTGGACTATCCCAACTTCGAGGTGCGCTCGCGTCTGAGTGCCGGCTATCTGGACCATCTGTTCGGTCCGGGGCGCAAGTCGCCTTTGGAGTCGCGCCAGCTGGCCGGATTGCTGGACGGGAATGACTTCGACGGCTTCGCCGCGGCGCTTCGGCGACTGCTGGCCGCCATCCCCAATGAATGGCACGTGAACAACGACATGGCCGGCCGCGAAGGCTGGTACTGCTCGGTTTTGCATGCCTGCCTTTGGGATGTCGCGCAAGCCGGGCTTCGCCCGGAGGAGTCGACAAGCCGCGGCCGTTCGGACCTGGTGGTTGCGCTGGGTGATCAGGTGTTCGTGTTCGAGTGCAAGATGGTCAAAGGCGCAGATGCCGACAAGGTGGCGGTTGATGCGGTCGCGCAGATGCGAGAAATGGGATATGCGGATAGGTATCGCTCGGGAACAGAGAATACCCACCTGATCGGTGCAGCATTCAGCGCCGAAACGCGAAATCTAGCGGCAATCACTGTTCAACCTGCGTAAGTGCCCAACTTTAGAACAAATCAATCGGTATTGCTATGCACGAAGAAGGCATCCAGCGGGCGCAAGAGATTGCAATCGGCAACTGGGTCTTAGTTTGCAGTAGCGGATTGAGGACTGGCATTGGCCGGTTTCCGCAAAACAGAAAAACCAAAGCGGCACTTGGCCGTCAAATAAGAAATATAATGCATGAAACGGCTGCCCGATCGGGACAACGGAGCACAATATGAAACGACCCTTCGGAAAACTTTGGCTCGATACATTCCTTCCGCGCAAGACAATGCCAAAATTTCCCAACCAGGACCTGACCGGTAAAATGGTTGTCTTCACCGGTGGGACAGACGGGATGGGACGGATAGCAGTAGAGCGTTTTGCTGAAATGGGTGCCGATATCTGCCTGTTGGGGCGCAATATCCCTAAAACCGAAAACGTTATACAAGAGCTCCGCATGTCGGAGCACAAGGGGCAGCTCACTTCAGTCAAGTGCGACCTGGGCGACCTCGGGCAAGTCCGCAAGGCATCCAGCGAGGTGCTTGATCGATGCGATCGCATTGACTACTTGATCAACTGCGCGGGCTTGAATTTTCCAGAGCGCTCGCTGTCGCCTGATGGATATGAGATGAATTTTGCGGTCAACTATCTTGGGCCGTTCCTGCTGACTGAGCTGTTGCTCGAAAAGATCAAGGCGAGTCCCTGTGCTCGCATCGTTCATCTGACTTCGGCCACCCAGGAAGCCGCCAGGCTGCTTCTTGACGATCTGCATCTGGAAAGCAGCAAATGGTCGATGTTCAAGTCCTATGCTCAAGCCAAACTATGCTTGTTGATGCATGGGCGCGACGTAGCAGTCCGACTTGAAGGTGGCAGAACTTCGATCAATTGCCTGAATCCTGGCTATATTCGTTCAAATCTGGACCGTCATACCAAGCGTCATACCAAGGGGTTGGAGCGCCTTTTCGGCGTAATGTTTGGGAGATTGGCCGCTCCCACCTGGGTTGGCGGCGAACGCATTGTCGCTGCCGCTCTGGATGCTAGATACGATGGGGTATCGGGAAAATACATATATGAAGACATGCTATTAGACCCGAATCCGCTAGCGCTGGATGATGCAAATGTAGATAAACTGATGGAAATCAGCCGAGAACTTACTGGATTGACCGAAACAGGAAAAGAACATTAACAGGTGCACGGTATGAATTTTATAGACCATACAGTGATCTGGGCTAAGGGTGAAGCCTTTGAAATGTCGCTGCTTGTTCTAGCAGGAGCCTTGCTTTTAGTAATAGCGGGCCTGTTGTGGAAGTTGGCTCCAACCCCCGTCGGACAGGCGCTGCCAATACCCCTATCTGTTGTTGCGATGATTTTTATCGTAGCCGGAATAGTTAACACTTTCGGAAATTCAAGCAAACTTGCCAAGTATGAAAGTGCTTATGCACAATCCCCGGCTAGCTTTGTCCAGGCGGAAAAAGCGCGGGTGAAAAAGTTTGAAGATCTCTATACCTACACAATAATCGGCGCCGCCATAGCCTTCGCAATGGCGATAGTCGTGTTCAAACTATCAGGGAATGAGATGTTGCGCTCCATTGCTGTAGCGCTTGTCCTTATCGGATTTTCAGGATTGGTCATAGACATGTTTTCAAAAGAGCGTGCAGCGACTTATGAGCAAGCAATCGATGCTGAGATTGTGCGATTGAGTGAAATCACAAACAACTCGCCATAACTTCTCAAAGGCACGACAAGATGCACAGAAAGCTGAACGCAGTACCAACATTCTCAACAATGCCCGCGATCTATGTTCAGAGTTCGGTGACGAAGAACATGCGGCGCATCATGTTTGTCTCTGGATTTGTCGTCGCAGGGCTATGGCCAATGGCTCGCCTTGCTGCACCTGCTCAACGGCTTGCAGCTTCGAATGGACTGAAAGTCTTGTCCTGCACTTCCGTACCGAATTGCAGCAAATGCTTGAGGCGCAGACCGCCGGCATTGCAACAAAGCTAATCTAGGGACAAAGCAGTAAGTGGTGCACAATCGAAGAATTTGTTTCTCAGTGCATATAGGTATTAGGTGCCTGATGAAATCAAGGTTGACGGCTGGCGTTTGTTAAAGAACCGACAGGACCATTGTGCCATGAAGGTTTAGTTTGAAATCCGTCGCATAATGCCTGCGAACCAGCCAGCCCTGCAACGCAAACTCAGGTGTGCGCGCAAGGTGGACCGCAAAATCGCAAACGTTTTGCTGGAAACAGAAACCTGACAGCCAGAAGCAACCATGGTTCGCCACATGCCGCGCTTGAAACAAAAAGTCAGTCTCAAGGCAAATTATTGATAAGCAAAACCGTTTTTGCACAGTTTCCTTAGCGTGGGATGACCCTGCTGCAAAATGAGCTGCTTTTCAAACTGAACCGCTACCAAAAAACTGGTTGCGTGAACAAAGTTCACTTTCAAGTACTTGCATGGTATTGAATGCTTTGCCGATGCACCTCGTCAACTAGAACTGAAACCAATTCCGGGTTTGCATCAGGCCGGATGCCGTGCCCGAGATTGAAGATGTGCCCGTTGCCATGACCGAATGATTCAAGTATCTGCGATACCTGTTTGTTGACCGTTTCGGCATCGGTGCTCATGTAGGCGGGATCAAGATTGCCTTGAAGCGCAACCTTGTCGCCGATGCGCTGTCTCGCAGCTCCGATGTCGACAGTCCAGTCGAGTCCGACTCCATGGCATCCCGTATTGGCAATTGCCTCGAGCCACTTCCCGCCACCTTTTGTGAACAGAACCACCGGCGTGTCGGGAGCGTCAACACGAAGATGTTCTACGATCTGAGACATGTAGCCCAATGAAAATTTCTGGTAGTCATCCGATCTTAGAATGCCGCCCCAGGTGTCGAAAACCATCAGCGCCTTGGCGCCCGCCCGGACTTTGGCGGCAAGATACATCGACACGCTTTGTGTCAATCGGTCCAGCAATTCATGAGTCGCTCGCGGTTGGTCTGAAGCAAATTTTCTGATGGTGGAAAAGTCGGTTTTTGACTCTCCTTCAATCATATACACTGCCAGTGTCCATGGACTGCCGCAAAAGCCGATCAAGGGAGTCGAGTGGTCGAGTTCCTGCGATGTCATCCGCACGGCATCGAGCACGTAGCGCAGATCTGACTCCGGATCAGGGATCGGGAGTTTGGCAATTTGCTCGGCGCTACGTACCGGCCGGTCGAACTTCGGTCCGACAGATTCGATCAGGCGAAGTCCGAGCCCCATGGCATCCGGTATGACCAGAATGTCGGAAAAAATAATGGCGGCATCCAGCTTGAACCGCCGAAGTGGCTGAAGCGTAACCTCGCTTGCAAGCTCCGGCGTACGGCAGAGGGTCAAAAAGTCGCCAGCATATTCTCGCGTCTTGCGGTATTCGGGCAGGTAGCGGCCCGCCTGGCGCATGATCCAGATCGGTGTGCAGTCTACCGGTTCACGCCGAAGTGCGCGCAAAAAGCGGCTATTGCGGGATGGCTGTGGCGAAACCTTCTGGCTCAATCCGCAAACGCCTGTCTGATTTGTCTCTGGATCGCCCGGGTGGCCTCGACCGGATCGCGCGCATCGCGAATCGGGCGGCCGACCACGATGTAGTCTGCACCGGATTTGAAAGCGTCTTCAACGCTGACCGAACGCTTCTGGTCGTGCAGGCTTTCTCCAGCATTCCTGATGCCTGGAGTAATGATCAGGAGACTGTCGCCGAAATGCCGCTTTAGCATTTCGGCTTCTTGTCCAGATGCGATGATGCCGGCGCAGCCGCAACGCTTGGCGTTTTCGGCCCGCATCAACACCACCTCTTCAAGAGGGCTGGTAAATCCGCTGCAGGCGAGGTCGTCCCGATTAGTGCTCGTGAGCACAGTAACGCCTAGAATGCCGATATTGTCCGCCGCCGCGACCGCAGCTTCCATGACTGGCGTTTCGGCATGAACGGTCAAAAAATTTATCCCCTGTCCATTCAATTGTTTGGTCGCGCGCTCTACGGTCGCCGGCACGTCGTGCAACTTGAAGTCCGCAAAAACCAGTTTGTCCCATTCTGCCAACGCGCGAACCATCGGCATGCCGGAACCATGGCAAAAAAGCTCTAGACCCACTTTGAAGAACACCGCTTCTCCGTCAAGCGCGTCGACCAGCTCAAGCGCTTCTTGCGGATTTGCGAAATCCAATGCGACAATGAGCCGTTCATCGCAGCGGATTGAGTTGGGCGGTAGTCGAGATCGCGACACCAGGTCAAGCCTCAATGTAGCGCATGATGCCATGCGCCGCCTCGCGGCCTTCGAAAACAGCCGTCACAACCAGATCCGAGCCGCGCACCATGTCGCCGCCTGAGAACACCCTCGGGTTGGTGGTCTGAAAGGGAAATTCGCTGTCATGCATGGCGATGACCCTCGAAAACCGATCAACTTCGATGTTGTGCTCGGCAAACCAGCTGGCCGGGCTTGGACGGAATCCGAACGCGATGATAACGCTGTCGCATGGTATCGATTCCTCGCTCCCCGGTATCGGTTCGGGTTGCTTGCGTCCTCGATCGTCAGGCGGGCCGAGCCTGGTTTCAACCACACGCACTGCTTCGACCTTACCGTTGCCGGCAATCTCCATCGGCTGGCGGTTCCACAGAAAATTCACTCCTTCTTCCTTGGCATGCCATACTTCGCGCATAGAACCGGGCATATTCGCTTCGTCGCGGCGATAGATGCAGGTAACGCGATTGGCGCCTTGGCGAACCGCTGTGCGAACGCAGTCCATGGCGGTATCGCCGCCGCCCAACACGACTACGTTTCGTCCTCGCATGTTCACATAGGCATATTCAGGATCTTCGGTGTTGAAGTCGACATGATTGACGTTGCCGATAAGATAGGGTAGCGCCTCAAACGCATTGTGATAGTCTTCGCCTCGAAAGCCGCCCTTCATGTATGTGTATGCGCCCATGCCTAGAAAAACCGCATCATTCTGATCGAGCAATTCGCTTAGCGATATATCGCCGCCCACTTCAGTGCCAAGAACGAATTGCGCACCCATGTTTTCGAGTATCTTTCGTCGGCGGTGCACGATGCGCTTTTCAAGCTTGAATGGCGGGATGCCGTAGGTCAAAAGCCCTCCGACTTCGCGATAGGAGTCGTAGACTGTCGCCGACACTCCATAGCGTAGCAGCACATCGGCGCAGGCCAATCCTGCCGGTCCGGCACCGACAATGGCAACTTTCTTGCCGGTGTTTTTCACGTTGGACAAGTCGGGTTTCCAGCCCTGATCAAACGCTTCGTCGGAAATATACTTCTCCAGCGAACCTATCGTAACCGCTCCGAAATCGTCATTCATGGTGCAAGCGCCTTCGCATAGACGGTCCTGGGGGCAGATTCGTCCGCAAATTTCCGGCAAAGAATTGGTTTGATGCGACAGTTCCGCCGCTTCAAACAGCCGTCCTTCACGTATCAGGCTTAGCCAGTCGGGTATATGATTGTGCACGGGACATTTCCACTCGCAGTAGGGGTTTCCGCAAGCGATGCATCGCGCCGCCTGTGCCGATGCGGTTTGGGGGTCGTAGTGGCGAATAATCTCGTCCCAGTGATGAACGCGTTGCTGCGCCGGATGTTTTTCCGGATCCTGTCGCGGCAGGTCGACGAACTGAAAATGGTTTTTCATGCGCGTATTCGGCGGCCTATGCGGCTTCTCGCAAAGTTTCCATCAAGGTCTTGATGTCCGAGGCCTTGGGCTTGACCAGCCAGAATCGACCAGCCAGTTCCAGAAAGTCTTCATAGACGGTAGCGCCCCATTTGCTGCCGGTCTCGTCGACGTATTCGGCGATAAGTTCGTGCATGTAGTGCAGGTGCGGCTCTAGATCCTCGTGGGTCAGGCGATGAATATCGATCAGTTCGTGGTTGTAGCAATCGACAAAGTTTCGCTCAAGGTCAAGCACAAAGGCAATGCCGCCGGTCATTCCGGCACCAAAGTTAATGCCTGTTCCCCCCAGACACAGCACCGCGCCGCCGGTCATGTATTCGCATCCGTGGTCGCCGCAGCCTTCCAGTACGCCGATTGCGCCCGAGTTGCGTACCGCGAACCGCTCGCCCGCAATGCCCGCTGCAAAAAATTTGCCTCCGGTGGCGCCATAAAGGCAGGTATTTCCCGCGATTGGGGTCGTCCGCGTATCCAGTCGGCTTTCGCTCGACGGCGTAAGGACGATTTTGCCGCCGGCCATGCCTTTGCCGACATAGTCGTTGGCATCGCCATGCAAATAAATGTGCAGTCCCGAAGCGTTCCAAGCCCCGAAGCTTTGCCCTGCTGTTCCAGTGAACCGCATCGTGATCGGCGCATGCGATACGCCGGCACTGCCGTATCGCTTGGATATCTCGCCAGAAAGCTTCGCACCGATTGACCGGTTCGTGTTGGCAATGGCGTAGTGAAACTCGCGCGGATGATCGCAATCTCCGCTCATGGCATCTTCGACCATCTGATTGGCAAGCTCGCCTTTGTCCCAAGGCGCGTTGCGTTTGGTCAAGCAGCGCCGCGGCAAGTCGGCCGATACACCGGCGGCTGAGACCAGCGGACTCAGGTCGAGTTGACGCTGACGCTTGGTTGCGCCTTCCAGAACGTGAAGATATTGCGTCTGGCCGATAATTTCGTCCATCGAACGCACCCCCAAAGAGGCGAGCAGCTCGCGCACCTCTTCGGCCACGAATTCAAAATAGCGCACTACCCGCTCCACCGAGCCGACGAAGTGGCGCTCTCTGAGAATGGCATTTTGCGTCGCTACGCCGGTTGCGCAATTGTTCAAGTGGCAGACGCGAAGATACTTGCAGCCCATCGCAAGCATCGGCGCGGTGCCGAAACCGAATGAATCCGCACCGAGGATGGCAGCCTTGACTATATCGAGTCCGGTCTTCAACCCGCCGTCGACTTGCAGTCGCACACGATGGCGCAAGTCGTTGCGCCTTAAGGTTTGCTGCGTTTCGACCAATCCCAGTTCCCAGGGGCTGCCGGCGTACTTGACCGAAGTCACCGGACTTGCGCCGGTGCCGCCGTCATAGCCTGCGATTGTAATCAGGTCCGCATATGCCTTTGCGACACCGGCGGCGATTGTACCCACTCCGGCTTCCGAAACCAGTTTCACCGACACCAGCGCATCCGGATTGACCTGCTTAAGATCGAAAATCAGCTGCGCCAGATCTTCGATCGAGTAGATGTCATGATGCGGAGGCGGCGATATGAGCGCAACACCGGGGCGCGAATAGCGGAGCTCTGCAATCATTTCGCTGACCTTGTCGCCGGGCAGTTGGCCGCCTTCGCCCGGCTTTGCGCCTTGCGCAATCTTGATTTGCAGCACTTCGGCGTTGACCAGGTAATGCGGCGTGACGCCGAACCTCCCGGAGGCGACCTGCTTGATCTTGGAACTGCGATTGGTGCCATAGCGTGCCGGATCTTCACCGCCTTCGCCGGAATTCGATCGGCCGCCGATCTGGTTCATGGCCGCGGCAAGGGTCTCGTGAGCTTCGGGCGACAAGGCGCCGAGCGACATCGCGGCGCTGTCGAATCGGGGAAAGATCGCTTCAGCCGGCTCAACTTCGCCGAGGGGAATCCGCTTTTTCTTTCCTTTCAGTGCCAATAGGTCGCGCAGGACAATGGGGTCGCGATTATTGACCAGTGTCGAGAATTCGCGGTATTTTTCGATATCGCCCGTGTTGACCGCGCCGTGCAATGCATGCACCACATCGGGATGGTAGGCGTGGTATTCGCCTTCGGTCGAGAATTTAAGCAGCCCGCCATGCTGTATCGGCGTACGCGGGTCCCATGCGCTTCGGGCGAGTTCCTGCTGATCGGCTTCAATATCTTCGAATCGTGTGCCTTCAATGCGCGAAACCGTGCCGGAAAAGCAAAGCTCGACGACTTCGCTGTGCAACCCGACGGCTTCAAAAAGCTCCGCGCCGCGATAGCTTGAGATGGTTGCAATGCCCATCTTGGACATGATCTTCAAAAGCCCTTTTTCGATACCGCTTCGGTAGCTGCGCAAAAGCGGGATGGTTTCGCTGCCGAATGTGCCTGCATCCGCCATGTTCAGCAGCGTTGCATAGGCAAGATAGGGATAGATTGCGGTCGCGCCTTGGCCGATGAGGACAGCAAAGTGGTGCGGGTCTCGGGCGGTAGCGGTTTCGACGATCAGATTGGCATCGCAGCGCAAGCCTTCGTCGATCAGGCGGTGATGCACCGCGCCGGTGGCGAGCAGCGCGTGGACCGGCAAGGTGTCAGCGCTAATTTCACGATCTGAAAGAATGACCACCGTAGTGCTGTCGTCTCGAACCGCCTCGACCACTTCATCGCAGATGCGAACGATTGCGCTTCGAAGTCCTTCGTCGGGTTCATATTGCAAATCGAATGTGCGGCTCGCAAAGGCGTTGCCGATCTGCTCTTTGAGCGCATAGAATCTTCTTCCGGAAAGTATCGGCGAGCCGATTACCAGCCGTTCGGCGTGTTCGTCGGTCTCCTCGAATTGTCCAGAAGTCTTGCCCAGGACGGTTTCAAGCGACATGACGATCGCTTCTCGGAGCGGATCGATTGGCGGATTGGTGACCTGCGCAAACTGCTGGCGAAAGTAGTCGAAGAGCGAGCGAATCTTTTTCGACATGACCGGCAGCGGGGTATCGTCCCCCATCGATGCCACCGCCTCTTGCCCGGCTTCGGATAGTACGCGAATAACTTGCTCTTGTTCTTCGTGGGTGATCAGGAACAATTTCTTGTAGATCGCAAGTTCGAACGGGTTCAGTTTCGCGCTGACATTGATGTCGTTTAGAAGCTTGGTATAGAGTCTAGTTTCCCGATTGCGCAGCCATCGCTTGTAGGGCTGGCGGCGCATGAGGCGTTCGTCGATATCTTTCGGCAGCAGCAATTCGCCGGTGCGAGTGTCGGCGGCGATCATCTCGCCTGGTTTCAGTCGCCCCTTTGCGATGATGTCCTGTTCGTGATAGTCGTATGTTCCAACTTCGGTCGACAGGGTGATATACCGGTCGGCAGAGACGATGTAGCGTGCGGGCCGAAGCCCGTTTCGGTCCATTACGCACGCTGCGTATCTGCCGTCGGTCAGCACGATTCCGGCAGGACCGTCCCATGGTTCGTTATGCATGGAGCTGTAGGAATGGAATGCGCGAAGATCGGGGTCCAGGATATCGACATTTTGCCATGCCGGCGGCACCAGGATCCGCATTGCTCGGAAAATATCCATCCCGCCGTTTACGAGGAATTCCAGCATGTTGTCGAGACTTGCCGAATCTGAGGATTCAAAGTCGACGATCGGCAGCAGCTCATCCACATTTTCGTACTGTGAATCCGTAAATCGGGGCCCGCGCGCCAGCGCCCAGCTGCGATTTCCATGCACCGTATTGATCTCGCCGTTGTGGGCGAGATAGCGGAATGGCTGTGCCAGGTGCCACTGAGGCGCGGTGTTGGTGGAGAAACGCTGATGGAACACTGCCAAGGAAGATTCAAGCCGGGGGTCGCAGAGCTCCGGAAAGAAAGCCGGCAGATTTTGCGGCATGAAAAGTCCCTTGTAGACAATAACTAGCGACGACAGGCTGCACACGTAGAACTGTTGGTCGCGACCTCGGATCTTCTTTTCTGCGACCTTGCGGGCAGAATAAAGGCGTCGTTCCAGCTGGATGGTCGGCAGGCTTGCATTCGGGGAGACGAAGATCTGCTCGATATGCGGCTGAGAGGCGAGTGCGGACTTGCCGAGCGCCTCAGGGTTGATCGGCACTTGGCGCCAGCCGCAAACCGATATGCCGCGACGCTTCAGTTCACGCTCGAGAATTGAGCGGCTGCGGTTTGCTTTTTCGGCGTTGCGATTGAGAAACACCATGCCTACTGCGTATTTGCGGGGCAGGTCAAATTTTTGCTCTTCGGCGATTTCTCGCAGAAACGAATCAGGCTTGCGCAGCAAAATGCCGCAACCGTCCCCACTTTTGCCGTCTGCGTCAATCGCGCCCCGATGCGTCAGATTGGCCAGCGACTGCACGGCGGTCTTGACCATCCAATGGGTAGGATGGCCATCCATATGGGCAATCAAACCGAATCCGCACCCGTCCCTTTCGAACTGCGGCCGGTACAAGCCGTAATTTTGCGACTGATCCTTCATGTAAGCAGGCCAAAATAATGTGCTGCTGTGCGCGGCTCAACGTTGCATACTTGTTAATTGATGATGAGCAGGAAACTGGATTTCCGGGCTTCGGTCTGCCGCGCTGCTGTAATTTTACGACGCAGTCTTCAGTCGCGACCGCAACCAGTCGCTTAGCCGGTATAGGCTCACCGGAGAGACTATTGAAGACGAGACCCTATCCGCATCGCCCTGGCTACACTGACCGAAGATGCCGCCCGGGCAAGCCGAGAAGAATCACTTCAGCCGCCCGCTCATCGAGAAGGGAACGCCTTGGGCACGAACCACTCCGCATTGACGATGCTCGCGCTGTCCCCGGTCGCCCGCACCACGAACAGCCCCTGCCGCTCGGCGTACTTCGCCGCCTCCGACTCGCTTCTCAAATACGCCACTGCACCGTACACCCGCTTGTGCCCGTAGTCCGGGAAATAGCGCTTGAAATCCTCCATCGCCGACAAGAAATATTTCACCATGTCCGGAGTCAGGGTCGTCTTGACCTCCACCGCCACCGCCTCGTCGCCATTGACTACCAAGATGTCGAATTCCTTTTGCTTGCGCTCGCCGCCTGGTGTGCGGAACTCCACCTCCACCCGGCGGGAGGTCTGGCGCACCTCGATGCCGCGAGCCCGCAAAAGCGGCACCAGACTGCCCTCCACCAGCGACTCCACTAGCCGCCCCCACTGTGTGTTGAAACGGCTGTCGGTCGCTTTCAGCTGCCGGTCGGTCGCTTTCAGCTGCTTGTCGGTCGCTTTCAGCTGCTCATCAGTCTTTTTCTGCTCCTCGGCCACTTCCTGCACCAACTTCTTGGCTTCCTTCTGCTCCTCGGCCACTTCCTGCAACAGCCTCTCTGTTTCCCTTTGAGTCGCGCGAAGCTCTTCCATTCCCCTATCAAAATTTTTCTGGCTCGCGCGAAGCTCATCCATACCGGCTTGAAAATGGCGCATGTTAACATCAAAATTGCGCATGTCAGTCCGAGTCTCCCTTATGAGCTCCCAGATTTCCTCCGCTGCCGTAGAACCGTTTGCCATTGCCGCACCTTATCTGAATTGAGATTCGATATTTTCCTTGATTGACTCAGACTCCCGACCGCGCAAAAGTTCGTTTCGAACTGCGAAAAATCCTAATCTAATCAAATTATTATTTTACCCATTTTTATTCCCGCGAATTCGACTTTCAGGTGGCACTAAAAGGACAACCATGCAGCGATGCTAAAAAGCCGCCCCAAGCGAGCGACTGAGATTGTTGGCGCCGGTCGGACGAATTTATGATTGCGCCGAGCCTGGCAAAAAATCAGTATAACCGCATACCGCCTTGCGACGCAATTTCATTGCGCTTGCCCGTCCAGCCGGTCTATGTCGCAAGCGGACTTTCGATCCGGTTGCCTGCCCTGAGTGATCCATGTCGGGCGTTGCACGACGTAATCGCACACACCTACAATCGGCGGGAAACTGATTTTCCATGCTGCAGCCTATTGCGCTGTGGAAGGATTTTTCCCAGCCAGGTAGCGGCTCAGTTTGAAAATTCGCCCTTTTGCCGTTGAAACAGGTACAATGACCGGAATTTATTTCCTATTGGAGGGAGAGCAATGAAACCATTCCAGAAATCCCCCCCCCCCTCGCTAAACTAGCAACCCTCCTGCTGCTTGCGGCCGGCGCGGCGCAGGCCCAGCTGGTCATCCCGGCGACCACCGGGGCGGATATGCCTGCGCACAAGGGGGCTGGTCAGAGATGCGGGCAAGCGCAAGCCAAATAACGCACAATAGCGGCAGCCCGTCAACCAACTCTATACAGGTTGCCCTGCCGGAAATGACAATAAGTCGGTATAGAAGCTTGTCTGGGAACGCAGGAGTCAGCTTCGCTCGGCTTGGAATCACGGTGCAAAAAAACCCGAATGGAAAGGCAGAGCGATTGACCGATCTTGGCCCGGTCAGTTCATCCCAAACGATAAACCGACGGCTCTTCACATTTGGAGGACTAGAAAAAAATGCACGCTATGTTATCAACCTATATACTGGGACTCCTGCATCTCCTTTAGTCCGCCTCTGCTTCAAGACACGGGGTAGTTTTACGAATGCGGAGCAGCGGCTCACCCCGGCCGGGGCCTTGCCGACAAGAGGTTCCGGAGGCTACGGATGCTTTGCGGTGGCAACCACGCGGCAGGACATCCGGGAATGCCGGTGCTACGGCACGCGCGGCGGCAGCCGGTTCAACACCGCTACCGCCACCAGGCAGGCCCTGGGATGCGGCGACACCAGCTAGCCCGTGCTGGACCGGCAATGGAAGCCTGCCGGGCTGCTTCGGAATGCCGGCCAGCGCAGACGGGTTTCCTTGCTGCCATGACCATTGGCCACGACCCTGCCCTGAAACCGCTCGGCCTGAGGCATTGTTGCAAGCCGAATCCGGCCTGGACATTGAACAATCCCCCGTATTGTTTCTGGGCGCGGCGCACCGCAAGCCATGTAAACGATGTTGCTGACTGCGCCAACGAGAATCCGACCGCCTGCAACAGCGGCACGGAACAGGCGGGCTACGGGGATGGGCAAGGAAGATGCATGCCCGACCGGATGCGGCATGACTCTCCGGATCCATGGCGACAGCTTCTTTTCGCCCGGGGGATTTGGCCCGAACGACGGCATGAAGACCCCGACAGTTGTCATGTGGTTCCGCGCTCCGCCGCGACCATAGGCATCCGGGAAAATCCCTTCATCCCTGAACGGGTAGCCAAAGCGTCGGGTTCGCGGATTAAATCACCGCCGCAGCGGTGATTTAATGCTTTCAGAACAGGGCGGGTGCCAGCTGATTTGGCTTAACGCTTGACTTGCAGGAAAGCAGTTTCCGGGATGCATCCTCTCCAGTACGGTTCTGCAATGACCAAACTGAGCCACTGACGATTTTCCAGTGTAAAGTTGCTACCCGTCCGGAGTCTGCCACGGGCAAATTCAAGTCTTCAGTCTCGACCGCAACCAGTCGCTTAGCCGGTATAGGCTCACCGGAGAGACTATTGAAGACGAGACCCTATCCGCATCGCCCTGGCTACACTGGCCGAAGATGCCGCCCGGGCAAGCCGAGAAGAATCACTTCAGCCGCCCGCTTCGCGCGACGGGAACGCCTTGGGCACGAACCACTCCGCATTGACGATGCTCGCGCTGTCCCCGGTCGCCCGCACCACGAACAGCCCCTGCCGCTCGGCGTACTTCGCCGCCTCCGACCCGCTTCTCAGATACGCCACCGCGCCGTGCACCCGCTTGTCGCCGTAGACCGGGAAATAGCGCTTGAAATCCTCCATCGCCGACAGGAAGTATTTCACCATGTCCGGAGTCAGGGTCGTCTTGACCTCCACCGCCACCGCCTCGTCGCCGTTGGCCGCCAGGATGTCGAACTCCTTTTGCCGGCGCTCGCCGCTGTCCGTGAAGAACTCCGCCTCCGCCCGGCGGAAGGTCTGGCGCACATCGATGCCGCGGGCCCGCAACAGCGGCACCAGGCTGCCCTCGACCAGCGACTCCACCAGCCGACCCCACTGTGTGTTGAACCGGCTGTCGGTCGCTTTCAGCTGCCGGTCGGTCGCTTTCAGCTGTCTGTCGGTCGCTTTCAACTGCTCATCAGTCTTTTTCTGCTCCTCGGCCACTTCCTGCAACAGCCTCTCTGTTTCCCTTTGAGTCGCGCGAAGCTCTTCCATTCCCCTATCAAAATTTTTCTGGCTCGCGCGAAGCTCATCCATACCGGCTTGAAAATGGCGCATGTTAACATCAAAATTGCGCATGTCAGTCCGAGTCTCCCTTATGAGCTCCCAGATTTCCTCCGCTGCCGTAGAACCGTTTGCCATTGCCGCACCTTATCTGAATTGAGATTCGATATTTTCCTTGATTGACTCAGACTCCCGACCGCGCAAAAGTTCGTTTCGAACTGCGAAAAATCCTAATCTAATCAAATTATTATTTTACCCATTTTTATTCCCGCGAATTCGACTTTCAGGTGGCACTAAAAGGACAACCATGCAGCGATGCTAAACAATCGCCGCCCCGCGAACCGGCGTTGTGGCCTCATAGGCATGCCCTGGCACGCAACCGGATCAAGCACTACTTCTTACAATATCCTAGCTGAGTGCTTCATGGAATGTCGATTCACTAAACCTTGCGGTAGCCGGTACTGCTCATTTACTTAAGCGGCGGATGGTGCATTGATCAGTACTTTACAGGTATGCGCTTTTCGCAAAGCCATTTCAAGACCAAGTCGATCGTTGACAATCCCGTGGTAAACAGCGCACTGATAAGCAATGCAAGAATCTGCAATCCGCAAGTTCAGTTTAATGCTGGCCCTGCATGGACTGTGAGCAAGTTGTACTTCATCCCGTCTGGATAGTTTCAAGCCGAATCATTTGAGCAAGATGCCTATGTGACTCGAGGCGTATCGTTGAATGCCAAGATCCCTGTATACTCATCAGGACTGCACAGCCACGAAATTCGGCTTTGGGGTGTCGGCGACTCGTTGGCAAAATGGGAGTGATTAGTTATAAACACCAAAGCTGGTGTCAGGTCCATGCCCGAAAGCCCAAACAGTTTTACTTTCGGAATAGCGATCAAGTCTCTAATTTCTTCCTGCGAGGACTGGATGTTTAGCATGACAGGATTTGAAGCGGACAGCGAATGCCATCGCGTAGCGATGCTTGGATATCAGCTGAAATTCTAGCTCAGTCCGATGCTTGTTCGCTTGAACGCAAGCATCTTCAATGGCGAGAGTGAATCCGTAGCGGCGTTTGTTAACTACGGATTTTTCCAATGTAGAGTTTAAGGCGCAGAGAGTTGTTTTGCTATCATGCTGACGTTGTGGCTTGAACAGAATGAAGGCGATTATTCACACGACAGCACGATGTTCAGAGAAAAGTTGCTGCCGGTCTGGGTCTGCCATGAACAAATGCAAGCCATGCGACCGGTTCAGGGCGCAGTGGCAACCGACAAATTGGCTTTCAACGTCTGAAGCAAAATACCCATCTGGTTTTTGTCCACGATCACTGCTTTGCCGATTTCCTCAATAGCGATCAGGCGAATGTTGCCATCAACAGTCTTTTTGTCAGCTCTCATCAGCTCAATAAATTGTTCGGGCGAATACGGCGCACTCAGCTTCTGCGGCAGCCCTGCTCGTTGAACGAGCGAGCGAATGCGAACAAGACCGCTGGGGGTAAGCAGACCCATCCGGTTCGAAAAATCAGATGCCATGACCATGCCTGTCGCAACCGCTTCGCCGTGCAGCCACTCGCTATACCCCGTTGCCGTCTCGATGGCATGCCCGAAGGTATGGCCGAAATTAAGTATCGCCCTTACACCGGATTCGCGTTCGTCCTGCGCGACAATTTCCGCTTTATTGATGCACGAACGAACCACAGCATGCGAAACGCAATCCGCCTCAAGGTTAATCAAATCCTCAACGTGACCTTCTAGCCACTCGAACAGGGCAACATCTCGGATTGCGCCGTATTTGATGATTTCTGCAACGCCTGCGCGCACTTCTCGCGCCGGTAGCGTATTTAGTGTATCCGTATCCGCGATTACGCATCGAGGTTGGTGGAATGCGCCGACCATGTTCTTGCCTCGTTCGAGGTTGACGCCAGTTTTGCCGCCAACCGATGAGTCCACCTGAGCCACCACAGTGGTCGGCACTTGAATAAACGGCACGCCGCGCTGGTAGCAGGCGGCTGCAAACCCCGCAATGTCGCCCACCACGCCCCCGCCGAGTGCGACGATTGTAGTATTTCGCCCGCAAGGCACCGCAATCATGTCGTTGAAAATTGATTCAACGGTTCGTAGCGTCTTGAGTGTCTCGCCGTCAGGCAGGACGCAGGTTGCCACTTCAGCCAATGGCTCTAGTGCGGACTCGACTGTCTTCAGGTAGAGTGATGCGACCGATTCAGAGGTGATGACGACTGCATTTTTGCCATTGATATGAGGCGCGTAATACTGAGTGTTGCCCAGCAAATCCTTGCCGATATGTATTGGGTAGCTTCGCTCGCCCAGTTTTACTTCAATGGTTTTCATCGCACCATCAACGTGCGTTCAATTTCGTGCGCAATGACTTGAGCGGATCGTTCGTCGGTCGACACAATAATATCCGCTTCGCTCCGGTACAATGGCTCTCGCGCTTGATGCGCAGCCGCAAGTGCCGCTACCGGGTCTTCGCCATCAAGCAGCGGGCGATGGGTGCTGTTCTTAACACGCGCGTATTGCCGATCAGTACTGGTTTGCAAGTACACGACTGTGCCCTTTCGCAAGATGATTCGATTTTCTTGACGAACAATTGTGCCGCCGCCGGTTGCGACAACCACACCGGTGCGGCCTCCCAGCTCTTCAAGAAGCGAAGTCTCAAGTTCGCGAAACCTCAGTTCTCCGCTCGATTCGAAAATCTGATGGATCGACAACCCGCTTCGTTTTTCAATTTCGCTGTCGGTATCGACAAAGTCGGCATGCAGCCTGTTGGCCAAGATCTGGCCTGCGGTCGATTTGCCCGCCCCCATTGGCCCGATCAAAAAGACTGCCGGATCCGAATGTCGGTAGCGGGTTTTAGACGAAAGCATGAGTGATTCTGCTCGGCATGACGGCCTATCGTACGGGCCATGCACGAAAAATGGCTAAATTTAAGTATTGCATACCGCTTGTATAATACTTCGAAGTGTATGATTGCTAAAGCTCAAGTGTCGGTGTTCAAGGTATGTTGATTCGTCTAGCTGGCCGTTTCTTTTTAATGCTTATAACGGTCGGATTGCTTGGCATTGCCGGTATGACGCTGTGGGCGATTGCGCTTTTGCCCGAGTTGCCGCGCATTGAATCGGTTGAAGATCTGAACCTGAAGGTTCCGCTCAGGATCTATTCCTCCGATGGGCTTTTGCTTGCCGAATACGGAGAAGAGCGCCGCATCCCGCTGAATTTCGACGATGCGCCGGAAACCCTCATCAAGGCGATTCTTGCCGCTGAGGATGAAAGGTTCTACGCCCACACCGGCGTTGATTTTATTGGCATTGTTCGCGCAATGTTCGTCAACATTCGCGCTGGCACGATTGAACAAGGCGCTAGCACCATCACGATGCAGGTGGCTCGCAACTACTTTTTAAGCCGCGAGCGCACCTACATCAGAAAAGCCAAGGAAGCCTTGCTGGCTTTCGAGCTGGAACGCCTGCTTTCCAAAGATCAGATATTCGAACTTTATCTGAACAAGATTTTTCTTGGACATCGGTCTTACGGATTCGCTGCGGCGGCCCGCACCTACTACGGTAAGCCGCTTTCGGAATTGTCACTTGAACAGTACGCCATGCTGGCCGCGTTGCCCAAGTCTCCATCGCAGGTCAACCCGCTGACTAGTCCCGAATCTGCCCGTGTGCGGCGAGATTACGTTCTCAATCGCATGCGCACCCTCAACTATGTGTCTGAAGAGGAGTTCGAACAGGCGGTCGCTGCTGATCTGACCGCCGAGAATCATGTCGCAGAGGTTGAACTGGACGCGCCATACGTTGCCGAAGCGGTGCGCCGGGCGATGTTCGAACGGTATGGCGCCCGTGCTTATGAAGAAGGCTATCAGGTGTTTTCCACCATCTCGTCGAAAGATCAGATCTCGGCGCGGGAAAGTTTGCGTAGCGGACTTTATGCTTATGACATGCGGCATGGATTTCGAGGGTCGGTGCGCAGTGTCGATCCAAGCATCCTGGAATCAAGCGAAGCGATTCAGGAGGTATTGCAAGAAATTCCGTCAAGCGGCGAGCTTGTGCCAGCGCTGGTGATGGAAGTCGGCTTTGACCAAGTCAAGGCCCGTGCGCTTCGTGCGGGAGAAATTGTGATTCCATGGGAAGCGATGAAGTGGGCGAGACCCTACATTACGTCGAGAAGCCTTGGCAAGGCGCCTGACAGGCCAGCCGATGTCGTCAGGCCGGGAGATGTGGTTCACGTCCGCCCCAGCGAAGAAGGATGGATGCTCTCGCAGTGGCCGCGCATCGAGGGCGCTTTGGTCGCAGTCAGCCCCGAGGACGGTGCGATCAAGGCATTGCAGGGCGGATTCGACTATCACCACGGCAAATTCAATCGGGCGACGCAGGCGCATCGGCAACTCGGATCAAACGTCAAGCCTTTCGTCTATTCCGCTGCGCTGGAGAACGGCTTCACAGCTTCCAGCCTGGTTAGCGGCGCGCCCGTGGTGGTGGAGGACGAATCAAGCGAACTGGTTTGGCGGCCGGAAAACTATAGCGGCAAATTCTTCGGCCCGACACGCTTGCGCAAAGCTTTGAGTCTGTCGCTGAATCTGGTTTCGGTCAGGCTGGTGCGCAGCATGGGTGAGCGGTACTCCAAAGAATATCTGACCCGATTCGGATTCGATAAGGATGCGATCCCCGATGGCTTGTCTTTGGCCTTGGGCACGGCCGAAGTCTCTCCGCTCAGCGTCGCATCAGCCTATGCGGTGTTTGCCAACGGCGGCTATGCGATTGAGCCCTATATTATCGATGTCGTCAAAGACCGAAACGGCGCAGTCGTCGAACTAGGGCGAAAATCTCAGGTCTGCCACTATTGCCTTAACCCGCTGGAACCGGATTTCATCTCAGACCTTGACGGCGAACCGGATCATGTCCAGAAAAATGCGCCGCGCGTCATTTCGAGCGCGAATGCCTACATCATGAACAGCATGCTGCGCACTGTGGTGCAGTCGGGCACCGCCCGCAAGGCGCAATCTCTCAACCGGTCGGATCTAGCCGGCAAGACTGGCACGACCAACAATTTCGAGGATGCATGGTTTTCGGGCTACAACGATTATCTGGTTGCCACGGCATGGGTCGGATTCGACAAGCCGAACGATCTAGGACAGCACGAAGCAGGGTCGCGCGCCGCCCTGCCGATCTGGATCGACTTTATGCAAGACGCACTAGACGGGGTGCCTGAGATGCCATTGATCGCACCCGACAACATCGTTACCGCTCTGGTGCATTCAGAAACAGGCGAGGCAGTGCCTGAGGATCATCCGGACGGCTATGCTGAACTATTCGTTGTCGGGTCGCAACCTCGCCCGCGAACTGATGCTTTTGACGATGCTGTAGGCGATCCGAGCCGGGGTGCGGGTTTGACCGAAGAACCGGGCGAAGAAATATTCTGAGGCGTATCGTCACCAGCCTATGGCATTCGCTTCATCAAGTGCCCGAAAGTTGCGGCAAAAAATCAGCTTTGAAGCCGCTCGCATCATGGCTGAAGAGGGTGTATGCGACTTTCAGCGCGCTAAGGATAAAGCGTGCGCGCGCCTCGGCACTCGCAAAAAGCAGGATCTGCCGACAAACTATGAAATCGAAAGCGAGTTGGCGAATCGCCTGCATATGTATGCCGGCAGGCGTACGCTTCAACTGCGTCAGGAGCACCTCGACGTAGCACTTGAAGTCATGGAACTGCTCGGCAGCTATTCTCCGGCACTGACTGGAGCCGCGTTATCAGGTGCTATCACTGAGGCGCGGCCCGTCGAACTGCACACGTTCGCGCGCATGCCTGATGAGGTGTGCGCCACCCTAGATCAAGCCGGCGTACGCTACCGTCTGATCGACAAGCGTATCAGGCTGCCGCGCGGAGGATTCGATTTCTTGCCGACCGCGAAGTTTGTGGTCAATCAAATTGATGTCAACGTTTTTATCTTTCCGGATGAAGCGTCGCAGCCAGCATTGAATCCGGTCGACGGCAGGCCCATGAAGCGGGCATCGCTAAAGAAGGTGCGGCGGATGATTCGCGACATGTACGGCGAGCCCGATGGTGTTGCAGTCGATGCTCCGGCAGATGGCTGAAACGGATATCGCAGGCTTCTTCTGCAGTGCTAAAGGGTTGGTTCGCAACCTGCCGAATGTATCAGCACAAGGAAAAAGGAGAGATTTAGGATGACAGAAGCAGGCGAAGAGAACTCAACCTTACGCTATGAAGCGGATCAATCTCCTCCAAAGCTGCTCGCCTTAGGACTCGGCGCTCAGCTTGCGGTCTTGACGATCGGCGGAGTGGTCCTCACTCCGATGATCGTGGTTCAAGCTGGCGGCGGCAGCGAATCATTTTTGAATTGGGCGGTATTTGCCGCGGTGATTATCAGTGGAGCGACCACATGCATCCAGGCGATACGTATCGGCAGATTCGGTGCAGGCTATGTGCTCGCGATGGGGACATCTGGCGCTTTCATCGCGATTTGCGCTACGGCGCTTGCCGAAGGCGGTCCGGGACTGCTAGCGACTTTGGTGCTGGTTTCTTCGATCTTTCAATTCGCTCTTGCACGGAAACTGGACTGGTTTAGGAACATATTCACGCCAGTTGTAGCCGGCACAGTAATTATGCTGATTCCGGTGACGGTTATGCCGATTCTGTTCGATATGCTGTCCGACGTTCCAGACGGTGCGCCTGCCGCTGCGGCACCGGTTAGCGCGGCATTGGCATTTGCTGTGATACTCGCTTTAGCGATCAAATCTAATGGACTTATGCGACTTTGGGCGCTTGTTGTCGGGGTGCTTGCCGGAAGCCTGGCCGGGCTTTACTACGGTATCTACGATACAGCCTTAGTCGGTAGTGCACGATGGTTCGGATTGCCAGATGGCGGTTGGGGCGGTTTCGACTTTGAGTTCGGAGTGGTATTCTGGTCGCTTTTACCTGGATTTATTTTTGTCACATTGATCGGCGCTGTCGAAACGATAGGCGACAGCGTAGCGATACAGCGTGTTTCATGGCGCAAAAAGCGTGCCGTCGACTTTCGAGCAGTGCAAGGAGCGGTGACGGCCGATGGACTGGGCAACTTTCTTTCCGGCCTCGCTGGCACCGTGCCCAATACGACCTACTCATCAAGCATATCGGTTACTGAATTGACAGGTGTCGCTTCGCGCACAATTGGAGCGATAAGCGGATTTATATTTATCTTGTTTGCATTTTCACCGAAGTTGATTGCATTAATTCTGGCCATTCCGGCTCCGGTCGTGGCTGCCTATGCCGCCGTAGCATTGGCGATGCTGTTCATAGTTGGCATGAAAGTGCTGTTTCAAGATGGAATCAATTATCGCAAGGGGATCATTGCAGGGACGGCGTTCTGGGCTGGTGCAGGGTTTCAGAACAATCTGATTTTCCCAGAATATTTGACTGATTTTGCAGGCGGACTGCTACAAAACGGCATGACCACAGGGGGATTGGTTGCGATCATTTTGACGCTGTTTCTAGAGTCGTTCAAGACTAGACCGCGACATTTCGATGTCGAGCTGAAAGTTGAAAACCTAGCTAAAATCCGCGAGTTCTTCAAAGGCAACGCTGAGCGATTCGGCTGGGGTGAAGCGACGCTTGATCGGCTGGATTTAATTTGCGAGGAGGTGCTGCTTTTGCTGCTAGAAGAAAAGCGCGATGCGGCTGGCTCTGACTTGCATCGGCAGCTTTCCATTTCGGCGAAGAACGAAGGCAAAGAGGTGGTGCTGGAATTCGTCTCGGCTGCCGGGGATGAAAATTTTCAAGACCAGCTGGCGCTGATTGGAGAGCAGATGACCGAGGCTTCGATCGAAAAGGAATTTTCACTCAGAATTTTGAAGCGATATGCCTCTTCGGTGCGGCATCAGCAATATTTCGATGCAGAAATAATTTCTGTTCGAGTCGACCATTCCTGACACAGAAGCCGGCATATTAGGTTGAAGTGCTTGTTATTAAACCCAAGCCTGAAAGATGTTGCTCCCGCTATCGGTTCGCTCTAAACATGAAAAGTTGTTTGTCATCTCCTTCCCAGCAGAATCTCGAAAGAAACGCCTAGTCGCATTAGCCTTCAGGCTTTAGAAAGTTGTGGGAGCCATATTTCCAACTCACGACCAACCAAAATGGTTTCACTGTCCTTAGTTTGAACGTTCTTGCATAATCGAAGAATAAGTTTCTGGTGTTGCTCGTTTCCAAAATGTGTATTCATCCATACATCTAATTCAAGTTCGACTTTAGCGAAACTTTTTGCGCTCCAACTACTCACAGATTGCTCTGAAAAAATATCGGCTTTCCATTTTTGCCTGTTGCAGTTCTGTAAGATGTCTCTTTCCCTCTGATATCCTGCGATGCCAAATACCGTGTAACTGCAAGGGTGTGCGTCAAATTTTAGGCAGATATCATTTTTGGCGCAAATTGGGAGTTGACGGCCTTTCGTGCCAGTAGTCATCAAATCAGTTAATGATTATCCAAGAGCGAAGCGATGCAATTTGGTTTGCGCCCTGTTTGCTCCAGTGCATTCCACCGCGTTTCAGTCGGGTGCCAATGACATTTTTGCATCCGACCTCTACTGCCGCACTGGATACGCATAGCCCCTGCTCTCGGAAGGTCTGATAGCGCATCCGTTCGCGGTTGCGACCGAAATAGCCGATCGTGTTCTCAATCTTCTCGCCGTACTCAGAAAATGGGTTCTGAATATCAATCAGTGTTTCAATCTCCCCAGCCTTAACAACATGGCTGGTATTTGTTGCTCATTGCACACCGATTTCGGTGTCGTTACCGTAGATTAGTTTGGAGATATCCCAGATTTTTTTCCAGCGCATGACACAAGTCAAGAATTTGGATGGCTTTGAGAAACAATGTTGCAAAACATGACCAGATCCACTTGGCTTCATCTCCGATGACCACCTGACGGTCGGCATCGTAGAATCCTCGCCGCATGGCTTCACGCTCCATGCGCTGGGCAAATGGTGCCAGCTGTGTGCCAACTCCTTGGTACTTGCGCTTTCGATGGCCGCAGTGTGGTTGACCGAAGAGGTGTCGATTCGGACATGCCCCTGCTCATCGAAACGATCGCATATCCAGGCCGTTGCCACCTTCATCTACCGGTTTTTTGAGGTGCCGTCGGGCTGTTTGCCACTGACTCCTTCAGTTTCGGACTTGATCATCGGCACCCCGGTGCCCCCCCCCCCAAAAAATACATGGTTCAGGCCGGCGTCGATTCCTGTTCGGTCTGGCGTAACTCGTGCTGACTGATATCCTCTCCTAATCGCTCGGCAGTCCGTTCCGCCTGCTTGGTACCGACCCGTACAGAAGCGAGCTCATGCAACAGGAGCTGCGACTGAGCAAAACTTTCTCGGCCGGCAGCCTGACCGATCATTTTTAAATATCGAAATAAATTGTTTTCTGGCTGATTCGATGCGGGCTTGTTTAGCGGGTCTGAGTTGATCTTTTATAATCCCCAAAACAATGTGGGTTCTGCAAGGAGAGTTCTAGAAGTGAAGAAAAACATCGTAATCGCAACGCTAACGGCAGTTCTTGGAGCCACGGCGCAAGCTACTGAAGATATCAGAAAAGAAATCGAAACCGAGTTTGTAGAAAGATGCCAAGTGGAAATTTTGCGAAAAAATCCGGAATGGCAAAATCTGCTTGATGGCGGAGTGCCAGAAGAAGTGGCACTGGTATTGCTCAAAGCGTCGAACTCCGACATAATAGAAGAGGCGGTCGATACATTTTACGATGTCGTGAAAAATCTGAACCGCAAAGATAGGAAAACTGTCTACGAGATCTTCTTGCCTGTATGTGTTAACCAGGCTTGGGATAACACCCAAATTGGCAATTAGAGTCTAAAATAGCATCCGGGGCCGCGGAAATCGCCGGATTAATGGCATGATTCTTGCTGGAGAGCGCCGGCGGCGACCTTCAGCGCCGCGCATGGCGCACGATCTGCCCCGCGATGTCATGCAGCCGGGCGCGAATCGTGCCCGCCCGCGCCGTGCGGAACCGCGCCGGCAGCGCCATTCGCATCAGCGCCGGAAGGTTGCAGGCGAGCGCGCTGATCATCAGCCAGGCGGCGTTGGCCCGGAAGTCCGAGCACGGCGGCCGCGCGCCGGCGAAGTCGCTGCGAAGCTCCTTGATCCGGTTGTCCGAGTGCTCGCCGCGCGCATGGTAGAAATGCACGACCTGCGAGTCGTCCAGATCGTCCATGCTGGCGGCGACCGCAGTGCCCCTTGCCGAGCGTCTGGCCGTCGCGCTGCCAATGGCATTCACTTAAGGAAAAGGGTGCATTCACTTTAAGAAGGCGCCCCGGTCCGCCGCCGCCATCTGGCACCGGATCATCCCGCCATCGCGTCGCCGGCGGCACTCTCCAGCAAGAATCATGCCATTAATCCGGCGATTTCCGCGGCCCCGGATGCTATTTTAGACTCTAATTGCCGATTTGGGGGTCAAGCCGTTCTGAGGCCGGCCGGAAAATACGGTCAAAAGCCAGCTGCGGATTGCCGTTTCGGTCTAGGTGCTGTGCGTGATCATCAAAAAACGCATGGGCCGGATCAAAGCCTCTACACGATTTTACAGATCTTGAATCCAACCTTGTTCGAAAAACATTAACTAGTGTCTGCCAGAAAACCTCTGATTTCAAGTATCGGCCGGTGCCGGGGGAGCACAAGACGCGGCGGCCGCGACGGCGGCGAGGATCGGAATGCGGCGGCGGGCATCCGAATGCGACAAAAAATGCCGCATAAGAGGATTGCGGGCGGAATCCGCCCGAGACCGCAATGCTCCAGATGATTGATGGCCGATTCCACCGCCGAATTCTGCCGGCGCGCCGTCTGGAACCACTCCCGGCCCTCGCGCGCCGAAGCCTCGGCATTCGGCCGGCCCTTCGCCGGCAGCGCGCACTCGTCGGGCAGCGCGCCGAGCTCGGCCTGATTCGCCGGCGAGTGGAAGCCGCGGTCGAAGCTGCAGGCGCGAAGCGCGGGAAACCGTCCCATCGCCTCCTCGATCAGCGCCGCCGCATGCTCGGCATCGCCGCCCTCCCGCATGATCCGGCGGTGCAGGATGAACCGGCGCTGGTCCCTCGATCACGCACACCGGCACCCCCAGCTCCTGAGTGATGCCGGCCTTGCCCTCGGCGACCCGGCGGGTGTGCGGCTCGAAGATCGAGAACACCTTCTCGCCGTGCGCGATCGCCTCGCCGCCGAGCAGCCGGCGGCCTGCGCCAGCCTTCAAGCCCGGCGCTGTCGGCTAGCCGCCCGATCTCCGACAGCAGCTTCGGACCCGAAAGCGAGACGTTGTCGACCGCCGTCTGCTGCTCGCAGGCATGCCCGAGCGCCGGCGAATGCCCCGGCATCCGGCGCACCAGCCCGTCATGATTGGCCATGTGCGCCAGCCGGTCGAAGTCGCAGCCGAGCCCCTGCTTGAGTACGCCAAGCGCCAGGATGCGCCAAAGGTCCATGCCCGGCCGGCCGGCATCCTTGCGCGCCCAATGGCATTCACTTAAGGAAAAGGGCGCATTCACTTAAGAAGGCGCACCGAGCCGCCGCTACGCTGCCGGCAGCGCCGCCTTGCCTGATTTGCGGTTCGGGTTGCGGAAGCGGTCGTCGGGGCGCTTCGACACTCTCGGATACGACCGTCCGGGCCGCGTCTTGCCGGTGCAAGAGGCGATGCCCTCGACAATATTCGAGACCGCTTCGGCGGCCAGCCGCGCAGGCGCCGACCGCCTGCTCGGCGAAGTTGCCGAGCGAGCGCGCCGGCGCGACGATCGCGGAATGGGCGAACAGCTCCTGGCGGACCCCGCGCCCGGTGCGGGCGTGGAACTGCTCGACCTTGACCAGCTGCTTGGACACTTTGCAAAGCTCCTCGATGCCCCAGCGCCCGCGGTAGATGTCGCCGATCGCCGGCAGCGGAAACCGCTCGGCATCGGTCAGCGTGGTGGCGATGAAGAAATCCTAGCAGCCGGTTTCGATGCGCGCGCTTTCGCCGCTTTCGATGAACCGCTCGAACTGCGCCGCGCTGCTGCGCTGCAGGCGGTTCGCGCAGTCGACATTCCGGCGGACATGGTCCCATAGGAGCTCGAACGGGCAGCAGCCGCGGTCGCAGGCCGCGACATCGCCGGCGCTCAGGCGCGGCGGATGCGTCGCCGCCAGGCTGCGCTCGCAAAGGCGCGCCGAAAGCTCGAAGTCGATCGGCATGCGGTCGTCCGGGCGATGCAGGCAGCTGCACAGGCCCTGCGGGCAGCGGGCGCCCGGACTCGGCAGGCTGCAGCCGTCCTCGAGCAGCTCGCGCGGCAGGTTGATCTTGGCGCCGCCGACCGCGAACAGCCGCCGACCGCGCCAGCGCTCGACCTGCTCGTCGCCCAGGCGCTCGACGATCCGGCGGCGGCATTCGGCGAACGCCTCCGCGCCGCGCACAGCGCCGAGGCCGCCACCGGATGCTCCTGCGGCAGCGGCACGCCGAGCAGGCGGCACTGGTCCCACAGCTCGTTGAGCGTGATCTGGTAGCTCTGGCGGTTGTGCGAGAACATCAGGCGGAACACGAACAGCACCGCCAAAAGCGTGCCGATCGTGCGCCGCCGCACCCGCCAGCCGGCATCGCGGTCATCGGCCGTCTCGGCCGCAATGCCGACAAAGTCGCGCCACAGCGCGACGAACCGCCCGTCGGCTGCCGCCAGCGCGAGCGCCGCTCGTTGCGCAGGACCGCTCTCGCATCGGCCTGCAAGGCCTTCAGAGGCACGTCCTTGGGCGCCTTGCCCTTGCTGCGGTCTCCCGCGCTTCCGCCGAATTCTTCGCCGCCGCCGCTCGCCGCTAAGCAATTGTTTTCAATCAGCAACGATACCACATTTTGGTTTTCTGGCAAGCACTAGCTATATCAAATGCTTAGCCAATCGTCGTGCGCACCGCACCGCTCGAAAATCCTAAACAATTGAATTTATTCGTTTAAACGTTGGGACACCAGTGAGTAAAAGTTTCTTTCTATAAAATACCGTTCAATAATCATTCTCAATACACTTACGCAGGTGCTCCCTTGGATCATCCATAACTTTGAGGGCGTTCGCCAATTGGTAAGCAAGTGTTGCCTGTTGTTCTTTATTCAAAATTGAACCCTGCTTGAAATCCTCAGATCGAATTGCTTCAGCGCATAAAGTAACCATCGCATTGAGCGTGTTCATATCACCTTCATCTTCTAACTTACCACTGGCATAATCTTCATTAAATAAACCGGATTTCAAAAATAATGCCCAAAACAAAAACAAAACAATGCCTATCATCATTGCTCCACCGATCGCTTCCCACACTAATCGAGATTGTTTTTTTTCGTCAGGTTGCATCGTGTCGCGTCGTTTAAACAAGTTGATTCAATCTACAATTCGCGTAAGAATACCACTTTTCCCAAATCGGTAATTAGTATTTGTACAGGTTCAATACATATGGGACTGTCAGCCGGTAAGCGAGCTTTGGTCGAAATTCCGATTATACGCCTGCATGGGCATCATTTGCCTGAGCGCCTGATGCGGGCGGTAGGCGTTGTAGTGGTGCTCGAACCCGGCCAGCCCGACATCGGGTGCGCCCACGCCCGGCTCGCCGTCGTAGAACTGGTGGAACTCGCAGGGCTGGCGGCGTTGGCGCGCTCGACGCAGCCGCTATGCTTGGGGCTTTTGGGCGGCAGCACGAACAGTTCGATGCCGCGGCGCCGGCAGGCGGTCTCGAACTCGGCCACGGACTCGCTGCCGCCGTCGACCTCAGCCGACTCGAGGTCGAACGGCACCTGGCGGATCAGGTGGTCGAGGAATGCCGAGTCGTAGGTGGCAGTAGCGCGCATGCAGCGAAGCTTCGATATCCGGGCAGACGGCCTCGGGCTCCTTAACCGCGAAGCCGGCCTCGATGGCGATGCCCATGTAATCGATCTGCACCATCTGGCCGGGTTTTCGCCCGCGGTCGCCGCAGCACCGGCACCGGGCGTGGCGGTCGAACTTTTGCCGCCTGAGCTTCGTTCGCCCGTAGCAGAGCGCGACCGGCTCGGCCTGGCCTGCCTGCATCAGACGGGCACGTTCTGGTCCGCGTAAAGACCGGATCATTGCCCTTGCAGGTTTCGGAAGGCGGACGCTTCAATCTGCTTCAGAAAGTGCGGCGTCTGCAACGTCCGGGGGAGGTTTTTGCCTGGCTGGTGACCACCGACCCGAGACATTCGTCCACTGCCGTCGAGGGCAGAGTCTGCGCGATACGCAAATCGGATGCCGCGATCGCGACCGCAGAGAAAAAACTGCGTGGCAATGCGATATCAAAAGGCCGAACCTTGAAGCCTGAAACGCTCGAATTCGCCAAATGCGTGATCGTGTTCACCACCTTTCCGATCTCGCAATTTCCCGCTGAGCAAGTACTGCAATGGTATCGGATTAGATGGCGGGTCGAGCTGGTCTTCAAACGGTTCAAGTCCATTGCCCAGCTTGGTTATCTCCCTAAATAGTGCTTGCCAGAAAACCAAAATGTGATATCGTTGCTGATTGAAAACAATTGCTTAGCGGCGAGCGGCGAAGAATTCGGCGAAAATCGGGCGTTTCGCCCCGATCCAGCGGAAAATTCGCGCGATTCGCGAATTCTTCGCCTTCAACCGGTCGCCGTCATATGACTGTTTTCATTGAAAAATGATATCATATTTGGGTTTTCTGGCAAACACTAAATACAGCCCGGAAAGCTCCAAGGCATGGCTATGCGGAAAACTGTTTACCGCGCTGCTGACCGAACGACTGATCCACCATGCGGCGGCCATTTCCCCCTGGGGATATGAACTCCGGGTTGCGCCATATCCCGAGCAGGTGGGGGGGGGGATTCCAATTCATGTTCCATCAGATTTGTCGAGCAGTTGAGCCGGATCTTCGCATCCGGGATGCGCTGGAAGATTGGACCTCGATCGTAGCGGGACTGGCGGAACCGACCCGGAATCGAAGACCGCAGATGGAATAATGTCAGCCGAATCGCGCCGCACCTGAAAATGCGGCTAAAACAAGTTAACGCTTAGGCGGGCTTGTCCACTCTTATTGAGATCGGATCATGTATGAATCCGTCAGCAAGGATACAATGCAGGATTAACACGATTGTCTGTGGGCAACAATTGAAAGTTGCCTTTACATCGCATTCGACGGTCGAACTCAGCATGGTGGCAGGCGCAACCGTTTTTTACTTAATTCAGAGGCCACTTTCATGGAAATAACTGGCATTAAGCAACTGGCGGTCGCGCAACAGCAGGTTTGGGAAGCGTTGCACGATGCAGAGCTTTTGATGCAGCTGATTGACGGTTGCGAATCTCTTGAGTGGGCATCGGGCTCGACGCTTACCGGTTCGGTTTTGAAGAAGATAGGCCCGGTCAAGGCTTCATATGACATCGAACTTGAGATCACCAATGAGGTTCACCCGAAAAGCTATACCATTAGTGGTAGCGCAAAGTCTAAAGCTCAGGGTTTTGCAAGCGGGATTGCCAATGTCACTTTGGCAGAAACCGAAGAAGGTTGCGAAGTGATCTATGACGCGGAATTGAAAATTGGTGGAAAAATCGCCCAGCTAGGGTCGCGGCTGATGAAAGGCACAAGCAGAAAGGTTATTGACGGCTTCTTCGGAAAACTGGAGGACCATCTGTTGCCAGATTCGCAAAATCAACAATAGCTGAATTGATTGCGACAAACCGGGGCAACAGCATGTATTGTCTGGATAAGCAGTGCGCCTGTACTTATCATAGATCGATTAAGCGGCCAGCCCAATGCTGGATTGGGGCAAATCGGCAAGTTCCTGGAACGGATTTCAAGGCAATGGCTTGAAACAATCCCAATCACTCTGGCGATAGTGTAAACTTGGCTTAGGTTCTCAAAATGCGCTGCGACGCAAAACTACGATTTATACAATTACAAAGCAAGAGCAAGAGGAGAGGTTTCGATGATGGTTGATTTATCGATGAAGGTCAACGGAAAGCAAGTGTCTGCCGAGGTTGACCCGCGCACTTTGCTGGTGGACTTCCTGCGGGAAGATCAGCGACTGACGGGAACGCATGTCGGCTGCGACACGAGTCAATGCGGCGCCTGTGTCGTTCACGTCAATGGCAAATCGGTTAAAAGTTGCACGATGCTTGCAACTCAGGCCGATGGTGCCGATGTCTTAACGATTGAAGGCTTAGCCAGCAATGGCGACTTGCATCCGATGCAAGAAGCGTTTCGAGATAATCACGGGCTTCAGTGCGGATTTTGCACGCCCGGCATGATCATGAGCGCACTCGATTTGGTTGGGCGCAACTCCGCACCGTCCGAAACAGAAGTCCGCGATTGGCTGGAAGGCAATTTCTGCCGTTGCACCGGCTATCATAACATAGTGAAATCCATTCAAGCCGGCGCAGCCGCGATGAAGGAGGGTTTATCATGACTGCAACTGGAATCGGAGCCGCAGTACGGCGCAAGGAAGATGTCCGCTTCGTTAGCGGGTCCGGAAACTACACGGACGACATGAACGTCCACGGGCAATCGTACGCCTACATCCTGAGGTCTCCCCATTCGCATGCCTCGATCGATTCGATCGATACCTCCGAAGCGGCCGCGATGGATGGTGTCGTTGCGATCTTCACGTCCGAAGACTTTGCCGAAGTTGGCGGCATTCCGTGCGGCTGGCAAGTGAACAACATTGATGGGACGCCAATGGCGGAGCCTAAGCATCCGATCTTGGCAGAAGGCGCAGTTCGGCATGTCGGCGACCCGGTAGCGGTCGTTGTGGCAGAGTCGCGAACCATTGCCCGCGATGCCTCCGAGATGATCAGCATCGAATACAGTCCATTGGATGCGGTTATGAATATGGATGACGCGCTTGCAGACGGGTCGGCTTGCGTTCATGCCGATATCGGCAGCAATTTGTGCTACGACTGGGAATTGGGCGACAAGGCTGCCGTGGATGCAGCATTTGCGAACGCCCACCATGTTGCGAGTCTTGATCTGGTTAACAACCGTCTGGTGCCCAATGCAATCGAGCCGCGCTGCGCGATTGGCGACTACGACCGGGCATCAGGGCAGTACACGCTGCATACGACCAGTCAGAATCCACACGTCATTCGCTTGCTGATGGGTGCATTTGTGCTTGGCTTGCCAGAGCACAAGCTTCGCGTCAACGCTCCGGATGTCGGCGGTGGCTTTGGTTCGAAAATCTACCACTACGCTGAAGAAGCGATTGTCACCTGGGCAGCCGGTCAACTGAATCGGCCAGTCAAGTGGACCGCAGACCGGACCGAGTCCTTCATGTCCGATGCGCACGGCCGAGATCATGTTACCAAGGTTGAGCTGGCGCTCGACAGCAGCGGCAAGTTCCTTGCCTTGCGTGCCATTACAAAGGCCAACATGGGTGCATATCTTTCGACATTCGCGCCTTGCATACCGACCTACCTGCACGGCACTTTGCTGGCGGGGCAGTATGCGACACCGGCAATCTACACCAATGTCAAAGCGGTATTTACCAATACGGTTCCGGTTGACGCATATCGCGGCGCCGGACGTCCAGAAGCCACATTCCTCATTGAACGCATTGTCGATGTGGCGGCGGCGGAAATGAATATCGATCCGGCCGAATTGCGCCGGCGAAATTTCATTCAGCCGGACGAATTCCCCTATCAGACGCCGGTCGCGCTGGTGTATGACACCGGCGACTATGAAGCTAGCTTGAACAAGGCTCTCGAAGCGGCGGACTATTCCGGCTTCGAGGCTCGAAAGCAGACTTCGAAGGCTGCCGGAAAGCTCCGCGGCATCGGAATCGCTTCCTATATCGAAGCATGCGGCATTGCGCCATCCAATGTTGTCGGAGCGCTTGGCGCGAGAGCGGGACTATATGAGGCGGCGACCATCCGCGTGAATCCGACCGGTTCGGTCAGCGTATTGACGGGTTCGCACTCGCATGGACAGGGCCATGAGACGACCTTCGCTCAAGTGGTTTCCGAGATGCTCGGAGTCGATTTCGACAGCGTTGATGTCGTGCACGGCGATACGGACAAGATCCCATTCGGAATGGGCACCTACGGTTCCAGATCGATCGCGGTAGGCGGAACTGCCATTGTCAAAGCAATCGACAAGATTGTTGACAAGGGCAAGAAGATTGCCGCGCATCTTTTAGAAACTTCCGAAAACGACATCGAATTCGAGAATGGCCAGTTCATTGTTCCCGGCACTGACAAGGCTAAGGCTTTCGGCGAGATTGCGCTTGCCGCCTATGTGCCGCATCAGTATCCGCTAGAGGAGCTGGAACCCGGCCTGGAAGAAACTGCGTTCTATGATCCGAAAAACTTCACTTTTCCTGCTGGCACCTATGTTTGCGAAGTTGAAATTGATCCGGATACAGGATGTGTCGACATTGCGAGCTTTCATGCCACCGACGACTTTGGCAAGGTGATCAATCCGATGATTGTAGAAGGCCAGGTTCACGGCGGACTGGTTCAGGGGATCGGGCAAGCATTGATGGAAAGCTGCGTCTACGACGATGAGGGGCAGCTGGCATCGGGTTCATATATGGACTACTGCATGCCGCGAGCCGACGATGTTCCAAGCTTTTCGGTCGATACGACCGTAACGCCTTGCACCCATAACCCGCTTGGAGTTAAAGGATGCGGTGAAGCAGGCGCGATCGGGTCGCCGCCAGCGGTGATCAATGCGATTGTCAATGCGTTGTCCGATTACGGTGTCAAGCACATTGACATGCCGGCTACCTCGCACCGCGTCTGGCAGACGATCCGTGACGCTCAAGCACAATAGGAGATATTGACATGTATTCATTCAACATGATTAGGCCGACCAGCGTGGAGGCCGCGTTGCGTGCGCTCAAAGACTCTGAAGACGGATGGCTTTTGGCAGGGGGGCAAACACTGATTCCGACACTGAAGCAGCGATTGAATGCGGCGGACGATTTGATCGACCTTTCCGGCATTTCGGGGTTATCTGGCATCTCGTCGGAATCCGGCGCGGTTGTGGTCGGCGCTATGACGCGCCATGATGCGGTCGCGAATTCCGATGTGGTGCGCGAGCGCATTCCTGCGCTCGCAGATCTGGCTGAGTCCATCGGCGATCCTCAGGTGCGCAACATGGGCACGATCGGCGGGTCGATTGCCAACAACGATCCGGCGGCCGACTACCCGGCAGGACTTGTCGGCTTAAATGCCACGGTCAATGTTGTTGCCGCGGATGGAAGCAATCGATCGATTGCGGCGGATGATTTCTTTACCGGAATGTTTGAAACGGCCTTGGAAGAAGGGGAAATGGTGGCATCCGTGTCATTTCCGATTCCAGACCGCGCGGCCTATGCGAAATTTCCGAATCCGGCTTCCCGCTATGCTGTTGTCGGCGTTTTCGTATCGCAGACGGGATCGACTGTACGGGTGGCGGTTACCGGTGCGGGCGAATCGGTCTTTCGAGCCTCATCAATGGAGGCTGCTCTTGAGCGATCTTTTTCCGCAGCGAGCATTGACGGGGTTTCGGTGGCTGCGCAAGGCTTGAATGACGACATCCATGCCAGCGCAGACTACCGCGCCCATCTAATTTCCGTTATGGCAAAGCGCGCTGTAAGTGCGGCTTAGGGCAATCGATTGCTGAACTGAATTTTTCCAGGCAAACATCCGGCACAATGGTGCCGGATGTCTTTTTCCAACTCGGCATCCGCCAAAGCTGAATGAACTTTCCGAAGGATATCTCAGCCACTGTCGATTTCTTTTCTGAGCACGGCTACATCGCCGGTCGCAATCTTGCAACAGCGGCATTCCTTTCGCTCAGTCTCAACCGCCCCTTGCTGCTAGAAGGAGAAGCAGGGGTCGGCAAAACCGAAGTCGCGAAGGTGCTGTCGCGTGGATTGGGGCGCCGTCTGATCCGATTGCAATGCTACGAGGGACTTGATGTTTCAAGCGCTGTCTACGAGTGGAACTACTCGCGTCAGATGATTGAAATCCGTCTCGCCGAAAGTGAAGGTCGGTTCGAGCGTCGGCAGCTCGCAAAGGATATCTACTCGAAGCAGTTTCTGATTGAGCGTCCTTTGCTTCAAGCATTGACTGATCAAGACGAGGGTCCGCCGCCGGTTCTGCTGATTGATGAAATTGATCGAACCGACGAACCGTTCGAGGCGTATCTTTTGGAAATGTTGTCCGAATATCAGATCACAATTCCTGAAATCGGGACCATTTCCGCCACGTCGCCGCCGGCAGTGATTGTGACATCCAACCGTACCCGCGAGATTCACGATGCACTGAAGCGAAGATGCTTCTACCACTGGGTAGATTATCCGAGCGCAGAGCAAGAGCAAAGAATTCTCGCGGTCAAAGCCCCGCAGGCAAGCGCCGATCTTGCTAGGCAGGTGGTATTTTTCGTGCAGGCTTTGCGTGATCAGGATTTGTATAAGGCGCCCGGTGTCGCAGAAACCATCGATTGGGCTCACGCCTTGGTTCAGATTGATGTTATCTCCTTGGATCCGGCGGTGGTCGATGAAACCTTGGGCGCACTTTTGAAATACCAGGACGACATCGAAAGAATTCGCGGGCACGAAGCAATGCGAATTCTCGAAACGCTGCAGCCTGGGTCTGCCGCATGAATGGGGCCGACAAAACGCCGCCTAGCGACGGTCAGTTCGTGGCTAATCTTGTGCACTTTGCTCGTGTGCTTCGGGCTTCGGGACTGCCGATCGGCACCGGGCGCATTCTTGACGCGGTCAAAGCCGTGAGCGTCTGCGGTATTGCGGATCGCGAGGATTTCTATTGGGTATTGCATGCAGTGTTCGTGAATCATCCTCGCCAGCGTCTTATTTTCGATCAGGCGTTTCATGCATTTTGGCGCAACCCCCGAATTCTTGAGCGGGCGATGTCGATGCTGCTTCCCAAGATACGTATTCCTCAGAATGAAGATGATGAGCGCGAAATGGCGCGGCGGCTGTCCGAGTCGCTATATCCAAATGCGGGCTCCGCCGCGGCGCGGCGCGACCTTGAGCCTGAATCGGAATTGCGTGCCGCGTTGACCTATTCGGATCAGGAACGACTTCAAACAATCGATTTCGAATCGATGACGCGCGACGAAATGAATCAGGCTAAAAGCGCAATTGCGAAAATGCGTGCAATCTTTAAGGAGATGCCGACCCGGCGATACTGCGCGGATCAATATGGCAGCAGGCTGGACATGCGCAGAACTTTGAAGCGAAGCATGCGAAACATGGGAGAGGCGCTTGCATTGGAACGCCGGCAAAGAGCGACCAGACAGCCCCCAGTCGTTTTGCTGTGCGACATCTCAGGGTCGATGAGCGAGTATTCTCGAATGATGCTGCACTTTGCACATGTGCTGACTATGAGTAAATCCGATGTCGCCTGCTTTGTGTTTGGCACCAGGCTGACCAACATTACTCGTCAACTTCGGACTCGCGATGTCGATGATGCGCTTGAGGATGTTGCAGATCTGGTGACGGACTGGCATGGCGGAACACGAATCGGCGATTGCATCGAAGATTTCAACCGAAACTGGGTTCGTCGCTTGCCCGTACACAAGGCTGTCGTTCTGCTCGTTAGTGACGGTCTGGATCGTTCTGAATCGGGTTCGCTTGAAAGCGGCGTCGCGATGCTGCACCGGTCATGCCGCAGTCTGATCTGGCTCAATCCGCTACTTCGCTACGAACAGTTCGAACCCAAGGTGAGCGGCATTCGTGCCATTTTGCCGCATGTTGATGAATTTAGATCGGTGCACAACCTTAGAAGCCTTGAAAGCCTGTCCGACTCGCTGCAAAGCCTTGGCCAGCGTGATGGCATTGATCTTCAGCGCCATCGCCGCCTATGGCGTGACCGCATGCGTAGGGCGGAAATGCCGGTCGAACCGGATTCGCTTATGGGCTCAGCATGAATATTTCTGAGAACGTTGAAGGCATTGAGATTCTCAAGACTGCCAGCGATTGGCTTGGGCAGGGTCATTCCGTTGCGCTAGCGACAGTGATATCGACCTGGGGGTCTTCGCCGCGTCCGGCAGGCAGCCAGGCGGTGATCAATGATCAGCGAAACTTTGAAGGGTCGGTTTCCGGAGGATGCGTCGAGACAGCGGTGATCGAGGAAGCGCAGCAAGTGATGGAAAGCGGAATGGCTCGCATGATCGAGTTTGGCGTTAGCAACGAAACAGCATGGGAAGTTGGTCTCGCTTGCGGTGGGACCATCCAAATCTATCTTGAACCTGTCGAGAGCGGCCAATAGATGCCGGTTCAATTTGCTCGTTGAATAGATATCACCTAGAACAAATCATCGACGCTCGTCGCAATAGCAGGGAAGCGGCGCTGGTTACCAATCTTGCCGACGGTGCGCAGCAACTCCGGTTTAGAGATAATCAATGCGGTGACGATTCGCTTACGCGTTCTGTCAAGGATGCTTTTCGGCGTTGTCGCAGCATGAGAAAGCAAGTTGATGATGTTGACTATTTCATCCAAGTGTTCAGCAATCCGTTGCGGCTGGTTATTGTAGGCGCAGTGCATATTGCCAAGCCGCTGATCGAGATGAGTCGCTTGTGCGGCTATTCGGTGGCATTGGTCGATCCTCGGCTTGCGTTTGCATCTGAACAGCGTTTTCCGCAAGTTGAATGCATCAGGCAGTGGCCGGATGAAGCGTTGCGCGATATTGATTTGGACAATCGAACGGCAGTGGTTACGTTGGCGCACGATCCCAAGTTGGATGAACCTGCCTTGGCGACTGCGCTTGAGTCTGAAGTGTTCTATATTGGCGCGCTCGGCAGTCGCCGGACTCATCAAGCTCGTTGCGAACGACTGATGAAATCAGGAATCAGCGGGCATCAGCTTGAACGAATACATGGACCGATTGGTTTGAATATCGGCGCTGAATCTCCGGCGGAAATAGCGGTTTCAATCGTCGCTGAAATGACTGAAGCACTGCATCGGATGGATAACTCGTGAAGTTTGGCAGGATCGACACAAAACAGGCCCAAGGTGCGCTATTGGCGCACTCATTGATGGTTTGCGGGCGCAAATGGAAGAAGGGCAGGCATCTGACCCGGACCGATATCGAGCTGCTAGAGCATGAGAATTTCGATACGGTTGTCGCGGCGATTCTGGAAGAGGACGACATCGACGAAGATACTGCTGCCGAATCGCTTGCGCGGGTGATTTGCGGCTCGAACATAGAAATGCGCACACCTTCTACGGGGCGCTGCAATCTTTACGCAAAGCATCACGGCATACTTAGGCTTGATCAAGATCGTCTGAATCGCATCAATTCAATCGACGAAGCGTTCACAGTGGCAACGCTGGCACCGTTTGCCCGTACGTATCCCAATCAGCTTGTTGCGTCTGTAAAAATAATGCCGTTTGCGGTGACGCGCAAGCAGATGCAAAGCTGTATCGGGGTGGCTGCAACAGGCATTCAGCCTGTGTCGGTCTCGAAGTTTGCGAATCTTTCCGTGAGTCTGATTCAGACCAGCGTCGAGTGGTTCAATCAGAGGCTTCTGAGCAAGGCATCCAAGCTGTTGCGTGAGCGTGCCAAAGAGGTTCGTTGCGAATTGAATTATGAATCCGTGTGCGGACATCATGAAAATGAGATAGCGCAAGCGGTTAGAGATCATTTGTCCCGCAAGCCAGACATCATTTTCATTTTAGGCGTATCTGCCATTCAGGATAGAAACGATGTTGTGCCTCAAGGCATTATCAATGCAGGGGGACGGATTGAGCATTTCGGCATGCCGGTGGATCCGGGAAATCTGATTTTGATGGCGCGCAGCGGCCGGACTGTGATTCTCGGATTGCCAGGCTGTTCGCGTTCGCCGAAGCGCAATGGTTTCGACATCGTATTTGAGCGGCTTGCTGCCGATATCGAGGTGGTTCCTTCAGATATCATGAGCCTTGGGGGCGGTGGCTTGCTGATGGAGGGACCGCGAAGACCGGAGCGGCGGACTACTCTTTCTAATCCTCAGAAAGCTGACACGTTAAGCATTTCGGCGGTGGTGCTTGCAGCCGGACAGTCGCGGCGCATGGGCAAAGCCAACAAGCTGTTGACGCAGATTGATGGTCGCTCGATGATCCGAACGGTGATCGCAGAAGCTCTTCGGTCTAAAGCGCAAGAGGTTGTTGTTGTGACGGGGCATGATGCCGAGCCGCTGCGAGAAGAGCTTGCAGATTTGACGGTCAAGTTTGCGCACAATCCAGAATATGCCAAAGGGCTGAGCACATCGTTGCGCACTGCGCTGAATGCGGTATCGGACAACTGTGCGGGCGTGCTGATCTGTCTTGGCGATATGCCATTTGTAAACGCAAAGCACATCGATGCGCTGATTGGCGAGTTTGATACGGATTCAGGCAAATGCATTTGCGTACCGACCTATCAAGGCAAGCGCGGCAATCCGGTATTGTGGAGCATGCATTACGCGCTGGAGATGATGGAAGTTCGGGGCGATGCGGGTGCGAAGCATATGATTGGAGATTACGGCGAGTTTGTTCGGGATGTGGAGATGCAAGACGATGGTGTGATTGTCGATCTTGATACGCCGGATGCAGTCAAGCGCTACCGCGAAATGACTGGCGGCGATAGGTTGGCGGCTTCGCAAGCCGAGTGAGGTGGATTCATATTGCAAACATCATTCGATCAGACTGCCCGAGTTGTGCATCAGTAGGACATTGGTCGGTTCGCGCGCGTCGCCTCGAGTGGCTCGAACACCTGCTTGTGCAAGCTTGCTTGCATAGAGGCGCTGCAGGCTGATCAGGGTGGCTGGGATGTCTTCGCGAGACTAGACGCTGATATTGATCATTCTCGGCCGGCATGGTGTCGGTCTTAAGTTGGACGGAGTGTGCCAATCGCATCATTTTCAAGGTGAGACCAGCATGTTGCAGGACGCTTGCGATGTTATGCAGGCGAAATTTGATCTCAACCCTAAATTACTGATTTCGTTCACCAAGCAGTTGATCGACATTGGAACGAAGGTTGGCGGCATCTTTGATCGCTAGTACGTGAATATGATCCGAAGCCCGGTACGAACGGGGAGTGCGCGACACCAAGAATAGATGATCTAGCTTTAGGAGGTCGCAAATCCGATGCGTACTTGCCGATATTTTCGGGGCCTCGCTCAATTTGATCTCAATGCCTATTCTCAGGCCATCAATCTCAATGAACATGTCCAGTTCTCCGCCTGAGTGCGCTGCCCAAAACCAGGCTGTCTCAACTTGTAATTCCCTTAGCACTTCTTCTAGTACAAACCCTTCCCACGATGCGGCGCAAGCGGGATGGGAATACAGTGATCTTCGATCGTGAATGTTCAGAATGGCATGAAGTATGCCAGAGTCTCGCAAGTAGATTTTGGGGGCCTTTACCAGCCGCTTACCGAAGTTCTCATGCCATGGCTGCAATTGGCGCACCATGTAGGTTCCCGTGAGCAGATCCAAGTAATTCCTGACTGTATGGTATGAAACGCCCATAGATCTAGCAATCATTGACGCATTCCAAATTTGTCCATGACAATGTGCCAGCATGTTCCAGAACTGTCTCATCCTCACAGCTGATATGTTGATTCCGAGCATGGGCAAATCTCTTTCTATATGAGTTCGAATCAATGCATTTCTGCGACGAGTGCTCAATTTTTCGCTATTGGCAAGAAAGCTGTCCGGGAACCCGCCTCGCAACCAAAGTTCGGCATAGCGGTCTGCTCCAACCTCTGAGAGATCAAAGCCTCGCATGTCGAGAAAGTCGACACGCCCTGCCAATGATTCCGAAACGCCTCGCACTATACTGGTATCGGCGCTGCCGAGAATCAAATATCTGGATTTGCGATCGAATCTGTCCACCAAGACACGAAGCGTATTGAGCAGATTGGGCATGAGCTGGATTTCGTCAAGAATGATCAGACCGTTCAATTCTCCCAGTACTGTTTCAGCATTTTGCAGCATATTTGAATCCACAAACGATTCAAGGTCGAAATAGTGGGATTTTTTTGATTTTCCGAATTCTTTCGCAAGAGTCGTTTTGCCGCATTGTCTTGGGCCCAGCAAAGCTGTCACTGGGGAATTTTCAACAAGATAGCCCAATTGCTCAATATATTTTTTTCTTTGAATCAACATTCAATATTTGATAGATATATAGAACATCATGTTCTATATATCATTATTATAAAATACTGTTCAGAGTCAGATGTACGTTAGCCTGTTCAGGCCGCAAGCGCGTTTTGCTTGAGGTTCTGATTATATGCCTGCGCGGGCATCAGTTGTTCGAGTGCCTATGCGGCCGATAGGCGTTGCAGTGGCGCTTGAGCATTTCAAGTAAACTGGTCAGAAACAGATCTAGCCCACTCGCTGGACAGCGAGACATGCTGCGGTGGTTTTCTTGTCAGAATGCCATTGGCTTTGCAACAACCCTGTCAGGTGCTAATTTTGGCAATATCTCGGTAGTGTCTCAGTTTGAAAATTGCAAAGACACATGATAGAAAAAGGCGGCCGCGGGGCCGCCCTGTATCCGGGATGTTCAGCGACATTCCACTGATATCCGATTCCAGCTTGATGCCGTCACGCGGCCCGCGCTCCCGATAGCCGGATGGCCCGGATCGATCAGCTGCCGGTGTCGCCGCACCCAAAGGCCTGCCGCATCTGCTGGCTCGCTCCGACCCCGTCAGTTGGTCGTGCAGCCCACACTGGTTCTCCAGGTGGCGTCCATCATATATTCGTAGCCGTCTTCAGCATCTGTGCGCGCCCAGCTGCCCGACGAGTTCCTGGCTCCGCAGAAGCAAGCCCGGATCTGATTAGGGTCCTTGCTGAAGGCGTAGCACCCGCTTGACCACGAATCGCCGGGACCGTCGCCGCCGCGACCCGAGCCAAGGGGTATCTCCAGATCGGCCGCGGTCTTGAAGCAGAATCTTGAGATGATCTTGGTGACATCCCCGATATGCGTGACTGCGGTGTAGCGCCTGTTCTGCTTCAGGTTGCTGAAAGTTTTCAGATTTGCCACCAAATCCGTGCCAGCTGCAACAATTCCGAGAGTCTGCCTGCTCGCCTCTTTGCTGCCATTTTCCAGCACACTGAGATGCACAGTGGCACTTTGGCCCACCTCTGGAATTCGAGCTTGGACGTTCGATATAGTAATTGTCGTCGTCGACAGCTGGACCGCGTTTTTGGTCAGGGTTCCGCTGACAAGGTATATTCCGGTACGCGCAGTCTGGCCTGACGGGCAGGCACTCGGACCTGATGCCCCATCAATAAAGGAGTAGTCCACCTGCGCCATGGACGGTGCGGTTAGCACCGCCAATAGTAGAAGAGCCGCTAGTTTAGCGAGGGGGGGGGGAGTTATGGCAATGTTTCATCTTTCTCTCCGAGAGTAGATTGATATTACGCTCATTATACCCGTTTCAACCGGCAGAATGGGCTGATTTTCAAACTGAGGCACTACCAATATCTCCTATGAGTGTTGCGAAAAACAATATAAGCATAAAATAGAACACGCTAAGGTGCTTGAGGAAGCGCTTTTGCGTATAGGAGTGCGTGAAGCAATGAAAGTCTATGAAAAGTATCATAGTGTGCAAGAAAAAACATGAAAGCAGACTCTCCTCAGTCTTATTTTTTAGAGCAGCAAGGAAAAGCTAAAGCCTCCTTTTCGACTTTTACACATTGATTGCGGGAAGGCGAAAATTTGACTGATGCTTTTAGCGGAAATACTGGTGTTGGAGTTGCCTAGTGGATATTGAGATCTGGTTGCGGGTGGGGGTGTTTTTGGCGTTGCTGGCAGCGATGGCCGTTTGGGAGAGCTTGTTGCCGAAGCGTCCATGGAGCGGCAAGCGCCGAACGCGCTGGACCAATCACATGGCACTGTCCATAGTCAATACAGCGGTGATTCGCATTGCGCTTCCCATTACGGTTGCAGCGTACGCATTTCATCTCGAATCGGTTGGATTTGGCCTTTTCAATATCGCTAGCTTGCCAACTTGGGTAGAGATAGTGGTTGCCGTACTGCTTCTGGATTTGGCGATATACGCGCAGCACGTCGCATTCCATAAGATTCCGATATGCTGGCGGCTGCATCGCATGCATCATACAGATCTCGACTTTGATGTGACCACAGGCATCCGGTTTCACCCGCTTGAAATACTGCTTTCAATGCTAATCAAATTTTCGGTGGTTGCTCTGCTCGGCGCGCCTGCACTGGCGGTTGTCATATTTGAGATTGTGCTGAATGCCACCTCGCTATTCAATCATGGAAACGTAAGGATTCATTCTGCGGCGGATAAAGTGTTGCGCTGTTTCATCGTGACGCCGGACATGCATCGGGTGCATCACTCGATCGTGCGCAGGGAGACGGACAGCAATTTCGGGTTCAATTTGCCATGGTGGGATCGGATTTTTGGAACCTATCGAAGTGCGCCTGAAGCGGGGCATGATCGGATGACGATTGGATTGGAAATATTCAGGGATATCGCTGAGACACGCATAGATCGGTTGATCACTCAGCCGTTTCGAAAATCTGAAGGGCAAGTTTCGGACAGACTATGAGGCGAAAGGCTAATCAGTGGAGCTTTTGCTCGAGCCTTTTGACTCAATTTCGTTGATGGCATCAGCAACTGATTGACGAAAGCGCGTCACAATTGCCTCGACATCGCGCTCGTCGATGATGAACGGCGGGGCGAGAATCACATGATCGCCGGCGAATCCGTCAACAGTGCCGCCGCATGGATAGCACATCAACTGATTTTGAAGCGCGTGCCGCTTAAGAACGCCGTTGAATTTCAACTTGGACGAGAGCGGTTTTCTGGTTTCTCTATCCGCTACAAACTCGACCGCCATGAATAGTCCAATGCCACGAATGTCACCGACATAGGCGCATTCTGATAGCGAATCTCGAAGTTGGCTGAGCAGACGTTTGCCTTGCAGCTTGACGTTTTCCAGAAGGTTTTCTTTCTTGATCGTGTCAAGGACTGCAATGGCTGCGGCACAGCAAGTCGCATGTCCCGAATAGGTGCTGCCGTGGTGGATGATTCCAGAGTTTTCGCAAATGCTGTCGTAGATCTTGCTTGAGCATATGGTTGCCCCGATTGGTTGATAGCCTCCGCCCAGCCCTTTTCCTATTGCTACTAGGTCAGGCTTCACGCCGAAGCGGTTGAACGCGAAATGGCTGCCAATTCGTCCCATGCCGCACATTACTTCATCAAGAATCAGCAAGATGCCGTACTTGTCGCAAATTTTCCGGATGCGCTGTAAATACTTTGCGCTCGGGATGAGCACTCCGGCGGTAGCTCCGCCAACTGTTTCGGCGATAAATGCGAGTACGTTTTCCGGTCCGTTTTCGAGTATTGCGTGTTCCAGTTGATCGGCAGACCGACAGGCATATATGTCTTCGGATTCATCTTCTCTTTGAAAGCGATATGGATAGTAAGGATCGATATGTGTAGCCGAAAGCAGGATTGCTTCATAGGGTTGGCGTCGGGCTGCGTGTTCCCCCACGGAAAGTGCGGCTATAGTGCCGCCGTGATAACTTTGCTTGCGGGCGATAATGCGCGAGCGTTTTGACTCTCCGACCTCGCAGGCATATTGCCGGGCCAGCTTGATTGCCGTTTCGATGGCCTCGGACCCGCTATTTGATACGAAGGTGTATTGCGGTCCTGCCTGCGTCAGCTGGGCGAGCCGGTCGCCGAGTTCTTCTAGCGGTTCGGTTGTAAAAAATCCGCTGTGGGCGTATGCAAGGGTGGATGCTTGCTTGCGTATCGCCTCGACGATCGCAGGGTGGTTGTGTCCAAGATTGGATACAGCGGCACCGCCGGAAGCATCCAGATAGCGATTGCCCTCTGAGTCGGTCACATAGATGCCATCGCCGCCTACGGCTTTCGGCATGGCCTGAAGCGGCATTCTGTGAATTACATGAGCCATTGGAGAGTTCAAGGTGGAGATGGTTGTTATCAGAGCATGTGGTTGTCGGCGGAGCTATGGATCAGGAAATTCCCGAATTGACCGGAAACAATGACTTTATCATCATCGATTCATGCTCGCTTGGCAACCTATTTTAATGAAATGGATGTTTCAAGGCTAATCTGCAGCCTCATGATGCACAGGCTTTTGTGACAGACAGCCAGAGGATCAGGCGCATGTGAAAAGCCGCTTCTATACGTATTGATTTTGAATTAATTGGATAAAACACAATGTGCGACACATTAATGTATTATCACTTGTCGCAATAGCGGTACGCCGATGCGTCAACTTGAAAGGGTAAAGATGCGAAGTATTGAAGATGAACGGAATTGAACTGCTTTTTCTCTCAAAAGATGATGTGGATTCGCTCGACCTTGGTTTGTCTGAGGTTGTGGATGCGATTGAGAGAGGGCTTATCGCGCACGGGCAAAACAAGGTCATCATGCCATCGAAAAGCCACCTGGTTCTCGATTTTCCAGAAAAACTCTTCAATGTCCTTAAAGGCTATGTCGAGCCGGTCGATGCGGCGGGTGTAAAAGTCATTGGCGACTTTCATGGCAACTACAAGCATGGATTGCCGTCTGAATTGGCGCTCCTGACACTTTATGATGCCGAAACGGGCGCACCGATGGCAATCGTCGATGCCACGCTGATTACTTGGATGCGCACCGGTGCTGTAACCGCGCTTGGCGCCAAGCATTTGGCATGCGAATCGCCTAAAGTTCTTGGCCACATCGGCGCCCGGGGCACGGCTTGGTACAATGTTCGCATGCTGGATATGCTGTTCGACTTCGACGAAATCCGCGTGACCAGCAAAAGGCCGCAATCACGGGATCGGTTTGCTGCAATATTGAGCGATGAACTCGGCAAGCAAATTCGTGTAATGGAAACCGCTCGCGACACGGTTGCCGATGCGGATATCATCATCGATGCGTCGAGGCTTCTCCATCACGAGGTGCTGGTGGCCGATGCGGATGTAAAGCCCGGCGCCCATTTGCAGGCGTATGGCGCAGTTTTGTCAGTCGAACGAAGTCTGCCGTTCACGGTCGATAAATTCGTCGTAGACGATTGGAACCAGTGCAAAGTGTCGCCGTATGGCCAATTTGCCGAGCTCGTGCAGGCTGGCGAGCTCAAAGATGAGCATGTCTATGGGGAAATCGGCGAGATCGCGGCAAAGATCAAGCCCGGAAGGGAAAGCGAATCGGAGCGCAATCTGTTCTGGCACAAGGGATTCGCCGTGAGCGACATCATGCTTGGCATGCTGGCGGTCGAAAAAGCGCGTGAACGGGGCATCGGAACAGTCTTGAGCTATTATTCGAAGCCAAGCGACATGTAGCTCTTTGCCGAGTCGCGCGATACCGAAAACGGCTAGGAAAGTCAATGAACAGCAGCAAAGCGAGCCGAAGAAAGAAAACCAATCTTGTCTGGATTGATCTGGAAATGACGGGCCTTTCGCCTGAAAACGACCGGATTATTGAAATCGCCACCATTGTTACGGACATGCATTTGGAGATTGTCGCTGAAGGTCCTGTGCTGGTGATTCACCAAAGTGAAGAGCGATTGGCTGCGATGGATGACTGGAACAAGTCGACGCATGGCAGCAGTGGGTTGATCGATCTGGTCCGCGCATCAACCACTGATGAGGAGGAGGCTCAGAGGCAAACTGTCGCATTTCTGAAACGGCATGCCTCAAAGAAGCAATCTCCGCTATGCGGGAACGCGGTTTGCCAGGACCGTCGATTCTTGGACCGATATATGCCTGAGGTATCAAGCTTCCTTCACTACAGGCATTTGGATGTAAGTACGCTTAAGGAGCTTGCCCGAAGGTGGCGCAAAGATCTGGTTCAAGATCAGGTCAAGACGAGTCGCCATCGTGCACTAGACGATATTCGCGATTCGATTCAGGAGCTTAGATTCTACCGAGACCATTTTCTGCTCGCCAATCCCATTGAGTTCGAGTGACTGGGTGCGGCGCGGAAAGCATAAGGAAAGAAAGGGTTGCCGTGGTTATTCCATGCCGATCGAATAGCTGCGCTAGGTGGCGTGATCAAGGCACCGAGTTTGAAAAGGCCATTTCTGCTTGGCTAATGGCAATTTTACTAACCAGCAACAATGCGCATAAAAGTGCTCGGCGCTATGGCGGGTAGATTGTTCCGGGTTGTCTTGCAGATCGCCTCGTGCACGATCGTCAACTGCAGTTGTTCATGTAATTTTTGTGATGTGTTTGCATGCCGGTAGCCGGTTTTCAATCGTCAGTTATCGATCCATGTGGAAGATGCCCAAACCGATGAATGGCAAACTGAGTTCCGATAACAAAGTCCGAATTCCATTAGAAAAATGCCAAAGTGCCGAGTAACCTTGCCAGATTTCCTGTGCCAAGGCGGCCTCCAAGGGCATCTCGACCAAGACTAGCATCTCGTTGAAAGGGACAATTGACCGCAAAAATCGGGAGCATAGTGCCTAGAATGCGGAGAACGCCGCCTAGCCCAAACAGGCTCACGGCTAGATGTTCTCCCACGCTCCAAGCGACTGCAACTGATAGGCGCAAGATTACCGGTGGCGTACCAAAAAAAAGCAAGGGCAAAGATCGGGTTGTGCGGACACCGTCATTGATGGAATGCATGGCAGTAATGGCTACTGCAGCATCAAGACCCCTAATCACAGAACAGGCATAAGCAAAAAAGAAATCGAAGATAGCATGCGTGCAGAAGGGGCGCGGCCGCCACTGCCTGAAGAATAAAAAATCGCCGACCGGTCGCTTTTATTGATGCTGAATCCAGTATCCGGACAGCACTAAACTCTCGATTCGGCAGTGTTGCTTGTTTTTGCTATTCGCGGTTCGCAACCCAATCGAACACAAGGCAGAAAAGAACAGAACAGACTGTAGAATTGGCTCGTGCCCAGGGTCGAACGGACAATTTACGAAAATATTCTGATTAAAGCTAGCGTCAAACAAATCTTGGCTGTTCTGTTAGTGAAAACGGACCTTCTTCGCAGGAAGTGCGCTCATGTATGCGGTCGTCGCTCCATGCATGCAGAGTTTTTTTCTCTTTGATAGCGAACTTGCGGGCAACTTTCAGAGCAGTGCGATCGCCGCGACAATGATGCCCGTGCCGCCTATGACCAGTGCCATCACCCAGCGCTGGTTCGCAATCAGCCGTTCGGCATTTTCCCTGTCGCGTTCGGCGGCGCGTTCGGCATTCTCCTTGTCGCGTTCGGTGGCGCGTTCGGCGTTTTCCCTGTCGCGAATCGCATTTTCCCTGTCGCGGTTGGCCATATCGACTCTCAGCCGTTCAAAGGCCGCGTTCATGCGCTCGATTGCTGTCTCATACTCGGCATGTTTCGTGTTCACTTTTTCTTCCAGCACGGCACGTCGACAGTTCACGGATCTGCGTTTGAATCTCCTGGATTTGCTGCCTCAGTTCTTCATTCGCTTTTTCAAAATCATGCATTGCCTTGATTGTATCAGACTGCTGAAATCTTTTTCCTGATTCGGACTCGTTGCCGACAGTCGCCCGGCACTGCTCGGAAACGAGGTCGCTCGGTCTGGCCCGTTCGAAAGATGCAACGGGCAACCGGCGGCGACAGAAGCAACAAGCGGCACGGCCAGCGTGCAAGCAGTATATTTCCTGAGTCAGGGCGATTGAGCGTTCAATGTTGACCGTTTATTGGCTTTGGGGACTGCATGTTGCGCTTTACGATTCAAAAATGCTAAATCAGTGACGGGAAAGGATAAATGTCATTCAATGAAACTCTGCTCCGTTCCGGAAGCACCTTGGCATGAACGATTTTCCGGCGTACTGCCTCCCCGCGGATGACCGCCGATGCCTCGAAAGCGCAGCTTGCGCTAGAAAAGCTCCTGAAATACGGCTTATGTTAAGCGGTAATTGGGATTACTTTGAGTTTAAGTGAGTTTCTGGAATGATTCGCTCATCCTGGTGTAGAGTGGGAGTTGGGAGAAAAAGCTGCTGTTCCATCTAAAGATTAATTTGCTATATCTCTATACGAACTGCACCAAATCGACATTTCATAAAGCGGTTCAGAGGTTGGATAGTTTTGGATATCCAGATTCGAAAATCCTTTATCGAGTGGTCGCCGATAGTACCACTTTTGGAAATCTTCATATTCCGCGAGCACCGAGCTTGCTGAATGCACCGAGATGTCTGTCATATTCGACTTAAACCAGTTTCTCGCCTTCATTACAGCGTTTTGATGTTCGCCCATATGCGCTTCTATATCGCTCTCGGCTAAGTCGGACATTACAGCCTTCAGGCGGTAGGGCCTCTTCCGCAAGAATCAGAATTACTTTGTTTGAAAACGGATATCCGGCGTATTTTTTACACCCAAAATCCAACCCAAGCGAGATATTGCCAAAAGTAGTGCTTGGCGGTGTTTGAAAAAAAGCGGCGCAACGGGTCTGACTGCAGATTCACAAAATCTGCCTGTCAAACCAGAGAGGCATGCCGCTCATGAGCAGGAACAGCCCTGTTTCGCTTGAAGCGCACGACAATTTCCGCGATCCGCCGGCCGAGATGGCGCGCGAGGGCGCCCGGCGGAGCAGTGGAACGCGGAGATGGAGCAATGGCGGCGGTCCGACCTGTCCGATCGCCGCTGGGCGCATATCCGGGCCGGGGTCTGATGCGGGCTTCGGGCCGAGGATGGTCAAGCTGTGCGCCCTGGTGTTGATTGGCGTTGACGAGCACGGCGCCGAGCGGCTTTTGGCGGTCGCCGACGGGGCGCTGGGCTTCTGGGCCGCGCTGGACCAGGCGTATCCGCACACCCGCCACCGGCGCTGCCGGCTGCACAAGACGGGCAGCATCCTGAACGTCCTGCCCGAAAGCGTCCAGCCTCGAGCGAAGCAGGCGGCTGCAGCAGATCTGGATGGCTTAAGACCCGGGATGATGCCGGGGCGACGTTCAAGAGCTTCGCCGACACCTGCAGCGAGAAATATCCGAAGGCCGCCGAGAAGCTGCCAGAGGACCGCGACGAGCTGCTGGCCTTCTACGACTTTCCCGCCGCGCACTGGCAGAGCATCCGCACCGCCAGCCCGATCGAGTCGACGCTATCGACGATCCGGCACCGCGCCAAGCGCTCGAGGGGCTGCCTGAGCCGCCGGCGCATGCTGTGCATGCTGTCCGAGCTCGGATTGTGCGCCGAACGGCGCTGGCGGCGCCTGAGCGGCTTTAGAAAGCTCGGCAAGGTGGTGGAAGGTATGCAATTCAAAGACGGAATCGAGGCGGAAAATCTGAACGACCAGATGGCCGCTTGAATGCCGACCGACCGCCAAGCACTACTTTTGGCAATATCTCAACCCAAGCTCAAATGGCACGTTTAGACGGAATAATTTGTCCGCGTCGCTTGACTGACACCGATTAAGGTTATGAATCGAATATTTCGAAATCTGGATTAGTTCAAGGATCTTTACAACTCTGGGTTCGACGGCATTGCTTGTTTCTTTTGCTATTCGCGTTTTGAAACCTAATCGAACGAGGCAGAAAAGGATAGACTGCAGAATTGGCTCGTACTCAGAATCGAACGGACAATTTACGAAGACATTCCGATTAAACGGAGCTTCATGGGAGGTTTTTCGTATTCTGATTCGCAACATCTTGATCTTGTTTCTGAAAAGCCGCATCCTGCGCCATTCAGATCTGCATATATGTAACCAGTTCATTTTTGATAAATTCATACCATCTCATCTTTCCACAAAGCGGTTGTCGTAACCGGTGCCGAGCAATGACCGGGGAAAGAAAAGACACGAGATTGGCGCGCGATTCAGAGACCGATTCTATTCTGGAGGCTTAGACTCTGGCACAAAGTCTGGTCTGTTCTGCCAGCTTTATGGTCACTGATGGCGGCTGCGCAAGCGACCTCGTCTGATAGATTGCAGCATAACCAAGACAGGATGTTTCGTGTGCCAATCTCGTTTGTTTCTTAATAGCCTGCAAGCTCTCCAGTCAATCTTGCGATGTCAATGCGCGGCATTGATGCTCATCGTTAATCAATTCTAACTCTGAAACTGAGAATATCCAGTTTTAGCTTCCCATCGTGCCACAATTGCACAGGGTTGCAAATTACATCGGCAATGTACGGGGCCCCCTTAGCATCTGCAACACGCACAATAACATATTCTTTTGCAATTTGACCGGTGTGGCATTGCTTGGCTACGTCCCATTCTTTTTGGGTAATCGGAAAAGGTACGTTTTCTGCAGACGAAGTTGATTTAACTTCAATTAAGCAGTGAGGCTGGTCTTTGGAGCCAAATAACTTTCCCTCGATATCTGTATATGCAAAATCGTACCCGAGTCCATCATCGCCTTGATTAAAACCGTATTTTCTTCGGGAATCAGACACCCAGCAAGAGGAATCAAAATTCGGTAAGTGTTTGCAGCCGTACTCATAAAAGAATGACTCACCCGTCAACCCGGTGCGTGTATCGGCCCCTTCTTTTTGATCACCGCTTCGTCTGCTTCCACCTTGATTTCTTCCGCCTGAAAACCCATTGCTGATGCCTTCTCCAGATTGCGAATTTCTATTCCTCGTAGCCAATGAGATCAGATCAATTTTTTCATTCGCCGCCGCTTTGACAATTTCTTGGCCAATAATGCCATCACTCCCGCGATTCAGATCGTTGTCAATTTGATCTTCGCTAATCAGGATGCCAAGAATCTTAGTCTCCTCTGCCTCTGGTGATGCTGTCGGGTTTGCAGGTTCAGCCAACTCCGGGAATTTGGACCGTAATTTTCCTATAGAATCTATATCTGATCTTTGCGGCGTAAACGCATCGACTTTATCCAGCTCCTGGAAAATCTTCTCAGATGCACTCTCTCGAAGTATTTCACGCAAAGCTCTCAGTGCCGCAAAGCTATTGGCCCAGTATCCTTGCAACCAAGGGCTCAACTCGGTTTTCGATTTGATTTGTTCGCCATCCATAGCGTTATTCGACAACTCGCAAGCGACTTGTATCACGTTTGAAACGGCTTCATTTGCATTTGATTCTCTATGCTCCTCGGTTTGATGTTTATACAGGTCAATTTCACGTTTCAATATGCGTGCCGTTGAAAAATCATCAACAGAATTTACGGACTCAATTGACCGCAATCCTCGGTCCAACGCTTTTCCTACCTTTGTTTCCAAATTAATTACGGAGCAGAATTCACCTGCAGGAAGCCTATTGATTTCAAAGTCGTTGATTTTCTTTTGAGCAACAACATCTGGGCAAGATATTTTTTTGAATGCAATAAGTAACTCTTTTAAATCATGAAGAAGATTTACATCTTTTTCGTGATATGCAAAATATGCTTTAAGGTAAATGACAATGTTGTCACGCTCTTTCTCGAACATATTCACCGTCGATGAGAATGAAACGGGTTCATTGTCCAAGTCTCTACGTGCTTGTTGCCAGTCGGGTATTGGGACTCTGAGTGTCTCGATAACGGGCAATTGCCGCTCATCATCAAACCTTAGCGAGCTATCGTTCATTGCCGTTTTGAGGACATCGTTATCTATGCCTATATAAGTTGCAATCTTGTCTGGACTGGCGCTGATTGAATCAAGATGCTTTAGAAACTGTTCAACTTCAATATTGGGTTCGCGGGAGCGGTATAACGCCAGAAGCGCTGGCTGAAGAGCTGCAACTTTACTTTCTTGTATTTGGCCGACCACTGATTCTAGTTCGTCCCAATCCCGGTTATCCAATTTTCCATTAAAGAACTTGTCGGTCTCGCCAGATTTCAATCGAAAGGCATAGTTTTCCCATGAATCCTTTTGGCTTTTCCCCATAAGGCGCCAACACGCTTCCAAAACTTGCACTGGCTCGTTTTCAGAAGGAACGTAAAGGGTTGCCCCGCCTTCAGCTCTCCGGTCAAAGACTGATTCGGTTGCCTGATTGCGGTTTGTGAAAATGCCCCGTCGAACAAGTGTTTTTTGAAACTGACGCCACTTTTTTCGAAACGTTTTTTTGTTTGGATCCATGGGGGGCGTACCCGCATACGCAATTAACGCAGCAAGCTCTAGTTGAATATTGGGGCACTGTGACTTCAGTTCGCGCACCAAGTAGTCAATTAGAGGCTCAATTAGAGGCGTTTCAGATTCGGTTTGTTGAAACTGCAGTTCAATTTTCTCCTTGCTTGCCCGCATCACTCGATCCGAACCAAATACACCGCGCAGCGCTTTGTAAAGGGCTTTCTTCGGTTGCCTCGCATGAAGAGGCAGAACAAATTTCTCTTTGGCCGTCTTGATGTAAGGTAACCGTTCGGGATCATCATTCAACAAAATAATCGCATCCAACGACAGATCAACTGCGATGAAACTCCCATTATCCATGAGCGGAACAGGTCTTTTTTTCAACTTCCTTAGATCCTCTTCCGATTTATCGCTTCTAGCCGAAGCTTCCTGAAGCCAAATGTAAAGTTCCCGTATAAACGAGTCAGTAGCTTGGCGTTTTGTTTCCAAGAGACAATCTAATTTTTCAGCGACATCTTGCAGTTCCTCTACAATTCTCGATACGGGCGCTTTCTTTGGAGAGTAGACCCCAAGAGCATTCAGAATCTTGACCGCTTTATCATAGGGGGATTTAACGAAAGCAATAAGTTTGTCGCTAGCAAAATTCTGGCGTTGCATCGTTTCATCTAATATCCACGCTTTCGAAGGGCTGCGCGGTTCAAGATTTGTGGGGATTATGGGCCACTGTTCATCGACAACTGCATGAACCCATAAGGACAGCATTTGACTAGAATCACCGCCCCATCCACTGTTATATCGTCCCACCTTTATTTCGCACTTTTGTTTGTATTCCTTCGCATTCAAGAGAACAAGTTTCATTACGGCGGTGCGTACCTTCTCTCTTTCAAGACCGTCAATCCAAACTGGATCTTGAATGTAATACAGTTGTCCCGAACAAACGCTCGTCTTGCGTCTGCGTTTTGCGATTACGTAAAGATATGATTTCCAATAGCTCTGCGCTTCATCAATCGGACAACTGCACTCGAACTCAGGCAACACCTTCAGCTGGTAAAAAGAATTTGCCTTAAAGTATGCTTGTGTATTGACTCCTTGAATAAATTTGGGAGCGGTTAGAACGCCAATCTTTTTGAAACGAGCACACCAGTTGTTCTTCTCAACTTCAGCGTCAAGTTCATCCTTCAAATGTTTTCGAAAAATCTCAAAAGACGGTAGCCTATGTGATGTGGACTCGCTTTCACCATAAGCTTCCCTAATCAACTTGTCAGTCTCATGGTCAAGCCAGCCATCACCGAAATACACATCAGTTGGTGCAAGCCAATCCCACTGATCACCTTCGACAAAAACGGGCACGAGGATCTTCTCCAATTTGACCGATTCAAGTTGTTTTGACTTCAACTTCATTTTACATAGCCAATCACCGATCTTTGCCAGCACTACTATGGCTTCTTCGCGTTGTGCATGAATCGTGCAAATTTTGGACAAATATGGCGCAAGCAAGTCATTAATGATTTCGGGTTTACGTGGATTTCTTACTAGCTCCTTTCCCTGTTCGGAGAGCTTGCGGGCTAATTTTGTCAGTGATCTAAGACCTTCCTTTTCGCGAACCTGAACACGATGCTCGTCGAGAAACGCAAGGTTATCGAAAAATTTATCATCCAAGTCATCAATTGCCGCCTCCTCTGGCAAGTCTGTATCGTCTTGTTGCGCCGGCTGATCGTCCGAGGCAGTAAGCGGACGGAAGAACACGCGATCACTAGCCGAAGCAAGTTTATCGAGACCTATCGGCAAAATGCATTGATCTTGGATATCTGAGAATTCGAAACGATCTATGATCCATTCCAGAAATTTCTCCCACCAATCAAAACTTTCCGTGCGATGCTCAGCAGCAGCTCTTTCAAGCAATGACTGACCGCCATTCGGACGTTGCAGATAAGTTTGGTTCTTGGCTTCAATTTCACTATCCCCTCTCAGCTGATCGAGCAAGCCCCAGCAGTTTTTCAGCAAAACATCATCGGGAAGACGTAGCCCGTGTCGTTCCAGATCAGGCAACTTCGCAAAAAAGTGATTGAATGCCGCAATATCGTTTTGTGCGGGGATTTTTAGTTCACCTGGCGAAAAATAACCGGTGCCTTCAGCATTAAGTACAATTGCCTCAGATGACAAATCCCGATCTTCTGTTATGCCGGACTGAAACGGGTGGCCAGCTTTCGACTCCAACTCTAAGACGGCATGACGTTTGTCATTCGCATCAGGTAAGGACTTAATGTGGTTAATCGCAGTCCATAAAACCTTGATTCCTTCCTTCAAGATAATACGGTTGTAATTTTGGCTTCCGAAGTCGATATCCGTGCGATTAATGTGTCCATGAAAAGGCCCATTGACCCAGATCGGCATTCCAGTATCAACATGAGTGGGTAGACCGATGCAAAATATTCCACAGGGACCCAAAGGTTCAAGGTGTTCTCCTAGGGTGCTGCGGGGTAAACCAACACCAACATGCGCTGACCGAACATTTTTCCAGGTTCTAATTCCAAGGCTCTTTACTGCCTCTTTGATCAAAGCTTCCTCTTCGTCCAAGGTCGTAGAATCCGACCCACCCTCGCCGAAACGCCGAGATGCGAGCCACCAAGATGCTGATGCTGTTTGCACGTCGCAATTTCTATTCGATTCAATGCGTTTGGTCGTCACATCTCGAATCTCTATGCCGTGTTCCAAGAGTTTCTTAGTTCCTTCATCGCGCTGTAGCAGCACCTCGCTATCGTTGATGCGGTCCAGGATACGGAGTCGATTTATCTCGGTGAGAAATAGAATGGTCGCGCCAGGATGATCCGATTCACTGAGTTCGCGCAATGCGTCATTAACGGTTTTATCGGTTTCAGGGCGATCAGGTAATGGCAGCACGACCATGGTTGACATTGTTCCGACATCTGAATTCGAAAGTCCGAGTTCTTCGATTCGATTCTTCATATCCGAACGGTTCAAGGGTTTGGGAAATTTGAACGGTGCAGCTTTCTTTAGTTCTTCAATCAAGAATGCGGTCGAGTCATCCTTGTGGTCCTTGTTGTCTGGGTGTTTTTCAAGTTTTTCTGCATCTTTTGGGTTACATGACAGCTCCAGTTCAACAATCTTTGCAATTTCTCTTGAAAACTTGACATCATCAAATGGCCGTTTCTGCATGCAGAAACGATTTGCATTTTCAGACCATAGGTCGCCAACAGATTCAGGACGGCTATAAACTTCTGGACTATCTGTTATCTGAAAAACAGCCTTGAACCCGATGCCTTTGTTGCCCAGACTTTTTTCCGGATCTTTGGTGCTAAGCCCCAAAGAAGTAATCGATTCAATGTCTTTTTTGGAGAACGGGGCACCTTGATTCAGCACGGCTATCGCCCTTTTTGTTCGGACAATAATCAAGTAATTGGAATGCTCGCCGGATGTAGTGCATTCTTTCTTTCTCGATCGATCTTCGGCATTTTGAATCAGTTCGATCAGAAATCGCCCATGGTAGTCTGCTCCGATATGCTCAGCGACATTGGCGACCTCGAGATAATCCTTTTCATGTTCGAGAATTTGCCCCTTGATGCTGGCTACTCTTTTCTTCCACAGCGATTCAATCTCAAATGCATCATCTGCTGCATCTTGACGAGACTCCAATTGCTTCTTGCGTCGAGGAGATAAGTCCGAGTCGGCCAGATCTGCCATGTCTTGATTATTCCGTTTTTCGTCTCTATTCATACTGATCGATATGATCAAGGTTTGTGTTTAGTGTTCACCTTGAAACCAGCAACTTCCCATTTTTCATTGCTCCCTCCTCATTTTCTACAGGAGTCGCTAAATCATCAAAATCAACGTTTTGTAACGACAATCGCTTGAATCTTCGGAGCATTTACATTGCGTGTCTGATCGAGAGAAGTCGCAACATTTCCGTCAATCCGACTGCGCTAACGCTGTCTGAAATCGGAAAGCTTTCGGTACCGCCATAAACGACGAAAGCCTGATCTGCTCCAATGTCTTCAATCGCATTGTAGAACCCCTTTGACGGCTTCGGTGCAGAACCCGACTTTATTTCTATCGCCCACGTTTCCGACAATCCGGGAAATTCCAATACTAGATCAATCTCCGCACCCGCAGAGGTGCGGTAAAAGCTCGTCAATGTTCTTTCCGGGGCAACTGCGCAAATGTTATCGACCACAAAACCCTCCCAACTCGCACCCAATTTCGGGTAACGGTAGAGCGAATCATGATTGGGAATGTCTAGCAATGCATGGAGCACGCCACTATCTCGGACATAGAATTTAGGTGACTTGACTAACCGTTTCTTCACATTGGCATGTAGAGGAGGCAGTTTTCTAACCAGCAGAAGATCAACCATCAAGTCGAGATATCTTGCAATCGTTTTGCCGGCGACAGCAAGACTCTGCGCAAGTTGCGCGGCGTTCAGCACCTGCCCCTGGCTGTGAGCCAGCATTGTCCAAAATCGATATAGCGTTTCTGCCGGAATACGAGGTCCAAGATCCGGGATATCGCGTTCCAGATATGTTCGAATGAAGTTGTTTCGCCAAAGCATGCTTTGTGTTTCAGACTTTGCCAGAAAACTGTCAGGAAACCCGCCGCGCACCCATAACCGTTCCCTATCGGCCGCATCGACCTCCATGATTCCAACAGGCGGCAATTCGACATAGGCCACACGGCCTGCGAGGCTTTCACCTGTTTGCTTCAATAAAGACATCGAGGCAGACCCAAGGAACAGAAATCGCCCTGTTCTGAGTCCCTTTTCTCTGCCTCTGTCAATTGAACCGCGCAATGCTTGAAATAGATCTGGAGTGCGATGAACTTCATCCAGAATGACCAGTTCATCCATGTAGGCATCCAAATATCGGCTAGGGTCCACCAGTTTGCGACGCTCTTGCGGGTCCCCCAAGTCCAAATATCGGCTCGCTCCGTCTTGTGCCAGTCGCTTCGCCAATGTTGTTTTGCCTACCTGCCTTGGGCCAAGCAAGGCGACTGCTGGAAAATGAGCTAGCCGCTCTCGAATCAAGACAGAACAATGCCTGTAAATCATGCTTGTTATTATGTCATATGATGTCAGAATAACAAGGTTAAAACGACTGTTTGATGCTTCCGACAAGCGCTTGTCGCGCGCGTTGCAAGCATGATCGCAATAGTGCTCCGATTTATTCCGGCATGATTTCCGAAGTCTGGCGTTCTATGGCCCAGGCTACGTGCTCCCTAACCAGCTCGGAGGGATGGTCGCGACGTGAGATCAGCGCACGAAGAATTGTCTCCGAGGGGGTTGCGTTTCCCAGAGCGACAGCCACATTGCGCAGCCAGAGCACATGGCCGATTCTGCGAATGGCCGAACCTTCCGTTTTTCTGTCAAAGTCAGCTTCGGTCCATCCGAACAAGTCGATCAGTTGCGGTGCGTCAAGATAGATGCGCTTGTTGAACCCTGGCTCTGTGGAGTCATCGCTGAACCGGTTCCACGGGCACACCATCTGGCAATCGTCGCAGCCGAATATCCGATTGCCCACAAGCGGCCTGAGCTCGACAGGTATCGACCCTTTCAATTCAATCGTAAGATAGGAGATGCAGCGTCTTGCATCTAGCACATACGGTTCTACGATTGCACCGGTTGGGCATGCGGGCAGGCATGCCGAGCAATTTCCGCAATGGTCTTTCTCCGGCGTGTCGGTCGGCAGAGGAAGGTCTGTATAGAGCTCTCCCAGGAAGAACCATGACCCGGCCTTTCGGCTGATCAGGTTGGTGTGCTTGCCGACCCAGCCCAGCCCGGCTCGCTGAGCGATCGGCTTCTCCATGACCGGTGCGCTGTCGGCAAACGCCCGGTATCCGAATTTGCCCACAGACATCTCGATTCGTTTTGCCAGTTTTTGAAGGCGCTTGCGAATCAGCTTGTGATAGTCCTTTCCCAATGCGTAGCGTGCAATGAACGCGCGGGTCGGATCGCCCAGTATGTCGGGTATCGCTGCGCTATTCGGCGGATAGTAGTCGATTCGCGCAGAAATGATGCGAACGGTGCCGGGTATCAATTCTTCCGGCTTGGTTCGCTTTGCTCCATGGCGGGACATGTATTCCATTTCGCCATGCATGCCTTCATCAAGCCATTGCCACAAGCGGCTCTCCGCCTCGGTTAGATCCGTATCGGAAATGCCAATCTGCTCAAAGCCAAGTTCCTTGCCCCAGCTCTTTATGCTATTGGCCAGCGATTGGTAGTCGGGTACGGACATCACAAGTATCTATTTCGCTCATGCCTGCGCTCGGATATTGTCATGCTAACCACTCAGTTTTGCATTTCCTGTATCAGAAAGTCATCCAATATCTCAGCATTCTCAACTCTAACTCAAAATTTCTGAGAAATCCTTACAGATTCGCGAAAAAATGAAATGATATACATATAGTTCTTGAAAATATTATTTGAAAAATAAATTTATCATGAATAAATTCATTGATTCAGCCATTCCTAGAGAATTTGCGCTTGCCAGAGTAAGGCGTTCGTTTGGAGTGCATCCGGCCGTAGCTATCGTTGGCCCTCGCCAATGCGGGAAAACGACGCTGGCGAGGTTGTTTGCCCAGCATGAAGCGCGGATTGTTTTCTTTGATCTGGAAAGGTTTGCCGATAGGCGCCTGTTAAAGAATGCCGAGTCGGTGCTGCTGGATTAGGAAGGCACGGTTGTAATCGACGAAATTCAGCGTATCCCGGAATTTTTTGAGACATTGCGCGTTGTCATTGATAACCCAAATTGCAAAGCTAGATTTCTTGTACTCGGCAGCGTTTCTCCGAATTTGATAAAGGGCGTATCAGAATCTTTGGCTGGTCGGATTGGTGTTGAAAGATTGAGCGGCTTTTCCATTGATGAAGTGCCTGGTATTGAGTGGAAGAATTTATGGACGCGTGGCGGGTTTCCGCGTAGCATACTTGCTGGCGATGATGAGTTGTCGGTAGTATGGCGCGAAAGCTTTGTGGATACTTTTTTGGAACGCGATGTGCCGCAGTTTGGAATTTCGATTCCGCCAGATACTCTGCGACGATTCTGGACGATGCTCGCGCATTATCATGGACAGGTCTGGAACGTGGCAGAATTTGCTCGCGCCCTTGGAGAGAGTCAGATGACCGCGCGAAAATATCTGGATATTCTCAGTTCAGCATTTATGGTTCGGGTGTTGAATCCTTGGCATGAAAATCTAAAAAAGCGCCAGATAAAATCCCCCAAAATCTATGTTCGCGATTCCGGCATTCTGCATACATTGCTTGAACTCAATTCGTACGGTGTGTTGCGAAGTCATCCGAAAGTGGGAGCCTCATTCGAAGGGCTGGTTATAGAGCATGTAATCAATAGGCTGCGGTCCAAGAACTGTTACTTTTGGGGTTCGCATGGTGGAGCCGAGCTTGATTTGATGGTAATGGTGAATGGCAAGAGATATGGATTTGAAGTTAAACTTTCTGATTCGATCGGCACTACGCGCTCAATGCGCGCTGCCATTGCCGACTTGCATCTTGAACACTTGTGGATTGTGCACCCAGGCGTGGATAGCCATCAGTTCGACAAAAAAATTTCAAGTGTTGCATTTGAGAACCTTATCGAACTTATCGATCTTTTGAAGCAAAACAAGATTTGAATCGAGAAGCAAAATACTGAGTCAGTGACACTGTTCGTGTACTAGCTGCTGCGGCTCGCGACTTCCTCCACGCTATATGCGAGATTTCTGCAAACGGCACTCCGCCTTGGTCGGATCTGTATCGGAAATTCCAATCTACTGAAAACCAAGCTCCTTGTCTCAATTTTTGATGCTATTGACCAGTGATTGGTAATCCAAGCGTCACGAGTTTCTATTATTGGAAATTATATTCAATAGCGACGAAACTCCGGCCTGAGTGGAGGCCTACTGCTTGCGACTGAACTGAATCCTTGCCGGATGCAGGACCGCATCGGCAAAGCTGTTCATGTTGTCCTCGGCGGTATCTTCGGGAAAATTGCGCTGATCTTTTCTTCGATCTCGGCTTTCTTCGGTTGGTAGCTGTGGTTGGTAATGGTGATTGCTGCAGGGTGATTTCCTGTTTAGCCTTGCCCCCACTTTAACAATCGGTGCAATAACCTATTGTTAAAGTAGGGGCAAAGACGGTGACGACCGGTTTTCTGACCACTGCCAAGCAAACCGGAAGCTGAGTCCCAGCATTGCCTATGGCTGTTATTACATTTACAACTTAAATCAGAGATCAGAGAATTCCGTGCTATACAGAACATCGATTGCGTCTGTCCGGTGCCGAGATCCCTCTATTCCAAGCCAATGCCATTGAAGTGATCATGCTCGCAAGCAACAGCATACTCCGACGAATCGACTGCATTGCGTATCTGGCCCTGTCAGTAGACGTGATCGAAAAGCGCGACCGGGTCCACCTCAAGGATGCCGAAAATGCAACCTAGTGCCCGAATGATTCTGAACTGGCACCGACTGCGCTGGCAGGTTGAGCGATTCTTTCATGCCCTGAAGCAAGACACATGGATTAAGGACTGACAAGCTAGATCAGTCGGATGACTTGTTCAAATACGTTGTGTTCAATGCGATCACCGCTTTTCGGGTCTGGGACGAAATCGCTACGACGAGTCGGCGACCCGGTATGTGGAAAGAGATGGAATCGAGGGGCTTGTATCGCTTGCGAAGTTCTAAGGATTGAACGTGCCCCGCGGTTCGTAGACGATGGTTGCCTTTGTGGACCGGCAGTTTAGCTAGCTTTCATCCGAAAAAACGCCAACCGCTAACCAGAATTAGGAAATTGTGACAGTGTCTAATGGATCTCGATACCTCGGTATTTGCGGCCCGGGCCTTGCGGGAAAGACCGAGCGAGGATGATGAACTTGATTTTGGTGACGAAGATTACGAATCGGCTTCGACTCGATGGGATCATGGCTGAAACAGCCATGATCCCATCGAAGTTAAGTGTGTGTGGGTTGATAGGCGGCGTGCCCCGCCCGCGGCTAGGCGCCAGTGCCGTCTAGCAGGTCGGTTTCCATTGCGTGTATCCCATATCGATGTATCTCTGGGGGAGCGTATCGTCATCCATTACATTGATTCTAATGTTGAGTTGGTCAGTGAGATTAATGTTGCCGGAGCCGATGTTGGTTATCCGTGTCCTAATGGTCATGCTTTGCAGCGTAGCACCCATATTGCGGCAGTTGTTGTCCTTGCTGGAGGCAAAGAACTCGATCTCGCAGCCGCTTTCCTGCAGACATTTGCCGGTCATCTCGTCTCCATCGCCAAACCCGTCCTTTTCCGAATAGCCGCCCCGGAAGTCTTGGGTATCAATAGTGTAATTGCTCGGATTGAGGATGCTGATCACCGGCCGCTCGCCGTTTTCCAAATTAAGGCACTTGTATGTCAGCGGAAAGCTGAAGAAGTGCCCCTCCTTGACGGTCAGGGTGTTGGTGGTGTCAATATTGTAACTGCCCTCGCCTGACCAGACATTGCCGGGGGTGATGCTACACTCCGTCGTCTGGGCCGAGGCGGGCAGTGCTGTCAGCAGGGCCAGCAGAGCGGCGATGAGGCTGATAAAAGGGGGGGGGGGATTTCTTTAATCGTTTCATTGTGTTTTCCTCATGGTTGACTACTACAGATTATCATAATTCAAGTTACATGCACATGATGCATGCCGGCTGGTTTTCCGGCTGAGCTTCAAGGCATGAGAATTCCAGTTGATCAATGGCATGAACAGCATCATTCAATGCTGCTGTTCAACAGCCTGATGTTCGATATATATGTGAATTCTGTAAAAACTAACGTGTACAAGCGCACTAGATTCTAAATTATACAGGTTTACTTTCTGAATTGCAAGTTTTTGTACGGGTTCACTACATATGAGACTTTTCAGGCGGCAAGCGCGCTTTGGTTGAAGTTTTCATTATACGCCTGCATGGGCACCGTTTGCCCGAGCGCCTGATGCGGCCGATAGGCGTTGTAGAAGCACTCGAATTCGGCCAGCTCGACGCTCAGCTCGCCGGCGCAGGACTGGTGGAACTCGCAGCGGTCGGCCGCGTTGGCGCGCTCGACGCAGCCGTTGCAATTGGGGCTTCTGGGCGGCAGCACGAACAGCGCGATGCCGCGCCGCTGGCAGGCGGTCTCGAACCCGGCCGCGGGCACCCTGCTCGCGCCCTCAAGGCGAAGCCGGTCGAACAGCGCGAGCTGGTCGGAGCGCCCGGCGGTCCCGCATGTGTCTGAACCCGGACATACGGATTTTGTACACGCCAGATTTGGGTTTCTTAGTTGCTATCGCTACCGATTCGCGCAAGAATCTCCTCTCTATGCTCATCAAGAAGCGGAGGCGGTGCGATGTTCATTAGCAACGATCCATTGAGCAGGGCCGGATGTGCAAATGTGCGAGTTGAAAAACCGTTTGGGAGCTTCAAATCCTGAACCCACTGATGATGAATCACTTGGGGGTCTTGCAGTGCGTCCGAGTACTTGTTGATTGGAGCAGTCGGCACTCCAGCCTCTGAGAATTTTGAAATCCAATAGGTGGCTGGTTGCTTGGTGAATTGCGCAGTCAAGACTTGTTCAAGATCATCTTGATTTTTGGCACGCAGCAATGTGTTGGAGAACCGGCCGTCGCCAATCAATTCCGGAAGCCCGACGATGTTGCACACGATTTCAAACAGGTGTTGATTGCCGGCAGCGAGGACGAAATAGCCATCCGACGCCTTGAATGCCTGATAAGGGGCGTTGCGGGGATGACGACTGCCAATCTTCTGCGGGTCAATGTTGGTTCCAAAATACTCGCTGACTTGCAGCGGCGCAATGCCGAGACTTGCTCCGAGCATTGAGCAATCGATATGAGTGCCATTGCCGGTGATATTGCGAGCGTAAAGTGCCGATGCGATGTGGAAGGCGGCGTATAGGCCGGTCGCGAAATCGCTCAGCGGAACACCGCATTTGACGGGGTCGCCTTGTTGATCTCCCGTGACGCTCATGATTCCGGATATAGCTTGCATTGTCACGTCGAATGCGCCCTCTTTAGATCGAGGGCCAGTCTGGCCAAATGCTGAAATGGAGCAATAGATCAGCGACGGGTTGTCAGCCGCGACCGCATCGTAATCCAGCCCAAGTCGCTTCATCACGCCTGGCCGGTTGTTTTCCAGCACGACATCGGCACTACGGCAGAGTTGCAGCGCGAGTTGCATATCTTCTTTATGCTTGAGGTTGAGTGCAATCGACTTTTTGTTGCGATTCAAAGAGGCGAAGTTTTCGCTGAATCCGCCCGTGATCGGCGGCCATGTTCTCATTGCATCGCCGTCAAGCGGTTCGACCTTGATGACCTCAGCCCCCATATCGCCTAGCGTCATCCCGCAAAACGGCCCAGCGGCAATTTGGCAAAACTCTATGACTGCTATGCCGGCCAGCGGCGCGGCGGCTGCGTCTGTTTTTGGCATTGTTTTCAATCGCACCTCGACAAAGCTATAGATGGCCGGTCACGGTTAACTTTTTTTGCAGGCTCCACAGGCATACCGGCAAGCATGCGAATTCGAAGCACGGCATGCTCGCCTGACTTGCAACAGTTTTCGACTTGATTGAACAATTCGAAAATCCCAAAATGGATTATTGGATCGGGTGATCGGTCGGTGTCAGTTAGCGAAACAGTTCAAGTCGAAATAGTTTGGCCTGCGCTGGCGACGATATTGTAAATCCAAGCGGTCAACCAAGTATACGCGCGATTCTTTGATGCGAAGCGCACGCAAAACGATTTATGCGAGATGAATATGCCTGCGTGTTCAGATCTAATGGAGTGGATTCTGCAGCATGCGATGCAAAAAGTTCGGGTTGGATAGAAAAATATGCATATTTCCAAATAGATAATGATCGCTAAACTAATCTTGCAACCTTTTTCTTCATATCAGTCAGGGACGCTGAAAGTGAAAATTGTACGGGTCAGAATTGCATTGGCGCATGATATAATCCAAACTTCACGAATCGCAATTCCCCCGTAGCAATCCACGCACAATCACGTACTTTCGTGGCTCCAAATCTGGTTTACACATGCGGTCAATCCGTAGAAATCGATCGGAACGCAATTCAGAAATGCGGCATTTCTAGCTACGAACTGATGTGCCGCGCCGGAACTGGCGCATGGCGCATATTTCAACACGCGTGGCCGCAATGCAAATCACCCGCAATATTGTGCGGATCGGGTAACAACGGCGGCGATGGCTATGTATTCGCCCTCCGGGCATTGCAGGAAGGCTTGAATCCCATTGCGATTTCAGTTGGCGACCCCAATACCTCTGATGCCTGTCGTGCGTTCAGGGATTTCATAGAATCTGGTGGCCGTTGCGTAAAATTTAATGGAGACTTGCCCGCCGCATCAAGCGACTCTGTTGTGGACGCGCTATTTGGCATTGGCATCTCAAGACCGCCAGGCGGAGTTTGGCGAAATGCCATCGATGCAATCAGAGATTCGGGACTGCCTGTGCTTTCACTTGATGTGCCGTCAGGCTTGAATGCAGATACCGGCAATGAATTCGATATTGCTGTCAAGGCGAATATGACAGTCACGTTCATTGCGAGGAAGATCGGCTTGTATACCGGCCGCGCTCCAGAATTTTGCGGCAGCATCGCCTTTGAATCATTAGATGTGCCCGAAGAGGCGTTCGATGGCATTGCGGCGGTTGGAGCGCTCACATCGAAGCGAGAAGTTGCAAAAACGATTCCGCGCCGCCCATCGTTCGCGCACAAAGGCATGGCGGGCCGAGTCGCCATCATCGGCGGCAGTCCCACTATGGAAGGAGCTGCATTGATGTCGGCGCAGGCTAGCTTTCGAGCGGGCTCCGGACTGGTCTCCGTGATAACGCAAGCGGCACAAATCGCCGCATCTTCTGAATTCCCCGAAGTGCGTATCTTTTCGGTGACCGATCCTTCTAAAGTCTGCGACATGGTTGCTGATGCCGACGCAATCGGAATAGGCCCGGGATTGGGAACCGGGCAGTGGGCGCAAAACGTCTGGAACGATTTGAGTCGGCGAGAATCAGCTCTCATTGTCGATGCGGATGCGCTGAATTTGCTCGCGCAGTCGCGTAAATCGAAGCCGGGCTGGGTGTTGACTCCCCATCCCGGCGAGGCGGCCCGCCTATTGGGAACAACACCAGCGCAGGTGCAAAGCGATCGAAGCTCCGCAGCTCGAGAAATCTCTAAACAGTATGGCGGCATCTGCGTTCTCAAAGGGGCAGGCACGCTCATCGCTGATTCCGATCGGCTTTGGATTTGCGATCGCGGCAATCCCGGCATGGCTGCAGGCGGCATGGGCGATCTGCTCACGGGCGTGATCAGCGCTTTGAGAGCGCAAGGCCTGCCAGCCGCCGAAGCCGCCCGCGCCGGCGTGTGGATTCATGCCAATTCGGGTGATGATTGCGCCGAGCAAAACGGGATGATCGGCATGATGGCGACAGATTTGCTGCCCTATATTCGAAGCAACATCAATCGGCTTGCCAATGAATTTTGAAGTTGCAACCCTGCTTGACATGAAGAACCTCGGCAAGCTGATCGCATCTGATGTGGCGCCGGGTCAAATCTGGCATGTGGAAGGCGAGCTAGGTGTCGGCAAGACTACTTTGATTCAGTTTATATTAGCCTCTTTAGGTGTGACCGACTCAGTGTTAAGCCCGACATTTTCAATCTATGAACCCTATGAAGGCTCAGACGGCTTCAAGTTCCTGCATATGGATCTTTATCGGATAGCCAACCCCGCAACGCTGGTCCATATCGGATTGGATTTCTACGAAGATGGCGAGCACATCTGGTTTGTGGAATGGCCGAATCTCGGCGGAGATGTGATTCCGGCTGCGGACGGCGCCATTCGCATTGCGCGGCTGACGCAGGAGCGTAAATTGATCGTTGCAATTAGTCGAAAGGGCAGTGTGGTGCTGGACTAATGCGAAAGCATCGCGATCAGATCATATGGGCAGCCGTCGCTGTGCTCGCTTTTCTCTTTGCGGCCTTGGCGCATGCCATAGAGATAGTCGATGTGCGATTGCGTCATCACCCCGATAAGACGAGGCTGGTATTCGATTTGAGCGCGCCGGCGAACTATAAGGTGCTGAGTCTCAGTGGTCCGGATCGGTTGGTGGTTGACTTGATCGGCGTGACTCCAAAAGATTTTCCCGGCAAGATTTCGGATCTTGGTCCGTATATCAGCAAAGTGCGGACAGGCAGTCACGATGGATATGTCAGGTACGTGATCGACTTGTCCGAAAAAGTTCAACCGAAGCATTTCGTGCTCAAGCCTAACGAGGCGTATGGGAATCGCGTTGTAGTCGACTTGGAACCTGCGGTCGAAGCCGCCAAAGCTGCCGCGCCTGCCAAGTCTCTCGACCCTCATCATGCAATGCGAGATGATCAGTTTATTGTCGCGATCGATGCCGGTCACGGCGGCGAGGACCCTGGCGCCGTCGGGCCTAAGCGCACGTTTGAAAAGCATGTCGTTCTGGAAATTTCAAAGAAGCTCAAAAAGGAAATTGATTCGGTGCCCGGCATGAAGGCGGTATTGACTCGTGACGGAGATTACTTCATTCCACTGCGCAGGCGTATTGAACTGGCGCGATTAAAAGGCGCGGATCTGTTCATATCGATTCATGCCGACGCATTTACTCGGCGTTCTGCCGCCGGAATCTCAGTTTTTCGACTGTCACGGCGCGGCGCATCTAGCGAAGAGGCGAGACGGCTTGCAGCAAAAGAGAATGCATCCGACTTGCTCGGCGGCGCAACTGTTGAAAACGATGATCCGGATTTGCACCTGGCACTGACCAATATGGCCTATTCGTCGCAAATCAATCGCAGTACGCATTTGGCTGACCGGATGTTGATGGAGCTGCGCTCAGTCGGCAAGATGCATGGAGACTATGTCGAACATGCTGGCTTTGCGGTTTTGAAGTCTTCGATCCCGTCGGTTTTAATCGAAACCGGCTTCATATCGAATCCAACCGAAGAAGGAAGGCTTAGGACTGCCGGCTATCAGAAAAAATTGGCTCGAGCCATCCGCAAAGGTATACAGGCTTTTGCGAAATATGATCCGGTGATTAGAGAGACGAAATGGTTCAAATCGAACAAGAGCTAGTTCAAAAACAGCGATCGCAAACAGCTCGCCGAATCCGGAAGCTGGACGATCAGGTGATCAACAAGATTGCCGCAGGAGAGGTCGTTGAGCGGCCGGCTTCGGTTTTGAAGGAACTGGTCGAGAACAGCCTCGACGCTGGTGCCCGTCAAATCGAAATTCAGGCGCAGGCGGGCGGAACGCAGCGACTTGAAGTTCGCGATGACGGACATGGCATCAGCAAGGACGACATGCATTTGGCGCTCGCTCGCCATGCGACTAGCAAGCTGACCGAATTTGAGAACCTTGAAGAGATCAGGACGCTTGGATTCCGTGGCGAAGCGTTGCCCAGCATTGCATCTGTATCCAGATTGCGATTGACAACGCGGACTGCGGATTGCGATCATGGATGGCAGCTATCCCATGCTGGCGAGGGCGGGATGGGAGCGCTGGTGCCGGTCCCGCATTCTGTGGGGACAACCATCGAGGTCGAGGATCTTTTCTACAATGTTCCGGCGCGTCGAAAGTTTCTCCGCGCCCAAGGCACTGAGACGCAGCACTTGGACCGGGTCGTCAAGCAGATGGTTCTTAACCGCATGAATGTACGATTTGAATTCAGCCATGGACGAAAGAACGAGGTCTACGAAGCCGCCGAGTCCGAATCTGAATTGCAGAACCGTCTTGCCATGGTATTTGGTCAAGAATTTGTCGAGCATTGCATATCGGTTGAGGCAAGTTCGGAAGACATGCGCCTTTCCGGCTGGATCAGTCTGCCGGGATTTACACGCTCGCAACCCGATCGGCAGTATTTGTTTGTCAACGGCCGCTGCATCAAAGATCGAAGTCTCATGCATGCGTTGCGCCAAGCCTATGTTGATGTTCTGTATGATGCGTCGCGATACCCTAGTTGCGCATTATTTCTCGAAATCGACCCGCAACTGGTCGATGTGAACGCGCATCCCGCAAAGTCTGAGGTCCGCTTCAGGCGGCAGCGTCAGGTTTACAGTTTCTTGTCGCGAGCCGCGTTCGGGGCGATTGCTGACGAACGACCCGGAAGGCACTATACCTTTACCGACCCGAAACTTTCGCCGACTTCCAGCGCTTCGCATGGTAGCTCGCCATTAGTTTCGCAACCATTGCGATTAGGGCCTAGTGTTGCTGTCGGCAGTGAATACGATCATCTGCAGTTTGGTAGCAGTACGCCAGCGGTTGATGTGAAAGAGCATGGCGATATCCCGCCACTGGGCTTCGCCCTAGCGCAGCTCGCGGGAGCGTTCATCCTCGCTGAGAATGAGCACGGTCTTGTGATTGTCGACATGCACGCTTCCCATGAGCGAATCAACTACGAGCGTCTCAAAGCGCAGTGTAGCGAGTCACAGGTTGAAGTTCAGCGGCTATTGGTGCCTATCGCGATGAGAACAACCGCCCAGGAAGCTGACATCGCTGAGGCATATGCCGACCAGCTGCTTGAATTTGGGTTTGACGTAAGTCGAGGAGGCGAGGAACTGGTTGTTGTGCGCACTGTCCCCAAGATGCTGCAAGAAACGGATGTTGAAAAACTGGTTAGAGATATCTTGTCGGATTTTATCGAACATGAGTCGAGCGACGCACCAGAGCGGGTTAGAAACGACATCCTTGCGACAATGTCTTGTCATTCCGCGGTTCGCGCCAATCAGCGTTTGACGATCATGGAGATGAACCAGCTGCTGCGCGATATGGAGCAAACCGAGTTTGCGGGGTATTGCAGTCACGGCAGACCCACCTGGAAGCAAATCTCGACCAAGGAATTGGACAAGATGTTCTTTCGCGGGCGTTGATGGGGCCTTGAATCAGCCCCGAAATCTTCCGGTGGTGTTCCTGATGGGAGCGACTGCATCCGGCAAGACGGAGCTTGCCATCAATCTCAGCGAAAGGTTTGCCATGGACATCATCAGTGTCGATGCCGCTCAGGTCTATCGGGGGATGGATATTGGTACAGCTAAGCCTTGTCCTGAAATTCTCAAACGATATCCGCACAAGCTTATCGATATTCTCGACCCGGCAAAACGTTATTCTGCAGGCCGATTTCGCCAAGACGCTATGAGGGAGATCAGCCTGTCGCATGAAAGGGGCAGGATTCCGCTACTGGCGGGCGGCACCATGTTTTACTTCAAAGCGTTGTCCGACGGATTATCGAACCTGCCTCGCGCTTCGGCGCCGATTGGCGAGCAGATTCAGCAAATGGCGGCAAATGAGGGCTGGCCGGCGGTGCATGCCAAGCTGGCAGAGGTTGATTCGGCCATCGCTGCGGCCATTAGCCCGAATGATGCTCAACGGATACAGCGGATGCTGGAGATCTATATTGCAGAAGGCAGATCAGCGTCAGAGGTCATGGGTCAATCGCCACCCGCACCGATGCCGTACGAGCAAATAAAGCTAGCTGTGGTATCTGGAGACCGAACTGATTTGCGGACGAGGATCGCCGTCAGGTTTCGGAGCATGGTGGACAGGGGATTTTTGGAGGAGGCCCGCGCTTTGTATGATCGTGCAGATCTAGATCTTTCGCTGCCTTCGATGAAATCTGTCGGATACCAGGAAGCCTGGCGGTTCTTTGATGGCCAGATTGATTTTGAGACGATGGTGGAACGGGCGATTCGGTCTACCGGCAGCATAGCTAAGCGGCAATTGACATGGCTTCGCAATGCAAGCGGCGTGGTTTGGGTGGATAACGGTTCGAATTATGCGCTGGATCTGATGACGAAGTATTTGCGTCAAGTTATTCCGTCGGCATGAGCCGCTTTTGCAGAGAATTGTTTAGGTATTGATTAATTTTTTGGTAATTCTGCAAAGAATCCTGTGCCACTGCTAGGCTGATTTTGTTGACAAGATACCGTAATTATCCAAAAAACACTACCTAATCACAATGTCTGGGTTCAGATACATGTGAGACCGCCCGCCTCCTCCCGAAGGACGCAGTCCGAAGGGAGGAGGCGGGCGCGCGAAAATTTTTTGAGGTAGCATAGTGCTTGACTAAAACCCAACAGCCGAAAGGCGGGAGAGAGTGCCATGCAAACCGAATATCCGCACCGCAAATTCTGCCGCCTCGACGCGGTCCGCGACGAACTTTCGCCGCAGGCCGCCGAGCGCTTCGACAGTCTCGCGCTGTTCGACCAGCTTCGCCTCGAGGGCGCAACCGAAGCGACCGCCCTGAAGGCGATCGGCTGCTCCCGGGCGACGCCCTGCCGCTGGAAGCGGCGCCTGCGCGAGCAGGGCGTCCGCGCCCTGGCCGACCGCTGCCGCCGCCCGCATCGGGTGCGGCGGCGCCAGTGGACCGCCGCCGAGCTCGAGCTGGTGCGCCAGGCGCGCCAGCGCTTTCCGCTGCGGGGGCGCGCCAAGATCCGCGCCGTGCTGGCGCGCGAGCACGGCTTCGCGCCCAGCGAGTCCGCCACCGGGCGCATGATCTCCCGCCTGGTCCGCACCGGCCAGGCCGAGCCGGTCGCGTTCTACTACGGGCGAACAAAGCCCAGGCGGCGCAAGTTCGACCGCCACGCCCGCCGCTGGCGCTACGGCGCCCGCGGGCGAAAGCCCGGCCAGATGGTCCAGATCGACCATACGGGCGTCGCCATCGAGGCCGGCTTCGCGGTCAAGGAGTCCGAGGCCGTATGCCTGGTCTCGAAGCTTTGCTATATGCGCGCCTACTCGCGCGCCACCGCCGCCTGCGCCTCGAAGTTCCTCGACCACCTGATCCGCCAGGCGCCGTTCGATATCGAGTCGGTGCAGGTCGACGGCGGCAGCGAGTTCATGGCCGAGTTCGAGACCGCCCGCCGGCGGCGCGGCATCGCCCTGTTCGCGCTGCCGCCCAGAAGCCCCATTTGCAATGGCTGCGTGGAGCGCGCCAACGCGGCCGGCCGCTGCGAGTTCCACCAGTCCTGCGACGGCGAGCTCAGCGTCGGCGCCCTCAACGTCGAGCTGGCCGAATTCGAGCGCCTCTGCAACGCCTACCGGCCGCATCAGGCGCTCGGACAACGCACGCCCATGCAGGCGTATAATGAAAACTTCGACCAAAGCGCACTTGCCGCCTGAAAAGTCTCACATGTATCTGAACCCGGACACTCTTTCATCGTTGATTTCATGGAAACCACGGAGTCATTTACCTGTTTAAGGACAGCCCCCTGTCAACAATCGGAGGATGCCTGATGAAATTTGAATCGCAAAAAATGGAGCTTATCAAGGAAAAAGAAATAACTGCTTTGAAGCTTCAAAAATCTATGAAGGAAATCGAGGATAAATTGAAAAAGATGGGTATTGAACGCCCGCATCGCGGTCCTCGAATTTCGGACCCGGCGCATACGAATGAAGCAACTGGGCACTACTATTGATTTTGATTGCTATCGGCATGGCGCAGAGGATGTTCATGAAGCCGGGAAAGATGCAGACATAGTCTTTCGGTCCCAAAAATTGGAGAATGTGAACTAGGCAGAATCTGATTTGACGTGAAATTGTACGAAGAAGTTAGCTAAATTTTCACACTATGTTCCCATTGAATCTATCCACGAACACGGCTTAGACAGTTGAACTGGATACACTATGTCTGGTTTGTTCGGATAACGCTGGAATCGGAATGGTGAATTATTTGATGATTGCCGATTTTGCTAGATAGTGTCTGCCAGAGAACTCTGGTTTTACATTAAAATTTTCCTAATTACCACTCAACATAAGTCATGTTTCAAAGGCTTTTCCAGCACGGACCACCTTCTTAAGGTGGCGCCGGTTAGCCGCGAGGCGGCAGAACGCCGGAAAATCGCTCAAGCCGAGGCGTTTCTGGATCGGAACAAAGTTTCATTGCGCGGGATTTATGATTATTTATCAAATATTTAAATCGAAACAGCCATGCTGAAAAACAAACTTATGATTCGTGGTAATTAGGAAAATTTTTGTTTTAATGTGATTTTTTATCAGAAGATAAACCGAAGATTTTCGAAAATCAGTCCGGCGATTGCAAGATGCGGTCGAAATCGATTCGAACGGGCTAGATACGGCTAAATATTCGAAAGGCACATCTCATTAAAACTTCAATAGAAACAATAGTTTTAATGCAAAAATAGAGTTTTCTGGCAGACACTAGATAGGTCCCAAATCGAACTCTGAAGTCAACCCGTATTGGCGAATTCGATTTTCGTCTTCAAATCGTTCATCCAAGACTTTTCAATAATGCCTTCGTTTTCCGATTGCACCGCGCTTCATAAGCTCTTTTACGGGAAAGGAATTCAACCAATCCATCTGGTCGGCGCATTTGTTTGGCCGTGGCCGTCGCTCGAAACCGATTCGTTATTCTGCTTCGCGTCGTAACCAGAACATAGCAGTGCTGCCAATTACGCGCTCCAACCAGAAAGCTGCGTCTTCAGTTAATGGGACGATGCCGTTTACAAGACGACTGACATGTTTTTCGGTGTATCCGAGCCATCTCACCAAGGCTGATTGAGACCAGTTGCGTTCCTTGATAAATTCCGCGATGGTGTCACCGGGTGGTGAGATCCGGTTTGGTGCAAAAGGCATGTTGAGATCAGTCATGGCAGTCTCCGATGAACTCGATTCGCACGATAGTTGCCGCTTGCCAATCGATGCCGCCATCGTTGAGGTATGGCGCCGATTAATTAGCGGCCGAAAACACAAGCCTGCTCCCGCCGTCCAACGTCAACGCAAACTGCCCTTTTCGATCTCCAATTAGCGGATGAGGATCACCGCAAACTAATTCACCAACATGAAGTGATGCGCTCAAATTGGCCAATCGCGCACGTAATTTGCTTGCACGGCCGTGCCCTATTTTCTTTTTTGCTACTGATTGATTTTCGCAAAGTTGGCGCAATTTCTTGGCGCGGAAAAGTAGTTTCAAATTGAAATGGATATATGATGTTTTTCTTGACCAAAATGGTCAAGAAAATGCCGTGGCCAATTTACTACCGTATGCCACGCTTAGCGTGGAAACCCGAGAGTCTGACTGCCGGCTCAAGGACTGTGATTAATCAATCCAAAAGTTGTTCCGGCACTTGCCTGAGTTAAGCGCGCGATTTAAATGAAACGAACATGAGGCAAATGGGGATCCAACGCAGAGTATTGGCGGGAAGAGCAAAGGCGAAAGTCATGAGGCTCGATTGCCTTTAAGACTATTCTCGAAATCACGCACCAGAATCGAGCAAAATAAAGAATGGGCCAATACAGATAGATGGAAGAACATCTGCACTTGCCCATATGCGGCGAGACTGAATTGAAAACTCCAACGCTTGTAAAATCAGGTTTGTACCTCCATATAGGATTTCTCAGAATTTTAGGCAATACTATTGAAATGGAGAATGCCCCATGCCAGAAAAAACAAAAACCGGCGCATTGCAAGACCCGTTCTTGAACCAGTTGCGCAAGCAGAAGGTTCCTGTATCCATATACCTTGTCAATGGCATTAAGCTGCAAGGGGAGATCGAGTCGTTCGACCGGTTTGTCGTGTTGCTGAAAGCCCATGTCAGCCAGATTGTCTATAAGCATGCAATTTCGACAATTGTCCCTTCACGAATGGTGAATTTTCAAGACGAACAGTCAAAGATTTGAAGCGGATGCCAATGCGCATGATGTTGCGCTAGCGCTTGACCGCCTTGGGTCGGGAGTATCAAGCAGATTAACCAGGTAAGCCCCCAGAGGCCGGATTCTGTCGAAGAGTTCGCCATTGTCGTTCGTCAGCAAACGCGAAATGCATTCGAATCGGATGGTTCAAGCGAGATTCAGCTTCTTGCAGAATCGGCCGGTTGCAAGGTGGTCGGAGTCGTCACATCAAGGCGTGCGCGTCCTCATGCTTCCACGTTTATCGGGAGCGGCAAGCTGGAAGAACTCAAAATCCTGGCGGCGGATCTCGACGCGACTTTGATTATCGTGGATCATGCTATTTCTCCGGTTCAAGAGCGCAACCTCGAACGCCAAGCGCAGTGCCGCGTCATCGACCGGACTCGGCTAATCCTTGACATTTTCGCGACGCGCGCGTCAAGCCGAGAGGGCAAGCTCCAAGTTGAGCTCGCGCAATTGCGCCACATGTCGACCCGCCTCGTGCGCGGCTGGACGCATCTTGAAAGGCAAAAAGGCGGAATCGGACTTCGAGGCCCGGGCGAGACGCAGCTAGAAACCGACCGTCGCCTGATAGGGTATCGCATTAAGACTTTGACCAAGCGGCTGGATCGTATACGGACTCAGCGCACACTTCGCCGAAGCAGCCGGCAAAAGGTTCCAATCCCTACTGTCGCGCTGGTCGGCTACACTAATGCCGGCAAGTCATCGCTTTTCAATCGGTTGAGTGGGGCGAGCGAATATGCGGCCGATAAGCTTTTTGCGACGCTGGATCCGAAGATGCGCCGCATCGAGCTGCCAAGCTTCGGACCGGTAATTCTTTCCGACACGGTTGGCTTCATTCGCGAGCTGCCGCATAGTCTGGTATCCGCCTTCCACGCTACCCTGGAAGAGGTCACGAACGCTGCAGTGTTGATTCATGTAGTCGATGTTACATCGCAAGACCGCGATGAGCATATGGACAATGTTGAAAGCGTGCTCAAAGAAATCGGCGCAACCGATGTGCCGCAAATGATCGCATATAACAAGATTGATTCGAGTGGCGATGCGCCTGCAGTGGAACGCTTCTCATCCGGACAGGTCAAAGGTCTATGGATTTCAGCAAGGACTGGACAAGGAGTGGAGCAGCTTGTCGACGCACTAGCTGAGCATTTCAAGCAGGGGCAGATCGAAGCTCAGGTTTGCCTGCCGCCGGCCGCGGGAAAGCTGCGCTCGGAAATCTATCGTAAACTGCAAGTGGTCTCGGAAGATGTGCTCGATTCGGGCGATGTGGTTCTAATGCTTGAATTATCGCAAAACGATGTCAAATGGCTAGATGCCAATCGCAACTTTCGATCTGAATACTGGACCGTCGTGCCGGACCATGAGAAACATCCGCAAAACAACAAAATGTCGATTGGGTAGAACCTATCCTGCGTATAATTGATCTGCTTTAGGCTGTTATTGCAGTTTGATAGTCTGCAGCGGATGACCTCAGGTCGAGCCGCCAGTTGATTGCATCTGTAAGCACGCTCACTTGATCGCTCCAATCCAGTCGAAGACTGAAGCTTGTTTCGCAGGCCGATAATTGAAATAGAGAGGTAAGCATTCATATGCCTTGGGACGATAACAATTCCGGACGTAGCGGGCGCGGGAGTGGCTCGGGTGGAAGAAATGAACCGCCGGAACTAGATGAACTTCTAAACATTATGCGCGACCGCTTCAGCAAAGCCTTCTCGCGTCGCGGAGGCGGCTCGGGCGACCCGAACGGAAGCGGCGGAGGCGGCGGAAGCAAGCAGGGACCTGCGCGTTCAGGCCGGCGCCCGAGCCGGACTTTGGTGGGCATCGCAGTCGTTGTCGCGCTGGGCATTTGGGTTTCGAGCGGCCTCTACGTCGTCGAGCAAGGAGAGAAGGGCGTAGAATTGCGTTTCGGGAAGTACAGCCAAACCACAGATGCGGGGCTTCGCTGGCACATGCCCTATCCGATTGAAGAAGTGCTCGTAGTCAATACGCAACAAGTCAACACAGTCGAAGTTGGCTATCGTGTCAACGAGCGCACTCGCACGTTGACACCCGTAACGCGGGAGGCGCTGATGTTGACTGCTGATGAAAACATCATCGATATCCAGTTTGCCGTCCAGTACGACATCAAGGACCCGAAGGACCTGCTGTTCAATGTTTCCGATCCCTTGCATCAGGTTGTGCGTCAAGCAACAGAAAGCGCGGTGCGGGAGATTGTCGGCAGCAGCACTTTGGATTTCGCAATCACCTTGGGCCGTGCTGAAATCGCCCAAGGAACGAAGGTTTTGCTCCAGGAAATTCTTGATCGCTATGTAACGGGCGTGAACGTTAGAGCTGTCGAAATGCAGAATGCGCAGCCGCCTGCTGAGGTGAAAGCGGCTTTCGATGATGCAGTGAAAGCCAGAGAGGACGAGGAGCGATTGAAAAATGAAGCTGAAGCATATTTTAATGACGTGATCCCAAGAGCTAGAGGTCAAGCGGCACGAGTCGTTGAAGAAGCTGTGGGCTATCGGGAAAGCGTGATCGCGCGAGCAGAAGGAGAGGCATCGAGGTTCCAGCAGATCTATAATGAGTATCGAAAAGCTCCCGAGATCACGCGCGACAGACTGTATATCGAATCCCTTGAAGAGGTGCTCAGCAATTCGTCAAAGTTGCTTATCGATCAGGAAGGCGGAGGCAACAACATCATCTACTTGCCGCTCGACCAGCTGATGAAGAACCGCAATACGTCCAGCAACGCCAGCGGCTCCAGCAACCGTGTGGGCCCAGTATCCAGCGCGACTGAACTTGGCGGCACCAACCGCTCGACTCGCGATCAGAGTCGAAGCGGGCGGCAAGGCTAAACATTGAAAGTTTCTGAGGAATAGACAATGTCACTTAAGACAACCCTAATCGGAATCGTCGTCGTCATCTTCGGCGTACTCCTTTTTGAAACATTCTACTTTGTCGACGAGCGCGAGAAGGCGATCGTGTTCCAGTTTGGGCGAATTGTCAGCTCGAACGATAGTCCTGGATTGCATGTCAAAAAACCATTCATCAACAACGTGCAGTTCTATGATGCGCGGATTCAGACGATGGATGCCGATCCGGAACTGTATCTGACAGGTGAAAAGAAAAACCTCGTCGTGGACTCGTTTGCGAAGTGGCGCATCAGGGACGTAGCGAAATACTATGTGACCGTCGGAGGCTTGCAGTCCAATGCCCGAGCGCGACTGGCGCAGCGTGTGAACGATAGTCTTCGCGAGGAGTTCGGCAAGCGCGCGGTGCAGGAAGTGATTTCAGGAGATCGTGCCGAGATCATGGAGCTCGTGCGCCGTGCCGTTGACGAGGAAGCCAATGAATTCGGCGTTGAAGTGGTTGATGTGCGACTCAAGCGCGTTGATCTTGATCCTGAGGTCAGCGAGCGAGTCTATAGCCGAATGGAAGCTGAACGTGCGCGTGTCGCCAAGGAATTGCGCGCAAAAGGAGCGGAAGCCGCAGAGCGAATTCGAGCTGATGCCGATCGCCAGCGCGAAATCATTCTTGCCAACGCCTATAAGGAAGCGCAGGAAATCCGCGGTGAAGGGGATGCCACAGCAACCTCGACCTACGCGAGCGCTTTTGGCAGGGATTCCGAGTTCTACAAGCTTTATCGCAGTCTCAACGCTTATCGATCCAGTTTCGGCGATGAAGGCGACCTGTTGATTCTTGAGCCCAATTCAGAGTTTTTCCAATACTTCAAGCAGAGCGTTAACGATTCAGCGACATTGCCCAATTAGCGTTGCGTGATGGTCGGGTGGAGTGACCTAGCGACCGCTATTGGCCTGATTTTCGTGATCGAGGGGCTGTTGTGTCTGGCAGCCCCCAAGATGTTGCGTAAAACAATGGCCGCCATGCTTGAGATGAGTGGCGGTTCGATTCAAAGGATGGGCATCGGTGCCGCTGTGTTTGGGGTCATCATCCTGTGGCTCGCTATCTAGGCCAATTTAGCTGAAGCGCTCTCTTTGCATTCTTTGCGGGTTGACAAGATGGGGCCAAATTCATGGATGCAGCTCGAAGGCGTTGAGCAGATTCTCCCTGAAGAGGGCTGGGATTACGAGCAGTTGCGTCGCAAGCTGCTTGATCGCCTGTATCAAAACGGCTACGAGATGGTTGTCCCTCCTCTGGCCGATTTTGTCGATGCGCTGCTTTCAGGATCAAGTCAGGATCTTGACGTGCTTACGGTCAAGGTTCCCGACCACGTAAGTGGACTGCTATACGGCATCCGCGCCGACATGACGCCCCAAGTGGCGAGAATTGCTGCATTCTACACCCCGGCTACGACTCAGGTTTTGCGTCTATGCTATATGGGTTCTGCGTTGCTCGCCCGTGCAACCGATCTAGGCGGAAGCAGAGAGTTGATGCAATTTGGCGCAGAACTTTTTGGCTCTGAAACGCCGGAGTCGGATTGCGAGATCATCCGGTTGATGGTCGAATCATTGCAGCTCGCTGGCGTTGCCCCTTTGTCGGTATCGATCGGTCATGTCGGCATATTCCGCGAGGTGTTCAAGTTGATGGATCTGAATGTCGGCTTGAGGGATCGCTTGCTGAACGCGATTCAGCGAAAATCGAAACCGGATATTCAAGAATTGCTTGCCAAGCATCAGATTGGCGATGAGGCAATCAGCATCATTGTCGACCTTGTCCAGCTTAATGGTAGCATCGGGGTTCGTGCCGAGGCGAAGCAGCGCTTAGGCGGGCTTTCCGAAGGTCTCGATGCTGTTTTGGACGAGTTGGACACTGTTATCGAGCTCGTGCACAGTCGAGTTGCTGGCATCAGTCTGCATATGGATTATGCGCAGGTAGGCGGCTACGAGTATCACACTGGCACCATCTTTTCCGCATACGGGAAAGGATATGGGCAGTCGCTCGCCAAGGGAGGGCGCTATGAGTGCACGGTAGCAGCAGGCACTAGCGTTCCAGCGACTGGATTTAGCGGCGATTTGCGGCTGATACGGTATCGGCGCAAAATGCATAGCCGAAAGCCCATTTTGATTCCGTGTGGTCTTGAGGTGTCGGACGAGTTTATCGAATCTTTGTTTTCACAAGGTGAAAGAGTCGTCTATGAGCTGCCGGGACAGAACGGCTCGTCTCTCGATGCGGCGGCTGATCGGATGCTTCGCGAGGTTAACGGCAAGCTAGTTGTAACCGACTTGGATGGCGGGAGCAAATCTGATGGTTAATACACTAGCTGTTTTCGGTGCGCAATGGGGCGACGAAGGGAAGGGCAAGATAGTCGATTCGCTTAGTGCGCGAGCTAACTGCGTTGTTCGTTTCCAAGGCGGTCACAATGCTGGTCACACGCTGGTTTTCGATGGGAACAAGATTGTGCTGCACTTGATACCAGCTGGGGTGCTTCACGACAAAGTGACCGCGTATATCGGCAACGGCGTTGTAATGTCGCCTTCAGCATTGCGTCAGGAAATGGATGAGCTTGACGCATTCGGAATCGATATCGACAGCCGCTTGAAGATAAGCGAAGACATCGCGCTTTTGCTGCCTAGTCATGGCGCCCTGGATCAGGCTCGCGAAATCGACAAGGGGAAATCGGCGATTGGCACGACAGGCCGGGGCATTGGTCCAGCCTATGAAGACAAAGTGGCGCGCCGCGGGTTGCGTTTGCGCGACATTCTTGTCTCCAATGACTGGAAAGACAGGGTGCGCTCCCTTGTCGAATATCACAACTACCTGCTGGTCAACTACCATGGAGCGCAGTCGGTCGATGCGGAGCAAGTCGCCGATGAGTTGGAAAGCGCTTCACAATGGCTGCGGCCAATGGCCACGGATGTCAGCGCTGAAGTGAATGCGCAAATCGATGCTGGAAAGCGAGTGCTCTTCGAGGGTGCGCAAGGCGCAATGCTTGACATTGATCATGGTACCTATCCTTTTGTCACGTCATCGAATACTGGTGTCGGCGCAATCGTCTCGGGAGCGGGTGTGGCACTTTCCAGGGTTGAGTATTCACTCGGCATTGTCAAGGCATATGCCACACGCGTGGGATCAGGCCCATTTCCAACCGAGCTGTTCGATGCTGATGGCAGGCGTCTTGCCGAACGGGGCATGGAGTTTGGAGCGACAACCGGGCGCCCTAGGCGTTGCGGCTGGTTTGATGCAGTGCTGATGCGCCGGGCGCATCAGCACTGCCAGTTCAACGGTATCTGCATCACGAAATTGGATGTGATGGACGGTTTTGAAACGGTGAAAATCTGTACTGCCTATCGCAAAAATGGCAAAGTGATAGAAAACTGCTCAAGCAACGCTCACCATTTGGACGATTGCGACCCTATCTATGCAGAGTTTCCGGGCTGGCGTGAATCAACGCGCTCGATCAAAAGCTTTGGCGAGCTGCCAGACAATGCCAAGCGGTATCTGGATCGCATGTCTGAGCTGTGCGGCATTCCTATCGCGATCGCCTCGACAGGTCCTGAGCGACAAGACGAAATCAGCTTTGGGGCGCTTTTCTGACTTGCGCACCTTGGCTGCGAATATCAGACCTTGATCAGGTCGCCTGCGCTAATCTTTCCGCTTTTTGCGATATGCGCTCGAAGACCGGCCTGCCCGCGCCATTGACGCGCGAGTTTCGGATGTCCGGTCATATCGGCAAGGTAGGAGCAAGGTTCGCATAGTCGCATGCCTTGCAATGTCACTTCACCCACTTGAAATGATTTGCCGACAAGCGCATTCAAGTCCACTCCTCGGGTTACTACATTGCGGCGGCACTCAGAATAGTCTAGAGAGATATTGTGCGTGGCTTTCAATTCCTCAAACGCCTCTGCCTCAATCAGGGTAATTTCCTGGTCGGGCTCGACTTGAGGCTTGGAAAAGTTGCCTGACATGTCGTAGTAGCGGTCTCCCATCAGTCCGCGCCCTTCGATGGCTGTGACGGTGCTTACCTCTTGCATGGATTCGCCGCCTTGAGGAGTGATGAAGATATGCAAAACTGTGGCGCTTTTATTTTCCATTGAAACTCCCTAAATGTCTGTGATGTCTATTTTCTTGTGTGGGTTTGCCGGTTGCAATCTAAGCGATAAGGTTGCATGAAACGACTATTTTACTAATGCCGGTACAGACCGAAAAGAAAAATGTCGATCTTGTAGTGCTGCCGTTTTTAATACGTGGTTAAACAATTGAAAGGCGAACTAAAATGTAGCAAGTGGAAATGAGTTCGTACGCAAAGAGCGAAACTTGCGATATTTAGCCTTGACTGTGCTTTGCTATGTGAAGCGAATCTTTTTCAACGGTCTAATGGCGAAAAAGAATCTCGATCGACCTAAAATCACATATTCTTTTTGATTTTATAGTTCAAGCCGTCGCCGCCAGAATATTGGTGATATGAGTCTACGACATATACAGTATCAGGAAGACTACCGTAGTGGCTATGACGATCTTGTAGCTAAGTTCTACAAGCTTTGTCTTTCCATATCAAAAAAATATTGGCGTGCGGTAGGTGATTTTTCCAGTAGTGCTCTAGAATATTTCGGAAGTCCGCTTGGTGAATTCGTAAAACGTGGTGGAAATATTCAGCTTGCAACTTCTGTTGAATTGTCGAATGCTGATTTACAGGCAATACAAAACAGCTCATCGCTCGAGCGAAAAAACAACAGAAACGATATTGTGTTGAGGCTGAGGAATGTTCTGGCAGAGCAGTTTCGGATTCAGCCATTTGCATTCATTATGCCTGACTGCCCCGTAGTACAAATTAAAGCCGTCAATGTAGATTGCAGTGCGCACGTTGCTAAGTTACAAAGAAGCAAAGGGCTTAGAGAGTTTTTCCCTAAGCCCTGCGGCTCGCCGGCGAAACGACGAGGGTTGGAAGATTGCTATTATAGCAATAATCAAATTATTCTTGTACCCAATGTACTGGTTCAATACATATGAGCCCTCCAACCCCGCACCGCGGGGCCACAAACCTGGTAGAAACGGAGATTTTGCAAGTCTTATAAATTCAATTGCTTATGAATTTAGTTTCTGCAAAGACTTTTCAGGCGGCAAGTGCGCCTTGGTCGAAGTTCTGATTATATGCCTGCATGGTGGGCATTATCTACTTAAGCCCCTGACAGGCGGCTCAGCTTGAAAACTGCAAGGCCTGATCGGAAAGAGGCGGCCCGAAGGCCGCCTGATGCTCTGGATCCATGGCTACCCGGACGGGTCCGGTGTCCGCCGCCCTGAGCCCGGTCAGTTCGTCGAGCATCCCACACGGGTTCTCCAGGCGGCGTCCATCATATATTCGTAGCCGTCTTCGGCATCCGTCCACGCCCACTGGCCCGACGAGTTCCTGGCTCCGCAGAAGCAAGCCAGGATCTGATTCCGGTCCCGGCTGAAGGCGTAGCACCCGCTTGACCACGGATCGCCGGGACCGTCGCCGCCGCGACCCGAGCCAAAGGGGATCTCCAGATCGGCCGCCGTCCGGAAGCAGATCCGGGCGAAAGAGGCCAGCGTGCCCAGATGCAGGCTCGCGGTGTAGCGCGTGTTCTGCTTCAGATCTCTGAAAGTCCGGCTTCCTGCCGGCAGGGTGCTCGTAACAACGCCTAACAATCCTTGCTCCTTTCGGGACGCTCCGTTTTCATGCAGCCGGATGAAAACCGTGCCGGCTAAATTGTTTAAGGAATGATATCTGTTGAGCTCAGAAAGCGTGATTTGATCATAGGAAATTTGCGCCGCGTCTTTTGTAAGGTTGCCGGCGCGAAGAATATTGCTGCGCTGCTCGGCTATGCCTGGCGGGCAGGCACCGGCTCCCGAGCTGCCGAGGATGTTGGATTGTGACACCTGCGCCGAGGCCGGCACGGTCAGCGCCGCCAGTAAAGCGAGGATGGTCAGTCTACAGGAGGGGGGGGGTGAATCTGGTTGAAATCTTCATTTTGACATGCCTCGAAGTCGAATATCGAATTCAGTCATTATACTTAGTTCTGGCTTCTGCGAAACGGGCTTTTTTGCAAACTGATTTACCGCCTGATGCAGTCGATAGGCGTTGTAGAGCGACACCCGCGCAGGTACTTTTTTTCCCATCGGTAGAGCGTTGCCTGCAGACCATCGGTTGCTTTCAGGGTGGTCGCTTCCGAAGCGCCATCGCGGCGAAGCTGGTCGAACAGCGCGAGCTTGTCAAAGTGCCCAGCGGTCTGCGGCAAAAGTTCGTCGCGGAGCACGTCTAGACGATAAAATTTCCATTGCGGATGTTTGGTTTGTATGATGCTTTATCCCCTTTGGCTGTTGAATTTATTCCAAGCACTACGTTGCTTGAAAAATCTTTTTGCGCTCTCTCCCTCCAGACTACGTCCCGCGGGAAGAGGCGAACGTTTTCACATATGTTTGCCCCAGGACATGAATATGTAACAAAAATGGCTATGTGTCGGCAACTTATTCAGGAACGTGAAATTTAGCAAGCGAGAGCAAGTTTATGCGTACAGGACGAAACCTTAGGCACTTGGCCTTGACTGTTGTACTTCGCTATATGGATCGAATGATTTTGCAACGATCTGGCAGTGAAGAAAAATCTCCGTACGCCTACGTCAGGGTTCGCGAGTTTGATGAGAAACTGCCGGAAGATATAGAAAATGTTCTTGAATTGTCCGCCATATTGGAAGTTCGGGAGTATGACATATTTGAACTTGCCTATCGGTGGTGGCATGAAGCATCACCGAGGCATGAATTGATCGAGCCGCATTTTGCAAAATACATGTTTAATCAAGTCGTACCGCCATGGGTGCGCCAATATAGCCGGATGGTTTTGACGCTTAGGGATGATGGCAAGCTAGACAAAGAGGCACTAGGTATTGCCTTGTTGCCAAATGCGACGCCGCGGCAGATCAGGGCAGGGGTTCGCTATTCGGTCATGCTCGCGTGCATTTTGAGCACGCTCGTGGTGATTGCGAATTTGGCATACACCTTCATGGACCTTCCTTGCATGTTTCCGCCTTGCTATTAGGCATCAAATTCAGATTTTTTCGGACTGGCTTATTATGGAATCTGGCAGCACCGCTTTTGACATCATTTTTTTGATATTCACAGGTGGGGTCGCCTACCATGCCTTAACCTACAGAAATGAGGACGGAGGGCGTGACCCGGTGCGGCTTTTGTTCGGTTGCATTGCGTTGCTATTTTTTATGCGCGTGCTGTTTCACGACATGTTGGGAATCTGGAATTAACCTATGAATTTGGCTAGAATCTGCGTTATATTCCGACATGCTGCAGCCGGGCACTTTTTCTTCAGTAGGAACAAACCACAGTTGTGGTTCAGTTCGGGTTGCTGAATTGAGAGGGCGTGAGCCGTAGATGGCGCATCCGGCCGCGGCTTCATGTCCAACATATTTCGCGTTCAACATAGATTTGGCGCAAGTCGTCAATCTGTTTTTAGATCACTACCAAGATTTCGTTGAATGCAGTCCAAGCGAGGGTTTCGCTGATCTTTATTCTCCGCTATTTCTTATAGCTTCGCTGCTGCTCATCGATTTCCGGAATGGATAGGATTCGCTCAGAAGCAGGTTTTTTCAGTTCTGCAAGAATGTAGGCGGCACGCTCGGCGATGCCAGGCGGCTTTTCTGGCTGGTTTCTCAAGAATCGAATCAGCCAATGCGGGCCATCGGCAACTTCAGGATCAAGCTGCAACGCTGTCTGATAGTCCTCGACCGCAAGTTCATAGTTGCCCATCCGGTCATGCAGAATTCCCCGATTGGCGTAGGTGCCGCCAAATTCAGGCTCCATCGCTATCGCATCGGAAAAGACCGCTAAAGCTTCGCTGTATCTTCCGATCTGCATCAGCGATCTGGCTTTGCCGCGTAGCGCGTTGATGTGTGCCGGATCTTGCTCCAATGCGTTTTCATACTCAGTCAACGCACGCTCATAGTAGCCGTCCTCAAATAGCGTATTGCCGCTGTGATAAGGGGTATCCCCCGGAGCACGGCCAATGACATAGCTTTCGTACAAGCCCCATGCCACCCAGGCTAAAGCCATCACGATGGCCGTATACTTGAGGAATCGGTATAGCTTGCGGTCCAAAGCAACAACGCTACGGCAAAATTCTGTAGTTGAACAGTAGCGAGAATATGAAGCAAATTACCGTTGAAATCACATATGCGCGATTCTTTTGCCCATCGATTTCGCTTTGTTCCAACTGACGCTCGAGCTTGCGTTGAAGGCGACGAACGCTGAAGACCTGGACCAAGCGACTGACCGGCAGAAACAATGCTGCTGCCAGTGCAATGACCCATAGCCAATATTGTGTTGCGTTTGACATGATCGTTTGTTTCTGACAGCTATTATGCAGCTTATTTTATTTTAGAAATAAACGCTTGCATTATTGTCGGCGCGCATCGAATCAAGTCGCGTTTGCATTGATGTCAATTGACAGCGGTCGAGGGCAAGCTAGGCCAATGCCGCGATGCTTGCTTGCAGCATCGACATGTCGCGCCAATGGATTCAGAAGAAATGGTGTCGCAGGTCCCAGGTTCATCCAAACAGCCGAAGATCGCAGCGCTTGATGCGCAAGGATAAGAAGTTCGAGCTTGTTTGTAGAGCGTTCAGCATTCAAGTGCCTCCTGAAACAGGACTCGATGCACTCCTGCTTTCGGTACTGGGTAACGATTAATAATCCGAAGTGCTTATTCTGTCATAAAAGAAATTTGCAACAAGACGGTACGTAGAGCACTTGGTAAATGTCTCATTTCAATCCAAATAGGTGTTGAATTATTTGCACTTAGTAGCTGGTATAGCCTAATGAGCAAGAGTCAATTAGACTTATTCAACATTTGAGTGAGCCATTCGATGCGGCTTTTCCAGCTTTTGCGAAAGTGTTTTGGCAGGCGGTTCGAAGTTGCCCCACAAGTCGGCGAGATCAAACGATATCGCTTCGAATGGCGGCATGCAAACAACTGCGCTATCACGAAGTGCACTGATTTGCTGCCAGCGATCGTGGGTCAAGGCATACACTTCCAGCGTTCGTTCGATAGGGTCCACCAACCACATGTGCTTGACCCTGTTGCGGATGTAGATCGCGCTTTTTCGACCCCGGTCTAGCTTCTTCGTTGAGGGTGAAAGCACTTCGCAAACCCAATCCGGTGCGAGCGTGAAATAGGCAGTGTCGGGCAGTTCAGGCATGCGACTCTTTTTCCATCCCGCCACGTCGGGCACCACGACATCTTCTCCGAAGTGAAGCTCTGGTTCATCGATGATCCACCATCCGCCGGGACCGTCTTCTCCCAGTTGAAATGGCCGATTGATTCGCGCACCGAGGACAGATCCAGCAACGCCGTGCAATGGAGCGGGTCTAGGATTAAGGTGCAATACGCCGTCAATGATTTCAGCGACTTTGTGCGCAGGCGCGTCCAGCACGTCTTGATAAGTTGCACGAGGCCTTGGCGGGTCAGAGTGAGAAGGTGCGTGATCGATCATGGCAAAAGGCTCCGAAAATCCTTATTTATCCCTGCTCATTCTAAAACTAATAGACTGAAAGATGCAAACTGCCGTCACATCAAGGCGCTTGATTTGCGGATTTTTCACCGAACCAACCCGAACCACAGGAGAAAAATTGAGTGCGCAATTTGCGTAAATGCCTCTGATTTTCAGAAAAAAGGGAGGGTTTCCCCTCCCTTTTTCTATATCGAAGACAGCTCAGTTGCTTTGGCCAACTTGCGTATCGCCGATGTCTTCATGCAGGACTTCGATATCACGCTCCGGCACTGTGGACATCTCCATCTTGTAGGCAAGAAACCACATCATGAACACGCCAAGCGCCCACCACATGATTTGCCATGCCCAAATTGACGGCATCCCGAAAATCCAGGTTGCTGCGTCGTTCGGGTTGCCGAAGATGGCGTTGCCGATCACGGCGCCAGGCCCGATTGCGAAGAAAAACCACGCCAGCGTGATGATCCACGCCATAGGCAAGAGCGCACGCTTGCGATCGGATAGTGAAGCATATTCCGATAGGAAATTATGGAACTCCATCTTGCGCTTCGTATCTGCCTCGTTCTGCGTCATGGCAGACACGATGATCGCGATTCCCAGGTTGAATATGATTCCCCAGCCAGCCGAGTGGATGGTCCAAGGCCAGCGACCCCATGCTGTGATGCCGAGATTCTGGCCGATCGTTTCAGTGCAGACCACAGCGATCATGCCAGCGGCCAGTCCGAGCGTAATGCCGGCTCGCGTTAGCCATGGAAAGTAGCACACTGCTAGCAGTGCGGGCCACATCTGAAATCCGAAGGCAACCGCCAGCCCGCCAAGCAGCACGAGTGCATCAGAGGAGGTGGTTGCAACGACCAGCGCCGCGCCTACAATGACCGCAACGCCAATTCTTCCAAACAGCTTTTGCTGCCCATGAGAAACATTGGGCATGATGAAGTGCTTGAGAAGGTCGCGCGTGAGCATCGCCCCTGCGGTGGACATGTAGGCTGCCCCGGTTGACTGCATCGCCGCCAGCGCGCACACTGACAGCAATCCCACAAGCCAAGGCGCCGTATCCTGCACCACATGAATCAACTGAGGTACCAGCATTCCTTGCTTGCCAGGCGATTGCATTAGATCTGTGCCGCCCAATCCGGCGCCTAGCGCATTGTTGATGTCCGGATAGGCTTGAAGATAACCAAGATCAGCCCCGAGAAAGTGACCGCCCATGCCCTGGATCGCCGTGAAGAAGAATAGGATAAATCCTATTCCAAGCGATGAAGCCCAGACTTGCTGCGGAGCAAAGGGTTCGGGGCTTTGGTTGGCGAATGCCCACATGGAAAATGCAGGCGATGACTGAATCCCCATAAGCGCAAACATGTAGGTCAGAATCATGATGCCTGTCCATGCGCCGCCTACAGCGCTTGGACCCGACGAAACGAATTGAATGATGCCGGGAATGGCGACGTAGTGGCTATAGCCGTCCGGCGTCCGCTTCGTATCCAAGGTGGCAAGATTCGCTATGCCTTCGTTCAGTGCGGCAAATCCGCCGACCAGATTCAGGGTAATGATGCCAATGACGACAATGCCAAGCGCAAGCAGGATGCACTGAAGCGTGTCCACATAGGCCACTGCGCGCAGCCCGCCTGATGCGACGTAGATTAGCACGACTGCCGAAAGCAGCCACATGCCGGCGTTGACTCCGAGCAGACCATCGGTCAGCACGTTGAACAAGAAGCCAGACGCGCGAAGCTGAATGCCCAGATAGGGCACTGAAAAGCAAAGTGCTACCAGAACTACCAGAATTCGGATCATGTCCGACTTGAAGTAGTACGAAAGCATTTCACCTGGTGTGACAAAACCGAATCTCTTGCCGATCATCCATTGTCGCTTCAGCAGGATCACGCCGGTGAACGGAATCGTGATTGCATAAAACGACGCATAGGCGTACTGGAAGCCATCGCGATAAAGCAGTCCCGGATGTCCCATGAACGTCCATCCCGAAAACGAGGTGGCAGTGGCGGCGAGAACAAACACCCATAGCGAAAGCTTTCGACCGGCGATAAAGTAGTCGGTCGCGGTTTTCGAAGTTACTGCGCCCTTGATGCCCCAGTAGATGCAGTAGACCCAGTAAAGGATTACGAAAACGAATAACCAAACAATTTTTGCGTCCAAAGTGATATACCTCTATTGTGCGTTATGTGGAAACTATCCGCTGGAAAAATGCAGATGCCTGAAAGGTTAGATCCTTCGTCCGTCCGAAAATACGTTTTATACTCTTGATGCTCAGCGCACGAATGATTGCATTATAGCAAAAACGCTTTTTTACATTGCGCGGCAATGGCGTCTCTTATAATACGGTTTTCCAAAATCGGCCGTGCCGCAAAATGTGCACGTTTTGGCGTTGCGACTTTGCTGATCGAGGACATCGTTGAGCAGACGATGACATGTAGCGATGCCGCTTTTTTGGGGCGGAATTGCCGAGGTGGCGAAATTGGCAGACGCGCTAGCTTCAGGTGCTAGTGGGGGCAACCCCGTGGAGGTTCAAGTCCTCTCCTCGGCACCACCCTTTGAGATTGGGCTACGAATCATTGCGGCTTCACCCGCTTACCATCATGAGGTTAGAATCGTTTGCGATATGCCCGCGCAATTGACAAAGTTGCAGGCATGTATGCCGCCCATTCGAAAATTCATACTGTGACCACTTTCAAAAGCCCGTGACCAGCAGGCGAGCAAAGCGACAATCGCGCCGTCCGGCCAAGCTGGCTGCTGAGCGGGTAAAGGTTGACTTCGTCAATAGCCGCTACGTCATTGTCAGAACCGACAATAGAGAGAACATACGGCTAAGCGATTTGGATGGTTACGATGCCCTGCCAGGGGACCAAATCTTCGTCGAGCCTGTTCGTTCCAGACGAAGCGAAAAGTCGCCGCTTAAGGTCATCGGAATCAAGCGTGCCAGCGAGCATCTCGTAGCTGCCCGATTTAGCCAGCAGCAAAGCGGCTCTTCTTCTGAGTGCTATCTGGAACCCATCGGGTTGAGAAGCGCAGGGCTTTGCTACCTGCGACCTGATCAAGTTTCAGATCAAGACTGCATCGAAGGCGATTATGTTTTAGCAGCGGTTCAGCCGGAATCCAAGACCAAGGAGCGCACCCGGTGGAGACTGAAGAAGATTCTTCGATTGCTTGACTCGCCCCGTGCTCTTGCTCGCGCTGTCGCGCAAGCCCGTCACGGCATCAGCGAAACTGTGCCGAACGAAGTCGCTGGCGAGATTGAAGCCGGGGTGAAGCAAATTAACCGTTCGGCCGATCGTGCGCGAAAAGACCTGCGCCACCTTCCTTTCGTCACCATCGATCCGAAGGGGGCTAAGGATCATGATGATGCCATATACTGCGAAAGAGTCGGGTCGCGCAGCCGGCTGTATGTTGCTATTGCCGATGTTGCTGAATGGGTGACATCTGATTCGGCGATCGATCGATTCGCCCGCAAGCGTGGGTTTTCAGTCTATTTTTCCGAGTCGGCCATACCCATGCTGCCGGACAAACTGTCGTCTGAAGCGTGCTCGCTAGTTCCGAATGAGGATCGCTTCGCATTGGTTTGCGAAATGATGGTTGATTCGAATGGCGCGATATCGTCAAGCGCTTTCTATGAGGCAACGATACGCTCGGCAGCCAGACTGACCTATGCGCAAGCCGATCATTTGCTCAAGCTGAATGCACCCTCCAAATTGCAGCATGATTTGCAAAATCTTGCTCAAGTCTATGCACGGTTACGCAGCAAACGGCATGATAAAGGGGCGCTTGTGCTGAATATTTTCGAACCCTCTCTTCGGTTTGATGCCGATGGTGCGGTGACCGATGTGCGAAAATCCCAACCGGGCGAGATGCACGGCTTGGTCGAAGAGGCCATGCTTGCAGCCAATGTTTGCGCCGCCGAATTCATTTGCAAGCGCTATCCGGATGCTGGAATGTTTCGTGTCCATGCCTCGCCATCGCCTGACGATGCTGATAGGCTATGCGGAGTTCTGAGCGGGTTCGGCATCGGATTTCCATCCGACCGTTCGCCGGGCCTAGACGACTACTTGAAGGCCAGCGAAGAACTAGCCAAGCTTCCAGAAGTGGCGGGAGCCATGCAGCATCAGCTGCTTCGCAGCTTGTCAGTGGCGGTCTACAGCGAAGCCCCCGCACCGCATTTTGCGCTCAATTTTGACCGCTATGCGCACTTCACGTCGCCGATTCGACGCTATCCCGACCTAATTGTGCATAGGATGATCAAAAATGCGCTTAGGAATGGCAAGCCGGCATATCGAAAAAAGGAATTGGCTGAAACGGCTCGATTCAGTTCCTACCTGGAACGAAAGGCGGAAGCATGCATGCGTGAAGCGACACGGTGGCTGATCGTCGAGTATATGGCTACTCGAGTTGGCGAAGTGTTTTCGGGTGCCATTACCGAGGTGAAGGAATTTGGCGTATTCGTGCAACTTGACAAGCCATATGTCGATGGCCTGGTGGCGGTTCGAACACTCGGCAACGAATACTACGACTACAACGACCGGTACAAGACGCTGGTGGGACGCAAATCAGGCAAAACGTTGGCGATCGGGTCGCCGATGGAGGTCAGGGTTGTCGATGCCAATCAGGAACTTGGATTTATCGACTTCGAACCCGCGCAAGCGCCGGCCCGCCGGCCCCATCGACAGCGACGGAGAAGGAGATGAAAATGAAGATGATCTGCGGCATTCATGCCGCGACTGCCGTGCTGACTCAGCGACCCCAGGACATTGAATCCGTTTTGCTGAGTGTTGCTCGACGGGATCAAAGACTTGGCAAGATTGAGGGCTTGGCGCAAGAAAACAGCATTGATTGCACTCGCGTTCAGCCTGCGCGGCTCAACCGCGCAGCTCGCGGCATTCGCCATCAAGGGGTCATTGTGTTTTGCCGCCAAGAGGTAATGCAGGAACCGGAATTGACGGTGCGCCAACTGATCGAATCCTCTGATCAGGCGCCATTGATCGTTATTCTTGATGGAATCGAGGACCCGAGAAATCTTGGCGCCTGCTTGCGAAGCGCCGAAGCAGCCGGAGCTCAGGCTGTCATCCTGCCGCGCCATCGCGGCAGCGCAGTCAATGAAACGGCATCGCGGACTGCCGCGGGGTCGGCTGAATCGCTGGCGATCTTTCAAGTGTCAAATCTCGCCCGCACCATAGACGATCTCAAAGCAATGGGTGTCTGGGTGATCGGGCTGGCAGCCGATGCCCCACAATCCATTGTGGATTTGATGCTAACCGACCCGTGTGCGCTGGTGCTGGGGTCGGAGCATGCGGGCCTACGCCGAATTACGCGCGAAAAATGCGACCATCTGGCGCATATCCCGATTGCTGGCGCAGCGGAAAGCTACAACGTGTCGGTTGCAGTCGGCATTGCGGCATTCGAGGTTGCTCGCCAGCGCATGGCGGCAAGCTGAGCGAATGGGGCTGCCGTCAGGTTTGCTCAGACGATTGCGCCACCGCAGCTACTGCCAGCCCCGGCAGTGCAGCCGAAGCAGTGGCTGCCGACGGCGATTTGCTGATCAGCCAGTTCGCTAAAGTCCAAATCCCAAAGATATCGCCCCTTTTTCCAGCCGGCTTCGATATCAAGCATCTGATTGAAGTCGCAATCGTAGATTTTTCCAAGCCAGTCGACATTCAAATTGTGCCGGCACATCAGGCCTTCGATGGTCTGCGAATTGAAACTGTCTGAAAGCAAATTCATATAGCCTTCATACTGATCATTTTGCTCTAAATAGTGGCGAAAGCGGCTGATCGGCAGATTGGTGATGGTATACAGGTGATTGAATCGGATGCCGAAGTCTTCGAGTAATCGCGCCTTGTATTGCGCTTCCAATTCCGGCTGCGGGCCGGGCAGGAAGGCGCCTGAAGGATTGTAGACAAGGTCTAGCGATAAATCAGGTTCGATGCCGTACCCGCGCTCATTGAGCAGCTGCAATGCCGCGATGCTCTTGCCAAATACCCCCTTGCCGCGCTGCGCATCGACATTTTCTGACGTGTAGCAAGGCAGCGAGCAAACCAGATCAACTTTCTGATCAGCATACCATTGCGCCAAGTCTTCGTGGCCTGGCTCCATCAAGATGGTTAGATTGCATCGCGACATGACGTTTGCGTGGCGTTCGATGCACCCTTGCACGAATCTTCGAAAGTTTGGATTCATTTCCGGCGCCCCGCCGGTGATATCCACCACCGCGATGCGGTAGCGCTCAATCCAGTCTAGGATGCGGCGCATCGTCTCCCAGGTCATGATTTCGGTGCGCTTCGGACCGGCATCGACATGGCAGTGGTTGCAAGCCTGGTTGCACAGCTTGCCCAGATTGATCTGTAAATCGCGAATCGTTGTGCGGCGCAAAGGAAGGAATCCATTGTTGCGCAAGGTGCGCTGGAAATTCCATCGCTGATCCCCCGCCGCGCGAGCGGCAAACTTGTTCGGCGGGGCAGCAAGCGTCACCGGTATCGGGTTTTCGACGGCGGCCATGGATTGATAGCGCTTTACGCCATGAACCGCTTGCGGACGAAATGATCGATTGAAATCGCTCCAGGACCGCGCAACATCAGTGCCAGCATGATGATCCCCCAGACCTGATGCTGGACAACCCCCGCTGCACTCATGTCTGGATGGGAAACGACTGCAATGATGTTGAATGCAAAAAGCGCTCCTGCGACCGCACGGCCGGCCAAGCCGAATACCAGCATGACCGGAAGCACCAGTTCCGCCGCAGTGCCGAGGCCTGCTGCGACAGTCGGCGACAGCATAGGAACTTTGTAGATGTTCTCGAACAGGAAAACCGTGCTGTCCCAGCTCTGGATCTTAGTGAGTCCCGATTTGAAAAATACATTGCCGATCCAGATTCTCATGGCAAGGTCGGCGACTGGTGCGCCGCAGTCTAGCAAGCCAATCACTTTGCGGATTAAATGTGTCAGTTTGTCGATCATAGAAATTCTCTTGCGTGAAAATGTCTTGAGGCATTCAGGGCGAATTGCCGACTGAGATGCGTGCCATTGTACCGAGTGAGAAGAGCTTATGCAGTAAATCTTGTAATTCGAGTGCTTCAAATGGGTCTGCAATCTTTTGTAGCGTTGCAGCCAAGGTGTTGCCTTCGGCGAGAGATGTTGCGAATTTATGCTCTATCTCGCTTAGCAGGATTACGTTGACATCGCTATTGTCGCGCAGCGTCATGACGGATTGCCCTTCGCTGTCGAGATTTGGAGGCTCTTTGTTTCGTTTGGCAGGGTCGACCACGAATTGCCAGATGTCGAAGATCGGAAATGGAGAACTGACGAATTTGACTGATGGCACGAATTCAAAAAGCAGATGCTCGTGCGAGGTTGCAGGGATTTTTTGCAATGCCTTGATCGCAATGCGCTTCGCATCTTGTGCGCGATATGATGTGTGGCATGCCCATTCAAGCCTGGCGATGTCGGGGAGGTATTGCAGTTTGGAAAGCTCAGGCGAGGCGCTTGCGAATTGCGCAATCTGATCGCCGTAGTCTGCGACATCCCCGGTTTTGGGCGGATGTTGCGCGGCGTAGCGCTGAGCGAACGAGGCGAAGAAATCTTCGCCGACCAGTTCGCATAAGACGGGGTAGGTGGCCTGAAGCGCCTCGGCAAGCGTGGTACGAACGTTGTTGCGGTAGACGTTGAGGCGCCGTCCGCCATCAAGCCCGTTGGCGCGTACCAGTTGATCGAGCTTGTCGTCGTGTTCGTATCCGAGTGCGCGTCGGGCGAACTGCGTTTGCAGTTCAAGCAACTGCATGCTGGTTCATCTCGCGATGTATGCTTCGAGCGATTTCAGCCTCTTGCAGCAGCACTTCGAAGGGCGGCAGATCCTTATCCCATTCGATAAGCGTATTGGCGTGCGCGAAGCGCCGTGCTGCTAGTCGGTACAGGTTCCAGACTTCAGCGCAGACGCGCTGGTCATGGGTATCGATGAGGATTTCTCCCTCGGGCAGCTGGTTGACCGTGTGGCCGGCCAGATGTATTTCTTGCACCTTGTCGACTGGGATCTGGTTCAGATATTCAAACGGGTCGAAACCGTGGTTTCGTGAATTGACATAGACGTTATTGACATCAAGCAGAATGCCGCAACCGCTGCGATTTGCGATATTCGAGACAAAAAACCATTCCGGCATCTCGGAATGGGTGAATTCCAGATAAGTCGATGCGTTTTCGATGAGGATCTGTCGTTTGAGTCGGTTTTGAACTTGCTCGACGCGGCTGACGAGGTAGTCTTCCACCTCCTGCGTCATGGGCAATGGCAGCAGATCGTGCAAGTAGGTGCCATTGACCGAGCTCCATGAAAGGTGCTCAGAAACAAGCATCGGCTGATACCGGCTGATCAGCGCTTGAAGCTTGGACAGGTGGTATTCGCTGAACGAGTCGGCAGAGCCGAGGGAAAGCCCTACGCCGTGAAAGCTGACGTCATAGTCCTGGCAGACCTGCGCAAGCGTTTCGTGGGCAGAGCCGCCGGCAGCAAAGAAATTTTCACTATGCACTTCAAACCAGTCCACCGGGTGCGGCTTGGCGACAGCATCGGCGTGGTGGGGTCCGCGCAACCCGATTCCGATAGAACTCATTGGAATCGGGTCGCCGGAGCTTAGAAATAGAAACGAAATTCTATCGGTTCGAAAACCGATTTAGCTGGACGTAGTGCTTCCGCCAACCAATTTTTCGCAAAGACCTTTCGGAACCAGTACCCAGGCATCGGTTTGACCGTCTGCAGTGGATGTGCCCGCACAGGAGCTTGCTGCGGTGTCGCAGTCGTTCTTGCCGGCTTTTGCTACGCCGAAGCATTTTTCATGCTCGTCATCTGCCGAAGCGGTTTGAGAAATGGTCAGAGCACCCAGTGCGAGGGCGCCAGAAATTGCAGTGGTAATGATCGCTTTTGATGCTTTCATTGTGTTTTTCTCCATGAAAAGTGAATTGATAGTTGTGTAAACACGGCTATTGTAGACATGTCCTCGCGAGAATGGTTCAAAATTGATTTGTCATGTATGACAAGTGGCAAAGTCGTGGTGCAGATGCTAGGGTTGCTCGGATTTGCGGGCGGCAGGTTGCTGACTGCGGTTGGAAGCGTGGCATCGAGCAAAAAGGCGAATCCGTTGCTTATCTGTGCGGCAAAATAAAGCAAACGATGCCCGAGGAGTTGTCGCAGGACTTTTTGCCTTAATAAACAAAGTTCAGCATTATTTCATACGCCTTATAATTAGTGCTTGCCAGAAAACCAAAATGTGATATCGTTGCTGATTGAAAACAATTGCTTAGCGGCGAGCGGCGGCGGCGAAGAATTCGGCGGAAGCGCGGATTTCCCGCCGAATCGGCGCGTTTCGCCCCGTTTCGCCGCAATCTTCGAGGAAAAAGCGATGCGCTTGGCCCACTCCGCTCAGCTCGAGATCGGCGCCGTGCCGATCGAGAGCAGGCATACCGGCGCCAAGTCGCGCGACGACATCCCGGCCGCCGCGCCTTGTGCTCCCCCAGCACCGGCCGATACTTGAAATCAGAGGTTTTCTGGCAGACACTAATTAAGAAATCATGCGGTTTTTCAACACTGCCGGCCCGATCGTGCCGGCAAAGCACTATCACGTTGCGCCGCTCGGGCGGGTGGATCGGGATGAGGTCTACGGCCTGATCGAGGACTGGAGGTACTTCATCCTGCATGCGCCGCGGCAGACCGGCAAGACTTCGGCGCTGCTGGCCCTGATGGAGGAGCTGAACGAGGCGGGCCGCCATCGGGCTGTCTACGTCAATGTCGAGGGGGCGCAGACGGCGCGCGAGGATGTGCCGGCGGCGATGCGGGCGATGCTCAGCGCGCTTTCGAGGTCCGCCGAGGACTATCTTGGCGACGGGTTTGTCAAGGAGCATTGGCAGGGCGTCCTGGAGGCCTCGGGCGCGCACGACGCGCTGACCGAGGTCTTGCGCCGCTGGGCGAAGTCCGACCCGCGTCCGCTGGTGTTGATGATCGACGAGATCGACGCGCTGGTGGGGGACACGCTGATCTCGGTATTGCGCCAGCTGAGGGCGGGCTACACGCAGCGTCCGAAGCATTTTCCGCAGTGCGTCATCCTGTGCGGCATCCGCGACGTGCGCGACTACCGGATCCATTCGGGCTCGGAGAGGGCGGTGGTCGCCGGCGGCAGCGCGTTCAACATCAAGGCCGAATCGATCCGGCTGGGGGATTTCGACGAGGCCCAGACGCGGGAGCTCTTGCTGCAGCACACTTCTGAGACCGGGCAATCGTGGAGCGGGGAGGCGCTGGCGGAGGTGTGGCGCTCGACCTCGGGGCAGCCGTGGCTGGTCAACGCGCTGGCGGCCGAGGCGCTGAAGAAGGCCGAGGATCTGAATGCGGCGATCCGGCATGAGGACGTGATCGACGCCCGGGAGGAATTGATCCTTCGGCGCGACACGCATCTGGACCAATTGGCGGACAAGCTTCGCGAGCCGCGGGTCAAGCGGGTGATCGCGCCGCTGGTGAGCGAAGGCGCGGCCGAGTCGTTCACCGCCGACGATCTGCAGTACGTGGCCGATCTGGGGCTGATCGCGCAGGACAAGCCTGTTCGGGTGGCCAACGCGATCTACCGGGAAGTGATACCGCGCGAGCTGATCACCGGCGCGGACTGGTTCATCGCGCACGAGACCGCGTGGTACGTGGAGGATGGCCGTCTGATGATGGGGCGTCTGATGGAGGCGTTCCAGGGGTTCTTCCGGGAGCATTCGGAGCACTGGGTGGGGCGGTTCGACTATAGGGAGGCGGGGCCTCAGCTTTTGCTGCAGGCGTTTTTGCAGCGAGTGGTGAACGCGGGCGGGCGGATCGAGCGCGAGTACGGTCTGGGGCGTGGGCGGATGGACCTGCTGGTCGAGTGGGGCCCTCGGCGCCAGCGGGAGGCGGTGGAGTGCAAGCTGCGCTGGAACGGCCTGGAGCGCACGATTGCAGAGGGTCTGGGGCAGCTTGGCGGGTATATGCGGCGGTGCGGCACCGCCGAGGGCCATCTGGTGGTCTTCGACCGCTCGGAGGATAGGTCGTGGGACGAGAAAGTATTCCGCCGCGAGGAGTCCGTGGACGGGCGCAAGGTGACGGTCTGGGGCATGTGACCCATGCGTGCGGAGACTTCGGGCCGGCATAGGTCAAAGTGTTTGGTGCCAATTCAAGGAGGCGCTGCACACTGAAAGAATGCTAAATGCGAATCGGATGCGATAGCTTGCGAGACGCGGGCAGAAATCATGTGGACAGGGACTGGACATAATTCGAACTGCTGAGTTTGATATGAATGTTCATCGAACTGCGGAAAAACCGTTAGAATGTGTACGGGGAAAAGGATTTCGATGTTGAGAATCACTTCACGGACTGTAAAGAGAATCGTGCCGAGCGTCAATCGAAACAGTGGCGATTGAGCAGGAAACATGAATAAATTCAAACCTAATGAGAGATGAAATATGAAATCTAAATCCGTACACGCAAGCTTGAAGGTGTTCGTTGGCACTATGGCTCTGTGTCTGGCGGCCGGCTACGCGAGTGCTGCCGATCTTCGTTTCTGGACGACTGAGAACCAGCCTGATCGCCTCGCGAAGCAGCAAGCAATGGCCGATGAATTCACTGCCGCTAGCGGCCATAGTGTTGAAGTTGTTCCAGTGGAAGAGTCGAATCTCGGCACTCGCGCGACGGCAGCCTATGCGGCCGGCGACTTGCCGGATGTGATTTATCACACGCTCCAATACGCGCTTCCATGGTACGAAGCCGGAATTCTTGATTCTGAGGCTGCCGCCGATGCGATCGAAGCTCTCGGCAGCGGAACGTTCGCTCCTGGTCCGTTGGCGATGGCATCGGTCGGCGACGGCTATGCCAGTGTTCCGGTCGACGGCTGGACACAGATGGTAGTCTACCGCAAGGATTTATTCGATAGCGCCGGTCTTGCTGCGCCAACGACTTACGCTAATGTGGTCGCCGCGATCGAGGCGCTTCACAATCCTCCGGAAATGTACGGATTTGTGGCAGCCACCAAGGTGGATGAGAATTTCATGAGCCAAGTTCTGGAGCATGTCTTCCTTGCCAACGGTGTTTCGCCAGTTGACGCGAACGGCCTGGCTCCGCTCGACATTGCCAAGACAACCGAAGTGCTGGACTTTTACAAGGCGATTGTTCAAGCTTCGCCTCCGGGTGAATTGTTCTGGAAGCAGTCGCGGGAACTCTACTTTGCCGGCAAGACGCCGATGATCATCTGGTCGCCTTTCATTCTGGATGAGCTCGCAGGATTGCGCGACAGCGCTCCACCAACCATCAATGACGATCCTACATCCGGTGAACTTGCCTCGAAGACTGGCATCGTGACCAATTTTGCGGGCCCATCCAATCCGGATGGTGCCGCCTGGGGCGATGTAAACTACTTCGGAATCACATCCGATGCAGAAACGGATGCCGCTATTGAATTTGTGCAATTTGCTTTGGATGAGGGCTATACCCAGACGCTTTCGATTGCGCCGGAAGGTAAATTCCCGGTGCGTCGAGGCACAACTGACAGCCCGAACGCTTTTGCCGAGGCATGGTCGATGCTTCCGGTTGGCGTTGACCGCAAAGCTCCGCTCGGCGACCTTTATGCCCAAGAAATGATCGATGAGATCGTTGGGGGTTTGGATGTTGCGCAGCGCTGGGGCGTGGCTGAAGGGCAATTTGCGCTCGCTTCAAAGATCGTCAACAGCCAGGTTTTTAATCGCTTGGTACGCGAATATGTCGATGGGGTGCGGGATGCCGCTTCGACTGTGGCTGCGCTTAACGACGAGCTTGCTAAGCTTCAATAGGTGACCTAGATCTGGGCGGCGCCTTTCATGCGCCGCCCAGTCTTTCAGATTGCCGCCAAAGCCACTATAGTTCGGATTATGGCGATTACTCTCGAGCCGCCTCGAAGCTCGGGTCCCCTGGCTAAGCGCGAGGCGCGGCTTGCTTGGGGCTTGCTGCTGCCGACGATTGTTGCGGTCGCTTTGGTGGTTGTCTTGCCATTGCTGGCGGTATTCTGGATCAGCGCTAAGCCGGTTACGCTATCCGACTTGCGCCCGCCGGTGCCGGTAGTCCGTGAAGATCTGCGCGGAAGCGTTGCCAGCGCTGGCGATGAGGCGATTATCCGCTATCGCCTCCGCAACTCAAGCAAAGAGCAGACGCTGCGAGGCGTGACCATTGCTGATCGTTTGCCCGAAGGTCTGTCGGTCTCCGAGCTCGACCCGCGTTGCGCACTTGATGGACGTGCGCTTCGTTGCGACCTTGGCGACTGGGAGGGCGGGTATCGCGATCAGATTCGGATTCCGGTCACGGTCCGGCAGGACTACCTTGACAGCGGTGCGGATGTTCGCGACTCGCCTGTCGAGGCGACCGGCACGGCTCCCAACGTGATCACCAATTTGACTTTCACGTGGGAAAATTTTAGGCGCGTATTCGATGGCGACGAGTTCTGGGGCGTGCTTGGCGTCACAATCTTCTATACAGTCTTTGGAACCGTGGGAGCCCTGGTCATGGGGCTTTTTGCCGCTCAGTTGCTCGACAAATCTTTTCGCGGACGAGGACTGCTGCGCGGTCTCTACCTGTTTCCCTATGTTGCCCCTGTTATTGCGGTAGCATTCACATGGGTGTTGCTGCTCGACCCGTTTTCGGGGTCGCTCAACGCCTTGCTGGTGCAGATGGGCGTGGCAGATTCGCCAATCAACTTCTTAGGGGAGAAGCCGCTTGCTCTCATCACGGTTACCGCCTTCGAAGTATGGCGCTACTTCCCGCTGTCATTCCTGTTTATTCTGGCTCGAATGCAAGCGATCGACACCGACATGTTCGAGGCCGCGGATATGGATGGCGCATCGCCGTTCCAGCAGTTCTGGTACTTGTCTTTGCCAATGTTGTTCGGGATTTTGAGCGTTCTGTTTCTATTGCGCTTTATCTGGACGTTCAACAAATTCGACGACATTTTCTTGCTCACCGGCGGTAATGCCGGCACGCGCACATTGACCGTGAATGTCTACGAGCAGGCATTCGCGCTATCCAACATTGGGGCTGGCGCGGCGGTGGCAGTAGTCATCTTCATTTGCTTGTTGGTATTTTCGTGGTTTTTCTTCCGCTTCATTAGTCAGGAGGAAGGATTGTGAGCATCCTGTACCGGGGCTGGATAACCGCCGTGATTCTGGGTGCAGTATGGGCACTGGTCGTATCCGCGACCGTCGCAGTAGCCATTTCATTTGCTACTGGCGATGCGATTCGCCCCTCCCTTTTGTGGTCGCTGGCACTTGGTGCGTCTGTGGGCTTGGCCATCATTCGGTTTCGCTTGCCTTGGATGATATTTGCTGTTGCGCTCGCGGCCCTGCTGCCTCTTGTATTTGCCGGGTTCGGACCGCTTGTCATCGGTGAGAATATGGGCATCACAGGTCGCATTGCCGCGGCTGCGCTCGCGGCTGGCGCGACGGTGGGCGCACTTTGGCAGGTTCTCGCCGGCATCGTCCCAGGTTCGCTTACGCGGCACGAGTTTGAGGATGCTGTCATTTTGCTGCTCAACCGGGTAGGACACGTTTTTTTCACAGCCATGGTCCTGATTCCCTTCTACGTCATGGTCATGACCAGCCTGAAAAGCCAACAGGCGCTGTTGCTGAATCCGCTTGATTTTTCGATCGAGCTCAGCAAGGGCTGGGAACTGCTTCGAAGCTATGTCGAGCTGATTGTAGAGTTTGATTTTGCACGATATATGTGGACTTCGTTCTACGTATCCGTTCTAACGGTTTTTGTTACGCTTCTTTTTGCAGTGCCCGGCGCCTATGCGGTTGCGCGGCTTCGGTTCCGTGGACGCGCCTCGCTAGTGCGCTCGATCCTGCTGATCTATATGGTGCCGATGATTGTGCTAGCTTTGCCGATCTACATTGCATTCTCGATCGCCGGACTTCGAAACTCGATCTTCGGAATCATACTGATCTATCCGGTCACCACCATTCCGGTCGCGCTCTATATGCTGCAAGGCTATTTTCGCGGTTTGCCGGCAGAGGTTGAGGAAGCGGGAGTGATGGACGGTTTGTCGCGGCTTGCGGTGATCTGGAAGATTACGCTGCCGCTTAGCCTGCCGGCCCTTGCGTCGGTTTCGCTGTATGTCTTTATGATTGCGTGGAACGAGTTTTTGCTCGCTTTCATGCTGCTTGACGACCCGTCAACGTTCACGCTTACTCGCGGTGTGGCGCAGCTTAACTCTGCGGAGATACCGCGTCAGCACCTTATGGCGGGCGCTGTCATGGCAACGTTGCCAGTAATGGCCCTGTTCTTAGGGCTTGAGCGTTTCATGACAAGGGGTCTAGCCGCAGGTTCGGTCAAAGGTTAGGCAGCTCGCCGTGAGCCTAGACGAACAGGCCCGCTCGATACTGCTCGGCAACGACCGGGGCGGATACACCGTGCCGGCGGCCGATTTGTATCCTCACCAGTGGAACTGGGACAGCGCCTTTGCTGCCTGGGGTTACTCGACTTTCGACATCGGCCGGGCATGGGATGAGTTGGAAACGCTCTTCGCCGGTCAGTGGGAAAATGGCATGGTGCCGCACATCATCTTCCATGGCGAAGAGTCGGACTACTTCCCCGGGCCTGAGGTTTGGGGCACTGAAACTAGTCCGCCAACCTCTGGGATCAGCCAGCCGCCGGTGGCGGCAATCTTTGCTCGGCATATATTCGAGAAGTCGCCTCAGGCTGGATATGCGAGGCTTGCTGCGCTGTATCCGAGCATTATTGCTTGGCATCGCTGGTGGCGCCGCTATCGCTGCCGCTCGGGCGTGGTCGCTGTTACCCACCCTTGGGAGTCGGGGCGAGACAACAGCATGGAGTGGGACATCGGAATGAACAAGGTCGACATCTCCACAGGAGAATGCTACCAGCGCGGCGACACCATTTATGTCGACAGGTCGATGCGGCCAGAACAGATCGACTACGATCGATATCTTGCGATTCTCAACTTCGGGCGAGACTGCGAATGGAACCAAGAAGAGATTTTGGCAAGGGGGCCGTTTCTGATGACTGATCCGGCAACTACATTCATCCTGATTCGCGCTAATCGGGATCTTGCCGCGATCGCAAGAGCATTGGATGAAGATCCGGAAGAGCCTGAGCGTTGGGCGGGCGAGCTCGAAGCAGCGCTTCCGGTTCTGTGGAACGACGAGCTTCAGTGCTACGATGCGCAGGATCTGCGAACAGGGCAATTTTCCAATACGGCAGGCCTGGGTGCCTATCTTGCCTGGCTGGCCGGCATTGAGTGCCAGCAGGTTTCCGAAAGGCTGACGGCTACTTGGGAGCGGGTCAGCTACGGAATTCCGTCGAGCAGCCCGGCTTTGCCGGGCTTTGATGCGCAGCGCTACTGGAGAGGGCCGATCTGGCCGTTCATGAACGCGCTAATCGCGCTCGGCTTGCATGATGGAGGACGCGATGCCGAGGCGGAGCGACTGCGTAGCGAAACCGCTGGCCTGATCGCTCGCAACGGTTTTTTTGAGTATTACAACCCGATGAACGGACAGCCTTGCGGCAGCAGCAACTTTTCATTTACTGCTGCCGTGTGGCTTGCTTGGGCGGGGAGGGAATAATGGCGGATATTGAATTAAGGGCTGTAGAAAAGTGGTTCGGAGACCTGCAGGTCATAAAGGGTGTAGATCTTTCCATCGAGAAAGGCGAGTTTGTGATTTTTGTAGGTCCTTCCGGGTGCGGCAAATCCACTTTGCTGCGCATGATTGCGGGTCTTGAGGAGACGAGTCGCGGAGAGATTTGGGTGGCAGGAAAAAACGCCACTGCTGAACCGCCGTCAAGGCGAGGGCTGGCGATGGTGTTTCAGTCCTATGCGCTCTATCCGCATATGTCGGTGCGTGAGAACATCGGCTTTTCGCTGAAGACCGCCGGCGTTGCTCGAGAGGAGCTGACGCGCAAGGTCGACGAGGCTGCGCAGGTTCTAAAGCTCGAGTCGTACATGGAACGGCGTCCGCGCGAACTTTCGGGCGGCCAGCGTCAGCGGGTCGCGATCGGCCGATGCATCGTGCGAGATCCGACTGCGTTCCTGTTCGACGAGCCGCTTTCCAATCTTGATGCAGCGCTTCGGGTCGAGATGCGCTACGAGATTGCGAAGCTTCACCGTTCGCTAAGTGCGTCGATGATCTATGTCACGCACGATCAGGTTGAGGCGATGACGCTAGCAGACCGCATCGTTGTGCTGGAGGCCGGCCTGATCTCGCAGGTCGGTACGCCGCGAGAGCTTTACCGCAGACCTCAGAATCTATTTGTTGCTCAATTTATCGGCAGTCCCAAAATGAACATCATGCCGTGCACGGCCGAGAACGGCCAATACCGGCTTGATGGGGGCGGAAGCGGCGTGTTTGAAGAGGAGGGCAATCCGGTTCATCTGGGCATTCGCCCGGAGCATATTTCGCTATGCGAAGCTGGCGAAGGAAAGTGCAGTGGCAAAGTGGATGTGATTGAATATCTTGGAGCCGATACGTTCGTTGTGCTGGATTGCGGGACTCTTGGCGCGGTGACGGTCCGGGTGCCCGGAGATGCCGGGCCTGGTTATGGCGCGGAGGTTGGATTGGGCTTTGCGCAAGAGGATTGTCATTTCTTCGACGCAAACGGCAAGCGGGTTGGTCGCTGATTGGCATTTGTTTAAATGTTTGTCTGAGAATTCCGTAGCGTCTCAGTTTCAAAATAAGCCTGTAATTTGGGATAAAATGATGATGTCAATCACTGCCGGATAAAACGCTATGAAACATCACCCCCCCCCGTCTTGAAGAACGACTGAAAGCCCTCGCCGCCGCGTTGCCGGCGGTGCTGATGGCGGTTCCCACAGGAGCGCAGATACCTCCGTACTGCACTCCAGATACATGTAGCATGCAATTCCGGGTGACCGGCAGGCCGATCGTGTACAGCTGCGGTGCGTGGGGCACCGCAGCTCGGGTTGCCCTGTTTCAAGTGGCACGCTGTCCTTTGACAAGATTTCAAACTGAGACATTGCCGAGAATTCTGTTCTTGTGGTGCAGGCGTATTTTGATTCTTGATAGATTTCGTGAATTTTGAAGACGACACAATTCGTTGAGCCGCAGATGCTGACTCGGGCTAGCATGGATTGATTTTTTTTGTGTGGGCTTCGAATTCCGATAAAAACATTGTTTTTGGAGATGAAAAATGAAATGTAAAAGATATGCGTGGGTAGATTTCTTTTCTGAATTGGCCGCAAAGATTAACGATAATCCGAGTCCAAAATCTTACCTTCTCGAAAAAGCGAGGGGCATTAATTGGATGAGCGATAATCCGCCGTTGCTTAGGTACGGCAATGATACAGTTGATCCGTTTTCTTTCTTTTATGCTCTCGCTCAGAAGCAAACAAAGAACCAATGCGCGATAGTGTACGGTAGCGTCCGCGCAAAATTTGATCTTAAGGCCGAATTCCCACCTGGCGGTCAAATTATGCCAACCCCTCCCGCTAATGTTAGAGCGCTCTTTCATAATGGTGAACAATTCAGTCCCGATTTGCTATGGAGGGTGTTTTCGAGTGCGGTAAGCGACGGGAAAATTGACGAAAGTGAGTTCGAACGGGTTCTGGATTTGCCAAATGTTGACGTAAATAAATTTACACAAACGCTTTTTTTGATTAATCCGCGTTGTTTTTTGCCAATTGGTGCTACTACGAAAGATTTTGCGGACAACGATAGAAAAGCAAGAATAAAAGGAAATGGAGGCTACACGATTTACGGGTCCATTACTCGAGAAGTTCGCGAAACATTTCCAAATTGCGAACTGTACGAAATTAACTATTTTCTCTATTGCCGTGAATCCTTGATCCAAGCCGACTCAAGATTTTCTTATTATCAAATCAGCAGTAATGTTAACGGTCAAGGACAAGGACAAGCAGACTACTGGAAAAATGATAATGAACCAGATTTCAATAATCACAGTTGTATTTTTACGGGAGGCTCATATGATGAGCTCGATAAAGTTATACGGGGTGATATTGTCTTGGCTCGTACAGGCTACACAGGAAGAGCAATCGGTGTCGTTATAGAAAATGGATATTCAAAAGGTTGGTCAGAAGAGAAGAGTATTGATGTGGTTTGGATCAACAAGTCGGAAGTAAAACTTGATAGCATACACGCAGTAGGATTTTCCAAAGCCGGCCCTGGATATGCAACGTATGAATCATTCCGAAGAGCGAACGAATACGAAAAGACATTTAGATTCATTGAAGGATTATCTCAACAAGATAACGGCGCACCTGTGGCTCCCCGGCAGTTAGATATGCCGGTGCCTGCGCAACAATCATTGAACGTTATTTTTTGCGGTCCGCCCGGAACTGGAAAAACCTTCAAGACGGCTGAACGTTGCGTTGCGATTTGCGAGGGACTGAACGCAGAAACTGGATTGCCAGCAGACGAAATACGCAAGCGATACAAATCGCTTGTTGAGCAAAATCAAGTTCGATTTATCACCTTCCACCAGACCTACAGCTATGAGGAATTCGTTGAGGGTCTGCGTCCAAAAACTAGTGAAAGTGCTGGATTTCATCTTGAGCCCAAAAATGGCATTCTGAAGGAGATCGCAAATGATGCTGAAAAAAAAACAAGCGAACCATATGTGCTGGTCATCGACGAGATAAATCGCGCTAATGTTTCCAAAGTGTTCGGCGAACTCATTACGCTGTTGGAGGAAGACAAGAGGGCAGGCGGCGACAATGAAGTGTTGTTGCAGTTACCTTATTCCATGGATATGTTTTCCTTGCCGCCAAATTTGTATGTCTTGGGAACGATGAATACGGCAGATCGATCGATTGCATTGCTTGACACTGCATTGCGTCGTCGATTCGAGTTTGAAGAGATATTGCCAGATCCTGATCTCCATCTCCTGAAAACGGCTGCGAATCAAACGAATGTCGACTTGCCGGATATCTTGCGTAAAATCAACCAACGTTTGGAATATCTCAAAGACAGAGATCATTTGATCGGTCATGCGTGGTTGATGAAGGCAAAGAACCGTGATGAATTAGACCGGATCATGCGAAGCAAAATCATTCCATTGATCGCAGAGTATTTTCATGATGATTGGAATAGTGTTCGGGCAGTCTTGGGCAACAACGACAGTTTTGTCCAGCGAACCGAGCTACAAACCCCGCGAGGCATAGATGGAAATTATGAGGACCACCGCTATAGCTGGGAAGTTTTAGAGGAATTTCCTGATGATGCCTATGATCAATTGATTGCCGACTGAATCATGCTAATCACTTGCCAAGAAAACAAAGAAGTATCGATTAGTGAAAACGGCTTAAACCCTCAGGAAGTTGATCAGTTGCAACGCCTAGCCAAAGCCGCGGCGAACAATTTGAAAGTTCCTGAAGCCGAGGTTTGTTTTCGATCTTTCAACGCACTGAAGTTCGGATCGGTCGTCGGCATTCTGGCTACCCCGACACGAACTATCGAAGTTCTTCCGAAGATTGATGGCGAGCAAAAAAGCGTCCGCATTACGCTTGTCAGTATGCTAGCGGTTGCCCAAGATTTGCGGCTATCCGACCAAGATTTGGCCACGCTAGAGTCGCAGCCCTACGACCTACTTGAGGCTTTGATTTGCATATTCTCGAAGCGTTTGCAAGATGCAGTCCAAAAGGACGTTCCACGAAGATATGAAATCCAACGTCAAGATCTTCCGATCTTGCGCGGCAAGCTAGATGTGACAAGGCAGTTTACCCGATTTGCAGCTCGCGCCGATCGTTTGGCTTGCATTTGGGATGAGCTCACGGAGAACACTCCGCTTAACCGAGTTTTGAAAGCGGCAGTCAATCTTTTAATCCGCTTGTCAAAAACTTCAGAAAATCGAAGACGCTTGTTCGCATTGCGAGCGAGATATGAACTCGTCGGGGATGTTCGCCACCCTCTTCGCGAACAAGTGTCACTGGATCGAACAAATGTCAAATTTCATAGCCTGTACCGGTTTGCTCGGTTATTCCTGTCGCGCAGGTATCAGTCGACTACCCATGGACGTGAGGTTGGAATAACACTGCTGTTTTCGATGCATGAACTGTTCGAAAAGTTTATCGGCAGATGTTTGAAGCGAGCGCTTGTGCCGCTAGGTTATGAGGTGCATCTGCAATGTGCTCAGCAGTATGCGGTCCGCAAACGTGAAGAGCCGGCTGAAGAATTGTTCAAGCTGATTCCTGACGTTGTTATTCGATTGCCGAACTGTGAGAGCGCAGTCATTCTGGATACAAAATGGAAGAGGCTAGATTACAATGACAAGCGACGCGGTATTGACAGTGCAGATATGTATCAAGTGCTGAATTACGGTCATGCCTACAAGGCCAAGCGAATCATCCTGCTCTTTCCATACGCATCGGGAAACCAAACTGAGGGAGTAACAGACAAATGGGAGTCACAAGGCGATGATCCGCCAATTCCCTTGGATATTGCCACGATTGATATCCGCAGAAAACCTGATCAAATCACGGCGAATTTGCCTCGCCAGCTCGAACTGCGCTGAACCATTCCAAACCAGTGCCTAAATTCGGACGCGAATGAAATGCTTTTCCGATTTTCTTCTTGCGTCAAGTTTTGAAGCATGGCGTTCAATGCGTCTGATGAAGATACATGACGGAATTTTTATCCCTGTGCGTTCTGACGAAAGAACAAAAACAGAAGCACTAGTAGAGCCGTTCGTTTCTCCGACTGAATCGGCAGGCTTTCGGGACTGCAAAGGCAGTGCACTTGCTAATTGCCCAGAGTGAGCTTAGCGACATCGCGAATGGGAGAAAAACGTTGTGGCGATTTCGAGCATTCGCATTGCCGAAGACGGCATGCAAATGGGCTAGGTCAAGGGTGTTGTGGACCGTTGAACAACGGATGCGGGCGGCATAAATTGCGGAATCCCCATTGCTGTAGCGGCATCGATCATTCGCTGGTCATAACTGGCCAACTGGACTGATTGATGCGATTCGATGAGGTAGATGCATGTGGCAAGATGCAATGCATCCAGCGTTCGCAATCGAATGCCTGTCTCGAATGGGTCTAACGCTCGAGCAAGCACTGATGGGATCAATTCCAGCAAGCCCACTTGACCAATCACCCAACGAGCAGCTGGCCCATGAGAATCCGAAAGTCCACGTGAATGCAGTGGAACCCACAGCTCGTACTCGATCAGCCGGCTAGAAACCAAAGTTTCTTGCCACAACGAAACAGGCGGTCTGCGATCTTCCGCGAGCACATGGGCAAGGGCGACCGAGGTATCGAGATAGATCATCCCCGGTCCTGCCGGTCCTCATTCAGCTCATCAAGTACTTCATCAAGTGATGCGACTGGTTTCGGACCAGGCGGAGCTTCGTTAGTCAAAGTTGCTGGAGTTAGCACACCCGATTGAATGAGGTCTTCTAAAAATGCATCGGCCAGGTGCGGGCCGCGGGCCTCATTGACTGGGCCTAATTCTGCAACCGCTTGGTCGCGATTTGTGATCAATACGGTTTCGCCTTTTGCCGCAAGTTGCACATACTCACTTAGGCTGTTTTTCAGTTTCTTGATTCCGACAGATTTCATCTTGATTGCAAGAAATTAACGTGTCTACTGGTAGCCACCATACTCGATTAATGCGAACAGTCAATGTGCAAGATTGAGCAAGCGCGAAAAAGTGAAGGATAACGGGACAAACTTGCAACTTGACTGCAAGTATTTTAGTGCTTTTGCATTGTTGGCTTCTAGTCGCAGCCAGGACGTAATTGTTCCATGCGCTAGGCTCGTCAGCAATTCACTTCAGTCGAAACGTATAATTCAACGTTCAATCAAGCCGCTGTTGCTGTTTGTGATTCTTCAATCTGCGAGGCATGCAAGCTGGCTGACGGCCATTGTCCGGTATACGTCGCGTTTTCGTGCCCATCTCATGAAAATATCCACTCAAACTTTCGCTTGCTCGCTGGTAGCCGATATTGGCGGCACCAACACGCGCGTGGCGCTGGCCCAAGGGTCGAACGTTATCGAAGAATCGATTCGCTCCTACAGCAATGCCGAGCACCGCGACATTGCCGCTTTGCTTAGCGACTATCGGGCCAATGCCGGCAACATCGACTGTGGAATGGCTTGCGTTGCTGTTGCCGGACCGGTGCGCGATGACATAGCAGAGTTCACCAATCTTGACTGGCGTATCGATGCCAGAAGTGTCACTCAAGCTACGGGCGCAAGCACTGTGGCAATCTTGAATGACTTGCAGGCGGCAGGCCACATGCTAGGCCGCATATGCTCATTCCGCCTGCACGAAGTGATTGAGCAGCCTGAGGCCGCTCCCGATGCAACGCAACTGTTGATAGGTATCGGCACCGGTTTCAACGCGGTTGCGGTATATCATCTTGCCTCGGGCAGTTTTGTTGCGCCTGCCGAGTCAGGTCACGTCAATATGCCTGTCTGCAATCCCGATGACCTCGAACTTGCTCAGTTCATCTGTGAAACACGGGGGTTTGCCGATGTAGAGGAAGTGTTGTCGGGGCGAGGCATGGAGAATATTTATGCATGGCATCAAAGCCGAGAGTCCGCACCCTCGAATGCCAGCGCGAGTGAAATCATACAGGCACTCGCCGCATCAGATCGACGCGCCGAGTTGGTCCTGCGGACTTTTGTTCGTCTACTCGGAGTATGCGCTGGCAATTTCGCTTTGTCTACACTGCCATTTGGCGGCATCTATCTCGCCGGTGGCGTGGCGAGAGCGATCGCGCCCTATTTGCTGGAGTTCGATTTTGTGACAGCATTTCGCAACAAGGGCCGTTTTAGCGAATTGATGCAGAATTTCGGCGTGTCGGTGATTCAGGACGATTATGCCGCCCTTACCGGGTGCGCGGTCTATTTGGCCGAACAGTTCGGCAGAAAAATGCAGGCTGCCCGATAATTCGGCATTGCCAGTTGTGCGCAACACGGCTTTCCGAAGGGTTTCAGCGCAAGATTCATGCATTTCAAGTGAATCAAAACCGGTCCATGCCGATTTTGGCATCGGGCGAGGCAATTAGGTTGCCGTGTCGTGAACGGTTCGGCCAATTGATGAATCGAGGCTTGAGACGCAAATGCCTCAAAATTCCCGTGCTGCCCAGATTCGGTTTCATCGACATACTCAATCAAGTGTAGTAATTGTGTTATAAATGCACCCCTGTAGCGATGCCGGAAGCTTTCCGCTCCGGGCGCATGGCCGCAAAATGCCAATATATGCTTAAACAAAATAAAAAGAGGGTACTCTAATGAATCTATCTCAATCCATCAGGCATGCCGCTTATGCGGTGGCAGCCGGCTTGGCGATCAGCGCAACCGCGCAAGCAGCTGACGAAGTAAATGTCGCGTTCTTTTTGGAATGGGCGACGCCGAATCAGGTTGCGAAAGTTGAAAAAAGGTATGACGATGCCATGGGCGTTCCAGTAAACTGGACTAACTTCGATGCTGGCACCCAAATGACCGAGGCAATGCTCGCGGGCGACATCGATATTTCCTATAGCCAAGGTCTTGCCCCCTTCATCAACGCAGTCAACGCCAACGCTCCGATCAAGCTAGTCGCGATCGCAGTGCAGTATCCTGCCAACGATTGCGTGGTGCGTAATGGAGAAGGCATCGACATGTCCAATGCGACTGAGCTGGAAGGACGCGCAGTCGCAGTGCCGCTGGCCACGATGGCCGACTATAGCTTCCGCATGATGATGCGAGCTCTAGGTGTGGATGTGGACGAAATCAATGTAATCGACCAGGTTCCCGCTGATGCGGCAGTTTCCCTTACCGACGGCGCAGTTGCCATGGCTTGCGGATTTGGCGCTGATTCCATGGCCAAGATGTACGAGGCGGGCGAACCTCTGATGAGCCCCGCAGATAAGCAAGCAGCCGGCATCATCAGCTTTGACGTGGTTTCGGTCACCGAAAAGTTTGCTCAGGAAAACCCCGAACTTGTGCGCACGTTCCTTCAAGTCACCGATGAGGCAAATTCCGAATTTGCCGCTGATCAGTCGAAGATCGACGTGATCGCAATGGATGCCGGGTTGTCAGTAGAGCGGGCTCAGGCACAGATGGCAGACTTCGTGTTTCCGTCAAACGCCGAGCAGCTTAAGAGCTACTTCAACGAGGGCGGCACTGCCAGCGTGGCCATCGCTGTTGTTGGCGGAGCGTTCGCGACCGAAGAAAATCCGATGCTGGAAGACTATGGCGCAGTTGTTGACACGTCTTTCCTGCAGTAGGAGCCATCAACATCTGCTGACCAGTTTTTGACTGGAAATGGCGGAGGATCGTTACGATCCTCCGCCGTGCCGGAGTCGGCCATGAGCGATTTGATTGCCGAACAACTCAATATGGTGTTCACGACGCCTGCGGGCGATACCGTGCATGCGCTCAAGGATGTAGAGTTCACTCTGAAGGCGGGCGAAATTCTGTCCGTGCTCGGTCCTTCGGGGTGCGGCAAAACAACCCTTTTGAACATCATTGCCGGGTTCCTGCTTCCGACAGGAGGGCGCATTCTTCATGGCGATAGGGAAATTAACGGCCCGGGCGTAGACCGCGGGATGATTTTTCAGCAAGGCGCCTTGTTCGAGTGGCTTACAGTCGCCAACAACGTAAACTTTGGCCTGCGGATGAAAAATGCCGATCAGGCGGAGACTGAGCGCAAAGTCGAGGAGTGGCTCGAAATTGTCGGCCTGCAAGGATTCGGCAACACGCCGACGTACCAGCTGTCTGGCGGCATGCAGCAGCGCGTTGCGCTGGCTCGCTGCCTGATCAACGACCCGGACCTGATTCTGATGGACGAGCCTCTGGGCGCTTTGGATGCATTGACCAGGGAGAAGATGCAGTCTCTGGTGCTCAAGATCTGGAAAGAGACCGGCAAGACGATCATGATCATCACCCACAGCGTTGAAGAAGCTTTGCTGCTTGGTGAACGCCTGTTCGTGATGGCACCGCGACCGGGGCGCTTGCACAAGGAGTATCGATTGCCATTCGCAGAGCAGGGGATTTCCGGAGATGCGCGCGAGATCAAGAATCAGGATGATTTTGTCGTAAAGCGCGAAGAGATTCTCGGCATGATCTGGAATATGGAAGAAGAAATCATGGGCAAGGTTGAATCCGCATAACGGCGCATCGCAATGGTTGTCGGAATCATCTTCGTCCTTCTGATCGCGACTGTGATCGGGTCATTTATCTATGGCCGCAGAGTCATACGCACTGAGCGAACCGATGCGGTCTTCGGCAATCCCGAACGTGCCCTTGGAGGCTTGCACTGGGTCGCCATGGGAGTGTGCTCCATCCTCATTTTATGGTACTGGTTTTCCTGGGATGCTGCCAGGTCATATTTCCCGAGAGCCGGCAATGAGCTTTGCCAAGTTGCGAAGTTGACTCGCGCCGGCAATCCGATTCGCGCGTCATTTCCGCTTGGCGGAAATCGCCAGCTGCAAGGCACGATTCTTCTTCAACGAGACTACGGCCAGCTGGACAAGCTTCAAGCTCGCCTCGAAACTGCCGATTTCAGCCCATCCGACCGCGACGCTCTTGCGGTGCTGCTTGCCGACATGCGCGCCGCAATGGCCGCCCATGCTCAAAGTGATCTGGTTGAGCCTGAAGTGCAAGAGGGCATGTCTGAGATCGCATTGCGAATCCATTCGCTCGCAGACGAATTGGAAAATCCGGACTTCCCAGGCCCGGCAGATCCGCAGGCGCTCGCCGATGCTCTTGCGCAGCCGGGATGGGGCCGGACTAGTGTCGAGCTTCCGCCGTTGCCGATGACCGAGCGAGGTATGGCATTTGACGCGGCCGCCATGATCATGGAGCAGATCGCCGAGGATTTCACCAGCATACGAAACTCAAGCCCGGAGCTGACGACCCGGCTTGCAGCGATTGAATCGCGCATCCAGAATTTCAATATTGACGCCACCGCCTTGCCCGAAGTGGTTGAACTTCGTGAAGATTTCCTCAAAGACGTGATGAAGATCTATCGTCGTATCGATGATGGTCGGATATTCCCGCCGGACGTTACCGCTGAAGTGGAGGATGCTCTTGTGCGTCTGCATGCCGTTCAATCTGAACGGCAAGGCGCATTGCGGTTGATCAATGCCATTGCGATGCCTGGCGGAGACATACTGGCCGGCAACAACGCTTGCTCGGAACAGGGCTCCGGCCGCTGGCTGCCAAAGCCTTCCGATACCTTGCGGACGTTTTTGTGGATGGCCGACCCCAATGTCGGCTACAAAGGTTTTCCGCTGCTGTGGATCAAGATGAAGCCGGTTGCCGAGATGGTTGGTTTTGTGCTTCCGAACTGGCTGGTCGATCTGGTTCCTGGCGAGTTCCCGCGACACGATGAGGCTGGCCAGATCCAGAGCAATTTCAAAAGCAAGGTCTACAGCGTTGTAACCGGCAACTTCGATTCGTTTTCGGTCCCAGTCCCTGATGGCCATATCTGGGATTCTATCGTTCGAGTCCTGCTTGGACTGATGTTCGGAATCTTGCTTGGCGTGCCGCTTGGCTTGTTCATGGGGCTTTCGCGTTTTGCGAAAGGGTATTTCGATCCCCTCATCGAGCTATACCGGCCGGTTCCTCCGTTGGCGTGGGCGCCGTTGATCTTGACGATCTTCGGCATCCAGGATGATGGCAAGATCTTTCTTCTGTTCATGGTTGCGTTTGCGATTATGGTCATCTCGGCGAGAACGGGAGCAACCGGCACGCAGCTGTCGAAGATTCATGCGGCCCATTCGCTGGGCGCATCGAATGCCCAGATTGTGCGGCAAGTCATCTTGCCCAATTCGTTGCCGGAAATTCTTACCGGCATTCGGATTGCGATCGGAGTGTGCTGGGGCACACTGGTCGCCGCAGAAATGCTGGCTGGCACGACCGGTATCGGCTTTGTCGAAAATGTCGCGCGCAAGCAGTCAGACTATGAAATCATCTGGATGACGATCATCATCATGGGAATACTTGGTTTGCTCTTCGACATGATGATGCGCTGGATTATTGCCAAGTCCATTCCTTGGCGAGGCAAGGGCTGATTGATTTTCAGTATTTCTTGCGAACCGCCAACCCCGCGGCGGTGGAGACACCCGCATCAAGAAAACTAAAATTTTGTGAAAGCTTTAATGTCAATTACTTATGAATTTTGTTTCTACAAACCGGTTGGCGTAGCTGATGCCGCGCAATGATCGGGAAAGAAAAGACGCGAGATGGGTGCGCAGTCCAGAGGCCGGTTTTACTTCGAGAGCTTAGGCGCCCGCACAAAGCTTTGTTTGTTCTGCCAGCTTTATGATCAATGATGCTGCTGCAGGAGTGGTTCGTTCAGAAGACTGTGCAGCATGATCGAAGCATGCTTCGTATGCCAATCTCGTTTTTCATTAGAATATTTCTTTACGGATATCAACAGCCATTTGTTTCAGTAGCGAAGGCCATTGCTCCGTCGGCTGCTGCGTCGTTGCATCTATTGTCTACTGATTTCAGTACGACTTGAAAGTAAACAGATATGAGCCGAAAGCTGTTTCCAAAACCGCAGCCGGCAAAACCCTTGCCAGAGCACGTATGGATAGGCCGAGCTGATCGTTCCGAAGTTGGCCGCGAGCCATTCTTTTGTGGCCGCGACTTCGATTATCAGGTGTTTCGAAGTGCGATCGAGAGCCTTGCCGCAACGTGCGTGGGCGGAGGAACGATGATATTTCAGGGTGCGCCGGGGTCGGGAAAGTCAGCGCTGATGCTTGAATGCATGGAAGCGGTTAGACTCAGCTCGACACCGGAGGATCCGTGGGTTGCGGTCTCCTTATATCCAGAAACACTCATGTCATCTATCGATGTTGCATTAAGCATGTTGATTGCTGTCAACGAAGAGAACGCAAGGTTGTCAAAAATTGCCTCTGCCCCCGTTGCAAAAGGACTGAACAAGCTGCTAGGCGCTGGTGCAAAACTAATCGAAGATCTGTCAAAACGGGGTTTCACGCTTGGCGGTGTGTCAGTCGGCGGCAGGCCGGCAGACAGTGGCAGTTCAGCGACTAGCGTATCGGCGCAGACAGTATTTCGCGAAGTCGCTCCGCTATTTGAGAGGGCCCGTATCGTTGTGTTTGTCGACGAAGCGCAAAATACGCCAGTTACCGAGTCAACCAAGGGCGTGGTTGCGTGCCTACACAATCCGCCTGGCAAGATGCCTCTGGTTGCGGCTTTTTTTGGACTGAGTGACACCAAGCAGGTGCTTCGCGCTTGCGGCCTGTCGAGGCTGGCCGATGAACGTGTTTGCAATCTGGAACCGCTGTCGGTTACAGATGCGACCAACTCCCTGCGCCGCATGTTGGATGCCTACTATACCGGACCTGGTGAAGAAAAGGCTGTTTGGGCAAATGCCTTGGCAGAACTTTCGCAGGGATGGCCTCAGCATATCAACCGGGTGGGAGTCGCGGCGGGCCGGGTGCTTCGCTCCAACGACGGGCGTGTTGGACAGCATTTGCTCCAGCAGGCGTTGCAACGCGGAGTTGAACGGAAGAATGCCTACTACGAGGGGCGAGTGGAAGCCGGTTCCGGGGATATTTGGATCTACCGGCAGCTAGCTCTCGAAGCGGAGAGAAAGGATGGTTCGATGACGGACACCGTATCGCATCTTCAGGTTGAAAAACTAGTGGGCTCGGCAGGCCGAATGGATGTCGATGAGTTTGTCAATGACGCGCTGCATGCCGGCTTGCTGGTCCCGGCGCGAGGGTTGCCGGGCCATTACAAGATTCCCATTCCATCCCTTGGAGACTATTTGAGGTCTTTGCCTGTTGATCTGCCGCAATCTGTTTAAACCTGGCGGGCGGATCGCGCCAAAGCGTTATGTTGCTGAGCGCATCTACCGACTCGCAAGCCCCGTTATTCATCGATAGAAAATGCTGACCTAGGCGAAAGATTCGCACATTCAGGAAATTGACTTCAATCAGAACAGGCATTGCGGCTAAGAGCATACGTTGCTAACGAAGCAAAGCGTCAATGACTTCCAGTGATGACATCGTGTTTGCCTTTTGATAACGGATATCTTGAAGATGGTCAACCGAACAGTTTGCGCGGTCGTGTCTCAGTTTGAAATTTCCAACAATTTCAGAAATTCTCCAGAAAATAGTGTATAAGCGGCAGAAGGCTCGCGTCACGGCTTGAAAACACACTTTCCCCGAGACGCGGCCGACGCTTCGGCGACACGCCATCAACTCATCTGAGGACAACATTATGGAACGCATCATGACACGCCTTGCACCCCCCCCCCCTTGTTAGGCTGACGGCCCTGGCGGCATGTCTGGCCGCCGCCCTGCTGGCCCTGGCGCCGGCCGCGCAGGCGCAGACGCCGCCCAACTGCTGGTCGGGCATCTGCACCGTCACGCTTGCGAATGCCGGCAGCCCCGTCGTGGACGGCTGCGGCGACCACGCCACGCCCGGCCGCATGAAGCTGACCCTTTCGTCCACCAACCCCAGCGTGACGCGGCGAAGCTTCAACTTAAATTTAGGCTTCATTACCTCGCGGAATGATTTCAGCTCCACTTTCGCCAACTGGGAATGGCGGACCGCGGCAATAGGCGGGAACCAGTGGAGAGATCCGGATGGGACAAGAAACATCAATTTCTCCGGCGGCGTGCTCGGCGACAACATCATCGAGGTGCGCCCCAAGGCCGGCGCCCGTGTCTGGACCAACCGCAATCCCCGCAATGTCAATCAGGGCCCCGGCGAGCTGGTGATCCCGGTCTTCAGCCCGCCCGTAAACACCAGTCAATGGACGGAGAGAGGCAGCGCCTACTTCCTGTTCATGGGCGGCAAGGGGTGCGCGAGGGTCAACGAGGGGGGCGGGCTTCTCGGCGGCAACCAGTAGCCGGACGCAAGCCTGCCGCAGCGCGCCCTTGCCAGGAACGAGGGCACCGGCCGCGCGTCCTGAAGGCTCCCCCGGAATAATGGCCTTGTTCATCGGGCCTGCCGCAATTCGGGGCAGGGAGAGGCTCTGCGAGGCCGGGGCGGATGCGGCGGCTCCGGGCCTGCCGCATCGGCAGGCCTTCTGGCATCCGTTCCGCCCGCAAGGGCTTGCACGAGCCGGCATGGATGCGCAAAGATAGGGGGGGGGGGCCAATTGCTTCTCAATCCGTTCCCATTCTGAATATGCCGCGGTTTATCGTCAAGCCGCGGTTCAGGCTGAACTTTAATCTTTCAAACTGAGGCGCTATCAGGCGGCGCTGCGTCTGGTCGTGTGGTAGGCAAGCGAAATTCCATCTCGAGCAGCTCTGCGCGCACTCCGTCTCGGGCCGCAAACGCAGCAAACGAAATACCGGCGATGCCGCCGCCGATGATGACTGCATCTAATACCGGTCTGCTCATGGTCTCGAACTCCCGTTTGCGGCGATTGAGCTGAGCCTGTGCGCAACAGATCGGCGTCTAAATATTTTTGCATAGCCGCAACGAATCGTAGATTGCGGCGTGGATGTTCCGGCATGAGACGGCATCTCCGACGCGAAACAGCTGAAATCGGCCGTCCGGATTGCGCACCGCGTCTTGTTCATGACCGGCAATTAGGGCGTCGATGTCGGTTATGCCGTGATTGGTCGAGTCGTATTTCAAGTCGAAATACAATTCATCATTGGGCAACGTGCCATGCTCGACAACGATTTGCGAGCACTCGCGCGTGGTGAGTGACTTATCGAATTCGTTGAAAAATTCCGCGCTGATCAGGCCGTTTTTTTGGCTTAAGCCGAGCAGTCGCTGATTTACGGTCATCGTGACACCTCTTTCGTAGAACGTTTTAAGGTAGATTGGATAGTTGGTGCCGCCCACCTCTTGCGCAATCGCCCGATCGGGTGTCACGATTTCGACTGAAGTGCCGCCGAGCGCCATGAACTCGGCGCACGATACGCCTTGGTGCTGCCCATTGTCATCATAGAGCAGCACATTGTTGGCGATGGCTGCCGAACCGGTCAAGATGTCCCATGTCGATGTCGCCAACTCGTTGCCGGCATTCAGAAATGACAGGTTGGGCGAACCCCCAGTCGCGACAATGATCACATCAGGGCTTTCGCTGATCACTGCTTCCTTGTCGGCAAATGCATTAAGGCGCATGTCGACACCAAGCCGTTGTAGTTGCGCATATCTCCAGTCAATAATGCCCATAATTTCGCGTCTGCGTTCTACGCGTGCGGCAATTACCACTTGGCCGCCCGGTTGGTCGGCCGCCTCGAACAGGGAGACTTCATGTCCTCGCTCAGCGCATACTCGGGCAGCCTCTAGTCCCGCAGGTCCTGCGCCGACAACAACCACTTTCCGCTTTGTATCGGCCGGGGCTACAAGATGCGGGATTGTCTCCTCGCGTCCGGTTGCCGGGTTGTGAATGCATAGCGCTTCGCCATCGAGATAGATGCGATCAATGCAGTAGCCCGCCCCGACACAGGGGCGGATGTGCTCTTCGACGTTATCGATAATCTTTTTGACGATATGCGGGTCGGCCATGTGCGCGCGCGTCATGCCGATCAGGTCTACACTGCCGCTCGCGACAGCGTGGCGCGCTGTTGCCACATCGGCGATACGCGCCGCATGCATGATCGGAAGCTGCGTCTGCGAGCGAATCGCGGAGGTGAATTCCAGATGAGGCGCGGAGGGTGTGCCCATATTCGGGATGACATGCGAAAGACCTTCGTCCGTATCGACATGGCCCTTGATGACATTGATGAAGTCTATTTTTCCGGTATCGGCGAGAATCTGCGCGATTTTCATTCCCTCGTCAAATTCGAGACCGCCGCCGACGGTCTCGTCAAACACCATTCGAACTCCGACGATGTAGTCTGAGCCGGTCCGGTTGCGTATTTCATCGATCACCTTCAAGGTGAATCGAAGCCGGTTCTCAAGCGAGCCGCCATATTCATCGGTGCGCCGATTGGTTCGCTGCGACCAGAATCCGTCTAGAAGGTGTCCGTAGAGCTCGATTTCCACACCGTCAAGTTCGCCGTCCAGACAGCGCCTGGCGGCCTTGCCGTAATCGACCGCAACGCGATTAATGTCTTCGTGCTCCATTTCCTTCGGGAACGACCGGTGGGCTGGTTCGCGTACGCATGAAGCGGCGATTGTCGGAAGCCAGTTGTTGACGTACGGCGAGGTGCGCCGGCCAAGGTGCGTGATTTGACACATCAGCGCGGCGCCATGGCGATGTACCCGCTCCGTTAGCTGCTTGAAATACGGAACAATCTTGTCGTTGCCAGCATACAGATTGCCAAAAGCAGGAGGCGAGTCCGGCGCAACCAGGGTGGACCCGCCGAACATGGTCAGCGCAATTCCGCCTTTCGCCTTTTCTTCGTGGTAGAGCTGATAGCGAAGCTTGGGTAGCGCATCCTCTGAGTACGCCGGTTCATGGCTGGTGCTGATGATCCGATTTTTTAGTTCCAGATGCCTGATGCGATAGGGTTGCAGGAGCGGATCGTTTTTCATGATTGGCATTCGGTGCACGTTATTGCGGGTTGCAAAATGATGGCGTGATTTATACACGATAGCGCAGCGCCATAACCCGCAAGACTGCAATTTGCGACTTCTAGCTGTCGGTTGATCTGCAGCTAAAAGCGGACAGTGTGCGCATCAGCTTATGCGTTTGGATGGTGAATCAGTCCTTGCTATGCATCGAACTCCACCCAGTAGGGCTTGTGATCTGAGCCGATCGCTTGATCATCCACCCAGACCCTTTTGATCTGCTGGGCCATTTCGGTATTCGTGAAACAGTAGTCTAGGCGAAGCGGTCTGCCTGGAGGTCGAATCGGCGGATCGGGTTGCCAGGTGTTCGGACCGCCGGAGCGCTGCGCAGTGAATTTCCAGCTGTCGACAATGCTGCCGCAGATGATCCCGTAGCCGTAGACCGGATCAGGTTCACCGGCTAGCAGAGCATACTCGGGGCTGTCGTCGGTGCAGTTGAAGTCGCCGGCGATAACTGTATGCTGCGGAATTGGCGGGTAGGGTTCGGCATTGCTCCATTGCATTTGCGCGTAGGACGCGGCCTCGCCAGGATCATCAGGGTCGCGGTCCAGCGTTATGACGCTGCCGCAGTGCTGGATCATGTGGTCCATGTCCGTCAGTGCTTCGACCTGCATGCAGCGTTCGGCCGATGATGCCGACGAAAGGTGCGCCGAATAGATTCGAACAGCGCCAGTTGGGCAATCGATGACTCCTTCAAGCGCACCGGTAGCCATGCCCAATACATTCCAGGTGGGCAATTGCGGCAAGACGATATGCCGCACCGAAGCGATACTCCATTTGGAGAGCAGCATCGGTCCAAATTGACGCCGACGGTTGATGATCGCGCCGTTTGAATCGATTTCGCTTGCGTCCACATCATATGCGGGGAAATAGGCCCAATAGAACTGCGGGAGCAGTGCGCCTAAGGATTTTGGCTGATCGACCATGCCGCTTCTTTTCCAGAACCGGTCGACTTCCTGCAAGCACACGATGTCAGCGTCGGCAATGGTTGCGGCAATTCGTCGCAAGTCGATTTTCTGATCCAGACCAAGACCGTAGCGGATGTTGTAGGTGGCTATTTTCATTTAATCATTCTCGGTAAAAGATGTAAATAAATCAAATTTGTGTATATCATGTGACCCAATTTGTAAAAATTCAGTCATTATGCCGGCTTGTAGCTACATTCCTCAAACTCTGCTAACGCAAATTCGATCCCGTGCGGTGCCAAGCAAAGTGGTTATAGTCTATGGCCCTCGCCGCGTTGGCAAAACTACTTTGATCAAGCGCTATGCTCAACAGTATGACCCTGATGCTCTGATCGTCACCGGAGAAGACATTGCAGTTCGGGAGTATTTGGAAAGCCAATCGATCGTGAAGCTTAAGAGCTTTGTCGGTGCGAACAGAACGCTGATTGTAGACGAGGCGCAACACGTAAGGGAAATCGGGCTGAATTTGAAGCTATTGGTCGACCATGTCGAAGGGCTTCGAATTATCGCGACAGGATCGTCCTCGTTTGATATTGCAAAGGCTGCAGGCGAGCCGCTAACCGGGCGTAGCCATACTTTGTTGCTCTTGCCGCTTTCGCAGCCTGAAATAGGCAAAGTTGAAACCGTACACGAAACCTGCGCCAATCTTGAAGGCAGGTTGATCTATGGATCTTATCCAGAGATTGTTCTTCTTGATTCAAATAAAGAACGGGAACTCTACCTTTTGGAGTTGATCGCGTCCTATTTGTTCAAAGATATTTTGCAAATCAACGCCATACGAAGTGCCGACAAGTTGCTTCGACTGCTTCAGCTGGTAGCCTTTCAGATTGGCCGCGAGGTCTCGCTATCGGAATTAGGCGGCCTGCTCGGCATGAGCAAAAATTCGGTAGAACGGTATCTTGATCTTTTGGAGAAAACCTATGTGCTGTTCAGCCGTTTTGGATTCAGTCGCAATCTGCGAAAGGAGATCACAAAGAGCCGGCGTTACTATTTCTACGATAATGGAGTACGAAACGCACTGATACGGAATTTCAATCCCTTGACCTTGCGCGACGATGTGGGTGCGCTCTGGGAAAACTATATCCTTGTGGAACGAATGAAGCGTAATGCGTATTGCCAGAACTTGGCAAACTGCTACTTCTGGCGAACTTATGATCAGCAAGAGATTGATCTGATCGAAGATCAGGGCGGAGTATTGACCGCGGTCGAAATCAAATGGCCGCCAAAATCCGCGAAGCGTCCGCCACGGGCTTGGAGCAAGGGATATCCTGACAGCGTCTTCAGGGTAGTCAATCCGAGCAACTATCTTGAATTTATCGGTGCATCTAAAGCTGGATCATGATTTGCACATCGTGATATGAAACCGATGCGTTATCGGCCCTCAAGATGCCGCTGTCCAAGTATCCAGATACGGCCAAAGACAACTTGCCGGTTGTCAATTGATACGGGCCATTTCCAGATCTTTTCTCGGCATGAACTCGATTGCTGGCTTGCCTATGGAGTTTGGCGTTGCCCGTTCGTTTGGAAAATTTGCTAGTGTCTCAGTTTGAAAATCGCCAAGACGCGTGGTAGGACAAGGCGGCCGCGGGGCCGCCCTGTATCCGGGATGTTCAGCGACATTCCACTGATATCCGGTGCCAGCTTGACGCCGTCGCGCGGCCCGCGCTCCCGATGACCGGATGGATCAGATGGATCAGCTGTCGAGGTCCGGACAATTGAGATACTGCCTTTGCGCCTGGCTCGCCACAGTCTGGCCGGCGAGGATGTGTGTTCCGTTGCGCGTGCCGTTGCAATAGCAGTCCCGAATGTCCTGCCTCGTGCTGGCCACCGCATAGCACCCGGTCCGGTTATATCGGGCTAGGTTGGGTTTCCACTTATCGTCATCGTCATCGAAAAACAGGTTCTGCTCCGCGGTCGAGAACTCGCCGCGGGTCTTGAAGCAGCGGCGGCTTATGAACGAACCATCTCGGACAATTCCAACAACATAACGGGTACTTTTATCCAGGTTGGAGAAGGTAACGCTCTGAGTTGCTATGGGACTGTCACTCCTGAGCGTTCCAAGCGACTGGGTATCAGCCACAGCCGAACCGCCGCTCTCGTTTTTCATCACTCCTACAGAAAGCGGAATGCCTTCAGACGGAACAGCAATACTAAAGAATGTAGTAAATTCGGTAGCATTAAATCCCGAAATATTTATTGTGAGACTGTTTGTTACGTTGTTTGGTACGTTGAATATGGCATCCCTCAACTCGCTCAAGCCACCGTCTGTGCAGGCTTTCGGCCCGTTGACCCCGGGAATGACGAGCAGCTGGGCCTGCACCGGCCATGCGAGGACCGCAAGCAGCAGGAGGGGTGCTAGTTTAGCGAGGGGGGGGGTAAATTAAGGAAATCTTTCATTGCTTTCTCCAGAGTGAAATGATATTTCGGTTATTATACCCCATTTCAACCGGCAAACGGGCGGATTTTCAAACTGGGCCACTACCAGAGATTCACTACCACTGCTCGCACAACCCGAGATATATCCAGGACATAAGGAAGGGAATTATGTCCGGGTTCAGATACATATGAGACCGCCCGCCTCCTCCCGAAGGACGCAGTCCGAAGGGAGGAGGCGGGCGGCGCGAAAATTTTTCAGGTAGCATGGAGCTAAACAAAAAAACCATCGCCGAAAGGCGGGAGGACGCACCATGCAAATCAAATCTCCGCACCGCAAATTCTGTCGCATCGATCCGATCCGCGAACCCGTTTCGACCCAGGCCGCCGAGCGCTTCGACCTGATCCGGCTCTACGACGAGCTTCGCAGCGAAGGCGCCTCGGAACGCGCCGCGCTCAAAGCGGCCGGCTGCTCCAGGGCGACGCCCTGCCGCTGGAAGCGGCGCCTGCGCCAGTGGACCGCCGCCGAGCTCGAGCTGGTGCGCCAGGCGCGGCAGCGCTTCCCGCTGTGGGGGCGCGCCAAGATCCGCGCCGTGCTGGCGCGCGAGCGCGGCTTCGCGCCCAGCGCCTCCGCCACCGGGCGCATGATCGCCCGCCTGGTCCGCACCGGCCAGGCCGAGCCCGTCGCGTTCCACTACGGGCGAACAAAGCCCAGGCGGCAACGCAAGTTCGACCGCCACGCCCGCCGCTGGCGCTACGGCGCCCGCGGCCGAAAGCCCGGCCAGATGGTCCAGATCGACCATACGGGCGTCGCCATCGAGGCCGGCTTCGCGGTCAAGGAGTCCGAGGCCGTATGCCCGGTCTCGAAGCTTTGCTGCATGCGCGCCTACTCGCGCGCCACCGCCGCCTGCGCCTCGACATTCCTCGACCATCTGATCCGCCAGGCGCCGTTCGATATCGAGTCGGTGCAGGTCGACGGCGGCAGCGAGTCCGCGGCCGAGTTCGAGACCGCCTGCCAGCGGCGCGGCATCGAACTGTTCGTGCTGCCGCCCAGAAGCCCCAAATATAACGGCTGCGTCGAGCGCGCCAACGCCGCCGGCCGCTACGAGTTCCGCCAGTCCTGCGCCGGCGAGCTGAGCGTCGGCGCCCTCAACGTCGAGCTGGCCGAATTCGAGCGCTTCTACAACGCCTGCCGGCCGCATCAGGCGCTCGGACAACGCGCGCCCATGCAGGCGTATAATGAAAACTTCAACCAAAGCGCGCTTGCCGCCTGAAAAGTCTCATATGTAGTGAACCCGTACAAAATTACCTCATTCTGCATGAAATTGGTATAATTACCGGAATAGCATTCAACATCGGAGTACCAAGATGAAACATTACCACTCCCCCCCCCCCTTCAGAATAAAACACATCTTGAACACCTGACAGCTCTCATCGCCGCATTGGCGGCCCTGCTGCTGGCCCTGCCATCGGCGGTGATGGCGCAGAACGCCTGCACAACTGGGACATGCACGATATCCGTCACCGGCAACATCAACGGCTACCACATGGGCGGCTGCGGCCGCGACCACTTGCGCTGGCATTTGCGCCTGTCGTCCACCAATCCCGCCGTCGCCTTCAGAGACTTTGGCGGATCAACCGTCAGAATTGAAGTAAAAACTCAGCCAACCACTGAATGGAACCAGCTGGAATGGCGGCGCGAGGGCGGAGCGTGGCAGAATTTCTCTCCGAGTAGAGGCGGCGGTTATGCCACTTTTGGAACCGGATCTCTCGACCAGGACCTCGCCCTGGATATCCGGCCCAAGGCCGGGGCCGTGATCAAGGGCTTTGGCGCGGGCATCGGCAGCGGCATGATGGCCTTCTGGGTTGATGAAATTAGGTCCAACCCCAAGCCGTATGCAGTCAGGAAAACCAGCACCACCGCCTTCTTCTCGAGTGGCGAGGGCTGCGGCCGCAGCCTGCCCTCCGGCTATAACGAGCCGGACGGCTATCTCTATGAGGACGGGGTGCGCATCCGCTGACCAAGGGGAGCCGGGTCCCACAGGCCGCCCCTGGCCCGCGGGACCGGCAGGCCCATGCCGGCAGGCACGATCTTCGAGCCAAGCCACCACCGTGATTTTCAAACTGATACAGTACCATAAAACCCTTGCAATCGCCAATTCGCCTGTGGTAGATTCATGGTCACAAGGGTCGCAGCACCTCACGCTGCCAGAGCCGCCCAATTGAAATCGCGCTAGCGACCGCATCATCGGCAGCGGCTCGGCTTGAAATATCCGACTTCCGCTTGCAGGCCTTGAGCCGGCCTGGCACAGGCGGCGGTAGCAGCAGGGGATGGTCCTTAGCACGCGGAAATTTGCCGCGCACTCTTCACGGATTGCAGCATCGTTTTTTGGGACGCGTCTTGTTTCCAGCGTGGTGCCGAGTGCATGGAACAAATCCATCTGTCGGGACATCGCTAGGCACCGCACTGGTTGCTGCAATAACAGTAGCATCCCCCTGATGAACCCGATATCCCGCAAATCAGGTCACCGGGACAGTTGCAATCTCCCGCACCATCACCGCTGCACGCCCCACCTGCACTGCCGGCACTCGGCGCGGGTGGATCTGGAAGTGCAGAACAGCTGGCCACGCCCCCCGAGACGGTCACTCGTTCATTGCTTGAGCAGTTCAGCTTGGACAGATCTTTCAGGGTTTTGAAGTGAGAATGAAAAATGGTTGTCGAATTTGTACCCGCCTGGATTTCCGGTTGATTCTTGGCGACTACTCTCCGCCCTGCAACTGTATCGCCGGCTATTTGCCGGTTGGACTGGATGAGTTCAGTCGCGGTAACTCGGAGGGCGTCCGTTATTTCGGTGCTACCCATGTTCAGGTCCCCCTGCATTTCCCGAGTACCATCTCGAGCCAGTAGCGCTTCACGTGCCGATTCATGCCCGGGAATCGGAATTTCCACCGATACCCGGGTACCGGTTCGCGTTCCGCGTCCATAAAATTCCCGCATCACGTTTTCCGCAATCTCGGCGCTCGGCAATTCGGTACTGATCGAGATCGGAGCAACCGGGTCGGTCGCTGACCGACTTGACTGAAATGGTGGTTCAACTTGAATCCCGAAGGATTGGCTTGCAAAGCATGATGGACTGTGGATTTTGGGCTGGAATCAGAATCATCCATTGGGTGAAAAGCCAACCCGTTCGAAAACCATGCCACACAAGGCGTTGGAAGTGCTTTCAAATTTTCTATTTAGTGCTTGCCAGAAAACCAAAATGTGATATCGTTGCTGATTGAAAACAATTGCTTAGCGGCGAGCGGCGGCGGCGAAGAATTCGGCGGAAGCGCGGATTTCCCGCCGAATCGGGGCGAAACGCCCCGTTTCGCCGCAATCTTCGAGGAAAAAGCGATGCGCTTGGCCCACTCCGCTCAGCTCGAGATCGGCGCCGTGCCGATCGAGAACATCCATACCGGCGCCAAGTCGCGCGACGACATCCCGGCCGCCGCGCCTTGTGCTCCCCCGGCACCGGCCGATACTTGAAATCAGAGGTTTTCTGGCAGACACTACGTAGTCAAGCGACTGAACGCTGGCACATCAATCGTTTCGAGTCTGGACTTGGGAAGATCGATTGCCGTGCGAATTTGGGTGCGGCATCGCTGTTGTTGAATACAATGGATGCGACGCAAGAGCAAGTCGAACACAGCGTGGCCGAAATCTCGGGGCAGTGGCTGAGTTGGGAAGATGGTTCGCCATGCGCGCACCCGTCGCAAGCCGAAGGCATGCCTTTGCTGAAGCTGGACATTCGCTGATATGCTGGGCTTCAGCAACTCCGATGCGGCATTCGGTATTGGATTTCAGCAAAGTGCATCTCGTGAAAGCCATTCGCCGCTTCAGGTTTGTGGCTCAAAAACGTGCAAGGCGGCTTGATTGCGCAACTGAAACTCTGCAACCCATGAAGTTGAATTGACATGACTGATATCAAGACTACGCTTGCTCAGGCGGGACACTTTATCAACCATTCGACAGGCGGAATTACGCCGCCGATTGAAACTTCCGTGACGTTTGCGCGTGATAACGATCTGCAACTTATCGGCGAGTATTTGTATGGCCGCTACCAAAATCCGACCCATGACCAGATCGAAAGCGTAATGTGCGCCTTAGAACGTGGGGCAGGTGCCAAATTGTTCGCCTCCGGACTGGCTGCCATGGCGGCCGTCTTTGAAACAGTCAGACCTGGCGAGCACATTGTTGCGCCGTCCATCATCTATTTCGGGGTGCTGGCCTGGCTGAAGCGGATAGCTAAGCAGCGCGGAATCGGACTGACGGTCTTCGATCCCGCTGTCGCGGGCGAAGTCGAAGAAGCAGTTTTGCCAGGCAAGACCAAAATCGTCTGGATCGAATCGCCGGTCAATCCGACCTTCGATGCGATCGATATCAGGCATGCCGCCCATGTCGCCCATGATGCCGGAGCAATCCTCGCAGTGGATGGCACATGCGCTCCGCCTGTCACGACAAAACCTCTGCAACTCGGCGCGGATATTGTGTTTCATTCGGCAACCAAGTATCTGAATGGGCATAGCGACTTGAATGCCGGAGTGCTTGTGACCGCTAAGTACGACTCGCGCTGGGATGAGATCGGCGAGATTCGCAAGTTGTCCGGCGCGGTGCTGGGCGCATTCGAGGCATGGTTGCTTTTGCGCGGAATGCGAACGCTCGCGGTGCGATTCGAGCGTTCAAGCGAAAACGCGATGCGAGTTGCACGATTTCTTGAATCGCACAAAAACATTGAGCGCGTCATGTATCCCGGCCTGACAAGTCACCCGTCGCACGATATCGCGCGCAAGCAGATGACACAAGGGTTTGGCGGCATGATGGCGGTTCTTGTAAAAGGTGGCGCTGAAGCGGCAAAAGCGGTTGCCGGTTCCCTTCGCCTGTTCGTTCGGGCGACATCGCTTGGTGGTGTGGAAAGTCTGGTCGAACACCGGCGAACTGTCGAAGGCTCCGACAGCAAAGTGCCGGTTCAGCTGCTCAGATTCTCAATTGGCATTGAAGATGCGGACGACTTGATTGCCGATTTGGAACAGGCTCTCGACAAAATCTGATCAAGCGACAGACCTCCGGAATCTGTCAGCGCTGAGCGTCGAAAAATCGAATCCCGCATCAGTGTATCGGGGTGAAATTTCGTTTCCGCAGAAAATATCGGCCGCATAGCGGCCAATCGCTGGCGAGGTGAAGATGCCGTAGCCTCCCTGTCCCACAAGCCAGAAAAATCATTCGTGATCGCAGTCCCAGCCGATAACAGGGCTTCGATCCGGAACAAAGGTTCGAAGCCCCGCCCAACTTTGTTCGATACGCGTGAACTGCGTGGTCGTTACTTTCTTGAAGCGATCGATGCAGATCGAAATGTCAAGCTCTTCAGGATGTATATCGCACGGTTCACAAGGAGTTTCATCCTCCGGCGATATCATCATGGAAATAAAGATGTTCAGACGTGGTTGCGACCATGGGCAATCATCGAATACGAATCCGTCGAGTTGGCCTTGATCAATCAAGACAGCGGTTCGGCGTTTCGGGACCAGTCCGACCGGTTCGACGCCGGCTAATTTTGCGACCGAATCACCCCATGCGCCAGCGGCATTGATGATGTGCCTGGCAGCCACTTTCATCTTGCCGGCATGCAAGGTCCATACCCCCGATGTTCTGCTGATCTGCACGACTTCGCAATTTCGGTGAATTACTCCGCCTCCATTTTGGAACATCCTGACGTAAAGACCGCGCAAGGCGTTGACATCGATGCTTGCGACACTGGGATCGAAGATGCCGCCTGAGAAAGTATCGGATTTGAGAATTGGTACAAATTCTTGGCACTGGCCTTCGTCCAGCCAGACCGACCCTATGGGCACTTGAACGTCCTCGGAATAATCCTTGAGCACGACTTCGATCATGCCGCGGCGGCTTAGCAGTCGATTCGGCAATTCAATCGGCGTATCTTCCAAAAATGGCAGAGCGATCTGACCGAATGCACGAATCGATGGCGGTCCGTAATGCGGGGTGAACAAGGCGGCGGTCGTGTCTCAGTTTGAAATTTCCAACAATTTCAGAAATTCTCCAGAAAATAGTGTATAAGCGGCGGAAGGCTCGCGTCCCGGCTTGAAAATGCAATTTCCCCGAGACGCGGCCGACGCTTTGGCGGCACGCCATCAACTCATCTGAGGACGACATTATGGAACGCATCATGACACGCCTTGCACCCCCCCCCCTTGTTAGGCTGACGGCCCTGCCGGCATGTCTGGCCGCCGCCCTGCTGGCCCTTGCGCCGGCCGCGCAGGCGCAGACGCCGCCCACCTGCACCTCCAGCATCTGCACGGTCGCGCTTGCGAATGCTGGCAGCCCCGTCGTGGATGGCTGCGGCGAGCACGCCACGCCCGGCCGCATGAAGCTGATCCTTTCGAGCACCAACCCCAATGTGACGCGGGGGAGCTTCAATATCAACATAGGATTTATTACCTCAAGCAATGATTTCAACTCCACTTTCGCCAACTGGGAGTGGCGGAGTGCGGCCATAGGCGGCAACCGGTGGAGAGATCCGGATGGGACCAGGAATATTAATTACTCCGGCGGCGAGCTTGGCGACAACATCATCGAGGTGCGGCCCAAGGCCGGCGCCCATGTCTGGACCAACCGCAATCCCAGCAATGTCAATCAGGGCCCCGGCGAGCTGGTGGTGCCGGTCTTCAGCCCGCCCAGAAACACCAGTCAATGGACGGAGACAGGCAGCGCCTACTTCCTGTTCATGGGCGGCAAGGGCTGCGCGAGGGTCAACGAGGGGGGCGGGCTTCTCGGCGGCGACCAGTAGCCGGACGCAAGCCTGCCGCAGCGCGCCCTTGCCAGGAACGAGGGCACCGGCCGCGCGTCCTGAAGGCTCCCCCGGAATAATGGCCTTGTTCATCGGGCCTGCCGCAATTCGGGGCAGGGAGAGGCTCTGCGAGGCCGGGGCGGATGCGGCGGCTCCGGGCCTACCGCATCGGCAGGCCTTCTGGCATCCGTTCCGCCCGCAAGGGCTTGCACGAGCCGGCATGGATGCGCAAAGATAGGGGGGGGGTCCAATTGCCTCTCAATCCGTTCCCATTCTGGATATGCCGCGGTTTATCGTCAAGCCGCGGTTTCAGGCTGAACTTTATCTTTCAAACTGAGACGCTATCGTTTGCGCCGACTTTGACATGATGAAGAAGTTGACATTAGCACATGAAGAAGCATCTTCATTAGTCGATTTGCGTCATTAGCGATGTCAATATGACACTCATGAGTTGGGCGGGTAGAATCAACTCGTCTGAAAACGGCGCCGCATTTGATCGGCGAAGGCAAATATCCGACAATGCCGTCAAAATTCTAGCGTGAACCGCTAATGGCTCGATGGATATGCATTGTGCGTCGCGAGGGTTCGAGTTTGAACCGAAGACATTTCGAACACGGTCAAGCTTTCTCTCGCAGGTCGGCCATCGCCTCCCGTAGCAGCTGATTGAATCGTAGCTTAAGCTCCACATCGCACTTTCCATAATACGATTCCAATCGCCGGTTGTTCAGTACAAAGTGCCAATCGCATTTTCGGAAATCGTGGTAGTTTTCGATAGTGGCATGGAAACCCACGCTTGTTCCCCGAAATCCGCTAGCAAAAATAAAGAAAACGCTAGACATTTGCAGGGCGTACTCTGGTATGGAGGCAACATGCCGATGTGCATCGTGCTCAAAACTAAAGATGCTTCCCTCTACTCCTTTGCCTGCTATGTTCCAGCCATCATAATCGAGCGAAACAAATTCCCCTTTAATCTTAGCCAATTTGGACTGACAGTAGTCTCGAAAGGGGTATACCACTTTATCTACATGCTTTCGAGCTATGATTTGTTGCTCAGGCGCCCTGTTATTGACAATGTCACGTTTGAACAGTGCGATCTCGCGATCAATATCATCAACATCGTCTATCGAATCGCCGCGAGCGGCCCGGAGGTGAATATCCAAGGAATACTCGCAGCATGAGGCGATATAGTCGATGAAATTAGCGAGTTCCTCCGATCTATCGACTGATTCGAGTTCTTCGATATAGCGCGACCGATCCTTCTGCTGGACGATTGCCACCGTATACCCGTGCCTGATAAGGATCAGGTTCATCAGCAGGCGCGCCATCCGCCCGTTGCCATCGTCAAACGGATGAATGCGAACGAAACGGTAGTGGAACGTAGCGGCGATAACGATGGGATGCATCTGCTGCGCTTCGCTTTCGTTATACCAGCCAATTAAATCGCTCATTTCCGAGCTCACTTGCTCAGGCGCTGTGAAGAAGTAGATTTCACCTGTAGAGGTTTGCACGTTGTTGGGCACCGTCTTGTACATGCCTATCTCAATGCGGCGACTAGTCTTGCCGCCATCGGGAGTTGTCGCCGGCATTCGATAGGATTCCTTCAGAATGGTGGCGTGCAAATTCCGGATAAATGCTTGAGTCAGGATGTGCTCGTCTTTTGCTGCTTCCTCAATAGCAAGAATCGCTTCGTTATAGCCTTGAATGTCGATATGGTGGCGCATCGGCTTGCCTCGCGCGGTAAGGCCATGAAGAATTAGGCTGCGAGTTTCTCCCAGAGTAAGCGAATTGCCTTCCACCGCATTGGAGTGGTAGCAGAATTCAATTCTCAATTTCTGCGCGACCCGTGCAACTGTTTCCGGCTGCAAAGGGCGCAGGCTATCGAGCTCTTGCTCGAGCTGGTCAATTTTTGTGATAATGTCGCTCATTGCAACTTTCCACAACTATATGAAATAGCGAAGTTTCTTTTCAAGTGAGGCGATCAAGGCCATATTCTCCATAAAATACTGCTGATAGCAGTACTGCATGTTTCACCAGACTAGCCAGCATTGGTTCGCTGGGCATCGTTCGATATCTTTCGCGCTCGTTTTTGATTATAGTGGACAAGCCCTTCCTTCGGCGCGTACGCTTGCATGGAAAGAACAACATCATGATTCTTTCATTATCAATGCTTTACGATTGTAGTTCTTTATGATCAATTGCGCTATGATCAAGTTATCGGTAGAATTCGTAACCGAATTTAATATCATTGAGCATGCCGTTGACCCTGCGCTCTGCATCAATCAGATTAACGCATCTGATAAAATCAACCTTGCTCGTATATTTCAAAAAAATCCATGCAAAAAGAAACTCCTAGCTCCGAAATATTCAAGCCTAGCGATGCGGTGAGTTTTCGTTGCGACCAAATCAAAGAGGTCGGGCATATCGCCTCAATCACCAATCGTTATGCGATAGTTGTAACCGTTGACGGCCGGGAGTTCAAGGTGCCGCGCGATACTTTGAACAAGTATCGCGAGCTTGCTTCTAAGCGTGTGCAGACCAGACGCGATAAGATGCGCGCCTTGTTTCGCATCGGCGATCGCGTCAACATCAATAAAGAACATGCCCGCGGACTGCAAGCAGGCGTGATTGTCCATCTCAACCCCAAAACGGCCACTGTCGATTTCGATGACAAGCTGTATCGCTTCGCATACGAGTTGCTCGAAAACTCACGCCAGAATGACGAATTGGGCAACCTGCAACGCTTGGAATCAATCGCCGACAAAGCAGGCGAGCTATTGCATAAGCATGGCTTGAGCCATTGGGGCTTTCAATTCGACAATGCGCGCCGACGAGGCGGGTTGTGCGACTATCGCAACAAGATGGTCTGCATGTCCGAGCAGTTTGCTCTTCGCGTTGATGACGATGAGGTCGATGACACGCTGTTGCATGAGATTGCGCATGCGCTAGTTGGTCAGGAGCATGGGCATGATGAGATTTGGCGAGCGATGGCCAAGAAAATCGGTTGCTCGGGCATCCGCACCCATGATGCAAACTTCAGTCTGCCGAAGTGGATTGTTTCTTGCCATCATTGCGGGTGGCACATGTCGCGGCAGCAGCGGCGACGCAATCTTGTATGCCGCACTTGTAGGCGGGCCATTTCGTATCATGCTTTCACGCAGGCGCGGGCTGACCGGCTCGGTCTATCTTATGCGCTGGACGAACGGGTTTAAGCGTTCACGCGAGGCTGGACCGGAAGCGTTAAGTTATAAGTGCCCAGCGTGTGAAGGGGCGAGATATTATCCAGGCACTGTCTATCTTCGTGAAGCATCAGTTTAATGCGTTCAGCTACCCATCGCGCGAAGTGAATCTCTTGCTGATCGACTCGGTTTTGTAGGGTGGAATACCCACGTGCTTTTTATACGATTTGCGTCGATTCCGGCCGGTAAGCGCCTGAACGTATGTGAAGCCTTATAATGCAGGGCTTTCCGCTATTTTGCAGCCCCTAATTGTCGATTAGGGTTGCACACTGAGATTGGAAAATAGCGCTTAGTGCTTCTGTGTTTCTATCGGGCATGGAATTTTTTCAGGCGCACCCGCACAATCTGATACATAGCGATGTACCTGCCCATCTGAGACCCGGAAAAATACAGTCTCATCTGGGTCTACGGAATAAGCCCAGTCTGCGAATGAGGGTGAGAATAAAAAATACCAGCTTCCTTCTGATCGAAAAACTTCGATATCTGAAGTTTCGGGCAAGAATGAGTCAATTTCAGCAAAGTCGATGCCTTTGAGCTTGGAATAGCGGGTTGCCGCTTCCGGCGCGTTAATGTTCTTTTCGAAAAAGAACTCGAACATGCCGACAAATGGATAGTGCGTGACTGCAAATAAGCCCAGCATCTCATTCAGCTCGGCGAACTGCTTCAGACCCGAATCCAGCGTCACTAAGTTGCCAGATTTGTTTGCGACTGCTTGAGCCAAACGATTGTCCAGCTCTGGCTTCATCCGCAACAACAGCACATTCGGGCGAAAATCTGGGCGCACAGTAATTTTGAACATCTCGGGATAAGCAGCGCGCGCTGCATTGAGTGCCACTTCGACCTCGAAGGATAGCGATTCGAATTCAGCTGTGTCAAACACCGGTTCGCTTGATTCGCGCATTAGGAGCCGGTTCGCAAGGTAGTTCGATTCTGTCCAATTTGCATGCACGAATGTCTCATCATTTTCAACCAAAATTACGGCGTTCTTTGAAGGGTCGGCTACAGTACTGCCGGTAATCAGCATGCACGATAGTGCGAATGCGATGAGAATGGAGCGCAATGCCTTGCGAACTACGCGGGGGTTGTGACGGTGTTCACCCAAAAATTTCTCCTGATAATTTGCCGGCTATATCTCGGCACGTATCTTGCATCGACTGAAATGCCGGTATTGATCTACTTCAAGCAATCAACGACACCTTGAATTTCAGTCCGCGATACCGTATTGACGGTGTATGAATGCGGCATCGTATTAGTCGGAGGTTCATGTAGCATTTTCCGTCTCCAACTCCGCATCATTTTGCGGCCAAGTCGCAAAATGAGTTTTTCTGCGCGTTTCAGCAAGAATATGGTGTTTTTCTCCTACCGCAGCAATCGCCATTCATGCGTAATAATCCCTTTGCCAATAGCGGTCCATCTGTGCCAGAAAGACAAATTATTGTATGAAGCTTCAACTAATTGCCAATTTGAGCTAATCATCGAAGCGAGCATTTGATAGGATTGTTATTTTCGATTTGCGCTTAGCCGGAATCCCAAGGATCAATCAGTTCAAGTCCAAGATCTTCGAAATCCCGGATATTCCTTGTTGTAAGCACGAGGCCGTTTACTTTGGCGGTAGCAGCAATAAGGGCATCTCCAACTTCCAAACTTCTTCCTGCCTGTCGCCGCCATGCTCGATACATTGCCGCTTGAGTTGCCTCTGCCTTCCCAACCGGTAGAATGCGGTTGCTATATTGCAATACCAAATTCGTGATTGTCCAGTGAATTCTGGCACGTTTTCGACCGAATGGGAGAAGCTGAATTCCGTATTCCAGTTCGTGCATGACGATAGTGGATAGCCATAACTCGCAATTTTCGAAGAATAAGGAGAAGACTTGCGGATGAGGCTGATCCTTTGTCAACTCGGATATCACATTTGTGTCTACAAGAATGTCACTCATCCGGTTTCGCCGTTGATGAACGGAATCTCCCGATTCGAACTTCGGTCGAAATTGGAATCGAGATTCCCCCCTCGAGGCATATTGTCAATCAGCCATTGACCCATCGGTTTTTGCGGCTTACTCATGGCATTCCATTGCTTCGCGGGTACAACGACAAACTGGCGCCGTTTGCCGATTTGCTGTGGACCTTCTTCTTCGGCGCGGCGCAAGATTTCAGAAAGGTGAGTCTTGGCTTCAGAAACTGTCCAAACACCAAAGACATGGTTTTTGATGGTATTCATCGAGATGCTCCAATAAATTTAAATATGATCCATTGTAGACCAGGAATAAGTTTGAAACCAATGACAGATGCGCTGTTGTGCCTAGCGAAGGATGGGAAATCCTGTTCCGTACTTACGCCGAAGCCGGCATCTGGCATGCGTCGGCCACAAAGTTAAGTACGGATTGTTGACAGGTTGGAGTGGCGGAAATTATTTCGGACTGTCGTGAGGTCGAAACGTGCGAGTTGGCTCCAAAACAAACGCGGTTTTAGCCAAAGAACCACAGCTCAAAATCTTGATACCGCCCCTCGAACGGGCTGCATCAGGATATTTCGAGAGGAGACAAATTTAGGGGAATTGCCGCTTTTGGTCGCTGGATGGCCCTGGTTCGATTGCTCGCTCAGCCACTTGTTGATGATTTCGGCGCAACTTCCGCAATCGGTAGAAACGCCAAGTTCGTGCTTTAGCTCTTTCAACGTGCAGTTGCCGCCATTTACGGCAGCAATGATTTCACGGTCAGAAATTTGTTTGCACAGGCAGATAATCATGGCAAATTCGAATAAACGCCGAACATTCCGATCGCGCACGATAATAGAAATGATAATGATTGTCAATAACTTGTACGGGTTCACTACATGTGAGACTTTTCAGGCGGCAAGTGCGCTTTGGTTGAAGTTTTCATTATACGCCTGCATGGGCGTGCGTTGTCCGAGCACCTGATGCGGCCGGTAGGCGTTGTAGAAGCGTGTACTGGTTCAAAACCCGGACACCGTAGGCCAAGATCGACCCAAAATCCGCGTTAGAGATTTTTTTGGGGCGGATTTTGCCGAAATCCGGGGCGCGGAGAGATTTTGGCGCTCGCCGCGGCGATGCCGGGCGGGTTTGCGGGCGGGACGCGGCCGAAAAGGGCGGAGGAGCGGAACCGGGGCGAAAGATCAATGACAGTCCGCAACGCGCCGGGACGCAGCCGGTTTTTTTGTCGTACGCGCGATGCTTTTTTTGCGTTTCCGGCGGCTGCGGCGCCAGGGCCATCGCCCGGATCATGCCGATGGCGTCGCTAAGCCGCCGCGCCGCCCGCGCGTCGCACAGCTTCAAGGCCCGGCCTCGGGCATGGCGCGCGATCTTGCCCGCCCTGCAGCAGGGCCGGCGGCGAAAGGTCTCGATGCGCATCGACTCGCAGCTCGCGTCCAGCGCCTGGCGCATCAGCGCGAACAGGTTGAAGGCGAGCATGCACAGCGCGGAATGCAGCGCGTTGGCATGGAAGTCGCTGCACGGGGGATGCGCCGCGCCGTCTGCTGCGTCTCGCTCGCCGTCCCGTCGCGCTCGATGAAGGGCTGCCGCCGCGACTCGTCCAGCGCCCCGGTCTGCCCGGCCACGCTTTGGTCGAGCCTGGCGCGGATCGCGTAGCCGATTCCCCGGCTCGTGAAGCGGCTGATGATCCTCGCCTGGTAGCCCGCCGCGTCGATGCGGGCGCGACGCGCCTCGGCGCCTTTGGGCGGCGCCCGCTCGCACTGGCGGACGAACTCGCAGTTGCGCGCGTTCGGCGAGACCGGGCCGCCCCTGAACTCCGCACCCGCCGCCATGCCGGTCTCGGCGATGCGGCCGACGATCGGCATGCAGCCCCGCTCCTTCTTGCATGTGGACTCCGCCGAAGACTTCTCGCAGCGCCGCGGTCGCGTCGATGTCCAGGGCCGCCCTTTTGCGATGGTGCGGCGCGACCGCCAGCAGCCGGCGGTCCGCCAGCTGCAGGGCATGCAGCGTGCGCCACTCCGCTCAGATGCCGCGAGCCCTCGTGCATCATCAGCATGAACGTCGTCAAATACGCCCCCGGGCGCAAGCCGCGGCTGCTGCCCGGCTCCGGCACCGGCCGCTCGAAATGCGCGTCGAGCCCCAGCTTGCGGATCAGCTCGGCGAGCGCCGCCAGGCCGCTTCGCGAAGCCGATTTGTCTTTCGTGGTCGAAATCTTGTATGATTGAATGTCCATAAAGCCTTGCTCCGATCGGGTCCGCCCAACGGGTGAAATATCGTTTTGTCAAAAACCCCCATTATGCAAGGCTTTATCCCCTTTTGCAGCCACCCTAACGCGGTTTTAAGGGTGGAAGCAAATCATCACCAAAGTAAATCAATTTATATGAGGTTGTAGCAATGAAGAAAAACATAGATATGGATCAAGCCGCTAATCGGTATCAATTAGCCGTCGAAGTGAACCGTCGCAAATTTCTTGCGGCATCGGCTGCAACCGCGGCGGGGGTTTCATTATCTGGATTCCCGATGCTGTCGCTTGGTCAGTCGCAACCCTTGAAGGTCGGCGCATACGGCGGCTACTTCAAAGATTCATTTGACCAGTTTATCTTTCCGGAATTTACTAAGGCATCGGGCATAGAGGTGGAATCCGTAGCAGAGCCCACGGGCGAGGCATGGCTGGCGCAGCTGAATGCCGCAGCATCGGCTGGAACCACGCCCGCAGATGTTTCAATGATTGCTCAAGTTCCCATGCTAAAAGGCCAAAAAACAGAACTTTGGCTACCTTTGAATGAAACGAAGCTGCCGAATCTTGGAAATGTATCCCCGAACTTCGTCCACCGCTATCCGGATGGGCGCTTGGACGGCGTAGGAGCGGTAGCCTGGTATATCACGCTGGTTACGAATACCGACGCATATCCGCAGGCTCCGCAGAGCTGGAATGAGTTGTGGAATCCTGCAAACAAGGACCGCCTCGGGTTGCTAGCTCTGGTGACCAATTCCTTCTTGCTTGAGATCGCTTCGGTAACGCACTTCGGTTCAACGGAGATTCTTGACCATGAGGCAGGGCAGCTGCAAGCATTCGAAAAACTGGCTGAACTCAAGGACAACGTGGCGCTTTGGTATCGGGATGAAGCGCAATTCGAGCAAGCTCTGAAATCCGGCGAGATTCCGATGGGACAGTACTACCATGACGTGGCCGGATTGGCGGCGGCTGACGGCTTTCCCGTCCGGACAACTTTCCCGAAGGAAGGCGGAGTCAGCGATTCGGGACTTTGGGCAGTATCAAGGGCATCGGGAATGGTGGAAGAGTCGCACGTTTTCATCGATTACATGTGCCAGCCCGAAGTTCAGTCCTTGCTTTCTCGAAACGTCGGGACTGCGCCGACAGTGCCGCGAGGTATGCTGGACTTGAGCGATGAAGAATTTGCGGCGGTTTCCAGCGACATTGCACCGATTGTGCCTCGCTACGACTTGTATGACCAAAAAGAAGAGTGGCTTTCCCAGAAGTGGTCCGAGTTGATCGCAAGCTGAATCTTCCAAACAAAGACTCTGTTCAGAACGCTAGTGCTGCAGCAAGGTGTCGCATCTTAGCATCAAGGACGTTGGCAAGCGTTTTGGCACTTCTGAGGTTCTGAAGAATATAAACCTGAGCATCCCGGCAGGCAGTCTGCTCTGCCTGCTGGGACCGTCGGGTTGCGGCAAGACGACTCTCCTGCGCATCGTCGCCGGCTTGGAAATTCCTGACAACGGTCAGGTGTTGCTGGACGATAGGGATTTGCTGGCATTGCCTCCGCACAAGCGGGATATCGGCATGGTTTTCCAGTCACATGCCTTGTTCCCACACCTTGACGTGTTCGGCAATATTGCCTACGGGATTCGTCTGAGCGGAATGCCCAAGGCAGCCATTTCGAGTCGCGTTGACGAATTGCTCGAATTGATCAGATTGCCGAATGCGGCGAACAAACAGGTGTCTCAGCTGTCAGGCGGCGAGCGTCAACGCGTGGCTGTCGCGCGCGCATTGGCCCGTCACCCGAAACTCTTCCTGCTCGACGAGCCCACCTCCGCATTGGATGCGAATTTGCGCGAAAAGATGCAGATTGAATTGCGCAGATTGCAGCAGGCCTTGGGCATCACCACCATCGTGGTTACTCATGATCAATCCGAAGCCATGACCATTTCGGACCAGGTCGCCGTCATGCGGCATGGCACGGTCGAGCAGACCGGTCGGCCAATGGAAGTATACGACTGCCCGAGCACAGAATTTGTTGCCCGATTCATCGGAAGCATGAATGTTCTGGAATGCCGCTGGGAAAACGGATGCGCATGGCTTGGGAAAGTTCGAATCGAGACAAGGGAGGCAAATCGACCCTTTGGCTCAGGCTATTCGCTGGTTAAAGTGGCGATTCGTCCAGAGAGGGTGGTGCTTGAGAAGGTCGGTCCGGATGAGCGAACCGCTACTGCCCATGATGAACCCAATAGGCTGCGCGGAACAATCCAGTTCGTGCGCAACACCGGGAATCTGATCGAGGTCCATGTCAATTGCGGAATGTTTAGCATTGTGCATGCCTTCTCGCCTCGTTCCGAAGGCAGCCTTGCATTCAACGAAGGGGAAGACGTTATTGTCTTCATGCCTGCCGATCAGTGCCATCTTTACGGCCATGACGAATGATGAACCGGGATTTCCGTAGCGGATCAATGCCTGGCTGGTACGCGGCCATCGTGCTGGGGCTGTTCTTTCTATGTCCGTTCGCGATCATGCTCAACTTCAGTTTCTACCATAAGATAACGGGAGGATTGTATGAACCTGCATTCGTATTCGAAAACTATGCGCGATTGATTTCTCCGTTTTTCGGAAGAATTCTGCTCGTTTCCGCTGGCCTGTGCGCCCTAGCATCGCTGATTGCTGTCAGCTTCGGTTTCGCGTTGACCTACTCGATTTCGAATATGTCGAGGAAGGGCATGACATTCTGGCTGGTTTTGCTGGTGTCGCTACTCTCGCTATCCGAAGTTGTTACGGGGTTTGCCTGGAGCACGCTATATTCCCGCACCGCAGGGCTAGGAGGCTGGCTGCATGAACTCGGGATTGCAGATGCTCCTCGCGCCCTCTCGCCTGGGTTTATGGCATTGCTGACCGCTTTGACGTTTATATGCATTCCTTTCGTTGTGCTGGTGCTGTTTCCATCATTGGCCCGACTGCCCAGAGATTGGACCGAAGCGGCTAGAACCATGGGTGCCACGCCGATGCGGGCAGTGGCAACCGTCGTCATCCCTTCAGTTCGTCCAGCTATTGTGGCCGCGTTCATTCTGTCGTTCATCTATTCCCTTGGCTCCTACGTACTTCCGATTATGCTCGGCCGCCCGCGTCACTGGACACTTTCCGTCCACATCACCGATCAGGCGCTGTATCAGTCCAACTTTCCATTTGCGGCTGCGCTTTCAGTTTTTCTCATGGTCGCCTCGCTGCTTCTGATCGCTTTTGTCTATCGTCTTCAGAAACGCTTCAGCTGACTTATGCGGTGGATTCGAAACCTATTATTAGGAGTGATGCTGGTCATATTTTCGGCTCCGGTCATCGTCGTGGTCGGGGTGTCTTTCAATGAAAGGAAGCAGTTGCTGTTTCCGCCGCAAGGGTTTTCGCTCGAATGGTATCTGAGGGCATTTCAGGAGAGTGGTTGGATATCAGCCATGGCGACGAGTTTTTTGCTTGCCGCAGGCGCCGCGCTTTTTTCCCTCTGTTTGGCTGCCCCTCTTGCCCTGTATTGCTGGCGCAGGCTGAATTGGCAATCCAAATTGCTTCGAGGTCTTGGCTTGTTGCCGTTCATGCTGCCGCCGGTCGTAAGCGCGCTTGGGTTCTTGGTGTTTTGGAGTTCGCTCGGCGGCTACGGGCAAATGTATGCCGCCATCATTAGCCACGGGGTATTTCTTGTAACTCTCCCGATGGTCATGATACTTATCGGTCTCGACTCGGTTGACAGGAACTTGGTTGATGCAGCGAGAATTTGCGGCGCTTCGAGGTTGAATGTCTATATGACGATAATTCTTCCGATCGTTCGTCCATTTCTGATTTTTGGATTCTGCTTCGCCTTCGTGTTAAGCTTCAACGAATACATAATCAGCTTCATGCTGATCGGATTCACCCACGAAACGCTTCCTGTGAAGATTTTCAACAGTTTGCGATATGGATATACGCCAATCATGGCAGTCGTTTCCACTTTTTTCGTCCTGCTTACTGTCGGCATATTGTGTGCCGTCGCCTGGTTTGGAGATCTTCCTCGGCTATTTGGAGCATGGAGCAGTAGCGACGATTGAATCATTGGGGTGGACGATTCTCGTTTGCGTCATTCCGCGAGCGGAGGCTGAGCGTTGGCATGGCGCGTTTCAAGATTCGATTTCGCGATCGAATGATCAGATTTCTCGAACCGAACTTCTTGATGTCATGATGCGGGCAAATCGGATTGTCTGTCCCCCTCCCTCGGTCGGAAAACAACTGATGGTTTTCCGCAAAGCCATTCATCTTGCAACGCAGCGAATCGATCTGCCTCTAGCTCATGTCGGTCCGTTCGATAATGCGTGCCGGTCCCCCGCATCACGGTAAAATCATGTTCATTGAGCATGAGGTGCATCAAGTGAACCAGGAACATTTCCCCAAGCCGCCGCCAGCCGCCCCCTTGCCGGAGGAAGTATGGCTGAATCAGACTGATCGTGCCGAAGTGGGGCGAGAGTCCTTTTTTTGCGGCCGCGACTGCGAGTATGCAGTTTTTCGCGAGGCGGTGAAAGTTCTGAATTCTGGCCGTGTGGGTGGTGGAACGATGATATTCCAAGGCGCGCCGGGGGCCGGAAAGTCCGCACTGATGCAGGAGTGCATTGAAGCGATCAAGAGTCATTCCACGCCAATGGATCCTTGGGTCGCAGTCTCGATCCCGCCTAGCTCATTGGGGTCGCCGAGTGATGTTATCCAGTATTTGATAGACGCGGCCGATGCGGAAAGTCAGAGACTTTTGAAACTAGATTCAGATGCAACCGCCCGAACGTTAAAATCGTTGCTGGCTCTAGGCAAGAAGATGCACGGCGGGTTATGGAAACGAGGGTTTCAATTCGCAGGTTTCTCGGTAGGCGGTGAATCAAAAGGCGGCAATCGCTCAAACTCGGCCACGCGAGCAGGGCTGTTGTTTCGAAACGCCGCTCCATTGCTTAGGAATGTTCGTGTAGTGGTGTTTGTGGATGAAGCCCAGAATGTGCCGGTAGAAAGCGCAACTCGAGGCGTTCTAGACTGTCTTCACCGCGATGCCCAAGGAATCCAACTTGTTGCCGCCTTCTTCGGGTTGAGCGATACAGAGGAAGTGCTGGGAAATTGCGGCTTGTCGAGGCTTCCTTCCGAGCGCATCGTCAATTTAGATCTCCTTTCCATGGATGATGCGACGTGGTCTTTACGTCGCATGCTCGACGCATACTATGTCGGAGAGGATGGCGAAAAATCTGTCTGGTCGACCGCCTTGGCAGAACTGTCTCAGGGTTGGGCGCAACATATCAATCGAGTGGGAGTCGCTGCCGGACGGATCATTCGCTCGAACCATGGGCGGGTAGAGTTGCATCTGCTTGAGAAGGCGTTGCAAGATGGCGCCAAGTTGAAACACGATTACTATGCGAGACGACTTGCCGCCGGCGACCGGTTTCCAGCGTTGTATAAACAGATCGCCCTTGCCATGTCTAATCGCAGTACAGACTTTCTTTCTGAGGAAGCGCTGAGTAATATTGTGGCACCCACACTGGAAAAAGCTCAAGTGCCGTTTGACAGATTTCTGAATAAAACTTTGCATGCAGGGTTGCTGTCGCCGGTAGCCGATTTGCCTCATCACTACCGGTTCCCGATTCCGTCGATGCGCGACTACCTTTGTTCGTTGCCGGTGGACTTGCTCAACACTCCATGAACAGCTCAGGTTGTCGATGCCAAGATGGAGGTAAGAGTGCGCCTATCGACGGATCAGCAAAGGATAAAAACTGCGGGAGATGTACCAGAAGATGCTTGAAGGCATATTGCACTGATGTCGCTGAACGATAGCCCCCATCAAGCTAGGTTGAATAGGTGGGACGAATTCTCGGCATTACAGAAATCGCTTCTAGGGCAATTTGGTCTACTGCAACTGTGATGATCCGACAGTCGGCGCATCGGCTTCAAGCTGGCGGCTAATCTGAAGTAGCTTGGGCGGTTGTTGCGAGACCAAAAGTGCAAGGAGATATTGCCAAAAGTAGCGCTTGGCGGGGGTGTCTGGGTTCAGATACATGTGAGACTGCCCGCCTCCTCCCGAAGTCCGAAGGGAAAGAGCGGAGTCTCACATGCATCTGAACCCGGACATAACCAAATGTTGCATGTTATCTGCACATCAGTAGGAAGTAAAATATGAATGAATTAAACGGGTTTATAATTTGAATCTGCGGCATGTCGTCAATGAAGCGCTCTCCAAGATTGCAATGCCGCCAATGATCAAGCAGCAAAGCCGACTTGACCCGTTCCAAACACTCGAAAGCAGAAATATGAAAGGTAATAAGGAAATCATCCAGACCCTGAATTCAGCGCTCAAGCTAGAACTTACTGCGATCAACCAGTATTTTCTGCATTCTCGAATTGCAAGAAATTGGGGCCTGAAAAAACTGTCAAAAACTCAATACAAAGCTTCAATTGAGGCGATGAAGACTGCGGATTCGTACATCGAGCGGATTTTGTTTCTCGAAGGCTTGCCTAATCTCCAAGTGCTGGGAAAGATCCTGATCGGAGAAATAATCTCTGAAATAATGGAAAGCGATATGTCGCTTGCCGCATCCATTAGAGATCAACTGCTTGAATCCATCGAGCTTTGCGAATCGGTCAAAGACTATGAAAGTCGGTCGATTCTGGATGCATCGCTTCACGAAACCGAAGAGCATATCGATTGGCTCGAAACGCAGAATTGGCTACTCGAATCAATGGGAACCGAAAACTACATACAGTTGCAAACTGAAGGTGAGGACTGATGAAAGGAAACTCCAAAGTTACGAAAATGCTCCAAGATCTCCTCGATCACGAAATTTCGGCTCGCGATCAGTATCTTGGCCACTCCCGAAAATATCAAGACTGGGGCCTGAACAAACTGCATGCCCAAATGGATCATGAGATGGAAGAAGAGCAACAGCACATTGATGCCATTGTTGGCCGAATGCTCTTTCTCGAAGCCGAACCAGATTATTCAACTCGTCTTCCGCCGAAGATTGGAAACAATGTCCCCGAGATGCTCAAAAATGATTTGGATGCTGAAGTTGTCGTTGCGGATATGCTCAAGGACACGATCGAGGTGTGCGAAAAAGTGCGCGATTACGATACGAGAAGCATCCTTATTCAATTGCTGCACGATACCGAAATGGATCATATCTACTGGCTCGAGCAGCAACTCGGACTGATTGGCAAAATGGGTCTTGAGAACTACCTGCAGTCTCAGGCTTGATCCATCCGGTCCTAAACGCATTTTGAGAATTTATTCAACGGAATGAATTCAAGGTTCGTGCCTGCAAAGTGCCGCCAGTGCGCAACTGGCGGCCTATCGCATCAAATATTTCTGAAGATGCTCTAGAAAATTCTGATCTTTTTGGCCTGATTGATCCGCTTGCGCGTCCACATACCAATCGAACAGCGCTTCGATGAATCTATGCTGAACGTCGTGCTTGTTGCCGAAATTCCGTACTGCTGAATCATATGTTGAGCGAATCCCATTCGGGGTGTTGTCGCTGATCATCTCGCCAACCATCACGTGCATCGACATGTGCGCAAAGGGATTCGTCTCGTTGTTGAGAAACTGATGCTCAGCAAACCTGCCCCGGTCAGTCACTGCATATGCAAATTCCGGGTGATTCTTAATCGTCCGGATGATCTGCTTTTCGAGCGTATTCAGCTTCTGGCCTGCCTGATTTTTCTCCCACGCATCGAAAAATGCGTTACGCTCATTTACATCTTCGGTCATTGCGACCTCTCATCTGCAGACATTCGTTGTGATTCGGCTATCTTTTTTCGCTGCGGATATTCGCACATGTCGAAAATGATGCACGAGTGGCATAGCGGCTTTCGCGCGGTGCACGTGTATCTGCCGTGAAGAATCAGCCAGTGGTGGGCGTTGAGCTGGAATTCCTCAGGAATGAATTTGACCAGACCGGTTTCGACTTGCTCGACAGTTTTTCCCTTAGCGATTCGGGTTCGATTGGAAACTCGAAAAATATGAGTGTCGACCGCAATGGTCGGATGTCCGAAAGCGGTATTCAAAATGACATTTGCGGTCTTGCGTCCGACACCAGGCAGTGCGGTCAGCTGCTCCATTGATTCTGGCACTTTGGAGTTGTGCCGCTCGATAAGGATTTCACTGAGTCGGATGAGATTTTTCGCTTTGGTGTTGAAAAGGCCGATTGTCTTGATGGTGTCCTTGATTCGCTCCAAACCCAGTTGAACCATTGACTCTGGATCTGGTGCGGCTTTGAATAGGGCAGGCGTTGCAAGATTGACCGCTACATCGGTTGATTGAGCGGACAGAACCACAGCAACTAGCAATTCGAAGTTGTTTTGAAAATTAAGTTCAGTAGTTGGATTCGGTTCGACTTTCGAGAATCGTTCGAAAATTTCCCGTCGCTTGATCTGATTCATCAGCGAGTGATCGGATGGCTAGATCGGGTCGCCGCATTCTTGCGCTCCTTGCGCCAGCGCTTCGTGCGTGTACGGTTGACAGCTTCGCGTATTTGCCGACGGAGCTCTTCGGGGTCGCTGTCGGCGGCAGATCTTGTTTTCGCCTTTTTTTGCGTCCGCTCAAAATGCCGCGAGGCGAGGATTCTCCACCTCGATGACTCCTCGTTTGTGAATTCATCCCAAATTGCGCCTTTATCATCCGGCTGATGCTCGATCATTTCAATGCAATCTACCGGGCAAGCGGGAACGCAAAGCCGGCAGCCGGTGCAAAGTTGCGCCGCCACGGTGTGCATGTGCTTGGCCGCGCCGATGATGGCATCTACAGGGCAGGGCGGCATGCATAGCGTGCAGCCGATGCAGTCATGTTCGCGGATGACGGCGGTTTGCCTGCCCGGATGCTGATCGCACTCAGCGTCAAGCGGCAGCGGGTCGGACTGTAGCAGCTCAGCGAGCATCGCGATTGTTGCCTCGCTACCGGGCGCGCATCGGTTGATGTTCGCTAATCCTGCGCTTACCGCCTCGGCGTAGTCTAAACAGCGGGGATATCCGCAAAGAGTGCACTGCGTCTGCGGCAGGCAGGCATCGACTTGCGCAATATCGACTATGGCGATTGACAAAGTTGTGCGCCTGAGCGTTTAGGCCGGCTAGCTAATCTTAAGGCCCGGCTTGGTGCCTTCGCCAAATTGAGCGAGATGCAACTGATAGCCGTCACCAGCTGCCAGAATCATGCCTTCGGAGATGCCGAATCTCATTTTTCTCGGCTTCAAGTTGGCAACCACAATGACTGTCTTGCCGACGAGGGATTCAGGGGAGCAGGATTCTTTGATCCCTGCGAATACCTGCCTAGTCTCGCCGCCCAGATCAACTTTAAGTCTGAGCAGCTTATCTGATTCGACGACATCGGTCGCTTCAACTACCAAAGCGGTTCGAAGGTCGATCTTTGAGAAGTCGTCAATGCTTATGTAGTCGGACTCGGGTGTCCCTTTGTCATTTGACGACTCTTTAGAAGCGGTAATCATGGCATCGACATCCTTTTGGTTGATTCGCTGTAGAAGATGGACATAGTTTGAAATCGAATGGTTAAGTAGCGGCTGCTTGACTTGATCGAAGTTGCGCAGCGGGTCATTGAGAAATTGTCCAGCGCGTTCGGCAAGCGAGGGCACGACAGGTGCAAGATAGCACATCAGGACCCGAAAGCAGTTGATTGCCTGCGTACATATTTTATGCAATTTGTCTTCACCGTCATCCTGCCTTGCAACTTCCCACGGCTTCATGTCGTTGACGTACTGGTTGCAGCGATCGGCAAGCCCCATTATTTCGCGCATGGCGCGACTGAATGTGCGCTGCTCATAGGCGGTGAAGATCGAAGGTCCGGCTTGCACCAGTTCTTCGTAGAACGCTGGATCGTCAATTTCGCCGCCTAGCTCGCCTCCGAATCGCTGCGCTACGAATCTGGCGCATCGGCTGGGGATGTTGACTAGCTTGCCGATCAGATCCGAATTCACCCTCTGCACGAAATCTTCCAGATTGAGGTCGATGTCCTCGATCCGTTCGTTCAGCTTGACCGCATAGTAGTATCGCAGGTAGTCCGGGTCAAGATGCTCTAGATAGCACTTTGCCGTAACAAATGTGCCTCTAGACTTTGACATCTTTGTCCCATTGACGGTAAGGAAGCCGTGCGTGAAGACTCCGGTGGGCTTTCGAAATCCTGATCCGTGCAGCATCGCCGGCCAAAATAGCGTGTGGAAATAAAGTATGTCCTTGCCGATGAAATGATAGAGTTCCGTCTTCGCATCGCGGCTCCAATAGGCATCAAAATCGATTCCCTCTCGATCGCAAAGGTTCTTGAAGCTCGCCATGTAGCCGACGGGCGCATCTAGCCAGACATAGAAGTACTTTTCGTTTTCATCGGGGATTTTGAATCCGAAATATGGCGGGTCGCGAGAGATATCCCAGTCCGCGAGTCCCACCTCGAACCATTCATTCAGCTTGTTTCGCACTTCTGGCTGATGCAGTTCTCCTGACACCCATTCATGCAGCATTTCGGTGAAGTTGCCGAGCTTTACGAACAGATGCTCGCTACTGCGCTCAACAGGCGGCAAGCCCGACAGGACGGAATACGGATTGACCAGATCAGACGGCGAATAAGTCGCACCGCAATTCTCGCAGCTATCGCCATATTGATCTTCGGCACCGCAGCGAGGACATTGCCCTTTCACGAAGCGGTCGGGCAAGAACATCTTTTCTTTCGGATCGTATGCTTGCTTGATGGTTTTTCGGGCGATGTGCCCGTTGCGCTTCAGTTCGCTATAGATGAGAGTGGCGCACCGTCGATTTTCATCCGAATGCGTTGTGTGATAGTTGTCATACGCAATTCGGAAACCCTCGTAGTCGGCTTCATGCTCACGCTTGCAGCGCTCTATGAGTTCCTCTGGCGGTATGCCTTCATCTCGTGCCCGCAGCATGACCGGCGTGCCGTGCGCATCGTCTGCGCAGACGAAGTGGCAAGTATTGCCGGCCATCCGCTGATACCGCACCCAGATATCGGTCTGTATCGACTCCACTAGGTGACCAATATGAATGGGCCCGTTCGCATACGGCAGTGCATGGGTGACGAGTATTTCTCTAGCTGAAGTCATGACAATGAGTTGGGGTCGATTTGCTGAGCGAAACTGCAGACGCGGTTGGCAAATCACAAAATTGCTTGAACTTTATCGAAAAACGCCCTCGATGGCTGCAAGTCCTTGATTGCTAATGGCTTGCCGCACCTTGCAAGTTACGTATGATACACCGTCAGCAAGTTGCATGATGGTTCGCAGATATTGGGCTTGACGATATTGCTACGAGTTTCAAGTGCAAAAAAATCTTCCTCAGATCTTGGGGCCAAATAGATGTGATGGTTGATTTTGTCGGCCAGCATTTACACTGGCATCCAACGTAAGGTTTCCCAATTGCCACTTAACATAAGCCGTGTTTCAGGGGTTTTTCCGGCACAAGCTGCGCTTTCGAGGCGACGGCGGTCATCCGCGGGGAGGCGGCATGACGGAAAATCGTTCATGCCAAGACGCTTCTGGAACGGAGCAGAGTTCCATTGAATGACATCCACTCCTTCTCATCATTGATTTGAATCGAATTCGCCATGCTGAAAAATGCGCCTACGATTTAGGTCAATTAGGTAGTGTCTGCCAGAAAACTCCATTTTTGCATTAAAGCCATTGTTGTGATTGATAGTTTGATGAGATCTTGATTTCGAAGATTTCCGGGAATGAGCCTTGCGGCCGCAAGATGCGGGCGAAATCGATTCGAATGGGCGGACACGGCCGAATCTTCGAATTGCGAATTTCATGAAAAGATCAATAGAAACAATATTCCTCATGCAAAAATAGAGTTTTCTGGCAGACACTAGGTAAGGTTTTTTGCAAGCAGGTCAGCCCATGGAATCTGCCGCCATGGATAGGACAAGAGTGCAGATTCGACGTTGAATCGAAGCCAATTCAATTTGTCGCGTCGGGCTAGCAGTCGAGAGTCTTGTTGCCTTCAAAGCAACGATCGCTGAAGTGGATGAATCGGACACCGGGCATGCCTGCTCTTTGCTAATTGCTATTCGACTGATGGCACACGGCGATTGGATTGTGGCGACTGAGCGCGGCCGCGGCGCCAAAGTCTCGACTCGGGTCGGTCGCTGTCCTCTTGAACAAAATGCCGAAACATTAAAAGGACGGCAAGCCGTCACTCCGGCGGTACCCGGAAGCATTCAGGCGAAGGCGGCAAAAAGCAGTCTCGTCCTGCGAAGCGCCACCGCTCCTTCCTAAGCTGATAGAGTTCTCAGCCCGGCCGCAAGGGCCGGCCGGCGCATTCACTGCCCGCCGCGATGCCGAAGCTGATGTTTCAGCCGCTGAACCTCGCGTTGAGGCAAGTCCGTCAGCTTTGCTGCTTTCGCAACCGGCATCTCTAGCTCGACAAGAAGACGTTCCGCCAATTTGAGTCTCTCGCCCCGAGAGCCTTGCTCGAGCCCCTTCTCGATGCCTTGCTCGAGCCCCTTCTCGATGCCTTGCTCGAGCCCCTTCTCGATGCCTTGCTCGAGCCCCTTCTCGATGCCTTGCTCGAGCCCTTTTTCGACTCCCGCATCGAGTGCTTCCTGATACGTGCCCGGCAACGCCCCGTTCCACACGGTCATTACATCTAGCATAGCTTTGTCTCCCGGCCTGATCGCCTCAAGTTCTCGTGCCACTGCGTCCATTTTAGCGGAAGGAAACACTTTTGCAAAATACGACTGCATCCGCGACACTGCCTCGCGCAGACGCTCGCCACGCAACCCGCGCAACTCGGACAGCCACTGTGCCACCATCCGTTCGTCGGCCTTCCATATCTGCGACAGCGCCCGCAGCGCTACGCTCTTGTCCGCCGGCAGCAGGGCGAGGCGCTTCTTCACTCGCGGCTCCCCCAAATCGACGAACACCGCTTCGAAATCCACCAGATTCTTCCCGAACCGCGCAACAAACGCCGGCGGAAGCTCTGCATGCTCAAACGCACCGAACGTCTTTTCGCGCCGCCACCTCGACTTGCCATGATACACCACCACCGGCACCACCACCTGCGCCCCGTCCGCATAAAGAGCCGCCATGTAGGCAAGCAGCTGACGCATCACGCCCTGGTCGGCCGAACTTTTGTGTTCGATCAAAAAACTCACCACCGCCTCGCCGCCACCTTTAAGCTGCACCGATATGACCAAATCCGAATACTGCCCCTTCAACCCTAGGCGGTCAAGCAAATCGCTGGACTCGATCCGGATCGAGTCCAAGTCGAAAATCTCAAGCTGCATGGCGCTCATGACGGCTACCAGCAGCCACCTTGCGTCCTGCGCACACTTGAATTGGGCGACGAAAAAACTGTGGTGCGCCGGACCCGGCCGGTGCTTCTTATCGGGCATCGCTTCTCCTGCCGGCGTGTTGCCGGCCTGCCTTCCGCAATATTTCGGTTTCCGCCGCGACGGAAATGTCCGCCATGCCGCAGCAATGCCATTTTACGCCATCCGCTACCGGATGTGAGAGCTTATGCGGGCAAGGTCAAGATGGGATGCTTGGTGACCGCAGCCATTTGCCGCCGCGTTTTATTTTGTCAACGGGTGATGTGGCTCAACGCAAACTCGGGCCAAGTCATCTATGTTAGAATAAGCGGCCGATAACCGTGCAACAACAAGAAAATGCTGTTAGGTATTACATAACTTCGCGCGGCCGGGCTCGTATGGATATTGATCGATGAATGTGGTTTTGCAGCTTCGGCCCCCAACTCTGTACCTTGGGTCTAATTTCGCATGACGAATGTCGTCAAATCAGCAATTGATGCCGTGCTGAACGAGATGGTCGATCCGCATACCGGACAGAGCTTGACTGTGAACAAAACGGTCAAGCATGTTTCTGTCGATAGCGGCAATGTTGAAATTGCCTTGTCTCTTGGCTATCCGGCAAAAGGCTTCGAACCTGACTTGCAGTCGCTGATTGAGGAGAAGCTCAGTGCGGTTGATGGCGTTGAAAGCGTAGCGGTCAAAGTCGAGTCGAAAATTGCTTCGCACTCGGTGCAAAAGGGAGTGTCTCCGCTTCCTGGCGTGAAGAACATGATCGCGGTCGCATCAGGCAAGGGAGGTGTCGGCAAATCCACCGTCTCAGCAAATCTAGCGCTGGCGCTGTCGGCTGAAGGCGCTTCGGTCGGCGTTCTCGACGCTGACATCTACGGCCCGAGTCAGCCGCGAATGCTCGGAGTGCGTGCAAAGCCCCAGTCACGCGACGGGAAGTCGATGCAGCCGGTCTACAGCTACAAGCTTCAGACCATGTCGATCGGGTTCTTGATCGAAGAGGAAACCCCGATGATTTGGCGAGGTCCGATGGTTACCCAGGCGCTTGAACAGTTGCTGAAGCAAACAACTTGGGATGATTTGGACTACTTGATCATCGACATGCCGCCGGGCACAGGCGATACACAGCTGACGCTGGCTCAGCGTGTGCCGGTAAGCGGAGCCTTGATTGTGACCACGCCCCAGGACATTGCGCTGCTGGATGCCCGCAAAGCCTATCGCATGTTCGAGAAAGTCGAAATCGACGTGCTCGGCATCGTTGAAAATATGAGCGTGCATATATGCAGCAAATGCGGACACCAGGAGCATATTTTTGGGGAAGGCGGCGGTCAGCGCATGGCGCAAGAATATGGAATCGAGTATCTTGGCGGCGTTCCGCTTGATATTCGAATCCGGCGCGATGCCGATAGCGGCCGGCCGACGGTGGTCGAAGATCCCGATGGCGAGGTGGCGCAGACATATCGCAAGATCGCGCGCACGATGGCCGCTAAATTGTCTGTTCGAAAAAAAGACTTTACTAGCGCCTTTCCATCAATCGTGATCCAAAACACCTGATTGCTAAAACTTTACTATGCAAGGAGCTTTAGAGTTTGTCGATAAAATCTGACTCATGGATTCGCCAAATGGCGAGAGACCGCGGCATGATCGAACCGTTCGAAGCGGATCAGGTAAGCCGGCACGACAATCAGCGGGTGATTTCCTATGGAACTTCAAGCTATGGCTACGACATCCGTTGTTCGAATGAATTTAAGATATTCACCAATATCAATGCCGCGGTAGTGGATCCGAAGGCATTTTCGGATGACAGCTTTGTCGATTTTATCGGCGACGTGTGCATCATTCCGCCAAATTCGTTCGCTTTGGCGCGCACGGTGGAATACTTCAGAATTCCGCGCGCGGTGCTGACGGTATGCCTTGGCAAATCGACCTATGCTCGTTGCGGCATCATTGTAAATGTCACGCCGTTCGAGCCGGAATGGGAGGGCTATGCGACTTTGGAGTTTTCCAATACCACGCCGCTTCCGGCAAAGATCTACGCCAATGAAGGCGTTGCGCAGGTAATCTTCTTCGAGTCGGATGTCATCTGTGAGGTATCTTACGGGGACCGGGGCGGAAAGTATCAGCACCAGTCGGGAGTTACCCTGCCGATCGCATAGCGCAGCTTTCGCGCGATTGATCAGGTGTTTAGATTGCGGGCAAGCGGTAATTTAGCTTCGGGTACATCGCATCGGTAGCGTCGGAGTTTTGCAGTGTCCGGAAATACATTCGGTAAAGTCTTCACGCTGACCAGCTATGGCGAAAGCCATGGTCCGTCTATCGGCTGCATTGTTGACGGCTGCCCGCCAGGGATGAGCCTGTCTGAAAAAGATATCCAGCCTGACCTTGATCGCCGCAAGCCAGGCACTTCGCGCTTCACCACCCAAAGAAAGGAGGGCGATCAAGTCGAGATCCATTCCGGCACGTTCGAAGGCAAGACGACCGGCACTCCGATCGGGTTGATTATCCGCAATACCGATCAGCGCCCGAAGGATTATTCGAAAATCGCCGATCGTTATCGCCCAGGTCACGCCGATTACACCTATGACCGCAAATACGGCATCCGCGACTATCGCGGCGGCGGACGATCATCGGCCCGTGAGACTGCGCTTCGCGTCGCAGCCGGAGCGATTGCGAAAAAGTATTTGCATGAGAAGTTCGGAACGCAGATTCAGGGCTGCATTTCCAGGATCGGGTTTACGGTTCCGCATTATGTCAATTGGGATGAAGTGGAAGAAAACCCGTTTTTTTGGCCTTGCGCGGATCAGGTTCCTGAGCTAGAGAAAATGATCAATGAACTTCGTCGGTCGGGAGATTCCACAGGTGCCGAGGTGCTGGTCATTGCTAGTCCGGTTTCGTCCGGCTGGGGCGAGCCGGTGTTTTCGCGATTGGACGCGGATATCGCGGGCGCAATGATGGGGATAAACGCAGTAAAGGGTGTCGAGATTGGTGCCGGATTCGAAAGTGCCTTGATGCTTGGTACGCAATATCGCGATGAAATGACGCCTGGAGGTTTTTTGTCAAACAACGCTGGCGGAGTTGCAGGTGGCATTTCGACCGGTCAGCCGATCGAAGTGTCGGTCGCCTTCAAGCCGACTTCAAGCATCTTAGTGCCAGCGAAAACGGTCGACGTGCGAGGCGAGCCGGTTGAAATATCAGTGACTGGCCGGCACGACCCTTGTGTGGCATTGCGGGCGGTGCCGATTGTCGAGGCAATGCTGGCGCTGGTGCTTATGGACCACGCGCTGCGCCATCGAGCGCAAAACGCTGATGTGGAGCCATCGGCTCCGGAAATCCCAGCTGAATCCGAAGACGCAGATTACGATACGCCCTTCATCGCGGCGGCAATGTCTAGCGTGAGCGGCGCAGACTAGTTGGGGTATTGCTCTGATCCGCGGCATGTTCATAATCTTCGGCATCGCAGGAATTGAAAAACTCTGCGGCCCGCATGCCGATCTCGTGAATCAGATTGATTTGGTCGATGTCCGTTTTTTTTGATTCAATCAGCTCGCCTTGAATTGTTCCGAGCGAGTCAAATGTGATTTCGTAGCGGACCGGCGCGTTTATGTGGAAGCATCGGTTGGCACGGTAGATGCGTATGGCAATTTTTTTGACCAGATCGTAGTGCACCGCATCGGGCGCGATGAGTTCCTTCGGGCGCATTGCGTTTTTGACCAACGGTAATTGGTGATGTCCAATCGCATCCGATAATGAAGCCATCAGTTTGCGGTACGTTGGTGCTGTTTCTGAGTCGTTCATTTGATAATTGACCGTTCTATTCTTCACAATAGAGATTTGAGCTGATTCAAATTGATAGGATTCAATGTTAGCATATCGATCGCAATCGGTGATGGTAGGTTGCGGCTTATTATTGGCATGTTTCGTTGCTGACACGACTCATTAAACTAATGCCTGATACCGATGCTGAGCTACACTCTCTGTGGGTGCATTAAATCAATTTCAATATCCCTTCAACGTCAGTAGTCTTCACTCCCGCTGCAACCGCGTTGCTGACAGTTGATTGCTTTGATCGTTGGTGGACCAGTACGCTTTGGGTCTCGTATCGATGTGTTGCTTTGGCTAAGCGCGTCAGCGGTCGCGCCATAGATGGCATTGGGGTCTGGCTCGCTTTCACTTCCGCCAGGATCAGCTTGCCGGCCTCTGCAGGGATAACGAAATCGACTTCCAAGCCTTGCTGATCTCGAAAGTAATACAGTTCCTTTCTTTTGCCTTTGTTCAATTGCTGTTTGATGATTTCCGAGGCGATAAAACCTTCGAACAGCACGCCTTGGAACGTCGAGCGGGATAACGCCGACTGGCTATCGATCCCGAGCAGGTGGCAAGCCAAGCCGGAATCAGTGAAATAAATTTTCGGCGATTTGACAAGTCGTTTGCCGAAGTTTTCGAAAAATGGCGGGACAATGATGATCTGTCCGGTCATTTCAAGAATATTCAGCCACGAAGCGATGGTGGGCACCGATACTCCTAAAGGCGCCGCCAGATCGGTTTTGTTCAAAATGCAGCCATGACGCGTCGCTAGTAGCGATAAAAAGCGGCGGAAAGTGCTCAAGTCGCGGATCATGGCAACGGATCTCACATCACGCTCTAGGTAGGTCTGAATGTAGGAACGAAACCAGAGGTCTGCTACATGCGGACGATTTACTACATCCGGGTAGCCCCCCAATAGCGTATCCACCTTCGCGGATTCGCTGACCGACAGCGGTAGCAGTTGCAATATCGCCACGCGGCCTGCCATAGACTCAGATACGCCATGCATTAGTGGAGCCTCCTGAGAGCCGGTTAGCAGCCATTGCCCCTTTCGGGCCGGAGATTGGTCGATGCGGGTGCGTATGTACCCAAGCAAGGATGGGGTATTCTGGATCTCGTCCAAAATGGCAGGTGTTTCCAGCTCATCAAGAAATCCGTGCGGATCGTGGTTGACTCGAGCGACGATATCCGGATCTTCGAGCAGAACATAATTGGCCTGTTCGAAAGCGTGTTTCAATAAGGTTGTTTTACCGCACTGCCGAGGGCCGGTCAAAAGGATTGCGGGAAAGTTGCGGACTGCCTTTCGCAGATGCGGCTCAGCTAATCTTGGCAGATATAACATTTGAGTTAATTAAAGTATGAAATTATAAATATCATATTATAGTCAAGGTGTTTTGGGGTCAATCCAGGATGTTTTCATACTGGTTTTTATCCGGTTATGTCTCGCCCGCAAGATAGGCGGCAGTAGTAGGATGCCGTTTCTAATGCGCGGCGGTCGGCAGGTCCATAGTTGCAGTGGCCGCACCGACGATGACGATGGTGGTCAGAAGTCGACGGTTTTCCTGCGTGACCATTTCAGTCTTTCAGTTTGGCAAGCATGGCTTCAATCTTCGTCGCTACGATCTGGCCATTGTTGTGCTGCGTGCAAAACACGCAGAATTGTTACGGCACTGGGGTTCTTCTGCATAGACCACGATGTAGTTTCGGCGCACGACTATTTCGTGAGTCCCATCGACCCTGCCATGCGGTGCATCAGAGGATTCTCTGTCAGCTTTGACACCTTATCCTTGATTTCATCTTTGAGGGCCTGCGCGGCGATCGGATTGTTGTCGGAGATGTAGTCGACAATCGCCAGTAGATCTGCGATGGCCGCGGCTTTCCATTCAAGATCGGGCACAACTCTTCTTGTCAATCAGCGCCTGAGCCTCTCGCATCACCTGGGCATGGGATTTGGCAGGGCGCTGATCATCCAGCGCTTCCTGAACCTTGGCCTGAAACCAGGCGTTGTATGCATCTGGATCGGTGGCCAGGCCTGCGGGCAACCCGCCTTCTGTCACCACGCGGGTCAACAGGATGCGTACAGCATCCGAGAGTGTTAGGCCAACGCCAGCGAGTGTTTCCGAGGCTTGAGCTTTCAGCTGATCGTCAATGCGAATATGGAGCATTGATGTTTGGACAGGCATGGTTGGTTCTCCTTGAGAAAGAGATTATAGTTGTATCTCATTTGAGATGCGCTTTCAAGTTAATATATGGGTTCAATACATGTGAGCCTTTTCAAGTGGCAAGTGCGCTTTGATCGAAATGTCTGCATGGGCTTGGCTACTTGAGCACTCAGGGCTTGTAGGACTTGTATATTGATTCGGAACGGCAACGAAATTGGACGGATGCAACCGACGAATGACTAAAGTGCCGGTGCCTGCAAGAATGCGGCGCGTTCGCACAGGCGGAGACATCGCGGGAGTCTGCGGCGCATTCGAATGGATGTTCGGCCGCTGTTGGGGTTTTGCGTATCGTGATGCTTCTCGCAGCCAATTCGAAGTCGGAAAGCTTCATCAATTTCCGGCACTACGTTGGAGGGCTTGTTTCAGGAAAAGTCAGGCCGGTAGTTGGATGCTAAGGCGCAGGCGATTTTTTGCCGCACCCATCGAGATTCATTCAAATTCTCACTCTCCAACAGCTTTTCATCACCGAACAAATCCGAAGCTATCCTGAGAACAACATTGATCAACCTTTGCTTAAAGGCCCTGGTTTGCAATTGCAATTCGATAAGCATTCTTCATGAAACAGGTCGCGAAAGGAGATTCTGCAAGTTGCAGCAATTCCAACGATCAGCTTGCCTGCCGTTTGACACCGCCTAGCCGGATTTGCTGTAAAAGCATCCGGCGATCTAGAATGGATACTGACGAATATTTCGGAATAAATCATTTATAATCAGTATTTTAAGATTAAAAAAAGGTTTTCAGGCAACACTTGAGTTTAAACTTGATGCGCTTGCGCTTTATTTTCGGTCAATTTGTTCAGGCCGCAATTTTTCTAGGTTTGAATTGAGATAAGTTTTGCTTTGCAAACACGTCAGACGCTGGAATTCAAATTGCAGCCCGCGCCTCTGCGGCCCACCCTGTATTTGCGAGTTGAATTTCATTCGGATAGCCTCGAAGTTGCAATGATCTAGCCATGCGCAGAAAAAATGTCGGCGTAGTCCGATGACCAGAATCGCTGATACAGTCTGGGAGCTCTATCGTCATTGAACATCAAAAGCTTCGCAAGAACATTCCACTTCTTGTACTTGAATTTCACCGGAATGTTTTCGGATTCAAAAAAGTGCATGAATCCATCAATTTTCAGGTAGGCCGACTTGTGGACAGTGCCCTTTGGGTCAACAAACACGATCTGGAAGTTGTTGCCTTTGCACATCCAAAAAATAAAGTCCGGCTTGAATCTCGCGTAGTCATTGATCCGCTCGTTGTAGTAGGGAATATGTACGCTGTCCAAATGCTCGTCAATTTTGCTGAACATCCAGGCATCCCAGTCGGGTTTATTGTCTGTAAGCCATGATTCTAGCCCCTCAATGAATTCGACCTCGCTTTTTTCGCTTATGATGTGCTGAATGAAGTCGCTGTTTTGAGAATCGGACAATACGACCGGCAAATAGTAGTGCTTCCGGATATGGCGAATCGTGAGATTTTTGAACTTCGCTTCTCGCAAGCCGCGCATCTTGCGTTTAAATTCATCCGGACTGATTTCACCGCCGGAAAATTTTATAGCCAGCTGCCGCATGTCCCTGTCAGATAGATCTCCTTGCGCCACTTGCATGAGCTTTTCGGCTAGATCTCGTGTCTCGCCCTCGCTCAGTGAAGTTCTAATTTGCCGAAAGTGAACGATGTCGTTTTCAGCGTCCAGTTCGCGCACGCCATCCGAGAGTTTTTCAGAACCGTTCATATGGGAAACAAGACGCAATAGCAGCAGTTTCAAATTGTCATATTTCTTACCCGCCGATTCGTTGAATTTCGCACATTCAACAAAATTTCTTAATTGCTTCAGCGTTTTCGGTGGCAAGCCGTCACGGACAAGAAATACGGCGTCGGATGTCGACTTCAAATATTGCCTGAATCGCTCCAATGTGGGCGTGCTTATGCCAAATTGCCCGTAGTTTGCGTCGTTCCGCCGCCTTTCGTCTCGGTATTCCGGTACCAGCAAAGTCATGTCGCTGCCGTTGAGTTTTGGAATCTCCGCCTTGGCAAAGCCTTCAATGACCTGAAACCTGCCGCTTTTTTCGGATGTCAATCCTTCAAGCACCGTTTTGACCGCTTTGCGGTTTGTCGCATACAGGAATAGCGTTTCAATCGGCAACGTCAAATGGTTCACTTTGCGGAAGATATCATGGTTGTCATTGGATAAGAAATCATGGCGCCGTCTTTTTCCTAGTAAAGGTTCAATTCGCACGCCCCGCCCAATCGATTGGACAACGAACTTCTTTGCTGCAATGCCGCCGATATTGATGAAGCTGATGACGTTCGGCCGATTTGAATCCCAGCTTTCAAAAAATGAGCGCGAACCCATCAAGATTGTTATCGAACTTTTTTCCAGCTGGGAAAAGTAGGAGCTTTCCTTCAAAGTCAGGGTCTCTTCATAGCCGATTAGCAATTCGGTCCGCCAGTTGGCGGTTTGTCCAATGCGAATCAATGCGAATGGCGCGTCCGCGTTTTTCATTTGAATTGCAATTTCCTTGTTGTCTTTGCTTCGGATGATCTGGAGTGCGCTGTATTTTTCGCTTAGAAATACGTGCCGGCAAAGATCGGCAATTGTGATTTTTTCCAAACGCTTGCGAAATCCGTCCAACTGGGATTCTTGATTTTTGCCGAACAGGTAGTTTGACGATTTCCAATCCTGGATCAGTTCATTTTTGACACTGGCAAATTGCTGCGGATTGAACTTGCCGGTTGCCACGTCGCGCAATGTTTCAAAGAAGGCCCAGAGGTCATTTTTATCTTTGTCGATTTTCGTATTCACCGTGTTGACCAGAGTCAGCATCAATGGCAGGTGATACAAACTGCTGTTTCCAGTCAAGTTGCGGATTTCCTGGACGCAAGTGGAAACAAAGGCAAGGTTGAGCAAGGACTTCAGGACGACTTTTCTCCGCTCTTCATGGTCAAGATCGGAGTTTCGGTGGCTAAATGCGTTGAATTCGTGCTGATTCAGGTAGATGCGCTTGCCGTATCCTTCGCCGACGAATTCTTCCAGGTTGAATTTCTTTACCGTCGTAGCCATGTCTTGAGCGTCGGTGAACGTTGCGGAGAAATTGAACAGAAATCCTTCTCTTGCCATCACCGTATAGTAGGCTTGCCGCTTGGAATCTTCCTTGCTGCCCCGATGCGCCTCATCCAGAAAGACATACCATTTGCCGTCATTTTCGTACCTTCTAAAGTCGATCAGAGCTTCCTTTTGCACAGCGGACATATTGTCGCTGCGATGGTAGTAGACCGTAGCGACATCTCCGATCATGCCCTGTCTCGCTCGGGATAGGCTGGTCAGTGGAACCAAGTCCAAGAACAGGCCCGTCTGGTTGAACTCGTCGATCGTCGTCTTGATTTGGCTCAACAAGTAGTCGCTGGGCGCCAGGATCAAGAAATTGCGATCCGGAATTTCGTGATTTTGAATCAGTCGATGCAAAAATTCGATCAACTTGATCATCACAAGGGTCTTTCCGCTTCCAGTCGCCATCCAGAACCCCATTCTGTTGATGAGATGGCAAAATCGCACTCTATCGGCCTCTATCGGCAGGTAGTTGCTGAGAATTTGGAAAACAGGATTCTCTCTTGCCCGAGTCTCATCAGCGCGGGTTTCAAATCTTGCGATGTCTAGTGTCTCGCAACCACGTGCAAGATATTTGTGATAAAGACTGCTTTTGAGAGCCTCGGTCGCTTCCAAAGATTGCGGCCGGTCTTGTTGATCAAGCTCGCGGTTGAAATACAGAAACAGCGCTTTCGCCGCCGATTCCAGCGCGTTTCGCTGATAGTCGTACAGAACCTTGTTTTCCGAGAACCGATGCGCATCCAGCGAGAGGCGCCAGTTTTCCGGCAATTCTGAATAGTTCAGGGTACCGACTATTGATGCCAGAATCGGGTATGCCATAAAAGCGTCTCGAGAAATTGACCAGGTGAAGAAGTGTTAGAGAAAGATGCTAGGCTCCCCACCAAATGTACGGCTTGATCAAGGAAATGAATCTCAGCTTTTCCTCGCCATTCATCTTCTCGGTATTGATCCTTTCCGATGACCCGTCGGCGAAAGTTACCCTGTCAGCGTCGACTGAGCGTATCGGCTTGCCGAGAATGTTGGATAGGGATTCTGCGATGTCGATGTCGTCATACAGATCGCCAAGGTTGATATCGATTGAATCGCCATCCGCCAGATTGACGGCTTGACTGAATTTTTCATCTGAAAAGAACACGTACTGCTCGAAAGGGCTTTTCCGGCTGTCAAGTTCCAGTTGCTCCACGTTCTTGTAGCGCATATTTTTCAGCGATTCCTCATATTGCTCCAATCGGTAGTACTTGAACATGTGGCTTGAGCCGAATTCAGAGACAGGCTTGCCCTTCCGCCATTCTTGCGAAAATATGACTTTTTTCAGCCGCGGTATCAGCACAGAGTAGAAATATTCTCCTGCTTCCATGAGCAGGTATTTTCGATTCCCTCCGTCGCAACGATTGATGTTGATGACCGAATGACCGGTGGTCCCGGATCCGGCAAAATAGTCGAGTACCAAGCCGTCTTTGGAATTTGTTGCCGACTTGATTAGATCGGAATAGAAGTCGACTGAGTGGCAATACGGGAAGTTGGTCAATCCCAGCCGATCTAGGTCGGCTTTGCCCTTTTTGGCATTTTGAATAACCGATGCGATCATTTTTTCCGCATTGTGATTCAGGAAACGCTTTTGTTGTGGTTGTGTGGTTTCGTCCGTACCAAAAATGATTTCACCTTTGTCAACCATCGCTTGGAGTGTTTCCGGCGTACGAGAAAAGCCGTTTGCAGGCACAGGACATGGTTTGCCGGTAACAGGATGAATCAAGGGAACATGAAATTTGGGACCGGTTCTAGGCTCGGGTGCGCTAAGGCTTACTGTCCTATAAATGCGTCCATCTTCATCGATCAATTTGTAGGCTTTATCGCCTCCGCTGAATTCGCTTTGAGAATCCACCCATCGCGAGAATTTTCGCCGCACTTCATCACCCACGCCTCCATGTTCCGAGATGAGCGAGCGCGCCATTTCTTGAATGGCTCGCAAATTGTCGCTTTCAAGAGTCAAAAAGCGCTCGGCCTTTGATCTCCAGATGACGTACTCATGCTGGTTGGCAATCCCTTTGCGACCGGATACCGGGTTTCTCTTGTCCCAGACAATCGTCCCGACATTCAGAAGATCCGTATCTTCCAACAGCAAATGCAACCTTTCATATTCATGCTCATCAATGTGGCATAGAAAGGAGCCGTCGTCTTGAAGCAGCTCCTGCGTGAAAGCAATTCGATTGTCCATCATCGTCAGCCAGCTGGCATGGCGAAATTCATTCTTGTAGAGAAACCCGCTGGTGCTGGTGTTGTAGGGCGGATCGATATGAATGCAGTCAACGCGCCCCGCAAAACGTTTTCGCAACGTATTGAGAGCCTGCCAGTTGTCGCTGCATACCAGTTCGCCCGAAACTGCAGCATCCAAATTGCCAAGTTGATCAAGTATTTCGTGCTTCAGATCGGCGAAGTGCGCCGTGTCAAGCGGCAAAAACGAATGCTTGTCCGAAAGGCCGTTGCCAAAGCCGAGCGTTGCGCTGTTCAACAAAGAATCGGCTGTGAACTCGCCCTCAACCAGTCCTAGCTCTTGCCACTCGAGCAACTGCTTTTCAAATCCTTGATGCGCAGCAATTTTTTGGATCAGCGACTTTTGCAATCTGTCCAGAGTCAGAACATAGTTCGCATTGCGAACGAACTTGGGCTTTTCCCATACCCTTCTCAGTTCGTCCTCGAACTGCGCGATAAATGCAATGATGTCATATGCAGTGTTTTTAAGGGCCTTAAGCTGCGAAACTCGATCGTGACTGAATTCATGCTCTTCGCCGTATAGGTATTGAAACATCCACAAGTCGAACTGCTCCTTCAAAAAGTGGTCAGCATCCTTATTGATGAAAAAGTCAACCTCGGTTTGACGTTGAAACACGCAAATCGCATGCTGGAGGTCGCCGGGATGCAGAATGTAGCCGCTGGCATCTTTGCGAACACTGCTCAGAATTGCATCTATTTTGGTCTTTCTCCCTCCGTTTGCATAGGTTACGCTGAGATGAGCCGTGCGATTGCCATTTGCGACTTCGATTTTTTTGAACTCGTACAAGAGCTCCTTTAGTTCGTTGTGCTTTTTGTGCTCAAGACTGGAGGCGTCAAAATAGAATTGCAGCTTGGTTCTAGGATTCTGGCGACTTGCGATCTCGATCGGCATGGATTGGATCAGAACATCGGACTTGACATAGTATAGCGGGCGCGTTTTCCATGCTAGCGATACATCCCGCCCTTCTTCGTAGACACGGTCGTATGTTTTGCCAAAGGCGGGCAAGTGCCGGAAATAGATTGAACCGCTTTCGCAGAAATAGCGATGGAAAAACGTGTAGAGCTTGTCGAACAGCTCCTCGCGAAAACTTTCATTCCCGCTAGTACGTTCATCGACTCGCTTCAGCAGTTCTGCGCGAATGGACTGAAAGTAGGTATTTTTTGTGCGCATCAAATTGACAAAGCCGGACTCTCCGTCAATTTTGGCGCCGACAAAAAGATCTTCGATAGCGCGAAGAAATTTTTGCTCCTTCGGTTTTGTTCTCATGCGCGTAAGGGGCTTTGTGGTTGCCTATGCGGCGGCTAGTTGCGATAAGAGGCGCGACGCAGGCGCATAGCTCGATTCGGTTCTGACATTGGCGATTCATATTACAACTTATCGGGGGTTCGCACCCGATTTATTCGTCTGCAAATTCAAAAACTGAGCATTTGCGGCAACTCGTCGATATGACGATGAACTCGTTCGGCCTATCGGGGAATCTTTGATGATATTTCGCGGATAGCCTCTTTGCATTTTGTATCATAGTGCGCCGTTGAATCAACCACGCCGACGCATCAGGAGCGCAAGTCGATGACGGCCAAAATTACTGTAATCGCTGGGGACGGAATCGGTCCAGAAATTGTCGCGCAAGCTGTGCGCGTTATCGATGTGCTTTGTGCCGAGGGCGGACTGAACGCAGAGTGCGAGCCGGGCTTTCTTGGCGGCAATGCATACGAGCAGTTCGGCCACCCGCTGCCGGATCAAACTTTGGAGCTGACCAGGCAAAGCGATGCAGTCCTGTTCGGGGCTGCCGGCGGCAGTCAATGGGATACGCTGCCGCGCGAGCTGAGGCCGGAAACCGCGCTGCTGGCGCTTCGCTCGGAGCTGGATCTTTTCGCCAATCTCCGGCCTGCGCTGACCTATCCGGCTTTGGCATCGGCCTCGAGCCTGAAGGATGATCTGGTTTCGGGGTTGAATCTGATGATTGTGCGCGAATTGACCGGTGGCATCTATTTTGGCAAGCCGCGCGGGATTGAAGTTACAAAAGAGGGCAAGCGGCGCGGTGTCAATTCGCTTGTCTACGATGAGGATGAGATCGCGCGCATTGCCCACGCGGCATTCCGCATCGCCAAGCAGCGAGACAATCAGCTATGCTCAGTCGACAAAGCCAACGTGCTCGAGACGACAGAGCTTTGGCGGCAAGTGGTCACCGAAGTGGGCGAATCGTATCCCGAAGTTGAACTGAGCCACATGCTGGTCGACAATGCGGCGATGCAGCTGGTGCGCAATCCGAAGCAATTCGATGTCATCGTGACAACGAACATGTTCGGCGACATTCTGTCCGATGTCGCGGCCATGCTGACTGGGTCGATCGGCATGCTGCCTTCGGCCTCTTTGGACGGCAGCCAGAAAGGGCTTTATGAGCCGGTGCACGGAACTGCGCCGGATATCGCAGGCCGCAATGAAGCCAATCCGCTCGCGATGATTCTGTCGCTCGCGCTGCTGCTCCGATACACCTTGAACGAAGATTCGCTTGCCGACCAGCTTGAAGCGGCAGTGCTGGCAGTCCTTGAAAATGGCTATCGGACACCCGATATTGACGGTCCAGGGATGATCAGCGTCGGTACCTCGCAGATGGGCGATGCGGTCATCCAGGAACTTCGGGCGCGATTGGCCTCCTGATCAGACCACTTCAGAGAATTGTGATGGAACGCGAGTATGATGTAGCAGTTGTTGGCGCTTCGGGAGTCATTGGCGAGACCATGATCTCCATTTTGGAAGAGCGCAAATTTCCGGTGCGCAATCTGTATCCGCTCGGCAGCGAACGGTCAGCGGGGACGAAAATCGATTTCAACGGCGATGAGGTTGCGATTGGGCTTTTGTCGGAATTTGATTTCTCAAAGGTTCAGTTCGGGCTGTTTTCAGCTGGTGCCGGCATTTCAGATCAATTTGCACCGCTGGCCTCTCAGTCCGGCTGCACCGTTATCGACAACACTTCCCGATTTCGCAACGATCCTGAGATCCCTCTGGTTGTGCCGGAAGTCAATCCTGATGCGCTTGAGGGACATAATGGGCTGATTGCCAATCCGAATTGCTCAACCATTCAGATGGTCGTTGCGCTCAAGCCGATCTACGATGAGGTTGGTATCGAGCGGATTAACGTCGCCACCTATCAATCTGTTTCAGGCGCCGGACGCGGCGCAATTGAGGAATTGGCGAGTCAGACCGCAGCGCTGCTCAATGGCCGAGAGCCTGTTATTGATCAGATTCCGACTCGAATCGCGTTCAATGCGATTCCGCATATCGATGTCTTTTTGGAAAACGGGTACACCAAAGAAGAAATGAAGATGGTGTGGGAGACTCGCAAGATTCTCGGCGACGATACAATTCGGATCAATCCGACCACAGTTCGCATTCCAGTCTTTTTTGGACATTCAGAGGCGGTGCACATCGAGACAAAGCGAAAGATCACCGCCGATGATGCTCGCGAGCTGCTCTCAAATGCGCCGGGGATCACAGTGATTGATGATCCTGAACGGTTGCACTATCCGACGGCAGCGATTGATGCCGCCAATCTTGATGATGTGTTTGTAGGAAGAATACGCGAAGACATTTCGCATGAGCGCGGGCTGAACCTGTGGGTGGTTTCGGACAATGTGCGAAAGGGCGGGGCATTGAACAGTGTGCAGATCGCCGAGTGTCTGATCGCGCAATAGGACGATTCAATCGCAAGCGAGCATCTCGTTTTCTTGCTGCGGTTGCATTGGCATTATTCGCTTTTCCGGTTTGGATCTCAGCTGGAGGCGTGTCACTGGCATTGCCCGTTCAGCAAGTTCAGGTTGCGGAGACCGACCACCGCTCAAGCAGTATTGATCCTGTAGCCGCGATCAAGCGTCTCGCTTCGGTGGTTGGCAATGAGCTTTCCAAAGTCGAAGGCCGGAGTCTGTCGGAGCGAGTCAGCTGGGTCGCTGATAGGGTTCAGCGCAATCCATCCGGTCGAATCATCTGGTTTATCGTGGCATCGATTGCGGTGCTTAGCGTTGCATTTATGATAGCTGTAGCAGTTTGGCTGCACTACTGGTTGCGGGTGTCGCGCGAGCCATTGTCAGCAGCAGTTTCTGCAACGGCAACCAAAGCGGTGACGGATTCGTCCAAGTCAAAAAACTCACCAACGACGCATTCCAAACCAGCAAGACCGGCACCAGCAGGCAAGCAACTGTCAAAGGTTGCAATATCAAGCGATCTTGAAACCGGTTTGATTGACAAAGTCGAGGCGGCGCTTTTACAGGCAATCAAGGCGAAACAAGCGGACCCGTGCGGCATAATCTATCTACTGGCGTGCTGCGCCGTCAAGTGCAGTTCAAGGGAATATTCCGCACTCGTGAACGAGATCAAAGAGCTCGGGGCGGGAGAAGACCCAAGCTTTATCGCGCATGCGGGTCAAATCGGTCGGCTGCTTGCGCCAGAAGATTTTGATGTTGAGGATTGGCCAGAGCCAAGCGGGCGCCACTCTGGAAAATCCAAACTGATCTCGAGCACCTTCGATTCTGTAATGGAATTTGGTAATGCGCAAACTTTGCTCGACATGCTGCGGACCTACACGGATATGGAAGATGTCGGCGCTGCGCGGCATTTGATGGTGCAGATTCTCGTGTATGGCGATGGCAATCAGCGAGCCGAGGCTTTGGGCTATGCTAGACGGCTTGCGGACGAAGGCAAGACCAAGATTTGAATCAATTCCTATGCGCTAGCAGTCGCTGCGGCGAGTTCCTTGACAAACGAGTGCACTTGATCAACCAGATCGGTGCTGGCGTGTCCGTTTTCATCCAATCCGTTTTGAACCAGTTCGACAATCGCTGACCCCACGACGATTCCGTCGGCCACTTTGGCCACATCGCTGACATTTTTCGGTGTCTTGATGCCAAATCCAACCGCAATCGGCAAATCGGTGTATTGCCTAAGCCGGTCAACCGCTTTGCCGACCTGTTCGCTTACCGCCGAAGCGGCGCCGGTTACGCCGAGTACCGAAATATAGTAGACAAATCCGCTCACGTTTCGAAGGACCGACTTGATTCTATTGTTATCGGTGGTTGGTGTGACCAGCCGAATCCAATGCAATCCTGCGGCCAAGGCGGGATCGCACAATTCACTGTCTTCTTCAGGTGGCAAATCGACAATGATCAAGCCATCCGCTCCGCAGGCGACCGCATCATGCACGAACTTTTCGGAGCCGTGGCGATAGATCGGATTATAGTACCCCATCAGCACGATTGGCGTTTCAGCGTCATGCTCGCGGAAACGGCGCACCAGATCCAGGGTCTTCTTCAGTGTCATGCCGGCTTTGAGGGCTCGCTGACTTGATGCTTGAATGGCAGGCCCGTCCGCCATCGGGTCGGAGAACGGCATGCCGATTTCAATGACATCGACACCCGCTTTCGGCAGCCTGAAAATCAATCTTTCGCTGGTTTCGTAGTCGGGGTCTCCAGCGGTCAGAAAGGCGATGAAGGCTTTACGGTTTTCGCTCTCAAGCTGGCTGAATTTACGCGTGATTCGCGAGTTCAGCAGCGACTGGCCGGTCATATCGATACCCCTAGTGCGTCGGCGACTGCGAACACATCCTTGTCTCCCCGTCCGCACATGTTCATGACAAGAATCTGGTTCGAATCCATCTGCGGAGCAATCTTCACCACATGCGCGAGCGCATGTGCGGGTTCCAGCGCAGGGATGATCCCTTCTGTGCGGCAGCAAAGCTGGAACGCTTCCAGCGCTTCGTTGTCGGTGACCGAGACATAGTTGACGCGGCCGCTATCGTGAAGCCAGGAATGTTCTGGACCGATGCCCGGGTAATCGAGTCCTGCGGAAATCGAATGGGCATCGATGATCTGACCATCATCAGTTTGAAGCAGGTAGGTTCGATTGCCATGCAAGATGCCTGGCTGGCCGCCGGTAAGAGAAGCGGCGTGCCTGCCCGTTTCAATTCCGTGTCCCGCCGCCTCGACTCCAATTATTTCAATGCTCGTCTCATCGAGGAATGGATGAAACAGCCCCATCGAGTTGGAGCCGCCTCCGATGCAAGCGACCAGGCAATCTGGCAGCTTACCCTCCGCCTGCAAGATTTGTTCTCGCGTCTCATTGCCGATTACGGATTGAAAATCGCGAACCATTTCAGGGTAGGGATGGGGGCCGGCCACAGTGCCGATAATATAGAAAGTGGTGTCGACATTGGCGACCCAGTCTCGCAGCGCTTCGTTCATCGCATCTTTGAGCGTGCCGGTACCTGAGGTGACCGGTACCACTTCGGCTCCGAGCAGCTTCATTCGAAATACATTTGGGGCTTGCCTTTCGATATCCGTCTCGCCCATGTAGACGACGCATGGCAGGTTGAACAGCGCGCAGACTGTTGCGGTTGCGACACCGTGCTGTCCTGCTCCGGTCTCTGCGATGATTCGGGTCTTGTTCATGCGCCGGGCGAGAAGGATTTGGCCTAGCGTATTGTTGATCTTGTGTGCGCCGGTGTGATTCAGCTCATCGCGCTTGAAATAGATTTTGGCGCCGTTCAAGTGTTCGGTCAGGCGCGAAGCAAAATACAGCGGGCTGGGCCGGCCAATGTAGTGCTTGGCGTAGTATTCGAATTCGGACGAAAATTCTTGACTGCCTTTGGCTTCCTCATACGCCTTTTCGACTTTTAGGATGAGCGGCATCAAGGTCTCTGCGACAAACCTGCCGCCGTAGATGCCGAAGTGACCGGACTCATCCGGTCCCGAACGATAAGTTTCAATTTGCGATTCGTAATTCATTCGCTTCAGTCTGCCGCAGAACGGACATTTGAGCAATGCATTATACTGAAATGGCTATGTGGTGATTCGTTGCCCGATACGACGAATTGATTCTAGCGCAAGTGCCGCCAAAGCTGAGAAAATCGACGACTTGAAAGCCGCCGGCCATGGGAAGCGGCTTCGATGCCGGTTTGCTGGCGCGAGCTGGCGAAGTGCGTCGACGTTCCGTGATCTGCGGTCGATGCGCATGCGACCTCCATCCTCGTCGAACGAATCGGAGTTGCCGAGGATATGGCGCAACGCTTCGATCAACCAGAGCCTTCTGGTCGAATACAGGACCTCCTTCGCTCCGGCTCGACAAAACTTGTGCGAGGTGGTGCCGCAGACCACTTCCTCGTTGCCCTTGATCTTGAATTTGCATCCTGATTGCTTCTTCCGCCGCTTGATCATGAACAGCTGCCCTGTGGGCGGGAAATCGAAGTCGAGTTGGCAACCAGGATGATGCGCGGTTCCGGGCGGCCACGCCCTTTCTCCGGCTTGGTGATCTCGCTTAGGCCGTCAGTCTTCAGGATTCAGGTGGAGTTTGGCTAATCTACTGGAAGCGATCGCAGATATTCGCCCATGGACGGTATTGGAAACCTGTAGTGTTGCGGGAGATTCTTGACCGGTGCCAGCAGTCCGAAATGCAGGGTTCTCGTCAGAAATTTGTCGAATGGCACCTGCGCCTCTCCTAATTCCCTAGCAGAAATGCGCCTGAGCTGCTTTAGCGACAATATGCCTTTCGGATGCTGATCAGCTGCTAGGGCGAGCTGTTTGTATAGTTGTGAATCCAGCCCAGTGGCAGCAAGTTGTCGCGCATAGTAGGCATTTTTCCGTTTAGCTCCCGCCTCGAGCGCATACTCAAGCAGATCAAGGTCCAACCGGCCATCGTTGGAGCGAATTACTCGACCTGCGGCCACGCCAATCCGGTTGACATGTTGCGGCCACCCTTGGGACAGCTCCGCCAGGGCATTCGCCCAGACCGCATGCTCCTCGTCTGTTCCGGCGTAGTAGGTGCTGAGCATTCGCCGCAATGAGTTGGTCGCGTCTTCCAGCAAAAGAGGCTCCAGATCAACAGTCCGTTCGTCGGGCAGTCTCGACAAGCCGCATTGCCTCAGCACTGCCTCTGTATCGCTCAAACCGAAAAACGCTGTCACAAGGCTAATGCCCTGAGTGTCGCGGTGAAGACAGTCAAGAACATCCTGGGTTGCGTTTTCGATCGGTATATTCTGTGCCTCATCCACAAACACCGCCAGACGGCAGTTTTCGAGCAAAGGAGCGGTCCTAAGAAACATTTGCCCTGCCCGTGTCGATGAGCTTGGACGATTGGCATCTCCTGATTTGCCGCCGACTGAGAGTCCTGCGATTCGAATGCCGCGTTCCGACAACTCCTCATATAGCTTTTCGCCGAGGTGCAGCAAATCGTTTAGCTTTCGAGCGGTCGAATTCGGATCAATCCTTGAAAGTCTTTGACTTTCTTTATTGGCCGCGCCAACCAAATACATAATGACATCGTCCGCTGATGCTAATGATCCAGGTGGGAGCGAGACTGCAACCCAAGGGTCTTCCGGTGTGGAGTGGCACTGGATAGCCTCCATGCATTCTTGCATCAATGCAGATTTTCCAGCTCCCGGTGCGCCCTGAAATATTAGCGTGCCTCCGCCGACACGCCCGCAACTCAGTGATTTCATCGCTCTGCGAAAAATCTCGTATTCATAATCGCGGCCGCAAAAAAAGGCTTCCCGCCCCACTTCGGCGCGGTCGGATTGAATCAGCCATACGTCTTCAGGCAAAGGGTCGACTGGCGGTGGCTTGGGGAAAAATTCTTGACTCACTTGATGCGATTGAAAGAAGAATACTGAAGGCGATTTTAACATGTGCGGCATAGGTCGAATTCAACCGAAAAAGCTGACAGGTGTTTCTCTCGCTCAAGGTCGGCTTGAACTGTCGCTGGAATTAATGAGATGTGGTTGACGCATGCTGATACTGGCTGTCTCAAGAATAAATCGTCCTTCGTGATTTATGTGTTTTGGTGTCGACGCTATTTTTGAAATCCGCACAACTCAATATGGGTGTATAGCAATGCTTGCATGAAGCAAAACCAGGTCCGAAGTGTCCGTTGCAAGAAATCACGCTTCACCATCAAAAGCGCAAAAATCTCTAACGCGGATTTTGGGTGAAGTCAATCGCCAATAACGAAAAGATCGACGAAATGCATCAAGCCAGTCATTCCGCGATATCATCTGCGCTTGATGAACTGAACCGCGCTCTGTCAGGACATCACATACCCTACACTGTAAAGGTCGGCGGACGTAAAGGCAGCGAAATTGACTTTACAGCAACCAACAAGAATGTCACACTGCCAAGTGGAGAAAAAGTGGCAGCCTCGGCTTTACTTGAATGGGAAGTTCCGCATGAAGCTCCCGATGATTGGCCGCAAGAAGCTTGTCAAGCTCACAAGCACTTTCGGGCATGCATAGCTAAGCGCCAACAACAAATAAATGAATGCATAGCCGCTGGAGCGGACTTTGAGCGCCTCTACGACAAGCCCTGCGAAAATGCAAAGAAGGTTCGGGTCTCCGGACCATTCACAGTCGAGTCGCTAACCCCGCACCGGTCAATCGAGACAGGCTCCAGTTCTGCCGATGAACCCCTCGAAAACGATTCGACCGAGAGTAGATCAAGATCAACGCTATCAATTCCTGCTCACGATTTCCATGCGGTCATACTTGAGCAGCTGCAAACTGCCGGCGTACAACAACCTGACAAACACAGCAAAATCACATTCACTTCATTGCAGGGCTGGCCCGGCGACCTGATATGCGCGGAAGGCACCTATCAAAAAGGAAAGAAACAGGAGCGTGCAGGCGTTTTAATTGGCCCCGAACATGGAACAGTCGGCAGAGAAGACCTTGTAGCTGCGGCACGAGAAGCTGTGGAGTCGGGCTTCGATGTGCTGATTGCTTGCGCTTTTAGCTATGATGCTCAAACTACTGAGCTGAATAAACTGGGCAAATTGCCAATCCTAAAAGCCAGAATGAATGCAGATTTGCATATGCCGGCAGAGCTGAAGAAGACAAGGAATGCAAACCTGTTCGTAATTTTCGGCGAGCCCGACATCGAAATTAAAGAAATTGAAAATGATCAACTTCAGGTGAGGATTAAGGGCATTGATATATTCGATCCTGGCAAAGGGGAAGTTCGCTCTTCGGAACCTGATGAACTTGCCTGCTGGTTCATCGATACCAGCTATGACATGGAAAGCTTTTTCGTGCGTCACGCCTATTTTCTTGGCTCGGGAAACCCTTATCAGAGTTTGAAGACAGCGCTCAAAGCGGAAATCAACGAGGAGATATGGGCAAGTCTGCATTCGGATGCGTCGCGGGCATTCGACAAGCCGGCCACCGGCAGAATTGCGGTTAAAGCCATAAACCACTTGGGCGATGAGGCGCTGAAAGTCATTCGCATTCCCTGAAGTGTTTTCTGCTACATCTTCAACACAGTCGCCTCAAAAACGTCTTGCTGCCTGTGCAGTTAGTTCGGAGCTCCGTCAATTTAGGCGTTGTCTGAGTTGATAACACCTGGATTTAGCATCTTCGAACCATCCATGGCCTGCTTGACCTGCACCATCAGTTGTCGCTCAACAGGCAGGCGCATCATGTTCGCATGACCGATCTTAGTTCGCCCGACTCCATGCTCTGCTGCAAAACTGCCTCCCATTTTCTCCGCTTGCCGATAGATTGTTGCCGACAGTTCATCTTCTTTGCCGGCGAATCCGGCCTGACCCAGTGGTGGCGATAGATTGAAGTGTATGTTGCCGTCTCCAAGGTGTCCGAAAGGATTGATCCGAACTCCTTGAACAATCCGGTACAGTTGCGGAGTGACTAAGTCAATGAAATTGGCAACTTCTGCAATGGGCACCGATATGTCGTGCTTTATTTGGGGCCCTTCCATCAATTGTCCCTGAGGCATTTCGTCACGCAACCGCCAAAAGGAGGCTTGTTGACGATCATTTGATGCCACAACTCCATCCAAGATGACTTTACTCTCGAACAATTCCAGTAGCAACTCTTCCAAAACTTCAGCCAACGACACCAGAGATGATGTCGAAGACAGCTCAATGATCACGTAGGCGGCAGCGCGTGAATCAAGCGGAAATGAACAATTTGGAACATGCTGTAAAACGAAGCCGAGCCCAATGTCAGAGAAAAACTCGACTGCAGACACCCATTCGCAATACTGTCGAAAAAGCCTAGTCGCGACACTGACGCAAGCGGCAAAATCGCCAACACTCACGAGAGCTGCGACTTGTGCACGAGGTCTGGGAAAGAGCTTTAGTGCGGCACGCGTGATGACACCAAGCGTGCCCTCGGAGCCGCAGAACAATTTTCTCAATTGATATCCCGCATTGTCCTTGATCACATAGCGCATCCCGTCCCAGATTTGACCATCCGGCAACACGACCTCCAATCCAAGCACAAGGTCGCTCATCATGCCATAGCGAAACGCATGATTGCCGCCGGCATTGGTAGCGATCAAACCACCAATCTGAGCACTGCCTTCCGATCCAAGATGCATCGGAAACATGACATCTTCTTTGGCCAGCACTTCATGAATTGTCCCAAGCACGCATCCTGATTGAACGATCAAGCAGTGGTTGGAGACATCAAGGCGCTCGACCTTGTTCATGCGGGACATTGACAGAACAATTTGCCCCGGCCACGCTGGCACCGCACCGCCGCACAAGCTCGTATTGCCACCCTGCGGTGTGACCGGCACGCTGTATTTTTGCGCCGACCGTATAGTCGCAGCAACCTGATCGGCATTCTTTGGTCTGGCCACGCCAAGGGGCTCGCAAGCGTAGCGGCGCAACCAGTCCTGGCAGTAGCTGTCGATGCCCTCAGTCAACCAGCCATTTGGTCCAAGTTGTCCCGCAAGTTCTTTGGCAAGTTTTGATTCTTTAGACATTTTGATTTCGATCAAGCTGGCAATAGTACTCGGACAATCGCAGTATTGAGTGCATCAATTATCTGTCTAATCTAAAGCGGATGCATTATGAAGTGTCAAGTGTCGCGTCCGTGCAGTTTGCGTTCCCATCTCGCTAAACATACGCTATCGATCCGGTATGGACGCAATAAATCGAGGTCGGATAGAAGTGCTGCATTCTCACTGCCCTTGAGTGCCATCTTAATTCGGTTTGTTTGCTGCCACTAGCAAGCTCACATAACAGGCAGCTAGGATACATTGCTGGAGCAACCAGATGAGTGCCTCGATTGGGCGCGGCTCTCTCACCTCGAAAAACACCCGTCACACAGAAACTGATCGCCCATTAGCCCGTTATAGAACTTCATACCAGTCCTCATTCTCTATCCATTTGCAGAATTCGTTGATTTGCGCAACCCTATAGTGCGATTTTGGCAACACCAAGTAAAAGCCTGGTATGTTTTTTTCAGGCATGTCATCCAGCAAACCAATTCCGAACGGTGCGATGAGATGACCCGATTGAATATCGCTAATCGCATCAATTCTAGATATCAATCCAATTCCCATGCCGGACAGAGTCGCTCTGCGCATGGTTGCCGCATCATCAAACGCCATTTCACGCATATCGTGCGCTTCAGGCAAGCCAAGATATCGCAAGATATCGCTCCACATCGTATTGCGTACCACCGGCTGCAACAAAGTTTCGCGCAAAAGGTCGCGAGGGTCTGCAATTCTTTTGCCGATCTCGCTATTGCAACAGATCACCTTGTGGTCCTTTAGCAGTAAGGTCGTTTCATACAACTCCCAGTCTCCGTATCCCCACTGCACGCCTACATCAATGTCATCGCGTCCGAAATCTGGAACCTCCACCATCGTCGTTAGGCGAATGTCGGAGTTCGGCACACTCTTTCGAAACCGCTCCAGCCTCGGCAACAAGTACCGAGTCGCAAAGTATGGGGTGACATTCAACGTTATGCGATTCATCATGTTGCGGTTGTGAATCTGGCGGATACCTTCCTGAAACTCGTCGAATCCAGCAGTAACGAAACGCGCTAAAGTCGTAGCCACTTCAGTGGGCTCGATCGTCCGCCCCTTTCGGACGAATAAAGCCACATTCAGAACTTCCTCAAGCAACTTGATCTGCTGGCTGATTGCCTGCGGACTGACCGCCAATTCCATGGCGGCATACTTGATGCTTCTTGTGCGAGCCACCGCCTCGAAAGCTTTCAACGAGTTAAGCGGCGGAAGGCGTGTGCGACGGACACTCATAGCCTATCATCCTCTCACCTACACTTAACTTCGAGGAAATTTTGTCTGTTTCAATCATTATCCCCAAGTCATTATCTATTCGTTCATCGCCGCCAAAATCAAGTTCATCATCCTCGTTACTGTTCTTCCCCCAAGATCAGTTATTGAACCAGTACACCCCCAGCTACCAAAGTCCGGTGTCAAGTGCGGGAAGTGATAGGATGTTACCTTGTGTCAAGCTCTAATTCATGTTGCGCCAAGCTGCCCGACAACCTTGATCTGCACCGGACTCGACAACACCGGATTCAAGCGAACGACATAGTCGACCCGCCGTCCGCTTTTACAGAAAGCCCGGCGCAACCGGTTGCCGCTCTAACATGCCTTCTGCAAACATTCGACTGTATCCGAGGAAATTGTTTCGTGCCCATTTGCATGCTGGGTAGTCTGGCATATATCTTCTACGAAGCTAAGTGTTGATTCATGATGAACTCAAAGCCTCGGCATGGTGGGCTATATTGTTGCCTTCTCCGGAAAAATTTCGCCGCGGACGATTCTTTCATAGCTGAGCGGACGCAAATCCAATGTTCGAAACTCCTCGTAGATCAAAAGCTCCGACACACCGCGACCCATCGCTGGCGCTTGTTGCAAGCCATGACCAGAAAAGCCGTTGACAAAAATAAAATTCTCAACTTCATGGTGCGTACCCAAAATCGCATTTTGATCAAGAACATTGTAGTCGTAATGCCCAGCCCAGAAATTGACCAGCCGAATCGTTTCGAAGCATTCCGCGCGCTCAGCTAGCGCGACCCAAATTTTTTCGAATTCATCGTGTTGCGGATCATAGTCATCCAAAGCGACAGCCGGATCCGGGTCCGGTGCATTGCCAGCAAGAAAACAGCCACCTTCCGGACGGCAAAATACCCCGGAAGAATCGATCATCAGCGGCAAGCGTCCTCCATTGACGCAAGCCTTGCCTTGCGGCGATTGTGCGCAGGTGAATACAAACAGCGTTCGCTTTCTTGGTTCGACCGGCAACTCTAACCCTGCCATAGACGCAATGCGAGCCCCACTTGTACCTGAACAGTTGACAACCGCGCCGCATCCGATACGCTTGCCGCTCGCAAGTTCGACCGCAGTAATTCGACCAGCCTTTTGTTCCATCGCAACGACTTCGTCAATCAAATACTGTGCACCTTGCGCAATCGCCTTTTTCCTGAATCCATGCATGAGCGCCGTGTTCGAAAACCAGCCCTCGCCGGAGCGGCCGTAACTGGCCAGTTGCAGATCGTAAACGTTCAGATGCGGAAATGCCTCCTTGGTTTGCTGCGCATCCAAAAGCTCGATATCCGCTCCGCAAGCGACCTGCACTTTGTGATTCTCGCGCAAGATCTGAGCTTGATCATCGTTTGCGGCAAGAAACAAATATCCGTCTTCGTGAAACTCAATGTTGGGCCGGTCATCCCCGATGGCCATCGCGTTATCGAACTCTCGGATAAATTGCGCACCGAAAATTCCGATTTTCACGTTGATCTCATTCGAAAACTGCTGTCGAATCGAACTTGAACTGAGCGAAGTGGCTGCTGTGGCGAACGTCGGATCTCGCTCGATAATGGCAACGTTTCCATCAAAATCCGGATTGGCGGTCAGAAAATAAGCGCAAGCCGAACCGTTAGCGGCTCCCCCAATGATTACGACATCAAAATGTTCTGCCAACTTTATTGCTCGTCGGCGGGATGAGGCAAATCGCAAAACCATCCGCCAAGATACTTGACTGCCGTTGCATCCGCCAATGGTTCATCGGTGCTCGATTCCACTTTCCCGCGGTATGGCTCCGAGCTGTCAGATGCAAAATAGCCGATGTGCTTCGCCTTGCGATCGCTAACAGGCTTGATGGTGTTATCAGACATTCCGAACCCGATTGTATGCCCTACGCGCGGTGCCGTCAGGCCGGCGGCAACATATCGAACGCAGTCTTGAAATGACATCCAGCTCCAGAGCATTCGGCGGTCCGCCGGCTCTGGAAACGAAGAGAATATTCTCAAGCAAAGCGTCTCGATGCCGAATTTATCCCAGTAAAGACGACTTAGTCCTTCGACGAATACTTTGGAAACCCCATAAAGACTATCCGGGCGGACCGGACTGTTCGCATCGATCTGGCTTTCCATGAGGTGGTAGCCAATCGCATGCACCGATGATGCGTAAATCACTCGCCGAACTCCGTTTTTGCGTGCCCCCTCATAGATGTGATAGGTGCCTCGAATATTGCCATCGAGTATCTTCTCGAAGCTGTCTTCCAGTGCCACGCCGCCGAAATGAACAATCGCATCAACTCCCTTTGTCATCTCGAGCACGGCATCATAGTCCCCCAATTCACAAGTGAACACTTCCTCATTTTGCGATACATCTTTAATTTCAATGCGATCGGAGATTCGGATGCGTTCAGCCAATGACTGAAGACCGTCACGCAACTGCGTGCCGAGCCGTCCCGCGGCACCGGTTATTAGGATTCTTTCATATTTCGCCATATCTGTTTTCCTCAATTGCATTGCCGCAGCGCAAGCGGCAATGGTAAGCTTCCAAAAAATATCTTGCGACACTATCCTTGATCGGCCATGCGGGTATTCATGCAAGTCATTTAATGCTACTTTGTCACATAGCCTGCCTCTAGGTCGGCCATGCGCCGCATTTCACAGCGTTCTTCGGGCGGGCCGAAGCCTCCGCCACCCGGAACACTTAGGATTAGCCTGCGGCCAGCCGGCACGTGCTGCCAGCCTTTCGGATTCAAGATGGTCCCGTCATCCAATTCCACTGCGCCCGCCGCTCCGGCATGACCGCCGCTGCGCCCGCGCGCCGGATGATGAACCCGATCAAACATCGCCGAAAAGTAGAGTTCATGCCCTTCGGCAGGCGATATTTCTATGATCTGACCAAGACCGCCGCGATTGCGACCGGCACCGCCGCTATCAGGCCGCAGCTCCTTGCGCCAAACAACGATTGGACCAGTGTGTTCAGTTGCCTCAACAGGCATCGTATGCACCCCGGAAGGAAATGCCGTGGTGGACAATCCGTCAAGCTCTGGACGCGCGCCAGTGCCTCCTGAATTGAAAATCAGAATCTCCGAATACCGTCCCGACTTGCTTTCCGCTGGCCGCGCAGAAATGTGAATGTTCCACAAAGCCGATGCGCCTTCGGCCTGTATTTTATTGGGCAACGCCTGTTCTAGTGCGCCGAAGATCAAATCTGGCACCATGTGCCCCATCACATGCCGCAACGCGACCGGTGCTGGTCTGACAGCATTCAGGATGTTGATGGGCGAGGTGATTTCAAACGGTTTCAACGACGCATAGTTGTTGGGCACGTCGGGAGCAAGCACGCACTTCATCGCAAAACTCGCATAGGCCCTTGCATAGTTGATCGGACAGTTGATGCCCCACTTGCTGGGCGGATCGGTCCCGTCGAAGTCGATTTTGATAACATCGTCGCCTTTGCTAACCGTCGCCGCGATCCGAACCGGAGCATCATAGCCGTCAACATGCATCGAGTTGCTCCAGCTGCCTTCTGGGAATTCGCGTATGCGCTGCACTGTGGCATCGCAGGATCGAGAGAAAATAAACTCGCCTAGCTCTTCTAGATTCTCTATACCCTCTTCATCCATCATATTCATCAAGCGGCGATGTCCGACTTGATTGCAGGCGGCAAGCGAATAGAAATCACCGATGACCAGATCCGGTTCGCGAACCCCGAAACGCAAAAACTTGATTAAGTCGGAATTGACTTCGCCTCGCTCCGAAAACTTAATGATCGGAATGAGCAAACCCTCTTCGTAGATCGACTTCCCGTCCGCGCCAAATCCGCGCCCGCCGATGTCCACCACGTGGGCTGTGCAGGCGAAAAAGGCTACTAGCTCGCCGTTTCTGAATGACGGAGCAACCATCGTAATGTCGTGAAGATGTCCAGTGCCCTTCCACGGATCATTTGTAACATAGCAATCGCCGTCATACATCTTTTCTCGCGGTATTTCATCCAAAAAATGAAACACCGATTCGGCCATCGTATTGACATGGCCCGGAGTTCCCGTCACCGCTTGAGCCAGCATGCGGCCATCCGCTGTATAGACTCCCGCGGAAAGATCACCTGCTTCTCGCACTGAAGTTGAAAATGCTGTTCTCAGCAAGGTCATTGCTTGCTCCTCGACCACAGATATCAAGCGATTCCACATGACTTGCCGACTAATGTTGAATTTGCTAGACATGAGATTAATGAGCCGAGTTTTTGATCAAAAGTATTGAGCGGTCATGCTGAATGACGGCATCAAAGTTGGCGAGCACAATCGTTGCGGTCTCCCGCTCAACAATCACCGCAGGGCCGCGAACCCGGTCACCGGTCGATAGCGCGTCTCGATCAACGATTGCGCTTTCGAGCATCCGCTTTGTTGCAGGGTTATAGACTTGACGCACTCGGCCATTGGTCTCAAATTCAACGCCGTCGATTAAGTCCACTTTCGTTGGGGCAGGTTTTTCTTCGGTTATCTTGACCGACCACGAGACGATTTCGATCTCGATTTCATTGAGCTCTTCAATTGTACGTCCGAAGAATTCCGCATAGCACTGACGAAATCTACTCCCGATTTGCGCGGCATCCTCTTTGCGATATCGCCGATGCGGCATTGGAACTGGAATCTCCCAGCCCTGCCCTTGATAGCGCATGAATGCCGTCATCTCAGTTTTTGTCTTTCGACCCTGTTCCTGCCGAACAAACTGTGCGACGACTTCAGTCAGTTGCGAGAGTAAATCATTGACCGCATCCGGATCAAACTCGGATAGCCGTGTGACACAGGAGATCACGGATTCGAAGCAAAACGGCGCTTCCAGGAATCCGATCGCAGACCCAACCCCTGCCCCCTTAGGTATCAAGCACCGATCAATGCCCAGCTTTTCACACAGCCTTGAAGCGTGCAACGGCGCTGCCCCGCCAAACGCAATCATAACGTTTTCGGAAATGCGCTTTCCGTTTTCGACTGCGTGTACACGAGCGGCATTCGCCATGTTCTCGTCAACCATCTCGCAGATACCGAATGCCGCATCCAGCGGCTCAAGCTCAAGTGCGTCACCGATGTCATTGGCGATGGCGGCCACGGACGCTTCTGTGGAAAGCCGCATTGCGCCGCCGGCAAAGTTGCCCGGATCAATCTTGCCAAGCACCAGGTCCGCATCGGTCACCGTCGGTCGCACTCCATTTCGCTGATAGCAGGCTGGGCCAGGTTCAGAGCTGGCCGAATGCGGACCAACCTGTATGCGGCCGGTCGAATCGATGGTCGCAATTGAACCGCCGCCAGCTCCGATTTCAATCATCTCGATCACGGGAATCGAGATCGGCATGCCCGAACCTTTGGCAAATCGGTGCGTGCGAGCGACCTCGAAGACGCGACTCGTCTTCGGCTCATGATTTTCGATAAGGCAAATTTTTGCAGTCGTGCCACCCATGTCATAGGACAGCACCTTGTTCAACCCGAATCGAACGGATATGTTCGCAGCGAAAATTGCTCCGCCAGCCGGGCCCGACTCAACCAAGCGAACGGGGAATTGCTTTGCAACGTCAAGCGAAATCAGCCCGCCGGCAGAGTGGATCATGTAGAGCGGGCACTGAACGCCCCTATCTTCCAAAATGCTCTCCAGACTCGTCAAATACCGTTCAACGGTCGGACGCACGTAGGCATTGGCACAAACCGTGGTGAATCGATGGTATTCCCGCATCTGCGGCGAAACTTCGGAACTGATCGATATCGGAGTCTGGGGCAGGAATTCGGCAATAATCTGACGCGCCGCTTCCTCGTGATGCGGATTTTTGTACGAATGCACGAAACCGACTGCGATCGATTCGACATCAGTCTTCGCTAGCGTCTTCGCAAGCTCGCAGATCGCCGCTTCATCCAAATCCTGCAAAACCCTGCCTTGCGCATCAATTCTGCCCTTGATCGGATAGCGCTGTTGCCGCGGAATCAGAGCCTCGGGCAATTGCAGTTTCAAATCATATTGATCAAAACGGTTTTCTGTGCGCATCTCAAGGACATCTCGAAAACCGTCGGTAGTAATGAATGCGGTTTTTGCGCCGCGGCGCTCGATCAGCGCATTTGTCGCGAGCGTGGTGCCATGAACAATCAAATCCAGGTCGCCGAACTTGATGCCCGCCTGTCGAGTCACAACCTCCATGCCATCGATAATCGCCTGCTCGGGAGCTGAATGATCTGTGAGTTTCTTAGTCGATATGATTTCACCGCGCAAGTCCAATGCAATATCGGTGAACGTGCCTCCAATGTCAGCGCCCAAGCGAATCTGATCCGCAGTCACCCAGACTACCCCCTGCCTGCACTGAGTCCCGACTCGCGAAACTGCGCTAGCGTCTTGCGTGGCGTTAGCGAATCGACGAGCACCCTCAGTTCGATCACCGCCGCAGAACCGGAGCGCAAGGCACGTTCAAGCGTCGGCGCGAATTGATCGGTTTCGGTTACCACTTCGGCAAAGATGCCGTAGGCCTTTGCTAATGCAACAAAGTCTGGGTTTTGCAGCGTAGTGCCCACAACCCTTTGGGGATAATGCAATTCCTGGTGCATTCGGATCGAGCCATAGATTCCATTGTTCACAAGCAATATGATCGGCTGCACCCTTGCTTGTACTGCGGTGCCGAGTTCTTGAAGATTCATTTGAAAGTCGCCGTCGCCAGAAAAACAGATGACGGTGCGGTCAGGCTGCGCAACGGAGGCCGCGATGGCAGCGGGTATCCCATATCCCATTGCGCCGGATTGCGGGCCCAGCAAACGCTGATGCCGACCGAACTTGAACACCATGTTGGGCCAGGCCGAAAAGCACCCAGCTCCGTTGGTCATGATTGCATCATGCGGCAAGCATTGCTGCAAATGCCGCATCACTTTGCCCATGTCAAGGTTGCCCGGCTGCGCAGGAGTGCGCAACGAAGCCTCATAGTGATGACGCGCCTGTGCCCGCCAATCCGACCAGTTGCAAGTCAGATTCACGTCTGCTAGAGCTTCCGCGAACTGATTCGGTCCCGCATGAATTGCAAGTTCAGGCACATAGATTTTGCCCAATTCTCTTGCCGAGGCATGAATATGGATGAGACGCTGGGTCGGCAACGGAATGTCAAACAGACCATAGCTCGAAGTCGTCATTTCTCCAAAGCGAAGATTCAAGCCAACTACAACGTCAGCCGAGCGAATAAGCTGCTCGGTTGCAGGCGCCATCCCAAGACCGGTGCCCCCAACGTAGCAAGAACTGTGATTATCGAACAAATCCTGCCGGCGAAAGGCGGTCAGAACTGGCATATCGCTGCGCTCGGCAAACATCTGCAAAGCCTCAATGCCGGATGATTTCCAGCCGCCGCCGCCGACGATAATCACCGGGCGACTGGCATCGGCCAGAACTTTCGCCAGCGATTTCATCGACTCAGGAGCCGGAGCCGCCTCATCGACCCTTGCAGCGCGCAGCAACACAGGAGCAGCGGTGCGCTGCGTCAGCATATCTTCCGGCAACGCGACTATCACAGGACCGGGACGCCCGCTGACTGCAGTCGTCCAAGCGCGGCTGATGATTTCCGGCAAGCGGCCTGCGCAATCGACTTCGGTCACCCACTTGGCGACTGATCCGAAGAAGCTGCGATAGTCCACTTCCTGGAAAGCTTCGCGGCCTTTGGCATCGCGCGGCACTTGTCCGACAAACAGCAGCATCGGCGAGCTGTCCTGCATCGCCGTGTGCACTCCGATTGAAGCGTTAGAGGCACCAGGGCCGCGCGTGACAAAGCATATTCCTGGCTTACCGGTCAACTTGCCGTATGCTGCCCCCATGAATGCCGCGCCACCTTCGTTGCGACACAAAACGTAGTCAAGCGTCCCTTGTGAATCGTAAAGCGCATCGAGCACCGCCAGATAGCTCTCTCCCGGCACACCGAAACTTTTGGTGGCGCCGAGCGCGACTAGGCACTCGACAAGCAAAGCTCCTCCGGTTCTTTCCTTTGTGGCAATACCCGAGCAAAACAATTCTTCAGGCATCGGCTAATCCTCTGATGATTGGAAACTTATTCATGATCAATCCGTTGATGCTTTTCGAATGCGCGGCATCAAACAACACCCGAAAATCGCGTCCGCGCCAATGATGAGTGCACGTAGTCGATCATTGTGGTGAAGTCAAATACGGGCAGGCCAGTTGCGCGCTGCACATCGGTGGCATACGGCGGCAGATCGCTGCACTCAAGCAGAATCGATCCAATATCGCCGTTGGTACCGACCAGCTGCTCGGCGGCTTCAATGACTTCTGCGCGAATCGCTTCGTCATCCCAAAGCCCATCAGGCTGGAAGACAGCCTGCGTAAAGGCCGGCATCTCCTCCATGCCTGCCAGAGCTAAAGGCGTATCCGGCGCCACGCCAACCGCTCCGAAATGCTCTTGCGTCAGCTTGGACTTGTCCGCGCAAATGATGCCCACGCGCTTGCCGGTGATTTGGTGCATTAAAGGCACCTGAAGCAGGCTGGACAAGAACACTGGCACATCGACTGCCGCGGCGATGTGCCCCTGAAGCAAAGCCATGAAGCCGCAAGCGCCGGTAATTGCCATTACGCCTTCGGATTCCAACTGGCGCGCTGCCGCCTCGTACGGCGCAATCAGAGACTCGTCTGCATCGTAGATTAAACGGCTATTGGTCGCGCCATCAACCACCGCAAAGCGAACCGGAAAGTCGTAGGTCGTGGCATTGGCGACATTGCCTGGAATAAACGGATAGGAGCAATCAAGCACCAGAATGCCGATGGTCTCGCCAGCCCAGGACTGGCTTTTGCGTCTGGATCTATAGATGGTCATCGATCGGATTCAAACATAGACATAGCCGCCGGATACGACTACGTTTTCCCCTGTCATATACGTGTTGCCAGTACCGCCTGCCATCAGCACCCATTCGGCGATTTCTTGAGGCTGAGCCGCGCGTCCTAGTGGATTGGCGGCTGCAAGCTCACCAAGAAAGCCCGCAGTTTTCGCCTTTTCAGTTGCCATGCCGGCCGGCGCTATGGAATTCACCAATATGCCTTCAGGCGCCAGCTCGTGGGCAAACGACTTTGTCAGGCTTACAACCGCTGCCTTTGTGGCGGCATAGTGCGCGTTTTGCGGATGTGCCTTGAATGCATCTACGGAAGTGATGTTGACGATGCGGCCGCGCACGTGACCCTTAGGCGGTTGCTGGCACATCTGGCGTACAGCGGCTACCATCAAATGGTAAGTGCCCTTGACGTTGATGGCGTTGGAAGCATCCCAGTCAGCATCGGTGATTTCCAATAGCGGGCGGCGCGGATAGATCGCGGCAGAATTGATCAACGTGTCGATACAGCCTAGCTCTTCAACCACCTGATCAAACGCCTCCTTGACTCCTGCCACAGAGCTGATGTCGCCTTTTACCAGACTGATTTTTGATCGTCCTGCCGAATCATTCTGTTGCAGCTGCTGTTGTGCATTCTCAAGGCTAAGGTCAATAACCCCAATGCCGGACGCACCGCGCTGCAAGCACATTCGGCAAAGAAGCAATCCCAGACCGCTCCCGCCACCTGCGACGACAATCGATAAATCTTTCATTGACTTTGCCTCTATTCAATTCGTCGATGCAACAAAGGTGGTGCTGGCTATGCAGAAGTTCATCAGTCCTGCGCCGCCATGCACATGAGCCGAATGCAGTTCCTCTACTTGAAGAGTGTCTACTTGTCCCGCGGCGCAAAGCCTGAGCCGCCGACAAATTGAGCAGTCGGCATGATGTCGAACCGGGTCACATTGACATGGCTGGGCATGGTGAGCACACGCGATACCATCTGCGCTACATCTTGCGGCTGCACCGGCTCGGTGTCTGCGTATAGCTGCCTGCGCTTTTCGTCGTCCAACGCATCGCGGTACAAGTTCGTTTCAACCCGCCCCGCGACGATTTCAGTAACTCGAACACCGGTTCCGGCCAAATCGCAACGCAATGACGCAGCAAAACTCGATAGTGCAGACTTGCTGGCGCCATAGACTGCCATCTTGGGCATCGGACTATGTCCAGCGATGGATCCGGTGAAGAAAATGTGGCCTTTTCTCCGATTCACCATCGCTGGCAACACGTCTCTGACCACTGAAATTGCAGCGTAAAGATTCACTTCCAACGTTTCATCAATATCCGACTGCTTCATTTCGGTGAAACGCACTGGTTGCGAGATGATGCCCGCATTGTTGACCAGAACATCGATTTTTTCATTTCGAATCCTTTCGCGCAACGCGCCACGTTCTTTAAGGTCGAATGCAAGACCGACGGCACCGGTTGTCTTCGAAATCTCTTCGAGCGCAGAACTCGATCGACCACAAACGAGAGTGCTATATCCTAGCTGAACAAGTTCGTGGGTGATCGCCCTGCCGATGCCGCTCGTAGCTCCAGTAACTAAAGCGGTCCCATTCATCAGATCAATCTTGCGCAAGCTAGTCCTTGATGATTTTCAGCAGCCGGCCTTCGACAATCGATACAGCTCGAGTCAAGGGAAAGCCGATTGCAAAGTAGATAAGCGCAACCGCTGAGAGAATCTCGATGGGACGTGCGACGTTGTTGGCGATATTCTGCCCGACATACATCAGATCCGCCATCCCAACTGCCGAAACCAGCGCGCTTTCCTTGAACAGCGATACCACGTTCGACAGCAAATTTGGAATCGCCCTGAGCAATGCTTGATCTAGATATTGAATTTGGCATTGAAATCTCCTGTGCCAATTGTTCCAAATCTTCGTTTTGTCGGGTACGCGACAACTAATGAATCACGTAACTGGAAACAAAGGGCAAGTATAAGGGACTCAAATTGGCATGAATAGCAAGAATCACTATTCATGAATAAAGAATTTCTTAACCATCGGGTTTCGGTGCAAGTGGAGATTGCAGGCAAAATATGCCGGCACTATTGGTTTCTTGCGTCCGCGGAGCGACACTGCCGGACACGGCGAAGGTCAAAGCGCGAATCAGAAAACAGTGCCATTAATGCTTTGAACGCTTGCAACAGCAGAGATATTGCCAAAACCTGGTCGCATCAGATCCGAAAACGAGGTTTTCAGAAGCGAAATGAGAGAATTTGCGAATGCCCTACCGGGAGCAGAGCAAGCTTCTCGAGCTTGCGGAATTCAATAAAGATTTTCTGATGCAATTACTTGCAAGACGCGCACAGGAATCATGTGGACAGAAACTGTCCATAATTCAAATTGCTGGAGCAGGTGGTGGGCAATAGAACAGCGCGAGAGGGTGCGAAAAGTTCATACGGCTAATCATTCCCGCTTACAGACTGCATTGCTTGAAGTAGATTCGACAAACTGACTTCGGCATCTCCGGGTTGCTTAAATGCGCCAATCAGAATAAAAATAACGGTGACGGTAATTGAAACGATCGGTGCAATGCCTAACAGCGCGACAAAATTGCCAATCTCTTTCCAACCATCTAAACGATCAAGTATTTCCAATTCTGTCCGGGTTCAGATACATGTGAGACCGCCCGCCTCCTCCCGAAGGACGCAGTCCGAAGGGAGGAGGCGGGCGGCGCGAAAATTTTTCAGGTAGCATGGAGCTAAACAAAAACCATCGCCGAAAGGCGGGAGGACGCACCATGCAAATCAAATCTCCGCACCGCAGATTTTATCGCATCGATCCGATCCGCGAACCCGTTTCGACCCAGGCCGCCGAGCGCTTCGACCTGATCCGGCTCTACGACGAGCTTCGCAGCGAAGGCGCCTCGGAACGCGCCGCGCTCAAAGCGGCCGGCTGCTCCAGGGCGACGCTGTATCGCTGGAAGCGGCGCCTGCGCGAGCAGGGCGTCCGCGCCCTGGCCGACCGCTGCCGCCGCCCGCACCGGGTGCGGCAGCGCCAATGGACCGCCGCCGAGCTCGAGCTGGTGCGCCAGGCGCGGCAGCGCTTCCCGCTGTGGGGGCGCGCCAAGATCCGCGCCGTGCTGGCGCGCGAGCGCGGCTTCGCGCCCAGCGAGTCCGCCACCGGGCGCATGATCGCCCGCCTGGTGCGCACCGGCCAGGCCGAGCCCGTCGCGTTCTACTACGGGCGAACAAAGCCCAGGCGGCAACGCAAGTTCGACCGCCACGCCAAGCGCTGGCGCTACGGCGCCCGCGGCCGAAAGCCCGGCCAGATGGTGCAGATCGACCATACGGGCGTCGCCATCGAGGCCGGCTTCTGCGTCAAGGAATTCAAGGCGGTGTGCCCGGTCTCCAAGCTGTGCTACATGCGCGCCTACTCGCGCGCCACCGCCGCCTGCGCCTCGAAGTTCCTGGACCACCTGATCCGCCAGGCGCCGTTCGATATCGAGTCGGTGCAGGTCGACGGCGGCAGCGAGTTCATGGCCGAGTTCGAGACCGCCTGCCAGCGGCGCGGCATCGAACTGTTCGTGCTGCCGCCCAAAAGCCCCAAATACAATGGCTGCGTGGAGCGCGCCAACGCCGCCGGCCGCTACGAGTTCCACCAGTTCTACGCCGGCGAGCTCAGCGTCGGCGCCCTGAACGTCGAGCTGGCCGAATTCGAGCGCTTCTACAACGCCTATCGGCCGCATCAGGCGCTCGGACAACGCACGCCCATGCAGGCGTATAATGAAAACTTCAACCAAAGCGCACTTGCTGCCTGAAAAGTCTCATATGTATTGAACCAGTACACAATATTGACATCTCTTCGATGAAAAACTATTCTTTAGAAGAAGTAGACAACGTGAAAGTAATGTTAGTTCAACAATAGAGATGCGTTATGAGCGGACCTGGCAATCGCCCCATCGTTTAACTTCCCTGCGTGCTTTCCCTGCGTGCTACTTGCTTGCAGGCGTGTGCGGTCTACTATATCTGGGCCGTCCAAGCCGGTATCTTATGTAATTCCCTACTGGCAAGTACCAGAAGAACACCGGACAGTGACTGATCGGCCCTATCCTCTTCTCAGCTTCCAGTGCTGCATCGTGTGCCTTTTTCCGGCAATCGAAGAAATCATCGAGTAGTTTGATTTTTCTGTCTGCATTAAGTTGATTGCGCACATATTTGCTTCGAAAGTCTTCGGCGAGAGCGTGAGTATTTGCTTCGCTCTGAATAAATCGCACGATTGACTGAAGTGTTGAATTATCAAGGAATCCGAACCATTTGCGAATATCATCAATACTGAGATCGTCTTGCCGGCTGAAAGAAATGAATGGCGTATATGCTTCTCCCCCGAATATTTCCGCCCTCTTAATACGTTTTTTTATCTGCTGTTTATTTGTATCCGGATCCTTGTCTCAAGATTCGGTTGCTTCTCTGATGTAAGCTATAACGACTCGGAGGTTTGTCGCTTTGCGTCTCTGCTCAACCATGTACGCCCTGCATAATTTGATAAAGAACGCAACTAAAATTGCTGAAACTGCTGGGACAAAAAACCACCCCGCAACATCTTTCTCTGCAATATCTTTCATTTTGTCTGCGATGTTCGCTACCGAAGGTGTAGCGCACCCGACCAGGAATCCTGCTACGATTATTGGAACAATGGGTTTCATCGTGGAGTGGTCAGTTATCTTGTGTGCAATATGTTAAATCTGTTTTTATTTTAAATATTGGGATAGTGGCGTGGTGATGGTTTTGCTTCAGAGCCTCCATATTTCGCACAAATTCAATTTTTGATTAGAATTTAGAAAATTCTTCTTGGCTTATGTCTAATATTTAGTGTTTGCCAGAAAAGTCGTATATCGGAAAATAAATAAGCAATAACAATAACATGCAAGCCGCATGAGAAACCGAAGATTTTCGAAAATAAGTTCCTTAGCCGCAATCGATTCGAATGCGCTAAACATGGCTAAATCTTCGAAATATATATCTCATTGAAACATCAATCAAAACAATAGTTTTAATGCAAAAATAGATTTTTTCTGGCCGGTACTACTTATGAATTTAGTTTCTACAAAGCCCGCAACACGGCAGCAGCCCGTGGTCTATTCAACATATAGACAAAATGAGTTCGACTCTCTGCTCGGAGGCATGTCATGACTGTGGCGGCATTGACCCTGATACAAAGTTTTTGTCCGTTCTGTCTTGCCTTATATTCAGTAGCGGAATTTTCGAATGACCTCGTTTAAAAGATTGAAAAATAAAGTAAATGACAGGATGCGCAGAGAGTCGAGCTCGTTTTGTCTATTAGGATGTCTGCTCAGCCGCATTTCGGCAGGGTGGGGGATTTTTGTCCCTTTTCGCTTATCGCTTCAAAAAACACTTCCAAGACAAACAAAATTTACTCGCTCAACATCACAAGATCATTAAGCATGATCACCCGCTATGGCGCTGGTCTGAACTTGAGCATCTTTGCCGCATTTATGGAAGTTGATTAGATCAATTTCGCTGATATTTACTGTGAAATTCAGTAGCATTTTCTTCTCGGTCGCCATAGCGTTTTCACCAATGTTCGTGAACCTGCAATGCGAATAGCCGTCTGCATCGAATACGACGGCTCCCTGTTTTGCGGCTGGCAGCTGCAACCCGGGCAGCCGACCGTCCAAGAGGAGCTCCAGCGAGCCATCTCATCGGTAGCTGATCACGATGTCATTGTGCATGGTGCCGGCCGCACTGATTCAGGAGTGCACGCCTGCGGACAAATCGCCCATTTCGATACCGAATCTGAGCGCAGTGCGCACTCTTGGATCATGGGTGCCAACGCAAAGCTTCCAAAGGGGATCAGCGTGATTTGGACAAAATCCGTAGACCCTCTTTTTCACGCGCGCTTCAGTGCCGTCTCGCGATATTATCGCTATATTATTTTGAACCGTGCATCTCGTCCAACCTACTTGCGCAGCAAGGTTGGCTGGCTGCCGCGAAAACTGGATGAATCCAAGATGCGCGAAGCGGCGGCATGCCTTATCGGTGAAAATGATTTCAGCGCATTCCGTTCAGCGCAATGTTCAAACAAAGTGCCGGTCAAGAATGTGACTGAATTGACGGTTCAGCGTCAAGGCGATTGGGTGTGGATCGATATCAAGTCGAGCGGATTTCTGCATAACATGGTTCGAATCATTGCCGGTACGCTTTGCGCCGTCGGAATCGGCGACCAGCCGCCCGCATGGGTTGAACAGGTGCTGAAGAGCAGGGACCGGACCAAGGCAGGTGCAACTGTGGCGCCTGGCGGGCTGTATTTTGTCTCGGCATCCTACCCCGGTCACTACGGCCTTTTGCCGCCTCCGATCGCCAGCCGCTACTGGTAGACGATGAAGATTGCGCTGCATTCAGGCTTCATCTTGAAAACGGATGAGGCGCATTTGTAGTAATATGCGAACCCTCATTGGAAGTTAAGCTGGAGTGAATGTGGCAGAACACTCGCAATTCCTATTCTCCGATCGGCGTTCCGACTGCTCGCATGGCACCCGAATCAAGATTTGCGGCATAACGAATGTACAGGATGCAAAAAACGCAGTATCGCTTGGAGCCGATGCGATAGGCTTGATTTTTCATGCCCCTAGTGCAAGAAACCTAGACTGTAAACGCGCCTATGAAATTCGCGACAGCTTGCCCAACTCGGTTGCAGCAATCGCAGTCGTCGTGGATCTGGACGAAAGCATGATGTCCTCCATCCTTGCCCGAGTCAAGCCCGACTATATCCAGTACCATGGATCCGAGCTGCCGCAGCAGTGCGATGATGTCGGGGTGCCGTATATCAAGGCGATTCGAGTGCAAAGCACCGAACAAATAATCGACACCGTCGAGTCGTACCCGAATGCCAAGGCGATTCTTCTTGATGCCTATGATAAAGACCGTGTCGGCGGCACCGGCAAGCGGTTTTCTTGGAGCCTCATTCCGAAAACAGAGGTACCAATCATTCTGGCGGGCGGCTTAAGGCCGGATAATGTTGGTCGCGCAATCGAGGAAGTTCGGCCCTTCGCCGTGGATGTCAGCACATCGGTTGAAACGAGCGGCGGCTTTAAAGACGCAGTTGCCATAAAGCGCTTCATCCGATCTGTTCGTGATGCCGACCAACGTCAAACGCATGCGCTATAGGTGCACAGCATGAACTGGTTTACCAATTTGCTACCGCCGAAAATCAAATCCGGCGCACGCTTGTCGAAAAAAGGTGTTCCGGAAGGCATATGGGTCAGTTGCCCTTCTTGCAAGGAGGTTCTTTATAGGGATGATCTGCACGAAAATATGCATGTATGCCCGTTATGCGGGCATCACATGCGCATGAGTGCGCTCGAACGTGTTCATTCATTTCTTGATCCTGACTCCGTAACAATGCTGGATAGCGACATCAAGCCTGTCGATGTGCTGAAGTTTCGCGATAGCAAAAAATACCGCGATCGCTTGGCAGATGCGCAGAAGTTAACCGGCAATCTCGATGCGCTGATCGCATGCCGCGGTTCGCTGCACGGACAAGGTGTTGTTGCAGCGGCGTTCGAGTTCAAGTTCATCGGCGGCACGATGGGATCCGCTGTCGGCGAGCGGTTTGTGCAGGCGGTCAACGAAAGCATTCGCAGTCGCATGCCGTTGGTGTGCTTCTATGCCAGTGGCGGTGCGCGAATGCAAGAAGCGATGTATTCGCTGATGCAGATGGCCAAGACAACTGCTGCCGTGCACCGGTTGCGAAGCGAAAAAGTTCCCTACATCTCCGTTTTGACCGATCCCACTATGGGGGGAGTGTCCGCAAGTCTCGCCATGCTTGGAGACATCATCATTGCAGAACCGAAAGCGGAAATCGGATTTGCCGGATTGCGCGTTATACTGCAAACTGTTCGCGAATCCCTGCCGGAGGGTTTTCAACGATCAGAATTCCTGCTCAAACACGGCGCCATCGACATGGTGACCGAACGGGGAGAACTTCGCGACACCATATACACGTTGTTGACCACGCTTTCTTCAGGCACGACGAGATAGGCCCGCCCATGTCGCTGAGCAGGCCGTCGCCGACTGCTTTGGATGCCAAACATAAGGCGCTGGAAACCAAGCGCAAACTGTCCGAATGGTTCGATTTCATCCAGCTGTTGCACGGTCGAAGCATTGATCTGACTCTTGACCGTGTGAAAGAGTTGTCCGATCGTTTGGCATACAGCTCGCCTCCGTTCAAGGTGATTAGCGTCGCGGGCACAAACGGAAAAGGTTCTGTCGCGACAATGGTGGAATCGATGCTGCGAAGCGCGGGCTATCGGACCGGGCTATACACCTCGCCTCATCTGATACGATTCAACGAGCGATTCAAGGTAAACGGGAATCCGATTTGCGACGATGATTTGCTGAGTGAATACGAGTTTGTTGAAGATGCTCGCGATTCGGTGCCGTTGACATTCTTCGAGTTCGGAACCATGATTGCGCTTGACTATTTTTACCGTTCGCAGGTCGATGTTGCGGTTATGGAAATCGGTCTAGGCGGGCGTTTAGACGCGGTGAACGTTCTTGATGCAGATGTTGCTTGCATCACGTCCATCGGCACCGACCACGGCAAATGGCTTGGAGCGAATCGAGAGCAAATTGGATTTGAAAAGGCTGGAATTTTGCGCCGCGAACAGCTCGCAGTCTGCACCGATGTCAACCCGCCTCAGTCGGTCCTGGACCGGGCCGGGGAACTGTCAGCAAAACTGCATGTGGGCGGAAGGGATTTTTTCCATCACGATACCGGTGACAGCTGGATGTGGCAATTGCAAACGTCGGAACAAAAAGTCGACTTGGAAAATTTGCCGAAACCTCCTTTGCGCGGAATGTTCCAGTTCGATAACTGTGCAGGTGCGGTTGCGGTTGCGGTTCTTGCCCGCTCGTTTCTAAAGATTCCTGACCAGGCGATACGCGACGGCATCGTTTCGGCATCCATCGAAGGAAGACTGCAAGTCGCCCAGCGCCATCCCGAGGTGCTGCTGGATGTTGCACACAACGCAGAAGCGGCCAAAGCCCTTGGTGAATACCTAAAATCTCATCCCATTGAAGGACGCTCGATTGCTGTGATGTCCGCATTATCCGAAAAGCCGGTCGAATCCATGGTTGATTCGGTTTCTGCGCACTTCGACGAATGGCACCTTTGCGGAATCGAACAAACAGACCGAGGATGGTCGGTTGAGGATTTAGCCGAGCGCGTCGTGCCAGTGTTGCCCGAAAGTGACCAGGTGTCGTTGCATAAAGATGCTCACAGCGCATTCGATGCTGCAATGCGAAGGGCGAAAAAATGCGATCGAATCGTTGCTTTCGGATCATTCTTCGTGGTCGGTGATATAATTGCGAGGTATCAGTAGCAACCGCTGTTGTGATCAGCCGCCCGCCCATGCCTGACGTTTCAGCTTCTCGAAGCAAAGTCGCCAAGTCCAACTCCTTGAAACACAAAATAGCCGGCAGTGCGCTTATTTTGTCCGTTGTTGCGGTTGTCGTGTTCGGGCTCATGGAACCTCAGGAAAATCTTGTTTCGGCCCATAAATCGAGCGATGGTGCGGATAAGGCGAACAGCTCGAATCAGCCAAGGCCTGAGCTGGCGGCTGTTTCGATACAGTCAGAACAATTGAAAAATGCGATCCAAGAAGGCGTCGGTCAAGCTCCAAAACAAAGTGGTTCAGCTGGCGATGCTGTTGCATCCGAGGTGAAAACGAGCGGCTCTGAATCGAGCGCCCTAAAGCAGCCCTCGCAGGCGAGCCGCATTGTCTTAAAAGAAAAGCCCGCCGAATCGGTCGAGATTGTGTTGCAGCCAAAACCTGTACCGCCTAAGGCCGAAAAACCAAGTTCCGCTTCGCAAGAAGCTGCCGATAACGCTTCGCAAGGCGAATGGTATCTGCAAATTGGAGCCTTCAAGCGGCCCACCAATGCGGAATTGCTCAGCGTAGAGGCGCGTCACATTGGATTTTCAACCTACTTGCACGAAGTTGGCAGCGGTGCAGACTCGCTGTTCAAGCTGCTAATCGGTCCCTATCCGTCACAGCGCGAAGCCTTGTCGGAAAAGGCGCAGCTTGAGCAAAGCGAATTTGTCAAGAAGCATAGCATTAAGGGTGTCTTTGTTGTCAATATCGAATCGCAAACGTAGTGGTCGCGATGCATAGCGGTTTTGGGAGTTGCGGCGAAGTTCCACCTTCAGGTAAATTTGCTATCCGGATGCCCGGCTAGCGGTTGACCTGACGGGATATTTTCGCTATTGTTCAGCACTTCGACGTGATTGGCTTGTTGAATTTCATGTCGGTCATCTTTTAGCCGCCGAGCGCAGCAAACCAGCCGCTTGATTGAAGTTATAGTTTCACTCGCAATCGTCAGCAACCTTGTCTTCGTACTTGATCGACATCGGATTCGTTGTCGTTGTATTCATTTCATTAGCCATCGGTATTGGAAGGGGGTTTGTCCGCTCGGTACTGTCCGTTGTTTCGTGGATCGTTTCTGCCTGGCTGACGTGGCAATTTGCCGATTTACTTTCAGCGTATTTGGCACCTTTGGGTATCAGCGGCGGGTTGCAGCGTCCAATAGCCTATATCGGGCTTTTTTTCGTCAGTCTGCTGATTGCTTCAATTGTTAGCGCATATGTTTCAGGTGCGATCATCTCACCGCAGGCCGTAAGAGTCGATCGAACCCTTGGAGCGGCATTCGGCTTGGTGCGAGGCGGCCTGATTGTGCTCGGTTTGATCATTGTCGGCTCGATAACCGTCTATGTTGATCAGCAGTGGTGGAAAAATTCAATCGCTGTGGCTGCATTCGATCCTTGGGTCGGTTCAATCCGAGATTGGTTGTCGGATATACTGGCAACTAGCCAACCGAATTCAGCAAATGTCCCCAATGGTGCATAGTAGCCCCATACGTTGCTTCCGAGAACGAGTATGTGCGGCGTAGTCGCAATGATCGGCCCTGATCCGGTCAATCAGTCAATATATGAAGCTTTGACCGTTTTGCAGCATCGCGGTCAAGATGCTGCGGGCATCGTAACTAGCGATGGCCAGCGCGTTTATGCCAAAACCGGAGAAGGTCTGGTCAGAAACGTATTCGATATCGAGTCTCTGTTCGATATGGAAGGCACCATGGGCATTGGGCATGTCAGATACCCTACCGCCGGCGGCAATTCCGTAGCGGAGGCCCAGCCGTTCTACGTCAACTCGCCCTTCGGTCTAGCTTTGGCACATAACGGAAACTTGATCAATTCGGTTGATCTGGCAGAAACGGTGTTTCGAGCAGACCGCCGCCAGATTAATACCAGCTCCGACTCTGAAGTCATGCTCAACGTGCTCGCGTTTGAACTGTCGAGCATTGCCCGCCGATCGCCAGACTACATTTTGACCCCGCAAGATGTGTTCCAAGCCGTCAGCAAAGTGTATGAGCGCTGTGTTGGCGCATTTGCCGCCACAGTCCTAATCGTTGGACACGGTGTGCTCGCGTTCAGAGACAGCCATGGCATTCGGCCTTTAGTATACGGAAAGCGAGAGAGTTCCAATGGGGTCAATTACGCGTTCACATCCGAAAGTGTCGCGCTTGATGTTCTGGGATTCGAACTGGAGCGCGATGTTGCGCCAGGCGAGGCGATTTTTGTTGATACCGAAGGCGAAGTGCATAGCCAGATTTGCGGTACAAACCCGGTGTCGTCGCCATGCATTTTCGAATATGTCTATCTGGCGCGGCCTGATTCAATGATTGATCGCATCTCGGTCTACAAAACGCGTTTGCGCATGGGCGAATGGCTCGGCAGGCGCTATCTTGAAAAATACCCTGATCACAAGATCGATGTGGTGATGCCGATTCCAGATACGAGTCGTGCTGCCGCAATGCAGATGGCGCATACGCTCGGCGTGAAATATCGGGAAGGATTCATCAAGAACCGCTATTTCGACCGGACATTCATCATGTCTCAGCAGGCGGAGCGACGATACTCGGTGCGACACAAGCTCAACGCGATCGACCTGGAATTCGAGAACAAGCATGTGTTGCTGGTGGATGATTCGATCGTGCGCGGGACGACCGCACGGCAAATCATACACAGAGCGCGGGAGGCGGGAGCAAAATCTGTCACGCTGGCTTCTGCGGCACCCCCAGTACGTTATCCCAATGTCTATGGGATCGATATCCCTTGTCCATCGGAAATGGTTGCCACAGACCGGAGCAATGAAGAGATTTGCCAGCAAATCGGGGCCGATGATTTGCTCTACCAGCGGCTAGATGACTTAGTCGCCTCGGTGCGAACCGATCGCTCTGAAGTGAAATCGTTCGATATGTCGGTCTTCGATGGCCGCTACGTTACCAACAATGTGTCATCGGATTACTTGCAAGCAATTGGTCGCAAGCGCAACGACAGCATTCGAGAGCAAAAATCGCTCGCAAAGCTAGATTTTTCAGCAAGCGAGCCGGCGGGCGCAGCGAACTAGACTGTTCAGTCAGACATAATTTGCCGTGTATTGGCTGGCTATCGAAGTGCGCGGTTCGCTTCGATGTCTGCCTATTTCGGGACGGCCTGCATGGCTCGGTGGGCTCGGAACCGGTCACTCTTGACCGGCACCGGTCCGACTAGATTGGAACCACCGGCACACTCGATGTTTTCGCTTCTAGATTCGCTGACGGCTTCCATGCGGCAGTCCAGGGTCGAATTGATGTCTGGAACTGCGGGGCTACGGTTCTTCAAGTGCTTCTTTCATGACTTTCTCTTGATTCCCTGAATGTCCGATAGGCAACGCTTACCGGAGTAGTCGCTGCCACTCTCGACTCTGCCTTTTGTCAAAAAGGGGGGGGGGGGGGAGGGCTGTCTGACCTGTATCATCGGTTGGGTCTAGATCAGGACGGAATCAATGCCGATTTTTAGGTGTTGCTGCCGAAGCAAGTCGATGGTCAAAAGTCTTGATTTGATTGACCCCGCGTCGTTGACAGCATGCAAGATGGCACAGATCTCGCGTCGATAATGCGGGGAACTGTTGGTGCATTTGAATGGCGAAAAGCACATCTTCGCTTTCGAGAGGCCAAATTTCAACTCTGGCTTTGACGATGAGTGACAGGGCGGCTTGAAGTGTATGTCTGCGATCAACTGCAAGGTAGGCATGCGCGAGTTCCTGCAAAACCTCTGCAGATGTGCACAAAGATTTGCCTTCGCGCATCGATACAAAGAAGAACTCACGAGCGGGGTCTCTGAGAGGATGCGGCCGGCCGACCGAGTACATGAAGATGTTTGTATCGACAAAGATCACGTATTTGTCGCGCCTTGGCTGCGTACTTGGTCTATAACGGCTAAATGTTGATCCCAATCCGGTTCTTTTTCTTGAGCATCTAGATTGCCACACTTAGCAAAGAAATCCTCAAGGTCGGAAATGGACTCGAATGTTTGAACGTGCGAGCTTCGCTCTATTCGCTCGTCAGCGGCCGCGCGTAGCCATGCACTCAATGTCAAACCTTCTTTACGGGCTTGATGCAGATAGCAGCTTCGCTTCTTATCGTTGATAATTAATTGAACTCTTGCCATCCTTGATTGCCTTATGGAGGGTATGCATGTGTATAAATTATACACATGCATTTCCATATCGATTTGACTTCATTGCCAATCGAATGGGTTGGCGGTCCAAAAAACACAACAAGTGAAGTTGAAATTCACCGTTTTCATCTTTATGGCGGCCTTGGAATATATCTCATAGCAGAATGTTCCCTAAAGTATTACTAACTTCTCATGCTATTTCCCGCATCGCATGTTGCCGTGCGCACGATTCTGTTCGTTCGACACTTGCCCATGACTTTCTCTCCCGAAAATCCGTTTACCGGCCCTGTCCCAAAAACTGTTCATTTGACAGATGCGCCGCTTACAAGTGTATTGGTTCAAGTGGCATTCCCTGAAATTTTTTCAATCACCAAAACTGATTTCATTGGTGATTTTCAAGAGAGCATTAGAGCAGACTACCCATATCATAGATTAGAACAAACGCCTGTGGTTGAATTGGAATTAAATTCAAGTAGCTTTAGACAGGACCTTATGTCAAACTGGCGTTTCTATGACAAGGATGAGCAATGGCGTTTATCGCTTTCCACAGGCTTCTTTGCGCTGGAAACGCGAGCATACAAAGGTCGGTCGGATTTTGTTCATCGGATCGATAAAGTGGTACGCTGTCTTTCGGCGAAACGGTTGCCGAAGCTTTCACTTCTATGCCTACAATTCTGCCGCGTCTGTCCTCTATCACAAAGTCCACTTCATTGCGCTCTTTGTCCCGAAAATGGAAAAAGCTATAACGATCGTCGGACCAGCTTGCGATCTTGAGAGGCTCGCCAAAAACGAAACTTTCGAGCAAAGGCCCGAACGCATCCCTTTCGAGATTCAAGCGTTGGAGCGAGGCATCTTTCAGCGTAGCGAGTAACCCAGAGTCAATGAAGTGCAGTCTGGGAGATTTTGTCAAGCGTTTGAGCGCATTCGAATACCAAGGTTGCAAAGTGCGGACGATAAACAGATTTTCAAAAACGCTAACGTACTTTCTTGTTGCGGCGTGATTCATCCCCAACGCAGCTCCGAAGCTAGAGTGATTGGAAAGCTGCCCCGAATACTCAGCTAGTACGCGCAAAAGCTCGGGCATCACATCTAGTTGCTTGATCCTTGCGATATCGCGGACATCCCGCTGGATGAGTGCCCCAAGTGCCAATTTTGCCGACTTCGCCACCTAGTGCGCACTAGAACTTCGGGATATCCTCCCTCGACTGCCATCTGGATTAACTCGTTGCCGACGACTGGATGAGATGGGGCGGGTACTTCTCCAGCGAACAGTTGATCCAAAAGCAACGATCGGTTTCCGAGCAGTTCCGATTGAGCCAGGGGCAGCAAGTGGGTCGTTGCCATGCGTCCGGCAAGCGAGTCGTGCAGATGTGGGAGTGTTGCGAGGTTTGCAGAACCGGTCAGCAAGAAGCGACCGGGTCGTGGATCAGTATCGACGGATGCCTTGATTGCAAGAATGAGGTCGCTCGCACGATGCGCCCCATCGATCACCGCCCGATCAATATTGCGCGCGAAACCGACGGGGTCAGCTGAAACAGACTTAAGGACAGTAGGATCATCTAGTGTGATAAACGGAATCTTATTGTGCGCGATTTGCCTGGCGAGAGTGGTTTTACCGGATTGGCTGGGTCCGCAAATCAAAACGACTCTCGTATCAATCAAAGCCTCGTTGACGCAATTGGTCGCAAAACCTGGACACATTGCACACTCCAAAGAAATTGGCTAATTGAAAGATTAGTATGCGACTAAATGAAAAAATAACTGCGACTAATTGTAAAGTAAAAGAAATGTGTCACTCATTTGGCCTCGTGCAAGAGCCTTGTTCCAGCTTCACGTTCATCTGATCTAAGCCTATCGAACGCAGATTTTTGATACGGTGGTAATAGCTTGAGATCGCTTCACTCTTTACATCGATAGCAACGAGTGCGTAAGTAGATCATGCCTAGGATGAATTGACTTGCAGTTGCGAAGCGCAGTCGTTTTCAAACCAGACCGAAGAATCGATCGAAAAACTCGTTCAACTTGCCGAGAACCCTATTTTTCTGCTCCATATGGGCATTGTCCTTATTGAATATTGAAACCGGTGGCAAGATTTTTGTAATTGCGGTTCCAAGCGATGGAATCGATCCGTCCTGAAATGCATTTCTGATGAACTTTTGAGCTTTTTCAAAATCAAGATTTTCGTCGGCGATGATCCGTTCAAGTTCCTCCGCTTTTTTAGCCGAAATGAACTTAGCCCATTGCGCATCAACTTCGGATGTCGTTGTAATGTTTTCCACAAATTGCTCGATGAGGTCTTTTTTGTTTCGCAAGCTCGGACTGGCATCTATCGCACTTGTCAGAATCGCTCTTATTTCTTGACCATCGCTCGTAGATTTTGAGCTTTGGTATTGTTCGACCAGCAATAGGATATAGTCAACGTTCACCTCTATCTGCTTGATCAATTCGATTTCAAAAACTAAATCGTCATTGATTGGTTCTTTTTCGATATCCGTTTTTTTGCGATACTCTGCGTAGAGATCCAGATACGAGCTTTGATAATCCTGAAATTCACGCTCGCTAAGAATCTCTTCGCCGGCAAAGTCGTCAAACGATGCCAAAATGTTCTTGAGCTTCAAGATTGAACCGAACAGCTTGATGAATTCTTGCTGCTGGGTCTCGCCAATAATCGGCTCGCCGACCGGGAAGGTGGATGTGATCTCTTCGATAAGTCCCCGGTACTCCTCATAGTACTCAACATAGGGTTTCAATAGAATGATGCTCTTGGCATCCTTGTTGCCAAATAGAGCTAGAGCATCATTGGTTTCTTGCTCAAGATCGCGGAAGGTCACTATGTTGCCGTAGGTCTTGACCGAATTGAGGATTCGGTTTGTTCTGGAATAGGCCTGAATCAGGCCGTGAGTACGCAGATTCTTGTCTACCCAAAGCGTGTTGAGCGTGGTTGCGTCGAAGCCGGTAAGAAACATATTGACTACGATAACCAAATCCAAATCACGGTTCTTCAGACGTTCCGATACGTCCTTGTAGTAGTTTTGAAACTTGTCGGCCGAAGAGTCGAAGCTGGTTCCAAATTGACTGTTGTAGGAGTTAATCGCAGCGTCCAAAAAGTCGCGCGAACTCTGATCTAGCCCTTGGGTCTCAAACTCCTCTTCGCCAAGCAGGCCATCGGATTGCTCTTCGTTTGGGTTGAAACTGTAGATGATTCCAATCTTTAGACGCTGCGCGGGCGGCAGTTCTTTTTGTTGTCGGGCAAATTCTTCAAAATAACGCTTTGCGGCATCAATGGACGATGTGGCGAAAAGCGAGTTGAAGCCTGCTAATCGCTTTCCGCCATGCCTGTATTTTTCATGGCGCCTGGTTTTCTGATCGAAGTGTTCTCGAATATATCCTACAACTTTTGATATGCGCTTGGGATCAAGCAAAGCGGCTTCGGTGTTGATTGCCGACACCTCCTTATGCCGAATGTTCGTTGCTGTTTTGGTGGTATTGATATAGTCGATTCGAAATGGCAGGACGTTCTTGTCATTGATCGCATCGACGATGGTGTAGGTATGGAGCTTATCGCCAAATGCTTGCTCTGTAGTGCGCATAAGCGGGCGGCCGTGACTGCCGGCATTGTCGGAAAATATCGGCGTGCCGGTAAAGCCGAACAGATGGTAACGCTTGAAGACGCGGGTGATCTGCTTTCGCATTTCGCCGAATTGGCTGCGGTGGCATTCGTCGAAAATGATCACTGCATGCATGCCGTAGGCATCGTGCGCTTTGTTCGCGACTACGAAGCGGCTTAGCTTTTGAATCGTGGTGATGATGATCCGTGCACTTGGGTCTTCGAGTTGATTTTGCAGCACGGCGGTTGAAGTGTTTGAATTGGCCGCACCTTTTTCGAATCGCTCGTACTCGCGCATGGTCTGGTAGTCTAGATCCTTGCGATCTACTACGAACAGTACTTTTTCGATTCCCTCAATATCTCGCGCAAGTTGAGCGGCCTTGAAGCTGGTGAGCGTCTTGCCGCTGCCAGTGGTGTGCCAGATGTATCCGCCCGCTTCGGTTTTGCCGAGTTTGCGAAGATTGGTTCCGGTTGCGATGCGCTGGAGAAGCAGTTCCGTTGCCGCGATCTGGTAGGGGCGCATCACCAGCAATTTGCGATCTACATCGAACACGCAGTATTTGGTAAGAATGTTCAGCAGCGTGTGCTTGGCAAAGAATGTCTTGGTGAAATCGGTCAGTTCGGCAATCGACTTGTTCCTCGAATCAGCCCACCAACTGGTAAACGAGAAACTGTTTGAAGTTCTCGGTCGCGAGCGTTTCTTACGCTGCTCATCCAGATGACCGGTACGTACCGTATTGCTGTAGTACTTGGTCAATGTGCCGTTGCTGATTACAAATAGCTGCACATATTCGAACATGCCGGAGCCGGACCAGAAGCTTTCGCGCTGATAGCGGCTAATCTGATTGAATGCTTCTCTTAGATCTACGCCGCGCCGCTTGAGTTCAATGTGAACCATTGGGATGCCGTTGACCAGGATGGTTGCATCGTAGCGGTTTGCATGTTGCCCTTCGGCTTCGTATTGATTGATTACCTGGAGGCGATTGTTATGGATATGCTGCTTGTCAATCAGGCGGATGTTCTTGGATGTGCCGTCGTCTCGTTTGAGGATTTGAATGTGATCCTCCTGCAGACGCGTGGTTTTTTCAACGACTCCGTCTCTGGTTCCGGCTATCGAGGTTGTGAACAGTCGACTCCATTCCGCGTCGGAAAATTCGATCTTGTTGAGTTTTTCGAGCTGTAGACGAAGATTCATGATCAGGTCTTTTTCTGAGGTGATTGGCAGGTATTCGTAGGCCTGAGTTTGCAATTGCCTGATGAACGCTTTTTCCAGTTCCGCTTCAGACTGGTAGGTAGTTTGGTTGGTTTTCTCGGGAAGGAATTCGGCGACAACAGTGCTTTCGCTGGATACGGCGATTGGCTTGTAGTGGTAGGATGGTGGTGATTCGCCGGTCATGCCGCTTCCCTGAAGGTGATTGGCTGGTCTCGATAGTTTTCGCATTGTTTGCGTCGCATTTTAATATCTGCAGCTAGGCTGATCGATAAGCTGCTTGTCGATTTGTTGGATTTATCGGGTATTGCGACGATAAGCTCTTTTTCTTCGAAAGACGGAATGACTATACGGAAGTTCATAATGGTTTTGTCGCCATGAGGCATTTTACGCCTTTTGCATGTTACGTCGCATAGTCAAAGAAGCAGTTCGAAGCAAGAACTGATCTTGCGCCTGCGAGATTTACTTGAAAGCGATGATTGGCGTTCATCGTTCCGCCCATCATCTTCGAATGCATTCGATAAATGAGAAGAGCATATGCTTGGCCAAATTCCCTATTAGGCGGATTTGCGAATGCAATCGAGAAACTTGACTGAATTCGGCATGATCCATGTGCCGCGAAAACGGAAAGTAGCTTTTTTGACAGAATTATCATGGAGCTTCTCCAGCACGTCGCTCATGAATATGCCGCGCCGGCTGGCCTCGCACAACGCCCGCTCGATGATCTCCTCGACCGTGCCGGCCCTGAAATGCCGCACTCCAATTCGCATGCCGACAATGATGGCATAATTCCGCTCCCCACGAGTTAACTTGGCACGATCAAAGGCTTAGATCCGCCGAAAGCGCAGCGAGCATCAGGACTGGCCATGAAGCGAACCGGTCAAAAGCGACGGAATTGAAGCTTGTCGTACAAGCGGCGCGGGAATGCGTATACAATTGGGCTTATGAGTGAAGCAATTGCATTTGACACGCACCGCTACATCAAGCGCTTGACCGAGAGCGGCTTTAGCGAAAAGCAGGCCGAAACCTTGGCGGACGAGCAGATCGCGGTGCTGAATTCCAATCTTGCAACCAAGGCCGATATCGTGGCTATTCAAGCCGATATCGCGGCCATGCAGGCGGCTATTGCGGATGCGCAGGCAGCTATTGCGGCCGCGCAGGTTGCTATTGCGGATGCACAGGTTGCTATTGCGGATGCACAGGTTGCTATTGCGGCCGCGCATGCTGATATCGCGGCCATGCAGGTTGCTATCGCAACCATGCAGGCCGATATCGAGAAGCTGAACCAGGAGACCAAGGTTGAGATTGCCAAGATAGAGGCTGGAATCGAACGGGTCAAGTCCGAGCTGCTCAAGTGGTTTATCGGCGCGCTCATCGCGCAAGGCAGCCTCATCGTCGCATTGACCGCCTTTCTTTGATCCCGGTCCTCCTTGGCGCGGTGTCGCATCGCAGGCAGATGTGTGCCAAGTTGCCGAAGCTTTCCTGCAGCCGTGCTCATCCGCGCATGGGACTGCGTCAGGTGCCGTAAGCTGTAGAGGCCGGCATCGCTTCGGTAGCAGCGGGCTTGAGTGACTTCCACGGGCAAGCTTCCACCCTGTTTCGCGGTTGAAAATGGCGAGGCAAGATTATGTCGCAACTAAGCCTTTACGTGTTAACAAGCACCAGTTGGTCATGCAGATTTGAAACCAAGTTGTTTTCTGCAGTGTAGACAGTCCGGTCGGTTCATGGAGATGAGATGAAAATTCGTCGATCATGCGACTTCCTTGAAGGTGAGCGGTTTTATTCGTATGGCTTCGCCGCGCTTGTATTTCAACAAACGTTGAAATACAAGCGGAGAAATTTTGCGATTGCCTAGACGACTTTGGTTGTGCGGTAGTCTTTTTGGATAAATGATGCTTCAACTTTCATCGCGGTTGCCACATCTTTTATCAATTCATCGCCGAGGGGCCACGTTTTAAAACAATGAAATTTCCGTTATAAGCGATCTTGCAGGAAACACGCTTAGCCTCAATTGCTAAAATCCGCCCTGTTAGTACTTAAGTTGTTTTGCCCGAGTTATATGTCAGTTGAGCACGTGACGGCGCAATGCGCGCTCCGATTTTAGTCAACCTCTCCTTTGCCAAATCAGGCAGGGTTTTAGCAGGTATTATTTCCTTGTTGCTGAGGATGCCTTGGCATTCGCATACAGGCCGTGGCCAATCTTGACAAGAGGCTGTTCAGCAACCAGCTTTCTCAACACTTGGCCTGTCTGGTCGCAGTCTGATAAGTTTAAGAAATTCATGGGTGTGAAGACTGAGCCTTGCTGCGACTCAATCTGTATTCAACTCTGCTTTCCAAAGTATTAAGAATTCCATGAAAAATGAAAATTCGAAATCTAATTCCGCATTTGTCTCTGAATGATAATCAAATACGATCAAATGCGACTTTTCGAGAGGCGGTCAACAAAACCTATATTTTTGGCAACAAAATCCCAGAGCACTTGGTGTGTTGGTGGTCAATACTTACACTCAGGTCGTCATTTGGCAGAAAGACCAAAGTCAAGCCATCCAGATAAGCTTCGACATTCTGCTGTTCTTCGTTATCCTCAGAAAAGTCATGACCATCGTTGGTTAAAATCCTTCCATTTTCTATATATCGGCTACGAATGGGTCCCCAGCCCACTACTGTTATTCGATATCCCATTTCCGCCCAACCCGGGATCAAATTTTTTGCTAGCTCATTTGTGTCTTTTTCATAGAACTGGTAACTCAGTTGTGCAAAGCATCGTCCGGAAGAGCAGGAGACTTCGAGATGAGGATTTCTTAGATTCCAAAAATCAGTGAACGCGTCATCAATCGTGCATTTGGAAGTGATATCCCCAAACCACTTGCCATCGGGCACCCCTGGCTGTCCAGCTTGTGCCTGTCCGGCAAGGATACCGGTCATGGTGACGATCATCGCTAGAGCTTTGATTAACATAAACTGCGGTCTCCGTAGCTAACAGCAATGGTGAAATCATATCAAATTTAATAGGTTTCGGTAAATAAATGTTGAATCTTTCCCATGCTGTAGCAGTAGCTTTGGACCAGTGTGCAAAATAAACTTTCCTGATTACCAATAAACACAAGTTCGTTTCATGGCATGATGGAATTATTTTAAACATTTGATTAGCAATGGGTATTATCCATGAAACGAAATACGGTCCGGTTCCAGAAAGGTCTCAGCTCGGACGGATTCATGAACGAATACGGTGAAGAGGACAAGTGCTTCGAGGAGCTGTTCCGGCTGCGCTGGCCGAACGGCTTCGTGTGCCCTAACTGCGGGCGCGACAAGAGCTGCCGCCCGGATGTCCTCAGGCAGTGCCAGCGCTGCCGCGGTGCCGAAAGCAAGCTGCCGTCGTGGCGGCGGTGCGACGATTGGGTAAGGCCGTCCGCGGCGCATCAAGCTCAGCGTCGTCAAAGGCTTTCGCAAATCGGAGATTAAAATGTGGGCCGGACAGCATCTTGCCGCCGGCACCCATGCGTTGTCTGACGGGTTGCAGTGCTTCGATGCCACCACCGAAGCCGGGTGCGCCGCAACGGAAAAGCCCGAGTTCTACCGGGTGAGCACGGTGCTGGGCAACCTGAAGACGGCATTGCGCGCCAGCTGCCACTCGTTCGAGGCGAGATGCGCACCGCGCCATCTCGCCGAATTCGAATGCCGCTTCAACCGCCGATACCATTTGGCGGACATGGTGCCGAGGCTCGCCTTCGTCGCCCCGAGAACGCCGCCGAAACATGGCTCATCTCAGGTGGTAATTCGGCATGCTTTTATTCGAATAGAAAAGAAACTCAATCTGGATAAGCGGGGTGGAGCCGAACTGTGTGCGATGCGATGTGGCCTAAGCGGCCGTGCTGGTAGTCGGCACGGCTTGGCAAGGAGTACGATACGCCTATTGCCAGATCATTTTGACCGTGTTGCGATAGGCCGGGAAGAGATTGCGATGAACTTGATCAGGGATGTTTTGAAGCTTTGGCTTGGCGAAAGCTGGACTATGCAGGTGATCGTCAGGTACCGAATGCCTTTATGAGGTGACGAAGCCGAAGATGGTCAACCTAGTCGCGATAAGCGCGGCAATTGAGATAAGCGCTGCGTAGTCGCGCCGCGCAAGGTTTACTCGCAAGCGGTCAATTGCGGATTCATGCTCGGCTTTCATTGTGTTCATTCATTCCTCTAAAACTTTTATTTTCTCTTGCAACTCGAAACATTTATCTTTACCTATGCTGCAACTTCAGCACAAAAGAACGCTTGACAGCGTGGCGGATCCAGTAGCGCCGGCCATGCGTGAGGTTTGCTTGCCGTTTGAAGTCTCTTGCGTTTCAGTTTTCGCCGTTGTTGCGGCGGTGGTCGTGTTTTCTACTCCTTCGGTGCCGATTTGCGCTTGAAATAAGAGGGTTTCTGGTAGACACTGGTGTTCGGCTGCGCATCTGCTGTCGGACAGAGGCGTGGCCTATGCGGTGTTCGCGCCCTTTGCCATCAGCCGTCCGTGCGCCCCGTCGAAAACGACACCGGCCGGAAGCCTTCCCCGTTGACAATGCTGGCGCTGTCGCCGGTCGCCCGGACCACGAACAAGCCCTGGCGCTCGGCATACACCGCCGCCTTCGCGTCGCTTCTAATATACGCCACCGCCCCGTACACGCGCCTGGTCCGGTAGTCCGGGAAATACCGCATGATGTCCCTCATCGACGACAGGAAATGCCGCACCTTGTCCGGCGTCAGCGTGGTCTTGACCTCCACGACCACCACATCGGCGCCGTTGACCACCAGGATGTCGAACTCCCTGTTCTGACGGACGCCGTCATCCCTGGCGAAGTGCGTCTTGACGTTGGACATCGTGGTGTGCACCTCGATGCCTCGCGTGCGCAGCAGCGCCGCCAGATTGCCCTCGACCAGCGACTCCACCAGCCGGCCCCATTGCGAATTGAACCGCCGGTCCGTCTCCCTCAGCTGCCGGTCCGTCTCCTTCTGGCTGGCGCGAAGCTCGTCCAGCTGCCGGTCCGTCTCCTTTTGACTAGCACGAAGCTCATCCATGCGCTCGCGAAAACCTTTCATCTCGGCGCGCGACTCCCTCATCTCGGCGCGCGACTCCTTGATGTCCACACGCGTCTCCCTGATGAGCTCCCAGATTTCATCCGCGGCTGCAGAACCGTTCGGCATTAATACCTCCCCCCTGATTGAATGATGCCGCCTGTCGGCCAGCTTGAAAAGGCCCGCCAAGACCGGAACTCGGCCCGGTCCGCGTCCCTACATGCGGACATTTTACCAGTTGGGACAATTATCAGGACGGTTTTCACTATTTCAAGGGGCGCGGCATAAGCTCCACCCCGATAAAGCGTTATTCGACCGATGTATGACTTGATACCCAGTTGGCGGTGCAATATTTGAAATCAAGCTATTTTCTGAGGTGGCCGAGCATTACTCGCAAGCCTCATCCTGCAATTGCTTGATGAATGGCTTTTCACTTTTGATCCAATGTGGTAGATGATATAGGTGGTTGTCTCTCGACGCAATTTGGTGATGCCATTGTTTTCGCCAGATGATTCGATTAATTTGTAAAGATGAGGTGGAAACTCGTTGATCATGCCGCTTCTTTGAAGGTCAGCAGTTTGTTCCGATAGTATTCGTATTGCTTGCGCCGCGCTTTGATTTCCGCCGGCAGACCGCTTGATAAGTCATTTGTCAGCGAGTCGAATTTATCGAGTATTGCGACGATTCGTTTTTGCTCTTCGACAGGAGGGATAGGAATACGAAAATTAGAGTATGTTGCTATCCATTGTCTGGCGTGAACTTGAGGCTTATAGGTGATTGTTTGCATCGCATAGTAGACATATCTCATAATCGCTGTTGTTCTACTATGATTCGGAGTAAGTATTTTCAATGCAGAAGACTTGACCTTAAACGAAAAATCTACCCACTGAAAAGCAGTAGTGAAATCGTCGAAAATGATTACGGGTTTGTGTAAATTAGCAGAATAGATTCCCTCTTTTTCGTTTGTATGTCCGAGAATGAAAGTTTGGCCAGCTGTTAAGACTGAGGTTTCATAGGATTCGTCATATTCGACCGACTTCACCAGATATTTGGTTGGTTGTTCGTAATCGAGCAATTCACCTAATGCCATCCAATTTGGATATAACTTTACTTGCTTGCTTGCTTGCTTGCTTGCTTGCTTGCTTGCTTGCTTGCTTGCTTGCTTGCTTGCTTGCTTGCTTGCTTGCTTGCTTGCTTGCTTGCTTGCTTGCTAGCGTTGTGCTCGTCGAACGTCAATAGTGCGTCGCGGTAGTACTTGTATTGTTGTTGACGTGCCTCAAGTTCCGCCTCAAGTTCCGCCTCAAGTTCCGCCTCAAGTTCCGTGAAAGCATCGAGTACTTTCACAATCTCACACTGAACCTCTATGGGTGGAATGGGAATTCGGATTTTCGCAAGATTGTTTGCAGACACGTCAATTACTTTCGTGCCAATGGCTTTTTTCTTTTTTTGCGCCATAAATTCTGATGTGTGGAAGTAATATGAGAGAAATTTGGGATTCTGATTTGACTTGATTACAGTAGCATGTCCGCCAGTCACAATTTGAGCGTCACCAAGCCATGCCACTGATTTGCAAACACCCTCAATATTTTCGCTTGTATTTGTAATGATGATGTCGCCAGGGTTCACTTTTGCCAACTTTTTGGCTTTTTCAGGTGGGACATGAGAAATCGTTTCTGTGGTGTAGATTCCAAAGTGGGTGTAGATTTGTCCGTAGTGAATACATCCTACGCCTCTTTCAGAAAAGTCGGATTTTGGCATTCCATTCCCTCGAACCAGTTCAGCAATTTCTCCAAGAGCTTTGAATTCCACACCATTGGAGCAATACTTGGAGATTAAACGTTCAACATTATTCATTTTTCGCGCTCAATTCGCCGTTGCCGCATCCGCATTTGATCACGACTTTCGTGTCGTAATGGCCTATAGTCAAGTCGGTGTGCTGAATCAGGCCAGTCACAAGAGTCGTCTGGCGCGATTCGATCGAATGCCAATGACCAAAAAACATAAGAACCCCTAGAAAGCAGACCTGGCCGCGCTTCGTCTAGCGCAAGCATCCATGCCTGTTCAGGTATGCACCTCAATATATGGCGAATGTCATCAGTTCTTCCATAATCCATTACATGCCATAAGAAATATGACGAATTTCGCAATATTGTCCACGGAGGGCCATTCCACCAAACCTTTTGAGCTATAGACCATAGCTTTGGCGTAGACTTAAGCGGATTATGCACTGAAGGAATTGGTGTTCCTTGCCAATGGCGCAGTTCGGTTTTCGGATCGTAACCAAGAAGATTCACAATTGATGAAGTCATGATTTCAACCCGCGTTCATGAAGTCCTAACGATCTCGCTAGATTCCGCAATTTTTGTAGAACTTTGGGATTCAGCTCCGACTCAACTTCTGTCGGTGGTGTTGCTAAAGCGCGCCCCACGGCGCTGGTGGATCTGCCCGGAAGTGCTGAAATAGCCGCTTCGATCTGTGCTGGCCAGGCACTGAATGCCGCACAAATATCCTTGTAGTCTCTTTGTTCGCCACGACTTATGCATGCCTCGACCTTTGCGGCCATCAAGTCTACGGGGTCCGCCACTGCAACACCATTTGGAGCGGTGACAGGATTTCGAACTGGCGACGGGATTATTCGACCGCACTCGATGAATGTAATGATCAGTTCTCGATGTTCACCTTGAATTAGTGCGTCAATCATGCCGCCACCGCCTTCGAGATATGCCCCTTTCATCCAAGGTATTGATATGATTAGGTTGAATTCGACAACCGGCAAAGGTGTTGCAAAGGCAAAAATTGTTGATTTCCGATGATTCAGGTAAAGTGCGAGTGCTGTGCCGCCATAAAGACGAAAATCACCGGGAAGTGGTTTCATCTTTTGCCATAATCGGAGCATATCGGAATCCATAAATGCGTCGTGGACAGGTTCTGAGTTCATGATGAATCGCCTTCTAGATCAGCAACAATGGCATCAATCTGCGATCTCAGTTCCGCCTGCCTCGCGACTATGCCGGCAATCTTGGCATTCAGTTCGGTGATGTTGATTGCTTCGCGTTCATCCTTTTGCTCAACGTAGGAGGAGACGGACAAGTTGAAGTCGTTTTCCGCAATCTCCTCATTGGGCACCAGGCGAGTGAAGTGCTCGATATCCGCCCGTCCGACAAATGCCTCCAGGACCGCTTCCTGGTGCTTGGGTATAAGCTTGTTCTTATTGCCCGAGCGTGTAAACTTATTCGAAGCATCGATGAACAAAACGGCGTTATCGTGCTTCGATTTCTTCAGCACAATAATGCATGTCGCAATGGATGTGCCGAAGAAAAGATCGGGCGGCAGTTGAATGACAGCGTCGATGTGGTTGTTGTCGATCAGGTATTGCCGTATTTTTCCTTCTGTTCCGCCTCGGTAGAGTACGCCCGGAAATTCGACTATGGCCGCGGTGCCGTCGATTGCCAGCCATGAGAGGATGTGCATGGTAAAGGCCAGATCGGCCTTGCTCTTCGGTGCAAGCACGCCAGCCGGGGCATAGCGCGGGTCATTGATCAACAGGGGATTTTCTTTGCCTTCCCATTTAATCGAGTAGGGCGGATTGGAGACAATCGCGTCGAACGGCTCATCTTCTTCGTGCACAGGATCCGTTAGGGTATCCCCGAGGGCGATGTCGAAATGCTCGTAATTGATGTTGTGCAGAAACATGTTGATTCGACAAAGGTTGTAGGTCGTCAGGTTGACTTCCTGCCCGAAGAAGCCATGACGCACTTTCTCCGGTCCGAGAACTTTCGCAAATTTGAGCAGCAAGGAGCCGGAACCGCATGCTGGATCGTACACTTTGCCGACCTCGCTTTTGCCATGTACGGTAATTCGCGCAAGCAGTTCGGATACTTCCTGTGGAGTGTAGTATTCGCCGCCGGATTTACCTGCCGTGGATGCATACATTTGCATCAAATATTCATAGGCATCACCAAATAAGTCGATACTGCTTCCCGTGAAGCTGCCGCCGCTATTCGAAAGAGGCAGGTCGCCGATAGCATCAAGCAACTTGACGAGTTTTTCGTTGCGGCCGATAACCGTTTGACCGAGCTTGTTGCTGTTTACATCAAGGTCGTCGAAAAGTCCCTTGAAACTGCGCTCGCTTTCAGTTCCTGTAGCAGATCCTTCGATGCTCTTGAAAATTGCATCCAAAGTTTCATTTAAATTGTCGTCATATCTTGCGCGATTGCGCACGTTGCCGAATAGTTGAGAAGGTAGAATATAGAATCCTTTCTCCTCTAATATGGATGGTCGCCCGATCTCCGCATCAGAATCGCTCAATTGCGCATAGTCAAAATCGGCGTGTCCCGCTTTACGCTGATGAGAATTAATGTAGTCGGCGAGGTTTTCTGAAATGAAGCGGTAAAACAGCATTCCGAGCACATAGCTCTTGAAGTCCCAGCCGTCCGCGCTGCCACGAAGATCGTTTGCGATGCGCCAAATGATCCTGTGGAGATCTGCTCGTTCAGTTTCCGAATACATGCTCATTTCTTTGCCGCATTCAGTATACATAAGCATCAATCTGGTGAATGGTCGCATTTCGGGTCGGTCGTTCAGGGTTTGATGAAACCAGTGCCCGCAAATTGCAAAAGTTTCGTTTGATATAATTATCTAAAAGAATTTTGAAGCGTGGCGGCAGTGCTTGCACTCGGCGAGTTGCGAATATTGATGACCTAAACCCGTCGCATAATGTGCAAGCCCGCACAAGCGGGCAAATTTTTGCAATGGAAATCTGGAATTACTTATTGGCCGGAATAGCAATTGGAGCGGCAGCCGCGGGCATTATTGCCCTTATCATCCATCAAAGTTCCAAATCGCATGTCGAAACGATCGAACTTCGAAAGAAGCTCGCAAATTTGCGTTCAGAACACGATGCGTACAAAAAACAGGTGAGAAGCCATTTTTCTGATACTGCGGTGCTGTTGCACAGCGTCAATGAAAGCCAAATGGCACTCTACCATACCATGGCTAAAGGTGCCACTGAGCTGTGCGAACCAGATGACGGCACCTCGCCCGAACTGATCGGTCAGAAAATGCGAGCTTTGACCCGGCAGACTTCCAGCCACTCGCTTTCGGATAAAAACGAAGAAACGGATTCAGGCGCATCAATCGATCTTGATTCACGTGCCAGCTTGACAGAAGAAGCTAAAGACTCGGCCAGCCTTAGCGGTAAGCCGAAGCAGAACGTCACATGAGGGTAAATTTCACATTGAACGAAGCAATGATTTGAAATTACTTGCTTGGCTTGTCCACTGAAGGATGGACGACACCCTTTACATCAGAAAATTTCAACTTGTTGGTTCTATTGAATGCAAAGACGTTATGTTGAATTGCTTCTCTATGAATTGGGCGGTCCCACAGCGGCGGGGCTGTGTACGGGTTCAGATACATGTGAGATGCTACCTTATCATGAAAGATGCCCAGCATCGATAAGGTGTCAGTAGTGGCAATTAACTTTCTTAATGCTAATCGCGCACAGCGTTTTTCAGGCTAAATGCAGAAGCAAATTAAAATCATCCTGAGCGTCGAATACACTTGCCAATGTGGCTGATACTGATGCGATTAATCTCACGAATGCTATCTGTAATCAGTCTCCCGACTTGCCCTCTGGGGGCGCGAATGGAATCGGAAAATTCGAGACCGTACCTTTTTCCGAGCTAGAAACAACTTTGGCAAAACCCTCCTTTTCAACCTCGTCAACTCGCACAACTGAGTGAATCGGTATGTAGGTGCAGTTTACACCCTCAAATTGAGTTCTCAGCTGCTCTTCGCCGGGATTGACGACTAGCTTGGATTGTTCTCCGAAAACTAGGTCGCGCACCTCTAAAAACGCATACATATCGCTTTGCGAAACAGAACGGGCGTACAGCTCGTACACCTTCGAGGCACTCTGAAATATGATTCGATATGTGCGTTTGCTCTTGGCTACCATGGCGAGTTCATGCGATTAGCAGATTTGCAAAGCAAAGGCGGTTTGCGCAATCACTCAGAATTAGATTTCGGGAGGCGTAAACCGCGTTTGTTGAGTGAGATATTTTACAAATTGAGCGAATCAATCGGAAGATTGTTTTTCATCAGCCACTTCGCCAAAGGTGCGGGCGGAAACATGATTATGGTAAACGTTATATACCATGAATAGATTGCACTATGCAGAGAGCGAGCTAATTTACCGATGATACGTGGTCTCGTGCTGGCTGATCAATTCCGGATAAAGGCAGTTTAGCGCGACGATTGGGGTCTGTCGAAATCAATGGTTGTCTTCAATCGGTTCTATTCCAGGTGTTGTACAATCAATCCTCTGCCTTTTCGATGAGTATGGCTATGAGTTCCCTTGAATTACCGATCGGTATTGCCGACTTTCAGGCGATTCGCAATCAAAATTGCTACTACGCCGACAAGACAGCGCATATCGGCAAATTGGCGGCACAGCACAGGTATTTCTTCCTGTCGCGCCCGCGAAGGTTCGGCAAAAGCCTTCTTGTAAGCACCCTTAAGCATCTCTTCGAGGGCGACGAACCTTTGTTCCGAGGACTCCATATCCATAACAATTGGGACTGGTCGGCAAGTCATCCGGTTGTGCGCCTAAGCTTCGATGCCAAATATGACGAGCCGGGAAAGGTTGGGTCTTATGTAAAAAGCCAATTGAATTGGATTGCAAGCAATTATGGCAATCTTGAAGAAGCCTACTCAGACCAAGCTCATGAATTTCTGGAGAATGTGGTGCGCCGCCTGCATAAAAAGACTGGTCAGCGTGTAGTTATCCTGGTGGACGAGTATGATAAGCCTATTTTGGATGCGGTCGGCAATCCTGATCTTGTAGCGAAAAACCAGGCAGCTCTGCAAGGGCTCTACGGGATACTCAAAGGCAACATGGAGCACATCCGATTCATGTTTGTCACGGGAATCACCATGTTCAGCAAGGTCGGCCTTTTCTCCGAGCTGAATTATCTTTCCAATATTAGTCTGGATCCGCGCTATGCGACAATCTGCGGCTACACCGAATCGGAGCTTGATGCGGTGTTCATCTCCGAATTGGAGGGTCTTGACCGAGGCGAAATTCGACGATGGTACAACGGCTATAGCTGGCTTGGTGAAGACAAGGTCTACAACCCTTGGGCGATCTTGAATTTGCTTGATACGCGTAAATTCAAGGCGCATTGGTTTACGACTGGTTTGCCGACATTTCTTTACAAGGTGATGACTGACAGGCAGTTCACGCCGCTGGATATGCAGAACCTGCAGGTCAGCGAGGCTTTCGTGTCAAAGTTCGATGTTAACGATATCAGCACTGTATCGCTGCTGTTTCAGACCGGTTATCTGACGATTGCAGGCGAGCACGGCTCCGGCACGAGAACAACGTATACGCTGGACTATCCGAATGCCGAAGTCCGAGAATCTATGAGCGAAGGCTTTTTGGAGTATCTTTCTGATGCGGCTTTTCAGACTGTTGCGCACGCAGGTCGCATGCGAAAGCTTCTGATTGCGAACAGATTCGAGGAGTTTGCAAAGGTGCTGCAATCGGTGTTGTCCGGTATCCCGCACCAATGGTATCGCAAGAAGGAGCACTGGCAGCGTGAAGCATGGTATGCCGGAATACTGTATTCCTGCCTTAGTTCCACCGGTTGCCAGGTACATGCTGAAGAGTCTACAAGTCTAGGGCGATCAGATCTTGTGGTGCTGTGTGAGGAACAGGTTTTCGTCTTCGAGTTGAAAGTGCTGGCGACAAGTGCCAACGCGGAAAACGCAGCGGCAGACGCAATCCGACAGATTCGTTCCAAGGGCTATGCGAACAAGCAAAAGCTGGGCAATCAGTCGGTATTCCTGATCGGAGCTGTGTTCAGCGAAGATGAACGAAACATGGTGAAGATTCTCGTTGAATCCGATTGACTGGCGAAATGCTTAAAGCGTAGACTGTTTTGACTGTGAGGATATCCGCATTCCCATCGGCCAGTGAAAGAATCGTGTAGACTTTCACGCTGTTATTTTCTCATCCCAAAGTGGACCATCGAATGAGGTTGCGCAAACTGCTGGCGGTTTCGCTTCGTGCCAAATGTTCGGCAGTTTGCTTTTGCGACGGCCATGAATTTCTTCAGTGCTTCGTTGACTGCCGCTGGGTTGATGCCCGTCTTCCAAGCTTGCTTGGCGCTGTTGTGAGGATTACCAGTCAACCTCGACTCCCCACCAGATCAGCAAGGCAGGAACGATCAGCCAAAGCAACCCCTTGATGAGAAAGAACAGGAATGTCAGAACCCCCAATCGCTTGGCAAGTGCGCGAAAGCTAAAGCCAGAATTTTTTGGTTCTGACATCTGTACTAATCATCATTAGTCCTTTCGATTTTATACCATCAAAACGGCGATAAGACGACAAATTATTCGTGCTGGCGAGACCGGCAAGGAAAAGGGCGACCGAGGCCGCTCCTTCCCTGTTCCGGTCAGTACTGCTTCACCGTATGTCAAAGGTGAAGTCGCACCACGCGGCATAGGGCGGGGCGCCCGCCGCCCGCATCTCCGGCGTGGGCCAGATGGCCGGGCCGCAGTTGTTGCCTCCGCCCTTGAAGGTAGCGATATACCCAAGGCCATTGATGCTGTCCACGCCATCTGCTGGTGCTGGCTCCCTCGCCGGAAAACAAGCATTAACGCGCCCGCTGAAGCACACCTTGCCCCAGATCCGGACGGTGAACATGCCGGTGGAGGGGATATGTCTGCCGGTCGGCACATTATCCGCGCCCTGCTGCGGACAGGGATCGCTTCCACGATTGGCCGTGTACGTTCGTCCACGAACGGTGACTGTTCTCGAGCATTTTGGCTGGCCCCAGTACGTGCAGGCTTCGGCGATGGGCTGGCCGTGGGTGTACTCGCCGTCGGCGTTGTGGAAGCCGACCAGCCGCGTCGCCTCCCCGCTGCCGTACGCGCACCGGGATCCGGGTCCCACGCCGAGGATCGCGGTGCCGGGCCAGTCCTTGGCCTCGATGTCCAGATCCGCAACAGCAGGTGGAAATGTCCATCGATCGGCCTGATTTGTGAGGAAGCCGTTCAGCGAGGTGACGGGGTCCCCGAGGCCCCTGCCCTCGTTCTCCATGACGTGTGTAAAGTGATCAAGGTTACCAGGTATCCTGAATGTCTGCGCCGCAGCGGGCCCGGCCAGGAGGACAAGACCGGCGACCAGGGCGAATGCTGCCAGCAGTGAGCGGGTTGTTAACTCAGCGAGGGGGGGGGGAATCATGGTCATTTTCATTTTTTTCAGAGTGATAGTTAAATGATGGTTGGCGATTATAACCATTTCAAGCGGAAAAGGGGCAGGTTGTACGGGTTGTACTGGTTCAATACATATGAGACTTTTCAGGTGGCCAGCGCGCTTTGGTTGAAGTTTTGATTATACGCGCCTGCATGGGCGCCGTTTGTCCGAGCGCCTGGTGCGGCCGGCAGTCGTTGTAGAAGCGCTCGAACCGGGCCAGCTCGACGTTCAGCGCGCCCTCGCTCAGCTCGCCGGCGCAGGACTGGCGGAGCTCGTAGCGGCCGGCCGCGTTGGCGCGCTCGACGCAGCCGTTGCAAATGGGGCTTTTGGGCGGCAGCGCGAACAGTTCTATGCCGCGGCGCCGGCAGGCGGTCTCGAACCCGGCCACGGACTCCTTGCCCGCGAAGCCGGCCTCGATGGCGAAGCCGTGCTCGCGCGCCAGCACGTCGCGGATCTTGGCACCCCCCACAGCGGAAAGCGTTGCCGCGTTTGGCGCACCAGCTCGAGCTCGGCGGCGGTCCACTGGTGCTGCCGCACCCGGTGCGGGCGGCGGCACCGGTCGGCCAGGGCGCGGATGCCCTGCTCGCGCCTTCGCGTCGAAGCTGGTCGAACAGCGCGAGCTTGTCGAAACGCTCGTACCGGTCGATGAAAGTTGCGCCTACGCCAGCATCGCAAGCACTGCCGATAGCAGTAGAGTCGCTAATTTAGCGTCTGTCAGAAAATCTCTGATTCTGTGTGCTGGGCGAATGAAAATCTGACCGTCATCGCGCCGGCGGCGAAGGGCGAAAATGCATGAGGCGATGCGGCGGCACGTGCCCTGCAACGTCAATCTTCAAGATTCATGGCCCATGGCGGTCCTCCGCCCGGCCCGCCGGCCATCAGCCGCTAGAAAGAGCTGCTGACGCAGGCCGTCTTCCACTTCCTGCCCGCGTCGTCGGGATGAGCACCCTTGCGGTCGTTGTCGGCGCTGGCGCCGCGCATCGTCCGCCTGAGCGTGAACTCCTCGGCAGCGACGGCGCTGGACGCTGTTTCTCTGACTACGGCGTTCCAGGTCTTGTTCAGCTCGTTCAAGCCGGAATTTAGAGCCTTCTCGGCATTGTTCGTACTTATGATCCCGGACTTGCCGGGTGCTCGCCCCTGGGTGCGGCAGGTGGCCGGGGTAAGGACGAACCGCGCCGCCAGGAGAGCCGCTAGTCTAGCGAGGGGGAGGGGAATCCAGTAGGCGCTTCATTTCGGTTTCTCCTGAACTGGATGATTATCGGTCATTGCGCCAGTTCTGGTTTTTGCGAAACGGGTTTATTTTCAAACCGAGCAACTACTAAGATCCGCGATACCCCCTAGCGAGTTCGATAAATTTGCCGGTTCATGAACGGCTGAATCGCAAACGAGACGGTTTCAGGGTCATCCATATGCACATGGTGCTTGCCTTTGATGTAAACAATTTCGAGATCGGCAATCGCTGCTTGCCGCCGGTTCGATGTCGCCCATCCGGCAACGATGCCTTCATCCGGTAGCACCAGTCTCGATTCGCATTGAATGTGCGGCAGCAGTTCGAGCACATGCCGCTCAGTCCAATAGATCGGTGTCGGCATCAGAAGTTTCGGATCAGTCGCCCACTGAAACCCGCCCCCAGCGCGTGAAAGATTGCGTTCGGCGAGCGCTTCTGCGGTATTTCGCCGCAGCTTTCCAACCGCATCCCCATACTGTCTTGCCTTGATGGCCGCAGCTTTCGATTGAAAGGTTTTCAATCCCTTCGACTGTCTGACCGCATAGGCAAAATGCCGCTCTAGACGTTCTGGAAACTTTTCCGCTCCCTCAGTCATCGGGCCCAGTCCATCAATCATCACCAAGCGTTCAACCCGGTCCGGTACGCCGGCTGCGAGCGTCGCGCCGACGATCGCGCCGAGCGAGTGGCCAATGATGGAAAACGTCTCGAATCCCAGCGCCTCCGCAGCCAGTAGAACATCGGTTGCATAGTCGATGACATGGTAGGCCGAAGCTCCGCTTCGGTGTTCGGACTTTCCGTGCCCCGGCAAATCCAATGCAACCAGGTGAATATTCGAAAGATGACGCGATAGCGGGATGAAACTCGCCGCATTATCCAGCCAACCGTGAATGGCGATTACCGGAATGCACGACCTGTCCCCCCAAATTAGAGCGCAGAGGTTCGAGCTTCGTGTCCGTATCGAGATTTCGTTCATATTCGCAAGCCGATCATGATCGCACTGATGCGCTGCGAAATATTCTTGATTCGCATGCGGAATGCGATGGCAATGTGCAGTTTTTTGCGACTCGATGCATCCTAGATTCGACACTTGTGACGAAAGCGCGCCCCAAGCATGCAGACAGCAACGAGCGCACCGATGCCGACCGATATCATGAGCGCGGCCGGTCCGCCATCTTGCGAAACGCCAGCGTAGAACGCAATCGGCAGCATGACTACCCACCAGGAAACGAACATCGATAGCGTGATGAACCACATGTCCTGCAAACCTCGAAGAGCGCCGACGAGCACGGTTTGAAGACCATCCGGAATCATCGCAAACGCGGTAATCACCACGACAATCGCAGTCGCTGCAATCACGTCGGCATCGTCGCTGTAGATGCTCGAGAAAAATTCTGGCACGCTGAAATAGGCGACGCCAATCGCAGACATGACTAGCGTTCCCAGCCCGGCTGCAATCCATCCGGCATAGGGAATCGACTTGAAATCGTGCTGTCCGATGTGGTTTGCCACGCGGACGCTAGCCGCCATGCTGAAGCCGAGCGCGAACATGAACGCTAAGGCGATCAATTGCATCGATGCAGACCATACGGCGGTCTGCACCACGCCCATCAAGCCTGCAAACAGTGTCATAATGGCAAAAGACGAGCTTTCCAGGCTATGCGCCAACGCTGCTGGATATCCGAGATGTCGCAACTGTTTGGAAAGTTGCTTCAGACCGGATTTCGAAATGCGCACGAGCAGTCCGTATTTGACCCGATCGACCGCATGAAGAACGTATGCCGCCAGCGCCGCAAATGCTAGCCAGCGAATGATCGCGGTCGCAAACGCTGCGCCCTCAGCGCCCATTTCCGGAAATCCCAGGTTGCCGTAGATCAGTAGCCAGTTCAGACCCACGTTGACGATATTCGCGCCGAACATCACGATCATGCCGGGGGTGGGACGCTGCAGACCTTCGAGAAACAAGGTCGTGGCAATTCCGCATAGCAAGCCCGCCATCCCATAGCCGTGCATCTTGAGCACTGGCCCCGCGCCGGCGGCAAGAAATTCGCTTTGTCCGGCAATTAGAAGAATCTGTTCGCCGAATTGCAAAATGATGCCCGTTGCGATGCCGAGTGCCAATGCATGCAGCATTCCGACACGCCATACCTGGCCGCAGGTTGCGCATTGATTGGCGCCATCAGCTCTTGCAGTAAGCAGCGCGATGCCGACCAGCATGCCGATGCCGACCAGCAAGGCAGGCAGCATCGGAGCGCCGGAAATTCCGTAGTACGCCAGCTCGTCGGTGCTGTATCGTCCGCACATGGCGGTATCAACTGTAATGATCAGGAATGCGCCAGCGCGCGAAAGCATTACTGGCCAAGCCAGATTCAAGATGCTTTTGGTCTCTTGGAGATTCAGAATCACAAGAATGAAACAAGTGGGGCGACACAATCGTCCGCTATAGCGGACGATTGACTATTGTAATTCGGCGAGGGCGGGCAAGTCCGGCTATGACGCAAAGCTAAATTTGCACACAGTGCAACAAATTACTACAATGCGAAGTTCACTCGCCATCGCCGGAACAGCGGTTTCGGCTTGATCATGGTCACTCGCTGGCTCTGCCTTGCTTGCCAACCCCCGCAAACTGGAAATAGGGTGCCGCAAGCCGCCGGCGATGCGCGCCCACTAACTTAGAGGAAATTGAATGAGATCCCAAGCATCGAAATCTGATTTATCCGCCTCCTCGTCGACGGACAACGACAAGGCTAGCCAGAAGGCAAATTCTGTCACATTGACCGACAACCGTACGGGCCAAACGTACGAATTCCCGATCCTAGACGGTACAGTGGGCCCGAGCGTGATTGATGTCAGAAGCTTGTATGCCAAGACCGGCATGTTCACCTACGATCCCGGATTCACCTCGACCGGTTCGTGCATGTCCAAGATCACGTTTATCGACGGAGATAAAGGTGTGCTGCTGCATCGGGGCTATCCGATCGAGCAGTTGGTGGAAAGGACCGACTTTCTAGAAGTTTGCTATCTGCTGCTGCACGATCAACTGCCATCAAAAGAGCAGAAAGAAGCATTCTACGATGCCATTACGCATCATACCATGCTGCACGAGCAGCTGACTTCGTTCTACAGAGGCTTCAAGCGGTCCGCTCATCCGATGGCCATCATGGTCGGCGTGGTCGGCGCGCTTTCAGCCTTCTATTACGACAATTCGGACATGAGCGAGGCGCGTGACAGGATGATTTCAGCGCATCGGCTGATCGCGAAGATGCCCACGATCGGCGCCTACGCTTTCAAGTATTCGCTAGGGCAGCCGTTCATATACCCGAAAAACGATCTTGGGTATTCGGAAAACTTGCTGCGCATGATGTTCGCTGTTCCGACCGAGGAATACGAGGTCAATCCCACTTTGGCGAAGGCGATCAATCGGATCTTGATCCTGCATGCGGACCACGAGCAGAATGCTTCGACTTCCACAGTCCGGCTAGCCGGTTCGTCGGGAGCAAGCCCGTTTGCATGCGTTGCTTCCGGCATCGCATCGCTTTGGGGACCATCGCATGGAGGTGCCAATGAAGCGGTGCTGAATATGCTGGGCGCAATTGGCAAAGCCTCGGAAATCCCCAAATTCGTAGCTCGTGCCAAAGACAAGAATGATCCATTTCGGTTGATGGGATTTGGCCATCGGGTCTACAAGAACCATGACCCGCGGGCGCGTGTCATGCGAGCAACTTGCCATGAAGTTCTGAATGAGCTCGGCGTGCAGGATCCACTGATGGATATTGCGCTAGAGCTGGAACGGCTGGCACTTGAAGATGACTACTTTATCGAAAAGCGCCTGTACCCGAACGTGGATTTTTATTCCGGAATCATCCTCAAGGCGATGGGCTTTCCGACCCAGATGTTTACCGTGATGTTCGCAATCGCGCGAACGGTCGGATGGATTGCGCATTGGAAGGAGATGTATGACGGCGACGATGATCAGAAAATTGGCCGCCCGCGACAGCTGTATCTCGGCTCGCCCAAGCGAGACTATACCGGCGTAGAGTCGCGCCGCCAGACCAAAGGCGGAGATCTGGTGCAGGATTGGAATGTCAAGGTCAGAAAAGTTTGGGCTTCAATCGGCCGCCACTGAACTGATAATCATTGTCGAACAGCCGCTAGCGGCTATAGATCTGAGATTCCGGGTGAAACGCAAGCCACGCGAATGCGAAGTGAATTCCATTCGGCACATTTTGCAGCTGCGCTCCCGCAAGATCGCCTTCGATTGCATGGCCAAAGATATTCCATCGTGAATTCGTCTCAAGATCATAGAATCCATCGTCGTGCCGCTCGAATGTGAGCGTCTGACCGTCAACGTTGCGCGAGAATACGGTCGCTGCCGGAATCGTGCGCGATTCAGCGATCGAGCCTCTGTCCAATACGGATACGGTGTTGTTGTTGCTAAAAATCACCAGCTCGACATCTTCGAAGGTATCGTTGATTACAGGCTCGGTATCGAAGGTGCGAAACGGATAAACGCGATGCTCGCCTCTGATCGACACATTGACGACTCGCTCCATTGGTGGCAGCCGCGGATCTGTGGGGTCATTCAGCAGAAATGGCGTATTGTCAATGTCATCGTAGCCGCGATAAGGGTTGCGGCCGTACATGCGTGAAAAGCCGGTGTTTCGCGAAAGGACCTGACTTGCGGGATAGGCTTCGCGAAAGGATTCAAACGAAACGATCTGTGCTGGCAATTTATCCAGCTTGACCCCGGCGTAGTCGCCGATCAATCCTTTGCCGGTAATTTGCTGCCACCAAGTTTCGGTTTGCCTGTCGTACATGACCAGATCGCTTTTGCGTAGCCGTCCGGTTGTGCCGAAGTCGAGCACTTCGCCGGCTACAGTTCGATCGAATACGATTGATGCATTGCATAATGGACAAAACGTCACCGCGACCGGCAGATCAGCCAAGGCGTCATTGACAATTTCGTGCCAGGTCAAAATCTGAAGGGGATAGGCCTTTGCTTGCCCGTCGATTTCAAGCACGATCACAGGCTCGCGCGGCGAAAGCCATTGCGACGCCTCCTCTTGCGATGTGAACATGGGCTTGTCGATGGCAGGGATGCCATCCTTGGGCACGCCTCCAGACATGATTTCGTCTAGATCGACGACGCTGTTTGTGAAATCTGTTTTCGGCCATTCCGCTTGTTGCAAGAAGCCGGATTGACCAGACGACATGCTTGGTGCGGCGGCTAGCAAAGCTAGCAGGCTGATAGTCGCTGTGAAACAGGCCTTTCGGTGTTGCGGCTTAATGTTCAAGCTGGTGCTCCGGTCATTTCTGACATAGACAGAATCACCGCCGCATAATTCAATCGCGGAAAACGAATGCGCTTTAGGATCAATCAAGCCGCTTTGCGCGACAGGTTGAAGACTGCGGCAGGGCCAATAATGCCGACAGCCGCCATTGCAACGAATGCAAATCCCCATGCGCGCGTATTGTCTTCGCCAAAAAAATCAAGCACCATGCCGAACAGAATCGGACCGATGAATGCGCCTGCGAACCCGATCAGCGAGTGCAATGCCAGTGTTGCGCCACGTAGCCGGGCATCGGCTGATTTGACCACTGCTGCCGTGATCGATGCTGAATCGCTCATGCATAAAATGCCGTAAATGGCGGCAAGGCACAAAAACAGCATGATTGAAGTTGAACTCGAAAATCCCAGCGCAACACCGAAAACCGCGGATCCAGCCATCACCCACAGAATGACCTTGGTTCGGTCGAATCGGTTGGCGATTTCGTTGGTCAGCACGCTGAACGGCTGAGACATGAAACTGATGATTGCGACAATGATCGCAGGGTTCCAATTTGCGCCAAGCGTGTCGGTTTCGTACAAGCCAAACGTAAAGACGGCGAAGGCGACCATCCACGAGCGAAATACGAAAAGCTCCATGTTGTGGGCCCCGTAGGCGATGCTGAAACCAAGCGCGATGCGGTTGCGAATCACTTCTCGGAAGTCTGGCAGCCAGCGAAATGCTCGGTTGCGTTCCGCGTCGAATTTGGCCGTTGGCAGAAGGATTAGCGCAAGGCCGAATGCGCTCGCCGGTCCGGCCGCAGAGCTGACGAATACCCATTCCCAATCCAACAGCGTAGCAAGATGCCCTGTTGCAAGAAACGAAACGCCGACCCCGACGCCAAAGCAGGCGGTATAGGCGGCGACGGTGCGGCTCTGGCTATGTTCAGGAGCATTGTCGACCAGCGCCTTCAATCCCGGCATATAGGTCCCGGCAAGCGCGACCCCCTGCAAGCATCGCCAGAAACTTGCCGTCGCCACGCCGGATGTGAAAAAGGCGAACCCGAGCGGCGCGGCAATGCCTATAGCCATCGACCAGAGGTAGATTTTCCTGGCATCGATCAAATCGGTGCTGGAAACCAAGACCCCGACAGCCACGAGATACCCGCCGAAGTAGATCCCGGCGACCCACCCGATTTCTGTGCTGGTTGCCGCCCATTGCGTCTGCAATTCCGGTATTAGTGCCGGATATGCGGCGAATGGCAGCATACTGAGTATTTGAGCGACACTTATGCAGGCAACTGTCAGTTGATGGTTTCTCATCATTGCGCTTGCGTCATTTCACGGCCTTTCGAATCCTGGTCAACTGGTGCGGTTGGACATTTTAGCGTTTCGATCGAACCGGATAGTCGTCAGCGTTGAATATGTCTTTAAATCTCATCGTGTATACTTTTTGCACCGTGGAAAGCCCGCCTTGCCTGATCAAGCCAGTAACAACGCGCCCGATGCCATGTCCTATGGAGGTCAATCCGTCGATTCCTTTGCCGTCAGGCGACGCTTGATCAATGGCTTTCACTCGCTTCACGGTTTCGATGCTTTTGCCTCCGGCTTCATTGACTGCAGATCTTGGGAGCGAGATTGGCCAAGGTGCCTGAGTGTTTTAGGTTGCCTCGACTGTATACGGCTATGCGTCCGGATTGAACGATGCTGACAAAAATCCTCTTCACCCTAATCGTGATTGCGGTGGTTGTTCTTGTTTTCCACTCTAAATCTAGAAGCGCTGTTCGCGAATCGTCTCAGGCTTTGGCCTTCAAGGCGGCGCAAAGCAGGACAAACCGGATTGCCGCCTATTGCGTCATCGGCGTGCTGGTCGTCGGCAGTACCGGATATTTCTTCTACAATTGGCAAATTCAAAATGAAGTTGTCACCATCCGTGTTGTCAGCGCACAGAATGACGAGCCGGTTTCCTATCAAGCCTATCGCAAGGATATCAAGGGCCGAACATTCACCACGATTGATGGCACAGCGGTCACCTTGGGCAGTTCTGATCGCGTTGAATATTCAGAGCGTTGAACAGCTTTTGCATGGAAAATGCGCTGAACCTTCATGCCCTGAATCGGTTGCATTGATTGTTCTGTGCCACGGAACAGCAACAAAGGATGCAGATCGGAGCTTAAGCCGGAGATCTTCAAGTTTCCCGCCTTGCCATGTTCTTGCCTGATCAACTCTGAGCGAAATAGTTGCTGATTTTGAAAGCGATCCCCATCACCCTGACGCTTATCGGCCTGTCAATTTTTGTCACGGTCGCTACCTGGCTCGGAACAAGCGAAGCGACTACACGATTGGTGCGGATTTCCTCTTTCGGCTACAACTTGCTCGAAATCAGAAATGGCGAGGTTTGGCGCCTGCTAACGCCAGCTTTTCTTCATTTCACGGTCATGCACATTGTGTTCAATATGCTTTGGCTGTGGGATCTCGGCCGTAAGATTGAACAAGCGCTTGGCAGCTGGATGCTGCTGCTGTTCTTTGTGGTTGCCGCGAGTGCTTCAAATCTAGCTCAATTCGTTGTGAGCGGCCCGTTTTTTGGCGGCATGTCAGGCGTTGTCTACGGATTGCTGGGCTTTGTATGGATGCAGAGTCGGTACAACCCGTTCTTTCTATACTATCTTGAAAAGTGGGTTGTGTGGATGATGCTGATCTGGTATATGGTTTGCCTAACCGGGCTGGTTGGCAATATCGCCAATACGGCGCATACGGTAGGTCTGGTGGTCGGTGTGATATGGGGCAGATGCCATGCTGCCGGCAAGCGGCGGCGGTTTAGAGTCAAAAGGTTTTCGAATGATTGATCCAAATGCAGGCGTAACAAGGCGCATCATCGGGTACGTAATCGGCATGGCGGCATTTTTGCCGTTCAGCTTTGCCGAAGCGAACTTCTCCAGCTTGCCTGGCGCGCAAGCGTTTTCTTCCAATCTGCAAGCGGAATTAGCCAGCATGTGGGCAAAGCGGCAATCGGATGAGCCTGCGCGGACCCATCATCTCAATGCAGATGGCACCCCGGTCTATGTGAATCGGCTGATGCTTCAAGATTCCCCCTATTTGCGCCAGCATGCGCACAATCCGGTCGATTGGCATGCCTGGGGCCAAGAGGCTTTTGCCGAAGCGAGGCGCCGCGATGTTCCGTTGCTGATTTCAATCGGCTACTCGACTTGCTACTGGTGCCACGTCATGGAGCAAGAAACCTATGACAACATAGCAGCCGCTGAACTGGTTAACCAGAACCTGATCGCCATCAAGGTCGACAGGGAGACTCATCCTGAAATAGACAATCTATATATAACCGCGGTTGAAGCCATGGGCGGGGCTGGCGGCTGGCCGCTGAATGTGTTTGCCACACCCGACGGCGAGCCCTTCTTTGCAGGCACCTACTTTACCAACGAGCAGTTTCGCGAGCTTGTCGGCCGGGTATCCGTGTTGTGGGGCACAGAGCGTCAGACCTTGATTGATTTGGCGAACCATATTTCAGATGTGGTGAGAAGCTATGCGTTGCTGCACATCCCTGATGCGGAAGTTGGGCCGGAGGCGGTCGCGCGAGCCATGCAGCGCTCGGCCGAGTATCAGCGCATGGCGGATGATTTCGAGTTGACCGGCAATCAGTTTCCGCGAGAATCGGAGCTGTTTTTGCTCGCCGACGCCGCAATTCGAAATGGCGACACTCAAGCAGCCGAATTGCTGCATAAGCGCCTCGAGGCGATGGCGCTTGGCGGGATTCGCGATCATGTTGGCGGCGGTTTTCATCGCTACAGCATCGACAATAAATGGCTTGTGCCGCATTTCGAGAAGATGCTTTACAATCAGGCGCATCTTGGCCGGCTATATCTATATGGCTACCAGATCTCGGGCAATTCGATGTTCAAGCGGACCGCGGTTGAGACATTGAATTTCGTGCTCAGCGAGATGACTTCGCCGCAAGGCGGATTCTTTTCGGCATTCGACGCAGGCGAGCCTGGCAAAGAAGGGGAGTTCTATGTGTGGACCATGGATCAGGTGGTCGCCGCGCTGCCGCCCGAACAGGCTGGGTTGATCGGCGACCTTTATGGCGTGAGCGAAGCCGGCAACTTCGAAGGATTGAACATCTTGCACCTGTCCGACCAGCCCGAATCCTATGCCAAGTCCCAAGGAATACCGGTAGAAGAGTTGCTTGGACAAGTTGCGGAGTTTCGAGCGCAATTGGCCGATATTCGCAGGCAGCGCCTGCCGCCATTTCGTGACATCAAGATAATCAGCTCATGGAACGGCATGATGATCAAGACCTTGGCGGAGGCGAGCCGCATACTTGATGATCGTCGCTACCTGCAAGCCGCTGAACGCGCTGCCGAGTTTATTTGGCGCAGCATGCTTGACGAAACAGGCAGCATGAAGCGCATTTTCATCAATGAGCGGGCCATGATCGCCGGAAAACTTGACGATTACGCCTATTTCGCGCAAGCGATGCTGGCAGTTCATGATCAGACCGGGCGCGATGCCTGGCTGCGGCGCAGCCAGGCGATCGTTGATCGAATGCTTGACTTGTTCTGGGATCCGGCATTCGGTGGCTTGTTCAGCATCGCCGAAACTGATTCTGCTGGCTTGATCGCAAGGCCCAAAGACCACATTGATGATGCCCTTCCATCAGGCAACTCCGTTGCAGCAGAAGTGCTGACGACTCTTTATCGCAGAACCGGGCTTCGAAAATATCAGGACTGGTCGAAGCAAGTGATCGGAGCCTTTGCTGGCGAAGTCGCCGAATATCCCGAGAACTTCACCTACTTGCTCAAGGCTATGCAAGTTCAGATGGCCGGCACCGCCGGCGAACAAGAGTATGCCGCACACGGCAACATCCGTCTTGTATTGCGCTCCGATCGCGTGCAGCCAGATGAGATTGCCGCAACCGTCACAATAAATATCGCGGATGGATGGCATGTAAATTCGGATGAACCGCTGAGCGATTTTCTGATTGCGACATCGATTCAAGCCTCGCCTGGCTGGGAAGTGGCGAGTATAGGGCTTCCCGAACCGATTATGCTTGGAACTCAGTTTCTGGATGTTCCAATGGCTGTTTTTGATGGCGTATTCGATGTTTCGCTGAAACTGCAGCGAATCGATGAATCTGCGCAGCTTCCAAAGGTTGAAGTCACGCTTCAGGCTTGCGACGATGCAGGGCAATGTCTGCTGCCAGAGACGGTTGTGTTGGAACCATCAGCCGTTGGACGCTTTGCGATGCACTGAATCGAGCAGCATGTGACTTCGCTACATTGATAGAGGCACCAGTCCTCCGTCGATGAGTATGTTCTGCCCGGTGATATAGGCGGCAGCATCGCTACATAGAAACGCGCACAATGCGCCAAATTCATCCGGCGTGCCAAAGCGTCCAGCGGGAATTTCCTTTACGCTCCTGGCTATGATGGTGTCAAGCGGGGCCCCGGTTGTCTCGGCCGCGTGCTGATAGCCGCTTTGCAAACGGTCGGTGTCAAATCGGCCAGGCAGAATATTATTGACAGTGACGTTGTGCGATGCCACTTGGCGCGAGGCGCCTGCGATAAACCCAGTCAGGCCGGCGCGAGCGCCGTTCGATAGTCCGAGCGTGTTAATAGGAGACTTCACTGATGAAGATGTTATGTTGATAATTCGGCCGAAATTCCGCTCGATCATTCCATCGACAACCAGCTTGAACAGTTTGATCGGCGTCAGCATGTTGTTGTTGATTGCGGCATTCCACTCCTCAAAATCCCAATCGCGGAAGTCTCCTGGCGGGGGACCGCCAGCGTTGTTGATCAGAATATCTAAAGGGCCAGTCGTAGCCAGCGCCTGCTCGCGGCCTTTCTCTGTCGTGATGTCGCAGCAGACGCTCGATACTTGTCCTCGAGAACCTTCGCCTACTTCAAATACTGCGCGCTTGAGCGATTCGAGGTCTCGCCCATTCAGCCAAACGTTGACGCCTTCGTGCGACAACGCCTTGGCGCAACCTTTCCCCAGCCCTTTGCTGGATGCGCAGACCAATGCGGTCCTGCCAGTTAGTCCGAGTTCCATGCATCTACTCCTAGTTCAAATCAGATCATTAAAAAATAGTCGCCAAAAAGGGTCGGTTGATGGCATCGCCGGTTGAAAACCTTCGTGGCGCCGGCTGGATTGTACTATCCGCTTTGATAGCGTCTGTCATGAGTGCCGGCGTACACGCGCTTGCCGGCAGCATACACTCGGCGCAGACTGTATTTATTAGAGGTGTTTTCGGCTTTATCGTCGCTGCGATCTTTATCTTCCCGCGTTCGGATTACAGCTTGAAAACTGAACGCTTGCCTGATCACCTGCTGCGCGGAATCATTGGCGTGATTGCAATCAATTGCGGATTCTATTCGCTGATGATTCTACCACTTGTCACCGTCACAGCTTTGTTTTTCACGACACCACTATTCGTTACGATTCTTGGTGTCACCATGCTTGGCGAGAAAGTCGGATTGCGACGGTTGTCGGCATCATTAATCGGGTTTTTTGGCGCCGTTCTTGTGATAGGCTATTTGCCGCAGCAATTTACCATCAGTTTGTTGACTCCGATTGCCGCTTCGATGGCGTTTGCGCTAACGCTGGTCTTGGGCAAGAAGCTCTCGCGAACCGAAAAGCCGGGCACGATTCTTTTCTACTTCACGATCATCTTGTCAATTGGCAGCTTCCCCCCGGCGATTATTGTTTGGGAGACTCCCAGTGTTCATGAATGGCTGCTGCTGCTTTTGGTTGGTGCCGCCTCTTCGTGCCGCAACTATTTTGATATTCGAGGGTATGCAATCGGAGATGCGCATTTTGTCGCCCCGTTTCTGTACAGCAGAATGCTGTTTATGGGTATCGCCGGATATTTCATTTTTGGACAGATTCCGTCGGTGTCTGCACTGAGTGGCGCCTGTCTGATTGCTGCAAGCACTCTGTATATCGTGTATCGAGAGATGAAGTTGCGCCACATCAGCGCCCGTGCGTAATCGGCAGACCGAGTGATGAGCGGCAATCGATTAGTTCGACTGGCAGATACGCAAGCCGACTGGGAAATGAAGGTGGCCTGATGTTGAGATTCCTCAAGTTGAACAGATGTGCTATTGATGAAGCCTTATGGCAGTCGGTGGTCGAGGCGTTGCCTGTAGTTGGAACGCTAGGTGAATCGGAGGCGAACAGGTTGCGGGCGCTCGCTGAGGCATTTGCGCACACGAAATATATTGAGGGAGCAGGCGGGTTCGAGGTCACAGATCAAGCTGTAGCGATTGTCGCTTGTTTGGCTTGTATTCCGATTCTAGAGCTTGGAATCGATGCCTATTCAAACCTGCGTACCATAGTCGTCTATCCTGGCGCATTCATTGCTTGCGGCACGACGGTTGATGATGCAGGTGTCGAGCACGACTGGAACAATGAGCTGAGTGGCGAATCGTGGATGGATGGTCCGGTCATCCTGTCGTGGAATGACGTGGTAGCTTCGGGCTATCTGGATGCCTACAATGTTGTCATTCACGAAATGGCGCACGAGCTTGACATGCTTAGCGGCGATGCGAACGGGTGTCCGGTCTTGCATGCGGAAATGGATTCGCAGACATGGTGTAGAGCATTCGGCGATGCTTATGAGGACATGTGCGCCAAGCTTGAAGCGGGTCTGGCGACTGAGATTGATGAATATGCCGCGCAATCGCCAGAAGAGTTCTTCGCCGTAGCGAGCGAGTATTTCTTTGAAGCCCCGCAAGCATTGATTCAGAGCTATCCTGAAGTCTATGCGCAATTGCGTGCGTTCTACCGACAGCACCCTCTTGAACGCGTCATGGCATTTCGCCAGCATTGACTTGTCGCGACATGCTTATCAGGTTTCTGCGGGTGCTGGCAACAGCTCAGTTCGAACATTGCAGGAGTGATCGGAAGAGGCGACCCCCTAAGGCCGCCTCCCGTCCCCGGGGTTCCGGTTTCCCTAGACGAGCCCGCAAGCCGCTGCCCCGCCGGCCATGAGCCATGCGGCAGGCGCCGCCTGCGTCAGTTCGTCGTGCATCCCGTGTTCTGTCTCCAGGCGGCATCCCGAATGTATTCGTAGCCGTCTTCGGCATCTGTACGCGCCCAGTCACCATCTGCATTGCGCGCTCCGCATAGGCAAGCATTGATCTGATTCCGGTCCCGGCTGAAGGCGAAGCACCCGCTTGACCACCCATCGCCGGTGACGGCGCGACCCGAGCCAAAGGGAATCTCCAGGTCGAACGTCGTCGTCCGGAAGCAGGATTTTCCGATCAATTCTGAAGTGGCCAAAACTTCTACGGTATAGCGTGTATTCGGTGTCAGGCTGGAGACAGTTGTGGTCTGGGCTGCCGTGGTCTGGGCAGGTAAAAGCCGTACACTGCCGAGTGTTGCCCGACTGCCGACTCTCTGTCCATTCGGCCCCTTCACCTCAAGATAGATAGTGCGGCCACCGCCGATATCCTTTCCCGCAAAACCTCTAACGGACGCATAAGTCAGCCCTATTGTCGAAATTCCGACCGAGTCTTTCTTCAGGGACCCGGCTGCGACAGTTGCAATCGTTGGATTCATTTCGCTCTGACCGCTTGGGCAGGCACTGGATCCTGTATCGCCCGCAATCGACCAGTCGACCTGCGCCGCCGCCGGCCCGGCCAGCGTCGCCAGTAGCACGAGGGTTGTCAGTCTACGGGAGGGGGGGGGGTGAATCTGGTTGAACGCTTCATTTTGACATGCTCCATGGTTGAATCACATGCGGCTATTATACCGGTTCCGGCTTCTGCGCAACTGATTTATTTGCAAACTGAGCCAATACCCAAGTACTGCATTCGAAAGATGCGGAGGCTTTTGGAGTGTGTCGAAAAATAGCGTCTATTCGGGTTCGTCTTCGCGTCCTAATGCTTGGCGCTCGGTTTCGGTATGAGGCGGTCGGCTCTTGAGCTTCGGTTTCGACAGGGCTGGGGGTTCAGGTTTAATCTCAGTCAATTCACTGGTTCTGATCCCGTCCGGTACGTGAAGTGTGGAGGTGGGGAATGCGATTTCGGCACCGTGAGATTCGATGATTCTGGCGGTCTTGAACAGAACATCCTGCTTGACTGCATGGTATTCCGCCCAAACGGTAGTTACAGTAAAGCAATAGATGAAGAAGTCTAGCGACGATGCCGCGAACCGATCGAAGTTGGCCATGATGGAGTTGTTATGATCAATTTCCGGGTGATTCAGCAGCATGGTCCGGGTGTCGTCCACAATGGCTTCCAGAGCATTCACGTCATCGTAACGGATGCCGACATATTCGTATATGCGCCGATTGGTTTGTCGCGCCCTATTGAGCACAGAAATCGTGTTGAACACGGAGTTGGGCACATAGATCAGTCGCGAGTCGAAGCGTCGAAGCGCGGTCTGCCCCCAAGAAATTTCCTCGACCGTGCCTTCGATATCCATGTCTGGGGAGGAAATGGTCTCTCCGACTGAAAACGGACGTTCCAGATAGATCATTAGTCCGCCGAAAAAGTTCGAAATCAATTCCTTAGCTGCAAAGCCTACCGCGACGCCGCCGATGCCGCCAACTGCAAGCAATCCTGCTACGCTGACGCCGATGACCTGCAAACCGGCTAGTACGCTAATGATCAGGATGAGAATTCGCGCGACTTTACTGGATATGTCGACAGTCGCAAGATCGATCGGAAGCTCTTGGGAGTGCTTTTGCCGTACATAGCTGCGCTCAACATTCTTGACCAGCCGAAGCAAAAACCAGCAAGCGATCGCAATAATGGCAAGACTGCGCGCTGGTGCCAATACGTCGAACAGTTTGGATTCATAGGCTCCGCTTAAGACGCTCAGTGCAAAAAACAGCCCTAGAATCCAGATCAGCACGATAAGCGGCCTGTTCAAAGCGAGCAGGGCTGTATCGTCAAGGCGGTTCGCGCTGCGCTGCGCTCTTGCGATCAAAGACTTCATGACGAAGCGTTTCACCGCTGCGACAACAAGCGTGCCCAACAAGACGACAGCGATTTGCACTAAAAGCGCATCGCTTTGAAAAAGTGACTGCATCATGTTCGCATTCAGTTTCGTTTAGGCGGCTTGGCTTGTCGGCAGCAGCATCATGCGCAAAAGATCCAGCAGTCGATTGGGTTCTTCAGCCATGATCGCATGTCCGGTTTTTTGCATCACAGCAGTTTTGCTATCTGGAATCGATTTGGCAAGTTCGTGCGTTGCTCTGACTGGTGTCAAGCGATCCTTTTCCCCCAGAATCAACAGTGAGGGGCAATCTACTTTCGAAGCCGATTTGATTCCGTTCAAGTAGTTTGCACATGCTGCAAGGTCGCTGTGAAGCACGCCCGGACCGGCGTACTCCATCAGCCTCATGAACCCGCCGATCATCCACATGCCTGGATTTTTGCTCCCTCCAAGGTGTGCGCTAGGGCTGTGCCCGCCAGCTGTCAGCAGATCGATTGCGACATGCTTGTTTTTAGATGACAGGTCAAGTATCGAATCATGCACCTGCATGGGGACTGCGGTTCCTACAAGGATGAGCGCATCTGCCCTGGCGCTATGACATGCTGCTGTTTCGAGACAAATCAACGATCCCATGCTGTGTCCGACAAGCGAGCAACTTTCGATTTCGAGCGCATCAAGCAGCTCAATTAGCCAGTCGGCGTAGTCTTCTATCCGGTTGCGTGCGTGGCCTGCTGATCGCCCATGGCCTGGCAGATCGACCGCGAGCACGTTCAATCCTTGACGGACGAAATGGCGAGCTTGGAGAGTCCAGACGGTATGGTCCAATGCAGCGCCATGAACAAACAACACCGACTTGCTTTCGTGTCGGATTTCGCGTCCACCGCAATAGACGTAGGCTTGGTGCCCGTTGATGACTACATCCACAGCTTCTGCGTCCTGCCCGGCTAGACGCGTTGTGAGGCTTTCAACGCCTGTTCCAGATCTGCAATCAGATCTTCAGGATCTTCGATTCCGACCGAAAGCCGAACCAGGCCTTCAGAAATCCCTGCGGCCAGCAGGGCTTTGTCGTCAAGGCGGTGGTGCGTTGTCGAGGCTGGATGGATCACTAGCGATTTTGCATCTCCCACGTTGGCTAGATGGGAGAATAGGTTGACGCTTTCGATCAAGCGGCAGCCTGCCTTGCGTCCCCCCTTTATCCCGAACGAAAAAACCGCACCGCATCCTTTAGGCAGCTGCCTGCTTGCGAGTGCGCGGTCGGGATGATCGTCCAGTTCCGGGTAGCTGACCCATTCGACAGCAGGATGAGTTTTAAGAAAATTGACAACGGCACGGGTGTTGGAGACGTGCCGCTCCATGCGAAGCGGCAGCGTCTCCAGCCCTTGAAGCACCAAAAAAGCGGTATGTGGGCTCATGCAGGCACCGAAGTCCCGCGCCCCTTCCTTGCGTGCTCGGGTGATATATGCGGCAGGGCCGAATTCCTCTGCGAAATTCAAACCGTGGAAACCATCGTAAGCCTTGGTTATTGTGGGAAACTTGCCCGAACCTTGCCAGTCGAAACGACCGCTGTCTACCAATACTCCACCGATTACTACTCCGTGACCGCTCAAAAACTTGGTTGCGGAATGAAAAACAATGTCGGCTCCAAAATCGAATGGCTTGCAAAGATAGGGTGTAGTAAAGGTCGAGTCGATAACAAGGGGGATTCCATACTCATGCGCGATATCTGCGATAGCCCTGATGTCGAGCACCTCGCAGCCTGGATTGCCGATCACCTCGGCGAAAATTAGGCGTGTTTCATCTTTGATTGCATTTCTGAACGCTTCAGGGTTGCGCGGATTGACGAAGTCGGTCTCGATGCCGAATCGAGGCATGGTGTAGGACAGAAGATTGTGCGATCCGCCATAAATCGAGCTTGAAGCGACGATGTGCGATCCTGCGCTGGCAATTGTCGCGATAGATAGATGCATTGCGGCTTGTCCGCTTGCTGTCGCGATAGCGCCCAAGCCGCCTTCAAGTGCCGCGATGCGTTCTTCCAGCACCGCGTTGGTCGGATTGGTAATGCGGGAGTAGACATGGCCGGCACGTTCAATATTGAACAGTGCAGCAGCGCTATCGACATCTTCGAACACGTAGGAGGCGGTTTGATAGATGGGTGTTGCGCGTGCCCCAGTTTCCTCATCCGGTCGCTGGCCGGCATGCAGCGAGAGCGTGTCGAATTTCATATACAGCGAATCAGACATTGGGATTCTGTGCTACCGCAATCTGACGTTGACTAGGATTTCCGAAGAAACGAAGCGTGGGTAAATTGATGATTGAAACGGTGTTTGAATTCGTCGGTCCGCATGCACTAACGCTTTGTCGGTTTTGTTCAACTTGCGAAGCAGGGGCCAGGCAAAGAACGTTGCTTTACTGCCGCCAGCCGCGATGCCGAGTCTATGCTTTCAGTGCTTGAACCTCGCTCAGCGGCATCCCGGTAAGGCGCGCCACTTTCGCATCGGACATCTGCGGTTCGGTGAGCAGTCGCTTCGCAAGCCTAATCCTCTCGTTTCGAGACCCTTCTTCGCGGCCCATCTCGATGCCTTCTTCGCGGCCCATCTCGATGCCTTCTTCGCGGCCCATCTCGATGCCTTCTTCGCGGCCCATCTCAATGCCTTCTTCGCGGCCCATCTCGATGGCTGCATCGTGGGTTTCCTGATGCGTGTTCGGCAACACGCCCTCCCACACGCTCAATACGTCTTGCATGGCTTTATCTCCCGGCCTGATCGCCTTCAACTCACGCTGCACCGCGTCTATTTTAGCGGAAGGAAACACTTTTACAAAATAGGTGTGCATCCGCACCACTGTCTCACGCAGTCGGTTGCCGTGCAACCCGCGCAACTGCGCCAGCCACTGTGCAAATGTCCGCTCGTCCGCATCCCAAATTTGCGATAGCGCTTGCAGCGCCACGCTCTTGTCAGCTGGCAGCTGCGCGAAGCGATCCCGCACTTGCGGTTCTCCTAGATCGACGTATACTGCCTTGAAGTCGATCAAGCACTCGCCGAACCGCTCTAGAAAACGCGGCTCAAGTCCGGCATGCGCGAATGCGCGGAACGTCTTCTCTATTCGCCACCGCGACTTGCCATGGTAGATTACCACTGGCACCACCGCCTCGACGCCGCTCGAGTAAATTGAAGCCATGTACGCTAGCAGCTGGAGCATCAGCCCCTGGTCGGGTGAGCTTTTGTGCTCGATCAGGAAAGTTATCGCCACCTTGCCGCCGCCTTTGAGCTGGACCGAAATCACCAGGTCCGAATACCGCCCGGCCAGGTCCATGCGGTCCAACTGATCGCTGGACTCGATCCGGATCGAGTCCAGATCGAAAATCTCAAGCTGCATGGAAGTCATGATGGCCATCACCAGCCACTTGATGTCATCGGCGTGCTTGAAGCTAGCGATGAAGAAATTGTGGTGCGCAGGCCCCGGCCTGTGTCTAGCGTTGCGCATGGCTAATACTCCTTGTGGTTTGCATGGTTGATTCTTTCTGAATGTTTTCGGATCATGCGAAAATTGCTCTGTTGCAAGCCGGCATGAGACACTTAGGTGCGAGTCTAATGGCGAAAAGGCGACTTGCTGCAACAACCGTACACTATCATCGCCACATGTTAGTCTTGGTGGGACAATTTTCCCTTATTCGGAAATTGAAGCATAGCTAAAAACTGATACGGATGTTTGTCTATCCTGAATTTAACAAAATTTGCACGGTCAGGTGTTCACATTCACAAGCAAAAATCTCCGCTACAGCATGAAACGCTCTGCTTCTCGCTCTCGACGCTTCAAAAGACGGCTTCGTGGTTTGCCTTTGCGCTAGCGGACGGCTTTGATCCGGCCGGAAGCGGCTTGCGCCTCCGGTCAGTGAACCTGTCGCCAGCCGCGATGCCGAGTCTATGCTTTCAGTGCTTGAACCTCGCTCAGCGGCATCCCGGTAAGGCGCGCCACTTTCGCATCGGACATCTGCGGTTCGGTGAGCAGTCGCTTCGCAAGCCTAATCCTCTCGTTTCGAGACCCTTCTTCGCGGCCCATCTCGATGCCTTCTTCGCGGCCCATCTCGATGGCTGCATCGTGGGTTTCCTGATGCGTGTTCGGCAACACGCCCTCCCACACGCTCAATACGTCTTGCATGGCTTTATCTCCCGGCCTGATCGCCTTCAACTCACGCTGCACCGCGTCTATTTTAGCGGAAGGAAACACTTTTATAAAATATCCACATATAAAATGTTGGCAGCGCAAGCTCGAATAAATATTGAAGTCGGGTGGGCGTTTGACAGTGCATGATTAGCTCGGCCTTTTGTCAGAGCGAGATTTGCGCTTGACTAGTGCTATATTGAATATTTATGCATGGCGAACCTCTTGCATTCAGCTTCTGCATGTTCAATCAAACTAAAATGCTAATACATCGGAGCGCAATCTATGGCACGGCAAAAGACAATTGCATTTTTCCCCGAAGGAGCTTTCGGGCCAGCGCTGAATTCTGTCGGCATTGCTCAGGCATGTTCAGATCTCGGGCACCGCTGCGTCTTTCTTACTGATCCCGGATTCGCAGGAGTTTTCGCAGGCTACGGATTCGAAGAACGTACTGTCAACCTTTCTGAACCGATGGCCCCAGAGGCGATGGCGCAATACTGGCAAGACTTCATCAACGGGCATATTCCGAATTTCAACAAGGCACCGATAGAGCAGGTCGACAATTATGTCAAGGAGTGCTGGGAAGCAATCGTAGACACCGCTAAATGGGCGGAAAAGGATTTGCCAAAAGTTTTGGCTGATTTGAAGCCTGATATTATCTGCGTTGACAATGTCATCCTGTTCCCGGCGATTAAGAGCTACGGCGTACCCTGGGTGCGAATCATTTCCTGCAGCGAAAACGAAATACCCGACCCGGATATTCCGCCACATCTTTCAGGCTGCCGCGAAAGCGATTCCAAATGCTTTGCTGCTTACCAGAGTCGCTTCAACGAGATGATCCGGCCAGTGCATGAGGATTTCAACAGCTTCCTGAAATCCTGCGGCGAGGCTCCCTATCCGCTGGGCGAGTTCTTCGAGCCGTCGCCGTTCATGAATCTTCTGCTCTACCCGGAACCTTTGCAATTCAGGCGGCGAAATCCGCTGAGTGCGCAACGGTATCAATATCTGGAGGGTTGCGTTCGAGCCGAAGATTCCTACAATATTCCCCAGTTCAAGTCGCATAGTGACGGACCGCTGGTGTACTTGAGCTTCGGTACGCTCGGGTCGGGCGATACCGATCTGCTCAAGCGCATGATCAAGGTGCTTGGCGATTTGCCGTATCGAACATTGGCCAATGTTGGCGACTATATCGACGAATATGATGACATTCCAGACAACGTCCACATTCAATCATGGTTTCCGCAGCCGTCGGTTATCGAGCAAGTCGATGTCGTGATTCATCATGGCGGCAACAACAGCTTCACCGAATGTCTGTATTTCGGCAAGCCTGCCCTGATTATGCCATACGTCTGGGACGGTCACGATAATGCGACGCGTGTGCATGAAACAGGCCACGGATTGAAAATGCATCGTTCCGACTGGTCGGTGGAACAGTTTACCAATGCCTTGGACACCATGCTTACCGATGCCGCTATGCATCAGCGCCTTAAGCAAACCAGCGCACATATGCGCAATGCCGATGGCCGGCGCAAGGCTGCGAAAATACTCGACGAAATGCTGGCAAAAGCCAATGCGTAGGATCAGACCGTCTGATCGGGACGAAATCTTTTTACGTCTATTGCACTGCCAATTTTTCAATATGCCGCCATTCAATTGAGTAAAGGTAGCCGCGATGTCCGGATTGAGTCTGCACGAAAACATGCCAGCCCCGTTGCAAGCATTGAGCGCGATACTGTCGCCAGATGCGCTCCTCATCACCGAAGAGGCGAAACGGCCATTCGAATGCGATGGGCTTACAGCCTACCGGGAGCTTCCTTTGGCGGTGGCGCTGCCTGCAAATATCCAACAGGTGCAAGATGTCGTTCGCATTTGTGTCGAGCACTCCTTGCCAATCGTCTCTCGCGGCGCGGGTACTGGATTGTCCGGCGGCGCTTTGCCGCATAAAGAGGGCGTACTGCTTAGCTTGTCGCGGATGAATCGCATTTTGGAAATCAATCCGTCAGCGCGAACAGCGCGGGTGCAGCCCGGCGTTACCAATCTAGCGGTTTCCAAAGCGGTCCAAGATCTTAACTTGTACTACGCTCCTGATCCGTCCTCGCAGATTGCATGCTCAATCGGAGGCAATGTTGCAGAAAATTCAGGCGGTGTGCACTGTCTGAAATATGGACTGACAGTGCATAATATCTTGCAGCTCAAGGTAGTCACCGTCGATGGCGATCTGATTACGATTGGCAGCGAGGCGCTTGATGCGCCTGGCTATGATCTTCTAGCGCTAATGACGGGGTCTGAAGGGATGCTGGGGGTGATCGTCGAAGTCGTAGTGAAGCTTTTGCCCATACCGCCAGTCGCTCAAGTGATTATGGCGGCATTCGATGATGTCGAGAAGGCTGGCAATGCGGTTGCCGAAATTATTGCGTCAGGCATCATCCCGGCTGGACTGGAAATGATGGACAACCCGGCCATTAGGGCTGTTGAGGAATTTGTTCATGCGGGCTATCTCGTAGATGCTGAAGCGATTCTGCTGTGCGAAGTGGATGGATTGTCTCAAGAAGTTTCAGATCAGATTGAAGCGGTCTCCAAGCTGCTTAAAGAAGCAGGAGTGATCGAACTGCAAGTCTCGCACGACGAGCAAACGCGTCTTCGGTTCTGGTCGGGAAGAAAGTCGGCGTTCCCGGCGGCCGGCAGGATTTCTCCGGACTACTATTGCATCGACGGGACGATACCGCGTCGGGAGCTCGGTCAGCTCTTGCGCAAAATGAGCGAATTGTCTGAAGAGTTCGGATTGAAGATTGCCAATGTGTTTCACGCTGGCGATGGCAATCTGCACCCGCTGATTCTCTATGATGCGCGCAACGAGGGCGAGTTTGAACGCACTGAGGAATTGGGCAGCAGAATTCTTCAATTGTGCGTCGCTGCAGGCGGAACGGTTACCGGAGAGCATGGGGTCGGTGTCGAGAAGTTGACGCCGATGTGCGCTCAATTCGATGATGCAAGCCTTAGATTGTTTCATGCGGTCAAGGACGTATGGGACCCTGACGGCATTCTCAATCCAGGCAAGGCTGTTCCGACGCTTGCCCGATGCGCCGAGTTCAATGCCATGCACGTGCATCACGGCCATCTGCCGCACAGCGATATTCCGCGCTTTTGAGCAGCGCATCTTAATCGTGCCATGTCCGAAAAGTTCGATAGCGACTTGACATCGGTGTTGTCCGAGACTGTGCGGGAGGCATCGAAAAAGTCGCAGCCACTTCATATCCAAGGTTCCGGCAGCAAGTCGTTCTATGGTCGACGCATATCGGGTACGGAACTGGATGTTTCCGGCCATCGAGGCATCTTGTCGTATGAACCTTCCGAACTCGTCCTGACAGCGCGTGGCGGCACGACGCTTGCTGAAATCGAAAGCATTCTGAATGCTTCTGGCCAGATGTTGCCATTCGAGCCGCCGAGGTTCGGTCCGGATGCCACGATCGGCGGTACGGTTGCTTGTGGCTTCTCAGGGCCAAGAAGACCCTTCGCAGGTTCGGCCAGAGATTTTGTGCTGGGTGTCAAGATACTTGACGGAGCCGGCAAGATTGCCTCTTTTGGTGGCCAAGTCATGAAAAATGTGGCCGGCTATGACGTTTCGCGGCTGATGACTGGCGCACTCGGCACACTGGGCGTGATTCTTGAAGTATCGTTGAAGGTTCTGCCGCTTCCCGAAGTTGAACAGGAATATCAGCGGAAAATGGGTGCGTCCGACGCGCTAGCCGAAATGCAGCGACTTTGCTCAATGCCACTGCCGCTATCGGCAGCCAGCCATGATGGTGAAACGATGAGGGTGCGGCTGTCGGGGACATCAAGCGGAGTCGAAGCGGCTAGCGAGCAGCTTAAGGAAGGATTCGAGCCGTCTGAAAGCGCATACTTCAACCGGTTAAGAGAGCATGATTTGAATTTCTTTGACGAAAAAGAGCGTTTGTGGCGCATTTCTTTGCCTGCGGATGCCCCAGAGCTTGGTGTCTCAGGGCGCTGGTTGGCTGACTGGGCGGGAGCTCTTCGATGGGGGTTCAGTCCGCTGTCGGTTGACGAGGTGCGATCGGAGGCGGTTCGTCTTGGCGGGCACGCTAGCATCTTTCGATCAGAATCGCGCGATGACGAGCGATTTACCCGATTGACCCCGCAGATTGCGAATCTGCATGCACGGCTGAAAGACAAGTTCGACCCGCAACGCATACTCAATCCAGGAATCCTATACGCCGAATTGTAGGCCTTTATTTTGGCATCGTTGCCTGTCCATGCGAAATTTACTCGGATGAATTTGCCTGGGCATGAATTTGAGATCAATAAAGCAGATGATGTTGATCAAGTCCCGCAGGCTCATTGTCCCGCAAGTTAAGTCTTTTAAGTGTCAATTTCGTATAATCGATGTCAGGTGATTTTTCAACACTGCCGGCCTGTCTTACCGGAAAAGCTGCCGCATTCGGTCTTTGGATCAGTGGATGCAGATAAAGCCTGCAATTTGTCGCTGATCTTTTGAAGCCTCCTTCAAATGAAGCGCACTCAACCGCTAAACGTAGTCCAGCCAACACCAATTCAAGATAGGCCGCAATGAAGACTGATCTGGCCGAATTTATTCGCGACACTGATGATGGCAAGCTTGCCGAGTCGATACTCGGAAAGTGTGTGCATTGCGGGTTTTGCTTGGCGACTTGTCCAACCTACTTGCAGCTTGGCAATGAGCTCGACAGTCCAAGGGGCCGCATCTATCTGATGAAGCAGACTTTGGAAGGGGCCGAGCCGACCCGAACCACCCAGCAGCACCTCGATCGCTGTCTGACCTGCCGCTCGTGTGAAACAACTTGCCCGTCGGGTGTGAATTATGCCCAGTTGCTCGAAATTGGAAGACGGGTGGTTGATGACAAGGTCAAGCGCCCATTGCGGGATCGGCTCATGCGGCAAGCTTTGTGTTTCGTTATTCCCAAAACAGTCTTGGTTCGGCTGGCGATGGAGGCGGCTTGGCTGGCGCGACCATTGATGCCGCAGGTGATCCGGTCGAAAATCCCGCCGCGTGAGCGTCATAGAAAGTGGCCTGCAGTTCGAAACAAGCGCAAGGTCATATTGCATCAAGGCTGCGTACAGCGTATCGCAAAGCCTAGGATCAATGCCGCTGCCGCGCATTATCTGGATCAGGCTTCGATATCTGCTGTTCGCACCAATGACGGATGCTGCGGCGCAATCGGCTTGCATACCGGCAACCATAAGAACGGACTGGACATGGTTCGCCGCAATATCGATGCATGGTGGCCGCAAATCGAAGGCGGTGCCGAGGCAATCGTGTCGACAGCGAGCGGTTGCGGCATTACGATCAAAGAATACGGCATGCTGCTCCGAAATGATGTAAAGTACGCGGCAAAGGCGGAAAAAGTTGCATCGCTGACCGTCGATCTGGCGGAAGTGGAAGTAGATCTTGATGCGAAAGCGCAAAGCAAACTAGCAAAGCGCATTGCATTTCATGCGCCATGCACCTTGTATCATGGACAGAAAATCACGGGCAGAATCGAACAGATTCTGCAAAAATCTGGCTACGAGACAACAAAAGTGTCCAACATGCATCTTTGTTGCGGTTCAGCTGGCACCTATTCGATTCTTCAGCCTGAGATTTCTCAGCAGCTGCTTGCCAATAAGCTGAGCTGCCTGACGGAAAATTCTCCAGAAATTATCGCTACCGCCAATATTGGATGCCTTATGCACTTGCAGACGAAATCAGACATACCGGTCAAGCACTGGGTCGAGTTGGTTGCTGATCAGCAAAACGCTGTAGATTAAGCCATGCATAGCGAACAATCAGGTCAGTTGCATTTCGATGAGTTTAGATGGGCGGACATATCCGTTCCCGATGTTGCTGCCGCCAAGGCATTCTATACGTCGCTGTTCGGTTGGCACTACGCTGATCGAATTGTAGAGCGGCGCGCAGTCTATTCGCATGCCTTTTTAAGTGCCGATGCGCGTCGCGAACATCCTGTAGCGGGCATTGCGCCGCTTTGGCAAGGTCAGTCAGAAAACAGCGTTCTTGCATGGCATCCGCATATATTGGTTGAAAATGCCGATCAAACTCTGGCCCGGATGACGGACGCGGGCGGAACCATCATCGTGCCGCCTATGGACATCATGGATGCCGGTAGAATGGCTATCTGTTGCGACACTGTCGGAAGCAGCATGGTGGTGTGGCAGCCGTATTCATATTTTGGCGCTGAAGTGCTTAGGCAGCCGGCAACGATTGCCTGGTTTGAGCTGATTACAGACCGTCCAGAAGATGCCCGTTGTTTCTATCAGCAAGCTTTTGGCTGGAAATCGTACAAGATTACCAAAAACGAAGCCGATTACTGGATGTTCTATCTCGGCCAGCGACTGACTGGCGGAATGCAGACCGACAGTGCGCCGACTGACGGCTCGCATCACTGGTGCGTCTACTTTCGCACTGAAGATCTTGGCAAGTGTCTGGAAGATTGCGCGGCGCAAGGCGGGCAAGTGGCTTACGGACCGCGGCAAGAGCCTGCAATCGGTTCATATGCTGTCTGCACAGACAATCAAGGACAACGATTCGGACTGATTCAAATTATCAAGCAATGACCAGCATAGCTCAATCTTGCCTTCCTCCGCGAGTCTGATAAAGAACAATTGGATCGCTAAGCTGCAGGCTTGGCGGGTTGTGAATCCTTTCTGGATATCGGGCCGATCAGCGTGAAAATCGATGCGAGACAAATAATGCCTGCTCCCCAGAAAATCGAATAAGGATTGCCCGAATCCAGCAGGAAGCCGAATAGCGGCGGACCGAGTATGCCCCCGGCATTGAAGCCGGTGGTGACGACCCCGAACACTTTGCCCATGTCTTTTTGCGGTGCAAGGGAACTAATGATGATGTCCCGAGACGGTGCAATGAATCCGTAGAAAAAGCCGGCAACCGCCATCGGCAAGCAAAGCGTAATCAAAGGCATCGGCACCGATACGATAAGCAGCATGCAAGCGGCAACCGCGCCTAGGCAGTTCGCAACGACGATTTGCTGTCGTTCCCACCGGTGGGCAAGAAAGCCGGCTGCTAAAATTCCCAGCGCGTCGGCGACAAGAAAAACCCAGATGACGATTCCTGCTAGCGCGATCGGCGCTTCATAGATTTCAATGAATGCGGATACCGCAAAGTCATAAAGGCCTGTGCTGCTCATCGAGTAGGCTGCAAAGAAAAGCCACCCAAGAATTACCGGAGCACTGATCAGTACCCGCCAGCCCCTGTCTTGCCGGGCCGCGGCTTCTGCAACAGGACTTTTTTCTGCCGAATGAGGCAGTTTGCTCAGATTCGCCGCTACAAGTGCAGCAATGGCGAGCCCTGCCATGCCGCAGAGCATGAATGCATAGAACCAGTCAGCTCCTGCGGCGATCATGACAATGACGACAGGACTGGCGACGGAGCCCGATTGACCGCAAAACGTGTGAATGGAGAACGCTTTTCCTAAACGCTCGCGACGTACGCAACGGGTGAGTATCGAATAGTCGCAAGGATGGTAAACCGAGTTGGCTGCGCCCGCTAGCGCCATCAGCACCAGGTAGGATTGGTAGGCTTGAAAAGCTCCAAGCGCGATCAGCACTGCCGATTGCATCAGCAGGCCGCCGATGAGGAACCATCGTGCGCCGTATCGGTCAACCAGAAAGCCGACCGGAGTTTGAAGCAGCAAAGTTGCTGCACTGAATACCGCAAATCCAATGCCAAGTTCCGTATAGCCAACCGCATAGACATCAAGAAGCAACGGAAACGCAAGCGGTATTGCAGTGAAGAAAAAATGCGAATAAAAATGCGCCGCCCCGATAACGCAGACTGTTTTCCATTCGCCTCGATTGAGCGACGATGTTCTCATGCGCCTGACAAGATGGTGCAAGGCTTGGCCGGTTGGTCGTTGACAGAATCAGATCAGCGGTTTTTGGTTTGCACCACAGGATTTTGAATGATCACCCGTCGCGCGACAGCGGCGCGTCGATGCGATTCAAAACAAAAAACCGACTCGCAAAAATGCAGAATCAGTGATGCAGGATCTGGCTCAAAAATAGCTTGGTTCGTTCGTTCTCGGGATTATCGAAGAACTCTTCTGGCGGATTTTGCTCGATGATCTCGCCTTCATCCATAAAGATTACGCGATCGGCAACAGTCTTTGCAAATCCCATTTCATGGCTGACCACCAGCATTGTCATGCCATCTTCTGCGAGCTGAATCATAACTTCCAGAACTTCCTTTATCATCTCCGGATCAAGCGCCGATGTGGGTTCATCGAACAGCATGATTCGCGGGTTCATGCAAAGACTGCGCGCGATTGCGACCCGCTGCTGCTGCCCGCCAGACAGCTGGCCTGGAAATTTGGATGCCTGATCCGGAATGCGGACCCGCTCTAGATACTTCATCGCGGTTGCTTCAGCTTCCGCCTTGGGGAGCTTGCGGACCCAGATTGGCGCCAAGGTGCAGTTCTCAAGCACAGTCAGGTGCGGGAACAGGTTGAAGTGCTGAAACACCATGCCGACTTCCTTACGGATTTCAGCGATGTTTTTCAAGTTATTGGTCAGCGCGATGCCGTCCACGATAATGTCGCCGCGCTGATGTTCTTCGAGCCGGTTGATGCAGCGGATGAGCGTCGATTTGCCAGATCCTGAAGGACCGCAGATTACGATCCGCTCTTTGCGCTGAACCATCAGGTTTATGTTTTTCAGGACATGAAATTCGCCGTACCATTTATGCATATCGCGAATTTCGATCGCATGTCCTTTGCTTGAAGATTGGTGTTCGTCTGAGCTCATGGCGGTGATCTCCGATTAATTCCGGTGCCCTGTCTCGAGTTTGCGCTCAAGATAGAGAGAATAGCGGGACATCGCAAAGCAGGATATGAAAAATCCAATGGCGATGAAGATGTACAGTTCCGTAGACAGTCCTTGCCACGTTGAGTCTGCGAGGGTTGCACGGGTAATCCCAAGTGGGTCGAGAAGGCCGACGACAACGACTAGCGTGGTATCTTTGTACAACCCGATGAAGGTGTTAACGATCCCGGGGATTGAAATCTTCAACGCTTGCGGCAGGATGATCAGCCGCATCGACTTGCCATAGGTCAATCCCAGTGCGTCTGCTGCTTCGTATTGGCCCTTGGGGATCGCCGCAAGCCCCCCCCTGACCACTTCTGCGATATAGGCTGAAGAAAACAGGATTACCATGATGATCACCCGCAGCAGCAGATCGAAATAGGTGCCCGGCGGCATGAAGTAGTTCAGCAGGGTCGATGCGACGAACAGGAGCGTGATGAGCGGTACGCCTCTAAAGAACTCGATATACCAGACACTCAGCACCCGGACGATCGGCATTTTGGATCTCCGGCCCAGCGATAGGATAACTCCAATTGGAAGCGACGCGACGATGCCGGTTACACCGATCAGAACGGTTAGTGTAAAGCCTCCGATCCTGGCCGACTCGACTTTTTCCATTCCCGGTCCGCCCCATACCAGGAAAAACGCAAGTACAGGATAGATTAGCGAAAACCAAATCATCTTCCTGCGCATCGGGGCTCGGTCGTACAGTACGGGCATCAGCGCAACAAATAGCAACGCGAAAGCCAGATTGATTCGCCATCTCAGATGATCAGGGTAAGAGCCGTACAAAAACTGCTCGAAGCGGATCGTGACGACCGTCCAGCATGCTCCGTCGCCTTTCGCCCGACATTCATTGCGGTGCTCGGCGCCGGTGAATACGGCATCGAAGACCGCCCAGTTCAGGATGCCTGGAATGATCAAGTACAGCAAGTAGAGCGATGCCAGGGTCAGCAGAATATTGAATGGGCTTGAAAACAGATTCGATTTAAGCCATCCGAGGACTCCGACTTCCATTTTTGGAGGTGCAAGAGTCGGGTGGTTGCCGGGCTGGTGTCGTTGATCCATGGCTTGAAGCTGTTTTGTCGACTATCGTTCGACGAGAGCGATTCGCTTGTTGTACAGGTTCATCAAAGCCGAAATGCCTAGCGATATGCAAAGATAGATTGCGAGCACGATCGACATGCATTCAAGGGCGCGCCCGGTTTGATTCAGTGAAATGCCGCCGATGGTCGCTACAATGTCCATATAGCCGACAGCAATTGCCAACGATGAGTTTTTGGTCAAATTCAGATACTGGCTAATGAGCGGCGGGATGATCACGCGCAGCGCTTGCGGCAGTATGACAAGTCTCATCGTCCAATTCGGCTTGATGCCGAGTGCGTAGGCCGCTTCGGTTTGTCCATGGCTTACTGCTAGAATGCCTGCGCGCACGATTTCCGCAATGAATGCGCCTGTGTAGACGCCCAAGGCGAAGGTCAGAGCGATGAACTCAGGGGATAGTACCAGTCCTCCTTCAAAGTTGAATCGCTTCAGTTCCGGGTAGCCGAGCTCAGCCGGGCTGCCCGCAATGAAGAACATCAGCACCGGCAGCACGATAATCATTGCGATGTTGATCGAGGTGACCGGATAGTACTTTCCGGTGCGTTCCTGAACGCCGCGGGCGTAGCGGGCGAAATAGATCGCGCCGCCTATCGCGATGACTAGTGCGATTGCGACCCACCAGAAAGCCGGTTCCAGCAAAGGCTTGGGAACAAAAAAGCCGCGATTGCTCAGATAGATGTTTTCTGAAAATTGAAATGCTTGTTTCGGGTGCGGCAAGCTGTGGATGATGACGCCGTGCCATAGCAGAATCCAAAGCAGTATCGGAACGTTGCGGCTGAATTCGACGAACCAGTAGGCAATTCGGCTGACCAGCCAATTCGAGGATAGCCGCGCGATTCCGAAAACGAAGCCGATGATTGTCGCAAGCACGATTCCGGCAAATGCCACCAGCGCTGTGTTGATCACGCCGACGACAGTGGCGCGCAGGTGCGTACTGCGTGATGAGTATTCGATCAGATGCTGATTGATGTCATAGTTCGAGGGGGTAAACAAAAAGCCGTAGCCAGCTTCTCTGCCAAGCGCCTCAAGGTTGACAAGGGTGTTTCGAATGAAGTAGCCGATCAGCGACAGTATGATGATCAAGACAACTGCCTGGGTCAGCAACTGGCGATTTTTCTGATCGCCCCAAAAGTTGGAAATCCAGCTACCCATATTGCGTTCGGCGATATCGGCTTGCGGTGCCAAAAGTCAGCAACTCTCTTTTTTACTAGCGCCAATGAATGGCGTGTGCAAGCGGCGCGCGGTCCGCGCGCCGCTTGCACACGAGTCTTACCGATAAGGCGGGGAATAAATTAGGCCGCCGTCAGTGTACAGCGCATTCAGGCCGCGAGGCAGACCGATGTCAGTGTTGACACCAAGATAGCGCTCGAAGATCTCGCCGTAGTTGCCTACTGCCGCGATGACATTGACGACCCAATCAGCATCAAGTCCCAGCATGGCGCCGTATTCGCCTTCGGTGCCGAACATGCGATTTAGCTCTGCGTCCTTTTGGGTTTCGGAAGCCATTTCGCGGACGTTTGCCTGCGTGACGCCTTTTTCTTCGGCAATGATCAGAACGTTCAGCGCCCAGCGAACGATGTCGGCCCATTCGTCGTCGCCATGGGCAACGACAGGTCCCAGAGGCTCTTTGGAGATTACTTCGGGAAGCACTACGTGGGCATCCGGATCATCCAAGGAAACGCGCGTTGCGGCCAAGCCTGAGCGGTCGGTGGTGTAGACGTCGCAACGGTTGGCAAGGTAGCTGTTTCTTGCCTCTTCGTTGGTTTCGATCGGGACTGGCTCGTAGTTCATGTTGTTGGCGCGGAAGTAGTCTGCCAGATTCAATTCCGTCGTTGTTCCGGTCTGGATGCACACTGACGCACCATCAAGCTCCGTAGCGCTTGAAACGCCAAGGGATGCCGGCACGATGAAGCCTTGACCGTCATAGTAGTTTACGCCAAGGAAGGTCAGCTTGAGGTCTACATCTCGGCTGTAGGTCCAGGTCGTGTTTCGGGACAGTACATCCACTTCTCCTGCTTTTAGCGCTTCGAAGCGGGTTTTGCCGGTGAGGTTGGTGTATTTGACTGCAGATGCATCGCCGAAAACTGCTGCTGCGACGGCTTTGCATAGTGCTACGTCGAACCCTTGCCAATTGCCTGCGTCGTCCGTGAATGCGAAGCCGGCCAAGCCGGTATTGATTCCGCATTGAACGTGCCCTTTGGCGCGAATGTCATCAAGCATGCCAGCTTGCGACGCTCCTGGGACTGCAAGTCCGAGTACTGCGCCAGCAATAGTCAATGTTTTAAGTAGTTTCATATCAATTGTTCTCCACTATCTTGAATGGATATCGCCTGGTTTGAGCAATACATCCGATGTCTGCTTAGACGATATATGAAAAATACATTATACACAGGTCGTTAAAAATCGAAAAAATCGCAATGCGCATTATGCTAGCAGGATTTTGATTGTGAATATTTTTGCAGCACATGCTCAAGGCAGCAAAGTCGGGGATGCCGTTTGCGGTTTAAACCTATGCGGCCCTGGGCCGACCGCGAAGATGTCGACCATGATTTCCAAGATCTATGGGCACGTCGCCATGCTAGCCGACTCATGCGATTCGGAAGCCGCTTGCCAAAACGAATAGCTTGGCGAAATTCGCGCTGCGCAAGCCGTGGCATGATGTGCTGTTGCGTATAGGGCAGGCGCAGAGACAGCTTGACAGATTGAAGCCGTGCATTGCGAATTTCGCGGATCTTCGATGCGGTTGAGTGCGCCTATTTGCCCATCGTTGATTTCAATGCCTTTCTCGCAACTTTTCGACCTGTTGCAAAGCTGGACTCGGGTACTGCAGGGCGCATAGATGCTTGCTAGATGCACCGTGCCCCAAGGCTCGGTGGCCTCGCTAGACACGCGATACTTATCGATAGGGTCCTGCTTCGGCGCCCCTGAATGATGGCGGGCGGCGGCGATGGTCGATCAGATTGGTAAGTGGCGTTTGCAGGCAAAACTTCCAGGCGTGCGTGCGACGGCCGCCGGCATCTGCAAGGATGCCCATCTTATCAGCCACGCATAGCACCGGAAAATTTGAATCGAATGGCAAACTTCTTTTTGCTAGTGCTGACACTGATCAGAAATAATTGCTCCGTGTGCCAGCTTTGATGGTGGGCCGAGACGATCTTTTGAGATCACTTGTCGCGATGCTGCGGAGAATGCGCGGCGTAGCTTTTTTGATTCACGCGCTGCTTACGGCCGTCTTCGCTTTTTCGAATCTGGCATGCTTCAAGCTTGTTATCAGCAGAGATTCGCGCAAGTTCGCGGCATGAATTAGGGCAGGACGGGTTAATCGCTCTCGCTCGGCACGAAACCCTTCGAAAGCTGCCAATTTATCCGATAATGAAAGTCGCAGGCGAGAGCGAATTAGTGTCTGCCAGAAAACTCCATTTTTGCATTAAAGCCATTGTTTTGATTGATAGTTTGATGAGATATTGATTTCCATGATTTCCGAGAATGGGCCTTTCGGTCGCAAGATGCGGCCGAAATCGATTCGAATGGGCGGACACGGCCGAATCGTCGAATTACGAATTTCATGAAAAGATCAATAGAAACAATATTCCTCATGCAAAAATAGAGTTTTCTGGCAGATACGAATTAGACCCTTGCAAATTTCCATTGAATATCGATTATGTCAACAACGCAAAGACCTCAAATCATCAACTTTGAAAATGGATTTAAAGTGAAACCGACGTTCTCGGCCGGGGAAATGCAAAGTCGCGTGTCGCGGTTGCGCTCCTACATGGCGGATGCCGGAATTGACATCGCCTTGTTCACTTCTATCCACAATATCAACTATTACGCCGACTTCGTCTATTGCGATTTCGGTCGCCCATACGGGCTGGTGGTAACTTGCGATGCGCATACTACCGTCAGCGCCAATATCGACGGAGGGCAGCCATGGCGCCAGAGCTTTGGCGACAATGTTGTCTATACCGATTGGGAGCGGGACAATTTCTTTCGAGCCTTGCAGAATATGATTCGAGGAAAGGCTAGGGTTGGGATCGAGTATGACCATGTCACCGTGGAGCGGAGAGAAAAACTAGATGATTTTTTGCCTGAGGCGGAATTTGTCGACATTGGCGTGCCCACAATGAAGTTTCGCATGATCAAGTCTGCCGAAGAGCATGCGCTCATTCGCCAAGGCGCCCGCATCAGTGACATTGGTGGCGCTGCATGTGTAGAGGCGATTGAAGAAGGTGTGCCGGAGTACGAGGTTGCTCTGCATTCCACCCGCGCCATGGTGCGAGCGATTGCGAACACCTATCCGCATACCGAATTGATGGACACCTGGACGTGGTTTCAGTCGGGAATCAATACTGATGGAGCGCACAATCCGGTCACCACGCGGCGTATTGAAAGAGGGGACATTCTAAGTTTGAACTGCTTCTCAATGATCTCGGGCTACTACCAAGCACTGGAGCGAACGCTATTTTTCCATCATGCCACGAATCGCGAGCTCGAGCTTTGGGAAATCAACTGTGAAGTGCATCGCAAAGGTTTGTCGCTGGTAAGGCCCGGCATCAAATGTAGTGAAATTGCTGCCGAGTTGAATGAGATATTTCTACGCTATGATCTTTTGCAATACCGCACCTTTGGCTATGGACACTCGTTCGGCTCGCTTTGCCATTACTATGGCCGGGAAGCGGGTCTTGAGCTGCGCGAAGACATTGAAACTGTGCTCGAACCCGGCATGGTCGTGTCAATCGAACCCATGATCACCTTGCCTGAGGGTTTGAATGGCGCAGGAGGGTATCGCGAGCACGATATTTTGATTGTCACAGATGACGGCGCTGAAAACATTACAAGTTTTCCATTTGGGCCAGAGCACAACATCATTCGCTAGAGATTGAGTCCTTAGCGTGAAGTACAAGCGGGCGGATTGTTGAAGATGTGACTTGAGCAATTTTTCGATCAAGAGGTTCGTTTGATAAGCCGTCAGCCGTGTCTGTGGAGAATTTCGACGTTTAATTCGCACTAAGCTCTTTCGGTTTATATCGTTCTCGCAGGTCAGTGGCGAATTTAAAATAGGATATTTCCCGCATTTATCTAATCCGGCTTATTTTAGACAGGGATTCGATCAGGACGCAATTGTTCTGTCGACAGATATAAGCTTGAGAAATCAGTCGCTCGACTGTTGCTTGCCAAGCAAGGGGCAGGAAGGGTGGTGAAAGGGCAAATGGCGGCTGTCGGGTAGGTGTATGCCAGTTGTCCTGGGTGTTTTGGGCCAGGTGCGTCAAGCTGGACTCAGTTGCATTCTCTTTTAGTCCTCATCCAATTGCGGTGATTCCCCAACCAGTTTTTTGGTCTTGCTTGCTGGTGTTGGAGGCTCATTACATATCGTTTGGATTTGCTAGATTGCCAATCGTGCTGTTGCAAAAAATCCATATATCCGGTATTAAAATTCCAAATATTAGGAAAATAAATTCCGAAAAATAATCAAGTTTAATGGAAAAATATGTCTGCCGTCATGCTGAAAGTCGAATCGCCAGTGCGCTAAGTTATTCGCGAGTGGTCGCTATTGTCGGGCCTCGGCAGTCGGGCAAAACAACTCTTGCGCGTCGATTTGCGCACTTGGAAAATAGAAGATTCTTCTCGCTGGATGATGCCGCAACTCGAGAATTCGCCAACTCTGACCCGGATGGCTTTCTGCGGGATGACGAAGTCGCCGTTATCGACGACATTCAACGCGCCCCGGATCTTCTATTGGCGATAAAGAAAACGGTTGACGAGGTGCCGAAAACAGGTCGATACCTGATTACTGGCTCGGTTGATTTGTTTCATCACTTCGTTTCACCCGATTCACTCGCGGGACGTGTTGAGGTGATTGAGTTGATGCCGTTTTCTCAGGCGGAGATTGACAAGTGCGCCAAGCCTCATTTCGTTGATCGACTTTTGTCAGGCAGCTTTGACCCAAGGGGTTCATCCGGTCGAACGGACAATCTTGTCGATAGAGTCCTTCATGGGGGCTATCCGGTCGCACACAGTATGAATGATGAAATGACCATGCAGCGGTGGTTGCGCGGTTATGCGTCAATGTTGACTAAGCGTGATTTGCCAGAAATCACGAGAGTCAGCAAAGCGAATCAGTTTTACAAGCTGGTCCAGTTGGCCGCGGCAACATCGGGACAATTGTTGAATTATTCGAAGCTTGGCTCCCAATTGAACATTGATAGCAAGACATCTGATCGTTGGTTGTCCTTGTTGGAAAATCTGTTCTTGATTAGGCGGGTGCCGGCGTGGCACCACAGCACTCGCAAAAGACTTGCGAAATCAGCAAAATTGCAGTTTCTAGATTCTGGATTGCTCGCTGCGCTAAGCGGTATCACGACCGAGGCAATCAAAAACAATCGAAAATTGCTTGGAACATTGCTGGAATGTTTTGTCTTTTCGGAAATAGCGAAAGTCGCTCCTTTTGTTGATGACAGGTTGAGATTGTACCACTACCGCGACATGGACAGGTTCGAGGTGGATATTGTTCTAGAGCGTCCCTTTGAAGAGGTGATTGGAATCGAGGTTAAATCGCGAGTCACGATTCGGCCGCAAGACTTTCGGGGATTGAAGCGCCTTAAGGAGGTTAGCGGCGGTCGATTTGTATGCGGCGTTTTGTTGCACGATGGAGAGCGCATTCAGCAGATGTACCCAGATTTATTTGTCATGCCGATCAAAATGCTATGGGAACTTTGATTCCAGAACGCAAATTATCAGCATCGGATTGTAATTTTTGATCGACCCCGAACGACAATCCGCACTGGCGACAAAACTGTTCGGGTTGCTGTGAGTTGCATGATTTTGTCGCGAATATAGATTCGTATTCCCTAACCCGAAAAAGGATCGAACTTCAGATGGCGCAGGATGCCGGATGCCTGAGGTTATTTCAGTGCACACCGGTGAAGCGGTCTCGACGCCTCATCGAGCGGATGAAGATTTCCGGGTTCGATCTTCAGCGTTCGTTGCCTTGCATGGTCAACCACTTGGTCGGTCAGCTCATGGAAGCATGGCTAAGTGCTTCAAGCGCGGTATTGCTCATCAGCGATGAATGAGGTTTCGCACAAGTAGAGGCTGTTCTAGCACGCTGGATTTACGAGAAAGGCGGACCATATCGCGCAACAGCAAACCGCCACGCAAATTTTGGGACTAAACCGGCAAGTCGCGCAGGTAGTCGCAAAATGAGGGGATCGGAAACTGGTAGTGATGAGGCAAATTCTTCACAGGAGCAAGTAGTCCGGCGTGCAGGGCATTTGTCAGAAAACCATCAAACGACTCCTGCGCATCCTCTAGCGTTGCTTCGGCAAGATGCCTGAGTTTCTTACGGGTTAAAACACCATTTGGGTGTTCAAGCGCTGCAATTGCAATTTGTTTGTACAACTCAGGATCCTGTGAGCCTGCAGCAAGGCGGCTCGCGTAGTAGTCCTTTTTTCTCTCAATTCCCTTCGCCAGAACTTGTTCAAGCAGATGGCTTTGCAAATGCTTGTTGTTTGAAATCAGCACCCGACCTGCAGCAACTCCGACTCGCCTGATGTGTTGCGGCCAGCCTTGGGAAAGTTCTCCAAGAGCGCGCGACCAAGTAGCTTTATCCTTGTCCGAACCGCTGTGGTAAGTATCCAGCATGCGGCGCACGGATTTCACTGCATCCACGGTGGAAAGGGGTTCCAATTCGATTGCACGTTCATCTGCAAATCTGGAAATTCCGCACTGTCGAAGCACTCCGGTCGTATTGCTCAATCCGAAAAACAATGCAAGCAAAGGAATATTGTGAGGCGGATTATGCAAACAGTCGATTACGCCGCGAGTTGTTTTCTCTACAGGTATATTTTGCGCTTCATCTACAAATACTAAAATTTGACACTCTGCAAGCAACGGTGCGGCAATGCTAAAGAGCCTAGCCGATGACATGGACAACCTCAAGCGGTCATCGTCTTTGAATTTGCCGCCCAGCGAGAATCCGGCTGCCCCAAAGCCGCGGTGTGAAAATTCTTCATAAACCTTTGCCCCTAATGCCAGCATTTTGTTTATTTTTGCCTTGGGCTTGGATGCGATTGCTCCAAGCCTTTTAATTTCGGCATTGACCGCATCGGTCAAGGTTGCTACTGTATCGACTGGAGATGAGAGGGCATCTGGCCGAATGGATGCTGCGACCCAACAATTGTCTGGACTCGAATGACGCTTTACGGCTTCCATGCACTCCAGCATCAAAGCGGATTTCCCTGCTCCCGGAGCGCCCTGAAAAATCATTGTGCCGCCGCCAATGTGCCCTGCGCCGAGGCTATTTGCCGCCTTTTGAAACATCTCATACTCGATTTCGCGTCCACGAAAGAAGGATTCACGCCCAACTTCAGCACGATCAGCCAGATCGAGCCATTCTTCCAAAGGTGGCGGATCAGCAGGCGGCGGTTTCGGAAAAGCGCTCTGATTCATGCCAATCATTTTATATTTTTTCGATTTGCAATTGGATGAGAGGCAAAATGGTGCTGCCCGGCAATTATGATCAGCAGGAGTTGAGCCTGCAAACTAGCCGCTCAACCATAAGCCATTGAACCGTAAGTTGCCCGAACAGGTCGAATATCTTGTGCGCGAGCCTTCGCGGCAACCGCCGCCAACGGCAAATCCAGATCCTCGATATCGCCATAGGGCTGCCGCATGAAGGCGGAACATGTCTCGATGACATGCGCCATTTGCCTGCTGAACTGCTTGGGTGCTGTTAGCAGGGTGCCCCGCATAAGAATCTGACCAAACATTTCTGTGGCGATGACCAATACTGTTGCTAATTGGCTAATGACGTGCGAGATTCTTCACATATCCGACCTTCTAGCTAGCAAAATTCGGAATACGGACTGGCGGTACAGATCCATTTCCAGATTAGAGTGAATTTAAAGCACACTTGGAATCATAATGCTATACAATATATGCCTTTTCCGCTTGACGTCCCTATCGTCTAGTCAGGTCCAGGACACCAGCCTTTCACGCTGGCGACGGGGGTTCGAATCCCCCTGGGGACGCCATTCAAATTGAGTCGCACCTTAATCAAGGTTTTAGGTGGGATTCTCTTTTCTAATATGGAAATCCATATCGGGTTTGGTTTAAACGACGGAACAAGATTTGCTGTTTCCCATAGCTTGGTAAAAAATGCTCTGGGCATTTTATTAGGGCGAATCAAATTCGGACTGGCAATTCGTCAAAAATTTGATGTCATCTTGTCAAGTTTTAGAACTCCGTATTTTGCTAGCCACAAGCAAGTGCCCAGCACCTGGTTTTGGTGCAAGCTCGAAAAGTGTTGCAGGATTTTCACTATCTGTAAAGGCTCCTGTTCAACCAGTTTGACCAATTGATGGGCTTGGACCTGAGATAGAAGCGCATGCGCGGTGAAATTCGTCAACTTTGACCGATACAGCAGATCGATAACCCCTGAATCGATAGCGGAATTTTTGACGCATATGCAGTTGACATCTAGCTTTTCGCTAGCGAAATCGGAATAAATTCGCATAGGATCCGGAGTCAGGATGCTTGCGGGTTCCACTTTTGCGTTTCGTACGCCAAAGCCCGAGTTCTCGCCTCTGATTTTCGACAGATCTGCGAAAAGACGTTGATATCTTCGAGCAATAACTTGCCAATCGAATGAATTTACGGCATGATTTTGAGCCGCTTTCCCTAGATTGAAACGTCTTTCTGAGTTGACCGCCAAGTGAGTAATCGCGTCCACGGCAGCCGATATGTCGATGGATACGAATTGTGCCAAACTGCCAATATAGGCAGGATAAGGATCGAGATTGGCGGTGTGTCGTTCAGAAAAATAGATGCCAATGGAACTGTCTCGCGCTGGCATGGTTGTGGGTATTTTGATCCCAACATATCGATTCTCCACAGTTTCTCGGTAGCCATTCCAGTCACTTACAATGACCGGCAAGCCCGCGGCCATTGCTTCCACTACTGTCAAGCCGAATGTCTCTTGGACATTGTCCGAGAATGAAACAAAGATATCGGCTCCGTGCCATGACTGCTGACTTAGTTTTTCATCAGAACCATCTATGAAATGAACTTCTAATGGACCTGCTAGTTGACTCGCATCTTTTTTCAGATCGCTTTCCAATTTTTCGGTTGCGAACTGGCCCACAAAAACAAGATGCATTTTGGTTGAGCCGTTGAGTTTTTCTTGCGCTAGCTTGACCGACTGAATCAACGGGTATGGGTGCGACTTTGTGAACGGGTCAATCCTGCCGAATGACAGGATAGCGATATGATCGGAAGCAATTCCAAGATGTTCACGGAAGACCTTGCGGTTGGTTCGCTTATCGTGCTTGGCCACGAATTTGTCGGTATCGATGCCAAGAGGAATAATCGGCAACTGGATTGGCGGGAATGGAGCCTTTACACCGCGGCCATGCAGATAAGCTCGATAGTTGTTGATGGTTTTGGTGACAGTTTTTTTTGCAGTCAAAGATGTGCAAATTAATGCATCCCATGGTTGTACAGGATCTGTCACTAAACGATTGATATTATCCATAGCGTCTGCGCTGCATAAGCTGTGAGTGAGTCCGGCAACAGCATAAGCTCGATCGTTGAATAGCCTGCGGCGCCAAACTCGGTTTCGCATGACTAAATCAAGTCCTAGAGTTGCCCCGATTCGCGACATCGCTTGCAGGTCTCCCATATGAATGATTTCATATTGAGTCGTATTGAAACCCATGTTTTGAAGAGTTAAGGCTAGTTTCTGTCGGGATTCTTCCGAACTGACCGCAATTTTTTGGCGATTGACATTTGCCATCCCTACGATGCTTTTAATCAATCCGTGGTTAGCCGCCTGCCTGCCCACAATGGCCTTCAAACCACTATGAGCCGAGTCAGGAAAGTACTCCAGAATGAATTCGGAGGAATTTGTCGCTTCGGATGAGAGTTCTCTTTTCATGGTGATAAGCCGTTACGGATTTTGGCATATTGGCGGAGTTGCCGAAAATATCCCATTTGATGTCAAGCGCAACTGAAACAAAAATGCTAAAATAGTTTACGCAAGTAATATTTTCTAGGTGTCTCTTCACTAGTCCAACAAAGAAGTTGTTTTGTTTCATTAGGGAGAAGCCCAAAATCCGCGTTAGAGATTTTTTTGGGGCGGATTTTGCCGAAATCCGGGGCGCGGAGAGATTTTGGCGCTCGCCGCGGCGATGCCGGGCGGGCTTGCGGGCGGGACGCGGCCGGAAAGGGCGGAGGAGCGGAACCGGGGCGAAAGATCAATGACAGTCCGCAACGCGCCGGGACGCAGCCGGTTTTTTTGTCGTGCGCGCGATGCTTTTTTTTGCGTTTCCGGCGGCTGCGGCGCCAGGGCCATCGCCCGGATCATGCCGATGGCGTCGCTAAGCCGCCGCGCCGCCCGCGCGTCGCACAGCTTCAAGGCCCGGCCTCGGGCATGGCGCGCGATCTTGCCCGCCCTGCAGCAGGGCCGCCGGCGAAAGGTCTCGATGCGCATCGACTCGCAGCTCGCGTCCAGCACGTGGCGCATCAGCGCGAACAGGTTGAAGGCGAGCATGCACAGCATGAAATGCAGCGCGTTGGCATGGAAGTCGCTGCACGGGGGATGCGCCGCGCCGAAGCCGCTGCGAAGCTCGCGGATGCGGTTTTCGGAGTCGTCGCCCCTGCGGCTGCATCAGCGGACCGCCCGCGAGTCGCTCCGCCGGCAGAAGCTGGTCGCCAAGGCCCGGTAGATGCAGCCGCCCTGCGACAGGGTGTCGCCGGCCTGCGGGCAATCGAGCTCGAGCTCCTGCCGGCCGGATTTTCTAAGCCGCTGCACCACCGCCTCGAACGCTTCGGGCGTGTCGTTCATCGAGTGCAGGAACCGCGCCGTCTGCTGCGCCAGGCTCGCCGTCCCGTCGCGCTCGATGAACGGCTGCCGCTGCGACTCGTCCAGCGCCCCGGTCTGCCCGGCCACGCTCGCGTCGAGCCTGGCGCGGACCGCGTAGTCGATTCCCCGGCTCGTGAAGCGGTTGATGATCCTCGCCTGATACCCCGCCGCGTCGATGCGGGCGCGATGCACCTCGGCGCCCCTGGGCAGGGCGCGCTCGCACTGGCGGATGAACTCGCAGTTGCGCGCGTTCGGCGAGACCGGGCCGCCCCTGAACTCCGCCGCCACCGCCATGCCGGTCTCGGCGATATGGCCGACGATCGGCATGTAGCCCCGCTCCTTCTTGTGCGTGAACTCCGCCGAAGACTTCTCGCAGCGCCGCAGCCACCGGCCCAAGGCATCGTCGCCCGGCAGCCGGCGGATGCCGAGCAGCTCCAGCAGCGGCCGCTCCTCGCGCAGCTGCGCCACTCCGCTCAGATGCCGCGAGCCCTCGTGCATCATCAGCATGAACGTCGTCAAATACGCCCCCGGGCGCAAGCCGCGGTTGCTGCCCGGCTCCGGCACCGGCCGCTCGAAATGGGTGTCGAGCCCCAGCTTGCGGATCAGCTCGGCGAGCGCCGCCAGGCCGCTTCGCGAAGCCGATTTGTCTTTCGTGGTCGAAATCTTGTATGATTGGATGTCCATAAAGCCTTGCTCCGATCGGGTCCGCCCAACGGGTGAAATTTTGTTTGATCTAAAACCCCCATTGTACAAGGCTTTATCCCCTTTTGCAGCCACCCTAACGCGATTTTAAGGAGAAGTCTATGAATGCAAAAGATGCCAATCAGGCTCAAAGTGACTCTTATCTTACTCCAACGTATGCGCGTGATTATTTTACGGTTCCGAATGATGACCTGACGATAGAGCAGAGTTCAAAAGATCCAAGAGCGGTTCAGCAGAATATTTTCAATAGAATCGATCTTGACGCTCGAAATTCAAGCGACTTGGGTTCTTACATCTGTGACTATATGGACCCCGAATGCGACGAAATAGTCAAGCGCGCAATCGGGAAAGTCTATATTGATCATTCCGAGTACCCGCAAACCAGTTATCTTGGCGACGCTGTCCCAGCGATGATTCAAAATTGGTACGGCGGCACTCCATTGTCTCAAGAAGGTGCCGCAAACCATAAAATCATCGGCACAGTGACCATAGGTTCTTCCGAAGCCATCATGCTCGCACTGATGGCACACCGGCAAAACTGGCACGATGCATGGTTCCAAAAATACAACCCGACAGGTGATGCGAACACTGTTTCGGCCCACTGGTACCACGATGCGCCGTTGTTGATGTATGCTCGAGATGTCCATACTTGCTGGGACAAATATTCAAAGTATTTTAATGTGCCAGCACTAGTATTTGACTTGAAGGAAGGACAGTATTTGATCAATCCGGATGATGTGAAAAAGTATCTCAATATGTCGTTGCTGGATATCTTTAATGCCCGTTCCTCTGATCCAAACTGTAAAAGATTTTGGGACGTGCTCTATCCAGCATTAAGGTTGCCGGAGCAAGGCTACCCCATCTTCAAGGACTATATGTCAGCGACTCACCTGCGCGACTTGGTTTGTTGTGTGGGAGGCGTTATTGGAACAACTTTCACAGGGCAGGGTGACCCGGTTGGGGAAATCAATTCTGTTTTGACGGCATCCGTGCCCGACGCACTAACTGGCTACAAAATTCCGATTCATGTAGATGCAGCAAGTGGAGGGTTTGTTGTGCCTTTCACAAATCCAGGCGAGTCTGACTTTAAGTGGAATTTCAGTCTGGAAAGGGTTAAATCGATCAATGTCTCGAACCATAAGTTCGGCATGGTATACCCCGGATGCGGGACCGTGGTGTTCAAAGATGAGAATGTTGTGCCCGACAGTTTAATTTACAAGATTACATACCTGGGTGGCAATTTTACGGACTATACAGTAAATTTTTCACGTGGGAGCTCGATGGTTTTGGCAGCCTATTACAATCTCAAAAGATTTGGGTTGGATGGTTTCGAAAAGTTGAATACCCAATGCGTAAAAAATGCTCAATACCTGGCTGGAAAGATCGCGAAGATTACAAATACATCCGGCAAAGCGATCTTCAATGTTATCAGTGATACAAAGCACTATCCTATGGTTGTTTGGGAATTCAATTCGGATAATAAGCCAGCTTGGACCCTTTTTCAGCTATCTACTTTGCTTGAACAATATGCGTGGAAGTTGCCTGCGTATAAACTTCCATTCACCAGTAGCGAAGCTCCAGATGGCACCACAGTAATGCGAGTTGTGACGCGTCAGGATATCTCGGCAGAGAAAATAGACATATTGACGGCCAACATGCAGGAAGCCGTGAAAACTCTCGAGAGCCAGACTGAAATGATTAGTGGATCAGGTGCTGAAGCATTCCTCGATGCGGAGCAAAGCAGGTTGGAGTATATAGGATCTGGTGATTACCGCTGAGCTATTGTAATTTTGAGGCATAGGCACCTCAGATTGGACAATCCTTGAATGACTCGCCAAAGGGTGCCCGTTTCAGGATTCTAAGTCGGTCAACGTTGTTCGACCGGTTCCAAGCTCAATGATCGCCGTAGAATTGCAAAATGTAACGAAGAAATTTGGTGACTTCGTCGCCTTGGATAAGGTTACATTGGCGGTTGAGGACAACGAGTTTTTTACACTTCTTGGCCCATCCGGATGCGGAAAGACTACTCTTTTGCGAGCTATCGCCGGCTTCGAGAATGTCACGACGGGTTCGATACGGTTGTTTGGCGATGACATAGCGCCTCTCCCGCCGAACCGGAGGCCGGTGAATACTGTCTTTCAGCATTACGCCTTGTTTCCTCACATGAATGTCGCGGAGAATGTCATGTTCGGATTGAACAGACTCGGACAGTCTGCGGCTGATGTCAAACGACGTGTGGAAGAAGTGCTGAATCTTGTTCAACTGACCGAATTTTCCAGCAGACTTCCTTCGCAACTATCGGGTGGCCAACAGCAGCGGGTGGCACTTGCTCGCGCTATTGCGCCAAGCCCAAAAGTCCTGTTGCTAGACGAACCGTTGTCTGCGCTGGATCTTAAGCTTAGGCAGGCCGTACGGCTAGAGCTTCAGCAGATTCAGCATGAGATGGGAATTACGTTTATATTCGTCACGCATGATCAGGAGGAAGCCTTGACCATGTCCGACCGAATTGCAGTGTTGTCGGAAGGAAAGTTGCAGCAAGTCGGATCTTCTAAGGAAATTTATGAAGCGCCGCAAAACAAGTTCGTTGCCGATTTCATAGGCGAGACAAACCTGATTACAGTGTTGGTGAAGTCGATTGCTGCGGGAAAAGCTGTTTGTGAATTACCCGGCGGGCAAGAAGTTGTCAGCTCTGCCGCGCAAGGCTCAAAGACTGGCAAAGGTCATCTTTCAGTTCGACCCGAGCGCTTGGTTATTGGTTCAAGTGGCAGTTCTCTTCTTACTGGCACAGTCGCCAGACACATATATCTGGGAACCGATATTCAAGTCGAAGTTGTTTTAGCCGAAGACCAACGAGTGAACGTGAGAATGCGCAACTCAGACGATGTCGAGGTGCCAGAGGTCAACGAGACAGTGAATATTGCTTTTCAGAACAACGCCGCTCGTCTTTTAGCCGACTGATAATAGCAGCGCTTAAAGTGAACACGAAAACCAAAAATGGCATTTATGCCGGGTACGGCATACCGCTCATGCTGCCGTCATGGTTGGTCATAGGTTTTTTTCTCGTAGTGCCAGTGGGGATTATGTTTGTCTATTCTTTCCTCACCAAGGAATTCCGGGGTGGCGTGATTTGGGAATTTACTTTCGCCGCCTACGATCAATTTTTTCTTGATCGCGGTCTGTTTGGAGACGAACCTCCTATCATCGAATGGACCTACATCGGTATTTTCTGGCGTTCAATCTGGCAAGCAGGATTAGCAACTGTATTTTGCCTTGTGATTGGCTTTCCGACGGCATGGTTTATTGCGACGCGCGCCGGAAAAAATCGCACGATTTGGCTCTTCCTGATTACTATCCCATATTGGGTAAATTTGCTTATCAGAACAATTTCAATGAAGTTTTTGATCAGGGATTCGGGCCCTCTAAATGAATTTTTATTGTGGTTGGGCGTGATTGCTGAACCCCTTCAGTTGATCAACACAAATCTAGCCGTTCAACTCGGATTGTTCTACTCCTACCTGCCATTCATGGTTTTGCCAATCTATGCAAGCGTTGAGCGTTACGATATGTCGCTATCTGAAGCGGCAGCGGATTTGTACGCGTCCAAATGGACAGCTTTGCGCACTGTGATCATTCCAAGCGTCATGCCAGGAATTATCGCCGGGTGTATTTTGGTTTTCGTGCCTAGCCTCGGTGCGTTCCTGGCTCCAGACCTTCTTGGCGGTGCAAAAAATTTCATGATTGGCTCGCTAATTGAGGAACAGTTCAAAGGCAATGCCGGCAACTGGCCGTTTGGTGCCGCTGCTTCTATGATTCTTCTTACGATGGTTCTAATTTCCTTAACCATCTACGCACGACAACAAAGCAGGGAGCGCGCATCGTGAAGTCTAGCCGGTATGACCTGAGGCATTTCACTGGTTTTCTGCCGCTTACCAACCTGTGTCTTTTTTTGTTGTATGCGCCGCTAATCATAGTGATGGTCTATTCCTTTAATAATAGTCCTTCCATTATCAACTGGGAAGGGGTGTCGCTGCGCTGGTACTGGGATGTCTTTTTTGGCGTAGAGGCGCCAAAGTTTAAAGCCGCCGCTTTCAACTCATTGACTATAGCAATTTGCGCCGCTATCGCTTCAACAACAATCGCAACAGCCGCCGCAACCGCTATGCACCGTTCCGGCTCATTCACTGGTCGCTCAATTAGCTTCGGTCTTATCAGTCTCCCCTTGATGGTTCCTGAAATCGTAACTGCGGTTGCAACATTGATTTTCTTTTCTGCCATTGGATTTAAAACTGGATACTTGTCGATTTTAGTGGCTCATATCGTGTTTTGCATCCCATTTGCCTACCTGCCAATTGCAGCCCGAATGCAAGGTATCGATATAAGGTGCGAGCAGGCAGCTATGGATTTGTATGCGACGAAGTTTGAGGCATTTAGGTTGGTGTTGCTTCCGTTGATGATGCCTGGAATTATTTCTGGATTTCTGTTGGCATTCATCATTTCGCTGGACGATTTCATCATTACTAACTTTGTAAAAGGTGCGGGAGTTGAAACTTTGCCGACAGCCATTTTCGGTGCAGTAAAACTTGGTATCAAGCCAAACATCATGGCTATATCGACGCTTCTGCTGTTGGTTTCGGTAGCACTTGTCACGCTGTCCTATATGGTTGGTAGGATGGGAGTGAAAAATAGATAACAGCCAAAATACAACTTAAGAGGTACATGTACCATGCGCAAGTTTTTATTCTCCGCGGTTGCGGCCGCTAGTTTTTCCTTGGCGGCGGGTGTTGCGGCTGCCGACGGGAAGTTGGTGATTTACCACTGGTTTGACTATATCTCGCAGGAACTACTCGATAAATTCGCTGAAGAGCACAATGTGGAAGTGATCATGGACACGTTTGACTCCAACGAATCCCTGTTGGCGGCACTGAAAGCTGGCAAACTTGGTTCATATGATGTGGCTGTGCCGGGCGATTATATGGTCAAGATAATGCGGGGCGAAGGGATGCTTGACACCTTTGATCGTTCCGAGGTGCCGAACTTTGGAAATATTGAGGAACAATGGCTTGACGTGGACTTTGACCCAGGTCGACAAAGTTCGATACCTTACCAGATCGGGACAACCGGATTTATGGTCAATCGCGACGCATATCAGGGTGATATTGGAACTCTGTCGATTCTCTTTGATCCGCCGTCAGAGTTGAGTGGGAAAATCAATGTGTTGGACAGCCAGGGCGAGGTTATCGCGCTAGTATCCATGTATCTTGACATTCCGCAGTGCACATCTGACCGGGAGCAATTGGAGAAAATCAATGAGACTTTGCAAGCGGCAAAACCTCACTGGGCATCATTTGGTTCCGATATTGCGAAGGAAGTGCTTGTTTCTGGGGATGCTAAAGTCGGCATGATTTACAACGGCTTTGGATTGCGGGCTCGAAACGAAAACCCTTCTCTTGAGTATGCGTTCCCCAAAGAGGGATACGTTTACTGGATGGACAATGTTGTGCTTCTGAAAGATGCGCCGAATCGGGAAAATGCGATCAAGTTCATCAATTTCCTGTTGGAGCCGGAAAATGCGGCGGATGTGACCAACTTTGCCAGTTACATATCCGGTGTCAAAGGTGCGATGGCACTAGCAAGCGATGCGATCAAACAAGCGCCGGAACTTAATCCTCCAGCAGGACAGACTGGGCAGTTTGTCCAGAGCTGTCCGCAGGATGTTCAGGTTTTATACGATCGCATCTGGAATGAGTTGAAAAAATAGATTTAACAGGAGTGTGTTGATGAAACTTGCACTCTATCAGGGCCCATCACCTGAGGGGGATGTCGAATATGCGTTCAATGTTGTTGCGACGCAATTGAACGTTGCCTCGGTGGCAGGTGCAAAATTCATTGTTTTTCCTGAACTATTTCTACCCGGCTACAATCAGCCGGAACTCCACAAGTCCATGGCCCAGCAGGTAGCTGGGCCATGGGAGCATCGGCTGGGAGCACTGACAAAAAAATATCGATGCGGAATTGCAATCGGCTGGGCGGAATCAGATGGTTCCAATCTCCATAACTGTGCCAGCTACTTCGATGAGTATGGCAGAAAAGTCTCCCATTACCGCAAGATTCAGCTTTTTGGCGAACAAGAGAAATCAACCTTTGAGTTTGGAGACACGTACGAGACTTTCAGCATTGATCAATGCAAAACAGCTATGCTCATCTGTTACGATGTCGAATTTGCGCACCACGTTAGAGTGTTGCAAGAGCAAAACGTCCAACTGCTTCTGGTGCCAACGGCCAACCCGGAAATTTATGACAATGTTCCCAATTTCATCGTGCCGGCTAGAGCTGCTGAGAGCCGAATGACGATCGCATATGCGAATTATTGCGGCACCGAAGGCGGGCTGATCTATGGCGGCAACTCTGTTATTGTCGGACCAGATTCAATTGCACTGGCCAAGGCCGGTAGGGGTGAAGCATTGCTGGTAGTCGATTTAGCAGCTGTTCGCGAAATTGACAAATCTCTACTGAGCACTCAAAGATACGACTGCCGAGATGCAAAAATAGCGTAAAGTAGTTGAAAAAGGTGCAAGTTTTCCTGATGTTGATTTCATGCGCGAAAATCTTGCGTGCCCCGGCTAGCTTCTTTTGTATAGATCATCTATTCGCTGTATGTCATTCTCATCAAGGATGTTTCCTAGTTGCACTTCGATAATTTCCAGAGGGTCGGGGCCATGATTAGTCAACCTGTGCCGCGTGCCTGCTGGAATATGAACCGACTCGCCGACGTTCAAAGAGAAATCTTGGTTTCCTCTCAAAACCATTGCACTGCCTTTAACTACAATCCATACTTCTGATCTATGCTGGTGCGTTTGCAGGGATAGCGAATGGCCTGAATGCACATGAAGACGTTTCACTAAATAGCCTTTTCCAGAAATCGCGACTTCTGACCGACCCCATGGGTGCATGGACGATTCAATGGTTTTTGATCCGCCTGCATTCGGAACGATCGGCTGCTCTGAAAAAGCCTTTATTTCATTAATGTGATCTTTATTTGCAACAAGCACAGCATCTTTGGTCTCGACTACGATTGTGTTGTCTATGCCAACCGTGCACAATAGGCGGCTATTCGACAGTAGGTATGAATTCCGCGTATTTTTTGCAACGACACTGCCACTAATCGCATTTCCATCCGAATCCATATTTTGCGATTTAATCAGCGATTGCCATGATCCCATATCTATCCAGTCCCCCTCGCATGGCTTAACGCCGATTGACTCAGAATGTTCCATGACTGTCTTATCGACAGATTCAGCAGGAAAAAGCAAAGACTTGTTTGCAAATCTGACCTTATTAGATGAGAAATATTTCGACTCGAAAAGTTCAAAGCAAGCGTCATAAATGTCGGGGCGATATGTATTCAATTGCGCCAGGTAGTCCTTCGCTCGAAGAAGAAAGATGCCGCTATTCCAAAAGTATTCGCCGCTTCGAATCATTTGTCGAGCAATTTCGGGTGACGGCTTTTCGTGAAATGACGATACTGCGTAGACATCATTTGGCAAGTGACAACCACGCTTGATGTAACCGTAGTTTGAGTCTGGCAAACTTGGCAAGGTTCCAAACATAATCATTCTGCCTTGTTGCGCAGCGGCGGTTGCATTAGTGACGGCTTCCAGAAATTTATTCGTATTGTCGAAGTAGGAGTCGACTGGCACTACTAGCAGCAACGATTGCTTGCTTTGTTTTTGCTCCAGAATTGCCGACATGGCAATTGCTCCAGCTGTACCAAGAGGGAACGGTTCCGAAACAATGGTGCCGGCGGAAGCAAGACTGTTTTGACATTGAGACTCCACGACCGATTCATGCGCTTCATTGCAAATAATCACGGGCGGACCGAAGCATGCTTGGTCAAGTCTTTCGATAGTTTGTTGAAGAAGCGATTTACTGCCGCCCAAATGAAGAAATTGTTTTGGCAACTCAGTTCTGGAAAGAGGCCAAAGGCGTGTGCCGGTCCCACCAGCGAGAATTATTGGTTTTGGCTTTGCCAGCATTAAGCGGACCTGTTACAGGCGATATTGTCAAGTTGCGTCATAGCAGGTTTTGATATGAAATCGGACCTCTGCTGCTTGAACGCAATTGAGTCGTTTTCCAGCGAAATATTCTTTTGGCATCATTTGTTGATCAATAATTGTAGTTGAGAAGTTGGCGCACTCTCGAAAATCCGATCTATCTCGCAGGGATGCCAACTATTCCAAGCGAAGATGCGAGACAGAGGCATTGCGCCGGTTGTACATTCCTGCTCCTATTTAGTCGCCACCCTGGTGCCGAATCAAGCCAAATCGAAACTAACGCTCCCGCGTTGTGTCTATACTGTTGCTTTTATTCAACTCTAAACTAGAAGGTGAACCCGTGTTCAAATCATTGTGGATAAAGTTCGTAGCAGCAGCACTCGTTCTGCTACTCGCGGTTTCCGCCCGCGCAGAAATCGAAAAAAGCCCCAACGACCATCGTGAGTACCGTGCGTTTACACTGGATAATCAAATGCGAGTGCTTGCCATCTCGGATGCCGAATCCGATGTGGCGGCGGCGGCGCTTAGTATTCAGATTGGCGGTGGCGATGATTTTGAACACCGGCCTGGCATCGCCCACTTTCTTGAACACATGCTGTTCATCAAGACCGAAAAATATCCTGTTGTCGACGAATTTCGCTCTGTCGTAACCCAAAACGGAGGCGATGCCAACGGCTACACCTCTATCGAGCGCACCAACTACAACTTTAGCATTGAACCAGGCGCCTTCGAAAACGCGCTAGACCGATTCGCTCAGTTTTTTATTGACCCGCAGCTGACCAGCGAGTTTGTCGAGCGGGAACGTGAAGCCGTGCATGCCGAATTCGTCATCCGCAAGCAAAGCGACTCCGGCATGCGCTGGTCAGCGATGAAGACGCTATTCAACCCCGATCACCCCGCCGCCAAATTCATCGCCGGCAACCGCGAATCGCTCGGCGGCGACGTGAGCAAGGATCTCGTCGATTTCTTCAATCAGTACTACAGCGCCAACCTCATGAGTCTAGTGCTAATCGGTCCGCACCCGCTAGACAAGCTTCAGCAGTGGGCAACCATGTATTTTTCGGATGTGGCGAACAGCGACATCGCCAAGCCGGCCACAGATGAACCGCTCATCGTGCCCGGAACTTTGCCTGCCGTGCTCAAGGTCAAGACCGACGAGAATAACCCGACTATGCGCATGCTGTTTCCAGCCTTCGATTTGCAGCCGCATTGGCGCGAGCGTCCAGACAGCTATATTTCGAACCTCATCGGCCACGAAGGCGCTGGGAGTTTGCTTTCGCGCCTGAAGGATCTCGGATTCGCAGACGGATTGTACGCTTCGCGCGGGCTGCATTCATATGGCAGCGGGACCTACAGCATAGTCATCTCGCTGACAGACTCCGGTTTGGCTCAATGGAATCAGGTGGCTGACCGAGTGTTCGACTACATCGATCTGGTACGCAGCAGCGGCATCGAAAGGTGGCGCTATGACGAACAAAAGTCGCTTGATGAGATCGATTTCAGGTTCATCGAGCCGGATAGCCCAAGACAGTATGTTACCTACCTTGCCGATATTTTGCCGAACTACCCGGTCGAGCAGATGCTGCGTGCGCTCTATGTCCAGGAGTCTTTTGATCCAATGCTCATTGAGCGTCTGCTAGCAAAGTTGACACCGGACAATGTGATGGTCGTGCTCACTTCGCCGGGCATGGAAACCGACTCCATAACTGAGATTGTCGAAGCGAACTATTCCTTGGCATCCATAACTGACGCAATGCTGCTTGACTGGACATCGTCCTTGCTAGATGGAACGATGCGCTTGCCAGAACCGAACAGATTTATACCGGACGACCTTCAAATCGTTGCAGCAGGTGATCAGCAAGAGCCGGCGCTGGTTCGCGCTGAAGACGGATTCCGGCTCTGGCACCATACCGATACCTCGTTCAATGTCCCGCGAGCCAACTTCTACTTCAGCATCCGATCGCCTGCAAGCCGAACCGGAGCGAGGAATTCGGCGTTGCTGTCGCTTTACACAGATGCGCTTAACGAACAGCTGAATGAATTTAGCTACCCGGCACTGCTCGCAGGGCTGGGATATGAGCTGTATCCTCATTCGCGAGGCATTTCGGTAAGGCTTTCCGGCTACAGCGACAATCAGGATGTACTGCTTGAAACAGTGCTAGGCGCCTTTGAGAATCCAGATCTGAACCAGGAAGATTTCGAGCGCCATCGGGCAGATGCCATCAAGGATATCGAAAATGAATCGAAGCAAAGCGCTTACGACCAAGCGATTGCCGAAATGTATGAAATGATCCTAACACCGTATTGGACCGATGAAGAATCCTTGCAAGCGCTGAAAAGCATCGATTTGGCCGATCTTAAAGCATTTGCTCGCGAGTTTCTAGAGCAGATTCAAGTCGTCGCCATATCCCACGGCAACCTGACAAAAGAGTCCGCCATCTCTATGGGGGTGCTGATAGAAGAAGCCGTCATTGACGGCTCCCAAGTTGCCGCGGTCAGCAAATCGCGTGTTGTCGATCTTCCGGACACCGGCCCTTTCATCAAACATTTGCAAGTCGAAGAAAGCGACTCTGCGGTATCTGTCTACTTCCAAGCAGATAGTGTGGACATGGAGGATCGTGCAAGATATGCGCTGCTGTCGCAAATTATCCGTTCTCCATTTTTCTCCGAACTGCGCACCCGTCAACAGCTCGGATATGTGGTATTTGCTTCCAGCATGAATGTCATGGATGTGCCAGGTTTGATGTTTGTCATACAGTCGCCTGATAAGGAGCCTGGGAGCTTGCATCAGGCGATAACGGGTTTTTTGTCGACCTTTCACCAATCGGTCGCGCAAATGCCGGAGACTGAATTCGAGCAGCATCGTCTTGGATTCATCAGCCGCATTTTGGAACGCGACAAAGCGCTCAGTGAGCGAACCAACCGCTATTGGCGGGCGATTGACAATAAAGATTTTGATTTCGATGAGAGAGAGCGTTTTGCGCAAGCGGTTCGCGACCTTGACCGCAATGAATTCGCCGAGTTTGTGAAAGACATCTTTCATGTCAACATTAACTCGAGAATCGCGGTAGAGGCATACGGAGAAAACCTTGAATTGCCTTCTGCAACTGTCGAAATTGGCGGCAAGCTTGTACAAAACATCAAGGCGTTCAAGCAGAATCTGCCCGTCTTTCCGCAAATCTAGCATGATCGCGTTCAAATGAGTTCGGAGTATCAAGCGCTTGCGCAGCAGGTCGCAGCGAAATTTGCCGATCGAAACCTCAAGCTTGCGACCGCCGAATCCTGCACGGGAGGCGGCATTGCCGCCTTGGTTACTGATATACCCGGGAGCTCGCAGTGGTTTGAACGCGGTTTTGTGACCTATAGCAACGAAGCCAAGCGAGAGTTGCTTGGAGTGGACATCGCAACTTTGGCTGAACATGGTGCTGCCAGTGCCGCGGTAGCGCTGGAAATGGCGACTGGCGCGATCAGCAACAGCCATGCGGATATCGCGGTATCGGTAACCGGCATCGCAGGCCCGGACGGCGGCAGCGAGCAAAAGCCGGTCGGATCGGTCTGGTTCGGGTGGGCCGACCGCAACGGCAATGCGCACTCAGATCACATGCAATTCGATGGAGACCGCAAGTCGGTGCGCAGCCAGACGGTCGCCCATGCATTGACAGGCGCGATCAGGTTCGCTGAGCAGTTTGAGCACTAGCCGCGGCGAGCCGGCATCGAAGAAGCTCTTCGTTGCGCTTTGGCCGGATGAGCGGGTCCGAGCCTCGCTGGTTGAATTGCAACACCGATACGGCTTGCACCGATACGGTCGATGCACAGCTAGCGAAAAACTGCATATCACTTTGCACTTTATCGGGCAGATGCCCGCCCATCAAGTCGAAGTGCTTTGCGAATCCACTCGCCTGCTCAAGTTTGAGCCGTTCGCGTTCGAACTCGATACGATAGGCTTTTTCCCCAGCAGCCGTGTCGTGTGGGCAGGGTGCGCGATGCCTCCGCGCGAACTGGCCGGTTTGGTGATGCAGGTCGCAAGCGCGATGCCGATAAGAATGCCGGTGGACAGCCTGCGTTCGTTCGTGCCCCATGCGACGCTAGCGCAAAAGGCTAGTCGGCGCATGCGCGAGTCGATCGAGCCGATCGTTTGGCGAGTTGATCGTTGCCGTCTGATTGAATCGGTTCAGTCGGGCGGCGGGGTAAAGTATTGCGCGATCGCTGAATCGGCCTAAGCCGATGGACTGTTCGAACCGCTCAATCCACTAAGTGCGCTTCGGCGATGCCGAATCGCCCAAGATCTGCCACGACGTGGTCGCCGGTAGCGACCGGCATCGGCTTGCCGCAAAGTCCTGTGGTTACAAACTGTCCGGATAGAAGAGCGATCCCCCTTTTCATAAGGCGGTTGACAAGCCAGGTGAAGGCAATTCTCGGGTCGCCAAGCGCGTCGGAGCCCGGACCATGTGCGGCGATGTCGCCGTTGATTCGCAGTTCAACGCGGTGTTCGTCCAGCTTGCTATCCTTGAAGTCGCCATCGAAAGGGTCGCCGAGCACGCACAGCCGAGAGCACGCGCAATCGGCGAGCAGATAGGCTTCGCTGGCAGCCTTCGGATCGGGAAAGCGGCAATCAGGCAGCTCCAGGCTGGGCCGCAGTTGCGCGACAGCATCCGCAATCTCATCCCATTCGTATGCTTTGCTTCGAATGGGAATGTCATCGCCGGCAACAAACGCGAATTCCGCTTCGGCGAGCGCCATATGGTTGCCACGCATGGAAACTGTTGCGCCGGAGTCGCGGGTTTGGCAATCCAGATACGGGCCTTCGATTGGCCCTCCCACATTAATGGATGCTTGCCCGGCTTTGCTGGAAGCTGCTATCTTCCAGCCGCTAATCGGACTGTCTGCGAGTTCGGCGTAGTGCAGCTGAACGGCTTGCCCGTCTTCGACAGTCTCCGGGTGCGCACTGCCTGAAAGCCGATTGATCTGGCCGCCGGCTTGCCAAACGCCCCAGATCGTGTCAGCGGCTTGCCTCGGAATAAATTCGGACATCGTGATCCTGCCTAAAGAACAAATTGATTGCGATGAATTCAGCGCTCTAGAAGGTGGCGCTTTTCTTTCACCTCTTCCCATTCGGCCGCATCGGGCGGTCCTGGCTTCATGATTGAGATGACTGGCCAGATCTGGCTTAATTCAGCATTCAGCTCAATGAATTCTTGCTGATCTTCCGGCAAGTCGTCGTCTGCAAAGATCGCGGTTACAGGACACTCAGGCTCGCATAGGCTGCAGTCGATGCATTCTTCAGGGTCGATAACCAGCATGTTGGGCCCTTCGTGAAAGCAGTCAACGGGACATACTTCCACGCAATCAGTGTATTTGCAGCGGATGCACGATTCAGTTACTACGAAAGTCATTTCAACAGAAAATCTAAACAAATGGGATGTTACTAAAGTCTGGCACGAGGAATGCCAGAGCCCCCTATTTTAACCAACAATGCCGAATCGAGAATCGCAAATTTTCAAAGTGCTGGATTCATTGCCCGATTGATGGGCCATTCAAGCGGCAAGAAGATCAAAGTTTTTCCATCGCGGCTCAAAATTGTGGCAAACTTAACGGCGAACGCTTTGCGCAAATTGAATATCGACCGTGGGCAGCCATGCTGGATCAACCCCTTTCCGGACTTCGAGAAAAATTCCTAGAAGGCATGAGTCATGCCGCATGCACGGTCAATGTCGTCACGACCGACGGCCGCGCAGGAAGGTCCGGCGTTACGGTGTCGGCCATGTCATCCGTATCTGCGGATACGCCGAAACCGACTTTGCTTGTCTGCGTGCATCAGTTAAGCGATGCCGCGCAAAGGATTATCGACAACGGCATATTTTGCGTCAATGTGCTTCGAGACGACCAGTCGTATGTATCCGATACATTCGCCGGGCGTTTCAACGATGTCGTGCATGATAAGTTCGATTGCGCGACATGGACCGAAATGCCGTCCGGTGCGCCTCGGGTGGTCGACCCGCTCGTAGGCTTCGACTGCAGGTTGCTGTCGTCCTCTCTGGTAGGCACCCATCACGTCCTGTTTGGGGAGGTGGCGGATATTTTTGTCGCACGGCAAGGGTCGGCATTGATTTACGCCAATCGGGCGTACGGGGCAGCTTCGAGAATCGATCAGGTGTCGAGGATCCAGCATGGCACAAGCAGCGAATGCTCCACACTTTCAATCGGGTGCTTCTACACTTTCGCACCCTACTTTCTACCGTCGATCATTCGTCGCATGGGCGAGGGCGGGTCGCCGCCTGCGATCAGGCTGGTTGAGGGTGATCATCGGCGCGTGCTTGAATCTTTGCAAGCTGGCGAGACAGAGCTGGCACTCCTTTATGACATTGATCTGCCGAACGGGCTGGATCTTGATCCGATGATAGAGCTCAGCCCGTTTGTGCTGCTGGCCAAAGGCCATCCGCTAGCCGCCAAATCATCCCTGAAGCCTGAAGACTTGGCAAACTATCCGATGGTCCTTCTTGACGCCTCGCCGAGCAGAGACTACTTTTCGGAAATACTCAGGCGCGCCGGCATTGAACCGAACATCGCCTTTCGCTCTGCCAATTTCGAGATGGTTCGCGGAATGGTTGGGCATGGAATGGGATTTACATTGCTGGCCACAAAGCCCGCTTCTCCAATGACCTATGATGGTCGCGCCCTGGTGTCGCGGCCGCTGATCGCCGACTATGAGCCGAGCGGCATTGTTGCGGCGAGGCGCCAAGGTGTGACTCTTTCTGAACAGGCGGGAAAATTCCTTTCATTTTGTCAGGAATTTTTCTTCAACCGGCAGTAGCAGATAATGCGGACAGATCTGCGAGCGGCGCTTTCGCTTGCTTGGAGGCGTTTGTCCTGCGGCTGTATCTGAAGGGTGTGCCGGGAGGCGAGATTTACGGCACGCCGCTGAAATTGGCTTCTGCCATGCAATCAGGCGCCGCAAGCCACGCGCCGCCAATGCGCTGAGCGAATCAATCGCTTTGGAGTTTCTTCAGCCGGTAGACAAAATCAAGCGCCTCTCGCGGACTCAACTCGTTCGGGTCCACCTGTTCGAGCTCTTTTTCAAGCTTTAAGTTCTGATTGGGCGCTGGCTCATTAAACAGCGATAATTGCTGCGGGCCGGGCCGTTCAGACGAAGCCTGCTTCTCGGATGCTCTCGTCAATTGATCAAGCTTGGTGATCGCGTCCGCGATGACATCATCAGGCACGCCTGCAAGCCGAGCAACCTGCAGACCGAAGCTTTGGCGGGCTGAGCCGTTTTTGACTTCGTAGAGAAACACGATTTCACCGTTGTACTCGACCGCATCGAGATGAACATTGCGAATTCCCGGCAGCACATCGGCTAGCGCGGTGATTTCGAAGTAGTGGGTCGAGAACATGGTAAACGCCTTCACGTCCTTGATCAGGTTCACTGCGCACGCCCATGCGAGCGCAAGGCCGTCGAATGTGCTAGTGCCGCGTCCAATTTCGTCAACTAGTACAAGACTGCTTTTGGTGGCGGCATGCAAAATTGTCGCCATTTCGGTCATTTCGACCATAAACGTTGATCGTCCGCTGGCCAGATCGTCGGAGGCGCCGATGCGTGTGAAGATGCGGTCCATAGGTCCGATCGCCGCTTCAGACGCCGGCACATAGGAGCCGACGTGTGCGAGAAACGCGATTAATGCGGTTTGCCGCATGTATGTGCTTTTGCCGCCCATATTCGGCCCGGTGATCAGCATCAGTCTGCTGTCCTGGGGCAATTCAGTAGAATTGCTGACAAATCGCTGTTTCATCATGTTTTCGACGACCGGGTGCCGGCCTTCTTTAATGCGTATGCCCGGAACATCGGACATGCTCGGCCGATTAAGGCGCAGGCTGACGGCGCGCTCGGCAAAATTGCTCAGCACATCGATCTGCGCAAGCGCTTGAGCGATCTCCTGCAGGCCCGCGACATGAACCAGCAGCTTGTCCAGCAAATCGTTGAACAACGCTTGCTCTTTTGCATTCGCCCGCTCGCGGGCGGATAGTATGCGGCTTTCAAATTCCCGCAGTTCAGCGGTGACATAGCGCTCCTTGTTCTTGAGCGTCTGGCGTCGAATATAGTCGTCCGGCACCTGATCTGCCGAAAGCCGCGAAATTTCGATGGAATATCCATGCACACGGTTGTACTGAATGCGCAGATTCTTGATGCCGGTGCGTTCCTGTTCGCGAATCTCCATATCCGAAAGCTCCGAGTCCGAGTCGTCGCGAAGCCTGATCAGCGCGTCAAGCTCCTGGTCATAGCCCTCGCGAATGACGCCGCCTTCTCGAAGCGTTGTCGCAGGCTCATCGCGTATGGCGCTTGCGATCATCTCTAAGATCCGGGGCACTTCGACGATGTGCTCGCACAGTGCCGCAAGCGGCGGACATTCTTTCGGCGCTATTTCCGCGATCAAATCAGGCAGCGCCTCAAGCGAGCCTCGCAGCGCTGACAAGTCGATCGGCGATGCGCTTTTGGTTGCAATTCTTGACACAATGCGTTCAAGATCAGCAATCGAGCGAAGGCGCGACTTCGTGCGTTCCAGCAATGCGGTGTCAAAAAAATGTTCAACGATCTGGTGGCGTCGCGCGATTTCGCTACGATCAGTGGTTGGTGCTCGAAACCATCGGCGCAACTGGCGAGCTCCCATTGAAGTGGTGCAGTGATCGAACAGATGCATCAGACTGCCTTTTGCATCGCCGTTCAAGGTCGTTTCTATCTCAAGGTTGCGCCAGCTATGGTTATCCAGAATCAGATGATCTTCGGATCGCTCGATGCGCAAGGTGCGAATATGCGGGAGATCTGAAGCATAGACATCCTTGGCATACTGAAGCAGTGCGCCTGCTACAGCTGTAGCCTCGGGATATCGATCGCCGTCGAACACTGATAGGTCTTGGACGCGCAGCTGCTCTTTGAGCAATCTGGCGGCACGCTCGCAAGCAAAGTACCAGCTTGGAACTTCTTGTACTCGGGTGTCGCTCAGATCGATTGCTGTCTGATCGTTTTCAGCAATCAGAATTTCTGCCGGATTGATTCGCGCCAGCTCGGATTCGATAGTTTGGCCATCATCAAGCACACGCGCGGAAAATCGTCCGCTTGACAGCTCAATTTGCGCGATTGCACGAACCTGCTGATGGTCGCGAACGGCGACAAGAATATTCTCTGAGCGGGCATCTAGAAGATTGTCGTCGGTCAAGGTTCCAGGGGTCAGGATGCGCGTGACTTTGCGCTCAACCGGTCCCTTGGCGGTTTTAGGATCTCCGACCTGCTCGCATATGGCGACTGGAACCGACTGTCTGACAAGTTTCGACAAATACTGGTTGATGCTGTGTACCGGTACGCCCGCCATCGGTATCGGATCTGAGTCGCTCTTATTGCGGCTGGTCAGCGTGATGTCGAGTAGCTTCGATGCTGTTTCGGCATCTTCGTAAAAAAGTTCGTAGAAGTCGCCCATCCGATAGAGTAGCAGCGTGTCGGGATAGTTCGCCTTGATGCTCCAATACTGCTGCATCATTGGCGTTTGCTTCCTGCTCGCGATGTCGGACACTTTATGTTGCGGCTATTTCCGCGTTTTTTTCATGCTGTCTTGAACGATTCGCAGCAAGTCGTCGTGAATTGCAGGATTGGATGCGACTACCCGCCCGGTGTCGAGATAGTCGGTACCGCCTTCAAAGTCGGATATCAGTCCGCCGGCTTCCTTGATCAGCAAAGCGCCGGCGGCGATATCCCACTGGCTAAGACCCGATTCCCAAAAACCGTCGTAGCGCCCCGCCGCGACATAGGCCAGATCGATTGCGGCCGCTCCGGGTCGGCGGATGCCAGATGTTGATTTGGCGAGTTGTCGAAATACGTCGACCCATTGTTCGATGTCGTCGAGCTCGCGAAACGGAAAGCCCGTGCCAATCAGGCACTGCCCCAGCCTGAATACCTTGCTTGCGCGAATGCGGCGATTGTTCAAGTGCGCCCCTTCACCGCGCGAGGCCGTAAATAGTTCGCCAAGCACTGGATCGAGCACCACCGCATGAGCTAGTTCGCCAGCTTGGCGCACCGCGATCGACACGGCGTACTGCGGGACACTGTGCAGGTAGTTGGTGGTTCCGTCCAGCGGGTCGATGATCCACTCAAATTCATTGCCGTCGAATCGGGTACCTTCTTCCGCAATGATCGAATGCTGAGGATATGCCTTTTGTATGATCTCGACAATTTCTGCTTCCGCCTGCTGATCAATCTCCGAGACGTAGTCGCGCTTTCCTTTTTCATCGAAGCGGACCCGCTCGACGCGATAGGAATTTTGGGTGATCACCTTGCCGGCTTGGCGCGCGGCGCCAATGGCGATGTTAAGTAGCGGATGCATCTATTCGCAGTTGCAATGTTTGCGGATCAATTCGGTGAAGCTCAGCATGATATTTTGCGTAAAGGCGAGAAACGTGGTGAATATAATTGCCGGCACTTTGCTATTGGATTCTCTTGGCATTGGCATGGCCTTTGACGATGCGCAAAAATGCGGTGGAGACCGAATGCTTGTCCGGCAATCGCAAATGAAAGAGAATCCGACGCGCTCGCAAGCAGGTATTCTAACACTGCAACTCTTTTGAAGATGCAGGAACTGTCAACTCCAACCATCAGTATCGCGCAATGAACACGTACCAGCTATTCATAGACGGACAGTATGTCGCCCCTTCCAGCGGGGAGTGGTTTGAAACAGTAGATCCCTACACCTCTGAAGCTTGGGCGATGATTCCCCGAGCGGATGCGACGGATGTCGACTTCGCTGTCGCTGCCGCGTCGCGGGCATTGAACGATCCTGAATGGTCTGAAATGACCGCAAGCAGCCGAGGCAAGCTGATGCGCCGGCTGGGGGATCTGGTTGCTGAGCATGCCGATCGCCTTGCCGAGCTCGAAGTGCGCGACAATGGCAAGCTGCTTTCGGAAATGAGCGCGCAAATGAAATACCACCCCGAATGGTGGTACTACTTTGGCGGACTGGCGGACAAGATTGAGGGGTCGATCATGCCGGTTGACAAGAAAGATGCGTTCTCTTTCACGACCTACGAGCCTTTGGGTGTTGTAGCGGCAATCACTGCGTGGAATTCGCCGTTGCTGTTTGTAGCATGGAAGTGCGCGCCGGCCCTTGCCGCGGGCAATACGGTAGTGGTCAAGCCGTCCGAATTCGCATCTGCGAGCACTTTGGAGTATGCGCAGCTGGTCAAGGATGCCGGATTTCCAGATGGCGTGTTCAATGTGGTTACAGGATATGGCGGCGAGGCCGGCGCGGCGCTGGTCGATCACCGCGATGTCGCCAAAATTACGTTCACAGGCTCCGACGCTTCGGGCGCGAAGATCTACCAGCATGCTGCCAAGGACATCAAGCATGTGTCGCTGGAACTCGGCGGCAAGTCCCCCAATATTGTGTTTGAGGATGCCGATTTGGATATGGCGGTAAAAGGAGTTGTTTCCGGCATTTTCGCAGCAACTGGTCAAACCTGCGTGGCGGGCTCCCGCTTGCTGGTTCAAGATGGCATCCATGACGAATTCGTCGGGCGGCTGATTGATCTAGCAAAATCGGCTAGGGTCGGCAATCCGATGGAACCAAATACACACGTCGGGCCGATCACCACGCGGCAGCAATTCGCAAAGGTGATGTCCTATATAGATATCGCTAAAAGTGAGGGTGCTCAATGCATCCTGGGAGGCAGTCCGTGCGTTGTCGATGGGGCAGGGGATCAATTTGTCGAGCCGACCATATTTACCGGTGTAACCAATGACATGCGCATTGCGCAGGAAGAAGTTTTCGGACCGGTGCTGTCGGTGATTAGGTTCAAGGACGAAGACGAGGCGATTCGAATTGCCAATGATGTCGTCTATGGGTTGGCCGCTGGAGTGTGGACGCAGGACATGCGAAGGGCGATGCGGTTTACCAAGGCGCTCAAGGCGGGCACGATCTGGGTGAATACTTACCGGGCATTCTCCTACATGATGCCTTTCGGCGGCATGAAGCGAAGCGGGCTTGGGAGAGAAAGCGGAATCGCTGCCATTCGGGACTACCTGCAAGTCAAGAGCGTTTGGCTTTCAACTGCAGAGGATGTCCCGAATCCGTTCATACTGCAATAGGCAGCCAAACTGATCGTCCGCCGTGTCAGTACGCGTTGTTCTGATTGAAACCACGCACCCAGGGAACATCGGCGCGGTAGCGCGCGCCATGGGCAATATGGGTTTAGAGCGTCTCGAACTGGTTTGCCCGGTCGATTTTCTCAATGAGCAGGCATTTGCGCGAAGTGCCGGCAACGAGCGCATCCTTCAAAATGCGTCGGTGCATCAAACACTGGATGAAGCGATTTCGGACTGCAGGATGATCATAGGGACGAGTGCCAGGGTTCGCACTGTGCGCTGGCCGTCGCAATCCCCTGAAGAGTCGATGCGTGCTGCCGCCTCTGCCAGCCGTGAAGGTGTCGAGGTGGCGCTGCTATTTGGGCCCGAACGAACGGGCCTATCCAATCAGCATGTAGACCGGTGCAACATGCTAGTCAGAATACCGGTCGATGAATCCTCTCCATCAATCAATTTGGCCGGAGCGGTATTGATTATGCTGTACGAATTGCGCAAAGCGCTGATGTGTGGCGGGGAGCGACCTGCAAAGGCGGATATGCCAACAGGTTCGGCGAGACATGCAACCAGTGCCGAGATGACTGGCTTTTTCGAGCATCTTGAGCAAGTGGTGCGGCAAACGGGATTTGTGGAGGATGGTCCGCGGGAGTCTTTGCTGCGAAAGATTCGGCGTATTTTCGTGCGATCTGAAATGACCGATGAAGAGGTCAACATCATGCGCGGCGTATTTGCAGCCATCTTGAATCGACGTCCCACTGCGGCCGGTCGGCCAGGTGGGGAGAGCTCGTGCGACTAAAACGTTTTTTTCTGTGGACGATTGGCGCATTTGCCATTTTGCTGTCCGGGCCGGCCGTCCTGCTGGTGACTGAGGATCAGATGGGACAGCGATGGCATGAAGCGTCCACCGGTTCGGCGCGAATGGCGCCGCTTCCAGCAGATCATGATCCTGCGGTCGTGCAAATCTACGCAGCACGCGCCTGGGGATGGCGCGGAGCGGTAGCGGTGCATTCCTGGATCTCGGTCAAGCCTGCCGGCGCCAGCGAGTATACGGTCTATCAGGTCATTGGCTGGAGGTCGTTCTACAATCGTCCAGTGCTTTCCATCGAAAAAGATGTTCCGGACCGTTACTGGTACGGCAAACGTCCGGAGGTGCTGTTCGACCTGAGAGGCGCGCAGGCGCAGACTGCAATCGAGCAGATTCATCAGGCGGTGCTCGACTATCCGTATCCTCGCCAATACCGGGTCTGGCCTGGTCCCAACAGCAATACGTTTGTCGCATGGATTGCGCGACGGGTGCCCGCCTTGCGGGTTGATTTGCCGCCGACGTTTATCGGCAAAGACTGGCTTGGTGCAACCAGAATACTTGCGCGGGCGCCAAGCGGTACCGGCTATCAAATATCGGTTCTTGGGGCACTTGGTGTGACAGTCGGTATCGAAGAGGGCATCGAGTTCAATTTTGGTTGCGCTCACTTTGGCGTTGACCCTTTGGGCTTGGCCGTTCGTCTGCCCGGATGGGGGATCATTGGACTGCGCAGTTGATGGCGGCAGTGAGCGGTTGTCGCCGCAGTCATGCGATCAAATGTTGGGATTGAGAACAAAAGTAGCGATTTTGTTGATGTCCATCGCCGCCGTGCACGTTGTTGCGTTGTCCTCTGAGCTGTCTATCGATCAGCTTGGTCCATCGCCGCTTCGTTCAGAAAAATGCCTCACGATCACCTATGGCCACTCGGTGATATGCGTAGGCGAGTCCGATCAATTGCCATCGGATGCCAAGCCGACCATTGCCTACAGCTGCGGCTTGACTTTGTCGATGGTTCTTTCGCATCGACCGGTGCCGGCCGAGGCGGAAGCCGGCGCACGGAAAGTGAGGCTGGCGGCTGATCATGGCGAGTTTTCCGGCCAGTGGCTCAGCATCTCGCCAACGCATAGCGCGATTCATCTGATTCTGGGAGAATCCGATTCGCGCTCGTACTATTGGGCGCTTGAATTGGCCGGGGCGCTGTCGATGCCGGGTTCGGGCGAATTGCGGTATGAAGTTGAGGGCGGGGCGTTCAGAGGTCGATTTCGGCTGGGATATTCAGACCGCGAGCTATGGCGGCAGATTGCCGCGACTTGCGATGCGCGAACTTCACCAAAGCCGCATCTATAGAAACAAAACGCCGATTCTGGCCATTGGAAGTTTCAACGATCTACCGGCTTTGACAGGTTGCCAGCTTTACTTCGGTTGTCTCTGGTTCGCTGCGTTGCTTTTTGATGCCCGCCTTGTCGGAATTAACAGCATTTTCCGATTCCATTAGTGGATCCTTTTTGCAAAACAACGCATGATTCAGAGCAATCTCCTTATGGAATCGTTCTGGTAGTCGAGCCCAATCGCGCACTTCCACTAAAAACGGCAGGTTGGATTCCTGAACAGCTTCTTCGAAATCACTGATCTGTTCTATTGGAATTTCGTTTAGCCCCTTGCCACGCAACACTAAATCAAGATCGCTGCCTTCGTGACTACGTCCATTCACACGGCTGCCGTATGCCCAAACTTCGATCTCCGGCAAATGTGCAAGAATCAAAGACTCCAGCAGTTTTCGATGTTTTTTGCGAATGTAGATTCGATTAACTGTCATTGGCTGCTTCAATCATTTCACAGAACCTTTTTGCGTCGTCGATAAATTCCGGCAGCAACTTTAGAGTGTTCTCTGCAAAATCTTCTCCATATTTGTGCGCTGTGTCGTTTCGGTGGTCGCGGTAATTCAACCAGCGTTCCACTTCGTCGATATCCATCAATTCATGTTTAGCGGCATGGCGAAACAGATTTCTAAATGTTAAGTGATCCGCTTTACGATTGCTCGCAAAGAATTCAACTAGTCGCTCGCACAGCAGATTCCCGCTTTGCTCTAGCACCAGTTCGAACTGTTTCACACAAGCGGAGCGATAAATGTCATAAATTACGTCATCATCAACGCGAAGACTATCAATTTCCTTTGACGCAACTTCCATGGATGTGATGCAGCGCCTGATGAACGTAGTGTCTATATTCACAATTTTTAGTCCCTGAAAACCGAAAATCCAGCCAGATTGCGATCAATTGCCGCATTTGGCCTAGCTGTTTCAGCCTATTGTTCGCGCAGTGATGCCTATCCATTTTAAATGATGCCTGGTTCCAATCCTTTTTGTTGAATAGCGGATATTCAAAGGCAGAAAACTCAAATCAGGATGCCAGTCACCAAGAAAACCTGAAAAATGCACTCTGCCGCCAGCTTGACTGCCAAGCTGTCCGAGCAACTTACGTCGTGAACAAAACCCTGATTGTGAATCGGCGCATTGAAACTTTAGTTCCTCGTGACGTGCCGCAGGAGATGAGATTCAGAAAATACCCGCGTTTATTGATGGCCATCGGGATTGACATGGCCCGATGATATCAATCACCCGCCCAATTTGCAGATAGGACTTCCGCCTGCTTCAATACAGTAAGCGCAGCCTTTTCTTGCTTATCTGGCGGGTAGTTGTATTTGCGCAGCACTCGCTTTACCTTAATGCGCAGCTCCGCCCTAACACTCTCGCGAATCATCCAGTCAATGGTCACGTTATTTCTAATGGTTGCTACGAGACTCTGTGCAATTTCTCGCAGCGTTTCGTCGCCAAGCACTTTAACCGCGCTGTCGTTCGTTTCAAGTGCGTCATAGAACGCTAGTTCATCCTCCGTTAGCCCGAGATCTTGACCACGCGCATTAGCCTCCCGCATATCCTTTGCCAGTTGAATCAATTCTTCAATGACCTGAGCTGCCTCAATCGCCCTGTTTTGGTAGCGTTTAAGAGTTTGTTCGAGCATTTCGGAGAACAATCGCGCTTGCACGACATTGGATTTCCTGCGAGCTGAGATTTCACCTTTAAGCAGTTTTTGCAACAGCTCAACCGCTACGTTTCGACGTTTCATGCCTTTGACTTCTGCGAGGAACTCGTCTGACAGGATAGAGACGTCGGGTTTCCGAAGTCCGGCTGCGGAGAAAATGTCGATCACCTCATCAGAAGATACAGCCTTTGAAATAATTTGCCTGATTGCGTTGTCGACACCTTCGTCTGATCGTGATTTTGAGGAAGACTTTGTCAGCGCGACGCGAACGCTTTGAAAGAATTGCACATCATCGCGAATTCGGATGGTTTCTTCATGCGGCACAGATAGCGCGAAAGCATGAGATAGATCACTCACTGCCTGAACAAAACGCTTTTTGCCATTTTCCTGAGCCAATATGCGCTCGGATGCTTCTGGCAATAGCTTCAGTCGTTCTGATGCGTTTCCATTGGCCCACGCGGAATAGTCGAGTCCGTGCATCAAGGCGCAGCAAACTTCATGCTTCTCAAGCATTACTGCGACCGCTTCTGATTGTTCTAAGACATTTGAACCTTTTCCACCGCTTTGCGTATAAGTGTCGAGAGCATGCTTGAGTTCATGCGCCAGACCGAGATAGTCTACGATAAGGCCGCCTGGCTTATCCTTGAATACGCGGTTGACTCGCGCGACTGCCTGCATCAGTCCATGGCCTCGCATCGGTTTGTCGACGTACATCGTATGCAGACTTGGCGCATCGAATCCGGTCAGCCACAGGTCTCGCACCAGCGCGATTTGAAACGGGTCCGCCGGATTCCGAAAGCGGCGCGCGAGTTTTTCACGGCGAGCTTTGCTGCGGATATGACGCTGCCAATCTGGAGGATCGCTAGCTGAACCGGTCATGATGATCTTGATCTTTCCGCGTTCGTCATCTTCATCTTTCCAATCAGGCCGCAATTGGGTCAGCTCATTGTAAAGATCGACGCATATGCGTCGACTCATGCATACGACCATCGCTTTTCCCTCCCAAAATCCGCGTTAGAGATTTTTTTTGGGCGGATTTTCCGCCGAAATACGTGGTGCGGAGAGATTTTGGCGTTCGCCGCGGCGATGCCGGGCGGGCTTGCGGGCGGGACGCGGCCGGAAAGGGCGGAGGAGCGGAACCGGGGCGAAAGATCAATGATAGTCCGGAACGCGCCGGGACGCAACCGGTTTTTTTGTCGTGCGCGCGATGCTTTTTTTGCGTTTCCGGCGGCTGCGGCGCCAGCAATGGCATTCACTTAAGGAAAAGGGTGCATTCACTTAAGAAGGCGCACCGCTCCGCCGGCCGCCCCGCCGCCATGCTGCCGGCAGCGCCGCCTTGCCTGATTTGCGGTTCGGGTTGCGGAAGCGGTCGTCGGGGCGCTTCGACACTCTCGGATACGACCGTCCGGGCCGCGTCTTGCCGGTGCAAGAGGCGATGCCCTCGACCATATTCGAGACCGCTTCGGCGGCCAGCCGCGCATGCCCGAGCACGGCCGCCTCGAGCTGCCGGGCGACGGTCGCCAGCGCATTTTTGAAGTTCGCCTGCACGGCGGCGCCGACCGCCTGCTCGGCGAAGTTGCCGAGCGAGCGCGCCGGCGCGACGATCGCGGAATGGGCGAACAGCTCCTGGCGGACCCCGCGCCCGGTGCGGGCGCGGAACTGCTCGACCTCGGCCAGCTGCTTGGACACTTTGCAAAGCTCCTCGATGCCCCAGCGCCCGCGGCAGATGTCGCCGATCGCCGGCAGCGGCAGCCGCTCGGCATCGGCCGGCGTGGCGGCGATGAAGAAATCCTCGCCGCCGGTCTCGATGCGCGCGCATCGCGCCGCGACCGGCTGCGGCGGCGGCTCGCCCGGATGCGACCGGCGCCATTTGCGCCGGGCATCCTTGCCTGGAAGCGCCCGCGCGATGCACTCGCTTTCGCCGCTTTCGATGAACCGCTCGAACTGCGCCGCGCTGCTGCGCTGCAGGCGGTTCGCGCAGTCGACATTCCGGCGGACATGGTCCCATAGGAGCTCGAACGGGCAGCAGCCGCGGTCGCAGGCCGCGACATCGCCGGCGCTCAGGCGCGGCAGATGCGTCGCCGCCAGGCTGCGCTCGCAAAGGCGCGCCGAAAGCTCGAAGTCGATCGGCATGCGGTCGTCCGGGCGCTGCAGGCAGCTGCACAGGCCCTGCGGGCAGCGGGCGCCCGGACTCGGCAGGCTGCAGCCGTCCTCGAGCAGCTCGCGCGGCACGTTGATCTTGGCGCCGTCGACCGCGAACAGCCGCCGACCGCGCCAGCGCTCGACCTGCTCGTCGCCCAGGCGCTCGCAATGGCATTCACTTAAGAAGGCTCGCCGCCCCGCCGCTACGCTTCCGGCAGCGCCGCCTCGCCTGCCACCTCCGCATTGCCGCATCGTTCTTGTTGGTCTCCGCATGCGCCTTGACACGCGAAAAGCGCCGATTGGACACCTTCTTGCTCCGTTCGCTGACCGCATGGATCTAAATCGCGCTGTTGGCCAAATCGATTCCGATCTGGTGGATTTGCTGTATATTCTTCTTCTGGATGCTCCGTGATGCGTTTATTGTTTAATTGGATCTGTCCAGTGGCACACTATGATGCCGCAGACAGCCCTCGGGGTATCCATTTCATGAATTCAGAAACATCAAAGGAGAATTTAGTGCCATCTGTAGCAAAGCTTCGCAAACGCCTCTTGATGAAGCTGGAGGAGTTGTTTCATCTTGATCAGCCTGATCTTGATTTTGGTTTCTATCGCATTATGCATGCCAAGTCACAGGAGGTCCGGGACTTCATCAGCGAAGATCTGCTGAAAATCGTGTCGGATGCATTCGGCGAAGTCAGCGAGGATCGCACGGCTGAGTTGCAGAAGTCCTATGAACGTGCAATATCTCTTGCAAGGAGTTACGGTGCTCCTAATCCTGATGAAGCTGAACAGGTCAAACAAGCCAAGGCGGCTTTGGACGAAGCAAAAGACACCGCCAGTAGCGAGGCCGACATATACGACCACCTTTATCGTTTCTTTGAGCGTTACTACGACAGCGGAGATTTCATTTCCCGCCGCTACTACACCAGGGAAACATCCAGCAGGGCTGCGCCATTCGCTATTCCCTATAACGGAGAAGAGGTTAAGTTGCACTGGGCCAATGCCGACCAGTACTACATCAAGAGTGCTGAGCACTTTTCAAACTTTAGTTTCGATTTGAGGCAAGCGAAAGAAGTTCTTGAAATGCAAGACCCGGCGGATTTACTGTCTAGTGTCGAAAAAGCACTCCCCCCCCCCTCCGAGTTCACTTTCGCGTAGTTGAAGCTACCGAAGGAGAACACGGCAATGTCAAGGCGAGCGATGCCAGTAAGCGGTATTTCATTCTGAATACTGAAAGTCCCGTTGTTCTAGATGGCAACGGCGAGCTCGTTCTCAGTTTCGAATATCGCCCTGATCCGGAAAAAACCGGTCAGGAAAGGACTTGGCGTGACACGCGCAATAAAGAGGCGGCAAAGACTATCCTTGAACGTCTCCGGCTTATGGCAACTGAAGACACTAAACATCAGAAAAGGATTGTCGATTATCTTCGTCTATTGGAAGTGCCGATTCTGACAGAAAAGGGAAAGAAACCACATCTGCTTTACAAGTACCTGAACCGGTACACCACCCGCAATACGGTAGATTACTTCATCCATAAAGACTTGGGCGGTTTCCTGCGTCGAGAACTGGATTTCTATATCAAAAACGAGATGATGCATCTGGATGACATTGAAAACGCCGATGCGCCTTCTGTGGAAAGTTATCTGGTCAAGATCAGAGTATTGCGTAAGATTGCGGGCAAGCTGATTGACTTTCTGGCGCAACTTGAGGATTTTCAGAAAAAGTTATGGCTCAAGAAGAAGTTCGTCATCGAAACCAACTATTGCATCACACTTGATCGAGTTTCCGAGGAACTGTATGAGGAAGTTGCGGCCAATGATGCACAGCGTGAAGAGTGGATCAAATTATTTGCTGTTGATGAAATCCAGTCTAACTTAATGAGAGCCGCATACTCGAAGCCGTTGACTATTGAGTTTCTCAAAGCAAACGACAAGCTTGTGCTGGATACTAAATTCTTTGACGAAGGCTTCAAGGACCGGTTGCTGGCATCAATCAATAACTTCGATAAGCAATGCGATGGATTACTAATTCACTCTGAGAATTTTCAGGCACTGAACCTGTTGCAGGAAAGATATCGAGAACAAGTGAAGTGCATCTATATTGACCCTCCCTACAACACATCTGCATCAGAGATTTTGTACAAAAATGAATACCGGCATAGTTCGTGGTTGACTTTGATGACGGACAGATTAAAGAACGGGAAAAACCTTATGTGTCCAGAATCAAGTATACAGGTGGCGATTGATAATGCTGAAGGGTTTGGGTTAAAACTATTGCTTGATGATATTTTTGGAGCTGAGAACTATGTCTCTACAATTGCGATTCAACATAACCCACGAGGTCGTGCCGATGCAAAACACATCTCTCCATCTCACGAATATTTGCATGTATATGCGAAGAGTTATCAACAGTTGACCACCAATCAACTCATGCAAACTTCCGAAGAATTGGGGAAAAAGTACAATAAATTCGATGAGATTTCTGCTTACAGAGAATTACCATTTAGACGTAGTGGATCAAATTCAAGAAGGAACGACCGTCCGAATCTTTTCTATCCAATCTATTATTCAGAGTCAAATCAACAATTATCATTGACCAGACAAGATGATTCTTTCGCAGAAATACTACCATTAGGTAGCGATGGAGGGGAGCGAGTATGGAGATGGGACAGATTAACAGCTCAGCAATCGTTCGATTCAGAATTTATGGTCAAGAAGCACAATGATAGTTTTGTCATAAAGCTAAAAGACCGAATAAAAAATGAAATAAAGCCGAAGTCGTTTTGGTACGGTCCGGAATATGACGCATCTTCACACGGGACTATGCTGTTAAAGAAATTATTTTCTGATTCTGATTTCAATTATCCGAAAAGCATACATTCCGTTACGGATTCGTTAAAAATTGCATCTTCAAAAAAAGATACCATAATCGATTTTTTTGGAGGTTCGGGAACGACAGCGGCATCTGTGGTTCATCTGAATCGAGAGGGTGATGGATACCGAAAATATATTCTCATTGAGATGGGTGACCATTTTGATACTGTATTAAAACCTCGTATCAACAAAGTAATTTACTCCAAGGATTGGAAAGACGGCAAACCTGAAAACCGAGAATCCGGCATCTCACAATGTTTCAAGTACCTCCGCCTAGAATCCTACGAAGATACGCTTAACAACCTGCACTTCGACGCCAATCCTGCTCGGAAGAGTATGCTCGACGACTATCCATCGCTGCGGGAAGACTACATGCTCAACTATCTTCTGGATGTAGAAACCCGAAACAGTCAGTCGTTACTCAACATCGATGCCTTTGCCGACCCTACTGCGTACTTCCTGAAAGTGAAGAAGCCGGGAACTGATGAGTACTCTACTCGACCAGTTGATCTGATAGAAACATTCAACTATCTGATCGGCTTGCGCGTAGTACATACATCAGTACCCCACACTTGCCAAGCAAATTTCAAATGTTTGACGGACCTGGATCTGCCTCAAGACCAGCAGCCCAAGCTGGCGGTAGATGGAGAAATTGAGAGAAAAACTGATGGTCCGTGGTGGTTTCGTAAAGTAGAAGGCCGGAGGCCAAAGAATCCAAACAACCCCAACAACGGTCAGCGCGAAAATGTCATGGTTATCTGGCGCAAATTGACTGGCGATATTGAACGCGACAATCTGGTGTTGGACGTATGGTTCAAAAGGCATTGCAATGATTCGCAGGAATTCAAATTCGACATCATCTATGTCAATGGCAGCAATAATTTGTCCAATCTGAGATCGGACGGTCAAAGGTGGGAAGTTCGCCTCATTGAAGAAGAGTTCATGAATCTCATGTGGGACGGCAGATAGGCAAAAGTTAAGGCACTAGATTGAGCAGTTCACCCAAACTTAAAGAACACAAGTTTCATGACAAACTGCTGCTCAACCAGTGGTTGCTGAGCCTTTTTGGCATTTGTCCTTTCACAACACACAAACTCGCAAATCAGGAGGTACGTCCTTTTCGATTGCTGGCGGATTTGCTTCATGACCAAAAACTGGAAGGACTCGACCATGACAATCTGCATTATTTTTATCGTGAGCTGGTGTCCAGCAATCTGTTCGCGAGCATTGGGTGCCAATTTAACAAGAGTCAGATGCTTTGTTATGAAGAAAACATCGGCTGTCACACCCGACAAATCAATCAGAAACGTAGCCAACCAGTCACGTGGAAATACTATCAGTGGCTTACTTTGATGTTCGCAGAGATTTACTTGGATAGGTATTTTGAGGATAAGGAAAGCTTGCTTAACCAGCTGAATGGCTTTGTTGAACTGTTCAATAGTCATTGGAAGGATTTTCATCCAGTGCCACCTTACAACGGTGAAGACCTGAACAAGCTTTGCTTGCAGAACGCTACCGGTAGCGGCAAAACTCTGATTATGCACGCCAACCTGCTTCAATTCAGGCACTACGCTGTTAAGCATAGGAAAGATAAGGAATTGTCTCGAGTTGTTCTACTGACTCCAAATGAACGCCTGTCTGCACAACATGCTTCGGAACTCGAAGCAAGCGGCATTAATTCTGATATCTATGCGCCTTCTCGAGGAAGCTTGTTTGACGCTGCTAGCGGACTCAATCATGTAGATATTCTGGAAATCACCAAACTCGCCGATCAGGAAGGTCCTACTCAGGTAGCCACTCGAAGTCTTGGCGAACAGAACCTGCTTCTGCTTGATGAAGGCCATCGAGGCATGAGCGGCAAGGATGAAGGGGTATGGTTCACACGACGGTCTGAATTGTGCGCCAAGGGCTTTACCTTTGAGTATTCGGCGACATTTGAACAAGCTGTTCAAGCTTCGAAACGGCTGGATATTCAAAACAGTTACGCCAAATCAATTCTCTTTGATTATTCTTATCGGTGGTTCTACGAAGATGGTTTCGGCAAGGATTATCGAATACTAAACTTGCCTAGATCTTTCGAGGAATTTCAATCTCTCTACTTGACCGCTTGTTTGTTGAAGTTCTATCAACAGCTTCGCATCTATGAATCAAACACAGTCGAATTCCTGCCGTTCAACATAGAAAAACCATTGTGGGTGTTTGTGGGCAGCACGGTTTCCGCCGTAAAGTCAAAGCAAACGGGCAAGATAGACGAAACTGCGTCAGATGTTGCCAAGGCAATCGTATTTGTCGCGGAATTTTTGTACAACAGCACTAAGGCAAAGAGACGCATTGAAGAGATACTCAACAGAACTGGCCAAGAAACGGGCTTGCTCAGTAAGGGCGGCAACGATATCTTCGCAGGTGCGTTCAACGAACTGTCCAAAACACTTAACAACGGCGCGACAATTAATTCCATATATGAAGATATACTCGCGACGTTATTCCACACTTCCTCAAGCGGACTGTTATCACTTGAGCGCACTAGAGGTGAATCAGGAGAAGTGGTACTACATGCAGGCACCAGCGAAATCCCTTTCGGCCTGATCAATGTTGGCAATCCAAAAAATCTTTGTGAGCATGTAGTAGAAGTGGCACAGAACCAAAATGTTCAGATTACAACACGAGACAGCGAATTCACCGAGTCCATATTCGCCTCTATGAATGAATCCTCATCATCCATAAACCTGCTAATTGGCTCCAAGAAATTCATTGAAGGCTGGGATTGCTGGCGCGTCAGCACGATGGGTTTGATGCACGTCGGGAAGTCTGAGGGGGCGCAGATTATCCAACTCTTTGGCAGAGGCGTGCGCTTAAAGGGATACAACTGGAGTCTGAAACGCAGTGGACATGTTAATGGACTAAAAGCTCATCCGAACAATATTGAAGAACTTGAAACGTTGAATGTGTTTGGAATTCAAGCCGACTTTATGGAGAAGTTCCGCGCCTTCCTTGAAGATGAAGGTCTGCCGGGCAATGAGAGCCATAAAACTTTTCAAGTCCCGTTAAATGTTACCTATGATTTTGGCAAGAAACTAAAGATACTGCGACCAAAAAGAAAGCAAACGGATGGAAGCGAATACGAGTTTAAGAAAGATGGCCCCGCACCCACGCTAGGTGCTATTCCAAAATACTTCAATGTCAACAGTGTTGTTTGTGACTGGTACCCACGGATTCAGGAGATTCGTGATGGAGATGCCGTCAATACTGGAAATAGACAGTCAACTCCCAAAAACTCTATGCCATTAGGTGAAAAAGAACTTGCCTTGCTCGACTACGACTCGCTTTACTTTGAGTTGGAAAGTTATAAGCTGGAACGAGGCTGGTACAATCTCAACATTACCAAAAGCGGCATTTCTGAACTTCTGAAGGATTCGAGTTGGTATAAGCTCTACTTACCAGCCAACCGGCGCAGTCCGGAAAACTATGCCGGAGTCCTTTTGTTTCAGCAAGTGGCATTAGCACTGCTGAAAAAGTATTGCGAACGCTACTACAAATATCGCGAAAGGGAATTCCTTGAACCACGCTTAGAATTGCGGGAGTTGAGCCCAGATGACGACAACATTCCTCAGGAAGATTTTCATAGGCTCATCGTGGACAGCAATGCGCAGGATGTTATTCTCCAAATTAAGCGAATGCTGAAAGAGATAGAGCAAAACAAAGATGACCTGTTGAGTATTGGCCAATTGAATGTCTGCAAATTCGGTTCACACTTGTTTGAACCTCTCATTCATATTCAACGCGGAGGAAAGATCACCAATCAGCCGGTTGCACTCAACGAGAGTGAATACAAATTCATTAAACATTTGAAGAATTGGCATGGCAATCACAAAAGTGATTTGGAAAATGCTGGAGTAGAACTGTTTTTACTGAGGAACATGAGCAGAGGCAAGGGTGTGGGGTTTTTCGAGGCTGGAAATTTTCACCCGGACTTCATCCTATGGACACTTGTCGGGAAAAAACAACACATCACTTTCATTGAGCCGCATGGTCTCATTCATGAAGGTCCTGATAGCGAAAAAATAAGATTTCATAAACAAATAAAAGAAATTGAAGATCGTATAAATGATCCGAATGTTGTTCTCAATTGCTTTATCCTTTCGTGGACAGGCTACTCAGACTTGAAGTGGGACAAGTCTCGAGACGAATTGGAGAATATGCATATATTCTTCATGCAGGAAGATCGGGATAAGTATATTGATAAGATGTTTTCTAATCTTGAAATCCAATTCTAAATTTCGTCCTAAACCGAATTCTTGATCCAGTTAATTCTTAAACTATCTAAAATTCACAATTGGAGTGTTTCCATAATAGAATCCTGTTGAACCTCCCTGTCGTGCAAATGAAATCTCCAACATTTCCCTTTCGAACACGCAAAATCATGATTCTACGATTTTGCAAACTCATGTGAGTCTGCTTGTTCTGATACCGTGGCAATCGGCCTTAGGCCGATATCCAATGCTCGTAACACGTTGAGTACAGTAACGAATCTTGGATTTCCTTTTTGCGAAAGTGCCTTGTATAAACTTTCCCTGCTCAATCCAGTCGCAGAGGCGAGATTAGTCATGCCATTAGCCTTAGCGACATCGCCCAATGCGGCAATAATTAGTTTAGGATCACCGTCTTCGAATGCCACCTCCAAATAAGCAACCGCTGCTTCGGGAGTGTCCAAGAAATCATCAGGACTCCATCTAGATATTTTCAGTTCACTTCCTTTCAATTCTCGATTTTGTTGATTCATTTTGGTTTTCCGTTAATTCTCTAGTTAAAGCCATCGCTTTCTTGACATCTTGGACCTGAGTGTCTTTAGTTCCGGCATAAAGGAGAATCGCAGTAGTTTTCGATTGATAAACAAAGTAGATTCGGTAACCTGGGCCAAAATGCACACGAAGTTCATAGATTCCGTTGCCCACAGGCTCAACATCACCCGGATTATTCAATGTAAACCGTCGAATCCGGGCAGCGATTCTTGCACGACCATCAACGTCTCTTATCCTCTGAAACCACCTTTTGAAATGTTTGGTTTGGAGTATTTTCATTGAACACTGATTGTATCCCATGGGATACAATCAGTCAATCTGTATTCTGGAAACTTGAGCTGGTCGATTTTTGGGAATGTCTAAATTTTAAATTCCAGTGTTTTGGGATATTCAAAATAAACCACCTATTGGGTTGTGCGAGAAATTGTGCGGAGCATGAGGCGGTGGAGACAGAATCAACTTGCGTTTCCAGCTAACAGAAAGCGAGATTTAGGGTTTCTCGCTGCAATCAAACTGATTCCCAATTGCCCTTAACCATAAGCTGGATTAAGGATCTGATAGAGATAATTCAAGTATCTGATTCAAAATTGAACAGGCCGCGACATCGGATCTGTTGCCTTGAGAACGCCGCCGATGCCTGAAAAACTCCTGAAACATGGCTTGTGTTAAGTAGCAATTAGAAAATTGTAAGAGCAAACGTAGTGGTTTCCTTTAATTTTCTTCTACAGGCCAATGCCCGAATTGCTTGAATCCGTAGTCTTAAGGAAAAGTTGGTCGTTGCGGCTGAAATTTCTACAAAGTTCAGTTGCTGCGTTTTCATCAAAACAACTTGAGGGCTTGGGTGTAGGTTTGCCACTGATCCAGACGTTCGGTAAGGGTGGTTTGCGGATACTGGTGCGCAACCGAGTTCACCATCAGATTCAGCGCAGCGCCGATAGCCACGGTCGACTCGAGAATCAGGCCGGTCCGGGTCGTCGCATAGATCACCATTTCAGTGTGATTTTTCGCCCAGTGGCACATTTCGTCGGTAAATACAACCAATGAATCGCTCGCATCGTTGCATAACTTCGACAGAACCAATGCTTCACGCGCATAGGGAACTACATCAATCAAGATTAGGCACCGGGATGGGTTGGCGCCATCGTCTTCCCACTTCAGCCACTCTGTCAGCATGCTGTCGTGCGCTGACATAAACCGGACATTTCCGCGCACCAGCGCAAGCCTTCTCGCGCAGTCTTCCGCCAGGCCGCGTACCGATTGAAAGCCGGTTACCAACACGTTGTCCGCCTCAATAATCGATTGCACAAGTTGACTCCATAGGGGAGCCGTTCTTTGCTGATAGATTTCTCGCAGCGCTTTGTATTCGAGCTCCATGTTGCGGGCAATGCTATCAGGGACATCCTGATCGCTCTCGCTGCCGTCTTGTTCCGGTTCCCAATTGTAGAGCTCCTCGCGAAGCGCTCTTTTCAACCCCCGCATGCCTCGGTAGCCGAGCCGGCGTAGCAAGCGACTCACCGTTACCTCGCTGACTCCGATTTTTCCGGCGAGCGAAGCGCCGGTTTCGAAGCTCAGCGCATTGATATTGAGAATCATGTACTGCGCTACCTGCGCTTCCAGCCTTGGAAGCTCTGGCAGCGTGTTTTTCAGACTTTCCTCAAACTTCGGAAAGACAAAAGGCGTTGAAAGAGAAAAGATGTCTCTCATGATAGTGTTTTACCGAGTATGAAAGAAAAATAACATTGCAACAATTATGACATATAGATTAACATTGACCCGACTAGATTGCGTTCTTGCCGCCATGAGTAATTCGTTTTGGGTGCAAGTTTCAATGCGCAAAAATTCAACAGGAGGAAAGGGAGAAATGCAAAAACTGAAGACTGCTAAATTTATATCAGGTTGTTTTAGAACAGCCAAACTGTGCTTGGCATTTGCGGGCATGATGCTTGTTGCGACTCAATATGCCCATGCGCAGGGCCAGCTCAATATCTACAACTGGGGCGACTACATCAACCCCGAAGTCTTGACGCGTTTCACTGAAGATACCGGTATCAGCGTGTCGCTTGACACCTATGGCACCAACGAGGAGATGTTGGCGAAAATTCAGACCGGCGCAACCGGTTACGACATCGTGTTCCCCTCTGTCCATATGCGCGATATCATGCAGAAGCTTGATTTGCTGCATGATGCCAAGGTCAATACACTCAAAGGTTTCGAAAATATCGACCCTGCCAATAAAATATCGAAGGTTGATCCGGAAAGCTCCTATTGCCTGCCTTATGCCTGGGGTGCGGTCGGAGTTTTCTACAACAAAACCGAAGCTGGTGAAATCAAGTCATGGGACGATTTCTTCGCTCTGCCGGACAAAGGGAAAAAGATCACGATGCTGGATGATTTGCGTGAAACCATCGGTGTGGCGCTGATAAAGAATGGCCACTCGGTAAACACCACGGATAGTGATGCGCTCAAGCAGGCTGAAGCATGGCTGCTGGAGCGCAAGGACAAGATTTCCGCATTTACCTATGACATTGTGTCACTGGTTCAGGCGGGCGATATTGCGGCCGCCCACTGGTACGTTGGTGCGACGCTATACACTCTTGAAGAGCCGGACAAGCTCGGATTTGTAATACCGCAAGAAGGTGCGACCATGTATCAGGAGGACATTTGCGTGTTGAAGGATGCGCCCAACAAAGACAGCGCCATTCGCTTTTTAGAGTTCTACATGCAACCGGAGATCGCAGCGCTAAACACCTTGCAGCAGGTTAACGGCACAGCCAATGTCCCGGCGCGCGATCTGCTGCCACAGGAATTGAAGGCGAATCCCAACACAAACCCACCTCCTGAAGTGGTTGCAAAACTGCAGATATTCGAAGACCTGGGTAAAGATCTGCGCAAATACGACCGAGTCTGGACCAAGGTGCGAACTGCGCAGTGACGGGGTTGATTTCGGATGGAGTTCGTCGCTGAGGTCAAGGAGGCTGTAAAGCGGTTTCCAGCACCGGAAGGCGGCGAGGTTTTAGCACTAGACAACTTATCCATTAGTATTCAGCAGGGTCAGTTTGTGACCCTGCTGGGACCTTCCGGTTGCGGCAAAACGACATTGCTGCGCGCAATCAGCGGATTCGAAGAGCTCGATTCGGGAGAAATCTGCATTGGCGGTGAACAGGTCGCTGGCGTGCCGCCCTATCGGCGGCCTGTCAATACCGTTTTTCAAAGCTATGCGCTTTTTCCGCATCTTACGGTTAGCGGCAACGTCAGCTATGGTCTAGAGATGGCGCGGGTTCAACGCCATGAACGCAGCCAAAGAGTCGCAGAAGCACTCGAGCTGGTCGGTCTCGCGGGCTTTGACCGTCGAAAGCCGGCCCAGTTGTCAGGTGGCCAGCAACAGCGGGTCGCACTAGCCAGGGCAATCATTAATCGCCCGAAGCTGCTATTGCTGGATGAGCCGCTGTCGGCATTGGACCGCAGTTTACGTCAATCGATGCAACTCGAGTTGAAAAACTTGCAGCACGACTTGGGCATTTGCTTTTTATTCGTTACCCACGATCAAGAGGAGGCGCTCACCATGTCGGATCAGGTGGTTGTCTTGAATCGCGGCAGAATCGAACAGGTGGGACCGCCCGAAGCGCTCTATCGTTACCCGGAAACCCGATTTGTGGCCCAATTTGTTGGCGATGCCAAGCTATTTTCGGGGGTCGTGCAAAACACCGAACAGGATCCGGTGCTGGTGACTGATGATGGACTTCGGATCGCCTTGGGCAGCGGGGCGAAAGTCGGCGACCGAGCGACGCTGGTTATGCGTCCAGAGCATTTGGAGCTTGCTTCTGAACAGCCAGACAGCTCAATGGGCACTTTAGACGCGGTGTTGCAGCAGTCCGTGTTTCTAGGTTCCACTCACCAGTATGTTTGTCGGATGGCAAATGGAGGCTCAATCTCGGTGAAGCCGTCAGGCGCCAGTGACGAAATGTTCAGCCGCATCCCTTCCGGGCAGGCAGTGCAGTTGGCCTATCGCAGAAACCTGCCTCATCTTATCGTCGAAAACTGACCATGGCGGCTAGGCGAGACAACCGACGCTTGGTGTGTCTGCTGACACCTGGTTCGCTGTTCCTTGGAATTTTCTTCCTTGGACCACTAGCCGTTATGCTGCTATTCAGCTTTTTGGAGCCTGGCGTTTACGGCGGGGTGGAATGGAGCTTTTACCACTGGAATTTCGGTCGAATTCTTGGCTGGGCCGACGGAGAGTGGGAAGATTTTGATCCGGTTTATGTGGAAATATTCTTGCGCTCAGTGCGTTTGGCGCTGACCAATGTATTTATAACGCTGCTGATATGCTACCCGGCTGCGCTATGGGTCAGCCGGTTGTCTGTCAAATGGCGCACGATAGTAGTATTTATTGTCACACTGCCGTTTTTCGTTAGTTTGGTGGTGCGGTTGTTTTGCTGGGTACTGATCTTGCGTCCGAGTGGTTTTTTGAATGCGGCGCTGCTTGGTCTCGGGATCATTGATGAGCCGATCGATATCATCTACACGGAAACAGCCGTCTTGATCGGCATGGCCTACATCTTGCTGCCGTTTATGTTCTTGCCGCTATATGCAAGCATCGAAAAGCTAGACCGGTCATTGGTCGAGGCATCTTCAGATTTGGGGGCTAATCCGCTGCAAACTTTTTGGCGCGTGATTTTGCCGAATACGCTGCCTGGAATTGCTGCCGGCTGCGTTCTGGTCTTCATCCCGAGTCTTGGGAATTTTATTGTCCCCGACCTGCTCGGCGGGGCAAAGGTCATGATGATCGGAAACCTGATAGAGCAGCAATTCTTGTCGGCTAGAAACTGGCCATTCGGATCGGCGCTCTCGGTGATGATCATGCTGGTGATGTTTACATTGATTGTCTTTTACCTAAGACGCATCGGCCGCGCGGGACTGATCAAATGAACCGCCTGTGGCTGAAATGGCTGTTGAGTTTGCACGGAGCCTTGTTCCTGATCTTTGTCTATGCGCCGATTGTCGTGGTGGTGGCCTTTTCTTTCAACAGTCACCCCGTAAACATGATGGTGTGGAAAGATTTCACCTTCGACTGGTATTTGTCAATATTCGGCAGCCCCACGCAACTTAACGAGCAGACGCTTTACGTCGAATCGACGGACCAACTGATTGCGTCGGTCAAAAACAGCCTTGTGGTGGCCGGCACGACGACAGCTTTTTCAACCGTCGTCGGTACCGCCACCGCGCTTGCTGTCTACCGCCATCACTTCAGGCTGAAACCGTTTTATCAGGGACTGCTTTACATGCCGATGGTGATGCCTGATATTGTGCTTGGCATCGCGTTGCTAGTTTTTTTCATCAACTTCGGAGTCAAGCTCGGGCTGTTTTCGATCATCATCGGCCACTGCACGTTTCTTATCTCATACGTGTTTATCGTGGTCAGTGCGCGCTTGGCAGGCATGGATGATACTTTGGAGCAGGCGTCAGCAGACTTGGGTGCTACGCCGTGGACAACCTTCAGACGGGTAACTTTTCCGCTGATCTTGCCAGGCATTGTAGGCGGAGCCTTGCTCGCATTTATTATTTCCATGGATGATCTTGTGATTACCTACTTCATTGCCGGAGTGGATTCGACAACTTTGCCAGTGTTCATTTATGGAATGCTCAGGCGCGGCGTAAAGCCTGAGATTAACGCTATTGCCACCTTGATGCTCGTTTTTTCATTTTTGATTGCTACGCTCGGCCTTTATTTCCGAAGGCGTGCCTGACATGGCACAAGATTCTATGGATAAGCAAAGAGGCCGCGAACTAGGTCTGCCGTTTCCGGGCAAGACGGGTCGATTCAATGCAATCACTGATGTGCCTGGAGTGCGGGTCGGCTACTGTACCAGAATTGAGGGCGAGGGGCCTCTGGTGCCGGGCAAAGGCCCCGTGCGAAGCGGCGTTACCGCGATTTTGCCGCTCGGCGGCGAATCGAAGCCGCAGCCAGTGTGGGCCGGAATGCATGCCCTAAACGGTAATGGCGAGATGACCGGCACGCACTGGATTCGGGATGGCGGCTATTTTGTGGGGCCGGTTTGCATCACCAACACGCACAGCGTCGGCATGGTCCACCATGCCGCAGTCAGATGGATGCTGCGCCAATACGCGCCAGCCTGGGGATCGGAGCATTTGTGGGCAATGCCAGTCGTCGCTGAAACCTATGATGGCGTATTGAACGACATCAACGGCCAGCATATTACCGAGCAAGATGCCCTAGCCGCTTTGAATTCAGCGCAATCTGGACCCATTGCAGAGGGCAATGTGGGCGGTGGCGCCGGAATGATCTGCTATGAGTTCAAAGGCGGCACTGGAACATCTTCTAGGCTAGTAGCAGTGGATGCCGATGAATTTGTCGTTGGAGTGCTAGTCCAAGCGAATCATGGTCTTCGGCCATGGCTAACCGTGCTTGGAAGGCCGGTTGGCCAGTCGATGGCTGAAGATCGCCTGATGAGCGCGGAGCAAGGATCTGTCATTGTCGTGCTTGGCACCGATCTTCCCATGGCGCCGCATCAGTTGCACAGGCTAGCCAAACGGGCTGCTATCGGAATCGGTCGAGGCGGAACTCCGGGCGGGAATAATTCCGGAGATATCTTTCTTGCATTCAGCACCGCCAACCGTGCTCCGATTCCTCAGTTCGGCAGTTCTCGGATGCAGCTTGAAATGATCAGCGACGAAGCTTTTGACTCAATTTACTTGGCTGCCGCCGAAGCGATCGAAGAGGCGGTGATCAATGCGATGCTGGCGGCTGAGGACATGACCACGTTGCGCCCCGCAGGCTTGATCTGCCGGGCAATTGATCCAAAGCGGCTACTTCAGCACTTTACAGGACAGCTTTGATGGCAACAGATATTTTGCGACAACCGGATTCTTGGGAAGCACGAGATCTCAAATCGGTGCTGCACGGATTCACTCACCTTGGCACGTTGCGGGAAAACGGTCCCGTGGTGATGTCGCGCGGCAAAGGCATCTACGTTGAAGATGCGCACGGAAAACGCTATCTCGAAGCGAATTCCGGGCTATGGAATATGGTGCTTGGATTTAATCATCCGGGTCTGGTCGAAGCGGCTTGCGAGCAGTACCGCAAGTTCCCTGCCTACCACGCCTTCTTTGGGCGGATCAGCGAACCCGCGGTGGAATTGTCGGAATTGCTTTTGCAGATTGCGCCAGTTCCGATGGGGCGGGTATTTTTCACCAATTCCGGTTCGGAAGCCAACGATACCGTGGTGAAGATGCTTTGGATGATCAATCGCAGTCGAGGAGAACCGCGGCGAAGGAAGATTTTGTCTCGTGTCAATGCCTATCACGGCGTTACCGGACTGACAGCCAGCATGACCGGCAAGGACTATGTCGAAGCGTTCGGGCTGCCTTTTGATGGTTTTTTGTATGCCGATTGTCCGCACCACTGGCGCTATGCGCTCGATGGCGAAACCGAGCACGAGTTTTCTGAGCGCTGTGCGCTTAATCTGGAAGCGCTCATCAAGGCTGAAGGACCAGATACTATCGCCGGTTTCTTCGCCGAGCCGGTTATGGGCGCGGGCGGCGTCATTGTGCCATCCATGGGATACTTTGAGGCGATTCAGCGCGTTCTCAAGATTTACGATATCCCTTTTATCGCCGATGAGGTGATTTGCGGATTTGGTCGGACCGGATGCCTTTGGGGTAGTGAGACGTACAGCATCGAACCTGATATTTTGGTCGCTTCAAAATGCATCACGGCAGGATATTTTCCGATGGGCGCTATTATGGTTTCACCTGTGGTCGCCGAGCAGCTTGATGTAGCATCGCAAGCTTATGAAGAGTTTCCCCACGGCTTTACAACCGCTGGGCATCCGGTTGGCTGTGCAATTGCACTAAAGGCGATCGACATCATTTTGAATCATGGCGCATTTGATAATGTTGTCGTTGTTGCAGCGCACTTTCAAGAACAGCTGCAGAGCTTCTCTGCGCATCCGCATATTGGCGAAGCTCGCGGTGTCGGTTTGATGGGAGCGTTGGAACTGGTTGGCGACAAGCCAACCAAAACGCCGTTTCCACCCGATCAGCCGGTTGCCGAGCAGATAGCCAATGTCGCGCTGCAGCATGGCCTGATATGCCGACCGGTCGGGCAAGCTATAGTGGTGGCTCCGCCATTCATTATCAGCATCCGCCAGATCGATGAACTTTTTGGCAAGTTGCGAATGACGATTGAACAGGTTGTCGGTAAATTCTAGCTTGGTCTCATGTCCAGATATCGTCTCACGCAGGAAGATCTCAAATACGCTCGAGAGTTCAGGGCAAATCCGCTTGGCATACCTAGTCCCGGATTGCAGCGGGTGCTCAATCTTCTGCGAGGCGGCCCCAAGTTCGGCAAATACGTCTTAGTCGTAAAAGAGCCTTTCAATCGCTGGGTTCTCGGGTATCTTCCCGCTGAACGGGGTGAGCCGGTCAAGATCTGCGAGAATGTCGAATTTGCTGACCTTGCTGAAGCTGAATGGGAGGTTTTCAAGCTCCGATGGCAGGCAAGCGCTGGACAAGACCTCGAACAGGAGCTGTGACGTGACTCGAATACTTGGATATGCTGACCGCGTCAGCGCCGCTCCCGGAGAGCGCCTTAGTGTCATGGTTAGCTGTGAAGGACTGGAACAATATGATGCACGCCTGATTCGGGTGATTCATGGAGATGTGAATCCTGCCGGCCCGGGATATCGCGAGCATTGTGTGCCGCTGGATTTAGGAGGTCCCTTTGCCGCGCGCTTCCAGCCGATCCACGCTGGTTCCTACGCGGTAGTTGATAATCCGCCTGGATTCGATTCTGGGCGTTCGTTGTCGGCGCAGGCTCTAATCTGGCCGACCTTATGCAATGGGCGTCCGCAAACCATAATGAGTCAGATCGACCCGCAGACGGATTTGGGCTTCAGGCTTTATCTCGATTCTGAATTTACCCTGAACTTCGAGATCTGTACAAAAGAGAATGAGCAGGCGTCTGTTTCAACAGGAATCGCCCTGCTCACCGAAAGATGGTGCCTTGTAAGCGGCTGCTATGATGCAGAGGCTAGTACGTTATCCGTGAGTCAGTTTCCAGTGCAGAAGCATCTGAACATCGAGAACTCCGGAAAGAGAGCCAGTCGGTTTGTTGCCAATTTGGATTCTATGCACGTCGATGCGCCGATTCTAATAGCGGCGCGACCGGAATCCGCCCGTCCAGCTTCGGAGCACTTCAATGGCCGAATTGAGTCGCCAAAATTATTCGCGCGCGCATTAAGCGCAGATGAAATGCAATTCTCAACGGATGCGAGCAACGAGAGCCTTATTGGTGCTTGGGATTTTTCTATCGGCATACCTTCCGACCAAATCACAGACGTTTCCGGGCATGAATTGCACGGCTATCTGGTCAATCTTCCCACGCGAGCGGTAGCCGGCTGCGCTTGGAACGGAAAAGAGCGCTGCTGGCAAAATCAACCTAGCCATTATGCCGCGATACATTTCCATGATGATGATCTGTACGACTGCGACTGGGATGTCGACTTTCAGCTTGTGTTGCCGAGCAGTATTGCGAGCGGAGTATACGCGATACACTTGCATAGCGGTTCTGATGAATACTACATTCCCTTTGCTGTTCGTGCGCCGCGCGGCACCACCACATCGCCGGTAGCTTTTTTGATGCCGACAGCAAGCTACATGGCCTATGCGAACAACCGCATTGGACTGGATGTGCCTGAAACAGAAATCGTGACTGGTCGATTGCTTCAGTTGCATTCGACTGATCTGTTTATGCAAGAACATCCCGAAATCGGTCTTTGCTTCTATGATTTGCACAATGATGGCAGCGGAGTGTTTTATTCTTCACGGCTGAGACCGGTCATCAATATGCAGCCAAAACATATTGGCAACTTGGGCGGTACAGGATCAAATGTCTGGCAATTCAATGCGGACACCCATATTCTCAACTGGCTTGATCAGACTGGTCAGTCCTATGACGTGATCACTGATGAAGATCTTGAAGCTGAGGGGGTGCGGGCGCTGGAGGGTTATCGAGTGACAATTACTGGAACACATCCGGAGTATTATTCAGCCGGGATGCTCGATAGCCTGCAATCCTTTCTGAACGAGGGAGGGCGATTGATGTATCTTGGAGGCAATGGGTTCTACTGGAGAGTCAGTTATCATCCGACCTTGCCCGGCGTGATCGAGTGCCGCAAGTCCGAAGACGGGATTCGTGCATTTGCGCCTTTGCCAGGCGAGTTTTATGCTAGTTTTACAGGTGAGTATACCGGACTTTGGCGACGCAATGGACGCGCGCCTAATCAATTGGTTGGAGTGGGCATGGTTTCGCAGGGGTTTGACCGGTCGTCGCCCTACATTTTGCGAGAAGCGAGCCGAGATCCTCGCGCAGCGTTCATATTTGATGGTGTCGCCGGTCCGGTCGTCGGCGATTACGGACTGTCTGGCGGAGCGGCGGCCGGATTGGAATTGGATGCCACTGATCACTCGCTTGGCACACCCCCAAATGCGATGATTTTGGCATCATCCGAACAGCATACTGATCTTTATCTGGTGACGCCAGAGGACATGAATGACCCGGCCCCCGGACTGGGCGGTACCGAGGCGGAGATTATTCGGGCCGAATTGGTTTTTTTTGAGACTCCTGCTGGTGGCGCTGTATTTTCCACAGGATCGATTGCATGGTCTGGCAGCTTGTCTCACGCGGATTACGATAACGATATAGCTCGAATTACAACCAATGTATTGAACCGGTTTGTTGATGCGACCCCCTTTGCGCTGCCGGATACCGATCACCGCGGCCGCGGCACCGCGAGCAGATCGCTGTGATTGCAGGCAAACCGGACGCAAATGCTGCGACTTTAGCAAATCCGTGTCGTGCCGCAAGGATCATTTCTTCGCGTTGAAGGTGTTCTGGTAGGTTGCTCGAAGCTGCTTCTTCTCGATCTTGCCCATCGCATTTCTCGGAAAATCGCGCACTATTACGAACCGCCGAGGAACCTTGAATGAAGCCAGACTGCCCGCCAAAGATTCGCGAACCATCTCTATATCGAGCGCGTCGCGATTCTGGGCAATGATCGCGGCAACCGCGGCTTCGCCCAAATCGGGGTGAGGCACGCCGAAAACGGCCGAATCCTCGACTCCTTTGATTTGATTGAGCTGAACCTCAATCTCCCGGGGATAGATATTGAATCCTGCGGAAATGATCAAGTCGGTCTGCCGCCCTACGATCGAGAGCACCCCGTCATCCGAAATGGTTGCCAGATCTCCCGTGATGAAAAATCCGTCATCACAAAACGCGCCGCGAGTGGCCTGCTCGTTTTGCCAGTAGCCTGCAAAGACGTTGGGGCCTGATATTTCCAATATGCCGGTTAGCGAAGAATCGGCAATTTCGCCATCACTTTTTCTGATTCTCAGTTGAACATCAGGGAGCGCACGGCCGACTGTGCCGGCAATTCTCTCGCCAGAAAGCGGATTGGAGGCGATCATTCCCGCTTCCGTCATTCCGTAGCGTTCCAGAATCCGATGTCCTGTTCGCTTTTCGAAAGCATGAAAAGTTTCCGGGCGAAGCGGTGCAGAGCCGGAAATGAACAGTCGAAAATTTTTGCATTGATTGCGATCGAGGGCATCTTGCTGCAGGATTCTGGAATAGATGGTCGGGATGCCCATCAGCACTGATGCCTTGGGCAGCTGCTCTACCGTTTTTTTTGCAGAGAATTTTTGATGGAACAAGATTCGCGAATTGTTGAGCATCGCGCAATGCAGTGCTACAAATAGGCCGTGGACATGAAAAAGCGGCAGCACATGCATGAGCACATCGGAAGATTGGAAGTTCCATATTTCGCAAAGGCCATGCGCATTCGAACGGATATTTTCATGGGTAATCATCGCGCCCTTCGGCTTTCCAGTCGTTCCCGAAGTGTAGATCAGCACGGCGGTAGCGTCATCTCGCTGTTTTGCAACCGGACATTCGGCGCTGAAATTGTCGATCGAGTCCATCAGCGATCCGTTGCCATGCTGATCCAGCGTAAGGAGGTGCTCTACGCCGCAATCGCTTGCAAGCGGACGCAGTTCTTGGAGTTGTTCAGGACCGCAAACCAATGCCGCTGGTTGCGCATCGTCAAGGAAGTGCCTTAATTCAGCAAGTGGATACGCTATGTTTAGCGGATGGTATATGATTCCGCTTCGCAGGCAGGCCAGATAGAGTAAAACCGCTTCTTTTGATTTACCGACTTGCGCGGTTAGGCGGCAGCCTTTGCCGATTCCAAGCGAGCTGAGCTTGTTTGCAATCTGGGCGGAGCGGTGGTTGGCATCTGCGTAGCTGACGCGAATGCTATCGCTGCATTCAAGAAACGTCTTTTCGGAGCCGCGTTCCATGCGACGCAGCAAATCGATGAAAAAGTTGCCATTAATGGTCATAGAATTAACTACAATCAATGCTTCGAACCTGCCTTGAACTATGTCGATCAAGCCCCGCGGCCGATAAGCGGGGAAGGTCTGCACGGATGAAGATGGACTCGCGCCGCTCTCTCGAACCCGATCAGTACAGGTGATTGATGATTGTGTCCCATGTGAATGAATGGATTGAATTGATGCTTCGGTGGAGCCACTTTGTCGTTGGCATTGCCTGGATCGGCGCTTCATTTTATTTTAATTGGCTAGAAAATCGTCTGCATCGGGATGCCGATGCGAACTCTCCGTTTGAGGGTGACCTGTGGGCGGTGCACGGCGGCGGCTTCTACCATGTAACCAAATTTCGCGTGACACCCGACAGGTTGCCGGCGGCGCTCCATTGGTTTAAATGGGAAGCTTATGCGACCTGGCTGACGGGGTTCGCACTCCTGGTGCTGATCTACTATGTCGGCGCTGAAGTCTATCTTGTCGATAATTCGATAGCCGAGCTGTCGGCAACTGTCGCAAGCCTGATTGGGTTTGCCTCGATCGCCCTCTCTTGGATCGTCTACGATTTTGCCTGCCGCTCGCCGCTTCGCAAAATTCTGTGCGCGGTGCCGATCATAACGGCCGCCTATTTCTCGCTGCTCGCATTTGTTCTTTGTCATCTGTTCAGCGGTCGCGGCGCATTCATTCATGTCGGTGCAGCAATCGGAACCATCATGGTTTTGAATGTCTTGGCCATCATTATCCCTTCGCAGCGGTCGCTTGTCGAGGCAATGGAGTCTGGTAGGCAGCCTGATGCGGCCAAAGGTGCCAATGCGCTTCAGCGTTCGAGGCACAACAACTATTTCACATTGCCGGCACTATTCATGATGATCGCCGGTCACGCCCCGATGACTTATGGCAGCGAGTGGAATTGGCTGATTCTGATGGCGATATCGGCAGTCGGAGTCATTGTGCGTCATTTTTTCAATGTCCGGCACCTTCCAGGCAAGCGCTGGTGGATGCTTGCCGCCGCTATGGGTCTGCTTGCAGTGCTTGTGATCGCAACTCAGCCAAGGCAATCGCGGATGATTCCCGAGACAGCGGTCGATTTCGCTAGCGTTCGTCATGTCGTGCTGCGGCGTTGCACTACGTGCCATGCCAAAAGTCCGGTCCAAGCCGGATTTGCGGCGCCACCGGCCGGATTGATATTGGAGACTGATGAGCAGATCCAGGATAATGCTGAGAAAATATACTCTGCTGCTGTAATTACCCGCACCATGCCGATCGGCAACCTCAGCGGCATGACTGAACAAGAACGCGGCCTGATTGCGCAGTGGTTTTTGCAAGTATCAAGTGCGGAATCAGGGCAGTAGCTTGAATCTTGGGAGGCAATGGATGATATGGGGCGTTTGACTTCACATGTATTGGATTTGGTTAATGGAAGCCCTGCGAAAGGACTTCGAATCGAGCTGTATCGGTGCGCACCGGAGCGGGAACTGATTGCAAGCATGACGACAAACGAAGACGGCCGTCTTGAAGCGCCGATCGCGCAAGGTGATGATTTTGTCGCTGGAACCTACGAAATCATCTTTGCCGCAGGCGGCTACTTCAGATCACTGGGCATGGAGCTGCCGGATCCGCCGTTTCTTGACGATATTGTGATCAGATTCGGCGTCGCGTCCGCAGATGAGCACTATCATGTGCCGCTGTTGCTATCGACATACGGCTATTCAACCTACCGCGGAAGCTGATGGAAGCTGCGAAAAAAATCCAATTTCTGCTCGGTAGCGAAGCGCGGTGCCTTGACGCAGTGCCGCCAACGCAGACCGTGCTGGAGTATCTTCGAAATGTAGAGCGCATGACGGGCACCAAGGAAGGCTGCGCTGAAGGCGACTGCGGCGCTTGCACGGTTGTACTAGCGGAATCAGATAATGGCAGACTTCGCTATCGCGCGGTCAATTCGTGCATCATGTTCGTGCCCGCTTTGCACGGCAAGCAATTGATCGCTGTCGAGCACTTGAAGCCGCGACAGGAAAATGGTCTTCACCCCGTGCAGCGCGCTATGGTTGACGAGCATGGGTCGCAATGCGGATTTTGCACGCCAGGATTTGTCATGTCGATGTTCGCGATGATGCATAATCGGCGCACAGCGCAGCGCGACACCATTGACGATGCCCTTGCCGGCAATTTGTGCCGCTGCACCGGCTATGCGCCGATCATCCGAGCGGCAAAAAAGGTGCTGGGTGCGCCTAGGCCTGTTGCGGATGAGTTTGACCGGCACGAATCGGAGACAATCGCCAAACTGAATCGAATCGATCGCCAATCCATGCTTGAGATGCGCAACAACGGAGCGAAGTTCTACGCCCCGCGCACCTGCGATCAGCTGGCACGGATATTGCACCGCGAGCCTGATGCCTGCATGGTTGCGGGTGCAACCGATGTCGGGCTTTGGGTAACGAAAAAGAAGCGGCGACTGAATCCTGTTGTCTACCTCAGCGGCATTGAATCGATGCGAACGATAAGCAGATCCAGCAAGTCCGTCCGCATCGGGGCCATGGTTTCTGTTGCCGATGCGATGCCGGCGCTATCCGGTGCCTATCCGAGCTTGGATGAATTCTATCGGCGATTTGGATCCGAGCAGATCAGGAATTCAGCGACGATAGGTGGCAATGTAGCCAACGGTTCGCCGATTGGTGATAGCATGCCGGCACTGATTGCGGTGGGAGCGCAGCTGCATCTCGCTTCGCTGCAAGGCGTTAGATCGTTGCCGATGGAGGATTTTTTTATCGCATATGGCAAGCAGGATCTGCGCCGCGGCGAGTTTTTGCAGCATATGGACGTTCCACTTCCCAAGCAGGGCGAGCAGCTTCGCGCCTACAAGATATCAAAACGCTATCATCAGGATATTTCCGCGGTCTGCGGCGCATTCTTCGCAAAGATTGAAGATCGCGTGATTCAAAAGATTCGCATTGCGTTTGGAGGGATGGATGCGATTCCCCGGCGCGCAAAACGATGCGAGAGTTTTCTGATTAACAAGCGATTTGATGAGGCGACCGTCGAGCTTGCGATGGAAGTTTTGCAAGAAGAATTCGCGCCGCTTACCGACTTTCGAGCAAGCGATGCCTATCGAAGCCAAGTGACGGCAAACCTGCTCAGACGCTACTACCTTGATGTCACGCAGCGCTGCCCTGTCAACGTCTGGAAAACTACCTATGCTTGAGCGTGCCCGGCAACGCCATTTGGCCGTGCGCCAGCCCGTTGCGCATGACAGTGCGGCACTGCATGTCAGCGGGGAAGCGCTCTATGTCGACGACCTCGCCGAGCCGGTCAATCTGGCCCATGTTGCGGTCGGGCTGTCAGATTTCGCTCAGGCAAAAATCAAGTCAATGGACTTGTCGCAGGTTCGCGGCGCGCCGGGCGTTGTTGCCGTCTTGCACGCGGATAGCGTGCCTGCGGTGAATGATTGCAGTCCGACCATCGGCGATGATCCTGTTTTCGCAGACGGGCGGGTGCAGTTTCTTGGTCAAGTCATGTTTGCCGTCGTCGCAGAAACTGAATCGCAAGCGCGTGATGCGTGCCAGTTTGCGCAAGTCGAATACGAACCTGAAGACCCGATTCTGTCGATCGATCAGGCACTTGAAGCCGGTTCGTTCGTTTTGCCCAGCGCGACATTGAGCAAGGGCGATGCGCAAAGGGCTTTGGCTTTAGCCGAAAATCACCTGCGCGGCAGGCTGTCCACTGGCGGGCAGGATCATTTCTATCTCGAGGGGCAGGTCTCGATGGTTGTGCCTCGAGAGGCGGGTGACTTGCTGGTCTACAGTTCCACTCAGCACCCTTCGGAAATTCAGCTGCTGGTCTCGAGGGTGACGGGCAAGCCTTTGCATTCGATCATCGTCGAGGTGCGGCGCATGGGCGGTGCGTTCGGCGGCAAGGAGACCCAAGCTGCGCAGTGGGCCTGTATCGCTGCGATCGCCGCTTGCGCGACTGGTCGGCCAGCTAAGCTGAGACTTGATCGCGACACCGACATGATCGCGACTGGAAAACGCCACGACTTTCGTTTCGATTACGAGGTGGGTTTCGATGATTCAGGCAGGATTCAGGCACTTAAGGTGGAGATGGCTTCGCGTTGCGGGTACTCCGCCGATCTGTCTGGCCCGATCAATGACAGGGCGCTGCTGCATATCGACAATTGCTACTTTCTAGAGCATGTTGAGGCGCTATCGCACCGCTGCAAGACCAACACTGTCTCGAATACCGCATTTCGAGGGTTTGGCGGACCTCAGGGCATGCTTTGCATAGAATCGATCATTGATCGGATCGCAAGCAAGCTCGGCAAGGATCCATTATCTGTAAGGCGTATCAATTTCTACGGCAAGCGCACCCGCAACATTGCTCCTTATCGAATGAAAGTTCACGACTTTCCGGTGCGCCGCCTGTTTCAGGAATTGCAGCAAAGTTCAGATTATCTCGAGCGGCGAAAGCAGATTCGCAAATGGAATAAAGGCAGCGAGGTGATTCGCCGAGGCATCGCGATGACGCCGGTGAAGTTCGGCATATCGTTCACGATGACGCACTACAATCAGGCAAGCGCTTTGGTACATGTCTACACGGATGGCTCCGTTCACCTAAATCACGGCGGCACCGAGATGGGCCAGGGTTTGTTTATCAAGGTTGCGCAAGTCGTTGCTGAGGAATTTTCCTTGCCGCTGGAGCGGATAAAGATATCTGAAGCCAACACCTCTCGAGTGCCGAATACGTCGGCTACGGCGGCATCATCAGGGTCAGACATCAATGGCATGGCGGCCCGCAATGCGGCCCGCAAGATCAAGCGACGCCTTGCAGGTGTTGCGGCGCAGATTGGCAATGCGAAGGCTGACGAAGTTGTTTTCCACGACGGCGCGATCATAGCCGGGACCAAGACGATGAAGTTTTCGGAACTTGCGCAAGCCGCTTATCGCAACCGCATTCCCTTGTCAGCGACCGGATACTACGGCACGCCGGAGATTCACTGGGATCGCGACACGATGACAGGACGGCCGTTCTACTACTTTGGTTGCGGCGCTGCGGTCAGCGAAGTCGCGATCGACTGCCTGACTGGCGAGTGTCGAATGCTGCGAACCGATATTCTGCATGACGCAGGCTCTTCATTGAATCCGGCGATTGATTTGGGTCAGATCGAGGGAGGCTTCATTCAAGGCGCAGGCTGGCTGACCAGCGAAGAGCTTTGGTGGGACGAGCGCGGCTCGCTTAAAACGCATGCGCCTTCGACCTACAAGATACCCACATCGATCGACGCGCCGCCTCAGTTCAATGTCGAGCTTTGGCATCAAGGCCGGAACATCGAGCCCACGATCTACCGATCCAAAGCGGTGGGTGAACCGCCACTGATGCTCAGCATTTCGGTTTATAGCGCGATTTGCGATGCGATCGCCAGCGTATCCGGCTATCAGGATTGGCCGCAATTGGACGCGCCCGCAACGCCAGAGCGGATTTTGCGCTCCGTGCAGCAGATGCAGGATTGGTAGGCGCGGCGATGGACTGGCTTCGAAATGCAGTCCGGCTCGCTCGCAGCCAGCAACCCTTTGTCATTGTGACGGTTGTTGAAGTGATTGGTTCAGCTCCGCGAGAAGTTGGCGCGCGAATCGTTGTGACAAAGGGCGATTTGTTTGACAGCATCGGAGGCGGCACACTCGAATATCAGGCTATCGAAGAGTCCCGCAAACTGCTTGCCAATCCATCGGCCGCAAAAAAACTCGATAAATTCATTGGCCTGGGCGATATGGCCAGCCAATGTTGCGGCGGCGCAGTCAGATTGCACTTCGAACGCGTTGATGGACGATCGGCCTTGAAGTTCGCGGCCGGCCCGTCAAGCAAAGCCAGGCATTCGATGCTCTATTTTGTGACACCGGTTGCAGGCGATTTGCCGTCAGAAAGCAGATTCGTTCATCCCAGAAAGGATAGGCATCAGCTGTCGCAAGCGGTGATCGGTTCGATCGATGCCCTTGACCGCACTAGCGAGCCAGGGTCGATGCTGACGCCGTGTCAGCAATGGTTTGTGACGCGCCTAGATGAAAAGTCTACGCCGGTTGTGCTGTTCGGTGCAGGCCATGTGGGACAGGCTCTAATCAAGGCTCTTGAGAATCTTCCGTTCAAGATCCAGTGGATCGATTCTCGCCGCGGCATGTTCCCGTCCAGCGTACCCGCCAATGTGACAATCCGTCTGCAGGCCGACCCCGTCGCAATCGTGGATGAAATTGGCAGCCAAACTTTCAGCATCGTGATGACGCATAGTCATGCGCTAGATTATGATTTGGTCTATCGAATATTGCAAAAGCGCGAATTTGGCTGGCTTGGCTTGATCGGCTCGGCAACCAAGCGCCGTCGTTTCGATCAGCGGCTATTGAAAGCCGGCATTGATCAGTTTACCTTGCAAAGGCTCAATTGTCCGATCGGGCTTGAAAGTGTTCGCGGCAAGCACCCGGCGGTCATTGCGCTTTCAACCTCGGCGCAGCTTCTCGAGGAGCGGTTGCGCCGCAACCAGGCCGCGGATGATGATAGGGAGGCGCTGCATGGCCGATAGCGCAATGAGTGGCGCGCCGCAGCTTTGCCTGCGCGGCATTACCAAAGCATTTCCCGGAGTCGTCGCCAATCAGTCGATTGACTTGTCGGTTGAAAATGGCGAGATCCACGCCCTTTTAGGCGAAAACGGTGCAGGCAAGTCTACGCTGGTCAAGATCATCTATGGCTACTATGCCGCCGATTCCGGATTGATGCAGTGGAATGGCGCTGCGGTGTCGATTCACAGTCCAGCGCAGGCGCGTCAGATGGGGATCGGCATGGTGTTTCAGCACTTCTCGCTGTTTGAGGCTATGACCGTGCGCGAGAATATTCAGCTTGCAATTCCGCCTGGACTCACTGGCGAGGCGTTGGATGCTGAAATTACCCGCGTGTCGGAGAATTACGGGCTTGGCCTTGAGCCGGAGCGCAACATTTTTTCGCTATCGGTCGGTGAACGCCAGCGGGTCGAAATCGTGCGCTGCCTGTTGCAGTCGCCGAAATTATTGATCATGGACGAGCCGACCTCGGTACTGACTCCGCAGGAAGCGGACAGTCTGTTCGATGTGCTGCGAAAGCTGGCTGAGGAGCATCGCGCCATTTTGTATATCAGCCATAAGCTCGAAGAGATCCTGGCGCTTTGCCACAAGGCTACGGTCCTTCGTCATGGCAAAGTGGTTGCGCAATGCGACCCGGCCAAGGAAGATTCAAAAAGCCTTGCGGAGATGATGATCGGCTCGACGCTATCGATTGCCTCTGCTAGCGAGCGCAAGATCGAAGACGAGGTTATGCGGGTGAAAGGGCTGAATCACGCCGCCACCGATGAGCGCGGGATCTCGCTTCGCGATATCAGTTTCGTGCTGCATGCCGGAGAAATCCTCGGAGTCGCCGGAGTGGCTGGCAACGGGCAGGGAGAATTGATGACAATGCTGTCGGGCGAAGAGCTTTGCGAATCGGATGATACGATTCAGCTGAAAGGACGGCCCTGCGGGCGACTTGGCATACGCGGCCGCCGCCGTCTCGGCATGGCGATTGTGCCAGAAGAGCGGCTCGGTCACGGAGCGGTCGGCAGGCTGTCGCTGATTGAAAATTCATTTCTAAGCGGTCATGATCGCTTCAATCTCGCCCGCGGACAGTGGCTGGATTATTCGAAAGCGCGCGATTATGCGGAAAAGGTATGCGAACAGTTCGATGTGCGTCATACAGGCGTTCATGTTGATGCGGCGAGCCTTTCCGGCGGCAATCTGCAAAAGTACTTGATCGGACGCGAGATCACCCAATACCCTGCCGTCATGCTGGCGGCGCAGCCGACCTGGGGTGTGGATGCAGGGTCGCAGCAAGCGATTCATCAAGCGCTGATGGATCTAGCGACCAATGGCGCGGCCGTGCTGCTGATCTCCCAAGACCTCGATGAACTGCTCGCATTGTGCAGCCGCATTTCGGTCATGTTCGCAGGGACGCTTTCGCCTTCGTTTCCAGTGGGGGAATTGAATGCTGAAAAAATCGGCCTGCTGATGGGCGGAGCTAAGATTTCCCAATAGGGCATGCAAATATGATCAAGCTTGTCCCACGATCAACGCATTCGACCATGTGGATTTGGCTGACACCGGTCATGGCATTCGCATTGAGTATCGTGACGGGCGGGTTGCTGTTCTATCTGCTTGGCTACCCGCCGGTCGATACATTGTCGGCATTTTTTGTTCAGCCGTTGATGGACCGCTATGGCATGGCGGAACTGATCGTCAAGGCGGCGCCGATGGCGATGATTGCAGTGGGCTTGTCACTCGGGTTCAGGGCCAATGTCTGGAATATTGGCGCTGAAGGGCAATTGACGATCGGTGCCGCGTTAGGCAGCTTGCTTGTCATATACAATCCGGACTCGGAGAGCATTGTTCTATTGCCGGCGATCTTGATCATGGGCATGCTGGGCGGCATGGCGTGGGCGGCGATTCCGGCGTATTTGAAGACCCGTTTCAATACCAACGAGATACTCACCAGTTTGATGCTGGTGTATGTGGCGATTCTTCTACTGAGTACGCTTGTGCATGGTCCCTGGAAGGATCCGATGGGTTTCAACTTTCCGGAAAGCATCGATTTTCCGGATGTGGCCTCTATCCCGAAGATTCTGTCCGGAACGAGGATGCATGCGGGCGTGTTCGCTGCTTTGCTGGCGGTCGCGGCGGGCTGGGTTGTGCTTTCCAAGACGCTGATCGGATTCCAAGTGCGTGTCGTCGGACTTGCCCCGCAGGCGGCCAAGTACAGCGGTGTCGATGCTTCGAAGATTGTCTGGCTGACGATGCTTGGCACCGGCGCGCTGGCGGGTCTTGCGGGCATTATCGAAGTTTCAGGATTGATTGGCCAATTGCAACCCGTCATCTCGCCTGGCTATGGGTTTACCGCGATTATCGTGGCGTTCGTCGGCCGATTGCATCCGCTGGGCGTGCTCATTGCAAGCCTTGTATTGGCACTTTCGTATCTTGGTGCCGATTCCGTGCAAATTAGGCTTGGGCTTCCGAGGGGAATCGCCGGGGTGTTCCAGGGCATGCTTCTTTTCTATCTGCTCGCGGCCGATGTCCTGATCCACTACAAGGTGCGAATCGGGTCGCAGCGCAACACCGTTGGGAGGGTTGTTGAGTAGACATGCTTGGTACGGTTGAATTGATATTGCTCACCGTGGTGAGTGCGGCGACACCGCTTTTGTTTGCGGCAATCGGCGAGTTGGTAACTGAAAAGTCCGGTGTTCTGAATCTTGGAGTCGAAGGAATGATGCTGGTCGGCGCAGTGAGCGGATTCGTGGTAGTGCTTTCGACTGGCTCATGGTTGTTAGGCGTTATAGCTGGCGCGGTTGCCGGCGTGTTGCTTTCGATGCTGTTTTCCGTGCTTGTGCTGCTCCTTCTTGCTAATCAGGTCGCTTCCGGGCTTGCCCTGACGCTTTTCGGTATCGGCTTGAGCGCTTTGATCGGTTTGCCCTTTGTGGGACAGCCGATAGACAAGTTGCCGACGCTCTATATTCCGGTAGTGACCGATGTTCCGCTGGTCGGTTCGTTGCTTTTTTCGCATGACATTCTGATTTATTTGTCCTTGTTCATGGCGGTTGGTGTGCACTGGTTTTTGTTTCGTACTCGCGGCGGCCTGATTTTGCGCGCGGTCGGGGAGTCTCATGATGCGGCGCACGCCATCGGATATCCCGTTGTTCGCATCCGGTTTCTGGCGATTTCGTTTGGCGGTGCGATGAGCGGTCTTGGCGGAGCTTTCCTGTCTTTATCGTATACGCCAATGTGGATCGAGAACATGACTGCAGGGCGCGGGTGGATCGCTTTGGCGCTGGTGGTGTTTGCCGCCTGGAAGCCTGCACAGGTCATTGTCGGTGCGTACTTGTTTGGCGCGGTAACGATTTTTCAGCTGCATCTGCAAGGATTTGGCGTGCAAATGCCTGCGCAGATACTTTCGATGCTTCCCTATTTGGTGACGATCTTGGTTCTGGTGCTCATCTCGCGAGATGCTACGCGAGTGAAATTGAATGCGCCTGCGTGTATCGGAAAGGTATTCCATCCCAATAGCTGATGCGCTTGTCGGGTTTGCGCAGAGCGGATTGGCCTGATTTATGCAGTTGCGGAATTTTCCTTGATCGGCGAGGCTAAATTTTTCGAACGAGAGGCAGTGCTGCGTCTTGCGGATTCACCTGGCCATCAATGAGGGAATGCCGAAAAGCATCTCGATTTGATCAGTTTGCAGTCGATCTGCCGGACTGGAGTTGTTCCATGACGCGAACCGTAAGGGTGCCGGAACAAGATTGAAACGAAGCTTGCGCGGTCGGACCGTTTCGCAGGTTTGAAGGGTTGGACGATCGTCGTCCGGTTGTCCCGCGATGCTTGATCCCGGTCGTGTCGGGGCGAGCCTTCGAGTCGGCAGTGCCGATTCGAGAAACGCGGATTTATCTGATTGGTCGCCCGAAAGTCGTTTCCATGGTGGCAGAAATGGATAAAATACATGTTGTACGAATGAGGAATAGTGCAGTTCCGAGCAAGCTTTTGCTTGCTCGGAACTAGCAAGTCGGCAACAGATAAAATCTGCAATTGAAGATCAGGTGCGACGATGGCGAACGGTTCAGCTAGAGTGGATGAGGTCTGGGAGCTCATAAGAGAGACCCGGATCGACATGCGTAGATTTCATGCCGGCATGGAGGAGCTGCGCGCGAGCCAGAAAGAGTTTGGCGAGGGCATGGAGGAGCTGCGCGCGAGCCAGAAAGAGACGGCCAAGCAGTTGAAGCAGACGGACAGCCGGTTCAACACTCAGTGGGGAAGGCTGGTGGAGTCGCTGGTCGAGGGGAGCCTGGTGGCGCTGTTGCAGGCCCGCGGGATCGAGGTGCATCAGACATCCACCAACGCGAAGGTTCAGTTCGTCGGCGACGGCGGCGAGCTGAGGCGGAAAGAGTTCGACATCCTGGCGGTCAACGGCGCCGAGGTGGTGGCGGTGGAGGTCAAGACGACCCTGACGCCGGGGAAGGTGCGCTATTTCCTGTCGGCGATGGAGGATTTCAAGCGGTATTTTCCGTATTTCGGCGACAAGGCGGTTTACGGGGCGATGGCGTATTTGAGAAACGATTCGGAGGCTGCGCTCTATGCCGAGCGCCAGGGCCTGCTGGTGGTGCGGGCGACCGGCGACGGCGCGAGCATTGTCAATGCGCCGGACTTCACTCCCAAGGTGTTTCCATCGCGGGGAGCGGGCGGCTGAGGGGATCCCCATTGGCGAGCCGAGCGAGCTCGTGCCGAAGCCTTCAAGGCCGCGCTGTAAAGCGCCGACAGCGAGGTCAAGCGACCTTGAATAAAGGTGTGGGCACCTTGTCGATCTTTTTTGGCGTCTCAAGATGGTGATGTTGACTTATAGGGCGTTGAAGCGCGTCCGTTGCTCGTGTCCGAACGTTGCAATCATCAGCATCGAAATATCCATCTATCGCATTCCGTTTTGACCCGGTTCAATGCCGGTGAATCATGCAAGAGATGCCTTCAGCGGTTAGGCTTCGGAAGTAGATTAATCTGATTTAACAAACGAACATCAACAAAAATCAATTCTGCCTTGGTTGATGATGAAGGGCGCAGGAGACTGTCAAGGTGTTCTGCCCAAAATCCGCGTTAGAGATTTTTTTGGGGCGGATTTTCGCCTGAATCCGAGGCGCGGGGGAATTCCGGCGCTCGCGTCGGCGATGCCGGGCGGGCTTGCGGGCGGGACGCGGCCGGAAAGGGCGGAGGAGCGGAACCGGGGCGAAAGATCAATGACAGTCCGCAACGCGCCGGGACGCAGCCGATTTTTTTGTCGTGCGCGCGATGCTTTTTTTTTGCGTTTCCGGCGGCTGCGGCGCCAGGGCCGTCGCCCGGATCATGCCGATGGCGTCGCTAAGCCGCCGCGCCGCCCGCGCGTCGCACAGCTTCAAGGCCCGGCCTCGGGCATGGCGCACGATCTTGCCCGCCCTGCAGCAGGGCCGGCGGCGAAAGGTCTCGATGCGCATCGACTCGCAGCTCGCGTCCAGCGCCTGGCGCATCAGCGCGAACAGGTTGAACGCGAGCATGCACAGCGCGGAATGCAGCGCGTTGGCATGGAAGTCGCTGCACGGGGGATGCGCCGCGCCGAAGCCGCTGCGAAGCTCGCGGATGCGGTTTTCGGAGTCGTCGCCCCTGCGGCTGCATCAGCGGACCGCCCGCGAGTCGCTCCGCCGGCAGAAGCTGGTCGCCAGCGCCCGGTAGATGTAGCCGCCCTGCGACAGGGTGTCGCCGGCCTGCGGGCAGCCGGGCTCGAGCTCCTGCCGGCCGGATTTTCTAAGCCGCTGCACCACCGCCGCGAACGCTTCGGGCGTGCCGTTCATCGAGTGCAGGAACCGCGCCGTCTGCTGCGCCAGGCTCGCCGTCCCGTCGCGCTCGATGAAGGGCTGCCGCTGCGACTCGTCCAGCGCCCCGGTCTGCCCGGCCACGCTCGCGTCGAGCCTGGCGCGGATCGCGTAGCCGATTCCCCGGCTCGTGAAGCGGTTGATGATCCTCGCCTGATACCCCGCCGCGTCGATGCGGGCGCGATGCGCCTCGGCGCCCCTGGGCAGGGCGCGCTCGCACTGGCGGACGAACTCGCAGTTGCGCGCGTTCGGCGAGACCGGGCCGCCCCTGAACTCCGCACCCGCCGCCATGCCGGTCTCGGCGATGCGGCCGACGATCGGCATGCAGCCCCGCTCCTTCTTGCATGCGGACTCCGCCGAAGACTTCTCGCAGCGCCGCAGCCACCGGCCCAAGGCATCGTCGCCCGGCAGCCGGCGGATGCCGAGCAGCTCCAGCAGCGGCCGCTCCTCGCGCAGCTGCGCCACTCCGCTCAGATGCCGCGAGCCCTCGTGCATCATCAGCATGAACGTCGCCAGATGCGCCCCCGGGCGCAAGCCGCGGCTGCTGCCCGGCTCCGGCATCAGCCGCTCGAAATGGGTGTCGAGCCCCAGCTTGCGGATCAGCTCGGCGAGCGCCGCCAAGCCGCTTCGCGAAGCCGATTTGTCTTTCGTGGTCGAAATCTTGTATGATTGGATGTCCATAAAGCCTTGCTCCGATCGGGTCCGCCCAACGGGTGAAATTTTGTTTGATCTAAAACCCCCATTATGCAAGGCTTTATCCCCTTTTGCAGCCACCCTAACGCGATTTTAAGGTTCTGTTTTTTACAGATCGACCAACCCATATAGAATATAATACAAATAAAAACAATAAGATAAAAACTATAAATTTTGCTCAATACCACTAATATTGCAATACTTTCACAGTCTCGCAGACTAAGTAATCTTGTGCGTTATACTGATACCAAAAGCAGATGCATGGTATCGTCAATTAATCTGACCCATGCCGCGCATAATCACGCATGATGGACCCCTTTGATTGTCTCAAGCAATGTATTTTCAAAAATATTGATGAATTGGAGAATGAATTATGAGAAGAATTATCAGCTCAATCTTCGTTGCGGCATTGTCGTCTATGATTTGGCTAACCGCCTCAGCAGACGATCCGCTAAAGATCGGTTTTGTATACGTGGGGCCGATCGGCGACCATGGCTGGAACTATCAGCATAACGAGAGCCGGCTGGCCGTCGAGAGAGAATTCGGCGACAAGGTTCAGACGACCTATGTCGAATCTGTGCCAGAAGGGCAGGATGCTGAGCGAGTAATTCGCACTTTGGCGGCTGATGGCCACAATTTGATTTTCACCACATCGTTCGGCTACATGGATCCCACCAATGCTGTTGCCGAGCTGTTTCCGGATGTCCGTTTTGAGCATGCCACTGGCTATAAGAGACGTGACAACGTTAGCACCTATTCAGCACGATTCTATGAGGGACGCTACATCATTGGTCGTATTGCAGGTGCGGTCACCAAGTCGAATACAGTTGGCTACATCGCCTCGTTTCCGATTCCAGAAGTGGTTCGCGGGATCAATGCATTCACCCTCGGCTTGCGCAGCGTCAATCCTGACGCGAAAGTCAAAGTTGTGTGGGTGAGCACTTGGTTCGATCCAGGCAAGGAAAGCGATGCGGCAAAGGCATTGATCGATCAGGGCGCGGACATTATCTCGCAGCATACGGACTCGCCAGCACCGATGCAAGTTGCGCAAGAACGCGGTGTGCATGCTTTTGGTCAGGCTTCTGACATGAGACCCTTCGGTCCGGATGCTCACCTGACCTCGATCGTCAACAATTGGAGCGTATACACGATTAGACGTACCCGCGATGCTTTGAACGGCACTTGGGAGTCAACGGATACTTGGGATGGAATCGCGAAAGGCATGGTTACGATGGTTGACTACAACGCAGCTCAGCTTCCGGCCGATGTCGTGGCCGATGCCAAAGCTACTGAAGAGGCGATTAGAAACGGCTCATTGCATCCTTTCACAGGTCCAATCCAAGACCAGGAAGGCAATGTGGTCGTGGCCGCTGGCGAGGTCATGTCGGATGGCGACTTGCTTGGCATGAGCTACTACGTTCAAGGTGTTGACGGGGCAGTCCCGAACTAGACCAACGGCAATCCGAATCTTATTTGCGGGGGTGTCCGACATTGGCACCCCCGAATCACGTACAAACGACGGCTGATTCGAAGCGCAGCTCCCAAAGTTTGTAAAAATGGCTAATGTTGCGATCAGGGGCGCTATTGTTTCTGCGGTCGACGATTCCTCGTTGGCGCAACCGTCCTGGCAACATCTGGAAGATGGGGTTTTGATCGTCGCCGATGGCAGAATTGAACAGGTTCTACCGTTCAGTGCATTCGCCGAATCGAAGTATGCTTCGCATCCGCTTCGCCATTATCCGAATAGCCTGATCTGTCCGGGCTTTGTTGATGCCCATATCCACTATGCTCAGACTCGAATTCCTGCCTCACCGGCTGCGGAATTGATAGAGTGGCTGGAAAATCATACCTTTCCAGAAGAGCTTCGTTTCGCTGAAAGTGACTATGCTGACGAGGTGGCAACAGAATTTTTTGACGAACTGCTTCGAAATGGTACTACGAGCGCACTGGTGTATCCGACCGTGCATCAGGTGTCTGCTGACAAGCTGTTCGAGCATGCGCATCAGCGAAATGTCCGCATGGTTGCAGGCAAGGTGCTGATGGATAAAAATGCACCGGACGGTTTGCTGGATGGCGAGGATTGCGGCTATGCCGAAACACGATCACTTGTGAAAAAGTGGCATCAAACCGGTCGGCAGAACTATGCGATTGTGCTTAGATTCGCCTGCACTTCGACTCATGAGCAGATGTCGCTTTGCGGTCGTTTGGTCGAGGAATACCCGGAAATGCTGTTTCACACGCATCTGTCGGAGACCAGAGAAGAGATCGATTGGGTGCTCAGCATGTATTCAGCAGCATCGGATTATCTTGAGGTCTACGAGTCATATGGACTGGTGACAGAACATTCAGTCTTTGCCCACTGCATTCATTTGAGCGATTCGGAGTGCCGCAGAATGGCCGATGCTGGCGCATCTGCCGTGCTGTGTCCGACATCCAACGCATTTCTCGGTAGCGGGCTGGCTCAGCCGAATCGTCTTGAGGACTTCAGCATCGCTTCCAGTCTGGGCACCGATATTGGTGGCGGCACCAGTTTCTCCATGTTGCAGACGATGAGTGCCATGTTTGGAATTGCCAAGCTTGCTGGCGAACACTTAAGCGGCGCGAAGATGTTTCATCTTGCGACGCTTAGCGGTGCGAGGGCAATGGGAGTTGATCAGCATGTCGGCAGTTTTGCGATTGGCAAGGAAGCGGATTTTGTGATTTTAGATGGTGGTCGTTCAGCCCAGATGCGCCGCAGGCTTGCCGACGCCCGCGACATTGAAGAACTGCTATTCATCTACGCCATGATGGGCAATGCGGAAAATGTCCGAGAGACTTGGAGCATGGGACGCTGTGCGCACTCAAGAGACGAGAAGCGTTTCCATGAATGAAGTTGCGAACGGATCTTCGATCGTTCTTTTCGACTACGATGGAGTAATCGTTGATTCAATTGAGCTTTTTGTCGAAACGGTCAATAGTGCTGCCGAAGGATTGAATCGGGAGCCGACCTTCAGTGCTGAGACCCTGAAGAATCTCCGAGAAATGTCGATTTATTCGATAACCGATGCTTTGGGAATCGATCGCGACGACACCGAAATGTTTTTGCATGCTTTGGATGACGAGCTGATGCGACGATATCGGGAGGTGAAGATGTTTCCTGAGATGCGAGAGGTCATCGAGGATTTGAGCGAGCGAGCGGTAGTCGGCATAGTCTCGGCTACACCGAGCGAAGTTATTGCCGAGGTGATGGCTCATTGCGGGCTGATCGATTGCTTTGCGCATATTTCTGGCGGTGAGTTGGGGAAGAGCAAGGCTGAACGAATTTGTTCCATCGTCGAAAGCCATAATGCATCCGTATTGAGCACTTGGATGATCGGTGATACGGTGAGCGATATTGAACAGGGTAAGCTGGCGGGGTGCCGAACCGTTGCGGTTTCGTGGGGCTGGCATCGAGTTGCTTGGCTGCGGGAAGCAGGTCCGGACTGCTTGGTAAAAAAACCAGAAGAACTGGTGCGTTGTGTTGCCGGAGGTTGCGGTTCGCTAGTTGCACGGCTAATGGAGCGCGATTTGTAAGTTTGTTGTTTTCCGCGAGGGTCGGCTTGGTTTTAGCCGGGTACCGGATAAGCGTCTAAGCAAATGAATGCAATGATGATGGGCTGAGTATTCATCGTTCGGCCGAGAAGCCGTAGACGTTATGCATATCAATCATCTTCCACTGCTAAAGAAGCTTTCTTCGCCGGAGTTTGCACCTTCAATGACCGGTTTTTCCAGCCTTCCATATTCGGAAACAGCAAGCTGCAAACACGAATTGTCTGCAGCTTTTTTAAAGTAGTGAGCCTCCTCCTTGTTTACAGAGGCTTTTTTAAGCGAAATCGGTTTTAGAGGCCGTGCGTAATGCCGCTAGCTTGGAGCGAAGTGCGAGTGCGAGCAACTGAGTTCGCCAGGGAGTGGGCAAATGCGTCTGACGAGAGGCGTGAGGCTCAGACCTTTTACAACGAGTTCTTCAAGATTTTCGGCGTGCGCCGACGGAATGTAGCTCGTTACGAAGAGCACGTTGCAAAGCTGAACGACCAATCAGGCTACATCGATCTGTTCTGGCCAGGCAAACTGATCGTTGAGCAAAAGAGCTTGGGTCGCGACTTAAGGGCGGCATATGATCAGGCTGGGGAGTACTTCGATGCTCTTTCGGAGTCAGAGCGTCCGCGCTATATCTTGGTGTGTGACTTCCAGACCTTCGAGCTGCGCGATCTAGACGAAGATGAAATAGTCAAATTTACACTGCAGGAATTGCCGCGCCATGTTGAGGCTTTTGGTTTCATCATGGGTGTGCAGCGTCGTGCTTTCCGGGATCAAGATCCGGCGAATATTGAGGCCGCCGAATTGGTTGGACGGCTGCATGACGCGATCGCTGAAGCCGGACATGAGAGTCGCGATCTTAAACGGTTTCTTGTGCGGATTGTCTTTTGCATGTTTGCTGATGATACAGGCGTATTTGATCCGCCAGATCACTTCCTCGACTTCATTGAGACGCGCACTTCAGAGGATGATGCCAACTTGGGTTCGTGGCTTAATCATGTTTTTGAAATCCTGAATAAGCCGCAGGATGCGCGACCTGCGACGCTTGATGAGGACTTGGCTCGATTCCCATATATAAATGGCGATCTTTTTTCGGGAAATTTAGAGACCATCTCATTCGATGCAAAAATGCGAAGCGCACTGCTTGATGCATGTCGTTTTGATTGGTCGAATATTTCGCCTGCAATTTTCGGCGCTCTTTTCCAATCGGTGATGGACTCGAAGGAGCGTCGCGAAATGGGGGCGCATTACACCACCGAACAAAATATTCTTAAAGTGATCGAGCCGCTTTTTATGGACAATCTTCGTGCCGAGTTTGAGCGGTTGAGGGTGCGCGGTGACCGGGGTCGTCAATCGGCTCTTCGGCGATTTCAAAAAAAACTTGGTAGTCTAAAGTTCTTTGATCCTGCGTGTGGTTGCGGCAACTTCTTGATTATTGCCTATCGGGAATTGCGCTAGCTGGAAATCGAGGTGCTAAAGGAGATTTACTCGCGGAGTTCGCAAGTGAAGCGACAGATTGACGCTTTGCCATCGGACTTGTCGGTGATCGATGTCGATCAGTTTTACGGTATCGAGATTGGCGAATTTCCTGCACGGATCGCAGAAACAGCACTTTGGATGATGGACCACATCATGAATAACCTTCTGAGTGACGAATTTGGCGAAATTTTCGCGCGTATTCCGATAAAGAAGTCGCCGCATATTGTCTGTGCAGATGCGTTGGAAATGGACTGGTCCGAACTACTTCCGCCTGATGCATGTTCCTATGTTTTCGGTAATCCGCCATACCTTGGCGCGAAGATGCAATCACGGCATCAGCGCGCCCAAGTGCACCGGATTGCCATGCTTGGAAGAAAACTCGGAACGCTGGATTATGTCTGCGCTTGGTTCATTAAAGCGGGAGACTACGTGCAGAGTGGCGATGCACGGATCGGTTTTGTCGCTACCAATTCGATTACGGAAGGTGAGCAGGTCGCTCAGCTATGGTCGGTGCTATTTGGTCGGTGCAAGTTGGAAATAGCTTTCGCCCACTGCACTTTTGCTTGGGTTTCAGACGCACGGGGCAAAGCGCATGTGCATGTTGTGATACTCGGACTTGACAAGCGTGAGTCCATTCAAGCAAAGAAGAGGCTGTTTAGCTATCCGGATGTCGAAAGCGAGCCAGAGGAAAGCCAGCACACGGCCCTGTCGCCTTACCTGTTTGATGCGAGTGGACTACCCGACCATCATATAGTCATAAGGGATGAGAGCAGGCCGATCAATGGAATGCGGCAACTGATCATTGGCTCTAAGCCAATTGATGGCGGAAATTACATATTTGATGAAGAGGGTCTTGATAAATTTCTTCAAGACGAACCACAGGCCGAGTCATGGATCAAACCCTATATTGGGTCGCGCGAATACTTGCATGGCAATAAGCGCTGGATATTGGCTCTGCATGATGCGCCGCCCGAAGAACTGGCAAGATTACCGAGCGTAAGGAGACGAATTGCCGCTGTTCGAAAATTCCGGGAAGAGAGCAAAAGTGGACAGACCAGAAACCTTGCCTTGACACCGACACTTTACCATGTCAACGTTATTCCAAACGCGCCATATCTAGTGATTCCAGAGACAAGTTCGGAGCGGCGAGAGTACGCTCCGATGGGCTGGTTGGAGCCGCCAACCATTCCGAGCAATGCTGTAAAAATTTTGATGAACGCTACGCTCACCGATTTTGCTTTGCTGACTTCATCCATGCACCTGGCATGGCTGCGCAACATCGGCGGTCGACTCGAGAGTCGCTACCGATACTCTATCGGCGTTGTATACAACACATTCCCGCTTCCGCCGAAGCCCGTAAACCTGTCTCGACTTAAGTCCGTTGCGCAAGCGGTTCTTGAAGCTCGTTCTGCGCATGAGGATGCGACGCTGGCTCAGCTTTATGATCCAGACTTAATGCCGCCAGACCTGCGTCTGGCGCATCTAGCGCTTGATCGTGCAGTCGACAAGCTCTACCGACGTTCCGGGTTCGAGTCCGAACAAGAACGTGTTAAGCACTTGTTCATGCTATACGAAAAGATGCGCACGCCATTGGATGCCATGAAGAAATCAAGGCGCAATACTAAAAGTCGCCGATGATTGCAGGAAATAGGAAGAATGCATGTCTGCATTCCTTCATGCAAGCAAATCTGTCACAAAAAGACAAAGGGCTGAGGCATCGAACGCCTGGCTTTGCCGCACCGACAATTGATTTAGGCAGCCATGCCCGATCAACCTGAAGATATTCACTGTCTTCAATGGCAGAGGTCCGGGCTTGGTTTGCCGGCTAGTGAAATCGATCAATGTACGATCATCTTGCATCATAGTTGGAAATCTTGTGCCATATTCAGGTTACGCCTAAGTGCTTTACACCGTTTGGTGAGCGTGTTTTTTGAAAACCCAAAGGCGCGAGGTTTTCAGTTTCGATACAACCCTATTTCAATTCGGGCAAAACGGAGAATTTGTATGATCGTGATTCTTGCTATAAGATTACAACTTTCCAACAATTGGATATCAGGCAAATCATGAATCTAGTCAAAGTCAAGCCCAAGTTCCAGGTCACCATTCCGGCCAAGTTGCGCTAAGGCATCAATCTTCGGGAGGGTGACATCATGGAGGCGGTTCGCGTTAACGACGGGATTCTATTCAAGCCCAAGCAGGTGGTTGACCGCAACGAAGTTGCTGACAGAATTGCCTCGATGCTTGCATCCACGCCAGTGCAAACCCAGCATTCAGAGTGCTCCGAGGAAGAGGTTATGGAAGACATAGTCACGGAAATAGCGGCTTCACGCCGTGAGCGTCGCCACCCTAAAGCATGAATGTAGTGCTGGACTGCAATGTCTTGGTATCAGCGGGGATGATGGATGGCACCTGCGGTAGAGTCGTAGACAGGGTTCTACGAGACCATCAAGTCATACTGTCCACTCCAATTCTGACAGAATAGATTGATGTAATTGGTTGCCCTCGACTGATTCCTCACTTCATCACTTTGCAGAAAATAAAATAATAAGTAATTGATATTATGCAATTTCTAAGGTCGATGATGGCTTCGCGGCGCGGGGCTAGAGGACTCATTAGAGGAATTGAGCAATTGGCAGTCATGGTCGAGCCGGCGAATCTCCAGTTCGGTTTACGCGACTCCGGCGCCGAGATTTATTTGGCAACGGCATGCGGTGCCGTCTTGGTTACCGGCAATATGCGAGACTTTACGGAATAACGATACGGATCGGTTGACGTGTGGTCGCCGCGAGAATTTCCCAATCAGACCTAGTGGTCTGTTGTCGGCTGTGTTCGTGTGCTGTGCGATCATCTATCAGCTACTTCTCCATCAGATCGCAGCCGCAGCAATCAGCAAATGTATTTTTCAATCAAAATTTTGCTTGACTTTCTCTTTGTTCAGGTGGGCATCTGTCAAGATATTCAATCTCTAAAGATATTACTGTCCCTGCGAGAGCGTAGTTGGCAAGTCACGCAAGAACTTTAAATTTTGTATGGTCTTTTTTACTGTTTGTATAAAATATCCGGTATGGCTAGGTTGATTATTACTGACAAATTGTCAGGTCCTCCGGATTGGCCAGCAGGCTGGCAGGATGAAATTAAGGCCGACCTCGCAGCACAGCTTGAGGCCGGAGGTACGCTTTATGGCATTCGTTCGTCGGACGGTGCGTATGTTGCGCGTTCAAAAAACGGGGACAGAGTGATTAAACTTGCAGATGAAGAGTCTGTCTGATATCTGTTTCTGTGCCCGTCCTTCATGTGATAGCAGGTCCGAACGGTTGCGGCAAGTCAACGCTCACCCGTACATCTAAGTTCTTGACTACCGATGTGATTGATCCTGACGCGATCGCTCGAGATATGAATGCATCTAATCCCGTGACGGCGGGACGTGAGGCTTTGCGTCGGCGCAGGTCTGCGGTTGATGTATGCCGTTCGCATCTGATCGAAACAACCTTATCCGGGCAAACTGTTCTTCATCATATGAGAGATGCTCGAAGAAAAGGGTATCGAGTAGAACTTCATTATGTCTCGGTGGCTTCTCCCGAACAGGCGCTTAATAGAATTCGTAATCGTGTCAATTTGGGAGGACATGGCATACCTGAGATTGACGTGCGACGCCGGTTTTTTCGTTCACATGCTAATCTGCCGCTTGCCATCTCGGAAGCCGATGAAACCTATTTCTACGACAACGCTGATCCAGATTCGCCATATCGCATAGTTGGTGAGATTATTCGGCGAGTCTGGCGAATACACCCAGATGCCCCGGAATGGGTCGTCAGCGCCCAACATAGAACGAACTCCATTGCTTGAGAGTGGAACTGCCTGCCTTGGCGCAAGGTGCAGTCTCGCAGGAGACCTAGATTGTCTCGTGGCAGCGAAGACGGGCAGAGCTTGCAACCTAAGTAAATCTCATGACTCCTGAGCTTTTTGTAGGCGAAATCTGCGGCATAAGCCTCGACCATGTGTTTAATCCCTATCGCGATACGTGCCTGCTGCATGACCGCAAAGATGCGCCGTGCCTTCGGCGCAAAAACTTGACCGCCATATTGCAATCAGCCGCCTGTTCGGAAGTCGACTCGATCTGGATTGGCCGAGATTTGGGGCATCGCGGAGGCCGTCGAACTGGACTGGCGCTGACTGACGATATTCATTTGCCGCGCCACGGCAGCCGCTGGAATGTCGAAATCGAAACGTTGCCGGTCAGAACTGATCCCATCAAGGAGCAGACTGCCGCCGCGGTATGGCTTGCGCTGGCTGCAATCAAAACCAATGTTTTCCTCTGGAATGTGTTTCCGCTTCACCCGCATTTCAGTGATCAGCCGTTGAGCAATCGACCGCATACTGCGAAAGAAAGAAATCTAGGCGAGGAACTTTTGTCAGAGCTGATTGACATGTTGAACCCGCGCAGACTCGTTTCGCTGGGTAACGATGCTGCCTGCGTCGCCGAGCGGCACGAAGGCGGGTTGGCTCATGTCAAGGTGCGCCATCCTGGTCATGGAGGTCAGAGAATATTCTTGGCGCAAGTTGGGGCATTGTATTGAGCGATTACCAATGATTCTGCAATCATTGCAGGGGAAGGTTCGTGCTAGAAGTCGATGGGAAATCGGCACTCAAGTTCGCTGCCCATGCTGATCTATCAACCTAAGCCTGTAGTTGTTCCTGCTGACAGCGGTATTGTCAGGGAGATTGGGCCGCCAACGCCATTCACGGAGCAAGAAAGGCAACGCATCGACACTAGGACAATCTTCTACGACATATTCAAAGGCCCGTATGGACGACGCTTGCATGCAGTCGGTCCGCGCCTGTTCAATTTCAAGCAAGAGCTGTTGCCTATGCAGGTTTTCGCTGATGGTGCGCCAATGCAGTTCCAGCTCTACGAAATTGAGCGCATCGTTTTTCTTGAAACCGAAGAGCTGCCGAATAGCAGTGGCGGTGCGACTGTTGTCGAACTGAAGTTCAAGACTTTTTCTACACAGGTCGAAGTGGATTGGGATATCGCGGGCGCGGAATCGGCAAAACACGGTAGCGTACGCTTGACGATGTCGACACTGCAAAAGGAGAACCCCTTCGAATGGATCCGAGATTGGTTGCACTGGCATGTTCGGCTACACGGTGTGCAGCGCCTTATCCTATATGACAATGGCAGCCGCGACCGCGATGCACTGCTTGCTCGCTTGCCTGAACTAGAAGCTGAAGCGGAAATCATCTTTATTGATTGGCCGTTCCCATACGGGGTTCCGCCGTATGAGTATGCTCAACAGGGGTCGCTCAACCATACACGGCTACTGTTCGGCGAGCGAGGTGGCTATTGCCTCAATATGGACATTGACGAGTACCTTGTTAAACCTGATGGCGGATGCTTGCTCGACTACGTTTCTGATCGGCTTAGCAAATCAGAGCTTGGTGCGATCGCCTTTTCACAGCGCCTTATTCCCAATATTGCTGATCAGCCGCGGACTGACCCTCCGCGATGCTTTGAATTTTCGTATCGATTCAAAAAGACAGGCTACTCGCTTACTGGTGAGTCATGGAATGAAATTGGACGCATGAAATATGTCTATCAGTTCGACAAGATTGGCTACAACGCTACACATCGTACTGCATCAGAGAAAAACAAGGAATTTTCGAAGCGGTACGGTCTTGCGCATCGGCTGAAGTTCATTTTCGCAAAGGTCATGCGAGAAGTGTTCGGTCGATTCATTGGTGATCGGCTGCCGAAAGCGCGGATTGACGCATGTTATGCTGCTCAAGATGAGCTGTTTTTTTACCACTTTCTGGGATTGAATACAGGCTGGAACAGCTTGCCGCTGATTGAAGAGGCAGGATTCGACGAAAATATCCATGTGCAAGAAGAGTTGATCATGGAATTGTCGAAAAGGGCGGGACTATACCCCGAATAGGTGCAAATCACAAAGAAGTACCCGGTTTGAAGCCTTGATCAGCACCGAATCGGCAATACCTAACAGCCTATGTTCCGAGAAAGATTAGGTGTGGACCGACGAGGCATGGTGACAGTCCAAATTTTCAAATACCATAGCTTTGCAGTTTGTCGAATGTACAGAGTGCTCGGGCAATAGCTTACGTTCCAAGGCGATTGTAAAACGTGAAGTCGGTGATAAATCGATTTGGATGAAGAATGCCATTTTGAATTAGACCGCTTTCGACAGTTTAATTGAGTCATCGGAATACTTTTCCATATATGTGAGTGTTGCGCCCTTGTTGCGGCGCCTTCGAACTGGCTAACGTCAACGTTACGCGCCGCACTAGCTTTAGTATTAAAGATTAAATATATTAAAATATATCGCTTATAAAGCGACTTATAAAGAAATATATAAACAAGTTTCGAAAAATTCATTTAGTAATTAGTGTCTGCCAGAAAACTCTAATGCCGCATTAAAGCTATTGTTTTGATTTAATTTTTTATCAGATGAGAAACCGAAGATCTTCGAAAATCGGTCCTGCGATCGCACGATGCGGTCGAAATCGATTAGAATGGGCTAAATACGGCTAAATCTTCAAAAGACATATCTCATTAAAACTTCAATAGAAACAATATTTTTAATGCAAAATCAGAGTTTTCTGGCAGGCGCTAATTAAGCTGTTTCGAAGCAGCTTAATCGGGTCTTCGGGATACTTCCATATATGCGAGTGCTGCGCCCTTGCTGCGGCGCGTTCGAACTGGCTAATGTCAACGCTACGCGCTGCACTATAACCTTAATATTTAACCCAACATTGAAAAAATAGATTGACTACTAAAATCAACCAATTGTTGCAGAAGTGGCCAAGCAACACTGTAGCAACCGCAAAATGGTTAAATCATGAAGGCGTAGACCATCGGTTGGCCAGCAAGTATGTGGAGTCTGGGTGGCTGGCCCGACTGGGTCATGGTGCCTATGTGCGAACTGGGTCAAACGTGAACTGGGCAGGTGGCGTTCATGCTCTGCGTTCGCAACTTAAATTAGACTTGCATCTTGGCGCGATCACGGCTATGGAACTTCGAGGCCATGCTCACTATCTTGCGCTTGCAGGGCGAGGAATAATTCTGTTCGGCAACCGCGGGCTAAAACTCCCTGCATGGTTTAGCAATCATCAATGGTCGCATTCAGTTACGCTTGTGGCAACTGGTGTATTCCAGCATCGCGATGATTACACATCAATTGTAGAAGTAGATGGCATTGAAATTACCACCGCATCGTTGGAACTTGCGGCTTTCGAAATGTTATACCTTGTACCAAAGCGGCAATCTTACGAGGAGGCATTGCAAATCATGGTATCCCTAACCACTCTTCGTCCCCATGTTGTGCAGCAGATTCTCGATAATTGCACGTCGGTCAAAGTTAAGCGGCTTTTCATGCATATAGCCGAAGAACTGGAACTTCCATGCGCGGAACATCTGGATATGTCTACTGTTGATTTTGGGGCGGGTCGTCGCACCATTCATGCGGGAGGAGAATTGAAGCCCAAGTACGATTTGGTTGTTGCTGATACGGTTTGAATGGCAATCTTATTTTGAAGATCTCCGAATTTTACAGATCACAATTTGAACTGCTGCTTCGATGTCTTCCGGCAGTTGCGCAGGTGCCCGATTTTGCATTAAAAGGGGGAACTGCGATCAACTTGTTTTATCAGAATATGCCGAGAATTTCAGTTGATATCGACTTGGCTTACCTTCCAATAACACAACGCGAAATTGCACTTTCCAAAATTCGTTCTGGAATGACAGTCATTGCGAGACATATTCGTAAAACGATCACATCAGCGCAACTGTGCTTTCATGACAACAAGTTGCTCATTAGACTAGGCCAAGCGCAGGTCAAAATTGAAACAAACAATGTCGTTCGTGGAAGTTTGTTCGGCCCTGTCGATAGCAACATTTGCATCGCAGCTCAAAAGGATTACGATACCTTTGTGAAGGTTTCTCGATTAGCCGTCGCAGAATTGTACGGAAGTAAATTTTGCGCCGCTTTGGACCGCCAACATCCGCGAGATTTATTTGATGTCATGTTGTTTCAATCTGAAGGAGCCATTCCTGAAAATGTTCGGCATGCATTCGTCGTCTATTTAGCCAGTAGCAATCGCCCGATTGCAGAGCTTCTTTCCCCGAACAAGATAGAGCTCAAATACCCATTTATGCAGCAATTTGTTGGTATGACGAATCAAGCGGTGCAATTGAGCGAGCTGGAGGGAGCTAGAAATAGACTCATTGCATGGGCATTGAATGCTCTTACTCACAATGAACGAAAATTTCTAATCTCAATCAAAAAAGGCGACCCCGATTGGAGTCAATTGCCTTACAGCGGCATTGATCAATTGCCTGCAATTCAATGGAAATTGCACAATATACGTCAGATGAGTGTGCGAAGTCGCGATATGGCCTTGATGCGGTTGCGTGAATTGCTGGAGGTTTAAAAGAGATAGAACGTGCCTTTTTGCAACATGATGATGGAACTATGTCGGCTACATTTCAAGAATTCGGTATGAGTGGAAAATCTTGTTCCCGGCGACCGCGTTGCCGTGGAAAAACCAAAATCATGAATTCTTCAATATCGACAAGTTGCAAATCTACTTTTTTATGCTTTGCAATCGATTCACTCGCTGAAAACTAAATCCTTGGTCATAGCTAAGGATGGCTGGTCGGTATCTGTCCTCGATATTGGTGCCGAAGCATTCATATATCTAATAATCCATATTCAGATAACGGGGCATCCAGTGTTCAAATCATAAGAAAATTTGAATCTGATTGCCGATTTGGACAGCATGAAAACTAAAGTTGCTGATGCGTTGGATGTTACAATAGGTGAAATTTACTACACATGATGAATAATGGCACTAAACATTAGAAATCAAGAGGTTGAAAAATTGGCTGCGCAATTGGCGGAGCTAACTGGTGAAACCAAAACAAGCACTATCAAAGTCGCATTGAAGGAAAGGTTGGAACGAGTAAAGTCCGAACGCGGAGGTGTAAGCCTTGCGGATAGATTGAACGAAATTGCGTGCCGCTGCGCGGCCCTGCCGGTACTAGACAATCGAAATATTAATGAGATATTGCCTTACGATGACGATGGACTGCCAGTTTGATGGTTATTGACACATCGGCCGTTATCGCTATTTTTCAAAATGAGCCGGAAAGAGAGGACTTTGTTCAGGCAATAGAGTCATCCTCCAGTCGAAACATATCGGTAGTTACCTCAGTTGAGATATCAATAGTCCTCGAAACTCGATATGGCATAAGAGGTGTGCAGGAGTTTAGATTTATTTGCTGCCGAAGCTAGCATTCGATTTCATGAAGTCGAATCCATACAAGCGCGAGCTGCACAAAGGGCATATTCTCAATTTGGCAAAGGACGACACCCCGCCAGTTTGAATATTTGTGATTGTTTTTCGTACGCTCTGGCTCGTATTCTCAATCAACCCTTGTTATTTAAGGGTGAAGATTTCAGTAAAACCGATATCCGTCGTTGCATCATTTAATGGCTTGGCGATTGATTCGCTCGACGAGCCAATATTCAAACCTAACGGCAACCGGATTTTCCGTTGCGGCAATATTTCCAGCGCAAATCGCAAGGATTCCATATCCGAATAGCGTGATATATCGCAATATATTATTGTATAACTCGTATTATTAATCTAGAATATTCGTAATATAATTTCTAATTCGAGTAATAGCGATTTGTTTAGAAATCGTTATTGGTTTACTAGAAACTACAATTATGAAATTCTATCCTAGAAAAATTCAAGAGAGGGTGGAAGAGCTTTTAGCAGAGTTTAGGATCGTCTATTTGAACGGTCCGAGGCAATCGGGAAAAACCACACTCGCGCGCATGATTGCCAAAAAGACTGATCGCCGCTTCATTACGCTTGATGATGCAGCTGTGCGCTCGGCGATTGAATTTGACCCCCATGGATTCATCCAGTCGCTTGAAAAAGATAATGTTGTGCTTGACGAATTCCAGTATGCTCCAAATTTGATTCCAGCTATAAAGGAAGCGTCTGATGCCTTGCCTATCGGAGCGAATGGCAAATTTCTTCTGACAGGCTCATCCGATATTTTCCGTTCGGCTCGCACCCAAGAATCTTTGCCTGGCCACATGGCTAGACTGACGCTATATCCGCTTTCACATGGTGAAATCTCAGACAGTTCTAGAAACATGATCGACTACTTGCTGGACGGTGATTTTCAATCTGGCAATGCGCCGTTCATCAGTCGAGAGGACTATGCCTCCATGATTATCAATGGCGGTTATCCTGCTTTGGTCGGCAAAGGCGTAAGAGCAAGAAATTATTGGTTCGACTCATACATCCAAGGGCGAATCTTCAAAGACTTTGCTTCGACGCACTTTGCTAAAGGCGACTATGAGCCGAAGCTGCGCGCATTGATCTACCATCTTGCCGGAATCAGTGGCAATCTATTGAAATACGCCAGCATAGCCAATGATCTTGCTTTGAACGACAAGACAATCAAAGCCTACATCGAGGTTCTCGAGTTGATGTTCATCATTCGCAGAATTTCGCCATACGTCAAGAATCCCTCTAAGCGATTAGCGTTGCAATCTTCAAAGCTGCACTTCGTCGACACAGGACTGGCTTGCCACCTACTGGGGATCCGCACAGACAGTCAGATGCTGGCCAGCCGCCACTACGGCTACTTGCTTGAGAATTGGACATTCATGGAGTTTTGCAAGCACGCCGGTTGGTCGCAAGTCACGCCGAGGTTTTACTTTTATCGTAACAAGCACCAAAATGAAGTTGACTTTGTTTTGGAACCCCATCATGGCTCAATTGTCGGAGTTGAGATTAAAGCCTCAGCAACTGTGAGCAGTCGCGACTTCAGCGGTTTGTTTGCTCTGGCAAAATACGCCGGAAACTCGTTCACGCACGGTGTTCTGCTTTATACCGGCAAACAGGTTCTTCCGTTTACTCAGCAAGGAGTCAAGCTGTTCGCCATACCAATCAGTTTGATTTTGACGAGCCAGCCCCCGATGTTTCATTAATTGATTTACAGTAGCTACGGCGTATCAAATCGCCTTGGTCGATCAACAATCTTGGGCATGCTCGCAGTTTTTCGCAGGTTCACAAAAATTTACTTTCGCGAAATCTTCGTCAATGTGTGGGATTCAACTATCAGCCGACCAGTACTTCTCCACCCAAGAACTCGGTCGGCAAATCTTATGAGGATATTTGCTTGCGTAGCCGGCTGCAGCCTGATCAAGCTTAGGCAGTCCGTGGAACGCAACAATTCGGCTACCGGCAGGCACCTTAGGTGGCATGATCAAATTTAGCGGAAATGCCGGCCTGCATTGACGCCGAAAACTGCTCACCCACCTTTTGGGCCACCAACGAATTCTGTCACCGACCGCATAAGTGATATAGGTTTGCTCCAACACAAATCTTTCCATTAGCTCGTCCGATTCGTCCTCGAAATCTTTAAGCACGAATGCTAAAGAGTTGGCTTCAAAGCGGAAAACGGAGGTGTTTCCGACTTTAGGTCGATCAGTCAATCGCGCAATCAAATGCTTGTGCGGCATCCACCAGTCGTGACTGATGCAAAATGCGCCGGGCTCATAATCAAACAGATCGTCGATCGAGTCGACAATCACTACATCCAGATCAAGAAATAGACAAGCACCGCTAAGCTCAGCCAGGTTGCTTCTAAAAACCCCCAACTTCAACCAGCGACGATCCTCTTCAGTTTCAGAAAATATGACTTGCGGCAAGGGTTGGCAGTCGACTTGGGAATCGATTCCCGCAAAGTCGTCCGCAAAGCAGACAAATCTGAATTCACGTTTCAAGTTCCGACGAACGCTATGAAACAGCTTGTTGACGTAGTGTGCGCCATAGAGCGTTCCCCACTTCATGCATAGAACATTCACGTTCATCAACTTGCTCTCAGCACCAATGCTCAGTAATCCATGATGTCGGCACGCACTTGCGATGCCAGGGGCCGTGTCGATAACCTGAAGCTGCCTGATCGGGATTTGGATGTCCGTGAAAGGCAACGATTTTCGCGCTTGATGGAAGTGCCGGGGTTTTGATCAGATTCAATGGAAACGCTGGCAGACAGTGTCGCTTAAAACTGACAACCCATCGACTAGGCCACGCCTGAATGCGCTCTTTCACCGTGTCGGTAACGAATTGTTGCTCACGTCGAAACTCCGACAGGATGCGCCCCCCTTCATCCTCGAACCGTTCGATGATTTTCTGAGTCGTGCCTGCTTCGAAGCGAAACACGGAAGTGTTGTATTCGGCCGGCCGGCGAGCGATAACCTTTCGATGCGGCTGAATCCATTCCCTGACAGCGCACATGGAGCCGGGACTGAACGAAAAAAAATCATCGACAGGTCCAACGACCACAATATCCAGATCTAAGTACAGGCAAGATCCCTCCAAATCTCCAATCCCTGATCGGTAGAGTCCGAGCTTTCTCCAGTTCGATGAGCGTGTTGGAACCTGCGGAATCGATATGGGCGGTAGCGGATAAGTTTCGACTCGATGATCTATCTGATCGGCATAGTCAGTAAAGCATACGAATCGAAAGGGCAAGGAGAGGTTGCGCTCAATGCTTGATCGAAGCCGATTGACGTAATTTGCTCCATAAAGGGTTCCCCATTTGATTGTAATGACATTGACTGTCACAGCTTGAAACTCTTAGTGAAATGAACGGCCGCCATGCTAGGCGGTCTGAAGAATGCAGTTCAGACTAAAGACCATATGTTGTGACGCAACCTGCAGGATTGGCGTTGGCGGTTTTGTCGCAACATGCGAAACCATGCCGCAACTGAATTGGAGATGTTTTTTGACGCTTTGAACCTTTACGGATATATTACTTGGTTTCCTATTGTCGTATAGGTAATTATTCACATTTTTTGAACAGCTTTCGGATTTGTCATGTATGCAATTGTTGAAACAGGCGGGAAACAGTATAGAGTCGCCCTCGGCGAAAAAATACGCATTGAGCGTCTTAAAGCACAAGTCGGGTCCGATATCTCGCTGGAAAATGTCCTGCTTGTCTCCAAAACTGATGGCACGCAGATCGGCACACCGCGAGTTGAGGATTTTGAGATTGGCGCCAAGGTGCTGGAGCACGGTCGTGGCGACAAGATTCGCGTTGTCAAGATGAAGCGGCGCAAGAACTATCGCAGAACGCAGGGCCATCGTCAAGATTACACCGAATTGCAGATTACGCGATTTGGAAAAGACAAGCTGGGCGCGATGCAACCGATGACGGATACCGAAAAGTCGGGATCGGAAATTCATGCGGATAAAGAAGACGAGAGTTGAACAACCCACCATTTTGGGAAACTGATATGGCACACAAAAAAGCAGGCGGAAGCTCTAGAAACGGTCGCGACTCAATCTCGAAGCGACTGGGCGTCAAGCGATACGGCGGCGAGTCGGTGAAATCCGGAAACATCATTGTCCGACAGCGTGGAAGCAAGTTCCATCCAGGTACAAATGTTGGCATGGGCAAAGACTACACGCTGTTTGCGACCTCGGACGGACTCGTCCAGTTTGAAGTCAAAGGTCGGTTGCGCAAGAAGACTGTTTCTGTTGTCGCGGCCTGAATAGGCCGAAATCGCCTCTGCCGGCGCAAGTCGGCCACCTTCCGATGACTCGGTGTGCAAGATGGCCGAGTTTCAATCATGTTCGTTGACGAAGCCTTCATTGAAGTAGAAGCAGGTAAGGGCGGACGCGGTTGCCTGTCGTTTCGACGCGAAAAGAACGTCCCAAGAGGCGGGCCGGACGGTGGAGATGGCGGCAAGGGCGGCGATGTCTATTTGACCACCGACCCCCATTTGAACACGCTGGTCGATTTCTACTACAGCAAGATTCATCGCGCCGAAAACGGACATCCGGGTGCCGGTCGCAACTGTACAGGTCGAGATGGCGCCGATCTTGAGGTAAAGATTCCCGTCGGAACTATGATCTACGATGCGGATACGCACGAATTGATTCGCGATGTATGCGCCCCGAATAGCCGAACCATCGTCGCCAAAGGCGGGAACCCCGGGATCGGCAATGCGCGATTCAAATCAAGCACGAACCGTGCGCCTAGGCAAACCACACCTGGCACCGCAGGTGAAATACGCAACTTGCGGCTTGAATTGCAGCTGCTCGCGGATGTCGGATTGGTGGGACTGCCCAATTCAGGCAAATCAACATTCATTCGAAGCGTGACTAAGGCGCGACCAAAAACGGCTGACTATCCATTTACGACGCTAGCGCCGAATTTGGGCGTAGTTTCATTTGATCAAGGAAGAAGCTATGTGATCGCCGATATACCCGGCTTGATCGAAGGCGCTTCCGATGGCGCAGGACTTGGCATCCGGTTTCTCAAGCATCTGAGCCACACCAGCTTGCTCTTTCATCTTGTCGATGTCTCAGAGCATGACGACATTCAGAGTATCGTCGATGCGCTACGCGTAATCGAGCACGAAATGGCGCAATTCGATTCACAGCTTATAGCCAAGCCGCGATGGCTTGTGCTGAACAAGGTTGACCTTCTCGATCGCGAACAGGCTGAAAAATGGTGCGCTGAGCTACTCAAGCTCTCCAAGTGGGAAGGCAGGTGGTTCGGGATTTCGGCGCTGACTGGGGAAGGTTGCAAGACGCTTGCACACGAGGCAATGCGATGGCAGGAGAAAGTTGGGCGGCCACCGGTGCAGGAATTCCATGACTGAACAATTTCGCTGCTCCTCGGCTAAGCGGTGGGTTGTCAAAATTGGCAGTTCGCTGATTACCGATGTCAACTCCGGCATCAATGTCCGCCGCATTGAAAGGTGGGCCGAACAAATGGCATCGCTTAAGCATCAGGGTACGGAGTTCGTCATTGTATCCTCCGGATCAATCGTGGAGGGACTCAAGCGTCTTGGCTGGAAAAAGCGCCCGCACGAAATTCATCTTTTGCAGGCAGCAGCTTCGGTTGGTCAAATGGGACTGGTTCGCCATTACGAGGCGGCCTTCGAGAAGCACGGGTTTCGTACTGCCCAGATTCTGTTGACCAATGCCGACCTGTCGAACCGGGCGCGATACCTCAATGCGCGCAATACCCTTCGTACGCTATTAGAGCTGGGGATCGTTCCTATCGTCAATGAGAACGACACCGTTGTGAACGATGAGATTCGTCTCGGCGACAACGATACCTTGGCCGGCATGGTGGTCGACATTGTGGATGCGGAGCTGCTTGCGATCCTCACCGATCAAGACGGGCTGTACGATCGCGACCCGAGAACCGATTCTAATGCCTCATTGGTGCAAACTGCCGATTCGCTGGATACGTCGCTACGGAAGATGGCTGGCCCTGGGACCACCTATGGGCGGGGCGGCATGCGCACCAAAATCGAAGCGGCCCGGCGGGCGGCCCGATCGGGAGCGGCGACCATCATTGCTTCGGGGCTAAACGCACGGCAACTCGAAGAAATCAAAAGCGGCGAGTTTACAGGTACTTTGCTGGTGCCGAAAGAGGGCAAAATGGCGGCGCGAAAGCGCTGGCTTGCCGGCAGGGTTCGAGAGTCCGGGACACTGGTGTTGGACGATGGAGCGGTTGAGGCGCTTACCAACCATGGACGCAGCCTGCTACCAGTCGGTGTGCAGAAAGTCTTCGGTCATTTCGATCGGGGGGATTTGGTGATTTGCAAAAGCCAACAGCACCATGAAATTGCGAAAGGGCTGGTGAACTACAATTCCGAAGAATCCGATCGCTTGAAAGGGCAGCATACCGATAGAATCAAGGAATTGCTTGGCTATGTAGGCGAGCACGAATTGATCCACCGCGACAATATGGTGGTTGTCGGGTAGATTTCAGTTGTGCTGTGATTCATGGAGTAATATAAGAGATTTCTACATATCTTGACATCGCCCCGTTCGAGATGGCAAAGCCGCACTATTTCATGAAGACGACGAGGTCGTCACTTTTACATCGTCCGGGACGCTGGAAACGGCAGCCTTCAGGGGCTTGGGCCGCCGCTCAGCGAAGTCATTGCCGCCCGCGGTCGCGAGCCCGCCCTTTCAGCCGCCGGACCTCGGGCAGCGGCAAGTCGGCAAGCTTTGCCACTTTCGCATCGGGCATCTGCGCCTCGGCGAGCAGGCGCTCCGCAAGCTTCAGCCTCTCGCTCTGAGAACCCTCCTCGCGGCCTTCCTCGCGACCCTCCTCGCGGCCATGTTCGAATCCCGCGTCAATCGCTTCCTGGAACGTGTTCGGCAGCGCCCCGTTCCACACCTTCATCACGTCTAGCATGGCTTTGTCTCCCGGCCTGATCGCCTTTAATTCCCGCTCGACCGCATCTATTTTAATGGAAGAGGCCGCATTTGCAAAATACGAAAGAATGCTCGCCACCGCCTTGATCCGCCGCTTGCCGCCCAACACCCGCAATTGATCCAGCCAGCCGGCCACCGTGCGCGCATCCGCATCCCAGATTTGCGACAGCGCCTGCAGCGCCACCTGCTTGTCCGCCGGCAGTTTGGCGAAGCGCTCGCGTATCCGCGCATTGCCCAAATCGACGAAAACCGCCTTGAAATCGATCAGGAACTCCTCGAACAGCTCCATAAACTCCGCCGAAAGCCCGCCATGCACGAATGCGCGAAACGTCTTTTCCTCGCGCCATCGCGACTTGCCGTGATACACCACCACCGGCACCACCGCCTGCGCCCCGTCCGCATACAGCGCCTCCATGTACGCGAGCAGCTGGCGCATCACGTCCCGGTCGGGAGAGCTCTTGTGCTCGATCAGAAAGCTGACCCTGACCTCGCCGCCGCTTTTGAGCCGAATCGAAATGATCAGATCCGAATACCGCCCCTTCAACCCGAAGCGGTCCAGCAGGTCGCTGGACTCGACCCGGATTGAGTCCAAGTCGAAAATCGCAAGCTGCGCGGCGGTCAAGGCGACCATCATCAAAAACCTGACATCCTCCGCAGCCTTGAAGTGGGCCAGGAAAAAATTGTGGTGCACCGGCCCCGGCCGGTAGTTTGTCTTGGGCATGTCCCCTCGTCTTCGAAGTGCGTTGTCGATCGGCCTGACGCGATGAGAAGGCAAAGCTTCGCGCTCCGTTGCAATGCTGCTCTGCCAGCTGCTTTCTGCCATCGGCCGACCAAGGCGGACGCTGAATGCGGATCCGGCAAGTATGATGCGGCCCATCGGCTATGCCCGCGATCGATGCCGCTCAGGCTAGCCCTTTGCGTTGCTTGATGCCAAAAGCGTCGTTCCGTCTGATTGTAAACCGTCTTGACCGGCTGCGCTCGCGCACTTGCGCCGCATTTCAAAATGCGATGCTCACCGTATATGCTTCTTGCAGTTCAGCCGCGTCCAGCATTTCACCATCGATGTTCGAGCGGTGCTAGCCATCAATTTCCATATTCGTCTATCACAAAGTGCCGCTTCAACCATAGAGAACCTCTGGTAGCCACAGGGCGATTTGTGGAAACGCAATGATTAGCCCGAGCCCGATCAACTGCAACACCATGAATTGCATCATCCCAAGATAGATATCCTTCAAATCCCACTCCGGGACTACCCCCTTGAGGAAATACGCGGATAGCGCTACCGGCGGCGACAGCCATGCGGTTTGCAGGTTGACTGCAACCAGTATCGCAAACCATGTCAGGTTGAACTGCAGTTGATCCATCAAGGGAATTAGAATCGGCACGATGATCAAAACAATCGGCACCCACTCCAGCGGCCAGCCAAGCAGAAAGATCAGGGCCATCACAATCGCTAAGATGACGTAGCGGTTAACATCAAGATCGAGCAGGAATTCGGTTAGCATCGTCGGTGTCCCAAGCCGTGAAAACACTGCTCCGAAGAAGTTCGAAGCGGCTACCAGAATCATGATCAAAGCCGTGATTTCAAGTGTCTTGATCAATGCATTGAATAATCGCTGCCACGATAGTTTTCGATAAGCCAAGGCGAGAATCAATGAGCCGAACGCACCGCAAGCGGCACCTTCGGTCGGAGTGGCCAAGCCGAACAGAATGCTCCCCAAAGCGGAAAATACCAGCAATGCCGGCGGTACCAGACCCGCCAGAAACTCTTTCCAGACCTCCACCATATTCTTTGGCCGCTGATCTTCAGGCAGAGGCGGGCCCAAGCTCGGATTGAAGTAGCATCGAATCAATGCATAGCCGGTATAGATCACCGCCAGCAAAAATCCTGGAATGACTGCCGCTGCGAACAAATCGATTACCGGAATTTCCATAACCGGCCCCATGACGATCAGCATAATGCTTGGCGGAATCAGAATGCCCAGCGTTCCGCCGGCAGTGATCGTGCCAGAAGCGAGTTTGACATCGTAATGAGACCGATTCATGGTCTTCGCCGCCATAATCCCAAGAATCGTAACGGATGCGCCTACGATTCCGGTTGCAGCGGCGAAGATGGTGGAAACAAACAAAATTGCGATGAAAAGAGCGCCTCGGACTCGCGACAGCATAAGCTGCACAGCGCTAAACAGTCTCTCCATCAGTCCAGCCTGTTCCATCATGATGCCCATGAAGACAAAAAGCGGTATCGCCGCCAATGTCTGCTCCATCATCACAGAATAGAACTGGAAGGTCATCAAATAAAAGACGACTTGCCCAAAACCTATGTAGCCAAATACGAAGCCTAGGAAAATAAGAGTGAACGAAATCGGAAAACCGACAAATATCGCGATCAGCATCACGCCGATCAGAACCAGTCCTAATACTTCAGGTGTCATCAGACCGGCCAGCGACCGCGGGTCGCGGCGTAGTAGCTTTTGAAAAACTCGGAAACGCCTTGCAGTATGAGGAAGAAAATGCCAACCGGCAGAGCAGACTTGACCGGCGCAAGGTATGGCATCCATGCCGAGTCCATGCCCCGTTCCATCTGCAACCAGGAACCGAAGGCAAAATCAATCGATGTCCACATGAACACGAGCATTCCAGGCATGTAGAAAAGAAGATACAGGGTGGCATCTACTCGCCCCTGATTTCGGACTGAAAAATTTCGGTATAAGAAGTCTGCCCGAATATGGATGCCTTTCGAAAGTGCGTAAGCAGCGCCAAGCATGAACAAACTGCCCGCTAGCATTCGGCTAAGATCGTAGGCCCATGAAGTCGGGGCTACGAATACATAGCGCACAAAAACCTCGTAGACCATGACAGCGAAAAGCGGAAGCGTCAAGAAACAGACGATTCGACCAATCCACAAATTGAGCGTGTCAATCCACCGGATCAAAAACGCCATCCAGCTTGGCATGTCGTCGGGCAACTGAGTGACATCGCCCGTACGCCGTTCTGCGATAAGCTCGTCAGTGGTGTCTGAGATCTGAAGTTGTTGATCGTCAGCCATGGCAGCGCTTCGATGGTGAACGATTCATCGCCGTATTGCTGGCGAGAAGATTCTGGAGGATTTTCAGCAGGAGAAATTTTTGCGCCGTAGAAATAGAAAAAGCGCAATCAATCTTTGACTGCGCTTTTTCTCATACGACAAAAATTGTCTCAGGTAGCCGCTATTGCATCATCAGCTGCTTTGCATATGCTTGGCCCAAATTCGCATTTGATGTTTGGGCGCCAGCCCAGAAAGGAACAGCTATATCAGCAAAATCTTTCATCGAGTTCCAAACTTCTGCAAAGAATTCGTTTTCGCTTTTGAGCTTTTCCAGGCTAATCAAAACAGCGTTCATATACTCAGTGAAGTAATCATCCGGAGTGTCGTGCAGCTGTACGCCGTGATTGTCAGTCAGATCCTTGAGTGCCTTGCCATTTTCGTAGATTCGATAGGCAAGCGATTGCATCAAAGATGCGTCAGCAGCAACTTCCATTGCGGTGCGCTGATGATCTGTCAAGCTGTTCCAGACATCGCCATTGATGTAAAAGTCGGCGTTGACGACGTTCTGGTGCAAGCCTTGCAGGTAGTAGTGCTTAAGCACTTTCTGGAAGCCGAATACTGAGTCCGGTTTCGGGCAGCACCATTCGGCGGCATCGATGGTGCCTTGCTCAAGCGCCGGGAGAATTTCACCGCCGCCCATCGCGACTGCCGCAACACCGATTTCGTTGTACGTTTGACCTGGAATCCCGGGAGGAGCCCTGAAGCGATACTTCCTGAAATCGTCCATCGAGTTGATCGGCTCTTTAAACCACCCCAATGCTTCTGGACCGACTGGCTGGAGCATTAGGCCTTTGACGTTAAGACCCATTTCATCCCAAAGCTGGTTATACAGCGCTTTACCGCCGCCTTCCATATACCATGAAAGCCACGCGATATTATCGAGACCAAGCCCTGCGCCTGCGAAAGGTGACCCGAACAGCATGGCGGCCGGATGTTTTCCGGACCAATAGTGAGTCCACGCAAACCCGCCTTCAACCAATCCCTTGTCAACTGCATCGATTATTTCTCGTGCGCCAACGACTTCACCCGCACCGAGAATCTGCATTTTGATCTCGCCGTTGGTCAGCGCGGCGACGTTGTCCGCAAAACGTTGCAGCATAACGGCTTCATCCGCGGTCTTCGGAGTCGCGGCTTGAATGCGTATCGTGGTTTCGGCATGTACGGCAACAGGTGCCAAAAATGCCGCACTGAGCGCTCCGGTTGCAATATATGCACCTAATTTTTTCATCATTTTCATTACTCCATCCGAGTGAAAACAGTTTGTTTTTCTCGCACTATTAGTTGACGGCGAGTTTAGATTGGGCATTCAATATACACGAACTGCGCTTAATTGAATTGCCATTTTTCAGAGTTGGAAATTAAGGTGCTGCGCAAAAGCCGGATATTGCTCAAAACCGCACTTTTTTTCAAGCAGCCATTCCACCCATTGACAGGCTAAAGAGGGAATTAAAACCATGCACAAAAACTGTCAACTGTTCCTGCAACTTAACGCCGTTGCCGATTCACGGATGCTGGATGCATCCATCAATGCAGCAAGGTTTTGCGAAGTGGCTATTTGGATTGAGCAATCGTTGCGGTGCACCGGTTTGCCGTGCTCAGCGGACAAAATGATCGCGGTCGCGACGACATTTCATCAGTCGGAAAAGCGTCGTGGCCGATACTTTTTGTAATTCAGAACTGTCTTCCGGCATGCGGCGTTATGTGCCCTCTGGATCGAAGGGCGAAGCGGATGGGAGTGCGCTCCAATTACGGGCAACTCAATTTGAATTCATCTAAGCATGTCTGCAACAGCCTATGCCGCTTGAGAGAGCCGATTGGCAGGAGAGGCATTGCCTGAAGTTTGTCTCGCCAGCCTTGGTCGCCCCTGGAGGCTATCCAAGATCAAGCTGCAATCCGAAGTCTCAGGCGGATGACGCCAGAGCTTTCAGACGCAAATTCATGCGGCTCTTCAGCCGTGCCGCCTTGTTTTTGTGCTGAAGCCCCTTTCTCGCGCTGCGATCGATTTTCGAGCAGGCGATTTGGTATGCCTCATTAGAGGCGGAAAGATCGCTCGACTCGATTGCCTTGTAGAATTTTTTGATGTATGTTCGCACGGCTGCGCGCTCGCTCATATTCCGGCTTCTGCGCGTGATGTTTTGTCGTGCCCGCTTGCGTGCTTGAGCTGTGTTGGCCAAAGCGTCTGAATCCTCCGCTATTTGTCTGTGAAAAACGCGAAAACATCTTCCTTCTCGAAAGGAATGCCAACCAAAAAGACAAGTTTTTAGTCTGCATGATGCTCAGCCATGCGATTTTTGCGCATGGCTGAGCGGGAAATTGTAATTGAAAACGCGATTGCGATTGAAAATATTCCCAATTTTGATGGGAATAGGCACCAACACTTGCTATCGTATAGCGCATAGTGAAGGTGCCGGGCGCCTTCATGGTTTGATTGATTGCGCCTTATGCAGATGTTTTCGCCCGGCTAAGGGCGGCGATTTGAGTTCTTTGAATCAAAGTTACTGGAATATTTGCTCGGACAGCATAATGGGGAAAAAAATATCTAATCAACCAGTCTCGGGGTCGGAGAGATTGTTAAAGTCGACTGTCTCGGCGGGGTCTATGACCGTTGTATCGCGGGTAACGGGGTTGGCCCGCGACGTAATTTTCGCGCAACTCGTTGGCAGCACTTTCGTGGCCGATGCATTCTTCGTTGCATTCAGGATTCCGAATTTCTTTCGCAGAATATTCGGCGAGGGCGCGTTTTCTGCGGCATTCGTGCCTGTCTACACGCAGCATCGGATTTCACAGCCGCCGACGGAGGTGAAGAGTTTCGTCAATTCGGTGACCGGCAAACTGGTGCTGGCGTTACTGCTCATTGTTGCGGTCGGGGTCGTCGCGGCCCCGGCGATGGTATCGATATTGGCACCCGGATTTCATGGCGAGCCTGCAAAATTCCAGCTGACGGTTGATGCGCTTCGCTTGACTTTTCCCTATTTGTTTTTCATTTGCCTAGTCGCACTGAGTGCGGCCATATTGAATACGCTAGGTCACTTTGCCGCGCCAGCTGCTACGCCAATATTGCTGAATCTTGCGCTTATCGCCTCCGCTTTTTGGCTTACGGGGCTCGTAGACAATGCGGCTATCGCGCTTGCTCTAGGTGTTTTGGGCGCTGGTGTTCTGCAACTTGCATTCCAGATTCCGTTTCTCAGGCGTGTTGACGCGATGCCCGTTCCGCAACTTAAGCAAAGTCGTAACGAGCAAACGCGCGAATCTGTCAAGGAAGTCGGGCGTTTGATGATTCCGGCGGTATTTGGCACTTCAGTGGCACAACTGAATCTGATCATCAACACCTTCATTGCCTCGTTTCTTGCTACGGGCAGCGTGTCTTGGCTGTACTATTCGGACAGGCTGATGGAATTCCCGCTTGGTGTGTTTGGAGTTGCGCTCGGGACTGTTATCCTGCCTCGCCTTTCAAAGGTGCATGCGGAATCTTCGCCTGCCGAGTTTTCCGCAGTGCTGGATTGGGGAATGAGGTGGTGCTTCATCATTGCTTTGCCATCGACCGCCGGACTGATCGCGCTCGCCAAACCCATCATGGCAACCCTATTCTTCCATGGTGCGTTCACCGAGCTGGACGTGGATATGTCGGCACGCGCGCTAGTGGCGTTTTCGACCGGACTGACTGGATTGGTCGCCGTGCGGGTATTGTCACCAGGATTTTTTGCCCGAAACAACACCAAGACTCCAGTCAATGCGGGCATTGCGGCAATGATCGCCAATGCGATTCTCGCGATCGTGCTGGTGCTGTATCTTGAACACGTCGGGCTAGCACTTGCGACATCGTTGGCCGCATATCTGAACGCGGGCATCTTGCTGGTATTGCTGATCAAAGATAGATGCTTCAATCCATTGCCAGGATGGCCGATGTTTTTGTGTAGGGTTTTCGGCGCTTCTTCTATAATGGCAGTCGCGCTTTTGTGGTCGATTTCAGATAGTTCTGCATGGCTTGAATTCGGTCTCGCAGAGCGCGTATTGCACCTAGTGCCGAGAATTTTGGGTGGTGCTGCAGTTTATGTTGCATGTCTATTTGCATTTGGTATTAGAGTGGGCCATCTGATTCGCAAATGATTGCTGCAGTTGAAAATTTGGTTCGCATCGTGTCGCCAGGCGACACGCGCTACTTCACTCTTGCTGATGCCAATGAAACGCTGCCTTTGATTCAGCGGATAACCGCCGATTCGTCTCAGAAGCTGCAAATCATGCAGTGTGAACTTCGCAATCTACTTCCGAATGATCCGCGTGTCGCAGGCGTAGAGGCGCGATACGAAAAAATTGTGAAGAAATGGATTTCAAAGATGGAGCGGCTAGGCGTGATCGCTAAGGGATTGTGGCTAGTAGATTTTGACACAGGTGATGGCTATCTTTGCTGGAAGTATCCGGAATTGAAAGTTTCACATTATCACGAATACACGGGTGGTTTCGCGACCAGGCAGCCGATCAAGGATATCATTGAGCAAAACAGTCCGAACTGGGCATAGGACAGTTGGGCGCTTGCGGAAGATTTGGCTGCAGGTCGAGTTGTCGGATTTGTTTGATGGTTGTTTGATGGAAATGCCTCCAAGTTAGTGGAATGAGCGCCGGACGAGGCGATATGCAAAGCTCATGAGCAAATCATCTTCCATTGAAGATGAGACCGCCACCAATAGACATCTTAGATCCACTAGCTGTGCTGCAGTTGATGCGTCCCGAGCCAGTAGTATCCCGCATAAACAGAGAAGACTGATGAATACCGCTTATTCGGTTGAGTATCTTATTGGATTGGTCCACGAGTTATGCCATTCAAATGGCGAGCAGGAATGGGTTGAATTCAAGCGAGATAACGCTAATCCTCAGGAGATAGGCGAATACATATCTGCGCTTGCAAATGCAGCCGCTCTTAATGGCAAGATGCATGCATATCTGCTATGGGGAATTGCCAACAGTTCGCATGAAATAGTCGGAACAAGCTTTGACCCGACGAGTGCAAGAAAAGGCAATGAGCCGTTGCAAAGCTGGTTATTGCGGTTGCTGTCACCGAAAATTGCGTACCGATTCTATAAAGTGCCATTTGACAATAAAAATGTGGTGCTTTTGGAAATCAGCCGCGCATCCGATCAGCCTGTTAGGTTTAAGAATATCGAATACATTCGTATCGGCGAGGTGAAAAAACCGCTAAAAGAAGCCCCCAACCTTCAGCGAGAGCTTTGGCGTGTTTTTGATCGAACACCATTCGAAGCGTTGGTCGCGCGAGAACGAGAGAGCTCCGAGTTGGTCTTGCAACTACTTGATTATCCCGGTTTCTTCGATCTGTTGCAGTTGCCGCTCCCAGCTAATCGCAGGCAAATTCTTGAATCATTAAAAGAGAATGATCTGATTCGCAAGTGTCCTGCCGGCGGCTGGGACATTACAAACCTCGGAGCGATCCTCCTTGCCAAAAATCTTGCGAAATTCTCGGGCTTGCAATACAAATTGATCCGCGTCATTCATTATCGTGGCAGTGGAAGAATTGCAGCGGCTAACGAGGTCAGCATGTCAAAAGGATACGCAAGTGGCTTCGAAGATCTGGTGAACTATATCGACGGTTTGCTGTCGCGCAATGAAATCATGGAGCAGGCTTTGCGCAAGGTTGTACCCATGTATCCGAAACTGGCTGTTCGTGAACTGGTGGCAAATGCCTTGATTCATCAAGACCTGAGCATGACCGGTGCCTGTCCGATGGTTGAGATTTTTGAGGACCGTATCGAGATCACCAATCCTGGTGCGCCGCTCGTTTCCACGAGCCGTTTTGTAGACACGTCGCCGCGGTCGCGCAATGAGGCGATAGCCTCGCTAATGAGGTGCTTTGGAATATGCGAGCAAAGGGGAAGCGGAATCGATCAGGTGGTTAATCAGGTTGAACTGTTCCAACTGCCGGCACCGCTGTTCGAGGTTCCAGGAGATTTCACCCGCGCGGTGCTCTTTGCGCACAAAAAACTTAAAGAAATGAGCAAGCGGGATCGGATTCGCGCATGCTATTTGCATGCATGCCTTTGCTATGTCACACGTCGCAAGATAACGAATGCCACTTTGCGAGAGCGCTTGGGAGTATCTAGACAAAACGCGGCCGAAGTGTCGCGCCTGTTGAAAGATGCTTTGGACAATAACGCCATTGCTATTGAAGATGTTTCAGTCGGAACACGCAGCAGAGCGTATCTTCCCTACTGGGCGGTAGCCGATGGCGATGGCTCTGCCAAATTTGTTTGATGGTTGTTTGATAGAAACGGGAATTTTGCTTGTTTAAGCAATGAAAAATTTTATTAATCTATTGTTTATAAATCATATTATGATTTGAAAATTGTTTGATGGTTGTTTGATGGTTGTTTGATGGAAATGATTAAATTCCATTGAAAGCATCGCTATCGCAGTTTTTTATGGTTTTGCGAGACAGGATATCTTTGCCCTATTGCCTCCGATGAGCGGCAATAGGGAACCATGTTGTATACAGTCGCACCGCTTCTTTTTTGCAGGCGAACTCTATGGAGCTTATGCGCGGAGTGCAAAACATTCGCCGTCGTCACTACGGCTGTGTCGCATCTGTCGGCAATTACGACGGCATTCATCTTGGACACCATCAGGTGGTCCGTTCGCTCGCTGTGACCGGCGTACAGCTTGATCTGCCGGTGACGATCATTACATTCGAACCGCATCCGATGGAGTTTTTCGTGCCAGACCGTGCTCCACCTCGCTTGATGACCATGCGCGAAAAAATAGAGGCTATGATGGAACTCGGCGTAGACCGCGTGTGCTGCTTGCGTTTTGATCATGATCTTGCAAACACGGAGCCGGAGGACTTCGTCTCTAAGTTGCTCGTCGAAAAGCTGGGCGTGCGCCACATTGTTGTCGGCGATGATTTCCGTTTCGGCCGCAACCGGCGAGGCGATTTTGAAATGCTCCAAACTCTTGGCAGCCGCTACAATATGGTTGTGAATCGAACTGAGTCTTTCAAGGTCGGGCGCAGCCGGGTCAGCAGCACACGGATTCGCGAACTCTTGAAGGCGGGCAATTTGGCACAAGCCGCTTTGCTGCTTGGACGAGACTATTCGATTTCAGGGCGCGTAGCACGTGGCGATGGCAATGGCAAGCGCTGGGGATTTGCGACCGCCAATATTGTCCCGGATCATCAGAATCTGCCGACATCGGGCATATTTATCGCCGAGGTCGATGGTGTTGACCCTGCTCGGCCGCATCCAGCAGCCGCAAGTTTGGGAATTCGTCCGACCGTCGGAGGTGACCGGATCATCCTAGAAGTGCACCTGCTTGATTTCGAAGGAGATTTGTATGGCAAGCGAATTCGTGTGCGATTTTTGAAAAAAATTCGAGATGAAGTTAAATTCGACTCAGTGGAAGCGATGATCAAGCATATACGCCGAGATATAGCGATGACTCGAAAGTATTTCGATAGCGAACAATCGCGGATAGCATCTTGATTGGCTCTCGACCAGCTATCAAGCAGTTGCATTGACTGATGATTCAGAATTGTCAATTGGCAACTTTTTATTTCTATCTTAAGGCTTACCGCCTGTAATCCATAGAAATCAATACCGACATGGCATTTTGCAACATGACAAACTACAAGGACACAATCAATCTGCCCAAAACCGATTTTCCGATGCGTGCAAACCTGGCGCAGCGCGAGCCGGAAATTCTTAAATTCTGGGATGACATCGATATCCATGAAAAGCTGCGCGAGACATGCCGCGGACGCAAGAAATTCGTCCTGCATGATGGCCCTCCATATGCCAATGGAGCGTTGCATATCGGCCATGCAGTCAACAAAATCCTGAAAGATGTCATCGTCAAGTCAAAAACCATGAACGGCTACGACTCTCCATACGTCCCGGGCTGGGACTGTCACGGCTTGCCGATCGAGCATGAAGTCGAGAAAAAACTAGGGCGAACCGCGTATCGAGAAAATCCCAAGGCTTTTCGTGCAGAGTGCAGGGCGTTTGCGACCAAGCAGGTCGACATGCAGCGCGATGGATTCAGACGTATGGGTGTCATCGGAGACTGGTCCAACCCCTACCTCACTATGAACTACCATACTGAAGCCAATACGGTGCGTGCGCTTAAGGAAATCGTCGCGAACGGGCACCTGTTGCACGACTTGATGACGGTGTATTGGTGCGCTGATTGCGGTTCAGCGCTCGCAGAGGCTGAAGTCGAATATCGAGACAAGAAATCGCGAACGGTTGATGTCAAGATGGTTGGCTTTAATCCGGATGCGATCCGGTCCGTCTTCGGCCTTTCAGCGGGCAGCAGGCTTCCCGTCAGTGCCGTGATCTGGACAACAACACCTTGGACCTTGCCCGCCAACCGCGCGGTGGCAGTCAATTCGGATATTTCCTATGCGCTTGTAGAATGGGAGTCGAAAGCGGGTAAAGAACTCGTGATTCTTGCTGAAGATTTGGTCGCCTCCTGCGCCAATCGCTACGGAATCGAGCGGTACAGCATCGTTGCCAAAGCCATGGGTAGCGGGTTGGCAGGACTAGACTTTCACCATCCCATGCTGGGAGCGAAGCTCGTCGTGCCAATGATAACGAGCGACCATGTAACGCTCGAATCAGGTACCGGCCTTGTCCATATCGCCCCCGGACATGGTCATGAAGATTTTGCGCTAGGCAAGGCGAACGGCTTGGAAATTGCCAATCCTGTCGGCCCACATGGCGTGTTTGCACTGGATACGGCCGATGTGGGCGGTCTTCATGTCAACAAGGCGGTCGATGTGATCATCGATTTGCTCGACAAGCGAGGTGCGCTGCTTTGCACCGAGATGTTCGAACACAGCTATGCGCATTGCTGGCGGCACAAGACTCCAATTCTCTATCGTTCAACACCGCAATGGTTTATCAGCATGGATCGCACAAACTTGAGAAACACTGCGCTTGAAGCAATCAAGCACGTGCAGTGGGTGCCGACGTGGGGAGAAGCGCGCATGGACGGCATGGTGCGCAATCGACCCGACTGGTGCCTTTCGCGCCAGCGCGTTTGGGGAACGCCTATCACCTTGTTCACGCACAAAGAGACAGGCGAATTGCATCCTCGCACACTAGAAGTGATGGAGACCGCCGCAACGCACATTGAACGGCATGGTATCGACGCATGGTTTGATATGGAAGATGCTGAGTTTATCGGTGACGATGCCCCGGACTATGACAAGGTGACCGATGTTGCCGACGTATGGTTCGATTCCGGTGCGACCCACTACAGCGTGCTGAACAATCGTGCCGACATGACAAATCCGGCCGGCATGTACCTGGAGGGCTCCGATCAGCACCGAGGTTGGTTCCAGTCCAGCCTGCTGGTCGGTATCGCCATTAATGGGAAGGCGCCTTACGACTCGGTATTGACCCACGGATTTACCGTAGATGGCGAAGGCAAGAAGATGTCCAAGTCGGTTGGCAACGTGATCGATCCGCAAAAGGTCATTAGCACTCTAGGCGCTGATGTTCTTAGGCTTTGGGTATGCTCCACCGAATATGACGCCGAAATGAGCATCTCGCAAGAGATCCTAAAGCGCAATACCGACTCGTATCGGCGAATTCGAAATACAGCTCGCTTTCTGGTTGGAAACTTGAATGGGTTCGACCCCTCGCAGCAGCTGGCCTGGGATGACATGCTGGAACTCGATCGATGGGCCGTGGCGATTGCGCACTCGCTCCAGCAAGAAATTGAGCAACTCTATGACCAATACAGGTTTCACGTGGTTTGTCAGAAAATCCATCAATTTTGCATCATCGAGATGGGCGGATTTTATCTGGACATAATCAAGGACCGCCTGTACACCATGCCAGAAAACAGCCGTGGCAGAAAATCCGCCCAGACAGCGATGCATCACATCCTCGAAGCATTCGTCCGCTGGCTTGCTCCGATACTCAGCTTCACCGCTGAGGAGCTGTGGCGGCATGTGCCAGGTTCACGCGGCGAATCGGTTCTTGAATCGGTCTGGTATCACGACTGGCCCGATGCGTCATCGGTGGATTTAGAGTTTTGGGAGCGCATCATCAAGGTGCGTTCAGCGGTGAACCGGCAAGTCGAACTGCTTCGCGATCAAGGCAAGATCGGTTCTGCGCTTGAAGCCGAAGTCGTGGTGTATGCACAAGAGGGGTGGCGCAAGACTTTAAATAAATTGAGCGATGAACTTAAGTTCGTCATGATCACATCCAGCTGCATGGTCAGAACAGCAGACCATGCTCCTGCGGATGCAGTTGATACCGAGCTGCCTGAAGTGAGATTGCTGGTAACGAGGAGCAAACACCAAAAATGCGCGCGATGCTGGCATCAGACCGCCGATGTCGATTCAAATCTGCAATACCCCGGCATCTGCCGGCGCTGTGTAGGCAACATTACGAGCGAAGGCGAACGCCGGCAATTTGCCTGAAGGGTGTTTCGCTAGGCTATCCGGCTAATCTGATCTAGGTGGATTGCGCCGATGGCAGATGCAGAGTCTTCTGACCGTTCATTGACTGCGACGTATTTGGTTGCGGCTGCCTGCATCATCATTTTCGATCAGCTGGCAAAGCTGGCAGTTCTCAGCTCGCTGGATTTGTACCAGCCTTTTCAGATCACCTCGTTTTTCAATCTGACTCTCGTTTTCAATAAGGGTGCTGCATTCGGTTTTTTGAGCAATTCAGGCATGCAGCCGAACCTCGTTTTCACCATTTTGTCTGTTCTGATCATCCTCATGCTTGCGCGCATGCTTTGGTCGCTGCGTCCTGGACGAAACCAGTCGTCGGTAGCGATCTGGCTTGTACTGAGCGGGGCTGCAGGAAACTTAATCGACCGGATTTTGCGAGGGCATGTTGTCGATTTTATCGACTTGCATTATGCAGGCTGGCATTTCTACACCTTCAACATCGCCGATTCATTCATTTCAATCGGTGCTGTATTGCTGGTTATGGAGCTGCTCGGTTTGAAGCTATTCTTTCGCAGAGGCTAGGCATCGCGCGACTCAAGGTAACGTGCGATTTCGTCCTGATAGGCGAATAGGGAAGGGGTGCCTCCGGTATGCATGAACATCAGCGCCCCATCGGGCGCCAATTCGCTGGCTCGGGAAATGAATGCAGCCATCGCTTTGCCGGTGTAGGTCGGATCTGCCAGCAGGGCTTCAGTTCGAGCCGCAATAGCGATTGCCTCCATGACTGCGTTTGGGGCTTTTCCATAGCCTGGGGCCAGATGGGTGTCCGTCAGGTGAATGTCGTCATCCCCGACGGGCGAATCCATTTCGAGCAGTTCAGCAATTTCCAAGCATCTATCCCTTATGCGACTGAATTGGAGCGTCTTTGCGCGACGTACGCAGGTGCCCAATACGCGAATATCGGAATCCAGGGCCCGTATCCCGAACAGCAGTCCAGCATGGGTGTTCCCACTGCCGGATGCGACAATCACTTCATCAATCAAAATGTCTAGCGCGTCCAGCTGCTGCAGAATTTCTGCGGCGGCAAGCACATAGCCGAGCGCCCCGAGAGGCGGGTGGCCAGGTGCGAGCGGGATCACATAGGGTTTGCGGCCATTTTGCCTCAGTTTCGCGGCCAGTTCATGCAGTGCTTTATCGGCTCCAGATTCGTCCTCGCCGTGCTCATAGTAGTGCAAATGTGCGCCGAGAAGACGCTGAAGCAATACGTTGCCCGAAGCGCGATACGTTTTGGTAGCGTTCGGCACGCGATCTTCATGCTGGATATGGCATTCCATGCCAAGCTTTGCGGAAAAAGCGGCAGCAAGGCGCGCGAAGTTTGACTGGATTGCGCCGGTGATGAGTATGGTGTCCGCTTTTTTTTCCAAGGCATCGCCAAAATAGTATTCGAGCTGGCGTACTTTGTTGCCCCCCAAAGACAAGCCATTGCTATCGTCTCGTTTTGCGTAAAGCTGCGGGTGCCCAAGCCATTGACCGAGGCGGGGAAGGTGTTCGATACGAGTGGCAACGTCGCTGACTGATGCGCGGGGCAGTTTGGCAAGTCTGCCAAGACGATTGAGGCTAATTGTCATATCGGAGCTATTGCTGCATTGGCGGGCATCATGGTTGCGCGAGATATTGTCATACCCGTATAGCACTTTGAGACAGGATCAGCAAATCTATGTGTCAAGCTTTTTAAGGGATGTCATGGATAAATCTGAAATCGACTATCAGTGTCCGGAGTCAGATACATGCGGGACTGCCCGCCCCTTCCCGAAGGACGCAGTCCGAAGGGGAAGAGCGGACGCGCGAAAACATTTTCAAGCAGCATGGCGCTTGATCATAATCCAGCAGCCGAAAGGCGGGAGAAAGCACCATGCAAACCGAATGTCCGCACCGCAGATTTTATCGTCTCGACGCGATCCGCGACGAACTTTCGCCGCAGGCCGCCGAGCGCCTCGACCGGATCGCGCTGTTCGACCGTCACGCCCGGCGTTGGCGCCCTCAACGTCGAGCCGGCCGAATTCGAGCGCTTCCGCAGCGCCTGCCGGCCGCATCAGGCGCCCGGACAAACGGCGCCCATGCAGGCGCATAGCCGGAACTTCGACCAAAGCGCGCTTGCCGCCTGAAAAGTCCCGCATGCATTGAACCCGTACAAGGTCGCCGCACACTCGGGGAAAATGGTACAATGTCCACCGTTGCAGCAACCTCTGTTAAATGATCTGGAGAAAGCCATGAAACAGCCAATGAAGTTCACCCCCCCCCTCATATAAGTTAATAACCCTCCTGCTGTCGGCGGTTCTTGCGGCTCCGGCCGCGGCGCAGACAGCCGTAACCAGCAGCGGGCGCGAAGGCCCGACCGCCTGCCCGAGTCAAGAAGAGATCAATGCTGAGAATATACCCATCACGGCCCTATCCACAACCAGCGTGACCTACACGGCACCGCAAATAACGTGGAGCCAATATGTCACGCAGCTCGGCGATACTCCAGCACCTGCATCGGCGCGGGTGTGGTTTGAGGTTCACGACGTCAGTATGGTTAGACCGATGAGGACAGCAAGATTTAGCATTAGCAGCGGTGGGCAGGTCAACACCCAAAGCTTAACCCAAAATGGCTTGTCTGCGAAGACCCTTTATTATGTGGAAGCTGTTGTTCAGGCACGAGATGCAGACGATAATACAATCTCGAGTATACCGGACCAGGTGTTTGCCCGGCGCTGCTTCATGACGGGCGGCACCTACACCATGAATGTCGCCCCTAACACTCAGGGCCAGAATAGCGGGTGCTACTCGATCAGCCCCCTGACCCGGCAGCATGTCCTCAACTGCTGGTGCGGGCGCAAGACCACCCTGCCCCTGTTCAGCTTGCCCCAGAACAACACCGATTTCCTGAACATGTGGGGATGCCGGTAGCGGCAATGACAGCCTGACGCGGGCGCGGCGGCATCCGGGCTGTCCCGGTCGTTGCGGGCCGCCGCCCGTCTTCCGGCGGCTGGCGGCGCCTGCGGGCGCATTCATGGATGCGCCGAAACCTCGTCGGCAAAGCCTGCAAAGGCATTGTCAAGCTGAGACGCTGCCCGGGGCTTGCCCGGCCCGGCCCATGCGTCCGAATGCGCCGGCCGCCCGCGCCGGTCCCCGGCAATGGCCGGATCATTCAGTTTCATCCGCCAAGAAACAGGCTGCGCCGATTCGCCCCATGCTCTCGAGCATGGCCGTGCCTCCGGCCGGCATCGGCTGCAGATGATGCCGGGCAGCGTCGTTGCGCCATTCCCTGTGTCCGGGTGCAGACCGGCCGCGAGGGCGTCGCCATCGACCCCGGCCTCGCGGCCAAGGAGTCCGGGGCCGTGCGCCCGGTCTCGAAGCTTTGCCGCATGCGCGCCCTGAACGTCGAGCCGGCCCGGTTCGAGCGCTTCTGCAGCGCCTGCCGGCCGCATCAGGCGCTCGGACAAGCGGCGCCCATGCAGGCGTATAATCGGAACTTCGACCAAGGCGCGCTGGCCGCCTGAAAAGTCCCGCATGTATTGAACCCGCACACGGTTCTAGATTTTTCGACGCACTTTTGGTATGCTGGCGGGCATGTTTGACTGCGACCTGTGAAGTTCGCCAGCGACGGTGCTGATCGTAGGGTTGTTTGATCGATGGCAGGACGATCAGTTTCAGCGCTGATGCGGCTTCGCCAGCCGCTTGGCGTACGAAAATCGCCGCCGACACCGGCACCGCGTCAAGCTGCGCCGTTTCGCTTCTGTGCGATCGACTATTGACTTGCCGCGCGGTGCCGCTCTGCACCCTGAAAATTCGCCGCCATGCAAGGCGCGGCATCGACTGCGGCGGTTGTCTCCGCTCCAAACCTTCGACGAGATTCATGCATTGCAGGAAATCACCGGTTCAGATCATCAATTATTTTGAGAATCGCCGCTTTGTTGTATTACAGATACTAACAGCAACTGATGCCGCGACTCGACAGTGAGACCGCGATTGCTGCGAGTGTCGTTTTCAAGGCTGATGTTGGTCTTTGAGTGCGGGCGGCGGGAATTTAGTCCTCCGTCTCTGTGTTCTCCGGATTGATCGGGTTGCTCAGCAGGTCGCCGACGCCGCCAGATCCGCCGGATTTCGAGGTTTTTCCGTTGCGTCCACATTTGCCGGTACGGTCCGTGGAGACCGTGACACCGATCCAACGCCCGCAGTCCACCGCGCCACCGGAGCGAATGACGGAGCCGTTGGCGACGACTGCGCTGCCCGAAACCTTGCCGCTGACAATCGAATCACGAACTACGGCGTTTCCAGAAACCTTCCCTCCGCTGTGTACACTGGAATTAAATACCTTGGCACCGCCGCCAATGTATGAGTATTGAAGACGGCTTCCTATAATCCGTGCATTGCCATCCACATTGCCCCCGTCTGAAATTACCGAATCAACGACGCGGGCTGAACCGCCTATAAACGTACCCGTCGCGGACACGGATTTAAGCACGGAATCTTTCACGACAGCATTCCCCGCGATATACCCGCCCTGTATCTCCGAACGTATGATTCTCGGGCTTCCGGATGAAACATTGGGTCCGCAGACGGTCGAACTGGGGCCAATATACACATTTGCTACAGAAGCCGGCGGATGGCCGTGATAGGGGTTGGACCAATATTCCAGAGTGCTGTTGCAGACCATTCCTCCACCGTTCGTGTGGGGAGTCATCTTGTCAGCTGACACCGGCCCGCCCGCGAGCGTGAGCACGGCAACCGCCAGGATCATCAGTCGTTTCATGGAATGCATCCTTCCCTGCTTTGGTTCGCCGCCCAGGGAAGCGTCCGACGGGCGAGTGTGCGCAGGAAGAAGTCTATCGGATTGCAAAGAAATCGTCAAAACGGCACGATGCACCTTCACGCATCCCTCTCCCAATGTCATTAGCTTAAGCATTTTTGAACTCCTTCAAATGGCTATAGATTCCATAATTTTAGACGAATTTGATCTTGTTTGGAGATCAATTCGCGCATTGTTCCCTGTCAAATTCATACTGAGGCAGCCAGTCATTCCTAAAGTTAATGGCATTGATGCCTCTCCTCTTCCCAGACATGGACTGCCCGCTTGCACCCCAAGTCATGGTGTCGAGTTGATGGAGAAACCGTTTCGCATGCCCGGTACGGGCCGATTGTGCAATAGCTCTCAAGCGGCATTCGGGAGCATTCGCTTGCACCGCCATCCTGCAAGGTCTGGCACCAAAATGTTGCCGTTAAAGCGAATCTCGGGTTCGTCCAGTATCCACCGGTCCGTCACCTCCGATATCAAACGGCATTCCAATGCCAATGCCAATTCGAGAACCGGCTGCAGCATGTGCGGGAGCCGGCTTCGGGAAGGCATATAGAACATCATCCACTATTTCGGCTACCATGTGCGGCGGCGCATCTGGCACATCCTGATAGGTTGTCTCGGGCATCGGATTTCAAACAGTAGCAGACTGAATCTTGCTCATAGCAAGCTTCGGTATAAACGAGTTTCGCGTCTGAATCTGCTTCGCCGCATGCAAGCAAAACCGCCTTGCGCGACCATGCGTGTCTACTCAAAGAACAAAATCAAGAACGCTGCATCATCAAATGTATCGACCGGTAGCCTGGTCAAAATGTTGGACTCCCTCAATGCCTCTTCACACAAATGCCGATCTTCGGATGCTGCGCTCTGAACGATGCAGGCCTTGCGCCTCTAGCCTATTCCGGCTGCAACTTTCGACGTCTGCGCAGCTGTACCAATGCGACAAGCCCGAACAATGCGGCGGCAGGCGCATAGAACACTTCTTTCGGCAATCGGTCAGTGCTTTGGCGAATGTGATCAAGCTTGACCGGATCGTCTCCGTAGAAGTCGAACATGTTGCCGATCTTTTCAAACAATCTGGTGCCCGGAAAAGGCTCGTCAATACGAACCTGACCATCTTCATTGATTACAATGAGGCCGGCCGCATCAAGCCTGGAAGCAGCCTCTTCGACATCGCCAAGTGGCACCAGAACCGTCGTGCTAGTGATCTCCCCGGTATCGAAGTCAGGTCCGCTGACAACCACGGTAATCACGCCATTTGGCGGCACATCGCCGACGATTTCATAAATCTTCTCGGGCTGCACCCGATCATAAGGCGGTTGCACCTGATCGAGCCAGTAGCCAGGCCGAAACAGCGTAAATGCCACCAGCAGCAACGCTGCGGATTCCCACAGCTTGTTTCGGGTTAACAGCCAGCCTTGCGTAGCGGATGCGAACAGCATCATCGCGATCACTGCAACAACGAAAACCAGTATCGCTTCGCCTAACGAAACATCGATCAAGAGCAAGTCGGTGTTGAAAATGAACATGAAAGGCAGCAAGGCGGTACGAATATCGTATGCAAAACCCTGAATGCCTGTCTTGATTGGATCTCCCTTGGAAATCGCCGCCGCTGCATAGGCCGCTAGACCGACTGGCGGTGTGTCGTCAGCGAGAATCCCGAAGTAAAACACGAATAGATGCACAGCAATGACTGGCACGATCAGACCGCTTTGTGCACCGAGTAGTAATATCACCGGGGCCATAAGCGAAGAGACTACGATGTAGTTGGCCGTTGTTGGCAGTCCCATGCCAAGAATCAAGCTCATTACAGCGACCAGAAGCAACATCACGATCAAGCTGCCGCCGGAAAGGAATTCGATAAATTCTCCCACAATCTGGTGTGCGCCTGTCAATGAAATCGTGCCCACGATGATGCCGGCCGCGCCTGTCGCCACCGCAATGGCGACCATGTTGGAAGATCCGGCGATCATGCCGTCTCGCCATTCTTTGGCTCCGCGCACGACCCCTGGCGCTAAATTGCCGGTGCCGCGAAACAGCGACTTCAAGGCATGCTGCGTAAACGTCACGATGGTCATTGCGATCATCGCCCAGAACGCCGAGAATGCGGGCGACAAGCGCTCAATGACGATGCACCAGATCAGAATGACGATCGGAAGCACGTAGTAAAGACCGGTTATCGCTGTCGCTCCGGCTCGAGGAAGTTCAATGATAGGCGCGTCAGGATGGTCCACAACCAGATCGTCCTGCCTCGATGCAAGCCAAACAAGAAACAGGTAGGCTGCTACGCACAACATGATGACGATCAAAAATGCGCTGCCTGCAAAAGCGGTCTTGATCCACCCCAATCCGTAGTAGATGATGATGCCAAGCAGCGCAATGCCGATAAATCCGCCGAGAAAGCCGATCAGCTTCATCATGAGCGTCAGCGAGGACGGCGGCTTTGGAAGCCCTTTCATATTCAGCTTCAAGGCTTCGAGGTGAACGATGTAAATCAGCGCGATATAGGAAACAAGCGCTGGCACCAGCGCATGCTTGATGATGTCGGTGTAGCTGATGCCGGTGAATTCGGCAATTAGAAATGCTGCTGCCCCCATCACCGGCGGAGTCAGCTGCCCGTTGGTGGACGAAGCGACTTCGACCGCGCCCGCCTTTTCAGCGGGCAGACCGGTTCGCTTCATCAACGGAATTGTGAAAGTTCCTGTTGTAACCGTATTCGCAATTGATGATCCTGAATAAAGCCCGCTAAGTGCAGATGCCATAACTGCCGCTTTTGCCGGGCCGCCGCGCAGATGCCCAAGCAGCGCGAATGCCACCTTGATGAAGAAGTTTCCAGCGCCCGCTTTCTCAAGTATCGACCCAAACAGCACAAACAGAAAAATCAGCGATGCCGAAACGCCTAGCGCTACTCCGAATACACCCTCATTTTGCATCCAGTAATGCCACATCGCCTTGCCGAAAGAAGCTCCTTTCCACTGCACTGTGTCCGGCAGCCACGTTGCGTCTCCAAAAAAGACATAGAACACGAACACGCCGGCGACAATCAAAAGAGGCAGCCCAAGTGCGCGAAAGACGGTGACTGCCAAAACCAGCATGCCGACCGTCGAAGCAATCAGATCCCATGTTGTCGGCAGTCCCGCGCGCACCGCGATCTCGTTTCGGAACAACACGATGTATAGGCATGCGGCAACGCCGAGAAACGCTAAAATCCAGTCGAACCATGGAATTTTGTCTTTCGGGCATTGCTTGAGCAATGGAAACGACATGGTCGCAAGAAACAGCGCAAAAGCCAGGTGAATGAGGCGGGCGTTCGAGTTGGTAACAATCAGCGAAATGCCCGTAACGTCGGTAAGAAAGAATGGCACATTGGAAGCGATATAAACTTGAAACAGTGCCCAAATGAAAGCGACAGTCACGATCATTTTGCCTTGCCATCCTGGCGGCATTCGAGAACCGGTATCGGTTTGAGCAACTAGTTCTTCTGCGGTAGGAGTTTGCTTCTCGGCCATGAAAGGATGGTCTAGGTCTGGATCTGGATTGATTTAATGGATGGTCGGCGTGAAAACAAAACGAGGCGGCCAAGCCGCCTCGTTTAGATGCGGCCTACATCCAGCCGCGTTCCTTGTAGTAGCGCATTGCGCCTTCGTGCAAGGGTGCCGACAGCGAGTCGGTGATCATCTCCTCGGGATTGAGATTGGCAAAGGCGGGATGCAGCTTCTTGAACTGATCAATGTTGTCAAAGACTGCCTTGACTACGATATAGACTACATCAGCCGGTACCTGGGCGCTTGTGACGAACGTTGCGCCGACACCGAAGGTGGTGACATCCTGCTCATTGTTGTACATGCCCGCCGGGATCGTTGCAGTTCTGTAGTAGGAGTTGTCCGCAACGAGCTTGTCGATGGTGTCGCCTGTGGCGTTGACCAGGTGCGAAGGGCAGGTCGAAAGGGATTCCTGAGTCAGCGCCGAGGGATGTCCAACCAGCCAGAAGTAGGCATCAATCTTTCGATCGCAGACTGCTTGACCGGTTTCTGCAGACTTCATTTCCGCCGCTAGCTTAAGATCGCTTCGGTCCCACCCCAGCGCCTCTTCGATCACTTCCCAAGTTCCGCGCGTTCCGGATCCCGGATTGCCGATATTCACACGCATGCCCTTAAGGTCGGTAATGTTCCGTATGCCGGTATCGGCGTGGGCGATGATGGTGACAGGCTCTGGATGGACCGAAAATACCGCACGCAAATCTTCGAATGCGCCTTGCTCTTCGAACTTCGAGGTGCCGTGGTAGGCGTGGTACTGCCAGTCGGATTGCGCCACGCCGAATTCGAGCTCGCCTGCGCGTATAGTATTGATGTTGTAGATCGACCCGCCGGTGGATTCTGCTGAGCAGCGAATGCCGTGCTCTTTACGGTCCTTGTTGACGAGTCGGCAGATTGCACCGCCAGTCGGATAGTAGACACCTGTAACGCCGCCTGTGCCAATACTGACAAATTGAGTTTCGGCCATCACTTGGGGGGCGTTTGCAAATGCCAGTGCCGCTATTGCGATGAGCATTAATGACTTTTTCATTGATATCTCCGATGTTCAAAGTTTTGTTTCCAGAAGCATCGACGAATGCGGGTATCGCGACTCATCGGCTTCGATAGGAAAAAAAGTATAGCACCGATAGAACTATTCGAATCGACCAAAGACGGCTCGGCAATCCGCTATGTCTTCACGAGATCGCCGGCAGTGTTGTCCTGCGCAAGACCGCCGGGCTTTGTGACGATGCCCTTGATGTCAGAAACTCAGTGAGACATCCCGATGATGCGACAGGCAAGTTGCGACCGCTTTTGCTCTGTGGAGCGGCAACCGGCTCTGTGAGCGAAGGCCGATGCTGTCGTTGATAGCCGCTTCGTAGGCTTTAAGCGGCTCAAGCACAGTTGCTGCGGCATTGCGCCGCCAGTCAAGTTCCTGCTGGTATAGTGCGTTGGCAAAAGCCAGCTGCGCCAGCGACTCTTCCATGTCAGGCGCATCGCCTTTCAGTGCGCGGCGGGCTTTGGACAAAGCTGACTTGATTTCGCTTATCCCCTCGAGTTCAGAAAGTTTGTTTTCACGCTCTTTGATCATCGCCATCGCATCTTCAGGGGCTTCTTCGCGAATGATGCGCTCGATGCCGTCCAAAACGGCTTCGGCCTTTTCAAGGGTTTCCAGATCTCCGAGAAGCTGCAGCAGCTCGCTGATCGGGGCATATGCTTCGTCGGTGCTCCGGCGATATTGCCCGCGAGCGAGCTTGTCTGTCTTGGCCAGTTCCTCATAGCGATCATGCTGCGCTTGCCAGACCATCAGATCTCCTTGCCGCATCGCATCCACTCGCTGTTCTAGTTCAATGATTCTCTGATCCACCTCAGTCAGTTCAGCGCTGGTTGTGTTATCCTGGCGTTCAAGCCGCTTGAATAGCCCGCTTTGCTGAGCAAGCTCTTCTTCAAGCAGTTGCAATCTCGCCTGCTCGTTGCGCAACTTTCGGTGCACGGGACGATATTCAGTGGAATATTCGCTCAATTCCGCGGCGGCGACCTGTACAGCATCGACATGGCCGAATACCGATTGCGCCGCGTCAAAGCCGTTCGCAATATTGTCCCTGATGTGTTCCGGAAGCATCGAAAGATCGAGGTTGCGCGCATCGTCGATTGCCGCCATCAGCGATTGGCGATTGTCGGCATAATAGGGAAACAAGTCTTCTTCGATGCAAAGCTGCAACTTAGGGTTGACTGGCGGCGGCGCAGTCTCGGCAGTAAGGTGGGTGCGGTTCGGCATGTAGTTGACCAGACTCGGAAAATATCCCGCAATTGCCAAGCCAAGCAGTTGCAGCGAAATGAACGCCACCGCTCCTTTGTAGATGTGCGTGGTCTTTACCGTAGGCGGAGCCACCCCGCGCAGGTAGAACAGCGCGAATCCGAACGGCGGTGTTAAAAATGAAGTCTGAATGTTCAGTCCGATCATCACGCCCAGCCACACGGCCGTAATGTTGGCTGACGGGTCAGACAGCAGAATTGGTGCTACGATGGGCACCACCACCACGGCGATTTCGATGAAGTCGAGAAAAAAGCCGAGCAAGAAGATGACCAGCATGACCACCAGAAACTGGGTCCAGAACCCTCCGGGCAGGCCGGTCAAAAAATGCCGCACCAGCTCCTCGCCGCCGAATGCGCGAAACGCTGATGTCAGCATGGCTGCGCCAATCAGAATAATGAATACCATGGACGTGGTCTTGGCTGTGTCAATCATGACGCCGACAAGCGTATTGTCGGTTTTGTAGGCGCGCCAGATGCTCCAAACGACTGCTGCGATCAACACCGCCACCGCGATGGCTGCCAAGGTGATTCCAATTAATTCGGCGGTGCTGGCAATGTTTTTAATGTTTAGATCGAAAAAATTCAGCAAGATGATGATGACGGCTATCGACCCGGCCGCCATGATGGTGGGCGTGAACTGATGGCTTTTGCCTTGCGCAAGCCGGTAGCCGCCCATGATGGTGGCGCCGATCGCGCCTATCGCGCCGGCCTGATTGACGGTTGCAATGCCTAGAATGATTGACCCCAAAACCGCGAATATAAGAGTTAGGGGCGGTACCAGCGAGAGCGCGATCGACACGATGAACTGCCGGTCATACTTGCCGTCATAGGGTACTGGCGGCGCCGTCTTGGGCTTGAGGATCGCAACGATGAGAATGTAGAGCATATAAAGACCGACCAGGATGAGGCCGGGAATCAGCGCCCCCATGAACATGTCGCCGGCGCTGGCTGAGAGAACATCCAGTTCGGTTGGCATCGAAAACTCGCCGGTCAGTTCCTTGTATTCGGATTTTCGAATCGTGCTCGCTTGGTCGGCTGCGTTCGCGAGCTGGTCGGCCAAGATAATGAGCACGATCGAAGGCGGGATGATTTGCCCCAAGGTGCCCGAGGCGCAGATGGTGCCGGTAGCAAGCGGTTTCGAATAGTTGTTGCGCAGCATTGCCGGCAGGGAAATCAGCCCCATCGCGATCACGGTCGCGCCTAAAATTCCAGTTGTGGCGGCGAGCAGCGCGCCGACGAATACCACCGAAATGCCGAGTCCGCCTGGGATGGGGCCGAATAGTCTCGCCATCGACACCAGCAAGTCCTCGGCAACACGCGAGCGCTCGAGCATAATCCCCATGAATACGAACAGGGGTATCGCGATCAGCGTATCGCGCTCCACCTCCCAATACAAACTGCGGAAGTTGGTGATTCCGGCGGTCAGCCATTGAACAGGTCCGTCTTGAGCGAAATAGGCGGACGAGTCGCCCGCGAAAAGGAAGCCGCAAGCGGCAGCGAGTCCGACGCTGAAGATGGCTGAGCCTGGAAGAGCGAAGGCGACCGGAAAGCCTGAACTTAAGGCGATCACCATCGTCAGGATCAATACGCAAAGAAATACGATTTCCATGACTCAGGCCTCTGCGTTGCCCATCATGGCAGCTGGCGGATGCGCATCCGATCGCTCTTCCTGATCAGTCGATGGCTCCAGAAAGCGCGACATGCTCTCGAGAAACAGCGCGATAAACTGAAAAGCCATCGAAACGGCGAAAACCAGCAAAAAGCCGGCCATCAGGTATTTGGTATACATGCCGAATCCGCTTTGTGAAATTTCGTAGCTAAGCAACGGGCTGATGATGATGCTTCCACGGCTTCCGGTTCCGAGCGCCAGGATTGTCCAGCAAATCGGCAGTCCCAAAAAGAGCGACCCGAGGGCGTTGGTGACTGCCTTGCCTTGTTCAGAAAAGTTGGCGTACAGCACATCGACGCGAACGTGACCATCTTGAGTAAGAGTATATGCGCTGGCGAATAGAAACAGGCCGGCGTACCAGAACCGAACCGCATCACCTTGAAATGCCTGCTCGTAGGAAAATACGAATCGTGAGACGACGATGGTGAATTCGGCTGCGACAATCAGCAGCGCGAGCCATATGAAATCAAGCGAACGAGATTTCAAAGCGATAGCTGCGCCAACCACAATCAGTGGATAGTGAATCCATGTGCCTCTGAATACTGAACGACCGAGCTGGGTGGCCAAGTGTTCGCCAACGATTGCAGGAAGCAGCCCTTCAACTCTGAGAAATGAAATGAAGCTGTCGGCAATGCCGATCAGCAGTACCGCCCAGAATGCGAGGCGAACGAAATAGGACGCAAGGTTCCCGCAGATCCGCGCATCGCCGCCAATGCTGCGCTTTGGCGTCAGCCGCACCCAAATGCACAGCAGCATGACCGCTGCCGCGTTGAACATGAATTGAACCCACCCAGCGGCTAGTCCATAGCCTTCTAACGGCTGGAAGCCCCGGCCGGCCGGCAAGATACCCAAGTGACTGAAAAATGCCCGGGTGCCGGGCCAATTCGTCCAGAACACGAAGTAGGTATCGATGAGAAAAAGCAAGACTGCTAAGCTCATCAGGGCGGCGAATCCCCGCAGTGCGCGCGGATAATGAGAAATTCGCGCCAGCAGGCGTATCAGCATGGAAAGCCCGCGCTATGGTGCGTCTGCAAGAGTTTCATCTTGGTCGGAAAACAAGTCGTAGAAAGGGAAAACGGAGCCGTCTGGCTCCGTTTTCCGCTCATCTACGCATAGATTTTCCTCTGCTGATATGTCTTGCGGGAGGACAGATTAGACTCCCAAGACTCGATTGCGTTGGCGCAGGTATGACTGGTCGGCAATCTTCAGCCATCCGCCGATATCGGATCGAGCCCTGACAAAGCTGTCGTGCACGCGACGAGCAAGGTCGCTATGTTCAACAGTTTCCGCAAAGACTTCTTCTGCCGCTTCGCCGAATGCATCATAGATGTCATCGTTGAACTCATACAATTGCACGCCTTCCTCGTTGATGAGCTTGGTCAGCGATGCACCGTTTTTTGCGTTGTATTCCGACATCATGTAGTCGTTTTCGGTGGCCGCAGCTGCCTCGATCATGGTCTGTTCGGCACTAGTCAGGCTTTCCCAGAAGTCTTTATTGATGCCGGCAGCCAACATTGCATTCGGTTCATGCATACCCGGATAGTAGTAGTACTTGGCTGCTTCGTAGAATTTCATCGCAGCGTCGTTCCAGGGTCCGACCCATTCGGTAGCATCGATCGCGCCGGAGATCAGATTTTCATAAATCTGCGAGCCGGGCAGTGATACTGGTGATGCGCCGAGTTTCGCAAGCACATCGCCTCCAAGACCAGGTATTCGCATCTTCAGTCCTTTGAAGTCATCCGGTGAGTTCATTTCTTTGCGGAACCAGCCGCCCATTTGCAAGCCGGTGTTTCCGCACATGAGGTTTTTCAGTCCGTATTCGGCAGCCAGCTCATCCCAGAGTTCTTGCCCACCGGCAAAGCGGACCCACGCGTTCATCTCGGTATAGGTTAGGCCGAAAGGAACGCCTGTGAAGTAAGCCCATGCAGGATGCTTGCCTTTCCAGTAGTAGTCGGCTGCGTGGTACATCTGAGCGTTTCCGGAAGCGACTTCGTCGAAGGAGTCGAACGGCCCAACGCGCTCGCCACCAGCGAAATACTCTACTTGGAAGCGGCCCTCGCTTATGTCGTTCAGGCGCTGTGCGAAGCGTTGCGCACCGGTACCAAGGCCCGGGAAATCGCGAGGCCAGGTTGTAACCATGGCGATCTCGATCCTACTCTGGGCGATGGCCGGTGCCGCAAGTGTCGTTACACCAGCGGACGCGGCTGCTACCGCGCCGCCTTTCAACAGGTCACGTCGTTTCATATTCAATTCTCCTAAATTGTGATTATTCATGGTTTGTCAATATTACACTATCAGCGATGGCGAACTTGGAATAAACTGCGATTTCGATTCGGATTCTTGAATCTGCTTTCGCAGAATCCACTACGCAGGAATTAACCGAATTCACGCTCATCAAGTGCAATTGTATAGAAAAAGTGAATACGATATGCAAGGTACAAAATCTTGGGGGATGCGTGCATGCTCGAATCGCGGGTGGGTATAATGCCGTCAATCGGATGATTTCAGCTATTGCGCAGTGGCCGATTCGGGCCCAATAGCCAGTTGCCAGGTTATGCCGTGGAAACGATTGACAGCATTAAAAACCAAGTCCTCCGACACGTGCGAGATGCCGTTCGCGAGATGCCGCAAGCGCAAAGAGACGAACTAGATAAAAAATATGCGCAGCTCAAAGAGCTGTATTGTCCCCGACCGGTCGTTGACGGCAATTTGCTCGAACGGTTCATCGAAAAGCACGAAGCGGTGCATGGGACGGCAACTGTGGTTGGCTCGCACTCGGATGTCCCAAGTGCAGTGTGCGCTTTTTTTGCCGAGCACGATTTGACACCGAAGGTTCTAATGAATTCATCGGAGTTCATTTCAAGCATCAACTGGCCTGACGGCTGGCTGATTGAGCATCGCAGAGCGGAAAAATCCGATGCAATCTCAATCACTGCTGTTCTGTGCGCAATAGCAGAAACCGGAACGTTTTTGGTCGGCAGTTCGCCGCAAAGTCCCTCATCTCATCTGTTTGTGCCGGAAAATCACATCGTTGTGCTTGATTCCAGCCAGATTGTGGGGCATCTTGAAGACGCGCTCGAACTGCTCGGCGAAAGCGTCATGCTGCAATCTCGAGGCATCCACATGATCACGGGCCCATCGAAGACGGCAGATGTCGAGCAGACGATACAATACGGCGCACACGGGCCAAAACGATTGCATGCGGTAATCATCGACAGCGGAAGCTAGAAATTTCAACATCTAATGCCCCAATCCTCATACGATTACGATGAGCTGCTTGCTTGCGCCCGCGGAAAACTATTCGGCGATGGCAACGCCCAGTTGCCGATGCCGCCGCTTCTGATGTTTGACCGAATCACGAAGATCAGCGCCGATGGCGGCCAATTCAATAAAGGGACGGTTGTCGCCGAGCTCGATATCCGGCCGGATCTTTGGTTTTTCGAGTGCCACTTTCAAAACGATCCTGTCATGCCCGGATGTCTTGGACTCGACGCGCTGTGGCAGTTGGTTGGATTCTATCTTGGGTGGCTGGGCAACTCTGGAAAAGGGCGAGCACTCGGCTCCGGCGAAGTAAAATTCTCCGGGCAAATCACTCCAAACACCCAAAAACTGGTTTATCGTCTGGATATCAAGCGAGTCATAGCGAGAAAGCTGGTAATCGGGCTCTCCAATGGCGTTGTCGAAGCCGATGGGGTTTCGATCTATTCAGGCAGCGATTTACGGGTCGGGTTGTTCACCGATCTTTAGATCACATTGAGGTTGACCGCATGAGACGAGTTGTCGTCACCGGAATCGGCATCGTTTCCAGCATTGGGAATGACAAACAAAGTGTTGCAACTGCATTGCGCAAAGGAGCCAGCGGCATCGAGTTTGTTCCCGAATATGAGCAGCTGGGCTTTAGAAGTCGCGTCCATGGCGACATCAAAATCAACATTGAGGCCGCAGTTTCACGAAAAGCGCTTCGCTTCATGGGTGACGGAGCGGCTTACAACTATATCGCGATGCTCGAGGCAATCGAGGATGCGGGACTGCATCCGGAACAGGTCTCGAATATACGTACTGGTTTGATCATGGGTTCAGGCGGCGCTTCGACAGAGAATGTCGCGCAAGCAGTCGAATTGCTCAAGACAAAGGGCATAAGGCGCGTTGGCCCATTCATGGTGCCGCGCGCCATGTCCAGCACCAATTCGGCAACCCTTGCGACGGTTTGCGGGATCAAGGGCGTTAGCTACTCGGTCAGTTCAGCGTGTGCAACAAGCGCTCATTGCATCGGCAATGCCGCCGAACTGATCCAGCTTGGCAAGCAAGATGTTGTCTTTGCCGGCGGCGGCGACGAAGTTCATTGGACGATGACGCTTCTTTTTGATGCAATGGGTGCGCTATCAAGCCGTTACAACGACACGCCGCAATCGGCATCGCGTCCCTATGACAAGAATCGGGACGGTTTTGTTATTTCTGGTGGCGGAGGGGTGCTAGTGATGGAGGAATATGAGCACGCCCGGTCGCGCGGAGCGCGAATATACGCCGAATTGGTTGGCTATGGTGCGACCAGCGACGGCTTCGACATGGTGCAGCCTTCAGGAGAAGGAGCGGTTCGCTGCATGAAGATGGCGCTTGAGAAGCTTGAAACGCCCATAGACTATGTCAATGCCCATGGCACTAGTACGCCTGTTGGCGATATCAGGGAGCTCGAGGCGCTTGGTGAAGTGTTCGGGTCTACGTCGTCCCCAGCAATATCGGCAACGAAGTCAATCACTGGCCATGCCCTCGGAGCAGCGGGCGTCAATGAGGCAATCTATACCTTGCTGATGATGGATGGCGGGTTTATTTCGCCGTCGCGGCATATCGAAGAGCTCGACCCGGGCGCGGTTGGCTTCAACATTGTTCGTGGTCCGGTCGACGGTGTCGATATTCAGACAGCCCTGTCAAACTCTTTTGGATTCGGCGGCACCAACGCCTGCCTGGTCTTTCAAAAACTATCCGACTAAATTGACAAGCGTGAAAGATGCCGCATCTGGCGATGGCCGAAACGATCTGCGATGGGTCATTGCCTGGCTGATCTGCGTCTGCGCCTTGATTGCAATTCTGATATCGATCGGCGGCTATACCCGCTTGACGAATTCCGGCCTGTCGATTGTCGAATGGGCGCCTATTTCCGGGATTGTCCCTCCGACAGATGAGTTGCAGTGGCAAGACGAATTCGAGAACTACAAGCAATTTCAAGAATTCAAGGTCATCAATCCTGACCTGAAGCTTGGCGGTTTCAAGCGAATTTTCTGGATCGAGTATCTGCACCGGCTGATTGCGCGCATTATCGCTTTGGTGTTTTTCATCCCGTTTCTAGTCTTTCTGATCCGCGGCCAGCTCGGTCGTCCTTTAGCGCTTCGGTTTGCGCTGGTTTTTGTTCTCGGCGGTGCGCAAGGGGCGCTTGGCTGGTATATGGTGCAAAGCGGGTTGGCCAACGATCCGGCAGTAAGCCAATACCGTCTTGCCGCGCACCTAAGCCTGGCGGTTCTGATCTACAGCTATTTGCTATGGCTGATGATCGGAGTGCTCATGAGCGCGCGCGGATTTACGCCGGATGCTGGCACGAAAGTGAAAAGGGCTGCGCTGGCATGCATTTTGCTTGCCGCGCTGATGCAAGTTAGCGGCGGCTTTATGGCCGGCACGCATGCAGGGTTCGCCTTCAATTCCTATCCTTTGATGAATGGTGAACTGGTTCCGGCTGGCATCGTGTCGATGGAGCCGCTTTGGGTTAATTTGTTCGATAACGTCATCGCCATTCAATGGGTGCATCGGTGGATGGCAGTTTTGCTTGCGCTTGCCGTCGTGTGGCTATGGCTGGTTCGATCGCATCAGGATCATCGGGTGCGGATTTTGCATGATGCCGCTTTGGCGGCGGTGGTTGTGCAATTTATGCTAGGCGTGACCACCTTGCTCACTGCGGTGTGGCTGCCGGTTGCGCTCATGCATCAGGCAGGATTTGTGGCGGTGTGTTCGATCCTGATCATTTTGCTGCGCCTATCGGTCCGTGGCGGCGTACATGGGCTGAAGTGCGCTGCATAGCGAGCTGGTTCCACGCCGGAGTAGAGGTTGCGCGGTTACAGTGCTTGCGCCTTTTCTCTCAGGATGTATTTTTTTATCTTTCCGGTTGAAGTCTTCGGCAGCGGGCCGAACAGTATGGTTCTCGGAACCTTGTAGCCCGCCATGTTGTCCTTGCACCAGCGAATGACATCATCTTCGGATAGCGTGCTGGCATGCGATTCAATCGGCGTGATAAAAGCGCACGGCGATTCGCCCCATTTTTCGTCGGGTCGCGCGACAACAGCAGCTTCCATGATTTCAGGATGGCGATAGAGCGCATCTTCCACTTCCAGGCTGGAGATGTTCTCGCCGCCTGAGATGATTATGTCCTTAGACCGGTCTCGAACTTCGATGTAGCCGTCGGGGTGCGTGACGCCTAAGTCGCCTGTATGGTACCAGCCGGATGCGAACGCCTCTTCGCTTGCATCGGAGTTTTTCAGATAGCCTCTCATCACCGTGTTGCCGCGAACCATCAATTCGCCCATGGTGTTGCCATCCCAGGGAACAGGCTGCATCGAATCCGGCTCGATAACTGCCACATCTTCCAAAGTTGGATAAAGGACTCCTTGTCGGGCCATCTTGGACGCGCGTCGAGATAGGTCCAGTCCTTGCCAGTCTGTCTGCCATGCGCAAACGGCAGCAGGGCCATAGGTTTCCGTTAATCCGTAAAGGTGCAGAACTCGAAACCCCATGCTTTCCAACTCGGCAATGACCCGGCTTGGCGGCGCGGCGCCGCCTGTTGCGACATCCACTGTCTGCTCGAACTGCACTTTGGCTTTCGAAGGGGCGTGAATCAGCATGTTAAGCACGATGGGCGCGCCGCACATATGGGTGATGCGATGGACTTGAATGGATTTGAAGATCTCTGCTGGCTCGACTCTCCTCAGGCATACATGGGTTCCCGACACGGCGGTTACCGCCCAGGTGAATGTCCATCCGTTGCAGTGAAACATCGGCAGTGTCCAAAGATAGACGCTGGCGCTTTCGAGACTGAAAGTCAGTGAGTTGCCCAATGCTGCAAGATAGGCGCCGCGGTGATGGGACACGACTCCTTTCGGATTGCCGGTGGTGCCGGAAGTGTAGTTCAGAGAGATTGCCTGCCATTCGTCTTTGGGCGGCTTCCAGTCGAAATTTTTATCGCCTGCCGCGATGAATGTTTCGTAGTCTGTGTTGCCGATGAGATCGCCGCCTTGTGCGAGCGGATCGTCTATATCGACGATTAGAATCTCCTGATCGATTTTGCTAACGGCTTGTCTGATCACATCGGAGTATTCCCGGTCAGTCAGCAGAACTTTGGCTTCTGCATGCTCTAGGATGAATGCGATCGTAGTCGCATCCAGTCTGTAATTCAGAGCGTTAAGCACCGCTCCGCACATAGGGATGCCGTAGTGTGCTTCGAGCATTGCGGGAGTGTTGGGCGACATGATCGCCACGGTATCGCCAATTCCGATGCCGTGTTGTCTCAGCGCATCGGCTAGTTGGCGGCAACGGTCATAGAATTGCCGGTAGGTGAATTTGGTGTAGCCATGCACGATCGCGAACTTATCTGGAAAGACTCGCGCGGACCGAGACAAAAAGCTGATCGGAGTCAGTGGGTGAAAATTCGCTTCGTTCTTGTCTAGGTTTTGGTCGTAGATGCTCACTTTTTGATTTTGCGATATGGTTCAGATTGATAACGCGGCCACAGAATGTAGCGAAGATGATTATCGAGCAAAAATCATTGCGGAAATATATAAAAGGTTTATGCGGCGAGGAATCGTGTTGGCGGAACAACTTGCTCGATTGCGACGGTTCAGGAACTCGAGATAGATTGCTTGCTTGTCAGCCTGCCGTCGAAGAAAGCCGGGAATAAAAAGTTCAGATTCGCGTCATAGTTCTGGTATTCGAGCGAGGCGATCAGGAAACCATCTGGCGAGCCGGAGCATTAGGCTATCAGACCGGTTCTAGTCGATGCCAAAGCACCGTCAAATATCGATCAACAGATACGTCTGCCATGTTTGCGGTTGGACTGCAAGTCGCTCATTATTTCGCGATCATATGTTCGAAATTACCTTGATTTGATCGATGCTCAGATCCGTCAATCTGCTGATTCTCCCTGCATCTAAGCCTTCATCCAACAGCCGCTCTGCGATCTTTCGCGAGGCTTGCTCCAGGCCTTGCTTTCTGCCTTGCTCGCGAGCAATATGCTCTCTGTGTTCTAAAGGGCTCATCGAAATCAGTTAGCTATCGCCACAAGCTTTGGTTTGGCACCGGTCGCGCGAACAATCACAAGTGAATACAAACTCCTTGCTGAATGTTGTGAAACTCCCAAGATAAGGTCGCGGCGCTCGCATAATAGATCAAAGGTTTGGATGAGAAATTCAGCGCGGACCCTGACGATCAATTTTTTTACTCCTCGATACAATATGGGTCACCACACTGAGATGGTGTCGGCTAGGTTAATAACTTGATGCGGACTCGATCGCTTGACGCAACGTTGCCGAACAGCAAGTTACTTGGAATTTAGTGAATTTCCGTTCGAAATGCCCTTGATCTGGTCAACGCTCAGATCCGTCAATCTGCTGATCTTGCCTGCATCTACGCCTTCACCCAACAGCCGCTCTGCGATCTTTCGCGAGGCTTGCTCCAGGCCTTGCTTTCTGCCTTGCTCCAGGCCTTGCTCCAGGCCTTGCTCGCGAGCAATATGCTCTCTGTATTCTAAAGGACCCATCGACAGCGACATTACATTGCTCCCGCCATTAAGCTTATTTTCCAATTCAACCCACCATTGTATTGTAAGGTGTGGGTGATAGTTTTTCAAATAGTCCATGACTGCCAGCCATATGCCTTCAGCTCCGCCAGCATTGGTCTCGTGCGCCATTTTGAGCATTTCAGCCCCAACCATCTCGTCGATCGTTTCGTGCACCTTTGCCATTGCATACCAGCCAACCGATGTAGGAAGCTTCAAATCGCGAATCCGGCGCTGAATTTTAGGGTCGCGCAAATTCAAGACGATGGCGGAAAAATTCATCACTTCAGAATCGAACGCTTCCCAAAAAGAAACACCCATATCGCTCATATAGTCGCGATACTGTATCCGATCGCATACTTCTCCGCCACGCATCCATGGACGACCATTGTTCACGACAATCGGAATAATCGGCGATGGATCCATGGTGTAGGCGCCGCATTGATACTCTGCAAGCTGAGTAAGTAGATTGCCCGGCTTTATGTCGCTTTTGTGCTCGTGAAGAACTCTGAAAGTCGTTTTTTTGATTGCACTTTGTTGCGCGGCGGATTCGGCGCGAAGCATTGCGTCGACATCCCGCGGGTCGCCCTGCGGCGAAGTTAGGTGAGTAGAAATAAGCTCGACTCTGGTTGTGTTAACCTGCTTGATCTGAATGCTGTCGAGTGTGAGCAGCAACGAATCGCGACCTCCAGATGGACTGCGGATGGTCTGATCGAACATCCAGTCGTGATTCGGGTTGTAGCTTGCCGGTTTCGGTGCCCCCTTTTTTTGGTCCATATCAGAATTCCCCCTATCGGTCAGATAGCTCGATCACACAAAAAATTATTTCGTGCGCCCGTTCAAATCAACAGTGTTCAGGCGTTGGCGCCTGGGTTCATCCCTAGCCATGCCAGCGGTTAAACGCCGACTGAACCGATAAGGCGCGTACGTAAGCCAAGAATCTGGCATTCCGGATGTGCGCGGGCAATGATAACTGATCAATTGAAGGAGTGGCACAAAAGAAACCTAGTGCCACAAATCATAAGTTCGTTTCATGGCGTGTGCTCGATTATCAATCAACTACAATCAGGCTGGCCGGTCCGTTGCTTAGTGACACTCAATCCTTGCACACTATTTTTGGCAATATCACGAGGAAACATTGCTGTCTTTCTATGCTGTCCGGCTGAATATGTTTCAAGGCAAAAGTGCTGGGGGGGGGCGGCGTACGTTCAGGATGCGGTCTTAGCTCTATCAAAATTGCGACCATGATCAGCTGACTCTTCAACAACTGCGCAAGAAGGTGCTCGCTTATCATCGAATAGCTAATGAGAAATCAAATTGATGCTGCGGCTTTGCTTGAAGCGGTAGACGTGTTCGGTGAAGCGACAGCAATGTGCGATGCCGGTTTTGCCATTGAATCCAACGCTGTCAGAAGTTGTCGCAAATGCTAGATGGGCCATGCTGCAAGCGGTGAATTCGTGAAAAATGATTGTTTTAGCCGGCTAAAATAGCGATTCATTCGCATCTGCCTCGTAGACTTGCCATGTCAGAACCGTCGCAAAATAGAGTGTTGTTTCTTTTCCCCGGACAAGGGTCGCAGTATCCGGGAATTGGCAGCGACTTGCACTTGAACTATTCGATTGTTCGCGACATCTACGATACGGCTAGCACAGAGCTAGGCTACGACCTAGTTGGATTGTCGAACGATTTCCAAGAACAGAAGATTCATCTTACCCGCTATACGCAGCCGGCTCTTCTCACCCATTCAATCGCTTGCCTGCGTGTCTTTCAGGAACTGTCTTGCCACAGGGTCACCCCGGCATTCGCTTGCGGCCATAGCCTTGGCGAATACAGCGCCTTGGTTGCAGCGCAGTCGCTAGGTTTCGAATCGGCAGTGCGGCTCGTTTCAAAGCGCGGGCAACTCATGAGTGAGTATGGCGCCGGAGAAATGCTCGCATTGCCGGTAACGGTTGAAAATCTCTCATCGCTCCTGCGCAAACACTACTGCGCTCTAGCCGCTTGCAATCTGCCTGAACAATCGGTTGCCGGCGGTCTGGGTGAAGATTTGGATCGGCTTGAAGCAGATTTCCAACAGGACTTTCCGGACAAGAGAGCGATTCGGCTAAAGACCGAAGGAGCGTTTCATACGCACTATATGGTCGCCGCGGCGTTGGCCTATCGAGAGGTTTTGGCTCAAGCCAGTTTTGGTCAACCCCATTGCCCTGTCCCGTCGAACTACACGGGTACGTTTCATCGGCCGGATGAATCGGATATCCGTGCGAATCTATTTTTCCAGCTATTCAATCCAGTGCTTTGGCATGCCAATCTTATGCAAGTCGCTGAACAAGGCATTGATGCGATCATTGAATTCGGGGGCGGACTAGGTGACGGCGCTGACCCTGCGCAAAAGCGTCCGAATCTTGCGGGCATGATCATGCGCGCCTATCGCCGTGTGACCCCGCGCCCTGCCTACTATTCGGTAATCAACGCCAAAACTTTGGAAGATACGCTGGAAAGGATCGATACTGGCAAGTAGCGAACCGCTAAATCTGCTCTATTTCAACAAGCGTTCCGCAACAATCCTTCGGATGAAGAAACAGCACAAGCTTGCCGTGTGCCCCGGTCTTCGGTTCGCCATCTCCCAAGACGCGCAAGCCTTCTAAAACTAGCCGATCCCTCGCTGCAAAAATATCTTCAACTTCGTAGCAAAGGTGATGAATTCCGCCGGCGGCATTGCGCTTAAGAAATGCTTCAATGGGAGATTGGTTGCCCAGTGGCTGCAGCAATTCTATCTTCGTGTTCGGCAATTCGACAAACACCGTTGTAACGCCGTGTTCTGGCATATCCACCGGTTCTGATACCGCGGCGCCGAGCACATCGCGATACAGCGCGCTTGCCGCGTTCAAATCGGCAACCGCTATTGCGACATGATTCAGCCTGCCGATCATTCGAATTCGACAATCGGCTGATCGGAAGCGAGGCTGTCGCCCTCGGCGGCTAGAATCTTTGCTACTTTTCCGTCCTTGGGCGTGCGGATAACATTTTGCATCTTCATCGCCTCTACAATTGCGACCGGATCACCGTCCTTCAGCGACTGGCCTTCGGCGACATGAAGCGCTACCAAAAGCCCCGGCATTGGGGATCGGATCAGTGGCGAGGCAACCGCGCTTTGCTTGACGATCATATGCGCGTTGAGCTCGGCCGCCCGAGCTGTGAATACATTAGCGAAAATCCGATGGCCAAGATAGTTGATCTCGTATGCGATGGCTCGCCGGTTGACCAGCATGATTAGCTCTGAGTCTTTGATTGAACCGCTGAAAATAGGCTGCCCCGGAAGCCAATTGTGCTGAACCTGGTGCATTTTTCCGTCGCATCGCACCTTATGCCCCTTCTCGGCAGGTTGGACGCTGATCTCGTGCCGCGTGTCGTTGATTACCACCGTCCAGCTCATGTTGCTTGGCCATTCTCGGTGCCTCATCCGACCTGAAATTGTTGCTGCGCGCTTTTCGTTTGAGTAATGGAGTATGCCGGCAACGATAGCCGCGTTGCGCATAACTTGCGGCGCTTTAGGCGGAGCCTCGCAGTCGTAGCCATTTTCGTATTCACGCTCGATAAAGGCAGTTGTCATATTCGCTTGCAGCACTTGCGGGTGCTGCGATAGCGAATACAGAAACGGCAGATTGCTTGTCACGCCCGATATGCGATAGGAACTCAGCGCACGTCCCAGATGGTCAAACGCTTCTGTGCGCGACTCGCCGTAGGCGATCAGCTTAGCAATAATTGGATCATAGTGCATCGAGACCTCAGCACCTTCGTAGACGCCCGTATCGACGCGAACATTTCGCGAAGTGTCGGGCGGTCGATAGCGGATTAGCCTTCCCGTAGAGGGCAAAAAGTTGCGGGCGGGATCTTCGGCATAGACTCTCGCTTCTGCCGACCAGCCGCTGATGTTGACATCGGATTGCTTAAGCGCAAGCTTCTCGCCGGCTGCGATCCGAATCATCAATTCGACCAAATCGAGCCCCGTTACCATTTCAGTGACTGGATGCTCGACTTGTAGCCGGGTGTTCATTTCAAGAAAGTAGAAATCCTGATTGCGATCAACCACAAACTCGACCGTTCCCGCTGACACATAGTCCACCGCTTTTGCTAGTGCGACCGCTTGATTGGCAATTTTGTGTCGCGTCGCATCATCAAGAAACGGTGATGGCGACTCTTCGATGACCTTCTGGTGGCGCCGTTGCAGCGTGCATTCGCGTTCACCAAGATGAATGGTGTTGCCGTGCATGTCGGCGAGAACCTGTATCTCGATATGCCTTGGGTCCTTGATGAATTTCTCAACGAAGACGCGGTCATCTCCGAAGTGGGCGAGGGCTTCGCTTGCAGAGCGTTCAAACCCTTCCGCGCATTCGGTATCTGAATAGGCTAGTCGCATGCCCTTGCCGCCGCCTGCGGCAGTCGGCTTCAACATGACCGGATAGCCGATTTTTCGCGCAAGCTCGACCGCATGTTCGCTGTCGCGAATGATGTCGTCATAGCCTGGAACGACATTGACGCCGGCATCGCGCGCTATCTGTTTGGACGTGATTTTATCGCCCATTTTTGTAATCGCATCGGGGCCGGGGCCGATAAATGCGATGCCGGCATCGGTCAGCGCCTGGCAAAATCGCGTGTCTTCAGATAGAAATCCATATCCCGGATGCACGCCTTGCGCCTGCGTCGATTGGCAGGCCTCAATAATCCGTTCGATATTCAAATAGCTGTGCGCGGCCGCAGCAGGACCGATATTCACCGCTTCGTCCGCCATCGACACGTGCAGCGCGCCGGCATCGGCATCAGAGTAGACAGCAACGGTTTCAATGCCCATCCGTTGAGCTGTACGAATCACGCGGCAGGCAATCTCGCCTCGATTCGCGATAAGAATCTTGCTGAACATCGAACGGCGCTAAAGCGGAATATTGCCGTGCTTGCGCCATGGATTTTCGAGCTTCTTGTTCGACAGCATGGCTAAAGCTTCGCAGACGCGCTTGCGTGTGCTGTGGGGCATGATGATGTCATCGATGAATCCGCGGCTTGCAGCGACGAATGGATTGGCGAACTTGTCTCGATACTCTTGAGTGCGTGTGGCTATCTTTTTCTCATCTCCCAAATCGGACCTGAAAATAATTTCCACCGCTCCTTTCGGCCCCATGACCGCGATTTCCGCACTGGGCCAGGCAAGGTTCACATCGCCGCGCAAGTGCTTCGAGCTCATCACGTCATAGGCGCCGCCATATGCTTTGCGGGTGATTACTGTCACTTTGGGAATTGTCGCTTCCGCATAGGCGTAGAGCAGCTTGGCGCCATGCTTGATGATGCCGTTGTGCTCTTGCGCTGTGCCTGGCAAAAAGCCCGGCACATCCACAAAAGTAACCACTGGAATGTTGAACGCATCGCAAAACCGGACAAAGCGCGCCGCCTTATTGGAAGAGTGAATATCCAGGCAACCGGCGAGAACCAATGGCTGATTGGCGACGATGCCGACGGTCGACCCTTGCATGCGTCCGAAACCGGTAACGATGTTGGCGGCATGATTCGGCTTTAGCTCGAAGAACTCCTCATCGTCAACCGCCTTTAGAATCAATTCGCGAATATCGTATGGCTGGTTCGGATCGTCCGGTATCAAAGTGTCTAGCGATGTCTCGACTCGGTCGTGCGGGTCGTGGGTTGTTCTCGATGGAGGCTTGCTGCGGTTGTTTTCCGGCAGAAAGTCGATAAACTCGCGCATCATCAGGCAGGCTTCGATATCGTTTTCAAACGAGCCGTCCGCGACACCTGACTTTTCTCCGTGCGCGGATGCGCCGCCGAGCTGCTCTGCGCTCACTTCTTCATGGGTGACGGTTCTGGTTACATCCGGGCCGGTGACGAACATGTAGGAACTATCGCGCACCATGAATATGAAGTCCGTTATGGCGGGCGAGTAGACAGCGCCGCCGGCGCACGGCCCCATGATGATCGATATCTGAGGAACGACGCCGGATGCCATCACATTGCGCTGAAAAATGTCGGCATAGCCGCCTAGTGAAGCGACCCCCTCTTGAATCCGTGCGCCGCCAGAGTCGTTGATTCCAATGATTGGTGCGCCAACCTTGACCGCCTGATCCATGACTTTGCCGATCTTCTCGGCATGAGCTTCCGATAGCGAGCCGCCATAAACTGTAAAGTCTTGCGAAAACAGAAATACCAGGCGGCCGCGCACGGTTCCATATCCGGTTACGACGCCATCGCCAGTGACTTTGCTGTCAGCCATCGAAAAATCGCTGCAGCGGTGCTCGACAAACATGTCCCATTCGACGAAACTGTCTGCATCAACCAATAGGTCAATGCGCTCGCGCGCTGTCAGCCGCCCTTTGGCGTGCAGTGCATCAATGCGCTTTTGTCCGCCACCGAGCCTGGCGGCATCCCGCTTTTCTTCCAATTTACGGATGATATCCTGCATCTGTGCGCTTCAGGCTGATTGCGTTGCGTACTTGTCCGAGATGATATCAATCACTTCAGGTATTGTTTCAATAATCCTGGTGCCCGGGCCGTAGATGGCCGCCACGCCGCATTGTTTCAGTCGGCGCCCATCATCAGGGGGCACGACACCGCCGCAAATGACAACGATATTGTCACCTCCCTCGCTTCGGAGCCGGTCGATCACCATGGGTACAAGCGTCCGATGCCCGCCCGCCTGAGTTGAGATGCCGATCATGTGCACATCGTTGTCCATGGCTTGTCGGACGACTTCTTCCGGAGTCGCAAACAATGCGCCGACATCGACTTCGAAGCCGAAGTCGGCGTACGCGGTCGCGATGACCTTGGCCCCTCTGTCGTGACCGTCTTGTCCGAGTTTTGCGATAAGCGCCCGCGGCGGACGCCCTTGGATTCGGGTGAATGCATCGACTTTGTCTCGAATCGATTGAATTTCCTCAGAGTCGGCGATTTCTGAGCCGTAGATGCCGCTGACGGTGCGTGCAATGGCGGCGTGCTTACCGTAAACTTGGCGCAATGCCGAGGTGATTTCTCCTACGGTTGCACGATGGCGGGCGGCTTCGATTGCGCACTCGAGCAGCCCCCAGGATTCGGATTCGGCACACTTGATCAGCTTGTCTAGTGCTCGGCGAGTCAAAGCTTCATCGCGCGATTCGCGAACGAGTTTCAAGCGATTGATTTGGCTGGTTCGCACCGCTTCGTTGTCGATATCGAGCAGTTCGATATCATCATCGCCATCGGATTCATAGGCGTTGATGCCGACAATCACTTCGGCGCTTGAGTCTAATTTTGCTTGGCGGCGAGCGGAAGATTGTTCAATGCGCATTTTCGGAAGACCTGCTTCAACCGCCTTAGTCATGCCGCCGAGATGCTCGACTTCGTCGATGAGCTTGCGTGCTTCGGCAGCGATGGAGGAAGTCAGACTTTCCACGTAGTAGGAGCCTCCAAGCGGGTCGACGACTTTCGCCAGGCCGGTTTCCTCTCTGAGAATCAGTTGCGTGTTGCGAGCAATCTTTGCTGAAAAATCGCTTGGCAAAGCTAGAGCTTCGTCAAATGAATTGGTGTGCAGCGACTGTGTTCCGCCCAGGATGGCGGCCATCGCTTCAACGGTGGTCCGCACGATGTTGTTATACGGAGATTGGCTGGTCAGGCTCACGCCTGAGGTTTGGCAATGAGTTCGAAGCATGAGCGAGCGAGGGTCCTGTGGATTAAACAAGGATTGCATGTATTCGGCCCACAAAAGCCGCGCGGCCCGCAATTTGGCGATTTCCATGAACAAGTTCATGCCGATGCAGAAAAAGAAAGAAAGCCTTGGGGCGAACTGATCGACTTCCATGCCGGTCGACAGCGCGGCGCGCACGTATTCGATGCCGTCTGCGATCGTGTAGGCGAGCTCTTGCACGCAATTTGCGCCGGCCTCTTGCATGTGGTAGCCGGAAATCGAAATCGGATTGAACTTGCCCATGTTTTGCGAAGTGTACCGAATGATGTCGGATACGATGCGCATGGATGCCGCCGGCGGATAGATGTAGGTGTTCCGAACCATGAACTCCTTGAGTATGTCGTTTTGAAGCGTTCCGGTCAGCTTGTCTTGGTTCACGCCTTGCTCTTCGGCTGCCACGATGAACATGGCGAGTACGGGCAGCACGGCGCCGTTCATGGTCATGGATACCGAGATTCGGTCAAGCGGAATCCGATCGAAAAGGATCTTCATGTCCTCAATGGTGTCAATGGCGACGCCGGCCTTTCCGACATCTCCGATGACGCGCTCGTGATCCGAATCATAGCCGCGATGGGTTGGCAAGTCGAAGGCAACTGAAAGTCCGGTCTGTCCCGACTTCAAGTTGTCGCGATAGAAGCGATTCGATTCTTCCGCGGTGGAAAAGCCTGCGTACTGCCTTAAGGTCCATGGCCGGCCCGGGTACATAGTCGCGCGGGGCCCGCGCACAAACGGCGCGATGCCAGGCAGCGAAGCAAGATGCGCGATGTCCTCGATATCTTCAGCGGTATAGACGGGCTTAACCTCAATGTTTTCCAGGGTGGTCCATGTCAATGAATCGAGCTTGCGATCTTTCAGCTCTTTTTGCGCAAGCTGCTCCCAGTCACGCTTATGCGGATTAGGGAAGTTCATGGCGCGTCTATATAGTCCCGTTCGGCAAACCGAATAACTGTCTCGGGTATCCGAGCGTTTTCAGACAATCTGCAATTTCATCCAAAATGGCCGGGTCATCGATTGTTGCGGGCATTTTCCATGGTTCGCCGTCAGCAATTTTCCGGATCGTGCCGCGCAGGATCTTGCCGGAGCGGGTTTTAGGCAGACGCTTGACAACGACTGCCTGCTTGAATGCGGCGACTGGGCCGATTTGCTTGCGAACCAGTTTGATGCACTCTTGAACGATGTCGTTTTGCGAGCGTTCGCATGACGAGTTCAACACCAGAAGCCCTAGCGGAACCTGCCCTTTCAGATCGTCAGCGACGCCAGTGACTGCGCATTCTGCCACATCGGGATGCGAGGCGAGCGCTTCCTCCATTGCGCCGGTCGAAAGTCTGTGGCCAGCGACGTTGATGATGTCGTCCGTTCGAGACATGACAAACACATAGCCGTCCGCATCAACGTATCCGGCATCTGCGGTCTTGTAGTAGCCCGGGTATTCGCGAAGATACGCGTCGACGAATCGTTCTTTGGCATTCCATAGAGTTGGAAAGCTGCCGGGCGGCAACGGCAGTTTGACTACCAGCGAACCGATCTCGTCGGGGGCGGATTCCTCGTTGTTCGAGTCTAGGACTTTCAAGTTCCAGCCGGGCACTGGCTTGGTCGGCGAGCCTTCCTTGACGGGTAGAATATCTACCCCTACCAGATTGGCGCAAATCGCCCAGCCGGTTTCAGTCTGCCACCAGTGGTCAATAACTGGCACGTTCAGCTTGTTCCGAGCCCAGTTAAGGGTGTCGGGATCGGTGCGTTCGCCTGCGAGAAACAAAGTTCTGAGGCAGGAAAGATCGTACTTGCTGATATGATCTCCATTCGGATCTTCTTTTTTGATGGCGCGAAAAGCAGTCGGGGCAGTGAACAGCGCGGCGACGCCGTGATCGGAGATGACGCGCCAGAAGGTGCCGGGATCCGGTGTGCCGACGGGCTTGCCTTCAAACAGCACGGTGGTATTGCCGGCGAACAGCGGCGCATAGATGATATAGGAGTGCCCGACGACCCAGCCGACATCGGATGCGGCCCAGAACACTTCTCCTGGCTCGAGTCCGTATATGTTCTTCATCGTCCACTTTAGCGACACGATGTGCCCGCCGTTATCGCGGACAACGCCTTTCGGCATGCCGGTTGTGCCGGATGTATACAGAATATATAGCGGGTCGGTTGCGGCGACGGGGACGCAAGGTGCTGGCTGAGCATGGGCCATGAGGTCGTGCCAGTCGTGGTCGAAGCCGTCGGCCATGGTCGCTTGGGCTTGAGGGCGCTGATAGATCACACAAGCAGCGCATTTGTGTTCAGCGATGCCGAGTGCCTCGTCTAGTAGCGGCTTGTATTCGATCAGTCTGCCAGGCTCGAGCCCGCACGATGCGCTGACAACCACGGTCGGCTTGGCATCATCGATGCGCACGGCCAGTTCGGCGGCGGCAAAGCCGCCGAAGACCACAGAGTGAATGGCTCCGAGGCGGGCGCAGGCAAGCATGGCAATCGCTGTTTCGGGGATCATCGGCATATAGATCACGACCCGGCTGCCATGGCTTACGCCGAGCGACGAGAGCGCTCCGGCGAATCGCTCAGTTTGCTCCAAAAGCTGCTGGTAGGTGTATTTGCGAACCTCGCCGGTGATGGCTGAGTCGTAGATCAAGGCGACTTGATCGCCGCGATCGGCATTTACGTGCACATCGAGCGCGTTGTAGCAGGTATTGACTTGCGCGCCGGCAAACCAGCGGTAGTGCGGAGCGTCGCTGTCGTCGAGGACTTTGTCCCACCGCCGATGCCAGTGGATATCATGGGCAATGCGCTCCCAGAATGCCTCGGGGTTCTGAATCGAAAAATCGAATAATTCTTGATATGCCTTCATGCGTCAAATTTGTTTTGAAAAACCAAATCAGGTCGTCCCGCATCAGCGAGGATCGACATTTCCGCTTTTAGCGAGCTCGACTTCAATACAATATGCCAGCAATCGATTCTACTGTCAATTGAGAAACGAATTTGACTCGGGAAGCCATAGGAGAGTGATTCAAGATGTCCTGCGAGCACATAATAGTTGAGCGGCATGGGGGCGTTGGCCTCATTACGCTGAATCGGCCGAAAGTTCTTAATGCATTATCTTCCGCGCTCATGACGGAAGTCGGCGATGCGCTGAATCGATACGAAAATGACGACGGTGTCGGGGCGATCGTAATAACCGGCAGCGAGAAGGCATTTGCGGCGGGCGCGGATATCAGCGAAATGAGCGGCCAGTCGTTTGCCGGCGCGTATTCAAACAATTTCATCACTGATCATTGGGAGCAGGTAACGCAGTGTCGCAAGCCTGTGATCGCCGCTGTGGCGGGCTATGCGCTTGGCGGCGGGTGCGAATTGGCGATGATGTGCGATTTTATCATCGCGGCGGACAACGCCCAGTTCGGGCAGCCGGAAATTCAGCTTGGCATTATTCCAGGGGCTGGCGGAACTCAGCGCCTGGCGCGCGCAGTGGGCAAGTCCAAAGCGATGGACATGTGCTTGACTGGACGGCGAATGGGGGCTGAAGAAGCGGAGCGCTCTGGTTTGGTATCGCGGGTATTTCCGGCTGATGAGCTGCTTGAGAACGCATTGAAGATCGCGCAGAAGATAGCTGGCTGCTCGCGCATTGCGTCAGCAATGGTTACCGAGTCTGTTGATCGCGCCTATGAGTCGACCCTCGCGGAAGGAGTGCTCTTTGAGCGGCGCGCGTTTCACTCGATGTTCGCCACCAATGATCAGAAAGAGGGCATGAGCGCCTTTTTGGAGAAGCGCAAGGCGAACTGGACGCACAGCTGATAATCTGGCGATGCGGCGGCTGATGCCGCTTCTACGCCGCCCGGCGAATCGGCACTTGCATGGTGCCGATTTTTTCTATAGTGCAGTCCAGAATATCTCCAGGCGATACAGGGCCGACACCTTCAGGCGTACCCGACATGATGACATCGCCAGGATAAAGGGTATAGAACGAGGATGCGTAGGAGATGAGTTTCGGTGTCGAGAAGATCATCTCGCTGGTATTGGATTTTTGTCTGATTTTGCCGCTGATCGATAGTGAAATATCTAAATTGTCGGGATTTTCGATTTCATCATGCGTGACTAGCCATGGTCCGACAACGGAGTGGCTATCTGCGGATTTGCGCAAGCTTCGCGCTTCTTCGCCGCGGATTGTCATATCGAGGCCGATTGCGTAGCCTGCCACATAGTCAAGGGCTTCGCTTTCGCTGACGCGCTTGCATGCCTTGCCGATCACGATTGCCAATTCGACTTCGTGGTCGGTTCTCCTGTTGGTGAATTCGAGCCGCACTCCATCGTCTGAACCGACTGGAATTGGGGCTTTCAGAAACAGGCCATGTTTTTCCACCGTATGATCTAGCTGTTCATGGTGAGTATCAGGGTCCTGCTCAAGTTCACTCAGGTGCGCATGATAGTTGAATGGGGTGCCGATAATCTTGGTCGGCGTGACTACGGGGCTATTCAGATGTATGTCCCGAAGCGACAAGACTTCCGCATTATTGCGCACGCGTCGGATCTCAGGCAATATCTTGTCGAGATTTCTGATCAGAGAGTCGCCTGGTTGCGGCGGCCATTCATCGCTTTTAAGCGAACCGACAACCTCGCTTACATTGAACACATTGCGGCCTTGAACGACCCCGAGCTGATTGGTGTTGAAGCGGCATATTTTCATGTTGGTGTGAACGCTCGTAATCTTGGCGCTAACGGATTGGTAAGTTTATCAGCACTTGCGTTGTAAATGGAGTGAGTTTGTCGATGATGAAGTTCCCATCAGATGGAACGCTGCTGAGCAATGCGCGTCGGATGGGTGCAATTGACATCTCCATTTTCAGCGCGCATGGCGCATCTTGTGTTGTATATCGCTGAATTTGCCGGTATCGTGTCGGGGGTTAAGTGTTTTTTGATGTCGGAAGAAATGTCGCTCTCGTTCAATCTCCAAGACGAATTCGAATACGGCGTCATTCAGGATGTCTCGCCCCTGATTCGCAGAATCGTTGCAAAAAACCCAAGCAGGTTTACGCATTACGGCACTGGAACATATATTGTAGGACGGGGCGAGGTGGCAGTCATTGATCCTGGTCCAGATTTGCCGGAGCATATCGAATCGATTGTGAGCAACCTTTCAGGAGAGACGATCACTCAAATACTGCTAACCCATCATCATAGTGATCATTCGCCTGCCAGCCGACAGGTGCAAGCAGCATCCGGTGCCAGGATATATGGACGATCAGTCAGTAGCGCCAAATCTTCAGCCTGTTCTCGGGAAAGGGAGTCGGATGCAATCGACCAGGGTTTTTCACCGGACATCGAGGTGTCGGATGGCGATGTTGTCGAGGGTCGTGGCTGGACGATTGAATGCGTGCACACGCCGGGCCATACTTCCAACCACATATGCTATCGGTTGCGTGAGGAAAAGGCGCTTTTTTCCGGCGACCATGTCATGGGATGGTCGACTAGCGTGATAATTCCTCCGGATGGGAGCATGGCGGACTACCTGTGCAGTCTGACACGTCTATTAGATGCCGATGATGGAATCTACTACCCGACTCATGGCGCATCGGTTGAGAATCCAAAAGAGCTGGTGCGCAAGCTGATTGGCCATCGTCGAGAACGAGAGGAGCAGATACGAGCGTGTTTTCGAAGCGGCTTGACCGCAGTTTGGCAGATGGTGCCGGTGGTCTATCGTTCGCTGGATCCTGCCTTGCATTCGGCGGCGGCCCGCTCGCTTCTGGCGACGATCATCATGATGGTTGAAAATGAAGTCGTTAGGTGTGATGGCGATCCTAAACTCGACTCTGAATACCGCTTTGTTGGCTAGTGGGCGCTATAGGCATCGCCGGAAAATCGCCCAATCGTCCGGAACAAATGGGGGCAGGTAGCACCTGATGCTCGAATGCGCCTGTTTCGATACTGCATTCTGTTGCGCGACATGCAAAGAATATCGCTTAAGGATGATGTTTCTCAGTCCGTATGCAGGAGTATGCGCGATTGTTCATACCAACGCCCAGCCGGTTGAAATTCTATAATATGCTGTGAAACGGCAAAGAGAATTTCGAACTCGTCATGTGAGTCTTCAGTTGCCGGCACAGTTCGCAAGCATGGCTGTTCGATTAAGAACTATACAGAAAATGATTGTCATCGTGAGTTGCGCATGAATGCCGCTTCCTTAAACACTGTTTCCCCCGTCAAGCGCGACAAGCGCAAAGACCGTTACGACAGCAGCAAGCTTCGCAAACGAATTCGGCGTGAGGTCGGCAACGCGATTTCGGATTTCAACATGATCTCGGACAACGACCGAATCATGGTGTGCCTATCTGGAGGCAAGGATTCGTACACAATGCTGGATATTCTGCTGGATCTTCAGCGCCGTGCGCCGATCCGCTTCGATTTGACTGCTGTCAATCTTGATCAAAAGCAGCCCGGCTTTCCCGAGCACGTGCTGCCTGATTATCTGGATAGCATCGGCGTGAACTACAAAATATTGAATGAGGATACTTACAGCGTCGTCACTTCGATAATAGAGCCGGGCAAGACCATGTGCGGGCTATGCTCGCGTCTACGGCGCGGAATTCTCTATCGGCATGCCGCGGAAAACGGCTACAGCAAGATTGCACTTGGACACCACCGCGAAGATATTGTGGAAACGCTATTTCTAAACATGTTCTATGGAGCCAAGCTCAAGGCGATGCCGCCAAAATTGAAGAGCGACGACGGCCGAAATGTTATCATCCGCCCGCTTGCATACTGCCGAGAATCGGATATTGCTCGATTCGCCGAACAGCAAAATTTTCCGATCATCCCCTGCAACCTCTGCGGCTCGCAAGAAAATCTTCAGCGCACCACTATCAAGGCAATGCTGCGCAAGTGGGATTTAGAGTATCCCGGCCGCGTCGAAAATATTTTTCGCAGCATGCAGAACATTGCTCCCTCTCAGCTTGCGGACCGCAGCTTGTTTGACTTTGAATCGCTTCAAGCTGATCGGCAGCCTTTTAAGCGTAGGGCTTGATTGATGAATACGGAAGAATTCACTGCCCTATTGATCAGGTTCCTGAATGAATCCTGCACACCCTATCATGCTGTAAAGAACCTCGCGAGCATGCTTGATGCAAATGGGTTTGCCGAACTGCCGGAGACGCAGCGCTGGGACCTTAAGCCCGGTTGCGGCTATTACGTGATTCGCAATGGATCCTCTATCGCGGCGTTCAAAATGCCGCGTTTGGGCAATGAGGAGTCCGGACTTCGAATCGTCGGCGCGCACACCGATAGCCCTTGTTTGAAGCTTCGCCCCAATCCCGACTTGAACAAGTCCGGATACGGCATGATCGGCGTTGAAATCTATGGCTCAGCGCTGCTGCGCACCTGGTTCGACCGTGACCTTTCAATCGCAGGCCGCGTCTACTATGCCGATATGAATGGCGACGTACGCCATTGCCTGGTCGATGCCGCTGATCCGGTAGCGATTATTCCGAGCCTTGCTATCCATCTCAAACATATTAAAGATAGTGAGACGCCGATTGCCAAGCACGACAGCCTAAACGCCATGTTTGCGTCTCCTGGCGGCTTGAATGCTGGAAAAAGCAGCGTGATGGAGTTGATCGAGGGTATTTGCCGACAGACCGACCCCAACATGCAGACAGTGCTAGATTTCGATTTGAACTTGTATGACTGTGCGCGAGCCAGCCGTTTCGGCAATGATGGAGAATTCATTGCGAGTGCGCGAATCGACAATCTTCTAAGTTGCTATGCAGCGGCTCGGGCGCTATGCGATTATGCGGGCGGCTGCTTCGCGATGACCGTATGCAATGATCATGAGGAGGTCGGGAGTGTTTCGGATTCCGGAGCGCAAGGTCCGTTTCTTTCTTCCGTGATCGAACGAACAGTCGGGCGCGATACGCGGATCATGCGCCGCTCTATGCTGGTTTCGGCAGATGGTGCGCACGGAATCCATCCAAACTACCCGGATCGGCATGACCCGCAGCATGCGCCGCTGATCAATGGCGGCATTGCTATCAAGCGCAATTCCAATCAAAGATACGCCACAACCGGCGAGACGGCGGCGTTGTTCGCCAATCTGTGCGATTCGCTCGGGGTGGCGCGCCAAGTGTTTATTTCGCGCAACGATATGCCGTGCGGCTCGACGATCGGACCGATAACCGCAGCAGAGCTTGGCATCCGCACGCTTGATGTGGGTGTTCCGCAATTCGCGATGCATTCAATTAGGGAAACCGCTGGAACCTTCGATGCGCATCGGCTCTATTGCGCTTTGCGCGGATTCTACGGGGCCGAATTGGCGCAAATTCAAGAGCTGATTCGATAAAGGCGGGGAGTAAGCCGCAGCATGCGAGAAGCGGTGAGGATGCCGGTGTTTACGCGCGAGCCTGTCTAGTTGGGAATTCGACTTTCCAAATCTTGGCGTATCCGGCAAATTTGCCGAAACCCTTCCACCAGTCGAGGAGCCGGTCGTCCAAGATAGGCTTCACTGATTCGATAGACGGTGCCATTTCGCACAAAATGCGTGTTCGCGAATTCCGGGTTGCGGTAGACAACTTTTGGCCGGTATTTTTCGTAGCGCACTCCGCACCACGAAATTGCCATGGCATTGGGGTTCAGCTTGGCGACTTCGCTATCTGCAAGAGGCGCGCTTTTGACTTCGCGGTCTCCGATCGGGTTCGACATGCCGGCCAGACGGATAAGGTCGTCGACCCACGACAGTTTGCCGGGTGCGATGACTGGCTTGGGCCACCACTGGATCAGGAGGCTTGGTTGCGAACGGCTCGGCGGAATCTGCTCGAACTCGCGCCTCATTTCAGCAATCAGCTTTTTTGCGTTTCGACGCGCATGGATTGCATTGCCGATCGCATCGATATCGACATACACGTCTTCAAGGCTGACCGGTTCTGGCGCGAGAAACGGCAAATTCGCCTGCTCCAATCCTGCTACGATCTCTTCGTGTCCAGGGACGGTCAATGATGCGAGCACGAGATCAGGTTTAAGTTCAGCAACTTTTTGAATGTCGACTTGCAGATCGGGGCCGACGCACGGCAGACGCTCGACCACTTCAGGCGGGTAGTCGGAGTGGCTGTCTACACCAACTAGCATATCTGAGCATCCCAAGGCGCAGACAATTTCGGTATTCGAACAAGTGAGACTGACAACCCTCATTTGACGCACTTGATTCTGACACTGGGAGATTGCTTCGTTCGACAGTCGTACAGGGCAGATGTTTTCTGCGGTTGCGGCATGTCCGGGGTCAGATACATGCGGGTGCGCGAAAATTTTTGAGGCAGCATAGTGCTTAGTAAAAATCCAGCAGCCGAAAAGCGGGCGCAGGCACCGTGCAAACCGAATGTCCGCACCGCAAATTTTATCGCCTCGACGCGATCCGCGACGAACTTTCGCCGCACGCCGCCGAGCACTTCGACAAGCTCGCTCTGTTCGACCGGCTTCGCCGCGAAGGCGCGACCGAAGCAACCGCCCTGATGGCGGTCGGCTGCTCCCGGGCGACGCCCTGCCGCTGGAAAAGGCGCCTGCGCGAGCAGCGCGTCCGCCACCGGGCGCATGATTGCACGCCTGGTGCGCGCCGGCCAGGCCGAGCCGGCCGCATTCTACTACGGGCGAACAAAGCCCAAGCGGCAACGCAAGTTCGACCGCCACGCCAAGCGCTGGCGCTATGGCGACCGCGGGCGAAGGCCCGGCCAGATGGTGCAGATCGACCACCTGAGCGTCTCCATCGACACCGGCTTCTCGGTCAAGGAGTTCAAGGCCGTCTGTCCGGTCTCGAAGCTTTGCTGCATGCGCGCCAACGCCGCCGGCCGATACGAGTTCCACCAGTTCTGCGCCGGCGAGCCGAGCGTCGGCGCCCTGAACGTCGAGCTACCAGGTTCGAGCGCCTCTGCAACGCCTGCCTGCCGCCTCAGGCGCTCGGGCAAACGGCGCCCATGCAGGCGTATAATGAAAACTTCAACCAAAGCGCACTTGCCGCCTGAAAAGTCTAATATGTATTGAACCCGTACCGGCATTGGTATTGTTTCGTTCACGGATTAAACTTTAGATTCATCTGATGTTTCGTCCTGCATTTTGCGGCTGTCCAATGCGGTCACGCTGAGAAAACCATAGTAGCGGCCCAGTTTGAAAAATCAATCCGTTTTGCAAAAGCCGGAACGGGTACAATAGTCGGATCCGGTTCTCACTTCGGAGCATATCAAAATGAAACATTCAACGAGACTCACCCCCCCCCCCCTTCACTAGGCTGATAGCTCTCATGCTGCTGGCGGCGCTGGCCGGCCCGGTCTGGGCGCAGGTGGACCAAACTGTTCTTGGGGGTGTCACAGGGCCCGGTGCCTGCCCGACAGGCATCACTCAGCAGCGCAGCACTATTCTTCGCGCCGGCAACCTTACAAAAGATGCGGCGCAGATTTTCTATAATCAGATTACGCTTTCCTCGCTCAACACCTACTATTCCAGGAACGAGGCCGTCGCTACGGTTTTCATCCAGCTGCATGAAAACGGAGCGTCCCGAAAGGACGGCGGATTATTAAACGTTGTTTCGAGCACTGAGCCCCTGCCGGCAGGAAGCAGGGCTTTCAGCGATCTGAAGCAGAACACGCGCTACACCGCGAGTCTGCATCGGGGCACGCTGGCCCCTTTCGCGAGGATCTGCTTTCGCACGGCGGCCGACGTGGACAGGCCTCTCGCCCACTACGGCGATATCGGCCACTCCGGGACGGCGGGCGGGTGCTACGCCTTCAGCCGGGACCAGGCGCAGATCGATGCGTGCCGGTGCGGAGCCAGGAACGCGTCGGGCCAGTGGGCGTGGACGGACAGCGAGGACGGCTACAAATATATTATGGATGCCGCCTGGAGAACCAGCATGGGATGCTCGACGAACTGACCGGACGGCGGCGGTCGCCGGGCTCGTCCGTACAGCCGGACTTCCAAGGCGGGAGGCGGCCTTCGGGCTGCCTTTTGCGATCATATCTTGCAGTCTTCAAACTGAGCCGCTGCCGAATTTTTCGTTCCGGCCGTATTTTGTCGCGACTATGCTTGCGTTTTTTGCGATTGATTTTTTTCGATTCCAATGTTCAGGCAATTCTCATCGCATAACGATAAAAATTGCCTGAACGGATTGGACGGAATTGGACGGAATTGGACGGAATTGGACGGAATTGGACGGAATTGGACGGAATTGGACGGAAGCTTTCGAGTCACAGTGCTCTCCAGCGAGCTCCGCGCCCCTTGCCAGTCGTTTCAACGAATTTTCTTTCCCTTAAAATTGATAGATCATCCTTGAGCCGCCTCTCTGTCAACTCCCCCTCCGCCATGGAGAGAATTTCTCGTCGCGACAGAGCAAAATCGTTCTGACGCAATAGGGTTAGAATCTGATTTTGCCGCTCGGTCAGATCCCGCGACTCTTTGTTAAACTTCGCCTGACAAGAGCGGCGAAAACGCACTGTGACACAGTCTGCGACATTTTCAATTTCAAGTCGATGCAAACCGGAGGACGCAACATAATCCACCATCTTGATCGTGCCGCGGCCCCACTCCTCAATTATGCCGCGACGGTAGAATGTACGGGCGATCATCGGATTCCAAGGTCGTGATTCATGCGGCGCGAACAAATCCTCCGGGGTGAGCCCGAAATGCAGCGGGCCAGTCGATGTCACCTCCAAGCGATCATCATATACCGCGATTCCGATTGAACTGCCGCCCATCGCATAGTCGCGATGACACAACGCATTCGCCAACGCTTCACGTGTCGCTAAAGGCGGATAGAGCGGTTCATCAATGCGCACAATGCTTTTCGCATCGAACCGACTAGCGATAGGTACGGTTTCCCGCAAAAACCGCTCTGCACTTGCAAGCAGAGTAAACGCGTTTCCGTAGAATTGCCTGTTGTCAAGAAATTCGGACCGGTCGACACCTCGAAAACGCGCTACTCGCAACTTGCATTGCGGCAATTCTCGTTCGATTTTTTCATTTTTCCCGAATAATGCCACCGCGGCTTGTGACAGTGCATTTTTCCGCATCAATCCAAGTCCATTGAGAATCTCCGCCGGTTCCCGACTGCCCGGCTCGTTCAAGCGGCCGATGCGAACTGCTTCGGCAATGGTGTTGCGCAATTCAACCGCGTCCAAATCCTCGATTGCCCATCCTTCAGCAATCTGGTTTTCCCAGCGACTCTGCGAGTGCATGCGCTCGAAAAGCATGTGATTGTAGGTTTCCAACGGCATTCGACGCGTTGTATTGCCTGTTCGCAAATAAGACCTGCCGCGGTACTGATAAGGCGGCGATATGCCGGGGGCAACACGCACGCAAAGCACTTCTGAATTGCCGGATATCCGGATACGTTCAATATCTGGAAATATCGGAGGCTCGATATGCTGTATTTCAGAGCTTAACTTTTCAATCGTCCGTTCGCCAATGTTCTGGCCGGCTATTTGGCGATCAGGCATCACCCCGAACAGCACTTGCCCACCGTGCTGGTTGAGCATCGCGCAAACGGTCGCCATGGCTGCTCGCCGTGATCCGGTGGTTGTCTTGAATTCCAAAGTCTCGGACTCGCCTGATTCGATGAGCTTTGCCAGTGTAGTAATCTTCATTTCAACTTCACAAATCTGATCCCGACGGAACGGTCATGAAACCCGCAATGTTTCCGGTTCCATGCGGTGAGACCGGGAGCGAAAGGAAAACAGTCTCTGCATCGCATCGAAACGAATGCGTAGAATGGCCGATTCTTCTTCCGCTTGCCAGCATTCGCTCTTTGTTCAACCCCGTCTTATTGGCACAAGCCATGATAAATGACGACTTGGATGATGTCTATGATGTGTACGGGTTCAATACATATGAGCCCTCGAACCCCGCACCGCGGGGCCACCAACCTCGTAGAAACGGAGATTTTGCAAGTCTTATAAATTCAATTGCTTATGAATTCAGTTTCTGCAAAGACTTTTCAGGCGGCCAGCGCGCTTTGTTCGAAGTTCTGATTATACGCCTGCATGGGCGCCGTTTGTCCGAGCGCCTGATGCGGGCGGCCCTGCTCGCGCAGGCGCCGATTCCGCCTTCAGGGCGGTCGCCTCGGTCGCGCCTTCGCGTCGAAGCCGGTCGAACAGCGCGAGCTTGTCGAAGCGCTCGGCGGCCTGCGGCGAAAGTTCGTCGCGGATCGCATCAAGACGACAGAATCTGCGGTGCAGGCGGTCCCGCATGCATCTGAACCCGGACACCCGTCTTTTTGCGTTATGCGGCTTTGCCATGTTGCTCATTGAATTGGCATCAGCAAGGACTCTAACCGGGTGTGTCCATTCACAATCCGATTAAGACAATGATTGCAAGCTGGACGCAGATGTGATCAGCTCATGAGTTCAGAACTGCTCCACCCGAATATCCAGCAGGTCCCGCTCTTTCCTGCCAAACGCCATGCCGATCAGGTGAACCGGCGCCCCATGGCCCCGATACTTCCTGGCGCAGCCCTTCTCCCGAATCTGCGCGATCGCGCTGTCCAGGCCCGGTTCGGTGCCGGTTTCGTCTTCCACCATCTTGAGCTCCAGGACGAACACCTGCTTCTCATGCAGGAGCACCAGGTCCGAGCGGCCGTGCCTGGTCATTTCCTCGGCCTTCAGGCCAACCTCCGTGGTTCGAAAGCACAGATACAGCAAACTCGCATACCAGGATTCATAATCGCCAAGTTTGGCCGTGTCATGCCACGCATGGGGAAATTCCGAAAGCAGGTCCTGGATCTTTTTCTTGAACAGCTTGAAGTTGTTCATTCCAAGCGCTTCAACCAGATCCTCTCCGGCAGCCGCCACTTCCCGGCCGCGCTTGGTCAAGTGCTCGGCTAGCCCGGCATTAAAACTGCTCCGCACCTCAAAATTCGGATAATCCAGATGGTACAAAATACGAGCGCCCTTTTGTTCCTGTTCTTTGATGGTTAAATACCCAGACTGGAACAGCAAGGCCTCATGACTGAACTCTCCGAGCTCGAAATTCGTAACAAAGTCGGCATCCACTACGCGGTTTTCCAGTTGCATGGGACTGACTCTTCTCTCTTGCAGCAGCCGATACAGATAGCCCGGCTCGCCAGATTTGAACCAGTGCGCCCGAAATTCTCGTTTCCTGAACAGATGGAGAATGTCGTGGGGGTTGTAGAGCTTCTCCTCGCCCAGCCAGTTGTAGCCGTCATACCAAGTTCGAATCTTGTCCCGGTCTAGTCCTTCAAGCTCGGGAGCAAACACGGAATCCAAATCCTGGTCCGTATAGCCGCAAATCGTTGCCAAGGGAGGGTAAAGGCTGATATCGTCGAGATTGTTGAGGCCGGAAGAAAAACTGGTTTTGGAAAACATCGTGATGCCGGTAACAAACACAAAGCGAATGTGATCTTCAGCATCTTTTAGAATGCTGTATAGATTACGGAGTTTATTTCTATTTACTTGGGCTTTCTCTCGGTCTTCCAGCACATTCAGAACCGGACGGTCATATTCATCAATCAATACGACTACCTGCCGGCCAATAATTTGATGAAGTTGATTAAGGATATGACGAAGCCGCTCGGAAGCGGACTTTACAGGCGGGAGTTTAAGATTAAATGCTCGCTCAATACTGTACAGTTGGCTTAATGCATTATCTTCAAGGAGGTCAGGGGTATCAATGTCTCCACCAAAACTCATGCGAACCACGGGATATTTGGCCGACCAGTCCCAGTGCGGGTGGATGTCCAGACCCCGGAACAGGGGCTCGTTTCCCTCAAACAGCTCCTTTAGTGTGCTCACCAAAAGGCTCTTGCCGAAACGTCGGGGGCGTGAGAGAAAGTAGAATCGTCCTTGCTGGATCATCTCTCGAATGAGGGGCGTCTTGTCGACATAGTAGCAGCCCTCGTTTCGGAGATTGGCAAACGCCTGATAACCGATCGGCAATGGACGACGGGGAGGTTGAATTTCTACACTCATTATTCAATCATCTTAACATGATTGGGGCGATTCTGTCCGGGGTCAGATACATGTGAGACTGTTCAGGCGGCCAGCGCGCTTGGGTCGAAGTTTCGGCTATGCGCCTGCATGGGCGCCGTTTGTCCGGGCGCCTGGTGCGGCCGGTAGGCGTTGCAGAGGCGCTCGAACCGGGCCAGCTCGACGTTCAGCTCGCCGACGCTGAGCTCGCCGGCGCAGGACTGGTGGAACTCGCAGCGGCCGGCGGCGTTGGCGCGCTCGACGCAGCCGTTGCAATTAGGGCTTTTAGGCGGCAGCACGAACAGCGCGATGCCGCGCCGCTGGCAGGCGGTCTCGAACTCGGCCGCGGACTCGCTGCCGCCGTCGACCTGGACCGACTCGATGTCGAACGGTGCCTGGCGGATCAGATGGTCGAGCAGCTTCAAAGCGCAGGTGGCCGTGGCGTGCGAGTAGGCGCGCATGTAGCACAGCTTCGATACCCGGGCATACGGCCTCGGATTCCTTGACTCAGAAGCCGGCCTCGATGGCGACGCTCAGGTGGTCGATCTGGACCATCTGGCCGGGCCTTAGCCCGCGGTCGCCGCAGCGCCAGCGCTTGGCGTGGCGGTCGAACTTGCGCCGCCGCACCTAGCGCACCAGCTCGAGCTCGGCGGCGGCATCGGTTGGCCAGGGCGCGGACGCCCTGCTCGCGCAGGCGCCGCTTCCAGCGGTAGAGCGTGGCTCTGGAGCAGCCAGCCGCCATCAGGGCGGTTGCTTCGGTCGCGCCTTCGCGGCGAAGCCGGTTGAACAGCGCGAGCTTGTCGAAGCGCTCGGCGGCCTGCGGCCAAAGTTCGTCGCGGATCGGATCGAGACGATAAAATTTGGGGCGCGGACATTCGGTTTGCATGGCGCTCTCTCCCGCCTTTCGGCTGCTGGGTTTTTGCTAAGCACTATGCTGCCTCAAAAATTTTCGCGCACCCGCCCCTTCCCTTCGGACTACGTCCCACGGGAAGGGGCGGGCAGTCTCGCATGTATCTGAACCCGGACATGATGTTGAGGCGGAATCGAATCTCCAAAATATGAACGTTGCTGCAACAGTTCGGATTTGTAATTTCTTATGGAAACAAATTGAATCCGCAACGCTCCTTTTCTCTATGCAGCCGAACTGTCTTGGCGTAGATTGCTGAACGGCTTCACGAGCTATGCATAGGCTGACGCGTGGCAGGCTCCGAGATTTTTCTCAAAGCACCACAGGCAATCTTTGTCGGCGTGGGAATCGAAGTTTGGCTGTTCCGAGTGTGGCTGGCTATTCGCTTCGGGCTTTCCGGCGATAGCGGAAATGATCTGGCCCTGGACGGAACCTTCAGCGTCACGGTTTGGAATGCTTTGTTGCGTGCCTGCCGGGTTGCCGATCAAGCGGCATTGCAAAATACATTTGGCCAGATTATGAAATCGCAATTAGACCGATAGATGTGTTGCGGTTTGATGTATGATTGATCAGCATCACCTGCATCAAGATTCAGCATCAAGGAGCAAAGTGAATCGATGAAAAAGCACTATCAGGTCGTCGTCATAGGCGGTGGAATCGTAGGTGCAAGCGTCCTCTACCACATCGCTAAGCAGGGCTGGACAGAAATTGCGCTGATTGAAAGAAAAGAATTGACCGCCGGTTCGACGTGGCACGCGGCCGCGGGATTCCATCCGCTTAACAACGATTTGAATGTATCGAATCTCCAAGCCTATACCATCAACCTGTATTCGAAAATACAGGAAGAAAGCGGACAGGATGTCGGAATTCACGTCACCGGCAGTATCGCGCTTGCTGCCAGCGCAAGCCGCTGGGAGTATCTCAAGCATACGCATGCGCAGTACATCCCGATGGGCATGGAAACCAGTCTGCTAACACCTGCAGAAATAGGTGACATGTGTCCGATCGTAAAGATCGATGGCTTGCACGGCGGTTTGCTCGATGTCAATGAAGGCCATCTGGACCCGCACGGCGCGACTGTAGCCTACGTAAAGGTGGCGCAGCAACTAGGGGCTGATGTGATCTTGCGAAATCAGGTGCTCGAATTGACATCGCGCACCGATGGCGGCTGGGATGTGTTGACCGAGCAGGGGCCGGTAACCGCCGAACACGTGGTCAATGCGGGCGGGCTTTGGGCTCGCAGGGTAGGGCGCATGGCCGGCGTCAATTTGCCTGTTGTGCCGATGCAGCACCACTATCTTGTCTCCGAGGAGATGCCGATTCTGGCGCAAGCCGATTCCATGCTGCCCGCTGTGGTGGATCTTGACGGCTTTACCTATCTGCGCGAAGAGCGCAACGGCCTTTTGCTGGGTGTCTATGAGCTGGAACCGAAGCATTGGCACGTCGATGGAGCACCTTGGGATTATGGCATGGATCTGATACCCGAAGAGATCGACCGCATCGCGCCGCAGCTCAATGTCGGCTTTGAGCGGTTTCCTGCGCTCAATGATGTCGGTATCCGGCGGTGGGTCAATGGCGCGTTTACTTTCACGCCGGATGGCAATCCGCTAGTCGGCCCGGTACGCGGCTTGCGCAACTACTGGGTCGCCTGCGGCGTGATGGCTGGATTCAGCCAAGGAGGCGGAGTCGGGCTGGCTCTGGCGCAATGGATGGTTGATGGGGAACCTGAAGTGGATGTCTTTGGCATGGATGTGGCGCGCTATGGAACATTTGCGAGCGGCGACCGCTACGTGCGGGACATGACCCGCCAGTTCTACTCCAGACGATTCGTGATGATCTATCCAAATGAGGAGTTGCCCGCGGGGCGGCCGCTCAAGCACTCGCCGGCTCACGATGCGTTGAAAGCCGATGGTGCGCAATTCGGTTGCCTGTGGGGGCTGGAAGTGCCGCTTTATTTCACGCCTGGGCAGCCCGATTTCGTCGAAACGCCAAGCTTGCGCCGCTCAAACGCCTTCGATTACGAAGCGCATGAAGCAAAAGCAGTGCGAAATGCGGTCGGAATGGCAGACATTTCCGGGTTTGCGCGCTATGAGATTTCTGGCGAGATGGCAGAATCGTGGCTGGACATCCTTATTGCGGGCGAGTTGCCCGGCATCGGCGGCATGCGTCTTGCGCCGATGCTGACTCCCGCTGGGCGTCTGATGGGAGATCTGATCGTGATGCGGCTTGATGAAGATCGCTTCTGGCTAGTGGGATCCTACTATCTGCAGTCGTGGCATATGCGTTGGTTCGAGCAAAACGCGCCGCGCCATGGCGCTACGATAAGCAACATATCAGATCAATGGACCGGAATTTCGATTTGCGGACCGCGCTCGCGCGAGTTGCTTGGCCGATTGACCGGGGCCGATGTTTCCAATGAAGGCTTCCGCTTCATGAATTGCAAGAAGATCGAAGCAGGGTTTTGCGAACCGGTTGTAGGGAGGGTTTCGGTTACCGGCGAACTTGGATACGAGATCAACGTGCCGAGTGCGCAGCATCGCGCGTTGCACCATGCTGTGATCGAGGCGGGTGAAGATCTTGGGTTGCAACAGTTCGGCTCTCGAGCGATGAACAGTCTGCGGCTTGAAAAGGGATACGGCGCCTGGTCGGTGGAGTATTCACGAGCCTACACCCCGAAAATGGCCAGGCTGGATCGATTCATTTCGTTCGACAAGCCGGACTTTATCGGCAAAGAACAAGCGCTCGCTGAGCGCGATGCAATGCCGAAACGCCTTTTAACCCTGTTGCAGATCGACAGTGCTGATGCCGACGCGTCAGGATTCGAGCCGGTTTGGAGCGGCCGCAAATGCGTCGGATTCATTACCTCTGGCGGCTATGGGCACTGTGTTGATATGTCGCTTGGTCTTGCCTATGTCGATAGCGATGTAGTGCAGCGGTTCGGCGCTGTCTCTGTCGATGTCGTTGGCGAGCGTCGTTCGGCACGCCTGTTGACCGAAGCGCCTTACGACCCTGAAGGAGTTAGGATGCGGCAGTGAGTTTCGCGGATTTTTGTTCCTGTTCAAGCGCATGTCGCACGTTTTTGGGTTGATCTTGCTCGATGCGGCGCATGATTGCGAATTTCTTGCGGCGCTGATTTCGCGAGGCGAGGCAAAGTGATTCGCATTTTCATCTGCGGTTAAAGTACAATACAGGGTCTGCACCAGCGAAAAAGTGCAACTTTTCCTCGCGACACCGCTTTTATCTATTGGCGACCCGAGACTGCCGCGACATGTTTGGCGTAAGCAAGTGAATATTATTGATTCGATAGGGAAATCCTGATGAAATTCGGACTCGCACTTCGGGTTGCTTTCGCGATGGCTGTGATTCTGGCCATTGGCGTCGCAACAACCGGCGCACTTAGCATTCACAAGTTCGAACGCACTTTGGCCGATCTGCTCAACTCCAGATTCCAATTCGTGGTGAGCGATATTCGCGACCGTATTGAGACGCGCATGGATATCGGCTTGGCACTCCAAGATTTGGAGGGCGTTTCTGGAGAACTTGAAGAATATGCGCGTCAAGGGCCGGAAGTTCTGTCCATGGAGGTTTTCGACGCGAGTGGCACGGTGCTGTTTTCTTCTGATGCCACATTGGTTGGTGATCTGGTTTCCGAAGATATGGTCAATACTTGGCGTGAAAATTATGACAAGGAGTCGTGGTCGGGTCTGCAAAGCGATGCTGGGGTCGTAGGCGTTCCGATTCGAAACAATTTAAGCCAGAACGTCGGTTCGCTGGTGTTGAGGTATTCTCGCCAATTTCTCGACCAAAGCATTGAGGAGCAAACTAGGCGGCTTGCAGTCAGGGGCATCATGATTCTGGCAGCGATGGCCATCATAAGCCTGGTCGGCTCGATCTTGATGTTGCGTAGATCGACCCGGGATTTACACTACATGAGTTTGGCGTTAGATGAAATCTCTACAAACCGGTCCGATGCCGACACGGTGACGAGCGACTACATTGATCATGCAGACTTTCCGAAGTTTTCCTCGAATATTGTCACTGCGTATGGCGATTTGGAGACTGCAACCAGACAAATTCGCAAGCTAGATGAGGAGGCGGCGGAATGAGTGACGTGCGCGACAGTCGCGAGTTGACAAAAGTTGTCAGCGAGAGTGCTGTATTGGAAAAGCGAAGAGGGTTGCTGTTTAGACTTGTTGCGCTTGCTGTTGTTGTTTTGCTCGCCGGCCAAATTACCATCGCACGCTTCGCTTTGACCGGGTTTGAAGGTGAGCTAGAAGCCCAGCTTTACCAGAAGGCGCACCTGATTGGCAACTCGATCGCCGATCAGATTACTTATGCAGTGGTGGAGCTTGGCTACATGCATAGCGATCTTCAAGGGGTCAATGAGTATCTGGAGGGGTTTCTTGAAGACAATTCGGATATCGAATTTCTGGCTCTCGTGGATTCTGCCGGCAACGCGATGTTTTCAAGCGGCATCGATCCGCCAATTTTGCAAAGTGTCGTTGCGGCCAATGCGCAAAGCGAAGAAAACTTCAGCATCGAGACAGCTGGCTACTACGCAGGATCTTTCCCGGTCTATACTTTTTCGGGAGAGACCGTGCAGGTTTTTGTCGGTGTCAGCAGCGAGCATGTTCGGAATCAATTCAGTGAAATCTTCTTCGAGCTGATTGTGATTGTGGCGGTGTTGTGCCTGATCACGGTTGAATTGATTGTATTTTCCATGTCGGCGTACTACTTCGAGCCGATTGCACATCTTGAAACCGTCCTAAGTGCAGGAAAAGCAGGCATTTTTTCAAGACGAATTTCAATGCGCGCCCGCGGCGAGGTCGACTCGGTGGTCGGTGCGATCAACCGCATGCTGTTCGAGCTCGAACGCCGTTACGCGGACTTTGTGTTCGAAGTGCAGGAGCTCAAGACAATCCAGTTTAAGGACGAGATCGCTGAGAAAATCGAGCTGATCAAAGACAAGATAGATAAGAAATACTTGTTCTCCGGCAATGTTATGCTGACTTCGAACCACGCGGCTAAGATTCGGATACCACTGTTTTTGTTCATTTTTGCAGAAGAGCTTTCACGATCATTCCTGCCGCTTTTCATCTCGCGTCAAATCCCCTTAGAGACGATGATTGCTAACGAGTGGTTTATCGGATTGCCGATCACTTTATGCATGCTGGCCGCAATGGCGGTCACGCCTATTGGCGGCGGGTTGACGGACCGTTACGGCGAGCGCGAAGTCTTCTTGGCCGGCATTGCGTTCGCGCTGATAGGCTTTGTAGGGACTTTTTTTACTCAAGGATACGTCGATCTGGTGATCTGGCGTGTCGTCACCGGGGTCGGCTATGGGCTCGTATTCACTGCTTCAGAAGCATGGGTAGCGCATCATTCTGGCGAGGGAAACAGAGCCAGCAACGCTGCAATCTTCGTTGCCGCCGTGTTCGTCGGCATCATATGCGGCCCTCCGATCGGCGGCATCGTCGCAGACCGTATCGGTTACGAAGCCACATTTTTGATTTCTGCGGCTCTTGCCGTAGTCTCCGGCATCCTGGTGTTGCGAATCTTCAAGTTCTATGAAACAGGTCTCGCCCGGCGAATGAAGCCGTGGAAACTGATGCTGAACGGCTCCGAACTGAGTACGCTGCTTCGCAACAAGCGTTTTTTCGCGGTCTTGTTTCTCGCGTCGATCCCTAACAAGATGATCCTTTCGGGTTTTCTGTTCTATCTGGTTCCGCTCTACATGAGCCAACTCGGGCATACGCAATCTTCAATCGGACGCACGATGATGCTGTATGGCTTGATCACGCTTGCCGGAACCAAGATCGCCGCACGGCTAGCTGACAAATTTCAGAATTATGAGCATATGGTGATTACCTCTGGCGTGGTCGCCGGAGCCGGATTTCTTGTCAGCATGTTTGATTTCGGCGCCAGTGGGGCGACCATTGCGATCGTTGTCGCAATTTTATGCATGGGATTCGGGCATTCGCTTGCATTTTCTTCGCAGCACTCGATCGTTCAAATCATTGCCGAAGAGCACAATCGGATAGCTGGCAGGGCGACTATTCTCAGTACTTATAGAGTATTTGAACGCTCAGGAATGGTGATCGGTCCAATGATTGTCGTCGCGCTCACTACCAATTTAGGATACCGAGCTGCGATCGTTGCAATTGGTGTCATTATGATTGTGCTAACCATCATCTACGCGTTGACAGTCAGGTCGGTGCTAGCTGATAAAGTAGATCGACAAATCGCAGAACCGGAGATTATGCCATGAGTAGGAGATTTCGAACAATTTTCTGGCTGCCGTTGACGTTTGCGGTCATGATATCTTTTTTGCCGACTGCGCAAGGTCAATCGGCAATGATGGAAGCGGGCATGGAGCCGTTTAAGATTTTCGCTGTGGTATGGCGCGGCGAAACGGAGGTGGAAGATGGCTTTAAAGATTATCTGGATCAGCGAGGAATCCCCTACGAATTCACGGTTCGAAATCTGAATCTCGATCGCAACAATGCTCCCGGGATTGTCGAGGAGATCCGGCAGGCCAAGCCCGATTTAGTCTACACTTGGGGGACTGGTACGACCACCAGCATTTTTGGCAAGGTTGAAACGGATACGCCCGAAAAATACATACGCGATATTCCGGGAATCTTCGTGCTCGTAGCCTATCCGCAAGTCACAAACATCGTGAATACTTACGAAGATCCTGGACGAATTGTCACCGGAGTGGCATTTCTTGCGACGATTGAAGCTCAGCTCAAATCGATTCTTGCCTATCATCCGTTCGAGAAGATTGCTGTAATCTATGACTCGACATCCGGCAACTCCAGAACCAACGTGGCTCAGCTTGAGGAAGCGGCGCCGAAGATGGGCATGGAATTGGTCGTATTGCCGATTCCGCTCAATGATGAAGGCAAGTCTGATCCGGCAGCGCTGCCCGATTTGGTTCAGCAAGCCAAGCAACAAGGCGCAGAGCTGCTCTATATGGGGCCGGATTCATTCCTGACTCGTCACGGTGAAGTGTATACCTCGTCAGCGATACAAGCAGGATTGCCCACTTTTGCTTCAACCCAAGCGCCGCTTAAGAATCACAGGGCCCTGTTCGGGCTGGTAACCGACTATCACACGCTCGGAAAACTCGCTGGCGTTCAAGCCGAGCGAATACTGGTCGATGGCAAGGCTCCCGATGATCTTCCAGTAGCGCGGCTGTCGCGTTTCAAGTTATGGATCAACAACGATGTTGTACATGATCTTGGAGCGATTCCGCCAATGTCTATGATTACCATCGCAGACTTCCAGTACACCACCAATAACTAGATCCGGCATGCTGACGGCAACCCAACCAATCGGCCGAATCGGTCGCAGTTCGCAGCTGTGCGGCGCATTGATCAGGTAGTCACCGATGCTTCTTCGAACCCGCATCAGCCTTTTCGTAACGATTGCTTTTGCAGTCGTGTGCGTGAGTATTTTGCTTGCCACGACCAAGCGCGAAGAACTGGCGCAGATCGAATACGCCAAAGCGACTATTTTCGACCAGCAGAACTTGTGGGAGAAGGTGAAAGTCGGTCTGATCCAGCAGATGGCCGACGGTGTGCCGATCGCACGAGACAATCAGGCGTTTGTCGATGCCATGCAGGACAATGATAACGAAGCCATTCGGTTTCATGCGACCCGGATCGCCGATCAGATTGCCGGCGAAGGGATTGCCAGCCGTTTCGATGTGATTAGAACAGATGGCACTTTGGCCTATTCGTCGCATCCGGCCGTGTTTCAAAGTTCGGTGATTCAAGAGGGTGTTGCAATTGATGTCGCGACATCTGCGAGCGAAGTAAGCGGTGTCGGCAATGACAAGGCGCGTAATACCGTGCTTGTCTATGGATTTCCGCTGCGTACCGCCCTCGGAGAGTCGGCCGGTCTTGCGATCTATGCGATTGATATCGTCGACGCGATCAAGGAAATGGAGGAATTGACGCAGGCTTCGGTGTCAGTTGTCAATCGCCGAGGACGAATGCTTGCCGCATCAGATCCAAGCCACTGGGAACAATATGGCGAGTTTATCAGGTTGAACGAAATAGGCGAGTTGCAGAGATTCGATTTTGAAGATCGGTTCTATTCGGCCGTCGTATTGCCGGAATCTTCGGAACTCGGAGGGCTGATCGGACGTTTGGTCATCATTAAGGACGTAACTGGTCTAGCGCTGCAGCAGCAGCGAATTAGTCAAATCACCATCGTGTCGATTGCGGCTTTTGTGCTCATCATGCTGGTGGGTCTAAACGTGTACATGTCGCGGGCATTTTCTCCGCTCGATAGAAGCGTCAAGGTTCTTAACGCCTTGTCTGAAGGTGATCTCGATGTACAGATGGAAGGTGAATTCAGAAAAGATGAAATTGGCACCATTGTTGATGCAGTCAATCGCTTTCGCTCTAGTTTGCTGACTTTGGTGAGGCTGCGTCGCTCGCGGGAGCGGCAAAGATCGCGCCAAGAAAAATTCATCCAGCGTGAAATGACGCATCTGGCGAATACGCTCGACGGCGAAGCGCGGGAGACAGTGATTTCCGAACTTGATCAGCTGGGCGGAATCATTCAGCAAAGCAGCAATGATGCAAATTCGATGTCAGGCTTCGCAGAAGCCGAGATTGACCCTGGCGTACGACGCGACTCCGACAGTCTTGCCCTGATGGCTAACGCGTTCCAAAGCATGTCGAATCGGGTTCAGGATCAGCATGAGAAATTGCGTGCGGCGATCGCGACCCGCGAGGCGCTGATTGCGTTGCGGCAAGAACTTGACATCGCTACACGGGTTCAGTTATCGCTACTGCCCGATCCAATTGAACTGCATGAGTCGGTCGATGTAGGCGGCTCCATGTTTGCGGCCAAGGAGGTTGGCGGGGACTTTTTCGACTACTTCAGGCTTGATGAGCGGCATATCGGCATTGCAGTCGCAGACGTGTCGGGCAAAGGCGTCGCAGCGGCTCTGTTCATGGCCATGGCGCGAACGCTGCTTCGCGGCACGGTCGGGCATGTCAGATCGCCTGCCAAGGTTCTTGAGAACATGAATAACTTTCTTGAGGAAAATAACAACGAGCAACTTTTCCTAACCATGCTTTATGGCGTTCTTGATGAGCAAACTGGTAAATTCAACTATGCGTCCGCCGGCCATGACCCGCCTATCATCCGGTCGGGCGAAGAGGTCGGCATCCTAGAGACGAAAAGCGATGTGGTGCTCGCGATGTTTCCTGATTTGGACTATCACGAATTGAGTTGCCAGCTCAAACCAGGATCGAAGCTGATCTTCTTTACCGACGGTGTGACCGAAGCATTCAATATGGTCGGCGAGCCGTTTGGCATGGACCGCTTCGTCAAGGTTGTATCTAAACTGCCCGACGGGCCGGCGCAAGATGACGTTTCCGAAGTAGTGAGTGCGGTGAACAAATACGTTGGAGAAGCGGATCAATTTGATGACATCACATGTGTTGTGCTGCACTTCAATAACAGCAATGAGTCGGCAACGAGCGAGTCCAAGGAGACAAAGCCTTTAGAATTGACGATTAAAAGTGAAAAAAGCGAAATTGATCGAATCAGCGGCTTGATAGAGGATCATGGCAACGCTTGCGGATGGCCGCAGGAGTGGGTTTTCAATACCAATTTGGCATTGGACGAATTGATTACCAACATCGTCAGCTATGGCTATGACGATGACCATCCGCCGGCCGATATTCACATCAGCTTGACTGATTGTGAAAACGGCATAATGATTGTGTTGGAAGATCAGAGCGCCCAGTTCGACCCATTCGAAGAAGCGCCAGAACCGGATATCGATGCCGAACTGGATGAGCGCAGGATCGGCGGACTCGGCGTGTTTCTGATCAAGACGCTTTTCAGCGAGTGTCGCTACGAAAGAATAAACAATATAAATCGCATCACGCTGCTTAAGAATAAAGAGGAATAAGCAGCGAGTTGATGATTCATTTTTGAATAGCGCACTTTTGCAAAGGGGGAAGGAATTTTCATCGGCACACTGTGCTGAGGAACGGTTGCAAGCATGCTATCGCGGGCTTGAAGCTGATTCGGTTCAGGATCTGACTTGGACCGACTATGATCTCCTTATCGAAGCCATCAATCAAGGAGAGGGCGCGCCCGCCTGGCCCGTGCTTGATCATTTCGAGTACGTTCATCCAACGCGGCTTCAGGATGTCGAATTTGGAGTTGGAAAGCCTTATTCGGTCCGGCTTTCATATTCTGATGCGGGTGGTAGCGGCGAGCCTGCCATTGCGATCGGAGGGCTGACCAACGTAAAGCAGCGGTTTGATTTCTTCGCTGTTGACGCCAAACCGGAGCTAAGGCTGATAGCGCTTGATCTTGCTGGTCGAGGCGAGAGCGGCTGGCTTGCTGAACTTTCAGACTATACGCTAGAATGCTATGCCGAGCAGCTGGCGCAATTTGCCGCCCACTTGAAACTGGATCAATTCAGCGTTTTAGGTTCATCGCTCGGAGCGGCCATTGCGATTCGCTTTGCCGCCGCGCGCCCGGATATGGTGAAGTCGCTGATACTCAATGATAGCGGACCTTACATACCCGCGACACGGCGTCGAAGACGTGCGAGAGCTGTTGCGCGGCATTATGCGTTTCACTCTCCGTCTGAAATGTTTCGCCGCACTGGCGCATCGGCAAAGCATGTGGGGCCGGCGTTTGATGCGGTTTTGCTGCGCAATGCGCACTACAAGACGCAATGGTCTGAATCAGAGCAGGCGCGCGTCTACCGGCATGATCTTCGCGCAATGCTTGCCTATCGTGCAAGTGCGGTAAATGATCTTGACTTGTGGTCCGAATGGTCGCTCATTGGCTGCCCTACGCTGCTGCTGCATGGTGAGCAAAGCGATGCGACCTCGCAAGATACGATTGATCGAATGTTTGACAAGCGACCTTCAAGCTCGGTCATTCACATTGCGAAAACAGGACACACCCCGTCGCTTTCATTCGCGAGACTGAATCGCATGATTGTTCGCTGGCATGAAGATCCTGCCAGTTTTGAAAGAAGTCAGAATTTTGACGTGGCCAGGCAAACCAAAAGAGTGCTATACCCCGATGCCTGAAGCCGCTGCCGGATTCATATTTTTGCGGCATGGGCAAACGACCTCCAACGCGCTTAAGGTCAGTTCTGGAGGTGACCGCAACCCGCCTTTGACTGAAGTGGGAATCAAGCAGGCCGAGTCGGCCTATCGCATAATGGCTGAGTTCGGCATCAAGCCCAGTCTGATTCTAGCGGCACCGCTGATGCGAACAGAGAATACGGCTCGTTTGATTTCAGAACGAATGGGAGGTGTAGAACTTCGGCTGATACCGAGCCTCGTCGAGCGGAGTCTCGGCGAGTGGAATGATCAATGCAGCAAAGACACGAACGTGCGGTTGAGCGCAGGCGAAACGCCACCTGGTGGCGAGAGCAAAGAGTCTTTTCGACAACGCATCATGGCTGGTTTTCAGAATGATCTCTTGCCGCTGTGCGCGCACTGGCCATTGCTTGTCAGCAGTCGCGGGGTTGCGCGGGTATTGCTAGAAAGCGCAGGCCTAGACAATGCCGGCAATTTTCCCAACGGAGGATTGGCTAGATTGACTTTGCGCAATCTAGCACGATTCGAAGCCGTGCACACAGAACTTCTGAATCTGCCTGCGCCTGAAAAAAAAGCGGAATGCGACTAACAACGACTGAGCTGATGCCTTGCGGCAAAAGCTCAATCGTGATTCGACTAAGCAGTAGCGATCGAAGATATCGCTTCTGCTCTTGTTTGATGGATCGGTATGATTTTGCCGAACCCGCTGATTTCGAATACGTCCATAATCGAAGCGGCGAGCGAACACAAGACCAGACTTGTGCTTTGCCCTTTAATCTTCTTCGCAAGCAACAAAATTACCCGTAGACCGGCACTGCTGATATAGGTCAATTCACTTAAGTCCATGATGACTCCCGCATCGTGGTCTGCCATGGCAGTGTCGATGGCTGTTTGGAAATCGAAGGCATTGCTGCCGTCAATTCTTCCGGCGGGGGTTACGATCATCAAATCGCCATCATATTCTGTTTTGAGTTCCATAGATTTTGAACCTTGCTATTTCGGATTGTTAAAGATAGTTCATTACTCCACAAATCGCTATTTTAACACTAATCGTGTTTAATCATCTTCCGGCATGATCATAAATTCGGGATACGCCTCGATTTTTAGTTCGGCGACATCTTGCCCGAGATCTTCGACTTGCGGGCTGATGCGTACACCGATCGTCTTGGCTAAAATGAACCAGATTGCTAGCGACGAGCCAAAAACGAATACGCCGACTGAAGCAACTCCAGTCAATTGTACAAGAAAGTTGTCGCCTGCTACCAGAGTTCCCCAGATGCCTGCGAACAGATGAGCTGAAACGGCTCCAACGACATCGTCGACTTTCAGCATTTCCATGGCTTTCATGCCGGCCACGCAGATAAACCCGCCGACCCCGCCGACAAAAATTGCCCACACATGGCTGGTTACGTCGGGGGCTGCGGTGATCGCGACGAGTCCAGCGATTGCACCGTTTAGAACGCTTAGCAGGTCCACTCGCCCGAGCAGCGGGCGCGATACGCTCATGGCTATCATGACGCCAGCTGCAGCTGCGAGTGTAGTATTGACGATTACGATGCTCATTGTGACCGCATCAGCGGCGCTGCCGAGTGCGAGCACTGAGCCGCCGTTGAAACCGAACCAGCCAAGCCACAGAATGAATACCCCAAGCGTCACCGCCGGAATGTTGGACGGCGGAGTGGACTTCACTGTGCCGTCTTCTCGGAATTTCCCCTTTCGCGCCCCCACGATGATAGCGCCGGCGAGCGCCGCCCAGCCGCCAGTCGAGTGAACGATTGTTGAGCCGGCAAAATCTGAAAATCCCATTTCGCTCAGCCATCCGCCACCCCAGGTCCATGATCCGACTATCGGGTAGATGATTGCCGTCAAAATGGCGATGAAGGCGAAAAATGACCATAACTTGATTCGTTCGGCGATGGTTCCAGATACGATGGATGCGGTGGTGGCGACAAAGACCATCTGGAAGAACCAGTCCGACATGGTCGAATAGGATTTGCTTGCAACTGATGCGAGCGCCTCTTCGTTGCCCGAAATCAGCGCCAACTCCTCAGCAGATGAGGAATACCCGAAGGAGAAGCTGCCAATCCAGCCGCTTACATCGACATACATCAAGTTGTAGCCAAGAACAAAGTAGGCCAGACCGGCAATCGAAAAAAGGCCGATGTTCTTCAGGCAGATCACCGATGCATTTTTCGTTCGGACCGAACCGGCTTCAAGCATTGTGAAGCCGGCGCACATCCACATCACTAGCGCGCCCCAGATCAGAAAGGAGTAGGTGTTCAGAATAAATCCGACCTCATCGCCAACAGAAGCGCTTGCCGCCGGAGCAAAAAGCAATGCGGCAATGGCAAACGCCGTTTTCAATGGCGCGGTAGTCAAAACGATAGTTGATGGATGTTGCATAATTTACGGCTCAGTCATAATTTTAATCTATTGTCCTTTTTAGAAAGGACATAATGATGAAATCGCACGAATGATAGCAATATTGCGATGCATTGGCAAAAATCTGTACTGGTTCAATACATATGAGACTTTTCAGGCGGCAAGCGCGCTTTGGTTGAAGTTTTCATTATACGCCTGCATGGGCGTTGTTTGCCCGAGCGCCTGATGCGGGCGATAGGCGTTGCAGAGCGCTCGAATTCGGCCAGCTCGACGTTCAGGGCGCCGACGCTGAGCTCGCCGGCGTAGAACTGGTGGAACTCGTAGCGGCTGACCGCGTTGGCGCGCTCGACGCAGCCATTGTATTTGGGGCTTCTGGGCGGCAGCACGAACAGGGCGATGCCGCGCTGCTGGCAGGCGGTCTCGAACTCGGCCATGAACTCGCTGCCGCCATCGACCTGCACCGACTCGATATCGAACGGCGCCTGGCGGATCAGGTGGTCCAGGAACTTCGAGGCGCAGGCGGCGGTGGCGCGCGAATAGGCGCGCATGTAGCACAGCTTGGAGACCGGGCACACCGCCTTGAATTCCTTGACGCAGAAGCCGGCCTCGATGGCGACGCTCATGTGGTCGATCTGCACCATCTGGCCGGGCTTTCGCCCGCGGGTGCCGTAGCGCCAGCGCTTGGCGTGGCGGTCGAACTTGCGCCGCCGCTTGGGCTTTGTTCGCCCGTAGTAGAACGCGACCGGCTCGGCCTGGCCGGTGCGCACCAGGCGGGCGATCATGCGCCCGGTGGCGGACTCGCTGGGCGCGAAGCCGCGCTCGCGCGCCAGCACGGCGCGGATCTTGGCGCGCCCCCACAGCGGAAAGCGATGCCGCGCCTGGCGCACCAGCTCGAGCTCGGCGGCGGTCCACTGGCGCCGCCGCACCCGATGCGGGCGGCGGCAGCGGTCGGCCAGGGCGCGGACGCCCTGCTCGCGCAGGCGCCGCTTCCAGCGGCAGGGCGTGGCCCGGGAGCAGCCGATCGCCTTCAGGGCGGTCGCTTCGGTCGCGCCCTCGAGGCGAAGCTGGTCGAACAGCGCGAGATTGTCGAAGCGCTCGGCGGCCTGCGGCGAAAGTTCGTCGCGGATCGCGTCGAGACGATAAAATTTGCGGTGCGGATATTTGATTTGCATAGCGCTATCTCCCGCCTTTCGGCTGTTGGATTTGTGTGAAGCACTATGCTACCTGAAAAATTTTCGCGCGCCCGCCTCCTCCCTTCGGACTACGTCCTTCGGGAGGAGGCGGGCGGTCTCACATGTATCTGAACCCAGATTTGCATGACTAGGGTAGTGAATTTGAATGACTTGGCCGTTTGCGCGGCGTAAATCAGCGCCTAGAGCGGTTTGTTGAAGTCAAGGCAAATATAAGACAAATAGCATGCGAAGCATTTTTGAGCGCAAGACGTTTTCCTGGGCGATCTACGACTGGGCGAATTCAGCGTTTGCGACCACTGTGGTGGCAGGCTTTTTCCCGATCTTCCTTCGCGAGTACTGGTCAATTGGAGAAGAGCCGGCAATGACCACGTTGCGTCTTGGGGTTGCAACTTCGATCACCAGCGTGCTGATCATTGTGCTAGGTCCGATTCTCGGAGCCATATCCGACTGCGCGGGCGCGAAAAAAAAGCTGCTCGCGGTGTTTGCATTCATAGGAGTTGTTTCGACGGCATGCCTATACATCGTAAGCCGCGGCGATTGGGCCTTCGCATTGACGCTTTTTGTGCTTGCTTCGATCGGATTCGCCGGCGGCAATGTCTTCTATGACGCGTTGCTGATCAATGTCGCTCCGACTAAGGAGCGCATACACATGACATCGTGCGCGGGCTATGCGCTTGGCTATCTTGGAGGCGGCATTTTGTTTCTACTTAATGTGCTGATGGTGGTCAATCCAGCGATGTTCGGCTTTACTGATGCAAGCGAAGCTCTTCGTGTCAGCTTCGTGACGGTTGCGGCATGGTGGGCAATTTTTTCGATTCCTATTTTCTTGTTTGTTGAAGATGCTCCGAAACCGAAGGCAACTGGCAAGGGGGTGATCGCTTCAGGCCTAAGCGAAGTTGTTGAAACGTTGCGACTGCTCAGCGGCAAGAGGACGATTTTGCTTTTTCTGCTCGCATACTGGTTTTATATCGACGGGGTTGGAACCGTGTTTCGAATGGCGGTCGATTATGGCTTGGCGATCGGCCTCGATCGCAATGATTTAATTGGTGCCTTGCTGGTTGTGCAGTTTGTCGGCTTCCCTGCGGCACTCGGATTCGGCTGGGTAGGACAGCGCTATGGTCCGAAGTTTGGCATCTATTGCGGCATTTTTGTCTATATTGCGGTTGCGGTCTGGGCCTATTCGATCACCTCAGGCGCGCAGTTCTACATTTTGGCGGTCATGGTCGGTCTGGTTCAGGGCGGAGTTCAGGCGCTTAGCAGATCGCTGTATGCTCAGATGGTTCCGCAGCATCAGGTCGGGCAGTATTTCGGAATTTTCAATATGATTGGCAAGGCGGCGGCGGTTTTCGGCCCCGTGCTAGTGGGACTTGCGGCCGTCTGGTTCGGCCACAGAGTGTCTATACTCTCTGTGATTGTGCTATTCGCGATCGGAGGGATCATGCTTTACTTTGTCAAACCTGATTCTCATCCTCGAGCGGGCTGAGAATCAATCGAAAGGCAACGTGCAATGCGAAGAGGAAGAAGCCGCACATCGCCTGACTGCGCGGCCGCTGCAGTCGTTGCGCAGATGGAGAAAGTCAAAGTCGATAATCGATTCGCGCCACTCGAGGTGGTTGCCGATATTGACGTAGAAAGGATACATGAGGCTTCTTTGGACGTGCTTGAGCAGGTGGGCGTGGAGGTGCTGCTTGCGCAGGCTCGCGACCTGCTGGTGCAGACAGGCGGGGCGGCATGCCGCGATGGATCAAAGATATTTATCGACCGAGGACTGATAGAGCATTGCTTGACGACTGTCCGTCCCTCCTTCACGGTGCATGCTAGAAATCCTGCAAACAATCTTGAAATCGGTACGCAGCGGATCAACTTCGCCACCGTTGGCAGTCCGCCAAATGCATCCGACATCGACGACGGCAGACGTGCCGGCAACCAAAAGGACTATCGCAACTTTCTGAGGCTTGCTCAGCATTTGAACATCATCCATCTGATGGGCGGCTATCCGGTCGAGCCGACCGACATTCCGGTCGCAGTTCGTCATCTCGAGTGCTTGCGCGATTTTGCAACGCTGACCGACAAGGTGTTTCATGCCTACTCGCTCAGTAGTAAGCATATTCAAGATGCTTTGGAAATTGTCAAATTGGCGCGCGGCATCGACGACGAACAGCTCGAGCGTGAGCCGAGTCTGCTCACGGTTGTCAACTCGAACTCTCCGTTGCGGCTGGACCGCAACATGACGCAGGGCATCATAGACATGTCCAAGCGCAATCAAGTCGTCATGCTGACTCCGTTTACGCTAGCTGGCGCAATGGCTCCGGTTACCTTGGCCGGTGCAATCGTGCAGCAGAATGCTGAGGTGCTAAGCGGGCTTGCAATTTCTCAGACTGCGCGGCCCGGCGCCCCTTTTGTATACGGCGGATTTACTTCAAATGTGGACATGCGCTCTGGAGCGCCCGCGTTCGGCACCCCCGAATACATGAAAGCGGCCCTGGCTAGCGGCCAGATGGCGCGACGCTACAAGCTTCCGTTTCGGTCTTCAAACACCAATGCATCAAACTGCGTCGACGCGCAAGCGGCCTATGAATCGGTCTTCTCGCTGTGGGGCGCTATCAATGGTCATGCCCATGTGATCTTGCATGGAGCAGGGTGGCTGGAGGGCGGGCTTACCGCTTCGTTTGAGAAGTTCGTGCTGGATGCGGACCTGCTTCAAATGATTGCGCAGTACATGCGTCCGATGGAGATTGATGATGAGACGATTGGCATCGATTCGATCCGGGAAGCCGGGCATGGCGGACACTTTTTTGGCACCCGGCATACCCAGGACCGCTACCGCAGCGCATTCTACGAACCGCTGCTATCGGACTGGCGAAACTATGAAACCTGGTCTGAAGCCGGCAGCCCTCAGACGATGGAGCGCGCCAACCGGCTCTACAAGCAGGTGCTAGCCGAATACAAAGTTCCGCATATAGAGCCGGATTTGCGCGAGCGATTGGACGCATTTGTCGATCGGAGGATTGCGCAAGGCGGCGTGCATACAGATTTTTAGATTGCGGCTTAAGCGGCCAGCTGCCATTGTCCCGCCAAATCGCATGATTCGGAATTCCGCAGGCTATTCGGGCAAGCCTTCGGCGAATTGAGTTCGCACAAGCTGCTTGCCAAAATTCTTCGAGTAAAGCAGGCGCAAAAATGCATGAGGCATCGCCTCAATGCCGTCCATGAAATCGGTCTTGAACCGGAGCGCGCCGCTGTTCGCCAGTTTGCCGATTTGCTGGCGCGCCTCGCTGTAGCGGTCAAGGTGGTCGAATACCAAAAAGCCTTTCATGGTCGCCCGCGCAACCAGAATTTGACGCAAGAACCGCTCGCCGGTGTCGGGCTGGTCGAATTTGTCGGCCAAGCTGACTGTTCCAACAATGATGATTCGCGCGCCGATGGCAAGATTGATCATCGCCGCATCGTGGATCGGGCCTGCGGTGTTGTCGAAAAAAACATCGACTCCATCCGGACAGGCTGCCGCCACAGAGTCGCTAAGATTGCTGGATTCGCGGTAGTTGATGCCTGCGTCGTAGCCGATCTGCCTGCACCAGTCCAGTTTGCTTTGCGAGCTTGCGATGGCGACTGCTCGGCAGTCGGCCGCTTTGATCAGCGGGCCGGCGACTTGGCCGACCGCGCCAGAGGCGGCTGATACCAGCACTGTTTGCGATGGCCGCATTTGTCCAACCAGATTCAGCGCGCACCATGCGGTGATGCCTGGCATTCCAAGGTAGCTCAGCCACGCATGCGCCGGCCCGATGCCGGTGTCCACCTTGGTGAGACTTGCGGCATCGAGCGCGGCATATTCTTGCCAGCCGAATTGCATTGTCTCGACAATGTCGCCTTGCTTGAACGACGGGTGCCTGGACTCGACAATTTCAGCAATAGCGCCGCCCACCATCAGATCGCCCGGCGATACGCCGGCGGCATAGCCTTGTTTGGCGCTTATTCGCCCGCGCATATAAGGATCGACCGAAAGGTAGAGTGCTCGAGCGAGCACTTGATTGTTCTTAGGACTTTCGATGCCTGTTTGAACAAGCCGCCAGTTGTCGGGTGTCGGCATTCCGACCGGATGCGATCGCAGCACCCATCTTAAGTTGCTTTGCGCCATTGATTTTCAGCCTGTGGTGATTATTTTGTTTGCCGGTTAGGCGAGGTTCACCCAGTATACGGACAATTGCAAATTGCAATCGAGCAATGCTTGTACAATTCGCGGTTGTCGCTTTGCGAAGCCCTTCGCCTCATCCATCGATCTGCTCAAATAATGAAATCGGAAACAGCAATAAGGGATATTGAGATCACTAGGCATCGCTTGCCGGTTGAGGTGCCGTTCCCTTCTTCGTGGGATCCGAAGCCCTTGACATCGTTTGAGGCGACGATTGTCCGGGTGATAGCCGACAACGGCGCTGTTGGAATCGGGTCGGGTGACGCCATGATCGGGTTTGAGCGATTTAAGGATATCTTTATCGGTCAGGATCCATTTGATCTGGAGCGGCACAACCGAGCCTTGGACAGCATTTCGCTATTTGCAAGCCGGTGCTGGCCGCTGGATTTGGCTTTGTGGGACCTGAGGGGAAAGATCGAGAACAAGCCGGTGTATCAATTGCTCGGTGGTACCAGCGATAGAATTCCGGTTTACGGTTCAACCGGAACAGTGCGGCCCGCAAAACAACTCGCAGAACAGGCGCGCATGCTGAAAGATAGAGGGTTCGAGGCGATGAAGTTTCGTATCGGGCGGCGCGCTCGGGGTGAAGATGCCGAGGCGCTTCGTGCTGTGCGCCAGGCGGTAGGCGGCGACATTCGGATCATGGTCGACGCAAACCAAGCATGGCGAATGCCGTGGGACGATTCATTATGGTGGACGTTTCACGCCGCGCGGGCGGCGATCGAGGAGCTGGTTGAGCTTGATCTTTACTGGGTCGAGGAACCGCTGCATCGGGGCGACTTCGATGGCTTGAGGCGGTTGCGGCAAGTTCCCGGATTCCCTCGTATCGCAAGCGGCGAAATGAATACCGAATATTACGAGCTGCGGCATATGATCCACAACGGTTGTGTCGATGTGCTGCAAACCGATTGCGCATATTTTGGCGGAATTACCGGTCTTGCAAAAATCGCTCATGAGGCGGCGGGCGCCGGGGTGATGTTCAGCCCTCATGCATGGGGCAATGGAATCGGGTTTCTAGCTAACGCGCAACTAGTTGCAGGAACCGTTTTGCCGGCATATCTTGAGTACTCGTATGATCCGCCCGAATGGGATGTGCCGGTGCGCGATTTCATGCTTGCCGAACCAGTCAACTACGATGGCAGCGGTCATGTCGTGTTGAGCGACCTTCCTGGACTTGGCTTTGAACTGGATGAAGATCGGCTGAAGCACACCCGGATTACTTGAACTTTTTAGGCGATACTGAAAAAGAAGCGCACGAACCGTCACCCCATTCATGAATGAGTCGTCCAAAGTGGGCCATGTGGTTTCTGGCGTCAAATTGGCATCAGTCGCTGTAAAGGGAACCGATGCCGTATTTCCTGTTCGCAGGATCTATCTTGTTGGTCGAAATTATGCCGAGCATGCTAAAGAAATGGGGCATGACCCAGAGCGAGAAAGCCTTTCTTCTTCCAAAAGCCGCCAGACGCGGTGCTGCCTAGCGGCCGTGATTTTCCGTTTCCTTCAAAATCCAGCAAGGTTCATCATGAAGTCGAGCTTGTCGTGGCGATGGCCTCTGGCGGTAGCGCGATAGATGCCGGCAGCGCACTAGAGCATGTATACGGGTACGCCGTCGGCATAGATATCACGCGACGAGATCTGCAGCAGAGCATGAAAGACCAGGGCCGCCCATGGGAGGCGGGAAAGTCGTTCGACTTCTCCGCGCCAATTAGCGACATTGCTCCGGCAAAGTCAATCGGACATCCTGAATCGGGTGAGATTTGGCTCAAAGTCAATGATGAGATGCGACAGCATGGCAATATCAACCAGTTGATCTGGTCGGTGCCCGAAGTCATTTCTGAGCTGTCAAAATTGTTCAGCATCGCTGCCGGCGATTTGATTTTCACTGGAACGCCGGCCGGTGTCGGGCCTCTTGCTCCAGGCGATCGCGTTAGCGCAGGCATGGAAGGAGTAGGGGAAGTTCAGATTAAAGTTGCGTGATTCGCGATTTCATGCGCAGCGGCTTTGGTCCGCTGCACGAAGGCCGCCATCGGATCCGCCCAAACCAACATGGGCGGTTTTTCACCATGCCATACTGCCGGATAGATCGTGTCTGCCAGAAAATGAAAATATGGCCTTCATTATTCAACGAAGGAAATCATGTGGCGACTAGCTTCAAGCGGGAAAGAATTCGGGGATGCCGCCAGTTTTCCGCAGACTGGCAAGTCGAAATCGCCGGCAAAAACGATGCGAAAGACGCACTCCGCCTAGCTTGAAATCGGTGCAACGCCGATCAAGTGCGTCGTCATCAGCGTCCAGAGTCATGCGACGACAGTGATGCTGCCTTATGTATAATGACAATATCGTTCGTTTTCAATTCTTCCGAAATGGACAAGACAATAAGAAAAACTAGAATGGTTACTGAACAGACGCGGCATGATGTTTGGAACGAGATGCTAGATATAGCGCGTTTGGTTCGGTACTATGAAGCACTAGCTGACAAACATCTCCGCAATTACTATTTGATTCGAGTTGTTTTAGTTTTCTCAGCATTGGTTGGCTCTGCGACTTTATTCGATTTATTGAAGTTTTTTCCTCGACAGGAAATGATCACGATAACCATGGGGCTAGCGCTTGCATTGTTTACAGCATGGGATATCGTAGCAAATTACGCTAGAAAGGCGGCTGTATTGCATGAGGTTGGCAGGGAGTGCAGCTTGTTAGAAATCGAGTGGAGGTACCTATGGGGCGATGCAAACACTCATCAGTCAGACGATTTCTTAGTAAGAGAGAAAAATCGGCAGTTGGCTAAAAGGTTGACAGAAGTAACAATGAGGGCGGGTGAGGCTGATATCCGAGAGAATCGGAAGCTGAATGAAAAATGCGAGTTGGCGGCATATCAAATTATGCGTGAGAAGTATGCCGCCTGAAAAAAACACGGCGATTTCTCGGGGAAAGTAGTAAGCCAGCAAGACCAGGTAAGGTCGCGTTTTGCGAACGGATTTTCGCCAAAATTCATTGTAAAGGGAAATTCCGGCACTCGCTACGACGTTGCCGGCCGGCTTGCATACGAGCTGGAGCTAAAAATGCGTTGAGAGCGGGGATTAATGACAGTCCCAAACTATCGAGCCACAATAACCTTTTTGCGTACTCGCGTTTTTTCGGGCGCTTGCAGTGCCGGGCCCATCGTCAAGATCATCACGACCGCCCCGCTGATGAGACCATGAAAGTATTTTTACGTTAGGGTGCACGAATGAACTACACAAAAGATGAATACGTAAAACCAAAGCGAATTTCAATTAAGCACCACGCTTCGCTTAATGAGCATTGGATTCAGGAATTGATTGCTGATGACCCTTCTGTCCTCGGTCTAGGCGACCTAGTTCTCAGAGACAAGGAGCGAATCCAGCCTCGTGCAGGACGGCTTGATTTGCTATTTCAAGATAGCGAATCGCCAAGAAGATATGAAGTTGAAGTTCAATTAGGATCAACAGATGAATCTCACATCATAAGAACGATTGAATACTATGACATAGAGAAAAAGAAGTATCCACAATATGAACATTGCGCCGTTCTTGTTGCTGAAGATATCACTAGCCGGTTTCTCAACGTTGTCTCACTGTTCAACGGAATGATCCCTTTGATTGCAATTCAAATGCAGGCATTTTCTGTAGGCGATCATTTGACTGTTGTCTTCACAAAAGTATTGGATCAACTGTCTTTAGGCTTAGTAGATGAGGACGAAGATGCTCCCCCAACTGACCGGTCTTATTGGGCAGAGAAAGCTACGAAGCAAACAGTTGAATTAGCCGATAAAATTTTGAAGCTATTTGAGAAATTTGATAGCACTTTAACTCTAAAATACAATAAGTTTTATATTGGCATTGAGAAAGACGGTCGGCCATTCAATTTCGTTTCATTCAGGCCAAAGAAGAATAGAATCACATTCGAGATCAAATTACCTATGACTGAAGAGATTGACGAGGAAATCAACGGTGCAAAACTTGATGCTTTGGAGTATGACAAACGCTACGGATCGTATCGGATTAGCCTATCTTCGAAAGATATTGAAGACAACAGTGGAATTCTCACTGAATTATCGAAATTGGCTTATGAAAAAAGAATAAATTCTTGAAGGCCGGACGATTCCCGCGACGAGAAAGCTATCTTGATCTTCGAGCCGCATGCCTGATAGATCGTCAAGGGGCCGGTGAGCTACTCGACAAATTCGCACTGCCGAAAAAGAGTCTTGCCCGAGTGCCGAGTTTTTGGCGCATGAAAGCCAAGCGCCTAATTTAAGGAATTGCGCCGGTAGAATTCCGCTACCTGCATTGACGCGCCGTTCTGCAACCTGCTAAGTGATCCGTACAATTTGAAAACAGGATGTGCGACTTGCTCTGTTTGTTGCAGAAGATGCTTACAGCCTTATATTGTCTTGACCATCGCCGACAGGTGATTGACACCCAACAATGAAGCTGATCACGTACAACGTTCAATTCTGTCGCGGCTTAGATCGAATTGTCGACTATGACCGTATCGCTGAAACGATTCGCGGCGCTGACGTGATCGCGTTGCAGGAGGTTGAGCGCCACTTTCCCCGAACCGGCAACGTCGACCAAGTTGAAGAACTGACTTCTAGACTGGCCGATTATCACTGGATATACGGTGCCGGGGTTGATCTTGATGCTGATCATGCGCGAGAAGATGGTTCGATGGTTCATCGTCGACAGCAATTCGGCAATATGTTGCTATCGCGTACGCCGATCATTGCTTCACGCAACCATTTTTTGCCAAAGTACGGCTCGATCGGGCCTTTGAGCATTCAGCGAACAGCGCTTGAAGGCGTCATCGCCTACGCCGGCAAGGCGGTTCGCGCCTATTCGATTCATTTGTCGCACATTAGCGCAGAAGAGCGCATGCTGCAAGTTGAACGAATTCTGCAACTGCATAATTCTGCTGTGCTGGAAGGCGCTCCGATTGCTGGAGATCCGGCCACTACCGACTTTGCCCATCAAGGCGGCAATGCGCCGCTTCCGAGCGAGGCCATATTGATGGGAGATTTCAACTTTACGCCAGATTCCGCAGAATATGGCCGCATCGTTGGCCCCAAATCAGACTATGGCGGCAGAGTTGTCAATCCCGCCGGATTTGTTGATGCCTGGACATGGGCCGGCAACGAGGAATCTTCAGGCGCGACCGCAGACAGACGGGGCGAAGATGTGCGAATGGACTATTGTTTTGTGAGCACGGGCATGGCCGATTTGATTTCAACTGTCGCGATTGATAGCGATGCGGTTGGCTCCGACCACAAGCCATTTCGGATGGAATTGCAACAATAAGCCAAAATCAGCCCGCTCGCCGGCGCTTCAAAGATCTGCGCTGGCGGCAATATCCACCTTGCCGCCATCAATCGGGTTGTCGAGCCGCGATGTAATGATCAAGTCGCCGGCTTGCAGCTGATCGCTGACGGCGATGACAAGCCATTCGCCGTTGCGGAAAATTTCACCGTGTCGCGAAATGGGAACCGACTTCAACCGACTATCAACGAGCTTGAATACCCGATCGGCCCCATAAATCGATTGGGATGAGACGGCGACGGCATTATCGACTGGCGACTGCAACAGGCTGACTTCGACCGTGCGGCCGAGCTCTGGATAAAAACTGCTGTCTTCGATTTGAAAGAATGCTTCGACTCCGCCGCGTCCTTGCTCTACTGAAGCAGAAAGTCGGTCGAGCTTGAGCGTCAGTCGCCGATTATCGACAAATGCATAGGCTTCGGGTTTTTCGGTGACGGAAATTCGCGCTTTGACATCGGCTAGATGGCGCGTTGGAATCAGGCTGCGGATTTCAACTGCTTGATGATCAAACATGTCCAGAACTGGCGACCCATTCCGAACTTGCTCGCCCTCAGCGACATGGACAGCAGTAACTCGCCCTGCAATCGGGGCTTTGATGATTGATTCTTCCAAATCTGCTTCCGCATTGCGCAGCGATACGGAAATATGGCGAAGGTCGGCTTGAAGACGCGCGACGTGGCTGCTATGCTCCCTGATCAGGGCTTTGCGCTCAGTGACCGCCAACTTGGCGTTTTCTTCATCGATCAAAGCTTGCGAAAAAACTGCGATATCTGCAAGATTGCGCTGCCGAAGAAGCGCGATGCGCTGTCTCGATTCTGTTGCGAGATGCATCAGATTTGTAGCGTAGATCAGCGCTTCGCGATTTGTCGCAAGTTTTATCCGCTCATCTTTTAGAAGCGCCTCTACTCGATCGGCATCGGCTTGCAATTGCGCGATAGCTGTCTTAATGTTTCGCGGATCAAGCTCGATAAGCGTGTCGCCTTGCTCAACATACTGGCCTTCGACCGCGTTGACATGTATTACGGCCGCATCGAGAATAGAGGATAGTTGTAAATTGGTAAATGACACAACCCGCCCAAGCAGCTTCACAGTCGGCGTGAGGCTTTCAAGTTTGACTGGTTTGACCGAGGCTGCCCAGACCATCTCCTGCGAAGGATGCTCCACGGCGGCGACATCGGTTGCGGCTCCATTGGTCAGCAACAAGTAGGTGCCAATCCCAACGACCGCGACAGTCGTCGCTACTGCGGAGATTGCATAGATCTTTTTCACGGTTCAATCTTTCAGGCTTGGGTGTCGATACGGCGGCCGCACGATTTTTGAGGTTTTTGCTTTACCAATGAATATGTTATTTCACAAATCGGCAGCCCCGCAATCGAAATTGCAGGCGGCAATTATGAATTAAAGAGCATAAAATATTGCGTTTGCACTAACAGTTGATGCTGAAACCGGCACCCAAATTTCCGCATCGCGCTGTTTCGAGCCTATTTTCCCAGCTGCACACCCTTGGATCATAAATGCAAAGCATCAACGCGAATGCACTGAGCTGGAAAAACGCTCTCATCGTGGTTATTGCCGGGTGCGCCGTAATCTTCCTGGGCTTTGGCATTCGCAGCATGATGGGCGTTTTTCTTGTGCCCGTCAGCGATCACTACGGCTGGGGCAGAAGCGTTTTTGCGTTTGCAGCAGCGATGCAAAATCTTTTTTGGGGTTTTTCACAGCCGATATTCGGCGCTGTCGCAGACCGCTATGGATCTGGCAGAGTGGTTCTTGTCGGCGGGCTTTGCTATGTCGCAGGCCTGTTGCTGATGACTATGTCGTCTACGCCGATTGGTCTTTACATTTCAAATGGCATGCTGATTGGCTTCGGGCTGTCGGGCACGACATTCGCGGTTGTTCTGGCCGTGATCGCCAGAACGGTGCCCGAAAAGCAACGCTCGATGGCCCTTGGGATCGGCGCTGCCGCCGGATCTTTGGGCCAATTTGTGCTTGTTCCGGTGGCGAGCGGCCTCATTCAGCATGTTGGCTGGACTTCAGCATTGCTGATTTTTGCCGGTCTTGCGGTTTTGATGCTGCCGCTTGCAAGAGCGCTCTCCGGCAAAGCGCAGGCGCAAGGCCCAGAGCAAACCTTAAGGCAGGCGCTGATCCAGGCTGGCCGACATTCCGGCTACATCTATTTGACGAGCGGCTTTTTCGTATGCGGATTTCAAGTGGCTTTCATCGGGATTCATTTGCCGGCTTATCTTGGAGACATCGGCCTGTCGGCAACGGTTGGCGCATGGGCGCTTTCGCTAGTCGGCATCTTCAATCTTTTCGGAACGCTGATCGCCGGCTATTTCGGCAACCGGATGGCGAAAAAAAATGTACTGAGCTTGATCTATTTCGGCAGAGCAGTCGCAATCGCTATTTTCATCATCATTCCGCCAAGCAGTCTTGCCGCTTTGATATTCGCGGCAACCATCGGCATCTTGTGGCTTGCCACCGTGCCGTTGACTTCCGGCATCGTCGGACAGATTTTCGGCCCTAGGTATCTTGGCACATTGTTCGGCATCGTGTTTTTCAGCCATCAGATCGGTAGTTTTCTAGGTGTGTGGCTTGGGGGGCTTTTGTTTGACGCGACCCAATCCTATGCGGTGGTATGGTGGATATGTGTCGTGCTCGGCGTGATCGCAACATTGCTGCACATGCCGATCGACGAGCGTCCGCTCGCAACAAAAATGGCAGTCGCAAGGAGTGTCTGAGCGGTGGCACTTGTGGTCCGGCTAGCTCGAAGCGGCTTTTCAATAAGTAATTGGGAGAATTCATGTGACTCAACGAACCATTAAAACTGTGGCAGTGCTTGGTGCCGGAACAATGGGCAGCGGAATTGCCGCGGCATGTGCGCAAGCAGGCAGTCGCGTTGTACTGCTGGATATGTCAGCCGAACAGGCTGAACAGGGCAAGGCGGGCATGCTTAAAGGAAAAGCGCCCATGCTGGATGACCCGGCGAGTTCTGATTTAATCGTTACGGGCAGCTTTGACGATTCTTTGGAATTGGCTGCGGATTGCGACTGGATTTGCGAGGCGATTGTAGAAAACCTCGATGCAAAGCGTGAACTTTTCGGTCGGCTCAATCCGTTGCGGAAATCAGGATCCATTGTTACAACCAACACATCCGGCATTCCGCTTCGCTCTATCAGCGAGGGCATGCCGGCAGATTTTCAAAAAGATATTGCTGTTACACACTTTTTCAACCCGGTCAAGGTCATGAAGTTGCTGGAACTGGTTCCAGGTGAGCAGACTGAAGCCGGCGTGATTGAATCGCTTGCTGAATTCTGTGGCGAGTCGCTGGGAAAAGGAGTGGTCTACGCAAAAGATACCGTCAACTTTATTGGCAACCGAATCGGTTGCTTCTGGATGCTGGCCGGCATGCAAAAAGGTGCGCACGCGCGCGCTCAAGGACTCACTGTAGAGCAAATCGACGCGCTCATGTCTGGCGGACTTGGCACACCTTCAACCGGTCTTTACGGCTTGCTTGACCTGATTGGGCTTGATGTCATGGGCATGGTCGCTAAAAACCTGCAAGAGAATCTTCCCGCGGCGGATGCCGGTCGCAAGTATCTGTCGATGCCGGCCGCCGAGCAGCGAATGCTTGATTCGGGGCAGCTGGGTCGCAAAACCGGCCGCGGCTACTACCGAATGCAGATCGATGGCGACGGCAGGAAGCAAAAGCAGCTATATCTCCCCGAAAGCCTTCAGTGGCGCAACGTCGAAGGCATCCGCGCCTCCGAAGACGATAGCGTGCAATCCATAGTAGAGCGCGAGGACATCGAAGGGCAATTCGCTTGGGATCTGATTTCGGAAACCTTAGGCTATGCAGCAGATTTAGTACCCGAGATATCCGATGACATAGTCAATGTCGATCGCGCGATGCGCTGGGGTTTCAACTGGAAGGCCGGGCCATTCGAGCTGATTGATCAATTGGGTGCGCAGTCGGTCATTGAGCGCTTGAGGGCGGATGGACGCGAGGTGCCAGCGATGCTTGAGGCGCTGCAAGCAAGCGGCAATGATCAATTCTATCAAGAAGGCGGCACCCGCTACTTCGGGGTCGACTCAAGGTATCACGATATCTTGTCCTGAAATAGGCCCTGAGCCTTACTCCACCCAGTGCTCTGCCGCCCATTTGGCGGGACGGCAGACTTGTCGCGGAGAACGCGCCATTCTCCCGTGAACGGCATCCGGCGGACCGAGCGGACCGTTGAAAGCCATCACGCGACAACCACCCGGCAGCTGCGGCGGCAGTACATAGCTGAACGGGTAGACTGGGCGCCTGTGTTTGAAACTTCTGACCCACTTGGGCGGCCACCAGTTGATCAGGTCGCCCGCGATGTAGGTAAGCCAGCGCTGTTCAAGCTGGAATTGCCGAGTGATCTCAGGCTCAGCATCGAGACGGTCGATGATGAACTGCATCGAATTGGCTTCAAATCGGAGCACGCTGCTGTTCGCTTCGATTGGTCTTCCTTGCATGCGGCGCAGCAGATTCTGGTTGGGAGGCAGCCATTCTTTGCAGATGCAGAACTTCTTCGGCAAGTAGTCGAAAAAACAATCCATAGATCCGACCACAATGACATCGAGGTCAAGGTATAGGCAAGTTCCTTCGAGATCCCCGATTCCGCTTCGAAATAGCCCTTGCTTCTTGCCGTTGCGAAACTTGCTGACGGCTTTCGGGTTGGCTTCTGGCAACGGATAGGTTTCGACTTCTGGTCGGATGCCGGTTGCATCATCCGTAAAGCAGACGAATCGGAAATCCCGGTTGACGTTGCGGCTGACTCCGCCATAAAGCCGGTTGACATACAGGGGCCCGTATCGGGTTCCCCATTTGATTGTCAAGATATTGACAGGCATTTTTCAAAGCATCGCGAGGACACGATGCGGCGCAGGTTGAGCGGGCGCGACTCAAACCCAGAAGGTAGTGCGCGTCATCACCTTGGACATGGTTTTCATCATGGCGCGGACAGGCAAGGGTAGTCGCCTGGGATTGATATTTTCCGCTGTCTTGGCGTGATTGAGTTCATCTTCGCGCATTTGAACGAGAATCGACTTGCTTCGGTGGTCGTCGGGTGGAAGTTTTTCGATGTGCTTTTGCAAATGGTTGGCGACTTGATGTTCCGTTTCGGCCAGAAACGCTGCGCTGACTCGATCGCCGGCGATGCCCGCAGCGGCGCCAATGGCGAATGATCCAGCAAAAAATATCGGATTGAGTACGCTGGTGCGACCTCCGAGGCTCTTGATGCGCTGATCGCACCATGCGAGATGATCGCATTCCTCTTCAGCAGCTTTGACAAAGGTTTCGCGCAATTGGTGATTGCGGGTGGTTAGCGCTTGACCTTGATACAGGGCTTGGGCGCACACTTCGCCGGTGTGATTGATTCGCATCAACCTTCGGGCGCTAATTCGCTCATCCTCAGTGAGCATGTCGTGCGCGTGATGCGCCTCGGGAGATGGTCGGGTCGCAGCCGGTACGGCGAACAGTGTGCGCAACATGCTGTCAGCAACGCCAATCAGACGGTCTGCAGGATGCCGTGCTCGAGTAAAATCGCTAGAATTTCGTCTGTCCGTGTCTATCATTGGTGCGAGCTGCTCCTTTGCCAAGTTCGCTGGACGAATCGTTTCACTTCAATTGCACGTAGACATCGTTGCCGTCTAGCGCAACTTGATAAACTTCAAGGGGCCCATCAGCCGGCTCCTCGACAACCTTTCCCGTCGGGATATGGAATTCTGCAAGATGCAGTTGACAAACAATGCGATCCTCTTCGATATAGCCGTCAGACAGGCAGGCATATTCGTGCGTGCAGACATTATTAATTGCGTAGACTTCCCCGTCCATCAGGATAATGGCGATTTCTTCGCCTTCCAAGTCGACGGGAAACGGTTCTCTGTCTTCCAATTCATCGAGGCTTGCGACTCGATGCCAATTTTCTCCTTCAGGTGGTTGGCTCATTTCTTACTCCCAATCTGGTTGTGCCTTTGGTTTTAAGCGGAATGATAAAATCAGCGTAAAATTATATTCAAAGACAAAGGTTGATTAATGATTTCAAGCATGACGGGTTACGCCCGCAACAGTATGCACTCGTCGTGGGGCGAGATGGTATGGGAACTGCGTTCAGTAAACCACCGCGGCATCGAAATCTCGATTCGCATGCCCGAAAGATTGCGAGAGCTTGAGCCGCAAGTGCGAAAGTGCATTGCGGATAGATTTTCGCGCGGAAGGATTGATGCGACGTTCCACTTGCAGCGGCTTGCTGAGTCGGAGCAGCAATTCAAGTTGAATAGCGAAGCCATCGCTGCAGTTGGCCGGCAAAGCGATGCAATCAAAGAGATGATCGCCGATGTGCGTCCGCTTTCGGTTGCTGACGTGCTTAAATCGCCTGGCGTGGTGTTGCCGGAGGATTTTGACGAAGAGCGGTGCTCCATGCAGATACTTGACCTGCTTGGCAAAACGGTTGCAGATCTTCAGCGCTCAAGGAATGCTGAAGGCATGGGAATTCAGTCGGCGGTTCAGGAAAAATTGCAAGAGCTTACCGCCGGCATCGGCACGATGGAGGAGCTGATTCCGATCGCCAATGAAGAGATTCGCCAAAAGACCGAGACCGCATTGGGTTCCTACGAGGCCTCTGTTGATGCGGCTCGCCTGGACCAGGAAATCGCCTTGTTGCTGATCAAGGCGGATGTTGTCGAAGAGTTTGATCGCTTGCGCTTGCATCTTGATGATCTTGAAAGAACTTTGCTCAGCGATCAAGTGGCGGGCAAGCGCCTAGGATTCATCATCCAGGAAATCAGCCGCGAATTGAACACGCTGGGTTCAAAGAGCGGGCACTATCCTCTCATCTCGCTGGTTGTCGACATGAAAGTGACAATCGAGCAAATCCGCGAACAGGTTCAGAACATCGAGTAGCTTTGCAGTTCTGCATGGCGGCGAAGATGCGTCAGCATTTGCACTGCGCCGTTTCCTGCGGAAGCTGCCTATCGAGCATGTCATCCATTGCCCAAAATCGAACTGGAACCGCTGTGGTGATTGCGGCCGCTTCCGGCACCGGCAAATCGTCCTTGGCGAGGGCTTTGATTGCAGGTTGCGATGGTGTTGAGCTAAGCGTTTCTCACACTTCACGCGATCTTCGCGTCGGCGAAGTCGATGGTCAAGACTATCATTTCATTGCAAAGGCCGATTTTGAAAATATGATAGCCGCGGGCGAATTCATCGAGTACGCAATGGTATTCGGTCACTATTACGGCACATCGCATCGGGCCATATCGAGTCGACTTGCGCAAGGTGTGAATGTGGTTTTGGATATCGACTGGCAAGGTGCCCGTCAGCTCAGGGCGGCGGTCGAATCGGTTGTCAGCATTTTTTTGTTGCCGCCATCGCTGAAGTCGCTGCATCAGCGTCTGCTGGTGCGCGGGCGCGACTCGCAGGCGGCGATCGATAAGCGCATGTCCGATGCAGTGTCAGAAATGAAGCATTGCTTCGAGTTTGATCACATTGTTGTCAACGATGTTTTCGAAGATGCGCTGCAAGACTTGAAGTATTTGATTGGTGGAGATATCGAACAAGTTCGTCCAGTGCCGGAGGACTTGCTCGCGCGACTTCATCTCGAATGACCCGGTTTAACTTAGAATCAGGCGGCATGTGATGCCGCCTAATGCATCAATGCAGGAGGACATCCATGTCGGACAGCACTCATGAGCAGTCAGCAAAAACGATATTTGACAACGACGCGATCGCTCAACAGCTTGCCGAGCGGCTGCCAAAATGGCACTACGAAGATGGCTTTATTTGCCGCACTTATCGAACAGCCGGATGGAAGGGTACGTTGATGGTAATCAATGCCGTGGGGCATCTTTGTGAGGCTGCTTGGCACCACCCTGATATCGTGGCATCCTATCCGTCTGTCGTAGTAAAGTTGATGACGCACGACATTGGCGGCATCACAGAGAAAGATTTTGCGCTCGCGGAAAAGATCGAAGAGGTGGTGCAGTGGCGGCCAGGCATCGAAGGTGGCGCCTTGCAAGGTACGCCAGATGATCCGCGCTTCGCTTATGTCAAATATGACTAGCCGCTAAGAATTTATTCACGTTTGAACTGGAGCAAATCTGATGAATTCTGGGCATCGCGTCTTGCTTAGTCTGGGTTCCAACCAGGGCGGACGCCGGCAAAATTTGCTACTCGGAATTAATGCGCTTATCGAAGCCGGGTTTTCGATTGATCAGGTGTCGCCGGTTGTCGAGTCTGCGGCGGTGTTGCCGAGAGGGGTCCCGTCCAAGTGGAATCGACCGTTTTTGAATGTCAATGTTTTTGGCGCTTATGCGGGCGATTTGGAATCCTTCTACAGTGCGAGTAAGCTAATACAGAATCGCACCGCCCGCGATGCCGATTCCGCCTATGCGCCTCGGGAACTCGATATCGACATTGTCAGCTGGGGCGATCAAATGGTTTCGCTGAACGGCAGGCAGATTCCGGATAGCCGCGATTTTGCTCGATCGTTTGTTGTATCGCCGCTGGTGCATGTTGCGCCCGGGTTCAGGTTCCCTGGCTCGGGTGAAACTGCCCTAGAAATGAGCCGGTCAATTTCTCATCATATTCCGCTTTGGATGGGAATTATTAATGTGACGCCGGATTCTTTTTCGGATGGCGGAGCGTATCAGTCGGTTGAAGATGTTGAATCTGCTGTGATTCGCATGATTCAAAACGGCGCCAACATCATTGATATTGGCGCCGAATCGACTCGGCCGAATGCTGTGCCGCTCTGTGCTTTCGAGGAATGGGCTCGTTTAAGCGAAGTTCTTGAAGGAATCAAGCGATTGATTGGCACTTCGCCGCTTCGTCCACGCTTATCTTTGGATACTTATCGCCCAGAAACCGCTGAAAAGGCGCTAAAGATCGGGGTTGACATGATTAATGATGTTACAGGGCTTGCTGATGAACGAATGATGAGTCTTGCTCGTGATAGTGGCTGCGAATTCGTGGCGATGCACAGTATCGCGGTGCCAGTGGATGTGAATCGATCGCTCGGCGTTTCAGACGATGCGGTTGCGGTGTTTGAAGATTGGCTCAAAGAAAGAAAACGGCAGTGGAGCGATTTTGGTCTCGATTTGGACCGGATCATTATTGATCCAGGCATTGGTTTTGGAAAAAGCCGGTTGCAGTCGCTTGATCTGATGAGGTCGATTGCGAAGCTTCGCAGTTTTGGTCATCGTGTGCTGATCGGGCATTCTCGCAAGCGGCACATGCAATCATTCTCAAGTAATGAGTTTTCTGATCTGGATCCTGAAACAATCGGGGTGTCTTTACAGCTTTGCGCGCAGAATGTTGATATCTTGAGGGTTCACAATGTTGAAAGCCATACCCGCGCATACTTAAGCTGGGCGCATTTGCAAGCCAATACGGTGGACCCGGCCTCAGGCCGATAGATTCTTTTAGGTGAAGTAGGTGCTTGGTTGCAGATCGTAAGCGAAGTTTAACGCACGGATCGCGGACGGGTACAAGCGGAATGGGCAACTGGTTGTGAATGCAGTGTGTCAGTCAAGTCAGTGTGGCGGCAATTATGCCGATGGCGGCGAGTATGGCGGCCATGACAACCATTAAGGCAATTCGCCCGATTGGCCAGTCTGCCATTGCCTACCTCTATTGCAAAGAATGCGGCAAATTGATTTGCGGTCTTGATAACGGACATGGACTGAATTGCGAGGAGTGCCTATTTTTCGCAAATCCTTATCAGTCTCTATTGCGTCCATGCCATTTCAGATTGGATCGCCTTTTTTCTTTCCTTGATTTTTTCTGTAGCATAGAAATCACCTTGCGCCAATTGTTGCGCAAGAGTGATTTGTTGCAATGCCGCCTCCAAGGCGCCGAGCAAGTAGTAGTGCTCGGCCATCGACAAGTGAGATTTTAGATTGTCGCCCGAATGCGCTGAGGCTCTGGCATGCATGCTATACAGGGTATGGTTGTCCGGATCTCGGATGATTTGCTTTCGGATTAGCCGCTTGGCTTCGTCTGCTCTCCCGTTGTCAATCAGATAGTCTCCATAGACTTGAAGCCAGGCGGAGTGATAAGGACCATCGACCTTATTTGCCTCTAATAGTGCAACTGCGGTATCAGCATTGCCGCTTTCGAGCTCGATCTGGGCAATGGCGAGAAGATACCAGGGATTTTGCGGATCGCTTTCGATCAGCGGTTTCATGTATTGGCGCGCGGTGTCGTGGTCGTCAACCTCGCCAAGCGCGATCGCGTAGCCGTAGCGAAGTGGGGCGTTGTTCGGATCGTTCGCCAGCAGCGCTTGGAGTTTCGCGACCGCCTCATTCGACTCATATGCATAAAGCGCTTGGGCCCGCGCTTTGGCAAGGTAGAAGTCGAACGAGTCGGCAGAGTAGCTTTTGCCTCCATACGAAAGAAGCCGGTTTTCAATGTTCGCGATACGCTCCGGTGTAAGCGGATGGGTATTGTGCAGGGCTGACTGCCGCTCTCCTCGCAAGCGAATCCACCGTTGCAGCGAGCTCATGAAGTTTCGAGCATGTCTTGGATCGTAGTCGGAGGCGGCAAGAATGCGAAGGCCGATGGCGTCGGCTTCTCGTTCCAAGGTCAATGTGTAGCGGATTAGCATGTCTCGTTGCGCAGCAAGAGAGCCGGCTGAAGTTGCGACACCTTCAGACCCTCCGATCAGTATGCCTGCGAGTACGCCCAGCATGGATGGCACCACCGACGCGTTTTGCTTGGCGATCATTTGCCGAATGTGCTTTTGCGAGTGATGCGCGATCTCGTGCGCAACGACCGAGGCAAATTCGCCTTCGGTCTCTGCGACTTGAAACAGTCCCGTATAAAACATGAACGTGCCGCCTGGCCCGGCAATCGCGTTTACAGTCTTGTCTTCGACAACAAAAACCCTGAAGTGGCTCGAATCGAAACCGGCGTTTCCGGCGAGCGTTTCGGTCAAACTTTCGACGTAGTGATTGAGCAGCGGGTCCTCGATGAAGGTCAGCTGCTTACGTGCGATGCTGATGAATTCTCGCGCAAGCTGCTCATCTTGAATGCTCGAAAGGATCGGCGCGTATTGTGGTTCCGGGTCGGTTTGAGGGGTGCTGGTTGTCGAGTTTGAGGCAACTGGAATGCACGTCATTGCGGCGAAAGCGAACAGTCGCAATACAACTGAAGTGCGAAGCGATGAAAAGGATGAATGCATGATTCTCGGGTCGTTTGGGTGAGCGTGAGGACCACAGTGCGCAAGATTAGCCTGTAGGAGTATTGTACTACTTGGATAAGCACCGTCCCAAAATCTCTCGTTAGAAATTTTTGCGAGCGTATTTTTAGCTGAAATTCCTCGTGCGGAGAAATTGCGGCGCTCGTTGCACAATGCCCGGCGAATTTGCCAGCGAGCCGGTGCTAAAAAGCGGGCTCGGAGCAAAAAAATCAATGGTAATCCCGGACGCGCCGGGGCGCAACGGCTTTTTAGTGTTCGCGGCGTTTTTTCTGACGACTGCGGCGCAAGGGCCATCGCCCGCATCGCGCCGAAGTTATTAAAAAAATTGCTTCAAGCTTGAAAGCCGGCATCTATTTCCGATCTTTGGCCCTGTTTCTGCTTCATGCGCTTTTTCAGCGCCGGCCTGTCCGGAATTTCCCAAGGCGATGAATTGGGGGCGGAGACTCGTCCGCAAAAAAAACTCCGGCGCGCTCTGCGGCATTTAGACTTGGAAGGCTGCCACGCCTTGCGGCAACCCTCCATTCCGCACCCCGGCCGGAATCAGAATCTCAGCCGGTAGCCCGCCAGAGCCGCGTAGTGCTGCTCGCCGTCGGCCTCGAGTCCGGCGAGGCCGAACCGCCATGCCGCCCGCGCGCTGCCGAGGGCCTTCACCTGCGCGCCGAAGCTCAGCGAATGGACCGTCTCCGGCAGGGCCCGGATGCCGGCCCGCGTGGTGAAGCTCAGCGCCCCGAGCCGGTCGGACTGGGCCAGCCCCGCCGACCGGTCGCCGCCGGCGGAGGTGCGGATGGTTTCGAGCTTCAGCTGCGGCCGCCACTTGCCGCCGGCAAAGTCCAGCCACCCGCGCGAGGCCATCCTCAGCCCCAGCTGCCAGCCGGCGTAGTCCTGCCCGAAGGCGGGGACCTCCGCCCTGAGGGCGGGGCCCTCGGCCGCATGCGCGGCCTGCTCGAGCGAGCCGGCGCGCAGCGCGGCCGACGGCGTCCACCGCAGCGCCCCGGCGTCGAGGTGCAGGCCTGCCCGCAGCTGCGCCTGCGCGACGCGCAGGCGGGCCGTGCTCAGCAGCGCGCCGCCGGCCGCCGGATTGGCGACGACCGAGGCCGCCTCGAAGTCGCCCTGCGACAGGCGCAGCCCCGCAAAGCGCCGCCCGTCGCTCCAGCCGGCGCCCAGCGCCAGCGCCGAGCCCTCGGCGGACAGCCTCAGCGAATCCGCCCGCGCCGCCGCCTCGGGCGCGACCGAGGCGCTCAGATGGAAGCCGTCCCCGCCGCGCAGGCTGAAGCCTATCTCCGCGCCGTCCGCGCCCAAACCCGGCACCCCGGCCATCGGCAGCGCCTGGGCGCCCGCGCCGGTGCGCACCCACAGCCGGTAGGGCCGCCCGCCCGCTTCCCGCAAGGTCAGCACGCCGCGCTCGTCGGCCGCCGCGACATGGGCCGGCCGCGCCAAGCCCAGGCCGTATTCGGCAAAGCCCGCATCCGCATCCGCCTCGTCGCCGCCGCCAAGGAAAGTGCCCAGCAGCACCGCCAGCAGGCCGAGGCCGAGAATGCCGCCCCCGCCGCCGGAACCGCCGCCGCCTGCCCCGGAACCGCTCGCGCCGGAATCGCCGGTGCCGGCAACGAACGTCCCCGGCAGCCTCAGCTGCCCGATCCTGTCCTCGGCACCCTCTTCCAGCGCACCGTCGCCCGTGCCTTCGTTGATCTTGACCGTCCCGACTTTCGAGATGATGCCGCCATCCGATTCCGACCGGAGATCCAGACTGGAAACCTTAGTCCCGCCGCTTCCCTGCGTCACCTCCCGGCTGTAGATCAGGTTCAACCGGTCGCCAAACTGGGCAAGAAGTTTCCGCGCTTGATCGGCCTGGTCTTTGCTTAGCCCTTCGTCCAGCTGGACCAGCACGAACGGCCGGCCATCGCCTTCAAAGTGCAGCCGCCCGACACTGATCTGCCCGAACCCCAAAGCATCGCCCAGCGCCCCGCCAAGTCCCGCCTCGAACACCAGCCGGCCGGCATTGCGCACGGTCAGCGTGCCGTCGCCGATATTCAAATGGCCGGCGATGACCAGATACCCGTCATCCAGGTTCAGGCTGCTGCCCGAAAAGTGGACAGCGTCGGCGAAGCGGGCCCAGCCGCCCCCTTTCTTGGTCAGGGTGTGCAGCCCGAAAATCGGCCCGCCAAAAACAAAGTGCTGGCCGCTGGCGATGTCGAGCGCCAGCTCGTCATCGCCGCCACGGAAATTGACGCTTCCGCCAATCCGCCCGGAACCGGACCTTTGCGTGATGCTCAGCACGTCGTCGTAGTCGCCGTCGGCGAACAGCACATTGCCGGCCAGGCGGCTGTCGGCGAGATTGAGCACGCCCCGGCCGCCCTTGAACGCGACCGCATCGCCGCCCCGGACCACCGCCCGGGAGATGCCGATCCGGGCCACGCCTTGAGGCGCGGTGTCATTGCCGTCGCCAAAGGATGCGAAAATCCCCGTGTTCCGACACTCGTCGTCATCGGGGTCTTCTGGTTTTTGGCAGCCCGCCGCGATGCTTCCGCCATCGACTTCGATCCGGATTTCCTTGCTTTTGTCCATCTGAAGCGCATAGATGCCGCGAGCCCCTGCGCCGGCGGTGCGAATGTCGGCGTTTTTAGCCCTGATCGCGACAGATCCCTCTTTCTCGTGATGCCCGTAGATGCCGTGCGACTCCGCGCCCTGCGTCGAGATTTGACCGCCGTCGACATCGATGTCCACATTTCCCCTGTTGGGAAAACTCTCGCCGAGAGCAAACTGGTGACGGCCGTAGACGCCGTGCGACCCGGCACCCCGCGTCGAGATTCGATTGTTGCCGCGCATGGTGATCATCACATCGCCGCGGTAGATATGCCGGCCGTAGACGCCGTGCGACCCGTCAGCCTGAGTCGAGACTCGGCTGTTGCCGACCTTGATTGCGACAAGGCCCCTACTTTGGTGCTGGCCGATGATGCCGTGCTCGCTTGGATTTGCCGTGCGCGACCCCGTCTCGACCTCCGAGTCTTTGACATCGATATCAATCTTCCCGGCTCCTTGGTGAAATGCAAAGATGCCGCGCGCGCCCTTCGTGTGCACCTTGCTTCCGGCCACATCGACATCGATCGCGCCGTCCATGTAGTTGTAGACTCTCAGGCCCGAAGCTTGAAGCACTCCCCGATCGCCCGTCGTGCGGATGAAGTAGTTTTTTAGATTGACGCCGATGTCTCCTGTCTCAGCGACGCGAGGGCCCCACGAGTTGCCCATTTCGACAGAGATCCCGCTGGCATCGTCGCCCGTGGTCTCGATGTCGGGCTCGTCGGAACCCGCCTTCCCTTCCGCGACGAGGCGGATGCCTCCGTGGCCGCGGTGCTGCGCCTCGACGCCGCTCCCAGCATGGCCGGATGTTCGGATGGTCGCGCCGGGCGACAGGTCAATGTTGATGTTCCCTTTGAATTGATGGTCCCTGAAGTCGTCGTTTAACAAGTCATTTAATGGGGTGTTGCAGAAGCGATTTGATCGGATGCTGATGTTGCAGCCGCTGCTGAAGTTGTCGATCGTTGCCTGGATGCCGGCTCCCGTGCTGGCGATGGAGCCGCCGGCGACCTGGATGTTGATATCTCCCGCTTTGCCTCGATGGAGCGCGTAGATGCCGCGGGCCCTGATGGTGGCTTGATCGATCGTGACGCCATCATTGTTGCCCGCCTCGATGTCGGCCTCCGACCGGATCGTGATGTCGCCTTCGTACCTGTTCCCGGTATCGACGAAGAAGGCGCCGTAATTCGCCCAGCGTCCTAAGAGCGCATTGTGCCGCCGGCCGTGATCGTCCGTCTGGTCGGCCGCGGTAACCTGGGCCCCGTCGCGCTTGCCGACGATGCGGGCGCCGGCTTTCAGCTCGAACCGGTAGTCGGCGTCCCTATCCGAAATCTGGTAGAAGATGTTGCCCTCGGTGGCCGTGTCGTAGTCGTCGTCGGCCGGGCCGCTTGAGCACACGACGGTCTGAGAGCTGCCGGCGGCGCTAAGCGGACCGCATTCGTCCGCGGCCTGCGCAGGGAAGGCGCAAAGCGCCGCCATGGCGGCCGCGGCGGCCGGTACCCAGCTCGTGCATGGCCGTCTTGAAATATGCCGCTTTAGCGGAGCGAGGGGGGGGGGGGGAGAAAGTTAAGCCAGTCGTTTGCTTTTTGCTGCATGGTTTTCGTTATAGATTGCATGGTACGCCTCGTCTGTCGGCATCAATTTCAACTCTGTCGCAAGAGCGGCCAATACATTGCCCGCTCGAATTTCCGCTATTGTATCTCACCCCCCCCCCCATGCTGGAGATTATTGCGGTCGGATTTTTCGCCGAAATCCGCTGTGCGGAGAAATTCCGCACAGGTTGCGGCCTCCCTAACGCGGTTTTAAGGATTGTCGGAGGATGTATCCGCCATGTGTGATTCAGCCGTGTTTATTGCATCTCATGGATGCGAATTGAGAATGCTTGCAAAAACTGAGGCTGAATACGACAATTGGGAGCTTGATCCTTAAAGGCATCTGATCTCGCGCCGTTCCAGCAACTCATCATCCTGCGTTCCGGCAACAAGTCATTATGCCTTACGGACTGTAGCGTAAAATGCAGTCGCACATGCCAAGATTTGATTCGATCCAAATACACTTGATGTTGGCGTCATGAAGTTCAATATTCTGGTTGCCGAGGGCCCCTACACCCATCAGGCATCCGATACCGCATATCAATTTGTCTGCGCGGCCATTCGTGCAGGCCATGAAATCATGCGCGTTTTCTTCTACCATGATGGTGTCTACAACAGCACCAGATTGAGTGTTCCGCCAGTAGATGATAGAAATGTCGTCGAGCGCTGGGGTGTGCTGGCCGATGAGCATAATATTGATCTGACAGTCTGCGTTGCAGCCGGGCAGCGTCGCGGAATACTGGATTCAACTGAGGCGAAACGAAATGCAAAGGATGCCGATAACGTCGACTTTCGCTTTAGAATTTCTGGTGTCGGGCAATTTATCGATGGCGCGATTGCCGCTGATCGCACCATTATTTTTGGTGACTAGGAAGCAGTTAGCAATTCATATCAGCAGCCATGTCAAAGCGAATGCTCTTCATTTTTGCCCGAGCGCCATACGGAACCATCTATGTGCAGGAGGCGCTTGATATACTTTTAGTCGGGGCCGCCTATGATCAAAGCGTAAGTGTCGCATTAATCGACGACGGCGTGTTCCAGCTTAAGCGAGGCCAAAATCCGGCAAAATCTCGAATGAAGCAATTTACGAGAGCTTATGGCGCTCTGGACGATTTTGGCGTTGAAGAAGTTCTAATCGAGTCAGAATCGCTACAATTGCGCGGCATGAATGTGTCCGATTTGCTCGAGATTCGAAGAGATGATGGCAGTAGCATGACTCGGATTGTTTCGACATCTGAATTGACCCAGATCATAGAGCGTCACGAGGTTGTGCTTCAATTCTGATGCCGCTATGCTGCACACAGTAAACAAATCTTTTACGAACGGGAGCGGTCTTGCAAGCTGCCTGCGTCTAGCCGCAAAGGGAAGCGATATTCTTCTGATAGAAGATGGCGTGTACGCATCTTTAGCTGGTGCCGAGCAAGAATCGATCGTGCGTGATGCTGCAGCAAGATTCTCGATATATGTGCTAAAAAATGATCTTGAATGTCGAGGGTTTGTTGAGGGCGATGTCATCGCAGGCATTAAGCTGATAGACTACGACGGATTCGTGCAGCTGGCCGTGCAAAACAGTGCCGTCCATTCATGGCTGTGAGATTCGGATATGCCAATCGAATTTAATGGAACCCTGATCGAGACTGACGAAGAAGGCTTTCTTCAGGATCCTTCTCTTTGGAGCAAATCGTTGGCCGAAAAAATGGCGGGCGATGACGGGATGGAATTAGGGGCGGACCACTGGGTTGCAATCGAGATTCTCCGAGAATACTACGCCCAATACGCTATCGCCCCGCCCGTGCGAGTGCTGGTCCGGCAAATGGGCAAGCGGGTCGGGAGGGAAAAAGCCAATAGCCCCTACTTGTATGAGCTGTTTCCGTTCGGCCCTGCCAAGCAAGCATGCCGCTATGCAGGCCTTCCAAAACCCACCGGCTGCGTGTGACTCCAATTCACAATAACGCACGGAGGCATGGCGGGTTCGTTCCGGCATGAGTTTGGCAGTAGCGATCATTTTTTACGCGGCCTGCGCAATTTTCCTGGTTGGAGTGCTTGTTCGCATACATGCCTATCGGAAAGCGAGATCGGATTTTGTGATTCCGATGGCTCCGGCGCCTGCGACGTATGCGGGTGTCGTTATGCGAATTGTCCGAGAGGCGGTTTTTTTTGAGAGCCTGATCCGTGCGGACAAGTGGGTCTGGCTGTTTGGTTGGACCTTTCACGTCGCACTTGCAGTCGTGCTTATGCGTCATCTTTTTTTCTTTACCGATCCGGTGTGGAGCTGGGTATTGTGGATTCTGCCGTTTGGCGATTACGCGGCGTGGGGGCTGATTATCGCTTTGCTCGGCCTGTGGCTCAGACGGCTGCTCATCAAAAAGATGCGCTATATATCTGCACCATCCGACCATCTGATGCTTGCTTTGCTTTTATTGATCGCATTGAGCGGCATGCTGCTTCGATACCATGCGCACGTAGATATATTTGCTGTTCGGAACTTTGCGTTGGGATTGCGCGTGGTCGAGCTGAATGACTTGCCAGAGTCCTTGGTGCTGTATGTTCATTTGATCAGCGTGGTCATGCTGATTGCGATCTTTCCATTCAGCAAGCTGATGCACTTTATCGCGCCAGTATTTACGCCTACGCATGCCCAGATTGATCCGCCGAACCGCGCTTCACGTAATGATTGACCGGTTGTCATCCATTCGCAAACTCCAAATGGTGTTGTTTTTCGGCAAAAGGCGCGAAACTGCGCCGGTAGGTGATGGCAAGTTCAAGGCAATCGTGCCTGGTCGCATCTTTCCAGTCGAAGCATTTACTGCGGTGGCTGCCATTCTGCCTCATAACCGCATTGCCGGATACGGTCTCATCAGCAAATCGGTTGGCGCACCGCTTCAAGGTCGATCATGCCGCTGACCAAACCATATTTCGGCGACTGCTCAAGCGGTGTGAAACTTGTTGACAACTGGAAAGACATCGCAGTGGACACGCTTGGTGAACTCGCGCAGTCTAGCCGCCCCTTGCGCGTGTTTCTTGATTCGTGTGTGAAGTGCGGCGCCTGCGCGGACAAGTGCCACTATTACATCGGTGGCCAAGATCCAAACAATATGCCGGTTGCGCGCCAGGAATTGATACGAGGGGTCTACAGGCGGTATCACACTGTTTCCGGGCGGTTGTTTCCAAATCTGGTTGGCGCACTAGATTTGACGGAAGATCTCATCGATCAGTGGAGCGCCTATTTCTATCAGTGTTCTGAGTGCAGGCGTTGCGCCGTCTATTGTCCTTTCGGGATCGACACGGCCGAGTTGACCATGGCGGCACGTACGATTCTCGATCGAATTGGATTAAAGCAACGCTATATTCATGCAGTAATCGATAATGTCGGTCGGGTTGGCAATAACCTCGGTTTGCCAGGTGATGCGATCAAAGATACGCTCGAGGCACTGGAAGATGAGGTAAAGGATGACACCGGCATCAATGTGCGATTCCCTATTGACGACTCTGATGCGGATCTGTTGCTTGTTGTCCCATCAGCTGACTTCTATGCCGAGCCCCACGTGGACGGATTGATCGGCATCGCCAAAATTTTTCATCAGACGGGCATCCACTGGACGTTGAGTTCCGTGGCAAGCGAGGCGGCAAACTTCGGATTGTTTCTTGGAAACCGCGGTCATATGGACAAGATTGCCAAACCGATTTGGCTCGCTTCACAAGAACTCGGCGTTCGAGAACTGGCCATCGGCGAATGCGGGCATGCTTGGCGAGTGGCATCTAGCTATTGGCCAGATCTCATTGAAAAATCGGGCATCGGGCCTATTGCCTTGCCGCGTCATATTTGCGAGATTACGCATGAGCTATTTATGGCCGGTCGCTTGAAGCTCGATCCATCAGTGCATGCGGACAAAACGCTGACATTCCATGATTCATGCAATATTGCTAGAGGGTCGCGCATGGGCTCGCATCCGCGGGATGTCTACAAGATGCCTCGTGAACTGCTTGAATTTTCATGTGAAAGGTTTGTCGATATGTCGGCGGATTCGATCTGCCAGCGCACCTTTTGTTGCGGGGCAGGGGGCGGGTTGCTGACGGACGAAATGATGAATATTCGAATTGCTGGTGCAACGCCCCGGATCAATGCGCTACGACAGGTGATTGATAAAGAGGGCGTAACGCATATGGCGGCCATGTGCGCGATTTGCAAAAGTCAGTTCAGTTCCATCTTGAAGGAATTCGGATTGAGCGCCAACATGATTGTCAGTTTGCATCAGATTGTAGGAAGCGCGGTCCGTCTCGACTAGCCTTGGTTCCGGTCGAATTTTTTGACATAACTGCGCCTTGAGTCGGTGCATCGAGATACCACACCGATGATGCAGTCCATGTCGAAGTCGGAAGTACATTCGTCCGCTTGCGCATGGGCAATCAGCCGCAATTCGCCATTCGTCATTTGCAATCGGCCCAATTCAACGCCTTCGGATAAGTGCGCAGCAACGAATGCGCCATCGTAGAGTTCTCCACTTGGATCGATTGTAATAATTGAATAGATCGGGATATCGGGGTCCCAACTGTCATCAAGTACGTAAAGAACGAAAGGTTCGTATGATGAGCAGGCACTAGACACTGATAGGAGATTTTTCGGACCAGGTTCTATTGTATAAAGCAGATGCCATAATTTGTCTGAAGATTGTTTCAATCAGGACGAACGATTTCTAAAGCTTAAATTGACGAATATATCATTCCAGTTCCGAACTTTTCGCGATACTTGCGGCATGCTTGACCGCGGCCGGGGAGAATCCTGATTATCGAGGCTGCTCGACTGTCGGCGAGACGATGAATTTTAGCGTTTGATGTTGCTTCACCATCCGCGCCGCGCGACCTCTGCGGGCATCTGGTCTTGGTTGACACGATTAACACCCGGTGCCCCGGCGTATATTTGACGTGCAGGGTGCGTTTACTCTTAGGATGGTGGCATCTGGGCGCCATTCCAGGCGGTCTGTTCGCGCATCTATGCCTTGGGCTCATGCCGCTACAAAGAGATCTACGGAAGGCTCTTCATGCCTGAAGTTGCTCAGATCATAATGTTCGACTGTTCTGGGACTGGTTTTCGCAGACTTTGACTGCAAGAGATCTTGCTTGAACATTTACCAATATTCTTGATAACGCTTGTTTCGAATCTGTCGGGCATTGTTTTCGTCAAGCTCTGAGACGGTTGGTTGCTAACATTCCATCTTACGGCTTTCCGCAAGACTTTCCTGACGCCTCTCTTCCCTGGTGCTTACCGTCTGGAAATATCATGTGCATTGAGCCCGTGCAAAAGATCGAAAACGAACCGTTGCTAAAGCTATCATTTGGTCAGCACAGAATGCAAAACTTCGACCTGATCATGCATGACCGAGATTACATTGCGGTCTGCTGAAGTGGTTGAACGCTATCTAAGTCAATACTAGCATTAGCAACGTCGAAATTATTTTGCAAATTTAGCCAAAACTGCGGCGTTGACCCAAAGAAGCGCGATAGACGCAATGCCGTATCAATCGTAATCGGGGAAGTCTCCTTTGCTAATCGTTCAATTCGACTACGTGGCACGCCTATTTTCTTAGCAAGTTCGCCAGCGCTCATCTTTAGCGGCGCAAGAAATTCATCCTTCAATATTTCTCCTGGATGGCAAGGTTGTGTTTGAGCAACCAAAATAACCTCCTCAGTGATAATCAACAATTTCAACATCCTCTGGACCTTGGTTTGTCCAGGCGAAGCAAATTCTCCACTGATCATTAATGCGGATTGAGGATTGTCCTTCGCGGTCTCCCTTTAGCTTCTCAAGACGGCTGCCCGGAACGGCCCTCAGGTCATCCATTGAATGCGCTGAATTCAATATTGAGATTTTTCGATTTGCAGCTCTGAATATCTCTGCAGGGAACCCTTTCTTTGGACAGCCTTCGAGAACTGATGAAATCAATTTACCCTTTGTAGACTGAATCATCGCCTAATCGTATCATGCTATGATACAAATTGACAACTTTGATGCATTGAAAGTGGGCAACCTCGCGCCGGCCGAGCCGCCAACAGCTTTAGAAACCGAAATTATGCAAATTAATTAATATCAAATACGTTTGAGTTTTTTCATAAGGGCGCGTCTATTTATTGGTCGCTGATGATGCGGCTTGAATCGAGCTTGCTGGGGCGGTAAATGGAGTTCCGGTTCGAGCTTTTCATGCGGGATAATATCGACCATTGGGCACCTGTTGGTCGACGGCGGACGAAGATATGGAGCAGGGCATTTGTTCGAGCGCGAGCGGCAGCTCGATGCGCTGGCAGTGTTTCGTGCGGTTTTGCTGAGTGTGATGCATGATCTGAACGACCAGTGCGCGTTCAAGCGTTTCGCGGGGCTCGGAGGCGACGACCAGGTGCCGGACCGGAAGACGCTTTGGAAATGTCGTGACCTTCTGGCGAGGTCGGACGCAACCGAAGAGATGTTCGAACTGCCCGAGTTACGGCTCGGGGACCGGGCAGCGGGCTGAGAAGCGGGCGGGCCGTCGATTCTTCGATCGCCGCGCCAGCGCGAGCAGGCTTCGGCAAAAGTATATCGATGCGCGGTGGACCAAGAAGCGCGGCATCAGCTGCCGCGGCTGCAAAAATCACATCTCGGCGGACCGGGCATCTTGAATCGTTTGCCGCCTCGCAGAGGCGATTGCGCTCCGATGGGGTCGATCGAGGCTCGAAAGGGCGCAATGGCGGCCGGTTCGGGTTGAATATGGCGCAAAACCGCTCCTTGAATGAGAATCTTTCTCGAAAGAAGGTCTTTTGGAGCGCAATTTCTTCATTCAGCACCGCCCTTGGCCCGGTCAGTTCGTCGAGCATCCGATCCGGGTTCTTTCAGCGTCGGAGAGAATGTAGGCGTAGCCGTCCTCGCCATCAGTCCACGCCCACTTGCCCGACGAATTCCTGGGCCCGCACAAGGCACACCAGCATCTGCCTTAGAGTGCCGCCGAAGGCGAAGCAACCGCTCGAGCGACTCCCTTAGATGGCCGGGTCGCCATGGGAGCCGAAGGGCCGGTCCAGATTGGCCGCCGTGCGAAAGCAGATCCGGCCATTAGCAGTCGTATCAAGAACGGCGACATGGGGCGTATTCTGCTTCAGGCCGGTGAAAGTCGTGGTACTTGGCGACAACGAGAAGCCGAAAGAAGGCTCTCCGATTTTTCGCGTCTTGCTTATCGATCCGCCACTTTCTCTCACCCCGAAAAAACTGGCGTAGCAAAACCCCAGCCGGTCCATGATTGGAGGGTCGTAAATTGAATGCGCGGTGTAGAAAGACGTATCGAATCTTTTGTGGGGAATCCGTCCGCCACGGTGATTGCGCGAGTTGGCTGGAACTGAGACAGGCCTGTTTGCAAAAGGAGTCACTGCATGTCAAATACTACTTTTGACAATGTTTAGAAAATTTAGTATAATTATTCCGAAATCAAAATCTTAAACACATAACCTATCTTGAGAATGCAAGTATGAAAAAGCTAATCACAACTCTACTAAGTCTTGTTCTCGGAGTAGGGATGCTCCCGCTCGTTCACGCAAACTGCTTTAAATCGGCTTCTCTTGGTGAATATCCGCTTGGCGAATGGTCTGATGCCAGCCGAACCTGGGTCGAATCCGATACTGTCGGGTCGTTTTACGATTCCTTCGCGACGCAATCCGCATTGGAAGAGCATAAAGACACCCTCATAGCGCAGTGCTCCACCAAAGGAAACGCGCTCAAGAACACCGTTGCACAGCGCCTGAATCAGCGAAAGGCAAATTTAGCAGCTGAATTCGACCAATGGTGCACTACTGAACCGATTTGCTCGATGGTTCGCGACATAACAATCCGGTCGGGGGAACAAGAGATTGACCAAGAGATTGGTCGAATGCAGGCATGGTATGATGTAAGAATTGAGAAGTGTAAGGGGCACTTCAATTACGCATTCAATACGCTGAATCCACGCTTGTGCGAATGATCAATCCACTTTAATCTATCGTATCTTCACATTTAGCGAAATGTCGGGAGTTATATATTTAACTTGGCGAATTCAATTTCTGATCCTCTTTGCTGCGGAATGAATTTTTGCTTGCATCGATTTGTTGAATCGAATTGGCATCCGCGAAGCTGGACTTTTGAAAGCATCTCGCGGCTGATCGATGATATTCGGATACGCCGAAAAAGATTGGCGAGAGCTCGTTCTACGTCGCGCAGACCGAAGGGCATCGGGTTGGGCCCGTCTTCGTCAAGGCCGCCTCGCCTTGCAGATAGTGTACGCTATATCAAGGCGAGACCCGCCGGTGCGCAGCATCAAGATGAAAGCGCTTAGTGCGCTTCGCCGATTGTTGGCGAGCTTCGGCACCGGACGATCGGCCAGCTCGCTGAGCTTTGACGACTCGATCAGAGGTTCGTCCGATGCCGCAGAGCCGGGGTTGCGGTCTTGCCCGATGCTGTCTTCATGAACCCCGCAACCTGCGGTTGGCCGGTCTCCCCGATCCGCGAAATCGGCATTGCTTTCAAGCCCGCAGCCTACAGGGCTTCAAAATTTTGTACAAGTTCTATTTCCGATCAATGCGTCAACCTGCGGGATATGCCTATTTTCTTGCAATATGTTGCAGTTATAATGTTTATACCGGTCGCAATCCAGTTTACAACATCATGCCGCAGCCATCTGTTTCAACGCCTAGTCCCTATCGCCCCAATGTGGCCATGGTGCTATGCAATCCAGATGGCAAGGTGCTTGTTGCTAGACGAATCAGTCATGACGGCTGGCAGTTTCCGCAAGGAGGCATCAAGGATGGAGAATTGGCGAAGGAGGCGTCCTATCGGGAGTTGCGAGAAGAGCTTGGAATAGGCAGGTCGCTGGTCCGGCTGATCGGCGAGTCGAAATCCTGGTTCAAGTACGACATCCCGCAAGAATACTTGCGCAACAGTTCAAGGGGCAATATCCGCGGGCAAATCCAGAAATGGTTCTTGTTCGAGTATCTTGGCTGTGACGAGGATTTTCGACTGGACTATTGCGCCGCGGCCGAGTTCGATGAATGGAAATGGATCGACTATTGGGGCCCGGTCGATTGCGTTGTCGAGTTCAAGCGCTCGGTGTACAGCCGCGCGCTTGGCGAGCTGGAACCGTTTCATAGGCGGAGTCGGGCATAGTCGGTCGTTTTGCTCCATGCCGCCGCAAGCCGGAAAACAAACTTGGCATGGCCGCCGTCTTGGAAGCTTTCATGTCGGTCGGCATGACGGAATCGAACTCATGAATGATCAGATCTGCCTTCGCGCCGCCGCCATCGCGGCAAAGCGGCAATCCCCGATCTTTAAAATCCGCGCGGCAGCGTTCTTTGGCTATTTCAGATGCGGCCCACGTTTCAAAAATCGATCCGAACAGGAATGAGAGCGCAGCCGGCCAGGGTGTTCTCGGCCTCCGGCGCCAAAGGCGCAGGATTCATCAGCCGTGCCGGCCTGGTGGCGCGCAGTCCGACAAATTCCTGAAAACGGGCAAGGCTGCCGATGCTTTCGACCATGCCGGCCGTCTCTTTCCAAATGCGTCGCAGCATGGGGGCGGCGTCATTCGGCCGCACTGCGCGCTGTTTCAATGAATGGCGCGAATGAACCGCCGGACAAGGCTTCTTTCAGACTTTGCCGGACTGCCGTTTCGAGTCGATTCAGAATAGGCGAGCGAATGAATCTGACGGACTGAGGCGCGATGAGCCAGAGATTGACTGATTGTTCGGGATGCTGTCAAGTTCTGATGGCTAGTGATAGCGTCTAAGTTTGAAAAATAAAATTCAGTCTGAAACCGCGGCTTGACGAAAAATCTCAGCATATTCAGAATGGGAACGGATTGAGAAGTAATTAGAAAATCCCCTATCCATGCGCATCCATGCCGGTCGTGCAAGCCCTTTCGGGCGGAGCAGATGTCAGCCGGCCGCCTGCCTAAAACCGGGCCGGACTGATCAAGATTGAAGCATGGTCAACGCACGGCCTGCACCTTGACAACGCCCGCGCATGACTGCCTGAACGTTGACACTGCGCTTCCGGACGCGCGACCGGCGCCCTCGTTCCCGGCAAGGGTGCCGGGCAGGCTTGCGTCCGGCTACTGGTTGCCGCCGAGCAACCCGCCCCCGGGTCCGACCCTAGCGCAGCCCTTGCCGCCCATGAACAGGAAGTAGGCACTCCCTGAGCTGGTCGCGTTGGCTACGGGGGTCAATCGTAAGGTACTCACCACGAGCTCGCCGGGGCCCTGATTGGGATTTCTGGCATTCCGGTTGCTCCAGATATGGGCGCCGGCTACGGGGCGCACCTCGTAGATGTGCTCCCCAATATCAGGGGCGGACATGCCCCATCTCGCAGGGGAAACTCGCTGCCATGCACCTCTGTTGCTATTCTCATTTCGCCACTCCCAGTCTTCGAAGGATCTTGCCGCCCGGTATTCAGTCCCAATCTCAGCAAAAACAGTGATCGGGAAGTCGTTTCGAGTGCGGGTCTGGCCGTCGGTGCTCGATAGGGTTAGCGCGATGCGGCCCGGCCTGGCGTGGTCGCCACAGCCATCTACGACTGGGGAAACGCTTTTGAGTGTCATGGCGCAAGTCGCCCGGGTGCAGGTGTTCTGCGCCTGCGCCGCTCCTGCCGACAGCAGGAAGAGCGTCATCGCGGCCGCGAGGGCGGTCAGTCTAGCGAGGGGGGGTGAATAGGGTCATGCTGCGCATTACCGGTCTCCGGATAATTGTTAATTGCAAGTGCCGAGCATTATTAACACGGCTTGAGCGAAATGTCAACAAGGTGTGCGGGTTCAATGCATATGAGCCCTCGAATCCCGCGCCGCGGGGCCGCCAACCTCGTAGAAACGGAGATTTTGCAAGTCTTATAAATTCAATTGCTTATGAATTTAGTTAGCTGGCCAGGGTGTTCTCGGCCTCCGGCGCCAAAGGCGCAGGTTTCATCAGCCGTGCCGGCCTGGTGGCGCGCAGTCCGACAAATTCCTGAAAACGGGCAAGGCTGCCGATGCTTTCGACCATGCCGGCCGTCTCTTTCCAAATGCGTCGCAGCATGGGGGCGGCGTCATTCGGCCGCACTGCGCGCTGTTTCAATGAATGGCGCGAATGAACCGCCGGACAAGGCTTCTTTCAGACTTTGCCGGACTGCCGTTTCGAGTCGATTCAGAATAGGCGGGCGAATGAATCTGATGGCCTGAGGCGCGATGAGCCAAAGATTGACTGATTGTTTGGGATGCTGTCAAGTTCTGACAGCTAGTCAATATCCATTTGCCGGTCATGCGATCATTGTCGATTATGGCTACCCAAGTAGGAAGGGCTTTTTCAGGTGCGTGTTGAAATTCTTCCAGAATCGTTCCGTTTGGAAGTTCAACCAGAGTATAGCTATTGCTGAAAGTAGTGCGATCAATAACTTCGGCATTTCGCATAGCGCACAAGTTTTGGGTCGACTCTCACTGCTACCCCGTCGTTTTCAGCAAGCCTTCATGCTCAATGAATTCAATTACCGAATCCACCCCATGCCCAGTCTTGAGATTGGTCATTACATATGGCTTTTCGCCGCGCATCCGCTCGGTATCGCTTTTCATCACCTCCAGCGATGCTCCTACATAAGGCGCAAGATCGATCTTGTTGATGATCAGCAAATCCGACCGCGTGATGCCAGGTCCTCCCTTTCGCGGAATCTTGTCTCCGGCCGAAACATCGATTACGTATAAGGTGAGATCGCTGAGTTCAGGGCTAAACGTTGCACTCAGATTATCGCCGCCGGACTCGATGATGACGATATCAAGCTTCTCGAAGCGAAGCGCAAGCTCGTCGATAGCTGTGAGGTTGATTGAAGCATCTTCACGGATTGCAGTGTGCGGGCAGCCTCCGGTCTCCACCCCAATGATGCGCTCCTGATCAAGACTTTCATTGCGAACCAGGAACTGCGCGTCCTCTTTCGTATAGATGTCGTTGGTAACCACTGCAATCTGATAGGTTTCCCGCATCCGCTTGCACAAGGTGTCTACCAGTGCGGTCTTGCCAGAACCAACCGGTCCTCCAATACCAAGACGAAGAGCATGTGATTTTCCCATAGTTGCACCCTTTTGGCTAATTTGTCAAGAACGAAAAAGACGACTGTATTGCTGCTCGTGCAGCGCGCTTGCAATCGCTAGTGCTGGCGATGACTGCCCGATATCCTCATCTTTGACCATGCGGCTGCTATCGACAAGTCGAGGGAGGCGTTCGCAAAATTCAAATAATATTCGCTGACCTGCAGTCTGTCCCAGCGGCACCAGCTTGATCGCCGCCGCTACCTGATGCTCGCACCATGCCCACATGTAGCCATACTGCATGTCGTCCTCGGTAATCTGCCACTGCACGGCCGCCAGCGCAAACATGGTTGCCCAGTTTATCTCCGATGCGTCGACCCATTCGTCAGCCTGACTGACTCCCAAGTCAACCAGCAGTCTGGCAAGTGCGACTCCCATATGCTGATCCTCAGCAAGCAGCTCGGCAGACTCGCGCGAAGCGACGAGCATCTGGCTCCACTGGCGAACCTTTTTATGATCGCTCTTGTGCCAGGCCCGGTACAGCCGACGAAGAACCGGGAGGTCGAGATTGCAGATGTTATGCGCCGCAATATCCGCAATCCACGCATGCGCACTGCTTGCGTCTTGAATCCAGCCAGCTGCCACCGCATACTCCAAACCGTTCGAGTAGGCATAGGCGCCAATAGGCAATGTAGGGCTGACAAGCTGAAGAATTGGAGGCAGCGGCGCCGTTGCCTTGCGTCTATTCATCGTGCCGATGTCCGAGATATGCCCCTGACTCTGGCTCGAATTCGGCATCCTCATGGGTAACACGCCCGCCGAGAAGCTCGGCCATCTCGTCCAATACATGGTCGCGCTGATAACGTACCCACCCATCAGCAATATGCAATTTCACATGACGGTTGCCTAAGTGGTAGGCGATACGCGCCAATTGCAGTGCGCCGTCGGCGAATACGGTCGAGACTTGCTCTTTGGCGGAACGAATTTCTACGATATAGCCGAAATCGCTAGCGATTTTGTCGCCGCCGCGAAGCAGCGACCCGCGTTCTAGAACGACACCGACCTCTTCGCCATGATCAAGCATGGCCCGAAAGCGGCTGCGCTGGCGCATTTCAAAGCTTATGGTCATTGTCGCATTCGCTTTGCGGTGCCGAGAGACAATGCACGTCAACTTTTGCATCATCAGAACAAAAAGTAGCGCTGCGCCAACGGCAGTTCCTTGGCGGGCTCGCATGCCAGCAAAATGCCGTCCGCCCTGACTTCGTAGGTTTCCGGGTCCACCTCGATATGCGGCTGAAAGTCGTTATGAATCAGATCAGACTTGGAAATATCTCGACAATTCTCAACCGCGGCGACCTGCTTGCCCAGATTAAGCTTGGTCGCGATATCTGCTGCTTGTGCGGCTTTTGAGACGAAACTGATGCATGTTTGCGCCGGCACTTGTCCCAGTGCGCCAAACATTCGCCGATAGTGAACGGGTTGCGGGGTCGGAATCGAAGCGTTCGGATCTCCCATCGGGACCGCTGCGATCATGCCGCCTTTAATGATCATCGACGGCTTAACGCCGAAAAATGCTGGAAGCCACAAAACAAGATCGGCAAGCTTGCCCGCCTCGATCGAACCCACATGCTTTGACACGCCGTGAACGATTGCAGGATTGATGGTGTATTTTGCGATGAATCGCTTGACCCTGAAATTGTCGTGGTGCACCGGATCGCCGGTCAATGAGCCTCTTTGCATTTTCATATTGTGTGCAGTTTGCCAGGTTCGAGTAATGACCTCGCCAACACGCCCCATTGCCTGAGAATCCGATGCGACGATGGACATGGCGCCCATGTCGTGCAGGATGTCCTCTGCGGCAATGGTTTCGCGGCGGATGCGTGATTCAGCAAATGCGATGTCCTCTGCGATCGAAGGATCAAGATGGTGGCAAACCATCAGCATGTCGAGATGTTCATCGACCGTGTTGACTGTGTAGGGCAGCGAAGGGTTGGTACTTGAAGGCAGGATGTTGGGCTTTCCGCAAACTGAGATGATATCTGGCGCATGCCCGCCGCCGGCTCCTTCGGTGTGATAGGCGTGAATCACTCTTCCGTTGACCGCATTCATGGTTGTTTCGACAAAGCCCGACTCGTTAAGCGTGTCGGTGTGAACAGCGATTTGCACATCATGCTCGTCAGCAACCGTCAAGCTGCAGTCGATGACCGCTGGCGTTGTGCCCCAGTCTTCATGCAGCTTCAGCCCAACCGCACCAGCCTCGATCTGCTCATGCAGCGCTTGCGGCAAGCTGGCATTGCCCTTGCCCATGAAGCCGAAGTTCAGCGGCTGACCATCAATCGCCTGGTACATGCGGGAGATGTACCAGGGGCCAGGGGTGCAGGTTGTAGCATTCGAGCCGACCGCAGGTCCGGTACCGCCGCCGATCATCGTCGTGATGCCGGACATTAGGGCATCTTCGATTTGTTGCGGGCAGATGAAGTGGATGTGAGCATCCAAACCGCCGGTAGTCAGAATTTGCCCTTCGCCGGCGATGATTTCGGTGCCTGGCCCGATGATTATGTCAATGCCGGGCTGCACATCCGGGTTGCCTGCTTTGCCGATTCCTGAGATCCGTCCGTCCTTGATGCCGACATCGGCCTTTACGATGCCCCAGTAATCGATAATCAGCGCATTGGTGATGACGCAGTCCATCACGCTTGAACTCGTCAGCTGGCTTTGGCCCATGCCATCTCTAATCACCTTGCCTCCGCCAAATTTGACTTCCTCGCCATATACCGTGTGATCTTGCTCCACCTCAATCCACAACGAGGTGTCAGCCAGCCGGACGCGATCCCCAGTAGTCGGCCCATACATTTCCGCATAGGCAGTGCGCGTCAGGCTAGCCATCCAATTCTCCGGACACCATCGCGCGAAAGCCGTAGATTCGCCTTCTGCCGGCGTATTCGACCAGCTCGACGGTTCGTTCATAGCCGGGTTCGAACCGAACAGCTGTTCCGGCGGGGATGTTCAACCGAAAGCCGAGTGCCGCTTTGCGATCGAACTCAAGTGCGCTGTTGACTTCGTAGAAGTGATAGTGCGAACCGACCTGCACCGGCCGGTCGCCGCTGTTGGCGACAACGATTTTTTTGGTTTTGCGGCCAACATTGATTTCAATATCGCCATCGCGCGTTTTCAATTCGCCTGGAATCATCATCTGTTGCCGTTTAGACGATGGGGTCGTGCACCGTTACAAGCTTAGTGCCATCCGGAAAGGTTGCCTCAACTTGAATATCGCGCAACATTTCAGGAACACCCTCCATAACATCATCGCTGGTCAGCAAGCCGGTACCGCGCGACATCAGTTCTGCGACCGATTTGCCGTCTCTGGCTCCTTCGATGATTTCAGCGGAGATATAGGCGACCGCTTCGGGATAGTTCAACTTTAAACCGCGCGCCTTGCGTCGCTCTGCAAGCAAGGCGGCGGCAAATAACAACAACTTGTCTTTTTCTCTGGGTGAGAGATACATGATTTCGTTTTTCGATTTTGCTTGTTTCAGGTGTTCCAGATGCGCGGCTCAACCGCTTCCGAAGCGTACAGCGCAGACCTAAGCAGTTTCCAAGTAAGCTTGAAGGCTGATTTTGCTTCCTCGATCTGGCTGCCAAGGTAGCGGCAAATCATTACGCCTTGCAATTCACTTACCGAGAACAAGGCATCCTTGCTGACGTTAACGTTGTCGCGAATCTTGCCAATTAACGCCGCATCGCTTTGCGAGCATACGAATATACCAGAAATTGTATGGCCGCGAAGCCCCCAGTCGGCCTTGAAAATGGGATGATTCGTAACATAGCGCGAACGTTCTATCAGCAAAGGCCGATCATCTCGAAATATTTCCAATCGGTTCTTTACGTTGCACTTTTTTAGTGGTTTATCTCGCGCAGGCAGTCCCATGCAGGTAATGTCCCAGCCGATGAATTGCCCGTTGGCGGTCAAATTCACGCGCAGCCGTGAATCTGCATGAGCATCATTGTAGAGAATTGTCTCTTGCGGCAGCCACTCAGCAATAGCATCGACTTCGACCTGGATGACCACGTCTTGGCGGGCCGTTTTACGCTTGTTCTTATAGAACTTTGCCGCCCCTGGATTGGTCATCAGGCTCCAGGATCCAGGCTTGAGGCGAATCGATACTGCAAGACCGTCACCACTGACAATGCCGCCGGGCGGGTGCAGAATGTATACATGACAAATTCGTTCTGACTCTGGATAGAACGGCCTTTGCACACGCAATGGTCCGCTGTGGGTCCGCTCAACCAGCAGCGTTCTTCCATTCCTTTGCTCGAAGGCGAGTTGCAGCGACGCATGCCAATCTTTGATTTGATTTTTTTTCATATAGCAAAATATCTTTGCTAGCGAGGCTTTCTTTGCAAGTTAAAACTCAGCGCTTGGAGCGTTCACGTTTTCGGGCAAGTAGACGTGGGAAAGCGGATTTTGCACGGCAGATTAAAACGAACAAACTCGGGGCGAGGCGCAGTTGCAATCAGCACTTGCAAGCACAATTCGATGGTTGCTCATTTGTGCGAATTCCGGCATAATGTGCCGCCATCAGGGCGCGGGTGTAGTTCAATGGTAGAACCTCAGCTTCCCAAGCTGATGACGAGGGTTCGATTCCCTCCATCCGCTCCAATCCAAATCAATTAGCGAGACGGCTGCACCTTGCATTGGAAGGCATCATCGCAATTGCTTGACCTGCAACGGCAATATGCCAATTCGACGAAGGTTGCAAACTCGTTCACTCTTCTTTTATCTCGAATATCGACACGACCCGTTCGACCCCCTTTACATTGCGAGCTATTTGGACTGCACGATCAGCGTGCTCCTGACTCAGTACGCCCATCATAAAGGCAATTCGACCTGACACGATGGCGACAATGTCCGAAGACGGCAAATCGTCCGCACTTCCCAATTTGAATTTAACCTTCGTGCGAATCCACTGATCGCGAGCTAGAGACACTGGCGAATGCGGTTTGCCAACAACGATCTCGTTGATCACTTGCCGGATGCCCTCGGTTAAACTTGCCACATCGTGCAGCCTGTCTTTCGCTTCGGCATCAGGAACCTCGCCGATCAGTAAAACCACCCCGTTGACCGTGGTGATATTGATGCGATGCTTGGTCTTATCGGCGATATCGGCGAAGTAGGTGTTGCGGATAGAAATGGTTGCGGATTTATCGATCAGATGCTGTGCGACACTGCGCTTGGCCTCGCCTTCATTGGCAATGGAAGCATTGAACAAAAGGGCTGCTGCCAGCATCGCGGCGGCCGCGGAGGCAAATGAAATAGGTCTAATGACTGACATGCGCTGAGTCTCGTATATTAAAGTTTAATTCATTAGAGGGTTCGGTTGCCAGAATAACGGCTTTTCGGTTCATCGTGAATGCTCTTCCGGCTGTTGTTCCAGCGTCGAAGCCGCGGATTGCCGGCTGGTTCGAGGGTCTTTCGCGAGAAAGATGTCCGGCAGCTCATGAGGAACTCCATCAACAAACTCGCCCCAGTTCGGCTCCCGAATCAAGCGGTTGCGCTCGTTGATTCGGAGCATTGAAGTCGCACCATGGTAGCGCGCATTGACATTGTCCTTGAGCAGCATGCTGCGATAGACCATATTGTAGCTATCGATTCCCATGGCGAATAGCCGGTCGAGCTGCGATGCCCTTTGCCATGGAGTCTGGAGCTGCTTGCGCAAGCTCCTTGCGGCTTCTCCTTGCTCGATAAGCCAGGCAACATCCGGAAAGCGGATGCCATTGAGATCGTTGTCGTTGACGGCATTGGGCTCACCGCTAAATATTCTCGAGGTAGAGTAAACCGGAAGGTCGTGTGCTTTGAGAAAGTCGATATGCGGCTTGATCAGACGTCCGTGCAGAGGATCGCTGATCAAAAAGATAAAATCCGCATCCTGCCGGCGTCTCGGCGTGAACTTAAGCGATTTGCGCGCTGCGGTCCGCACGATGGCGAATCGCTCCGCGCTCGCTTCAATATTCAGCAGCTCTTTTGTCAGATCCGAGTAGTCCGGCTGATTAAGATCGTATTCGAGAGTTTTGACGACTTGTCCGTCATCCTCCGCCCACTGCTTTTGGAAACCGTTCAGCACTCGTTTGCCCCATCGGGTTGGCGGATGCAAGATAAGCGCGAACTTGTGCCCGTTCTGCCGCGCCCGAGATGCCACGCCAGCCCCTTCTTTTTCCGGGGTCAAAGCAAATTGCAGCACGTGGTCAGGTAGCGAAAAGTTGCCCGAGTCACCAAGCAGCAGGGTCGGGGCGCCGAACCGACCGTGGTCGATCATGGCCTGAACATACTTAACCCCAATCGGGCCGATTACGTAGTCTGCACCATTTGCGATTGCCTGATCGACATACCAGGAGGTTAGCTCAGGTTCAGAGCCGATATCGTAGATCTCCAAGTCGGGCTTGAACGGATTGCTGTCGGCGGCATGCTGGGCTGAAACGCCTTCGCTGAAGGCATGCGCAGCACGTGCGGCATTGGAGGTAAGCGGAACCACGACCGCAATCTTCCTGATAACGGAGGATGCAAGCGTTTCTTCGGGCAAGATTCCAGTCCGCAGGATAGCGGATGCAGGGTGGGCCGGATTTGCTTGCAACCACTTGTCAGCAGCCAACTCCAGCTGATATGGATCATGCAGGACGAAATAGATTTCCACCGCCAGCTTGAACCAGCCCGCTTGAACCGGATCAGTTGTACGGCCTCGCGCAATGGTAAGTTCGCGGAAGGGGATTTTCAATAGCGTCCGAATGATTCGGTGACCGGTCTTTAGCCGCTTGCCATCGTCGGAGCTCACGTCGTGCAGTCGAATAAGCGAGCGCGCCAGATTGATCAGGTCGCCAGTTCGCGAAAAGACCGCAGCATAGATCTGAAGCATGCGGGCATGCTGATCTGGATCGGCTTGCACTTGATGCAAAGACACTGAGTCAAGCAGTCTGATTGCTTTTCGATGATTTTGTTTGGCTAATGCATTGCTTGCCTCGATCAGCGCAAGTTCAACCGAATGCGGCGGCTCTAAGGAAGATTGGGCCGCCAAATCGGCAATGGCTTGCGCCTCGGCGATTCGATGCCGGCTCGACAGCGCATTGGCCGCACGGAGCAGATTGCCAGCCGCATCGTCAGATTCACGATCACTTAAATATTCCCAGGGCTCAGGTTCGGGTGTTGGGGCCGTTTCGATAATGTCAAAAGCAGCATCCGCTTCATCGCTAGGCGCAAAAACAATCGCGACTGAGTCGAAATCGTCCTGCGCGATGCCTATCGGATCAATCGCGGGATCGGAACTGGTCTGCTGCGCTGCTTCAGGTACGCAGCCGGCAACCAGCGTTCCAAGTAGTGCCGCAATTAGCCCATGCCTCAAGGTGGGCACATCGTCACTTGAGTTGCTTGAAGGCTTTTTCACAAAGGTCACAAAATGCACTGTCGATTTGAATTGAACATATGGGCAAACATTTGTTGCTGATAGATCCAATTATATTGATATGGTTGGCGGTTGATATGAGCGGTTCTTTCTATGTTGTCGCCACGCCCATCGGGAATTTGGAAGATATTACGCTGCGAGCGGTCCGGATTCTCAAAGAAGTCGACCTCATTGCCGCTGAAGACACCAGGCGAACGGGCAAGCTGCTTGACCGTCTTGCCATCAATACGCCCACTGTGTCGTGCCACAAGTTCAACGAGGCAAAACGATCTTCGGAACTTCTTGCAAGCCTGAAAGGTGGCAAGAGCATTGCGCTGGTAACTGATGCCGGTACCCCTGCCATTTCCGACCCCGGGGTGAGGCTGATCAAGACTGTCGGCACCGCCGGCGTTCACATTGTGCCGGTGCCAGGACCTAGTGCGCTGACCTGCGCGCTTTCTGTTTGCGCAATCGGGGCCGAGCAATTCTGCTTTGAAGGTTTTTTGCCATCTCGCGGCACAGCGCGCGCGCGTCGCTTGGACGATCTGGCCAAAGAGAGCAGGACTATCGTGATTTTTGAAGCGCCTCACCGCATTGTGCAGACGATTGAAGATCTCAAGCGTTTGCTGGGTGAAGATAGAGCGGCCTGTTTTTGCAGGGAGATGACTAAAATTCACGAGACCATTGTGCGGGGTTCTCTCAGGGACCTGGCAGAGCTGCTAGGCGATGGCACTGAGAGCCGCAAAGGTGAATTTGTTATTGTCGTTGCAGGGGCGGTTTCCACGAAACCGCCCCTGTCCATCGATGACACCTTGCTCGCGCTTGTAGATGTACTGCCCACTCGGGTCGCGGCTCAGACTGCCGCCAAAATCTTGGATCAGCGAAGCAATCAGCTCTACAAGCGTTTGCTAGAACTGAAAATGCCAAAGTCTACCGATTAGACGCGCATCAAGATCGACCGCCGATTCCGCTAGTCCGCCTTAGAACAGCGCTTTTGCTTCTTTCTGAAACTGGCAAGAGTGAACCTCGGCGCTGTGGCGTTAGCAGGGTATACAGTGTTTTCAATACTTTGTGCCCTCGGCAGCTTAATCCTATTGAAATCAAGCCGCTTTAGAATGCTTCAGCTTCAGTGGTGATTTGATGTTTTGCGAGGACATCAATTTTTGGCTAATGATTCAAGCTGCGGATATGTTCAAGAACCTTGTGCGGGTGTTCAGCGGTTTTCGACACGCGCTTCCAATGTTTGATAACGGTGCCGTCTTCTCCGATCAAAACGGTGGATCGTATTACGCCCTGCACTTTTTTCCCGTACATGTTCTTCTCTCCATAGGCGCCGTATGCCTTCATGACATCCTTATCGGGGTCGCAAAGCAACACAAATGGCAATCCATAGCTGTCTGCAAATTTTTGATGGGAGGCTGGTGAGTCGGGCGATATTCCAATGACTGCAGTGTTCTCGGCGCGAAACTCATCCCACAAATCACGGAAACCGCATGCTTCCTTAGTGCAACCCGGAGTGTTGTCTTTAGGATAAAAAAATACTACGACTTTCTGCCCAGAAAAGTCTTCTAGAGATTTTAAGTGCCCAGAGGCATCAGCTAACGAAAATGAAAGCGCGTTTTGACCTTCGACAATATTGGAAGACATTATTGATTTATCCGCTGTATGTGAATGTTGACGATAGAGATTTTAATTATATTTGAACATGCGAGTGTTGTATCAATCGCTCTAGGGCGAAGCAATTCTAGCAATTATCCCCGAAGACGCTGAAAATCGGTAGCTGAGCCGCCGCCTTTTACTCCCCCCCCCCCCCCGAGCGGCGTTCGGATGGTCAAGGGTAGTGACCGAGGCGTTTTTCCGTCAAGTTCGCCGCCAAAAAGCGGGCGCTGTGACTAAATCGCGCCCGTATCCGGCAAGGGCCGCTACCGGCATCCCCACCTGTTCAGGAAATCGGTGTTGTCCTGGGTCGAGCTGAACAGGGGCAGGGTGGTCTTGCGCCCGCACCAGCAGTTGCGGACATGCTGCATGGTCAGGGGGCTGATCGAGTAGCACCCGCTGTTAAAGTTATTTTCATGAGTTGTTCCAGGGGCTTTATTCATGGTGTAGGTGCCGCCCGTCATGAAGCAGCGCCGGGCAAACACCTGCTCTGGAATACTACCCGAAGGACGCACATAAACTTGCACATAGTAAGAAGTCTTCGCAGCCAGACCAAGGATGGTTGGGCTCCCGCCGGCAAAATTAAATCCACTTCCGAAGTCAGCGGCGGATTGGCGCACTACTGCATTTGTACGGGCGTTGAAAACAGCCGTATACATAGCAAGAATACTTTGAGGTTGTGTCGCATCGCCAATCCGCCCAACGTATTGGTTCCAGGTTATTGCCGGAGTAGTGATGGTCACGGCGGACGTGGCTAAACCCGTGATGGGCAGATCCGCGGCATTGACCTCACCTTTATCCAGGCAAGCTGTCGGGCCTTCGCGCCCGATGCTTGTTACGTTCGTCTGCGCCGCGGCCGGCGCCGCAAGAACCGCCAGCAGCAGGAGGGTAATTAACTTATGAGGGGGGGGGTGTAAGCTTCATCAGTAGTTTCATAGCTTTCTCCAGATCGTTTAACAATGGGTTGCTATACTCGCTGAGATTATATCGTTTCTCCCGGGTGTGCGGTGGTCTTGTACTGGTTCACTACATGTGAGACTTTTCAGGCGGCGAGCGCGCTTTGGTCGAAGTTTTCATTATACGCCTGCATGGGGGTGCGTTGTCCGAGCGCCTGATGTGGCCGATAGGCGTTGTAGAAGCGCTCGAATTCGGCCAGCTCGACGTTCAGGGTGCCGTCGTAGAACTGGTGGAGCTCGTAGCGGTTGACCGCGTTGGCGCGCTCCACGCAGCCGTTATGCTCGGGGCTTTTGGGCGGCAGCACGAACAGTTCGATGCCGCGCTGCTGGCAGGCGGTCTCGAACCCGGCCGCGGACTCGCTGCCGCCGCCGGCATGAACCGGCCCGATGTCGAACGGTGCTTGGCGGATCAGGTGGTCAAGGAATCTTGTGGCGCAGGTGGCGCCGGCGCTTACCAAGGCGCTGGATCTGCTCGGCGTGGACCCCGGGCAGTACGTATCCAGTGCAAGAACAGGCTGACCAGCATGAAAGCAGGTGGTAATTCTTTTGACAGCAACGATCTGCGCGTGCAGGAAAAACAAATTGCTGTATGAAGTTCCGATTAGTGTCCAGTACTGTTAGCGCATCCTCGATTCGAACTAGTTGTGGTTGATTCTGGCGGTTACGGCTAGTTGCTGCTTTTAACCCAAATTCGATTGTGGACAAGAAAAGTCGTTGTTTTTCGGGTTGTGTTCAGACCGATTCAATCACACTGAGAGCAGTCCGAGCAGTTTTCGGCAGGATTGCTTAGTTTATAGGCTCTAGCGATACTAGCCAACTCTTGCATCTTGTCTTTTCGATCTTCAACGGCCTCTGGCCAACCAAAAACATTCGCATGGCCTGGCGGATTATCATCCCGATGAATCTGAAGCCCTGCCTTCGAAAATTGCTCGCTATCCAAACTTGCCCCATCCATACAACCGTCTGTTCTTTGGCCTCGAGACGTATTCCACTCCCAGTTCGCAAGTCTCACGTTCAGAACGATTGGTGATATCGAAAATCGAAAGTTTTCCGGCTCTGTTAGGTTCGAAGAGTTTAGGCTTGGCCCAGCGGGATGTTACTTTGCCGCTTTCGTCGGCAAACCTGGCGTACAAAATCACTAGCCAAATCACCTTCCGCTGTTCGTTATGGGCTAAATCTTTGCAGGCAGCAAAGCAACGGGGGTGGTAGATTATCCACGCATGGAGTTTTACCGCGGCAATTGAAGTCTTCGCACCGCGCCGCCCACGCTAAGCCACCGTCAGGACAGACGCTAATTGTAAGCATTGTCCGAGTCTCATCCATCCAGTCGAAATCTATCTCGCCATGCGGCGTAGGTGCGATTTCCGGTTCGTCAACGCCGATAGGCAAAAGATCTACCAATGTCAAAGCGTTTTCGATCGTCGACTGGGATACTGCTACAGCATCATCCCCGTCCCAATTATTTGTTACTGTTAATTGGGACAAGTCACGAATCTGTTTTTTCAGATTTAAGTTGTTTTCACGGTTGACGGTAACATGAGACGGCGCAACATCGGATGCAATTACATCGAATTCCCCGATCGTCCCTAACACAGCATTTTGTAGCAATGGCGGCGAAAACGGTGGGTTGGCGATAACGATGAATCTATGCCGGTCCTGCTCTCGCAACGTTGGCCGTGTAGCGCCATCAAACTCAAAAATTGAGGGATTGCTTTGGTACCAATATTTTGTGGCTGATGGGTTGTTATCGGTCGAAACGCTTGATCGTATTTCGTCCTCCCTATCCTCCCCATGGTAGCACTCTATTTGCGTTTTCATATTCGTTAATGGGTGTTATGTTCTATTCGTTGCAGGAGTTTCTCCGTCTGCGCGAAAAAAACACCAAAGTGTGACAGTTTATCTATAAGCGAATCATCAGAATCTACGTTCTGGTGACCATTAATAGCAAAGAAAAGCATCTTGTCCCTGTGATTTTGCATACGGCTCAAGGCGTACAAGATAATGAAGCGGGCCTTCGTCAAACTCGAAGCTACATTTGGAAATAATTTGTGGCTTATCAGCAATGCGCCCAAAATCCGCGTTAGAGATTTTTTTGGGGCGGATTTTGCCGAAATCCGGGGCGCGGAGAGATTTTGGCGTTCGCCGCGGCGATGCCGGGCGGGTTTGCGGGCTGGACGCGGCCGGAAAGGGCGGAGGAGCGGAACCGGGGCGAAAGATCAATGATAATCCTAAACGCGCCGGGACGCAACCGATTTTTTTGTCGTGCGCGCGATGCTTTTTTTTTGCGTTTCCGGCGGCTACGGCGCCAGGGCCATCGCCCGGATCATGCCGATGGCGTCGCTAAGCCGCCGCGCCGCGCGCGCGTCGCACAGCTTCAAGGCCCGGCCTCGGGCATGGCGCGCGATCTTGCCCGCCCTGCAGCAGGGCCGCCGGCGAAAGGTCTCGATGCGCATCGACTCGCAGCTCGCGTCCAGCACGTGGCGCATCGGCGCGAACAGGTTGAACGCGAGCATGCGCAGCGCGGAATGCAGCGCATTGGCAGCGAAGTCGCTGCACGGGGGATGCGCCGCGCCGAAGCCGCTGCGAAGCTCGCGGATGCGATTTTCGGAGTCGTCGCCCCTGCGGTTGTACCAGTGGATCACCCGCGAGTCGCTCCACCGGCAGAAGCTGGTCGCCAGCGCCCGGTAGATGTAGCCGCCCTGCGACAGGGTGTCGCCGGCCTGCGGGCAATCGAGCTCGAGCTCCTGCTGGCCGGATTTTCTAAGCCGCTGCACCACCACCGCGAACGCTTCGGGCGTGTCGTTCATCGAGTGCAGGAACCGCGCCGTCTGCTGCGTCTCGCTCGCCGTCCCGTCGCGCTCGATGAAGGGCTGCCACCGCGACTCGTCCAGCGCCCTGATCTGCTCGACCACGCTCGCGTCGAGCCTGGCGCGGATCGCGTAGCCGATTCCCCGGCTCGTGAAGTGGTTGATGATCCTCGCCTGGTAGCCGGCCGCGTCGATGCGGGCGCGATGCACCTTGACGCCCTTGGGCAGGGCGCGCTCGCACTGGCGGACGAACTCGAAGTTGCGCGCGTTCGGCGAGACCGAGCCGCCCCTGAACTCCGCCGCCACCGCCATGCCGGTCTCGGCGATATGGCCGACGATCGGCATGTAGCCCCGCTCCTTCTTGTACGTGAACTCCGCCGAAGACTTCTCGCAGTGCACCGCGGTCGCGTCGATGTCCAGGGTCACCCTTTTCCGATGGTGCAGCGCGACCGCCAGCAGCCGGCGGTTCACCAGCTGCAGGGCATGCAGCGTGCGGCGCTGCGCTCCGCAGCGCCGCAGCCACCGGCCCAAGGCATCGTCGCCCGGCAGCCGGCGGATGCCGAGCAGCTCCAGCAGCGGCCGCTCCTCGCGCAGCTGCGCCACTCCGCTCAGATGCCGCGAGCCCTCGTGCATCATCAGCATGAACGTCGTCAAATACGCCCCCGGGCGCAAGCCGCGGTTGCTGCCCGGCTCCGGCATCAGCCGCTCGAAATGGGTGTCGAGCCCCAGCTTGCGCATCAGCTCGGCGAGCGCCGCCAGGCCGCTTCGCGAAGTCAATTTGTCTTTCGTGGTCGAAATCTTGTATGATTGGATGTCCATAAAGCCTTGCTCCGATCGGGTTCACCCAACGGGTGAAATTTTGTTTGATCTAAAACCCCCATTGTACAAGGCTTTATCCCCTTTTGCAGCCACCCTAACGCGATTTTAAGGATGCGATGCGGCTCTTGTGAAATCAGGCGATTGCAGTATTGCATCCCGTTCATGCCAATGACACTTTCCGAAATTGCTCCGTCATGATTAAAACCGATGCCCTTGACCTTAATCATAGATCTTAAACCGTATATTTTCTTTGCAATTTCCTGTGTCTCGTTCACAATAGCACTGGGAGGAATTTCGGAACCTACTAGTGATTTCAAGTCTAATCGATCTGGAGTGAGAATCAACTGGTAGTTGCCAGAATCAAACGAGCATCTTAGAACGGGACCTGCTCGAAATATGCTCTCCTTGTCTACACTCCCGCCAAACAATTCTCTTTCATCAAGAAAAACAGACGGGAACTGTCCCACAAAAACAATGCTGCTGACTTGCTCTAATCGCACTTTCAAAACATCCAAGGGCAAATTCGGGACTGCAAAAAGAACAGGATTCCCAAATCGCAAAATTCTAATGTATCACGCTAGCTGACTATTTGTAACTTCTTTTCTGCTTATTGGTAATGCCATCCAACGCACAAAAACCAAACGGACAATTCTGCATAATTTGACAACGATAATTCTAATTTCGACTGGATGTACAGGTTCAATACATATGAGACTTTTCAGGCGGCAAGTGCGCTTTGGTTGAAGTTCTGATTATACGCCTGCATGGGCGCCGTTTGTCCGAGCCCTGGTGCGGCCGGTAGGCGTTGTAGAAGCGCTCGAATTTAGCCAGCTCGACGTTCAGGGCGCCGACGCTGAGCTCGCCGTCGTATAACTGGTGGAACTCGTATCGGCCGGCGGCGTTGGCGCGCTCGACGCAGCCGCTATGCTTGGGGCTTTTGGGCGGCAGCACGAACAGGGCGATGCCGCGGCGCTGGCAGGCGGTCTCGAACTCGACCACGGACTCGCTGCCGCCGTCAACCTGCACCGACTCGATTTCGAACGGCACCTGGCGCACCCGCTCGAGCTCGGCGGCAGACCGGTATCGATCCTAAAGTTAATGCGTCCCTGTCCTAAAGTGAATGCCGTTGACCGCGTGACAGTGCCCGTTTTTGAGTGGCCAAAGTGACCGGAAAACCGTCTTCCTCCATCCAGACGGCAATCGCCGAACCGGAGTAGACTACGGTTCGGCTAACGGTTTTCAGCGTCTTCGGCGATAATTACGAGAATTATTTTGCCCTATCAATCGCTCGCTGCAGGCCAGATCCGGGAGTAGGCCGCGAACGGTCAGCTCCGAAAGATGAATGATGCAAGAGCACATTATTATCCGTGGATAATTGCGACTGCAAGATGATTTATGACAATCTGCGGGCATTAATCGCTGACCAGCGGCTTCAAGCGCCATGCCTCTGCTTGGCAGTTGCGCCGCGTAGTTTGAGATGAGGGATTTAGTAGGCTATCGTTCGGATCGCAACCTATGCCATAAGCGCACCGGGTGCGTGCTCATCAGCGCGATAGGAGGAACGGACCAGCGGACCAGAAGCGACATGCGAAAAGCCGAGTCTTTCACCGATTTCCTTCAATTCCTCAAATTCGTCAGGATGCACGTATCGCTCAACCGGCAGGTGAAATCGACTCGGTTGCAGATATTGACCTATCGTGACGATCGATACGCCGTGGTCGCGCATGTTGCGCATCACTTCAATCACTTCATCTTTCGTTTCGCCAATTCCAAGCATGATTCCGCATTTGGTTGGCACGTTGGCATGTTGCTCGCCAAACAATTGCAGGAGCCGCAACGAGTGAGCGTAGTCGGATCCTGGCCGCACTTTGCGATAAAGCCTTGGCACAGTTTCAATATTGTGGCTGAATACGTCTGGCGCAGCCTTGGCGAATTCCACTAAAGCGCGGTCCAGGCGGGCGCGAAAATCAGGAGTCAGTATTTCGATTGCGGTTTTTGGCGTGGCTTCGCGCAGCAACTCGATGCATTCCACAAAGTGGCCGGCACCGCCATCTCTCAGATCATCCCGATCAACCGAGGTGATGACCACATACCGGAGTTGCATTTGCCCTACTGTTTGCGCTAGATGTTTCGGTTCATCGGCATCCGGCGGTTTCGGTCTTCCGTGCGCGACATCGCAGAAGGGGCATCGTCGTGTGCAGATATCACCTAGAATCATGAATGTGGCGGTGCCGCGCGAGAAGCATTCGCCGAGGTTTGGGCAGGACGCTTCTTCACACACGGTGTGCAGCTTGTTCGCTCGCAAAGTCTGCTTCAGCCGTTTCACTTCCGCGGTTCCAGGAAACTTGACCCGGATCCATTCAGGCTTTCGCAACAGATCTTCGCGCGCCTGGGGCTGAATCTTGATCGGGATGCGGTCGAGTTTCTCCGCACCGCGGAGTTTGACGCCTGCAACTGGTGCAGCTTTGCGCTCGATGTGCTCTGTTGACGGGTTTTGGGGCATGATTTGGCTGGTGATGAATTTAGCCGGTTGCCCGACTTCAAACTTCTTACGTTTGAACAGTCGCAGTCGCCGTGTCGCGCAGCTGTCCATTGGTGTGTTGTTCCCGGCTTTGCGATTGCAAGATTTTGCCCATTATATGGGATTGCATGCAATAGTGTTTGCCAGAAAACCGAAATGCGGCATCATTTTCCAATGAAAACAATAATGTGATGGCGAGCGGACGGCGGCGAAGAATTGAATCTTTGCGGAAACTCGAACTGAAAAAGGATTTGCTATGCCGAAAAAATCTTTATCTTTTCAAAAGCAGGAGCATAACAGTATCTGCTTATTTGGTTCTTGGTCTATTAGTATTCACGTTTAAGTTCGCAAGAAGAAGCATTGCTCGGTGACTGTTTAGAGTGACATGTTCATAGCAAAAGCCGCGCGTGGAGGTGATAAATCTGTAGCAACTGGAATTGATTTGGAATTTACTGCTCAGAGCAAAAGATGTGTCGTGTCGGTCAAATCTGACCCAAATTGGAGCAATAGCCCTTAAATCAACAAAATGAAGGATGGCTTAAAAATGCAGCCCGTCTAATAAGACAAAATGGTCAATGTTGTTGCTGTAAACGGCTGTTGCCATGGTCGAGATAACAATCCGGACAAAGGAGACTACTCCAAATATTGCGGACAAGAATTCTGGGAACTCGTATCAGGTGATGCGCAACTATACAAAAGAATTATCGAATCTATCGGACACAAGGCCAAGGTCAAAAATCAAGAGTTTGCCATTCAATATGGAGCAGTAGTAAATCGCTTCAGTCAAGAATTTACCGAAGAATTTTGCGAGAGCGGAGGTTTGATTGACTGGGAAAAATTAGCAGCTTCCGGTTCTGAGAAGACAGGTTTATGATGCTGAGAGATAATGAAATCTAGGCGCAACAAGAAACGCCTGCAACCCACTTCGATAGCCGAAATCACGCTGGACGAATCGGTAAAAGCCATTATGGAGAAACCGCTTAGGAAGTTCGGCGGTTTTGAGCAAAGATAAAGGGTGGTGAAAATGCCTATCTCCGTCCTTTCTGCCGCCAAGCATATTGGCAAATTGCCGGATTGGTCGAAAACCAATCTCGAGCTTCAAAAAATTATTTATATCGGCCACATGTTGCACTTGGGTAAACATGAATTGCCCTTGATTGTAGGGCATTTTGAGGCATGACACTATGGACCTGTACACCCTGAACTATATCGCCATGCAAAGGTTTTTGGTGCCGGCCCAGTACAGAATATATTCACCAATGAACCGTCATTAGAAAATGGTTCTGCTGAAAAAGAAACTCTAGATAGAGCTTATGAACAGGTTGGAAATTTTGAAAGCGCTCGCCTAATAGCAATTACACACGTTCACTACGGTGCATGGGCGCAAAATTACAAGCGTGGCAATCTTTTTGTTGCTATCCCGGACGAAGACATTTTCAACGAATATCTTGAGAGAGTAAAACGAGCACAAGAAAAGACGGGGCCGTGAATTTGAATAAGAATGAAAATCACGAAGCAAATTTATTCTCGGAAAATTCGGATTATTCTGATAAGCAAATAGACAAATTGAATAATGAGCTTGAAGCGGAAAAAGATCGTCGAAAAGAAGAAATAACTTCTTTGGGTCATTATTTCAGTCATCCTGCTAAACATTACATTCTTTACTTCGATGGAATCCATTTTAGGCCCTGTTATTATCGGTCTTCTGCAGCTGATCGTATTGTCAGTTGTTGCAAAAAGGCTCGGCCTTGAAGAATCCGTTCAAATCATCAATAGATTGGTTGGATTTGTAGCAAGTTCCGCCAAAAATCGGATTAGCCAAATTCGAGAAACTCTGCAAAATGGCATGAACTCCAAAAAAGCCATAAATCTTCCCGACTGAAGCTGCCTGCCGAAAAAATCAGAGTTGTAAGAGACAATCAAGGTTGATGTTCCAGGCGATACCGTCGAGGATCAGATGAATAACCTCGCCGCCGCGGTCCTGCAACCGGTGAAAATCCAGTTCGGCCGAAAAAAGTAGCCGGCCCTACCCTTAGGTTAGCAAGCACCGCTGGGGCTGCCGTCGCCGCTATTGCACGTTATTCCCCATTCTATAGGAAAGTTCCTGCGACGAATTTAGGTATCATAAGTGCTGCGGTTTGGAACATTGGCAGCATGACTCGCTGGAAGTGGAAAAGGATGGGTGAGCACGGATTATTCGCGATGATGACAGAGCCATTCAACGCTTGGGCTTCAGCGTGTAGTTCTGCTCGTCGTAAAACGAGCCTATACAGATGCGCAGATCTTTCTCTGCCCGCTCGAGACCTTGATTTCCAGCGGATGCACTCCGCCCCCGAATGCAGCGGCTCTGATTCTTGAGCCGCTTTTCGGGGGCGATTGCGGTGATTAGACTGACAATCACCTGATAGCCGCATAAAGATTGCCCGCGACAGCGAATACTAGGTTTGAATCAGCGCCAGCTGAGATCGGATGTTTAAAGATTTCGACCCGGTCGAATCGCCATGGAAATCTCAATTGCAACGCCATGGGATCAATTGGAGAAATGCACATTGCAAGTGTCGCCTTTGCAGGGATGCAGAACCCTTTTGAAGTAAAATCAAACTCATGAGCCAAAGAGGATTTGATCGACCGCCGCCGGCTGAACCTTTGTGCGAGGCTGATTGGCTTGACAGAACCGATCGGGCTGAAGTCGGTCGCGAAGCGTTTTTCTGTGGCCGGGATGCCGAATACGAAGTGTTTAGGCGAGCGGCCAAAAGCCTTGATGCGGGGCAAGTAGGCGGTGGCACAATAATCTTTCAAGGTGCGCCAGGTGCCGGCAAGTCTGCGCTACTGCTTGAATGCATGGAAGCGGTACGACTTCATTCCACTGCTACTCGCCCATGGATCCCGGTGCGTGTTGAACCTGAAGACTTGCAATCGCCTGACGATGTCGTTGAAAGCATGGTCCATGCCGCTAACGCCGAGCGGCGGCGGCTGGCAACCGTCACAAAAGGCCGGTCAGCAAAAAAATTGAAGGAACTGCTTGAATTGGGAGATCGACTGTATCGGGAATTGTCGTCGCGTGGTGGTAGTGTGGCGGGGTTCTCGGTCGGGCCGAAGCTGGGCGCCAGCGGCGATTCGGGGGAGGACAATCGGCTCGCCGCGAGAGCTTTCCGCAGTGCCGCGCCGCTGTTCGATGATGCGCGAATAGTGATGTTTGTCGATGAGTCGCAGAACACGCCAGTTAAACATTCAACGAAAGGAGTTCTCCATTGTCTGCACTACGCTCAGCAGGGGATCAAGCTGCTAGCCGCTTTTTTCGGACTCAGCGATACCAAAGAGATTTTGAGAAAGTGCGGATTGTCGAGACTTTCCGCTGGGCGGGTAGTGAATGTGGGTCTGTTGCCGATTGAAGATGCGACCGCATCGTTACGACGCATGCTGGACGCGTACTATGAGGGTAGCAAGGCGGAGAAGTCGGTATGGGCGAGCGCCTTGGCAGAGCTTTCCCAGGGCTGGCCCCAGCATATCAATCGGGTGGGAGTTGCGGCTGGCCGAGTGCTGCGTGCCAATGGCGGCCGGCTGGAAAGGCGGCTGCTTGAATCGGTGCTTGAAAAAGGGAGTGAGTGCAAAAATGCCTACTATTTCGATCGTGTTTCTGCGGGAGGGCAGGATTTCAGGTTGTATAGGCAAATGGCCTTGGCGGCTGCGCAATGCCCGGATGGCATTCTGCCGCGCCATGAAATCCAGCGCCTGGCAAAGCCATTCATGGAGCAATCACCGGATTCGTTCAACGCAATCCTCACTGATGCCTTGCATGCCGGCTTGCTGATGCATGCGGCGCAACTGCCGGATCATTATCGGATTCCGATTCCGTCGCTGGGAGATTATCTAAGTGGTTTGCCGGAGGAATAGCCGCAACGATCACGGTTTTAGTAGAAGTAATGGTATGATTGCTCCGCTGGAGAAGCCGGGCGGTAGAATCTCATTCGGCCCTGTTGCCAGTACAGGAACAACCCATTGATATTGCTTATCCCATAATGCTGTTCTTTCCGCGAAAGCGAATTTGTTGGCTTTATAGTTATATTCATATTCCCCGGCTCAGCATAGCGACATGGAAATGCCGAACATAGCAGGAAAATCACTTGACGATTCAATCCTGAGTGCTGCCCGAAGTGCTCGGCAGGCATCAGGTTCGCCTGCTGACTCGCAGAACCGGGAGCAAAAATTTCGCAAAATCGGATCGCTGCTGCGCGAGCGCGATGCGGTGCTAGTCGCGCACTACTATGTCGATGGCGATTTGCAAGATCTGGCTGAGCAGACGGGCGGCTGCGTGGCCGACTCTCTCGAAATGGCCCGGTTTGGATTTGAGCATCCCGCTTCCACCATAGTCGTTGCCGGCGTACGCTTCATGGGCGAGACCGCGAAAATCCTCAGTCCGGAAAAGACTGTGCTAGTCGTTGAACAGGATGCCAACTGCTCGCTTGATCTTGGCTGTCCGGCGGAACCGTTCGCACAGTTCTGCGATAGCCATCCGGACCGTATCGTGGTGGTCTACGCCAACACGAGCGCTGCGGTTAAAGCGCGTGCCGACTGGGTCGTGACTTCATCCATCGGCTTGAAGCTGGTGACGCATCTGCATCAGCAGGGCGAGAAGATTCTGTGGGCACCAGATAAATATCTTGGCGACTATATTCGCCGCGAATCGAATGCCGATATGGTCATGTGGGAAGGCGCGTGCATTGTGCACGAGGAGTTCAAAGCAATTGTGCTCGACGGATTAAAGTCGAAGTATCCGCATGCCAAAGTGCTGGTTCATCCTGAATCGCCGGCTAGCGTGATCGCTTTAGCCGACGTTGTCGGTTCTACCAGCCAGATCATCGAAGCGGCATCGAGTTTGCCGGCCGATACGTTCATCGTTGCGACCGAAGAGGGCATCCTTCACCGCATGCGCAGTCGCATGCCGGATAAGAAATTCCTCGTTGCGCCGACTGCGGGCGAAGGCGCAACCTGCGAAAGCTGCGCGCATTGCCCTTGGATGAAGATGAACGACTTGCAACGACTTGAACGCGCTTTGGTTTCCCCTGAAGGTGAAATCACGATCGACGAGGCAATTCGCAAGCAGGCGGAGCGGTCCATTCGCCGCATGGTTGAATTCGGCAAGCGACACGCTTCGGTGATGTCGCCATCCGTGCGTTAGCATCGGTATCGAATCGTTGGCAGCATTCTCAAACAATCTTCGAACCGATATTGATACCGAGTCTGTCGGGGTGATGCTCGTCAACCTCGGCACTCCGGATGCCCCTGACACGCCATCGGTCCGCCGATTCCTGCGTCAATTCCTATCCGACGGCCGGGTAGTCGAAGCGCCAAAAATGATTTGGTGGTTCGTGCTCAACTTTGTAATCTTGCTGATTCGGCCCGCGAAAAGCGCTGCGGCCTACAAGGAAGTCTGGACTGACCAAGGATCGCCGCTGATGGTCAATGCGGTCAAGCAGGCTGAGGCGCTGCAACAGCGCTTTGGCGACTCGGGCGCATGCGTCGTGCGCCATGCGATGAGCTACGGCGAACCGTCGATCGGCAAGGTGTTGGATGAATTGACCGGACTCGGCATTCGAAAAGTGATCGTCGTGCCAATGTATCCGCAGTACTCGAGCACTACCACGGGTTCGGTTTTCGACGAGGTTGCCAGGGTATTGCGCAAGCGTCGCTATGTCCCTTCAATCCGGTTCGTCAACAGCTATGCAGTTCGAGATAAATATATCGATGCGCTCGCGCAATCCATTCAAGCTTACTGGCAAGAGCACGGTCGTGCCCAGCGACTGCTTTTATCGTTTCACGGCATACCTGTGGAATATGCAGAAAAAGGAGATCCATACCCTCATGAATGCCGTGCAACGGCGCAAGCGCTTGTTGAGCGCTTGGGTCTGAAAGATTCGGACTGGATGTTCGCGTTCCAGTCTCGTTTCGGGCCCAAGCAATGGCTGCAGCCGTATACCGAGGACGTAATCGAGAAAATGGCAAGCGAAGGTGTGCGCGAAGTCGATGCGATATGCCCTGGATTTTCGGTCGATTGTCTCGAAACCCTGGAAGAAGTGAGCATGGAGTACGGAGAGGAGTTTATTGAAGCCGGAGGATCTTCCTTTCGCTATATTCCTTGCCTCAATGATCATCCTGCACACATCGACATGCTTCATGATCTGGTCTGCGAGACGGCTTCTGATTGGCTTTCGCTTGCGAATCAAGATCGCAGAGCAACCGCCGTGCGCAATTAGCCTATTTCCCAAATCGTCAATTAACGGCGGAACCGTCCGCAAGACAATGGAAGCCGTTCGGTTTATGGCGTGATTCACGCTGTGCGTGCCACCTAGCTTTTCGGAGACTCCACTGTGGCCGACATCAGTTGACGGTTAACTGCCCCGAGTGCCTTCATCGCCTTGGGGTTGTCACCGCAGTGCGTTGCCCGGCAACTGTGTGGGTGCCGGGATCTTCCCGATGGTGAAGCCTGCGGCAGGCTACGCTTCGCGGTGAAGATGCGATACACCATCAAGGCACCTACCTCCCCCGTGAAGCATCGGCATGAAGGTGCTGAGCCGCTCACCGTTTCGGTAGCCGCTGCCCCTCGGTGCGCGCGAAGAGAGTTCCTTGCTGTCAGACTTGATTTTGCAGAGTGGGATGTTCATAACTTGCGGGAAGCACTCGTGTCGTTTTGCTTTCACCCGATGGGTGAGTGCGTAGATTTTCAGAAAACTTTGTGATGCAGGTTTTCCGCTATTAGCTACCTCCTAGTTGCCGATATGAGTGCAATAACGGACTCTAGTGTTCAGATAGCGGTCACTAGTGTGCAAGTTAAGCAGAATGCGTAATTCGTGAACGAGTTTAAGCAGGAGTAAACACTATGAAAGAAGTAGACCGAAGAGATTATTTTGCAGGGCAGGCGTTAAGGGCATTGATAATCGCACATAAATCTTATGAATTGCCTAATTCATTCGAGATTCCGCTTAATAGCATCATGAGTCCATCGGACATAGCGGAGAAAGCAAGGATATATGCCGATGCAATGATTAGAGAACTTGACAAGTACACCATTTAGATGATCTGATCAGATCGTTGGTCCGAGGGGTGTTATTTTGCGTATTGTCGAATGCTATATGGGGCTTTGTTTTGGAAGGCGATCTGGATTTCGGCCAAAGGTCCGTAGCCCATGAAGCTCATCGTTTGCAGGCAGCTCGGTATGCGGCAGTAGACGTGCGCGAATTCGATCGGCCGGAATGTTCCTGAGATTTTTTGCTTCACCTTGTCCGTGCAAATGCTTTTTTCGCGGCGTTGATGGTCAGGTTTTACGCCAAGCGCAGGATTTCAGTTTCATATTTTCTGAACGCTTCGTGCGGGTTGTGCATAAAATAGATCAATGTTGGAAAATACTAACCATGAAAATGCTAACCATAATCAGCAGATACATGAACTGGCGAGAGAGGTCGCCGTGTTGAGAGCAGACATGAATACGAAACAAGCCGAATATGAATCCGCGCTAGACCGGTTACGTGCCGACATGGCCCAGCGGGAAAATCGACTGCTTCTGACCATAATCGTTGTTGTTGGTGTGGCTACCGCAGTTCTGGGTGTGCTGATCACCGCGACCGTGCAGTAAAGACACGCTAACACTGCTACTGCTAACCGGGCCGGCGGCGAAAACAGTCGTCTCAAATACTATTGCGCTCGAGTTTTGTTTTTCAGTTGCAGCCTGCTTTTCTTGCACTATGCCTGAATCCCATTTTCGATAGTGGCTCAGTTTGAAATATCTGGGTTCTTTTTGTAGGTTTTAGGCCGTTTTGGCGCAGGCTGTGCATCTTCGACCATCTTGACAATATCGCTAACATCCCAAAGCCGGTTAGTTACTCCTGCTTCCATTGCTGGGGTTGCTTGCAATGTCTGGTGGATCCTACAGAAATTGTAATGCATAAAGTGCAATGCAACGGCATGGGCATGATTCTCCATTTTCTTTGAAAAGGCGTTGGTCAGCCGTGTATACCGGCGCATTGTCAAGTTTTGGCGTTCAACATAGGATGTAGAGATGTTGTCGGGATTCGGGTTGCCTTCAATCGCATTGTGCAGAATTCCATTGCACTTTGCCGGACTGTAGCGAGAATCGGATTTTATGTCAGCACTTCCCCCGTAAATCTTGACAAGCTGCGCATAATCAACATCGCCCCTGAATGCCCCTTCAACGGCTTCCAAGTAGGCCTTGTGACCATCACTGGTCAGTTGTACCCGGTTATCCAGTCTTGACCTCAAATCGTCCATGAACTCAATAGCTGTGGCGCTGGAGCGATCCCCCAACCTCCATGATGGAACCAGCTTGGTGTCAGCGCATATGGCCGTCCACGTCCAGACATCGCCCGCCTGACGAGGCGGATTCTTAGCGGTCGGAACGTTTTTGTTCTTGGCGTATATAAAGCTCCAGACTTCATCGACTTCAATTCGAGTGCAGTTGAGATTGCGCAATGTCTTGTCCTGATAGTCGGAACAGACCTTGCCAGCGTCAACCAGAAGCTTAGTTACGGTGTTGCGGGAGACATCGGCAATGCGTGATGTCGAGCGAATGCTCATGCCTTCAACCAGGCATTTGAGTATGAGCGTTTTCGTTTTTGCTGGCAGTATATTCATAATGAGCATTATACCTGCATACAAGATATATTGCAAGCATTACGCTCATTTTATTTTTAGTCCGCAAATCTTGAAGAAGGCAGCATTGGCGGCTTGCCCCCCCCCCTCAATTTAGAGGGATTTTCATTTTCCTCTTCCGACCATGACCAAGTATCCTTAAAAGCCATTACCGGCTTTGCGTCCTTCTTATACTGGCCGGCCCTTGAACGGAAGGTTGTAGTTGCTCTTGGAGTTGAATGGAGGGTCAAGATAAATAAGATCAACAGATTTATCCAGCAATGCTGAATTATCATTCAGTACTTCCAGACAATCTTTAGCATATATTATTCGGTTGGATATTCCATTTGACATTGTCAAGATCCCCAACGGGCTTCGGCCGCCGCTCTGGCAATTTCCTGACGGCGTTCAGAGGAGATTGATTTTGCCCTTGCATGGCCTCCGTTTGCTCTTTTGGGGGTGGTATTCGGTTTTATATCCTCGGTTTGACCAGTGGCTATATCGACTACCGCTTTGGCTAGTTTATTGGTGTCTCTTGGGCGTTTCATTTTGTTTATCTCCTAGTTTGTTGGTTATGTTTTTATTTTCAATATAACATTACAATCATGCTTGCTTGCAGTGTTTTTCAAACTGAGCCACTACCCCATTTTCAGCGCGCTTGCGCCTCATGTTTTCTGCTTTTTCGCACGATCAAGCATAGATCCTTGCCGGCCATAAAGTTGGCCTCGCGTTAGAAAGTTTGAACTTAGTTCACCTTCTGGACGTGATTCGCAACATGAATAAACTTGCTGAAAAAGTTCAAATTGGCACGATCGATCAATGCGCTCGAATGGCGTTTGATGACTACATCGTTGTTGCCGCAACAGAGCGTCTCCGGCATCTGATTGCGGACCGCATCAACCGGATTCAGGCCGACAGCGGCAAGCAGTGCTGGGAAACGCCGAAAATCCATACGTTCAATGGCTGGCTTCGTGAAGTCTGGGCAGACTTGGAACTGACATCTAGAGAAACGCTTCCAGCACTGCTCTCCAGCAGCCAGACAGAGGCAATCTGGGAGCAATGCATCAGCCAGCACATACGAAAACACAATCAGGACGGCTTCGAATACATGCTTTGGCATGTGAATGTGACCGCCTCTACAGCCCAGGCGGCATATGGGATCATGCGGCAATACCAAATCGATGCGAAAAAGCTCTCTGACCGTGTCAGCGACGATGTCGAAAACTTTCTTGCTTGGCGTGAAAGATACCTCAAGTGGCTTAATTCAAAAGGCTATGTTGATGCCGAGCAGTTGCCGGAGAAAATCTTGCGTTTCGCGCCTTCGCTTGCCAGTATTGGACATGGCAAGATAGTGCTGGCCGGGTTCGACCCGCTCACCCCTCAGCAGCTTGTGCTGTTTGAGGCTTTGCGCAAGGAAGGCGTCGAAGTGCGCGATATCTGCCAGCAAGCGCCAGATATCGCCGAAGTCGCATTCAAGCGGGTGGATTTCGAAACAACCGACGAAGAGATACGAACTTGCGCCCAGTGGGCCCGGACGGTGATCGAATCCGACCCGGACCGGCATGTCGTTGCGGTGGCAGTGCCGGAGCTCCGCGCCTTGCATCCGCGCATTCGACGAGCCTTTTCCGCCTGCACCAATCCGGGCGACCTGCTCGAAAACAGGCAGCCTGTCGAGCAGGCGTTTCATATCACTTTAGGAGAGCGCCTAAGCCGAATCCCGCTGGTTGCCGACGCGCTGAAGCTGGTCAGCATGGTCGGGCCGGAAGTCGAAACCGATACGCTGTGTAGCGTTGTCATGTCCGAACGCATAAAGGGCTGGCGCAAAGAAAAGGCGGCGCGAGCGCGGCTGGCCAATGAGCTGCGGAAAAGGTGCGGGCATTGGACGACGATCGCAGATTTGCGGCGCCTGATCCGGTATTTGCCGGCACAGCGCCGCAAAAGGCTGCGCCGGTTGAACCGGCTGCTCGGTCAGGCCGAGGCCAAGCTCAAGGCCGCTCCGAAGACCGCGGAAATCTCACATTGGGCAAGATTCTTCACCGATTGGATATCCTGTTTCCAGTCAAAATCCAAAGGCGGAAGAATCTTCGGCGCCGATGAGGTGCTGGCCCATCAGCAGTGGGGACGCATCGTCGAGAACCTCGCTGAATTCGGCGTGCTTGGCAAAAAAATGCGCTTGACAGAGGCCATGGCGAAACTGTTGCGTGTCGCAGGCAGCATCGACTTTCAACCCCTTGCGCGCCATGCGCCCATTCAAATCGGCGGCCCGAAGGCCCTGATCGGGCAGAATTTCACCCACATCTGGATCATGGGCATGAATGATGAAGCGATTCCAGGGCCGGCGCGTCCCAATCCGTTCATTCCAGTTGCCATTCAAAGCGAATCCAAGGTTCCTCATGCGACGCCGGCACTAGTGCGGGATGCGGTGACGCGCGATTTGTGCGCCTTGCTGAATTCATCCGATCATGCCGTGCTCAGTTATGCAAAGAGCGATGTAACGCGTCTGCATCAGCCAAGCTCGATCATCTCGCTTCGTCCCGCTGTCGAGCCTGGTTCGCTTCAGTGTGAGTCGTATCCAGGATTTCGCGAGATAATCGCTGCTTCACATGGCGAAAAGGAGCAGTTCATCGATTGGATGGCACCGGATGTAGCAGACCCGCCAAGCATTAGAAGCGGCGTAAGAGTGCTTACTGATCAGTCGCAGTGTCCGTTCAAGGCATTCGCGGAGCACCGCCTCGGGCTCAGCCGCAACTTGATTGATGATTTTGGTTCCGGATTGACGGCCATGGAAAGAGGGCTTCTCATGCATGCGCTGCTCAACGAGCTAGCCCAGGGCAAGTGGCGGGCGGTCGAAGAGCTGACAAGCGATTCCATGGACGAGTTTCAGCGGGATGCAAGGCAGGTCGCTGATAGGCTGCTGACTGAAACCAATGCAAGCCGATTCATGCCAGTCTCCCATGATGTGCTCGAAAACGAGCTCGAACGGCTTGTTGCAATCGCGTTGAATTGGCGATCCGAAGATGCCAAGAGGATTCGAAAGGCTCCGTTCGAGATCTTCGATACAGAGTGGGAGTTCGAAACCGAAGTTGCAGGCTTGCCGGTTCGCGGGCGTGTCGACCGGATCGACAAAAGGGCTAGCGGCCATGTAGTGATCGACTACAAGTCTTCAACGCATTCGGCTCAAGCATTCACTTCGGAGCGCATGCAACAGGCGCAGGTGCCAGTCTACGCCTACGCTCTTTTTCGACAAAATATGCTGATCAATGCACTGTCCTATGCGACTGTCAATAGCGAGCATGTCAAGTTCTCGGAATACCCGGGCAACATGGATCAAGCTGTGGGGTTCCAGGCTTTTCTCCAGTCGACGTTCGAAAAGCTTGAAGATTTGTCGCAATCATTTTTGCGAGGGGAAGCGTTGGCGGACCCGATCGACAATGTCTGCGATTACTGTTCAGCGGCGCCAGTGTGCAGGATTGGCGCGATCGCGGAACTCAATGAAGGAAAAGAGCAATGACCGATATAGCGGTTAGCGATAAGCGGCAGCGCTCAGATGCGCTGGATGTCAATCAATCCTTCATTGTCCAAGCTCCGGCCGGTTCTGGCAAGACCTCGCTTCTGATCGCTCGCTACATCTGCTTGCTGGCTACGGTCGATGAGCCGGAAGAGGTTCTCGCGGTCACCTTTACCAGCAAGGCGACGCACGAGATGAGAAAAAGAATATTGGAGGCGCTCGACCCGCAGGCGTGCGCGGACTTGAAGTCCGATGATGCCAACCGGGCGCTGGCGACCGTGCAGCGCCGTTCGAAAGAAAGAGACTGGGATCTGCAGCATCAGCCTTCGCGGCTTCAGATCATGACGATTGACGCATTGTGCGCCAAGATGGTTCGCGAAATGCCATGGGCTTCGCGCTTCGGAGCGGTCCCTGAAATGGCTACCAGCGAGGTTCTTCAGGAAATCTACCGGGTTGCTGCAGCCAATACGATCGAACTCAAGGATACAAGCGACCCGGCCATTCGTAAAGCGGTAAAGCTGGTATTGAAGCGGTCCGACAACAATATCCGAAGCTTGCAGGATCTGTTTGTCAAGATGCTGGGCAGCCGCGACCAATGGCTGAACCACATAACCGGGGTGCAAGGCATCGACTTGCACAGGCGTGAATTTCTCGAACAAAATCTGCTCAGTGCCGCCGTCAGGATGATCGACATGGTGCGCGGGCATTTCGGGGCCAAGCACATCGACGATCTTGAGTTCCTGTCCAAAGGCCTAGTTGCAAACATGCTGAAGCCGCCCGCCGAATTGGCAAAATCGCTGAAGGCGATTGCTGACGGCGACTTGAGATTGGAGCCGGGCAGCAATTTCCACGAGAGTCGTTCCGCTTGGCTGCGAGTAGCGGAACTGCTTATTACCAAGGATGGGAAATGGAGAAAACGAATGCCTGTCAGCTCTTTACTTCATGCGAAGCCCGTGAAAGAATCGTTCCAGAATACATTTAGCGTGCTGATAGGAACATTGCGCCCCATTCATGGCCTTGACGAGATGATGGCGGGACTTCGCAACTGTCCTGATCCGGCGTATGCAGATGATGACTGGGAGTGTCTCGAAGCGATATTTTCCATCCTGCACTACCTAGTTGCGCAGTTGCACCTTGAATTTCGTCGGCGGGGCTTGGCAGACTTCATCGAGGTGGCGCAAAGAGCGACTTTCGCGCTTGGCACGCCTGAAGCGCCAACGGACCTGTCGCTTGTCATGGATTACCGCCTTAAGCACATACTGATCGACGAGTTTCAGGACACTTCGCTCTCCCAGGAGAGGCTGCTGCTGCGGCTGATTGGCGGATGGCAGGACGGAGAGGGGAGAACATTGTTCGTCGTCGGGGATCCGATGCAGTCAATCTACCGCTTTCGCGAGGCTGAGGTCGGCATTTTTTTGCGCTCGCTTGTCGAGGGAGTGGGCGATTTGAAACTCAAGCCGATTGTTCTAAGCCAGAACTTTCGATCGACTGCCGGCTTAGTGGATTGGTTCAATAAAGTTTTTAAGGCTGCTTTTCCAGCTTCAAACGATGCGGATTCAGGTTCCGTGTCCTACGCTGAGAGCGCGCCTAGTACAACTGCTGAAAGAAGCGGTTCGCCCGGCATAAGAATCTTTGCTCAGCAGGGCGATGCCGACCGTGATCGTTCAACGAACCGGCAAGCCGCCGAAAGTGCGGCCGCAAAGCGTCTTGTCGAAGATTTGAGCGATTTCCTTGCGCGATCGGATTCGGCAGAAAAAGCGGCCATTTTGCTTCGTTATCGGAAAACCTTCGAAGCCCTTCGGCCGCATTTGGAGGCCGCCGAGATTCCGTTCTATGCCCGCGATCTGGTCAGTTTGAAGGATAGGCAGGCGGTGCTTGACGTATTGTCGCTGACTCGCGCGCTGAGCGATCTTTCTGATCGAGCTTCATGGTTCGCCTTGCTTCGCGCGCCATGGTGCGGTCTCGATCTCGCCGACCTTTTGCGATTTGGGGAGTCGGAATGCATTTGGGACGCAATTGAAGATGATGATTTGCTAGCCGGGTTGACTGAACCAGGGCGCAAGCGAATCAAGCGGCTGCGCGCAGTTATGGAACAGTCGTTCATGTCGCGCGGCCGCATGGGTGTTAGGCAGCATGTTGAAGATACCTGGACCGCGCTTGGCGGTCCTGCTTGCGTTTCGGATTCGGATATGCGCAATGTCGATGCCTTGCTCGATTTGATCGAGGAGCGCTCTGATGGCACTGAAGTAAGTTATCTGGATCGTTTCGAGCAGTTCATGAGCGACCTTTACGCGGTGCCGGAGACGGATCTATCAAGCGTTCGGGTGGAGATCATGACCATTCATAGTGCGAAAGGCTTGGAGTTTGACGCGGTGTTCTTGCCAGGCTTGGACCGGAGAGGGCGCGGCTCCGCCCGGCAACTGATGCTTTGGGAAGAGACATTTGCGGATTCCGACAAGTCGGCTTTGCTGCTATCGCCGGTTTCGCATTTGCATGGCGAAAACAGCGCCATACACAACTATCTCAAGCAGCGCGATGCGAAAAAAGAGGAACAGGAATTGCTTCGATTGACATATGTTGCATGTACGCGCGCCAAGCGGGAACTCTACCTGTATGGGTGTGTCGGCAAAGCTTCTCCGCCTAAGGGGTCGATGCTGAATGCTCTTTGGGACGCGATAGACCCTAAGCCCAAAAAATACATGCAGGCGAAGCTTGACAAAGACGGAGCCGCTACGGATGCGACTGGGCACAGCGAATCCGGTCTTGCGGCGCATGATGTTGATGATCGGCAGGAGTTGAATTCGCCCGTTTTGCATCGTCTGCGCGCTGACTGGCAAATTCCGATGCCGCCCGCATCTCTTTTCACGGAGCAAATGCAGAAAGAATCGCCTGGCAGTTGCGAGGAAGTGGATTTCGATTGGGCTGGCGACATTGCCCGATGGGTGGGCACGGTAGTGCATGAATGGCTGCAAAAGATTTCAATGCGCGGGATTGAGCGATGGGATTTGCGCACTATGCGGCAGGATCGACCGCTGTGGACGGCAAGGCTGAAGATGCTTGGGGTTGAAGCTGATCGGGTCGATCAGGCATCTGACCGTGTTGAGCGGCTATTGACCAATGTGCTTGATGATGATGTCGGGCGCTGGCTGCTGAGCGGCGCGCATCATGATGCCCGCTCGGAGTGGCGGTTGACGGGAGGCAACAAGGGCGACTTTAGAAACCTGATTCTTGATCGAACCTTTGTTGACGAATCCGGAACGCGATGGATAGTGGACTACAAGACGGGCTATACCGATGGCGATGTTGAGCAGTTTCTTGATGAGGAGTGCAAGCGCTATTACGATCAGCTTCAGAAATACGGTGAATTTGTTTCCCATTTGGAAAGCCGACCTATACGCTTGGGCCTGTATTTCCCATCTCACAAAGGTTGGCGGGAGTGGCCTTACCATCCGTCGACGCAACCTGCCATTTGAACATGGCCGGTGTGCATTTTTCAGGTCCGTCGGGCATCCTTTTTTCGAACGAACGACGATGCCGTCGATATCCATGTCCAAGGCGACCTGGTTGTTGCGGGCCTCAGGCATCGGTCGATATGCCAATTGGCTTGTCTTCTTCGACTCGATCAGTCTAGCTGGCGCCACCAAGCCGGTGTGCAAGGCCAAATTATGCGCACTACTTACGGTTTGGCCCGAAACTATCTCCGCACGAAGGTCATGTAGCCTTTTTGCGGTTTCTTGTGCAGGCGAGATTTTGCATTACTTCCGGTTTTGTATAAATTGCTTATTACAAATCAGTCGGATAGTGTTTGCCAGGAAAACAGAATGTGATTTCATTTTTCAATGAAAACAATCATATGATGGCGTGAGCGGCAGTGCGGCCGCGACGGCCGTTGCTATCGTGCTTTCTGCCTCAGCGGTACCGGTCTGAGCTTGAAACTAGGGGTTTTCTGGCAGACGCTAATTCGACAGGCATTGCTTATGCATCTTTTCACCGGCTCTCCATGAATGCCTTATATTCAACCAGAGATTTACACAATTTGCTTTCGATACGGGATCTCGGGACTTAGTCGGACAGAAAAGCTTTAGGAAATTGTACCGGCTATTGCGCCAGCACACATAACACGCAACTCGCAAGAGGTTGGCCCGGTTCAATGGAGGTTGCAGAAGAAAAGACGACCAGCAAGCCGCTCTCTTGTAATGCGCCATTTATGTCTGATCACTCAGATTGCGTATTGCTTTCGTCGATTGGATTGCTGAGCACTGAACCTAAATCGTCAGCTTGGGTGTTCGTGTTTTGACCATTCTTGCCGCACTTGCCGGTCTGGTCAGTGGTCACGGTTACATTGGTCCAGCGGCCGCAGTTGACTTTCCCGCCGATAATTTTTGCTCCACCAGTGACAACCGCTGTTCCGTAAACCTCAGCGTCGCCTGTAACCTGCGTGTTGACTCCAGCAACTTTCGCCGACCCGTACACCCTTGCATTACCGGAAACAGATGCGCTGTTCATGACTTTTGCCCGATCATAAACATGGGCGCGGCCCACGACACGCGCTCTAATCACTCTCGCGTTTCCGTAAACCTGGACTACACCTCCGATACGCGATGAAATCAATCTTGCGTTTCCATAAACATGGGCGTTTCCATAGGTTGAACCGCTGCGGAGAACTGCATTGTCTGAGACTCGGCTGTATTCGCAAACCCAGGAATTTGAGCCAACATAGGCAGTGCTGTCGGCATGTGCGCTATCGGAAATCCAACCACCTTCTGAATTGTACACCCCCGGATTATCATCATGAAGGCAGGCCATCGTTGGCAATGCCATTCCTGATAGAAGCAAAACGATCGCCAATTTGGTTAGGAGTAGTTTCATTTTTTTGCACCGATCTGTCCGGGTTCAGATACATGTGAGACTGCCCGCTCTTCCCCGTAGGACGTAGTCCGAAGGGGAAGAGCGGGCGCGCGAAAATTTTTCAGGTAGCATAGTGCCTAACAAAAATCCAACAGCCGAAAGGCGGGAGATAGCGCTATGCAAATCAAATATCCGCACCGCAAATTTTATCGCCTCGACGCGATCCGCGACGAACTTTCGCCGCAGGCCGCCGAGCGCTTCGACAATCTCGCGCTGTTCGACCAGCTTCGCCGCGAGGGCGCAACCGAAGCGACCGCCCTGAAGGCGATCGGCTGCTCCCGGGCCACGCTCTGCCGCTGGAAGCGGCGCCTGCGCGAGCAGGGCGTCCGCGCCCTGGCCAACCGCTGCCGCCGCCCGCATCGGGTGCGGCAGCGCCAGTGGACCGCCGCCGAGCTCGAGCTGGTGCGCCAAACGCGCCAGCGCTTTCCGCTGTGGGGGCGCGCCAAGATCCGCGCCGTGCTGGCGCGCGAGCACGGCTTCGCGCCCAGCGAGTCCGCCACCGGGCGCATGATCGCCCGCCTGGTCCGCACCGGCCGGGCCGAGCCCGTCGCGTTCTACTACGGGCGAACAAAACCCAAGCGGCGGCGCAAGTTCGACCGCCACGCCAAGCGCTGGCGCTACGGCGACCGCGGCCGAAAGCCCGGCCAGATGGTGCAGATCGACCATACGGGCGTCGCCATCGAGGCCGGCTTCGCGGTCAAGGAGTCCGAGGCCGTGTGCCCGGTCTCGAAGCTTTGCTGCATGCGCGCCTGCTCGCGCGCCACCGCCGCCTGCGCCTCGAAGTTCCTGGACCACCTGATCCGCCAGGCGCCGTTCGATATCGAGTCGGTGCAGGTCGACGGCGGCAGCGAGTTCATGGCCGAGTTCGAGACCGCCTGCCAGCGGCGCGGCATCGAACTGTTCGCGCTGCCGCCCAGAAGCCCCAAATATAACGGCTGCGTCGAGCGCGCCAACGCCGCCGGCCGCTACGAGTTCCACCAGTCCTGCGCCGGCGAGCTGAGCGTCGGCGCCCTGAACGTCGAGCTGGCCGAATTCGAGCGCTTCTACAACGCCTGCCGGCCGCATCAGGCGCTCGGGCAAACAACGCCCATGCAGGCGTATAATGAAAACTTCGACCAAAGCGCGCTTGCCGCCTGAAAAGTCTCATATGTATTGAACCAGTACACCGATCTTACGCTAAAGACTTAAAAAGGATACCATATCTTGCTTGCATGATGCAAAAATTGAACGAAGCAGCTTCGCGGCGACCGCCGCTGGCTGAGCCATCGCCCGGGTCATGCCGACCGCCTCGCTCAGGCACCGCACCGTCTGTTGCGTCTCGCTGATCGCGCCATCCCGCTCGATGCAGGGCTGTCACTGCAATTCGTCTAGTGCCCCGGTCTGCCCGGCCTACGCTTTTGCCGAACTTGGCGCGAATCGCTAAGTCGATGCCATGGTGCTCGAAATGGCTGACGGTCTTAGCCTGATACCTCGCCGCGCGCCGCCGTGCCGTTCGGCAGGGGCCGCTCGCACTAGTAGCGGACGAACTCGTGGCTGCACACATTCGACGAGACCGGATCGCCTCGAAACTCCGCCGGCGCCATGCCGGTCTCGGCGATGGCGGCCGACGGTCGGCATGTAGCCCCTTTCCTTCTTGCAGCCCCCCCCTAACGCTGGTTTTAAGGGTTAGCCTTAAAATCGCGTTAGGGGGGCTGCAAAAGGGGATAAAGCCTTGCATAATGCGGGTTTTTAACAACACAAAATTTCACCCGCTGGGCGGACCCGATCGGAGCAAGGCTTTATGGACATCCAATCCTGCAAGATTTCCGCCACGAAAGACAAATCGGCGTCGCGCAGCGGCCTGGCGGCGCTGGCCGAGCTGATCCGCAAGCTGGGGCTCGACGCGCATTTCGAGCGGCTGATGCCGGAGCCGGGCAGCAGCCGCGGCTTGCGCCCGGGGCGTATTTGACGACGTTCATGCTGATGATGCACGAGGGCTCGCGGCATCTGAGCGGAGTGGCGCAGCTGCGCGAGGAGCGGCCGCTGCTGGAGCTGCTCGGCATCCGCCGGCTGCCGGGCGGTCGCGCCGCACCATCGAAAGACGGCGGCCCTGGACATCGATGCGACCGCGGCGCTGCGAGAAGTCTTCGGCGGAGTCCGCATGCAAGAAGGAGCGGGGCTGCATGCCGATCGTCGGCCATATCGCCGAGACCGGCATGGCGGCGGGTGCGGAGTTTCGGGGCGGCTCGGTCTCGCCGAACGCGCGCAACTGCGAGTTCGTCCGCCAGTGCGAGCGGGCGCTGCCCAAGGGCGCCGAGGCGCATCGCGCCCGCATCGACGCGGCGGGGTATCAGGCGAGGATCATCAACCGCTTCACGAGCCGGGGAATCGACTACGCGATCCGCGCCAGGCTCGACGCGAGCGTGGTCGAGCAGACCGGGGCGCTGGACGAGTCGCGGCGGCAGCCCTTCATCGAGCGCGACGGGACGGCGAGCCTAGCGCAGCAGACGGCGCGGTTCCTGCACTCGATGAACGACACGCCCGAAGCGTTCGCGGCGGTGGTGCAGCGGCTTAGAAAATCCGGCCGGCAGGAGCTCGAGCCCGGCTGCCCGCAGGCCGGCGACACCCTGTCGCAGGGTGGCTGCATATGCCGGGCCTTGGCGACGAGCTTCTACCGGTGGAGCGACTCGCGGGCGTTCCGCTGATGCAGCCGCAGGGGCGACGACTCCGAAAACCGCATCCGCGAGCTTCGCAGCGGCTTCGGCGCGGCGCATCCCCCGTGCAGCGACTTCGCTGCCAACGCGCTGCATTCCGCGCTGCGCATGCTCGCGTTCAACCTGTTCGCGCCGATGCGCCAGGCGCTGGATGCGAGCTGCGAGTCGATGCGCATCGAGACCTTTCGCCGCCGGCCCTGCTGCAGGGCCGGCAAGATCGTGCGCCATGCCAGAGGGCGGGCCTTGAAGCTGTGCGACGCGCGGTCGGCATGATCCGGGCGATGGCCCTGGCGCCGTAGCCGCCGGAAACGCAAAAAAAAGCATCGCGCGCACGACAAAAAAACCGGTTGCATCCCGGCGCGTTGCGGACTGTCATTGATCTTTCGCCCCGGTTCCGCTCCTCCGCCCTTTTCGGCCGCGTCCCGCCCGCAAGCCCGCCCGGCATCGCCGCGGCGAACGCCAAAATCTCTCCGCGCCCCGGATTTCGGCAAAATCCGCCCCAAAAAAATCTCTAACGCGGATTTTGGGGTTAGGCATTACTTCGACTTATATAATGGAAGAAGCTTAAAGTGGAAAGTTTTTTGTTCAAATTGCTCAATGTCGCTTGATCCAAAAAAATTCAAAGTATTGGAGTTTGAAGTCGAACACAGTTTAGTAGCCAATCAAAAGCTGCTCAAGTATGTTTTGGACTCTTTCAACAATCGCTTCAAACCCAACGAACTCCGTATCTTTTGCAATGAGAACATTTTGAAGCTGTGGTTGAGGGAAGTGTCAATTGATTATCTTGACGATGCAATTGAAAGGGTTTCTGAATCCTTGACCGAAGAATTTGGAGCGGATGTGGCAAGTCGTGTTGGAACAATTCGTGAAATACAAAACAGGGTTCACAATATCAAGAGCTATGGACTGCATGGGAACAAGAGGCTGTTTGTCGGATACAACAAGGAGAGAAAAGTTTTAGAGAGGAAGTCGAAAGAATCACGGCGAGGCAAGCACTTTTATGCCAATGATCACAGCTTTTCGCATCGCGAGCAACATTTGCCAAAAGAGTATCGCAACAAAATCTTGATGGGCGACAGCGAGCAGGTGCTTCGGAAGTTTCCAGACAGCTGTATCGACTTGGTGTTCACATCGCCTCCCTACAACTTTGGATTGAGTTACCATCAATCAAACGATGCCACCGACTGGACTGCGTATTTTAATAAGCTGTTTGCAGTTTTGGATGAATGCGTGCGAGTATTGAAATTTGGAGGACGGTTAATTATTAACGTTCAGCCGCTTTTCTCGGACTACATTCCCAGTCACCACATCATTGCAAATCATCTGATGAAAGAGAAAATGATCTGGAAAGGTGAGATCCTCTGGGAGAAGAATAATTACAACTGTAAATACACGGCATGGGGTAGTTGGAAGAGTCCGTCTAGTCCTTATTTGAAATACACTTGGGAATTTATTGAAGTGTTTTGTAAGGGCGATTTGCGAAAACCTGGCATTGCGGCTAATGCTGATATTACTGAAGAAGCATTTAAAGATTGGGTGGTTGCGAAGTGGTCGATTGCACCAGAGCGGAGCATGAAAAAATACAATCACCCAGCGATGTTCCCAGAGGAACTGGTCCGTAGGGTGCTTCTTTTGTTTAGCTTTCGCGGTGATGTAGTTCTTGATCCCTTTGCAGGTGTTGGTACAACTTGTGTCGTTTCTAAGAAAAATTCGCGCGATTATGTAGGAATTGATTTGTCAAGTGAATATTGCAATACCGCACAGCAGCGCATAGACGAATTTCTAATCTAATTCTGTGCAAAGCTTGGCATTAGAATCGATTTCCTGTTTGAATATGACGCTTTTGTAGAAGAAATTCATAAATAATTGATATTATGTAATTTATAGGATTGTGGTTTCTAAAGGCTTTGATATCCTCGCCCCGCGGAGTTGTCGGCTATTGCAATAAGTTAGTGTAGATGCAAACGATTGATCAGGTTATCCGATATTACACCGAAAGCGTTTGTGAGGTACTGGATGGCTCGAGTGCTGGAGCAATCCGTTCGACCAAAGGAAGAGTAGTGGAAGATATTGCGGAAGCGGTCGTGCGTATTGCGTGGCATAGCATCGGGGGACAAAGCGAACGCATCAGATTCGTAAGGGGGAGATTTCCAATCCCTATTCGTAAAGAAGAGCTCCGAATATTTCCAGAGCCTATTCAAGCAAAAATTCTTAATTCACTGGATTCTTATGTTTACCGCGTGGGTGTGGATAAGCATGTCCACATTGATGGGGCATTTGTTCTGGGTATCGAATGCAAAGCATATACGGAAAATGCGATGCTTAAGCGAATTCTTTGTGATTTTTACCTATTGAAAAAACATAAGACGAGCTATATTGACTTATCGGGATTGCAGTGCTGCCTACTTCAGTTAGAGACGTTTTTAGGCGGCACAAATTCTAGCCCTCGACCGAAAGTATCGTGGCAAACGAATCGACTTACACCCTCATGTCATATTTTCCAACTGTGAATTTACATGTAATCACCCTTTTAGAGGGTAGTCTTGATATCGAAAAGCCGATACATAAGGTGGGTTGCTTCAAGGAATTGAAACGCGAGTACGTCTAATATGCAGTGCAACAAATATCTCGAATACTTGAACCTTACAAATGAGATGTTTGATTTGTTTTCAAGTCACCATTCGTGAAATATCCGATTTTAGCCTTTATGGTATGGATTCTAATTCGTTCTGAACTGCACACAGATATTGCGTAAGACTCTCAATGGACTCCGCAAGTGGTTGACGAAGTCTCTCGACCAAAGCGCACAGTGTCGCTTTTTTCTTCAAGACGAAGTGCCGCATAATTGCTTTGCGGGGTTATTTGCTGTTGCGATTTACAAAAATATACCTGATTAGTGTCTGTCAGAAAACTCTAATACCGCATTAAATCTATTGTTTTAATTTAATTTTGTATCAGATGAGAAGCCGAAGATTTCCGACAATTGGTCCTGCGACCGCAAGATGCGGTCGCAATCGATTCGAATGGGTGGACATGGCCGAATCTTCGAATCGAGAATTTCATGAAAAGATAAATGAAAACAGTGTTTTTCATGCAAAAACAGAGTTTTCTGGTAGACACTGATTAGGCAAATATATGTCGAATCCAGCTTTTGCGGCAACTGCTGACACTTGCACTAAAATGCACGAAGATCTCAGCATGCGAGGCCGCCGACTTGTCATGAATAAGCTTGATCGTTCGCAAAAAAAATGGAATCAAGCTTCGCTTGCGCGAAGTGCGCTGATGCTTTTTTTGCTACTGGCTACCACTCCTGCTCATGCTGTTTTGCCCGCAGTAGTCGATGGGCATAAATTGCCAACGCTTGCGGATGTGGTGGAGGAAATTGAGCATGGCGTCGTCAACGTCACTAGGCAACGTTCTACCCAGTATTTTCAGAGTGACGAAGATTGGGAAGAGTTCGAAAACCTGTTCCGATTCTTTAGCCTCCCAGAACCCTATAGCAGACCGCCACGGTCGGCACCGCAAGGACGAGCTCTAGGTTCAGGTGTAATCATTGATGCAAAGCAAGGCTATATCATCACAAATGCGCATGTTGTTATAGACGAAAACATCGTGGTGACCTTGTCCGACGGCAGGGCAGTACGGCCCGATGTGCTTGGTGTAGATGCCGACATGGATCTTGCGCTTTTGCAAATCGAGGCCGACGGATTGACGGCAATTCCAATCGGCGATTCCGATAATCTTAGGGTGGGCGATTTCGTGTTGGCGCTTGGCAGTCCATTCGGGCTTCGCGCGACGGTGACATCAGGGATCGTCAGCGCACTCGGCCGACATGGTCTCGGCATGGACAAGTACGAGAACTTCATTCAGACTGATGCGGCAATCAATCCTGGAAATTCAGGTGGACCTTTGGTCAATCTTAGAGGCGAGGTCATCGGCATCAATTCAGCCATATTCGCCCCAACGGGCGGTAATATCGGTATCGGCTTTGCTATACCGATCAATGCGGCATACAGTGTCATTAGCCAGATTGCCGAACATGGCAAAGTCAGGCGCGGCCTGCTCGGGATCCGCTTTCAGGAGTTGACTCCTTCGTTGGCAGAGTCGCTCGGGGTCGAGCTGGGCATCGGTGTTGTTGTAAGTTCTGTTATCGATCAATCGGCAGCGCAAGAAGCGGGATTGCAAGACGGCGATCTTTTGACCCACATCAACGGCATAGAAGTATCAGATGGTGCCCATCTTCGCAGCATGATCGCTCTGATTAGAGCTGGAGACATTGCGAAGGTTCGCTATCTTCGCGAAGGAGTTGCATATCGCGGAGAAGGAACCATACTGCCGCGAGGGTTTAACAATATTTCAGGTGCCGAGGTCAACCGGCGCTTCGCAGGTGCTGAATTCAAGAATCACCAAGGTAACGACGAAGTTGGAGTCAGGGTCGATTTGCTCGAGGAGTTCAGTCCGGCGTGGAATCTAGGACTCCGCGAGCAGGATGTCATTATTGAAGTTAACCGTCAAGAAGTAGAAAACGTGAGCGACCTTGAATCATCATTGCATCGAAATTCAAGACGTTTGTTCCTGACAATAGTGCGCAACGGCAATGTCATGTTTTTGACCTCAGCGCGATGATTTGGTAGGCATTCAATGAAGCCCATCATTGCGCCGTCCATATTGTCTGCTGATTTTGCGCGTTTGGGCGAAGAAGTGCGTACAGTGCTGGATGCGGGGGCAGACTGGATTCATTTCGATGTTATGGACAATCACTTCGTGCCAAATCTAACGGTTGGGCCGCTAGTGTGCAAGGCATTGAGGGACTGCGGCATCAGGTCGCCGGTGGATGTGCATTTGATGGTTGACCCTGTTGAACGGTTGATTGAGGAATTTGCTGAAGCTGGCGCGAACTCCATCACGGTGCACCGGGAAGCCGTGGTGCATCTTGACCGAACGATCGAGCACATCCGAGCTTGCGGATGCAGTCCGGGCTTGGCATTAAATCCTGCAACACCGCTATCGTGCCTTGATCATGTGCTTGACAGTATCGACATCATGCTTCTAATGTCGGTTAATCCGGGATTCGGAGGCCAACGATTTATCCCTTACGTGCTTAAGAAAATTGCAGCGGCTAAGTCTCTGAAAATTAGTCGCCAGGCCAAGTTCCGAATCCAAGTCGATGGCGGAGTGACAGCTGAGAACATTAGCGCCATTGCCGCCGCAGGCGCAGATACTTTTGTCGCGGGAACAGCCATCTTCAAATCTGGCGACTATGCGACCGCAATCTGCGCGATGCGCGAACAAATCCGAAGTGTTGTTTGAAACTGCCACAGTGCATTTTGATTACTCACCGAACAGGAATTGGCCTTGCTGAATCTAAGTTCTATGTGGAGGTGGGTGCTGAACCTAAAAAAACTATCCGCCAAGCTTGTGCGCTCCACGCAACCGCTTGCGTTGGCAAGGGATTCGTATTTTTGCTTATCGAACCCGTGTACAATCACTTTCAGCTCGGAAGAACAATCATCAACGTGTGCTGAGACTGCGCTGAAAGGGTTGTTGCATTGACTTTCGTGGAATTGTCTGTGGCGATGGCGAAGGCTGCTAGATGCAACTCAGCCAGACGCATAAAGAGCAGCAACCCAAAACACATATTTTGAAACCGGCAGATGATCTTGTATTCCAAAACATTTGGCGAACAAGCATATTGGCTGACTGGTTTTGTGTCCGCCTAGAGTCGATCGCAGGACTCATGTTTAAAGCCACGCGATTTTTCAATACCGCCGGTCCGGTGATGCCGGAGGATCATTACCACATTGCGCCGCTCGAGCGCATGGACCGGGACGAGATCTTCGGCCTGATCGAGCGCAAGCGCTACTTCATCCTGCATGCGCCGCGGCAGACCGGCAAGACCTCAGCGCTATTGGCCCTGATGGATGAATTGAACCGGGCGGGCCGCCATCGGGCCGTCTACGTCAATGTCGAGGGGGCGCAGTCGGCCCGAGAGGACGTGCCGGCGGCGATGCGGGCGATGCTCAGCGTCCTTTCGAGCTCGGCGGCGGTTTATCTGGATGACGCGTTTGTCGAACACAACTGGCAGGGCATCCTCGAGGCCTCGGGCGCCCATGATGCGCTGAGGGAGGTTTTGCGCAGATGGTCGGAGAGCGACCCTCGGCCGCTGGTGTTGATGATCGACGAGGTCGACGCGCTGGTGGGCGACACGCTGATCTCGGTCTTGCGGCAGCTGCGGTCGGGCTACACGCAGCGGCCGGAGCATTTTCCGCAGTGCGTGATCCTGTGCGGCATCCGCGACGTGCGCGACTACCGGATCCATTCGGGCCGGGACAAGTCGATCATCACCGGCGGCAGCGCGTTCAACATCAAGGCCGTGTCGCTGAGAATGGGCGACTTCGGCGAGGCTGAGGTGCGCGCCCTTTTGCTACAGCACACTGGGGAAACCGGGCAATCGTGGAGCGAGGAGGCGCTGGAGGAGGTGTGGAACTCGACCTCGGGGCAGCCGTGGCTGGTCAACGCGCTGGCGGCCGAGGCTTTGAAGAAGGCCGAGGATCTCGGCTCGACGATCGGGCGCGAGGACGTGATCGATGCGCGGGAGGAGTTGATCCTTCGGCGGGACACGCATCTGGACCAATTGGCGGACAAGCTGCGCGAGGACCGGGTCAAGCGGGTGGTCGAGCCGATCGTGAGCGGCGGCCAGCCGGGGGCCTACCAGGCCGACGACGTGCAGTACTGCGTCGACCTGGGCCTGATCAGGGCGGTGCCCGAGATCGCGGTGGCCAACGCGATCTACCGCGAGGTGATACCGCGCGAGCTGATCAATTTCAGCGACCGGGCGCTGAGCCACCAGACCGCGTGGTATGTGGAGGACGGCAGGCTGATGATGGGTCGGCTGATGGAGGCGTTCCAGGGGTTCTTCCGGGAGCATTCGGAGCACTGGGTCGGCCGGTTCGACTACCAGGAGGCGGGGGCGCAATTGCTCTTGCAGGCGTTCCTGCAGCGGGTGGTGAATTCTGGCGGTCGGATCGAGCGGGAGTACGGGCTTGGGCGCGGGCGGACGGATCTGATGATCGAGTGGGGCCCTCGGCGCCAGCGGGAGGCGGTGGAGTGCAAGCTGAGAAGGAAGAGCCTGGAGCGCACGATTGCAGAGGGTCTGGAGCAGCTTGGCGCCTACATGCAGCGTTGCGGCACCGCCAGCGGCCATCTGGTGGTCTTCGACCGCTCGGAGAAGAGATCTTGGGACGAGAAGGTGTTCCGGCGCGAGGAGTCCGCCGACGGCAGAAAGGTGACGGTCTGGGGCATGTGAGTAGATGGTTTTGGAAAGAGCTAGAACCGATTCAGGCAGCGCGCTTCGTTTTCCTTTTGAGAGCGGTTATGCCAAATTTCCTATTCGCACATCTTCTGAAAACAAATTTATATGCAACTTTCCTATGTATTTAAGCAATAGCCGTCAAACAATTTATCCAATTGTCCGATGCCGGTGCGGCCACTCTATGCTGCAATGTTGAGCGAGCCGCAATTCAATGAGCTCAGGGCGCAAGGATATAGTCACATTCCTTTTGTCAGACAAATCCTGGCAGACTTTGACACTCCCCTAAGTACCTACTATCGGCTTGCGCGTCAGCCTTACACCTATTTATTCGAATCCGTTCAGGGTGGAGAAAAATGGGGAAGATATTCGATTATCGGATTGGCGAGTGCGACTCGAATCGAAGTGCATGGGTATCAGCTAAGCATCCTTCGCGGCACTTCAGTGCTTGAACAATGGATCAGCGCAGATCCGCTGACTGATATCCAAGCCTTTCACAACCGCTACCGGATGCCGGATTTACCGGATTTACCGCGATTTTCGGGTGGGCTAGTGGGTTTTTTTGGCTATGACACAGTGCGCTACATCGAACCGGTGCTCGGACAGTGTCCGCATCCTTCGAGTATCGATGTGCCTGACATCTGTCTGATGGTGTCCGATGAGGTCGTGGTGTTCGATAATCTGTCAGGACGACTGTTCATTGTCGTCTACCGCGACGCATCCAGCGCGGATGCATGGCATCAAGGCAATAGTCGCCTTGATGAAATTGTCGAAGATCTCAAACAATCGACATTGCCTGATCTTTCGTTCCTGCTGAATCGGGATGTGAAGGAAATGCAGTTCGAATCGGCGTTTGGCCAAGCAGCATTCGAACAGGCAGTGGAGCAGGCGCGCGAGTACATTTTGTCCGGCGATGCGTTTCAGGTGGTTCTTTCTCAACGCTTGTCCGCGCAGTATTCGGGCGATCCGATCAATCTTTACCGGGCTATCCGCACCCTCAACCCATCACCCTACATGTACTACATTAATCTGGACGGATATTGCGTGGTCGGCTCGTCGCCAGAGATTCTGGTGCGTAGCGAAGATGGCATGGTGACGGTACGGCCCCTTGCTGGCACACGTCCGAGAGGCGCAGACGATGCAGAAGACGAGCTGCTCGCAACCGAGCTGCTCGCCGACGAAAAAGAGCGTGCAGAGCATGTAATGCTGGTCGATCTTGGACGTAATGATGTCGGCAGAGTTTCGAAAACGGGCACTGTTCGCATCAGCGATGTGATGACGATCGAATACTATTCGCACGTGATGCACATCGTTTCAAACGTCGCTGGCGAGCTCATCCCCGGCTTGGACGCAATTGATGTGCTGCGCGCCGCTTTGCCGGCCGGAACTGTCAGCGGAGCGCCGAAAGTGCGCGCGATGGAAATCATCGATGAACTGGAACCAACCAAGCGCGGAATCTATGCCGGAGCGGTAGGCTATATCGGCTGGAACGGCAATCTCGATACCGCGATTGCCATACGCACCGCTGTCGTCGCCAATGGCCGGGTCTATGTGCAGGCCGGTGCCGGCATTGTCGCCGACTCAGTCCCGTCGCGCGAATGGAACGAAACAATGCAAAAGGCGGGGGCTTTAATGCGTGCCGTGTCGATGGCCGACGAGACTTCCCAAGACAATTCCGCTTGAACCAGGCAAATGCGTGATCTGTGCCTTAAGTTGACCCGATGGCGCTGGTTTGAGCGCAGCATCATTGCGGTCATCGTGGTCAATGCGCTGGTGCTGGGATTGGAAACCTATCCCTATGTCATGGACCGATACGGGTCTATGCTGCTGCTTTTCAACAAGGTGGTTCTGTTCATCTTTCTCATCGAGGCGATCTTGAAGATAACCGCAGTGGCGCCTAAGTTCGGACGCTACTTCGGCAATGGATGGAATCTTTTCGACTTCAGCATTGTGGTGCTGTCGCTCATACCGCAAACAGGTGAATTCGCGCTGATCGCACGCACTGTAAGATTGCTTCGGGTGTTTAGGCTGATTACGGCTTTGCCCGAATTGCGGCTAATTGTGACAACTCTGATTCGCTCGTTGCCTGGGCTCGGCAATGTGATCATGCTGCTTGCGATCCTGTTCTATATCTATGCGATCGCTGGCTATCATCTGTTTCATGCGCATGATCCGTTCCACTGGAGTTCGCTCGGCATTTCGCTGATCACCCTGTTTCGCATACTGACGCTGGAAGACTGGACTGATGTGATGTACGCAGCGATGGAATTGCATCCGTCTGCCTGGATTTTCTTTATCAGTTTTGTTGTGGTTGCAGCGTTTATTGTGATCAATATGTTCATCGCTGTTGTCATCAACAACCTGCATCGCGCTCAGCACGAGCAGGAACTGAGCACGAAAGAAAACGTTAGCGGCGAGATTCTTTACGAGCTGACGGAAATCCGGGACACGCTCGATCGGATTCAACGCTACATGGAATCTGAGGAGAAAAGAAATGACCGGAAATAGCACGATGAGCAAATCCTTGTTTTGCATCTTGACTGGGTTGCCAGGCGACAAATCGATGCTCGATCTGGAGCAAACGCAGGCCGTTTCGCTTGACAGGTGCTTGCCATGCTCTTGATGATTGACAACTACGACTCGTTTACCTACAACCTTGTCCAATGCATTGGCGAGCTTGGCTGCGAAATCAAGGTAGTGCGAAACGATCAGATCGACATTGCTGAAATTGATCAACTTGCCCCGGCAGGCATTGTCATATCGCCTGGTCCTTGCACACCGAACGAAGCCGGCATATCGGTCGAGGCGGTCCGGAGTTTTGCCTCCGCCATCCCGATTCTCGGCATTTGCCTTGGGCATCAGAGCATTTGCGATGCGTTCGGCGCCGAGATTGTGCGCGCAGACACCGTGATGCATGGCAAGGTGTCACAGATCCACCACAACGGGACTGATGTGTTCGAAGGTGCCGAAAATCCGCTGACGGCAACTAGGTACCATTCGCTGGTCGCAAAGCTCGAAAGCATGCCCGCCTGCCTCGAAATCACTGCATGGACAGATGATGGCAGCGTCATGGGCATTCGCCATCGCGAGTTCCCTGTCAGTGGGCTACAATTTCATCCGGAATCGTTTTTGACTCGCGTCGGGCACGATTTACTGCGTAATTTTTTGAATCAATCCGCAATTTGCGGCTGACAGCCTACCAATTTGCAAAGCGATGAATATACAGGATGCACTCAAGGCGATAGGCGAGGGCGGCGACCTCCGCGCCGACCAAATGCTTGCGATCATGCGCCAGATCATGACCGGCAATTTGACCGATGCCCAGATCGGCGGATTTTTGATCGCGCTGCGCATGAAAGGAGAGTCGATCGAGGAAATCACTGCCGCGGCCACCGTCATGCGCGAACTGGTTGCGAAGGTTGATGTGGCAGGGCCTCATCTGATCGACGTGGTGGGTACAGGAGGCGACGGCTCTTCATCGTTCAATGTATCGACCGCAGCGGCACTCGTTGCCGCTGCGGCGGGTGCTTCGGTCGCCAAGCATGGGAATAGGGCGGCCTCAGGCAACTGCGGCAGCGCCGATCTGCTCGAGCATGCGGGCGCAAATATCAATTTGACGCCGGCTCAGATTGCCCAATGCGTGCGCAATGTCGGGTTCGGGTTCATGATGGCGCCGGCTCACCACAAAGCCATGAAGTTTGCGATCGGGCCGAGGCGCGAACTGGGTGTGCGCACGATCTTCAACGCGCTGGGACCGCTGACTAATCCAGCTTTGGTGAAACGGGAACTGATGGGGGTTTTCAGCCGCGACCTTGTTGAACCGCTGGCGCATGTTATGCAGCAGCTTGGCTGTGAGCATGTGCTGGTTGTTCACTCTCAGGACGGCATGGACGAAATCAGCATAGCGTCCCCCACTTGGGCGGCGGAACTGAAAGACGGTATCGTGCGCAGTTTCATCATTGAACCGCGAGAATACCCGCTCCAGACGACCGCAACGGACAACATTATGGCTAGAGATCCGCAGCAAAGTCTGAATCTCATCCATGCGGTGTTCCGGGGCGAGCGCTCGAGTGCTTCGGAGATGGTTGTGCTAAATGCAGGCGCAGCAATCTATGTCGCAGGACTTGCAGTTGATATGTCGCAGGGAGTTCGCCTGGCGCGCGAAGCGCTTGATTGCGGAGGGGCGATGGCAAAACTTGAAGACTATGTGAAATTGACCCAGGCTTTCTGACATGAATCCATCATCCGATATTCTTGCGGCGATCGTGCGCGATAAGATTGAGGAGGTTGAATCGCTGAAATCGCGCAATGCTATCGGTGAGTTCAAGTCGCGCATAGAACTATCTGACCCGACAAAGGGATTTGAGCGCCTAATATGCCGGCAACTCGCCAACGATAAGCCGGCTGTTGTTGCCGAGTCCAAAAAAGCATCTCCCAGCAAAGGCGTGATGCGCGAGCGCTACGATGTCCGCAGCATCGCAAAAAGCTATGAAGCGGGCGGTGCCACCTGCATGTCGGTGCTGACCGATGCGAAGTATTTTCAAGGTTCGATGTCGGATATGCACTCCGCAAAAAATGCTTGCGAGCTGCCAATTTTGCGAAAGGATTTCATCATTGATCCGATTCAGGTCTACGAGTCGAGAGCGAATGGTGCCGACTGCATATTGCTTATAATGGCAGTGCTTCAATATGGTGAAGCGCAAGATCTCGCCCTGCTGGCACGGGAAATTGGACTTGATGTGCTGATTGAAACCCATTGCGAATCGGAGTTGGAACTTGCACTTGAACTGCCGTTCGGCATGATCGGCATCAACAACCGCAATCTTCACACCTTCGAGACAACCATTGACACAACCATAGGCCTTGCACGACATGTTCCTCAAGGCCGTGTTATCGTTACCGAAAGCGGTATAAATTGCAAGGAAGATATCAACATTTTGCGCAATGCAGGAATCAGTTGCTTTCTGGTCGGAGAGGCCTTCATGCGCGAATCCGACCCAGGTGCGAAGTTGGCAGATCTTTTCTCCCATTGGATGGCCGGCAGGCGCGTCGCAGCCGGATAGACCCGAAACATTCATGCAAGGCACGATCGAATTTGCAGGCGGCGTTCGCTTCAATGCCGATTCAGGCAGCGGACACAGGCTGATTCTTGAGGGAGCCCCCGAGGCCGGTGGCGAAAATGGCGGGATGCGCGCCATGGAAGCAGTGCTGCTAGGAATGGGTGGGTGTTCGGCCTACGACGTGGTGCAGATTCTGCGAAAGCAAAAGCGCGAACCTGCTTCGCTGACCATCGAAATGGATGCTCAGCGATCTGATCAGGTGCCGATGGTGTTTACTGAAATCCACCTGAAATACCGCGTTTGCGGAGACGGAATCACCCAGCGGCAAGTCAAGCGGGCGATAGAGCTTTCGCTCGAAAAATACTGTTCGGTCACCAGAATGCTGGCTTCCACCGCAGAGGTGACGTATGAATTCGAGGTGATGGGAATTTGATTCGGGCAAATGATCTGCAAGTTGAGCTTGTTGGAACGGACTTATGCAGACGATCGTAGACTGGTTTCGACATCAACTCAGCAACCCGCAGATCATCATTTTAGGGATTGTGCTGCTGGTTGGCTTCTCGCTGATCAATTTCGCGGGAGCGCTCATAGCGCCGGTCATTGCCGCGCTAGTGATTGCCTATGTGCTGGAAGGCGGTGTTCGCAAGTTCGAAAAAGTTAAAGTGCCGCGCCTTGCGGCGGTTGTGATCACCGTGACGCTATTTCTCATTCTTTTTCTCGGACTTATGTTCGGCGTGATGCCGATTGTAAGCGCCCAGGCGGTCCAGTTCGCCTCGCAAATTCCGAACTGGATTGCGGAAGGCCAAGCGATTTTGCTTCAATTGCCGAATAAATATCCAGAGGTCGTGTCCGAGGCTCAGATTGATCAGTTGATCGAGGTGATCACAGGTCTTGTTTCAGAGCTGGGGCAAAAGGTTCTTGCATGGTCCGCTTCTTCGGTATTCGGAGCCATCACCTTGGTGGTGTATCTGATTCTAGTTCCGATTCTGGTATTTTTCTTTTTGAAGGACAAATCGACGCTTACGTCATGGGTCACGCGCTTCATGCCGGATAAGGACAACGGACTGACACAGACAGTGTGGGAAAATGTCGACCGGCAAATGGCGAACTACATTCGCGGCAAGTTTTGGGAAATTCTGATCGTCGGAACTGTCACTTTAGTGACTTTTTCAATATTCGGCTTACAATATTCGCTAATGCTCAGCGTCATTGTCGGCATCTCGGTGCTTGTGCCGTATGTCGGAGCGGCAATCGTAACGATTCCGGTTGTCGTTGTCGCCTTGTTTCAGTGGGGCTTCACAGCGGAGTTCGCCTATTTGGTGATCGCCTATTTCGTGATTCAGATTCTAGATGGAAATGTTCTGGTGCCGTTGATTTTCTCAGAAGTTGTCAATTTGCATCCAGTCGGAATTATCGTTTCAGTATTGTTTTTTGGAGGCTTGTGGGGTGTTTGGGGCGTGTTTTTTGCGATTCCGCTCGCGACGCTGGTGCAAGCCGTCCTGATCGCGTGGCCCAAAGCTGTGCCTGAGGAAGCCTAGATGGCATCATTGTTGAAGAAGTTTAAGGGACGCGGAGCCTCTTCGAACCGGTCCAGTCGTTACAATGAGCTGTCAATTACGCCGTACGACGACGGATGGTCCGTAGGCAGCGAATCGGTGACTAAAACTACTGTAGAGGAAGATCATTCCAAGACTTTGATTAACCAAATCGCGTCCCCAGATCTGCCATTTAAACGCTCGATCAACATGTATCGCGGCTGCGAGCATGGCTGCATATATTGCTATGCAAGGCCGACGCACTCCTATCTTGGCTACTCGGCAGGCTTGGACTTTGAGACCAAACTGCTCGCCAAGGTGAATGCTGCTGAGTTGCTGAAAAAGGAACTGTCTCATCCGGGATATGATTGCAAGCCGATCGCGTTTGGCACCAATACCGATCCCTATCAGCCGATTGAACGCGACTACAATCTCACCACGCAGTTGCTCGAAGTGCTGCTTGAGCATCGGCATCCGGTGAGCATTACGACAAAGTCATACCGCATAGTGAGCGATATCGACATCCTCGCCGAACTCGCCAAGATGAATCTAGTCTCCGCGGCTGTATCCGTTACCACACTGGACAGTAAACTGTGCCAGCTGATGGAGCCGCGCTGCAGCGCACCGCACCGGCGCATTGAAGCGATTCGCAAGCTGTCAGAGGCAGGGGTTCCAACTACAGTCATGTTCGCGCCGGTTATTCCAGGTTTGAACGAACACGAAATGGAAACGATTCTGTCCGAATGCAGGGATGCCGGCGCAGAATATGCGAATTGGATCTTGCTTCGCTTGCCCAAGGAGGTAAAGGGCTTGTTCTACCAGTGGTTGCAGGAGCATTATCCGCTTAAATTCAATCGCGTTCGCAGTTTGGTTCGTCAGTCTAGGAAGGGAGCAGGCGATGATTCGGCTTTCTTTCGGCGATTTACCGGAAGCGGCGCTATCCCTGAATTGATTGAAAGTCGATTTCGCTCAGCAGTCAAGAAATTTGAGTATCAGGAAGGGTTGCCGTCGCTGAATACAAAGCTGTTCAGAGGCAGCCCTGAAGCGCTGCATCAGACATCGTTATTCTAGGTCGCATCTTTATTCGGTATTTGTGCCATGAATCGTGAACAGAGTAAATCGGCGCTTTCGCTGGAGCCGATCGATCGCTCCTCGGGGCAGCCATCGCCCGAACCAAGCCGTTTGGACCGGTTGCTGGTCATGCGCATGATGCGAGCGGCAGGCGATCCCCAAATTCGAGCCTTGCTTTGGAATGGCGAGCAGGCATATGGAAAAGGTGGGTCTGATGTGCCGATTCTTCGGTTCAATAGCCGAGCTGCGCTGCAGCGCATCGTCAAGCATAAAGACATTGGTTTCGGCGATGCGTATAGCGACGGGGATATCGAAATTGATGGCAACTTAGAGGACTTTCTGCGCGAAATCTATCTGTCGAAAGAAAAGGCGGCAAAGATGCCGACGCGGCTCGGCCCGCTAGCCGGGCTTTTCGGGCCCAAGGCGCGAAGCAACACCTTGCAAGGATCAAAATCCAATATCCACCATCATTACGATCTGGGAAACGATTTCTACAAGCTGTGGCTTGACGAAGAGATGCAGTACACTTGCGCCTATTTTCCGGCGCAAGATTTGACGATCGAGCAGGCGCAAGCTGCCAAGATGGAGCATGTTTGCAGAAAACTGCAGCTCAAACCAGGCCAGAAAGTGGTCGAAGCTGGTTGCGGGTGGGGCTCGCTAGCGGTCTACATGGCACGGAACCACGGTGTCAAGGTGCGCTCGTACAACATTTCGCACGAGCAGATCGTCTATGCGGCCGATAGGGCCAAGCGCGATGGATTAAGCGACCAGATCGAATACGTCGAAGACGACTATCGCAACATCAACGGCGAGTTTGACGCCTTCGTTTCGATTGGCATGCTTGAGCACGTTGGCAAGACCCACTACAGGCAGCTTGGCGAAGTGGTTCAACGCTGCCTGACCGACCATGGCAGGGCGCTGGTGCATTCGATCGGGCGCAATAAGCCTGAATTGATGAATGCCTGGATCGAAAAACGAATATTCCCAGGCGCCTATCCTCCAACGATTCGCGAAATGATGGACATTGTCGAGCCGTACGATTTTTCGGTGCTCGATATAGAAAACCTGAGACTGCACTACATGTTGACGCTAAGGCAGTGGCTTAGCCGTTTTAACCGGTCGGAGTCAGTTGTCGCCAGCATGTTCGACGAACGGTTTGTTCGCGCTTGGCGACTGTACTTGGCCGGTTCGATTGCGGCATTTCGTTCGGGCTCTTTACAGCTTTTTCAAATGGTGTTTGCGCGCGGCAAGGACAATACTGTGCCATGGACTCGCGAGCATCTGTACGAACTGTAGTATGAACACGGACTCTGCCGATAGGTTCGAGCAATTTTCTGAACGCATCAAGACGTTTGTTGATGAGCGCGATTGGGAGCAGTTCCATTCGCCGAAGAATCTTGCCATGGCGATGATCGTCGAAGCGGGCGAGCTCGTTGAGCACTTCCAGTGGTTGACCGAAGAGCAAAGCGAAAATTTGAATGACGAGAAAATGCGGCAGATCGAGCACGAACTTGCTGATGTATTTGTGTATCTCGTTCGAATCGCGCAAAGGCTGGATGTGGACTTGCTGGCTGCGGGGCATCGCAAGATGGCTCTCAATGAATCCAAGTATCCGGCCGAGCTGGTTAGCGGCGATGCGCGCAAGTATTCGGAATATTGATTTGAAGCGATTTTTTGTTGCGGCGAATTTAGTGGAGGCGCGCCTGGTATGCGACCGAGTTCGCGCACTCGGCATCGAAGCGCATGTTTTCAATGAATATGCTGACGGTGCCGTCGGCGAACTTCCATTCACTCATACATGGCCGGAAGTGTGGCTCAAGCGCGAATGCGACGAGGATGCGGCGCGAACCGTGCTTGAAGCGCGCAGCCGCCATGCGGATTCGGATATTGACATGGTGTGCGAAGAGTGCGGTGAATCGAATCCGGGAAACTTCGAGATCTGCTGGAGTTGCGCTGCTTCCCTGACCGCCGCATAGCCGCTGCCTGATCCTCGTCAATGGCACGTCGCGACACCTCCCCCGTAGTCGGACGCATGTTTGGCTTGCACAGAATTCTTCTTCGGATTTTGCGCAACTTTGCTATTTGGCTTCTTGTTTTTGTCTTATTCGGCGCTGTCGCTGGAATGCTTTGGCTCGACAGTACTGTTCGGGAGCGTTTCGGGGCATTGCTTTGGGAGGTTCCCGTGCATGTCTACAGCCGCCCGTTCGAGATCTATCCGGGGCTTGCGGTGGCGCAAAGCCAGCTTCAGCGGCGTCTTGACAGCCTGGGATATCGTCGCGTGTCCTCGGCATCCGAAAGCGGGCAGTATGCAGTAGGCAATTCATCTTTATTGCTGGTGACGCGTGAGTTCATGTTTTGGGACGGTCCGCAAAAGTCGCGGCCGGTGCGCCTTCAATTTTCGGGTTCAACAATTAGTGCGATGGAGGATTTGCAAAGTCGCGAGTCGATCGATGTGCTCCGGCTTAAACCTCATTTGCTGGGCAGTTTGACCCGAACGCAGCATGAGGACCGAATTGTGCTGAGTCTGACTGAAATGCCAAAACTATTGCTTGCCACCTTGGCGGCAGTTGAAGACAAGACTTTCGACCGTCACATCGGAATCGACTTTCGCGGCATCATCAGATCGTTTTGGGTCAATTTGAAGGCAGGGCGGATTGTGCAGGGCGGAAGCACCTTGTCGCAGCAGCTGATCAAGAATGTTTACGACATCCGTGAGCGAACCTATAAGCGCAAGCTGCTGGAGATCGCTATGGCGTTGTTTCTTGAATTCAGATTCGAAAAGCATCAGATTCTCGAAATATATTGCAATGAAGTGTTTCTTGGACAGGATGGCAACCGTGCGATTCATGGGTTCGGCTTAGCGAGCCAATTCTATTTTGGCCGGCCTGTCGCCGAGCTGAGCGGAGATGAGATTGCGCTGCTGGTCGGAATGATTAAGGCGCCTTCAGCGCTGAATCCCCGCCGCAGTCCGCAAGAGGCTTTGAAGCGAAGGCAAATTGTGCTTCAGATCATGCTTAACGAACGCTTGATCAGTGAAGAGGAGTTTAAGAATTTCTGGTCTGCGCCGATCCGGCTTACTGCAGCAGGCAGGATTCCCGACTTGGACCATGGCAGGGAGTTTTCAACTTTCTTGGATACAGTTTCATCAAAGATATATGGCCGCATTGATGCTGACGAGCTTAGACGAGGACATTTTTCGGTGTTCACGACGATGGACATTGTGGTTCAGCGGGCTTCCGAACGCGCCCTGTACAAACAGCTTGCCGAGATTGAGAGCGAGCGCGGCCTTTCTCGCGGTGCCCTGCAAGGTGTGGTGGTTGTTCTGAGGCCCGATACCGGAGAGGTGCTGGCCATGGTTGGGGGACGCAATTCGGTCTCTGGCGGATTCAACCGGGCGGCTTTGGCGCGCAGGCCGATCGGGTCGTTGATCAAGCCATTGGTTTATTTGACCGCGTTTGAGCAAGATCGCGGTCGCACTCTTGCCACGATTGTCCCGGATATTGCGATTACACACCGTCTTGAAGATGGCAAGACCACTTGGTCGCCGAAAAACTATGACGGCGAGTTTCATGGCGATGTGACAACGATTGAAGCACTTGCCAACTCCTACAACGCCGCGGCGGTTTGGCTGGGTTTGAAGATCGGTGTTGACAATGTGGCTAAGCGTCTTGAGGGCTTCGGATCCTTGTCGGGAGTGCCGGACTATCCGTCGCTGTTGCTTGGTGCGGTCGAGCTGACTCCGATGGAGGTCGCCCAGGTCTATCAGGCACTTGCAAATTACGGCTTCAGATTGCCGTTGCAGACCATTGCGGCGGTTGCGAGTGAATCGACATCGATGCTCGGTTCCGTGCGGGCAGAATCAAGGCAGGTCGCTTCACGTGATGCCATTTATCTTACTGTCGCTGGCATGCAAGAGGTTCTTGCAAGCGGGACAGGCGCTTCGGTATCGAATCGGTTTGCAGCGGAATTGGGATTGGCTGGCAAGACTGGCACGACTGACAACTATCGAGACAGCTGGTTTGCCGGTTTTTCAGGCAACTATGTTGCGGTCGTATGGGTTGGCAAAGACAATAATCAGCCGACTGGGCTGACTGGCGCGACGGGTGCGCTTCGCGTGTGGAGCGCGGTGATGCAGGAATTAAATTTACAGCGTGTGATTTCGAGTCCTCAAAGTCCAGTCGAGTCGGTACGGATTGATTTAGACAGTGGGAAGCGAGCTAGCAGCAGTTGCGAGCGTGTGCTGGAGATTCCTTTTTTGCGTAGCACGGCGCCTGAACAGTATGCAGACTGTTGATTCTTGGCAAGTCCTCGCAAGCCGCTCCAGCTTAGGAGCGATCCGATGATATCTTCTCCGCCCCGCAATGAGTCCCCGAATGCCAATCACTTTCAATACCTGTACAGGCATCGAGCGCGTTTGCATCATTGATCCTTGAGCTCTTGCAGCAATTGCTGCGTTGTGAGTTGTCGACAGTAGCCCTTTATCGCCTTGAGCGAATTTTCATGGCGTTCGCGGGTGATCGATGCGCACGCATCGGTAACCTGGGTAACCAAGTAGCCTAAATCGCAGGCATCTCTAATTGCGCTTTCGACGCACTGATCGGAGAGAAGGCCGCTGATAACCAGCTGCTTGATGCCAAGATTTCTCAAAATGTAGTCGATATTGGTTGAAACAAACACGGAGGACGATGACTTCGGTAGCCAGATTTCGTTTTCTTTTGGTTCAATCTGACTGATCACACGTCCATCCCAGGATCCTTTAGGGACGTTGAACCCTGTAATCTTGTAGTCGAGACTGCGGTCCCTTCCATCTTGGGTAAGGCTTTCGATTGTGGTGTACATCACTTCCATGCCGCGATTTCGAAACGCAATTTGCAGTTTTTTCATATTCGGTATCACGAACGCCGCGAGTTGTTCGAAGTGCCAGCCATACTGTTCCTCGAATTCCGATTGTGTCAGATTGGCAAACTCGCTACCGCTTCGATGGGCGCAAAAATTCTGCACATCAATGAACAGCAATGCGGACTTGTCAATGACAAGAGGTAAGTTTCGTGTCAGGGTCATGACTGAAGATAGAGTTAAACTCAACGTGAGGCAGTTCAAGAATCTTGATTGAATGCGGCTTTGGCTAATGGGTGAACGTTGCACGTGCCGAGTTAAGCAGTTGCTGGCACAAGTTTTGCCTGCTTGGTAAATTATCGAGCTACTGAAATTCGAATGCAGAGCACAGCTACGACCGTTTTTGATTGCCAGGTTGCAATATTGTTGCAGAGTTCGTTAAATTTGTCGCAATTATGCACCAAAACAACTCAAAATCTGATGATGCCACACTAATCAGTAAAGTGAAGTTGTATCCACTGAGGGTGGATTTGGTTTCGACGTGAGTTGCAATGCTTTTGGAGCATGCTTAAGTGCAGTGAACTCGTTAATAAGCTACAAAAAATAGTGGACAAGCTCGCCTTCTGCGTCCGCGCTGACATGCAAAGAACAACATTGTGATTTTTTTCATTATCAATGCTTTAATATTGTATTTCTTCAAGTGCTGACTGATGCAGGTTCAATTCCTGCTACCTCCACTACTTAAATTGCTTCGCGCCTTTGTCCTTATGAATTAGTTCCGAATGTTTTTGCAATATAGAAACGGTTCCAAAAGTAGTTTGTGCAATTTAGTGCGGCTTAACTTCTCTTGGCAATGCTGGTTTGAGTTAGATAGATCTGAGCAGAGATATTGCCAAAAGCAGCGCTTGGCGGGGGGAACGACATTTAAGTGGCGCAACTAGCTCAAGTAGATCAATGAAAACTGCAACCAACCAGAGAGGCATGCCACTCATGAGCAAGAACAGCGCTGTTTCGCTTGAAGTGCCCGACAATTTCCACGAACCGCTAGCCGAGCTGGCGCGCGAGGGTGCGCGGCGGATGTTGTGCAGGATGTCCGAGCTCGGCAAGGTGGTGGAAGGTGTACAATTCAAAGACGGAATCGAAGTGAAACAGCCGAACGACCAGATGGCCGCTTGAATGTCGCTCCCCCGCCAAGCGCTACTTTTGGCAATATCTCACAAACAGCCATCCCCGATTTTTGAATGACAATATCAAGACGACAAACGAAGTCATTGACCGAAAGAATCGGGAGATTGAACTCCTGCGCGAATACCGTACGCACTTGCTTGATCGCCGATGCGGTCACCGGCAAGCTTGATGCAGCGACTAAACTACCGAAATTCGGCGCGGATAATAGAGAGATGGGGCAGTTCAAAGCTCATTTGATTCAAAAACATCTAACACAACCCTGCAAACGGAGGCAACTTCATGACGAACTGGACGAACTGCGCGGCAGTGGAACGTAATCCTCACAAGATCAGCGGCGACTGGGCCTTTAGCGGAACTCGGGTGCCTGTGTATGCCCTTTTCGAGAATATTGGAAGCGGTGCCACCGTGAACGAGTTTCTTGAGTGGTATCCAGAGGTGAAGGCGTGGCAGGTGGCCGCTGTCCTCAAACACGAAACCGAGTCCCTCAAGGCTCCCGTCGAAGCGTGAATTTCCTGTTTGACCATGGTGCTCCAGCGCCTCTTCGGCGACACCTCGCGGAGCATTCCGTAGACCGGGCCGCGGAGAGGGGATGGGAGATGCTGGAAAACGGGGAGCTCATCTGGCGGGCTGAAGAAGACGGCTATGAGATCATCGTGACCACGGACCAGAACATGCGATACCAACAAAACCTGACTGGTAGCCGATTGGCAATCGTCGTGCTAATGTCCACGGCATGGCCGCGGGTGCAGCATAAAACTGAAGATATCCGCTTGGCCATAGAGGAAGTTGGGCCAGGCCAGGTCCGTGAAGTTCCAATCTGAAAATGCAAGTCTTGACTACTGACACCTCGGAATACGGTCTCGAAAGCCTGATTTTTACGGTGCTGGACAGGTGAATCCTGTATGTCGACGTTCGCGACCACCCGCTATCGGACGAGGCGCTCGAGGGGATGTGGGCCGCCGGAGGATGCTGTGTATGCTGCCGAGCTTGGAATCTGTGCCGAATGGTGCTGGAGGCGTCTGAGAGGCTTCGGAAAGCTCGGCAAGGTGGTGGAAGGTGTACAATCCAAAGACGGAATCGAGGCGGAACACCTGAACGACCAGATGGCCGCTTGAATGCCCCAAACACTACTTTTGAAAATATCTCAGCATCCACAGACCATCAACGTAATCGATACTTGGCTCTGGGGCAGTCTTTACAGTCTGATAGATAAGCGCATCGTGCGAAGTGGTTTAGGTGGTCTACAGCCGATAGATATGTTTTTCGTCGATGCCTTGAAGCTCGACTAGAGGACTATCCGGAACGAACATAGTGCCCCGTCCACGGCTGACCGATGAATATTGCGAATTTGCTCCCTGATACTTGAGACGCTATTTTCGGATTCTATGGTTTTTCAAATAGGATTGATTTATCCACATCAAGGGCTAAATCATAAATACTCGGAAAATCGTAGCGTCTGCCAAGTTTTGGAACCCAACACCTCCCATGAGCTAGCCAATCTTGATAGTTGAATGCTGATTTTATGTCCCCCAGCAGTGAAAGCCGAATGCTGCCATGTTCTTTCCATATGTTGAGGAGATGGAGATCATCCTTGAGCGACACTTGGTTCCCTTTCTTTTTGTGCAAGTCATAAAAATTTCTCGAAAGTGGATCTTTCATTTTACGATAACAACGCCAAAGATAGTCAACTCGAAACGATGCCTCGATTGACGCAAGCAACGTAAATGTTAAAGAGGTCTCAATCTCTTCAATGCGGCTCTCCATTACTTCCTTTACTTCCTCGCGAGAATAGAATTGGAAACGAGAATCAAATTGCGTATTCGAAGGAGAATAGTACATCTCCATGGATCTAATAGAGACAACGTAGAGTTCACCTATTGCAACGAGCTCAGGGTAGTCCTCTGAAAAAATAACTCTTTTAGACATCCGACAATTCCACAAAGGCATCGCGGAATGTGTCGGCATCCAATGGCGTTGTAGTAATGTGCGGAGGGAAAGTGGCGATATGCCAAACCGTTTCGATGGTATCGCTACATGGGACCATAGGTCTGATCGGTTCTTTCCCCATTATTTCTGCGACTTTGTTCTTGGTCTGATTTGCTGGATCTGCCTTTTAAAGCAGAACAAGGCGAACCCTGCCCCTTACCCCGATCAGATCCACGCGCCCTGATGCACCGATCACATTACGACCTATTGGCTGAGCTACAACTTTCTCGTTTCCAATTTGAAATGTCAGTTTCTCTACCACATAACTGCCTAGAAATTCTTCTGATATTTCAATCTCTTCCCGAGTGACCTGTATCTGATCCGCCTTCAAGTACTTTTCCAGGTATTGCTCCATTCTTGAATACAGATTGTTCAATGACCGTATCCAATCTTCTCGCCTTTTGTCCCAATCTGTATTGACAGATAGATTATTGTTTTTTGCTTCGTTCAGTCTTCTCTTCACGAAATTGTCGAAAGCTTCAGTGGACATTGTATTTATTCCCTCACAGTTGCTATCTGTTTCGCTGTCATCCTTAGTTAAGGTTACTATAGTTCAATTACTCGCGGTTCAACTGATTAACCGGAGGCAAGTGTGCGTCATTTTCGTGGCAATTTTCAAAAAGACAATACTGCAGACATTATCCGACAATACCAAGTACCATGACTTTTGGGCCGAAAATCGATTAAATCTGCCAAGTGCCTGCAGGTCTTGTTCTGTTTTCCGCGTATCAACCAAGGCGCAATATCTCCTAGGTTGCGACAGACTGAAACGGAATCACATGTCGATTTGCGCCATGTGATTCTGCCGCCCTCAATAATCCTGCGTAATATGAATTTGTTTGGTCCTCGTGGCCCATGGGAGTGTCGATATGCCAGGATGGCGGGACGCTTCCCAAGACACAATATTGCGGGGGTAGCACGACATGAAGCCTTGCCGCTATTTCAGCAATAGTTTGCGGTTTTGCGGTTGTTCAGCGGCACCAAAAAATTGCCGTGGTTGACGTTGAGGATTTGTTCGGTTTCTTCAGCGGTAAACACGATTCTTATAGTAGCCGAACAAGTTATTTTCTTGAACGGTAAGCATGCTGGTAAAACTGTCAAAAATGCGGATATATGTTCACGCCTTTAAAACTTGTCAGACTTCTCATTTAATTCGTCGTTTTGAACAGAAACCTGGAGGTGCAGATGATGCTTAGGTCTTTCTTGAACTGTTCTATGCAGAGATTTTGGACCGGATCTCAAATTATGTACTGAGGTGAGTTTTGCCGTGTAATGGGGATTTCGACCTGAATAGTCGAATCTGGATTCAAATGTCTGCTACATATATAGTTTCTAACTATAGTAATATATTAATAGTATTAAAATTGTAGTTTATACTTATTTGATGGGGGAACAGATAGTGTCAAAATATGCACCTTTGGAAGCTTATTTGAAGTCGGCTGGATTCGAAACCATCTTCATAACCTTCTCAGAGATTGAAACAATAATTGGTGATCGTTTGCCTCCCTCAGCTCGGAAGCACCGTCCTTGGTGGAGCAACAATACATCTAATAGCGCAATGACTCGATCGTGGACCGCGGCTGGTTTCAAGACAACCCAAGTAAATATTAACAACGAAAGTTTAGTCTTCGTTAAGACTGGAGTTGGGAATGCTCTTGCAAATCCATCAAAAATGTCGTTGCCAAGCGGTCGAGATATTCACCCTGCTTTTGGATGTTTGCGGGATACAGTGACTATGCCTGGCGATGCTGATTTGACTGTGCCTGCATCCGACGACTGGGCAGATTTAGCAATGAATGCAAAACTCTACAATGAAGAATGATTTGCTACTTGATACCTGCGCTATCATCTGGATGGGAACAGGCGAGTCGATGGAAGAAGCGGCGGTAAAACAAATTAATGCGTCGTATCGTGAAGGTTGCAAAATTTACGTGTCTCCCATTTCGGCTTGGGAATTGAGTGCTCTCGTTGCAAAAGAACGCATAAGACTGGAACGCTCAGTACTAGATTGGTTTGAGTTTTTCGCCGCTCAGAATGGCATCGAAGTCACCGCGCTTTCCCCGCGTATCCTTGTAAATTCCTATGAGTTGCCAGGAAACCCGCCGAACGACCCTGCCGACCGAATTATCGTTTCAACTGCACGCTCACTGAACCTTGCGATTGTTACTCGGGATAAGTTGATTCTGGATTACTCTTATGAAGGTCATGTTCGTGCTATTTGTTGTTGAATTTGATAGTTTTCTATAGCGTCTCGCGTTAAGGTTTTTCCATTTGAGCAATCAACCATGCACGGCTGAGACAGCATCATTCGCATAAACGAAAACCAGTTTTTCATTCTTATCAGAGGCTCATGAATTTTAGTTTCTAGAAAGATATCGTTGGCAGGTTAAAGTGTCTCAGCACGGATATCCAGCAGATTTCTCTCCTTTCGGCCGAACGCCATTCCGATCAGGTGGACGAGCTCTCCGCGGTCCCGATACTTCTCCGCATAGCCGCGCTCCCGTATCTGAGCAATGGCGCTGTTGAGACCTTCTTCCGTTCCTGTGCTGTTTTCCACCATTTTGAATTCAAGTACGAAAACCTGCCCTTCATGCAGCAGCGCCATGTCCGATCGCCCGCGGCTTGTCACCTCCTCCACGCGCAGATCCGCCCGGGTCGTTCGAAAACCCATGTACAGCAAGCTCGCATACCAGGATTCATAGCGGCCAAGATTGCCGCCGTCATGCCATGGATGGGGAATCCCCGCAAGCAATGCCTGAATGATCTCCTTGAACGCCGAAAAGTCGTTCTTGACGCGACAGTCGACAAGACTCTTCCCGGCGGCTGCCACTTCTCGGCCCCGCCCTGTCAGGTGCTCGGCCAATCCCTTGTTGAAACTGCTCCGCACCTCGAAATTGGGATAATCCAGATAGTACAGAACGCCATCGCCTTGCGGTTCTTTTCGCGCGATGGTCAGATACCCCGACTGGAACAGCAATGCTTCATTGCTGAAGCTGTCGAGCTCGAAAGTCGAGACGAAATCCGCGTCCGCCACGCAGTTGTCCGACGCCATGGGGCTGAACTTTCTGTCCTTCAGCAGCCGGTACAGGTAGCCCGGCTGCCCGGTCTTGAACCAGTGGGATCGAAATTCGCGATCCTTGAACAGGTGAAGAATGTCGTGCGGGTTGTAGAGCCTATCCCCGCCAAGCCAGCTGTAGCCGTTGTACCATTGACGAATCCTGTGCCGGTCGAGCCCGTCGAGCTCGGGGGCGAACACGGTGTCGAGATCGCGCTCCGTGTAGTCGCAGATGGCCGCAAAAGGAGGATTCAGACTGATGTCGTCAAGGTTGTTGAGGCCTGAATAAAAACTGCTCTTCGAGAACATCGTGATGCCGGTGACGAATACGAAGCGGATGTGGTCTTCGGAGCTTTTCAGGATGCCGTATATTTCCCGCAGGCAATCCCTGTTCGCCCTGGCTCTCTCACCATCCCCCAGTGCATCCAGAACGGGCTTGTCGTACTCGTCCACCAGAACCACCGCCTGCCTGCCGGTCGCCTGATGCAGCCGGGGCAGGATACTTCGAAGCCGTTCGGCAGAGGTTGTTGCGGGTGGCAAGTTTTTCAGGTCAAATGCGAGTTCAATATCGTATAACTGGTTTAGAATGGAATTTTCCACCTGCTCAGGCGTGCCGACCTTGCCGTCGAGCGTCAAGCGAACTACGGGATGCTTTGCCGACCAGTCCCAGCACTGATGGATGTCCAAGCCTTGAAACAGGGGTTCGTTCCCTTCAAACAGCTCTTTCAGCGTGCTGACCAGCAGGCTTTTGCCGAAGCGGCGCGGGCGGGAGAGAAAGTAGAACCGTCCCTGCCTGATCATCTTTCGAATCAGTCGGGTCTTGGCGACATAGTAGCAGCCCTCGTTTCTGAGGTTGGCAAATGATTGATAGCCAAGCGGCAGTGGACGGCGCTCTGTCTGAGTTTTTACATTCATGCTTCGCTTATATTAGCATAATGGCAGAGTCGCAAATTCAGCCTTGGTATGCGACAGCACTTCTACCTACACAATCCCGATTCAAGAGCAAAATTGCTTGAGTTTTCGCTTATACTTCACCATATAAGCATGAAGCATGTACCTTAAGGAAATTCATTATGTCCAATCCCGAATTCAACAGCACAATATCAGAGTCCGACATCAAGGTTACTGAGTCGGCTGGTCGCAAAATCGCTGAGCTGATTCAAGCGACAGACGAAGATGTTGAAGGTGTTCGCGTCTATGTCGCTGGAGGCGGATGCGGCGGCATGAGCTACGGCATGACCTACGCAGAGTCCACCCACGAATACGACCGCGTATTCGATGGGGGCGATTACAAGCTGTATACAGATGTTGTTGCCCTTCAATTTCTGGCCGGAGCCGAAATCGACTATGTCGACGATGGAATCCAATCGACATTTGTGTTTCATAATGTTTTTCAATCCGTAGGCGGTACCGGTGCCTGCGGGGGATGTGGCGGCGCCTACTAATCGGCCGCCGCGCTTAGCGTTTTTTAAAACTTATCTGCTAAATATTCCGGGTGCCGGCAGTCGCGTTAGTCGCACGAGCTAACAGCTATCGCCTGCATGCATTTATCCAGGCCGCCCAGTGCCGCAAGATCCCTATCGTTCTGATTAGCGACGGCGATATCCACATCGCGCCTAGCAATACGCCTTCGATTCGAGCTGATTTGCCCGATGCGAATCTTTCTGCCAATGCTATTGCCGATCAGCTGCGACCGCATGGAGTAAAGTCTGTCATCGGTTGTGATGATGCAGTGTTGGAAATAGCTTCGCGTGTTGCGAAGCGACTGAGCCTACCTTGCAATTCGGTCGAATCGGTACAAGCTACGCGTCGCAAAGACCTGGCTAGATCCGGTCTGAAGCGATTTGGCTTGCTGGTGCCTGACTGCACAGTTGTTGATCTAGGTCAGGAAATCCATAGGCAAATCGAACACATTCAGTATCCTTGTGTTGCAAAGCCCGTTGACTTGTCTGCTAGTCGCGGAGTGATCAGAGCGGACAGTCGCTGCGAGCTAATGAATGCGATTGACAGAATCCGGGCGATATTGAAAAAGGAAAGATTTAATCGATCTACTAATGAAAGAATATTGGTTGAAGGGTATATCTCAGGTTCAGAACACGCACTAGAAGGGTTCGTATCGGAGGGGCGGCTGGAAGTGCTCTGCCTATTCGACAAGCCTGATCCGCTAGAAGGACCTTTTTTCGAAGAAACCTATTATGTAACACCTTCAAGATTGGATGATCGTCTTCAGATAGAAGTTCAAAATATTGTTTCAACTGCTTGTATTGGTTACGGATTAAATTACGGACCAATTCATGCTGAAGTTAGAGTGAATGAGCATGGCGTGTGGATTCTTGAAGTCGCGGCGAGAACGATCGGCGGCGATTGCGGCAAACTCTTTCAACTTGCCACCAATTGCGGGCTGGAGGAATTCGTTTTAGCGCGATCATGCGGACACCCGATCGAATCGATCAAGTTTACAGATGCTGCCGGGGTGCTGATGATTCCGGTTCCCGAAGGCGGCATTGTTCGACGTGTTGAGGGATTGAGTGATGCCATGGAAGTCGAACATGTGCTTGAAGTCAGGATGGATATCCGAACTGGCGAGAGACTTGTAGAGTGGCCAGAAGGTGATAAGTACCCAGGTTTTATTTTTGCCAAAGCGAGTACGCCGCAAGCAGTTGAACGCGCACTCAGACAGTCTCATTCGATGTTGAACATCGTGGTGATGCCCGAGTTTCCGACGAAAGTCGAAGCTGGCGAAGTCGCTTGACAACGCGCGGCATTCAGCAACAGATGTATCGTTGCCTTCAACACCTTGTTCAGCGGTGTGTTTTGAGACAGTTCATCATATCGGCAGGCAAAGACTTCGGGTCGAAAAGCAAAACTCCCAACTTGCCGGAGAACAACCGACTTGCCGCGTAGCAAAGGCAAAGTGGATTCAAGATTAGGCGATAGTTTGACGAGTTCGGTGTCAATGCGTCGTTTCCAATTTTGGAAAGACGCACGGATTCGGCAGCAAGATCGGCCGTCAGAATGCGCGGTTCGCTCAAAGTCTAGCCACTCTTCGCATCATACGCATTGATGAAATTGAATCATGCCCAAAGGGCTGATATCGGTACAGCAGCCATATCATTGCCAAACGGAACGAAAACATCGCCATCGTAGAGAACAATGCTGGCGGCGAAACGTTCCTTGCATGCCGAGGAGAGGCTGATCAGGCCTGCAAAGTCCCGATGGCCCACCGTGGCCGACGCCTTGACTTCAATGTCGGCAATCAAGCCGTCGTCCCGCTCTAGCACGAAATCGACTTCGCGCAATTGCTGATCCCTGAAGTGATAGATTGACCATTGCATGTCATCTGCGCCGATAAGCTTCGCCAGTTCGGAATGCACGAAACTTTCAAGCGGCGCGCCCAGCTGAACCCGATCGGACTTGATTCGGTTGAAACCCGATCCCCTAACGGTTGAGAGAAGTCCTGAATCAACAAAATGCAGCTTAGGGTTTTTCACAATTCGCTTAAGGGCATTTGTATGCCAAGGCTGCAATGTCGACATGAGGAACAATTTTTCGAGCAGCGCCATGCAGCGCTGCGCCGTCTTATAGCTAATACCGATAGCGGAACCGAGCTTGGAATAGTTGACAAGCTGCCCCGAGTGTTGCGCCAATATTCTGACAAGCTTCGGAAGTTCGGTCATGATCTCTACTGTGGCGATGTCGATGATCTGAGCAATAGCCCTGGCGCCATGGCTGCCAACTTCTACAATTGATTGACGAATTCCTAACATGCCTATATTATTCTTCCCTTGTTCCTCGGTAGCTCAGTTGGTAGAGCAGGTGGCTGTTAACCACTAGGTCGGCGGTTCGAGTCCGTCCCGGGGAGCCATCTTCTTTGAATTCGATGCGGCATGGACTTTCATGTTTCGCAAATAGATCAAACAGTCGGTCTTTTCCAAGGTACACCGCTATTGCAGCTTCGTGCCAATGCGCCGCATTCGAAGTTCTTGTTTTTTCAAGCATCGCAAAACCTACCGCAGGCAAAGACGAACAGTCTGCAATTCAAACTTTCCGAGCTTGTTGGACCAATGCCGTCGGTTCGGTTCAAATTGCCTGGATTCGAAATTGAGGGGAACCTGTCATGACGATCAGCGATGAGGAAATTCGATGTCGGTTGCTGCTGACTGAAGACAGTCGCTGGGAGTTTAAGCAGGTCGATTTTCAAGGCAACAAGCCGGTTCTGCCTAGAAGGGAAGATCTGGCAGACGAGCTCGGCGCATTCGCGAATGCGGAAGGCGACATGGTGCTTTTTGGAGTAACCGATGACGGTACGCTTCAAGGCATGTCCATAGAGCAGATTGTCGCTCTAGATCGTTTGCTGAGCGAAGTTAGTACCGATACCCTAGAACCTCCATTGCGCATCAACATCTATCACAGAAATATAGACGGCAAAGCATTCGTGTTGGTGACGGTGCCGCGAGGTCAAGCTTTGCATGAACGCAGTGGGCAGGCATTCATTCGGGTTGGCAGTTCTAAACGACGCATGCGTAGAGACGAGGCTATGAGGCTAGCGCAAAACCGCGCACAAAGCCGATATTTGTGGTTTGACAAGCAGGTGGTGCCAGAGACCGGCTTTGAAACACTAAGCGAACGTCTATGGGCACCCCTACTTAGTTCGACAGGCGCAAAGGATGCCCGCCTCGGGTTAATGAACCTCCGTCTTATGGCAAGGGACGAAAACGGTGTGGAACGTGCTACTGTCGCTGGCATTCTGATTTGCACCCATTCTCCAGAGGACTGGTTGCCGCAAGCGACCATTATCGCAACGCACTATCGCGGATCAGATCGCGCATCAGGCCAGTTGGATACGCAGGAGATTACAGGTCCGCTTTCATCTCAAATCGCGGATGCGGTGCAGTTCATAGTCCGGAATATGCGCGTTGCGGCACGCAAGACACCAGCGCGTGAAGATATGCCCCAGTATAGCAAAGCGGCTGTTTTCGAAGCGATTGTCAATGCGGTTGCGCACCGCGATTATTCCATGCGTTCACGTAGAATACGCATTTCCATGTTCAAGGACCGCTTGGAGATTGACTCGCCGGGCCAGCTTCCGAATGGCATGACAATCGATGCAATGGAGGTTAGCCAAGCCGTGCGAAACGAAGTGATTGCATCTGTGTTCGGACGGGTGCTGGTAGGCGGAGTCGCCGGATCGGATCACCGTGAATTCTTGATGGAGGCAGAGGCGATGGAGTCTCAATCATTCGCAAGGAAACCAAGGAAAACACTGGACTGCTGCCTGAGTACGAACTTATCGAAAATTCCAGTTTGGTATTGCGCATTCCGTCTGCCAAGCTTCAGCTGATTCCTGCCGATGCGACAGTTACAGTTCATTCCAATGGCGAACCACTCACTGGTGTCGACGTTCTTGCGCTTTTTCCTAACAAGACTTGGGTACATGGTACGACCGATGAAGCCGGCAACGCGGTTTTGGATCTCTACACGACCAACCTGCCTATGACTGTCTATGCCGCCGCACCCGGATGCGGGGGGCCTGAAACTAGATTGGCTGCCCAATAGAGGCGGCTTGCTCCTCGAACTAGATGCCTTGAAGTCGGGTGGATCATCGATTTTCCGCCAGAGGGTCGGACAAATTCCTGGGCTTCGAGGCCGCCTAAATCCGATACTCGATTCGTTGGACCGAACCTACTTGTACGCAGACAATATCGCTATCAACGAGGGGCAACAGCAGCCTGTGCATTTCCGTCTCGGTCAACAGATGCGCCTTACAGACTCATCCGGTGTGGACATTCTGGTTGCGATAGTTGATATTCGCGGTCAGTCCAGTTTGGTTGAATATCGTCTGTTAGAAGAAGCAAAAAAGTAGCAATCGACGATGTTCAATGTGGATGCCAGATCTTGCGAATGGCGAGGCGAAAGCATGGACAGTGCTGATGCGGCACCCTTTCAGTGATATTCAAGTTCCGGTTCAAGCCATTTGGCTAATGCCACTGGATCTATGAGCGCATTCGGGTTGCTAGAGGATCGTAGAGCGCATCTTTGGAAAATTCGAACGGAACTCGAAAATCTTCAATTTCAAGCTCGTATGAGCCTTCACGCAGATACTCGTCCGAAATGCCTTCATTGTTTCGGATATAGCCGTAAGCGATATTCTTTGAAACTGTGTAGCCCCAACCGCCACTGGTGATCCAACCTACGCGGCGGCCGTTTCTGTAGATCGTTTCTCGTCCCAAGATCACGAAATTCGGATCGTCCGATATAAAGCAGGCAAGCCGGCGTTGCAATCTGCCGCTGCGGTCTTGCTGTAGAACCGCATCTTGCCCGATAAATGGAATTGCGCTGTTCAGCCGTACGAATCGCCGCAGCCCTGCTTCTAGCGGCGTGTAGTCTGGACCGATGTCGCTGCCGAGTGCGCGGAAACCCTTCTCAAGCCGCAGCGATTCAAGAGCGCGATAGCCAACGGGTGCTAAATGGTAGGGTTTGCCGGCTTCGCATAATCGCTGATAAACTGTACCGGCCGATTTTATCGGTACATGCAGCTCCCAGCCCAGTTCTCCGGAAAAACTGACTCTGATGGCTCGTATCCGGCATTCGCCAACTACAAGATTCTTGGAGGTTGCAAATGGAAAATCGCGATTGGAGAACGATTTGCCCAGCCCATCTTGCAGAATAGATCGGGAACTCGGCCCTGAAACCGTGATGGTTGCATACTTTTCTGTTACATCTTCAAGAACTGCGCCAGAGTTGATGTTTCGCTTCAAGTGGTAGTAGTCATGGGTGGCGTAGCCGGTCCCAGATACGATATAGAACTGATCTTGACTCAGTCGTGTCACAGTAATGTCCGAAACGATTCCCCCGGCTTCGTTGAGCATCTGTGTGTAGATCACCGAGCCTGGTTGACGGTCAATCCGATTGGCGCACAGCTTCTCAAGCGCAGCCAAGGCGCTTGGGCCGGTCAGTTCAAACTTTGCGAATGACGTTTGATCAAGGATGCCCGCGCGCTCGCGAACCGATGCGTGCTCGCGTCCAACCTGATCGAACCAGTTCGGGCGCCCAAAAGAGTGCTGGTCAACTGGCTCCTCGCCAATGGGGGCAAACCAGTTGGGTCTTTCCCATCCCATCTTCTCTCCAAAACATCCGCGTCGCGATTGAAGTTCGGCATAAAGGGGTGACACTTTGGTTGGTCGCGCACTCAGATGCTCTTCGTGCGGCCATGCCATGGTATAGTGCTTTGAGCATAATTCGACTGTGCGCTCACGGTTGCGGTGTTCGTCATGGTGTATTGTTCCAAACCTTCGAATATCGACTGGCCAAAGGTCAAAAGGCTGTCGCCCATCATGGACCCACTGGGCCAATGTCTTGCCCACTCCTCCAGCGCTCGCGATTCCGAAAGCATTGAATCCTGCTGCGATATAGTAGTTCCGCTGCTCTGGCGATTCTCCCATGATGAAGTTGCCATCCGGCGTAAATGATTCGACACCGCAAATCATTTGCTTGATGTCGGCATTGGCCATGGCGGGGATGCGCTCGAGCCCCGATTGCATGAGGCTTTCAAAATGATCGATTTCAAACTCAAGCAAGTTGAAGGGCTGGTTTTCCTCTGGATTCGGGAAATTCGATGGCTTCGGATTCAATTCGTAGCCGCCGAATACCAGTCCGCCGACTTCTTCTTTGAAATAGATCAGCCGGTCGGGGTCTCGTATCGTCGGCAAGTCTGAGGCGATGCCATCGACCGCTCCTGTCACGATGTAGTGATGCTGCATCGGCACGATGGGAACATTGACATTGGCTAGTGCGCCAACATGCCGAGACCACATGCCGGCGCAATTCACCACAATCTCGCAGCCAAGCCGCCCTTGATTGGTCAACACGCCTGAAACATTCTTGCCATCGATTTCTACACTCAGAACGCGGCAGTTTTCGATCAAAGTCCCGCCCTTTTGGCGGGCTCCCTTGGCAAAAGCCTGCGTCAAGTCGGACGGGTTCGCCTGTCCATCTGTCGGCAAAAAAGCCGCTCCGACGATATCGGAGATTTCTATTGCCGGATACATCCGCTTGACCTCGCTTGGTGTCAGGTAATGCATCTGCAGCCCAAACGAGCGAGCCATCGAAATTTGCCGCTTGATTTCCTGGACGCGCTCTGCGCGGCATGCAAGGCGCAGGCCGCCGTTCATCTTCCATCCGGTCGACTGACCGGTTTCTTCAGCAAGCTTGTCGTAGAGCTCGACGGAATACTTCAGAAGCTGCGTGATATTGGCACTAGAGCGAAGTTGCCCGACCAATCCGGCCGCATGCCAAGTCGCGCCGCTTGTCAATTGGCCTTGTTCAAGCACGACAAAGTCGCTTTCGCCAAGCTGTGCTAGATGGTAGGCGACTGAACAGCCGATTATGCCTCCGCCAATAACAACAACTCTTGTGCGTTCAGGCAGCACGATTCAATATCCCGTGAAAAAGGGAATGATTATGTAGGAGAGTTTGCAAGATTCTATTAATTTACGCAGCAAAATCTTTTATTTCCTTGACAATTTCTTTCAAATCCCCTTGCACCCATTCATGCTTGTTGGGGAACACCTCGTGTATATGCTTTTCTGTTTCGCGAAACAGCGGCGTTTCCAGTTTGAACTCGATTTTGTACTGCCGATCTGGATCGGAAGTCTGGTAGGCATTCAAACGTGCTCGCCAGTTCTTGGCAATGCCTACTTTGTATTCGTCCGGATAACTTGGATGCGAAATGACATAAACGTATTTCTTTTCGCGATAGTCAACCGCTAAATCCGTGCGCTTGGGCGGATCGGTCTTATAGATTTCGTTTTGGTGTTTGAACAAATCCTCTGGGTCGGCCGCTTCTTTGTTCAATCGCTCCCTGACAAGATCATAAGCCTTGAATGACACATCTATGCCGATCCACCGTCTGCCCAGCCGCTCAGCAGCCACGCAGGTTGTCGCGCAGCCGCAGAATGGATCTAACACTATATCGCTCTCGTTGCTCGATGCCTTGATAATGCGCTCAAGCAAAGCCATGGGCTTTTGTGCGGGGTAGCCGGTGCGCTGCGGGTCGCTTCGGTTCAGTTGCTGAATGTCAGTCCACCAATCCGGGCACAATGCCCCAGCACTAACAGGATAACGATAAAACTTGCCACTTTTAGCATCTTTTTTTACCTGCCATTCGTTTCCATATTTGTCGGTTTCTGTCTTCATGTGGGTTTTACGGCGCGGCAACCTGACACTATCAGCATTGAATATTGAATCCGGCATTGCGTAATACATGATTGCATCATGCTTTGCGGCAAATCGTTGTTTTGAACGCCCGCCAATTTCGTAGCACCAGACAATTTCATTCCGAAAATTTTTCTCGCCGAACACGCAATCCATCAGGGATTTCAAATAATGGCTCATGGTCGGGTCGCAGTGCAGGTAGATTGATGCGGTCAGTTTCAATATCCGATGGCATTCGAGCAATCGAATCGCCATGTAGGCCAGATACGCGAAGTTGTAGGAATTGCCGACGCCTTTAATGCCGTTCAGATAGTGGTACAGCTCCGGTTGGTCTTCCTTAATCGTGATAAGCCATTCCGCTTTCACATCTTCCTCTCGGAATATGTCGCTGAACTCCGCGCCTTCAGCGCTACTGCCGATCGGCGCGGTGAACTTCTTGTTCTTGTTGAACGGCGGGTCGAGATAGATCAGGTCTATGCATTCGGAATTGATGCCCCGCATGATGTCCAGATTGTCATCGCAGAAAATAGTGCGGTTCGGGATGTTGCAGGCGTTCATGATTTGATTGCCTCAATGACCGGCTTGCCACACTGCTTAAAGTCCATTTTGAATTTACGTTCCAGATACTCTTTGCTGGGCAGAGGAATTTGCTCATCTGGATTTCGATCGATGTGCAAGCTTGCAAGTAAATCAGCCGCCTTTGTCACTTGTTTTTTCATGTCATCAATCCTCATTCGCATGTCAACTTTCAATAGGTAGCCGTTTTACCGATCATGCCTTGAAACAAATCATGCAAGCGATCTTCTATATCTCTTTGGCAATATCCTTGACTTAATCGAAAAGTGAACTCCTTAGCATAATTCTGGCAATGCTTTTACTCCAATTGCGAGATGCGTCGTTAAATCCGTGCTTAAGAACCGCCCGTGTCATTTCAAAAAATAATTTAAATTCTTGAAAACCCATTCTGTCATTTCACTAAAATTTTGCCGCCTTGCAAACTTTCCTACACAATTCCCAAAGAAAACTAAAGTCCGAGAGCCGCTTTTCGACGCTGAGCGGCTGCAGAAATGAGGCGGTCGGTAATGATGGCGATGAATGCGACCGAAAGGCCTGCTACAAGCCCTCTGCCTACATCCGCCTTGGTTAAAGCGATATACACCTCTTGGCCCAGGTCGCGCGTGCCAACCAGCGCGGTGATGACCAGCATCGACAATGCGAACATGACAGTCTGATTCACGCCAAGCATGATTTCCGGCCAAGCAAGACGGATTTGCACTTTTGTCAGGAGTTGCCAGCGTGTACAGCCCGAAGTTTTCGCCGCCTCGATCAGCGATTCCTGGATATTCTCGATGCCATACAGGGTGTAGCGCACCGCTGGGGGCAGCGCATACAGCACAACGGCAACCATTGCTGAGAAATCGCCAACTCGAAACAGCATGACAACAGGAAGCAGGTACACAAAACTCGGCAGCGTCTGCAGCGTGTCGATGCAGATGATCACTATTTTCTTCCAAACGCTGTTTCGCGATGCAAATATTCCGATTGTGATGCCGATCAATGCCGCGAATGCAACGGATATCCCGCAAAGGTAGACAGTGATCATAGCTTTTTCCCACTGACCGGTAATGAGGATGAAAAGCGCAAGAACCACAACCATGATGGAAAGTTTCAATCCGCCGAGCTGAAGTCCTGCAATCGCGAGAAACAGCAACACCGCAGTCCATGGCAGTGCGAGCAAAAACAGCTTGATCGGTTTGAGTATGTTCAGCAGCACGAATACTTTTATTGCTTCAAGCTGATCAAAAAAGTTGATGTTGATCCACTTGACAATGTCGTTCCAGAATTGGCCGGTGGTAATCTCCAATGTCTCTGGCCATTGCGCGAAGACGGGCATAAAAATAGCCGCTACGGTTGTTGCCGCCAAGACGATCAATGCGTATGCGGTATTGCGGTATCGGTGAAACCAGCCTTGTTGATCCAGCGATGCGCTATCGCCGGTTCGAGTGGCCCAAGCCTGCGAGATTCGGTCCAGCACGATTGCAATCAAGGTGATTGCGACTCCTGCCTCTATCCCTTCGCCTATGGCTTGACGGCGAAGCGATGCCAGCACGTCGAACCCCAGTCCGCCAGCACCGATCATAGAGGCAATGATGACCATGTTCAACGACAGCATGATGACCTGATTGACGCCAACCATTAAGCCTGGCTTGGCCGCCGGGATCAGCACGCGCCAAGTCATTTGGCGGCGAGTGCATCCTGCCATCTTGCCGAAATCCTTAATTTCAGAAGGAACCGAATGCAGGGCGAGCATCGTAATGCGCACCATCGGCGGCATCGCATAGATTACGGTTGCCGTAATGGCCGAGACAGGACCGAACCCGAACATGAACAGTACCGGTACCAGATAGGCGAATATCGGTACTGTTTGCATCAAGTCGAGCACTGGAGTGATCGCCCGTTCGAACCGCTTATGCCGAAAGCCGACGATGCCAAGCGATACCCCGAGCGCGACTCCGATCGGCACCGCAACCATGATCGATGCGAGCGTAATGGTTGCGCTTTCCCACTGTCCGAAACCGACAATGCACATGAAACTCAGTAGCACAATCACTGCGAGCGTCCAATCCTTGATGCGCCATGCGAACACGACCGTGATGATCGTCAGCCCGACCCATGAGACAGCGGGCGATTGCCAGGTTTCTCCGTCAGCCAGCTTGAATTCAAAGCCGGTCGAGAGCAGCGATCGGATGATGTCGTAAGGCACCTCGATGGCCGCCGCCAGTGCGCGAGTAAATTCCTTGAAAGTCCAGGGAAAAATGTACGCCTCGCTCCCTAGCAGCCACTTCATGAAGCCCGTTACGCAGTAGCGCACGCTGGTACAGCTGCCGAGCGATTCGATCCGCCAGGAAAGCTCCTTTGGCGCCTTGACCGCCCATTGCCAAAGGTCAGAGCCGAGCCAGATGGCTGCCGCCGCTGCAAATGCCAGCCCCCAGCCGAGCAGCCATACGCTTCGCTGGCGGGAAGCGGTTGCGGATATGGCGGTTGAAGGCATTGTTCGCCGAGAGCGTTTCGGTCAGTTGCCGACCAGAACGTCGATAACAGCCTCTGGCGTGATCTGGCCAACGATTTGACCGCTTTTGCCAACCACGTCGTATGCCATGCGGGAGGCGACGACTTGAGCGGCAAGTTGTTCTATTTTTGTCGATTCTTCAACGGTGCCCGCAATCGGCATGGCCGGGTCTTTCGCCTGCATCACGGTTTTGGCGGTAAAGACTTTGGCCTTGGTGAGGTCGTTGGTGAATTCTTCGACATAGCCATCAGCGGGCGTTCGCACCAGCTCTTCGGGTGTGCCTATTTGGATGATTGCGCCATCTTTCATGATTGCAATTCGATCTGCTAGGCGAACGGCTTCGTTGAAGTCATGCGTGATGAACACGATGGTCTTAGCCAGCACTGACTGGATGCGCAGAAACTCATCCTGCATCTCGCGACGAATTAGCGGATCTAGTGCCGAAAAGGGTTCGTCAAGAAACCAGATTTTGGGTTCTACAGCCAGCGACCGCGCGATTCCAACCCGCTGCTGCTGGCCGCCCGACAATTCGCGAGGATAGTAGGATTCACGGTCCGAAAGTCCGACAAGCTCGATTACCTCGCGCGCTCGTTCGTTGCGTTTTGCTCGTTCGACTCCTTGTATTTCAAGCGGGAAGGCGACGTTCTCTAGGACTGAAAGATGTGGCATCAGGGCAAAATGCTGGAACACCATGCCCATCTTGTGGCGCCGAATGCGGATCATCTCCTTTTCAGACTTTGCGAGCAGATTCTCGCCCTCGAACGCAATGATTCCTGTCGTCGGTTCAATAAGCCGAGATAGGCAGCGGAGCAGGGTTGACTTGCCCGAACCGGATAAGCCCATGATAATGAATATTTCGCCTTCCGCCACCTCGAGCGACGCTTCGCGGACCGCGCCGATCAGGGCGGCTTTTTGCAAATCTTCGCTGGAGACGTCGGCTGTCGAGGAGACACCTTCAAAAATCTGCTCGGGGTGTTTTCCGAAGACCTTCCATACGCCTTGGCAGGAAAGAATCGTGTTGTCTTTGCTGGCCACCCGGAATAATCGCTTCGGTTAGGGGTGTATTGATGCGAATGACGAGCCGCGTTGCCGCCAAGATAGAGCTTTGGCGCGGCTCGTCAGCGATTCAATGGGGAATAGAGACTAATCTACTGCGTCCAAGGCTTCCAGATGTCCTGGTTGTTGTCGAGCCATTCGGTTACGACATCTTCCACAGACATGCCTTCGAGGTCGACCTTCACGATTAGCGAACTCATCAAATCGTTGTCTATCGTGAAGTTGCGGATTGTCTGGTAGGCTTTGGGCCATTTCTGCTCGCCTTCGGCCCAGCCGACCGCCTTGATCCAGCCTCTAGGCTTGCCGCAGTCATACGCCATATCGGGATTGGTTCCCCAGGTGGGATTCTTGTAGCATTCATCCGTATAGGTGGGGAATTCTACCCATTCGCCTTCGTATTTCGCGGTTGCCCAGTGCGGTGCGTAGACCCAGGCCAGAATCGGCGCCTGCCTTTGATAGGCGGATTCAATTTCCGCAAAAAGCGCCGCATCGGTTCCGGCGTGAACGACTTCGTAATCTAGTCCCAAGGACTCCGCCCGCTCTTCATCATAGCCGCCCCAGGTGACCGGACCGCCAAGATAGCGTCCTTTCGGCAAAGTCTCTGGGGTGCCGAACGCTTCGGCGCAGTCATTCAGCGCAGTCCAGTCAGGTAGCCCGGGACACTTTTCCTTCATATACAGCGGATACCACCATTCTTCGATGGCATCCATTCCGGTTTCGCCGAGATCCACGGTATTGCCGGTCGCAAGCGACGCCTCCAGAGCGTCCTTGCCGGTCGTCTCCCAAATTTCTACTGCAACGTGCAGATCACCAGATTCAAGGCCCACGAATTGCGCGATGTAGTCGGCTGGAACATACTCGATGTTGTAGCCCATTGATTCAAGGATTTTGCCGACCATGGTGGCGGTGATGAACTGTCCAGTCCAGTCATGCCAGGTAATCTTGATCGGGTCGCCGGATTCGGCTTGCGCCAATACGGAAGGCGCCTGCGCTGAGAGCGCGAGCGCCGCTGCCATTGCGATTGCGCATAATGATTTTTTCATTTCCATAACCTCCTATTATTTGGTTGTTTAATTTTCCAATGCTAAGTTGCAATAGGTTCGTTCGGACCGCTGCCGTTCAGCTACTCGAATTGGCCGCGGTATCTTTCCCAGTTCGCTTCGAACCGCTCGCGATTCATGTTGGTATAGCCTTCGTAGCCGGCATCCTGATCCGGATACAGTTCAGACATCGACGCTGCGACCGAGTCGCTATCCAAACTCGATGTCACTTCCTGCACCATGCCCCAGGTATACTCGCGCAGGTTCAATATCAGCTTGAACGCATTGAGTTGTCGCTGCAGTGACTTGTCCACTCGGCCAAAATACAGTTCGGCCAGCAGTTGCTCGGTTTCGTCGCTGGCATCGGCATTGCAGCCAATGCCGACAAGGTCGAACATGGGGTGCCCGAAACCGCCATAGTCCCAGTCGATTAGCCAGATTTTTTGCTGCCCATCAAACATCAAGTTCTGCGGCACCGTGTCATTATGAGTGAATACCGCGTGAAATGGTTCCACGGCCTGTTCCAGCAGCGCATTGATTTTCAGAATATTGGGAAACTCTCCTATCAGTCGCGAATTGAATTTGGTGCCGATCGATACATACTGGCGAATGACCTGGAATGGCCAGAAATAGGTCAGAGGACCTTCGACCGCCTCTGAGCCTTGATGCAGGCGTTTGACGCACTCGATAATTTTCCGACAGTTTTCCTGGTTGCCCTCTATGTCTTCCGGGCGGATGCCTCCGCCATCGAGAAAATCGACAATCGCAAGCTGGGGTTCGGTGTAGCGAAGCGCCGGGGTGACGCCGATTTGCGCCGCGGCGCGCATCGAGGTTTGCACAGAGGTCTGAGTGATGTTGTGGACCGTAATGTCGGTACCGATTCGGGCAACATAGCGGGCTTTGCTGTCGGTGACAACGAAACTCTTGTTGCACAATCCGCCAATCAGAGGCTCGATGGATATATTGCCATTCCAGCACGAAAGATTGCTGAGGTGAGTGTAGATTTGCTCGTTGCTCCAATCCGGTTGAATCATTTCGACTCCTTTGTCAGGGTTCCGGTTCAGGTCTCGCTTCCGGCAAGCTTCATGCAAAAAGGCGGTGCAGACGTTGCATAGCCTTTTCGAGATTGTCCATGCCGGTGGCATACGATAGACGCAGGTATCCCTTTCCGCCGAAAGCACCGCCTGGCACCAGCGCGACATCCGCTTCGTTGAGAATGTATTGCGCCAGCTCCGCATCTGATTCGATGCCGTCAATTCGCCTGATAACCTCGCTAAAATCCGGAAAAGCGTAGAATGCCCCATCCGCTCTCAGGCAGCTGACTCCGTCAATCGCATTCAATTGCTCGATGACGAAGTCGTGCCGCTTCGAAAAATGGCTCACCATGTGATCAATCTCGTCACGTCCCCCGTTGAGCGCAGCGATTGCCGCCGCTTGCGCGATCGAGTTTGGGTTGGATGTAGTTTGCGATTGAATCTTGCGCATGGCCGCAGTCAGCGTTTCATGCGATGCCGAGTAGCCGATGCGCCATCCGGTCATTGCGTAGGCTTTGGATACGCCGTTGATGACTACCGTGCGGTCCTTGATTTCGGGGCAGGCATTGACGATGTTGCAAAACGGCTTGCCGGTCCAGCGAATATGCTCATAGATGTCGTCTGTCATTACCAGCGCGCTTGGGTGTTCAAGCACCGCTTCGGCGATGCCGGCCAGCTCCTCGCGAGTGTAGGCCACGCCAGTCGGATTGCCGGGACTGTTGATCATGATCAGCTTGGTGCGAGGGGTCATCGCCGCTCGAATCTGTTCCGGCCTGACCTTGAAGTTCTGATCGATCCCGGCGTTGACAATCACCGGCTTGCCGCCGCAAAGCAGAGTCATGTCAGGGTAGGAAACCCAGTATGGCGCCAATATCAGCACTTCGTCATCATCATTAAGAATAGCTGTTAACAAATTGTAGATGCATTGTTTTGCGCCGGTAGAAATGACGATTTGACTGATGTCGTATTGCAGGTTGTTTTCTTGTTGAAACTTGTCGCAGATGGCTTGCTTCAATTCAGGAACGCCGTCGGCAGGTGTATACTTGGTCATGCCGGCATGCATCGCTTGGATGGCTGCATCCTTGATGTGCGAAGGGGTATCGAAATCAGGCTCTCCGGCACCAAGTCCGATCACATCACGCCCAGCGGCGCGCAGTTCCTTGGCTAGTGTCGAGACGGCGATCGTGGCAGACGGCTTTATGGAATTGGCACGGTTCGAAATTTCTATGGTATTCAACGGGCTGACCTTGAAGAATGAAAGTTGTTGCGCATGGGTGAATGCCTTGATGCTCATTTTAGCAATTTTTTGGTGATGGAAGATGCGGTCATTTGAACTGGTCTCATCCTATTCGCCGGCTGGTGATCAGCCTGAGGCGATAAGAAAGCTTATTGAAGGCTTGGAAAACGGGCATCGGCATCAAACTTTGCTAGGCGCCACCGGCTCTGGCAAGACCTTCACCATGGCCAATGTCATTGCAAAAAGTTCACGCACGACATTGGTGCTAGCCCATAACAAGACGCTTGCGGCGCAGCTGTACTCGGAGCTAAGGGATTTCTTTCCGCATAACGCAGTTGAATACTTCGTTTCGTATTACGACTACTATCAGCCCGAAGCATATGTCCCGAGTTCAGATACCTATATCGAGAAGGATGCCTCCATCAACGAGCATATCGACCAGATGCGGCTCAGTGCGACCAATGCCTTGCTGCAAAGAAGCGATACGATCATTGTGGCAACGGTGTCGGCAATATTCGGGCTGGGCAACCCGGTTGAATACAACAAGATGATTTTGCATCTTCGTGCTGGCGCGATTATCGAGCACCATCAGATACTCAAGACGCTTGCCGAACTGCAGTATATGCGTAATGATGTCGAGCTGAAGCGGGGCACTTTCAGGGTTCGAGGCGATGTCATCGACATCTATCCGGCGGATTCGGAACGGTTTGTGTTGCGCGTTGAGCTGTTTGGAGATGAAATCGATCGTTTGACGCTTTTCGATCCGCTCACTGGCGAAACGAGCGAGGGGCTCGTGCGCTACACGGTCTACCCGAAGACGCACTACGTTACGAGCCGTGAAAATATCGATAAGGCAGTAAAGAGAATCGAGGTCGAGCTTAGTGCGCACCTGTCGAAACTGAACGCCGAAGGAAAACTGCTTGAAGCGCAGCGCCTTTCAGAGCGGACCGCCTACGACATCGAGATGCTAAGAGAAATCGGCTATTGCGCCGGGATTGAAAACTACTCGCTGCATCTGTCTGAGCGTTCGGTCGGAGAAGCGCCGGATACCTTGATTGACTATTTGCCGCCGAATGCGCTGGTGTTCATTGATGAGAGCCATGTGACCATCCCGCAGTTGCGCGCAATGTATCGGGGAGATCGATCCCGCAAGGAGACGCTGGTGGAATTCGGATTCAGGCTGCCTTCGGCGCTTGATAACCGGCCATTGATGTTCGAGGAATTCGAGCGCAAGATTCCAGAGTGCATTTTCATGTCGGCGACACCCGGCCCGTATGAGATAGAAAAAGCGCCTGAATTTATCGATCAGGTGGTGCGGCCGACGGGTCTGGTTGATCCTGCGGTAGAGTTGCGCGATGCGTATACCCAGGTCGATGATTTGCTATCTGAGATCCATAAGCGCACCAAGTTGCAAGAGCGTGTGCTGGTGACAACCTTGACGAAGCGCATGGCTGAAGATCTCACGGACTATCTGCATGAGCACGGCGTGAAGGTGCGATACTTGCATTCGGATATTGACACGGTCGAACGAGTTGAAATTCTGAGAGATCTTCGAGCGGGTGTGTTTGATGTGCTGGTCGGCATCAATCTTTTGCGTGAAGGTCTTGATATGCCTGAAGTATCACTGGTCGCGATACTCGATGCGGACAAAGAAGGATTCCTGCGTTCCACGCGTTCGCTGATTCAGACAATCGGGCGTGCCGCGCGCAACATCAATGGGACGGCGATCCTGTATGGCGATGTTGTGACCGAGTCGATGAAGCAGGCGATTGTCGAGACAGATCGCAGAAGGCAGAAGCAGCAAAGTTTCAATGAGAAAAACGGAATTGAGCCCAAGGGCATAATCAAGGATGTCAAAGACATTATCGAAGGTGTTCAGTGGAGAAGCGGCAGTCGCAGGGGCGGGCGCCGCGGGCAGACTGATTCTTCAAGTGGTCGTGTGCAGGCTTTTGCGTCAATCGATTTGCAAGATGCCAAAGCGGTATCTCGAGAGCTTGACAAGCTTGAACGAAGAATGAATAAGCATGCTTCGAATTTAGAATTCGAAGCGGCTGCTGCGACTCGCGACCGGATTCAGGAATTGAAAGAGCAGCTGATCGCAGGATAGTCGGGACAAGCGTTTTCGCTTCGGCTGAATAACTGTGTGCAAACCGGTTTTTTTACAATCGCTGATTTATTTCCTGCTACATGACTTTTCTGCTAAAACTAGATGCAAAATTCATAAGTAATTGATACTATTACATACAGAAAGTCGATGTTTCTATGAGGTTGGCGGCCCGCCGCACGAGACTGCAGGCTTTGCAGAAACAAAACCTTGTCAGCAGGCTTTCCGCCTGAAACGAAATTCGGGTGCCGGTTCACCTGTCCGGTCTCGCATGTATCTGACCCCGGACAACCTTGAAAAGATAGGCCGTGGTCGGATAAAATACCTGTATTACGGAAGCATAGCTGGCGGATACAGATTACAGCATATCAGTTGCGCCCTTGACCATCGGGCGGAGCCGGCATCATCCAGCACTCAAAGCACCGTTTCCGAAAATTGGCAACATCAAGACGACCAAGATGGATGAGAAGCCACGAGAAAAATATCACGAACTAGACAAGCGCATCGATCTGCTGAAAGAAGAAATGAACACATCTTATGAACGGCTGAACGCATCGTTTGAACGACTGAGGGCCGACATGGCCGAGCGGGATGCCAAGCGGGATGCCGACATGGCCAAGCGGGATGCCGACATGGCCAAGCGGGACAAGGACAATCAGCGCTGGATTGTCGGGTATGGAGTCGCTCAAATCGCAATAACAATCGGCGTGCTGGGGGCGGGCATCGCATTTCTTGCACTGATTCTAACTCGCTAGAACTCAAGTCGGGACCAATATGCCGGCACCTGATTTCAATAGCCCGTTGCCGTTTCGATTCTTGAAAAAAGGCGCATACGCTCCGGCAGATAATTTTGACGGTGAACATCTCTAGGCTGGCATTCTAAAAATACATCAAGGCGGAGCGGCCTTGAATCAGATTGTGTCTTTTGACATGGAATCTGCCAACCTTCGCTAAGTAATCCCAGAATGTTGAAACAGTGCACCACGAACAAGTCTTTGCTTCCTGATGACTTTAGCACTTCCGGACGGACGCTCAGTCCATCCAAAACTCCTGATACATACACGGAATCGCTATTTGTGGGTTGCTAATTCATCGGAGGCGTGAATCTGTCAATGACTACATTGCCAACCCGCCTTCATTCTAATCGCATTTGCGGTAGGTCTCGGCCAATCGCTCCGCCTCCTGGCGGAAATCTTGCCTCAAACTCTCCGGTTCAAGCACTTCTACCTTGCTTCCGAATCCCTTAAGCCACCAGCGAATCTCTTCTGTATCTACCACTGTAGCCTCCACCAGAACCTGGCCATCCTCCCGGACAGCTGCCTGATGGTCCGCCGACAGCTGGTTTTCAGTAAGATGCGCTCCAGCCTCCTTAGCGAACAGCGCTTTCATTTTCATCTTCCCAGCTCCCGAAGGATAGGAAAACGCCTCCCCTTTCAGATATTCCGTCAGGTTGAAACCGTCCGGTTCCTTCGATCTTTCCAGCAACGCCTCGGCTGTTTCTATTCGGTGTAGCGCATAATGACGGACATCTGCATAGTCCCAAGCAGTGGCTACGATGTAAGTTAGCCCGCCACGGACCACCATGCCGAGAGGATGCAACTCCATCTCCCGATGCGTAGACTCCCCCTGACTCCGGTAGACTACATGAAGCCGCCTTCGCCGGATTAGCGCCCCGCAGACCGCTTCTCGGATGTCGTCTGGAACCGACGGTGGTTGCAAGAACGGGCCGCGATTGATCAGCGCTACTCGCTCCGACCACGCTCCGAGGTTTGTACCTTGCAGCAGGTTTTCCGCCTTTCTGAAATATGGTTCAAGAACACGAAGACTTTCTGGAGGAAAAACTGGCCCAAGATGCTCCTCCGCCAGCCGCAGCATGAAAGCCGCCGACTCACTCATGCAGGGCACCTGAAACCACTTGTCCATGTCCAGCCAGTACCAGTACTGCCGACTACCCCGCTGGTCCGCCGTGATCGGAAATTGACGGGACAGTTCGTCGAGGCTACGCTGAATCGAACGAATGTTCACCGCAAAATCAGGATTTTCTTGGCAGAGTTTTTCGTAAATATCCCGAGTACTCCGGCTTTTAGGGTAAACCGGTATGGCCATTAGCGTCGCCAAATGGCGCAATGTTGTGTCTACCGATTTTGGCATCTTTCTTTTTGGGGGCGGGGTTTTGAATTGCCGGCCGTTTTTCATTAGACCGATTCGCTTTCGGGCGAGTCGGTTGCTGTAGCTGATTCTGGTTGCGATTCTACCATCTTCAAAATCGATCTACTGATACCATTGTGTGCGGCTTCCTCTATCAATTTCCACGAAAAACAGAAGCAGTTGACCAGATTATTTTATAGTGGACTTGAAATGAGTAGTCGATAGTTGCCATTTCTTTCCGCCTAATAATAATGATATCTTTACAGCATATTGGAAATGCCGCCATTCGTTAGGCTTTTGTGCTAATGGATACTTGACAGTCAGATTCGATTTTTAAGAAAATAAGTTCATAACTAATTGATATTATGAATTTATAAAATTGATGGTGGCCCGCCGCCGCAGGGCTGTCGGTTCATAATAGACGCTGTATTGATATCCCATGGTCCGGTGTTTTCGACACGCGGACCACTTCTCTTTCTTCGAAAATCTCTCCTCATTCACAGCGATGTGGCACATGGAGTCGTTCACTATCAGAACGCTCCGGGTAACGTCCCTATCGAGTTGTCAACCTAGATGATCAAATATGCAAAAAATATCACAATTCTGGGAAATGACGATGCCGCAGATCATGTGCTGGCACTGCCATTTCCGAGAAAGCCCATGGGCTTGCGGAATCCGCCCGGCCGAGCTTCCACCTCAGCCTTTAGAAGGGACACAATCTCTTGCCCGTCATACTCTTGACCCATCAATTTGGTCTTGCGCCGGACAACCTCGAAATCACCCGGCGTCAATTCCTGCACCCTGTCCAGCGTCAGCGGGGCTTCCTGCCCGAACCACTTACTAAACGCTAGCCGTGACCGGTCTCGGTCTAAATAGTCTAGAGATATCTTAAACAAGAACCGCCTCGTCGATGCCGCATCCAGTGCACTTCCAAAATTTGTGGTGCAGGCGAAAGGTAGCGGATGGCTCTCCATCCATGTCAGCATCTCATTCACCTGGCTCACTTCCCATGAGTGCCTGGCGTTCTGCCGATCTCTTAGCAGGGAATCCGCCTCGTCGAATACTAGAAACGCTCCAGTATCTCGCGCTATGCCAAAAGCCTTCGCGATTCTTTGCTCGGTCACACCTACGAATGGGCTAATTAAGTCCGATGCTCTACGGAACAAAACCTCCATCCTCAACCGATCGGCCAAATAGCGAACATAGGCGCTCTTGCCTGTACCTGGAGGCCCTTGCAAACACATGGAAAACTTCCGCTCATCGCCCAAAACTAGCTGCTCCGCTAGTTCCACCGGATTCAGGTCAGCATGTAGTAGAGTGGGGTCGAAGTCCACGACTCCCCGAACACTCGGACGCCCGCAGCCAATCAACCGGGACAGCTTGTCTACGCTGCGGCGGACTAGAGCAATGTCGCCACCGCCAAGTCGGCCCGCTCGAATTGCTCCTTCCGCTACGCCAGGCGGTGCTTCGAATCCTTCCGCCAGCGACCGGACTTCCTCCTCATCTCCTTCAATCCCATGACGGGCCAATTGTCGGGACCAGATGTCCGCACGCACCCGGGCGGGTGGAAGTCTGAGTTCCAGGGCATACGTCATCCGTCGAAGTATCGCCCGGTCAATAGTGCTAGCATGATTGGTGATCCAAATCGTTGGCACCGGCGCGTTTTCAAGCAGGCGGTGAAGCCATATTCGCGAACGCCCGCTTCGTTCTGATGATTCTCTCCTTCCTCCGAGCATCCAACCGCCAGATATCCGCCCCCCATCGAGGACATCATCCATCTCATCTAGTAGGAGTACGCTACTACCGTCGCCTTCTAGCAGATTCTGGGCCAAGTGTAGATCTTGGAGACGCCCCTTAGCGGTCGGCTCGCAACCCTGATCATCCGCTTCGCCAACATTCAGCAAGCGCAGTCCCGCTTGTCGGGCCGCCACCCTGGCGAGGGAGGTTTTGCCCGTACCAGGCGGGCCATACAAGAGCACGTTTACTCCACTCGGTCGTTCCCTAATCACTGAGCCTTGTAGAATGGTAACTATATCCTCTCTGTCTTGTCCCAAGTGAGCGAAATCGGACCATTCCAAGTCTGTGTCCGAAGGCGCCTGCCCAAGTAGCAAGGATCTTACGTCCGCCTGCCTGTCGATATTCGTGTAGAGGCGACGTAGCGTGTCAGGTCCTCCGATATCTAGATCTTCGTCCACCTCCACTAGTCCTCGTCGGCCCAAGCAGGATTTTGAGTCGATGCGCCGTCGGAATTCCGCCTTGGACATGCCGAGCAACCGGGGCAAATCTCGGTTGCCAGCATTAAGATCCTTATATCGAGAGCGTGTTCTACCGTAATGCCGATTGTCCAGCCAAAAGTCTAGGAATATCTCCGCCGAACCCGGGGTCTGACTGAAAAGTAAAACTTCCAGAATACAAATATCTTTGCCGTCCAGTTCCAGCATCTGCCCAAGTTCCCTGATCCGGTGTGCCGGCAGGCTAGGCGGAATTTTGCTAGTGATTTTCTGAAAACGGCCGAGCATCTCTTTGAACTGCGGCAACGATACCTCCCCGTTCTTAAACAATAATTCAAGCAGTGGTGAGGTTTCCTTCGCGGCACGAAAGTCCGCAAAGGAATTTCCCTTGGCCACCTCATCAAGCAAATCCTGGGCTTCCTCCGAGGGATATCGCATACTACAAACGATGTTGGAAACCCAGTTCACTATGAGATGGTGGTCATATTCCAATTCGATGTCGGAAGTATATGGAATCGTTTTTTTCTTCATAAAGCCGCTCCGTTTGAAATTCATAAAATTATCTACGGAGGGAATATAAGGCATAGGCGCGACATAAAGCGTCGCGTAAAAACGGTTTGCGAAGATTGCTTACAACCAATGGAAAGTTCAGTCGCATTGATTTCGCAAAAATCACGCCGATAGGCATTAGGGTTTGTGCGATCACGCTAATTTTCAGAATGGTGAATCCGATTCAACCCGATGATAAAAAAGACGAATGCCATTCAATGAAATTCCGCTCCATGGCTCAAACGCCCCGATCTGAACGATTTTTCGCCGTTCTGCCGCTCGCGGATGACCGTTGCCATCTCGATAGCCGGCTCGCGCCAGAAAAACTCCTGAAACATGGCTTAATATAAATGGTAATTAGTGCTTGCCAGAAAACTCTGATTTTGCATTAAAAATATTGTTTCTATTGAAGTTTTAATGAGATATGTCTTTCGAGGATTGAGCTGTATTCAGCCCATTCGAATCGATTTCGATCGCATCTTGCGGCCGCAAGACCGATTTTCGAAAATCTTCGAGGAAAAAGCGATGCGAAAGATCCATTCCGCCCAGCTCGAGATCGGCGCCGAGTCGCGCGACGACATCCCGGCCATCCTGATCGGCCTGCGGCACCTGTACGCAAGCAAGGCCTTGCGCCGCCAGGTGTTCGGGCTGCTCGAGGCCGAGGTCGCGCCGAAGGCGCGCAAGGACGCCGGCCGGCCGGGCATGGACCTTTGGCGCATCCTGGCGCTTGGCGTACTCAAGCAGGGGCTCGGCTGCGACTTCGACCGGCTGGCGCACATGGCCAATCATGACGGGCTGGTGCGCCGGATGCCGGGGCATTCGCCGGCGCTCGGGCATGCCTGCGAGCAGCAGACGGCGGTCGACAACGTCTCGCTTTCGGGTCCGAAGCTGCTGTCCGGGATCGGGCGGCTGGTGGCCGGGTCGGGCCACGAGGCGGCCGGAAAAAAGCCTGGCGAGCCGTTGCGCGGGCGGGCCGGTTCGTTCTGCGTGGAGACGGATGTCCACTATCCGACCGACGCGGACCCGCTGCGGGACGCGATGCGCACGGCGGCCAGGCTGGCCGACGGGCTCGGCCTCGAGGGCTGGCGCAGCATGAGCATCTGTCGCGGCGGGCCGAGAAGCTGTCCGGCCAGGTGTGCACGTCCAGGCAGAACCGGAAGCGTCCCGAGCGGGTCGAGGAATATTTGTCGCTGAGCGCCGGCCTGGCCGGACGGGCCGAGGCGACGCTGGCGTGCGAGCTTCAGGGCTGTCTCGTCCATGCGCGAAGGCAACTCGGACAGGTCTCCCGCCGGCTGCTCGCCGGCGAGAAGATCGCCGCAAGGCGAGAAGGCGTTCTCGATCTTCGAGCCGCACACCCGCTGGGTCGCCGAGGGCAAGGCCGGCATCAGCCAGGAGCTGGGGGTGCCGGTGTGCGCGGTCGAGGACCAGCGCCGGTTCATCCTGCACCACCGGATCATGTGGCAAGGCGGCGACGCTGGCCATGCGGCGGCGCTGGTCGAAGGCGCGATGGGTCGGTTTCCCGCGCTTCGCGCCTGCAGCTTCGACCGCGGCTTCCACTCGCCCGGGAACCAGGCGGTTCTCGGCGCGCCGCTCGACGAGTGCGCGCTGCCGGCGAAGGGCCGTCTGAGCCCGAGGCTTCGGCGCCCGCCTGGGCGAAATCCGCCCGCACGTCGCATATGCGACATGATCTGTCGCAATCGGAACATGCCGGCCCGGCTCTTGCGGCTCCATCCGCAATGCTGTGCGCCAGCTCAGCCCGCCAAGGCGCCGGTCCGGGCGTAAAATAGGGGGGGGGGTTCTAGCAGACACTATATAGTGTCTGCCAGAAAACTCTAATGCCGCATTAAAGCTATTGTTTTGATTTAATTTTTTATCAGATGAGAAACCGAAGATCTTCGAAAATCGGTCCTGCGATCGCACGATGCGGTCGAAATCGATTAGAATGGGCTAAATACGGCTAAATCTTCAAAAGACATATCTCATTAAAACTTCAATAGAAACAATATTTTTAATGCAAAATCAGAGTTTTCTGGCAGGCGCTAAATAGAACCATTGGAAGAAGATTAACTTATGCAAAGTTAATAGGAAGATAAAAATGTTCACTAAAGAAATGCAAAACAACCTTGATGCCTACGAGGAAATTAAAGATAAATTAGAAGAAGAGCACAGCGGCAAGACCGCTTTGATGCACAATGGAGAATTAGACTCGATTTACAACGATCACCATGATGCCTACAAGACTGCATGCGCTCGGTTTGGAATAGGGCATTTCGCCCTAAAAAAGATTGGAGAAAAACCGATATCGTTGGGAATACATACAGTTTGCGTAGCAAATAAATAAGTATGGCAACATTTTCTATTTCAGCAAGTAACAAACAAATTCTATTCAACGTTTGCGTACGAAACGACGCGAATGAACCGCTTAAGTATTATTTTGCTTTGTTTGATACTGGAGCACAAATGACAATGATTTAAATCTCCAACCGATCGGTGATCTCGATATTATTCCTGTTAGCGGGCAACCAATAAAAACGGAAAGCTATATGATCCGTTTAGATGTTCCCATTACTCAAAATGTTGTTCTTTCAGAAGGGAAAATAGGTAGCCATGACAACCTGTTTGGAAAAGAAATTAATGTCGGCAAACTTCCATATATCCCCATGAACCATGATGTATTGATTGGTATGGATTTTATCGGTCTTTTTCACATTACGATGTACAACAATGCGTTTATTTTGAGTAATTGATCAATGATTGCCGGGAAGAAAAAAGATCAGCATATTTGATCAAAAATAATGTTTTTGTTCAACAAAGTTGTTCCGTTCCTCGTCGTCTAATCAATGGCGGTTCGCTCGAAAAGCGCATCATTAGCAAATCTAGTGTTGATTTTGCAATCATTTCTCCACCTTATAATGTTGATAAGAAATGTGATGACAAAGACTCGGATTCGATTGACTACAAGGATTATTTGAAGTTTACGAACCATGGATTTCCAACTGTTGCCACTGGAGGAAATCATCTTCTAATATGTGACGCGGTGTTGTAGCATTGAATCGGCCCGATCTACTATCAAGCCAAGTTTGCATTCATTCCGAATCTCGATTTTGACTTGATCTGCCATGAAGAGGAATGTCCTGATCTCTCTCAATAAAGATCTCGTTGCGAGAAATATCCAATCAGGCAGATTTAGAATATTTAAAACAATGGCTTTGCTCCGGGTATGCCGCATGCAGAGCGCCATCTACTGGCTCTAACCAACGAATATGCCGGGTTCGCTCAAAAATGCAAAAGAGCAGGGTGGGCTGTTTGGACTCGCAGGTTGTCTGCGAGCCGACACGCCAGCCTTTGGCGATTTGGCAGATTTTTTTGAGCCGCAAGCGGTTTTTGCTCGCAAAGCCGATCAGGCCGATTCAAAGTCGCCGGGCATCAAGTATATGATTCGCTAAACTTTCGCATTGCCTACCGCCCATTGCATGGCGAGAATCTGCAAAAGCCCGAACACCGCGAATGATGCGACTAGAAAGTAGATAGTGCCATCATATGTGCTTGCAACCGCCCAGGCGAGGGTGGTCGAAATCAGCGTTGCTATCGAGATGACCAATGCGGAGCCGATTCCGGCCAGATGTCCGAGCGGTTCCAGCGCCAGTGCGTTCAAATTGCCGAACATTGTGCCCATGCAAATGAACAGTATTGAAAGATAGGCCATATAGAGCCAAAGCGGAGGAAGTCCGTCGAAGAAAAATGCCGCGGCCAGCGCAATGGTCGAGGTCGCCGTCGCTATCGCGGCCGCAATGGTGGAGATTCGGTGCATCGGAAAATGGATCAGCAATCGGTCGTTTGAAAGTGCGCCGGCGCCGATCGCAAGAGCTAGTCCGCCGAAATACACCGGGAACAGGGTGCCCGTGTCGTATGATTGCTGAAACACCAGCTGAGAAGAGCTCAAGTAGGCGACGAATGGCGTAAAGACGAAACCGGTCGCCAAGGTATAGCCCATGGTTGAGCGGATGCGGAGTATGCTGGAAACCGCATCGCAAATTGAGTGCATTGAAAGAGATCGCCGGTGGGCCGGGTCGAGCGTCTCTGGCTGTCGCAGCGCAAACCAGATCAGCGCGAGGGCTGCACAGATGGAGAATGCCGCGAAGATGGCGCGCCATCCGCCGTACAGCATAATGGTTTGCCCAAGCAAGGGCGCGATCGCGGGGACCAGGATAAAAACCGCCATGATAAACGACATGATTCGGGCCATCTGCTGGCCGGTGTACTGATCGCGGACCAGTGCCACTGTGACGATTCGTGGTCCCGATGCCCCGATCCCTTGCATCATGCGCCCGGCAATCATTGCGGCGAAGGAATTGGCCAGCAAGCTGACGAGAGAGCCGATTATGAAGATCACCAGTCCGGCGATGATCGCAGGCCTTCGTCCAATGCGATCAGACAGGGGGCCGAAAATCATTTGTCCGAGCCCCAGTCCGATAAATAGCGCAGTGATCACTAGTTGCGTATCGTTTTGGTGCACAACCTTCAGGTCGCGCCCTATTGCCGGAAGCGCTGGCAGCATTGCGTCTACCGATAGTGCGACCAGCGAGATTAAAAGGGCGGTCAGCGGCACAAATTCGGCTGTGCGCAGAGGTTCTTTTGCTAACACTGGTTTCACTCTTTGCTGCTTATTTTGAGACGCGATTTACGCCGTCTGGCAAATTTACATTTGCTGCATGGGTCCGTTCAAGCGGCAATCTGAGCGACTACCAACACTGCGCTGCCAATCAAAGCGTAGGCTGCGACCCGCCGTAGCGAATCGGTTGAAATTCGATGAGCTATGCCGGCTCCGAAAATCACCCCGAGCGACATTCCGATTGCTATGGGCACAGCTAGAATCCAGTCGATCGCGCCATGAAGAACATGTCCAAATGTGGCAAATGGCGCAATGACTAGCTGAATCGCCATGCTAAGGCCGATCGCGGTGAGTGTTGGAAAGCGCAAAAGTAGCAATGCAGGGACGAGCAGAAGCGGTCCGCCAGTGCCGCTGACAGATGAGCCGTAGCCGACTGCCAGTCCGAGACCGATGAGCGCATAGTTCGGGATGCGCTCAAGGCCGTCTGCGGTTTGTGCGGGTGGCTTGCGAAGCGTGTTAATGCCCGATGCCGCGGCAAATGCGGCAACTACGGTTTCCAGCGCGATCGAGGAAACCGCCCAGACTGTAATGGAGCCGAGATACGCGCCTGGTGCCGCGCCTGCAATGAGCAAGATTGCCTTGTCCCAGCGAATCGATCCTCTTCGCGCATAGCAATAGCTTGCAACCCAGCCTGACACGATGAATCCGGCCATGCAAGCCGGTATTACTGTATGAATGTCGATCCCGCCGACATAAACCAATGCCGGAATCAGCAAGATGCCGCCGATTCCTACGACACCGACCAAGGCGCCGACAAACAGCGCGAATACGGCGATGCCGCTTAGCGCGATAAAAGATAGCGAAGCCACAGCTATGCGCTGTGCGCATTCGGCGTGTCAGCGGTGCCGAAAAAATACACCTAACTCAGATGGCGAACGATGATCCGCAACCGCAGGTCGTGCTGGCATTCGGGTTGTTGACGAAGAAGCGCGCCCCCATCAGGTCGTCGAGGTAGTCCACTTCGGCGCCCATCATGTATTGGGCGCTCAGCGCGTCGACCAACAGCGTAACGCCATTGCTCTGCATCACGAGATCATCATCGCCGATCTGCGATTCAAGCTGAAAGCCGTACTGAAACCCTGAGCACCCGCCGCCTTCAACGAATACCCTCAGCCCGACATTATCGTCAGACATCAATGCGCGCACCCGTTTGGCGGCACTGTCGGATATGTTCAAGGAAGATGCGGTTTGCATGATATTTGCGCTTGCTTTGGCAGGGCGAATCTTGCTAGCAGCATAAATATGGAACTCAAAGGTTGAAAATCAACTGTTCCGATTTTTGCTATAGCTCAATATTTTATCGCAGAACTTGCGAGCGAGTGGGTGAACGATGTTTTCGATTTCGGCAGGCGTGGTATTGATACGGGCCTACACAATTTGATTGTCTGTACAATTGTCGCCGGCGATCTGCGATCGCGCTTGTTTTATTGTGGGTTTACCGTGCAGCTGCAGTTTTATTCGGGATTCTAAATGTCAAAGGGAAGCCATGGCACTTTATGGCCCAGTCTGGTAGCAGCGCTAGGCGGTGCCATATGGGGACTATACTGGCTACCGATCCGCGCACTGGAACAAGTTGGAATTTCGCCATCCTGGGCGACACTGATTGCATTTGGCCTGGTTGGAATGCTGTCGTTCGTTCTTCTATCAATTCGATGGTTGCGAGCTGGCCGAGTTAAGTGGGGCGCGCTTATTACCGGGATCATTTCCGGCGGCGCTATGGTTTGCTACGCAACCGCGTTTGTACTCACCGATGTGGTTAAAGCGATATTGCTGCTTTATCTGCTACCGGTCTGGACGACGTTTCTGGGCAGGCTGATACTGAAAGAGAAAATAACTTCGCGGCGTATTCTCGCGGTAGTGCTCGGACTGGCGGGACTTGTTGCAATCCTTGAAGTCGCTGACGGAATCCCTAGGCCGTCCAATGCGGGCGACTGGCTAGCTTTGCTTTCGGGCTTGCTGTGGGCTTGGGTAACAATACGAGTTCGTCAAGACACGGGGGCTACTGCATGGGAGCACGTGGGGTGCTTCTATATTGGCGGCGGCACCGCTTCTGTCATTGCGGTGCTGCTCCCGATAGGCATATTCGGCACAATGCCGACGTTTCCGGCTCTGCTGCAAAGCGCGTTGTGGCTGGCAATATTCACGATTGTCTACGTGCCAATGGTATTTATGGTTTTGTGGAGTTCTCAGCGACTTAGTCCCACAAGGATCGGACTGCTGCTGATGACCGAGGTGGTTGTCGGAGTCGCAACGGCGGCAATCTTCGTAGACGAAGTCTTTGGCTGGCGGCAGATGGCCGGCGTGATTCTAATCATGGGCGCTGCTGTAGTTGAGGTCTTGAGCAAGGTTGAGACTGTAACGGCTTCGCGGCGCACCGAATCAAGATAAGCGCAGGCGAGGTAGGAGTATCGATTCGATTGTTTGGATCTAGCAAAAGTCGTCTCAGATTGGCATCAAGCCTAAGAGGTGTGGTAAGGCGAGATATTGCCGAAAGTAGTGCTTGGCGGGGGTTGAAAAAAAGCGGCGCAACTGGTCTGACTGTAGATTCACAAAATCTGCAACCAACCAGAGAGGTATGCCACTTTGCAGAAACTAAATTCATGAGTAATTGAATTTATAAGACTTGCAAAATCCCCGTTTCTACGAGGTTGGTGGCCCTGCGGCGCAAGGGTTCCCGGCCTTGTGCGTGTCGCGCCCGGCGGAGCGGTGGAACGGGGAGATGAAGCAATGGCGGCGGTCCGACCTGTTCGATCGCCGCTGGGCCTGCATCTGGGTCGACGGGATCTGATGTGGGCTTCGGGCCGAGGATGTCAATCTGTGCGCTCTGGTGGCGGTTGGCGACGGGGCCCTGGGCGGTGCTGGACCGGCGTATGCGGGCACCCGCCACCGGCGCTGCCGGCAGCACAAGGCGGGCAGCATTCTGAACGTCCTGCCCAAAAGCGTCCAGCCCCGAGCCAAGCAGGCGCTGAAGCAGATCTGGATGGCTTAAGACCTGGGATGATGCCGAGGCAGCGTTCAAGAGCTTCGTCGACACCTATGGCGAGAAGTATCCGAAGGCGGCCGAGAAGCTGTTGAAGGACCGCGACGAGCTGATGGCGTTCTACAACTTTCCGCCCGCTGGCAAAGCATCCGCACCGCCAACCCGATCGAGTCGACGTTCTCAACCATCCGCCATCGCACGAAGCGTTCCAGAGGATGCCTGAGCCACCGGCGGATGCTGTCCATGCTGTTCAAGCTCGGACTGTGCGCCGAACGGCGCTGGCGGCGCCTGAGCGGATTTAGAAAGCTTGGAAAGGTGGTGGAAGGTATGCAATTCAAAGACGGAATCGAGGCGGAACAGCCGAACGACCAGATGGCCGCTTGAATGCCGACCGACCGCCAAGCACTACTTTTGGCAATATCTCGCACTCAAATCAATCTGTGAGAGTGCCAGGAGCAAAATCAAAGTGAAACCCCCTTGCCTTTCGTTGCCGCTCGCCAATGCGGCCCCCTACTTCTCCGGCAAGAGGAAGCAGTCCCCGGGTTTGATGCCTTGCCCCTTTTGCATGCCGTTGAGCTCCCAGATATCCCGCTAGCGTTCCCGGTCCCCGAAATGCCGCACCACCAGATCGGGAAAACGGGTATCCCCCGCATGGAAACAACCTTGTGGTGGTTGTCCGGCATGAACCAGGAGAGCGGCATCCAGCAGATCGATGATGTCCAGCTCCTTATACCTGATGACAAAATCACGGGCCTGTACTGGTTCAATACATATGAGACTTTTCAGGCAGCAAGCGCGCTTTGGTCGAAGTTTTCATTATACGCCTGCATGGGCGTGCGTTGTCCGAGCGCCTGATGCGGCCGGCAGGCGCTGTAGAAGCGCTCGAATTTGGCCAGTTCGACGTTCAGGGCGCCGACGCTGAGCTCGCCGGCGTAGAACTGGTGGAACTCGTAGCGGCCGGCGGCGTTGGCGCGCTCGACGCAGCCGTTATATTTGGGGCTTCTGGGCGGCAGGACGAACAGTTCGATGCCGCGCCGCTGGCAGGCGGTCTCGAACTCGGCCATGAATTCGCTGCCGCCGTCGACCTGCGCCGACTCGATATCGAACGGCGCCTGGCGGATCAGATGGTCCAGGAACTTCGAGGCGCAGGCGGCGGTGGCGCGCGAGTAGGCGCGCATGCAGCACAGCTTGGAGACCGGGCACACCGCCTTGAATTCCTTGACGCAGAAGCCGGCCTCGATGGCGACGCCCGTATGGTCGATCTGCACCATCTGGCCGGGCTTTCGCCCGCGGGCGCCGTAGCGCCAGCGGCGGGCGTGGCGGTCGAACTTGCGTTGCCGCTTGGGCTTTGTTCGCCCGTAGTAGAACGCGACGGGCTCGGCCCGGCCGGTGCGGACCAGGCGGGCGATCATGCGCCCGGTGGCGGACTCGCTGGGCGCGAAGCCGTGCTCGCGCGCCAGCACGGCGCGGATCTTGGCGCCCCCCGCAGCGGAAAGCGCTGCCGCGCCTGGCGCACCAGCTCGAGCTCGGCGGCGGTCCATTGGCGCTGCCGCACCCGATGCGGGCGGCGGCAGCGGTCGGCCAGGGCGCGGACGCCCTGCTCGCGCAGGCGCCGCTTCCAGCGGCAGGGCGTCGCCCGGGAGCAGCCGATCGCCTTCAGGGCGGTCGCTTCGGTCGCGCCCTCGAGGCGAAGCTGGTCGAACAGCGCGAGATTGTCGAAGCGCTCGGCGGCCTGCGGCGAAAGTTCGTCGCGGATCGGATCGATGCGATAAAATTTGCGGTGCGGATATTTGATTTGCATGGTGCGTCCTCCCGCCTTTCGGCTGTTGGATTTTTGTTAGGCACTATGCTAACTGAAAAATTTTCGCGCCGCCCGCCTCCTCCCTTCGGACTACGTCCTTCGGGAGGAGGCGGGCGGTCTCATATGTATCTGAACCCGGACAGCGGCAGGGAAATTACGCGTCCAGATACCGACAAGAGCACAAAACGGGTGGTTCCGAATACGAAAATCGGACGGTTCGCGGCAGAATAGGGAGTTTTGTGAAAGTTCGGCACCGGATTCGGCGCACTACTTGCATTGAAAAATGCCGGCGAACATGTTTGAACACAATCGCTTGCGCGGCTCAGGCAAAACTCGGACGGACATAAAGGTCCATAACTCGAATTGCTGCTTCTCGGCGCGGGATCTTGAGATTCTCTCCCGCCATGCCTTCGGGTTCGAGAGTCCGGCGGTCAGCGTGGACCTCATTGACCGCGGGCATCTGGCGGCAGGCAGCATGATTGACGCACCGATTCGGGCGATGGCCAAGGCGCACGGATTCGAGGCGGAAGATTTTCAGGACATGCCGGCGCGTCTCCGGTGTGTGCCCAAAGCGGACCGGCTGAGGATGCTCGCGCTGGTCTTCGGGTATATTTTGCGATTGCAGTGCGCGCATCAGGCCCGAACGAGCGGCAGATGGTGCGGTCAGCGGAGGATTATTTTCGTGAAGAGGGCCGCATGGAGGTTGCGGCGAGGATGGTGAGAAAGGGCATGGTGTCGGCGGACATTGTCGAGGTCGCCGATCTTAGCAAGAAGCAAGTCGAGACGCAGCACCGCAAGATGAACGGCGCTGCTGGCAGCTAGACGTTTTGGTGTCGCTCAAAAGTCGACATCTAATACGGATTGCAGCTAGTCTTGCCCTGCAAACAATTCCATGATCTGCATCTATTTTCACGGAGCATGAGATCCATTTTTAAGAGAAGCATGATTGATGTAGACTAAACCGGTCTAATGCCTTCCTGGAGCATAAGCTCTTTTGAAGAATGACTTCATAACTCCATTGACATTTAATTTTCCACAATCTTCATTAAACTTAATGCTTACTCTAGGGCATGGCTGTCAACTTTAAGATTGATCAAATCAGCAATCCTTTGTTGTTGAGGGCTTAATTGCGCATTAAGCAAGGCTAACGAAGACCGGCGCTGAACATCTGACGGTCCGGCTTGGCGAGATCAAATCACGGATGCTGTCAACATAGACGATTATGAAAGGAGAAATCATGGCGCAAAGATTTTGCGATGAGGTTTCGATTTTCGTTTGCGGATCAATCAAAGATCAGCGTTCGGCGCTTATTGATTGGATGATTTCCGATCGCCCTTACAGATCCGATAACGAATTGAACGTGATAGCTGCTGCCGACGTAGCGCAAGTTCGCCTCAAGGGAGTTGACAAGTTTATAGTCCAGCATTTCACCGCTGCAAATTGCAAATTTGCTGTCATTGCGTCGACTCGAAATAACGAGTGCATTCGAGAGGTCGCCTGCGGAGCAATGTGCGCCGATGCGCTTGTTGTTCTCACTGATGATGACGCTGCAGGCATCTCAGCGCAAATCCGCCGCGATGTCTCTGTCGCTTCATTGATCGGTGTTAAAAAAGTCATTCTCGCAGTGAACAAGACCAATCGGGCAGCGTTTGGACAGGAAGAATTCTCTGCAATTGCGTCTGAATTCGGCGAGCTTGCGCAAATTGCTGGCATCACGCAACACGATGCCATTCCAGTTTCCACGATCACTGGCGAGAATATCATTCAGCATAGTGGTAGAAATTCCTGGTACGAGGGCAATTCTTTGGTAGAAGCGCTGTGTGCCGCTAGCACGGATTTCCGCAACGGCACCTTTGCGGCAGACCGGATTTCTGACGCGGCGGATCAATTTGCTGCTCACATTGTCTGGCTAGACGAACAGCCGATGCTGCCGGAGCGGCGCTACGAATACAGCGACGGCAACAGTTCGGCAATAGCGCAGATTACTCAACTGACTCACCGAATCGATCTTGAAACGCAAAGTCACATGGCCGCAAAGATACTCGAAGCGAACGAGATCGGGTATTGCAAGTTGTCTCTTGATCGGCCAGTATTGGTTGAGGCGGGCGGTGACAAGCGCCGGGCAGCCGGCTTTACACTGAACAACCAACTTGACAATGCAATTGTAGGCGTCGGCGTAATTCAGTTCACGCTGCGCCGCGCACACAATGTCGTCTGGCAGACATTGAAAATTGACAAGTTGGCCCGGTCGGCCGTGACTGGCCAGAAGCCGTGCATTATTTGGTTTACAGGACTTTCCGGCTCCGGCAAGTCGACGATCGCCGATTGTGTGGAACAAAAGCTTCAGGCTCGGGGACGGCTCACTTACCTGCTGGATGGCGACAACATCCGGCATGGGCTTAATCGGGACCTGGGCTTCACCGATCAAGATCGGGTGGAGAATATCCGGCGAGTGGCCGAAGTTGCGAAACTGATGGTCGATGCCGGGCTTGTCGTGATTGTTTCGTTCATTTCGCCGTTTCGGTCGGAGCGCCGCATGGCGCGCGAATTGGTGCAAGACGGGGAGTTTTTCGAAATTTTTGTAGATGCGCCACTGGCGGTCTGCGAAGCGCGCGACCCCAAAGGGCTCTACAAAAAGGCCCGCAAAGGTGATTTGCTGAACTTTACGGGAATCGATTCGCCCTACGAGCCGCCAGAGGCGGCTGAATTGACGCTTGACACGACAGTCGCGACGGCAGACCAAGCTGCAGAAGCGGTAATTGCATTGCTTCCAGATTGCCGGTGACGATTAAAGATATCGTTGAATAATTTGCTGGATGCAATCCCTTTGTTACAGAAATTTCTGCTGCGTTGCGGCATCGATTCGTGCGGTTTTGTGTATGCGAATATCTCTCTTCAAAACATCAGGGTATCCGGATTTTCGCTAACAGTTAGATTTGAACCGGTTTCCGTGTTATATTGCGCATTTCCATAGGCGCGTAGCTCAGTGGTAGAGCACTACCTTGACATGGTAGTGGTCGGTGGTTCAACTCCACTCGCGCCTACCACATTTTTTGAAATCCGAGTTGTTCGCGCAACAAGCATTAGGCCTGTTGCGAGACCGGCCGCCAAAGCCGGGCATGAGCGTTGGTTCGCTGCCCGGTTTGTTGTTTTGCGGCAATCAATACGAAGCGAATCGACAATGCTGGAAATCACTTTGCCGGATGGCTCAAAACGAAGCTACGAGCGCGCCGTAAGCATATTGGACGTGGCCTCCGATGTTGGTCCTGGCCTAGCCAAGGCGGCGGTGGCGGGTAGCGTTGATGGAAAAACCGTGGATCTTTCCCACATGATCGATACCAATGCATCCGTATCGATCATTACGGGCAAAGATGAAGCAGGGCTCGAAGTGATCCGACATTCAACCGCGCATCTTCTAGCGCAAGCGGCCAAGCAGCTGTACCCTGATGCGCAAGTCACCATCGGCCCGGTCATCGAAGACGGTTTCTACTACGACTTCGCCTTCGAGCGCGGATTTACTGAGGATGATCTGGCGAAGATAGAAAAGCGCATGAAGTTGCTGGCTGCTCAGAACATGGCCGTCAAGCGATCAGTGATCGAAAAAGATGCAGCAATCGAGAAGTTCAAGCGGATGGGCGAGCACTATAAGTCCGAAATCATTCGAGACTTGCCGGATGGTGAGGAGATAACGCTGTATTCGCAGGGCGATTTCGTCGATCTTTGCCGCGGGCCGCACGTGCCGAGCACCAGACACCTGAAAGCGTTCAAGCTGACCAAGGTCGCCGGCGCCTACTGGCGCGGCGACTCAAGCAACGAGATGTTGCAGCGCATCTACGGCACCGCCTGGGCAAGCAAAGCCGACTTGAACGAATACCTGCATCGGCTTGAGGAAGCGCAAAGGCGCGACCACCGAAAACTTGGACGAGAGCTTGATCTGTTTCACTTTCAAGAAGAAGCGCCCGGCATGGTGTTCTGGCACGAACGTGGCTGGCAACTGTATCGGACAGTTGAATCGTACATGCGGGACCTGCTTGGGGAGTATGGCTATACCGAGGTGCACACTCCTCAGCTGCTTGACCGCTCGTTATGGGAGCGGTCCGGGCATTGGGAAACATTCGCGGAAAACATGTTTACCACGGAAATCGAAGAGCGTGCCTATGCGCTTAAGCCCATGAATTGCCCTGGGCATGTGCAGATGTTCAATCAGGGACTTCGCAGCTATCGGAATCTGCCATATAGAATCGCAGAGTTCGGCCATGTTCATCGCTATGAAGCGTCTGGCACGCTACATGGGCTGCTCCGTGTCAGGAGGTTCACGCAGGACGATGCGCACGTTTTTTGCACCGAAGAGCAAATCCAGAGTGAAGTCGAACAGCTAATCGCAAGCGCGTTTCGGGTGTATAACGATTTCGGCTTTGAAGACATTGCCGTTGCACTGTCGACGCGACCCGAAAAGCGGGTTGGAGGCGATGCGTTGTGGGATCAAGCGGAAACAGCGCTGGATGCTGTATTGAGACAAAAGGGGATCGAATTTGCGACCCAAGAAGGCGAGGGCGCATTTTATGGCCCGAAGATCGATTTTGTGCTGAACGATTGCATTGGCAGGAAGTGGCAGTGCGGCACGATTCAACTGGATTTTTCCATGCCGGGCCGGCTCGGAGCGGAATTTGTCGATTCAGACGGCAGCAAGAAAGTTCCCGTCATGATTCACCGGGCGCTCCTCGGCTCGCTGGAGCGATTTGTAGGAATTTTGATTGAACAGCATGCGGGCCGGTTCCCTGTGTGGCTTGCGCCGGTGCAAGCGGCGGTGATGAATATTTCCCAAAACCAATCCAAATACGCGTCAAACTTGCAAAACGAGCTTAGAATTGCGGGGATTCGGGCGATTTCCGACTTGCGAAATGAGAAGATTGGGTTTAAGATAAGGGAGCAGACACTGAATAAAATACCGTTTCTCGTTGTGATTGGCGACCGCGAGGTGGCTGATCGTTGCGTTTCTGTGCGTACGCGAGAAGGCGAAGACCTTGGATCGATGGCCGTTGAAAGCTTGACGGCGATGATCCGTGATCAATCAACAATCAAAAATAAGGAGTTGTAAAACGGCTACTGAAAAATTACACCGTATCAATTCGCAGATTGACGCATCTGAAGTGCGGTTGATTAGCGAAGACGGAAATCAGATTGGCATCATGCCGGTTGAAGATGCGCTTGCGCAAGCTGAAAGTGCAGATTTGGATCTAGTAGAGATTTCACCAAAAGCGGAACCGCCGGTGTGCCGTCTGATGGACTACGGAAAGTTCCGCTATTCCGCGAGCAAGAAGCGGCATGATCAAAAGCGCAAGCAGAAGCAATTCGTTATCAAGGAAATCAAGTTTCGACCCGGCACCGACGTTGGCGATTACGATGTCAAGGTCAGGAAGCTTAGAGAGTTTCTTGAGAGCGGTAACAAGGTGAAGGTGACGATGCGATTTCGAGGGCGCGAAATGATGCGGCAAGAATTAGGACTTGAGATGCTGAATCGAGTCGAGCAAGATCTTGCGGAGATCTCGTCAGTGGAGCACGATCCGATATTAGAAGGGCGACAACTGGTCATGGTTCTCGCTCCTGCAAAATAGTTTCAAAAGCAAATTTGGAAGATTTTTTCGAACCAATGCCGAAAATCAAGACAAACCGTGGTGCTGCGAAGCGATTCAAGAAGACCGCAAGCGGTAAATTCAAGCGTTCGCAATCGCACACCTCTCATATTCTGACTAAAAAGTCGCCTAAGCGAAAGCGAAATCTGCGCAAGGGCGCCATCATGCACGCCTCCGATCAAGAGCGTGTGCAGCGCATGCTTCCGTACACTTAGAGCGCAGTCGAGGATCACAGTCATGCCAAGGGTAAAACGCGGGGTTACCGCACGAGCCAGACATAAGAAAGTACTTAAGCAGGCGAAGGGCTATCGGGGAGCGCGGAAAAACGTTTTCCGAGTCGCGAAGCAAGCTGTAACCAAGGCTGGACAATACGCCTACCGCGATCGACGCCGCAAAAAGCGCGACTTCCGATCGCTTTGGATCATGCGCATAAACGCAGCTGCGCGCGAGTGCGGCATGAGTTACAGCACATTCATGAACGGTTTGAAGCGGTCCAGCATTGAACTTGATCGCAAGACTCTTGCACACATCGCAGTAAAGGACAAGGAAACTTTTTCCCTCCTGGCGGACAAAGCCAAGTTTGCGCTCAGCGATTGAGCTGAGCGCTCGTCCCACCGCTCTTTTCCGGTTGCGACATCGATCGTATGTCCGCTCCATTGCCAATGCCCGACACGCAGACGCTTGGCGACGCGCTCGCAGAGGCGCTTCGCCTGATAGATGTCGCTGAAGACGATGCCCAACTTGAATCGGCGCGTGTGCAGTATCTGGGGCGCAATGGGATACTCACGCAATTTCTAAAATCGATCGGGTCGCTGCCTGCAAGCGACCGTCCTGAGGCAGGCAGCCGGATCAATCGGACCAAGCGCGAGGTTGAGCAGCGGATTGGTTCTCGCAAGGAAGAATTGCGCAAAGCCCAATCCGAGGCAAACCTTCGTAAATATGCAGTCGATGTGACCCTGCCCGGCCGCAGAAACGAGACCGGGGGGCCCCATCCTTTGACGCGTACGCTGCAGCGCATGCAGCGTATATTCGCTGCGGCTGGTTTTGCTACCGCTTACGGTCCCGAAATCGAGGATGACTATCACAATTTCGAGGCGCTCAATATTCCGCCTGAGCACCCGGCTCGCGCCATGCAGGATACGTTCTATTTCGACGACGGCTTGCTGCTTCGTACGCATACTTCGCCGGTGCAGATACGCTACATGGAAAACAATCCGCCGCCAATCAGGATCATCGCGCCCGGCCGTGTCTATCGATGCGACTCCGATATGACGCATACGCCGATGTTCCATCAAGTTGAGGGACTGGTTGTCGATGAGTCTACGACCTTTGCCGATTTGAAGGGCATTTTGGAATATTTTGTGCGAGAGTTCTTCGAAGCAGAACTGGACCTTCGCTTTCGCGCGTCCTATTTTCCTTTCACCGAGCCTTCGGCTGAAGTCGATATTAGCTGCGTGTTTTGCGACGGAAAAGGGTGTCCGGTATGCAAGCAGACCGGATGGCTGGAGGTGCTCGGCTGCGGCATGGTGCATCCGGCGCTTTATGCCCATGTCGGCATTGACAGCGAAAGATATACCGGCTACGCATTCGGCATGGGCGTGGAACGTTTCACGATGCTTAGATACGGAGTGGGCGACATTCGCCTATTTTTCGAAAACGATCTGGACATGCTTCGCCAGTTCAAGTAGTCGTCATGCAAATCAGCGCAAACTGGCTAAAACAGTGGGTCGATCACGGCCTGACCAATGAGCAGCTGGCCGAACGGCTCACAATGGCAGGGCTTGAGGTCGGGCGCGTGATCGAAAATCGTCGATGCGACAATAACGTTGTTGTCGGTCTCGTGAGACGAGTCCGGGCGCACAGCGAGCGCAAAGATCTTACCGTATGCGAAATCGATATTGGGGACATGTCTGCCTTGCAAGTTGTCTGCGGAGCGGCAAATGTCGCAGCCGGGGTCAAAAGCGCCGTGGCGCTTTGCGGCGCGGCAATCGGCGACGACGCGCGCATTGAAACGACTTTGGTGCATGGTGTCGAATCCAATGGCATGCTTTGTTCAGAATCCGAGCTCGGGATTGGGGAAGATTCTGAAGGTATTGTCATCTTTGACGCGGATGCGCCTGTCGGCACTCCTGTCAGCGAATATCTTCAGCTTGAAGATACGTTGTTCGATATTGAGCTGACTCCCAATCGTGGCGATTGCTTGAGCATGGCGGGAGTTGCAAGAGATGTCGCGATATTGAGTTGCCAACCCATCAGCGTTGAGGCGCCCGATCCGGTGGCGGCGACATCTGAGCGCACGATGGCGCTTGATATCGAGGTGCCGAAAGACTGTCCGAGATATGCTGGCCGGGTTATCGAGCGGATTCGCAACGATATAAAGACACCGGATTGGATGAAGCAGCGCCTGCACCGGACCGGATTGCGCTGCATTCATCCAATCGTCGACATTACCAACTATGTGATGGTTGAGCTTGGGCAGCCGATGCATGCATTTGATCTCGACAAGCTTCCCGGTTCAATGATCAAAGTCAGGAGCTCTGGCTCCGGCGAGCGGCTTAAGCTTCTCGATGGATCTGAATTGGTGCTTAAGGAGGGATCGCTCCTGATTGCCGATGAAAGCAGGCCAATTGCATTGGCAGGCGTGATGGGAGGCGAATCCAGCGCGATCGGATCCGAAACCACGAGCGTGTTCCTCGAATCTGCATTTTTTGCGCCGATGGCTGTTCGGTTGTCTGTGTCTTGCTATGGCTTGCATACTGATGCATCGCATCGCTTTGAGCGCGGCGTGGATCCATTTCTGCAGGTTCGTGCAATCGAGCGCGCTACCGATCTGATTGTCAGCATAGCCGGAGGCAAGCCAGGACCAGTACAAAATGTTGTCAACGACGAGCATGTTTTAGGCAAGCAAGCGTGCGTGGTGCGCGAATCCAGAGTGGAGCAGGTTCTTGGCATCAGCTTGGCAAGCGAAGAAATTGAAGCCATCCTGACGCGTGTCAATGAAAAAGTCGAAACAGTCGAAGGTGGATGGAAGGTTTTGCCATGGCCGTATCGTTTCGACTTGGAAGCCGAACATGATCAAGTCGAAGAGATCGCGCGAATCAAAGGCTACGACTCGATACCGAGCACTTTTCGGGTTGGCGCCAGTCATGTCGCAGGCGGCGCGACACGTGAAAAATTTCTCAGTGATTCGGTTGTGCGCCAAGCCCTTGAGCAGGCTGGATATTTCGAGGCGATCACCTACAGCTTTGTCGATCCGGAACTGCAAGCGCGCATCTGTCCTTCGCTTGAAGCCAAAGCGCTATCAAATCCGATCTCATCGACCATGTCGGTGATGCGCTCCCGACTATGGCCGGGCTTGTTTGAAGCATTGGCTGAAAATCTGCGTCGACAGCAAAGTCAGGTCAAGCTCTACGAAATAGGCGCTGTGTTTCTTCCGCAAGGCGAGCAGAAGGTTCTCGGAGGAATTGTCTGTGGCAGCTATGCTCCGGATCAGTGGAACAAGCAGGACCGAGCGATCGACTTTTTTGACATGAAAGGCGATATAGAGCGTCTGTACGATATTGCTGGAAAGCTGGACAAAGTCAGATTTCGACCGGTATCAGACTTTGCACTGGTGCCAGGATGCAGCGCAGGAATCTTCGTTGGCGATGAACAGGTCGGATTGGCGGGTCAGCTGCTTCCAGAGATTTTGAGCAGTGTCGGTGTTAAAGGCTCCGCTTTCGTCTTTGAATTGTCAATGCGATCAATTGCCGAAAGGAGTATAAGTAGCTACAGTGCCATATCGCGATTTCCTGCGATCATGCGTGATCTTTCGCTGATGGTCGAAAAAACTGTCGCCGTGGACCGGGTCAGCGAGATGATTCATGCTGCCGCAGGCGATGCCTTGGAATCGGCTTTGCTGTTTGATCTGTATTCAGGCACGGGTATTGACTCGAACAAGAAAAGTGTCGCATTCAGATTGAAATTTCGTGTAAAATCGCGTACCTTGACTGATTCTGAAGTCGATTCGCAAGTCGCAAGCATTGTCAAATATCTGCATGAAAACGTTGGTGCGCAACTAAGAGGTTGAAATAGGTGACGCTATGGGAAATTCGGTTGTCGTCAAGTCAGATCTAGTCAATGAAGTGAACCGCAAGCTAGGGCTGAATCAAAGAGAATCAAAGCAGATCGTTGATCAGTTTTTCGAAGAGATCCGAAAAGTTCTTGAAAATCATGAAGATGTTAAGCTTTCTGGTTTCGGAAACTATCATATACGCCATAAGCGCGCCCGTGTCGGACGCAATCCGAAAACAGGCGAAGCCGCGATGGTTAGCGAGCGGCATGTTGTCACCTTCAAGGCGAGCCATAAGCTTCGGAAGCGGGTGCAAGGCGGCGGATCATAGCGATGGAATGCGCATGATGTGATCAGCACGAATGGAAGATCCGAAATTCGACTTAGAGTTGCGGCAAGCTCAAATTCCTGAAACCCGGTATCTGGGAATCGGGACAGTAAGCGAGGTTTGCAAAGTGCCCCAGCACGTGCTTCGCTATTGGGAGACCCAGTTCGACCAACTGAAGCCGATGCGTCGTGGCGGCAAGCGTCGCCACTACACAAAAGAAGACGTGTACTTGATCCTGAAGTTGAAAGTTCTCCTTAAGCATAATGGCTATACGATTGACGGGGCGCGTGATTATCTGAATCGTGAAAACGAAAACCCGCCAACCATTCATCAATCAGCAGCTCATAAGATTGAGCAAGCGATCGCGAATTTGAAACAGGTGAGGCACTTTTTGTCGACCGACTGAGTGAGTGGTCGAATCATATGGCGATAAGTCGGGGCGTGGCGCAGCCTGGTAGCGTACTTGCATGGGGCGCAAGTGGTCGGAGGTTCAAATCCTCTCGCCCCGACCATTCTATGTTCTTTCTCTGTGGTGAGTAGAAGCCAGGGTAGGATGTCTTGAAGATTAAAGTTTCATCGTGGAATGACTTCAGCCCTTTGCGGCACGTGATTGTAGGGCGAGCCGAGAACTCTTGCATCCCGTCTTGGGAGCCGGCCGTTGAAGCAAAGATCGACCCGGACAGCGAGATGTTCGGCAAGGGAGGCCTTCGGAGTCTTGCTTCTGTTGAGAAGGCTGCTTTGCAGCTGGACAATTTTGCGGCGATCTTGGAGGCTCGCGGCATTCGGGTAGACCGTCCTGAACCGTTGCAATGGAATCAGGCCATCCGCACTCCTGACTTTGCAGTGGACAATATGTTTACCTGCATGCCGCCGCGCGACGTATTGCTGACTGTGGGGAACGAGATTCTGAATGCGCCGATGGCGTTTCGATGCCGATATTTCGAGTATCTGGCCTATCACGGCTTGATGCAGCGGTATTTTGACGAGGATCCGGGCTTTCGCTGGGAGCAGGCGCCGCGGCCTCGTTTGACAACAGCATCCTATCAAACGGGCTATTTCGACGGCATTACGGTTGAGGAGAAGCTTCGAAGGACGGCGGCGCTGGATTTTGTGACCACAGAGCATGAACCGCTTTTTGATGCGGCTGATGTTCTGCGTCTCGGCAAAGATTTATTTTGCCAGCATGGATTGACGACCAACCGAAAAGCGATGAGATGGTTGCAGAGGCATTTCCCGAATCATCGTGTGCACAGCTTGAATTTTCCTGACGATCCGGATCCTATCCACATTGATGCGACATTTGTGCCGCTTCGCGAGGGGTTGATCATGAATAACCCCAATCGTCCGTTGCCGGAGTCGCAGAGAAAGATTTTTGAGGCGAATGACTGGCAAATTATTCATGCGGCGGGACCTGCGCATGACAAGCCGCCGCCGCTGTGCTATTCGAGTATTTGGCTGTCAATGAATGTTTTGCTGCTTGATCAAAAGACGGTTTGCGTAGAAGAAAGCGAAATACATCAGATCCAGCAACTTGATTCTCTGGGATTCGAGGTAGTGCCGGTCCCGTTTCGCGATGTCTATCCTTTCGGAGGAGGACTGCATTGCGCCACAGCCGATGTGCATCGGGAGGGAAGCTGTGAAGACTATTTTCCAAACCAGGTTGCTGGTACTCAAGTAGACGGCTCCGACTGATTGCTGATGCCGTGACCGTTCTGCTCGGCGCCGGGCATCAGAGCCGATTAACGGATGGCGATTTTCCAGACGACCTATCAGCGGATCATCGCTCTTGCTGCGCATCGCCTGGCTCCGGTTTATCTTTGGATGCTGAGCATGTTCGAGGCGATTGTGGTCCCTATCCCTCCGGATGCAATGCTTATTCCGATGGTGCTTGCGCGCCGGAACAAGGCGTGGTTGTTTGCTTTGATTACTTCGGCAGCATCCGTTGTGGGCGGCGTGATCGGCTACTATATTGGAGTTTTTCTGTTTGAATCGATAGGATGGCCAGTTGTGCAGATCTACAGCCTTGAAGACGAATTCAAAACGCTTCAAGCCTGGTATGCAGATCACGGCGCATGGATCGTCCTATTTGCAGGTTTCACACCGATTCCGTACAAACTGTTTACCATTGGATCTGGCGCATTTGCCATGGCATTTGTTCCTTTTCTGCTTATGTCGGCCATTGGCCGCAGCTTGAGGTTTTTTGTAGTATCCGCAATTTGCCTTTGGGCGGGCGAGTCGATAAACAATTTTATGCAGCGCTATGCGACACCGGTTGGTTGGGGAGTTGTTATTGCGGTCTTACTTGGTTTTGTTATCTGGTCGCTTTAGTCGAGCAGCACTCGCCTTGGCTGTGTTGTCGGCTTGTGTTTTAGCGGCGTGCGGCGGCTCGTCACAGCCAGCTTCGGTCAAGTTTGTGCCGGTCGTGAAAAAGGATCTGGCAAAGCCGAAAACGACCTATGAGGGCAGAACGTTTATTGTACGCGAAGGTGACAATCTGTATTCGATTTCCTTTGCTGCTGGCGAGAACTACCTTGAAGTTGCTCGCTGGAACAATATTCAAGGTGAAGACTACACGATCCATCCGGATCAAGTCATCAAGTTGTATCCACCCGAATCGGAGGCTTCGGGTACGGCAAGATCCAGTACGAAATCTTCGGATTCAAGCGCCGGCGCGACAAGTCGTGTGCAGCCGAGTTCAGGTGGCACGCGTGTTGCAACCGGTGCCCCAGCAAAGTCGGGCTGGAGTTGGCCTGCATCAGGCGAGATCATTCAATCCTATTCCGAGAGCGCGAATGTCAACGGCATTCAGATCGGCGGAGATCTCGGTCAGCCGGTGCATGCCGCGCTTGATGGCGAGGTGGTGTATGCCGGTAGCGGACTGCCAGGATACGGCCGGATGATTATCGTCAAGCATGATGCCCGGCATCTCAGTGCCTATGCCCACAATTCACGACTTGTCGTTCAGGAGGGCAGCACTGTGAGGCGAGGGCAAAAGATTGCGGAAATGGGCCGTTCGGACGCTGATCGCGTCAAGCTGCATTTTGAAATTCGCGTCGATGGGCGGCCGGTCAACCCGGTTCGCTTTTTGCCCAAGGTTTAGAGATCTTCAAGCATCGTCTGGCAACAGGCAGGCGATAACGTTGCGGTCGTCGCCGACGAGAACATTGTAGGTTCGGCAGGCGGCTTTGGTATCCATGACTTCGAATCCGCATTTTTGATCTTGCAGCGGCATTAGAACATCGGGATGCGGGAACTTCAGAGACCCGCCGGTGCCTATGATTACGATTTCAGCGTTATGGGGTGCAATTAGCTCAAAGTGGAATTTTGTGATTGATTGAAAGTTTTCTGGCGGCCACGGTTCAATAAGTTTGGGCGACACGATCAGGCTGTGTCGGTAGGTTTGCTCGCCGATCAGAAAATGGTTGCCGTTAGCTGCGGTAATCAGGTTGATGCTTGATGAGCCGATTTGATGAAGTTTCATGGTTTGCGCATACGAGGTTTTTTAGGTCGAGTTGCTCAAGCAAGCAAGATATAAGGCGGCACAATGCAAGAAGCGGTTCGATTGCTAGTTCAAAGTGATGTTGTAAAAATAGTGCATGGCGCGGGAGGGCATGCAAAGACGCTCGTCAAATCGAATTTGACCGCGAATCTACACATCCAGAACTTGCGACGCATAGTACAGAGGCATAGTATTGAGAATGCCATGCTGTCCGCCTCGGGCGCCAATTAGCTTTATTGCGATGCTTGGGTTGTATCGCTTGATGTATGATGTCAGGCTTTTCGCTTTGGTTCTCGTGCCGCTTTTCACCTCAACAGGGACTATTTCGCCTCGATGACTCTTGATGACAAACTCGATTTGAGCCTGATTCTGCCCCCAGCTGTATGTTCGATCAAGTCCTCGGGCGATTAACTCGTTTTGTACAAAATTCTCTGCGATAAAGCCCTTATAGCTTATCGCCTCGCCCTTGTGGTCCTGATAGGACATTCCTAACATGTGGCCAAGCAATCCGACATCAAACTGAAACAGTTTGAAAGAATTTTGCTTGATGTGAATATCTAGCGGATGCCTCGGTTCATGTGTAATCGGATGATTTTTTGAAACCAGATTAGTCTTTTCCAACCAGTCAATCGGGCCTCTCAGTTCTGCATATCGGTTCTTTCCATCAATGGGTTCACTGAATCGAAAACGATCAACGGAGCCATCGAGGTTTTTGCCTAATTGTCGAGGAACACTGCGAAAGATCGACTCTATGTGAAACGGATTCCAAGGACTAGAGTACTTGCCAAAATCACGAGCATAACCATCAAGCAAATCACCGTGAATCTTCTGTACATCGAAAACGCGTTCAGATGCAGAGCGATTCGGCGCAATCCAATGATTTACCGCATCGGGCATACCACCTACGAAACAATAGTCAAGCAATGTCGACCATAGTTGCCGGTGCGCTTCGCTCGTATTGAGATTGTCATTGTAGGCCTGGACGATCATCTGGGAAGCTGAAGCGTTCAGAAATTCCTCGAAGGTGAGGGGGAACAGCTCCATCATTTCGACTTTGCCGACCGGAAACGATCTCAACAACCCGATATTGGAGCTGGTGGCAATAACGAAGGCATGCGGAAGATCTTCGGAAAAATACTTCAGCGAATGAAGGGCATTGTCGCAAGATCCGACTTCATCGAACACAATCAAGTCCGTAGCCGGGTCGACAGGTTCTTCGAATCTCAGTCCGATGTTGCTGATTACTGACGATGGGGCAAGTCCGTCATCGAATATGCTTTCAAGACAAGGGTCTCGTTCAAAATCCAAATAGTGCAAATGCCTGAATTCGCCGCAACTGGCAAAAATGTTCTTGAGAAGAAATGTTTTTCCTGTTTGACGCGCACCGTTTAGGACAATGGGTTGTCGCACCGGTTTTTGTTTCCAGTCAAGCAGTTTTGAAACTAAGGTGCGTTCAAGCATACTATGCCTACTTTATTGCATTACGTTTTTGCTTAGTCTTGGTCGAATCGATGGACGTGTTTTTCGAATGCGGCGCAACGTTGTTGCTGCGTGTATTCAAATGCAAGTTTGCGTCAATTGCAATTTAATTTACCATGCGATTGATGCCGGCATAATGAAGAAGCTGATTGTTTGCATTTTTAGTGTTCATGAATGGCATATGACACTTTAGGTTTTATCATATTATAAAATGTAAGTAATGCTTTTTTATCTATGTAATAGTGTTGTTTGGCTACATTTATTATTGTGATTAAATAATCTTAACAGCAGGAATGGATACTCAAGTTCTATTGCCAATGTGCCGGATGAACACGGTCTTCGAGCGCAAATAGCAAAACGAACCACATAGATTCCTCCAAGCTTCATCTGGTGGCCGCGAATGACAAGACGGCTGTTACCTCCGCGCTGTCTGTTGCCGGCGATGCCCACGGCCCTCCGCAGGGAGGTGCCGGTTCTCGAAACGGATGGGCAAGCCGTCGAATCGGGCCGCCCTGGTCATGGACCGGGCCTATGAGAGCGATGAGCCCCGTCAGCTGGCCACTGGTCCGGGCTTCACGCCGGTAGTCCCGTCGAAAAGCAGTCGGACCGAGCCCTGGGACTACGATCGGAAGATATGCAGCCGGCGTAGCGAGGTCGAGCGGCTGTTCCGCCGGCCCGAAAGCTGCCGCAGGGTCTTCTCGCGCTTCGGCAAGCTCGATGACATGCATCCCGGATTCGGTGTTTTCGTTCTGATTTTCGATGCGCTACGCAGCGCTAAAACGCCCTAATCCCAATCTCTCAAAAAGGCGAATTTACTGAGATCGCCCTCAAATGCCGGGCAGGGATGCGAATGAAAGCGTTTGCCCGTAAATTTCGTCCCTCCATCGCAAATCAATGAATAGTTCAGTCAAATTCGGCGATCATTAATATAATCATATTTATCTATTGTTATATATAAATTTTGATATATTTACTTTATGCTGTCAAAGATCTAGTAGGCATTAACACAGTGAAGAAACCGCTCACGGAGATTGAATTTTGGCTTTAGATCGTATCGCAACTGTTTTTCGCACTGCGGGCGAGCCGCACCGGCTTCGCATCCTTGCCCTTTGTGCGAGCGGCGATCTTTCAGCCAGCGAATTGACGCGTATCCTTGGCTTGAGTCAGCCGAGCATGTCGCGCCACTTGCGATTGCTTTGCGATGCGGGACTGCTGCAGCGTCACCAGGAAGGCAACTGGGCCTTCTTCCACTTTCCGACCGCGGGGACCGTCGCCAACATTGCGCACTATGTGGTCAGCTGCTTGGACCCAAATGATTCGTTGGTTATGCGCGACCGCCGTCGACTGCTCGAAATTCAAGCTGAACGCGCGGCAAAGTCGCAAATCTATTTTCGCGAGAATGCACAGCGCTGGGATCAGATAAGAGCATTGCATGTGGAAGAGAGGCAGGTGGAATCGACCATCCGAGCGTTGACGGACGGATTGACTATTCGAAATCTGATCGACATCGGAACCGGAACTGGACGGATGCTGCAATTGTTCGCGGACCGGGCCAGCGAGGCGATTGGCATTGACCGGTCACCGGACATGCTGTCGATTGCGCGCGTAAACTTGTCCGAACCTCGATTCTCGCACTGCTCGGTACGGCATGGCGACATGTACAGTTTGCCTTTTGACTTGCCAAGGTTCGATCTGGCGACACTCCACATGGTCCTGCATTTTGCCGAGAAGCCTCAGGACGTCATCGCCGAAGCGGCGCGGGTGGTGCAGGCGAATGGACATCTTCTGATTGTCGATTTTGCCCCGCATAGTCAGCATCAGCTTCTGGAAGAACATGCGCATCTGCGGCTCGGATTCGACACCGACGAGGTCGAGACTTGGGCGAAATGTCATGACCTAAAGACGGTTCACCTGCGCACTCTGGCAAAAGCCCGCCTCGCCGTCAATCTGTGGCTGCTGCGCAAGAATCAGTCCAACGCATCAGCTGGCGCACCTTCCCAGATCATGCAGTAGCAGCCATGAACTCCTTGCGTCCTCAGGTTAGTTTCGAGTTTTTCCCGCCCAAAGCTCCCGAAATGGAGGATTTGCTCTGGGATACAATCTGTGCGCTGGCCCCCTTGAAGCCTTCGATGGTTTCAGTTACCTATGGCGCTGGAGGTTCGACTCGAGAGCGCACCCACAGCACTGTTTCGCGCATCATTGATGAAGCCCGTCTAACAGCGGCAGCGCACCTGACCTGTATTGCTGCCACTCGCGATGAAATAGATGCCATCGCGCACCGATACTGGGATGCCGGTGTGCGGCATATCGTTGCGTTGCGGGGCGATCCTCCAGACTCTGCGGTGCAGTACGCACCTTGCCCTGGCGGCTACGGCCGCGCCGCGGATCTGGTTGCCGGTTTGCTCAAAGTGGCGGATTTCAAGATTTCGGTCGCCGCCTATCCGGAAACTCATCCGGAGGCAAGAAGCCCATCGTCTGACTTAGACTATCTAAAGCGCAAGATCGACGCGGGTGCCTGCCAGGCTATCACCCAGTTCTTCTTCGAAAACGATCTATTCCTGAGATTTCGCGACCGGGCGGCAGCGGCAGGAATCGATACGCCTTTGATTCCTGGCATCATGCCGGTAGGAAACATCCGATCGCTACAGAGATTTGCTGCCGCATGCGGGGCTAGCGTGCCTCGCTTTGTGATCGAGGCCTTCGCTGGCCTTGACGACAATCCATTCCAGCGCCGTCAAGTGGCAATCGATTTGGCCAGTCGCCAATGCAGCGACCTGCAGCGGCACGGAGTTTCCCAATTTCACTTTTATACGCTCAATCGCGCTGCGCTCATCCGGGCGGTTTGCGAAAACATCGGAGTGCAGGCTCAAATTGATCGCCCATTGCATGCGACAGGCGCAATATGAATCGCACGGAAACTGAAATTCGCCAGTTGCTCGACCGCCGCATCCTAGTGCTTGATGGCGCAATGGGCACCGAGATACAGGCGCTGCGCCTAGAGTCGGCTCACTATCATGGTGATCAGTTTGCTGATCACAGCCATGAGTTGAAGGGGAACAACGACATCTTGAATTTGACGCATCCAGATGCGATTAGAGCGATCCATAGCAGATTTCTTGATGCCGGAGCCGATATAGTCACGACAAACACCTTCAATGCGACCACGATTTCCCAGGCCGACTACGGCATGCAGGACTTTGTCGACAAGATCAATGTCGCAGGCGCGCGGCTAGCGCGTAAGGCTTGTGATGATCACTCCGCTCGCACTGGCCGTCCGCACTGGGTCGCCGGCGCTATCGGCCCGACCAACAAGACGACATCCATCTCGCCTGATGTCAACGATCCCGGCTTTAGGGCGATCGATTTTGATGCAATAAAGAATGCTTATCGACAGGCTGCGCGATCACTTTTGTCGGGTGGCGCGGATCTTCTTCTGGTGGAGACCATTTTTGACACTCTGAATGCGAAAGCCTGCATTTTTGCCATCGAAGAGCTATTCGAGGAAATCGGCGACCGGCGGCCTGTCATGCTGTCCGGAACCATCACGGATGCCTCGGGACGTACCTTGACAGGACAGACCCCAGAGGCATTCTGGTATTCTTTGCGGCATGTTGAACCGCTGACATTCGGCCTGAATTGCGCATTCGGGGCGCAGCAGATGCGACCGCACTTGGCGGAACTTTCCCGCGTCGTAGACACCTACATTTGTGTCTATCCGAATGCGGGGTTGCCGAACGAATTTGGCGAATACGAGGAAGAACCTGAGACCACTGCCCATCACGTGCGCGAGTGGGCTCAAGCGCATCTGATCAACGTCGTCGGCGGTTGCTGCGGCACCACTCCATCGCATATCGCGGCACTATCGGCCGCAGTCGATGGCTTGCCTCCGCGCCTTTTGCCCATGCGCGATCAATCGATGCGGCTGTCAGGTCTTGAACCCCTAGTAGTGCCATGATGACCGGTGCGGCTGCAAGTGTCGGTTTGGGTGGCCAATTTGTCAATATTGGCGAACGCACCAATGTGACGGGTTCAGCTCGATTTCGCGACCTGATCACTAGCAACGACTACGATGCGGCGATTGAAGTGGCTAGACAGCAGGTCAACAATGGCGCTCAGGTGATTGATGTCAATATGGATGAAGGCATGCTCGACTCGGAAGCGGTAATGGTTCGATTCCTGAATCTGCTGGCTGCCGAACCCGACATCAGCCGTGTTCCAGTGATGATTGATTCCTCCAAATGGTCAGTCATCGAGGCCGGTCTAAAATGCGTTCAAGGCAAGGGGATTGTCAATTCGATCAGTCTGAAGGAAGGTGAAGATGTGTTTCTGGAGCAGGCTAAGCTCATTCGGCGCTACGGTGCGGCAACCGTGGTGATGGCTTTCGACGAGGCAGGGCAGGCCGATACCGCGCGCCGCAAATTTGAGATCTGCAATCGCTCCTATGAACTGCTTACCGGTTCGCTCGGATTTCCGGCGGAGGACATCATTTTCGATCCCAACATCTTTGCGGTCGCCACCGGAATCGAGGAGCATAACGACTATGCGCTCGCATTTATTGAAGCGACGAAGCAGATTCGTGCGCACCTGCCTCATTGCCATGTATCCGGCGGCATCTCAAACCTCTCGTTTTCGTTTCGCGGCAACAATGCCGTGCGCGAGGCCATGCACTCAGCGTTTCTCTACCATGCCATCCGGGCCGGCATGGACATGGCCATTGTCAATGCCGGGCAGATTGGAGTGTATGACGATCTTCCCGTCGATCTTCTGGGGCGGATTGAGGACGTGTTGTTCAATCGAGCAGAAGATGCGACTGAAAGACTGCTCGAGATGGCCGAACATTATCGCGGCGAACGCGCCGCCTCTTCAGAAAAGTCGCTCCAGTGGCGCGACGCAGAGGTCAATCAGAGGCTTGAATTTTCACTGGTTCATGGCATTGGCGACTTTATTGTCGAGGATGCCGAACAGGCCCGACTCGCTGCGCAACGTCCGCTTGATGTCATCGAGGGCCCGTTGATGGCTGGAATGAACAAGGTTGGCGACTTGTTTGGTGCCGGCAAGATGTTCTTGCCCCAGGTCGTCAAGAGCGCTCGCGTAATGAAGCAAGCAGTCGCCCATTTGACGCCCTTCATGGAAGCTGAACGCGATGGACTTGACACCGAGACAAAATCCAATGGCAAAATTTTGATGGCCACAGTCAAAGGCGATGTTCACGACATCGGCAAGAATATTGTCGGAGTCGTGCTCCAATGCAATAACTACGATGTAGTGGATTTGGGGGTTATGGTGCCTGCCGACAGAATTCTCTCGACAGCGCGCGAGGAAGGAGTGGACATCATCGGCGTATCCGGGCTGATCACGCCTAGTCTAGACGAGATGATTCATCTGGCCCAGGAAATGCAGCGGCAGGAGTTGGAACTGCCTTTGCTGATCGGCGGAGCTACGACTAGCCGTTTACACACTGCGGTCAAGATCGCCCCGGGCTACGAAAAACCAGTCATCTATGTTCCGGATGCGTCCAAGGCTGTCGGCGTGATGAGTCGTCTGCTTTCAGAAGAGGCGCGGGAGAACTACGCCACCACGGTTCGCGCTGAGTACGATGCAATGCGCGAGCATCATTCGGCTAGCAAGCGCACTGCGTCTTGTTTGACATTGGAAGATGCGCGCGCCAACCGCGTCCCCATCGATTGGACAGCAAACAAGGCACCGATGCCGACCTTTTTGGGCACCCGGACATTCGAAAACTACAGTGTCGCTGAATTGAGGGAGTACATCGACTGGACTCCCTTTTTTCGTACTTGGGAGTTGGCGGGCCGCTTTCCTGATATTCTTGAAGATGCAATTGTTGGCCGCAGCGCTCGCGAACTGTTTACGGATGCCCAAGAGATGCTCGACACGATGGTGCGCGAGCAATGGCTGACTCCGTGCGCGGTGATCGGCTTCTGGCCGGCCAATAGCCGCAACGACGATATTGTTATCTTCGCCGATCAAGATCGTCGAACTGAACTCGCCGTAGTGCACACTTTGCGCCAGCAGATGATTCGTCGCAATCAGCGTCCCAGCTTTGCGCTATCCGACTTTATCTGTCCAGAGGATCAGTCGCTGGTTGACTTTATCGGCGGCTTCGTTGTCAATGCCGGAAGCGAGATCGATGAGATCGCTAAACGCTTTGAGGATGCGAATGACGATTACAATTCGATTCTGGCTAAGGCACTGGCTGATCGGCTCGCTGAAGCCTTTGCAGAACGGATGCATCAGCGCGTGCGCGTCGAATTCTGGGGCTATGCCGGAGATGAGACGCTCGGCAACGAAGCGCTGATCGCCGAGCAGTATCGAGGGATTCGTCCTGCTCCGGGCTACCCTGCCTGCCCTGATCATACCGAGAAGCGAACTTTGTTTGACTTGCTGGATGCTGAGGTGCAAACTGGTGCCACCTTGACTGAAAGTTTCGCCATGTGGCCGCCGTCGTGTGTTATCGGCTACTATTTTGCCCATCCTCAGTCTCGTTATTTTGGGCTCGGCCGCATTCAACGCGATCAAGTGGAAGATTATGCAAGGCGCAAAGGCATGTCTCTTGCCGTTGCGGAGCGTTGGCTATCCCCAAACCTTGGCTATGATGCGACACCGAGTCCCGCTGATTAGCCGCCGGACGTGCCGCTTTGTCAAAATGAAAGAGTATGCGGCTCTTGTCTTGATCGTAGTCGTTCTCGTGGTCCTCGCGTTGTGGCGGGATAGGCAGGCTTTTCACTGCGTTATCGCCAAGAAGTATCGGCAGGAAATGAAGATTTCGATTTCAGATATCGATGCTTTCAGATAGTCTTGACGCCGAGATCGCGTTAACCCGATCCGACAAGGGAAAGCAATCGTTACCGGCGTGAATGACATCGACCCTGCTGAGTTGCAAATTCTCGATTGCAGATCGTATGGACGGAGTGATACGAGGCGACGAAGTGCGCTTGATCTCAAATCCTCGAAGCTCCCCTCCGTCCATAATGACCAGATCGACCTCCGCTCCGTTATGCGTTGCCCAGAAAAAACACTGATCGCTTTCCACCCCGAGCGCATTGATCAGGTTTTCCACAATGTGTCCTTCCCATGAAGCACCGATTTTCGGGTGTCCTGCGAGATCATCAAACGTTTTCAATCCAAGCAAGGCATGCAATAAACCTGAATCGCGAATGTATATTTTTGGTGACTTTACCTGACGCTTCCTGATGTTCGCATACCAAGGCTTCAAGCTACGAACCATGAAAACCGATTCGAGTAGATCGAGATAGCGTCGGACAGTAGTATGCGAGATGCCAAAGGCGCGGCCAAGCTCAGCTCCATTCCATATCTGTCCATGACTATTGGCAAGCATACTCCAGAATCGGCTGATCGTCTGCTCAGGTATGGTGATGCCAAACTGTGGAATGTCGCGTTGTAGAAATGTTCGTACGAAATTCCTTCTCCAGCGATAGCTTTGCGGATCCGAGGAAGCAATGAATGACTTTGGAAATCCGCCGCGTTGCCATAGCCTGTCGCGATGCTCGCTGTCAATCTCCGAATAGCATAGCCCCGGTAGCTCGTAGTAGGCGATTCGCCCTGCCAGTGTCTCACTGCTTTGTTTGAGCAACGCCGGCGATGCGCTGCCTAGAATGAGAAAAACGGATTCATCCCTTGATCGATCCGCCAGCACTCGGATCGTCGGAAAGATTTCTGGCGTTCGATGAATTTCATCAAGCACTATCAACCCTTTCAGTGCCGATAGGGTGAACATAGGATCTGAAAGGCGCGCTAAATCATCGCTAGATTCAAGATCGAAATAGTGCGTTTTACCTTGCCAGCGGCGAGCCAACTGTTTCGCAAGAGTGGTCTTGCCCACTTGTCGCGGACCAATGAGGGCGGTAACAGGATACTCTTCGATTAGCTCGTCTAATTGCCGGGCATGCTTCCATCGATCAATATGCATATCGGAAATAATACCATGAAATATGATCGTGTATTGTTCATATTTCATGGTATTATATTTTAACTCCCTAATAGGCTAATTAGTGTTTGCCAGAAACCCCTATTTTTGAATCAAATCTATTGTTTTGATTGATTTTTTAATGAGACGGATATTTCGAAGATTCAGCCATATCAGCTCATTCAAGTTGATTTCGGTCGCATTTTGCAGATAGAAAACCGATTTTCGAAAATCTTCGACTCTGCTCCTGGCTTGTACGCCATTGCTTTTGCTGATTTATTTCTCGATAGATGACTTTTCGGGCAGACACTAATTAGAAGACTGCAAAATAGCGGAAAACCCTGTACTATAAGGTTTCACGCACATTCGGGCACCCGCCCATAGGGTGAAAAGCGCAGAAGCCCTCAAAACAGCACGGAGCTTCCCGTAAATCATGAATATTCTGCCCGGCAAAATCGAGTCGACCCAACTTATGGAGCGGTCAGGATGAAAGCAATGTTCGATTGGGTTTCCTGGTATCGGGAACTAGCGCAAAAAATTGCAGCGCTTGATCCGGACGAATTGGCATTAAAGGCGAACGATGTTGATTGGCAAGATCGATGGAGCCTTGACAAATTTGGTCACGATTCAAAACTTTTGGATCCATTCAGTTTTATGAGCGTTGTCACCGCAAAAGGCATTGGCGATGAAGCTATCTGCAAGAGTATCAATGAAATCTTTGAATTGAAGTCTGAAACATCCAACCTTCATTCCTCAATCATTCCTTCTCCATACGCTAGTAACTTGTATTTTTTTAATGCTAGCCATCTCGATAAAGCCGAGCCAGACATACTATGGAGATTGTTTAAAGATGCCGCCAACGGCATTGATAAAGTTAATTGGGATGATTTTGGGCAAGCACTGCTAATTCCAATGGTGGGTATAAAGAAGCTTACTCAATCGCTATATCTGATAAATGCTAAAGACTTCCTTCCAGCTGATGATTTGACAGTCCAATATCAGTTCAGAAGTTTTACCGAAGTCCCTCCTAACAAAAACGACTTTAAATTCGATACCTACCGGGAGATTGTCAGTGAGGTGCGAGATACTTTTCAAGGATGCGAATTGTATGAATTTGCCACTCTTGCGTATCTTCAGTTTGCGAAGCGCGAGGACCTTAACCTTCAATCACTTCTCAATAATCGATTTCAAATTGATACAGAAGCTGCAGGTAAGACGGAAGATCGCTGGAGTGATTTTCTCGAAAACAGCTGGATTTATACAAGTGAGGAATTTCCGCAACTGCAGGAGGCAAGAGAAGGAAGTGTCATCATTGCCCGAACCGGTCAACAAAGAGGTCGTGGTATCGGAATTGTCTATCAGAATGGTTACAGAAAGAATGGTTGGAGTGAAGAGGGAAAGGTTCATGTTATTTGGTTGAACAAGGCAGATGTGGATCTCCTAAAACCGATCAACTATGATCAGGAGTTTTCTCGCATTAACCGAGGCCGCTTTGATGACTTTAGCGAGCATGATTCGTTTCGCAAAACTATTGATAAGTTGAACGCAATCACTCCTGACATGGGGAAAATCAAGAACCTCTCCTCAAGGCGCATGGTACTTGAAGCTATTGAGAAATACGATGAGTTGGGAAGCGATAAATTCTTTCAAGAGTATGCGTTCAAAAGGTATGGTTTTGCTGATTCAACGAGATATGACCTTGTGCATAATGGTAAGAAATATCCCCCAAAAGCCATCGCAGGGGCGGCTTATCTGTTTCAGTTCGGTGAAGAACCGCCATCATTTGGCGGAGGCCGACCAGCAAACAATACTTTGCGAAAATTGGGTTTTGAAATCAAACCGAAAAGTGATTCTGATGAGACTGAAGAGACAATGATCGCGGCGAAAGGACTTGAAAGTTCGAAATTCAAGTTGAACACAATTCTCTACGGCCCACCCGGCACTGGAAAAACCTGGCGTACAACTACTCTTGCAATGGCGATTTTGCTTGATAAGCCCGAAGATGAAATTACCGATACCGATAGAAAACAAATCGAAGACTGCAACGGACAAGTCGAATTTACGACTTTTCATCAAAACTACTCGTACGAAGATTTTATTGAAGGCATACGCCCAACACTTAAAGACAGCGAATTGAGATATGAACTCAAAGAGGGTGTTTTCAAGCGTATGGCAAAGTCGGCGAAAGATGATCAGGAACAACGCTATGTCTTGATCATTGACGAAATTAATCGCGGGAATATCGCCAAGATTTTTGGCGAATTGATAACGCTTATTGAAGACACCAAGCGAATAGGCGCAGTCGACCAAAAGTGCGCAATCCTGCCGTATTCCCAAGAGAGGTTTGGCGTGCCGGATAACCTCTACATCGTCGGTACCATGAACACTGCCGATCGCTCGATCCAGATACTGGACACTGCATTGCGGCGCAGATTCCATTTTGTTGGGATGATGCCGGACTATGACATCATTCGATCTAAAGCGGTTGTAGAGGGTGTTGATTGCGCAAAGATGCTCGAATGCATGAACAAGCGCATTCGCCTCCTGCTCAGCCGCGATAAGCAAATTGGACACTCTTACTTTATTGCCATTTCAACAATCGACGAGCTGGCTAACGCTTTCCAAAATCAAATTATGCCGTTGCTCCAAGAATATTTCTACGACGATTGGGCGAAAATAAAAGCGGTTCTGGGCGGCAATCAATTCATTCACGAGGAAAAAGTCGAACTTGAAGAGCTCGTTGACATGCTTCCTTCAGAGCGTCAAAGTTACCAACTGCTGCCATTTGGCGAATTGGCATGGAAAAATGCCGATGAATACAAAAAGATCTACAAGAAAGTAGGCAGCGATAACGATTCAAAATGAGCAACACGGTCACGATAAGGGAGCACAAAGCCTGGGATTTTAGATCAGAGCTGACTGAGTCGGACATTCAGGATTTGCGAAACATCGAGAGTTCCGCTTTCACAATCGGTCATGATTCGCTGAAAGTGCACAACCATGTCGGGTGCTTTGCTACAAGTAGCGGGAAGGTAATAGAGGTTCTGCCCAAATTCGATTTGTCGCAAGATGGCGCTGACCAAGACGACGCGACCCGCAGAGTCCTGCTTTCGATGCTAAGGCATTGGCGAAATAGAGGGTTTGAAACGCTTGCCCATAGCGAGATTCGCGCAATCAGCAACTTTCCAATGCTGGACGCATTCATCTATCTGTTTTTGAATCAGGTTCGCGACCTCGTCAGAAACGGGCTTGCCAGAAAGTATGTGGAAGTTGAAGAGAATCTCGCCAGCATGCGCGGCCGGCTACTGTTTCGCGAACATCTCAAAGAAAACCTGACAAACCAATCGCGATTCTACGTTTCGCACGATGAGTTCAGCGATGACCGACCTGCGAATCGCTTGATTCATAAGACCTTGCAAATTTTGAAGGCGAGGGTAGGCACCATCGCTTCTCGCCAGCTATTCGATGAAATCACGGCGGCTTTTGCAGAAGTGCCCGCTTCGAACAACATCCATGCCGACTGGGAAGCTCACCATTTGGACCGCACAATGCATCGGTATGAGCCGGTAATGCGGTGGATTCAGTTGTTCTTATTCAATAAGGGCATAGCCACATATTCCGGTCAATACGAAAACGTATCCTTGCTGTTTCCGATGGAGCAAATTTTTGAAGATTTTGTAGCGCACAGTTTTCGCAAGTATCAGCAACAATACGTTGTGCAGACGCAGCGGCCGACAAAATATCTGGCCAAATCTGCCAACAAAGATGTTTTCCAAATGCGGCCCGATATTTGCCTGAAAAGCGGCAACTCGGTTCGATACATCCTCGATGCAAAGTGGAAACGAATCGATGAAAGGAGTGCCGATAAAAAACGGGCGATCATTCAATCTGACATGTACCAGCTGTTCGCTTATGCAACTCATTATCATTGCTCAAGAGTCGCATTGATTTATCCGGCCACTTCGGAGTTTAGCGCCCCGCTGTCATTTCAGTTCAACTACGAAAATTACGAGTTGCTCTGCTTGCCGTTTGATTCAAGCGCCCCGCAAGAGAGTGTTGCAACTGCAATGCATGCATTAAGCAACAACATGCAATCTCAATAAGATATCTTGCATCTTGCGCCCGATAGATTCGAATTTTCCTGCGTTGATTGCCGCTGAAATCACAAACGATCAAATTGAAAAGCACACTGTTCCTTCAGCGCAAGTGGCGGCATGTTGATTGTTGTATTCGATTGCGTTGCGTACAATACGCACAGGCAGTGCGCTTGCTGGACGAATCTTCCATCTGCGCCGGCCGCATTGAACATCCCGCGTGAATGAAGAAACCGCATCGAAGCTGAGCTGAACGCCATGGAACCCGTACACGTAGGAATTCTTGGACTGGGCACTGTCGGTTGCGGCACGTTGAACGTGCTTTCGCGAAACCGCGAAGAGATCGCGAGACGAGCGGGCCGCCAGATCATCGTAAAGCGCGCCGCCGTTCGCGATATCAACAAGCCCCGCAATCTAGAAAACAATTCGGTAGAGTTGACCGCTGACCCAAACGCTGTCATCGACGATCCCAAGATCAGTGTCGTCGTAGAGTTGATTGGCGGCGAAACCCCGGCATACGAATATGTGGCGCGCTCGGTGAGCGGCGGCAAGCATGTGGTTACTGCAAACAAGGAGCTGATCGCGTTGCGAGGCAACGAGCTATTTGACATCGCCCAGAAGGCTTCCGTGGTTATCGCTTTCGAGGCTGCAGTCGGCGGCGGCATTTCCATCATCAAAGCTCTAAGGGAAGGGCTTGCCGGAAATCGCATCCAGTCTCTGGCTGGAATTATCAACGGCACGAGCAACTACATTCTGAGCGGGATGATGGAGCACGGGTGTCCGTTTGAAGAAATGCTCAGCCGTGCTCAGAAAAAGGGATATGCGGAAGCGGATCCAACCTTCGATATCGAAGGTGTCGATGCCGTGCACAAATTGACGATACTTGCCGCAATCGCCTTTGGCATCCCGCTTCAGTACAGCGGCGTATTCAGAGAGGGAATTAGCAAGGTAGCCTATGAGGATATGCAGTATGCCAAAGAACTGGGATTTGCAATCAAGCCTATGGCAATAACCATGAAAAGCGAAAACGGCATTCAGATGCGAGTGCATCCATGTTTGATTCCCAGCAAGAACATGTTTGCCAATGTCAATGGCGTAATGAATGCAGTGCTTGTCAACGGTGACGCAGTCGGCGATACGCTATATTATGGTGCCGGCGCCGGCGCGGACCCAACCGCTTCGGCTATTGTGGCCGATTTGGTCGATGTTGTTCGCACCCTAACAACGGATCCAGAAAGCCGTGTTCCTCATTTGGCGTTTCAACCGCAAGCGCTGAGCGATATCGCAATTGAAAGCATCGATTCGGTAGAGACTGGAAACTATCTCAGAATGCAGGCCCTGAATCAGGCGGGAGTGCTTGCAGAAGTTACGCAAATTCTTGGCAATCTGGGGATCAGCATCGAGTCGATTCTGCAGAAGGGCTCTGGCAAGAAAGAAGAGATTCTGCCGGTCATCATCATCACGCAAAAGACCCCAGAGCGAAATATGAGGCACGCACTCGAGCAGCTTGAGCAATTGCCCATGGTGATTGGAAGCATTACACGCATTCGAATGGAGTCGGGTATTTGATGCGCGGGCGCTTGATAAATTCGCTTGCACGCGCTCAGCATCGAAACGGCCAGTTCCATGCCTGAAACATCTGTCGCCTTGCGCCAAAAGACGATTATCCGGCGCCAATTCATTCATCATGCACTCCTGTCTGACGTTCATCCTGTACTTGACAAGATCTACCGTCGCCGAGGAGTCAAGGATTCACAGGAGCTGGATTACTCGTTGTCGAAACTGAGTCCGCCAGACGGCTTGTCCGGTGTCGAGGAAGCGGCGGCGATTATCGTTGATGCGATTGCAGCGGATGCTTCGATTCTCATCGTCGGTGATTACGATACCGACGGCGCGACCAGCTGTGCCTTAGGCTATCTCTCATTGAAAGCGATGGGAGCGCGGCATGTCGCATATCTCGCGCCCGATCGGTTCAAGTTCGGCTATGGGCTGTCTGAAGGAATTGTCGAGTATCTTTCGAAGACTGCACCTGATCTTGTGATTACGGTCGACAACGGTATTTCAAGTGTGGCAGGCGTGAAGCTGGCTAAGGAAAAGGGCATTAGCGTAATCGTTACCGACCACCATTTGCCGGGCGATGAGTTGCCGCCAGCCGATTCGATCGTCAATCCGCAGTTGCCGGGCAATCAGTTTATCAGCAAGAATCTAGCGGGTGTCGGCGTCATGTTCTACGTCGCGACCGCTGTACGCAAACGCCTTGTACAAGAAGGATGGTTCGAGCGAGAGGGCATCGCGAATCCGAATATGGCCGACTATCTTGATCTCGTCGCACTTGGAACCGTTGCCGACATGGTCACTTTGGACCATAACAACCGGATACTGGTCACACAGGGCTTGCGCCGAATAAACAGCGGTCGCTGCAGGTTCGGCATCAAGGCTTTGCTTGAGTCGGGCGGGCGACGTATTGGCCAAGTGACTGAGCGCGACCTCGGATTCATCGTTGCGCCGCGTCTCAATGCTGCCGGACGTCTAGATGACATTACTGTGGGAATCAAATGTCTAACTAGTGACGACCGGAACGGGGTGGTTAAGCATGTTGAGCAACTTGAGAGTTTAAACCAGGCAAGGCGTGAATTACAGCAGACCATGCTGGATGAAGCGATGGGTATCGTTGAAGAAAAGATGAGTGAATTGCCAGACGGCGCACCGTGCTACTGTCTATACAAGGAAGATTGGCATCAGGGCGTGGTCGGGTTGGTTGCATCCCGGATTGTGGAGCTAACAGGAAAGCCGACATTTGCATTCGCCCCTGCAAGTGATGGGACCCTGCGCGGTTCGGGACGCTCGGTAAACGGTCTGAATATTCGGGATGCACTGGCGGAAATCGACACAGAAGAGCCTCAGTTGCTGCTGGCATTTGGAGGCCATGCGATGGCGGCCGGTTTGACAATCGAAGAGTTGAGCTATGGGAAGTTCAGCAATAAATTTACCCATCAAGTCGTTAAAGTTCTCGGATCAGAAGGAGCGCATTCAACCATTTCTACGGACGGAGAACTCGATACGATGGATTTGACCACGGCCGAGGCAATAAAGGGCGGCGGACCTTGGGGACAGGGTTTTGCCCAACCCGTTTTCGACGGTATTTTTGTCGTGCGCGAGTGGAGGGTGGTTGGCGATGCGCATTTGCGGCTGCGACTTGAGTCCGAGGATTCAAATATCAAGTGCGGAGGCATTTTCTTTGGATATTTTCGCAATGATGAGGCCCCGCCTATCGTTTCGCATAAATACAGAATCGTCTACCGATTCGAGGTCAACGAGTTTCAAAATAAGAAATCGGCTGAAATGGCAATATCCCATCTAGAGCCCGCATAATGAACCTGATATGCGAAGAGCCGCGGATTGAAGATGATAGTAGCGTTTGACATCGAAACCATTCCCGACCTAGAAACGGGTAGGTCGCTTTACGACCTAGACGGGATAGGTCCGGAAGAAACAGCGAAGGCGATGCTTGCCATGCGTCGGCAACGCGTACCCGAAGCGACAATGCTGCCATTGCATTTGCAGCGTGTCGTTGCGATATCCGTAGCGGTGCTTGACCGTTCCGGCGAGTTCAAAGTTAAGTCGATCGGTGAGGCTGAATCGACCGAAGAACAGCTTATTCGAGACTTTTTTCGCGGTGTTGACAATGGTGCGCCGACACTGGTTTCATGGAATGGAAATGGATTTGATCTCCCGGTTTTGCAGTACCGGGCTTTGCTCTACGGCATCCAAAGCGTGACGTATTGGGACACAGGCCAATCCAATCCGGAGATGAGGTGGAACAACTACCATGGACGTTTTCAGGAGCGCCATCTCGATCTGATGGATTTGCTTTCCCGATACCAGATGAGAGCGTCTGCCGGACTTGACGACATTGCCAGGCTGCTTGGCTTTGCCGGCAAAATTGGTGTGGGAGGTTCAGGTGTGTTCCAAGCGCATCTTGAAGGAAGGATTCACGAGATTCGCGACTATTGCGAAATCGATGCGCTCAACACGCTACTGATCTATCAACGTCTTGAGTTTATTCGAGGGCGATTCGATCTTGACCACTACAAGGCGACATTGAACAATATTTGCAGATGGCTCGAAGACTCAGGCAAAGCTCACCTGATAGAGTTTGCGCGAGAATTCAAGCCGCGCCACTGAACGGTTAGCGTTTTCGCAGTAAAACGAACTGCGTAGCCGGCATTGATCGCTGGCTACGATAAGCCGATCTTTCGGATGTCTTTTTTGCTTAGTGCGGTGTTTGCGCACTGCGCTATGGCTTAGGTGGTTGATCCGCACTTTCGCGTTCTGGCGTTTTCGCAAGCTTGGTGGAAGCACTCGCGCTTCGTCGGCCGCCGCGCCGTCTTCCGCTGTTTTGAGCGGCAGACTTCTCGTTGTCGGCGGTCGATTTGGCAGAGACAGTCGTTGGTCCGTTCGATTGACTAGCCGCCTTGCTCTTGGTTGAAGAGCGGGACCTGCGTCGAGGTTGCTCGCCCGACTTTGCTGAAGATGGCTTTCTGCTGGTGGACTTGCGCCTTTCCCCGCTCCGCGATTTGCTTTGTGTTCCAGCTTGTCGTCCGCTACTCCTTTGACCTGGCTTGCGCTTCGTACGCGAGGCAGCCGTCGTTTTTGATTTCTCTTTTGCCGCTAGCGGCTGCTCTTCTTGCTTTCCGCCAAAGACCGACTTGATCATCTTTCCGATGATTGAGTGGCTTTCCTGCTTAGAAGTTGTTTCGAGCGCCTGATCGCTTAACTCGCTTTGGTCGACCGCGGCACGGCGCGTCGCAGTGTTGCCGCCAATGAAGTTGTAGACCTCGCTGACTTGGTCAGGCAATTGCAGGTTATAGCTGAGTACGCCGCTGGTTTTGTCTGCCTCGCTGGCTTTGAACCGCATGATGCGATAGTCAGGAGTTTTCAGCGAACCATTCGGAATGATCACGATGCGTGTTGCAAAACGTTGCTCGATCATGTTGATTTCGTGACGTTTCTCGTTGAGCAAGAAGGTCGCGATCTCGATGGGCAGGTGCGCGTGGATGAGTTCGGTATTCTCCTTAAGCGCATCTTCTTCAAGCACTCGCAGGATGCTCAATCCGGTCGATGTTGCGTTGCGAACGAAACCGCGCCCGTTGCATCGAGGGCAGACATCGTGACTGGATTCCTCAATTGAGGATCGCAGACGCTGACGCGACATTTCCAGCAATCCAAACTTCGAAATTCGTCCGACTCGGACGCGAGCCCTATCGGACCGCAACGATTCGATGAATTCATTTTCAACATTGCGCTTGTGCTTTTGGGACGACATGTCGATAAGATCGATCACGATCAACCCTCCGATATCTCGTACCCGCAACTGCTTTGCGACTTGCTGAACCGCTTCAACGTTAGTTTGAAAAGCGGTTTCCTCGATATCAGAACCTCGCGTAGCGCGCGCGGAATTCACATCAATGGTTACTAAAGCTTCTGTTTGATCAATGACGATCGCGCCGCCGCTGGGCAGATTGACCTTGCGCTCAAAAGCGCCTTCAATCTGATTCTCGACTTGGAACTTAGAAAAAAGCGGTACCGATTCGGTATGAAGCTTCACCGAAACCTTTGAATTCGGCATCATATCTTTCAGAAACTTGTTCGTCTGGTCGTAGATATTCTCATCGTCGATGACGATCTGTCGTATGTCGTCACGCAGGTAGTCGCGCAGAACCCGCACGATCAAGCTGCTTTCCTGATAGATGAGAAGCGGGTCGGATTGCTTTTCAGCTGCCGCCTCGATGGCTCGCCAAAGATTTATCAAATAATTCAGGTCAGATTGGAACTCGTCTGCAGACTTGCCGATCCCTGCAGTTCGGGCGATGACAGAGTGACTGTCAGGCACCTCGATCTTTGCCATGATTCCTTTCAGCTCACTGCGTTTCGGGCCTTCTATCTGACGCGAGATTCCTCCTCCGCGAGGATTGTCTGGCAACAAGACGAGATAGCGTCCGGCCAGGCTTATAAAAGTGGTCAGCGCGGCTCCTTTAGTGCCGCGTTCCTCTTTTTCTACCTGAACGATCAGGTTGTCGCCCACGCTGACGACATCCTGGATCTTGACATTGGAAAGCGGGGTAGAGTCTTTCGTATTTTTGAAGTACTTGCGTGAAATATCCTTGAGGGACAGAAATCCGTGCTTCTCCGAGCCGAAGTCGACGAATGCGGCTTCAAGGCTGGGTTCAATCTTGGTGATCTTTGCCTTATAGATATTCCCTTTTTTACTTTCGCTATCGACGTAGTCAATATCCAGATCAATGAGTGTTTGGCCGTCCACGACGGCGATTCGCAACTCTTCCGAATGAGTTGCGTTGAATAGCATGCGTTTCATTAAAGTACACCTGGTACTGCGACGCAGTCGCCGGGGCATGTATGCTTTTATTAGTGTAAAGCTGCATCGGCTAGTTTGACTTAGATGAGAACAATCTCATAACTTAACTGCGTTGCGAGTTGATTCTATCGGGTTTGTTTTGGAGGGCAAATGCGTGGGCCATCTTATTCACTTTCATCGAACTTAAACCATCGGCCTGTCCGCAGGTCTATCGTCCGGTAGAGCAACTAGTGCGCACACGCACTAGAAAGAATTCAGCCCGGCTCGCCACGTTCGGTCCGAGCTTCTTTTGTATCTTGAATGCATTGGCTACAAGACTTTCCAATGCGGTCGATCGGCATTATAGCCGATTGGCAAAGAATTGGTTGCCGCAGAAATAACGTGCCAGATGACGATCAGTTAGTGTCCGTGTAAATCCTCCTTGAGGAAAAGCAATAAACATGCTCGAAGTTGCCTGATAGAATCATGTCTAGAATATTATCGCCATCATTATTGCGCGACGAAGAATAAATCAAATTCCGTTCGAATGCGAAACGATCTTAATCCCCAGCAGCTTTGTGAAACCAAGCCGCTAGTTCAGTTGCTTGAATATATTTTGATGCATGGATTAGGCATGCCTCATTTGACGTGATGGTTTCAACCTCGCAGATTTCTGGCAGAGTAGGGAATTTGGTGGTTGATGCCGGTTCACATGGCCGACGCCTCGACAACTATCTGATCAGTAATTTACCGCACATTCCGCACAGCCGGATATACAAGATCATTCGGACTGGGCAGGTGCGCGTGAATGGATCACGCTCCAAAGCGCACAAGCGTCTTGCCGAAGGCGATCGGGTTCGGATTCCTCCGCTTAAGCTTGACAATAGCACGAAGCCTGTCATTCGTCCTGCCTCTGATGTCGTTTCGGCACTCGACCAGATCTTGTACGAGGATGAATTCCTGATTGCGCTGGATAAGCCGTCCGGCATTGCGGTGCATTCAGGTAGCCGGCATCGCATCGGTTTGATTGAGGCAATGCGGCAAATGCGTCCGAATTCGGATTTTCTGGAACTGGCTCACCGGCTAGACAAAGGTACGTCAGGGGTGCTGCTTATTTGCAAGGATCGCGCATTTCTTCGGGATATTCACGCTATTTTGCGACGCGAGCTTGATGCGAGAATGATCAAGACCTACGCCGCTTTATTGCAGGGCGTCTGGTCGGGCGGTACAAGGCAAGTCGAGCTTTCAGATTCTAGTCGCAATGCAAAAACGCTGGTTGCGCAGAGCGAGGATTCTGGAGGAGCAACCGTTCGCTCAGCTAGCAAATTCGTCCTGAATCGCAGATTTGACAGTTGCACTCTGGTCGATATCGAATTGCAAACAGGACGCACTCATCAGGCACGGCGGCATGCTCTGCATCTCGGGCACCCGATAGCGGGCGACCGTCGATACGGTGAACCGCGATTCAACGCTGAAATGAGAAAACATGGCCTGAAACGTATTTTTCTGCATGCATCAAGATTGCAAATGCTTCATCTGCGCACAGGAAAAAAGATTGATATATCAGCGCCTTTGCCTAGTGAGCTAAGCCATGTTGTCAACAACCTTAGCAATCAATCTAGCAATGGTGCATGATTCGAAGTGTCGATTGGCAAGAACCGCCAGCAGCGTATTTGCGATTCAGCTTCCATCGAATCAGGCGGCATAGGCAAGAAGTTTCAGGTCGTGCACGGCGGTACGCAGCATCCAGCGTTTGTTGTCCGATTCGATGGCCAGCCTTACGCCTATCTCAACCGATGTGCGCATTTGACATTGCAATTGGATTACGGCAATTCTGAATTCTTCGACACGGATGGGGAATTCATCGTCTGCGCAAATCATGGCGCGATGTTCGAGCCTCGAAAAGGTCTATGCGTCGATGGACCATGCAGCGGCGCTAGCTTGACCGCATTGCGCGTGGATGAGCGCGAAGGGGAAATCGTGCTCGTCGACGATGCGTACGACCTAGTCGCTCCGCAGTGAGTTACCGCCCATTGGCATCGCTAAAGCGGATGCACGTTCTCTTGGGCAAGCATGTCGACCAGTCTGATCAGCGGCAGTCCGAGCAGTGCGTTTGGATCGTCGCCTTCAAATCTTTCTAGCAATGCAATGCCCAGACTTTCCGACCGCAAGCTGCCGCCGCAGTCGAACGGCTGATCAAGGTCGATGTAGCGTTTGATTGCATATTGCGTCAACTCTCGAAACTTAACCCGGTAGTCGACAACTTCGACTTGCTCTTTGCCCGTTTTCGAGTTGAGCAAGATAAGGCCCGTGTGCAGAACGACCAGATGCCCAGAAGCTGCGGTCAGCTGACGGATTGCGTCGTCGCGGTCAATCGGCTTTCCCATAATTTCCCCGTCCACATTGGCAACCTGATCGCATGCGATGATCAAATGTTCTGGGTAAGAGCATGCTACGGCCCTGGCCTTTTGGACCGCAAGCCTGTGCGCGAGTGAAATCGAATCCTCATTGAGCAAAGGCGTTTCGTCGATCGAAGGGCTTTCGACATCGAATGGAATCATCAGTTTTTTCAAGACGGTTCGCCGTGTCGGTGAAGACGAAGCGAGCAAAAGCGGTAGATGCTGGCGGTCGTTTTGTGACATTCGATGACTCCGGATTCAACAGTGCTGACAGCAGGTGGTGACTAGCTTGATCTCGGGCTTTCTAGCGATCGCAAAGTTCCGAGAATCGATTGCCGGCATTTTACTTGCTAGGCTGCCGGCATTAAAACTTGCATTCGGCCAGGAAATGATGCCGCCCTCTAGCATCTGTTGAGGGCATGATGCGCTATTGGCATCGCATTTTGTCTGGGTTCAGATACATGTGAGACCGCCCGCTCTTCCCCGTAGGACGCAGTCCGAAGGGGAAGAGCGGGCGCGCGAAAATTTTTCAGGTAGCATAGTGCCTAACAAAAATCCAACAGCCGAAAGGCGGGAGATAGCGCTATGCAAATCAAATATCCGCACCGCAAATTTTATCGCCTCGACGCGATCCGCGACGAACTTTCGCCGCAGGCCGCCGAGCGCTTCGACAGTCTCGCGCTGTTCGACCAGCTTCGCCTCGAGGGCGCAACCGAAGCGACCGCCCTGAAGGCGATCGGCTGCTCCCGGGCGACGCCCTGCCGCTGGAAGCGGCGCCTGCGCGAGCAGGGCGTCCGCGCCCTGGCCGACCGGTGCCGCCGCCCGCACCGGGTGCGGCAGCGCCAGTGGACCGCCGCCGAGCTCGAGCTGGTGCGCCAAACGCGGCAGCGCTTTCCGCTGTGGGGGCGCGCCAAGATCCGCGCCGTGCTGGCGCGCGAGCGCGGCTTCGCGCCCAGCGCCTCCACCACCGGACGCATGATCTCCCGCCTGGTCCGCACCGGCCGGGCCGAGCCCGTCGCGTTCTACTACGGGCGAACAAAGCCCAGGCAACGCAAGTTCGACCGCCACGCCCGCCGCTGGCGCTACGGCGCCCGCGGGCGAAAGCCCGGCCAGATGGTCCAGATCGACCATACGGGCGTCGCCATCGACGCCGGCTTCTGCGTCAAGGAGTCCGAGGCCGTATGCCCGGTCTCGAAGATTTGCTACATGCGCGCCTACTCGCGCGCCACCGCCGCCTGCGCCTCGACGTTCCTTGACCACCTGATCCGCCAGGCGCCGTTCGATATCGAGTCGGTGCAGGTCGACGGCGGCAGCGAATTCATGGCCGAGTTCGAGACCGCCTGCCAGCGGCGCGGCATCGCCCTGTTCGTGCTGCCGCCCAGAAGCCCCAAATATAACGGCTGCGTCGAGCGCGCCAACGCCGCCGGCCGCTACGAGTTCCACCAGTTCTACGCCGGCGAGCTGAGCGTGGGCGCGCTGAACGTCGAACTGGCCGAATTCGAGCGCTTCTACAACGCCTGCCGGCCGCATCAGGCGCTCGGACAACGCACGCCCATGCAGGCGTATAATGAAAACTTCAACCAAAGCGCGCTTGCTGCCTGAAAAGTCTCATATGTAGTGAACCCGTACACATTTTTGACAAAATCGACAGCCGTCAGTAAAATTTGCCATCTAACATGCCGACTTCGCGTTTCGCGAAATACAACTAATCGGATTATCGAGTTTCTAGGTGGCTGCGGTCAATAGGCGGCGCAGGCATCGCGATTTTTATTTGAAGGTACAAAATCATGGCGGTTCAACAGAGAAAAAAATCTAAATCCAAAAGGGATATGCGCCGCTCTCATAATGCGCTGAGCGAACCGACGGTTTCTATCGACCGTGAAACAGGAGAACTCCACAGAAGACATCACGTAACAGACTCCGGCTACTATCGTGGGCGACGCGTGATCCCTTATAAGCCGGTCGAACCTGAAGCAGAGTAGGTTTTAGCCCGAATCTCGCCGGGCTCCAAATTGGTTGATCAGACAAGCTGCGTCTCCATCGCGGCCACCTTTATCATATTCTGATGAAGTCGATTGCTATCGATGCCATGGGCGGCGATTTTGGACCCGCTGTTACGGTGCCGGGCGCTTTATCCGCGATGGGCGCTATTGCCGATCTCAATGTAGTGTTTGTTGGCAATAGCGAAGCGATTGACCAGGAGCTCAAAAAGCACAGCCGCTTGGATTCGGCTCGTATAGCGATCGAGCACGCTGAACAGGTTGTCGAAATGACCGACGCGCCAGCCCAGGCGCTTCGCTCTAAGCGCAAGTCATCCATGCGAATCGCGCTTAATCTGCTAAAGTCCGACCAAGTCCAGGCTTGCGTCAGCGCCGGCAACACCGGCGCATTGATGGCCATCTCCAGATATGTGCTGAACACTTTTCCCGGCATTCATCGCCCAGCCATAGTCGGACAATTGCCAACCACAAGAGGACTTGTCCATATGCTGGACCTTGGCGCAAACGTCGACAGTTCGCCGAACGTGCTTTTGCAGTTCGGAATCATGGGCTCGACATTTGTAAAATACATGGACAGCAAGCCGAACCCCAAAGTCGCACTGCTCAACAATGGGACAGAAGATATCAAAGGTAGCGAGACCGTAAAAAAGGCCCATGAACTGTTTCGTGCCAGCTCCTTGAACTACTGCGGCTACATCGAAGGAGACGGTATTTATACCGGCGATGTTGATGTGATTGTATGTGACGGGTTTCTTGGAAACATTGCACTAAAGACCAGCGAGGGCGTGTCGAAGCTGATCCAGCATGCCATGAAAGTCGAATTTGGTCGAAACGCCCTAAGAAAGCTGGTCGGCATTGTCGCCATGCCGTCGCTGCGAGGCTTGAAGAATGCCATCGATCCAAGACTCTACAACGGAGCCGCGCTGCTTGGTTTGAACGGCAACGTGATCAAAAGCCACGGCAATGCCGATTTGCTGGCCTTTGCAACCGCGGTGCGCAAGGCAGTCGAGGAAGTGAGACACGATCTCCCAGCGAAGATAGGCCACGAAATTGCCCAAAATCCTGAGGGTGCCGAATGACCTATTCACGCATTCGCTCCACGGGCAGCTATCTGCCTTCGAAAGCAGTGACCAATTTCGACTTGGAAAAATCTGTCGATACAAGCCACGATTGGATATATTCAAGAACCGGCATTGAAAAGCGGCATGTTGCTGCGGATGATGAGATGACCTGCGACTTGGCAGAACAGGCAGCGAGATGCGCGCTAGAGTCTGGTGATCTTGATGCATCGCAAGTCGATCTGGTTGTTCTTGCGACCACGACTGCCGATCAGGTCTTTCCGTCTTCAGCATGCCTGCTGCAAGAAAGGCTTGGCATTAAGGGGTCGCCGGCATTCGATGTGCAGGCAGTTTGTGCGGGATTTACATATGCGATTGATATAGCGGATAAGTTTATTCGCACTGGTAGCGCGACTAAGGCACTGGTTGTTGGGGCAGAAACGTTTTCGCGAATTATCGATTGGAGTGATCGCTCGACCTGCGTGTTGTTCGGCGATGGTGCAGGCGCGGTTGTTCTGGAGTCATCCGATGCGCCTGGCTTGCACTCAACGCACCTGCATGCGGATGGGCGATACAAAGATCTGCTAAGTGTGCCGGTCGGCGTTTCGAAGCAGTATAAATATGTCTTAAATGGCACCGCATACACTCAGATGCAGGGAAGTGAGGTGTTTCGCGTCGCTGTCAAGTGTATGGGAGAAGTGGCCGAAGAGGCGATGTCGGCCAATCAATTGAATATCAATGACCTCGACTGGATGGTGCCGCATCAGGCGAATGTCAGAATTATCAATGCGACAGCCGATCGTCTCGGCCTCGACCGAAGAAAGGTTGTTGTCACGGTTGCAGAGCATGGCAACACCTCTGCCGCATCGATTCCGCTAGCGCTTGATTGCGCTGTGCGGGATGGCAGAATCCGGCGAGGCCACAAAGTGCTGATTGACGGTTTCGGCGGCGGATTTACTTGGGGCGCCGCACTGATCACCTACTGAGGATGAGATCATGACTAGCATTTTGGACAGTAAAGTTTGCATGGTGACCGGCGCTTCGCGCGGCATCGGGCGTTCTGTGGCGCAAGAGCTGGCTCGCGCTGGCGGCATAGTCATCGGCACAGCGACGACCGATGAAGGTGCGCAACGAATCAGTGAATATCTTGGCGCAAGCGGGCAGGGCATGCGTCTTGATGTCAACGACCCTGATGACATTGAGGCAATCGCCAGCAAGATTGGGGATGATTGCGGGCCTATTTCGATTCTGGTCAACAATGCGGGCATTTCCAAAGATGGTCTTGCGATTCGCATCAAGGAAGACGATTGGGATGCGATGCTCGATACCAACTTAAAATCCGTCTATCGCCTGTCAAAACGATTTGTTCGCGACATGATGAAACTGAGGCAGGGACGAATCATCAACATCTCATCGGTTGTCGGTGTGGCGGGCAATGCAGGGCAGACGCACTACGCCGCATCGAAGGCCGGCATCATCGGCTACTCCAAATCGCTGGCGATGGAAACCGCATCGCGCAATATTACTGTGAACTGCGTAGTGCCTGGATATATCGACACCGACATGACCGGCCGGTTGAAACAAGACGTTAAAGACAAGATATTGGCCAATGTGCCGGCAGGGCGCATGGGTAGCCCCGATGAGGTGGCCCATGCTGTGCTTTTTCTGGCCTCGCCGGGCAGTTCATACATCACCGGTACCTGCCTCTATGTCGATGGAGGCATGATGCGGCGATGATCTGGGCTTTGGCTGCGTGTTTTCACAACCAGTTTGCAATAGACAGTGTAAACTATATTTTTTTGCGGTCAGTGCACCGCCATTGAAACCCAATCTCTGGCATTGGGATCAAATCACAAAACCGTCTTTTGGAGGAACTATAGATGGATGATCAAGGCAGCATCGAGGCACGCGTAATTCGTTTGGTAATCGAGAAATTATGCGCCGATAATCCGGATGCAGTTGAAATCACGCGTGACACTTCATTTGTCAACGATCTCAATGCAGACTCGCTTGACACCGTAGAATTGGTAATGAAGCTGGAAGAAGAGTTCGATTTGGAAATATCGGATGATGTCTCTGACAAGATTACTACTGTGGGCGAAGCAATCGATCACATTGAACAGGCACTATAGCAGTTCTAAATCATTTCATCTGGAATCGGAGCCAATGCTTGCGCGTATGCTCCGATTCTGTTGATTGCCTATAGTTTCGAGTGCTGATGACTGATCGTCGAGTCGTAGTGACTGGTCTGGGCGCTATTTCGCCGATCGGCCACAATGTTGAGCAGAACTGGAACAATGCGCTCGACTCAAAAAGCGGCATATCGGACATTACACTATTCGATGCGTCTGCCTACCCGGTCACGATCGCAGGTGAAATTGAAGCGTTTGATCCGCTTGACTACCTGACATCGAAGCAAACCCGGCAAATGGACCGCTTCATCCAACTGGGCATGGTTGCGGCATCCGAAGCGATCAACGATGCGGGGTTGAGCGCCAATGAGAGCAATGCCCACCGTATCGGCGTCTATGTCGGTGCGGGTATTGGCGGTGTTAACTCGATAGAAGGCACCACGCTTGTCTGCAACGAACGCGGGCCGCGACGCGTCTCGCCGTTCTATGTGCCGATGTCGATCATCAACATGGCGGCGGGCAACATCTCCATCAATTACGGATTCGCGGGACCAAATCTGGCTGTTTCAACTGCGTGCACGACGGCCACGCATGCGATTGGCGATGCTTCGCGCTTCATTCTGTACGGCGATGCCGACATCATGGTTGCGGGCGGAACGGAGGCCGCGATTACCCCGACTTCGGTTGCGGGCTTTGCAAATGCGCGCGCTCTAAGTCGACGTAATGATGAACCCGAGCGCGCTAGCCGCCCCTTCGATACGGAACGCGACGGCTTTGTGCTTGGCGAAGGTGCGGGGATGCTGGTTCTTGAAGAATTGCAGTCGGCGAAGCGTAGAGGCGCGAAAATCTATGCGGAATTGACGGGTTTCGGCATGAGTAGCGATGCGCATCACATTACCGCGCCTGCGCCCGGTGGCAACGGCGCATTTCGATGCATGGAAAGCGCTGTGCGCAACGCAAAGATTCCTGTGAACGAATATGACTACATCAACGCGCACGGGACATCGACGCCGCTAGGTGATATTGCTGAAACGCTCGCCATCAAAGAGCTGTTCGGCAATCACGCGTACAGCTTAGCCGTCAGTTCATCGAAGTCAATGATTGGCCACCTGCTTGGTGCGGCAGGAGGAGTAGAGGCGGTCTATACCGTGCTGGCTTTGCATCATCAGATCGCGCCGCCGACGATCAATCTAGACAATCCGGATCCGCAATGCGATTTGGACTATGTCCCCAATGAAGCCCGCCCCATGAAGATCCGTGCCGCGGCATCCAATTCTTTCGGGTTCGGCGGGACCAACGGCTGCATTTCATTCAAGGCATTCAACTAGCCTTGCACCGATATCACGCCACGGGCGTGCGGGACATGCGGGTGAAATTAACTATGCCGGCGATGTAGGCATCTCGACAAGTTGGTTGATTCTCCAAAACAATCAATTCGATCGCTGATCATTTGGTTAAGCGCAGCCGCAGCTATGGGCTGCACGGTCCTATTGGCCGTTGTGCTGTACTTCAGTGCTATGATGCTGCGCCCGCTTGATTTGCCGGCAGATAAGGTCTACGTGTTCTCGCCTGGCCAGTCGGCAAATGACCTTATCAAAATGCTGCGCGATGACGATATCATTGACCATGCGTTTGGCTATGTAGTGATGGCACGTTTTAGTGGCTATGCGCGACAGCTCAAAGCTGGCGAGTATCGATTCGAACCTGATTCCAGCATTCTCGATGTGTTCGAGCATGTTGCGGCGGGCAAGAGTGTCGACTTTCCGATTACATTTATCGAAGGATGGACTTTTGCTGATTTTCTGCGTGAATTATCGCGTGCGCAGAATCTTGTCAAAACCTTAAGCGGCTTGTCGGTAGAGGAGATATTGTCGACTTTGCATTTTAGCGAAAATCATCCGGAAGGCTGGTTCTTTCCGGATACCTACCGATACACAAGTCGTCAGTCCGATGTCGAAATTCTGGCGACTGCGCACAAAAGGATGCAAGAAATTCTTGATCATGAATGGGCTGATCGGTCTGATAGAGTCCCATATGAAAGTGCCTATCAGGCATTGATCGCGGCATCCATTATCCAAAAAGAGGCGCAGGTGGAGTCGGAATTCCGCACTATTTCCGGTGTGATCGTCAATCGTCTAGAACGCCGCATGCGCCTACAGATGGACCCTACGGTCATTTATGGACTAGGCGGCGAGTATATCGGTGTGATTCGGCAGTCGGACTTGAAACGAGATACGCCGTACAACACCTATACGCGAAGTGGATTGCCGCCGACACCGATCGCGATGCCTGGTCGTGCGGCAATCCGAGCCGCGATGCATCCTGAATTGACCACGGCGCTATATTTTGTATCTCGAGGTGACGGGACGCATCAGTTCACCGATAACCTTGAAGATCATCTGAAGGCCGTTCGGGAGTATCGCAAGCTGTTGCGAAATCGAACGAATTAGCGAGAAGGTTTGGGGTGTTACGGCGTGGCCGGCCAGTGACCTGATGCCGCAAAATGCTATTTCGGCACAAACCCGTCTTGAAATAGCGCATCGATGAGTTTTTTCCGCTTCAGTACGCCGACGACTTTGTTTTCTGAGTCAATGACGCGAACGTCTTGATCGGTTTCAAGCACTTTGGCGGCGATCGTTGCGACTTTGTCGTCCTGGTTCACGCTTGCATCCGGGTGAGTTTGCTCGCTTGGCGCATCCATGATGCTGCCCACCGACAAGAGCTTCGAGCGTGAAACGTTTTTGGTGAATTCTCCGACGTAGTTATTTGACGGTTTTGTCACCAGTTCTTCCGCGGTGCCGACTTGAACGATGAGGCCTTCGTACATGATGATGATTCGGTCTGCGAGCTTGATCGCTTCGTCAAAGTCATGCGTGATGAACACGATGGTTTTGTTCAATACGGATTGCAGTCGAATGAACTCGTCTTGCATTTCCTTGCGTATCAGCGGATCAAGTGCCGAAAAAGGTTCGTCGAGAAACCAGGTGTCCGGTTCTACTGCGAGAGATCTGCCGATGCCGACGCGCTGCTGCTGCCCTCCAGACAGTTCACGAGGGTAGTAATCGTCCCGGTCGTCAAGACCGACGATAGAAATGATTTCACGAGCTTTGTTTTCTCGAGTCTGGCGATCGACTCCCTGAACCTCAAGGGGAAAAGCGATATTTTGCAATACTGTGCGATGAGGGAATAGGGCGAAGTGCTGAAAGACCATGCCCATTTTGTGCCTTCGAATGTCAATGAGATCGTGCTTGGATGCTTGCAACAGATCAGTGCCGTCGTAGACGACCTTGCCATGGGTTGGCTGAACCAGTCGGGTAAGGCAGCGAACGAGTGTCGATTTGCCCGATCCGCTCAGCCCCATGATGATCAGGATTTCACCTTCATTAACATCGAATGTCGCATTTCTTACGGCGGATATGTAGCCGTGCTCCTTTATCGTCTCAGAGTCAGGATTGAAGTTGTGCTCGCGAAAAAACTGTCTCGGGTTTTTCCCATAGAGCTTAGTGACATTTTCGCAAGCTATCTTGACATTCTTATCCATCGATGTTTTCCGATTGCCGACCTGTTTGAATCTTCCGGAACAACATTGAACAATTTTTGTTGTCTGAAGACGTTCTCGCGTATGGATTTTCTCTTGCAGGCAATGAGAAGCCTATAAATCCACGAACTATGAAGGGGCGCATGCAAGCAATATATGGCAATACTTATGAACTTGCCTTTTCTACATTTCCTGGACTAAGTGGACCGCCTGTATTCAGGGACCGGCACAAACGCAACTTTGCAATAGGCATAGTTGCAGATCGGATCCCATACTCCTATGAAGAAAGCGGATATCGAACGATGGCGCACCTTGCCCTAGCGGCGACCCTGCACCCGATTTCAGACTGATTCGAATGCTCCAAAGTCGTCAGATTGACGGCGGTAAGGCATTGACTTGAGCCATGCGCATTGATTTTTCACAAGATTGCCAGATTGCTTCTCCTGCGATTTAGCGCTTTTTGCATGGGATCATCCCAGAGATCAGGTCGCCTGGCTAGATGTGCGCATTTACGGTCGCGGCATTTTCCGACGCAGTAATTCCACTTGGTCGCGATCAAGCTTCGTTATGTCGGCAACTTCTCGCGTGTCGATGCCTCGCTGTAGCAAATTCGAGGCGATTTCCTGGCGTCCTTGCTCCAGCCCTTCAACCCGGCCTTCTTCCCGAAATGCGTCCACAGCTGATCGAACCATCTGTTGCTCCTCCAAGGTGTTGGTTTCAAAACTCAAGACATCTTCCGGTTCGATGTCATCATTGCATTGGCAAATATAACCGATTACCGACTGTAGCGCATGGCTACGCTCCGATTCCGGAACGTGCTTGATCCGTCCGATCAGATCTGCCCACTCGCCCGTGTCGAAGTTCCTGCCGATCGACATCGCCCGGATGAATGCGTCGATCCTGGTGCCATCCACCAGGCCGCGCCGGTCTAGCTCATGCACATCGATGAGCAAGCATCGGAAATTCATTGAAAACTCCGCCAGCACCGCAAGATGCCGTTTAGGAAGGTCGGCGAAAAGATCCTCGAACTCGATACGATCGATACCGCCCGACTCGTGCTGGCGAACCACGACCGGAATCACCGGCGATGCGAAGTCGCTTTTCATATACAGCAGAAATTGGTCTACAGCCACCTGCCTGACCAGGTTCTTATCCTGGTAGCTCTTGTGCTCAAACAACAGCAATATCCGTGCGGCAAGGCCAGTTTGCTTAAGTGCCGCCGAATACACCAGATCAGTCTCTTTGCGCTGGATTCCGAAAAACACCAGCGCACTCGGCTCCAGGCGTAATGTCGACCAGTCGATGATTTCCAGCAGTTCCGCCCGGCTGTCCGCTTGTAGCAAAGCAGCGACATTTTCCGCTTTTTGAGAGACATGCTTAAAGAACATGTCATGGATTTGCGCGAATATTCGTTCCGACATGGGCGGCTTGCTGGACTTTGACATAGGTTTCATGCTTCCTCAATAAACAATGGTTGGCCGGTTTATTTTGTCTTGATCATTTGACATGGGTGCAGGCGCCGCGTCACCGACAAATATTGTGTCGGTTTGCCATATTGGCAATTCAGGAAATCGACTGAATCATGTCGAAATCCGAGTCGGCTGTCTCGATCAAGGCGCCGTGGAATCGTGCGCAAGCCGCAATCAGGACATAGGTAGCCGGAATAGCTATGCCTTGTGAACGCGCTTTCTTCGCCAGTTGAAAAGAGCAGAGCCAAACCGAATCATTAATCGGAAGTTCTGGGATGATTCGCTCAAAATCCTCAATGATCTTCCTTTCTGTTTGTCCACGAGCGCCATTCCAAAGTTCTAGTCGAACCAGTGCGCACCAACAAGCATCTCCTCTAGTTAAAGCATTTTCCACTCGGTTTCGCACTAGTGCATCATCATCGTGGCGCAAAAAGTGAATCCACGAAGAAGTGTCTACCAGAATCAACGAATCAGCCCTTGCACGCGCTTCCTCCGATTAAAGTCGGCAACAACTGTAACTATTGCTTCGCGTTTAGTGCTTGCTTTCGTAAACCGAATGGCATCCTTTAGTTCGTTTTCAGGAATATCAATTGTTATTTTCATAATTTAATTGTATACAAAATAATATTCCAAAATTTGCAATTAGCGAATCCCAGCAAAGCGAATATTTCTTTTATTGAATGGGTGCAGATGACAAAATCAGAATACCGCCTAGATTGATGTTGTCGTTTTCCGCCTGCGCACTACTTTTGCCGAAAACTTCCTGCCCGTGAGTCGCCATTCGCGTCGAGACGCTGTTTGGCGCAATAAAAAAGCCGGTCAGCAAAAACTGACCGGCCTGATCCAAAACCAATGCCGCAGCAAGAGCAGCTCAACTTACATTGCGGTCCATGCTTCCCATTTCTCTTTGTGTTCTTCGAGCCAGCGGTCCGCTGCCGCTTCGACTTCCATGCCTTCAGTGTCAACATAGTTGGACTGCTTGGCAACATCTAGATTGGTGAAATTGATTCGGCTCGCCAATTCGTATGCCTTCGGAAAGTTCTCCTTGAGGTTGTGCGATACGCCGATTTTCAGGTAGCCGCCCGTCGGGTTGCCGCAATCGTAAAGCATGTCAGGATTGACGCCCCATGCGGCATCCTTCGTACAAGCTGGATCGTAGGCCGGAAACTCGACAAATTCGCCTTCATATAGCGCTTCGATAAAATTCGGTGTCCAGTTGAAGATGACAACGGGCTTGTTCTGCTTGATGCCGGACTCCAATTCAGCCCAAATGGCGGCGGCCGATCCCGCATTTCTGACTTGGAAATTCATCCCCAGCGCTTCAACTTTTTCCGCATCATGCTTAAGCCAATCCACTGGGCCGCCAATAAAGACGCCCATTCCGCCTGAGTCGACGCGCGCGAACTTTTCAGCGCATGCGTTAAGGGCTTCCCAATCGGGCAGACCGGGGCAAGCTTCTTTGACATGCATCGGATACCACCACTCTTCGCGAGTTTTGGCATCATGTGTTGCCAGATCGATCACGCAACCTTCCCCGACCACTTTTTCAAAGGATGCGCCGAACGCACCTTGCCAGACTTCGTGCACGATATCGATATCGTTCTCGCACATGGCCTGGTAGACGGTCTGGCTGTCCATCGGGATGTATTCGACTTCTTCGCCGATCTTCTCGAACAGTTTGCCGACGATCTGGGCCCCGACGAGCTGGCTTGACCAATTGTGCGTCGGTATCTTGATCGTGTCGGCACTGGCTGCGGACACAGTTGCTGAAAATGCAGCGGCTAGCACTGTAGAAACTATTGCTCTCATACTCTAAATCTCCAAAATTCTATTGAATGCATTATCGATATCAAGTTGAATATCCCCAAATTTTGAAACGAATTGTACTGCATTAGTAAATGCAATTGATGAATCGTAGGCTGTCGGATCTTGTTGAATGCGAAATATGCGTTCGGCCGCAAGCAGAATTCGAGTCGCATATTCCATTCGATGTATCATTGCTCTTGGTTCCAATGGTCTATTCATGAATTTTATTCGACTTAAATCCCTGGCCATTTTGGCATTTTTTTTGGGCTTGATTGCTTTGGCTCCGGTGTTGCCCGGGTGGCTGATTGTCCCTCCAAAAAGCTGTCTAGCCGGCTGCGCTTCCATTGACGGGATCATTCCGTTTGTCGATTTTGTGAACGCGGTCATCAACTTTCTGCGCAAGTACGAATTTCTGAACGCATTCACATTCAAGGACATTACACGCGCTATCGCAAGCGCCATTGAAGTGCCTTTGGATTTCACTGAGGCGCTGCTTCACAAAGGCTACTCCGACCTGAATGTTCCACCCATATCATGGCTGGTTCTTGTTGGCTTTGCTGCGATTTTCGGCTGGTATCTGAAAGGCTGGCGCCTGGCGCTGCTTGGTGGCGGCTGTTTTTTCTATCTGGCACTATTCAGCAAGCGAGGCATCTGGGAATTGTCGATGCAGACTCTTTCCGCAGTGTCGGTTTCGGTGCCGCTTGCAGGAATCATCGGGCTGGCCTTAGGAATACTTGCAGTCAAAGTGGTGCGAGTGGAGCGGGTTTTATGGCCAATCTTGAACGTGCTGCAGTCGCTGCCTCATTTTTCGTATTTGATTTTGGTTGCCATATTTTTCGGAGTCGGATCCAAGGCAGGTGTTATCGCGACGGTGATATTCGCCTTTCCGCCCATGACGCGCCTGACGATTTTGGGCATTCGCAGCATTTCTCCTGAAATTATCGAAGCTGGCACGATGGCTGGCTGTACGCCGCGTCAGATGCTGATGAAAGTGGAATTGCCTGCAGCTCGATCCGAGTTGATGCTTGGCGTCAATCAGGTGATCATGCAGTGTCTGGCCATGGTGGTCATCGCTTCATTTATCGGTCAGTCCGGACTCGGGCATGATCTGCTAACGCGCTTGCAGCGCTTGGCAATCGGCCAAGCGCTTGAAGTGGGCATCGCGGTCGTGCTGATGGCGATTGCTTTGGATCGATTCAGCCAGGCACTAGCAGTCAAACAGCCCAGGCACGTGACGCATGGACAAATATGGAAGCGGCATCCGTATCTGAGTGCCGCGGCCGCGCTAGTGGTCGGTGCGTTCGCAGCATCATTTTTTACGCCCCATGTCGGGCAGTTTCCACAGCACCTGACAATCTCCACCTCGGTTTTCTGGGATGGCGTCGTAGATTACATCACGCTGCATTTCTACGCCCCGCTAGCCGTATTCCGAGACGCATTCCTGGTTCACTTCCTGATTCCGATCCGAACTGCCATCACCTCGATTCCTTGGATCGCGGTCATCGTGCTAGTTGGGTGTCTGGGCTGGCGAATGGGCGGCTGGCGGCTAGCGCTTGTAGTGATGTGCTTTGTGTTCTTTATCGCGGCATCGGGATACTGGGTGAGGGCGATGATCACCGTCTATATGGTGAGTGTTTCGCTGATGATCTGCGCGTTGATTGGCATCCCTCTCGGGATCTGGGCATCACGAAAGGATTGGTCGACCCGTTTCGTATTAAATATTTGCGATACGTTTCAGACATTTCCGTCGTTCATCTACTTGCTGCCGGTGGTGATGCTGTTTCAGATCAATGATGTATCGGCAATTTTTGCGATCATCATCTATGCGATGATTCCGGTGACGCGATACACGATCTTCGGCCTGCGCAACGTTCCAACTGAAATTGTCGAAGCTGCGATAACTTCCGGATGCACTGAATGGCAACTGCTATGGAAAATCCGGATGCCGTTGGCCTTTCCGGAAATCGTCTTAGGCTTGAATCAGACGCTGATGTTCGGGCTGTTCATGGTGATGATTGCCGGATTCATCGGCACTGTCGATCTGTCGCAAGAGATTTTTCGAGCATTGACATTCAACGATGGCGGAAAAGGCTTGGTGATCGGCCTTTGTGTCGCCTTCATTGGATTGACAGCCGACCGGCTTCTGGTAGAGTGGGCGGAGCGCCGAAAGCGGATGTACGGAATTGCCTAACGAAGATCGAGCATTGCCGATTGGCCTGATGCCGGATTCAATTTAAGCCAGTCGTAGCGGTTGCCGGATTCGATTGTCACGCTGCGTACGAGGCCTTCGCGAACGATAGAAATATCCACATTAACGCCGGCAGGTCCTGTTCGCCAGACTTCGCGGAGAAATTCCGCCATATCTGAAGTCGACTGGCCATTGACTGCGACAATGATATCGTTGGGCAGGATGCCCGCCGCCTCTGCCGGGCCATCAAGCGCAACACGCGTAACAAACAGATGACCGCGATGTCTTGCAATGTATATGCCAAGCCAGGGGCGTTGTTCGCCGCCAGCCCGCCCGATCTTCAGCAAGTCGTCGAAAATTGGTTTCAAAAGATCGATCGGCACAAACATGTTGCCGGCAATTGGAGGCGGTCCTTCGACTGCATCATGCACCACAAGCGAACCGATACCGATCAGTTCACCGTTCTGATTGACGAGCGCAGCGCCGCCGAACCCGCTCAGTGGCGGCGCGGTAAAAATTGCGTTGTCGAGCAAGTATTCCCAGTAGCCGGCAAATTCTCGGACATCTGCCACTTCAACGAGCTGAAGGTAGTTCGGCCCGACATGAGAAATGATCAAGGCGGAGTCGTTGGTTCCGAGCGTGGCCGAACTGCCTAGTGTGATGCCCTCGAGCCCTAGCGGTTGTTGCGCCTTGACCAGACCGAATCCGGTGTCATAGTCGTAAGCGATCATCGAAGCGGGGACGTAGTCGCCGTCGCTGTTGGTTACTTCGATGTTTGATGCTTCCATGATCAGGTAGCCAATCGTGAGCACGAGTCCGTCATCGTCGATGACGACCCCACTGCCCTCGCGCTCGGTGCCGAGCGAAAAGGCGGTTCTTGCGGTGTCTGGCACGGAAGCGCGGAGGCCCACAACAGCCTTCAAGGTTGTTTCGACTTGCTCGCTCTGAGTCTGGGCAGGCAAGGCAGGGGCAATGAGCAGAATTAGAATGCCGATGAGCGTCTTTTCAAGCAACCTCTGGATGGAGCGAATGGAACGAGTTTCAATCATTTTTATTGCCTGCACTTTTATGTTTTCTTGTTCCGATTGTACACATTTGGACAGATATTGTGATCAAGACATCGGTACGCTCGACTTGGAATGCAAGCGCGAAACCTGCGCTTTCATCTCACTGCCGGTCAGCGTTTTGTTTCTAGGTACGCTGTCCATATCTACGATTTTGCGGTTGATGTCTTGGCATATCAATTACAATCGGGTTGGAAAGCGTGCTCAGCTATAACACCGGGATGTTTGATGTTGTTATGGTTGGAAAATTGTCCGAACTTGCATTTTCGATATATAGGTTTCGATGATATGCAGATCAGCAATCTGGAAGCATCAGGCTTTGTGCACCGACCCTCCATAATGAATTGGTAACGGTTTGCCATATACGTTCCTTCAGGCAAAATGCTTCTAAAACCAGGCATGAATAACCGCAAATACAATATGTCATTCACAGTTGGAGGACTGTGGCATCGCGAATCATGTCAGGCGGCAAAACTGTACCTTGAAATCGGAGATTGGAAACCAGTGCGAGAAAAAGTGTTGGCAGAGAATATCTTTCAGGCTAGAACCGAGAGCACGCTAATCCGCATTAGTCGAGAAGTAATCTTCCGACTTCAAACTTTGAATGAAGATGAAGTTCGATTTCTATTAGAGAGCAATGCTCAGCAGCAGGCATATTTGTTGTGGGTGGCTGTATGTCGGCGCTACCGATTCATCGCTGAATTTGCCGTGGATGTTCTTAGAGAGCGCCACGCAATTATGCGTCTTGATCTGCACTATGAGAATTTTGACGTTTTCTACGACAGAAAATCTGAAACAAACCCGCAGTTGGAAAAAATCACAGAAAAAACTCGTGGCAAATTGCGTCAAAACTTGTTCAGAATGATGAGAGATGCTGGACTTTTGTCCGAGAACAATAGGATCGAAACTGCTATGCTTGATCGCTACTTCATTCAATTGATATCAAATGCTGGCAATGATGAAGATTTGTTGTTTCCATTCTCTGGAACCGTGCTGAAACGCCCAAGGCAATGAGCAAAGATCTTTTCAAAATGTCACCCGAAGAAAAGCTGAATCATCTTTGTGCGGTCATTAAGAGTGACCAATTCAGAAGTAGCAGTTCGTTCGAGAGCGATGTGCCTTTCTACATCTGCCCTTTCGATCCGGCCAAAGCTGAAGAAATGGCCAAAATTCAGCAACGCTTGGAGATGTGTCTCGGAGAGGTTCAAATTCAATTTTTGAAAATAGATTTGTATGGGCTTTCAATCGAGATGCTGCGTGAACGAAATAGATTGAATGATGTTTTCTTGTTTGAGCAATCACATGCCAAGGATAAATTGAGAGAATTGCTTCAGGGAATCCTTGATCCAGAAACGGAACTCGTTCCCGCAATATGCAAGAAGTTGCACTCACATCATGAAGTCCTGCTGCTTTCCGGCATAGGTGAAGTGTTTCCATACATTCGACTACACAGTTTATTGAATAATTTACAAAGCGGTGTGCAAAAAATACCGATGGTGATCTTCTTTCCTGGCGAGTTTACGCAGTCCAGCACGTCAGGCGCCTCTCTTCACTTGTTCGGAAGACTGCATGACCGATACTACAGAGCATTTAACATCTTCCATTGTGAAGTCTGACAGACGCAATCATGACAAAATTAAACGAAATATTTGAAAAATCTATTGAGCGACACATTCAAGGGGTCATAAAGGCCGATGACGAAGCTGATTTTCGCAACGAGTTTGACGAGTATGTGCTAACCAACGAGGTTGCAAAAAATCTGGAAACATTTCTTGATGCCTATAACGACTATCGAGGGAATAACGGGGTGTGGATCTCAGGCTTTTTCGGTTCTGGAAAGTCACACCTATTAAAAATTCTGGCATCGTTGTTGAAGGGACAGGAAATCGGGGGAGATTCTTCTTTGAAGTTGTTTCTGACCAAGTGTTCTGAAAACGCAATTTTGCGTGGCGGGCTCGAAAAAGCGGTGAGTATTCCGTCGGAAAGCATCCTGTTCAATATTGATCAAAAAGCAGATGTAATCAGCAAGAATGAACCGGACGCACTGCTGAGTGTGTTTGCTAAAGTCTTCGATGAAATGTGCGGCTATTACGGAAAGCAGGGTTACATCTCAAATTTTGAACGAGATCTTGATGACAGAGAAATCTACCATACCTTCCAAGAAGCTTATAGATCGATATCCGGCAAGTCATGGCAAGAGGGACGCAAAGAATCTTTGCTCGAATCGTCGAATATAGACAAAGCGTTTGCTCAGGCCACTTCACAAGGCGTACCAAATGTCGAAAACGTACTTGACAAGTACCGGAATGACTATTCTCTTTCGGTGGAAGATTTCGCCAATCTTGTGAATCGATATATTGAACGGCAAGCACCAGGCTTTCGCCTCAACTTTTTTGTAGATGAGGTTGGACAGTTCGTTGCCGGCAATATCCAGTTGATGACCAACTTGCAGACAATCGCTGAGAGCTTGGCGACAAAGTGCCGAGGGAAAGCGTGGTTGTTCATTACTGCGCAAGAAGATATGGACACAGTGCTTGGCGCAAGTGAGCAGCAAACCAACGACTTTTCGAAAATCCAGGATCGCTTCGCGATTCGTATGAAGCTGACGAGTACGGATGTGGCTGAAGTGATAAAGGCGCGCTTGCTGAATAAAAGAGATTACCAGCGTCACTTGGTTTCCGCGCTCTACCACGATCACTGCAACAATTTTAAAACGTTGTTCGGTTTTGCGGATGGGCCTCACCGATACCGCAATTTCGAGGATGAAGAAGACTTTATTCGTTGCTATCCATTCGTGCCATACCAATTCGAATTGTTTCAGCTAGCAATCAGGAATCTGTCGACAGTTCAAGCGTTTGAGGGCAAACACAGTTCAGTGGGCGAGCGTTCAATGCTCTCTGTGTTTCAGCGCGCTGTAATCAAATTGAAGGATGGGTCGGTGGGATGCCTGGCATCATTCGATTTGATGTTCGAAGGCATTCGCCAAGCATTGAAGTCGCATACCAAGCAAGCTGTTCTGGATGCTGAAAGAAGTCTCGGCGATGAGTTTGCAATACGCGTTTTGAAAGCATTGCTACTAGTTAAATACGTTAAGGAGTTCACGCCGACTGCTGCAAACATTGAGATCCTGGTAGCAGGTCAATTTGGCCGCAATTTGCAGGAAGCGTCGCAGCGCATGGAAAGCGCACTAAGTTTGCTTGAACAGCAAACGTATATTCAGCGCAACGGTGATCGTTACGAATACCTCACTGACGAAGAAGTAGACATTGAAAAACAAATTAAGGCTACGGAAATTGATGCATCGGAAGTAACGAGCGAACTTCAAAAGATTGTCTTCGAGGAGATCATCATACGCCCAAAAATCCGATACGAAGATAACGGGCAAGATTATCCGTATACCAGAAGATTTGATGGAAAACTTTTCGGACGCGACCATGAGCTAACCATCCATATCATAAGTCCGCTGGGCGAGGAGAGTGGTAGCGAAACCGAAATGAAAATGAAAAGCCTGGAGGATAAGCAGTTCATTGTGCAACTGCCCGAAGACTCGCGATTAGTTCAGGATATTGGTACCTACAAACGAACTGCAAAATACATACGCCAAAACATTTCTGGCGTACAACAAACCGAGTCGGGCAGACGGATTTTGAGTGAGAAGCAAGATCAGAACAAAATTCGTCGGAATAATCTAGAGCGATTAGTGAAAAGTCTGTTGTGTCAATCTGGCCTATTTGTGGGCGGTGACAAGATCGAGATTGCCTCGGAAGATGCGCAGGTTCGGATTGAGTCGGGTTTTCAAAGATTGATTACGAGAACTTACCCCAATCTTAAGTTTTTGTCTGAAATCTACACGGAGAGTGATATCGCAAAACATCTGAACACTTCATCAGATGAACTCTTTCAAAGCGATGCTCCGAGTCTGCCTGAATCTGAGCAGGATGTTCTTAGCACAATCGTGGGCTACAAAAGCCAGGGCGTTCGAATCACAGTGAAGCAGATTTTAGAAAAATATGGACGAGCTCCCTATGGTTGGTATTACGCCGCGACACTTTGCACAATCGCCAAACTGTGTGCGAGGAACAAAATCGAAGCCCGTTTGGATAGCAATCTTCTGGAGCGCGATGAGCTTGGGAAAGCCCTGTGCAATAGCCATAAGCACAACAATCTAATAATTGAACCTCAGACTCAATTTTCTTCTGAGCAGATTATTGCTCTGGAGCAGTTTATCGAGCAGTTTTTTGAGAAATTGCCGGATCAAAAAGAAGCAAAAGCATTAGGAACTCAGGCAAAATTGGCGTTCGAGGATCTTTTGACTGAGCTGCATTCAATGAGAGAGAAGATCGGCAAATATCCTTTCGGTCAAAAGCTGGATTCGGCATTGACGAAAATTGAAGAATGCACAGGAAAGTCGCATGCATGGTATCTGACGGAACTTGTCAAACAACAACAAGATCTGATCGACTTAAAAGGCAGCGTAATAGCCCCCATCAAGAGTTTCTTGGGAGGCCCGCAAGTCGGCATCTACGATGGTGCCATAGAATTCGAGCGTTTACAAAATTCGAATTTTGAGTATCTTGATGATTGCGAAAGTTCCGAGCTGACCAACAAGTTGAAAGATCCCGAAATTTTGCGGGGAGATGGCATTCGACAAGTCAAATTGCTGGTTGAATCTTTGAAGGCAAAAATTGAGACACAAAGAGCCATCGAGCTGGATGAGGGCGATAAGAAAATTCAAGAGCTCGCAAACAGGATCTTTCAAACGGACAGGTTCAAAGAGTTGAGCGCGGAGGAGCGAGAGAAGATTGAATCACGTTTCAGCGGGATGAGCGAGGCGATCCAGCTCCAGTCATTGATTGCAGTGATACGAGATAAAGTGCGAAATTTTATTGAGATTGATTCCAACAAAATTCTACAGTCGCTTGATGCCGGCAATTCAAATGTGCGGTCTGCTGAAGCAGAGAAAGCTTCAGAGTACGTTCCAATTCAAACAGTAAAAGTCACCTTCGAGAAGCCTTGGCTGTCTGCCGAAGCTGATGTCAACGACTATTTGGAACGTTTGCGAGAGGCAATAATCGGAGAAATCAAGCAAGGCAAAAGAATTCGGCTATGATCGAGCATATTCAACTTGAAAACTTTACGGCTTTTTCTAATACTCGGCTGGAATTGTCGCCGAAAATCAACATTCTTATTGGTGAAAATGCTACAGGAAAGACGCATTTGCTAAAGGCGATTTACAGCCTTTACACGGCACTGTCTGAACGCGACAAGAACTCTTCGTTTGAACAGGGGCCATTCCCCCAGACGCTGACAAGCCATTTCATAGATATATTTTTGCCGCTGGACCGCAAGCTTGGCAAACTGCATCGGCATGGGGCGACTGCGCAATCTGTCGTTTCAGCAAGATTTGCTTCGGGTCTAGAAATAGAAGCGGTTTTCCATAAAAATTCTAAGACTTTGGAGCTTGCCGATGTCGCTCTTGAATCTTTGGGACAATCCCAGGCGGTTTTTATTCCGGCCAAAGAAATCCTTTCATTAATGAAAGGATTTATCAGTCTGTACGAAACCTATGACTTGTCTCTTGATCAGACCTACCAAAATTTGGCACTGCTTCTCGACCTGCCCGAAGTTCGACAGGATGTCTTGCAGAAAAAGGCGAAATGGGCTGTTGAGGAATTGGAGGCCATATGCGGTGGCCGATTCCTGTTTCATGGAGGTGGCAGAATAACGTTTTTGTCGCACGGCGTTGAATATTCTGTCAATTCTGTTGCAGAAGGTTTTCTCAAGTATGGAACGTTGGCCCGCCTTCTCAAAACTGGTGCAATTCGGCCTGGCGTAAGCGGACCAGTTTTGTGGGATGAGCCTGAGGCCAACCTAAACCCGAAAATGATAAGGCTGGTGGTTGAAATACTATACGAGCTCGCGCGGCAAGGTCAACAAGTCATTATTGCAACTCACGATTTTGTGACGTTGAAGTGGTTTGAGCTTCTTGGCGACAAAGAAAAGGGAGATCAGGTATTTTTCCATAGCTTTTCGCAGGAATCAGATTCGAAAAGAATAAATGTTGCGACCACTGACAACTTCATTGATGTCTCTTCGACTGATATTGATGAGGCTTTCGGGTCTATTATCGACTACGAAGTCGGCAAGACTATGGGTAGCCTCGGCAAATGAAGATTGTCAACCTCAATGCGTTCGAATTTCGTTTCTCCGAGACGGTAGATGCGTTTATTTTCGATGAGACCGATTGTGCCAAGCCTACCTATCATGGCGCGCCCATGAAGGCTGTGGACATTGTTGTCGAGCTCGAAAAAGCATATTTGTACGTTGAGGTCAAGAATTACGACACATCACTGATTGAGTTATTTCGTAAGGATGCGAGCAATGCCGGTAGCGGAGAAACTGGATCAAGAATAAATTGGTTAAAGAATTACTTGAAGTACAAGTTTCGCGACACATACCTCTATCGCCATGCCGAGCAAAAAACTGACAAACCGATTCATTACATCTGCGTGATTAATTTCAACAACGGCATGAATAGTGCGCTACAGCGAGAGTTGACCCGCGAATTGCCCGTTGGTAGAGTCTCACGCCGCTGGACAAAGAGCATTGCCGTCAGTTGTCAAGTCGTAAATGTAGAAAAATGGAACCAATTATTCCCCAATTGGCGCATTTCCTATACCAACTAACATCTTGCTCAAAGACCGTTTAACTATGGACTTGTCCAGGCTTAGAAGGTTTGCCAGATTCGCGCGGCGCAACCTGATTGAACAAGTAGGCATTAAGCTCGAATACACGCTATCCGCGAACAGTTCTCTGCGCCGCGAATATCCTAAACCAGTCAAACTGCTAGAATTTCAAATCAATGAGTTTGGCAAGGATGAGCTGGTCGAGCGGGTAGCCTATATTTGGTTTAACAGATTTTGCGCTCTGCGATTTATGGATGTGAACCGATATACGAGTGTCGGCATCATATCTCCTGATGAAGGTCAGACTTTGCCGGCTATTTTGACGCAAGCGAAGCGAGGATATGTTGATGCAAAGCTAGTCAGGGATGGCATACGTCAAAGAATATTAGATTTACTCAATGACAAATACCCTAGCCGGGATGCTCAAGGAGAGGCATACCGGTTGCTTTTTGTTGCGGCGTGCAACTGGTGGCATTCGACTATGCCTTTTTTGTTTCAGTGTATTGATGACTACACTGAACTATTGCTACCTGAAGATCTTCTGTCTGGCGATTCAATACTCGCATATACCCGGGAAGCGATGTTCCCTGGGTCTTGCAAGAACGTAGAAGTGGTTGGCTGGCTTTACCAGTTTTACATTTCGGAGAAAAAAGACCAAGTTTTCGAGGGACTGAGAAAGAATCAAAAAGTCACGCCAGAAAACATTCCAGCAGCGACTCAGCTGTTTACTCCGCACTGGATTGTGCAGTATCTGGTAGAAAATTCGCTTGGCCGACTTTGGATGCTCAACAATCCAGATTCGACGCTGATCAAGAGGATGAAATACTACATTGAGTCTGATGATCAGGAAGTGGATTTTCTTAGGGTTAACTCTCCAGAAGAAATCAAGGTATGCGATCCGGCTTGTGGTTCGGGCCATATGCTAACTTATGCATTTGATTTGCTCTATGCGATTTATGAAGAGGAAGGCTACGACCCGGCGAGCATTTCCGAAAAGATTATTGCAAATAATTTGTACGGAATAGAGATTGATGATCGGGCAGGGGGGCTTGCCGCGTTTGCCCTGGCTATGAAAGCCAGATCGAAGCAAACGAATTTCTTTGAAAGGAAAGTCGAGTCACATATCTGCGTTCTGGAGAATATTCGCTTTGAAGATCATGAACTGGACGAATATCTTGAAAAGGTTGATCGAAAAATAATTTCCGATGATGTGTTTAGAACGGCAAGGCAATTCGAAGAAGCTAAGAACTTTGGAGCGTTGATTCATCCAATAGAAACCAAACTTGGTGAAGCAATAAATTCCTTAAAGTCGAGGGATATGCCGAATGAACTCATTTGCGGCGCAGTTGATCAGAAAGTGACTAAAGCGTTGGTTCAAGCCGATTTTCTCGCCACGAAATACCATGTAGTTGTTGCTAATCCTCCCTATATGGGTAGCAAAAAGATGAATCTGCGTCTTAAGTTGTGGACGAGAAAGAATTATCCGATTAGTTCGAGTGATCTGTATGCGGCATTTATCGAGCGCGGATTAGAATTGGCTCAACCCCGCGGATACATCGCGATGGTAACGATGCAGAGCTGGATGTTTTTGTTGTCATTTTGTGATTTCAGAGAAAGTATGTTTGTCAAAGCATCAATTCATTCGATGATGTACATGTCAAACATGGTGATGGGTATTGCTTTTGGAACTTCGGCAACAGTCTGGAAAAATTTCACCAATCCGAATCAAGTTGGTAAATACTGCTTTGTCGATGTTGCTGACTTAAATTCTGATGGCGAACCTCACATTTTCCCTCCTGAAAATGAAAAAAACTATCCTTTCCGTAATCAAGGTTGGTTCGCTCGTGCCTCGACCGACGAATTCAAAATGATCCCGGGTAGTCCAGTCGCATACTGGGTCTCCAAAAAGATACGTAATCTTTTCAGGAATTCGCGACGACTAGCTGATGTTGCTGCCCCGAAGCAAGGATCCAGCACGGGAGACAATGACCGCTTTCTTCGGTTGTGGCATGAAGTTTCATGGAATCGTATCGGTTTTGGGTGCAGCTCAAGAGAGTCTGCAAAAGCGTCCAGAAAAAGATGGTTTCCCTACCACAAGGGCGGACCTTACAGAAAATGGCATGGAAACCAATACTACGTCATTGACTGGGAAAATGACGGCGAGAGAATCAGAAACTTCGTTGACAAAAACGGAAAACTTAGATCGGCTCCACGAAATCTGGATTACAACTTCAAAAGAGCGGTTACATACACAGCATTGACGAATGGTGCTTTTAACTGTAGATTGACAAAAGAAGGGTATGTGTTTGATGCCAAGGGGCCGCTTGTCTTACCTAATGACGACAAGTTTCACTTCTGTGTTGCTGGCTTGCTAAACAGCCGCATCACAAACCGGCTACTAAATATATTGACACCGACGATGGACTATGGCCAAGGTTCGATGTCGAACTTGCCGTGGCCGAATCGCATAGAAGATTCGCATGAACTGATTGACGAAACAGTTAGGCGACTTCGAGAGGTTTCAAAGTTTGATTGGGATTCGCATGAGACATCTTTTAATTTCATAAAGAACCCGTTGCTCACAACCGGCATAAGTGTTTCGAACTCAAACAACCGCATGGATTTGAATCTTGCAGAAGCCTATTGCAAACGGCGGGAATTGTGGCGGGGCATGGTTGATGAAATGACTCTGCTGGAGAAAAAGAATAACCAAATTTTCATTGATCAATACGATGTGGATGACGAATTTGAGTCTGACGTTCCGCTGCATGAGATAACGCTGACATGCAATCCGCATTATCGATACGGCAGCGACCGAAGCGAGGACGAACTCGAGACGCTGTTGCGGGCCGATACCATCCGTGAATTTGTTTCTTATGCTGTCGGTTGCATGTTTGGCCGATACTCATTGGACAAGCCTGGCTTGATTTTGGCTAATCAAGGCGAAACAGCCGCAGACTATAGCAGGCAAATCCCGAATGCATCGTTTCCGATAAGCGAGACGAATGTGATTCCCCTGCTTGATGAAAATTGGTTTGCGGACGACATGGTTGAACGCTTTCGGGAATTTGTGCGAACTGCATTCGGGATTCAGCACTATGGAGCCAATATTCAATTTATTGAAAATGCGCTGAATATCAAAAACAAACACAACTACAGCATCCGCGATTATTTCCTGCGTGAGTTCTACAGCGATCACGTTAAACGCTACAAGAAACGCCCGATCTACTGGCTGTTCAGCAGTCCAAGCGGTAATTTTAATGCTCTGATCTACATGCACCGCTACCGCACTGACACCTGCAGCATAGTGCTGAATGACTACCTGAGAGAGTTCCGCGAGAAGCTTCGCGCCAGGAAAAATCAACTGCAAAGCATCAGCATGAACGCCGGTACCGCAGCGCGCGAAAGGAATCAGGCCATAAAGGAAATCGAAAAGACTTCGAATATTATTCGCGAACTGGAAGATTTTGAAACATATCAAATGCGCCCCCTTGCGACTGAGCAAAAAGAAATCGACCTTGATGACGGCGTCAAGGCGAACTACCGAAAGTTTGGCAGAGCATTGAAAAAGGTTGCCGGCTTAAGCAAATAACGACTTTCGCATCGCAGAAGTCAAATGAATCAAAACATCAAGCAAGAATTGAATCAAAAGTTCCAGAAGCATCGAATCGTCTTCTGGTTCGATCCCGAGAAGGAAATGCGCGCCGACTTTGAAGAGCTTTCCTTGAATGGAGTCAACAAGATAGAACTCGCAAACAACGAGTTTCGAGTCAGATTCAGATTGCTGCAAGAAGAACCGGACAATAAATTCCTTCTCTATCGCGAAGGAGAACAGCCGGGCGATTTGGACAACTGGCTGCTTGATGTGCAGTTGGCCAATGGAGAGTTTCGCACTGACCAGACAGCTCTATGGCTTGCTGAACTAGAATTAAGCCCGAGATTCAGAGACTTGGTGCAATCGCATTCGGAATTCTTCCGAGCAGAAAGCCGTCGAAGCAAACTGAAAAGCCTGTTGTGCCCTGACGATGAAGTAAACAAGATCAGACTTAAAATGCTTGCCGCTTGTATCGGTCATAAAGATGCGAAGATTCATGCAATTCTTGAAAGCCTATTGCAAGAATTGGCGAACTGTAAAGAGGATAAATTCAAAATCATTCGTCGAAGCAATTTAGATCGATTTTTCTGGGAACAATTGAAGGATGTCTACGGCTATGCGAGTGAATCACCAAATCTGGAAGATTTCTGTATCGAACTATTCAAATCATGCTACTCCGAAGCGGTAGGCGATGATGCCAACGCGACGCTAAACCAAGAATCGCACATCTTCTTTAAACGCTGGAAAGACAATCGGCACCACAGCGCAAATTTTGAGCATTTTTCCAAAAAAAGCGCGGAAGTACTTTCCGTTGAGCCCCGGATTCAGAATAAGGATTTTAGGGATCTTATAGATCTGGACTATTTTGAATTGATCGACTACAAGATCATCTTCGATCTTGTCAAGGCCATAGAATCTCAAACCGAAACTAGTGCCGACATCACAAACTGGATTCGCATTAGGCAGACAACTCATTGGTACGGCAGGCTTAGACACATCTACGAAGCAATCGATTATTCCGCGAAGTTTATAAATGCTTTGAATGAGTCGAGTTTGGAGATGGAGAGCCTTTCAGAGGGCATTAAGAGGTACAGCCGCTCCTGGTATAGGATAGATCAGCTGTATCGCAAGTATACCTATCATCTAGGCCGGTCCAACGAAGTGTCGTCAATGAAGAAATTGACTCAGAAAATCGAAAACCTCTACGTAAATAATTTCCTGTTGACACTTGGAGACCGGTTTCAGCAAGTTATCGATAAATCTGCCGGTTGGGATGCTCGTTCGATTTGTCGGCAAAATCACTTTTTTACGCGATTCGTCAATCCCTTCATAAACAAAAAAAAGAAGATTTTTGTGATTATTTCAGACGCGCTGCGTTATGAAATTGGCGATGAACTTTTGAGTCTCATCAGGCAGGAAGATCGCTATGCCGCGGAACTTGTGCCCGCGCTTTCCATGCTGCCGAGCTACACTCAACTTGGAATGGCAGCATTATTGCCCAATCGCGAACTTTCCCTAGCGTGCGACAACTCGGCCACCGTGATGGTCAATGACCAAAATTCAAAAGGCACTGCTAATCGGGACAAGATACTTAAAAAGTTGGTGGGTGATCGAGCGAAGGCAATGAAGGCTGATGATATTCTGGCGATGGGTCGAGACGATTGCCGTCTGCTAATTCGCGACCACGACTTGATCTATGTCTACCACAATAGAATTGATGCTGTCGGAGATAAACGAGAAACAGAAGGTCAGGTTTTTGAGGCGGTGCAGGACACGCTAGAAGATTTGATCAAACTAATCAAGAAACTTGTCGCAGCCAATGCGTATAACCTGATCATAACCTCAGATCATGGATTCCTTTACCAAAAAGCTGAAATTGATCAAAGCGACTTCGCCGGTGAGAGTGCCGACGGGAAGGAAATACTCTACAAAAGTCGCCGCTTTGTGATCGGCAGAGGGCTTAAGGATACGCCAAGTCTGCGCAAATTTGAATCGAAGCAGATTGGACTTGCTGGCGATATGGAAGTGCAGATTCCAAAATCTGTCAATCGCCTGAGGGTAAAGGGTTCGGGTAGCCGGTTCGTTCATGGCGGGGCGACTTTGCAGGAAATAGTAATCCCCGTAATCACCGTGAACAAAACACGCCAAAGCGATACATCTTTGGTTGATGTCGAGATCTTGCCTGGAACCAGCTCGTCAATTACTTCTGGACAATTGACTGTAACAATGTATCAAGTCGTTCCGGTAACAGAAAAAACGAAACCGAGAACGCTTAGAGCGGGAATCTATTCGCGGTCTGGCGATCTCATTTCAGATAGCCATGACCTTGTATTTGACCAGCCTTCGGATCATTCCAGGGAGCGTGAACAACATGTCCAGTTCATGCTTACGGCTGAAGCGGACAAATTTAATCGGCAAGATGTTGAACTCCGATTGGAGGAGAGGCATGCTTCAACTTCCCATTACAAACCCTACAAGTCGGTTCGATATGCGATGAATCGTTCGTTCATGAGCGATTTCGACTTCTAGCGCTGACTGTCGAATGAACCAGCTTGACAAAAAAATAACGATGCACTTTCCGGGACTTGTCGTTCGGAAAGATCTAGTCAAGGCAGTTAGAGGCAACACCATTGTTCCCGCGTATGTGCTCGAATACCTGCTGGGGCAGTACTGCGCCACCGATGACGAGGCAACGATCCAGTCAGGCATCGACACGGTCAAGCAAATATTGAGCAAGCACTATGTCCATCGCAATGAGGCGGGACTAGTGCGTTCGAATATTCGGGAGAAAGGCCGCCATAAGGTGATCGACAAGGTTAGCGTCTCGCTTAACGAAAAAGCAGATGTATATGAAGCGGATTTCGCTAATCTCGGAATAAAGAAAATATTGGTTGATGCAGGCACGATAAAAGCACATCCGAAACTTTTGGTCGGCGGAGTATGGTGCATCGCCGACATCGAATACAGGCATGCCGAGGGCGGCAGCGACATTCCATGGGTACTTTCGACGCTAAAGCCCATTCAGATGTCAAATTGCGACTTTGAAGGCTACATTCAGGCGCGCGAACAATTTTCCACCGACGAATGGATTGATTTGCTTTTCCAGACCATCGGCTTTAATCCAAGCATCTTCGGCAAACGAAGCAAATTGACGCAGCTAATCCGGCTAATTCCATTTTGCGAACGCAACTACAACCTGGTCGAGCTTGGTCCTAAAGGTACTGGCAAATCGCATATCTATTCGGAATTCTCGCCTCACGGAATATTGCTATCGGGAGGCGAGGTTACAGTCCCCAAACTCTTCGTCAACAACTCCACCGGAAAGATCGGATTAGTCGGGTACTGGGACTGCGTCGCTTTCGATGAATTCGCCGGCAAGAATAAGCGCGTAGACAAAGCGCTGGTAGATATCTTGAAGAACTATATGGCGAATAAATCTTTCTCTCGAGGCGTGGAAATGCTCAGTGCGGACGCATCAATCGCTTTTGTAGGAAATAATCAGCATACAGTGCCGTTTTTACTCAAGCAACTCGACTTGTTTCATGAATTGCCTGGCAAATTCTACGACTCTGCATTTCTAGATCGAATTCACTACTACATACCAGGCTGGGAAGTTGACATTATTCGAGGCGAAATGTTTGGTTCAGGCTATGGATTTGTAGTCGACTACTTGGCGGAAATTCTCCGGTCATTGCGACATCAAGACTATTCCGATCGTTATGCTGGGCAATTTACTTTATCTCCGGATTTATCGACGCGGGATCGAGACGGAATCAATAAAACGTTTTCTGGTTTGGCAAAACTTCTGTTTCCTGACGGCGGAGCTCATTCAGATGAAATCGAGATGATGCTCAAGCTTTCAATGGAAGGTCGCAAGCGAGTGAAAGACCAGTTGCTGCGGATTGATCATACCTATCCGCAAGTCAGCTTTTCCTATATCGATAGTAGCAGCAAGACCCATTTGGTCAGTACGCTCGAAGAGTTGGAATATCCAGATTACTACCACAAATCCTCATCCTATGACGAACAGTTCGAAAGCTCGCAAGAAGAACAGAATCGCGAACTTGCTCCCATGTTGCAAGCGCCGCCGGTTATTCAGGAGATGCCCAGGGAAAGCCATATGGTCTTCCAAGAGAATCAAAGAGGCGTTTCTTTCGATATTCTTTTCGGTCCATACCTGCAAGGCGCCACTCAGGTCACAATTACCGATCCATACATTCGACAGTTTCATCAGGCGCGAAATGTGATGGAGCTATTGGAAACCATCCTAAGATACAAGCCTTCTGGAGAATCAGTGTCCGTGCATCTTTTGACCAAGAAAGATGAAGAGGGCGGCAAGCAGGAGGACTATTTCGAACAAATCAAAAACTCTGCATCGTCAGTCGATTTGAAGTTTTCGTGGAGCTTCGACGCAACCCAATCTTTGCATGCGCGTCATATAGTGACTGATCACGGATGGAAAATATCGCTTGATCGTGGTTTGGATATCTTTCAGCGATATGAAATGAACGATGCTTTTTCATTCGCAAATCGAATTCAGCGACAGCGCTCGATCAAGGCATTTGAAGTCACCTATCTGTTTGAGCAGGGTGAGAAGTCAATAATGAGCAAAGGCCAAGAAATGCTTCAATAGGTAAATTCTAAACCTCTTCCGATGATCAAATTCGTCCGGCGGACACGCTGTCGAGGAAAAGACGGCAACGCTGGTCAATCAATATCAATAAGTTGTGGATGTAGTTCTTTGTCGCATGTGTCACCAAAAGCCGGAACGAGCGGCAGCTATTGCACATCCATGAAACAGCCTGTGCGCTACACGAGGCGTGGAGGACAAAACAGCTGGACGGCACAGACTTCTGTCGCGTAATACAGGTAGGAAATGGCGAAATGGGGCCCCGAATTGGCGCAAGTTATCGTTGCCCATTCGATGAGTTGAAGCGATTCGATGCACCATCAATGAATTCTGCCACTCGAAGGCGCATCAGCATTATCCGAAATCCGAGCAAGAATGCGCGAACGCTCGACATTTCGCGATTAAAATGACAGTATATGGCTTTTATAGGTTCTTTCGCTGTGATTTTCATGCTATACTGAAGTTTTCAGCACAACTCGTGCTGTGATTTTGAATTAAAATGCGGCATGCGTCAAGACGGCTCAATGACAATAGAAAAGGAGTCCGCCCCTGATATGACAACCTTCCATCGTCCGAAGCCCGTCCGCGGTAGCCGGCCGCACGATCTGTTCGCTCGGCTTGCCCTGGCCGTCCTGGAGTGCGCCCGGGACCTGTGCCGGCTCGCCTTCGGCGACTCGTGTGTGCGGCTGGATCTTTCGGGGCTGGAGCTCGGGTCGCCCGAGCTGTTCAGCCCCGAGCGTCAGGAGCGGCGGGTCGACAAGCTGCTGCGGGCGCCGCTTGACGGTGGCGAGCCGCTCAACGTGGTGGTGGAGCACAAAAGCTACGACGACCCGCAGGCGGCGGACCAGCTCTGCGAGTACATCCGCGCAATCCACGCGGGCGGCGGGGATGGAGTCAAAAGGGCGATCGCGGTGATGCTGAGCAACTGCGAGGGCGGCTGGAGGCGAGACTTGCTCCGGCCGTTCGGAGCGGGTGCCGATGTGCTCGACGATGTCGAACTTCGGATCTGGTTCAAGACCGTGGTGGTGGACGTATTCGACGAGTCGTTGCAGGACCGCATCGGCGGGTGCGTGACCGAGGTGGTGTGGCGCGTGATGCGGGGGATCTGGAATCTGAGCGACGACCAGGTCAGGGAGTATCTCGGACTGATGGACCGGTTGCCGCAAGGACTGCGCGAGCAGCTGGTTCCGATCGTGATGGACTACATCCGGCAGTGCCATCCGCAGGCGTATAATCACGACCGTCTCAAAGAGATGCGAAAGCCGATTGTGAAAAACAGCCAGGAGGAATTCGACATGTATGAAGAGCACTACGAGCGATGGAGGCAGGAAGGTGTCCGGGAAGGCATGGAGCAGGGCATGGAGCAGGGCATGGAGCAGGGCATGGAGCAGGGCATGGAGCAGGGCATTCTGACCGTTGCAGGGCGTTTGCTCGAGGAAGGGGTCGAGCATGGTCTGATCAGCAGGTATACCGGCCTGAGCGAGCGGCAGATTCAAGGGCTGATCAACGGGTCCGCCGGCAATTCCGGATCAAAGCGGTAGCCTCATCCGCCGATAAGGGCATTGGTTTAGATTTGCTCAGCGAGAATTTTTCTCTTCCGGCCATCTGGTCGCAGCCAAAATCAAAAGCTGCGCATGCGACAAGTTTGTGCAGTTTCAGGTGCGTTACGGCATCCGCGCCGCAAAGGCTATGGCGGCCAATGAATGCGCGACATTGATTCTGTCGGCCTGCAATCAAGGTGCTAGATCCATCAAAGCGACGAAATCTGCTTTCGGCCGATACGCTGCCACGTAAAAATTAGCGTATTAAGTCTAACGCTTCAATTATTTATAGTTTTTTCAAGATGGTCACGAAAATGCCTAATTCAACCAACGCTGGACTGCTGGCACTTGCTCTAATCATTCCGCTTCATGCAAGCATGGCCTTGGCGCAAAGCTCCGCAACCCAAGGAGCGTTCATGGGCGCCAAAGAAACCACCTATCCGCAATGGTTCAAGGAAAGTTTTCTGGATGTTCGAGAAGATGCCGCAGAAGCGGCCGAGCACGGCAAGCGTTTGATCTATTTCTTTCATCAGGATGGATGTCCCTACTGCAACGCACTCGTGGAGCGGAACTTGAGCCAGAAAGATATCGTCGAAACGATTCAAGAGCATTTCGATGTTGTGGAGCTGAACATTTGGGGCGACCGGGAAGTGATCAGCGTAGACGGAAGCTCGACGACTGAGAAAATCTTTTCCTCAGACCTCGCGGTGCAATTCACCCCGACGATGATTTTCTACGACGAGCGCGCGGACAAGGTGCTTCGCCTCAATGGCTACGTCCCGCCGCAACAGTTTCGCCTCGCTCTCGACTACGTGTCGATGCGGCAGGAAGATCGGCTGGCATACCGCGAATATGTTCAGCAAAACGCGCCTGAATCCGCTTCGTCCCGTAAACTCATTTCAAAGGATTTCTTCATGCTGCCCCCATACGATCTGAGCAATCGGTCCGGCAAGCCGCTGGCGGTATTCTTCGAACAAGGAGATTGCCCTAACTGCGAAACATTGCATGACAGCGTCCTAGTCGACCAGAGGACTGTGGACGAGATCCAAAAGTTCGATGTGGCGCAGCTTGACATGTGGTCGACCAAGGAACTTGTAACGCCTTCGGGTGCCGCTTCAACAGCGCGGCAATGGGCTTCCGACTTAGGGGTTTCTTATGCTCCGACGATCATATTTTTCGATGCAGATGGCAACGAGGTGATTCGTTCTGAGGCATGGTTTAAGATATTCCACACGCAGTCGCTCTTTGCCTATGTTTCAAGCGAAGCGTTTCGTGCACAGCCGAACTTTCAACGATATCTATCCAATCGTGCCGATCACTTCATTGAGCAAGGCATAGATGTCGATATCTGGAATTGAGTTACGGATTCTGGTTCGCTCCGATTTTTGCAATTTGCTCAATTGTGGTTTGATCGATCAGCTGATAGGGGGTGATGGTGATATCGCACTCCACCTCGATCAGGTGGGCTAGCTCGACTGCCAAAAGACTGTCCATGCCATAGTCAACGATCGGTCTTTTGCGGTCAATTGAATCGCTTCCGAGCTCCAGTACTCTGGCAATGCAGGATTCGATTTTGTTTGCTAGGCCATCGCCATCTGATCGGCCGATCTCATCGCGTCTGCCAACCCCTGGTCGGCGTTCAGCATCAAAGTATGCGTCCGGCAGCCAAGCATTTTCTGCCCATGGACCGCTAGCAACCGCGATGCATGGTGAAGCAGTTTTTACCAATATGTCGGGAAGCTTCTCAAGTAGCGATTCGGCAGTCGTCGGTTCGATGCCGTGAGTCCCCACTGCCAAATCGGACTCGGGATGGTCGGAGATGTAGCCGTAGTCCGAAACCGCCCCCCAGTTGACTGATACGGCCGGAATGCCGACTTTGCGAAGATACACCGCAAACGAATCTTGGAACGAATTCGCTGCCGTGTAGGCCGACTGGCCAGCGGGCCCGATCAATGACGTGACAGATGAATACACGACAAACTTTTGCAGCATTCTATCACTCGTCACTTTATGCAGATTCCATGTTCCGATCACTTTTGGTTTCAGCACTTTCGACAAGGTATCGCCGCTTAGCTTGGAAATCATACGGTCCTCGATCTGCATGGCGCATTGCAGGACAAAGCGAATGGGCGGGTTTTTCATTTCAAATTCCTGAACACACTTTTGCAGATCGGCGAGATCGGTGATGTCTACTGATGCCACCGATATTGATGCGCCTCGCTCGTGAAGCTCATCTCTCGCTTTTGAAAGTTCCTGATGGACATGCTCTGAACGACCGATGAGCAACATGGACTTTGCACCGCGTCGTGCGAGCCACAGGGCAGTTGCCATGCCGAATCCGCGCGTACCGCCTGCGATCAGCCAGGATCCATTGGAATAGTAGGATTTGTCCAGCTCGATGCGCTCAATACTGCCCAAGTCGCAATCAAAGTCTACGATCACTTTTCCGATTTGCTTGGCTGCCGCCAAGTGCTTGAACGCTCTTGCCGCATTCGATGCGGGGAACGCTGTGAAAGGCAGGGCGCGATGTTGATCTGATTGAATATGCGCAATGGCTTGATTGAGCGCATCCTCAATGTCTGCGGGGTGGGATTGCCAGCGGGCATCCAAATCGACCGTAACGTGTCTGATCTTCGGTTTTGCATCAAGGATCAGCTGTTTCGCATCGTTCGCGCCGGCATATTTGCCCAATTCAATAAATGTTCCGCCATCTGCAAGAACCCGGCTGTTGGCTTTTGCCGCACTGGTCCCCAGCGTATTGATCAGGACATGGATGCCGGCCCCGTCGGTTTGTGTCAAGATTTCCTCGGCGAAACTGGACGAACGCGAATCGAAGGTCTCGCAATGGACATAGTTTTGCAAGAATGCCCGCTTCGCTTCAGAGCCGGCAGTGCAGTAGATTCTCGTATCACATTTGCAAAGCATTCCAACCAAGGCAAGCCCTACGCCGCCAGATGCCGTATGGACCAGCACGTTCAAAGGTTTGTCCGAAACCGGAAATTCTCGCAGGCAAAGATGCGCAGTAATGTAGGCCGCCGGCCATGCGGCTGCGTACTCGAAAGAGAGGGAATCAGGCAGTCGCACGCAGAAGTTTTCCTCCGCTACGACTGAGGTCGCCAAGCTGCCCGCAACAAGCGCTGCGACTTGGTCGCCGGGTGAGAATCGGGAAACCGACTTGCCGCATTCAATCACCGTTCCTGCGCATTCGATGCCTAAGGTGCGCCCGGCTCTTCCGCTAATGACTGAATGCTCAGGCAGCGCGTCCAGTGCGACCATGATGTCGCGAAAGTTGAGCGATGCGGCTGCAACCGATATCCTGATTTGCTTGTCAGCTAAAGCTGGTCGAGGCGTGACGATGAACTTGATCCTTTCCAATCCTTTGCCTTTGGAGAGGCGCAAGGCAGCTATAAATGGCTCACTTAGCTGCGAAGCCGAGACGCGAGCGGGCTCCAGTCGCATGGTGGTGATTTTGCCACCTGCGACTGAAACTTCAAAACCGGCATCCTTGCTTGAGATGCTGTCGACAATCTGTTTCATGACATTCTTGCCACGCTGGATGCTGACGGCGTGAAATTTGATTGATGGGTATTCGCTACGGGCACTGCGCAAGAGCCCGCTGACGATCGAATCAAAGCAATGCGCATAGGCTGCTTGCTCGGAACTTGGATCGCCGATCTGCATTCTGGCAAACACAACATGGCGTAGCGAGCCAGGCTGCCGGTCTAAGGTTTGCAGCAAGCGGACCGGCATCATGGCGCAAGCAATCGAGCGATCAAGGTCGATGGGCTGATTTTCGTCGCAATAATCAAGGTCGGGTGCCAAGAACAAAGCGGCATCCGGCGCACAGCCTTTACGGTCCAGGTCCTGCAGCATCAAAAGGTAGTGCTCTGGGCATTGCGTATCGATTTGGTAGCTTTGATCGCTGGCAGTGAAACTCGGTGCCGACCCCACCCAGGCAAACTGATCATGGGACTGCGACGCAATCAATTTCTGCATATCCATGTCGCTGTGTTGAAATATCAGCCAGTGGCGACGATTTTGCTCTGTCACAATCTTGCTCGGCTCTACCTGGTCGTTTTGAACCTTTTGAGCGATAAACACCGTGTGCAGCGATTCGCCGCTATCTTCTCGATCGCCATATGCGGCAGATAGGCTGAATCCATTGCTTTCAAGCAGCATTCGCCATTGCAAGCTTGTTCTGCATGGTGAGTCAACGCGCCTGTCATCGTCGATATCTTGCTGCCAGCCAGGCAGCATCGCAAAACTGATCCTCGCCCAGCTTGGCTCATCTGTCAGCTCGACAAAATGAAGCATCCCTCCAGGACGGAGCAATTTCCAGATCGCCTTCAAAGTGGCATCAAGAAATCTAGCGCAATGAAGAGCGTCGGTTGCCACGACAAGATCGAATGAGCCATGCTTAAATCCCTGGATATGTGGTGACGCATCGAAATCCAGTGTTTTGAATTCAAGATTTTCCAATGTTTTGTATCGTTCTTTGGCTTTGGATACAAAATGCGAAGAGATATCGGTGAAGACGTATTGCGCTGATGAGGTCAGAAACGGTTCGATTCGCGCGAGCAAAGCGCCGGTGCCGCCGCCAAGCTCTAGTATGCGCATCGGTCGGGCTAGCTCCCATCCGCGCAACGCCAGCTTGATCGATTCGGCGAGAATCTCGTTGTAGATTCTGCAGGTTGGCGAGCGGGAGTAGAGATTTTCAAGTAGCTGAAGACCGGCTTTGTCAAAAAGCACCTCGTTGCCCTGTATCTTGCCTTGAAGGACCCCAGGCAGCAATCGCCCGCATTGGTTCGCGAGCAGATATTCGTAAATGTAGCCTGCGTTCTCGCTTCGCGCAAAAAAATCTTCTCCGGCGAGCGGAGGGTGATTTGTGTCAATCTCTTTAAGAACGCGGCATCGCTCAGATACGATTTCAATCACCCCATGCTCAGCTAGAAGATTGATCAGCCCTTGCAAAATATCGCGCTGCAGGCCGGTGATGCCGCGTTCTAATGCGCAGTCGAAAATGCTGAATTCGCTTGCGCTTGATAAATCCACTTTCAATCGTTGCAACGACTTGGCTGTGTGATAAAGCGTTAACCTGTCGAGAACTGGGCGCACCTTCGAATAGTATTGCTCGCGCTGATGCTTCTTTGACAACTCGCCAATGCAAGTTTGCAGCTGGGCCAAGTAGTTCTCCGAGTGAATCTGAGGCGTTGTGCCGGCCGGTTCAATGGTCTTCGAAACTCGGACGAGGGTGCGAACCTGAAAATCGCGCACCGCCGTAGGCGTGCTGGTTTGCTTGATCGCGAATTCTCTGATTTGTGCAATGGTATCGCCATCATCCGACATCAAATCCAAATCTAGATGAATGCGGGAATCCATTTCACTGCTTTTTCGCGCATGGCAGTTGAACGAGCCGAGTTCGCATGATGCAATCCAGATCTTTCCGATTGATATGGGCATAAAGGGGTCGCCGCGCAGGAAGGCCGCCCCGGCAATCCGCAAGACGGCATCCAGTTTGGCAGGATCTAGTGTCAATCGATCAGCATGATCTTGCTTGGAGTCATCGAATTCAATCCGTGCCTTAAGTAGACGCGAGCCATCATGATATGTTTCGTTGAATGGAATGCCTAAGTCTGTCGCAGCAAATCCTGCCCGCTCCATGCTTGCGGCAATCTCATCTGGTGCGAGCGGTATCGTGCAGCTGTCAAATGACTCCTCGCTACGGATGCTTATGTCCGGCGGCAGGGCGCAGTCGGCGGTGGCGGTAGCGCACGTCAATTCAGGCTCGTCCGCATCGGCGATCGACAACTCGAGTCCGCTATCCAATGAGTTTTCGCAAATCAGCACACGCACCTGAGTGTGCGACTTGCTTTCTGCGACTTCAAGCAGCCGATGGAACCCGATTTTGCTGACTTGCATTGTCGCTTGAAGCCACCGCTCATTTAGCGTGTCCAGAATGACAGCGATGAACCCGGCCGCAGGAAAAACGATTTTCCCGTGCAGGGTATGTGATTTGAGCCAATGGGATTTTTCGATATCGAAACGATAGCTGCGGCATCCGCTGCTTTCATCATAAATGGCGGCTATTTTGGAAGTAAAGGCATTTTGCTTGCGATGGTTGAGTTGCGGCGCTTGCTTCGCATAGGTGCGGCGTTCAAAATGCAGTGGCGCAAGGTTGCAGGGTGTTGACAAAGGGCACAGGCGCGGCCAAGCTGGCTCCGAGCCAAGCTCGAACAGTCTGCCGGCAGAACGAAGCATTGAAGTTCGCTCGCAAGCATGAGGCATTAGGGAAGGCAGCACCGTTGCCTTGAACTTCAAAGCATCGAGATTCTCATGAATCGCCGTGAGCAGAGCGGGTATGGGGCTGATTTCCACAAACGTCCGGCACCCGGCGCTGTGCGTCTGTTCGAAAGCGTGTTGAAAATTGGCAGGTGCGCTGAAGTTTTGCCACCAAAACTCGCCTGTCGGCACGATATCCCCGGCAATATGCTTGCCGAATGAGGAAAACCATCGGATGTCCTGTTGCCGTTCCCCGCTTCGGTCGATAGCTTGCAATGCATCGCCCTGCACCGACTCGATCAAGGGGCAGTGAAATGGCACATTAATATCCAGCATCCGGTGGCGCGTTCCGGCTGCATGCAATTGTTTGCCAACCGCTTCAATAGCCTGTTTCGAACCCGAGAAAGTAATCGAGGCTGGGCTGTTGACGGATGCAAGATGCAGTTCGCCTGAGAATGCGCGCGCCATGTCTGCCGCAGTTTGCTCATCCAGTGCGGCAGCGAGCATTTTACCTTGATGCTCCAACGGCTCGAATGCATGGTAGCGCTCGCCGATGATTTGCACCGCTTCGGGCATTGTAAGCGCACCGGATGCCCATGCTGCCGCGGCTTCGCCGATGCTGTGCCCGAGCACCGACTGAGGCACAATGTGCCAAGAATGCCACAGCTGATAAAGTCCGATCTGTATCGCGAACAGCAATGGGTGCAGATCCCTGATTACAGATTCGGGGGACTTGCCGCGTTCGAGCACACCGCGAATGATGGAGTTGTCGAATTGCTGTCGGAAAAGCGCATCGCAATCGTCGATGGCTGACTTAAACTGCGGTTCGCAGGAATAGAGCTGTCTGCCGGCGCTGCCCCAGTTTCTTCCGATCCCGCTAAAGACAAAGCAAAGATGAGGCGGCTCGCCCAGTTCTTCCAGTGCGGCTGGAGTATTTGAAAAATCTACGCGGCTATCTATGTGGTCAGCGGCCTCTTCCTGGATCAGCACTGTCTTTCTGTAGCGTCCGCCATGCTGTCGCGCTGCTGAACTGTAGATGTTTTGAATTGGCGTACTGCTTTGCGCAAGCTCGCTGATAGAGGATATTCGGTTTTCGAGCAATTCCTCTGACGGGGCTGCCACCGGCAGCACGTAGGCGGCGCTTTTGTTTTTGCGGTTGATTTGCGGCGCAGGCGCTTGACGCAAAATGACGTGCGCATTGGTGCCCCCGAAACCGAATGAATTGACCGCAGCTGCTCGCAGCCTGTCGGTGCCGCCATCCCGCAACTCCACTTTACTCGGAACGCGCAAGCCCAGCCCATTGAAATCGATCGCCGGATTTGGCGTGCCGAAGTGAAGATTCGGCACAATGGCATTGTGCTCAATTGACAGTTGCGCCTTGATCAGGCCGGCAATGCCGGCAGCGCTTTCGGTATGCCCGATATTCGTCTTGACAGAACCGACCGGCAGCGTTCGGTGCCGTGCGCTTCGTCCGTATGCCGTTCCGATCGATTCGGCTTCGGCGGTGTCGCCTGACTGCGTGCCGGTGCCGTGCGCTTCGACATACCCAATCGCTGATGGCTGAAGATCGGCTCGCTGTAAAGCTTTTCGCATCATGCAAACTTGCGCATCGATGCTGGGAGACATGATGCCTGCGGTTCGCCCATCCTGATTGACCGCCGTTGCCGCGATGATTGCGCGGATGCGGTCCCTGTCTGCCAGCGCATCGGATAAGCGCTTCAAAAGGATCAGGCCGCCGCCTTCTGCCCGCACGAAACCGTCGGCTTTCGCATCGAAAGCGCGACAGCGACCGGAGACGGAAAGCATTTGCGCTCGTCCGAATTCAAGATAGCTCTCCGGAAGCAAAACAGCATTGACCCCGCCAGCAAGCGCGACATCGCATTCGTCATGATTCAGCGATCTGCAGGCGGCATCCACCGCGACAAGCGATGACGAGCACGCCGTATCGATCGCGATGCTTGGTCCTGTGAGGTTGAAAACGTACGAAATCCGATTCGCGGCGATGCTGCCCGAACGGCCCAAGCCGGTGTGAGCGCTGATGTGCATGGTATTGGAGAGAAGCAGCCGGGCGTAGTCGTGGTTGATGATGCCGACGAATACGCCGGTGCGGCATTCGCTTAATGAGCGATTGTCGACGCAGGCATCTTCCATAGACCGGTGCGCAAGCTCAAGCAGCATTCGCTGCTGCGGATCAATGCTGTCCGCTTCCCTCGGGGATATGCCGAAAAATACCGGATCGAAGTCGAATATTCCGTTTACAAAGCCTCCAACTTTGGCGAATGCTGTTGTTTCCGGTCCCGATAAGTCGAAAAAGCCTGTAGGCCAGCGATCGTCAGGAACCGGACCGATAGAATCCTTGCCTTCTGTCAGGTTTTGCCACAGCTGTTGCGGCGAGTCGGCATCGCCCGGAAAGCGGCAAGCCGTGCCGACAATCGCGATTGGTGGAAAATCAATCACGCCAGATTGCAGGAGCGTTCTGTTGTGCGCATGGCATTGGCAGAACGAAAACGCTCAATGCGTGACTGTGGGCCGGTTGTCGATTGTCGCTTTCTGCGACGGCGAACAAGCGGATTCTACTCGGCTGGGACGCAATAGATTGAATGCGGCGACTCAATGATCCGAAATATCTTTTCGTCAACGATCGAGCAGCGCTTCAACCGGGAGTTCCGCCTTGCGCGGATTATTCCTTCGTTTCGAAGTTTGGCGAGATGCTGAGGCGGCGAAGACTGCTCAAGCCCGATGAGAGCTTGCAATTCGCCCACCGTTTTCTCGCCTTCTGCCAGATGGCATAGCGCCATAAGCCGCAGTGCGTTTGCAAGCTGTTTGAGTACGCCGCAGGCTTCATCCGCCAACTCGCGAAGCGTCGCCGGCGGAATGCGATTCTGCATTCCTTGCAACTCGACAGCATCCATTGGTTTATTTGCATTCAATGATTTAACTGTATAACTAGGCTTGATTTGGGATAGCTCAGCAACCGAACAGAAAATTGTGCCTAAAATTTGCACACACAGATAAGGCATTTAGTATAATCGACATCAAAACTGCAAACCGCATGTTAACGGTTAGGCGATGCGGTTTGGAACAAAAAACGATAACCGCAGTCAAAGGAAAAAGGAAAATGAAGAAACTGATTGGAACTTTAGCGTTTGGTCTGGCGACGCTGGCGGTCGTTTTCGGATTTTTGGCGGTCCAGCCGCAGGTCGGCCATGCCGACGCGGCGGCGGACATCATTGCCGAAGGGAAAAAGATTGCATTTGATCGTCGAAAAGGCAATTGCCTTTCGTGCCACATCATGGAGGACGGCTTGATGCCCGGAACGCATGGACCGCCGCTAATTTTCATGCAGCAGCGATTTCCCGACATAGCGAAGCTTCGAGCGCGAATCTACGATGCGACAGCTGCCAACCCCAATACGATGATGCCCCCGTTTGGCCGTCATGGGATTCTGACCGACGAGGAAATCGACAAGATCACGGCATACGTGCACACACTATAAGACGAAAGAGGGAAAGTACGATGAAAGTAAATCAGCAAAGACGGGTAGTGCTCAAAGGTGCTGCCGCAGCCAGTCTGGTCGGTCTTGCGGCATCGTGGGGCTTTTCCACCGCAGCTTTTGCGGCGCGCCCCCAGGCAGCGTTTGACGCTGAAGAGCTGGATGCTGCGCTAGATGCCTTGTTCGGCGATCAAAGCGTTGCCGATGCGGCCGCCAACATTGTTGTCAAAGGTCCGGAAATTGCCGAAAACGGAGCCGTTGTTCCGATCAAGGTGACGGCGAATATCGACAATGTCGAATCAATCGCCGTTCTGGTTCCGAATAATCCTGCTCCGATGGTTGCGTCGTTCGACTTGCAGCCAGGAGTAGTGCCCGAGGTGTCGATGCGGATCAAGATGGGCAAGACATCCGATGTCATTGCCCTCGTCAAATCCAATGGCAGCGTCTACCGCGGTGCAAGTGAAGTCAAAGTTACCATTGGCGGCTGCGGCGGCTAAGGCAAGACGAAAGGAGGTTTTGATATGTCCATCAAGGCAAAAGTCCGGATGCTCGGCGAAGACGCTGAAGTCAAGGTGCTGATCAAGCATCCGATGGAAACCGGCCAGCGCAAGGATCAAAAGACCGGCGAGCCGATTCCCGCTCACTACATTGAAGCGGTGACCTGCAACTGGAAGGGGCAGGAAATGATTCGCGCCCACTGGGGCCCGGCCATTTCAAAGAATCCCTATCTGTCGTTCAAGCTCCGCGGGCCGCAAAGCGGGGACACGGTTGCGATCCATTGGCACGACAACATGGGCGGATCTGGAGATAAGGAATACACCATCGCTTAAGGCGCGCCTAGCCCAGAGAATAAAACTGAGGAGTGCAAATTGCTATGAAAAAACTGTTGTCGTATGTTGTCGCGGCCGGCGTAGCGGCTGCGGCATCGGCTGCTCTGTTTGCCGATCCCGAGGTCGATCGAGCAGCGTTTCAGAACTACTACTTGACGAAGTTTCCGGATACGCCGAAAGATGACTTCATCAACGGAATCTATTCTATCGATACCAATGCGCGAGATCAATGGAACGATCTTGAAGAGTTTCCGCCTTATGAAATCGCGGTTGACAAAGGCCAGGAGCTGTTTGAAACGCCGTTCGCCAATGGCAAGTCTTATGCCGATTGCTTCGAAAACGGAGGTATTGGCGTTCGGCACATGTACCCATATTTCGATGTTGAGCAAGGGATGGTGATCACCGCAGAACTTGCGATCAATCAATGCCGCGAAGCCAATGGCGAAAAGCCGCTGAAGTACAAGAAAGGCGATATCGCCGCGATTTCAGCCTACATGGCGTATACGACTCGCGGCAAGGTAATCAATGTCGTCGTGCCGGATGACCCGCGGGCCATGGCAGCCTACGAAATGGGCAAGCAATTTTACTATACCAAGCGCGGTCAATTGAATTTCGCCTGTTCGGATTGCCACGTCGGCGGTTCAGGCGGAGCGATCCGGACCGAAATGCTGAGTCCTGCGCTGGGGCACCCAAGCCATTTCCCTGTCTATCGGCTCAAGTGGGGCGAGATCGGAACGTTGCATCGCAGAATTGGCGGGTGCAATTCGCAGGTGCGGGCCAAGCCTTTTGCCGCGCAAAGCGAAGAGTACCGCAATCTGGAGTACTTCTTGACCTACATGAGCAATGGTCTGGAATTCAATGGTCCGGGCGTGCGGCGCTGATGGGAGGAAGACGATGAAGACAGGAAATCTTGTAAGTGTTTTTTTGGTGGCCGCGCTCGCTGCGGCGGGCTCGGCCGCTTATGCGGATGTGGAAGCGTTCAACACCGCGCTAGCCAAAGCGAACGAAACGCGAAAGCAGGCTGGCGAACTCAGTCACGAGTGGCGCGATACAGCCAAGATTCTGAAAAATGCGCAAAAAGCAGCTGAGGAAGGAGATCTAGGAAAGGCGACGGCTCTGGTTGCCGAAGCGCAGCTACAAAGCGATCAGGCGATCGTTCAAGCCGACCGCGAAGCTACACTGTGGGAAAGTCGAGTTCTTCGGTAGCGAAGCAATCTCGGTATTGCGGTAGGTGAATTTATTAGCCACCCACCGCGATCTTGCAAGGTCGGGCTGATCTGCATTCTGGTTTCTCGCATGCAGGTCGAAATTGAATATTGATCGCCGCGAATTTCTTCAAACTTTGTCGGCTGCGTTTGCATCCGGCATTGCCATGCCGTATGCATCTGCTTCGGCAAGCGCGAGCGATTCACTCTACGACTTTGAAGGATTTGGCAATGTTCGGCTTATTCATATCACCGACTCTCACGCCCAGCTCAATCCGGTCTACTACCGCGAACCGCGAATCAATATAGGCATCGGCGATGCTTGGGGAGCGCCTCCGCATCTGGTCGGAAAATCGTTTTTCGACTATTATGGCATTGAAGCCGGCTCGCCATCCGCCTACGCATTCACCTACCTTGATTTCGCTGAGCTGGCAGAAAAGTACGGCAAGCTTGGCGGCTATGCGCACCTCAAGTCATTAGCCGACAGACTTCGGCAAAGCTATGGTCGCGACCGTACGTTGTTGCTTGACGGCGGCGACACCTGGCAGGGTAGCGGCACATCGCTGTGGACGCGGGGCATGGATATGGTCGAGGCAAGCAATCTTCTCGGCATCGATGTGTTCACTGGCCATTGGGAGTTTACCTATACGCCAGAAGAATTTCGCCGCAACATCGAAGCTTCGAACGGCGATTTTGTTGCTCAAAACATTTTTTTGACCGAAGATGCGCTGTTCGACGAAAAGCCGGTTCATGATGAATTTACGGGGCATGCGTTTCCTCCGTACGCCATGCGCACTCTGGGCGGGTTCGACATTGCCATCATCGGGCAAGCGTTTCCGTATACCCCGATCGCCAATCCGAGGCGCAACGTGCCGGATTGGACGTTTGGGATTCGGTCGGGCGAGCTGCAGGATCTGATTGACAAGATTCGCGCTGAGGATCGTCCGGATGCCGTCGTGCTGCTCTCTCACAACGGCATGGATGTCGACAAGAAACTCGCAAGCCAGGTATCAGGACTGGATGCGATTCTAGGCGGACATACCCACGATGCGGTGCCGCAACCGGTGCGGGTCGAAAACGACGGCGGAAGCACTTTGGTGACCAATGCTGGTTCCAGCGGCAAGTTTCTTGGCGTGCTTGATTTGGATATCGGCAGCAGCGGCGTTAAAGAGGCGCGCTATAGATTGGTGCCGGTGTTCAGCAACCTGATTGAGCCCGACCGGGACATGGATGAACTGATTGCGCGCACGCGCGAGCCTTATGCTGATCGACTCGCAGAGCAGCTTGCGGTGTCTGAATCGCTGCTGTATCGCCGAGGCAATTTCAGCGGCTCGTTTGATCAAGTGATTTGTGATGCCTTGATTGAGCATGGCGGCTCTGAAATTGCGCTTTCTCCGGGCTTTCGCTGGGGTACGTCAGTGTTGCCGAAGCACACCGTCACGATGGAAGATGTGCTTAGTCAAACCGCGATGACCTATCCTGAAACCTATGTGCGGGAAATGACCGGCGAAACGATCAAGCTGATACTGGAGGATGTCGCGGACAATGCGTTCAACCCGGATCCGTTTTTCCAACAAGGCGGCGATATGGTTCGGGTCGGAGGCTTTACCTATGCGATTGATCCGCTTAAGGATTTCGGCAACCGAATTTCTGACATTCGCCTCGACAATGGCGACTTGATCGAAGCGAGCAAAATCTACCTGGTCAGTGGATGGGCTACTGTCGGCGAGATTTCGCCGGGGCCTCCGGTTTGGGACGTGGTAGCGGACTACTTGAGGAATGCAGGCACGATTGAAGTGCCGCGCGTTAATGAGCCTAGATTGGTTTTGAACGGCTCGAATCCCGGGGTTGGCGCCTGAAGATCGCATCCAGACAAAACCTGATGAGAACTAGAGCGCTCACTGCCGCATTGATACTGATTATAGGTGCCGTGTTGCTGCTGTTCGCTCAGTTGGCACTAGCTGAAACTAGGGATCCCGAAGAGTTTTTCTTCCATCAGACCTTCGGAGATTTGCAAGAAGAGGTCGATACGGCGCTTGAGGAGGGGCAACGTTCAATCATGATCATGTTTGAGCTAAATGATTGTCCCTGGTGCGATAGAATGAAGCAGATGGTGCTGAACCAGCCCGAAGTGCAGGAATTTTACCGTAAGCACTTTCGTATTTTGACGATGAACGTCGAAGGCGACAACCTGATTGTTGATTTCGACGGCACGGATATCCCCGAGAAGGAATTCGCCTTGAGGCACAATCGGATTCGAGCGACACCGGTATTCTTGTTTCTGGATCTTGAGGGCAATCGCGTGATGCGCTATACCGGCGCGACCAAAGACATCGAGGAGTTCATGCTTCTTGGTAAATTCGTTGCCGAACGGCATTACGAGAATTCCAACTTTGTCAAATACAAGCGTGCAAATCGCAAGCAATAGCCCGTCGCAATGCTAGCGAGTGCGGTATTAAGCAGTGCTGCGACATACCGCATCCGGCTGATCGCCGCCATTGTCGCCGGCTGGCTATTGGCTGGCTTGGCGAGTTTTGCTGTAGCGATCGAATCACTTTCCGAGCCTCTAACTCTTTCAGAAGCGCTCAGTTACGCCACACCCTCCAATCCGGTGTTGAAGCTCGCAGAGCTCGACCTCCAGAGCGCTCAGGCCGAAGTCGACTCGGCATCAAGTTCGTACAGCCCGTTGATCGACTTGCACGTCATTGGTGAGCGCGCTGACAGGGCCGACCACACTGCTTCAAGCTCCATTGACGATAGCGTGTCGCGCTTGCGATTGACGCAGAACCTGTTCGATTCTGGGCAAAGGCAGAGCAGGAATTTGGCTGGCATGTCGGGGGTCGATTACGCAGAGCGTCGATTGCGATTGCAGGTTCAGCAGCAAAGAGTCCTCATTGCGGAGCGCTTTTTTAGCGTTTTACTGGCTGATTTAGATTATGCAATCAAAAATGAGCTCATGACCATTGAATTTTTGCACTACAACAGGCTTCAGCAGAGCTTTGATGAATTCTCCCATCCCGCCGAAGTCGAAGTACTTGCCGCACAATCGAAGTATATGGATGCTTTCGTGGTCCGCCAGCAAGCCGGCTTGGAGCCGCAGGCGGCAAGGCGTCGGCTTGCATCCGCGATGGGATTGGACAACTATGTTCCGCGCGATTTGGCGGCGCCTGATATAGATTTCATCGCGAATCGGGAATTGCCCGAATTTGACGATTTGATCGAGCTTGTTTTGAGATCAAACATCGAGCTTGAAAGTGCCAAGATTCAAGTCAGTCAGGCGGAACACCATGCGGATAGCGAAGATGCGAAGTACAAGCTGAGGGTGGATGGTGTTATTGAGGGCGAAGACTGGGCTCAGAAAACCGGCAGTCGAAATGAGGCATCGGTAGCGGTTCAGTTTCAGATTCCGGTCCATGCTGGTGCGCAAAAGCGCCGAACGCAAAGGCTCGGAAGAATCGAAATCGAAAAGGCGCAAGCGCGCGCCAAGGCGGTTGAACTGCGTTTGCGCGAGCAAGCATTTGCCTTATGGCATCAGCTGCGAACGCTTCGAGTCGAGAGCAACGCGGCCGATGTGCATTCCAGATATCGCGATCATTACATGGATAGAAGCAGACTGCTGTATGAACTTGAAGTTCGTTCAGACTTGGGCGATGCGCAGGCGCAACTGCTCAATGCCCAGTACCGGTCGATCAAGGCAAAGTATCAAGTCGTTATGACGTGGCTGCGACTGGACATGTTGATGGGAAAAGAGGTGGTTTCGGATGAGAACTGAATCAGTCAAGTTGAAGTCGGTTGTGCTGGCGATAGCGATTTGCTTGGGAAATTCGTTTATGGGGGATGATCTATATGCGGAAGATTTTCAAGGTGTCGTTGATTTCAGAGTGCGAGTGGATTTGGTCGCGCTAACGGACGGGAGAGTGGAAGCTGTTCGTGCTGAAGTAGGCGATGTTGTCATGTCGGGAACAGTTCTTGTAGAGCTCGACTCCACTAGGCAAGATGCTGATGAAAGGATAAGTGCCAGCAATGTCGAGGTGGCATCGATTGCGGTAAAAGAATTGGAAGAAGAGCTCGAACGCCAGGAGGCGCTGTTTGAACAGGGTTCGCTGTCGTTGACAGCCTACGATAAGGCGGTCGACAATTTGAAGCGTGCGCGTGCCGAGTTGGTAGTCGCGCAGGGCAGGCTGATTGCGGCGCAGCATGCGGTTGACCAGACGAAGTTGAGAGCCCCGTTTGATGCGATGGTTGAAAATCGGAATGTCGAAGAGGGGATGGCGGTGCGGATGATGGATGAGACGCAGCGCTTGATGACTTTGGTGTCTGCGGGCGAGTTCATCGTTCGATTGGAGGTGCCATTGAGTTTGCGGACTTCGCTTCAGGGAGACGGCGATGCGGCGATTGCAGTTGAAGGTCGGAACTATGATGGCAAGATCGCCTTTGGTTCCCTTAAGCCTGATCAAGCCGGCAATTTTCCCGTATTTGTGAAATTCACCGAGCGCGAGTTGTTGCTATTTCCTGGCATGCAAGCGACAGTGACGTTCCATTGACACGGCGTTATCAGGTAGAAGTCGGTGCGGACACGATTTGACTCAGCCAATGAGTTGCAGGAATTGGTCGTATGTTTAACGCGTTATACGGGGAACACGGCAGAGCGAACTTCAATGCGTTGGATCTATGTGGCATGTTAACTCTAGGCCGTGCATCGGTGATCAGTGCAAAGATGATGAATTCCAAGAATATGGCATCAAGCTTATCGAAGTGCGGCTGGCAATCAGGTGCGCCTGCCCGATGACTAAGGCGCGGAATGCATTCTGCCGATCAGCGTGTTGAAGTGCGCCTCCTATGGTCGCGCCCGGCCGTTGCAATCCTAACAAGCTTCGACATATCTATTGCATCCCGTTTCAAACCGGTTCAATGCCGATGAATCCTGCACGAAATGCTTGCGAAGGTTCAGCTTTCACGGATAAATCAATCCGGTGCGGCAGATTGACGTGAACAAAAAATCAGCCCGAAAGGGCATTCGTCAAGCTTGAAAAATCCTAAAATGTTGGCGTAATGGAATAAAGCATAAATGAACCCGTCGATCAAAATCTACAGAGACATGTCTATGAGTTGGCAAAACAGCATGCCGTGCTGGAGGAACGCATGAAAACGTTGCAGTCTGACCTTCAAGGAACGCTTGAGCGTTTTCGAGCCGATATGGCTGACTGGAAAGCCGACATGGCCAAGCGTGAAAACCGGCTGCTTCTTGCGATACTTGGCGGCTATGCAGTGGCTACTGCGACCTTGGGTGTGCTGATCGCCGGAATACCCTCGCCATAGACAATCTACAAACCCGAAAAAGACGCAAAAATTCACAGAGAATTTTCGGGTACTCCCCGTTCTCTCTAGCCGCCATGACCCGACCTTGCCCGCTCAGGCGCAAGTGTCGGGCGGTTTTGCATTGGCACCGACAACACCTGCGCATATCGGCAGATGGCACAGTTTGGCGGACAGTGGCGAAGATACTGGCAAGTTCTTTGGGACCGCCTACATTTGCTAACCGCTATAGAACGTGATGCCAAGCCATACGTAACAGCTGACCATAGAAGGTTCACGTTGACTGTGCGTCCACAGGCAGTGACTATGCTGAACGAGCGAAAATTATCCATGAATGGCGCAAGTCTCTCTTGGATAAGTTCATCCCTATCCTGATCAGAAAGTGGGAACCGAAACTCGATGCGAAGGTTAAAGCTTATTTCCTTCAGTGAATGAAGACTAAATGGGGAAGTTGCAATCACGAGGTAGGGCATATCAGGTTGAACGCTGAACTTGTGAAAAAGCCTGAGGATTTGATCGAATAGGTTGTTGTGCATGAGATGCTCTACTTGCAAGAGCCTACTCATATCGATCGTTTTATCTCATTGCTCACTGATCATTTTCCAGCATGGCGAGAAGCTCGGGCGGAACTTGACGAGTTGCCCTTGACTGCAGAAAATTGGAGATAGTCCTCGATGATTCAAGTTGAAGCAAATCGAATCCTACGTTCCGCAGAGAAGTTTTTCGCATGCCGCAAGTTGATTTTGAGTGTATGCGGCTACAAGCGCCATGGTCGTGGTCGTTCACCATCCATTCAGGATGATATTCTTGTTTTGCCCCTGAACGGAGTGTTGTCTCCGTGATTTGGATTGCTAAGAGCTTGTGGTTAATCGCAACGCGTCTCGCTTTATCCGCAAATTGACTAAGGCAGCCATCTCGGCCAATTTGCGGAACGATGCTGGTCGCTAGTGCACCTGCTCGGCACATCAAAAGAAACTTTGCATCGTCATCGCATCTACAGCCCGTTACCTTTCATGGGAATGTGGGACGATTTTGTGTGCCAGCATGGTGTGGTATGGTGAAGTGATTTGCCGATTATGAATCTCGAAGTGATAAGCGAATGGAAAGGGAGGCAGAAAATGAAATCTGAACAGATGCCGTCGGTGCGGGTGCTGATTAGCTTTTCACCGGACGCTTATGAGGTTCTGCAATAACTCGCTATGGAGAAGACAGTTGCCTTGGCTTGGTTCGTGCGAGATGCAGTCGACTAATACAAATACATCGCCGGACAAGGAAGTCTATTAAGGCAGAAACGAGGTTCAAGATGTCGGAGTTGACAGAAAAACAGAGATGAATGCGGCATCCATGAACTCTGCGCGCGCACTTCCTGACCAGATGCAGGCTACGCTGGATCTGCCAAATGGTGCGCGGTTCCGTCGTTGCGCTTTGCAGGTTAATCCATTCGCCTATCTTGGAACTCACAACAAGAAAACACCCTTCAAGTCGGAGGATGAATACAATTCTGCGATAGTCGACGCTTGTCTCGAAAATGAAATTGAAGTCATTGCCGTGACGGATCACTACCGTGTAGCGTATTCGGCAGGCCTTGTGCGAGCCGCGCGCAAGGCGAAAATCCACGCATTCAGCGGTTTCGAAGCCGTTGCGAAAGATGGCGTTCACTTTCTATGCCTGTTTGACCCCGATAAGGAAGAATCTTTGGAACGTTTCATCGGCGAGTGCGGAATCCTCGATGCCGACCAACCGCCCCCAACAGGCAAATTGGATTCACTCGAGCTGCTCGAATCCTCAAAGACTTGGGGCGCAGTTTGCATCGCCGCTCATGTTGCTTCCGAAGGCGGGCTATTGAGAAAACTTTCGGGGCAATCACGAATCAATGTCTGGAGAGATCCGGCACTTATTGCTTGTGCGTTGCCAGGACCTGTCGGCGATGCGCCCGATGGCATTAGGCAGATTCTTGAGAATAAGGATGCCCAGCACAAGCGCGACCACCCCGTAGCGATTCTTAATGCTTCGGACGTGAATGATCCAGAAGATCTGAAAAAGCAAAGTGCCTCATGTTTTATCAAGATGTCCAAAGTATCGATAGAGGCTTTTCGACAAGCATTTCTCGACCCAGGGTCACGAGTCCGTCTGCATAGCGATGAGCGGCCCGAAAGCCATGCCGAGTTATTAGCAATTACTTGGGAAGGTGGGTTTCTTAGCGACACGGCTGTACATTTCAACGAAAACCTGAATGTGCTTATAGGGGGACGAGGTACCGGCAAGTCGACGATGATTGAAAGCATACGCTATGCTCTTGATCTCACCCCACTAGGCGAGGATGTCAAACGGAGCCATGAAGGAGTGATTCGCCATGTTTTGCGACCCGGCACGAAAATTTCTTTGAGGGTACGATCATACAAACCGTCAGAGCGTTATTACACGATTGAGAGGACTGTGCCGAATCCGCCAGTGGTAAGGGATGAGGCGAGGAAAGTCTTGGACTTGTCGCCTCAAGATGTGATGCCTGGCGTTGAAATTTATGGGCAGCACGAGATCTCCGAACTTACAAAGAGCCCGGAAAAACTAACGCTTCTGCTGAGGCGGTTCACGGAATCGGATCCGGCTCTTTCAGTACGGAAGTTGCGGGTAAGCCAGGGATTGGAACGCTCACGGATTCGCATTGTTGATGTGCGCCGGCAGTTGAGAATTCTTGATGAGCAGCTTGCGGCGTTACCCGGTCTCGAGGAGACGCATAGAAGATTTCAGCAGGCTGGCATTGAAGAGCGACTAAAGGAAAAAAGCTGGCTCTTGCGCGAGGAGCGACTATTTGCCAGTCTGGATGAACGGCTTGATTACTACCGCGCTATCCATAACGAACTCAAAGAAGGATTGCCTGTGGATACAGCCTTCGTTTCCTATAAAGCTCTTCAAACGTTGCCCAATGCTGATGTTCTATCTAATCTTGAAGGAATTCTAACGACACTTAGCGAGAACTTGGTTGCTCTGTACGAGCAGTTGGGCACAATCTTTACCCAAGCGGATGAAGCAATTGCCAACACTAAGTTGCATTGGAGCGAGCGGAAGAAAACAATCGAGCAAAACTATGAAAAGCTCCTGCGCGAACTTCAAAAGTCTAATATTGACGGTGCAGAGTTCATTCAACTTCGCCAACAGATCGAAGAGTTGCGTCCGCTAACTGACCGGATGCAAAGTTTAAATCAGGAACTGGATGCGCACGAAGCCGAGCGCCGAAACTTCTTGGCTGAGTGGGAAGATATCAAGTCCACTGAATACAGGCGACTCGATAACGCAGCAAAGAGGGTGAGCAAGAAACTTGGAGAGCGTGTGCGGGTTGCAGTTGCGATGGCTGGAAATCGCGACCCTCTCGAAGAACTCTTGCGCGAGTTGGGCGGTAATCTTTCTCCTGCGCTGGAACGCTTGCGAAAGCATGCGAATCTGTCTTTGGCAGAACTCGCGCAACGGTGCCGGGAAGGCAGGGAATCTCTAATTGCACACTACAACCTGCCACCTGGTGCGGCAGAACGAATCGCCGGTGCCGATTTAGATTTCTTCATGCGCATAGAAGAGCTTGAATTGCCTGCAACGACCGATATCGAGCTAAATACGGCACACGATGGAGCACCTGCTAGCTGGCGTAGGCTGCAAGCTCTCTCGACCGGGCAAAAGGCAACAGCCGTATTGCTGCTTCTACTGCTTGAATCGACAGTGCCGCTAGTCATCGATCAGCCAGAAGATGATCTCGATAACCGCTTCATTACGGAGGGCGTGGTGCCGATTATGCGGCAGGAAAAGCGCAATCGTCAGTTCGTGTTTTCTACGCACAATGCGAATATTCCGGTTCTCGGCGATGCCGAACTTATTCTCGGCCTCACTTCGGCGGGCGAAGTCATAGAAGGGAAAGCGCGAATTGCTCGAGAGCATATGGCCTCGATTGACTCCATTTCTGTACGCGAACTAGTCGAGGAAATTCTCGAAGGCGGCAAGGCTGCGTTCGAGATGCGTCGTTCAAAATATGGATTCTGAAGCATGTATACGCATAGCGAATTGCGAGAATTCATAAAGAACGGAGAAAATTCTGCAATGGAATTCAAAAGAGATGATTTGCGTACGCAAGATCTTGCTAAGGAACTGGTCGCATTTTCCAACCTGCAAGGCGGCATAGTTCTCTTAGGGGTCGAGGATGATGGAAGAATTGCAGGCCTAACGCGCAAAAGTCTGGAAGAATGGGTTATGAGTGTGTGCCGAGACAAAATAAGGCCCGCCATCCTTCCGCACTTCGAATTAGTGCAGAATATCGAAGGGGGCAAGGATATTGCTATTGTTTACGTGCCCCGTGGTTATGGTGTGCATTCGCTTTGGCACAACAATAGCAGCAAATACCTGATTCGTGTTGGCTCGCAGAGTCGAGAAGCGAGCACTGAAGAACTTGCGCGGCTATTCCAGCAGCGGGGTTCCTTGCGAACCGAACTGCAACCAGTATCGGGAAGCGCTTTTGAACATCTTGATCAGAGACGGTTGCAAAACTACTTTGGCCAAATCCGACAGCAGGATGTGCCTGCTGAAGAAAATGTATCGGCGTGGCAGTCGCTTCTAGTGAACACTGATATCATGACCGAAGGAGGTGTAAGCGTCGGGGGCATGGTGTTATTCGGCAGTACGCCAAACCGGTTCCTGCCTCAAGCGGGCATCGATGCTGTCGCATATCCTGGAACTGAGCAGGATTATGGCGCTCGGGAACGCGCAACGCTTCGCGGGCCTATGGTCCCATTGTTCAATCAAAGTGGCGATATCGTTGACAACGGACTCGTTGAGCAAGCCCTAAATTTCATTGAACGCAACACCTGTGTGGATGTAGAAGAAATTGGCGGAAGACGGGTGGAGCGATCTGCCTATCCCAGCGATGCGCTCCGCGAGAGCATAGTTAATGCTCTTATTCACCGAGATTATATGCTCACTAGTACGGATGTTCAGTTGACGGTTTACAGTGATCGCATAGAAGTTGTCTCGCCGGGCCGATTGCCAAACGGGATTACCCCGGATCGAATGCGAGTCGGAACACGCGCTTCACGAAACGAGCTTATAAAAGACATTATGCGCGACTACCGTTACTTGGAACACATGGGAATGGGAATCCCCCGGAAAATCGTCAAAGGTATGAGAGAGCATAACGGCACAGAGCCTGATCTAATCGAGCTTGACGAGCGATTCAAAATACGGCTGCTTGCTTAAGGCGTAGAACCCTAATGCCGATTGATTTGGATTAAATTCAAGTGGCTTGAGAGCTCAGCCTTGAGGGGCGATTGCAATCAAGATTCCAAAGTTAGAACTGCGGAATTGGCAAAATCGCAAATTGAGATTCTGCTCATGTTTCACTCGGCCGCGAAGTGTTCGAAGCATATTTGATGCCGCAAGATAATGGAAAAAATCAAGGCATCGACTTTCGATTCATTGTACAATTCGCTCTCGTTTCGCCTAACAGTGCGCTTGAAGTTGCGGTCGTGAAGTTGCCGCTGCTGAATCGTGCCCGCATAGCTCAGACGGAAGAGCAGCTGATTTGTAATCAGCAGGTCGTGGGTTCGAATCCCTCTGCGGGCTCCAGAAATGTTGCAAATCATATCTTTCAGCAAAACTATTCGTATTTTTGCCAGGATATGGTTTGACAAAATAAAATAACTCGTTTACCATTGAAAACTTACACTATTTGTGCCGGAGGGGTTCCCGAGCGGCCAAAGGGGGCAGACTGTAAATCTGTTGGCTCAGCCTTCGGAGGTTCGAATCCTCCCCCCTCCACCGCGAGCGACTTAAGCGGCGATTTTTTTACTTGAGCGGGAACCGGGTGCGCTAGTGCGGACGTAGTTCAACGGTAGAACCTCAGCCTTCCAAGCTGATGACGTGGGTTCGATTCCCATCGTCCGCTCCATACCGGAAGAGAGCTCAGAATATCGAGGAGTCGGGTCGGTTTTTTGATCATGCGCCCACATAGCTCAGTCGGCAGAGCACTTCCTTGGTAAGGAAGAGGTCACCGGTTCAAATCCGGTTGTGGGCTCCAGGCATCATCAATCGGGGCAGTTATTCGATTCCTGTAATTTGCATCACTTAACACACTATCGATAAGATCAGAGGGACAGGGCAGTGGCCAAAGAGAAGTTTGAGCGGACCAAGCCGCATGTGAATGTGGGCACGATCGGGCATGTGGATCATGGCAAGACGACGCTGACGGCGGCGATCACGCGGGTGTTGTCGGAGCGCTATGGCGGCGAGGCCAAGGCGTTTGACGACATTGACAATGCTCCGGAGGAGAAGGCGCGGGGGATCACGATAGCGACGGCGCATGTGGAGTATGAGACCGAGTCGCGCCACTATGCGCATGTGGATTGTCCCGGGCATGCGGACTATGTCAAGAACATGATTACCGGCGCGGCGCAGATGGACGGCGCGGTGCTGGTGGTGTCGGCGGCCGACGGGGCGATGCCGCAGACGCGCGAGCACGTGCTGCTGGCGCGGCAGGTGGGGGTGCCGTATATCGTGGTGTATTTGAACAAGGCCGACATGGTGGACGATCCGGAGCTTTTGGAGCTGGTGGAGATGGAGATTCGCGAGTTGCTGAGCGAGTATGACTTTCCGGGCGACGACACGCCGGTGGTGGTCGGCAGCGCGCTGCAGGCGCTCGAGGGGTCGGGCGGCGAGCTGGGCGAGTCGTCGATCGACCGGCTGGCGGCGGCGCTGGACGGCCACATCCCCGAGCCCGAGCGGGCGGTGGACGGCGATTTTCTGATGCCGGTGGAGGATGTGTTTTCGATTTCCGGCCGCGGCACGGTGGTGACCGGCCGGGTGGAGCGCGGCGTGGTGGAGGTGTCCGACGCGGTGGAGATTGTGGGGATTCGCGAGACGGCCAGGACGGTGGCGACCGGGGTGGAGATGTTCCGCAAGCTGCTTGACGAGGGCCGGGCGGGCGACAATGTCGGGGTGCTGCTTCGGGGGGTCAAGAAAGACGAGGTCGAGCGCGGCCAGGTGCTGGCCAAGCCCGGCTCGATCACGCCGCACACGCGGTTCGAGGCCGAGGTGTATGTGCTGTCGGGCAAGGAAGGGGGGCGGCACACGCCGTTTTTCCGCGGGTATCGCCCGCAGTTTTACTTTCGCACCACCGACGTGACCGGCGCGGTGGAGCTCGGCGAGGGGGTCGAGATGGTGATGCCGGGCGACAACGTGCATCTGACGGCGGACCTGATCTGCCCGATCGCGATGGAGGAGGGGCTGCGGTTCGCGATCCGCGAGGGCGGCCGCACCGTCGGCGCCGGCGTCGTCACCAAAATCCTCAAATAGATAGTCCAGCGGTTGCACATTAGCGAAGGCCAGTAGCTCAATTTGGCAGAGCAGCGGTCTCCAAAACCGCAGGTTGGGGGTTCGAGTCCCTCCTGGCCTGCCATTGCCCATATGCGATAAGATCCCATGCCTGAAATTCTAGACAAAGTCAAGATTGCCATGTCTGTCACTCTGGTAGTGGCAGGCTTGGCCGCATTTTATGCGCTGGAAACCGATTCGCAGCTTTTGCGCGTTTCATTGCTGATTCTGGGTTTGATTGTCGCCGTCGCGGTTGCATTGACTTCGGCGTACGGGCGCGAAGCATGGGCTTTTGCCAAAGGCGCTCGCGGAGAATTTCGCAGAATTGTCTGGCCGACTCGAAAAGATACGGTGACGAGCACATTGATCGTGATCGTGATGGTTGTCTTGATCGGCTTGTTTCTTTGGATGCTCGACACCATCTCCTTTTGGGTGATCTACGACATGCTGTTGCAAATTGGAGCGTGACAGATGAATTCAGATGAAATGATGCAGATTTCCGAACCCGATGGCTCATCAGTCGAGCCAATCGACGAGTCGGCTGCCAGCGCTGAAAAGAAGTGGTACGTTCTGCATACCTATTCGGGCCATGAACAGCGCGTCAAGCGCACGCTGGATGAGTACATCGCGCGATCCCGCCTTGGCGTTCATTTCGGCGGGATCGTGGTGCCGACTGAGCGGGTCATTGAAGTGCGCGGGGGGCAGAAGCGAACCACAGAGCGAAACTTCTATCCGGGCTACGTCTTCATCGAGATGGAAATGACAGCCGACACTTGGCATCTTGTAAACAGCATCCCGCATATCTGCAGTTTTATCGGTGGCAATACGCCGTCGCCGATCAGCGAGGATGAGGCCAAGGCTATTCTCGACCGCATCGAAGACGGAGCTAGCAGGCTCAAGCCGAAGGTGCTGTTCGCGCCAGGCGAGCTGATCCGCGTGATCGAAGGCCCATTCGAGGACTTCAACGGCACCGTCGAAGATGTCAACTACGAAAAAAACAAATTACGGGTATCGGTCTCCATCTTCGGGCGATCGACGCCCATCGAGCTGGATTTCGGTCAGGTGGCAAAAAGCTGATTGCCGTTCGGCGAATTCCTGCAAGCAAAGCAATTTACACAGCAACCTCAAAGATCGCGAATAACCCGCTATGGCCAAGAAAATTACCGCCTACATCAAGATGAACGTTCCGGCCGGCGATGCCAAGCCTGGACCGCCTGTGGGACCAGCACTCGGACAGCATGGCTTGAATCTGATGGAGTTTTGCAAGGCATTCAACGCCAAGACGCAGGCGATGGAGACCGGGATGCCGGTTCCGGTTGTGATTACCGTCTATGCAGACAAGAGCTTTTCTTTTGAAACGAAGACGCCGCCGGTATCGTACCTGCTGAAAAAGGCTGCCGGTGTCGATAAAGGAAGCGCCGAGCCTAATCGTGAAAAAGTCGGCAAGGTCACACGCAGCCAGATCGAAGAAATTGTCAAGACCAAGCAGCCGGACCTGAGCAGCTACGAAGTTGAGCAGGGCGCGCGAATCATCGCTGGCAGCGCTCGCAGCATGGGATTGGAAGTCGCCGACTAGTCTCGGACAGGAACAGAATAGGAGCTTAAGATGTCAAAACGTGGAAAGCGCTACGATAAAGTGAAGTCCGAAGTCGACCGGACCAAAGTCTACCCGCTTGAAGAAGCGATAGGATTGGTCAAAAGCACGGCTTCAGCCAAGTTTGACGAGACGGTCGAAGCGGCGATCATGCTAGGCATCGATCCCAAAAAATCGGATCAGAATGTGCGAGGATTTGCACTGCTGCCGAAAGGTCATGGTAAAAATATCCGCGTCGCGGTATTCGCGGCCGGCGAGAAGGCGGAAGAGGCGCTGGCGGCCGGTGCCGACCTTGTGGGGCTTGAGGATCTGATTGACGACATTCGAAAAGGCAAGATCGACTTCGATGCCGTTGTCGCAGAACCCGATGCCATGCGCAAGGTTGCGGCAGTCGGCAAGAAGCTTGGACCGAGAGATTTGATGCCCAACCCTAAAAATGGAACCGTTCGCGAAGACATATCCGATGCGGTTAAGGAAGCCAAGAACGGCAAAGTGTCATTTCGGATTGACCGCGCTGGAATCGTGCATTGCCCGGTCGGCAAAGCGTCTTTCGATGCAGCAGCGCTGTCCGAGAATATCGTAGAGTTGATTCGATCGCTAAAGCGTGCGCAGCCGCCGGCAGCGAAAGGCCAATTCATCAAGAATGTGTCGCTATCGACAACCATGGGGCCGGGTGTCAAAGTCGATACGATTGAACTGGCGCGCGCATAGCGCGCTCAGTAGCCGAGTGCGGAATAAACAGGCAGGACATCACCAATGAACGCAAATTTGCAGCGCAAGCAAGAGATTGTAGAGGAAGTCAAAGGCAAGTTCGAATGGGCCAATTTTGCAGTGCTTGCGGAGTATCGGGGCATTGATGTTGCCGGCATGAGCGAACTGCGCCGCCAGGCGAGGGCATCGAATGTGGATGTCAGAATCGTAAAAAACACGCTGGCGCGACGAGCGGTCGAAGGAACCGAGTTTGAATGTCTGAAAGACTCGTTTCAAGGTCCCATCGCCATAGCGCTTGCCGATGATCCAGTAACTGGCGCAAAAGTCGTTGCCGATTTTTCGAAAGATCATGAAGCGTTTCGATTTCATTCGGGCGCGGTAAATGGCAAGCTGCTCGTTGATGAGCAGTTCAGGCATATTGCCAAGTTGCCGAGCCGTGAAATACTGCTTGCGATGCTTGCCGGCACTGCAGCCGCCCCGATTGCAAACTTTGTCAGTGCGCTTAACCAGATCCCCGCCTCGTTCGTGAGGACCCTCGCTGCTGTTCGCGATGCCAAAGCCCAAGATGGGCAGTAGCTCAAACATAAACATCAATTCGCAGAATCATCCAAATTAGAGGAAACTTCAATGTCGCTATCGAACCAAGAAATACTTGATGCCATTTCAAATATGTCAGTGCTCGATTTATCGGAACTAGTCAAAGCCATGGAAGAAAAATTCGGCGTTTCCGCCGCCGCGCCCGCGGTCGCGATGCCGATGGCCGCTGCCGGCGGAGCCGAAGATGCGTCCGAAGTGGCTGAAGAGCAAACCGAATTCGAGCTAGTGCTTAAGGAATTCGGCGATAAGAAAGTCGGCGTCATCAAGGCGGTGCGAGGCATCACAGGCTTGGGACTAGTCGAATCCAAAAAACTTGTCGAAAGTGCGCCGTGCACCGTCAAAGACGGATTGAGCAAGGAAGAAGCCGATCAAATGAAAGAAGAGATCGAGTCGGCCGGAGGAACTGTGGAGATAAAGTAGTTCTCAGTTTCACGGACTTTAAGACTCCATTTGATCACTTTATCAAGCATTCTGCCGCACTGTTCGGTCGAGCTCTATCCTCTCAGGGTAGAGTCCGCATTTGCGTGTACGCGTCTGACTTGAAATCAAGCCGGTGCAACCATTCATGAATTACAGCTTTACTGAAAAGAAACGGATCCGCAAAAATTTCGGCAAGCGCAAGGACGCAATGCCGGTGCCTTATCTGCTAAAAGTGCAAAGGGAGTCGTTTAAGGATTTTTTGCAAGCCGATGTGCCGCCTGGCGAGCGCTTGAACATCGGACTGCAAGCCGCCTTCAATTCGGCATTTCCGATCGCGAGCTTCAATGGCGATGTGGAAATGCAGTTTGATCACTATCGGATCGATCCGCCGAAATTCGATGAGAACGAATGCCGCCAGCGCGGGCAGAACTATGCTGCCCCCGTGCGCGTCAAGCTTAGGATGGTGTTCTACGACCGAGTCGAGTCCAGTGCCGACAAGGACGCGCGAACCATCAAGGATGTCAAGGAGAATGACGATGTATACATCGGCGACATTCCGCTGATGACCGAGACAGGCTCTTTTATCATCAACGGTACCGAGCGGGTAGTCGTATCCCAGTTGCATCGTTCGCCGGGCGTGTTCTTCGACCACGACAAGGGCAAGACGCATTCTTCCGGAAAGCAGCTGTATTCATGCCGAATAATCCCCTACTGGGGTAATTGGCTTGACTTTGAATTTGATGCAAAGGACCATCTCTACATGCGTATCGACCGCCGCAAGAAAATTCCGGCGACGATTCTGCTGAGAGCGCTTGGCATTGATGAAGCTGCCATTTTGGATAAGTTCTTCGAGCGCCAGCGTTTCGTGCTGTTCAAAAATGACAAGGTCAAGATGAACTTGGAGGATCCGGACCGCTTAAACGGCTTGCTGATCAACTTCCCGATTCTCAATCTCAAGGGCGATGAAGTGATCCCGGCCAACACCCGCATTACGCGAGCGCACATTCGCAAGATCAGGGCTTCGAAAACGAAGATCTACGTGATGTCCGATGCGATTTTGGAAGGCCGCAGCCTGGCCGACAACATCGTTGACGCAAAGACCGGCGAGATCATCGCGTTGGTCAATGCGCAGTTCGATGAGAACGGCGATTTGCTCGCAAAGCTGCGCACTGCGGGAATCAGTGAATTCGATACCATCTACTACAACGACATTGATCGCGGGCCCTACATGTCCGAGACGCTTCGGATTGATGGCAAGCCTGACGAGCGTGTGGCGCGCGACTTGATCTACAAGATGATGCGTCCGGGCGACCCGCCTACGCGTGAAGCCTCAGACAACCTGTTCCGCAACCTGTTCTTCTCGGCCGACCGCTATGATCTGTCGGCAGTCGGAAGAATGAAGCTCAACCGCAAGCTGAATATCGATACGCCCGAAGGTGAAAGCGTTCTGAGCGTTGATGACATTATCGGCGTCATGAAGGTGCTGATCGAGCTTAAGGATGGCCGCGGCGAAGTGGACGACATTGACAACCTTGGCAATCGGCGTGTGCGGTCTGTGGGTGAGCTGGTGGAAAACCAGTTCCGCTCAGGACTTTCCAGAGTTTCCCGCGCAGTACGGGACAAGCTCAGTCAGCCGGAAATTGAATCGCAGACGCCGCAGGATCTGATCAATGCAAAGCCGGTTAGCGCAGTGATTCGCGAATTCTTCCGCTCAAGCCAGCTGTCGCAGTTCATGGATCAGACCAATCCGCTGGCGGAAGTGACCCACAAGCGCCGTGTCACGGCATTGGGCCCGGGCGGCTTGTCGCGCGAGCGCGCCGGTTTTGAGGTGCGCGACGTGCATCCGACGCATTATGGGCGAGTCTGCCCGATCGAGACGCCTGAAGGGCCCAACATCGGCTTGATTAACTCGCTTTCGGTCTATGCGCAGATCAACAGCTACGGCTTTCTGGAAACGCCTTATCGCAAGGTGGCAAGAGGCGTTGTCACCGAAGATATCGAATATCTGTCGGCTATCGAGGAGGGCGACTATGTGATTGCGCCCTCGAACGTTTCAGTAGGTGCTGGCGGCCGGCTGGCCAAAGAGCTGGTTCACTGCCGTCATGGCAATGAATTTACCCTGACGGGATCCGACCAAATCAATTATGTCGATGTGGCACCGGCGCAAATCGTTTCAATCGCTACAGCCTTGATCCCTTTTCTTGAGCACGATGATGCCAACCGCGCCCTGATGGGCTCGAACATGCAGCGCCAAGCGGTGCCGACCATCAAGACGGAAACGCCGCTCATCGGCACCGGCATGGAACAGACTGTCGGGGTCGAATCGGGCGCGACGCTGCGCGCTGACCGCGGTGGCGTGATCGACGCAGTCGATGGCGCTCGAATCGTGATTCGGGTCAATGAGGATGAGACTTCGGAAACCGACCTTGGCGTCGATATCCGCGACCTGGTCAAGTATCGAAGATCCAATCAGAGCACCGCCATCAATCAGCGCCCGCTGGTGCAGATCGGCGATGTGGTCAAAGCTGGAGATATTCTCGCGGACGGCCCTGCAACCAACATCGGCGAGCTGGCGCTCGGACGCAACATACTCGTGGCGTTCATGGCTTGGAGCGGCTATAACTTCGAGGATTCGATTGTCATTTCGGAACGGCTGGTGCAAGATGAAGTCTATACCACCGTTCACATTGAGGAATGGTCGGTTGAGGCGCGCGAAACGCGGCTTGGCGATGAGGAAATCACCCGTGATATTCCCAATGTCTCCGAGGCTGCGCTGTCCAAGCTGGATTCGTCCGGCATCGTGTTCACTGGCGCCGAAGTCAATGGCGGCGATGTGCTGGTCGGAAAAGTGTCGCCCAAAGGCGACATTCAGCCGTCGCCGGAGCAAAAGCTGCTGCAAGCGATCTTTGGTGAAAAGGTGGCTGATGTCAAGGATACATCCTTGAAGCTTCCCCATGGCGTACGCGGCACGGTGATCGATGTTCAAGTGTTTTCACGCGATGGCGTCGACAAGGATAAGCGCCTTCAGGCCGAGTGGGAAGAGCTCAAACTGGACAGCGATGAAAAAGGCGGCAATCTTTCGCTCGCCGACAAATACATTCGGGCCTTGGAGCGAGCGCTCGCAAAAAGTCATGATCGCGAGCTCGAAAACGTGCTTTCCGAGATACAGCGTTTGAAGCAGGATGTCGCCGACCAAAAGCGAATCGAGGAAGGCGCGGCCTATGATCGACTCAGCAAGCTGCTGATCGGTCAGGTTGTGGAGGGCGGCCCGAACAAGCTTAAATCCGGCGATGCTGTTACTGAGGAGTATCTCAGCGGCTTGCGGCGCTTTGAGTGGCCGAAAATCCGAGTCCGCGATGACGAATCCGCGCGAAGATTCGAGCAAATTCTAGCGCAAATCGACACCAAGCGGCAGATGTACGACGCATCGCTTGACGACAAGGTGCAAAAGCTGGTCAAGGCGATGAGCTTAAGCCTTCCGTGCGAAAGCGTGTCAAGGTGTTTGTCGCTGTCAAGCGCAGATTGCAGCCAGGCGACAAGATGGCCGGGCGACACGGCAACAAGGGGGTCATATCGAAAATCGTCCCGATCGAGGATATGCCCTATCTTCAAGACGGCACGCCGGTTGATATCATCCTCAACCCGCTTGGCGTTCCTTCGCGCATGAATATCGGTCAAGTGCTTGAAATGCATCTCGGCTGGGCCTCGTATGAAATAGGCAAGAAGATCGGACGCATGCTCGATGAAAAGGTTACGGTCGGCAAGCTCCGCAAGTATTTGGCGAATTTCTATACCTCGAAGTATGAAAAATCTTTGCTGAAGTCGCTGGCTGAAAACGAATTGAGGGAATTTGCCAATAATCTGCGCGGCGGCCTGCCGATGTCGACTCCGGTGTTTGATGGTGCCACCGAGGGGGAAGTCAAGGACATGCTAGAGCTCGCCGGTTTGCCTAGGAGCGGGCAGACGACGCTGTACGACGGCCGCACGGGCAAGGCTTTCGATCATCCGATTACAGTGGGCTACATGTACATGCTGAAGCTGTCGCATCTGGTCGATGACAAGATGCATGCAAGATCGACAGGCCCCTACAGCCTGATTACCCAGCAGCCGCTTGGCGGCAAGGCGATGGGTGGCGGTCAGCGTTTTGGCGAAATGGAAGTATGGGCGCTTGAAGCGTACGGCGCGGCATATACCCTGCAGGAGATGCTGACAGTCAAGTCCGATGACATGTATGGCCGGTCGAAGATATACGAGAACATCGTTGACGGAAAACATCATATGGAGGCCAATACCCCGGAATCTTTCAATGTGCTGGTCAAGGAGATACGCTCGCTCGGCTTGAATATAGACATGCGCGTACGCGACGCGAAGTGACCTTCTCCTAGTTCAATAGCGTAACGAACATAGAACGAAATTAGAGATATAGCTAGCAATGAACAATTACACACGCTTAATGAAGCCTTCAGGTCGCTCGGAAGATTTTGATGAAATTCAAATTGGTCTTGCATCGCCTGAGCGGGTCCACTCGTGGTCGTTCGGCGAAGTGACCAAGCCTGAAACGATCAACTACCGCACATTCAAGCCGGAGCGCGGAGGGCTGTTTTGCGCAAAACTGTTCGGACCGACAAAGGACAACGAGTGCCAATGCGGAAAATACAAGCGACTGAAGCACCACGGGGTGGTATGCGAAAAGTGCGGCGTCGAAGTCACGCAGGCGAAAGTTCGTCGTGAGCGCATGGGGCATGTGCAGCTGGCTAGCCCGGTTGCGCACATATGGTTTCTGAAAAGCTTGCCTTCCCGACTCGGCCTGCTGCTGGATTTGACGGTGCGCGAGATTGAGCGGGTCCTGTACTTTGAAGCCTATGTAGTGGTTGACCCGGGTCTTACCTACCTTGAGCGCGGCTTTTTGCTCAGTGAGGAAGCCTATTATGAAGCGGTCGAAGAATTCGGCGACGAATTCGATGCCAGAATGGGTGCCGAAGCAATACGCGACCTGGTACGCAAGATTGATCTTGAGCAAGAAGCTAAAAAGCTTCGCGGCGAGCTTGAAGATGCCAAGTCGGAGACTAAAATCAAGAAGCTGACCAAGCGTTTGAAGCTTATCGAATCGTTCATCGATTCGAAAAACAAGCCGGAGTGGATGATTCTGCAGATGCTGCCGATCTTGCCGCCGGACTTGCGGCCGCTCGTGCCGCTTGACGCAGGACGGTTCGCCACATCGGATCTGAACGATCTTTACCGGCGGGTGATCAATCGCAACAATCGTTTGAAGCGTCTTTTGGACTTGCGCGCTCCGGACATTGTGGTGCGCAACGAAAAGCGCATGCTTCAAGAAGCGGTCGACGCGTTGCTTGACAATGGCCGCCGCGGCAAGACCATTACCGGACCGAACAAGCAGAAACTCAAGTCCCTTGCCGACATGATCAAGGGCAAGCAGGGGCGTTTTCGCCAAAACCTGCTTGGCAAGCGGGTCGACTACTCCGGCCGTTCAGTCATCGTTGTTGGCCCCACTTTGAAATTGCACCAGTGCGGCATACCCAAGCGCATGGCGCTTGAGCTGTTCAAGCCGTTCGTGTTTCACAAATTGAAGCTTCGAGACCCGTCTCGAAACAGCATCAAGAAGGCAAAAGTCTATGTCGAAAATGAACGGGCCGAAGTATGGGACATTTTAGAAGAGGTCATTCGCGAGCATCCGGTGCTGTTGAACCGGGCGCCTACGCTGCACCGTCTCGGCATTCAGGCATTCGAGCCTTTGCTCGTTGAAGGCAAGGCCATCCAGCTGCATCCGCTTGTATGCACACCGTATAACGCCGACTTTGACGGCGATCAAATGGCAGTGCACATCCCGCTGACAGTCGAATCTCAGATCGAAGCGCGAACCTTGATGATGTCGACCAACAACATCTTGTCGCCCGCTAATGGCGAGCCGATCATTGTGCCGTCGCAAGATATCGTGCTGGGCCTTTACTATCTGACGCGCGAATCAGCTACGGCCAAAGGCAACGGCAAGGTGTTTGCCGATGTTTCAGAGGTGCGGCGCGCTTATGAAATCGGCGCAGTTGGCATTCATGCGAGCATCCGTGTGCGAATTACCGAGTACGAAGACAAAAGTGAAGATGCATCGATCTCGCACAAGTTCTACAACACGACTGTCGGACGCGCCTTGCTGTCGGAAATCTTGCCGCGCGGCATTGATTTTTCGTTCATCAACCGGGATTTGAATAAAAAGGCGATTTCTGACATTGTCAATGAGTGCTATCGCCACGTCGGCCTGAAAGAGACCGTTGTGCTGGCCGACCAGCTGATGTATTGGGGCTTCGACTTTGCGGCCAAGGGCGGCATATCGATCTGCGTCAACGATATTGAGATCCCCTCGAACAAGCAAGAGATTCTCGATCAAGCCGACCGCCAGGTCGAAGAAGTTCAAAGGCAGGCCCGTTCCGGTTTGCTGACCGATGGAGAGCGCTACAACAAGGTTGTAGATATTTGGAGTCACGCCAGCGATCAGGTCGCAGAATCCATGATGAAGAATCTGCGCACCGAGACCGTGACCAACTCCAAGGGCGATCAAGTGGAGCAGGCTTCGTTCAATCCGGTTCACATCATGGCGGATTCAGGCGCGCGAGGCTCGTATGCGCAGATTCGCCAGCTTGCCGGCATGCGAGGATTGATGTCAAAGCCGGACGGCACCATCATCGAGACGCCGATCAAGGCGAATTTCCGCGAAGGTCTCGATGTGCTGCAATACTTCATTTCCACACACGGCGCGCGAAAAGGGCTGGCCGATACGGCGCTTAAGACTGCCAACTCCGGCTACCTGACGCGACGGCTCATCGATGTTTGCCAGGATCTGGTCGTGACTGAGTCCGACTGCGGCACCGAGCGCGGCATCACCATGGAGGCGCTGGTCAAAGGCGGCGATGTCGTGGTAGAGCTGACCAAGCGGATCCTGGGACGGACCGTTGCCGAAGCGGTTAAATCGCCAGCGACCGGTGAAGTGATCGTGGAGGCGGGCGAGGTGATCAACGAATTTCATCTTCAGAAGATCGAGCGGTTTGCGATTCAGCGCGTGCGGGTCCGGTCGCCGGTCACTTGCGAAACCCGATACGGCATTTGCGCCAAGTGCTATGGACGCGATCTCGGCCGGGGCCATCTGGTCAACCGCGGCGAAGCGGTGGGGGTGATCGCGGCGCAAAGCATTGGCGAGCCGGGCACGCAGCTAACGATGCGGACGTTCCATATGGGCGGTGTCGCCGAACGTGAGCAATCGACTTCTAACGTGGTTGTGCGCACCAAAGGGATTGCCCGCTACGATCGCATCAACGAGCTTGAAAATGCAGATGGAAACTATGTGGTGATGACGCGCTCAGGGGAGTTGAACATCTATGACTCGACAGGCGCTGTGGTTGAGCGCTACCCGGTGCCGTATGGCGCAGTTATTACCGTCAAAGACGGCGGCGAGGTGTTGCCAGGACAGATGATCGCCACTTGGGACATGCATGTTCACCCGGTGATCAACGAGGTGGAGGGAATGGTGAGGCTGGAGAACATCACTCCCGGCATCACCGTATCTGAGTTCACGGATGATTCGTACGAATCCGATCTTAAGGGGCCGAACATTTTCTATACCGTCTTGGATACCAAAAAGTGGGCTGGAGCGACGATGGATGAACGTCCGACGATTGTTCTGGTTGACGAAGCGGGCGAGTTGATGAAACTGCCGGGCACCAATCGCGAGGTGCGCTACCCGCTTCCTTCAGGAGCGCAGATTCTAGCGCAAGATCGTCAAAAAGTGCGCGTTGGCGATGTGCTGGCGAGAATCCCGCATGAAGAGCTTTCGACGCGGGACATTACCGGCGGACTGCCTCGGGTTGCAGAGTTGTTTGAAGCGAGGAAGCCAAAAGATCCGGCGATCTACGCGCGGCATACCGGCGTTGTGAGCTTTGGCGACGAAACCAAAGGCAAGATAAGGCTGATCATCACAGAAGCCGACGGCACCGAGCACAAGGAGCTGATTCCCAAGGGCCGAACATTCATGGTGTTTGAAAACGAGCACGTCGAGCGTGGCGACCAGATCGTCGACGGTTCGCCTGTTGCTACCGAAATTCTTGAGTTGCGCGGAGTAGAGGAATTGACCGCCTACATCGTGCGCGAGGTTCAGGAAGTCTACCGGTTGCAGGGAGTCACCATCAACGACAAGCACATCGAGGTGATTGTGCGGCAAATGCTGCGCAAAGTTCGAGTCGAATCTGCCGGCTCAACCCACTTCCTGCCGGGTGAGAATGTCGAATATTCGCGCTTCCTCAATGTGGTGGAAGAAATTCGCCAGCACAACGAAAGCCATGACGAGACAGAGCAGAAAGTCGAGCCGGAGGCTGTCCGAATCCTGCTTGGAATCACCAAGGCATCGCTGATGACTGAATCTTTCGTTTCGGCTGCTTCGTTCCAGGAGACGACACGCGTCTTGACCGATGCGTCGGTGAGCGGCAAGGTCGACCACCTCAGAGGGCTTAAGGAGAATGTCATTGTCGGACGGCTGATCCCTGCTGGAACCGGACTCTACCATCATGATGAGCGGCGCCGGCTGCGTGAAGTCAGTCGTGGCGAATCTGCGAAATTTCAAGAAATTCATCATCGACAGAAAGCTGACGAATCTGACGAATTCATCAGGCTTGAAGACATGCCTGGCAAATCAGTTGAGCAGGATTCCGAAGCGATCGAATTTACAGCGGGAGCGCTCGCCGGCGGCGACAGCCGCTAAGCAATGCCAAAAGTCATGCTGCAACACGAAATTGACCATCTCGGGCAATACGCATTTTTAACTTGATATTTTTTCTATATTTCTTTATTATTTCCCCTTTGATGCGTACCCGAGAGGTTGTTCTCTCGCCGTTTCAGTGGGGCAGGCCTGTTGTGGCCTGTCTTATTTATTGAATGATGGTGGCAAAACATGCCGACAATTAATCAGCTGGTCAACAAGCCGCGGAAAAAGCAGGTTAAAAAAACCAATGTTCCGGCACTGGAAGCTTGTCCGCAAAAGCGCGGGGTTTGCACTCGCGTGTATACGACAACGCCGAAAAAGCCGAATTCCGCGATGAGAAAAATTGCTAGGGTGCGATTGACGAACGGCTACGAAGTGACCACCTACATTGGCGGCGAAGGGCATAACTTGCAGGAGCACTCGGTGGTGCTGATTCGGGGCGGTCGAGTTAAAGATTTGCCTGGTGTCAGATACCATACTGTGCGTGGCGCGCTCGACACCTTAGGCGTCGAGGATCGTCGGCAAGGTCGTTCCAAATACGGAGCGAAGCGGCCGCGCGGCTGATATCGAATTTTGATCGGTCATTAATTACTCAAGCAATACTTTATACGGATTACTCGCAATGCCGAGACGTCGAATAGTACCAAAGCGCAAGATTCTTCCCGATCCCAAGTACAAGCAGGTCGAGGTGACAAAGTTCATCAACGTTCTGATGCATGACGGAAAAAAATCGGTTGCCGAAAAGATTCTCTATGATGCATTTGATCGGATATCTGAGACGGGCGGCGCAAAGCCGCTGGAAGTGTTCGACCTTGCGCTTGAGAATGTGCGGCCGGTGGTCGAAGTGAAAAGCCGCAGAGTCGGAGGCGCAACTTATCCGGTGCCAATCGAGGTGCGAGTGACGCGCCGCAATGCGCTTGCCATGCGATGGATTATCGAGGCGGCGCGCAAGCGACGGGAGAATTCCATGTCGCTGCGTCTTGCGGGGGAGCTGCTAGATGCTTCCAAAAAGACGGGCGAAGCATTCAAAAAGTGCGAGAACACGCATCGAATGGCGGAAGCGAATAAGGCGTTTTCGCATTTCAGATTCTAAATAGTCGGAAAAAGCAGGTTTGGACGATGGCTAGAAAGACGCCATTATCTCGTTATCGCAACATTGGCATCATGGCGCATATTGATGCTGGAAAGACGACGACCACGGAGCGGATACTGTTCTACGCAGGTATCTCGCACAAGCTGGGCGAAGTGCATGAAGGCAATGCGGTAATGGACTGGATGGAGCAAGAGCAGGAGCGAGGCATCACTATCACCTCGGCAGCCACCACCTGTTTCTGGAACGGTGCGCGTGAAGCGTTGAGCGAGCATCGCATCAACATTATCGACACGCCGGGGCATGTCGATTTCACCATTGAGGTCGAGCGCTCGCTGCGTGTGCTGGATGGCGCGGTCGCGGTCATGTGCGCGGTCGGCGGTGTCGAGCCTCAAACTGAGACGGTATGGCGACAGGCCGACCGCTATGGTGTGCCAAGGCTTATTTTCATCAATAAGATGGACCGCGCAGGCGCAGACTTTGAGCGCGTGCTGGGGCAGATCACGCGATATCTGGGCTGCGACACAGTGCCGGTGCAGATGCCGATTGGCAGTGAAGAGAACTTTGTCGGCGTTGTCGATCTCGTCACCATGAAGGCATGGTACTGGGATGAGCGCACGCTGGGCGCAAATTTCGATATCCGCGAAGTGCCTGAAGAACTTCGCGAGCGAGCAGAGCAGATGCGCGAGCACCTTGTCGGCGTGGCGGCTGATGCAGACGATGAGCTTGGCGAGCTATGGCTTGAGCATGGCACACTTGATGAAAATCAGATTCGCAAGGGCCTGCGAAAACTCACGCTTGCCAATGCCATGGTGCCAGTGTTTTGCGGTTCTGCTTTCAAGAACAAGGGCATACAGACGCTGCTTGATGGAGTCATCGACTATTTGCCGACTCCCGCCGATGTCCCGCCGGTAGAAGGCATTGACAAGCGAACCGGCCATTCAGAGGTTCGCGCAGCTGACGACGAGGAGAAATTTGCGGCGCTGGCGTTCAAGATCATGTCTGATCCGTTTGTGGGGCAGCTAGTTTTTCTGAGAGTTTATTCGGGTGTTCTGAAATCGGGAGACATGGTTGCCAACGTTTCCAAGGGCAAGAAAGAGCGTATCGGGCGTTTGCTGCACATGCATGCCAATTCGCGCGAGGATATCAAGGAAGTTCGGACTGGCGATATTGTTGGCGCCGTCGGTCTTAAGACGGTGACGACCGGCGACACCATTTGCCTTAAAGGCGAGGAAATCATGCTCGAACGCATGGAATTTCCAGAGCCTGTCGTGTCGCAGGCAGTCGAGCCCAAGACCCGGATCGACGAAGATCGCCTGTCGGCCGCTTTGCACAAGCTTTCGGCCGAGGATCCGTCGTTTCGGGTCAAGACCGACTCAGAGTCTGGCCAGACGATTATTTCAGGGATGGGCGAGCTTCATTTGGAGATCATCATTGACCGCTTGCGTCGCGAGTTCGATGTTAATGCCAACATCGGCCAGCCGCAGGTTGCATATCGCGAAACCATTACCAAGCGTGTCGAGCAGGAAAGCAAGCATGTCAAGCAGTCCGGCGGTCGCGGACAGTATGCGCATGTCTTGATGCGCTTCGAGCCGCTGGAGCGCGGCAGCGGTTTCGTCTTCGAGGACGAAATTGTCGGTGGCGCAGTGCCGAAAGAATACATCCCGGCCGTCAGGCGTGGGCTTGAAGACGGCATTGGAACCGGCATCATCGCCGGCTATCCGATGGTTGATATCAAGGCAGTGCTGCTTGACGGTTCGCATCATGAGGTCGATTCTTCGGAGTACGCGTTCCGCGCGGTCGCGATGCAAGCGCTTCGAGATGGTTGCCAGCGGGGCGGGCCGCAACTGTTGCAGCCCTACATGTCGGTAGAGGTCGTAACGCCCAAGGAGTACATGGGTGTTGTCACTGGCGATCTGCAATCGCGGCGCGGCATAATCGAAGGCGTGGAAGATGTGGCTAGCGGCAAGGTGGTTCGAGTGCGCGTTCCGCTAAAAGAGATGTTCGGCTATGTGTCGTCGCTGCGATCGCTGACGCAGGGCCGTGCGACGTATTCGATGGAGTTCGATGCGTATATGCCGGTTTCGAGCCAGGAAGCGGGCGTAGTCATGAAGCTTGCGAGCTGATTCGGGCGTTTCGCGATCTGAATCGACGAGTTGCGCAATAGCAGTCAATCCAACTAGAAAGCATAGGTAGCAGTTGTGGCCAAAGAGAAGTTTGAGCGGACCAAGCCGCATGTGAATGTGGGCACGATCGGGCATGTGGATCATGGCAAGACGACGCTGACGGCGGCGATCACGCGGGTGTTGTCGGAGCGCTATGGCGGCGAGGCCAAGGCGTTTGACGACATTGACAATGCTCCGGAGGAGAAGGCGCGGGGGATCACGATAGCGACGGCGCATGTGGAGTATGAGACCGAGTCGCGCCACTATGCGCATGTGGATTGTCCCGGGCATGCGGACTATGTCAAGAACATGATTACCGGCGCGGCGCAGATGGACGGCGCGGTGCTGGTGGTGTCGGCGGCCGACGGGGCGATGCCGCAGACGCGCGAGCACGTGCTGCTGGCGCGGCAGGTGGGGGTGCCGTATATCGTGGTGTATTTGAACAAGGCCGACATGGTGGACGATCCGGAGCTTTTGGAGCTGGTGGAGATGGAGATTCGCGAGTTGCTGAGCGAGTATGACTTTCCGGGCGACGACACGCCGGTGGTGGTCGGCAGCGCGCTGCAGGCGCTCGAGGGGTCGGGCGGCGAGCTGGGCGAGTCGTCGATCGACCGGCTGGCGGCGGCGCTGGACGGCCACATCCCCGAGCCCGAGCGGGCGGTGGACGGCGATTTTCTGATGCCGGTGGAGGATGTGTTTTCGATTTCCGGCCGCGGCACGGTGGTGACCGGCCGGGTGGAGCGCGGCGTGGTGGAGGTGTCCGACGCGGTGGAGATTGTGGGGATTCGCGAGACGGCCAGGACGGTGGCGACCGGGGTGGAGATGTTCCGCAAGCTGCTTGACGAGGGCCGGGCGGGCGACAATGTCGGGGTGCTGCTTCGGGGGGTCAAGAAAGACGAGGTCGAGCGCGGCCAGGTGCTGGCCAAGCCCGGCTCGATCACGCCGCACACGCGGTTCGAGGCCGAGGTGTATGTGCTGTCGGGCAAGGAAGGGGGGCGGCACACGCCGTTTTTCCGCGGGTATCGCCCGCAGTTTTACTTTCGCACCACCGACGTGACCGGCGCGGTGGAGCTCGGCGAGGGGGTCGAGATGGTGATGCCGGGCGACAACGTGCATTTGACGGCGGACCTGATCTGCCCGATCGCGATGGAGGAGGGGCTGCGGTTCGCGATCCGCGAGGGCGGCCGCACCGTCGGCGCCGGCGTCGTCACCAAAATCCTCAAATAGACCCATTTGAACGCTTCAGACCGGCGATAGCACCATGGCTACAAAAGCACCAGAACAGCAGCAGCGGATGCGAATTCGGCTTAAGGCGTTCGATCATCGCGTGATCGATCAGTCGGCTGAGCAAATCAAGGAAACCGTCAAGCGGACCGGTGCGCGAGTGCTTGGCCCCATACCGCTTCCGACGCGCAAGGAGCGGTTTACGCTTTTGCGGTCTCCCAATGCGGATAAAAAATCCAGAGATCAGTTCGAGATTCGAACGCACAAGCGCATCATGGACCTTGTCGAGCCGAATGACAAGACCATCGAAGCGCTGATGAAGCTCGACCTGCCTGCTGGGGTCGATGTGGAAATCAAGCTTCAGTAGCCCGAATAGAAGATTTTGTCATGAGCCTTGGACTGGTTGGAACAAAGCTGGGGATGACCCGGGTATTCAATGACGACGGCGTGTCGACTCCGGTCACGGTTGTCGAGGTGCAGCCTAATCGCGTCACGCAGGTCAAAACCCTGTCGCGTGACGGCTATTGCGCCTTGCAGATGACGACCGGTTCGCGCAGAGACAGTCGCGTGACCGCGCCGATGCGAGGGCATTTCGAGAAAGCGCAGACAGAATCCGGCCGAGGCTTATGGGAGTTTCGTGTTGAAGCGGAAGAAACCGAGCAATACAAGCCGGGCGACCGGGTCGGAGTGGCCTTGTTTAGCGATGGGCAGAAAGTGGATGTCAAAAGCGTGTCGCGCGGAATGGGGTTTACCGGCTCCATGAAGCGCTACGGGTTCGGCGGAGGCCGCGCGACGCACGGAAACTCCAAAGCGCACCGCAAGCCAGGATCGATTGGTCAGAATCAGACTCCGAGCCGTGTATTTCCTGGCAAGAAGATGGCTGGGCATTCGGGCAATGCCAAAACTGTGCAGCAGAATCTGGAAATCGTTAAAGTCGATGAGGACCGCTCGTTGCTGCTGATCAAAGGATCTGTGCCTGGAGCGCGCGATTCGGATATCGTGGTTACGGCTGCCACGAAAACTGCAATATAGAATCGAACTTGAGCTAAGCGATCATGGACCTTGATGTATTTGACAGAAGCGGCGGAAAGTCCGGTTCGGTTGCGGTGGACGAAAAGAATTTCGATGCCGGCTTCAACGAAGCGCTTGTGCATCAGGTTTCGATTGCCTGCCGGGCCAGTGCGCGCGCAGGAACCAAAGCGCAAAAGAATCGCTCTGCGGTTAGAGGCGGCGGGCGCAAGCCTTGGCGGCAAAAAGGGATGGGCCGCGCTAGAGCGGGCACCACTAGCAGTCCGGTATTCAGAGGCGGCGGCGCGACCTTTGCCGCATCGCCGCGAAGCTATGCGCAGAAAGTCAATCGCAAGTCGTTTCGCGCCGCGATGCGCAGCATCCTTTCCGAGCTCCGTAGGCGAGGTCGGCTGATCGTGGTGTCCGATATGGAACTAGAAAGCCACAAGACTCGTGATCTTGCGCAGTGCTTGAAGAATTTTCATAGGCGCTCGACACTGATTGTCGCCGACAATGTCGGCGAGAACCTTGATTTGGCATCGCGCAATCTGCCGAATGTGCAGGTCGTGGCAAGCGCCATGCTGAATCCTGCGCTGGCGATCGATAGCGCAACGCTGCTGATCACGCAAAACGCGGTGAAATCAGTCGATGAGTGGCTAGCATGAAAAAGGAACGAATGTACAACATTCTGATCGCGCCGATCATTTCGGAAAAAAGTTCCCGTATCGGGGAATTGAACAACCAGTTCATATTCGAGGTTGCGCGAGATGCCACCAAGACTGAGATACGCGAGGCGGTGCAGACGGTTTTCGATGTGCGCGTGACTTCAGTGCAAATTCTGAACCGGCGCGGCAAAACCAAGCGGTTTGGCCGTACGCTTGGCAAGCGGGTCGATACGCGAAAAGCTTTCGTCCGATTGCACAAGGATGATGACATCAGTTTTCATGAGGCGGTCTGAAGTGGCGCTAGTTAAGCAAAAGCCGATTACCCCGGGCAGGCGCGGCGCAGTTGTTGTCAAGACGCCGAATCTTCATCGCGGGAAGCCGTTTCGGCCGTTGACCGAGTCGTCGCGCGCAAGCGGCGGACGCAACAACGATGGGCGCATCACAGTCCGGCATCGTGGCGGCGGGCATAAGCGCCGCTACCGCGTGATCGATTTTCGTCGCGAAAAAGATGGGGTGCCAGCAACTGTCGAGCGAATCGAATACGATCCCAATCGCAGTGCGAATATTGCTTTGGTGGCCTATGCGGATGGCGAGTATCGCTACATCATCGCGCCTAAGGGGCTCAAGGCGGGCAATAGGGTAATATCGGGCGAGCAGGTTCCAATCTCGCCCGGCAATGTCATGCCGCTGAAAAACGTGCCGCAGGGAACTGTGGTTCATTGCATTGAGATGAAGCCGGGAAAAGGTGCTCAAATCGCCCGTTCGGCTGGAACGTCAGCGCAATTTCTGGGCCGTGAAGGCAAGTATGCCTTGATGCGCATGCGATCGGGCGAGATGCGCAAGATTCACATGGAATGCCGGGCGGCCATTGGCGAGGTCGGCAACGAGGAGCACTCGTTGCGCAAGCTCGGAAAAGCTGGCGCCAAGCGCTGGCGCGGGATTAGACCGACTGTGCGCGGCGTTGCGATGAATCCGGTGGATCATCCGCATGGCGGAGGCGAGGGCAGAACCTCTGGCGGCCGCCATCCGGTTACGCCATGGGGAGTGCCGACAAAAGGATACCGTACGCGGCGCAATCGCCGAACCGACTCGATGATTGTGCGGCGCTCGAAGAAGAGGTAGCGTGCTATGCCAAGATCAGTAAAGAAAGGGCCGTTCGTCGACCAGCATCTGTGGGCCAAAGTAGTCAAAGCCCGAGAGTCTAATCGGCGTACGCCGATCAAGACATGGTCCAGGCGGTCGACCATCATGCCGGAGTTCGTCGGTTTGATGATCGCCGTGCACAATGGACGCCAGCATGTGCCGGTTCTGATTTCGGAGAACATGGTTGGTCATAAGCTCGGCGAGTTTGCGCCGACACGGACATTCAAGGGCCATGCGGCCGACCGCAAGGCGAAGTAGCGAAGGCGGGAGGTTGTCAGGTGCAGGTTAGATCGGTTTCAAGAAACATTCGCAGCTCGGCTTTCAAGTGCCGTCTGGTTGCAGGGCAGATCCGGCGACTCAAGGTTGAGAAGGCGCGCGATATACTGGTGCATAGCAACAAGAAAGCAGCGGCTTTGGTGTTGAAGACGCTTGACTCGGCGATTGCCAATGCCGAGAATAACAACAGTGCGGATATCGACGAATTGCGCGTGCATGCCGCATATGTTGACGAGGGGCCGACGATGAAGCGCTTGCGGGCGCGCGCGCGCGGGCGCGCCAACCGGATATTTAAGCGTACGAGCCATATCACGGTCGTGCTTTCGGACGATTAGGAGAATACACATGGGCCAAAAAGTACACCCGGTCGGCATGCGGCTCGCCTTGAAGAAGAACTGGTCTTCCAGCTGGTATGCTTCTGGTAGAGATTACGCGAAGAACCTGAAAGAGGATTTGAAGGTTCGCGAGTTCGTCAGCAAGCGGCTGGCCAATGCTTCGGTGAGCAAGATAACGATCGACCGTCCAGCGCAAAATATGAAAGTCGTAATCCATACGGCGCGTCCTGGAATCGTTATCGGCAAGAAAGGCGAAGACATCACCAGGTTGCGAAAAGATCTTTCTGCCATGAACAGCGCGCCGGTTTCGGTTAGCGTGGAAGAGATTCGCAAGCCGGACATGGATGCAAGGCTAGTCGCTGAAGCGATTTGCCAGCAGCTCGAGAACAGGGTCATGTTTCGCCGCGCCATGAGGCGTTCGGTGCAAAACTCCATTCGCATCGGTGCGCTTGGGATCAAGGTCATGATTTCGGGCCGCCTTAACGGCGCTGAAATCGCCCGTACTGAGTGGTATCGGGAAGGCCGGGTTCCATTGCACACGTTGCGAGCGGATGTGGATTACGGATTTGCCGAAGCGAGAACAACTTACGGATTGCTGGGCGTAAAGGTCTGGATCTTTCGCGGTGAAACGTTTGCCGCCAAGTCAAAGAAAAAGACGCGCGAAGAGCAGCCTGAAGAGGCCGCATTGGCAGAGAGTTGATTTGCCAGTGTGTAGATGCCCGATGATGAGATGCTCAATCAAGTTAACCGGATTCGATAGCAACCACTATGCTGCAGCCGAAGCGAACTAAATACCGTAAACAGCAAAAGCGGCGAAATCGCGGTATGGCGACTCGTGGCAATCACGTCAGTTTCGGCGATTTCGGACTGAAGGCCACGACTCGCGGGCGCATTACCGCCCGCGAAATCGAAGCGGGGCGGCGTGCGATCAACCGCTACGTGCGCAGAGGCGGCAAATTATGGATACGAATATTCCCTGACAAGCCGGTTTCGAAAAAGCCGCTCGAAGTGCGTATGGGCAAGGGCAAGGGCAATCCAGAGTACTGGGTTTTTGTGACTAAGCCTGGCCATATGATCTACGAGATTGAAGGGGTCAGCGAGGAAATGGCCAGAGAGGCTTTTCGTCTTGCCGGAGCCAAGATTTCGGTACGAACAACGTTTGCAAAGCGCCAGGGGTTGCTATGAACAAGGTCAGCGAGCTTCGCAAGATGTCGAAAGACAATCTGACCAAGGCGCTGATCGATGTGCGTCACGAACAGCTTCAGTTGCGCATTGATCGCAGCAATGAACAGGTTGCGAATACCAAGAAGTTTCGCGAACTGCGGCGGGATGTCGCACGAATCAAAACCGTATTGAACGAAATGACGGATGCATAGCATGACCGAAGAGAGCACCAGCAACAGCCGCACTGTCGCAGGGGTTGTGACGAGCGCGAAGCGCGACAAGACGATCACCGTTGTCGTAGAGCGCAAGGTTCCGCACCCTCTGTACCGGAAGTATGTCAAGCGATATACCAAGCTGCATGCGCACGACGAAGAAAATGCCTGCAACGAGAATGACTCGGTTGTTATCCGCGAATGCAGGCCGCTGTCGAAGACCAAGAGTTGGCAGCTAGTCAAGATTTTAGAGCGCGCCAGCTGATGCCGCCTGCAGGCAGGAGGAACTGTTGCAATGATTCAAATGCAAAGCATGCTGGATGTTGCCGATAATAGCGGCGCGAAGCGAGTCCAATGCATCAAGGTGCTTGGCGGGTCTAAGCGGCGCTATGCTGGAATTGGCGATGTCATACGGATCACAATCAAGGAAGCGGTGCCGAATAGCCGCGTGCGCAAGGGCGATGTGCTGTTCGCGGTGGTAGTACGGACCAAAAAGGGCGTACGTAGAACTGACGGATCGCTGATTCGCTTTGATCGCAATGCGGTCGTGTTGCTCAATGCGCAACACCAGCCGCTTGGAACTCGAATCTTCGGTCCGGTGACACGTGAGCTAAGAGGTGAAAAATTCATGCGCATCGTATCGCTGGCGCCTGAAGTTCTTTAGGCTGAACCAACATGAACCGACTGCGAAAAGGAGATGATGTAATCGTGCTTGCCGGCAAAAGCAAGGGCAAGCGCGGTACAGTGCTGTCCATCCTCGATGATGGCCGTGCGCTTGTAAACGACGTGAATCTGGTCAGGTGCCACACGCGGGGCAACCCGCAGCGCCAGCAGACCGGAGGCATTCTCTCAAAAGAGGCGCCGATTCAGATGTCGAATCTGGCCCTGTTCAACCCGAGCACCGGCAAGGGCGACCGCGTCGGGTATCGTTTTTTGGAAGATGGCAGAAAAGTCCGCTACTTCAAGTCGAACGGCGAAGTTGTCGATGTTTAGGTGACTGATGATGGCTGAATTGACCAGATTGGAAAAATTCTATCGTGAAGAGCTGTTCGGCAAGCTGACCAGGCAGTTCAGCTACGCGAACCCGATGCAGGTTCCCAAAGTGCTCAAGATTACCCTGAACATGGGGCTGGGCGATGCGGTCCTTAAAAAGGACAAGAACATCGTTGCCAATGCGGTCAACGACATGACGCTCATCGCTGGTCAAAAGCCGGTGGTAACAAAGGCAAGTCGGGCAGTTGCGGCATTCAAAATTCGAGAAGGCTTTGAGATCGGCTGCATGGTGACATTGCGGCGGCAGGCGATGTATGAATTCTTAGACCGCCTCATCTCGGTAGCAATTCCGCGGGTGCGCGATTTTCGCGGCCTATCCGATAAATCGTTTGACGGACGAGGCAACTATTCATTCGGCATCAAGGAGCAGATTGTGTTCCCGGAAATCGACTACGATCGAGTCGATGCGATTCGCGGTCTGGACATCGCGATCACGACGTCGGCCAACACCGATGATGAGGCGCGGGCCTTGCTGACCGGCTTTAATTTTCCATTGCGGCAGAATTGAGATGGCAAAGAAATCGGTAATCGCTCGGCAGCACAAGCGTGAAAGGCTTGTTGAGCAGTACGCGCAGCGTCGCCAGGCGCTCAAAAAACAGATCAGCGACGAGTCGCTTTCGTATGAGGAGCGGTGGGATGCGATGATGAATTTGCAGAAGCTGCCGCGCGACAGCAGTTCCTGCCGTTTGCGAAACCGCTGCGGCTTGACCGGACGCCCGCGCGGCTATTATCGAAAGTTCGGTCTCGGGCGCAACAAGCTGCGTCAAATAGTGATGCGCGGCGAAGCGCCAGGCGTAACCAAGGCAAGCTGGTAAAAAACATGCCAATGACAGATCCAATCGCAGACATGCTGACTCGCATCCGCAATGCCTTGCATGCAGAGCATCCGGATGTGACCGTCCCCGCTTCCAAGGTTAAGGAGACAATCGCATCGGTGCTGCAGGCAGAGGGCTATATTGCCGAATTTAGGCGCGATTGCGAGGAAGGCAAATCAAATCTCGTGATCAAGTTGAAATACTATCGCGGCGGTCCCGTGATCGAAAAGATCAAGCGCATCAGCAAGCCGGGGCGGCGGGTGTATTGCGATTCGAAGAATTTGCCGTCGGTCAACGGCGGTCTGGGCATTGCAGTCGTGTCGACATCTCAAGGAATCATGACCGCTAAGGATGCGCGCGCGCGCGGCATCGGCGGCGAAATTATCTGTACAGTTACATGATGATTAGAGAAGCAGGATGTCACGAATAGCAAAAGAGCCGGTCGCTGTGCCAAGCGGCGTGAATGTGTCGGTTGACGGCATCTCGATTGCTGTTGCCGGTCCCAAGGGGGATTTGAGCTTGAAGTTGCATCCAGCGGTCAAAGTCAGCGTGAATGAAGACAGCCTCAAAGTTGAAGCTCGCAATTCGAGCGCGAAGTCGCGCGCCATGTCCGGCACGTTTCGTTCGCTAATCGCGAACATGGTTACAGGCGTGACTACCGGATTTGAAAAAGGAATCATGATCGTTGGAACAGGGTACCGCGCTAAGGCAAGCGGCAATACCTTGAATTTGAGCCTTGGCTATTCACATCCGATTGAATACACAGCGCCTGAGGGCGTCAGCTTTGAAGTGACATCGGAGACAAGCGGCCAGGTTGATCTGGTTGTCCGCGGCATCGAAAAGCAGGTTGTCGGGCAGGTTGCGGCGAATCTGCGCCGCTTGCGGCCGCCAGAACCCTACAAGGGCAAAGGCGTTCGATATGCCGGCGAGCAGATCCGTCGTAAGCAGGTCAAGAATGTAGGCTGATAAACGATGAAGAGCAAAAAAGCAAATCGGTTGCGCAGAGCGCAAAAGACGCGCAACCAGATTCGGATTCAGGGTCGGCATCGCCTTTGCGTCAAGCGTACGCCGAATCACATCTATGCTCAGGTCATTACGCCAGATGGCAGCAAAACGATTGCCAGCGCATCGACTGTTGAGCCTGAAGTGCGAAAGCAAATTGCATACGGCGGGAATGCCGAAGCAGCGCGCGTTGTCGGGGCCTTGATCGCGAAAAAGGCGATTGAGGCAAAGGTTGAGCATCTTGCGTTCGACCGGTCGGGTCATCGGTATCACGGTCGTATCAAAGCGCTTGCAGACGCAGCGAGAGAAAATGGTTTAAGAATCTGAGGAAAGCATTTAGAAAATGGCTGCAACAGAGGGAAAATACTCTGCCAGCGATGGCAATCGCGAAGAGCTGATCAACGTGCGGCGTGTCGCGAAAGTCGTCAAGGGCGGGCGAATATTCGGTTTCTCGGCATTGTCCGTGGTCGGCAATGGCAAAGGACTGGTCGGAATCGGGGTCGGCAAGGCCCGGGAAGTGCCGGTCGCCGCGCAAAAGTCCATGGAGCAGGCGCGACGCAACATGACGAGCGTACGCCTGAATCGCGGAACCATCCAGTATCCGGTCATTGGACGGCATGGTGCGGCGAAGGTGGTTATACGGCCGGCTTCCACCGGCAGCGGAATTATCGCTGGCGATACGATGCGCCTGATTTTTGAATGCGCCGGCGTGGAGGATGTGCTTGCGAAAGTTATCGGCACGACCAATCCGATTAACGTCGCGCGTGCTACGATCGACGGGCTTAAGTCGATCAAAAGTCCGAAAGAGATTGCCGCCAAGCGCGGCAAGACAGTCGAGGAATTGCTTTAGACGCTGAAACGGGCGGCAGTTTTTGATATGTCCAAAAAGTTGCAAGTTAAACTGGTTAAAAGTCTTAACGGACGCTTGAAAAGCCACCAGGCATGCGTTCGCGGCTTGGGACTTCGCCGGATCAATCATGTTCGCGAAGTGGAGGATACTCCTGAAATCCGGGGCATGATTCGCAAAGTGTCCTATCTGGTCGAATGGGAGGCAATCGGCGAATGAGTGAAAGATTGCATATCCGAAGCGCCGCTGGAGCGCGTAAAAAGCCTAAGCGGGTCGGCCGCGGTGCCGGATCGACGTTCGGCAGCACATGCGGGCGAGGAGACAAAGGGCAGAAATCGCGGTCGGGCGGTGGTGTCAGTGCGGAGTTTGAAGGCGGTCAAATGCCTTTGCAGCGACGGCTGCCAAAGCGCGGCTTCAGGTCGATGACTCCCAATAAGACCGCGGAAGTTCGCTTGTCCGAGCTGTCGCAATTCGATGGTCAGACGCTGGATATCGATATGCTCAAAAAGCATCGCGTGATTCCTAAAGCGGCGCAGCATGCCAAAGTGATCAATTCCGGTCAAATTACCGGCAAGGTCAATCTTAAGGGCATACGCATTACTGAATCGGCGAAGGCTGCGATTGAAGCGTGCGGCGGCAGCGTGCAAGAGTAAAGATCAGCAGGACTGAACATGGCAAAAATCAACCCTTCAAAGCGATTGCCGGGCTTGGGCACCTTAAGCGAACTAAGGATGCGCATCTTGTTTGTGCTCGGTGCGATGGTGGTGTTCCGCCTTGGCACGCATGTACCGGTGCCGGGGGTTGACCCGGTGGCGGTTGCAGCTCTGTTCGAGCAAACGCGCGGATCGATTGTAGACATATTCAACGTGTTTTCCGGTGGTGCGCTATCACGCCTTTCGATTTTCGCCTTGGGCGTGATGCCGTATATTTCGGCATCGATCATCATGCAGATGATGACGGCAGTCATCCCGCAGCTGGAGCAGTTGAAAAAAGAGGGTGAGGCCGGCCGGCGCAAGATCACTGAATATACGCGCTATGGAACGGTGCTGCTGGCAACTTTTCAAGGACTTGGGATAGCCATTGCGATTGAGGGACAGGTTGCTGGCGGCAGCAATGTGGTCCTTGCCCCAGGGATTGGATTCAAGATTACAACGGTTGCCGCATTGGTTACAGGAACCATGTTTCTGGTCTGGCTTGGAGAACAGACGACCGAGCGCGGAATTGGCAACGGCATTTCGATCATAATTTTTGCGAGCATTGTCGCCGGCTTGCCTTCAGCGGTTGCAGGGACGCTAGAGCTCGCTCGCACGGGAGCCTTTACGCCGATCGGCGTGCTGGCCTTGTTCGTCGGCGCAGTTGCGGTGACCGGGTTTGTGGTATTTTTCGAGCGTGGTCAGCGCCGAATCACGGTCAACTACGCTCAGCGCCAGCAAGGGCGCAGAATGCTTGCAGGTCAAACCAGCCATCTGCCGCTGAAGATCAATATGTCTGGCGTGATTCCTCCGATTTTCGCATCCAGCATCATTTTGTTCCCGGTGAGCCTCGGCAGCTGGTTTGGACAGACCGACGGCATGGGATGGCTGCGCGATATCGCAACCAGCATCGGGCCAGGACAGCCGATCTACATGGTGCTTTATTCCGCGCTGATTGTCTTCTTTTGCTTTTTCTATACCGCATTGGTATTCAGTCCCAAGGACATGGCGGACAATCTTAAAAAATCTGGCGCATTCATCCCGGGTGTCCGACCTGGGTCGCAGACGACACGCTACATTGATACCGTTGTATCCAGGCTGACGCTGGCCGGAGCGATTTATCTGGTGCTGGTGTGCATGATTCCGGAATTTCTCGTGGTGCAGTGGAGTGTGCCATTTTATTTCGGCGGCACTTCGCTGCTGATTATTGTTGTCGTCATGCTAGATTTGATATCGCAGGTGCAGTCGCATCTGATGTCAAGGCAGTATGAGAGCTTGCTGAAAAAATCGAGTATTTCAGGCGGGCTGGGCGTGACACGCTAAGCGGAGGAGTTTGATCATGAAGGTGAGAGCTTCAGTAAAGAAAATATGCCGTAACTGCAAGATCATCAAGCGCCATGGCGTTTTGCGCGTCATCTGCACGGATCCGCGGCACAAGCAGCGGCAAGGGTAATGCTGGCGGGACTCGCCGGCGCATTAGTGGGTATCAAGGAGTAATCAGCATGGCTCGTATCGCAGGCATCAACCTGCCAATGCAGAAACATGTACGCATTGGGCTGACTTCCATCATGGGAATTGGGGTCAGCACCGCGGAAAGCATTTGCGATGCCGCGAATGTGGAGCGCACCAAGAAAGTTCGCGAACTGTCTGATGAAGAGGCCGAGCGGCTTCGCTCAGTGGTCGCGCACTATACCATCGAGGGCGATCTGCGCCGCGAGACATCGATGAATATTAAACGGCTTATGGACCTGGGTTGCTATCGCGGGTTGCGACATAGGCGCGGCCTGCCGGTCAGAGGGCAGCGGACATCGACCAACGCCCGGACTCGAAAAGGCCCGAGAAAACCGATACGCAGATAGGAATACGACTGTGGCAAAAGCAAAGACTCGAAAACGCAAGGCAAAGGTCAAGCGAACTGTAAACGAGGGGATCGCGCATATTCACGCGTCTTTCAACAATACGATCGTGACGATTACGGATCGGCAAGGCAATGTTCTGTGCTGGTCGACTGCGGGCAAGATGGATTTCAAAGGTTCTCGCAAGAGCACTCCGTTCGCAGCCCAGATGGCTTCGGAAAACTGCGCGCGCTCCGCAATAGATATGGGCATGAAATTGATCGATGTGCAAGTTCGCGGTCCGGGGCCTGGACGCGACTCGGCGCTTCGCGCGCTCAATGCGGCCGGTCTTGAGGTGAACAGCATTACCGACGTAACCCCGATACCGCATAACGGTTGTCGGCCGCGCAAGCGGCGCCGAGCCTAATGGGAAGGATTGATCTATGGCCAAATACACAGGACCTCGTTGCAAGCTCTCGCGCAGAGAGAGCTACGATCTCGGACTGACGAGACGCGGTGTCGGCGTCGCCTCAAGTACCGGCGACAAGATAAGCATCAAATCGCTTGAGCAGAAATGCCGCTGGGGCAAGGTGCCGGGACAAAAGCAGAGCGGACGGCGCCCTAGGGTGACGGTATACGGAAAAATGTTGCGCGAAAAGCAGAAGCTGCGAAGAATATACGGTGTGCTTGAAAAGCAGTTTCGTCGCCATTACGACGAAGCGGCCCGCCGCAGAGGATCAACCGGCATCAATTTGCTGCAGATTCTGGAATCAAGGCTGGATAACGTCGTTTATCGCATGGGCTTTGGTTCAACTCGCGCAGAAGCCCGGCAGTTGGTCAACCACAATGCGATACTCGTCAACGGCGGGAAAGTGAATATCGCATCGTATGAGATCAAACCGGGCGATATTGTCGAGGTGCGGGAAAAGTCTCGCGGGCAGGAGCGAATCATCTTCGCGCAGGACATTGCTCAGCAATTAGGGTTTCCAGACTGGATTGAAATGGATACGGATAATTTCAAAGGATTATTCAAAGAGTTGCCAGAACGCGATCAGTTGTCCGAAGACATCAACGAAACCCTAGTTATCGGTTATTACTCCAAGTAGATAAAAATGGATCAGGTTGTTGAAAATATGAATGAAGTTGCAGAATTTCTTATTCCGCGCGCCGTGTCTCTTGACATGTCTGAGGACAAACGTCAGTGCAAGATCACTGTCGAGCCGCTTGAGCGCGGTTTCGGCCATACAATCGGCAATGCGCTTCGCCGGGTACTTCTTTCTTCCATGCCTGGGTCAGCGGTTACGGAAGTTCGCATCGAAGGCGCGTTGCATGAATACACGGTCATCGAAGGTGTTCGCGAAGAAGTCATCGAGATTCTGATGAATCTGAAAAATCTTGCGGTTGCGATTGTCGGCGACGAACGCGACAAGGCGATTTTGAGTGTCAAAAAGGAAGGATCGTGCATAGTGACAGCAGGCGACATCCAGTTGCCGCACGATGTGGAGATCTACGACAGGGATCACGTCATCGCCCATCTTCAAGAAGGCGCCAAGCTCGATATGGAGATTACGGTTACGCGCGGGCGCGGCTTTCGCGTTATCGATAGCGATGCTGCCATCGACAAGCTGGAGTTCGATGAGTCGGCGACCATCGGCGAGATGAAGGTTGATGCATACTTTACTCCGATTCGACGCGTGTCGTATTCGGTCGAGAACGCCCGTGTGGAGCAACGCACCGACTTGGACAGGTTGATTATAGATATTGAAACCAACGGCACGATAGAGCCGGACGAGGCGGTGCGCCAGGCATCGAAAATTCTTTATGATCAGCTATTCAATTTCGTCAACCTGGAAGAGATTATTGAAGAGCCTAAGGTGGTGGTCGAGCCAGAATACGACCCGATCCTGCTGAAGCCGCTCGATGAACTTGAACTGACGGTTCGCTCTGCAAACTGCCTGAAAGCCGAAGATATCCATTACATTGGCGACTTGGTGCAAAAGACGGAAGTCGATTTGCTGCGAACGCCAAACTTGGGCAAGAAATCTCTTGCGGAGATCAAGAATGTTCTTGCTGAGCGCGATTTGGTGCTCGGACAAGAACTGGAAAACTGGCCGCCCCAGTCGCTGCAGCGAGAAGCGCTCGAGCTCAGCCGGCTCAGGTAGCAGGAGCGATCATCATGCGACATCGCAAATCCGGCCGGCACCTTAATCGGTCGCCTAGCCACCGCAAAGCGACCATGCGAAACTTGTCGATTGCTCTTGTTGAACAAGAGCACATAAAGACGACGCTTGCAAAGGCGAAAGAGTTGCGGCGCTATGCCGAGCCGCTGATTACGCTTGGGAAAACGCCGACGGTAGCGAACCGTCGTCTCGCTTTTGCGCGATTACGCGATCGGCAGGCGGTGCAAAAGCTGTTCGGACCGCTGGCAGAACGGTACAAGGACCGCCCTGGCGGCTATACGCGGGTGCTTAAATGCGGCTACCGTGCCGGCGATTCGGCACCGATGGCTTATATTCAGCTGGTCGACTCCGACAAGTTTGCTGAGCCAGAAGCTTAATCTCCTACTCTCGCTTAGCTGGCGCGTCGTGGCGATAAAGGGCTTATGGTCGGTTGCGGGCGGATCCGCAATCGTCATATGAGTGGCCATGATCTATCGAGGCTGATAAGGCGGCATGCAAGCGCAGTTTGATCATCAATCCGTTTTGGAATTCTGGTTCAAGGATAGCGGTGAATCGGTCGAAACCTTTTTGAAGCTCCGAGATGTCTGGTTCACGTCATCCGAAGAATTCGATGCGGCCATCTCGGAGCGGTTCGAATCCTATATTCAAGCCGCAGGCAGCGGCCGCTTGGACAGCTGGCTGCAAGATTCGCGCAGCCTTCTTGCCTTTATTGTCGTTGCCGACCAGTTTCCTCGAAATGTCTATCGCGGAACAAGCCAGGCATTCGAGTATGATTCAATCGCGCTGCGCGCGACAGAATTGGCACTGGCATCCGGCCTGGAGCAGCAATGGAATCTGATTGAGCGGCTGTTTGCCTATTTGCCGCTTGAACACGCCGAAGACATTCAGGCACAGCAACGATCGGTTGAACTGTACAAGAAACTTGCGGACGAGAGCAAAGATACTCCCTATGGAGAAGTGATGGTCGAATCATACGACTACGCGGTGATGCATTTGCGCATTATTGAGCAGTTCGGCAGATTTCCGCATCGAAACGCCATTGTTCAGCGGGAGTCGACCGATGAGGAGATCAAATTTCTCGAATCGGGTGCAGAGACATTCGGCCAGGTAAAAAAGTAGCTGTTTTTCGTGGCTAATCTGTCGAAATTCGGCACTTCACAACATTTGATGGCAGGTAGATGAACATGAAAAATCCGCTTCGTGTCGCAGTTACGGGCGCTGCGGGACAGATCAGCTACAGCTTGCTCTTTCGCATCGCTTCGGGGAGCATGCTTGGACCTGATCAACCGGTAGCTCTGCAGCTGTTGGAAATCCCTCCGGCCATGAATGCATTAAACGGCGTAGCAATGGAACTTGACGACTGCGCGTTTCCGACGCTCAGCTCCTATTTGACAACAGATGACCCGGAGGTAGCGTTTGGTGATGCCGACTACATTTTGCTTGTAGGTGCTAGGCCACGCGGCCCGGGCATGGAGCGCGGCGATCTGCTTCAAGCCAATGCGGAAATATTTCTCAACCAAGGCGCAGTGATTGATCGGTGTGCGCATTTGGATTGCAAGGTTCTGGTGGTCGGAAATCCTGCGAATACCAATGCATTGATTACTGCGAGTCGCTTCAAGCGGCTTGAGATCTCGCAGGTGGCTGCGATGACCCGTCTTGATCACAACCGCGCACTTAGCCAACTGGCAGGCAAGACTGGTTGCGCGCCCACTGACATACGTTATGCGTGCATCTGGGGGAATCATTCAGCGACGCAATATCCCGACATCCATAATGCGACGATAAAGGGTGTTTCGGCGCTCGAAATGGTCGATGCTAGCTGGATGGAGAACGAATTCATTCCGCGTGTGCAAAAGCGTGGCGCGGAAATCATCGGCGCTCGCGGACTTTCAAGCGCCGCTTCTGCGGGAAGCGCCGCCGTGGACCACATGCGAATCTGGACTGACGGGACACCGCCCGATGATTGGACTAGCGCCGGCGTGTTCAGCGATGGTTCTTACGGAATAGAGGAGGGAATTGTGTATTCGTTTCCGACAACATGCGCCGATGGCCGTATCGATATCGTACAGAATCTTCAGATTAACGATTTCAGTGCGCGGCGGATGAAAATGACCGAAGGTGAGTTGCTCGCAGAGCGGGATGCCATTCGCCATATGCTTTAAGATGCGCTCTGTTTCGGTTGTCATTCCCACGCATAACCGAAAGAATTTCCTTCGGCGGGCTTTGCTTTCGGTTTTTTCGCAGAGCTTGCAACCTGATGAAATTGTCGTAATCGATGACGGGTCGACCGACGGCACCGAAGCGATGGTGGTTGCGGAGTTTCCATCCGTAGGGTTTGTCCGTCAAGGCCATTCAGGTGTCAGCAGCGCCCGCAATCTTGGCATCAGGCTCAGTCAAAGTGAATGGGTGGCATTTTTGGATTCAGACGATGAGTGGATGCCGGACAAGTTGAGCTGGCAAGCAAAGATGCTAGCGCTCAATTCTGAATCGAACATCTGCCACTGTGACGAAGTCTGGCTCAGAAACGGCATCAGAGTCAATCCCAAAGCCAAGCACCGCAAGCGAGGCGGTTCAATTTATCAGTACTGTCTTCCGCTTTGCGCAATATCCCCCTCCGCTGTCGTTATTCACAGATCCATTTTCGAGCGAGTGGGAGGGTTTGACGAAACCTTGCCAGTATGTGAAGACTATGAAATGTGGCTTCGAATATGCGCCGGTCACCTGGTCGAATATGTCGACAGACCGCTTGTCATCAAGCATGGAGGACACGATGATCAGCTGTCTCGCGCCTATCCGGCGATGGATTTTTATCGCATAGCTGCTTTGCGGAAGGTGCTGAATACAAATGCTCTTACGGTGCAGGACCGATTGCATACGCTGAAAGCGCTGCTCGCCAAACTTGAAATCTATGCCAATGGCGTTCTGAAACGAAATCGGCACAGCGAATTGCGCGATTTGAGGCAGCTCGCCTTGCGCTATGAAGCGGAGTATCAATCCCTGCAGCAAAATGACCAGCATCAACCTTGTAGTAGCGCTCCAGGCTGAAGCGCAACCGTTGATTGGTAGATTTGGTCTGAAGCGGCGGCATGGAAACTCGCAGATTGGCGTACTCTATGAATCCGGCATGATCTGTCTATCGGTCAGCGGTATCGGTCGTGTCGCTTCCGCTGCAACGGTTGGCTATGTCCATGGCCGCACTCGTAACGAAGAAACGAGCGCATGGCTTAACATCGGTGTGGCTGGGCATGGATCACGTGATGTAGGCGAAGGGTTTATCGCTCATTCCATCAGCGAATCCGCTACGGGTCGTGTTTGGCATCCGCCTTTGATATTCGACCGGATGTGGTCCTCTAGTCGACTCATCACGGTCGATGCGGTCGAAACAGCCTATGGACAGGATGCAGGCTACGACATGGAGGCCGCCGGTTTTTATGCTGCTGCAAGCCGTGCATCCACTTCAGAGATTGTGCAGAGTTACAAGGTTGTCTCCGATACGAAAGACAGTGCCGCTTCCAAGGTTGCCGATGTCATGATCGGGGAGCTGATTGATGATCAGCTCGATGCAATTGAAGAGCTTGCCGAGGCGCTGCTTGCACTTGCAGTTGAGTTGGATTGCCGTGCACCGCAAGCTGATCTTGAGCGCTGGTTCCATGATCGATGGAAGTTTTCTGCGACTCAGCGCGCTATTCTTCGTGATCGATTGACAAAACTGACGACGCTGGATCCTTCATTGCTGTCTGATCTTGAGCGTTTTGAACAGTTCGGTTCGGCAAAATCCGTGCTAAAGGCAATGAATGACGCGCATTGCTCAATCTGGCATAAAAGGTAGTCATGTATCAAACGATCTACATCGAAAACGGTGTTCGCTCTTTGCCTAAAGTTGAGCGTATCGTTGACCGATATCCGCAGGCACGGCTTGTTCCTTGCGACTCGTACACCGAAGTGTTCAATCGAAATGCGCAAGATTTCAGATTGCAGAAGCGGCGGCCTGCGCTGATTCTAGCGCAAAAGAAAATGAATCATGTGTTGCCGGCTCCGAGCGGCTACGGTGTCGGCGGTGTGCACAACTATTATTTTTCGACAATGTTGAACTGCGTCTACGATTGCCGGTACTGCTTCTTGCAGGGCATGTACCGGTCGGCGAATCACGTCTTGTTCGTCAACTTTGATGCATTTCGAAAATCCATTGAAACGACACTCGACAAGCATGATGATGCCGATGAGGTGCATTTCTTTTCGGGGTACGACTGCGATAGTCTTGCGATGGAGCCGGTGGCGGGACTTGCAAACTACTTTATCGAAGCTTTTGAGCGCTATCACGGTGCAATGCTGGAGCTTCGTACAAAAAGCACCCAGATTCGCTCGTTGCTTGGCCGTGCGCCATCTTCAAATGTGATCGTCGCATTCAGCCTTACGCCTCAGGAGGTTTCTAGCGAGCTAGAGGATAAGGTGCCGAGTGTAAAAAAAAGAATCGAAGCGATGGCCAGTCTGCAAAGTGCTGGATGGAAGATCGGTCTGCGGTTTGACCCGATGATCTACCAAGGCTCATACAGAGAAGCCTACGGGAAATTGTTCGAAATGGTATTTGGGCATCTCGATCATGCCTTGATTCACTCAGCGAGTGTTGGGGCTTTCCGCTTGCCGCGCGGGTTTCACAAGAAAATGGCGAATCTGTATCCCGATAGCAAGTTTCTTGCTTTGCCATTCGAGCAATCCGATGGCATGGTGTCCTATCCGCGAGCCATAGAGCGCGAAATGCTCAGCTGGTGCATCAATAAGCTTAGTCAATATATTGATTCAAAAAAGATATACGAAGCGACGATTGTCCAATGAGCGATACAAAACATCATGCGCTTGTGACGGGTTCAAGTTCCGGTATCGGGCTGGCGATTGCGAGTCGGCTACTTGCGGACAAGTATGGGGTTTACGGGGTTTCGAGGCGAATGGCGGCTCAGGCGATGCTTGATCATCCCGAATACGTCCACGAAACGATTGATATTTCGGATTTGGCTTCACTCGGCAGCTGCCTGTCTGAGATGCTCGAACGAGCGCCAATTTTCAGTGCTGCGATTTTCTGCGCCGGGTATGGCCGGTTCGGCAATTTAGAGGAGTTTTCCTACGAGCAGCTGCGCGATTTAATCGACACCAACTTGACGGCGCAACTGTGCTTTGCCAAAGCTTTGATGCCTTCGATGAAACGCAGTGGCAGGGGAGATATGATTTTTATCGGGTCGGAGTCGGCGTTATCGGGCGGGCGTCGCGGTTCAGCCTATGTTGCGGCGAAGTCTGGCCTGCTTGGCGCGGCAAGGGTTTTGCGTCAAGAGTGCGCTGCAAGCGGGGTGCGGGTGAGCATCATTAATCTTGGAATGGCGAGAACTGCGTTCTACGACAAGGCTGGATTCACGCACGGGGACGAGCCGGAGAATTATGTTGAACCGGACGATGTTGCCGAGATGGCTTGTTCCGTTTTAAAGCTGCGTGCCGGCACGGTCGTCGATGAAATACGCATGACTCCGGCAAAGTCGGTCATCAAGCGTCAAGATTTGTAGTGCGCTGTTTGGCGACATTTGTCGCAAATCTGTGAGCTTGCCGTGTTGTCTCTGGCAGGCGGTATTTTCTGCAGCATTGAAGTGCGAACCGAAGTGCAGATTCGCAGGAAATCTTGTGTCCAGGCGATACGTAGATGGGCGATACCGACTTTCGAGAACGAAGCACATTGCCGATCTGCTGATTGTTGTGATAAAGCGCGACTGCTGAACCTTTGTCGGGTCCGGGTGCTTGGTGGGTGCCGATGAGCCTGGATTTTGCAATGCCGATTGCCGGGGTGTCGGTCAGCAACCCAAGATGGCAGGCGATACCGAATCTGCGCGGATGCGCGATGCCTTGGCCGTCGCAAAGCAGAAGATTGGGCATGATGGAGAGCTTGGCGTATGCATCAAGCAAGGCAGGTGCCTCGCGGAACGATAGATACCCAGGCACATAGGGAAATTCGAGCGGCAGGCGGGCGCAAACACGATCAACGATTTCAAGTTCGGGAAAAGATAGAACGACCACGACGCCGTAGGCAAATTTCTTGCTTCGACCGATGGAGACATCGGTCCCGGCAACGTGCCGGATGTCACCGAAGTCATCTTGCAACGTAATCTTTTGCGATAATCTTTGCTGAATCGCTTTAGCTTGCGCAATGCTAACGTTCCAATCATGTTCGAGCATTGCGAGAATCTAATCAAGTGGAAGGAAAAGCAAAATGATAAAGATTTGTGTTTCAGGCTGCGCAGGCCGTATGGGCAAGACATTGATCCAGGCGATCGAGCAAACCGACTTTGCTGTCCTTGGATCTGCTTTGGAGCATGCCGGCAGCGAAGCGATCGGTGTCGACTCTGGATCTATTGCCGGCATTGGTCCCAATCAGGTTGCGGTAAGCGGTGCCATTGATGAGTGCGAGTTTGACACATTGATCGAATTCACCACGCCCGATGCCACGATTCGCCATATTGGCCATTGCGTCGACAGGGGCAGGCATATGGTTATCGGCACAACCGGATTTACAGCCGCGCATCTGGACCGAATCAAACAAGCGTCTGAAACCATTCCGATTGTACATGCGCCAAATATGAGTGTTGGCGTTAATGTCTGCATGAATCTAGTTCGTCAAGCCGCACGAGCATTTGGCGATTCGGTTGATGTTGAGGTGATTGAAGCGCATCATAGCAAAAAGGCGGATGCCCCGTCGGGCACCGCATTGAAATTCGGCGAGATTGTTGCGCATGAGCTTGGTCGCAGGCTTGATGTCGATGGCGTGTTTGCGCGTCATGGGCAGACTGGCGCGCGAAATCGAAAGTCGATCGGGTTTGCGACGATTCGAGCTGGTGACATTGTTGGCGACCATACGGTCATGTATGCTTCGGAAGGGGAGCGAGTGGAGATAACGCACCGCTCGAACAGTCGCATGAATTACGCCATGGGAGCAATGCGAGCCGCAAAGTGGCTGAGCGGCAAGTCGGCAGGGCTGTATGACATGCAAGATGTTCTTGAGCTTGATTAGCACCGCGAATTGCGCATTCTACGCCTTCACTAGTGCGGCATCATAAGGTTCGCCAACCATGAATTATCGGAACGGATTGCCATCATGGAGTAGAAAATGGAGACCCGCAAGCAGGGATGCAAGACCGATATCGCCCGGCTGGCCGAACAGATGGCCAGGCGCGACAAGGACAATCAACGTTGGACAGTCGGATTCGGCATCGCCCAGACCGCGATAACGATAGCCGTGCTAGCCGCGGGCTTTGCGTTTCTGGCGCTGGTCGGAACACCTTCTGCCCTTAGAGAGATCACAAGCTTCCATAGCCGCCGGCTGGCGACGCAACCGGCAAGGTGCCAGATATCCTTTCGTATCATGGCTAGCGCATCCAGGCGATCCTCCTGCAGATGATCCAGTCTCGGTCCCCGTGATTGTTTCAACATCCGTGTAGCGACCCTCATTCGCGGTACGCCCCGGGCGGCCCCGTCGGATTTTCGCCATGACGCGCGTCCGAAAATCAGGCATGTCAAAGCATCCTGCGCTTTCGGCCCCTGACACCGGCGTTGCCGCTGCTACCAGGACAGCGTCCCCTGACTGGAAGCATGAAAGCCGGTCAGGGAAGGAGGCAGTATAAAACCAGATAAGTATGAGAGTCGGGAGAGGGGGGCGACCGGAGGAACCGCATGGCCAGCATTCGCTGGTGGGCCCAAATGCCAACCACCTCCCGAAGTGCGCTCACGGGGCTTCTCACTACTCCGGATTTGACGATTTTCGGATAGCGTCTCAGTTTGAAAATGTCCTTGCAGGCTTTGCCGACGAGGTTTCGACGCATCCAGGAATGCGCCCGCAGGCGCCGCCAGCATCCGGAAGATGGCGGCGCCTGCGGTCCGCAACGACCGGGACAGCCCGGATGCCGCCGCGCCCGCGTCAGGCTGTCATGGCCGCTAGCGGCATCCCCACCTGTTCAGGAAATCGGTGTTGTTCTGGGGCAAGCTGAACAGGGGCAGGGTGGTCTTGCGCCCGCACCAGCAGTTGAGGACATGCTGCCGGGTCAGGGGGCTGATCGAGTAGCACCCGCTGTTAAAGTTATTTTCATGAGTTGTTCCAGGGGCTTTATTCATGGTGTAGGTGCCGCCCGTCATGAAGCAGCGCCGGGCAAACACCTGATCCGGTATACTCTGGACTGGATTACTGTCTGCATCTTGTGCCTGCACAGTAGCTTCCAAATAATAAACAGTCTTCGCGGCCAAGCCACTTCGGTTTATGGTCCGGCTACTGAACGACTGACCGCTTCTAAGGGTAACGAATGTTCTCCCTATTAATGAATCTGTATCGGCGTTGTAAACCCCAAACGACACAAACGCCTTTGCAGGCGGTGTCACATCACCGAGCCGCCCGACGTACTGGTTCCATGTGATAGTCGGATTAGTGAAAGTCACGCTGGTTGTGGATAAGGCCGTTATGGGGAGATTCCCAGCATTGACCTGCGTTTGATCCAGGCAAGCCGTGGGACCGTCTCGGCCGCTGCTGGTGACGGTCGTCTGCGCTGCGGCCGGCACCGCAAGCCCTGCCAGCAGCAGGAGCAAGAGCAGGAGGTTTCCTAACTTATGGGGGGGGGGTATGCAAGACGCTCATTCTTCATCTCCGGGTTGAATGATTGAACATTATACCCATTTCAACCTGCAAAATGGGATGATTTTCAAACTGAGACACGACCGGTTTTCGCAAAATTCCGCCTTTTTCAGGTGTTTCTGACCGTTTCAATGGATGGGCATAGAGGCCGAAGGTCCGGATTCCGGGCCATTATGCCCTCCGGGGTCATCAATCAGGATAGGCTTGACCGTGGATCATGGTGCGTTTGTCGCTTCCGCCATGTTCGACAGCCGCGGTTTTGAGCGGCAACTTGGACAATCACGGTCAAAAGTGACCAGGATGCCCGAGGTCTGGGCAAGGCGGTATTTCTGGGTAAAGGTTTTAGGTTTTCCAAAATTAATGCAAACGGGTTCTCTTTCTTCAAGCTAAGCCAATTGCTGGCAAACTAGTCGATAGAATATTCCTTGCGCTTGCATCAAGTCGTCGTAGCTTCCCTGCTCGGCAATTTGCCCTGAATCAAGTATGTAGATGCGATCAGCCTGACGCAGTGTGGACAGTCTGTGAGCGATCACAATGCGCGTAACATTCAAGTTCGCGATATTTTCCATAATCGCTGCCTGATTTTCATTATCCAGCCAATTCGTTGCTTCATCCAGAATCAGAATCCTTGAATTTTTCAACAAGGCGCGGGCAATCATGATTCGCTGAGCTTCGCCTCCGGAAACCACGCTTCCTCCTGCTCCGACGTGCGTCATCATTCTCATTGGCATCGGATAGATATCCTGATCCACTTTGGCCAGACGCGCAGCGTTCCATACTTGATCAGCATCAGCATGAATGTTGTCGGCTGTTATGTTATCCCAGATATCGTCCGGAAATAGTTGCACATTCTGCGGTATTGTGCCGATCTTTCGGTATAGCTGCCTTTTATTTATTTGCTGCAAGTCGCACCCGTCGTAATAGATGGTGCCGCTGATCGGATCGTTGATGCCAAGCATTAGCTTGAACAGGGTGCTCTTGCCGGAGCCGGATTCGCCTGCGATTGCGACGAATTCACCTGGATGGGTGCGAATCGATATATTGTCAAGGATTAGTGGACCGTCTGCATCGTAGCGGAAACTGACTCGATCCAGATGAATATCCCCCGTCAGGTGTTCTATCGGGTTTGCTGTTGAGTTTGTCTGCGCCGGCTCCTTGAGAAACTGGCGAATCGGGTTGAGGGAGATCAGGGCCGCCATAAACGACTCCAGAGCGCTACTCAGCCTTGCCAATTCGCTGTAAAAGACCATCAAAAAGGCAAATACAAACAAAAATACTCCGATTGACGCCGATGGATGCTCGTATGCAGTCACACCTATCAACACAGTCGCGCCAGCAATTGGCATCGCTACGATAGATGCTTGCGCATGTCCGGTTGCCTCGCCGTGTTCAAGCTCGGCGTTTTTTTGTTTGCGATAGGATTTCGCCCATACCGCAAATGCCGATCCTTCGGCTCGCATAACGCGCAAGACGGAAATGCCGTCGATTGATTCAAACATCCGTCCCGTCCAATCCCGCAGCGATGCGGTAATTTTCTCAATCGGCCTTATCTGACGAACGCTGAACATGACAGTGATTAGTAATGCGGCAAATCCTAAGAGTAGTGCAGTAACGCCGAGCTTGGAGTCGACGACAATCGCGACACTTATTAATAGCAGCAAATGCATCAAGATGATTATTCCGCTTGAAACTGTAGCATTGAGACTGTCGTAAAAAGTCTGAAATGCCAATCCATTCAACGCGAGGTCGCCGATTGAAAAGCGTTGCAGAAATCTTGTTGGCAATCGCATCAGCCGGTCCCAGAACGCAATTTCCGCCCGCATGGCTGCATGCCCTTCGATTCGCATTAGCGCGTATCCTTCAAGCAGGCGCAGCAAGCCGGCAAGCAAAGCGGCAAAGATCAGCATCATTCCCACCCAGGGCAAGACTCCTGTTTCGCCAGCAGGCATCGCCTGATCTGCAAGAAACCCCAGTATTGCAGCTGGCACAAGGGCAATCAGACTTGACAGAAATCCTATAAATGCAATGTGCAGACTCTTGGCGCCAATTCCTCGCAATGCGAGTCGACTCAAGTGCTTTAAGTCAACCGAGTCGTCGGTTAGTGTTGGAAGAATTAACCATGCCTCATCTTCAAGCGACTCGGCAATCCTATCCGTGACCGGCGACGTTTCTCGCGTTTCAGGGTCGAACATGACGTACCGACCACGCCAGTTTTCAATCAGCGCAACCGGCCGACTGCCATCCTTTCGAAAAGCCAGCAAGGAACCGCAGGTTGTCAACCACCATTTTGGCTGATGGCGGAAGCTGACCTGACGAGCATGCACGTCGCTTGCAGATAAAATTTCAGCCAGTGTCTGGGCATCGTTTTGCTCGATCCATTGTTGCGCAACCTTGAGCTTAACGCTCTCCCGCTCACTAATCCGGGCTAGTGCCGACAGCAGGTTCCGATTGGCTCCGTCGCCGTGCCTCGCTTCGGTCAATTCGTACAAGTCGAACAAGCGTCGCCGGGCCAGATCTTCATCGGTAGCGCGACTTTTTCGGGTATCACTCTCAAGATTAATCGCATCGACTGTCGCCAATTCCCGGTTGATCCGCTCAAGCGAGAGCCCCACTTCGTGAAAATGCGCTAAAGCGGCGAGAAGCAATCCTTGCTCCGCCAGTTCGTCAGTGCCTCGAATCTCTAATTGCTGGGGATTGGTGAGCAATATCCAGGTATCGCGCGTGACGGCCATTATGCCGCCTGTTTCGCTCCCGCCGTCCGCGGGTGGCGTTAGGCCCAAGTACAGCGCAGAGTGTTCGTCCATTCCGCAAAACCACGATACGCCGCGCTTGGTCGAGACTATGCCTGAAGCAATGGTTTGCGCGTTTTTCGGGCTGAGCGTTAGGCCCACTCGCGTCTTGCTGGCATCGTACCGCGATAGGGTCGTCGAGATGCCTTCGATCCAGATGTCAATTTGTTCGGCAAGCTGATTGCGGTCGATATCTTGCAGAAGATCGACCGGTATCCTGATCAGTTTCGTGTCAGGCAATCCCTTTGCGATTAGACGCAGCTGCGTTGCGCCCTCATTCGGCACGACAGAAGGCAATAATCGTCCTGCCTGCGCCCGAAGCAAATGCTGCGGCGGAGCTTGCACCACGCCATCAAGGCGCTCTTCAATAAATATGTCGACAGCGCCGTCTTTGACGAACCAGAAGTGCCGCTTGTCGTCCAATTCCAGGGGACGATTGGATTCGCACGAAATCTCATCACTGACGAACTCGGCCAAGTCGATAAGCGACATAGAGGTTTGTTCCGCTTCCACCGCGCTAACCGGACTGTACAAGCTGTCGATAGATCCCGCCTTGCTCCGCCATCAATTCGTCATGCGTGCCACGCTGGACTTCCTCACCCTTTTCAAGCACGATGATTTGATCGCAATCGCGTACCGTACTGAGCCGGTGCGCAATAATTATGCAAGTCATGCCGCGCCGTCGAAGCGCATCGTCAACCAGATTTTCAGTCTTGGCATCAAGCGAACTGGTCGCCTCATCAAGAATAAGTATCGAAGGATTATTAATCAGCGCACGCGCAATCTCCATCCGTTGTCTTTGGCCGCCGCTAAAATTTACACCGCCTTGCTCGACCATAGTGTTGTAGCCAAGCGGCCGATTCAAAATTTCTTCATGAATACATGCATCGCAAGCGGCAGCGACAATAGTCGCTTCCGGAACCGATGGATTCCACAGCGTGATGTTGTCGCGAACGGTGTCTGGGAACAGGCTGATCTTTTGATCTACTACCGAAATCGAGCGCGACAGAACCTCGCTTGGAATCGTATTTCTGGAAAATCCGTCGAACGCGATCTCGCCTGAACACGGTTCGAAAAGCCCAGCAACCAGTCTGGCGAGCGTAGACTTGCCCGAGCCGCTCGGACCGACAATGCCCACTCGTTGCCCGGGCTTGATCGTTAAGCTGAAATCTTTCAAAAGCGGCTTCGACCCGCTATAGCCGAAGCTTATGTTGCTGATGTGCACGTGTCCGGTCAGTTTCAGGCGTCCGTTAAGCGTCGATACCGCGCTTGAAGCATCTTGCGGTTCATCAGCAGTATTGCCGGATGCGCTCAAAATATCGAGCAAACGCAGCATGTCCGCTTCGATTGCGTAGCGAATGCCGTGAATCACGGCCAAGTTGGCTACAGGCTGCATGAACAATGATGCTACAATGTAGAACCCGACCATTGCGCCGAGGGTCAGGTCGCCATTGATGACGGCATAGGCGCCGAAAATCAGCACGATTGCGTTGCATAGAATCGTGAAGATGTTTTCGAGGGACAAATGAATCTTCTGATTCTCCAGATGTTGCTGGCGAGCAAATAGCTCTCGCGCCTTGTAGCCGCTTAAGCGCGTCAGGAAACTTTCTCCCACCCCGGTCATCCGCATCACCTCCGCCTGGTTGAGCATCAATGTGCCAACACCGGTCGCAAGTCCCTGCTCGCGTCGCCAAACCAACCCTAGGTCAAACCCCTTGCGCGCTGTTGCATAGGCAACCGCGGCGTTGAGCAAAGCCAAGCTAAGCACTATCAGTCCTAGCAAAGGAGCAAATGCCAGCATGACTATCAGATAGATCAAGCGGGTAGTCATAGTGATTAGAAATTCAACTAGCTTCTGCGTCAGGTTGTCTGCGATTTTGTCTGTTGAGAGCAAGCGGAATACCAAGTCGCCGACCAGCCGATGATTAAAGAACTCTGTCGGCTTTCTAAGAAGTTGCGACACGCATTGATCGCTGACAATTACCGCTAGCCGTATCGACAGGCGTTTTAGCCACCGATATTTCAATAAGGCGAGCAGATAGGCTAAAGCGGTGGCGGCCGCACCTGCAATAGCGATTGATGCACTGCTCCACTGTGCGCCAGCAGCAAAGGTTTGATCTATAAAAATCGACACTGCAGCTGGAATCGCCAAGCCAAGAACTGCTAGTAGTAGCCCGCATAGCGCAATTAGGCACAACGAAGCAGATGTCCCTCGAAACCACTCCGGCACGTGATCGAATATTCTCCGCTTTTCGTTGCCGGGGGCGAAGTCTGTCCCTTTTTCGAAAACCAGGACGATCTCTGTAAACCCGGCGGTAAATTCATCCGCAGTGAGTATTCGGTGGCCGCAGGCAGGGTCGTTGATATAGTATCGTCCATTGGCAACGCCTTCTAGAACCACGAAGTGATTGAACTCCCAATACAGTATCATCGGCATCGGCATCTCGGCGAGGTGCCTGGTCTGGATGGAGCGGCCGTTGCACTTAAGTCCGAATTTCTCTGCCGCTCGCTTCAAGCTGGCGGCGCTTGAGCCGTCGCGGCTGACTTCGCATAGCTCGCGCAACTTGTGAAGGGGGACCCATTTGCCGTAGTAGGCTAGGATGGTGCCAAGACAGGCCGCACCGCACTCTGACGCATGCGATTGAAGCGCCAGCGGTGTCTTTTCAGGTCTTTTCATCGATTGGGCTAGCCGTGCGGCGTGACGCACACCTTCGTGAGCGGTACGCCATGCTTACGAGCGCATGTAGTTGAAAAAACTCGCGGGCGTACTTTTGCCATGGACAATATCAAGGCGGCAGCTTAGATCTGGCTCAGTGGTCCCGGGCTTGAGATCTTTCGACAATTCGTCGAATTGCACCGCCACAAGGGACCGAGACCTTGCCGGGCCGCTGTGCGTGGCCATATGCGGCCGCAACCGCATCGGTTCAGCTGACACCACTTCGCCGGTAGTGCGCAACAAGTTCCCGTCACTATCTTCGCATTCGATTTCCGCTGGGGCGGCGAGATGGATGTGCTCGAATGCGGTTTCAGAAGCAAAGTAGAGCACTTGGCTTGATTCGGGGCGATCAGAAAGGATTTGAGCAACAGGTTCGGCAGCTTGAAGGTATGTGCCAGGGTTTTGAATCAGCGCGGCTATGCGACCATCGGCGGGAACAATGATGACGGAGCGTGCCGACTTGAGTGTTTCAGTCTGCAATAGCTCGATGCGAATCAAATCAAGCAGAGGCTGTATTGAGCCGTTGTCTTGGCCGGTTTCTGCCAGAGCGGATAATTCGGATTCCCTTTTGCGCAGCAGCATGATCTTGCGATCGAGTTCAGGAACTGTCTGCCGCGCGATCGCCTGACCAGCGACAACTTGATCGCCGACTTTGACGAGATGCTCGACAAGTCGCCCTGGTTCGCGCGTTACCGCTTCGTGACGGTCGCTGTGATCAATGAGATGCGCTTTGATTGTAACGCTTCGTTCCAGGCTGCCGAAAAATGTCCATGCGACAAAGCACAAAATTGCAAGTGCGGCAGCAGCAAGAACTGCCCGTTCGCCCGAAGTGGATACCTGAAGCAGATAATTCAGGCGTAGCCTATGAGCTCTGGCGCTTGCCAGCTCTTCGCGAAACAGATCGAACAGCATCAGAGTTGCGAGATTCCCTCTATTGAGGAGTATCCGGATTCAGGATTGTCGACCGAAGTACTGAGGCTGATCGAATGAAATAGAACGAAATTAGAAACATGAAAAAACACTTGACAAAATATTATTTTGTTTCATAATGTATATCCTGTGACTGTCCATCCTCTACCCCCCCCCCACCCTGTGGGAAGCGGCGCAATTATAGCCCAAGACAGAGGGGTGGGCGGCAAAGTATTCATTAACTGAAACCAATTTTTTGGAGGTAATTATCATGGACTGGAAGTCTTTTTCCGAAGCCCCGTTGCAGTCAGCTGATGATATGCGACGTCAGATAACTGACAAGGCAATTAGCAATGCTGATTTCCGAAGTAAGCTACTTTCAGATCCGAAAGGAACCATTTCGGCAGATTTGGGCATAGACCTGCCTGATGAACTTGACATCGTAGTCCACCAGAGCGATGCGAATACTGTTCATCTGGCTTTGCCCGTAACAGAAATCAGCGAGGAGCAGCTTGAGGCAATCGCCGCTGGGCGTTGTTGTTGCTAATCGGACGGCTTATCGCGCCTCGGCGAGGTTGCGCCGGGGCGCTCTTTTCCTATCCGTCACTTAGCCTGTGGTCGGGCTTTGAGTGTTTGAATCTTAAGGCTTTGGTTAGGTAGCCAGCGCATCAAGTGCAAAGTGCGCACTGCGTTTGATGTCTGGCAAATCGATTGCTTTTCTCGTAGTTGGCAAAGTTCGGTCGCGCTGCAGCGTGCGGCCCGCAAAGATGCCAGGCTGACTTTTGCGAAACGAGCAAATCCGTCGCATACTGCTGAGTTCTTTTGTCTTGCTAAGATAAATCAAGCATAATCGTCAACATCGTAGAACTTGGAGTTGAAGCCATGCAAAATACCGCTAGTGCAAACCAAAGCGACGAAGTGCTGGCCGCACTGTCCCTCGGCCACGCGCTGCCGTATTTTTTGCCTATCGCAATCTTCCCGCTTATCGCGGTAGCTGCGGTCTACGGATCGTGGTGGCTTGCGGGACCGTTTGTTTTTCTTTGGTTGATCGATCATTTCGAACCGATGTTCGGAACCGACGAGCAAAATTTCGCCACAGACCAGCCCGAACGCCTTCAGTTTTGGTACAAATTGGCCGTCTGGATCTGGGTTGCGCTTTATCCTGCAACTTTCGTATTGGCCTTTTGGCAGATATTCATTGCGAATCATTTAAGCTTGTGGGAAGATGTTCTCATCGTGCTTTCGCTAGGCATCATGGCTCGAATGGCGCTCAATGCCGGACACGACATGATGCATCGGCGCACCGTGGTCGAGCGCCGAATCGGTGAAATGTTGATGGCGTCTGTCTCGTTTCCGCAAGAGGTCACCGAACACATCTATGTGCATCATGCTCATATCGGGACGCCTCGTGATTCTGTATCTGCGCCGAAAGGGCAAAGCTATTGGCAGTACCTTCCGCGGTCGGTCGGCCGCAGCTTCATGGATGCTTGGCGCGTCGAACGGCAGCGGCTAGCACGGCGACGATTGCCGGTGTGGCACTATACGAATCCGATCTGGCGATACGTTCTCGAAACCGCCGCCTGCTACCTGCTGGCCTATTGGATTGGCGGCACCTGGGGCATCTTGGCATTCGCCTGCATTTGCGCCATCGGCATCGCCCAACTTAGAATGGCCGACTATATTCAGCATTACGGCCTACAGCGAGTTCATCTGCCTAGCGGGCAATACGAACGTGTGGCGCATCGGCATTCCTGGAGCATTGCCTACAAGCTATCCAACTGGCTTTACTACAATGCGCAGCGCCACGCCGATCACCATACCGCCGCGAATCGGCTCTATCCGATGCTGAGACACTCAGGTGCTGACGAAGCGCCGCAGCTGCCTGGCAGTTATGCTGAAATGGGAGTTTTGCTCATGTCGCCCAAGCGGTGGTTCCAAAAGATGGATCCATTGGTCGACCAATGGCGAACCCGCTTCTATCCTGAGATTGACGACTGGCGCCCTTACGAAAGTGCCGCCTATGCTGCGCGGCCGGGCGCTTTCAAGACGATTCAGCAAATCTTCGCAGCGTCTCCGCGACTAGCCGAGTGGATCAATGCCGACCCGCGAGTGCTCGATAGTTTGAACAGTTCTGAGTTTGCCAACCTAGATCTGCCGGGCGGCTTTAGCTCCGATTCTGAATTCGAGTCTCTTGCACGGCGTGGCCTGGCCCGCGTTTATTGGACGCATGAACTTGATAGTGCGGAAATGCTGACGCGAATCCAAGACATCCCGGTGCGCAATGCATCGGAGGCGGTGGATGCTGCGCGCGAGTGGTCGAACGACAAGGTGTTTCAGCTTTGCGTACATATGCTGCGCGGGAATCTGTCGCCGCTTGAGGCTGGCGTAGCGCTTACAAACATCGTTGAAGCCTCAGTCGGTGCCGTGCTGTCCGCTATCTGCGATGACTTGGCTGTTGGTAGAGGCAGAGGACGCGATAGCTCTGTGCTGGCTCTGATGCTCGAGGATATGCCCGGCGGGCGCACTGTATTCGGCCCCGGGTTGAATATCGCGCTTGTTTATGACAAAGTTCCGGAAACGCTTAACGTGCGCTTTAAGGAGCATCTTGCTGCGCTGGTGCAAGACAACCTGCTGTTTGATCGCTCGAGGTTTGGCGCTGTTCCGGTTGTGCCCTGCCTACTCGGCAACGTGAAAAACGCCATGACGATGATCGGCTCCAGCGAAGGTTTGCCCGACTTGGTTTGGATGCGTTGCGTCTATGCAAATAGACCTGCTTCAAAGGAACGTTTTGAAAGCGCGCGGGATGAAGCATTGCGGGATGAAGCCGTGCGCGAGGCAGTTATCGCCCAATTGCAGCATCGTTTAGAAGATGTTGCTGAACCAAATCCCATCAGCCTTGATCATGCCAGCCGAAGATTGCACGAACTTCAATGCATAGCTCGTCTCTTGCGATTTGAGCATTCCGATGAACCGGGCATTGCTTTGTGCGATGAGGCATCTGTGTTCGATATCGCTGCGCAAAACCGGACAATTGATGATGAGGTTGCGGTTAATATGGCCAACTTACTGAATCTGTGTGGAAATTTGCAAGGCATATTGCGACTGCTCGCAAATCGAGATGGCTCAGTAGATACTAGCGTTTCAGCAGTGCAGGCTGTTATCGCGCAAGCATGTCAAGCGAACTCATTCGATGATCTGGCTGCATCGGCAGAGCGTGCTGCGCGCCAACCCGTCTCAGTTATTCGTTCATTGATCTCGCAGGGTCGGCAAGCAGATTTTTCGCATGAGATCGTTTGAAGGGATTCGCTTATCCTGCCTTGTGCCTGCAACAAGGGCATGAGCGGCAGCAGATTTCGAAAATGTGCTTTACGCGGTTGATGGCCGAAGCCGGCGTTGTGATCGACGGCGATCGGCCTTGGGATATGCAAATCAAAATCAACCATGAGGCGGCATTTGAACGGTTCTACGCTTCTGGTTCGCTCGGCATGGGCGAAAGCTTTATGGATGGGTGGTGAGACTGCGAGCATCTAGACGAGATGATCTGCCGGGTCAGCAGCACAAAATTGCAATTGAGGTTCACCGTGCAGGATATCTTGCTTGGGTTGCGGGCCCGGTTGACTTCTACCTCTCGACGAGCACAAAGAACAATGCCAAAAACGGTGAGCGGCATTACGACATTGGACGAGAGTTGCATCGAAGGATGCTCGACAAGCGCATGATCTATGGTTGCGCTTGCTGGAAAGATCTTGGCGATATTTGCAACGAGCGTGACAAGCGCATGCGGGACTACTATTTGCTCAGCTTCGCCGGTGTCTTTCGTTCGCAAGCTAGTCGGTTTTGGCAGATTGTTTTGACGAGCCCAGGCTCGCGCTGGAGCGCAGACCGTTGCCTACTGCTCGGAAACTTCATTTAACACCCATGAACAACTCACCGCTCAGAGTGCAGTTAAAGACTGACGCAGATTCGCGTTTGATCAAAAAGCCGATACTTGCACCGCACTTCGGCTTTCATGCAGTTGACGATACGCAGGTCTTTCTGGTTTCAGAGACAGTGAACACATTGTTGCACGGAGTCGTGTATCCGGATCTTTTTCCATTACTAGACGGACTGCGCACTTTCGAGGATTTAGTCGCCTGTCTAGATGGAAAGCATGCTGAAGCATCCATAAGGACAGCACTTGTAACCTTGGCAGCTAAGGGCTATATCGTCTCATCCGAACACGGGATGAATTCTCATACAGCCGCTTTTTGGACATCGCTAGGGGTGTCGCCGAAATTTGCCGAAGAGCGCCTTTCAGCGGCAAGGGCGCACATTGCTGGGGATAGCGGCGATCTTGCTCGACAGTTGAAAATGAAGGGCGTCAGTGTATCCAGCAAGGCAACCGGCTCCACGCTCTGTGTTCATGTGTGTAGCGATTATCTTGACGACCGACACATCGAACTAAATCGCAAGCATGTCCAATCTGATCAGCCGTGGATGCTGCTCAAGCCGAACGGTCTTCAACCGCTTTTTGGTCCTGTTTTTGGAGGCGACGAGCGAGCCGCATGCTGGGATTGTCTCGCGTATCGTCTACGTGGACATCAGGAAGTGCACAACTTTCTGCGCAACCTCACAGAAGGTGGCATCGATCTTGCGCCCCGTGCGGCTTCAACGGCCGCGACCGCGATGATTCATAGCTTTGCTGCGGTTGAAATCGCGAAGTGGATCGTGCTCGGCAAGCGAGCGCTGATGCATTCGCATGCCGTTTCAATGAATGTCGCTAATGTCTCGATTGAGCATCATCGCATCATGCGCCGTCCTCAGTGCCAGGCATGTGGGGACGAGTGGCTGTACAAGCCCGATCGGCAGGCGCTTCCTGTCACGTTGCAATCGAGTCCGAAGAACATTGCCAACAGCGGTGGTGTGCGCTCAGTCGCGCCAGAGGCCACTCTCGAAAGATATCGACACCTGATCGGGCCGGTTGGAGGCGTTGTGACCTGGCTTAGACGCACCACCCGCGATGCCGATCCGTGGTTGCATGTATATTGGGCGGGAAGCAACATTGCTTTGAAGAATCGGTCAATGAGCGTGTTGAGACTGAGTTTGCGCACCAAAAGCGCTGGCAAGGGCAGCACAGCCGTCCAGTCCGAAGCGAGCGCCCTTTGCGAAGCGCTAGAGCGTTACTGTGGCGCATTTCACGGAGATGAAATCCGTCGCAGCATGCGGTTTTCGGATTTTCCGCTGGCCTCGGGAGAAGCGGCCATCCACCCGAACGATGTTCAGTTGTTTAGCGAGCGGCAGCTTGATCACGCGAAGCAAGTCAATGACAGCGGTCATCCCTACAATGTCGTTCCGCCGCGCCTTGCGCCGGATGCGCAAACAGATTGGACGCCGGTCTGGTCTGTCACAAGCGAGCGTCATCTGTATCTTCCGACATCATTGCTTTACTATGGCAAGTCGGCCGACCATCGCGGCTTGACAGATTTTGTTGCAGACTCAAACGGATGCGCTGCCGGCAATACCCTCGAAGAAGCCATTCTGCAGGGTTTCTATGAACTTGTCGAACGCGATGCCTTTGCGGTGTGGTGGTACAACCGATTGCAAATGCCCGGAGTTGAACTAGACAGTTTCGATGACCCTTATCTCGATGCAGCAGAAGAATACTATCGCGCGTTGAACCGCGAATTGTGGGTGCTTGATGTCAGCAGTGATCTGGGCATTCCAACATTTGTCGCCCTATCGCGACGCACTGACAAGGAGTCGGAAGACATAATTTATGGAGCTGGATCGCACATGGACCCGCGCATCGCGATATTGCGCGCGGTTTGCGAATTAAATCAGTTTTTGAACTGGGTTCAGGGTACAGGTTCAGGCGGTGCCGGCTACCAGGTCGATGACCCGCAGTGCTTGTCCTGGTGGCAATCTGCAACAGTTGCCAATCATTCCTATCTCTTGCCGGCTGCTGATGCCGCGCCAAAGCGCAAGAATGACTACGCTTTGATCGAAACCGATGATGTGCTTGAAGATCTGCAGCGATGCCGCTCACTGGTTGAGGCAAAGGGCATGGAATTGCTTGTGCTCGATCAGACTCGGCCTGATATCGGTATGCCCGTTGCCAGGGTGATCGTGCCTGGAATGCGACATTATTGGGAACGCTTCGCGCCTGGTCGCCTGTACGATGTTGCGGTTGATATGGGATGGCGAAAAAAACCGCTTGCAGAAAGTGAACTTAATCCTTCACCTGTCATCGGGTAGATCGGCTATTGCGATAGGACGGCGTTTTCATGAGTAGCACGGCACAGTGGTTCCACACAGAGAAATGTCTTGTCGCGGTAGCCCCGACCTTGGGACATTTGATGGCGCGAATTCGCCCGCATGTTTCTCGCAAGATTATCGATGGTCAAGCGTGGTGGAATCTGCTTGAATGCGCCGGCAAAATGCCGGTCACGCTGGCCGCATTTCCCTTCGGTCTGGAGGTGCCGCTGCACGACCCCGAGTTGCGGGCGGACTTCGGCGTTTCGCTTGTCGGCGAAAGCCATACTTCGGCCCACTATCAGAAAATCGGCGATGCGGATAATGCGGATCGATCAACCCGCGCGCTGGCGTGGATACTGGATGAAACGGAGCGCGGCGATTCTATGCTCCGGCGAGTCGTTGGAAACAAGATGCTGCTTGAATACGATATCGATATCGCAGAAGAACCGAACCCATCGGAACCCGGCATTTTTTTGTATCCGGTCGATGATGTGCTTGCCGCTGGGACGCAACGAATTGATGAGCTGCGCACGATTCACAATGCGTTGATATATGCTGGCGGCTGGAGCGAGGATGCGGCGGAGTGGAAGCATATCAAGCGTCTGTATGAAGTGTTGTCCCCGAATACTTTGCTAAAGGCATTCGGCACTTTTCCGTCGCGCAAAAGAACCATGAGAATTGCTGTAACCGGATTTAAGACAGCTAGCGATGTTGCAGCCTATTTGGTTCGAGCCGGCTGGCCGGGAAATGCGTCTGTCGTCAGCGAAATAGTGGCATATTTCACTGATTGCAAGGCATTCGCCCATCTTGGCATCCATTTCGACATGACGGCGGATGGGGTTGGTCCGGGTCTTGGGCTCAGCCTATTCGCACAGGAAAATGAGTGGCTGAAAGATATTAATGCATGGCTACCTGCCATCAATGCGATAGGTGCCCAAAACTTTGCTCGCCAAGACAAGCTGGACGAGCTTGCTCAATGGTCGACTGGGTCGGTGACTTTCTTGACTGATTCTGGTCCTATGATGCTGGTTAGAGGTATTCACCATTTGAAGCTTTCTATCGTGCAAGATAAGGTGGAACAGGCAAAAGCTTATGTCTTCTACCTGATTATGTCAGCGAACTTCCAAAGCGAATCGGAATCTGCGTAGACAGTCTCCGACAACCCGTAGCAGGGTTGGCATGATCTGATTCGTTGCGGGTGATGCAGGGCCGCGCCGCAAATCTCGAATATATTGCTATGGTTCAACAATGTCGTTTCGCAATGGTGCTTTGAATTGGCCTATGGGTGCAACGTGAACGAATCCGGGATTTCCATGGTCTATAGGAGCATATGCCGCAAGGCGGTCCAAATCGATCGTAATCTTGCCGTTGCCTATATCCGGCATACAGTTTTCGATGCCCCGCTGGCCGAGGCGGTAGTCAATGCAATGGCTGATATGGATGGACGCAAGCTCAATGAGGCAGTGAATGCCTGCATGCAGACCGCGGAGCGCAGCCACTATCACGCATGCCGCAAGCGGCGCTCGATTTTTGAATCGGCGAAGTTTCCGCCACACTGGCTCGATGGCGGTCCATAGACTTTTTGATATCTCGAAGATTAGTCACGCTTTCGTGATTAGATTTTCGAAGAATTGAGGGTTTCACGGCCGGGCATGAGGATGCGCTAAGGTGTCGTGTGTGCCGAAGCACTAAGGAAATTAGTCATGATGTTCGAGGAACAATGGGTTGCGAACGAGTCTCAGCTAATTCATGAGGCGGACTCGCTGGGTGAACTGTTCGCACGGCTATCAGATCGTTTTTCGGCATTGCCGATCGATGATCAGGTTTGGGAAGCGCTGCTGAACCGTTCGCTCGATTTGCCGCCAACACTAGCAGGATTTCCGCTTTGGTTGGGTTTTCCGGTCGATGAATCAGAACCGAATCTGATCCTCAATGTCTCGTTGCCGGGCGGCACTCAATCAGCATCCCATTTTGCAAAAAAAAAGGAGAGCAAAGACAGTAGCTCAGCGGCTGCGTGCGCAGCCGCGCTTTTGCGTGAAACCGGTCAGAATGGTTCGCCTCTTCAGGGTGTTGTGGGCAATCGCGTTTTGCTGGAATACCCAATTGATCCAACTCGGGATGAGCAGGATGGCCCGGGCAGCTTGCTGTATCCGGTGCATGCGGCGCTTGCTGGAGACCCGTCTGGAAGCAAGCTTGATGATATTCATCTGACTGTCGATGCGGCAGCTTCGGCCATGAACAGGCAGCTGGGCGAGAGCGAGAGGAATCTTATTGGAAATGCCTATATGGCGTTGCCGCCGAGCGTTCGCGTCGGAGCGGTAGGGGCTTTCCCATCTCGGGGTCGGATGCTGCGCATAGCGTTATTGGGCTTTCGCAATGCGATGGAGGTGGAATCAGTATTGGCGCGTGTTGGCTTAACTGATCATCGATCAGCAGTCGTGGACATGCTCAAGCGCCTTGCGGCTTGTGGCTGTCTGTCGCAAATGCAGATGGGGATTCGTTTTGACATTGGTGCCGAAGGTGTGGAGCCATCAATCGAACTTCAGATTTTTTCAGCGAATACGATTTATGACAGTGTCGGGTGGTTCAAGGATGCAGGATGCTGGACGCAACTAATCCGAGGGATTGGCGAATCGGGACTTGCTTATCCCCCAAAGCTTGCAGGACTGGAAAGCGAGTTGAACGGAGTTCAGCTGATTTTCGGCCGTACTGGTCCTTTGATTCTGATTCGGCGGATTCACCATTTTACGGTTGTTTTGAATCGTGACCACATCGAGCAAGTCAACGCTTATGCGTTTGTATTGTTGACTCGTCTTCCGAAGCAGTCAAAATAGGTCGCGAACTAGTGTTCGCGCGATGCGCTTTTGCCTCAGACGGCGGTTTGGTGATTGTATCGCAGTGGATTCTATCGCAGTGGATTCTATCGCAGTGGATTCTATCGCAGTCGCTTGACGACGGCGGCAGCGGCATCCAGCCCGCTTCGAAGCGCCGTATTCGCGGAAGGCATGCCGAGATAATCTCCGGCAAAGAACAGACGATCAACTTCATTTAAGTTTTCGTGTTGCAAGCGATGCATGGCGGTAAGCGTACCCGGGGGCGATAGGCTTAGTGCTTGAGGCCATCGTTGCACGAACGCCCACAATGGCTCTTTGTGCGGCATGCCGGGAAAGTGGCTAAGGATTTGCGCTAGCGCATGCTCTTGAATCTGCTTGTCGTTGAGCTCGAATAGGGATTCCGCCTGCTTGTCGATCGCCAGCACATCAATTAGCGACTTTCCGTTCGGAACGGTCTCTGGCGCCAGTAATGAAGGAATGCTCATTCCAGTGATTTTTGCACCGATTTTGCGCGGAAAGCCAACCGCATACCATCCGCGAGGAAATGGGCTGGAGTCGCTGCCGAAGAACACTCGGCAACACTTCGAGTAGCGTACCAGGTTGAGCGCTTTGCGAACAGGTAGCGGCAGATCGGGAGCGACTTCAACTGCTGCAGTGGCGGTTGTGGCGCAAATCACCGCATCTGCGCGCAAGAAACCTGAATCAATCACGATGCCTTTGGCTGTTCCATTTTCGATCTCGATGCGTTGCGCCGGCGTAGATAGACGGATGCACGATTGGCAGCTGCTTGCCAGCGCATCGCCGAAAACCCTCATTCCACCGTCTGGCAGACATGGCCAAGAAGCATCGCTTATGCCGTTATGCCATATCGTCGCCATCGCAAAGGCGGTGCCGAGTTGTTCGGGGTGAGCGAAGGTGTAACCCGATAAGCCGGGCCCGAATAGCCATTCTAGCGCTTCATTGCCAAAATTCGCATCGATGAATTCAGCTGCGCTGTGACTGGTGTCAAGGTCAAGCAACCGCGTATAGTCTTCGCTATTGAAGTCATTCTGCCTGCTTCTGAGCATTTTTGAAAGTTTGCCGGCTTGCCACAGCCCTTTGGGAGAAAGCAGCCGAAACGAAAGCATTGTTCGTGCCGTCTTGAGCAGGCTAGGCAGACTAGAATCGCCATACAGGCCATGAAACCGTCCATTGCGATAGATTCCGCTGTGAATCGGAACGGGGGTGCGCTTAAGCGGAACACCGAGCCGGTTGGCAAATTGATGCGCGGCCGCATCTGACTCTAGAAAGAAGTTGGCGCCAAGATCAATCTGGAATCCTTCGATTGATCGACTGACAATTCTTCCGCCGGCTTGCGGTTGCGCTTCTAAGACCGTGACATCGAATCCCTTTTCTATCAGGACTGATGCGGATGCAAGTCCGGCAAATCCGGCGCCGATGACAATAACGCTGCGACTATTGCTATTTGCTGCCAAGATAACAAGACCGATCAATTGCTATGCTGCTAAGCTGGAGCCTTTTACGCCGCACCAATTTTGGCGGCGCACGCCCAAAGCGTCCATCAATGTATTGCATTCCCGCTTAGGTTTCGTCGCGATATTTTTGAAAACTTCTCATCTACAAGCATCAGCAATGGCGGCAGAAAAATGAAGTCATAGACTATGGCCAAGAAGAACACGATGGCTGTTAACTGGCCCATTTGCGCTGTGGGCAGGAAATTTGAAGTGCCAAGCACAGCAAATCCCGCCACGAGTATTGCTGTTGTCGAAAACAGCGCCCGCCCGACAGTCTTGAACGTATGGCGAACAGCATCTTGCGGCGATTGCTTCAAGTCGCGGCGCGCGTACATGTACTCGCTGAGAAAGTGAACCGTATCGTCGACCACTATGCCGATCGTCATCGCCATAACGACAGATAGAACAAGCCCGATCTCGCCGACAAGTAGCCCCCAGATGCCGAAGGCCATCAATCCGGGAAAGAAATTCGAAGCCAGACTGACTAAGCCATAGCGAGGTGAACGAAATGCGAAGATCAAGACAACCGATATTCCTAGGAAGACGATCATTGTTCCGATAGCCATTGCCCGAATATTTCGCTCGCCTAGATGGGCAAACATTAGCGCAGCGCCAGAACTGCTGACCTCTTTGAAACTCAGATCATTGTTCGTCAGCCATGATTTGGCGCGCGCATCAAATTCAAGCAATTCCTTGGTCGATAGCGTCTTGGCGGTGACTGTCATGCGTGTTGAAGATTTTTCCACATCGATTCGGTTGTTCAAATCAAGGCCGAACGGCAATGAAAGCTCGTACAAAAGAAGAAATTGCGATGCCAGTTCGCGGCTTTCCGGAATTCGGTAGGCAGCCGGGTCGTCTGCGTTCATGCTCTTGTTCAATTGACGGAATGTATCGCTGATCACCAGCACGTGGCGTGTTTCCGGCTGATTTCGAAACCAGTCTGCAAAATCCGAAACATCCTGCAGGAACTGAGGGTCTGCGATATCGCCTGAACCCATGGATGCAATCGAGTATTCCAGCATAGTATTACCGCTAAGATGCGCGTCCAAAAAATCTGTGTCCTTGCGCAGTTGCACATCTTCATCAAAAAAGTTGGTCAGCACATCATTTAATTCGTTGCGCGGAACCGCTGATAGCAATCCCGCTATCAACGCGGTTGATAGCCAAAGCAAAGGACGCTTGTAGCGTATCGTCAACTCTGCGATCAAGTTGAGTCCGAATCCTGGCTTATCGGGCGATATCGCTTTGATTGGCAGCATCGACATCAGCACCGGCAAGAAAGTGACTGATAGAAAAAACGATGCGACTGTACCTATAGCAACTAGGTTGCCAAGCTGACGATAAGGAGGCACTTCAGAAAAATTCATTGTCAAAAAACCGAAAGCAGTGGTTGCGCTGGCAAGAAAGATCGGGAAGAAAACCCGTTGCAAGGACCGCACGATTGCTTGGTGCCTAGAGTCGCCGGCGCCAAGCCTCAGCTGAATGGCGATAAGAACGTGCAGAGAGCTAGCGAATGCGAGGGTTAGCACGATGATAGGCGTTGGCGAGGTTGAGGTGGACAACGGGATGCCGATCCAGCCGGCCAGCCCCATTGAAGCGCCGACCGACAGGATGACGACTAATCCGGCCCCCAGCATTCCAGAGAATCCTCTTGTTATCACTCCAAGAAGAACCGCCATAATGGCCAGCGATGCCGGCAGCACGGTTTGAGTCGATTCCAGTGTTGCATCATTGAATGCCTGATTGAGGATTACCGTTCCGACCGGACGGACATCAATGCTCGGGAATCGCTCTTTCGCTTCTGTCGCGATTGTTTGGGCGTATTCGGATATCTGCGCAATATCAACAGCATCAGCATCATCGGGCACTTTGATTGTAGTATGGACCGCACTGACTCCACCGTCTCTCGCGATCAGGTTGCCGGCAATGCGCGGGTCTGACAAAGCGATTTCTCTAATTTGCCGACGAGCCTGCGCGTCGTGTATTGTTTGCGGATTAACAAGGTCATTTACGAGAAGATCGTCGTTGTTTGCCGACGTATGTGGAAAGTTTGCAATTGAGTCGACGCGTGAAGCGAAGGGCATCTGCCAGGCGCGCTCTGTCAGCCAGATTACCGCGGCGAGTGCTTGTTGCGATGTCGCATCCCGATCTTCGGGGACAATCATCAACAAAACGTTGTCGCTTTTTTCGTAAGTGTCTTCGAGCAATTCCAAAGCTTGCAGCTCAGGATTATCCTCGCTGAAGAACATTCGATAGTCGGTGGTGGCCTTCAAATGAACGATGCCGCTGGCGGCAATAAACGTAAGGATAAATGCTATTGCCATCACTAAGGGGCGATGTCGGAAAACGAATTCACCAAGCCGGGCGCCGAGATTGTGCGTTTCGTTGACGGACGGCTTTGTGTTTGCAGTGTCAAACATAGGGTGTGTCGATGTGCATGTCGTTGATAGTTGTAATGCCCGATTGCATGGAAACGGCTACCCGTCGGCATGAATGGAAGCCAATTGCAAAAAAAGTGAGCTGCAATTAAGCACGTCACACTGCGTAGCAAGGTAGTGGCACGTTGTGGCCGATCTTGCCCGGCGACAGTGTGAAGACCCGTTATTGATCCTTTAGCTATGGCAATATCTCGGCGGCCGCCTCAAACCGTATCGTATTAAGCGCATGTATTCGGCCCTATCCAGCAATATTCCGGATTCGGCGTTTTGCCAGCTTTCTAGACGGCGAGCTGCGTTATCCCTTAAAATCGCGTTAGGGTGGCTGCAAAAGGGGATAAAGCCTTGCATAATGCGGGTTTTTAACAACACAAAATTTCACCCGTTGGGCGGACCCGATCGGAGCAAGGCTTTATGGACATCCAATCATACAAGATTTCGACCACGAAAGACAAATCGGCTTCGCGAAGCGGCCTGGCGGCGCTCGCCGAGCTGATCCGCAAGCTCGGGCTCGACGCGCATTTCGAGCGGCCGGTGCCGGAGCCGGGCAGCAACCGCGGCTTGCGCCCGGGGGCGTATTTGACGACGTTCATGCTGATGATGCACGAGGGCTCGCGGCATCTGAGCGGAGCTGCGCGAGGAGCGGCCGCTGCTGGAGCTGCTCGGCTGCGAGCAGCTGCCGGGCGACGATGCCCTGGGCCGGTGGCTGCGGCGTCGCGGCGTACGCTGCACGCCCTGACGCTGGCGGACCGCCGGCTGCTGGCGGTCGCGCCGCACCATCGGAAAAGGGCGGCCCTGGACATCGATGCGACCGCGGCGCTGCGAGAAGTCTTCGGCGGAGTTCACGTACAAGAAGGAGCGGGGCTACATGCCGATCGTCGGCCATATCGCCGAGACCGGCATGGCGGCGGGTGCGGAGTTTCGGGGCGGCTCGGTCTCGCCGAACGCGCGCAACTGCGAGTTCGTCCGCCAGTGCGAGCGGGCGCTGCCCAAAGGCGCCGAGGCGCGTCGCGCCCGCATCGACGCGGCGGGGTATCAGGCGAGGATCATCAACCGCTTCACGAGCCGGGGAATCGGCTACGCGATCCGCGCCAGGCTCGACGCGAGCGTGGCCGGGCAGACCGGGGCGCTGGACGAGTCGCAGCGGCAGCCCTTCATCGAGCGCGACGGGACGGCGAGCCTGGCGCAGCAGACGGCGCGGTTCCTGCACTCGATGAACGGCACGCCCGAAGCGTTCGCGGCGGTCGTGCAGCGGAGGCGAAAGTCCGGCCGGCAGGAGCTCGAGCCCGGCTGCCCGCAGGCCGGCGACACCCTGTCGCAGGGCGGCTGCATCTACCGGGCCTTGGCGACCAGCTTCTGCCGGTGGAGCGACTCGCGGGCGTTCCGCTGATGCAGCCGCAGGGGGGAAGACTCGGAGAACCGCATCCGCGAGCTTCGCAGCGGCTTCGGCGCGGCGCATCCCCCGTGCAGCGACTTCGCTGCCAATGCGCTGCATTCCGCGCTGCGCATCGAGACCTTTCGCCGCCGGCCCTGCTGCAGGGCGGGCAAGATCGTGCGCCATGCCCGAGGCCGGGCCTTGAAGCTGTGCGACGCGCGCGCCGCGCGCCGCCTGAGCGCGGCGGTCGGCATGATCCGGGCGACGGCCCTGGCGCCGCAGCCGCCGGAAACGCAAAAAAAGCATCGCGCGCACGACAAAAAAACCGGTTGCGTCCCGGCGCGTTGCGGACTGTCATTGATCTTTCGCCCCGGTTCCGCTCCTCCGCCCTTTTCGCCCGCGTCCCGCCCGCAAACCCGCCCGGCATCGCCGCGGCGAGCGCCAAAATCTCTCCGCGCCCCGGATTTGGGCAAAATCCGCCCAAAAAAAACCTCTAACGCGGATTTTGGGGTAAAATATCAAAAACCATCAGATTCATTTATTGATTGGAGACTGAAAATGATCAAGTTAACGAATACCCCCCCCCCTCCCCTCATTTTGTAGATTAGCCGCCCTCCTGCTGCTTTCCGCTCTCGCGATACCGGCATCGGCACAGACGCTGTCCGCCAACGCAAATTTTACAGGCTTGGAGGGGATGCGTTGGGCGCACGAACTGGACATAGCAGGCCAAAAAGTAACCAAACTTGAAGTTCTCGGCACCACCACACGTATCCGCTTGGAAGGCGGTCTTGGCGTCCGCGGTGAGAACGACGAAACCACCGAAGTGGCGGAAGAGACCATCTGCCTTGATGAAGGGGCCTTTGACAATAACGGAGACCCGGTTGCCAACTACGTTTGCCAGAACGAGCACACGATCCCCGCCTATGCACAGCCTGCTGTGGTCTGGCCCATGGCTGCGGGGAACACCTTCACCTTTGCCTCGGGTAGCGAGCCTGACGAAGTCCACTGGCAGATCATCACCAAGGACGACAATTGCCGCAATAGCGCTGATATCGCCACGGTGAGGGTCACCCTGATGGACACCAGTTTTCGGGAATTTGAATACACCATTAATGATGACGATTTACTGCCGTGTAGTTAATGGTACACACTCATTCCCAATCTTCCTCTTGCCGGACCAGCCCGTCTTGGCGGGCTGGTCCGGGGCGCGGTTTGGGTAGCGGCGGCCACGCCGGTATCCAAGTTGGCGAGTGCGATGCTGGCCATCGCGGTTGCCATCGAAAGAAGAAGCAAGACCGAGTCGGATGCATGCCGATTTCGGTTGCTTGGTTGCGAGCACCGAAACCGGCCGCAACGACCGCTTGAGTGGCGCAGACCGGATGGAGGCGTCTCGTTGCGGTCCGCACGGACGGTATGTATCCGTCCGGTAGCGACCGGCCTGATGGCGGTCGCCTGACCGATCCCCGATCCGCTGGCGGGGGAGGCCATGGAGAGAAAAGGCTACGCCAACGGGATAACCGGGAAGAGAAATTGCGCCAACCGACGCCCCGTCACTCGCGGTGGAGGCCGAGTGACGGGGCGGAACTTGCAAACAACCGAAGATCAAGAAAGGATGTTGGCGCAATCGGACGGGTGACCGAGTCTGGCGCAATCGAAAAAAATATAAAAAATTGTTGCAATCTCAAAAATGATGCAATAAGATAGGAAGTATGCGGGAGGCAACACCGACGTTGCACAAAACGCGCCAGGTTCCCGAGACGTGCGTGACTCGAAAGAGTCTGGAACTATTGCCTAAATCAAGCCCAACTGCGGCCCGGACCATTGCGGTCCATATCCAAATCAGGGGTATGGCTGGTGCCATCCCTGCGCCGATACAAGGGAGAAGTTCCCTTGTGGCTTCGCTTGTCTTTTTCGGGTGGCTTGTTCGTTGAACAGGCGGCTCTGAAAACCCTCTTGATTCGTGATCAAGAGAGCAGACGAATTCCTAAATTCGCAATGCCCTGAAACCAGGGATTGCCTTCCCAAATCAAGGATATCAGGGCCACTATGGCCCGAGGATGCGCCCTACGGAAGGTGCCTCCTTTCCTGTCTCAAAGCGAAATGTCTGCCCGTTCGAGGCGGGTCTTGCGACTATACAGTCGGTAAGACCCATCGACAATGATCTTCGGTATTGCCTGGATCAAAACCACCGAACGGGCCCGCTTGAAAACAATGACTATGGCCGATCCTGCCCTGATTCGGGGCGTGCCGGGAGCGGCTGAATGGCACCAGTACAACCCTCAAGGACGAACACTGGAGCGGCATGCCGAGGCATGCCTGAGGCAAATTGACGCGCCTCCCGCATGGGGCGATGGTTAACAGCAACGCGCGGGAGAGTAAACAAGGCGCGTGCAACGTGGCTACGGTCACAAGAACCGATCCGGCATGCGGCTGGATCAAAACAGGATTGTTTGGACGTTAAGGTCTGACGAGGTCAAGTGAACTTGATTCCGTCAGAACGAGTCCAGTGAACAACACTGACCTTCGACCGCGGGAGTGACAGCAAAAACTGCCGATGGGGAAGGTCTGGCCAAACGCAAACCAACCAGGACAACAAGAACGATGAGCAACAAAACCGAATACCAAATCCGAACCGTGATGAAAGACAACCGGGACGGTTCACCGAACCGGCAAACGACTCGGCTACGCCATCTCAAGATGTTCATGGAGGCCCTCCAGCAACGAGGCTACAGCAAGCGTTGGGATATCCATCGCCTGGGGGCCCTTGAGGTTCATCGGGTGGTGGCCGACTGGCGGGCGGCTGAGCTCGACCATCGCACCATTGCCAATCGCATGGTGAGCATCCGATGGCTAGCGAGAAAGGTGGGCCGGGCCGACCAAATTCCGAGCAATCAACAACTCGGCATCCCGAGTCGGGGTAACCTCATCCCGGTCAACAAGGCTGAGCCACTTGACCGGGAAGCATTGGCCCGTCTCGGTGAGCGCGAACAGCTGATTACCGAGCTCCGCGCATGGTTTGGGTTGCGCACCGAAGAAGCCTGCAAGTTCGATTATGTAGTGCTTGCCAGAAAACCAAAATGTGATATCGTTGCTGATTGAAAACAATTGCTTAGCGGCGAGCGGCGGCGGCGAAGAATTCGCGGACAGCGCGGATTTCCCGCCGAAATGGGGCGAAACGCCCCGTTTCGCTGCAATCTTCGAGGAAAAAGCGATGCGCTTGGCCCACTCCGCCCAGCTCGAGCTCGGCGCCGTGCCGATCGAGAACATCCACACCGGCGCCAAGTCGCGCGACGACATCCCGGCCATCCTGCTCGGCCTGCGGCATCTCTGCGCAAGCAAGGCCTTGCGCCGGCGGGTGTTCGAGCTGCTCGAGGCCGAGGTCGCGCCGGCGGCGCGCAAGGACGCCGGCCGGCCGGGCATGGACCTTTGGCGGATCCTGGCGCTGGCGTGCCCGAGCAGGGGCTCGGCTGCGACTTCGACCGGCTGGCGCACATGGCCAATCATGACGGGCTGGTGCGCCGGATGCCGGGGCACTCGCCGGCGCTCGGGCATGCCTGCGAGCAGCAGGCGGCGGTCGACAACGTCTCGCTTTCGGGTTCGAAGCTGCTGTCCGGGATCGGGCGGCTGGTGGCCGGGTCGGGCCACAAGGCGGCCGGAAAAAAGCCTGGCGAGCCGTTGCGCGGGCGGGCCGGTTCGTTCTGCGTGGAGACCGATGTGCACTATCCGACCGATGCGGACCTGCTGCGGGACGCGATGCGCTGCACGGTGCGCACCGCGGCCAGGCTGGCGGACAGCGCCGGGCTTGACGGCTGGCGACAGCATGAGCATCTATCGCGGCAGGTCAAGAAGCGGTTCGACCGGGTGCGCGTGTCGAGGCGCAGCCGCAAGCATCCTGGGCGGGTCGAGCGGTATTTGTCGCTGAGCGCCCGCCTGGCCGGGCGCGCCGAGGCGACGCTGGCGCAGGCCGCTGACGGCCTGCGAGCACGCGCTGGCGTGCGAGCTCGAGGGCTATCTTGGCCATGCGCGCCGCCAGCTCGAGCAGGTTTCGCGGCGGCTGCTCGGGGGCGAGACCATCGCGCACGGCGAGAAGGCGTTCTCGATCTTCGAGCCGCACACCCGCTGGGTGGCCGAGGGCAAGGCCGGCGTGCGCCAGGAGCTGGGCGTGCCGGTCGCCGTGGTCGAGGACCAGCGCCGGTTCATCCTGCACCGCCGGATCATGTGGCAGGGCGGCGACGCCGGCCATGCGGCGGCGCTGGTCGAGGGGGCGATGGAGCGGTTCGCCGACCTTCGGGCCTGCAGCTTCGACCGCGGCTTCCACTCGCCGGCGAATCAGGCCGAGCTCGGCGCGCTGCTCGACGAGTGCGCGCTGCCGGCCAAGGGCCGGCCGAATGCCGAGGCTTCGGCGCGCGAGGGCCGGGAATGGTTCCAGGCGGCGCGCCGGCAGCATCCGGCGGTCGAGTCGGCCATCAATCATCTGGAGCATTGCGGGCTCGGGCGGGTGCGCGCCCATGGCGAGCGCGGCTTCGAGCGGGCGGCGGCGCTGTCGGCGCTGGCGGCGAACCCCGAGCGGCTCGGGCGGCTGCTGCGGGACCAGGAGCGCAAGCGGCTCGCCCGCCGCGCGCGCCTGCGCGCCGCCTAGCGTCTCCGAACCCGTTTCCAAGCGACGATCCGGCTGCCGGAGGCGCCCGCCTGGGCGGATGCCGCCCGCAATCCTCTTATGCGCCATTTTTTGTCGCATTCGGATGCCCGCTGCTGCATTCCGACCCTCGCCGCCGTCGCGGCAGCCGCGCCTTGTGCTCCCCCGGCACCGGCCGATACTTGAAATCAGAGGTTTTCTGGCAGACACTAAATATAGACAGGTGTTTGGCTTTTGAATCCATTTCTCCAGCCTCTTCAGTCATCTGAAAGTGAGATTCAATTAAGTATGCTAAATCGCGCAAAAGGGTAGTGGCACGTTGTTGTCGGTCTTTCTCAATGACGGTGTGAATTTCCATCGTTGACCCTTTAGCTATGGCACGAGAAATACTCCTACCCGATATTGCTCCACCTAGTTCGTTTCGGCGCAAAGTTTCAAACCTTATCGGATTTAGCACATGTATTCGGTCCACTACCCAACAGATGGCTGGCTTCCAGTGAATTGCATCCAAAACACCTCTCGTAGCAGATGGTGTGATTACGTCGTGGGAAACGCGTTCCACTTTCATTTCGGGTCTTGTAAAGCAAGCATAGCCCCCCCCCCAAATGTGTAATTTGATCCCGCACGACATCGTCAATCCCGATTGAATACGTTATGCGATTCCATCGCTTGAATTCGATCACCAAGTTCCAGACACGAGGCTAGTTTGATATAATGAATTTTTTATTGTGGACTAGTTTTGTAGAAACAAAGTTCATAAGCAATTGATATTATGTAATTTGCATAATTGTAGTTTCGAGAATTGTTGGTGTCCCCGACCCGTTAGGTTGTCTGCTATTGAGGAATCTGTGGGGAAGCTTAAATGAAGGATCATATGACAAACTATCGGTTGAAGTGCTATGCCTACGAGAGTAATGGCGTTTGGCAAGCAATTTGCACGGACTTTGATATTTCGGTTGAGGGCGATTCATTTCCTGAAGTTCGTGAATCTCTTAGTACTAGTATCGATATTTATTTTGAGCGCATCTCCGAACTTCAAGACGACGAGCAAATACATCTTCTAAAGCGACGATCTCCGTGGTATCTGCGTACCATTTTGTTCTGCGCCCATCGCCTATCTGGAATCCGTTTTGGTTTTAAATATCAAAGATTTAATGTAGATTCTCATTTTCCAGTTTTATCCTGACGAAAGGCACTCCGCGGAAGGCCGGATTGTCTATAGATACTCAGTAAAGTATCTGGCCGGAGCTCCCGGCTCTCCTTTCCTGCAACCGTAACCAATCGCCGTTTGCCATTGACTACACCCTCAAATTGGCGATGGCTTCCGCGCGTCCGGTCCAATTGGAATCCATTAGCTTTTAGGATATGTATGACATCCCTCACTTTCACCGGGTCGTATTCCGTTTATCAATTGCCAATAGACGCCCAAACCAGAAAATCAGCCAATCCACACCCCGATAAACGGGGTGACTAAGTGCCTGCAGCAAAATGCCAATTTCAACCCACGCAAACATTTGCGAATTTGAATCCAATTTTAGCGAATTTCGAAAATCAGATTTTTTTCTGGCAATTTGCTGTAAAGCCTAACTAGGAATAATTTTGCCGAAAACCCCATTATGGCAAGGCTTTATCCCCTTTTGCAGCCACCCTGACGCGGTTTTAAGGATACATTCAATTGAGAATCCATATCAAGCATCATGTAAAATATTACTCTGATTACGGTATCGGTTGCTAATCAGGCAGATTCAAGTTGTGCCGAACTGAGATCCCGTCCCGGCAGTTTCATGGAGTTGCATCTTGTAGAGCAATCGAATTGCTTCTTGTGAATCGATTAGTGTTCAGAAATAATTGACTAGCAAAACAGATAAGGCGTTACTCGCACTAGCGGACGGTAGCTTGTTTTGGGGACGCGCCTTCGGTGCTGCCGGCGAGGCTGTTGGTGAAGTCATCTTCAACACATCGATGACCGGATATCAGGAAATTATCACTGATCCCTCTTATGCGAAACAGATCGTAACTCTCACACATCCGCATATAGGCAACGTTGGGGTCAACGCGGAAGATGCGGAGTCCAGTGCCATTCATGCATCCGGCCTTGTCATTCGAAGCCTGCCGAAGCAAATTAGCAACTGGCGGGCGAGTTCTTCAATTTCAGAGTTTCTTGAATCTCGAAACGTCATTGGGATCGAACAGATCGACACAAGGCAGCTGACTCGGCTGATCCGCACCAAAGGGTCGCAAGACGGTTGCATTGCGACCGGTCCTGATATCGATGCTGAACACGCACTGGCTAAGGCGAGGTCGTTCGGAGGCCTCAAGGGAATGGATTTGGCTAAAGTCGTCACGACACATGACCCGTACCCGTGGAAATTAGGATTGCACGAGTTGGGCTATGCTGTCGGACCGTCAGACCTGCAAGGCAGGCGACGTTTCTCGGTGATCGCCTACGATTTTGGCGTGAAGCATAACATCTTGCGAATGCTTGTCGGCTATGGTTGCGAGGTCGCTGTCGTGCCTGCGCAAATGCCGCCAAGCGATCTTGAAGAAGTGAAGGTGGATGGCATATTCCTATCCAATGGTCCGGGCGATCCCGAGCCATGCGGCTACGCGATTGAATCCATACGTGAATTTATGCGGCAAAAGATTCCGATCTTCGGCATCTGCCTCGGACACCAATTGCTAGCTTTGGCAAGTGGCGCCAAGACTGAAAAAATGAAGTTCGGGCACCATGGCGCAAATCATCCTGTCAAGGATTTGGATACGAACGAAATCATGATCACCAGTCAAAATCATGGATTTGCCGTCTCGGATGAAGATTTTCCTGCCAATTTGAGAGTCACGCACCGTTCGCTGTTTGATGGAACCATTCAAGGCATTGAACACGCCACACTTCCTGCGTTCTCGTTTCAAGGCCACCCAGAAGCAAGCCCTGGTCCCCATGATGCTGGTGGACTATTCAGGAAGTTTTTAGCACTGATGAACCGGCACAGCGGCTGAGAAAGTACACAAAAGGCATGCCCAAGCGCACTGACATTGAATCGATCCTGATCATCGGTGCCGGTCCGATCATTATCGGGCAGGCGTGCGAGTTCGACTATTCCGGCGTGCAAGCCTGCCGGGCTCTCACTGCCGAGGGATATCGGATCATTCTGGTCAACTCGAACCCTGCAACGATCATGACCGACCCTGAATTTGCCGATTCGACCTATATTGAACCGATACGCTGGCAATCTGTCGCAGAAATAATCCGCAAGGAAAGACCGTGCGCCGTATTGCCGACCATGGGTGGTCAGACGGGTTTGAATTGCGCCCTGGACCTGGTTCGCCACGGTGTGCTGGACGAGTTCGGGGTCGAGCTGATCGGGGCGACTCAAGATGCGATTGACAAGGCTGAAGATCGCGAACGATTTCAGCAATGCATGGCTAGCATCGGCTTGAAGACGGTTAAAGGGAAACTTGCCCACAACATGGATGAAGCCTGGCGCATACTGGATGATGTGGGATTTCCTGCAATCATACGCCCATCGTTCACACTGGGCGGAACAGGCGGCGGCATCGCCTATAACAAGGATGAGTTCGCTGAAATATGCCGTCGCGGAATGGATGCTTCGCCAACCAATGAGCTGTTGATTGAGCAAAGCATCACAGGCTGGAAAGAGTTCGAGATGGAAGTCGTTCGCGATCATCGCGACAACTGCATCATCGTTTGCTCAATCGAGAATTTCGATGCCATGGGCGTGCATACCGGCGATTCAATCACCATTGCGCCGGCGCAAACCCTGACCGATAAGGAATATCAAATCATGCGTGATGCCAGCATCGCCGTGATTCGAGCGATTGGTGTTGACACGGGCGGCTCGAATGTGCAATTCGCGATCAACCCTCAAGATGGCGAAATGGTTGTCATCGAGATGAACCCCAGAGTCTCTCGATCATCTGCACTGGCATCGAAAGCGACAGGATTCCCTATCGCCAAAGTCGCTGCAAGACTTGCAGTCGGCTATACGCTTGATGAACTGAGCAACGACATTACCGGTGGCGCAACACCGGCATCTTTCGAGCCGTCGATTGACTATATCGTCACGAAAATTCCTCGTTTCGACTTTAGAAAATTTCCGCTTGCAGATGCCACTTTGACGACGCAGATGAAGTCCGTCGGCGAGGTCATGGCGATCGGGCGCACATTCCAGGAGTCGCTGCAAAAAGCGATGCGAAGTCTTGAGATCGGCTCCTACGGTTTCGAGTCGCGCATCCGCGAAGGCGAGAAGTTGAGCGATCCAGGCTTGCTGGACCGCCTTTCGGCTGATTTGCGAGTGCCAGGTGCGCAACGATTGTGGCATCTAGGCGATGCGCTTCGTCTCGGCATGACGATCGACGAAATCTATGTCGCCAGCGGCATAGATCCTTGGTTTCTTGCACAGGTCAGGGAAATCATCGAAACCGAAAATGAAATCAAGACTGCTGGCGCGGGCATTGCCGATGATCGTTTGCTGCAGTGGAAGCAGATGGGCTTTTCGGATCATCGGATCGCTTTTTTGCGCGGCCTCAGCGAGCAAGAAATTCGCCAGCTGCGCAATTCGCGCAACATCAATCCCGTCTATAAGCGAGTGGATTCTTGTGCGGGAGAATTCGCCACGTCAACGGCTTATATGTATTCGACCTACGAGCAAGAATGCGAGTCTGAGCCGACGAAAAACAAGAAAATCATCGTGCTTGGAGGCGGACCTAACCGCATAGGGCAAGGCATCGAGTTTGACTACTGCTGTGTTCATGCCGCGCTTGCGCTGCGCAGCGATGGCTACGAAGCCATTATGGTCAATTGCAATCCGGAAACCGTGTCGACCGACTACGACATATCGGATCGACTCTATTTCGAACCGCTAACCGTAGAAAACGTGCTTGAGATTTGTCGAAAAGAGCGTCCGGACGGCATCATCGTCCAATATGGCGGACAGACGCCGTTAAAGATTGCTCAGGAGTTGCACGATGAAGGCATTCCGATTGTCGGAACTTCAGCCGAGTCGATCCATTTAGCTGAAGATCGGGAATTTTTTCAGCAACTGGTTAAGAATCTGGAATTGAAGCAGCCTTCAAACGCCACCGCTACCACTGTTGATGACGCGCTGATTGCGTCCAAGCAGATCGGGTATCCGATCGTGGTGCGTCCTTCCTATGTGCTGGGAGGACAGGCAATGCAGATTGTTCGGGAAGACGGACAATTGATCAAATACATGGAGGAGGCAATCGGCGTCTCGCATAAATCGCCGGTGCTGCTTGACCGTTTTCTCAGCGATGCGATCGAGGTTGATGTCGATGCGGTAAGCGACGGGAACGATGTAGTCATTGGAGGGATTATGCAGCACATAGAGCAAGCCGGCGTTCACTCAGGGGATTCTGCCTGCTCTTTGCCTGTGTTTGATCTCGGTGCCGATGTGCGCGACACGATCGCGGAACAGACAAAGCGCCTTGCATCTGCATTGAATGTAGTCGGATTGATGAATGTGCAATTCGCTGTAAAGGATAGCGAAGTGTATTTGCTGGAATTGAATCCAAGAGCTTCAAGGACTGTGCCATTCGTTTCAAAATCGATTTCCTATCCATTGGCAAAAATTGGAGCCCGCTGCATGATTGGAATCACGCTCAAGGAACAGGGTTTCATCAAGGAGATCGTGCCCTCGTATTTCAATGTCAAAGAGGCGGTTTTCCCGTTCGAAAAATTTCCAGGAGCAGAACCGTTGCTTGGTCCGGAAATGAAAAGCACGGGTGAAGTGATGGGTATCGGCATGACTTTTGCCGAAGCGTATCATAAAGCCTATCTAGCGACGGGGTATTCACTTCCTCGCAACGGCAATGCGCTGCTGAGTGTCACAGGCAGTGACCGTTTTGGCATCGTAGATGTGGCTCGCAACCTAGTGCAGCGGGGGTTTAGCTTGTACGCTACGGAGGGAACGGCGCAACTATTGCAGGATCAGGATATTGATGTTGCGATGGTGCAGAAAGTGGGGCAGGGAAGGCCCCATGTTGTCGATATGATCAAAAACGCCGAAATAGACTTTATCGTCAATGTTCCGCGAAAGCCGCAAAGCGTTGCAGACTCACAAACAATTCTTAAAGAAGCTCTTAATCACAGGGTGCCGTATTTCACGACCATCGCCGCCGCAAGAGCAATGTGCGGAGCATTCGATGAGTCGGAAGCGGTAACGCCGTATCGATTGCAGTCTCTACATGAAAACGCCGCCGGTTAAGGTGCCGGCGGCGCTCGGTTTTGCTTGTTCTGCTGTTTCGGGCAGCCTACTCTCGGAACAATCCGAGAATTTGCAGCAAGCTTAGAAACAGGTTGTAGATTGTGACGAACAGCGTCACTGTCGCCATGACGTAGTTTGTTTCACCACCATGGACAATCGCGCTCGTCTGGTAGAGAATCAAACCTGACATCAGGATGATGAACATTCCGGATACAGCGATTGAAAGGGCGGGTATGCTGAAGATTGCAGCCGCCAGCCCGAGAATGAACGCGGTCAAGATTCCAGCAAACAGCATGCCGCCAATGAACGCGAAGTTCTTTTTAGTGGTCAATGCATAGGCTGAAAGGCCGAGAAAGATAAGGCCTGTGCCTCCAAACGCCGTCATGACTAGTTCACCGCCATTCGGTACTGCAGAGATGTAGTAGCCGACGATCGGGCCAAGCGTTGCGCCCATAAAGCCGGTCAGCAGAAATACAAATAGTATCCCTAGTGCCGAATTGCGGAACATGCCGGTCAGGAACAGCAACCCGAAATAGCCTCCTAGTGTCAGCAGAAGGCCAGGGTGAGGCCAGTTGAAAATGACCGATACCGCCGCTACCGCCGCAGAGAAAATCAGCGTCATCGACAGCAGCATGTAAGTATTGCGCAATACTCGATTTGCTACGAGTTCACTCGGTGCGCGCGTCGCGATAGCTTGATCGTTAAATCTCATGGTTTCAAACCTCTAACTAGCCTAATGATTCTCTAGATTTTACAATTTCCACCGATTTCAGTCAATCGGTAGACATAGTTTCAATATAGGGTTGAATTCGATGATTGCAAGCGATGAGCATTGCTGATCGATATTGTTGATCGGTTCAGCTCGCTATGCCGTTGCACTGTTTCGGGATTGAGAATGTGAAAATTGTAAAATAGTCGTACAGAAGCCAAGCGTGAGCAATTTATTTTGCTGGAGAAAACCGATTAGGTTAGCCCCCGACGGGGAGTTGCGCTCATCGAAGCGAATGGTGCACCCGCAATGGAGAATCCATTCTGAGCGGGTTGAATGCGGAGAGGTGGCTGAGTGGACGAAAGCAGCGGTCTTGAAAACCGTCGAAGGGCAACCTTCCGGGGGTTCGAATCCCTCCCTCTCCGCCAAACATTCGATGTCATACTGCGTCGCATTGCACTAAAAACCCTCTAAACCCGCATAAACACTTGTTTTCTTGTCGGGCGGCATTCAAGCGGCCATCTGGTCGTTCAGATGTTCCGCCTCGATTCCGTCTTTGAATTGCATGCCTTCCACCACCTTGCCGAGCTTTCTAAATCCGCTCAGGCGCCGCCAGCGCCGTTCGGCGCAGATGCCAAGCTCGGACAGCATGCACAGCATCCGCCAGCGTCTCAGGCATCCCCTCGAGCACCTCGTCCGATGGCGGATGGTTTAGAACGTCGACTCGATCGGTTTGGCGGTGCGGATGCTTTGCCAGTGCGCGGCCGGAAAGTCGTAGAACGCCAGCAGCTCGTCGCGACCCTTCAGCAGCTTCTCGGCGGCCTTTGGTTGCTTTTCCCCGTAGGCATCGACAAACGCCTTGAACGCAGCCTTGTCCGGGTTCAGATACATGCGGGCAGTCCCGCATGTATCTGAACCCGGACGCTCGCTTTGTTTATCCGGAGTCGATAGTTCACGCTGGTCTATGGATTTATCGGTGCGGCTTGTTTATGCCATTTCGACCTTCCCCTGCCATTTCTTAGTTGCCACTTTGTAAAATGGCCAGCAATTCCCTAATCCCATAAATTGTTCGCGAAGTTTTGCCGGCCGAAAAGCTTTGATCAAGTCAGAGAACTGAGCAATTCGTCAACACTGGCTTTCGCATCGCCGAACAGCATTCTATTGTTCTCTTTGTAGAATAGCGGGTTGTCAACTCCAGCGTATCCGGTTGCCATGCTTCGTTTCAAGACGATTGAAGTGTTTGCTTTCCATGCCTCAATGACAGGCATGCCCGCGATAGGGCTGTCTGGCGTGTCTTGTGCTGACGGGTTTACGATATCGTTAGCACCGATGATTAGCACGACATCGGTATCCGGCATGTCCTGATTGATTTCATCCATCTCCAGCACTATGTCATATGGCACTTTTGCTTCAGCAAGAAGCACATTCATGTGTCCAGGCATTCGCCCGGCAACAGGATGAATGGCGAACCGGACTTCCTTTTTCTCATCGCGCAAGCGTCGCGTCAATTCTGCAATCGGATGCTGAGCATGCGCAACCGCAAGTCCATATCCCGGTACGATCACTACGGATTTGGCCTGGCGAAGCATGGCGACCGTCTCATCGACTGAAATAGGGGTGTGCATGCCTTCGATTGATTCAGCAGTCGCCCCGCCAGATGTTCCGAACCCGCCCAGAATCACGCTGACAAAATGGCGATTCATGGCTCTGCACATGATGTAGCTCAATATCGCGCCGCTACTGCCCACAAGCGCTCCTACAAGAATCAGCAGATCGTTGCTCAGCATGAAGCCGGTTGCCGCAGCCGCCCAGCCCGAATAGCTGTTCAGCATCGATATGACAACCGGCATGTCCGCTCCGCCTATGGCCAGCACCAGATGCAGTCCGAGAATGAATGCGAGCAAAGTCATGATGATCAGAACTTGCAATCCGGTAAGCGATGAATCTGACGAAAGGAATTCTATGCCGAGCCAGATGCATGCGACCCCGATCGCAAGATTGATCCAATGCCGCGCAGGCAATAGCATTGGCCGGCTAGATATGAGAGCTTGAAGCTTTCCAAATGCTGCAACCGACCCGGTAAATGTGATTGCTCCGATAAATACGCCGACATAGATTTCGACTTCGTGAATCGCCAGTTCGGCACCGGTATACACGTGAATCGGTTCAATGTAGTTGGCAAATCCGACGAACACGGCTGCCAAGCCAACCAGGCTGTGGAGAATCGCGACCAGCTGCGGCATCGCCGTCATTTGCACTTTCATGCTTACCGCAAGGCCGATGACCGCTCCGATGCCCATCATCGCGATGATCAAGCCGACGCTATCCAATGCCTTTGCGGCAATTGTGCCGACTACGGCCAGCACCATGCCCAAGATTCCGAAAACATTGCCTCGGACCGCCGTCATCTGATGGCTGAGTCCGCCAAGACTCAAGATAAAGAAAATCGAGGCGATAATGTAGAATGAATTGATCAGTCCATCAACCATGAATCACTTCCTGAACATCTTCAGCATTCTATGGGTCACATAGAAGCCGCCAAATATGTTGATCGAGGCGATCAATATCGAAACCGCCGCCAGTACAGCAACAATCGTTGTGTTGGCTCCAATGCCCAGCAGTGCGCCGACAATGATGATGCCGCTGATTGCATTGGTCACGCTCATTAAAGGCGTATGCAAAGCTGGCGTAACATTCCAAATAACGTGCCATCCAACGAAAATCGCAAGCACGAATACCGTGAAGTGAGCAAGAAACGACTCAGGAGCAAATGCCCCGACAGCAACAATCGATGCCAATGCTAGAGCGAAGAAAATGGGAGTGAGCGAGAACTTTTTCTTCGACTCCGCGGGCGCATCCATTTGGGGTGGCGCTTCCGTCTCGTTTTTGCTGAGAGTCGGCGATGGTTCGACGGCAGGCGGAGGCCATGTCACACTTCCTGCGTGCGTGACAGTAGTGCCGCGAATCACCTCATCATCCATATTGACAACGACGGTTCCGTCGCTATCTGGGCACAAGTCGTCGATCAAGTGCCTTAAGTTGGATGCGTAAAGCTGGCTTGACTGTGCCGGCAATCGACTAGGCATGTCGGCATAGCCAACGATATGGACTCCGCGTTCTACGACAACTCTATCAGGTTGAGTCAGTTCGCAGTTGCCGCCTTGTTCGGCGGCTAGATCAACGATTACGCTACCCTGCTTCATCGCATGCACCATCTCGGAACTAATCAGCTTCGGGGCAGGGCGTCCGGGAATTAGGGCTGTCGTGATGATGATGTCAACCTCTTTGGCTTGTTCGAGGAACAAGGCCATTTCGGCTTCGATAAATTCCTCGCTCATGACTTTGGCGTAGCCGCCTGTTCCGCTTCTTTCCTCCTCGAAGTCAAGCATGAGAAACTCTGCCCCCATGCTTTCGACCTGCTCCTTGACTTCGGGACGAGTGTCGAAGGAGCGCACAATCGCGCCAAGACTGGTTGCAGCTCCGATTGCGGAAAGGCCCGCTACCCCAGCTCCGATAACAAGAATTTTTGCCGGCGGCATCGAGCCCGCCGCCGTGATCTGCCCGCCGAAAAAACGTCCGTATAGATTTGCAGCCTCGACGACTGCGCGGTAACCGGCGATGTTGGACATGGACGACAGCGCATCGAGCTTTTGGGCTCGCGAGATTCGGGGCACAGCATCGATCGACAATGCGGTGACGTTGTTAGCTGCCAGTTTCTCAAGCAGTTCTGGGTTTTGCGCAGGCCACAGAAATGCGATGATCATCATGGAACTGGCGAGCATGTCCGCCTCGTCGTATCCATGCTCGTGATTGAATTGCGGTGCCCTGACTTTTAGAATAATGTCCGATTCTTCCCAGACTTTCTTGCCTGCGGAAAGAACTTTCGCTCCAGCAGACTCATATGCCGAATCGTCATAGTTTGCCGCGCTGCCCGCGTTTGATTCGACGAGCACTTCGAACCCGAGCTTCATCAATTCAAAGGCAATATCCGGCGTCATTGCGACACGCCTTTCGCCTGAGTAAATTTCTTTGGGTATTCCTATTTTCATCGCCGCACGTTTGGGTGAAAAAGTCGGATGCTTTCATTTAATTGAGCAAATCCAATTATAACTTGACAAAATATCGAGCTGAGCAAAACCGGATGCGAACAGTAGTTGCAAATTCGATGCCAATCGAACTCAATAGGCGAACGTCTCTCGCATCAGGCACCACCTTTTTACTTGCGCGGCCCGGTTTCAGTTCCAATGCCAGCAACGTGGATGTCGTTGTTGTCGGGGCAGGGGTCGCAGGACTCTCCGCCGCTCGCACGCTGCTGAACTCAGGAAAGTCGGTGGTGATTGTTGAAGCCTTGGCGCGAATCGGCGGCCGCGCCTTTACGGATATCGGTTTTTTCGGAGTGCCCCATGATGTCGGGGCGCATTGGCTTCACAACGGGCGCGATAATCCGTATAACGCTTTTGCCATAGCAGAGGGTTTTGAATTGTCTCGGGCGCCAGATTCAATGCATCTGTTCTCAGGCCAGAATATCCTTGATCAGCAAGCGGTTGATGAACTGTGGAAGACCCACAGTCAGATCGAAAGCGCAATCGATCATGCAGGAGATGCGGGAATTGACATTTAGGCTGAACAAGTCGCTCGCGATGTTGGCGGCAGCTGGGCAAATACAGCAAAGTTTATGATTGGTCCGTAGTCAATGGGCAAAGATTTTGACAATTTTTCTACGCTTGATTGGTGGAATTCCGCTGATGGCGCAGACTATTTGTGCAGCCAAGGCTACGGGACGCTAATTTCACATTACGGCAGGGGCCTGAATGTTTCATTGGGTACCGCAGTACAGACAATCGACTACAGTGGCGGACCGGTTAGAATTCATACGACCAAAGGCACAATCGAGGCGAAGTCAGCGATTGTTACCGTCTCCACCGGAGTGGTATCTTCGCAAGTGATCAAGTTCGTCCCGCAATTGCCCTCAGAGACGCGGCAGGCATTCGAGTCTATATCGATGGGGCACTATGACCACATCGCTTTGAAATTTTCCAAAGATATCTTTGGCATCGGCGAGAACGGATATTTGATATACGAAATCGGTAACGATGGTCGAGGATTCGGAACTTTGGCAAATTCCTTCGGCACCGGACTGACCTACTGCGATGTCGGTGGCGGATGGGCTAGGCAATTGCAGAACGAGTCTGTCGACTACAGGGTTGACTATGCGCTGACTCAGCTCAAGTCGATGCTGGGAAATAGCATTGGTCGACATTTTGTGAAAGGCGCAGCCACCGCTTGGGGGCTTGAGCGCACCGCCATGGGGGCCTATGCATCTGCGGTGCCGGGTGCCTATCGCTACAGGAAACGGCTTCGGTGGCCAGTTGCTGACAAAATATTCTTCGCCGGCGAGGCTTGCCATCGGTCAATGTGGGCGACGGTCGGCGGGGCTCATCTTTCAGGAGCTGAAGCCGCACGGTCCGTCGTTGCTGCATGTTGCATGCAGGCTTGATAAAGAATGGTCCAAAACAATCTGATTTGGAGAGATGCCCGCGTTGTCAACTCAGATCATTTAATCTGAAGTTCTGCTCCGATTTCAGCCGATTTCCTTGTCTTTTACATCTCAAGTAGCCTATAAGCAAGCATTTGCGAGCAATAATCGTTCGGCGTATATTTTTTTACAGGCACTAAGGACCAATTTGAGCAAGATGGATTTTCTCTTTGCGGGGAATAATCTATTTCAATGGCTGCCAATCTCAGTTCAATTCAGATGCGTTCGACAATCATTGTCGCAAGATTCCTTTGTTCGGCGCAAAATACAGCCCCAATCAGGTGAATTGTTCTGACACCGTCTCGGTACTGGTCGGCATAGCCTTTTTCGCGAATCTGCCTGATTGCTTCCGATGCTTTCTCGTTCGCTCCGGAATTACTTGAGTGCATTTTGCACTCGAACACGAATACCTGATCATCAAGAGTCAGCATCAGATCTGATCGACCGCGGTTGTGTGAATGTTCGGAGCGGACCGTTGTGTCAGCAACATCCCACAGGCAAGCATGCAGCACTGAGCAGTACCAACCCTCGTGATAGGCCATATCGTTTTTTTTTATGCCACTCGTAAGGAATGCTGGACAGCAATGCGCGAAGTGCTGCGCCGAAACCGTCGAAATTCCTCCCTTTCAGCAAACCGGCAAGCTGTTTAGATTCCGCTGGCACTTTTCTGTCCGGTCCGAAAAGACTGTTTAGATAGCCTCTGACGAAGCTTGCTTGCACCTCGTAGTTTGGATAGTCCAAGTCGTAAACAGTCTCAAAGCCGTCGTGTTGCTCACCAGTGATCGTCAGATAACCTGCCTGAAACATTAGCGCCTCGGCGCTAATGTCGTCGACATCGAACCTAGACACGAAACTTTTTTCCACCTTTAGGTTTCCTATATCCAACGGCGTGAACTGACGGCCTCTCATTATTTTGTACAGGAATGTCGGCACACCGCTGTTGAACCAGTACGCCTCGAATTCGCGCGTATCCAACAAATTCAATATATTCCAAGGGTTGTAGACTTTGTCGTCGCCTCGCCAGCCATAGCCGTTGTACCATCGTCTGAGCTCATCACGATCAATGCCTTCCATCTCAGAAGCGAACACCGTTTCAAGTTCAATCTCGGTGTAGCCGCAGATAGCGGCATAGCGCGGGTCAAGACTGATATTGATCAGATTGTTGAGCGAGGAAAAAAGATTCATTTTGCTGAACATGGTGACGCCGGTCAAGAATGCGAATCGAATATGTTGCTGACTGTCCTTGATTGTCCCGTAGAAACCCTGCAGGTAGTTCCGGTTGCTTTCTGCCAGTTTCAAATTGCCGATAGCGTCAAGGATGGGTTTGTCGTACTCGTCCACGAGCACTACTGCTTGCTTGCTGGTGGTTTCGTGAATATGTCGCAATATGTTCTTTAGAAACTCCTGCCCTTGGTTCGAATAAATCTCATGTGGAACATGAAAACTGCGCGCGATTGCGGTCAACTCGTTATAGACATACGATTCCAAGTTTCCATCTACGCTGTATCCGGATCCGAAACTCAGTCGCACTACCGGATACGTGATCGACCAGTCCCAGCGATCATGTATGTAAAGATCTTGAAAAAGCGATTCATTGCCCTTGAATAACTCCAGCATTGTGTCAAGCAAAAGGCTTTTGCCGAACCGTCGGGGGCGCGATAGAAAGAAACATTCGCCCTGATTAATCAACCTTTCAATATGGGGCGTCTTATCGACGTAGTAGTAGCCGCGAGTGCGAATTGTCTGAAAATTCGCAATTCCGATTGGGAGCTTAAGACGGCTCATGACTGCATTCGAGGGCATAGCTTGATCCGAATTTTACTACAGCGTTGTTTGCACGATTACTCTCAATCACAAAGGCGAAAAAACTATGCGATGGCAATCGCTAAGCCTTCACAAACAAAATTGGCTGCGACTGATTCAAATTCTTAAGCTATGGAGATCCGACGATGTTTTGCCTGCAATCCTCTCTCGCCGATCGAGATGAACTTCTCGCCGATGGATGCAATCATGTGACTGTACGGGTTCAATACATATCGGACTTTTCAGGCGGCAAGTGCGCTTTGGTTGAAGTTTTCATTATACGCCTGCATGGGTGACGTTTGCCCGAGCCCTGATGCGGGCGATAGTCGTTGTAGAAGTGCTCGAACCGGGCCAGCTCGACGTTCAGCGCGCCGATGCACGGCTCGCCGGCGCAGGACTGATGGAACTCGCAGCGGCCGGCCGCGTTGGCGCGCTCCACGCAGCCGCTATGCTTGGGGCTTTTGGGCGGCAGCGCGAACAGGCGCGCATGTAGCAAAGCTTCGAGACCGGGCAGACGGCTTCGGACTCCTTGACCGCGAAGCTGTGCTCGCGCGCCCCCAAAGTGGAAAGCGTTGCCGCGCCTGGCGCACCAGCTCGAGCTGGGCGGCCTGCGGCGAAAGTTCGTCGCGGGTCGCGTCGAGACGGTAAAATTTGCGGTGCGGATATTTGATTTGTATAGTGTTATCTCCCGCCTTTCGGCTGTTGGGTTTTTACTAAGCGCTATGCTACCTGGAAATGTTTTCGCGCACCCGCTCTTCCCCTTCGGACTACGTCCTTGGGGGAAGAGCGGGCAGTCTCACATGTATCTGAACCCGGACATGACGGCGACCGGCCGGCGGCGAACCTCAAGCGGCTCGGGCGGTTGCTGCGGGATCAGGACCGCAAGCGCCTCGCGCGCCATCTCGGCCGGCGGACCGCGGAAATTGTCGTGCGCTTCAAGCGAAACAGCGCTGTTCCTGCTCATGAGCAGCATGCCTCTCTGACTGGCTGCAGATTTTTTTCGAATCTACCGTCAGACCAGTTGCGCCGCTTTTTTTCAACCCCCGCCAAGCACTACTTTTGGCAATATCTTTAATCGAGACTAATCGATTGAATCAACAATATAAAAATTATCAGTTTTTCGAAAAATGTGCGGTATTTCGATACAATATATACTAAAATCACTACATCATCAAAAGTAGAAAAAACGAACATAACCTCAAAATACTACCTAATTATCACTTAACATAAGCCATATTTAAGTAGCCTTTCGGGAATCGGAAGCGTTTTCAGGGCGATAAAGGCAAGCCTCGGGATAATGTCCGCCAGGCGGTATCAGCGGTTGAACCGGCAATCAAATTCAGCGAGATGGTGAAGTGAATATTTCGACTCGAACGAGTAGCAGTTCGAGCGAAGTGCCGTCTTCAGGTTGCCCAGCGCCGCGTTGACCCAGTAAAACTCGGGCTTTTCGACCCTGGCGCGATTGCCGCCGGGATTTGCCAGCTCGTTGGCCGTTGCTCTGCGAAGGCTCTTTTGCTTGATTTGAAACTCTACTCATCCAATCCACCCCGTACTAACTAATGGATAAGCATTCGATCATCCCCCATTTGTCCGAAGCCAAAGCGCGAGCCGATGCATTACGGAGGTATCTTTGACCTGCCTGCATTGGAAGCAAGACTAAACAATATCGATCGATCTTTGGAAGATCCCGCTGTCTGGGAAGATCACGAACGAAGCCGCGATCTAAGCCGAGAACGCGCCGCACTAGCCAAGCGAATCGAACCCATCGTAAATCTGATCAGCTCGCTTGATGATGCGTTGGAATTGGCCGAAATGGCCGCTTCGGAACAGGATGAAAACACCCTGGAAGAGCTTCAATCGGAATGCGAGCGACTCGATAATCTGACTGCCGAGTTGGAGTTCAACCGCATGTTCAGCGGGCCAATGGACGATGCAAACGCATTCGTCGATATCAAGCCTGGTTCTGGGGGAACCGAGGCGCAAGATTGGGCAGAAATGCTGCTTCGAATGTATCAGCGCTGGGCTCAGCTGCATGAATACGAACACCTCATCATTGACTGTACGCCGGGCGATGTGGCGGGAATAAAGAGCGCGACACTGAAAATTAAAGGAGAACATGCATTCGGCTGGCTTCGAACCGAAAATGGAATTCATCGACTCGTTCGCAAATCCCCATTCGACTCGGGCCAAAGGCGACATACCTCCTTTGCTTCGGTATTCGTCTATCCAGAAGTCGATCAGCAAATCGAAGTGGACATTCGCACAGAAGATTTGCGAATCGATACCTACCGGGCCAGCGGGGCAGGGGGACAGCACGTCAATCGCACCGACTCGGCAGTTCGCATCACGCATCTTCCGACGGGAATTGTTGTCCAGTGCCAGAATGACCGTTCCCAGCATCGAAACAAGGCAGAAGCCATGTCCGCTCTCAAAGCCAGGCTATACGATTTCGAACAGCAGAAACTTGATGCCGAAAAACAGAAAATTGAAGAAGCGAAGCCTGACATATCATGGGGAAATCAGATTCGATCCTACGTATTGGATCAGTCCCGCATCAAGGACTTGCGTACCGGCATCGAGACTGGAAATGTCAATGCGGTTCTCGAAGGCAATCTGGATATGTTTCTTGAAGAAAGTCTAAAGAAAGGAGTTTGACTCGCGATGAGCCAATCCATGCCTGAATTTGTAGAATCTGTTGAAGATCAGCGTCTTGCCCGTAGAGACAAGAAGGATCAAATCTGGCGATTTCGTCAAGCTTATCCCAATACCTTCAGACGGACTGCCACCGCGCAGGATGTCCATGATCGATATGGCGATAGAAGTGCTGAAGATCTGCGCGAAAATTCAGAACAACTCAGCGTTTCCGGGCGCATAATGGCCATGCGAAAGATGGGCAAGGTTGCATTCGGCGATTTGATCGATCCGACCGGTAAAGTGCAGCTATTTGTGAAGCGCGATCTGCTCTCTGAACCGGAATACGAGCGATTCGGACTTATCGATCTGGGCGATATCATCGGGGTGAGGGGCAGGGTTTTTCGAACGCGTACCGGTGAACTCAGCGTCGAAGTTCATGAATTTGAATTGCTGAGCAAAGCCTTGCGCCCATTTCCGGAGAAGTTCCATGGACTCAAGGACAAGGAAACCCGCTATCGACAGCGATACCTGGACTTGGCGATCAATGAGAAGGTACGCGATGTCTTCACGATGCGCGCCCGCATGACCGGTTTGATTCGCGAGTTCATGGATGGCAACGGCTTCCTTGAAGTCGAAACTCCGATGATGCACAGCGTGCCGGGCGGGGCGATTGCTCGTCCGTTTGTAACTCACCACAATGCGCTTTCATTGGACATGTACCTGCGAATCGCGCCGGAGCTCTATCTTAAGCGTCTGGTCGTAGGCGGAATGGAGCGTGTTTACGAAATCAACCGGAACTTTCGGAACGAAGGCGTCAGCACGCAGCACAATCCCGAATTCACCATGCTTGAATTCTATCAAGCCTATGCCGATTTCGAAGACTTCATGCAACTGACCGAGGAAATGTTCAAAACGTTATGCGAACGGCTTTTGAACGGATCGACAGTTGAGTTCCAAGGACATTCGCTGGATTTGCAGTCGCCATATCGCAAGATTAGGTTCGAAGATTCTGTTCGACAATTCAATCCAAACCTTAAGGAAGCCGACCTTCGCGATGCCGGACAGTTGAAGGGGTATTTGAAGGAACTTGGCGGCGAGCCGGTTGCGTCATGGGGTGCCGGCAAGATATTGTTCGAGATTTTTGAGCGAACGGTTGAGGATCGACTGATCGAGCCGACGTTCATCACTCACTATCCGGTCGAGGTCTCACCGCTTTCAAGAGTATCCGACACCGATGCATGGATCGCTGATCGGTTCGAATTCTTTGTTGGCGGCATCGAAATTGCCAATGGCTTTTCCGAGTTGAACGACCCTGCTGATCAGGCGCAACGGTTTCAGGCTCAGCTGGGGCAGCGAAGTCGGGGAGACGAAGAGGCGATGGCGTATGATGAGGACTATATCCGGGCGCTTGAGTATGGTCTGCCTCCGAGTGCCGGTGAAGGCATCGGGATCGACCGCCTCGCGATGCTGCTTACCAACAGCGCTTCGATTCGCGATGTCGTGCTGTTCCCTCACATGCGACCATCTGGCTAGTAAGCGTTGCGAACATGGTCCGTCCGTTTGAACTGTTCATTGGGCTGAGATACATCCGTGCAAAGCGCAGAACGCGCTTTATTTCGTTTATCACCGGCACTTCGATTCTGGGCATCATTATTGGTGTCTGGGCGCTCATTTCGGTGCTATCCGTGATGAACGGATTCGAGAGGGAATTGCGCGACCGCATACTTACAGTCGCTTCGCATCAGCGCATTTCCGGCGCAAGCGGCTGGCTAAGCGATTGGCGCCAAACCTCAGCGGAAATCCAGGACCATCCTGAAATTCTAGCCGCTGCACCCTACATACTCAGTCACGGAATGCTTAAGCACGAAGGATTGGTGAATGCAGTTCTTGTGCGAGGGGTGCTGCCTGATCTTGAATCTAAAGTATCCGCAATCTCATCAAGCATCATTGATGGATCGATGGATGGATTGAAATCGGGCGCATTCGGCATTGTGCTCGGCGAGGATCTTGCCTATTCGATCAGTGCTAGCGTTGGAGACAAGGTGACCGTTATCAGCACAAGAGGCAGATCGACGCCAGTTGGTCTGCTTCCCAGAATAAAGCGGTTTGAGGTGGTTGGAATATTCAGCTTGAATTTCTATGAGTATGACAACGGGCTGGCGCTTGTCCATCTTGACGATTTGGCGACGCTGCAGCGTTCAGGCCAATCGGTGAGCGGACTTCGCTTGCGCATCGACGATGTATTCGGGGCGCCAAGCCTGACTCGAGAGCTTCGACAGATGCTTGGGCCGGATTTTCGGATCAACGACTGGACGATCGAGTATTCGAACCTGTTTCAAGCGCTGAAACTGGAGCGGAGAGTCATGTTCGTCATATTGCTGCTCATCGTGGCGGTAGCTGCGTTCAATATTGTTTCGACTTTGGTCATGCTAGTTGCCGACAAGCAGCCGGACATTGCAGTGATGCGAACGATCGGCGTGGCACCGCGCAGTGTCATGGCGATATTCATGATTCATGGCGCGGTAATCGGAATAGCGGGCACTATACTCGGCACAATTTTTGGAGTCATCACTGGATTGAATCTCGAAACGTTGATTCCTTGGGCCGAAGATCTCTTTCAAACCGAGTTTTTCCCCGATCAAATCTACGTCATATCGAAGTTTCCGGCACAATTGAAGTGGGAGGATGTCGCGCGAATTGCCTCTGCATCGCTGGTGCTGAGCTTTCTTGCGACCATATATCCTGCCTGGCGAGCATCCAAGACTCAACCGGCCGAGGCATTGCGCTATGAGTGATCTCGTCTTGAAGTGCGAATCCATTGCAAAGACCTATGGCAGCGGACAGATGCGGGTCGAAGTGCTAGCGGATGTAAATCTTGAAGTGAGAAGAGGGGAGCAAATCGCAATCATCGGCGCATCGGGAACCGGTAAAAGTACGCTGCTTCACTTGCTGGCCGGTCTAGACACGCCGACACGCGGCATGATTGTTATCGACAAGAATCGCATTTCTCAAATGAGCGAAGCCGAGCGAGGCAAGTTTCGCAACCAGAAGTTGGGATTTGTCTATCAGTTTCATCATTTGCTGCCTGAGTTCACTGCTCTTGAGAATGTGATGATGCCATTGCTTGTGCGACGCACGGCAACTCGGCCGGCACGCAGCGAAGCGGCAGAACTGCTTGATCGTGTCGGTCTTTCTCATCGTTTCGAGCACAAGCCGGGAGAGATGTCGGGAGGCGAAAGGCAAAGGGTTGCGATCGCTCGCGCGCTTGTCATAAGACCGGTCTGCTTGCTCGCAGATGAGCCGACCGGCAACATCGATCGCCAAAATGCGGAAAAGATTCAGCAGCTCATGGTAGAACTTGATCGCGACTTGCATACTAGCCTCGTGGTGGCGACCCATGATGCGCAGCTGGCATCATCAATGGACCGTACGCTAAAGATTGAAGATGGGATGCTGCGCTCATACGATGCGCAGCAGATGTAGTGTCAGCAGTAGACGAGAGTGTCGGAGTATTCGGCAACCGGTATTAGTTCTGCTTTGCTGGTGGCAAGCTGACTGACATTGGCGACCTTGAAGTCAAGTTGCAGGCGAAACTCGAAGTCCTTGAGGAATTTTCCGAAAACTTCTCCGCCGCTTGTGCCGATGGCATAGACCGATCCATCAGTCGAATCCTCCGTCAAAGAGATGGCGGCCAGCGGTTGAGGGGCGGGCCCGCCAATCACTTTTGCGCCTTGGGCGGGATCATAGATGCTGCGTTCCGAGCAGCAGTAGATGATTTGCGTCTTTTCCTTGCGTTTGTGCTCCTTGTCGAAGTAGACGACTTTGGAGTGGCGGTAGTTGATGAAGCTTGCCGCTTTTGCGGCATAGGTCATTCGGTGCGTGCAGATTGCCGAATATGCTACCACTGATCGGTCTTGTCCGATGCCGCCGCTCCATCTATAGCGGTCGCCTGATTCAGTTTCAAGCTCGACCGAAGTTTCGGCGGCCTTGCCAATGTTCATGATCATGCACGGCGTTGTGACGTATGGATAGTTGAAGATGAAGGCTTCACCCACCGGCAGATCCGCCGCTTTCAGGGGTTTGCTGTCGAGTGTGAGTAAAACCCTGTCGTACCGATTTTCGGGGGCGGCAAAACTTCTACTGGCCTGACCAGCTGTTGCAGCAGCCAACATTGAGCCGCAGATCTTGATGAAGTCTCGTCGCGGCTTGGACGAAGAAGAGTTTGTGTCCATGGTGTTGACTTGCTTTCCGTCAGTTGACTGCCGAATCTGCCAGCAACTGGTAGATGCCGGTGTGGTTTTGCGCACTGGCTCGTTGCATGGGCGTCAGGCCAAAAGAATCGGCTATATCGACCTTCGCACCGGATTCAATCAGCGTTTTGGCAATTTCGTAATGGCCGACAGTAGCGGCGTGATGCAAAGCGGTGGCATCATTCGAGTCGCGGGCATCGATATCGACGTTCGAGTGCAGCAGCAGTTCGGAAACCGCTTCTGAATGACCGGCGAACGCTGCCCTCATGAGCGGGGTCCACTGATAGGCATCTTTCGCATTGGCATCTACGTCATACGCAATTAATTGACGAATCACTCCGGCATGTCCCTTTGCAGCGGCGACCATAATCGCAGTCCAGCCTAGCTTGGCCACCTTGTCGACTGAAGCGCCTGCTTCAAGGAGCAATCGAGTCGCTTCTTCGCTTCCGCTTATCGCGGCGAACATCAATGCGGTTCCTCCATTATTGTTAGCAATGTCAGGATCAGCATTCGCTTCGATTAACTTTTGCATGCATTCTATGTGGCCATATTTTGATGCCACCATCAATGCTGTCCGTCCTGTTGCAACTTGCAGGTCGACATCTCTGACCGAGTCGATAAGCAGGTGCAGCAGCTCTACATCCTGTTCTTTCACCGCCTGTTGAAAAAGTGCGACATTGTCCGAAGCGGCGGCAAAGGAAGTGCAAGTCAATAGAGCGCCCCCTACTGCGGCCAGCATTGCGCTTCGTAAAATAGGTCGCATGGTTCTAAACCGGCGAGTGATAGCCAAGATCATTGTTCTAGCGCAATGCGTAATGTGAAATGACTTCATTCATCGCGCTTCCCACATCATACCGGCCCGTCATGCGAATCAAAGCATCGTGGCGCACGGCTTCATCGAGGACGTTGGCGAAAGCAGCGTGTTCGACTTGTCCGAGACTGCTTTGCTGAGTATGGATGATGGCATAGGCGGCATCGGCGAAAAACCACTTTAATGCCGGCTGATGAGAAAGAAGCTTCAAGGTCTGAAAGTGCGGCTCTAGCTCGCCAGGTGCAAGCAGAATCTCGCCGGACAGCGGATCATCATCTCGAGTGTGCACTTCCAATCTCAATACCACGATTGCGGCATTCGCGTGATCAATCAAATCCGCTTCCATGGCGACAGGCACAGTCGAATCAAGGCGGCTTAGAACGCGGCGGTCCTGCTTGCATTCAGGGCCCCCGACTGCAAAAAATATTGCCGATTCCCAGTCTCGTTCATCAAATTGAACCGGCAGGCATGTGACGCTGCTGCCGGAGCTATCCATTTTTGCGCTTACGAAATCCGGGAATCTATTCATTAGAGACTTGGCAGTCGTTCAAGGTGTGGCATAGGCATAAAACTGAAAACGCATCCCGAACCAAATGGTCTGAGATGCGTTTTCGTACAGATTATGCTTGATTGGTGAAGTCAGAGCCTACGGAGAAGAAGCGCTTCGTTCAGCACTAGCTGGCGGTGCATCACTGCTTGATGAGGCTTTGTTCTTGACCTCTTCGTACCACAGATCGTGATGCTGCTTTGCCCATTCGACACTTACTCTTCCTTTGGTCATCGCTTCAAGCGAGCCTTCCGAACCAATCGTGCCGATATAGGCATGCCCGAAGAATACAGCGATCCACAGCAGCGCCGATACTGCATGCCACGTGTGCATCGTCTGCGAGAACTCGCGGGTCTGCATGATTCCGAAATACTGCTCAACCCATCCGATCAGCGCAAATCCTGTATAGCACACTGCGCCCAGGCCTAGAAGGATAACGACCCAGAACCATGCTTTCTCGCCAGCATTCGCTTTGCCTGCGCTCGGATGCGCTCGACCGATGATGCCGCCGCCGACCAGAAACCACTTGACATCGGTTGCTGTCGGGATGTTGTGGCGCAGCCACAGGAAAAACATCAGTAGCGGGCCAACCGCGAAAAACGGACCGACTAGATTATGCAGGTTGATGCAAAAATCCGCCCACATTGCGAACCCTGACTTGCCTAGCAGCGGTATCAGCAACACCCTGCCAAAAAGCAGGCTCAAGCCGGTTATTGCAAGCACGATAAAAAGCGCTGCCGTATACCAGTGCAGACTACGCTCGAACAGCGACCATCGCGGCACTGTCTTGCCCGAAAGCGGCTCGTCAAGTTCTACGCGGCCACGCATTACAAAAAATGCGAGAATCATCAAGACGACAATCGTCAGGCCCCAGCCGCCGTAATTCGCGATCCAGCCGTTCCGCACTTGCCGCCAGTTTTGACCTGCCGGGTTGTACAGCACATTGTTTTCGATATTGACATCGCCGTCGAGAATTGAACTGTAGCCTGAGCTTCCTTCCCTAACTGCTCGCCAGTAGTTGGACCTCAGATTGATGTTGTCGTCAGTCACTTGCGCATGAGCAGCGCTGTTTTGCGCATCGTAGAGTACGTAGCTACCCAGCGGAAGCACCAAAGCGCTTACAACGATGAACATCAAGCTGTAGGTCATGCCTCGCAGTCGCCTTGAAGTTGGCTTGCGTTGCGTTTTATTCATTGTAGTCATTGCAAATTCTTACTCCTTCCATTTCGACCGTTGCTAATCGCCTAACGATCGGTTTGACCCTGGGAGAATCGTTCTATCAGTGCCGCTGGCGAGCCGTCCGACAACAAAGGATCATTCGGCCCTTTGTATATGCCTGGCTCATGCAAGACGACATCGAAGTCTTCCCAGCAACCTGCCAAAGCGAGCGAGCCGGTCAAAACGGCAACCAACAGGAACAGTTTGCTATGCATCTTGCTTCGCATTTATCTTTGTCTCCAAATGTTTACTCAGATCGAGTCAGTTCATGGCGCGCAATTCGAAACGAACGCATATGAACTTCGGTTGTTTATCTTGATTCGTTCGTATTGATACGGTTTTCGTCATGCAGGCCGTCTATCTTTGCGGTCGATAGCAAAACGACCCGGAATTGAGGCATCAGCAAACAGGATGCTTTGAAAAAAATCGGGGAGGGCGCGGTTGCTCTCCCCGATTTCCAACCTTTCTATCCCGTAGGATATGCCGTCTCCCAGCCATAGGTTTCGGGACGGCCTCCGCGATGGAGAATGCGTTCGCGGTAGATGTCGGCCACGACATCGCCGTCTCCAGCGATTAGCGCCTTGGTGGCGCACATCTCTGCACACAGCGGCAGTTTGCCTTCACTAATCCTATTGCGGCCATACATCTCGAATTCCGCATCTGAATTATCCGCTTTTGGTCCGCCTGCACAGAATGTGCATTTGTCCATCTTACCGCGCACTCCAAACGCTTGCTCTGACGGAAATTGCGGCGCGCCGAAAGGACACGCATAGAAGCAATAGCCGCAGCCAATGCACAGATCCTTGTCATGCAAAACAATGCCGTCGTCGGTTGTATAGAAGCAATCGACGGGGCAAACCGCTGCGCAGGGCGCATCGGTGCAATGCATGCAGGCGACCGAGATCGACTTCTCGCCTGGAACACCGTCGTTCAGCACGACGACGCGGCGTCGGTTGACGCCCCAGGGGACTTCGTTCTCGTTCTTACACGCGGTAACGCAACCGTTGCATTCAATGCAGCGCTCGGCATCACACAAAAATTTCATTCGTGCCATTTGGATAACCTCCTAAGTGCTAAGTCTGCAAAGAGTGACTTTCGTCTCTTGCATCTGCGTTACGGAATCGTAGCCGTAGGTGAATGCCGTATTGCAGGCTTCACCCCGGATGTAAGGCGCGGTGCCTTCAGGATACTTGTCGTACAAGTCTCTGCCCTGGAACATGCCGCCGAAATGGAACGGCGTGAACAAGACGCCTTCGCCGACTCTGGCTGTTACCATCGTCATGACGTGGATTTTCGCTCCTTCCGGAGTGTGTATCCACACCATCTGACCGTCACGGATTCCAGCATCGTTGGCATCTTTCGGGTTGACCTCGACAAACATATTCTGCTGCAACTCTGCGAGCCACGTATTCGACCGCTGCTCTTCACCGCCACCTTCGTATTCGACGAGTCGGCCGCTGGTCAGGATCAGCGGGTAGTCGCCTGAATAGTCGGTAGCCTGGATAGAGGCGTAGCGCGTCGGCAACCGGTAGAACCGCTTGCGGTCGGCGTAGGTCGGATAGCGGTCGACGAGTTCGCGGTCCGCGGTATACAAAGGCTCGCGATGAATTGGCACCGGATCCGGGAAAGTCCAGACCACTGAACGCGCCTTCGCATTTCCGAACGGTGCGCATCCATGTTTGATGGCAACTCTTTGAATGCCGCCTGAAAGGTCGGTTTTCCAGTTCTTGCCTTCGGCCGCGGCCTTTTCTTCGGCGGTGAGATCATCCCACCATCCCAGCTGCTGAAGCAGTTTTGCAGAAAATTCCGGATGGCCGTCCTTGATTTCCGATCCGACCGGATAGGAATCTTCGGCCAGCAAGTTGACGCCGTCTCGTTCAACGCCGAACCGGGCGCGAAAGCATAGTCCGCCTTCGGCGACCGGCAGTTCGGTGTTGTAGAGCACCGGCGTGCCTGGATGTCCCATTTCAGGGTTGCCCCAGCACGGCCAAGGCATACCGTAGTAGTCACCGTTTGCCGGGCCGCCTTCGGCCTTGAGCGTAGTGGTGTTGAAGGTATGCTTGTTCTCCATGTGGAGTTTTAGCCGTTCAGGACTTTGCCCCGTGTATCCGATCGTCCACATGCCGCGATTGATTTCACGGGTCACGTCTTCGATCAAAGGCTCGTCATTGTTGACATTGATGTTCTTGCACAGCTCCCGATGAATCCCCAGCTTCTTGGCGAGCTTGTAGAGGATTGTCTGGTCGGGCAGCGATTCCCACACAGGATCAATCACCTTGTCGCGCCACTGCAGCGAGCGGTTTGACGCGGTTACAGATCCGTAGGTCTCATACTGCGTCGCAGCCGGCAGCAAGTAGATGCCGTCGGTGCGATCGTTCATCACCGCCGCATGCGTCGGATGCGGATCGACAATAACCATCAAGTCCAGCATTTCCATCGCCTTTTTCATTTCTGGTCCGCGCGTCTGACTGTTCACCGCGTGGCCCATGTAGAACATGGCTCGGACGTTGTCTCGCTGTCCGATGTTCTCCTTGTCCTCAAGGATGCCATCGATCCAGCGCGACACCGGAATGCCCTTGTAGTTCATCGGCTGGGTCGGCTTGCCGTTGTCGCCTTCGACTGCAGCCGAGTCGAACTGGCCTTTGACCCACTCGAAATCAAGATCCCAAACGCGCGACCAGTGCTTCCACGCACCGTCGGACAGCCCGTAGTAGCCTGGCAGGGTGTGGGATAGAACGCCCAGGTCGGTTGCGCCTTGGACATTGTCATGGCCGCGGAAGATGTTGGCCCCGCCGCCGGACTTGCCAATATTGCCAAGCGCCAGCTGCAACACGCAGTAGGCCCGCGTATTGTTGTTGCCGGTCGTATGCTGAGTGCCGCCCATGCACCACACGATGGTGCCCGGTCGGTTTTCATGCATGATCTGCGCAGCCTTTTTAACCACGTCCGGCGATGCGCCGGTGACGCGCTCGACTTCCTCGGGCGTCCATCTTGCGACTTCTTCGCGAATCTGGTCCATCCCGTATACGCGCTGGCGGATGTATTCCTTATCTTCCCAGCCGTTGTCGAAAATGTGCCACAGCACACCCCAGATAAGCCCGACATCCGCGCCTGGTCTAAAGCGAACGAAGTGGTCCGCATGCGCCGCAGTGCGCGTGTACCGAGGGTCGCAAACAATCATTTTCGAGCCATTCTCTTTCGCACGCAGGATATGCTGCATCGCTACGGGGTGGGCTTCAGCGGCGTTTGAGCCGATGAAGAACATCGCCTTGGAGTTGTGCATATCGTTGTACGAATTGGTCATCGCGCCGTAGCCCCAAGTATTGGCGACTCCGGCAACGGTGGTCGAATGGCAGATGCGCGCCTGATGGTCAACGTTGTTGGTGCCCCACATGGCCGCAAATTTGCGGAACAGGTAGGCTTGCTCGTTATTGTGCTTGGCTGAACCGAGCCAGTACACCGAATCCGGGCCGGACTGCTCGCGGATCTCCATCAGCTGGTCGCCGATCTCATCGATCGCATCGTCCCAGCTCAGTCGCTTCCACTTGCCGCTGACCAGTTTCATCGGGTATCGCAGGCGCTTGCCGCCCATACCGTGCTCGCGCACCGACGCTCCCTTGGAGCAGTGCCCGCCGAGATTAAAGGGCGAATCGAAGTCCGGCTCTTGGCCGGTCCATACGCCGTTTTGCACTTCGGCGACCACCCCGCAACCTACGGAGCAGTGCGTACAGACGCTTCGCTTGACTTCAGTTGCAACCCCTTCCATCGGCGAGAAGCCTTTGGATGCAGCTTGCGCTTTGCGCATCAGCTGAGGGGCGAACATCGTCGCAGCGGCGCCCGTGCCTAGCGCGAGTCCTGAACGTTTCAGAAACGCTCTGCGATTGACAGCGCCCGCCGCGGAGGCTATGCCTGCGGTGGTTCCGCTGTCGCTGCTTCGAACTAATTTCATGTTGAAGTAATCTCCTAAACTATCGAGTTCTATGATCTAGAATCGCGCGTGGCGATAATATTCACGAATATGATCGGTTTCGCGATAACCGAGCGCCGGCGGCGGAAGATGCTCTTGCTCGGCTTGTTGCGCCGATGCTGCTGCATTGCCTGCAACAGCGGCTGCTGCCGCAGCGCCGCTAAGCACCGCCAAGCCTTTAAGCGCATCGCGCCGGGACTCCCGTTCGACATGACTGCTACGTTTCATAATGCGTCTCCTCTTAGTACTGGTTTTGTCATGACATCATATACATATCAAACATCCCGCAACTAGCCGGGCATGGATAGGTATTCTGCTTCGAAGTCGATAAATTCGAGGCCGAATCGACCGACGTTCTTGTAATAGTTCGCTTTGCGCGCTTTCATCAAGTCTTTGAAGAACCTGCGCGCCCATGATCTGATATGCCGATCAAAGAAAGTCTGCTGCGCCTTGAATTCGAATTCCGCGCTTGGATCGATCAGAAATCCCATCGTGTCAAACAGCGCGGCGAGATGGTCTTCGGGTTCACGATGATCTTCGGTTCGCTCTATGCCTAGCGCTTTAAGGTCTTGGCGAACTAGGCTCAAAGGCTTGTCCATCAGCATTCCTGTTGCGTACCATGACGCGTAGGGCAGAATTTCGCCACGCCCGAGTCCAACGAAAAGATCGTGAAATTCGTCATCGAGCGTCTCAAGATCAGCCACCTTTGCCGAAGCTTCGGCGAGCTGTGCGAGCGCGGCGGCGAATTCGCCGGCCGCATCGGCTTGGGCAGTGCCGAGCTTGGCGATATTTGACAGGAGCTGCTTCGTTGGCGTTTTGCAAAGAAGCTGAGACAGGAGGTAATAGTAGTTGATGCGCAATTGCTGTTCGCGCGCATCATCGTCGAATCTCGAGTGAGCCGGTTGCACCACTCTTTTCTCTCCTCTTGGCTTGTGTCTTGGCAAGCTGGCAGAAGGCGATTTTTATTGTTTGGCTGCTCGCCTTTCTGCAACTATTGCAACTTCACTATACCACAAGTTGAATGCCGAAGTCAATCCTGTGTACTGGTTCAATACATATGAGACTTTTCAGGCGGCAAGCGCGCTTTGTTTGAAGTTTTTATTATACGCCTGCATGGGCGTGCGTTGTCCGAGCGCCTGATGCGGCCGATAGGCGTTGTAGAAGCGCTCGAATTTGGCCAGCTCGACGTTCAGGGCGCCGACGCTGAGCTCGCCGGCGTAGAACTGGTGGAACTCGTATCGGCCGGCGGCGTTGGCGCGCCCCACGCAGCCGCTATGCTTGGGGCTTTTGGGCGGCAGCGCGATGCCGCGGTGCTGGCAGGCGATTTTGCTGATGGAAAGACCTTGCGCTTTTGGATGATGGAGCATCAAGAATTTCCTAATTGCTATCATGAGCGAGCCTGTTTTATGGATTCGGAAAACTGAAACCTTCGCTATAAAGCGCGGAAATTCAACGATTCGGTACTTTGCTGGTTTACATATAATCGGGAATCTAAGTAATAATGCTAACGAAAATGCGTTAGTCTTAAAACAAAATGCGATGTCAGGAGTCGTGATGCGCCAGCAAAAGCCCGTCGCAATTGGTGCGGTTGATCTTTTTTGCGGTATCGGGGGACTAACTCATGGCCTGCAGATGGCAGGGGTTGCTGTCAAGGCTGGATTTGATATTGATCCGAGTTGTCAATACGGGTTCGAGTCCAACAATGCTGGGGCGGAATTTGTTCATCGGGATATACGGCTAATCGATTTCAAGGAAATCGAGCATTATTACGAAGGTGCTGACATTACCGCGCTTGTGGGATACGCGCTTTGCCAGCCATTTTCCGGTCATAACAGATGCAGACCGAAATCCGATGCCGACTGTTCGCTGGTAGAAAAATTTGCCAAGTTGGCCAAAGAGGGGATGCCAGATTTCGTTTCAATGGAAAATGTTCCGGGACTTCAAAGACACCGGTTTTTTCATGACTTCGTCGAAATGCTTGATGCCTCAGGCTATGCAACAAATCATGCTGTGGTGCGATGCGAGTTTCATGGAGTGCCGCAAAAACGCCGACGTTTGGTTTTACTGGCTTCCCGCCTTGGACCGATATCCATGCTGAAACGAACCGCGGCACCGGCTACTGTAGGTGACTGCATAGGCAATCTCCCTCCAATCGCAGAAGGTTTGTCTCATCCTGACGATCCTGCACATGTTTCCTTGCCACTGTCACCCATGAATAAAAAAAGAATTATCCAGTCACGGCCCGGCGGGTCATGGAAAGACTGGGAAGAGGGGCTGGTTAACGATTGCCAAAGAAAAAGCCACTACCCTGCTCCGTGCGGGAGAATGTCCTGGGATGATCTCGCGCCCACGATCACGACACAGTTTTGTTACTACAGTACTGGACGATTTGGTCATCCAGAGCAGAATCGGGCCATATCGGTTCGAGAAGGCGCTTTGTTGCAGACTTTTCCCGGCGATTATTCTCTGGTTGATGAAAATAATCCGATGACGGTCCGTGAACTTTCCCGCCATATCGGAAATGCTGTTCCAGTGAATTTGGGACGAGCTATCGGCTTGTCGATTATGGGAGCATTAAATGAACAATAATCCATATGCAATACGTATCAGCCTTGATGTGCTAAATCACATGGGGTTGCATCTTTACAGCAACACTCCCGCCGTCATATCTGAAACCATTACAAACTCGTGGGATGCAGATGCCACCGAAGTCTGCATAGATTTAAATGCAGAAGATATGACCATCTCTGTAAAAGATAATGTGATCTGGTATGGATATCGGTGATATCAACGACAAATTCCTCTATGTCGGCTATCGAAAGCGGGACAGTGCTGTCCGGGCGGTGACACCTCTCGGCTTGAAGCGGAAGACGGGATGGTGCGATGGGTTTGTTGCTCCAAGCCGGCACGTGTTGCGACTTTTCAGCGGCGAGTCGCAGAATCAAAGGCCTGCGACTCGCTCAAGTTGAAACGTGATGATAAAAGCGAATTGACGCATCAGAATCGATTGCGGCTGTCGGATATCGTATTGCGCTTGCACACCGCTGAGTTGTTGTCTTGATGGATTTGCTCGCAAAAAGAAGCGGTCGTTTATGGAAACGTTGATAGGCGCAACTGGTTCACGATATTGTAGTAAACCGCAGAGTTGTTTTTTACTCATGTCGATTTGCCGAACTGGAGTGATGGACTTCCGAGGGTGGGCTGTTGAAAAGATTCCATGTGTGGTTTATTCATCGGGATTGAATCGATCGGAAAAAGGACGCGATGGATGTTCTGGAGCTGAAGATTGCGGCGGTCGGGCATCAGCACACCGGCGGCTATTGGGGACGAGGCCGAATCTCGACATCCGCCGAAGACCGTGTGCGGGCAAGCCGAGAAGAATCACTTCAGCCGCCCGCTCATCGAGAAGGGAACGCCTTGGGCACGAACCACTCCGCATTGACGATGCTCGCGCTGTCCCCGGTCGCCCGCACCACGAACAGCCCCTGCCGCTCGGCGTACTTCGCCGCCTCCGACTCGCTTCTCAAATACGCCACCGCGCCGTACACCCGCTTGTGCCCGTAGTCCGGGAAATAGCGCTTGAAATCCTCCATCGCCGACAAGAAATATTTCACCATGTCCGGAGTCAGGGTCGTCTTGACCTCCACCGCCACCGCCTCGTCGCCATTGACTACCAAGATGTCGAATTCCTTTTGCTTGCGCTCGCCGCCTGGTGTGCGGAACTCCACCTCCACCCGGCGGGAGGTCTGGCGCACCTCGATGCCGCGAGCCCGCAAAAGCGGCACCAGGCTGCCCTCCACCAGCGACTCCACCAGCCGCCCCCACTGGGTGTTGAAACGGCTGTCGGTCGCTTTCAGCTGCCGGTCGGTCTCTTTCAGCTGCCGGTCGGTCTCTTGCTGTTGCCGGTCGGTTTTTCTCTGCTCCTCGGCCACCTCACGCACCACCCTCTCGGTCTCCTTCTGAGCCGCGCGAAGCTCCTCCATGCCCTTGTCGAATTTCCTCTGCCGCTCAGCCTCTTCCTTCCGCCGCGCGGCCGCCTCTTCTTCCCGTCGCTTGGCCTCTTCTTCCCGTCGCTTGGCCTCTTCTTCCCGTCGCTTGGCCTCTTCTTCCCGTCGCTTGGCCTCTTCTTCCCGGTGCTCGGTTGCCTCTTTGCGTAGCGCGGCCGTTTCTTCCTGGCTTGCGCGCAGGTCGAGCCTGAACTCCCTCATGAGCTCCCAGATTTCATCCGCTGCTGCAGAACCATTCGCCATTGCTTCACCTGATCTGAATTGAGATTTGATACTTTTCTCGGCCGGCTCGGACTTCCGGTCGCGCAAATGGCGCGTTCCTGACCATGAGGGCTACTCGACCTGTTGAAGCATGATTTTACCCATTTTTGCCCCCATGCGTACGAATTTCAAGCGATTCTCAAAGGACAGCCATGCAGCAATGCGAAAATGCCTCCGCCCCGCGAACCGGCCTACGAGGCATGACCCAGCACTCAGTTGGCCCATGTGCTTCGGGACAACCAGATGAACACCGTATATTCTAGATTCAGCCATTCGAATTTAATCCGAATGCAGATATCCGTGGCTTGGAAGATTCGGTAGACGATTCCAGCATTCCTGCGAGATTTCTCGCGGCAATCTTCCTCCGTCATAGGTCGCGACTGTCGCATGGATAGTGCTCAGCCGACAATGCAATTGGTTCACGTCTTTCGCCCTGTGAAGATGCCGATTCGAAAGAATCGTCTTAAAGCGGATGCAATCAGGCTGCTTGAAGGCATTTGTCCTTTTGGCGGATGAGTCAATTGCCAAGATGCGGTATCGTCTAGCGTTCGAACAGAAACCAGCCATTCAGTGGATCATTTCAAAATTGCTGGCGCACTTTTCAGAAGCTTTAAGAGAGCTCTTTTAAATTGCGTTGCCTGCAATTTAGGGGGGAGGGTGGGGATTTGCGTTGAACGTGTCCGGGTTCAGATACATATGAGACCGCCCGCCTCCTCCCGAAGGACGCAGTCCGAAGGGAGGAGGCGGGCGGCGCGAAAATTTTTCAGGTAGCATGGAGCTAAACAAAAACCATCGCCGAAAGGCGGGAGGACGCACCATGCAAATCAAATCTCCGCACCGCAGATTTTATCGCATCGATCCGATCCGCGAACCCGTTTCGACCCAGGCCGCCGAGCGCTTCGACCTGATCCGGCTCTACGACGAGCTTCGCAGCGAAGGCGCCTCGGAACGCGCCGCGCTCAAAGCGGCCGGCTGCTCCGGCGACGCTGTATCGCTGGAAGCGGCGCCTGCGCGAGCAGGGCGTCCGCGCCCTGGCCAACCGCTGCCGCCGAGCTCGAGCTGGTGCGCCAGGCGCGGCAGCGCTTCCCGCTGCGGGGGCGCGCCAAGATCCGCGCCGTGCTGGCGCGCGAGCGCGGCTTCGCGCCCAGCGCCTCCACCACCGGACGCATGATCGCCCGCCTGGTCCGCACCGGCCGGGCCGAGCCCGTCGCGTTCCACTGCGGGCGCGTGAAACCCAAGCGGCGGCGCAAGTTCGACCGCCACGCCCGCCGCTGGCGCTACGGCGACCGCGGCCGAAAGCCCGGCCAGATGGTCCAGATCGACCACCTGAGCGTCGCCATCGAGGCCGGCTTCTGCGTCAAGGAATTCAAGGCGGTGTGCCCGGTCTCGAAGCTTTGCTATGTGCGCGCCTACTCGCGCGCCACCGCCGCCTGCGCCTCGAAGTTCCTGGACCATCTGATCCGCCAGGCGCCGTTCGATATCGAGTCGATGCAGGTCGACGGCGGCAGCGAGTTCATGGCCGAGTTCGAGACCGCCTGCCAGCGGCGCGGCATCGCCCTGTTCGTGCTGCCGCCCAGAAGCCCCATTTGCAATGGCTGCGTCGAGTGCGCCAACGCCGCCGGCCGCTACGAGTTCCACCAGTTCTACGCCGGCGAGCTGAGCGTGGGCGCGCTGAACGTCGAGCTGGCCGAATTCGAGCGCTTCTACAACGCCTACCGGCCGCATCACCTTAAAATCGCGTTAGGGTAGCTGCAAAAGGGGATAAAGCCTTGTACAATGGGGGTTTTTAGCAAAACGATATTTCACTCGTTGGGTGGACCCGATCGGAGCAAGGCTTTATGGACATCCAATCATACAAGATTTCGACCACGAAAGACAAATCGGCTTCGCGAAGCGGCCTGGCGGCGCTGGCCGAGCTGATGCGCAAGCTGGGGCTCGACACCCATTTCGAGCGGCTGATGCCGGGGCCGGGCAGCAACCGCGGCTTGCGCCCGGGGGCGCAACCGGCGACGTTCATGCTGATGATGCACGAGGGCTCGCGGCATCTGAGCGGAGTGGCGCAGCTGCGCGAGGAGCGGCCGCTGCTGGAGCTGCTCGGCATCCGCCGGCTGCCGGGCGACGATGCCTTGGGCCGGTGGCTGCGGCGCTGCGGAGCGCAGCGCCGCACGCTGCATGCCCTGCAGCTGGCGGACCGCCGGCTGCTGGCGGTCGCGCCGCACCATCGGAAAAGGGCGGCCCTGGACATCGACGCGACCGCGGCGCTGCGAGAAGTCTTCGGCGGAGTCCACATGCAAGAAGGAGCGGGGCTGCATGCCGATCGTCGGCCATATCGCCGAGACCGGCATGGCGGCGGGTGCGGAGTTTCGGGGCGGCTCGGCCGCGCCGAACGCGCGCAACTGCGAGTTCGTCCGCCAGTGCGAGCGCGCCCTGCCCAAGGGCCGAGGCGCGTCGCGCCCGCATCGACGCGGCGGGGTATCAGGCGAGGATCATCAACCGCTTCACGAGCCGGGGAATCGGCTACGCGATCCGCGCAGGCTCGACCAAAGCGTGGCCGGGCAGACCGGGGCGCTGGACGAGTCGCGGCGGCAGCCCTTCATCGAGCGCGACGGGACGGCGAGCCTGGCGCAGCAGACGGCGCGGTTCCTGCACTCGATGAACGACACGCCCGAAGCGTTCGCGGCGGTGTGCAGCGGCTTAGAAAATCCGGCCAGCAGGAGCTCGAGCTCGATTGCCCGCAGGCCGGCGACACCCTGTCGCAGGGCGGCTACATCTACCGGGCGCTGGCGACCAGCTTCTGCCGGTGGAGCGACTCGCGGGTGATCCACTGACAGCCGCAGGGGCGACGACTCCGAAAACCGCATCCGCGAGCTTCGCAGCGGCTTCGGCGCGGCGCATCCCCCGTGCAGCGACTTCCATGCCAACGCGCTGCATTCCGCGCTGCGCATGCTCGCGTTCAACCTGTTCGCGCTGATGCGCCACGTGCTGGACGCGAGCTGCGAGTCGATGCGCATCGAGACCTTTCGCCGGCGGCTCTACTGCAGGGCGGGCAAGATCGTGCGCCATGCCCGAGGCCGGGCCTTGAAGCTGTGCGACGCGCGGGCGGCGCGGCGGCTTAGCGACGCCATCGGCATGATCCGGGCGATGGCCCTGGCGCCGTAGCCGCCGGAAACGCAAAAAAAAAAGCATCGCGCGCACGACAAAAAAATCGGTTGCATCCCGGCGCGTTGCGGACTGTCATTGATCTTTCGCCCCGGTTCCGCTCCTCCGCCCTTTCCGGCCGCGTCCAGCCCGCAAACCCGCCCGGCATCGCCGCGGCGAACGCCAAAATCTCTCCGCGCCCCGGATTTCGGCAAAATCCGCCCCAAAAAAATCTCTAACGCGGATTTTGGGCATCAGGCGCTCGGACAACGCACGCCCATGCAGGCGTATAATGAAAACTTCGACCAAAGCGCGCTTGCTGCCTGAAAAGTCTCATATGTATTGAACCAGTACAACAGTTTGACGGCCTCTATCAAACGCAATAAAATGGGCGATTGTTTCGATGTCGTCGGACATTGCGGCGCAGTACTGCGATTTGCTGGCTTTAAGTTTTGAAATCATCGAAATGCCGGCTCCAATGGACTGCCAATACGCGATTCATTTTGGGCTAATGGCAGTTTTTATTCTCTCGGTGCTGTGCGCCAATGGCGTAACGGCGCAGATCGACACTTTAGGCATAAATCGCGTTCAAGTTCGAGAAAAGTCAGTGAATGCCAGCTGCATAGTTTCCAAATTGCTCTGTGTCGGAGCAATTTCATTGATTGTGTCTTCATTTCAGAGCGTCGCGTCGGACGACATTCCCTCGACCGTGCATAATTTGACGCTCAAGCAGGCTATAGATTGGGCGCTGGAGAATAATCGCGAGATCAATGATCGGCGCGCACTACGCGAAATAGAGAGACTGGGTACGAGTGAAGACAAGCGGCGTTTCAAACCAAATCTTGGATTTTCGTCGACTGTCCAAGATAAGCGCGGACCAGGCACAAGTGATCGATTTGCCACAATAACGCCTGGTTTTGATATTGAAGTTCCGACAGGTGGCAAGTTCACTGCTAAATGGAGCCGGTACTTCGGAGAAAAGTCTCTCGATACAGGAAGCCAGACTTTCACATTTACCCAGCCAATACCGTTGCTGATAGGTGCATGGAATGATATCGTGCCCAACCCCGTTCGCAATGCCCAGATTAATGTACGGGAAAGTTTGCGCACTAATCGAAAAACAGTGGAAGGTGTGGTGGAAAGTGTAGTCCCACAATATCAGGCGCTGATCCGAGCAAGATTGCAGGTGGAGAAAAGTCAAGCAGCGCTGGATAGCGCTCTCAAGCAGCTGGAAACAACTCGTACGCTGATTTCTGTAGGGCGCGTGGCTGAGCGCGAAATACTTCAATCCGAGGCATCAATCACCAATCGGGAAATTGCGCTGATTGCGGCGCGCGAGGCTCTGGACAGCGCAAACGACGCTCTGATTAAAACTCTCAATTTGAACACTGCGGATAAAATCACCCCGATTGATGCCTTAACAATCGAGCCCATATCAGGTGAACTTGCGCCCAGTCTTGAGGAAGTGCTCGATAATCAAGCCGACTACGAGAAGGCTCAAATAGACGTGGAAAAAGCGCGCCGAGCATTGGCCAAAGCGCAAAACAATCAGTTGCCGAAGGTTGATTTAGTTCTTGAAACGACTCGCGCACGCAGCGGGTCAGACACTCTGCCGAGTACTAATACGAGTTCTATTTCTGCGACTCTGACAATAAAAGATCTGCTCAAGGACCGTGTAGGGAAGCGCGAATTGCTCATGGCTAGCGACCGTCTGAGGAAGGCTGAGCGAGATTTGATTTTGAAACGCGATGAGATAGAAAGAGCGTTGCAACGAGCGGTCAATGGTGTCGAAAGGCAATCCCGGTCCATACAGCTGGCGCAAAGAGCTCGCGAGCTGGCCGCAGACAATCTGCAAATAGAGAGGAACAAATTTACGCTGGGACTTTCGTCTGCATCCGACGTGACAGCATCGGAAGATTCGCTGGAAGATGCAGAGGAAGCAGAACGCGAAGCAGAAATAAACTATTTTACGGCTTTGTTAGAACTTGACAAAACAACAGGACGTACGCTTGAGCGCTGGGGAATCGTGCTGGAGGATGTGATTCAATGACGGAGAGCAACTTCGATATCTATCGGGCGATGCTTGAAAATCTGTCCGATGGCGTCATGGCGGTCGACTTCGGGGGAACAGTGCAAATCGCCAACTCGGCGCTGTACCAAATGTTCGGCCTGAATCCGGACGATGTGATCGGGCAATCGTTTGGCGAATTATTCCTCGAGTTCGAGGGCATTGAAGAATTCACCCAGATCATTCTTGACACCGTGGCCGACCGGCGCGGCTGCGAGCGCAGCGTGGCCAGAGTTTCCAGCGGAGATGAAGCGCGAACTCTTTCGGTTACAACATCGTATCTCACAGAGATGCGCGGCGACCATGAAGAGCGCATTGCCCTGATCGCGGTCGTAGCGGACATAACCGAAATCAAGGAGCTGCGCGAAACCGAGCTTCGCATGGCGGCCGTTGTCAAAGAGCAGCTGGGCGAGCTGCAGACGGCCTATCGCGACATTGAAGCGCGAAACGACACGCTTTCAGTGACGATGAAGCGATTGCAGGCGGCGCGCGGACTGGCGGTGCTCGCCGTTCTGGGGCTATTCGTCGGCATCGGTTCATGGTATTTTCGGCCGCTGGACATTTTCGGCGCCGTGTTCGCGCCTCAAGAAAGCTTCGAGATCGAGCCTGAAAATCCGGCCCCGGCCTTCACCATGGTGGTCGAGCCAAGCGAATTCAGCTCAACCATATCGTTGCGGGGCAATCTTGCGCCGGGCAAGGTTGAGCGAGTCGTCAGCCCGCTTGATAGCAATATTCGAGCAGTCTACGTTGAGCCGTGGCAAGATGTCGTCGAAGGTCAGGCGCTAGCCGACTTTACCATTGGACAGCTCGAGTTTGATTTGCGACAGGCGCAAGTCGATCTTGTTCGTGCGCAAGGCGAGCTTGCCGAGCTCGAAGACTGGGAAAACAGTGAAGAAATAACGCGAGCCCGAAGTGCGCTGCGTCGCGCGCGCCAGTCGCTTGAGAACGCGCAACGCGATTTTGAACAGAACGAATTTCTGTTCGGCGAGGGCCTCATCGCGGCTTCGGTGTATGAAAAGGCTCAGCAAAGCCTGGAAAACCAGAGAGTCGATTACGCCGCCTCTGAGCGCGAACTGGATTCGGTTGCCAACAAGGCGGATGAGGAGGCGCTTAGTGTCGCCCGGCTTAAGGTGGACAGGGCGCAGTCGCAGGTGCAGGAAAAGCAAGACCAGATTGATCGCGCTACCGTCAAAGCGCCGATCAAGGGAACTTTGCTGCCCGCAGAGGGACGAAACGCAAAACCCTTTGAAGCGGGACGAGCGGTAACTCAAGGAGAGTTGCTGGCAAGCATCGCGGATTTCGAACAATTGTCCGTCAAAGTTGCAGTTGACGAGATCGATGTGCGCAACGTTGAGATTGGACAACAGGCTTGGATAACCGGCCCCGCATTTCCAGGCATTAGAATCGAAGGCCAGGTCACCTCCATCTCGTCGCGCGCAGGCGGCGGAGCGATAGGCCGCGGCACGCCAAGTTTCGAAACCGTCGTCACCCTCGATAGATTATCGCCGGATATCCGTGATGAACTGCGGGTAGGCATGTCGACACACGTTACTGTAGTAGTGCATCATCAACCAGATGCTATCATGATCCCTTTAGGCGCCGTTGTTCAAATGGGTGGACAATCGTTCGTCAACGTAGTCGACCCGGATAATGGCGCGACGACTCAGCGAGTTGTTGAAGTTGGCCTGACTTCGCTGAGTGAGGTCGAGATTGTCGACGGACTTTCCGCAGGCGACACGATCGCGTTTCCGTAGAGTTGTCGAATGGATAGACACTATGATTGTTCGCGTCGCGCAACCGGTGAGGTGATTTTCTAGCATGAACCAGTCTAATACCGCAACGTTGAGACTCGACGCAGTCACAAGATCATATCAACTCGGGCCGATAACGACAGAAGTGCTGCGCGGCATCGATCTGGAAGTCTCTGACGGCGAGCTTGTCTCGATTATGGGGCCATCCGGCAGCGGCAAGACAACGCTGATGAATATCATAGGTCTTCTGGATCGCCCCAGCTCCGGCAAATTCCTGCTGAATGGACAGGATATCTCCAATGTAAGCGACAACGCGCTATCCAGCTTGCGCAATACGCATATCGGTTTTGTATTTCAGTCGTTTCATCTGCTGCCGCACCTGAACGCGGTGGAAAATGTCATTCTTCCGCTGATGTACCGCGGCACTTCGCGGTCCGCAGCGAAAAAGCGAGCGCTTGATATCCTCAAGCGCGTTGGCCTGAAAGATCGAAGCCACCATCGACCGGACCAGCTCTCGGGCGGGCAAAAGCAGCGCGTTGCCATTGCGCGCGCTTTAGTGGGAGATCCTGCTCTCATACTTGCTGATGAGCCGACAGGCGCCTTGGATGAGGCTACCGCCAAAGACGTGATGAATCTGCTTTTGCAATTGCACGTCGAGCGCAGGGTCACCATATTGATTATTACGCACGATGCGCAGGTGGCGCGCCAGTGTGTTCGACAAGTGCGAATTGACAGCGGCAAGCTTAGCGAAGCGGGCGTGGACGCGATGGATCATCCCTTCGGCGATCTGCCGCCAGATCCAATGCAGCTCGCTGGCAGCGGCGGCAACGAGCATGCGCTTGTGCAAGATGCATAGCGGTAGATCAATACGCCATGTCTAGAACCTTCTCCGTACTCGGCGCCAATGCGCGTGAGGCATTCGACAGTCTGCGCAAAGCGCGATTGCGAACGATACTAGGCCTGATCAGCGTGATGATCGGCATCTGCTCGGTGATCACGATGGTCTCCTTGGGCGAGATTGCCAAGGAGCATGCGCGCAAGGAGTTCGAGGCGCTCGGCACCGATATCATGGTGATTCGAAAGTCGGGTTTCGGAGGCGGTCCCGAGAGTGAGAAAATACAAATCAACTTGACTGATGTAGTTGAAATGGAAGAGGTTTTGCCGTCTATCGATTCTGCGGCAGCGCGATACCCCGGTTATGGCTCCTTCATGCATGCAGGCGAGAAGGTTGGAGATGGAAGCGTCCAAGGTGTAACTGAAAACTTCGCCAAAGTGAACGAGCTTGAAGTGATCAATGGTCGATATGTGTCGAATCTTGATATCGAAAGATACTACAGCGTCGTCGGTTCCGAAGTTGCCGCTGCAATGCGTGAAGCCGGCACGCAGAACGTTGTGGGCGAGTTGATCGATATCTCCGGCTCGCTTTATACCGTTGTGGGCGAGTTGAGTCCCAAAGAGGAAGATTATCTTTTGCCTATTTCGCTTCAGGCAAATTCCTCCGTTTTCATTCCAATCACAACTGCCGCTCGGATTGATCCTAGTTCAGAGATTGAAGTGGTTGTCGCCAGATCAGCGCCCGGGGTTGAAAGTGAGGCGGCGGTGACAGACGTGAAAGACTATTTCGCCATCAGATCGTTCGGACTGAATATTGATGTCGTCACCGCGAAGGAATTGATCGGACAGCTGGAATCCCAAATGCAGACCTACACTTTGCTTCTCGGGTCAATCGGAAGCATTGCGTTGATCGTAGGCGGGATAGGAATCATGAATATCATGCTTGTGTCCGTCGCCGAGCGTCGCCGCGAGATCGCTGTGCGCCGCGCGCTTGGTGCGCGGCGACGAGATATTCAAAGCCAGTTCCTGATCGAATCAATCCTTCTAACCGTGTCCGGCGGTGTGCTGGGAAGCGCAGCCGGCTTGGTGGCGACTTGGGTGGGGTGTCAATTCACCGGATGGGACTACCTTGTGTCAACCACATCGGTCGCGAGCGGAATTCTGGTGGCGGCGGTTGTCGGAATATTCTTCGGATTTCAGCCGGCCCGCCAAGCGGCCCGGCTTGACCCAATTGTCGGGCTGCAAAGCTAATGATTGGCATGCGCGCATCATGCCTGTGCGAATCGTGTGAATGCGACGCGCATGCGCGATACGCAGCAAGTGTTGCGAAGATGGGCAATGCAGGTGTGATCGCCGGGCTCTCCGAATCCTGAGAGCGACCGGGCATAAGACATGCTTAATACCGCGTACGCAGCAACTGCGAAGAAACGCGAGGGGGCTCGACTTGAGAGCGTCGTTGCACGGCGATGCTTTGCGGCATGCATCTTCGCACTCGTCGAATTGAATGCAGCCGCTGCTAAAATTCAATGGCGTCCGGAAGTTCTTCGGAATAGGGGCTTCATCTGATTGACAATCAAATGAAGGAACCCTGCTAGAGGTTGTCTTTGATTTCAGAGTGATCCGAAAATCAGGGTTCCCTCCAATTGAAGACATTGCCAGTCAGGAGCATGTCGGCCCGGGCGTGTCTTCTCGCCAATCATGGCCCATGTGCTGCGGCAAGCATTTTGCCGATGCGCCGGGCATCATGAAGGAAATCGCCAGGTTCTCATGCGCCGAAGTGCCCGTCCCGGTTGCGAATGAAAAGCGCAAGCGGAAAATCCGCGCTGACTTCGGGCGGCATCCGTGTTGAATCGGCGAGTCCGTCATGCAGGGTTAAAGACGACGGTTCGGATATTGAGGCGACCGTCGATGCGCTTGACCCGCCGACCTTCGTTCCTGCGGGTGCCGTTTCGCGGGACTGATCTGGAATCACGCCGCATGCCTGCCGAGCTGTCGTCGCGCAGCCGGGCATCGGCGCTTCTTGCCGGTAGCGCCGCGGCAATTTCCGATCTGCGAGCGGGCACGGTCGTGTAAAATGGATGGGTGCGGAAGTGCGCGGGCCGGCTTGCGGCAGTCCGTGCGCGGAACAACAGGCGACAAGACGGAGGAACTTATCCATGGCATCAAGTCTGGCGGTGCATGCCTACGACACGCTTTCGATTGCGAGGGGTCTCGAGCGGGACTACGCGTTCGGCAAAAAGCAGGCCGAGGGGATTGCGCGGACCATTCATGAGCATCTGGTCGCCAATGTCGCGACCAAGGACGATCTGGAGCATCTTCGCATCGAGCTGACGGGCAAGATTGCCGAGGTTCACAGCGAGCTGGACGGCAAGATCGCGGAGGTTCGCGTAGAGCTTGCGGAGGTTCGCGGCGAGATCGTTGCGCTAAACGGCAGGATTGATCGTCTGGAAGGCAGGATTGATCGTCTGGAAGGCAGGATTGACAATCTCGGCAAGGCCTTGACGTTCCGGATGGGCGCGATGATTGCGACGGGGATAGGGCTGCTGGCGGCGCTGCAAGCCGTCATCGGGTGAACCCGGCGCCGTTCGGCAGGGCGTTGTGCCGAACTCGCCGAGGATGTGCTTTCGGCATCAAGCGTTGCTATACCGCGAACGGGAAAAGCAGTTGCCTTATCCCGGCCGGCGATGCCCATCTGCCGGCATCGGCGATCGCATAGCTGTGTAGGATCAGGCGGCATCAGGGATGCCGGGTCGTTCCGCAGTGCCGGCGAAAATGCGATCAAGACGCAAATTCGGGCCATGGCTTCGGCCTGCGCGCTTTGCTGGCGACCATCAAAAAGTGCATGGCGACGGGTGCGGGCTTATGAGCAATGCGCAGATTCCGAACGCTGCGCCGTTTATGGCTTTGCTGCACAGATGCGCTGCTAACAACGCTCAAAGAACGCAAATGGACAAAAGGGCGAGCATTCGACAACGCATTAGGAACGGCTTAGACAGAAGCCGAATACCAGTACGAAAACAATCGCAACCGGGCGCGCTGAAGCCTATGCGATGAAGTGAAATGCATCGAAGGCGAAGGAAGCCGGTGGAAACAACAAAAACCGAACGCGAATCGGCAAGCCGATTCATTCACGCTCCGCAAAGCGGCAAATATTGCTGGATATTCCTTCAATGGCTGGCGTTTCGCACAGCGGAAGCCGCATGCATCAACCAAACAGGAAAGCCAAATGAAAACAGAAACCATACGCTTGCGCATAACATAAGAAATGCGCTGGGAAATCGAGAAAGCCTAGAAAGCATGGCCCGGGTCGGCCATTTGCGGACTGCGTCCGCTAAACGGAGCGTTCCGGCATCCCTGAGCGGTTGAAATTTTTCGATTTTTTAGCCCAGGCACTAGTAGTTAAAATCATGTATAAACAGCGACTTTCAATCTTGATCATCCTATCGAGGGACGGAATGACGACAATGAACCTTCCAGCGACTCATCGCGCCGCCGCAGGATAGGACAAAGCTGGCAAGAGCTTGGACACCCTGCCAAAAATTCTATTTGACCGCGCAACAAAAAGCGGCGACAAGCCCGCTATTCGAGAGAAGGACCTCGGTATATGGCAGGCTTGGACTTGGAGTCAAGTAGCGCAGGAAGTGCGAGATTTGGCTTGCGGGCTCGCAGCGAGCGGCTTCAAGCGTGAAGACAAGCTCGCGATCGTAGGCGACAATCGCCCTAGACTGTACTGGGGCATGGCCGCGGCTCAATCACTAGGAGGCATTCCTGTACCTCTCTATCAGGATTCGGTGGCGCAGGAGATGGAATACGTCATCAACCATGCGGACGTGCGATTCGCCCTGGTCGAAGATCAGGAGCAAGTCGACAAGATGCTCGAGATTTCTCCGAATTGCCCAGAGCTGCAGCATATCTTCTATGATGATCCCAGAGGGTTGCGCCATTACAGCCACCCAGGATTAATCGACTACGAGCAGCTGATCCGGTCCGGCAAGGATTTCAACTCAGGCAAGCCTGACTACTTCAATTCGGAGCTGGACAAGGGCGCTTCGGAAGATGCCGCGGTCTTGCTGTATACCTCGGGCACGACGGGCAACCCGAAAGGCGTTATCTTGACGCATGAAAACATCTTGGTGACAGTGGGGCGCTCGATCGAGTTCGACTCGCTGACCGACCGCGAAGAGTGTCTTGCCTACTTGCCCATGGCCTGGGTGGGCGATCATTTCTTTTCCTATGCCCAGTCCTACGTCGCAGGGTTTTGCGTCAGCTGTCCGGAAAGCGGCGAGACTGTCATGCATGACATGCGCGAAATCGGCCCCACCTATTTTTTCAGTCCGCCCCGGATTTTCGAGTCGATTCTTACCAGTGTGATGGTCCGAATGGAGGATGCCGCGTGGATCAAGCGCAAGATGTTCGAATACTTCATGAGCGTGGCAAAGCGATGCGGCATCGATCTTCTCGAAGGGCGCTCCGTCAGCATCGGCGACCGCATTTTGTATGCGCTAGGCAATATCCTTGTCTTCGGTCCGCTGAAAAACACCATGGGATTCAGCAGAATCCGTCTGGCATATACGGCAGGCGAGGCGATCGGGCCGGAAATATTTGAATTTTTCCGATCACTGGGAATCAACATCAAGCAGCTCTACGGACAGACCGAGGCATCGGTATACATCTCGCTGCAACCCGACAATGAGGTTCGCGCCGACACGGTCGGTCGCCCGTTTCCGGGAGTTGAACTGAAGATCACGGAACGAGGCGAGGTGATCTATCGAAGCCCAGGCGTGTTTCAGTCCTACTACAAGAATCCTGAAGCGACCTCGGAAACGCGAACGCCGGATGGATGGGTCCACACTGGCGATGCCGGCTATATCGATGATGAAGGGCATTTGAAAATTATCGATCGAGTCAAGGATGTCGGCAAATTGAATGACGGAACGATCTTTGCCCCGAAGTATCTTGAATGCAAGCTTAAGTTCTTTCCTCAAATCAAGGAGGTCGTCGCCTTTGGCGATAGCAAGGACTATGTTGCAGCAATGGTCAATATTGATCTTGAAGCGGTTGGCAACTGGGCGGAGCGAAACAATGTGCCGTATGCCAGCTATCAGGAGCTCGCCGCGGACGCGAGGGTCTACGACATGATCAAGAACTGCATCGAAAAGACCAATGCTGATCTGGCCAGCGATTCGACCATGGTGGGTGCGCAGATCAAGCGATTCTTGATTCTGCACAAGGAACTCGACGCTGATGACGGCGAACTGACACGTACCAGAAAGGTGCGCCGTCGGATCATCGCTGCCCGATATCAGAGCTTGATCGATGCCGTCTATTCTGGCGCTAAGATGGGGCACATCAAGAATGTTGTCACATTTGAAGATGGCCGCAAAGGCGAGATGGTCGCGAATTTGCAGATCATGGATTTGCAGATCTACGATCACATGAAGATGGCGAGCTAAACGATGGCGCAAGTGGCTGACGCGCAAACACCGCAAACGAGCCCCCAGGCTCAGCGAACGTTTTCGGAGATAATCCTCGAAGTCGATAGCGTCAGCGTCAGTTTCGGTGGCGTAAAGGCGTTGCAGGATGTCAGCTTTTCAGTCTACCGTGGCGAGATCTTTTCGATTATCGGTCCCAATGGCGCCGGCAAGACTTCCATGCTGAACGTGATTAGCGGATTTTACAAGGCCAATGCTGGATCGATTCGATTTGATGGCGGCGACCGCACCAGCGCATCGCCAGCCGACGTGGCGCGCATGGGATTTGCGCGAACATTCCAGAACATCGCGCTATTCAAAGGCATGTCCACGCTTGACAACATCATGACCGGACGGCTTGTCAAGGTGAAGAGCAGCATCTTTAAGGAAGCGTTCTACTTTCCCGCCATTGAGGAAGAAACCCGCCAGCGCGAGCATGTCGAGGAGATTATCGATTTTCTCGAAATCCAGAGCATTCGCAAAACGCCGGTCGGTCGGCTTCCCTATGGATTGCAAAAACGAGTCGAACTCGGGCGTGCTTTGGCGATGGAGCCGCAAATACTGTTGCTCGACGAGCCGATGGCGGGCATGAACCTGGAAGAAAAAGAGGACATGGCTAGATTCGTTCTCGATGTCAATGACGAGTTTGGCACCACTGTGGTTCTGATTGAGCACGACATGGGTGTTGTCATGGGCATTTCCGACCATGTCGTTGTGCTGGATCATGGCGAGGAGATCGCCTATGGCGTACCAGACGACGTGCGCAACAATCCGGATGTGATTCGAGCATACCTTGGCGCACAGTGAGGAGCAGCTAAAGTGGACCTGGCTTATTTTCTGTTTTTCATTGAGGTGCTAGTCGGCGGCTTGCTGACCGGCATCATGTATTCGCTGGTTGCGCTCGGGCTTGTGCTCATATACAAGGCGTCTTCGATCTTCAACTTCGCACAAGGCGCACTGGTGCTGTTCGGCGCGCTCACATTTGTGCTGCTGACTGAGCTGACCGGCGAGTTTTGGACCTGGACCGGCTGGCTTGCCTTGTTTCTTGCGGCTTCGGCCGGCGCAATCTATTTCATTACCAAAGGTGGCAAGGTCGCGTCGGTGAAGATGCTCCCCGAGAAGCATCTCGGCCGGCTGCCGATCTATATCGCAGCCGGTTTGGTCATCGTTCTTGCCACGTTTGCCGACGGTGCCCACAACATGTGGCGCGGCATCTTTGTAACGCTTTTGATATTCCTGGTGCTGACTACAGGTGTTCGCAACCCGAAATGGGCGATCGGCGTACTGCTCGGCTTGGCGCTGCTGAGCATGTTCGCAGACGGCGCGGTCGCCTGGCGCGCGTTTGCGGTGACGCTCGCAGTAGTGGTCGCGCTGGCGATGGCGATCGAGCGCATGGTGCTGCGGCCGATGGTCAATCAGGAGCCAATCATTCTTTTCATGGCGACGATTGGATTGAATTTCGTTATCGAAGGCATTGCGCAGGGTGTCTGGGACGCAGATGTTCATGCGCTGGATATCGGAATTCCGGATGTGCCGTTCAATTTCTACGGCATCTACATCAGCCAGTTCGACATTGTGGCGGCGCTGATCGCCGCGGCATTGGTGTCCGCGCTTGCGATCTTCTTTCAAAAGACCCGTGTCGGTCGCGCGCTTCGCGCGGTTGCCGACGACCATCAGGCAGCTTTGAGTGTCGGCATCCCGCTAAAGAACATTTGGACGGTGGTCTGGGCTGCATCCGGCATCGTGGCTTTGGTCGCCGGATTGATGTGGGGTTCGAAGCTCGGCGTGCAGTTCAGCATCGCGCTGCTGGCCTTCAAGGCGCTTCCCGTCATCATCATTGGTGGATTTACTTCGATTCCGGGCGCGATTGTCGGAGGGCTGATCGTTGGCGCGACTGAAAAGCTGTTCGAGGTATTCATCGGCATCCGCTATTTCGGAGGCGGCACTGAGAACTGGACACCCTACATGCTTGGGCTGATCTTTTTGATGTTTCGCCCTCAAGGACTGTTCGGCGAAAAAATAATTGAGCGCGTGTAGCTCTGCTGCTAGCGAGGAGCGCATTCGATGTTTTATCGTGAAGTAGGCCAATACAAGACCAGCTATCGCGCAGATCAGGCGATTTTCCCGATTTCGAACGACCGGGTCGGAGTCATGCTGCTTTTGGTGATTGCGTTCGTGGTGCCGCCGGCAACGGGCAGCCACTACCTGATGGGGCCGATTCTGACGCAGCTGCTGGTGTTTGGTCTGGCCGCTTTGGGGCTGAATCTGCTGACAGGCTATGCAGGCCAGCTTTCGCTTGGCACGGGCGGCTTTATGGCTGTCGGCGCATTCGGCTGCTACAACCTGGTTTTGCGCGTGCCGGAAATTCCGCTGGTAGTGGACTTCATTCTAGCCGGATTGATGGCGGCGGCGGTGGGTATCATTTTTGGTCTTCCGTCCCTTCGGATCAAAGGTTTTTACCTAGCGGTGGCGACGCTGGCTTCGCAGTTCTTTTTGCTATGGATTTTCGATCATGTCGGCTGGTTCACCAACTATGACCCGGCGGGCGTCGCATCTGCGCCAGCGACTACGCTGTTCGGCAAACTCGCAGAACCTGGCGGACCGCTGGATTTTCTAGCTCCGATCAACGCTACCATTTCGGGTCCCAATGCGACTCCGGAGGCGAAGTATCTTGTCACGCTGTCGGTTGTCGTGGTTCTGGCGCTGCTTGCCAAGAATATTGTCCGCGGCATGACCGGCCGCGCCTGGATGGCGATCAGAGACTTTGATATCGCTGCTGAAATTATCGGCATTCGCCCGCTTCGCACTAAGTTGCTTGCCTTTGCCGTCAGTTCGTTTTATTGCGGAGTTGCCGGCGCGCTTTACGTTTTCACCTATGTGGGCAATGCGGATACCGAGGCATTCGATCTGATTCGTTCATTCAACATTCTGTTCATGATCATCATCGGCGGTCTTGGCACGATCATGGGTGCGTTTTTGGGTGCCGCCTTTATCGCTTTGTTGCCTATTGTACTGAACATCATCGCATCGAATTTAGGCGAAGGAACATTGTCAGGGGCGACGCTGGCGAATTTGGAGCTGATTGTGTACGGCGGGACGATTATTTTCTTTCTCGCAGTCGAACCGCTTGGTCTTGCCCGGCTATGGCAGATTGCGAAGGAAAAAATGCGTCAATGGCCGTTTCCGTATTAGCGAAAGCGGCTAGTGGATGCGTATCGCGCATTCGCACGATGAAGACGGACTGCCGCGCTGTGATAAACTTGCGGGAAGACGCATTAATTGAAGACTAACCAAGATAGAGCGAGGTAATCGTATGAATATCAGATCTACCGTGTTGGCGCTGACCGCCGCGATTATGGCGTTTTTGCCGTTTTCGGTAACACAGGCGGAGGATAAAGAGCAGTTCATTCCTGCACTTGTCTACCGCACCGGACCCTACGCCGCCGGCGGTTCGGGTTTCTTCGGCGGATTTTTGGACTACATGGCGTTGCTGAATCTGCGCGATGGCGGAATCAATGGCGTGAAGCTGGTTTGGGAAGAATGCGAAACCGCCTATAACTCAGATCGTGGTGTAGAGTGCTACGAGCGTTTGAAAAACAAAGGCGAGCATGGTGCCACGGTGGTGCATCCGCTGAGTACCGGCATCACCTATCGCTTGATCGAACGGGCGACGGCTGACAATGTCCCTTTGATCACCATGGGATACGGTCGCACAGACGCGACCAACGGCAAGGTGTTCCCTTGGGTATTCCCGCTGATCACCAACTATTGGAGTCAGAATACCGCGAAGATCAAGTACATCGGCATGCAAGAAGGCGGCATGGATCAGCTGGCCGGCAAGAAGATCGCCAATCTGTATCACGACAGCAGCTACGGCAAGGAGACCAGACCGGTGCTCAACAAGCAGGCCGAACTGTACGGTTTCGAAGTCAAGCACTATCCGGTTCCGCATCCCGGCCTTGATCAGAAAGCTACGTGGCTGGACATAGCTCGCATCTATAAGCCCGACTGGGTGATTTTGCGTGGCTGGGGCGTCATGAACCCAACAGCGCTGAAAGAGGCGGCGCGAGTGGGTTTCTCGGCTGACCGCATTGTCGGTGTCTGGTGGAGCGGCGCAGAAGAAGATGTTATTCCTGCAGGCGATGCTGCGGTCGGCTATGTTGCAGCCGGCTTCCACCCCTCCGGCAAGAACTTTCAGGCGGCTGGAGAGATTCTTGACATCGTTCATGGCGCAGGCCAAGGCAACATCTCGCCGCAACGGGTTGGAACCATCTACTGGAACCGCGGCGTGGTCGCTGGAGTCGTAACAACCGAAGCAATCCGAACCGCGCATGGCAAGTTCGGCGACAAGGTGCTGACCGGCGAGGAAATGCGCTGGGGTCTTGAGAATCTGAACATCACCGCAGAGCGCATCAGGGAACTCGGAGTTGAGGGATTGATGGCGCCGCTTACTATCACTTGTGCCGACCATGAAGGCGGCGGCCCGGTCAAATTCAGCCGGTGGGATGGCGGCAAGTGGGTCGAAGTGACTGACTGGATCGAGACCGACAGCGACATTGTTGCGCCGATGATCATGGAATCCTCAATGGCCTATGCGGCAGAGAAGGGCATTACGCCTCGTTCCGGCGAATCCATGGGGTCGGACTGCGGGTAGGTCTGCGGTCATTCGGAATTCGAGATTCGACCGATATGAGTGAAACGGCCGCAGTTGCGACCGATCCGGTGGCAAAAGAGCCGCTGATCAGCGTCAACAACATCGAGGTCATCTATGACCGGGTCATACTCGTTCTCAAGGGCGTATCTTTGGAAGTGCCCGAGAAGGGCATTATTGCCCTTCTCGGGGCCAACGGGGCCGGCAAGACGACAACCCTCAAGGCAATCTCGAATCTGCTGCGCACTGAGCGCGGCGAAGTTACCAAAGGCTCGATCGTCTACCGCGGCGAACGAGTCGATGCTCTGACGCCATCTGATCTAGTGGTGCGGGGCGTGACCCAAGTGATGGAAGGACGCCACTGCTTCGAGCATTTGACAGTCGAAGAGAATCTGTTGACCGGAGCCTATACCAGGCGCGACGGGCGTACTCGGGTCCAGGCTGATCTTGAGAAAGTCTATTCGTATTTTCCACGCTTGAAACAGCGTCGCAGCGGGCAGGCGGGCTATATCTCGGGCGGGGAGCAGCAGATGACGGCAGTCGGGCGTGCGCTGATGGCGAAGCCTTCGGCAATCCTGCTTGACGAGCCGTCTATGGGGCTTGCACCGACGCTGGTTGAAGAAATTTTCGAAATCATCAAGCAGTTGAACGAAAACGAGGAAGTGACCATCTTGCTGGCTGAGCAGAACACCAACATGGCGCTTCGATATTCGCAGTATGGCTACATTCTTGAAAACGGGCGAGTGGTGATGGACGGCGATGCGTCCGATCTATTGCAAAACGAGGATGTCAAAGAGTTTTATCTTGGAGTTAGCGGGGAGAATCGAAAAAGTTTCCGGGATGTGAAGCACTACCGCCGGCGCAAACGGTGGCTTGCTTGAGCTCTGCTGTTGCCGGCTACTTCTCGATGGTCGAGTTGCAGGTTTTGATTTGCCACTCTGAACAGGCGTATGAAGAGGCTTTGCCGGTTGCCGGCATTTGCGGCGATTGACGAGTCATGACATCATCTTACCTTGATCCATTAGAAACTCGCGACCCGCAAGTTCGCGAGGCTGAATTGATGTCGGCGCTGGCCGACCATTTGCGGCATGCCAATGAGCACGCGCTGCATGTGAAGAATATTCAGCTCGCGGGAATTGATTTTGGCTCGATTCGTTCGCGAGAAGATATGGCATCGATTCCAGTGATTCGAAAGTCTGACTTGCTGGAACTGCAAAAGAAAAGCCCGCCCTTTGCCGGATTGGACGCAGTGACTGATCATCCGCTGGTCAATATCTTTGCCTCGCCCGGCCCTGTATTTGAATTTCAGACAACGCGCATCGATTTTTGGCGACTGTCCCGCGCCATGTACGCTGCCGGCTTTCGCTCTGGCATGCGCGTTCACAACTCGTTCTCCTATCACTTGACGCCTGCAGGCGCAATGATGGAAAGCGGTGCGAGGGCGCTTGGCTGTTCGGTGATTGCCGCCGGGGTCGGCCAGACCGAGCATCAGGTGCAGGTAATGCAGCGAATGCAGCCGCAGGCATACGCGGGCACGCCTTCCTTTTTGAGGATACTGCTCGATCGAGCCGCCAAGGAAGGTGCGGATGTGACTTCGATGAAGCGAGGAATCGTGTCTGGCGAAGCGCTTGCGCCATCTTTGAGATCTGCGATCAGCGATATGAATGTCGATATCTTGCAGTGCTATGCGGTGGCCGATGCGGGTCTGATTGCCTATGAATCTCCGGCAATGGAAGGCTTGATCGTCGATGAGGGCGTGATTCTGGAGATCGTCAAGCCGGGCACCGGCGATCCGGTTGTCGAAGGGGAAGTTGGCGAAGTCGTCGTGACTCCGCTGAATCCTGATTACCCGCTGATACGATTTGGTACGGGCGATTTGTCGGCGCTGATGCCTGGCCAAAGCCCTTGTGGCAGAACCAATATGCGAATTCGAGGGTGGATGGGCCGTGCCGATCAGGCAACGAAGGTTCGCGGAATGTTTGTGCATCCGGTTCAGATTGCGCAAATCGAGAGGCGGTTTGAAGAAGTTTTGCGGATGCGCCTGGTCGTCACGAGCGTCGACCATCAAGATGTGATGACGCTCAGGTGCGAGACTGCCGCGCCGTCAGCCCCATTGGCCGAAGCGATTGCAAACTGCATACGGGATGTATGCAAGCTTCGCGGCGATGTCCAATTCGTTGAGCCCGGAACCATCGCGAATGACGGTGTCGTTGTCGAGGATGCCAGAAGCTACGAATGAGGCGGCTCGAAGTGCCGATGCGCTGCGCTCGTCGGCCAAGCCGGATTCGTCTTCGAATCCGAGCGGGACCGTATCTTTGCAAACTGTCGCCATGCCGTCAAGCGCCAATCCCAACGGCGATATTTTTGGCGGCTGGATCATGTCGCAAATGGACATTGCCGGTGGAATCCATGCGCTTGATGCCGCTGGCGGGCGTGTTGCAACCGTGGCGGTGGATGCCATGACATTTGAACTGCCGGTGTTTGTGGGCGATGTGGTGACGTGCTACTGCGAGACTGAGAGAATCGGCACTACTTCGATCGCAGTCCGTGTCGAGGCTTGGGTGAGAAGGCGGTTTACCAAGACGGTTGAGCGCGTGACGGCGGGGACATTCACTTTTGTCGCCATTGATGGCAATGGTCGCCCGCGACCTGTGATAGCTCCGAATGGCGATTGATGCGGACATGAGGCCAGAAGATATCTTTGCGCAGATATCCAAGCGCGGCTTGCCGCCTGTTCATCTATGGGAACCCGAACTGTGCGGCGATATTGATATTCGAATCGCGCGAGATGGCACTTGGTTCTACATGGGGTCGCCAATCGGTCGCAAGAGGCTTGTTCGACTGTTTTCCACCGTTTTGCGAAAAGACCCAGATGGCGAGCATTACCTAGTTACACCGGTTGAAAAGTTGCGCATCGAAGTGGAAGATGCGCCTTTTCTGGTTGTCGAGCTGAAAGAAACTGGCCGCGACGAGCGGCAGAATCTTTATTTCCGCACCAAGACTGACGATGTCGTATTGGCTGGCAGCGGTCATCCGATTACCGTGGAGGCATCTGAATCCGGAGAGCCAAGCCCATACGTGGAGATCCGAAGCGGTTTGATGGGGCTGATAGCGCGAAGCGTCTACTATCATCTGGTCGAGCTAGGTGTCGAGCGCGAGATAGATGACGAATTGATGTTCGGGGTCTGGAGCGGCGGCGAGTTCTTCGAGCTTGGCCGGCTTGAGGACCGCCCATAGCGGCACTGCGGATGCATTGCAATACAATTGCCGATCAACCAGTCAAGCGCGACGCGTAGCGGCAGCCATGGACCGAGCAACCAATCCCGACATCAATACTCTGCGGAGAATTCTTTCGTCTTGCAAGACGATTGCCGTTGTCGGTCTATCCGATAAGTGGTATCGGCCAAGCTATTTTGCAGCGAAATACTTGCTCGAGCATGGATACGACATCATTCCGGTCAATCCGAATCATCGCCGGATATTTTCGCGTCCATGCTTTCCAAGTATCGAAGAAGTTCCGCAAAAAATTGATGTGGTTGATGTTTTCCAAAAGCCCGATGCTGTCGAACCGATTGCCGAATCCGCGATTCGCATTGGCGCTAAGGTGCTTTGGCTGCAGCTTGGCATTGTCCATCAAGCAGCCGCCCAGGCCGCGGCGCAGGCAGGCTTGGACGTAGTGATGGACCGCTGCATGAAGATTGAGCACGCGCGGCTTTATGGCGGGCTGAATTTTATCGGCGTGAATACATCGGTCGTCTCTTCGTCTCGCCCAAGGTGGCTGCCTTAGCGTCGAAGATTTCAATGGCTGATCGCAAATATGGCTTTGAGACATTGGCCCTGCACGCAGGCCAGTTGCCCGATCCGGTTACAGGGTCGCGGGCGCCGCCAATCTATCAGACCGCGGCCTACGTATTCGACAGTGCCGATCATGCCGCAAGCCTGTTCAACCTTCAGACGTTTGGCAATGTCTACTCGCGCTTGATGAACCCTACTAATGCGGTGTTCGAGCAGCGCATGGCCGCGCTCGAAGGCGGCCGCGCGGCTGTCGCGGTCGCTTCTGGAATGGCGGCGCAAATGGTGGCATTGCTCAATATTGTCGAAGCCGGCGACGAAATTGTTTCATCCAAGAACCTGTATGGTGGCACGCATACCCAATTCGCCTTCAATTTTCGCAAACTCGGGATCAAGGCGATCTTTGTCGATGCTGATGATTCGCACGAGTTCGCAAAGGCTGTCTCGCCAGCCACCAAATGCTTCTACGTCGAGACCATCGGCAACCCGGCAAACAATATCCCTGACTTTGAAGCGATATCGGCGATTGCGCGGCAAGCCGGTGTGCCGCTCATTGTTGACAACACGTTCGCAACTCCGTATCTGTTCCGGCCGATTGAGCACGGCGCAGATATCGTGGTGCATTCTGCGACCAAGTTTATCGGCGGACATGGCACATCCATTGGTGGGGTTTTGATTGAATCCGGCAAATTTCCATGGGATAACGGCAAGTTTCCATCGATGACCGAACCCTCCGAAGGCTATCACGGCATCAGGTTCTACGAGACATTCGGTGATTTTGGGTACACCATGAAAGCGCGTTGCGAAATATTGCGAACCTTCGGTCCGGCACTGAGTCCGTTCAATTCATTTTTGTTTCTGCAAGGGCTCGAGACCTTGCCGGTGAGAATGGACCGGCATTGCGAGAATGCGGTGCGCGTTGCCGATTTCCTGCACAAGCATGGCGCAGTGGAATGGGTGAGCTATCCTGGCATGAAGTCGGACCGCTACCATGAACTGGCTCGAAAGTATATGCCGAGAGGGGCTGGCGGGATACTCAGTTTCGGAATTCGCGGCGGCACTGAAGCCTGCGTGAAGTTCATCGAGTCGGTGCAATTCTTAAGCCACCTGGCCAATGTCGGCGATGCGAAGACGCTGGTTGTGCATCCAGCCTCCACGACTCACCGGCAAATGGACGAGCACGCGCAGGTCGCCGCCGGCGTCATGCCGAACATGGTGCGGATCTCAGTCGGACTCGAGTCGATTGACGACATTTTGTGGGATTTAGATCAGGCATTGATCGCATCGCAGGCCTGATCGATCTTCACCAAATCGAACTTCGGAGCTTTGCGACCATGGTCTGCTGTCATCATTATCAGTTCACTGACGGAAACGAATCGATCTTCACGGTCGATTTTAATCCGATCAAGTTCGGTGTCGGCGCATTGGACGAACTGCCCTGCGAGATGGCGCAGCTTGGCATGTCGAGAGTGGCAATCTTTACCGATCCGGTCGTTCGTCGCTTGGAACCGGTAGAAGGGGCGATCAAAGCGGTTTTAGGTCGCCGCATCGGTTTTGAGGTTTACGACGATGTCAGCATTGAACCAACCGATGCCTCGTTTCAAGAGGCGAGCCGATTCGCCACGGCAGGGGGCTTTGACGGATTTGTCTCGATCGGCGGCGGATCGGTCATCGATACTTGCAAGGCGGCGAATCTGTATAGTACGCATCCGGCGGATTTTGTTGACTACGTCAACGCTCCGGTTGGCAAGGGCGTGGCGGTCCCAGGACCGCTGATGCCGCACATCGCCTGTCCAACAACGTCGGGCACAGGTAGCGAGTGTACTGGCATTGCGGTATTCGATTTCGTTTCGATGCAGGCAAAGACCGGCATAGCGTCTGCCCATTTGAAGCCGTCGAGGGCGGTCATTGATCCGTCGGTTACTGCGACATTGCCTCAGCAAGTTGTAGCCGCAAGCGGTTTCGATGTGCTTTCTCATGCGCTTGAATCCTATACGGCCAGGCCGTATACCGCGCGCAAGCGCAGCGATGCTGCGACGCGCCCGCTGAGCCAGGGTTCAAATCCGTATAGCGACATCGGCTGTCGCGAGGCGTTGCGACTGTGCGGGGCCTATCTTGTTCGCGCTGCAAACGATGCTTCGGATACTGAAGCGCGGCACAGCATGATGCTTGCCGCGACTTTGGCGGGTGTTGCCTTCGGCAACAGCGGGGTGCATCTGCCCCATGCGATGTCCTATTCGGTTGCCGGGATGGTCCGAGACTATCACGCCAAAGGCTATCCGCAAGATCTCGCCATGGTACCCCATGGCATATCGGTCATCGTCAATGCGCCAGCAGCTTTTGCGTTTACCTCATCCACTTTTGCAAACCGTCATCTTGAGGGAGTGCGATTGCTGGGCGGACTGGTGGAAAACAAAGATCTATGCGATGCTGGCGATATTCTTGCCGAGCTTTTGATATCGATGATGAAGGCGACCGGCATGCCGAATGGGCTATCGGATATCGGCTACAGCAATGATGATATAGACGGGTTGTGCCGAGGTGCATACAAGCAAAAAAGGCTGCTGAACAATATGCCGTGCGCAATCGATGAGCAGGGCTTATCGTCGATTTACGAAAACGCTATCAGGTACTGGTAAATGAACAACGATCATTTAAGGTTGATACGGTCTGAGTGGGGCGATTGGGATGCAATATGCGAGCGGTTCACATGGGATATTCCGCAATATTTCAATATGGGCTATAGCATTTGCGAGCGCCATGCTGCGACAGCTGGTTCTGAAGTCGCGCTTTATTTCGAAAACGAACGAGGCGAATCAAGCGAACTGACCTATGCTCAACTTGATCGGCTGACCAACCGGTTTGGCAATGCGCTTAAGCATTGCGGCATTTCGAAAGGCGACCGGGTCGCAATCATTTTGCCTCAGCGACAGGAAACCGCGATCGCGCACATCGCGATCTACAAGCTTGGGGCTGTCGCATTGCCGCTATCGGTGCTGTTCGGCCCTGAAGCTGTAGGCTATCGGCTCCTCGATAGCGGAACTAAAGTAGTTCTCGCCGATTCGCAGCATTGCGAGATGCTTGAATCAATTCGCGACGAGTTGCCCGATTTGACCGCAATCATCGATTGCGATCATGAACAGGGATTTTGGAGCATGATTGAGTGTGCCAGTGATCAGCTGGAAACGGTTGCAACCCTATCAAATGATCCAGCGTTTCTGATCTATACTTCCGGCACGACAGGACCGCCTAAGGGGGCACTAGGCGCACATCGTTGCTTGATCGGAAATTTGACCGGCTTTGAGATGTCGCACAATTTCTTCCCGCAACAAGATGATCTATTCTGGACTCCTGCTGACTGGGCATGGACTGGCGGATTGCTTGACGGCTTGATTCCGTCGATGTATTACGGTGTTCCGGTGCTTGGCTACGACGGCGGCAAGTTTGATCCAGAAAAGGCATGCCATTTGCTGGAGAAGTATCGCGTGCGCAATGCATTCTTGCCCCCGACGGCACTAAAGATGCTGCGTCAGCTCGACAGCATCAACAGCCGTAATGGCATCAATATACGATCAATCATGTCTGCGGGGGAGGCGCTTGGTGTACCGCTTTTTCATTGGGGCATCGAAGCTTTCGGCATCGAAATTAACGAAATGTGGGCGCAAACAGAATTTAACTATATCGCAGGCAATTGTGCGGAGGCGATGCCGGTTCGGCCAGGTTCGGTCGGAAAGGCCTATCCGGGGCATCGAGTCGAAGTTGTCGACGAGAGTGGCAACCCAATGCCGGCAGGCGATGCTGGCGAGCTTGCGGCAGATCGCGATGACCCGGTCATGGTTCTTGGCTATTGGAACAATGATGAAGCGACAAAGTCGAAGTTCATCGATCGCTATTGGGGCACCGGTGATACCGGCTACAAGGATGAAGATGGCTACATTTGGTTTGTCGGACGCACGGACGATGTCATCTCCAGCGCCGGCTATCGAATCGGTCCCGGTGAAATCGAAGACTGTTTAATGAAGCATCCTTCGATCGCGCAGGCAGCGGTTGTAGGAGTGCCTGACGAACTGCGCGGAGAGGAGATCAAGGCTTTTGTGGTGCTGAAGGAAGGCTTTTGCGGTGATGACGCATTGACGAAAGACATTCAGCAATCTGTCCGCACCCAACTAGCTGCGTACGAGTATCCTCGGCAAATCGAATACATCGACAAGATGCCGATGACGACGACAGGAAAGGTGCGACGCAACGATCTGCGCACTCGCTCAACGTCTGGTTCGGGGTGAGTTGCGCTTGTGTTGGTTGGCTCGCTTGCGACGAGCGTCGGTCGGCGCCTGGTGCAGACTGCGGTAGATTTCTACCCGATCGTTCTGAGCGAGCAAATGATCGCGAGATACGATTTTGCCATATATTCCGATTGGTGCCGTGTCGAAGTCAAATTCGGCAAACCGCTCGCTTAGTTTCGCCAGTTTTACCGCTTTCCCTGCGGTTGTTAGCGTCGGCACTTCGAGTTGGGCTATGAGTTGCTCGCTTGCGGTGGCGAACGCGACTTCGATTTGAATCGTATCACGGGCCGTCATAAACGACCTGCGCACGTGATACAAAGGCGCTGACCGCCTTGTCTGTAAATCGATCGAACAGAGGTCCGATGACTATTCCTAAGCGTTTTGAAGAGAATTCATATGCTAGTTCGAAGTGAACTTGGCAGCCGTTATCTTCGGTTTGCTCGAACACCCATGCGCCGTTCAGATTCTTGAACGGCCCGAATGCAAGCGCCATGGTGATTTCATGGTGAGGCTGCAGTGTGTTTCTGGTGGCGAATCTTTGCTTTAGCCTAGCGAAGTTGATTTCGACTTCTGCAACGTAGCCGTCGTCTGATTGCTCGATAATCCGAGCCATCGAGCAATTCGGAATGAACTCAGGGTACGATTGGATATCGTTCACCAGCCCATACCACTGTTCAGGCGAATAGGGTGAAATTTGCGAGCGACGTATTCTATGCATTGGTAGATGACGGAGGTGTCGTAGCGTTGTAGTAGCTAAAAACCTCTAGGAACGCTGACAATTCATGTCTGCATGCTCTAAAGCTTCTGAAGGAAGGCTTTCTATTATTTCGTCCAGCATCGGCCAGAAAAAATCTTCGCGAGGATAGCCTGTTATTCTGCCAATTTCCCGGTCTTGATACACCAGCACGAAAGTTGGCGTGTAACTTACCGGTTCAGCTAAGCCCAATGATTCTGGTAGCGGGTCGGTGATTTGAACCCTTTTAATATCTGCGTAGCATGCCTGTGGCGTGAGGTGGTAAATGCCGCCGATTTCTTCGTTCCACTTCTCGCACCACGAACAGTAGTCTTCTTCGAACATGAGAAGGTTGATACTGCCTGCGTTCGCTTGAGAAAACGTTGCCGCGGTGAAGGTGAGCAAAGCCATCAAGACAGCGGATAGCGAGCGTGCTTGGTAGGTTGAATTGTCCGTTGGATATGTCATATGAGTTGTGAAGACATGGTTCAATTCGCATCTATCGATGATAGTGTTCGATTATATCAACACTTGATGAATTGCGATTTTAGAGGCAGTTTTGCTCTGTCTTATCGTGATTTATGATATTTTGTTCAGTGATGGGGTTTTCTTTTTGCGGCTCAATGTTAGAATCAATTGGGTAAGTTGCGGGTCGTAAAGCGCATGAGCCAAATGAATTTTGCAAAACCGTCGCCAGTCAGACCGCTGGAAGAAAGTGATTGGCTTGATAGAACCGATCGTGCGGAGGTTGGCAGAGAACCATTTTTTTGTGGACGCGATGCTGAATTTGAAGTGTTTAAGCGAGCAGCCAATAGCCTGCGCAGAGGGAATGTTGGCGGAGGCAGCATGGTCTTTCAAGGTGCGCCCGGGGCTGGCAAGACCGCGCTGATGCAGGAGTGCATGGAGGCGGTGAGGCGGCACTCAACGCCTGAAGATCCTTGGGTCGCCGTGCGGGTTGATCCGGGTGATTTAAGATCGCCTGTGCACGTCATGTCTGCTCTGATTGACGCAGTTGGGAAAGAGAGTCAGCGACTATCCAAGATCGTTTCGAGCGAGAACGCACAAAAAATAGAGAGTCTAATAAGTTTTGGCAAAAGGACTCTTGAAGAATTGTCCGATCGTGGATTTGCGGTGGCCGGGATTTCAATCGGCGGCAAGCCGGATGCCAAGAAGCGCCTGGATTCTGAAATGACGGCGGCAAGGCTTTTCAGCATAGCCGCCCCGCTGCTCGAAAACGTTCGCTTTGTCGTTTTTGTCGATGAGGCGCAGAATGCGCCGGTGGAGCCGACAACCCAGCAGGTTATGAGTTGCTTGCATTTGGACCCTCAGGGGATTTCGTTGGTCGCGGCGTTTTTCGGACTCAGCGACACCAAGGCGGTGTTGGCACGATGCGGCTTGTCGAGGCTTGCCGACGAACGGGTCGTGAATCTTGAGCCGCTGTCGGTTGAGGATTCCAAAAGGTCGTTCAGGCGCATGCTCAAGGCATACTATAGCGGAACGCAAAAAGAGCAAGCTCTGTGGGCGGATGCTCTGGCGGAACTGTCTCAAGGCTGGCCGCAGCACATCAACCGGGTTGGCGTGGCAGCGGGACGTGTGATACGCGCCAACGGCGGCACGCTTAAAGAGGGTCTGCTGGCCGAAGCCGTCGAGAGAGGCGCTGAGCGGAAAAACGCGTATTACGATGCCAGAATTGACTCAGGCTCGTACCATGCAAGCGTGTACAGGCAGCTGGCATGGGAGGCAAGGCGGAAAGAAGGGCCTTTTCATGACACTTTGTCGCCCGGTGAAATTGCTTCGCTGACAGAATCGGAACGAGGCGAGAAAGGTCAGACCGCCGACGAGTTCATTGCTGATGCGCTGCATGTGGGAGTGCTGGCTCCTGCGAAGGGGATGCCGGGTCAATACAAGATTCCGATTCCGTCGTTCGGCGACTACTTGCGCTCGCTGCAGCTGCCGGATTGATCGCGCAGCATGACTAGCTGGGCATCTGCATACAATCTTGACGGATGTGAAGCAGCAATTGGAAGTCGGCATTATGGTTTGCATTTTTGATTAAACTGAAAGCAGTTTGGATAATCTGCATCGTCAGTTTTTCCAATTTATCGGTGAACAAGAAAAATACGGATTACTGATAATAGTTTCCCGAAAGATTTTACTAATACGCATGGATCAAATGAGTTTTGCAAAACCGTTCCCAGCTGAACCTCTTGACGAAGAGGTATGGCTCAGGCAGGCCGACCGCGCCGAAGTTGGGCGCGAGGCGTTCTTTTCCGGCCGAGATGCCGAGTACGAAGTTTTCCAAAATGCAGCCAATAGCCTTATGGACAAGCGTGTTGGCGGAGGCAGCATGGTCTTTCAAGGTGCGCCCGGGGCTGGCAAGACCGCGCTGATGCAGGAGTGCATGGAGGCGGTGAGGCGGCACTCAACGCCTGAAGATCCTTGGGTCGCCGTGCGGGTTGATCCGGGTGATTTAAGATCGCCTGTGCACGTCATGTCTGCTCTGATTGACGCAGTTGGGAAAGAGAGTCAGCGACTATCCAAGATCGTTTCGAGCGAGAACGCACAAAAAATAGAGAGTCTAATAAGTTTTGGCAAAAGGACTCTTGAAGAATTGTCCGATCGTGGATTTGCGGTGGCCGGGATTTCAATCGGCGGCAAGCCGGATGCCAAGAAGCGCCTGGATTCTGAAATGACGGCGGCAAGGCTTTTCAGCATAGCCGCCCCGCTGCTCGAAAACGTTCGCTTTGTCGTTTTTGTCGATGAGGCGCAGAATGCGCCGGTGGAGCCGACAACCCAGCAGGTTATGAGTTGCTTGCATTTGGACCCTCAGGGGATTTCGTTGGTCGCGGCGTTTTTCGGACTCAGCGACACCAAGGCGGTGTTGGCACGATGCGGCTTGTCGAGGCTTGCCGACGAACGGGTCGTGAATCTTGAGCCGCTGTCGGTTGAGGATTCCAAAAGGTCGTTCAGGCGCATGCTCAAGGCATACTATAGCGGAACGCAAAAAGAGCAAGCTCTGTGGGCGGATGCTCTGGCGGAACTGTCTCAAGGCTGGCCGCAGCACATCAACCGGGTTGGCGTGGCAGCGGGACGTGTGATACGCGCCAACGGCGGCACGCTTAAAGAGGGTCTGCTGGCCGAAGCCGTCGAGAGAGGCGCTGAGCGGAAAAACGCGTATTACGATGCCAGAATTGACTCAGGCTCGTACCATGCAAGCGTGTACAGGCAGCTGGCATGGGAGGCAAGGCGGAAAGAAGGGCCTTTTCATGACACTTTGTCGCCCGGTGAAATTGCTTCGCTGACAGAATCGGAACGAGGCGAGAAAGGTCAGACCGCCGACGAGTTCATTGCTGATGCGCTGCATGTGGGAGTGCTGGCTCCTGCGAAGGGGATGCCGGGTCAATACAAGATTCCGATTCCGTCGTTCGGCGACTACTTGCGCTCGCTGCAGCCGCCGGATTGATCGAGTCAAGCTGCGTGCATGGTCGAAGTCGTTCGAATAAGTGTGCCGGTGCGAAAAGCATCGGTATCTTCTGCCAGCTTGCATAGGGATATGGCATCCCGTGCTATACTTGATTTATCTGCTGTGTCGCGCCGTACTTAGACTGTTTTCACGTCGTTATTCATAGGTTCCGGGAGTGTCCGGCGAACATTCAACAAAGGCAATGCGCAGGTTAAACTCGACGGCATCCAGGTTGCTGAGCATTCGACAATTTCGATGCCTGTGGAGTTGCTATTTTGCCACCATTAAAGTTTGCACCGTCGCTATCTGATCGACCTTGCGATTGGATGTCTCATACTACATTAGATTGTTGAAATGTCCGGATTACTGAAAAAAATGGCAGACGGTGAGTGTGTGATCATGGATGGTGCCACCGGAACGAATCTATTTGATAAAGGGCTTATATCAGGAGATGCGCCCGAACTTTGGAATGCAGACTACCCAGATCGGATTTTCGAGCTCAACTACAGTTTTGTGAAGGCTGGATCGGATGTTGTATTGACGAATACATTCGGTGGCAATGCAATGCGATTGAAGTTGCATCAAAGCCAGAATCGGGTAGGCGAATTGAACGAAAAGGCCGCAAAAATCGCTCGCGAGGCAGCCGATCGTGCGGGTCGAGAGGTGCTTGTTGCAGGCTCAATCGGTCCGATCGGCGAACTAATCGCGCCGCTTGGCGAGGTTCGGTACGAAGAGGCGGTCGCAGCTTTTACGGAGCAAGCTCAAGCTTTAGAGCGAGGTGGATGCGACATTCTCTGGATAGAGACCATGTCTTCCACTGAAGAGATTCAAGCGGCGGCCGAAGGGGTAAATGGAACCAAGCTCCCATTTACCATTAATGCCAGTTTTGATACCAATGGGCGCACGATGATGGGGCTGATGCCGGCGGATCTAGTCCGTTGCTGCCTGGGCATGGAGCGCAAGCCGATTGCAGTCGGATCCAATTGCGGAGTAGGACCGGCTCAGACGGTTGCCGCTATTTTAGAAATGCAACAGGCATCTGCCGGGAAGATTCCGCTGATCGCAAAAGCGAACTGCGGTGTGCCAGAGTGGGTGGAAGACAAGATCGTATACTCTGCGTCACCGGAACAGATGTTTGTCTATGCACAGGTGGTGAGGGATGCTGGTGCCACAGTTATTGGCGGTTGTTGCGGAACCAAGCCGCAGCATGTATGCAAAATGCGGGATGCCTTGTCCGGCTATGCCCCCGGCGAACGGCCGTCGGTGCCGGATGTCGAGGCAAAACTGGGCGAGGTGTTTCAAAGCTCTGCCGCCCCTGATGACCGGCGTAGCCGTCGCAGGCGTCGCCGCTAGCAGCGCCGGAGCGCATTGGCGTACTGTCTCAACTTTTTGGGTTGATTGCTTGCTTGGCTGTTTCAGGTGTTGTTGGTGCCGGCGAACTGGACTCATGTCTTCTGCGACCGTTCCAATTGCGATTGTCTCTGATTCTATACGGCCTCACATCGAGCTTTTTGTGTTAATCGAAGATGGCTAGAAAGATCAAAAAGCAGTTCAGCGGAAATACGATTGCCACGAACAGAAAGGCTTCGCATGAGTTTTTTCTGGAAGAAAAATACGAAGCAGGAATTGTGCTTGAGGGTTGGGAAGTCAAGAGCATTCGACAGGGAAGAGCGAATATCAAGGAGAGCTATGTCAAGGCTCAAGGGAGCGAAATCTTCCTAATTGGAGCGCATATATCTCCGCTTAAGTCTGTCTCCACTCATGTGAAAGCGAATTCGACGCGAGACCGCAAGCTGTTGCTGCATCGTTCGCAAATCAATAGGCTGATCGGCGCGGTTGAACGCAAAGGCTACACCTTGGTTCCAGTGCAGATGTATTGGAGTGAAGAAGGTCATGCGAAGCTCCAGTTTGCGCTTGGCAAAGGCAAGAAACTGTATGACAAGCGTGCGGCATTAAAGCAGCGAGATCAAGAACGCCAGAGGCGAGAGGTCGAAGCATAGGAGCGGATGCTGCTGTGCTGATGCTGGCTTTGGCTGCGGAATTTAGCGGATTTCCATTGATTTTCTTCAATCTGCGTCCATGTTGCATCTATGCGTCGTAGCTGCCCAGCATAAATGCCGATCGAAACGATAGGCATGCTGATCGGGTGCAGTTCGTGTTAGCATTAAGATTCTAAATTGGGGGTGACTCGGTTTCGACGCGGGTTACAAAACCATTGGAGCATGCCGAGGTGCAGTGACCTCGTAAATCCGCTGCAAAAAATTAGTTGCCAACGACGACAACTTTGCTCTGGCAGCTTAGCTGCTAGACTCCTTGATTGCTAAGTTTGCGTAGCATGAAATGGAGTCACATTTGCGCAGACTAGTGTATCGGGATGTCTCGTAATCCGGTATGCGAAACTTCCGGTGTTTCGGCACTGCGGGGCCGATGCTTGCAAGATCTTGTCTATTCAGGCGCAGGCATTTGTAAAGATGAATAGACTAAGCATGTAGGAGCCAGTGCGAGGAGGGCTCGCGGACGCGGGTTCGATTCCCGCCACCTCCACCAGAGGTAAGAAAATGCGCCGTTTTCCGCATCCGCTGATGCGGGTTAGCGGTGCGGTGATTGCTAAAGCATTTATCTGCAGCAACGCAGCATGGCTTTCCGCCGTCAGGATGGATGGGGTTGGAAGGCAAGTGTTGCAAACGCTTTTCGAAGCGCAATTGCAGATTGACCCGCCTTCTGTTCCGGCAATTTGTGAATATTGGACAGTTTTTCCTCGATCCAATCTGTCCTGTCGGCGGGACCTAAAATGCTTTGTCGTGTAGTTGTTGCATTCCGCTGATACCAGCTTCAAGTTTCTCAATTTTTCCCCCGACCCTTCAAAGGCTCTTCCGGTTGCCTGATTTCCGCGACCATCTGCGCTGAAGTCGGCGACACTTGCGAGATAGTAGCTTTCTGAAGTCAGTTACGTTCTTTTTGATGTTTTTTCTGAGGCATCGGCGTGCCCGCGTTGACGGCGATGTGAGATTGTTTTGGGCGGCTAGAGCTGTGACGCGAATCATGTGCCGCGAAAATGCAGGGTCTACGAAGCGGTCACCTAACAGGTCGTTCCGGCTACAGCCAAGAATCAAGCGAATGCCGACCTGTTGATCGGGCTATAGCGGACGGAGTCGGCTGGAAACAGGCGGAAAGTGTCGGAGTGAAGGGGCATTGATGAGACGACAGGCTAAAGCCGCGGCCGGCAAGTCCGAAAGCAAGCAAGTCTTGCAAGTTTGCGCAACTAATCGGGAGACGGCCTGCGAGTTTCATCAGGACCCGGACTGCGAGATGCGAGGCTCGTCTTATCAAGGCAGAATAGATGAATTCAAAGCTGTTTCGAATATCATCAATCACGGCATCTCGGTCTTTCTGAGAGTCTGGCAGACGAAATCGTGTAACAAGATTGACCGGCGCGATGATGTTGACGGATATATCACAGGTTTCAGTTGACTGAAATAAATTGTTTGCAGATAACTCTTCATACTACCCAAATTGAAGCCAAGCCTATGGAAAATATTACCCTAGAATTGCTGATTGATATCGTGGCTTATCAGAAATCGCGCGAAAGCAGTGCATAATATAATCGTGTAATTTTAATGAGGTGAAAGTGATGAAAAACATAACGCTCAGTGCAGATGCTGATTTGATTGAAAAAGCGCGGGAACGTGCGGTTGCCGAACGCACGACATTGAATGCGCAATTCCGAATGTGGTTAGAAAATTATGCGCGACGCGAACAAAAAAGTGAAAGAGCCATTAAAACGATCCGGGAACTGCAAGTTAGCATTTTTTCCGGCAGCCGCAAGTTCTCTCGAGAGGAAATGAATGAGCGATAGATACTTTATTGATTCAAATGTGCTTATATACGTATTCGACGAAGCTGATCATGACAAGCGTGTGCGATCTGAGAAATTGATTCAATCGGCAGTAAAAGAGGGGATTGGCTGCATCAGTTATCAGGTTGTCCAGGAAACAATCAATGTGATCACGAGCAAATTAGGCGCGACAGCAGCGCAAGCAGATCAATTTCTTGAGGACGTGCTGATCCCTTTATGGTCTGTTAATCCGACTAACCGGACCTATCGTTGCGGGCTTGATATCATGCGGCGTTACAGATTTTCGTTTTACGATAGTCTGATAGTCGCCGCCGCACTTGAAGCCAAGTGCAGAACTCTGTACAGCGAAGACTTGCAGGATGGTCAAATAATCGAGAAACTTACGATCATCAACCCGTTTAACCAGTCATAAACTAGACGACCATCTGGTCCAAGTGAAGGTGAGGTTTGGGATTGCCGCGCAGCTTTGGTCGGTGTGATCGTGTATTGTCCGCGGCAACTACCGATTTCGAGTGATTAAACAATTGATATTATTCGATTTTTAACCAGGCAATAGTATTGTTGAATGCTAAATTCGTTTAGATATTGCCAAAAGTAGTGCTTGGCGTGGGTTGAAAAAAAGCGGCGCAACTGGTCTGACTGCAGATTCGAAAAATCTACTTATCAAAACAGAGAGGCATGCCACTCATGAGCAAGAACAGCCCTGTTTCGCTTGAAGCGCACGACAATTTCCGCGACTCGCTGGCCGAGATGGCGCGCGAGGGCGCGCGGTGGATGCTGGCGCTGGAGGCCGCGAGTGTCGAGGCGTTCGTGCCGTGGCTGTATCTGAAGGGCGAGCCGGCGGCGAGATGGCCGAGACCCTGCAGGTTCTGCTGGGGCCCGAGGCGCAAGGGTTCTCGGCCTCGTGCGTGTCGCGCCCGGCGGAGCAGTGGAACGGGGAAATGGAGCAATGGCGCCGAGAGGACCTGTCCGACCGCCGCTGGGCCTGCATCTGGGCGGACGGGATCTGCTGCGGGCTTCGGGCCGAGGACGCGAAGCTGTGCGCCCTGGCGGCGGTCGGCGACGGGGCCCTGGGATTCTGGGCGGCGCTGGACCAGGCGTATCCGCACACCCGCCACCGGCGCTGCCGGCTGCGCAAGACGGGCAGCATCCTGAACGTCCTGCCCGAAAGCGTCCAGCCCCGAGCGAATCAGGCGCTGCAGCAGATCTGGATGGCTTAAGACCCGGGATGATGCCGAGGCCGCGTTCAAGAGCTTTGTCGACACCTGCGGCGAGAAGAAACCGAAGGCGGCCGAGAAGCTGCCGGAGGACCGCGACGAGCTGCTGGCGTTGTGCGGCTTTCCGGCCGCCCGCTGGCAGAGCATCCGCACCGCCAATCCGATCGAGTCGACGTTCGCGACGATCCGCCGCCGCACGAAGCGTTCCAGAGGGTGCCTGAGTCGCCGGCGCATGATGTTCACAAGCTCGGACTATGCGCCGAAAGGCGCTGGCGGCGCCTGAGCGGATTTAGAAAGCTTGGAAAGGTGGTGGAAGGGGTACAATTCAAAGACGGAATCGAGGCGGAGCACCCGAACGACCAGATGGCCGCTTGAATGCCGCCCGACCGCCAAGCACTACTTTTGGCAATATCTCTTCAAATTTTATTTACAGTTTTGACCACTATCATCGCGCCAACCATAAAATGGCTTGCGACCTCTAGCGCTTTGCGATACAAGAATAACGCGAAGTGCCATTTATTCCAGCCCCAAATCCAAAGTAAAAAAACATATGTCCAGAATAGTTGAAATCGCGCTAAATGGGGCACTGGCGAGTGTGTTGCAAACAAAGAATCCCCAATGGCGAGATGCCGTTTTTGCCGAGCATACCCGCATCCTAAGGGGCAGCGCAGCCATGCGTCCTGATATAGTTGTCAGGTGTCCCAATGGAATTCCGGTTGTGATCGAAACGGAGTACGAACCAGCTAATACTGTGGAACTGGACGCGAAGAATCGACTCGGTAAAGTGCTTGATGAAGGAGGGGCGCGTGTAGAGGCTGCAGTGGCAATACGAATACCGGAGCATCTTGGTGAGGGTGCCGAACCTGAAAAAAGAATCAAAACAGGCGAGTTTCGCATGTGTGTGTTCACCGGAGGGTATCTAGATGAATCAACGATTGCGCGTTGGCCAGAAACTGGCTGGTTGACTGGCGGAATCGATGTGCTGGCCGATGTGTTAGAACAGGTTTCGTTGTCTGAACGCATAGTCAGCGAGGGTACGCAACTTATTGAATATGCTGTGAGGGATGCGGCATGGCAATTACGGCACAACATACAAAGCGGCGGATTTCCGAGCATCCTTCTCCGAATTGCCGAGACACTCTGCCAGGAAGATAGCGAGCAAACCATCCGAATGGCAATGGCGATTATCCTAAATGCGCTGATCTTTCATACGGCAATTGCCGGCGAGCATGGGGTCAAGGAGCCAAAGGAAGCTCGTGGATTAGGGGGATATCTTTCCAAAAGTAAAATGCAAGAATGCTGGGAAGACATACTGAAAATCAACTACTGGCCTATCTTCAAGATCGCTCATGATCTGCTTGGCTGCATTCCGGAACGCTACACAAGGATGTACCTCGTAAGATTGGTAGAAACAGCAGAAGCGGTAGCAAATATCGGTGCGACGACTCTGAACGACCTCTCTGGCATCATGTTTCAACGCCTAATCAATGACCGCAAGTTTCTCGCAACTTTCTACACTTTGCCTTCGAGCGCCCACTTTGCGGCTGAACTGGCAGTAAGTCAACTTGATGTTGATTGGGCAGATTTGGAGGCAATTCAACAGCTGCGAGTAGCCGACTTTGCTTGCGGTACCGGAACATTGCTGTCCGCAGTTTATCACCGAATGGCCGTACGCTATCGTCGTCGCGGAGGAGACGATGGCTTGCTTCACGCAAAAATGGTAGAACAGGTACTATTCGGCGCTGACATCATGCCTGCCGCCACACACCTTACTACTTCAGTTATTGCGAGCCATCATCCGACTATCACTTTTGGTAAAACGCAAGTTTTTACAATGCCATACGGCATGCAGCCGGAAAATACAGGACTGCCTCATGCTATTGGGTCATTAGATTTGCTTTCAGACGACCCCATCAAGCCGCTTTATAGCACCGGGGCTGAGCAATTGCGCGGAGGCGGCGCTGAATTGAAAAACGTAGTCGATGTCAAGGCTCCGAACAACAGTTTCGATATAGTCATCATGAACCCTCCTTTCACGCGTCCGACCAACCACGAAAGCACAACGATACCGGTGCCATCATTTGCGGGATTCGCGACTACGGGGGACGAACAGCGGATTATGTCGGCAACGCTGGGCAAATATCGGAATAAGCTTGAGTGCCCAGTTGGCAATGGCAACGCCGGACTCGCTTCGCACTTTGTAGATCTAGCGCATAGCAAGCTGAAACCCGGTGGTGTTGCCGCTTTCATTCTGCCGGCTTCTTTCGTTAGCGGCGCTTCCTGGAAAAATGCACGAAAAATACTTGAGAAGCACTACAGCGGCATAACAGTTGTATCCATAGCTGACACGGGTGCAACGCTTCGAGCTTTTTCTGCAGATACAGGAATGGCTGAAGTGGTAGTGGTTGCCCGCAAGAAGATTTCAAGCGACTGTGCGATGATGGTCAGTCTGCGACAACGGCCTAGATCAATTCTTGAGGCTGTCACAGTTGCTGATCTCATTTCGAAACAATCATTTTCGAAATTTACAAGAAGCACCGATTCCGGTTCTGGGCATTTGCATCTCACGGAGAAAGATCGGGCTGGTGTGTATGTGCAAACCGAATTGGAGCATGGAGGTGCCTCCGGAATTTTAGAAACTGATCTGGTTTCAGTGATGCTTTCTTTGCGAAGCGGTTTGAAATTGCCCCAACGCATGGATCCGCTTCCGATACCGATTACATCGCTTGCGTTAATCGGACAACGTGGATTGGTTGATCGCGATATCAATGGACGATATCCTGATGGTTCTCCGCGCGGTCCTTTTGAAATTGAACCTTGGCACGGAGTGCCAACCTACCCAGCTCTTTGGCACCACAATGCAAAGGAAGAAACGAAGCTGATCGTTGATCCTGATTCGAGAGCGAAGCCGCGGTTAGGTTGCGAAGAACAAGCGAATAAAGTATGGCATGAAAACTCAAGCGCACTTCATTTTAATCGGGATTTTCAAATAAATTCGCAACCATTGACTGCTTGCTTGACCAAACGTCCGACTTTGGGAGGCCCCGCATGGCCAAACTATCGGCTTTATCAAGAGTCGTGGATTGCCCCGGTTGTGCTTTGGGCAAATACCACTTTGGGACTCATGACTTTTTGGTGGCTGGGCACACGGCAACAATTGGGCAGAGCGCGTTTAACGATATCCAATTTGCCATCTTTGCTAGTGATCGATCCGCGTGAACTCAGCAAAAGTCAATTGAAACGGGCAAAGTCAATTCTTTCGGATCTCTCTGAAATTGACTTTCTCCCCGCTAATCAAGCTTGGATGGATCAGAGTCGGTATCAATTGGATAAAGCCGTTCTCGTTGATCTGCTTGGATTATCAAGTGATGTTATGAGCGACTTGGAAGTTCTCCGAAATCAATGGTGCGCTGAACCATCAGTACATGGCGGCAAATCAACAAAATTGGATATTTCATAGATTCAGAGACAGGCGGTACTGAGCAAATTTTGGAGAATATCTTACTTAGTGTCTGGCAGAAAACTCCATTTTTGCATTAAAGCCATTGTTTTGATTGACAGTTTGATGAGATCTTGATTTCGAAGATTTACGGGAATAAGCCTTGCGGCCGCAAGATGCGGGCGAAATCGATTCGAATGGGCGGACACGGCCGAATCTTCGAATTGCGAATTTCATGAAAAGATCAATAGAAACAATATTCCTCATGCAAAAATAGAGTTTTCTGGCAGACACTACTTAGCGAGACATCAAGCAGTGGTGCTTTGCGTCAGCGACAATGGTGAGTTGTCGCATAAAGCCATGGGCATGTTTCGTGATATGTGAGACCTGATGCGTGGAAGTGTTATAGCAAAAAATTGCACATCGGTGGTTTTATGATTGTCCTTTAGATTTCTCGCGAGCGGCGAAACCCTCAAACAACCCCTCTAGTCGCGCCATGCGCTCCCGTAGGTCGCCGATTTCTTTCCGCATGTCGCCGCTAAGCCGCCACAAAAAGGCTATTGTCGCAATCACGCCAGCCATCGTTATCCAATCCATCGCAACTTCTGTCATTTTCTTTCCTCAATGCTATAGCATCATGTTTACGGCTATCAGTCATTTAGGCTGAAGTTCTGAGCCTTATTTCACTCTAATTTCTCTCCAAGCCACTGAATTGTGGTGTTTTGCTTATGATTCACGTCGATAAAGATTTTGAATATATAGGCACTAATATGCCCGTTATATGCGGAATGAGCATTTGAAGCGCATTGGATTCATTCGGCCATAATCAAGATATGCCCAAAATCCGCGTTAGAGATTTTTGGGCGAATTTTCGCTGAAATCCGAAGCGCGGGGAGATTTTGGCGCCCGCTGCGGCGATGCCGGGCGGGTTTGCGGGCGGGACGCGGCCGGAAAGGGCGGAGGAGCGGAACCGGGGCGAAAGATCAATGACAGTCCGCAACGCGCCGGGACGCAGCCGATTTTTTTGTCGTGCGCGCGATGCTTTTTTTTTGCGTTTCCGGCGGCTACGGCGCCAGGGCCATCGCCCGGATCATGCCGATGGCGTCGCTAAGCCGCCGCGCCGCCCGCGCGTCGCACAGCTTCAAGGCCCGGCCTCGGGCATGGCGCACGATCTTGCCCGCCCTGCAGCAGGGCCGGCGGCGAAAGGTCTCGATGCGCATCGACCCGCAGCTCGCGTCCAGCACGTGGCGCATCAGCGCGAACAGGTTGAAGGCGAGCATGCACAGCATGAAATGCAGCGCGTTGGCATGGAAGTCGCTGCACGGGGGATGCGCCGCGCCGAAGCCGCTGCGAAGCTCGCGGATGCGATTTTCGGAGTCGTCGCCCCTGCGGCTGCATCAGCGGACCGCCCGCGAGTCGCTCCGCCGGCAGAAGCTGGTCGCCAGCGCCCGGCATATGCAGCCGCCCTGCGACAGGGTGTCGCCGGCCTGCGGGCAATCGAGCTCGAGCTCCTGCTGGCCGGATTTTCTAAGCCGCTGCACCACCGCCGCGAACGCTTCGGGCGTGTCGTTCATCGAGTGCAGGAACCGCGCCGTCTGCTGCGTCTCGCTCGCCGCCCCGTCGCGCTCGATGAAGGGCTGCTGCCGCGACTCGTCCAGCGCCCCGGTCTGCTCGACCACGCTCGCGTCGAGCCTGGCGCGGATCGCGTAGCCGATGCCGTGGTTCGTGAAGCGGTTGATGATCTTCGCCTGGTAGCCCGCCGCGTCGATGCGGGCGCGATGCGCCTCGGCGCCCCTGGGCAGCGCCCGCTCGCACTGGCGGACGAACTCGCAGTTGCGCGCGTTCGGCGAGACCGGGCCGCCCCTGAACTCCGCCGCCACCGCCATGCCGGTCTCGGCGATATGGCCGACGATCGGCATGCAGCCCCGCTCCTTCTTGTACGTGAACTCCGCCGAAGACTTCTCGCAGCGCCGCGGTCGCGTCGATGTCCAGGGCCGCCCTTTTCCGATGGTGCAGCGCGACCGCCAGCAGCCGGCGGTCCGCCAGCTGCAGGGCGTGCAGCCACCGGCCCAAGGCGTCGTCGCCCGGCAGCCGGCGGATGCCGAGCAGCTCCAGCAGCGGCCGCTCCTCGCGCAGCCGCGCCACTCCGCTCAGATGCCGCGAGCCCTCGTGCATCATCAGCATGAACGTCGTCAAATACGCCCCCGGGCGCAAGCCGCGGTTGCTGCCCGGCTCCGGCACCGGCCGCTCGAAATGGGTGTCGAGCCCCAGCTTGCGGATCAGCTCGGCCAGCGCCGCCAGGCCGCTTCGCGAAGCCGATTTGTCTTTCGTGGTCGAAATCTTGCATGATTGGATGTCCATAAAGCCTTGCTCCGATCGGGTCCACCCAACGGGTGAAATTTTGTTTGATCTAAAACCCCCATTGTACAAGGCTTTATCCCCTTTTGCAGCCACCCTAACGCGATTTTAAGGCAAACTGAGCCACTACCCTAAAGACGCATCTGTTGAACTTGGGCACTTAAACCGCCGTCGATCACCCACAATTGTCCAGAGGCGTAGCGAGCCTCATCGGATGCCAGCCAGTTGACGAGATTGGCAATATCTTCCGGCTGTCCGTAGGTTTTCAAGGGATGAATGTCCCGCGCCGCCTGCTTTAAAGATTCTGAATCCGAACGATCGCCGAAGAAACTAGCCAGCATGGGTGTATCGACATACCCGGGACAGATGGCGTTTACACGAATGCCTTCAGATCCATGATCACATGCCATGGCGCGGGTAAGAGCGTGCACAGCTCCCTTGGTAGCGCAGTATGCAGCCAGTTTCGGATCGGCAATATAGCCATCATAGGATCCAAAATTTATAACGCTAGCACTTTGCGACCTCCGAAGTAGGGGCAGTGCATATTTGGATATCAAAAACATGCCGGTGACATTGATTGCAAATATCCGGTTCCATTCTTCCAGCGATGTTTCTTCAATCGTCTTTTCAATTTCAATGCCGGCGGCGTTGACCAGAATGTCGAGCCTTTGCCATTCTTGGCTGAGCGAATCAAATAGCGAGACCGCCTCTTGTTCCTGTGTAACATCCAATTTGATAAAGTTAACGTTCCCGCGCGGTGGCGTTTGCTGGATCAGATCCGCCGATATCACTTGAGCGCCTTCACTTGCGAAACGGCCGCATATTGATCGCCCAATGCCGCCCTCGCCACCGGTTACGAGCGCTGTTTTCCCTGCAAGCATTTGCCTCATGCTTCACACCTTTGATTTGCTCGCTTGTCGACGGTTCGCATGATCACCATGCTGCTAGTTGGCCGATAGTAACTTACCGGATGCTCGTATGAACTCGCGCGAATGCGCTCAACTCGCTTGCGCCTGTTCGTATGCCTGGAGCAGCAGACTGTGGAAATGATGCACGGCATGCTCGCTAAGTCCGCTCCCCTCTGGATCAACCAGATACCGTCCTTGTTCAAACGCTGGTGTGCACATGCCTCTTTGAACGCTTTCAACCAACCCGATGTCCTCTGGTTGCAGCACATTGTCGATGAAGCTGATTGCCTCTTTTTCATCGTCATTGGGTTCAGCAGTCTCAAGGTAGAAGTCAAAGATCTCGTAGGTTTCAGATTCGTTGACCGGATAGAAGCGCCACGCCATGAAATTGCCGCGCCCCGGATATCGCATGAGAGTCATATTGGGCCAAAGATACCAGACGGCATGATCAGTGACACTGGCGTTTTCGATGCTGTAGGCATTGTTATCGGAGGTCTTTGCCTTGGCCATATGACTGGAGTAGATGCCATGCGTCTTGACTTGGTAGGTATTCATGTCAACGAGCGAGCAAAAGTCCCGGTGAGCCACTGGACAGTGGCAGCACTCCAAAAAATTGTCGACCACCGCTTTCCAGTTAGCCTGCACTTGATATGTCAATCGATGCGCAAAAGTCAGTTCGGCAATGTCCGGCGCGTAGCGCTTGATTTCGTCTTTTAGGTTCCCGGTTTGCTCTGCCAGCGTTGGAGCATCCGGATCAAGGTTTACAAAAACAAAATGGCAGAAGATTTCAAGGCGAATTGATGTCAGGCAAATCCCATTGACATCAAAGTTTTCCAAGTGCTCGCTTCTTCGAGCCGTCATCAACGACCCGTCTAGCCTGTATGTCCATGCATGATAGGGGCAGGTTATTCGTTGTGCACTCCCTTCGCCTTGCAGCAGCTCATGGGCGCGATGCTTGCAAACATTGTAGAAGGCTTTGAGTCGGCCTGAATCATCCCTAATGACAAAAATGCTTTGCCCTTGAATATCAGCCGTCACATAATTGCCCACTTCGCGCAACTTCTCTTCGTGGCAGACGAACTGCCAGCTCTTGTGGAAAATATGCTCTGTTTCAACATCGAGAAAATGCCGATCGATATAGCATGCCTTGTTGATTGAGCTCGAGCGTTTAGGAACTGAATCAAATCCTTTGCGAAGAGAGCTGAATTGCTGTCGGCTTAGTGTTGTTTTCATGTTGCGATTCAGGTTCAGCTTTGCTTGTCAGATTATACGTCGCTGACGATAAACAAACTATGTATTTGTTTTTTTAAATTAAAAACTATCTACTGAATCTTGACTACAACTCTGCCGACAATTGAACCGTCCATGAACTGATCGAACGAATAGGGCAGTTCGTCGAAATCAACGACACTTTTTACAATCAGATCCAAGTTGGGCTTCAAGTCTCCGTTCAACCGCTCCCAAGCCTTGTCTCGTACCTGGCGAGGCATCTCGATGGAATTGATGCCAAGCAAAGAGACTCCGCGGATAATGAATGGCATCACCGTAGAGCTCAAGTCGATTCCGCCTGCAAGTCCGATTGAGGCGATGTTGCCCCAAGGACCGACAGTGCGCGTCAGCCAGCTCAACGTATCGCCTCCGACATTGTCCACGGCACCGCCCCACTGCGCACTCTCAAGCGGGCGGGTGCCCATTTCAAGGCTGTGCCGATCAACGACCTCAGAAGCTCCGAGTTGCTTGAGGTATTCGGCATGCTGGGGTTTGCCCGAAAGAGCTGATACCGTGTAGCCGATGTTCGCCAGCATGTTTGCCGCGAAACTACCAACTCCGCCGGTCGCTCCAGTTACTACAATCGGGCCGCGTTCCGGTATCTGGCCGTTGTCCTCCATGCGGATGACGGCAATCGCCGCCGTAAAGCCTGCTGTGCCTATGGCCATGGCATCGTATTCGCTCATGCCAGCCGGCATCGGCACGATGCAATCTCCTGGCAGTCGGGCATATTCCGCATAGCCACCATCATGCACCTCCGATAGACCGCAACCGCAAACCAGCACCGAATCGCCTTCCTTGTATCGAGCGTCTTTTGACGATACGATTTGCCCCGCCAAATCAATGCCGCCGTTCAACGGATAGCGGCGCAGTATTTTGCCCTTGCCGGTGGCGGCCAGCGCATCCTTGAAGTTGATGGTCGAGTAGCTCGTGCGAATGACGACTTCGCCTTCAGTCAGATCGTCAATATTCATGTTTGCAAATTGCGCCGAGATTTTCTTGCGATCGCCATCTTCGACTTGATTGATTCTGTAAGCGCGAAATGGTTGCATGGTTGCTTCTCCGGTCTGTGTTCGAGTGATGTTTATGTGGAGTTGAAAATCGAAACGCCCTTGAAAGCCGCCATTAACGGTAAAATTGCGCTTTCACCGATTTCGGCGCATATTTTACCGACTTCGCGACATTCAATTACACCGGCAGTTCTAGGAGGTCAAATTGGCAGAGGAGACGATATTCTCGAAGATTATCTCAAAGGAAATTCCAGCGAACATCGTCTACGAGGACGACTTGGTGGTCGCGTTCGAGGACATCAGCCCCCGAGCGCCTGTTCATATTCTGATTATTCCCAAAAAACTGATTCCTACCGTCAATGACGTAGCCGAGCAAGATGAGCAAGCACTTGGCCGGCTTTTTGTGGTCGCCTCCAAGCTGGCCAGAAAAAACGGCATCGCCGAATCCGGCTACCGATTAACGGTGAACTGCAACGAAGATGGCGGACAAGAGGTCTTCCACCTGCATATGCATCTGATGGGCGGAAGACGCATGCAGAAAATGGGATAGAGCGGGGCCTTGCTGGCCCAATGGCATTCACTTAAGGAAACCTAATTAGTGTCTGCCAGAAACCCGGATATGATATCATTTTCCAATGAAAACAATCATGTGACGGCGACCGGCCGGCGGCGAAGAATTCGGCGATAGCGCGGATTTCCCGCCGGACCGGGGCGTTTCGCCCCGGTCCGGCCGTTTTTGCCGGAATCTTCGAGGAAAAGGCGATGCGCAAGATCCGCTCCGCCCAGCTCGAGATCGGCGCCGTGCCGATCGAGAACATCCATGCCGGCGCCAGGTCGCGCGACGACATTCCAGCCATCCTGATCGGCCTGCGGCATTTTTATGCGAGCCAGCCGTTGCGCCGGATGCTGGGGCACTCGCCGGTGCTCGGGCACCTGCGAGCTGCAGATGGTGATCGACAACGTGTCGCTGCTGAGTCCGAAGCTGCTGTCGGAGATCGGGCGGCTGGCGGCCGGGTCGGGGCGCAAGGTGGCCGGAAAAAAGCCTGGCGAGCCGTTGCGCGGGCGGGCCGGTTCGTTCTGCTTGGAGACCGACGTGCATTATCCGACCGATGCGGACCTGCTGCGGGACGCGGCGCGCTCCGAGGTGACGCTGGCGCAGGCCGGTAGCTCGGGGGCGAGGCGATTGCGCACGGCGAGAAGGCGTTCTCGATCTTCGAGCCGCACACGCGCTGGGTGGCCGAGGGCAAGGCTGGGGCCAGCCATGGGCTGGGCGTGCCGGTCGCCGTGGACCGGCACCGGTTCGTCCTGCACCACCGGATCATGTGACAAGGCAGCGACGCCGGCCACGCGGCGGCGCTGGTCGAAGGGGCGATGGAGCGGTTCGCCGACCTTCGCGCCGCCTAGCGTCCCCGAACCCGTTTCAGAGCGACGATCCGGCTACCGGAGGTGTCCGCCTGGGCGGGTTCCACCCGCAATCCTCTTATGCGGCATTTTTTGTCGCCTCCGGATGCCGACCGCCGCATTCCGACCCTCGCTACCGTCGCGTCACGCGCCGCCCGCAAAACGTACCCGGCTTCAGCTTCGCAATGCTCTCGTCCATCTTCGGATCCCCCTCGCTTGCATCCGCCCGCGCAGTACGCGCAAGCGTTCGGGCAATCTGTTATCCGACATCCGGGCGCAGTCGTCAGCCCTCTCGGCGAAAATGTCCGAGCCGGCCATCCTTTCCCGCATTGTCAAAAGCTTGCGTTCGCTAGAAAACGTCGCCTCTTGTCAGAATGCCATTGCTTGCTGGTCTATCCCGCTTGTGCGGGCAAAGCAGAGAATCTTCGTTAATTGGTCTCAGTTTCTTCGCTGGTCGGCCCTGCTTCGCTTGAGGGCGCTGCAACGATGATGACTTCGGCAACTCGACCGCCTTCGAAGATTACCGTTACGCGCTGCTTGACAACCGGGTCGCCCCCAGCGACCCCAAGACTATGCAGATAATCCCAGCGATTGTCTCTAAATTTATCCACCACAAGCGGGGTGCCCATGATGTCTACCACTTCACCCGGTGTCATGCCCACACTAATCTCGTCAGCTTTTTCGATGGCGGAGTCTTGGCCTTGCTGTATATCAATTCTGTAAATCTGACAGCTGGCAGTTGTCAATCCTAGCAGCAGTGCGGCAGCAATTGCCGCGGAAAGACGGCTACGGCTGTTCTCCATCGACCTTGGGACTCGCTTGCCGATCATGCGCTGGATGCCGTCTTCATCGCAACACCCTTAGCACGGCGATTTCATTGCAATCATCAAACTTGCTGCATTTGACACATACGCCCCAGACTTTTTCCGGAAATATTTCCTTTTGCACTGTATGAAAGCCCAGACGGTGAAAGAACTCCGGCACATAAGTTAGCGCCATGATCCGTGAAAGCCCGAGCTCTTTGGCGCGTTCGACAAGATCTTCTACCAGCAATCGTCCGTATCCTTGACCTGCAAAGACCGGGTTCACCGCGAGGCTGCGCACTTCGCATAGTTCTTGCGTAAAGATCTCAAGAGCTGCGCAGCCGGCGACGCATTCATCGGATTCGATGACCGAGAACTTCGGCAATTGATTGAGAATCTCGAATTTGCTTCGCGGCAAAATGATTTCCTGCTCAGCAAATCTGCTAAGCAGCTCGTATATCTGCTCGACATCTTTAGTGTGCGCTTCGCGCAGCAGGAATGGATGCGTCAGTTTTATTGCTGGCTGTGTCATTGGGGGCTCGATGAAAGCATTTGCTTCGCATGCTCGGTGGCTTGGGCGGTTATTTTAGCACCGCCGAGCATTCGAGCGAGCTCGGAAATTCGTTCTTCATGACTCAGCATGCGAACTTCGATCCTCGACGCGTCGCGACCTGACTTGATCACATTGAGCTGCTGGTCGCCGCAACTTGCGACTTGCGCAAGATGCGTGATGCAGAAAACCTGCACTGCACCGCCGAGCCGTTTAAGCAGCTTGCCGACACTCTCAGCAACGCTCCCTCCAATTCCGATGTCGATTTCGTCGAATACGATGGATGCGACATCCGCCATGTCTGAGGCATTGACCTGAATCGCCAGGCTCAATCTCGACAATTCTCCGCCTGAGACCACTCGCGCCAGTTCCCCAAGTTCGGCACCCGGGTTCGTGGCGGCTAGAAATTTCACATTCTCATGGCCGAACCCGGAAAAGCTTTCGTTCGGTTCCGGTTCTAACGCGACATCAAAAGAGCCGCGCTGCATGCCCAGCCTTTGCATAAAGCCGGTTACATCGGCAGCAAGCGCGGCTGCAGCTGCTTTCCGGCCCGCTGTGAGCCGCGCCGCGATAGCGCGATGCTGAGATTTCAAGCTCTCTATATTCGCATCGGCAGCTTCGACATCGAAGAGTTCGGATTCGGTTGAAGCCAATTCTGCGGAAAGTTGTGCGAGAACTTCATCGAGGTGGTCGGGATTTGCGTGATGAATTCTGGCCTGTTCTTGCAGTGCCGACATGCGTTCGTTGACTGTGGCTATTTTCTGCGGATTGTGCTCGGTTCGCTCGGCAATGCTATGAAGCTCCCTCGCAGCGTCATCGATCCTTAGCCGGGCCTCCTCAAGCATTGTGGCGTACAGCTGCATATTTGAATGAATTCCTGCCAAGGAACCTAATTCCTTTTCGCAGCTGAGAATCTCTGCGCTGACTGTGCTTTCATCTGCATAATGAAGCCGCTGGGCAATCCCATGCAGCGACTTTGCAAGCATTTCAGCGCCTGACAGTGCCGCAAGTTCTTCTTCCAAAGATGCGAACTCGCCATGGTCGGGCTGCAGCTCCTCCAAAATGCCGATTTGGTGTGCAAGCAGCTCCCTCCGCTCTTTCAAGTGCAGCAATTTTTCTGCAGACTTGCTTCTTTGCGATTCCAGGCGACGGATTGACTTCGCAACGCTTTCCAATTCCGCCGCAGCATCGCGATGTCCCGCGATGCTGTCTAGGATGCGGCGCTGTTCGGATTGCCTCAGCAGCAGTTGGTGATCGTGCTGTCCGTGTATGTCGACCAGAAAAGACCCGATTGCGCCGAGGTTTTGCATCGAAACCGGAATGCCATTGATGAATGCCCTAGATGGCCGGTCGCGGTAGACAATTCTGCGGAGTACGCATTGCTGCTCATCTTCAAGCTCCTGCTCGGCAAGCCAGTGTCTCGCACGCTCGTCGAGCGTATCGAAGACAGCGACGATTTCCGCTTTGACGCAGCCGTGCCGAACGACTTTGGAATCAGCGCGACCGCCAGTGGCTAGCACAAGCGAATCGACAATTAAAGACTTTCCGGCACCAGTTTCACCGGTGATCACGGTCAGGCCGTCGTCGAATTCGATGCTGATATCAGATACCAGCAGGTAGTCTTTGATGTGAAGAGAGCGAATCATTGCAAATCGAGCAGCGCGAGCCCGCTCAGCCGCCCCAGCCGAGCTTTTGCCGCATGGTGTTAAAGAAGCCGTGTCCCTCTATGCGAATCAGATCGATGTCGACAGATGAGCGTCGGAACTTAATGGATTCATTGCTGTTCAGGTGCTGACGAATGTGTCCGTCAGCTGCAAGAACCGCTTGGCCTGGTTCGATATCGATCATCCTGATGATGATCTCTGAGCTGTTGTTGACAACCACCGGTCGCAAGCCAAGCGCTTGCGGGCACACCGGAATCAGTTCTAGCGCATCTAGCGTGGGGTGCAGGATCGGACCGCCCGCCGCCATCGCATAGGCGGTAGAGCCGGTCGGAGCGGCTACAATGATGCCATCGGCCCGTAGTCCCGCCATGAACTCGCCATCAACAGACACTTCACACTCGATCAGTCGGCCAATATTGGTTTTGTGCACCACAATGTCATTCAAGGCATGGCATGCTATATTGCAGGAAGAATCGGCTGCGCAAACTTCCGCATCGATCAAAGGGCGCTTCTCGATCGCATAGCGACCGTTCAAGATGCGATTGAACGATTCTTCGATCTCGTTCACTGAGACATCGGTTAGGAATCCCCTGCGCCCCAGATTGACACCGATTATAGGCGCGCTCCCGCCGGCAAGAGATCTTGCCACATTGAGGAAAGCGCCATCGCCCCCGACTACAACGGCAAGCTCGAGCTCGCCGATGTCAGCCAATTCAAGCTGATTGAATTCTTGGATGGCAAGCGTCTTGCGTTGAACATCGATGCCTTGTTTTGCTAAAACAGCGTCGACTCGTTCAACCACTTCGCTTGCTCGCGAACTGGCGCTTGTACTGAATATGGCGGCGCGGTGTATGTTTTGGGTACCTGAATGCATGGCAGTAAACAAAGTTCATTCAGGCGAATGTCGATCAACATTCGCCACAGTCGCATCCGCAATTGTATTTCACAGATGATTGCGCTTCACGGCATGTTTGGAGAAAAGTTGCCCGAAGTGATTGTCATTGACAGGCACATTCTTATAATACGGGGAATGCGCGCGGAAATTGCGGCAACTTTATTCCCGCTATGTGTCGAGTTTAAGCCGCAATGCGATCTTAATTTGGTAGAAACGAAATGGAACTCGATGAACGGGCAGAATCTCTGCTGAAGATGCTCATTTCTCGATTTATCGATCTGGGGCAGCCGGTCGGTTCACGCACGCTTGCGCAGCAGCAGGGCATGCAGCTCAGTCCGGCGACTATCAGAAATGTCATGTCCGACCTTGAAGATCTCGGCCTGATTCGCTCTCCGCACACCTCAGCAGGCCGGGTGCCGACAGCGCAGGGCTATCGATTTTTCATCGATTCGCTGTTGACCGTAAAGCCAGTCAATCGCATGACGCTTGACGAGATGGAGGAGCGTTTCACCAAAGGCAACGACGCTCGCGAATTGACTACGGCCGCGTCCGAGCTATTGTCGGAGGTCACGCAGTTTGCCGGCGTTGTCGTGCTGCCGAACATTTCAGTCGCCGCATTTCATCAGATCGAGTTTCTGAAATTGTCGGGAAACCGAATCTTGGTGATTCTCGTTACTGAGGACGGCAGGGTGCAAAACAGGGTGATCAGCAATGACAATAAATTTTCCGACTCCGAGGTTGAACAGGCAGCGAACTTTTTCAATCAAAAATACAAGGGCCAGCCGCTATCGCGCGTCAAGGAGCGCTTGCTGAATGAAATCAAATCCGACAGCGAGCAAATCAACAAGTTGATGGAGACGGCCGTCACGGTCGCCAGGAATGTCTTTACAGAAGAAGACGAAGAGACCGTCATGCTGAGCGGTGAAGAAAAGTTGCTCAATGTGCCTGATTTTGCGGCGGTCGAGAAAATAAGAAAAATTTTCGAAACCTTCAGAGCTCGGCACTCCCTGCTCAGTCTTTTGGATCAAAGCGTCAAGGCAAGCGGCGTGTCGATATTCGTTGGCGACGAATCTGGCTTCGATGGATTGGATGACTGCAGTGTGGTCACGGCGCCCTACGAAGTTGAGGGCGTGAGTATCGGGGTGCTCGGAGTGATCGGCCCCACCCGCATGCGATACGAGCAGGTCATCCCCGTAGTCGATGTGACTGCGCAGCTGCTCGGCAACGCGCTGACGCATCTGCAAGACTGAGCTCGCTCGAATCATCAGATCAATTTGATCGTTGCACTTGAATTTCAGGCGCAGCGGTCTTATTTTGCGCATACAACTGTGCGTTTTCCAGTCTTAGCAAACAAGGAGAGCATGACGAATGGTTAAAAAGTCGCGCAAAAAGTCTGAAGTGATCGAGGATTCTGCAAACTCAAAAAACGCCGCAAAGCCGACTGCGCAGCCATCGGATATCGATCAGGCGCAAGATTCGACCGAAATTGACGATTCTTCCGCCGATTTGGAAGAGCGGTTGAATCAGGCTCTTGAAGAGCGTGAGGATTTCGAGCAAAAGTATGTCCGCGCCGTCGCCGAGCTGCAGAACATGCGCAAGCAATCCTCCAATGAGGTGCAAAATGCGCGCAAATATGCTATTGATCGCTTTGCGGGCGAACTGCTAAGCGTGTTGGAAAGCTTTGATCAGGCAAATGAGGCATCTGCCGCAACCGGCAAGCCTGCGGCGCAGCTCGATTCGATCAAAGAGGGTCTTGAATTGACGCGCAAACAGCTTGTTGGCGTGCTGAGCAAGTTCTCCGTTGAAGAAATTGCGGTTCAAACCGGCGACAAGTTCGACCCGAATTTGCATGAGGCAATCATGATGCAGCCGACCAGCGAGGTTGACGCCAATTGCGTGCTAACCGTCGTCAGAAAGGGCTTTCAGATCCATGACCGGCTGCTGCGCGCCGCTATGGTGATTGTGGCATCCGCCGCGCCAGTCGAGCCGCCGCCGGACTCGAAAACCGAATCTGACGGAGCCGATGGCTCCGAAAAGGCTTGAAATATCTCAATTCAAGCCTAAATATCCTACTGAATTACAAAACAAATTTGACTACCGAACTCTTGAAAGGGAGACACTAGCATGGGAAAGATTATCGGAATAGACCTTGGTACCACCAATTCTTGCGTCGCAATATTTGAAGCCTCGGGGTCTCCAAAAATAATCGAAAACCAGGAAGGCGATCGTACGACGCCTTCGATTGTCGCTTATTCGGGCGAGGGCGAGATTCTCGTCGGCCAGTCTGCCAAGCGCCAGGCGATCAACAATCCGAATAACACGCTGTTTGCGGTCAAACGACTGATCGGCCGCAAGTTCGACGAGGATGTGGTGCAGCAAGACCTGGACTTGATGCCATACAAGATCATCAAGGCGAAAAACGGCGATGCCTGGGTGAAGGTTCAAGACAATGAACTAGCCCCGCCGGAAGTTGCCGCCCGCATCTTGCAAAAACTGAAGCAGACCGCTGAAGACTATCTTGGCACAACCGTCGAAGGTGCTGTCATCACGGTGCCTGCCTACTTCAACGACTCGCAGCGCCAAGCGACCAAGGACGCAGGAAAGATTGCGGGGCTTGATGTCAAGCGCATCATCAACGAGCCCACCGCGGCAGCGCTCGCCTATGGCCTAGACAAGCAGGAAGGCGATCGCAAAGTCGCAGTCTATGATTTGGGTGGCGGCACGTTCGACATATCGATCATCGAGATCGCCGAAGTCGATGGCGAGCACCAATTCGAGGTGCTGTCGACCAATGGCGACACGTTTTTAGGCGGCGAAGACTTCGACCGCCGTCTGATCGATTATCTGGCAGACGAATTCAAGAAAATGCACGGCATGGATTTGCGCGGAGACCCGCTCGCCATGCAGCGATTGAAAGATGATGCCGAAAAGGCGAAGATCGAGCTGTCGAGCAGCACCCAGACCGAAGTGAATATTCCATATATCACGGCAGACCAGACTGGGCCGAAACACTTGAACTTCAAGTTGTCGCGCGCCAAGCTCGAGTCGCTGGTGGACGATTTGATCCAGCGCACGGTTGCGCCATGCAAGACCGCGCTTAAGGATGCGGGGCTTGCGGCGAACGATATTGATGACGTGATCCTGGTCGGCGGTCAGACCCGCATGCCGAAAGTGCAGGATACGGTTGCCAAGATATTCGGCAAGCCGGCGCGCAGGGATGTCAATCCGGATGAGGCCGTTGCAAGCGGCGCAGCGATCCAAGGCGGCGTACTAGGCGGCGATGTCAAAGACTTGCTGCTGCTTGATGTGACACCGCTTTCGCTGGGCATTGAAACCTTGGGCGGCGTTACCACCAAGCTGATCAAAAAGAACACCACGATTCCGACCAAGGAGGCTCAGGTGTTCTCGACCGCGGACGATAACCAGACATCCGTAACAGTGCATGTGCTTCAAGGCGAACGCGAGATGGCGACACATAATAAATCGCTCGGCAAGTTCGACTTGACCGACATTCCTCCGGCACCGCGCGGCGTGCCGCAAATTGAAGTGACGTTCGACATCGATGCGAACGGCATCATGCATGTTTCGGCAAAGGACAAGGCGACTGGCAAGGAAAACCGCATCGAGATCAAATCCAGTTCCGGGCTGGATGATGCCGAGATCGAGCGCATGGTTCAAGAAGCGGAACAGCATGCCGACGAAGATCGCAAGATGCGCGAGGTCGCCGAAACGCGAAACGAGGCAGAGGCTTTGATTCACTCTGTGCGCAAGACCATGTCGTCGCTGGACGAGGCCGATCTTGGTTCGGACAAGGAAGCGATCGAGTCTGCGATTTCGGAGCTGGAGTCCGCTTTGTCAGCCAATGAAGATGCCGATTCACTTCGAGGAAAAATTGAAGTGTTGACCAAGCTGAGTCATTCGCTGGCAGAAAAAGCCTACCAGAAAAATGCCGAGCAAGCGCAAGCAGATGCGACGCAAAGCACCGATGCAGACGGTGCGCAGGCTGAAGATGACGTCATTGATGCAGATTTCGAAGAAGTCGACACAAAGCGCAATTGATATACTACGGCCTTGCGAGTTGCTAAAATGCTGAAACCCGACCTTCGATAGGAAATTCTAGATGTCTCAACGCGATTACTATGAAGTGCTTGGCGTTTCACGGGATGCGTCTGAGTCCGATATCAAGAAAGCCTATCGCCGGCTCGCCATGAAATACCATCCGGACCGCAACCCCGATGATGGCGATGCGGAGAGCCGTTTCAAGGAAGCCAAAGAAGCCTACGAAGTTCTGACTAATTCCGAGATGCGATCTCGGTATGATCAGTTCGGCTTCGCTGGTGTCGACCCCAACAGCGCCGGTTTCAGTTCAGGGGAAGGATTTGGCGATATCTTCGGCGATATTTTTTCCGATATATTCGGGTCTGGCCGGCGCCAGCGTCAGCAGGCGCGAGGTGCCGACCTTCAGTACACGATGGATATCAGCTTGGAAGATGCGGCAAAAGGAATCGAGAGTGAAATCCGTGTTCCCACCATGATCGAATGCAAAGAGTGCGATGGTGGCGGTGCCAAGAAAGGGTCCCAGCCTCAAACTTGCGGCGCTTGCGGCGGACGCGGTCAAGTTCATATGCGTCAGATGGGATTTGTGCTGCAGCAGACCTGTCCCCAATGCCGCGGGCGCGGAACAATCATTACAGATCCTTGCGGCGCTTGCAGCGGTCAAGGACGGGTCAGAGACAACGTGCGCTTGTCTGTGACAATCCCTGCCGGAATTGATGATGGCGATCAAGTCAGGATCGCAGGTAAGGGCGAGGCAGGTGCGAATGGAATCGCCGCAGGTGACCTGTACGTCAAGATGCGCCTGATGAAGCATCCCATCTTCGTACGAGACGGCGACGATCTGTTTTGCGAGTTGCCGATCAGCTTCGCCAAAGCGGCCCTGGGCGGCAACATGGAGATCCCGACGCTTGACGGCAAGGTGAAGATCAATATTTCACCCGAAACCCAGTCTGGCAAGACTATGCGACTGCGCGGAAAAGGCGTTCGCAATGTGCGTACTAAGGAAATTGGCGATATGCTGTGCCGCCTAGTTGTCGAAACGCCGGTCAGCTTGACCAGCAAGCAGAAATCTTTGCTAGCCGAATTCGATAATCTTGTCGAATCTGGGGGCGAACGGCATAATCCTCGTGCTAGCAACTGGACACAGCGAATCAAATCCTTCTGGGATAAGCTGGCCGCTTGATCGGCTGATGATCGACCCCGTTTGGCCGAAAAGCGTGCGATGCCGGCCGTTCGCTGGCAATCGACTCTAGCCTGCGATCAGTTGCAGATTGTGCTGTGCGCTCGCGCCGGCATTTTCCGCGATGATGCCGATTGCACTCGCACTTCAGACCGCCGCTTGCTATCAAACCATCGGCATCCATGTCGCTAAGCTCTGAAATTCTCAGTCAAGACGGTCCGTTCAGCCGCTCCATGAAAGGGTTTGCCGTTCGCGCCTGTCAACAGCAAATGGCAAGCGCTGTCGAATCGGCAATCCAGCGAGGTGACACGCTTGTGGTCGAATCTGGCACTGGCACCGGCAAGACTTTCGGCTATCTTGTTCCCGCCATCGCGCATCGCAAGAAAACCGTCATATCCACGTTCACGAACCACCTGCAGGACCAGATCGTCGAGCGCGATATTCCGCTTGTCTGCAATGCCTTGAATGCCGAGCCGGATGTGCGCGTGCTCAAGGGCAGGCGACACTATCTGTGCAAGCACAGGCTTGAACGCTTCGCTCATCAGCCCGAACTTGGGTTCGATGCAGGCATGGCAAGCAACATGGAAATCGTGCACCATCGACTAGATCATAATCCGACTGGGGAATTGGATGAATTGCTGTCAGGGCTTGGCAATCGCCGCGAACTGATTCAGAAGTTGTCATCCACCTCAGACAATTGCCTGCGAAACAAATGCAAATTCTTTGATGATTGCTACGTCTATCAGGCACGACAGCGCGCAAGGCTGGCTGACATCGTGGTGGTCAACCACAGCCTGCTTTGCTTTAGTTTGCTGGTTCAAGAAGATTTCAGTTTTCTACCCGTTCCGGATGCAGTGATCGTCGACGAGGCGCATCGTCTGCCGGACGTTGCCGCCGAATCGCTGGGCATGCATATATCCAGTTCGAGGTTTGGGGCACTGTGCGATGATTTTGAGAAACTGGCGGGCGAATTTCAGCTTAACCCTGATAGATATGAAAGAATAATACGCAATATCAGTAATATATCTAGTGATCTTCATGTGCATAGTGAAGAATTGGAGGCGACTGGGTCATTAGAGCAGTTAATGGGTGCTGAATCGTTCATGACTCAGTACCGAACGCTTGTAAGTGAAGTGCAAACTTTGGCTGATCTAGTTGGTGAAGTGTGTGAAGACATTGCAGCGTTCGAGCCGTTGCTGGATTCAATGTCAGGCTTGCTTTCAGAGTCATTGGCGATTTTCGATGATCGCATCGAGCAATCTGCGCAATGGTACGAGCGCGGCAAGTCCAGCATTCAAATGCACTGCGTCCCTTTGGACCCTTCAAAGCGATTCAAGCAGATGGTCGACGAATCCGATTCGTCCTGGATATTGACTTCAGCCACGCTCGCGGTAGGCGATGATTTTTCGCACTATCTGAAGCGTACCGGTTTGGAGCCGGGCAATGGAAAGCGATGGGAAAGTCCTTTCAACTATCGCGAGCAGTCGTTGCTGTTTCTGCCGCCCGACATGCCGGATCCGAGGTCGCATGAATTCAATTGCAGTGTTGCAGAAATCGTCAGGTCTGTTGTAATGCATAGCAAGGGAAGGGCATTCGTGCTTTTTACCAGCTATAAAGCGTTGCGGGAGGTGAAAGATCTCATTCAATCCAGACTAGATTATACGGTGCTCTCGCAAACCGACCCGGTGTCGCGACACGAATTGTTGCATCAATTCAGAAGCAATGGCAATGCGGTATTGCTCGGAACATCGAGTTTCTGGGAAGGAGTCGATGTTAAAGGCGAAGCGCTTTCTTGCGTAATTATTGACCGGCTTCCATTTACTGCGCCAGGCGACCCTGTGCTCAGTGCGAGAATCAAGTACATGTCGTCAATCGGCGAGGAACCGTTCATGCAGTGGCAAGTGCCGGAAGCGGCATTGACATTGAAGCAAGGAGCAGGGCGGCTGATACGCGATATTGAAGATAATGGCGTACTGGTGCTGTGCGACCCGAGAGTTATGACCAAAGGCTACGGTGCGCAGTTTATCCAAAGCCTTCCGCCAATGCCGAAAACCATGGATATACGCGATGTTGAAAAGTTTTTTCGCGATAGATGATCAAATGCCGATAGCAAACCTGACTGTGGAAGTACGATAATTTCATGAATCTGCTTGCGGTCAATTCATCGCATGAGCTTTTGTCGGTCGCATTGAATCAAGATGGGGCGATCGCGGTCGCTGAACGCATGACTGAACGCAATCACAACCAATTTGTCCTGGTGCTGGTAGATGAAGTATTGGCCATGGCCGGCATAAATCTGCAAGAACTGGATTGCATCGCTTGCGGAGAGGGGCCGGGGTCATTCACGGGGCTTCGTATTGCAGCGGGCGTGGTGCAAGGCTTTGCGTACGGCTTGGACATCCCGGCAATAGCCGTTTCATGCCTGGCGGCGGTCGCGCAAGCTGATTCGCGCAATCGAAATCTGGTTGCGCTAGATGCTAAGGGTGGACGAGTCTTTTGGGGTGCCTACGAAAAGAATGCTGATGGCATTGCGACTGCCGTCGTCGATGACAAGCTATCAACAATTGAGGAAATCGCCATTTCCGGCAAGGGGTGGCACGGCGTTGGCAACGGATGGGATCAGCGTTCAGGTGAATTGCTTGAGTTTCTAGACGATTCGATTGATGGATGGACTGCTGAAATGGTTCCGCATGCGCGTGAGGTTGCCATCATCGGGGAGCAAATGTTTGCTCAAAACCGGATTGCTCCCAACTCGCCTGTCATTGTGCCGAAGTATCTGCATCCGTATTTCGCTGGCAAGATATAGGTTGGAGAGGCCAAGTGCTACTTTTGACAATATCTCTCCGAAGAACTTACCCGCCCAGGTTTCTCGAATAAGAAAAATTCAACTTGGACAGTGGTTCAGTCTGAAAATTTTTGTAGAGCAAATAGATCAAAATCGTTATAGTAAAGGGTAGAATCAAGCACGTGAAAAGCAACTTGTTGACGCACAGAATGATTCGTGCATTAACAGCGTGGCCTTGGCGAGGGAATGTGTGAATAGACCGAACCCCCAGTTAGATTCTGATTATATCCTGAATTTGTATAACAGTTTGGAGATCAAAAATGCTTAAATTTAACCAGATTTGCCCCCCCCCCTTCAGTAAATTAGCGGCATTCCTGCTACTCGCGGTAATTGCACTGCCTGCAGGAGTGCAAGGACAGAACCCGACCGGATATTTCGCGCCCAGAAACTCAAACGCTGTAGCGAAAAGCCAAAGCGACGAGCAACTCTGGGGCGTTAGAGTTTGTTTTTACGCAAGCATAATCGAAATCTCAGATTCATCAGCGGTAGGTACAGTGCAATTTTATTACACTTTAAGTGACAGAGATGATGGTCTTGTTCCTGCTGCGCCAGAGCAAAATGAAGAAATCTGGACCTTGGCACTTAATACGGAAGACTATCCAGCCAATCAGTTTAGAGGAAACAAGGCCGGATATGATCATCTTGGAGGAATTCATCTCATATCGGACAATGACCAGGTAAAACTCTGGAAACCCTCCTCGCATTACGGCGCTAATTGGGTGCGGCTGGAAATGGACACCCCAAAACACAGGGTCCCTGGTCAGCGGCTCAATCCGGGTACCGCGCCTACAAGCGGAGCCCAATGCCGGGCCGAGAGCTGGAAGTAGATATCAAGGAATCAAGGATTTTGTTCTTGCTTGAACCAGCGCATCGCAGATGCAGCAAAGGGCGGCTTTCGGGCCGCCCTTTTTCCAATCAGGCTCTAAAGCTATTATTCTTTCGCACCTTCGTCGTGACATGCTCAGCCATGCTGATGTAGGCAGCTTAGATCCGCAAATCCGGCGCTGAATCTCGGGAACGCGCACGATCCCTTCATCGGCGGGCATATTGGCGTAAGCCGCATTGACGGTCTTTATCTGTGCAAGATGTGCATTCTCATGCGCTGTAGCCGATTTTTGACTAGCGGCGTGGCGCACTTGTGCATTCGCGTGGCAAAATGCCAATAGGAGTCGAATAAGTGCGCAGCAACTCAGTAATTGCCAGGCCTTTTGCGCTCAAGCCCAAATATCGAGTTGAACGCTTAAGATAGAGCCGCATGGCAAATCTTTGACATTGCATGAGCAAGTTGTTCATGCTGCGAGAGAATCCATAGAGTGCGTTGACCCAATTGATAGCGAGGCAGCTGCTTTTAGAGAAAATAGAAAGATGAAAGATGCGCATCTCGATAGAATCGCGATGAAGCTGGAAAGAACCATTGAGATGGCAGAAGAATTTGGCAGGTCTGTGACCAATGCTGTCAATTGAGCGCATCATACAGGAAAGCTTGCAAGCGATGTTCCGCAGCTGCATAACTTTTACAGCAACAGCGAGAAGAATCTGGAACATTGCCGCGTGCGCTACGCATGAGCGAGGCGGCAATGCGGAAGTATTCGTGTTCGATATCAAGAAAAAGTTCCGTATCAAACTTATCAAGCAGATTAAACGGCAGGTTCGCGATGTCCGAAAGTTTTTTGCCGAGTTAAGGTTGTGTCCGATATGCCCATTTCTTGTGACCTGTGAAATAGGCGAGACCTATGCTGACGTGGCTGGGATGCTGGGATTCCAAAAATCAGAAACGAATCTTCTGTACAATCAAACAAAGAGGGAGGGGAGTTCCATAAGCGTTCACTTAAATCAGTTTTAGCTCAAACAGTTGCAAATGTTATGATTTAAAGATAATAGTGATTTTTGAAATGCAGCCTGATGTGATAGATATTTCATTGGTAAAAAAGTGTCAGATGGCTTTTCCGATCAAGTTTTTTTCATAAATGCCAAGCAGCAAATGTCTTTAATGGATTCAGAGCCAAGGCTTTTTCCGAAGCCTTCCCCCGCCGCACCGCTCGAAGAGGTTGCATGGTTGCGCCGGACTGATCGTGCCGAAGTCGGTCGCGAGCCGTTCTATTGTGGCCGTGATACTGAATATGGAGTATTTCAAAATGCGGTAGTCAGCCTTCGTTCAGGGCACATAGGAGGAGGCACAATGATTTTTCAAGGTGCGCCTGGAGCGGGCAAATTGGCACTCATGCAAGAATGCATGGAAGCGGTGCGGCGGCACTCCATGCTTGATGAGCCTTGGGTTGCTGTATCCGTTTCACCCAGTGATCTGCGGTCTCCCGCATGTGTAATGTCCGCTTTGATTCGAGCGGCTGACCAAGAGGGTCGACGTCTTGCCGGAGTTGATCCGAGTTCGAATACGCAAAGTTTGGAGGGCTTGCGAGATCTTGGCAAAAGAGTTTTGCAGGAATTGTCGGACCGCGGATTCAAAGTGGCCGGTATTTCGGTTGGCGGCAAATCGCAGGCTGGCAAGCGTTCAGAAATGGAGATGTCGACAGCAGAGCTTTTCCATGAAGCAGCTTTTTTGCTGGAAGGGATTCGCTTTGTGGTGTTTGTCGATGAGGCTCAGAACACTCCTGTAGAATCGGCGACTACAGCGGTGCTTGATTGTTTGCATCGTGATTCGCAGGGGATCCATTTGGTCACTGCATTTTTCGGACTGGGCGATACCGAAGAAGTGTTGAGTGAATGCGGGCTGTCCAGAATCAGGCGCGGGCGGGTTATGAATCTGGAGCCGCTTCCTTTAGCTGATGCAGCCAGTTCATTTCGGCGCATGCTCGACACGTATTACACCGGAAGCGAGGAGGAAAAAAGCACTTGGTCGGATGCATTGGCCGATCTGTCGCAGGGCTGGCCGCAGCACATCAGCGGCATCGGAGTCGCGGCCGGTGCTGTGATACGAGCTGCTCAGGGCAAGCTGGCGCTCGCATTGCTTGAGACGGCGCTGAAGCAGGGCGTTGCTCAGAAAAACGAATATTATGCGAAACGGCTCAGAGCAGGTAAGAATCCTCCTTGGGTATATAGGCAAATCGCACTGGCAGCGGCAAAAAAGCAAGGCGATGCTGCTGGGATTGTTACGTATGAGGAGATTTGCAACTTGACTGAATCGGTTCGGAAAATGCAAGGGCAAACCATGCGCGAGCTCATCACTGCAGCCTTGCATGCAGGCTTGCTGGCAACGGTCGACAATCTTCCCTTTCACTATCGATTTCCGATTCCGTCTTTGGGTGACTATTTGAGATCGCTACCGGTCTTGCCGCCCGATTCTGCCTGAATCGCCCGATGTTCAATGCCATCGGGCCGCACGGAGATTGGCATGACCAGCCAGGACAAAGTTTTTCAACCCGACTCCCGGAATTCGCGTTAGAGATTTTTGCGATCTGATTTTTCGTCAAAATCGACTGTTGAGGCAGATTCCGGTGCCGGCTACATACAGCCGGTCAACCCCATCGGCTCGGCTAGCGCCGCCAGGCCGCTTCGCGAAGCTGGCTTGCCGTTGGCCGAAATCCTTCAGGACCGGGCCCATAAAGTCGCACATTGACCGATTTCACTCGTCGGGGGAAATGCGGTTTTAGGTGCTTTTCTTTTTGTCAAACTCGAATTACAGCAGCATTAGAATGCGTATAGAAAGCATGCCTACTCTAACTGCAACCGTTCAGCTCTTTCAATCCGCATGGCATTGGCTCAGCAACTTGCGAACCGGCCCGCGAATCGGCAGATCACATGAAATAATTTGAATTGCCTGATCCTTTATGTTTCGGACCTGTTTTCATCTGATCCGCAGTCAGTCCGGTTTGGAGTATTTCTTGGCGGGCACTCACAAATTCAGCATACGATCTCTTGCAGTGACTTTCCACGTATCGCAAACGCTTCCATTTTTGATCACAGTGATCTGTGAATGCAGCGCTGAGGTTGGACAAATATGCGCAGGTATAGCTAACTCGAAATCGCCCGGCTTGTACCGGTCGGCACTGCGAGTCTCGATCACGAGGTGCTCTTCGTTATGTAAAACTTCTTTTGCATCCGTAATGCCGGGGAATCGAAGTCTTGCACCGGCTGGCGGATCGGACGCGCACGCCTTGTAGCCGACATCAAAAGTCACACGATTCGACGATGGGCGACTGATGACGCGCGTCAGAATCAGCCCAGCCGGCACAAACTTCATATCAGGGAACATCTGCGCATAGCCATGGTCGTGAAAGACGCACGTGCCAGGACTCAGTTCCAGTCCGGAATCGCTCTTTTGCGCGTAGAGCGGGAATGTGCCGGTCCCTCCAGCAACGATTGCGGCAACAGTGAGCGAAGACTTTTCAAGTTCTTCCTTCAAGGATTGCACTGCATGCCAGCATTGATCAACCGCTCCTCTTCGCTCTTCGAGGCAGGTTTGATGGTTATGCCCGTCATAGGCATGCAAGCCCGCGTTGTTTAAATGACTGGCACTCGCAATTTGCTCATACAGCTTAGTCGCCTCTGAACCCGGCTTCAGTCCGGTTCTTCCCAGTCCTACATCGATATCGACAAATACATCGACTTCAATATCGACTGCCGCTAGGGCCATATTCAACGCATTTACCGGTTCGGGGTGATCGGCAGTTACTGAAAAGCGAACCTCGGGGTAGGCTTGGCGGAATCGAACTACCCTTGCAATGTTTGGCCCCACCGGGTTGTAGGCCAGAAAAACATCTCTCGCACCGCCATTAGCAAGCATTTCAGCTTCGGCAAATGTTGCGCATTTGTGCTTGTGGATACCAGCATCAACCTCAAGTCGGATGATTTCGACCGTCTTGTGAGTCTTGCAGTGCGGTCTCAATCGCCGATTGTCTCCGGCGATTGTCTGCATGAGCGCGATGTTGTCGTGCAGGATATCCTCAAATACTACAAGTCCCGGAGAAAGAATTTCATCAGGCGCGTCGATGCTGTAGTTCGCTGCCATAACGTCGATTATCAACGAAATTAATTCGGATGCTATCAGAAATCGTGTACAGGGTTCGACACTATCGGCCAAATATCTCGGTCAAGTTTCCGATAGTTTGTCTTGCATGGATTATGAGGATAAGGGACACCGCTGTCGACGTATAGAAATTGGTCGCTTAGTTCGGAAAACTCGGCTCGGAAGTGATTGGTTGACTTTACAACCAATAACCGCTTTTTTGTCGGATCTATGTCAACGCACTTAAAAAAGTCGGGCGTGTAGCACTGTACGCGATTTTCCGCTAGCACGACTCCAAATCATTGTCAAGGCGGACCGCGGCGCAACGGCCCAATTGCGCACTCGAACCGCCGAAATGCATCGTCCCGCATTCGCTGAGTCCTGCGATCTCAACAATCGCATCAATCGGCTCGCCAAGTCCATGCCCCGATTTAGCGCCAAACCTAAGTGGGATTTTTGCGCCGAGACCAGCGGCAAAGCAAAATTGCACAGCGATCGGGTCCCAGATGCTAGCAATTGCAACCGCATTGATTTTTCTCCGCATGATTTCGCGAACTATCACGGTTGAATCGCCGGCCATGCCTCCGCCAGGATTGTCCCATACATCCGCGATGATTGCTGGCCCCCGACCCGCGTTCGGTCTAATCATGTCTAAAGCTTGCGTGGGCGTGAGCAGTCGCATTCTGGTTGTGCCGCGCATGGCATAAAGTTCCAGTCCCAATTCGCGTGCTAGCGCATCGCCTTCAGCCTTCGCATCGTCCGTTACGACTACAATCTTAGTACCCATTTCCGGCACGTCGCCGGCGAGGAACCCATGCACAATTGAAATGGACAAAATATGGCTGCGACTATCTTCAAGTGCAATCGTTCGATCGACAAAGTCCCGAATTGCCTGCTCTGTGGTTGGAAAAACATCGATCATTTTGCAGTCGAACATTGAAATTACAGGCTTGATTTGACCTCGTGCCGCTCGGGCAACAATATCAACGAGTTCGCGAGCTCGAGCTGCCATGTCTGTATGCGGAAATTCCTTGAATGTGATTGCGACGTTGGCCTGTGCGCAGCGTCGAGTGAAATGGCTATGTGGGTCAAATGTTGCTCCGATGATCGCTTTTTTGCCGACAATTTTACGAATTTCATGCATCAAATCGCCTTCACAATCATCAAAATCTTGTGCTACCATCGCACCATGCAATCCTAGCAATACACCATCTACAGGCAAAGCTCCGGCAAGCTGCTCTAGGATCTCATTGCGCAAGTGCAGGTAGGCTGCTCGACTGACTATTCCGCCTGGCTCAGCCCAGGCCGCGGTGCCTTCGATTACGGTTACGGCGTTTCCTTCACGCTGCTTAAGTTCGCGCGCCGCAATAAAAGGGGAGCTGCAAAGCGATGGGATATCCGGGTGTGTCCCAGGCGGAAAATAGAAATTGTTCCGAAAGTCTCGCAGGTCGGTGAACACCGGCGAAAAGGTGTTGGTTTCAGTTGCAAGCGATGCAACGAACAGCTTCATTTCAGGTTAACGCTCCTATTGTGAAAATTTATCAGCATGATGACAAGCAACATATCGATCGCTGACAATAGATCGAAGCTTAGGAGTATGCGAACTGCATACTTGCGTAGCATGTGGGCATCTTGGATGATAGCGGCAGCCTGTCGGCGGCTTGGCGGGGTTGGGTGGTTCGCCGTCCGATTCGAAGACGGCAATGGGTTTTTCAGGATTTGCAACTGGCGAAGAGGCTGCCAATGCCTGTGTATACGGGTGTTGCGCCGACGCAAGCACAGCTGCGGTTGGCCCATGTTCAATAATTTTTCCTAGATACATTACCGCTACGCGGCGACAAAGATGGCGCACAACATTTAGATCGTGTGAAATGAACAATAGCGCAAGTCCTAGTTCGCTGCGCAGTTGAGCGATCAGATTTAGAATCTGCGCTTGCAGTGACACATCCAAGGCTGAAACAGGTTCATCAGCAAGCACTAGCGCAGGTTCGAGGGCCACAGCGCGAGCGATAGCGATTCTCTGCCGCTGCCCTCCAGAAAACTCGTGGGGAAATCGCTGTGCGTCGTGTGCAGATAGACCGACTGAATTGAGAATTTCGACAACCCGCTTGCGCCTGGATGCACGATCGCCAACGCCGTAGATTTCTAGCGGTTCGGCGATTAATTCACCGCAGCGCATGCGCGGATTGAGCGATCCTCCTGGATCCTGGAAAATCATTTGCAGGTTCTTGCGCACTGACCGCAGCTGCGCTCGTGAGCTTGAAGCAACATCGGCACCGCAAAAACGCAACGTGCCCTCCGAAATTGGCGCAAGACCGCTAATCGCTCGGGCAAGTGTTGACTTGCCGCATCCGGTTTCTCCGACTAGTCCGAAAGACTCGCCGATCTCAATTGAAAAACTGACCCGATCGATGGCATTGAATTGTCGAGCGCGCCGAAAAATGCGTGCTGCTGGCAACGTGTAGGTCACCGTCAATTGATCGACTTCGAGCAGTGTTTCTTTGGTATCAGTGTATCTCATAGCCAGTAGATATCTGAATTTGAGCATGGTGGCAATATGCTTGATGGTCCTGAGATATCGAGGCGGCGGGCGGCTGCAGCCGCTCGCAATCGTTGTCTGCAAGTTTGCACCGAGGCGCAAAACGGCATGCAGCCAGAGGTTCGGCTGCCGCAGGCAATTGTCCCGGTATCGCAACCAGCTGATCGGTTTGTTTCGAGGCATCCGGGACGCAGTCGAACAGTCCTCGCGTGTAGGGGTGTGAAGGATTCGAAAAAACATCGCCTATGCTGCCAGTCTCAGCCAATTGGCCGCAGTAGACAATCGCAACCCGATCAGCAATATTGGCAACAACCCCCAGGTCGTGCGTGATAAAGAGCATTGCCATATTCAGATCTTGCTGCAATTCCCGTAACAATGCCAGAATCTGCGCCTGAATTGTCACGTCTAGCGCAGTGGTCGGCTCGTCCGCAATAAGCAGCTTCGGCTGACACGCAAGTGCCATTGCAATCATGACGCGCTGCCGCTGGCCGCCCGACATCTGATGCGGATAGGCGCGAAGCCGCATTTCAGGTTCCGGTATCCGGACCGACTTCAACAGATCTGCTGAACGCGACATTGCCGCTTTCTTGCTTACTGTTTCATGTGAGCGAATGGCCTCGATAATCTGGTCCCCGATCCTCATGACTGGATTGAGTGATGTCATCGGTTCCTGAAAGATCATGGCTATGCTGCTACCGGTAATTTTGCGGCGCTCGCGCTTCGGGATTTCAAGCAGATTTTTATTGCTAAACTCAATGCTTCCATCACTTATTGAAATTTCCGATTCAGGCAGCAATCCCATGATTGCCAGTGCGGTAATGCTTTTGCCGCTGCCGGATTCGCCAACCAGCGCAAGGGATTCGCCCTCCGAAACAGAAAACGACAATTTTTCAACCAGACTTCGAGGTCCGCTGGCCGCGTTGCCAGTCAAGGTGAGATTGCGCACGGTCAGGAGGCGGCTCATGCTCGGTTGCGCCCACCAAACGCGGATTGCAATCGTGGGTCGAGCCGGTCACGAGCAGCATCGCCGACAATGTTCAATGAGAAAGCGGCCAGAGCGATCATCAGGCCTGGAAAAAGCAGCAGCCATGGCGCGCGCGTAATGTAGATGCGCGATTCGCTGATCATGTTGCCCCAAGTAGGCGTCTCAGGCGGTACGCCAAGCCCAAGAAAGTCCAGCGAAGCGGCTTGTAGCTGGGCGAAAGCGAAAACAAAGCTGGCCTGGACAAAAAGTGGCGATAGGAGATTCGGCAAAATGTGCTTGAATACGATTCGCGATGTGCGTGCCCCCATCGCGCGGGCAGCATCCACCCATAGTTCGGCTTTTAGACGCACCGACACGCCGTACACGATTCGGGCAGTTGTGGTCATGTAAACGACACCGATAGCCAGTATCGAATTTTCCACGCCTCGCCCTAATATCACGATAAGCGCGAGCGCTAGCAGCAATGCCGGAAAGGCCATCATCACGTCGACGATCCGCATCAGCACAAGCCCTAGTTTGGGAAAGATCGCAGACACGACGCCAAAGGTGATGCCGCCGCCGAGGGCGATGCAAACCACTCCGAGCCCGATCAGAAATGCCATGCGTGAACCGTGCACCACGCGCGACAGCGTGTCTCTTCCGAAGTGATCAGTGCCAAACCAATGTTCTGCACTCGGTGCAGATAGGCGCGCAAGCGGGTTTATTTCAAGCGGATCTGATGGGGCCAGCCAAGGAGCGAATGCGGCGCAAAAGATGATTGTCGCAATGACGGCAATCCCGGCATAAGTCAGTTTTGGTCCATCGAATCGAAATTTCGAAACCAGTTGGCTAGATATCACAGTTTCACCCTCGGGTCCAGCCATGTGTAGAGAATGTCGACAATCAGGTTGATCACCAGATAAAGCATGACAATCATGAGAATCGTCCCCTGGATGACAGGATAGTCACGTCGCAGAATCGACTGCACGACCATGCGACCAACTCCAGGCAAAGAAAATACCGTTTCGGTTACCACCGCTTCGGATATCAAGGCGGCGAGCGTGAATCCGAATGCTGAGACAACCGTGAGCAGGGCGTTGCGGAAGACGTGGCGCAAAACAACCCATAGTGGGTGAATGCCTTTAGCCCGGGCGGTGCGAATGTAGTCTTCGCGATATACGTCTAGCATGCTCGCGCGAGTGAGACGAATGATCAAGGCGGCGTTCGGAGCCGCCAGCGCAATTGAAGGTAGCAGCAGGTAGCGCAGGTTGGCCAGCCCGCCCTCAGAAAATATTGATGGATAGCCTGAACTTGGCAGCCATCCCAAAGTGGCGGCAAAGATCAAAATCAGATAAAGTCCTACCCAGAAAGTAGGCACGGATGCCAGAAACATTGAAATGCCCGACAGGCTCTGATCGAGCCAAGTGCCACGCCTTGAAGCTGCCACCATGCCGATCGGCAAACCGAACAGCACGATCCAGATCAAGGTCATCAGCGCCAGCAGGGAGCTGGTTTCCAGACCGTCTATTATCAAATCGAGAACGGGCACCTGAAAGAAGATCGAGGTGCCGAAATCTCCGTGCGCGGCCGCCGCAAGCCAGCGAAGATACTGTACCGCGATGGGAGCATCAAGCTGCATCTCGGCTCTGAGCGCTTCGATTGCTTCAGGCGTGGCCTGGTCGCCAAGCATGATCGATGCCGGATCGCCTGGTATCAGCCGGATGAAAATGAATATGAGGAATGAGGCCGCTAAAAGCGTCGGTACGAATGCCCCAATTCGGCGAATCAGATAGTGAAGCACGTTTGACGAGCAGTCAGTTGTCTGCAAGCTGTGTGAAAAACCGCATTCTCGGTTGAAACCCCTTGCGGTTGGCTGAACAGGAGTTGACGTTGCCGCACACTAGCGCGGCAACGTCAATTTTATGCCGACCTATTTCGAAACGCCCCAGAAATGCGGCCAAATCAACGTTGTGGATTCGACCCCTGAAAGTGCTGGAGATGCTATGTTGTAGGTGTAGACATCGCCGGTTTTCATGGTTGGCACTTGTTCGTAGATGAGCGCCTGCAACTGCGACCAGATGTCCTTGCGAACCGCCGGATCGTTGGTTGCCGTGAATTGCGATTTGAGCTGCTGCTTTTCATCGGTTGTCCACCAGCCCGGATAGTTGTCGTTCATCACCGAAATCAGAATCGGATCCGGCACAAATCCGTGGTGGGTGAAAAACAAATCCCATTGTTCAGGCTGTGCGCGCTTTTTTATCAGAGTTGCCCAATCGACCACGACCATCTGAACGTTGATGCCTGCATTGAGCAGCTGGCGCGTGAAGACGACAGCTTGATCATAGTGGAAGGCATAGTTGGTCGAGACCAGCAGTTTTATCGGCGTGCCGTCGTAGCCTGCTTCCTGCGCCAGTGCGCTCGCTTTTTCGGCATCGCCTTCGCTGAAGCTCTCGGTGCCTGATGCTGTGAACCATGCGTTGCCTTGAGGCAGAAAAGAGCCGTTGGCATTCCACAATTTGTCTGGCCCGATTGAAACACGCAAAGCGTCCTCTTTATTCAGCGCCGCCTGGATCGCTCTTCGCAAGGTGAAGTTTTCCATCAGCGGACCTGCTTTCGAGTTCATGAAAACGAGGCCGAAAATTGGACCGCCATTGAGGACTACATTGGTGTCGGCATCTGCATCGAGCTGATCGATCAGGTCGCTCGGCATGCTTTCTGCGTAGTCGTAGTCGCCTGCCTTCACGCCGCTGACGCGAGTCGCTTGGTCGGGTACGGGAATAAATCTCAAACGGTCAAAATTTGCCGCCCTTTCGCCGGCATAGCCGCTTGCCGCTCCGGGTGCGCTTTTGTAGCCATCGTACCTGATCAGCTCGACATGGCGATTGGGAGCCCATTCGTTGAATTGATATGGCCCGGTTCCGATGTAGTCGGTGACATCAATCGGCGCACTGCCGGCATTGGCTGCGATAGCCTCCGGATAGATTGCCGGGCCGCCGTTGATGAAAGCCATCAGATTTTTCCAAGGTCCGAAAGGTTTGTCGAACGTCAATTTGACATTGTGGGCGTCTGCGGCCGATACCTCGGAAACATTGGCGAACAGCAATTTGCCGCGCGAGCCGTGCTCGCCCCATCGTTTTAGAGAGGCTACGACATCCGCGGCAGTCATCGGCTGCCCATTGTGAAAGGCAACATCCTTGCGAAGCTCGATAGTAATTGTCTTGCCATCATCGCTTACGGTTTCGCCTGCAGCCAGCAGCGGCTGCGGTTCGTAGTTTCTATCGAATGTGTAAAGCCCCTCGAATATGTGATGGGCAATGGTGGTGGCAAGGTCCGAGGTCACGACATGCTGGTCAAGACTTGGCGGTTCGCCGACTGTTGCATAGCGAAGTGTCTGTTGCGCTTGCAGCGGCAATGTTGCTAAGGTGCCTAAAGCCAGCGCTGCAGCCATCGTAAAAACGCGGGCGGGAGATCGAAAAATGTTCATCTGATACATCTCCTGAATAATTCATGAATGAAAGTTGATGTCATCTGGTTCAGTAGTAGAATATAAAAATATTTACCGTAAAAATCAAATAAAAATTTATATCACTTTTTATGCGAAAAAAATTTTCTTCTAAAACACTGCATGAAATTACGATAGAATGAAAATGAAAGCATTGACGATGAGAGCGCTTGAAAGCCAAGCATCGCATTGGCATGCCTTCAGCACTGACAGTCATGCCGTCTCACATCAGCCATATCGAAAATCCGGAGTGTCGCTTGTCAGCGATCAAAAACAAAAGAGTTTCGGAAGATTTACTTTCTCGCATTGTTCGACTAGGACCAACGTTGCACTATGCTGAGCGTCGGGTTGCAGATCTTGTGCTGTCCGACATGGACTTTATTATCCATGCGCGAACCATAGAAATCGCTGCCCGGGCCGGGGTGAGCACCGCGACGATCACGCGTTTTTGTCGAACAGTGGGGTGCAAAGGCTTGCGGGAACTAAAACTTGATCTCGCAAAAATACTCGCTGTGGGCGACCGCTATCTCCACCCTCGCACTGTGCTTCCCGGAGCCAGCGAAGCTATAACGCAAATTGTCTCGCAATTGCATTTGTCGATTGATCGTATGGTCAAGCAAATCTCCGATCAGACCATCAAGCAAGTCGCCAAGTCGCTCGCTCGCGCCAAGAGAGTGGTGATTTTCGGAGGAGGAGGCGGCTCGTCGATGGTCGCCATGGAAGCGGAAAACCGAATGTTTCGTCTTGGATTGCAGGCTACTTCATGCAATGATGCGCAATTGCAGTTGATGATGGCCGCGACGCTTAAGACAGGAGATGCATTGCTTGTATTTTCCATCACTGGCGAATACGAACCCATCATCCAAGCTACCGAGATAGGCGGTCAATATGGCGCTCACACAATCGCCGTTACTGCGCCAGACTCGCCGCTCGCGCATGCGGCAGCTGCAACGGTGCCGTTCAGCGCCGAGGAGCCGGAAAACATATTCACTCCAACGCCGGCGCGGTATGTCATGCTAGTGCTGCTCGATATCCTTTCCTTTGAAGTGGCGAGAATTCGCAAGGACGCGGCGGTTGAAACAATGCGGCGGATCAAGTATCAGCTTATGCATATGCGAGATAGAGATGATTCAAAACCGCTTGGGGACTAAGTGGCCATCTTTTGATTTTCTCGATAGGCATGGTGGTTGAAAATGAATGATAGCGTAGCGGGCGTTCGAACGCAGATCAGGCAATCCCGAGTGATCCCGATTGTGACTCTTGATGATGCGGATTCGGCGATTCTAGTGGCAAGGGCGCTTGCCGAAGGCGGTTTGAATTTGCTAGAAATCACTTTTCGAACGCCAGCGGCGGCAGAATCCATTCGCATGATTCGCCATTGCTTGCCCGAGATGCTGGTCGGTGCGGGGACGATTTTGAACGCAGATCAGCTTGAATCTGCTATTGATGCCGGCAGCCGGTTTATTCTCTCCCCTGGATTCAATCCCGCCATTGTTGACGCGAGCCTGGCGGCTGGCGTGCTGCCTTTGCCCGGTGTCAATACCCCGACCGATATTGAGCAAGCAATGAGTTTGGGTCTTACGGCGGCTAAATTCTTTCCCGCTGAGGCGAGTGGCGGCGCGAAATTCCTAAAAGCCATGGCGGCTCCTTACCCGACAATGCAGTTTGTACCGACTGGCGGCATCAGCTTCGCCAATTTGTCGAACTACCTCAGCTTGCCCAATGTACTTGCTTGCGGCGGCACGTGGATCGCAGATCGCCGGCTCGTCGAACAAGGTCGCTATGATCGGATCGCTTTGAAAGCGGCTGAAGCGTTTGCTGTCGCATCTTCGGAAACCTGATTGCGCGGCGGGATGGGCGTATTCGATTTTGGCTCTTTGAAGCTGTCAGAAAGCCGGATTGGCAGTTTAAGGCAACCGGGGTGGCTGGATGATTGCCCCTGGATGCGCGATGACTTCACGCGCAAGGTTGTGCCCGGCGAGCATGGCATCAGCTTGGGCCGCTCCAGCAAAACGCGCCGCTAAGTAGGCACCGTTGAAGCTGTCGCCCGCAGCGGTCGTGTCGACCACTTTGGCGGCTGGCGCATAAATGTGCCGGTTGTTCTGCCTCCCGCTCAGTGACAACGGCCCTAAAGCGCCACGCTTCAGGGCACCATCTTGCAACCCGAACTGCTGCAATCTGATCAAGACTTCTTTTTCGTCGCGGTCCCCAAATAGATTAATTTCATCGTCAAGCGACGGCAAACCGATGTCGGTTCGCTGCCATGCCTGCGAAACCGCACGTCTCGCCGTTTTCACATCTGCCCACAGTTGAGGCCGATAATTGGAGTCGAAAACCACTTTGACTTCCGATTGATCAAACCAATTGAGCAGTCCGCGTCGAGTCTTTGCTGGCAAAATGGCGAGCGTGATCGCTGAAAAGTAGATTACGTCAAACTTATTCAATATGCTGAAGCCATCTTCAAATAGTGTGCGGGCCGATGAGTTCTCGCGCCAGAAATAGAATGACCGCTCGCCATCTTCGCTGGTGCTGATCGCGTAGATTCCCGGCAGCTTGTCAGGGTGTTGAGCAATGCATTTTGTCGAGATCCCTTCGGCTTCGATAAATTCAGACATCTTTTCCGACAGCGGGTCACGTCCGAACACTGAAACGAAGTCGACTTCATGATCGATAGGAGACGATCTGCGAAAGTAGACGGCGTTGTTCAGCGCATCGCCTGCAAAAGCGAATTTGGTTTGACTGCCGTGAAACGACAGTTCGACCATTGCTTCACCGATGAAGCCGATTCTATAGTGGTTTTGCACGTTTGCTTATTTGTATCGAATTTTTGAGATGCGCTTGCTTGTTGATTCCGACCCAGCCATCAAACAAGCGAGCGCGGCACCGCAAAGTCAACCAGGCTGGCCATTCCACATTCTGCATCCGACCAGCGCGATATTGGAAAATCACATACCAGCGTCGCTGCTGTCGGGTACTTTTGAAACGCGGCATCTTTCGGCGTTTGCTGCAAGATCGAATTGGCAAAAAAACCAATTCCTGGATTGTGCCCCAGCAACAGAGCAGGTGAAGCATCGACCTGCGCCAGCTGGCTGAAGAATGAGCCGCTGCCACCGTGATATAGTTCCTTTGCGAAGCGAACATGGCAAGCTTGAGGCAAGTGTTGCGACACGATTTCCCAAGTCTCGCGTGTCCTTTGAGATGTTGAGCTTATGACAACTTTAGGCGCATAGCCGTTTTCAACTAGCCACTTGCCGATTGCGTCTGAGGACTTTCGCCCCCGTTTGGATAAAGGACGATCATGATCCGCAAGATGGGAATCTTCCCAGCTTGATTTTGCGTGACGCATGACAATAAGTCGCATGGCTTTGCTCCGTGATTGGTTTGGATGTCTTTGCAGATGATTAAGTTTGAAGCTGAATCGGGGCATGACTCATGGCCGCTTGAATCAATCTCATTGGTAGCCGATTCTCCTGATATCAGTGGTTGGAGCAGAACATGAACTTATTGATGTGCTCTTGCAGATACTCGTGCAATATCCTGTCAAATGCATCGCCGATGAAATGTTTGAAGTTGCTGATCATGATGTGGTTTGAAGGCGGCTATCTGTCAATTTCACGTGCAGGCGTACTTTTCCGCCGGAGGCAATTCGTTTTGCCCAGAATCCCCGTCGATATGGATCCGTTGATGGGGACCACTGCGTCCGGGGGAGTCGCAGCGCTTATGCCTCGCACCGCTTCGTAGCTGACGCTCCCAATCGCTGGAGCAGCCAGGAATTTACTTGCAAACCTTTTCAGCAGCGTGTTTGGCACATCATTCGCAGAAATTCGTTGGCGGCCGTTTCTTTAGTAGTTGATCTTTTCATTTTCAATGATATGCGTCAAATTATGATGCAACGACACGTAATGCATACGCAGAAGCATGAAATAAAATCATTGCTAATAATGACACTTTTATTATCCAATATAACTTGCATAAAATCGGCTAAAGTTCTGTATTTTCCAACCTGCATCATTAAACTGCGGATGATCGCAGCACCTCCAGAAAATCAAATCGGCTTCAAGACAAGGGTAGTGTAGTGTCCTCGTTGAACGATCCGTTTATCCGGGCAGTTGACGTTTTCTGCGGCATCGGTGGTCTCACACATGGCCTGCGCTCGGCAGGAATCGAAGTTTCGCTCGGAATAGATAATGACTCTTCATGCCGCTTCGCATACGAGACCAACAATCCCGGTACTGAGTTTGTAGAAGCCGACATACGAAAAGTCAAATTCATCGATTTCGAAGCGTATTACGGAGAATGTGCGGTTACAGCTTTGGTTGGCTGCGCGCCTTGCCAACCATTTTCTGCGTACACTAGGCGGCGAATCTCTGATGCTGAAGAATGCAAATTAGTTCGAGAATTTACTCGTTTGATTGCGGAAGGCAAACCAGATCTCGTTTCGATGGAGAATGTTCAAGGTCTCAAAAAGCATGATTCATTCCTTGATTTCATTGAAGTATTGAACGATCTGGATTACGACTTTGATTACGATATACTGAATTTTTACCGTTACGGCGTTCCCCAGCTTCGCCGCCGTCTTGTAATGATAGCGTCTCGTCGTGGTCCGGTTTCGTTGCCTGACCCTTCGGATGATGCAAAGAAAGTTTCAGATTTCATTTTCAATCTTCGACCAATAGCCGCTGGCGAGACATCGCTGAATGATCAGGCGCATTGCTGCCTTCCTCTGACACCGACCAATCTATTGAGAATTCGCCAATCAAAACCTGGCGGTAATTGGAAGGATTGGGACGATGACCTTATCAATCCTTGTCATGCTCGCACCTATTATCCTGCATCATATGGTCGCATGCGTTGGGACAGGCCAGCTCCGACAATAACAACGCAATTTTGCTATTACAGCACCGGGCGTTTCGGCCACCCGACACAAGACCGCGCTATCTCAGTAAGAGAAGCTGCGCTACTCCAAACTTTTCCCGTTAACTATAAACTTGTCGAACCAAACTCGGAAAACACCGTACGTAAATTGGCTCGCCACGTGGGCAATGCAGTGCCTGTGAAAATAGGTGCACTGATCGGAGAGTCGCTTAGGAAAGCTGTGTCCGATGTCTGAAAAGTACTACATGACCATTAGCTTGAACGTGCTCGATCATACGGGCCTTAACCTCTATAGCAATACCTCTGCTGTTCTTGTTGAAGTTAATAGCCAACTCTTGGGATGGCCGACGCAACTGAAGTAGAACTCGAACTGAGAATGGAACTGCCGAAACCTTCCTGATGGACGCTGACAAGATAAGAGAGGCGATTGAAAATGAGGATCAATCCAAAGTCGGGAAATATATGCCTGAGCCCATAGAATCCGACGAATGCCCGCTGCCGGGCATGGCACCTGCATTCGCATCACCGATCTGAAGAAACTTCGCCTGACCAAAGCAAATGAAGTGAGGCGGCGTATTGCGCGGAGATTCAGTATTTGGAGACCCAACAAAATTCACAGTCAAGATAAACGGCGAATCGGTTACTTTGGCCGACCGAGATTACTTTCATAAAGCTCGCTTCATTTGTCAGTACGGAGGAGACCATGCAAGACACTGTAAACGACTGGAAAAGGACGAAAACGGTCAATTTACTGGAATATGCGATAGGGAAAATTCTTTGAAAGTTGATAGCGACGAATTTGTGTCCGACTAATTTTCGATCAAAGCATGGATTGCAATAGCTTGGCGGAATGATAACCAATTATATGTTTGGGGAGATCGAGGCGAATTTCCTAGACAGCGACAATTTTCCAGACATCGCCACTTCAAGTCGTCAGAGCGCATCCGAGGATGACGAACGCTATTGGGCACTCGAAAATTCTATTCATGGCGAGTTGAAAGAAATATGGAAACATACCAACAAACTCAAGGAACGTGCCGGATTGCGCAACGCCTTGGCCAGTAATCCTTATCTCAAACAATGGCACGATGAACTTCGTCCCACCCATTCAAATCTTTGAACGCATGCTGTTTTCCCCTTTAGTCTGGCACGAAAAATGAATCCTAACCCAATTTTCCCGACGATCCCGTTCGATAAAGACGGGGTGCGTCATGGCTTTTTGAAGCTGCCCTACAGCCGCAATGATTCTGCTTGGGGCGCAATCATGATTCCAATCGCGGTCATTCGAAATGGCGATGGTCCGACCGCGCTTTTGACTGGCGCCAACCATGGCGATGAATACGAAGGCACCATCGCGCTGCAGAATTTGGCGCTACAGCTGAAGCCGCGAGATATTTGCGGGCGCGTCATTATCGTCCCGGCATTCAACTACCCGGCTTTTCGCGCTGGTTGCAGAAACTCGCCGTATGACGATGGCAATATGAATCGCGTGTTTCCAGGAAATTCCGCGGGCAATCTGACCGAAAAGATTGCCGACTACTTTTCAACATGCCTGGTGCCAATGGCCTCTGTTGTGGTTGACATACACGCAGGGGGCAAAACTCTTGAGTTTGTGCCCCTAGCGGCAGCGCACGTGATGCCCGATAAGGAGTTGCAGAGGCGGTGCATCGACGCACTACTCGCATTCAACGCGCCGAACTCGATGCTGCTTGTCGAGCCAAGTGCGGCCGGCATGTATGACACCACAGTCGAAGAGCAGGGCAAAACATTCGTTACGACTGAACTGGGAGGCGGAGGAACAACCTCGCCACTGACTCTTTCGGTGGCAAAAAGAGGTATTCGAAATATCTTGATCCATGCCGGCATACTGGATGGCGAAATCTCAATGGAGCCCACGGTAGGCCTGGACATGCCGGATGAGAATTGCTATCTCTTCAGTGAGCATGAAGGACTGATTGAGCCTGTTGCGAGTCTCGGCGATACTGTTGAACAAGGCGATCCGATTGCAAAAATATGGCCTCTGGACAGAACCGGCGTCGCGCCGTTCGAATACCGATCATTCCGTAGCGGCATGGTAGTGGGACGGCACTTTCCGGGGCTGGTTCAGTGCGGAGACTGTCTTGCAGTTTTTGCCGATGTGGTCGACGCGGACAGCTGGCGCTAGATTGGCATCGCTTCATTGACGACTAGTCAATGTCGTCGGAGCGGACGCTTTCAGGTAGTGCTGTGACTCTGACCTTTGAAACGGCGGTTCCTCTTACTTCAAGAGTTTCAATGACATAACCATTAACTTTTAATGCAGTACTGGGATTGGGGATGTGGCCCAGGTGCTCAAGAACTAGTCCGTTCAAGGTGTTCGGGCCATCGGTCGGAAGCTGCCAGCCTGCGACGCGATTCAAGTCGCGAATGCTTGTATTTGCTAGAATGTCGTAGCAGTTTTCTGTGCGCTTGACAATCCCGGACGGACTTTGGCGGTCGACCGTGCCGGCGATTTCTTCGAGCATCACGCGCAGCGTTGCAATTCCGCGCACATCGCCGTATTCGTCTATAACGATCCCCATGGTCCGGTCAAGTTCTTGCAGGCGTCGGATTTGTGACATCAGCTTAGCGTCTTCGGGCATGTATAGTGGATCAATCAAGGATTTTTCGATCTGCTGTTTGGAAAACGAATCCTTCTTTGGCTTGCGGCCTTGCAGTAGTTTGATCGTTAGCAACTCGCCTTGGATATTGTTGATTGTTCCTCGGTAGACCGGTAGACGGGTTCGCTTTGTCGCAAGAATTTGCCGGGTAATGTCGGGCTCGCTGTCATCGAGGTTGATCGCCTCGATTTTCGACAGCGGAACCATCGCGGCCTCGACTGTCGCATTGCCGATTTCCAGAACGCTCAGCAGGGCGGAGTGCTGATACTTTGCGATGTGCTTTTCGGATGCAAGGATTGCGATGCGCAGTTCATCCTCTTTCAACGAATCGACTGTGTCACCGGAGCGGAACCCGGGTATCAGTTCAAGCAGCTTAGCTGTATAGCTGACCATCCAGACAACCGGATACAAGATGCGTTGAAGTCCATACAGCGGATAGCCGGCGAGCCGCGCGATGCCATCGGGCCGCGTGGCTGCAAAGGTCTTAGGCGGGACTTCGGCGAAGATCAGAATCGCTATCGTGATCAAGATTGTCGAGATAGCCACTCCGAAATCGCCGAACAAGCGAAGCGCAAGCACCGTGGTGATGGCTACTGCAAGATTGTTCACCAGATTATTGCCGAGCAGTATCGTGCCAAGAAGCCGGTCGGGCTGCTTGAGCATTTTGCGAAGCAGCTTTGCTCGGCGGCTATTTTTTCTCGCTTCGTCTTCCAGGCGATATCGATTCAGCGCCATCATCGCGGTTTCAGAAGCTGAGAAGAATGCCGAGAAACAGATCAGCAACGCAAGCGCGATGAACAGGATGCCTATTGGTAGGTTGTCCAATTAACTAAATCCAGTGTTGTGTGTGCGTCAAGGTGTTTATTTTCGGCGCTGTCTCAGCGAAAGCCGATCGGCCGATCAGCGCCTCAAGTCGTGCAGATCTTCTACGGGTGGCGAAATCTAGATATGATCGTATTTTCAGATTTAGTGAATTACAGCGGCGGTGTGCGTGTGAATGCAAGTATAAATCAATATCGATTCCATCCAATAAGTCGATGCGTCTCAATTGACGCTTCAGCTTAAATGGTTTTGCGTGCCGTTGCACTGTTTATCGCCTTCCTGACGAAGCAAGCTTGACGCAGTGCCAAAGCGTCGTTGCGCAACAGAGATTAAACTATGCGTGTATTTACAAAGGCAAATCAAAATTTAAGGTGCTAGCACAAAGATGTTCGATTCGTTACGAGACAGGTTGAAATCGACGTTCGGCGGCTTGAACAAGTCTGGCCGTTTGACTGAAGCCAATATAGACGGAGCATTGACGGAAGTGCGCCGGGCGCTGCTTGAGGCAGATGTCGCCTTGCCGGTCGTGTCCCGGTTTATCTCAAGTGTTCGCCGCCGAGCGGTTGGCGCAGATGTATCTGCAGGCGCATCGCATGCGCAGGCGGTTGTCGGGATCGTGCATGAAGAATTAGTAAAGACGATTGGCGGTGCGGGCCGGTCGCTTGAATTGTCTAAAAAATCGCCTTCTGTAGTGATGATTTGCGGATTGCAAGGTGCCGGCAAAACCACAACTGCAGCGAAGCTTGCACATTCGCTTAAAGCCAATCAGAAAAAGCGCGTCCTTCTTTCCAGCATTGATATCTACCGACCTGCGGCGATCGATCAGCTTGAAACGCTGGCAAGTTCGGTTGGTGCAGACTTTTTCCGAACCGAAGAGGGCGTTGCGCCAATCGAATCTGCGAAGGCGGCGATCGTTGCAGCCCGCAGAAAGTTGCTGGATGTCGTGATCATCGACACAGCCGGGCGTCTTCATATCGATGCTGGCATGATGAATGAGCTGGTTGATGTGCATGCGGCGATCGGACCGGATGAAACCCTGTTTGTCGTAGATGCGATGGTCGGCCAAGATGCGGTAGCGAGCGCTCAGGCATTCAATGAAACGTTGCCGTTGACCGGGGCGATCGTTACTAAGCTTGACGGCGATGCCCGAGGTGGAGCCTTGCTGTCAGTGCGGCAGGTAACCGGTGTTCCCATCAAGTTCATCGGAGTGGGGGAGGGTATCGAGGCGCTGGATGAGTTTCATCCCGATCGAATCGCTTCGCGCATTCTGGGTATGGGAGATGTCGCCACGTTGCTTGAACGAGTTCAAAAAAAGACCGACAAGGGCAAAGCGGAGCGCATTCAGAATAAATTTCTAAGCGGCAAGCGATTCGACCTTTCCGATTATAGGGACCAGATTGCGATGTCGCAGGATGTGGGCGGCATCGAGGACATCGCCAAGCATCTGCCGGATATGCCGAACGTAAGATTGCGGGACTTGGAAACCGTTCAAGTGAAGCTGAGGCGAGAAATGGCGATTATTGATTCGATGACGCCAGCCGAACGCGCCAATCCTGCGATCATCCGTTCTTCTAGAAGAGCGCGAATCGCAAACGGCGCCGGAGTCGAGGCGCGCTATGTCAATCAATTGCTCAGGAGTTTTGAGAAAATGAACCGGATGTCGCGCAAGTTGCTGCGTAAAGGCGGGGGCAAGCAAATGAAAGGGCTGGGCATGGGGAACTTTCCCATGCAATGAGGTGATCGGCGACTCGAATTTATGGTGCATGGCCTTTTGTTTGGTTCAGTTCAATTCAATCGCCTGCAAGCAGATTGTCGATTCGGCCGAAAAGGCTGGGTAAATCATGCTCACGAACACGGAACCCGGTGCCGTGATTACGCACTGGCGGTCTTCGCAAGCCTTCGCCTTGAATGCGTGCGGCATCGTAAGGCTTCAGATGCATTCTAATGTCAATCAATGCCTTACCTTGCAAGAAACTGTCGCGGAATGTTTTTGCGTTTGGTTCGGCCAACAGGTGCGCAGCATTGAAGTGAAATTCTTCACCTCGCTCTCCACGACGGGCATCTGCATGCACCAGCAGCAATCGCTCAAATTTAGTTACAAACTTTCCGACAATATGAAAAAGATCCCATGTCGCTAAAACTTCTCCGCTTTCGACATGGGCGATCGACACCATGCCGGAATCTTTGGGCAAGGTTACCTGCAAGCCTTGCGAATTTGGAGTCGCGGCCGACACAGTGCTGTAAAGTGATGGTCGACCGTTGCTTTCGTCTATGTATCCATAGCTTTGAATAATGTCGGCTTGCGGCTTCTGCCATGCCGACCTATTGAAAGTAAAAAGCGTAATCAGATTGTTGGTTGTATTGCGGGTCGCCTTTATTTCGGTTCGCCCGCCGATGTCGGGAATTGGCAGATTGTTTTCCGATATCCCTAGTCGACTTTCGAGAGTGTATCCTACGCCGGTGGGTCCGGGACGCTCAGATTGCACGAAGCCGGCATCTTTTAATTCATTGAGAATTTTGCGCAATTCCGGCAAGCGCATGGCTATCCAACTTTGCGGCAAATGACGATTTGCTCCTTTGTCATTGTGCGGCCGACCTCGCCGTGAATATTGCTAGGGGAATTGACAGAAGGCATTCGCTTATTCGGTATCTCACGACAGTGGATTTTCACAGTCTTGAAACCGTTCTTCTCGAAAAAAGATGCGGTAGCCTCCGCAGTGGGCACTCTATGGCCCTTCACTGTGCGGTTGCCTACTACATAGCAAGCGTATCCACCGCGGGCCATCGCGTTTGCTACATTGCTGATAGATGCTTGGTAGGCTCGGAAAAAAGAAGCTACTTCGCGAGCGCGGCTTTCGTGGATTCTCGCAATTTCAGCAATGATTTTGTCGAGTTTTTCTACTCCGAATTTAGGCAAGCTATCTATTTTGTCGCCGCCCATGAGAATGTTGTCGACCCGATTTGCTTCCGCATAGCCAAGCCATTGAGATGACAATCGGCAGAATTGTCCGTAAGCAACCGTCGTGCGCGAATCACCATACGGCGGCGATGTGACTACGAGGTCGATGGAGCCTGGCGCGATAGCTTCGGCGGGAATGCCGGAAACCGTGTTGAAGCTATGTATCGCAGGGTATAAGCCTTTGACGGGTATCATGCTCTTGAGCAGTGACAATGACTGTCGAATGTCTATCAGTTTTTCTTGCATGAAGCCGAATGGCTTAGGGTCATGCTTTTCCATTTCGCATTGAGGCATGCGATAAAGCTTGAACTCCGATTGTCGTGTCCACGATGCTTTTCGGACTGTTTGGCTGAAAGCGACGCGAAACACGTCTGCTATGTTTGCATCGGAAATATTGTCGATATGTTGCCGAATCGCTGCAAGATCATGCTGCGCTTCTGGCGCAAACCAATAGTCTGCGTTTGGCACAGCCGGAAACGATGCAATGTCGCGAGGCGCTTTTGTTGGAAACCGTGCAATCTCGCCATCAAGTGCGGAAATGTTCACTGGTCTAGTTTTGACGCGAGCGATTAGCCTGGCTAGCGGGTTTAGGTCTGTGCCCGCGGCTTGCGAATTCGCAAGCAATCCCTCAAGCAGAGTTGTTCCCGAGCCGCAGTAGGGATCGAATAGCAACCCTCCTTCACGGCCATAAGTGTGGATGAGGCGTTGCGCAATCTGCGGAATCATCATGGCTGGATAAGCATGGATGCCATGGGTGACTTGTTTGGTATTGGCGCTGCGGAATGTCCAATCATCCATTGCGTCTTGGACTGTAGTTTGCGTGGCAGCGACCATGAATCTAAGTTGTGGAAAGAATGCGAATGTTCTTCGCGTTGTTGATCAATAGGTTCATTGGGTTGATCAGGTCAACAGATATGTTTTTTCAAACCCCGTCAAGCACTGCTTTTGACAATCTTTCTCTTCGATGGGTTAATACGACATTTGGAAATTATTGTCAAGGAAAATTGAACCGGATGATCAAGGCATCCGCATAACTGCAATCTATTTTCATCGAATTCATTTTATGAAAAGGCAATGCTTCATTGTGTACTTCATCTGGTGAATGCGATGGTAGGCAGACTGATTGCTTTGTTGCAGAAATTGACTGTGAATATGCATCCGGCCGCAGTAGCTATTGCGGTCAAGCACTTGACAGCAATATTTTTGCGCATATAAAATCAACTTAGTTGAATAATTATATTTCTACTGGAGAAATCTCATGAAAATGAAAAACATGCTCTGTGCATTCGCCGTCGCCGCGTTGCTTGGAACGGCAAGCGCCTCGATCGCGCAGACCACCGTTACCATTGCAACGGTAAACAACGGCGACATGATCCGCATGCAAGGGTTGACCGATGACTTTACGTCGAAAAACCCCGATATTGCGCTTGAATGGGTCACGCTAGAGGAAAACGTCCTGCGCCAGCGTGTGACGCAGGATATAGCCGCAAAAGGCGGACAGTTCGATGTGCTCACAATCGGAACATATGAAGTTCCGATCTGGGGCGGCAACGGCTGGCTAGTGTCTCTCAATGATTTGCCTGCTGAATGGGATGCCGAAGATCTGCTTCCTGCAATTCGTTCCGGCTTGACGGTCGGTGGCGAGCTTTATGCGGCGCCATTCTATGGCGAAAGCTCAATGGTCATGTATCGCACGGATTTAATGGAGAAAGCAGGACTTTCCATGCCTGAAGCGCCAACGTGGGCGTTCATTGAACAAGCCGCTGCCGCAATGACAGACCGCGACAGCGAAGTCTATGGCGTTTGCCTGCGCGGCAAGGCTGGATGGGGAGAGAACATGGCGTTTTTGACCGCAACCGCAAACTCATTCGGTGCGCGCTGGTTCGATGAAAACTGGAAGCCCCAGTTCGACAGCGAAGCATGGGCGAATGCGCTTAACTACTATATTGATCTGATGACCAGCTACGGCCCTCCTGGTGCGTCGACCAACGGCTTTAACGAAAACCTGTCGCTATTCCAGCAAGGCAAATGCGGGATGTGGATCGATGCCACGGTAGCGGCATCGTTTGTTACCAACCCGAACGATTCCACGGTTGCGGATCATGTCGGATTCGCTCTGGCTCCGGATAATGGATTGGGAGTGCGCGGAAACTGGCTTTGGGCATGGTCGCTTGCCATTCCGGCCGGATCGGACGCAACCGATGCCGCTAAGAAGTTCATTGCATGGGCGACGAGCAAAGATTACACGGCACTGGTTGCATCAAAAGAAGGCTGGGCGAACGTTCCGCCAGGCACGCGTACATCGCTCTATACCAACCCGGCCTATCTTGAGGCGGCCGCATTCGCTGAAATGACATTGAACTCGATCAATGCTGCCGACCCTAAGAATCCGACCGTGGATCCGGTACCTTACACAGGTGTGCAGTTTGTCGCGATACCCGAGTTCGCGGGCATCGCCACTTTGGTGGGCCAGGAATTTTCCGCCGCCCTTGCGGGCCAGCAATCAGCCGTGCAAGCACTTGAAAAAGCGCAGGCATTGACCGCTGACGAAATGGAAGCGGCCGGCTATTAAGCCGACTCGCAGCGTTTCAGTCGATTGATTGGGAGGACAGGGCGGTAGCGATATGCTTGTTCTAGGTGATTGGAGACTCGGTACAGTTTCAGTGCTCATGAAACTGCATGCGCCAAAGGTCTCGCGCATTGCCTGCGACGGATTCACCGACTACCGTCCTGAACTTATCCTTTAGCTGCAGCGTCGCAAGATCGCATCATGGTCACCCAGCATTCCAGATCGGCAGCTCGCGTGATGATGGCTCCAGCCGTCATCTTGCTGCTTGGCTGGATGCTGGTTCCCTTGACCATGACGATCTACTTTTCGTTCAAGCGCTATCTGCCCCTGCGCGGCGGCGACCTCGGGTGGGTCGGGTTCGAGAACTACATTCGCTTTTTAACTTCAAGCTCCTTTTGGCCGAGCGTGCAAACAACGCTTGCTATTGTCGCCGGCATTCTTGCGATTACTGTTGTACTGGGCATCCTGCTCGCGCTGTTGCTCGATCAGCCCATGTGGGGGCAGGGCGTTGTCAGAATTTTGGTAATTGCGCCGTTCTTTGTGATGCCAACGGTTTCGGCATTGGTCTGGAAAAATATGTTCATGGATCCAGTCAATGGGCTTTTCGCGCACATTTGGAAGTTTTTTGGATTCGTGCCATTGGAGTGGCTTAGTCAGGCATCTTTGCCATCCATCATTGTGATCATTTCCTGGCAGTGGCTGCCGTTTGCAACACTGATTTTGCTTACAGCGATTCAGTCTCTAGACAGAGAGCAGCTTGAAGCTGGCGAAATGGATGGCGCACCGCCGCTTGCGCGTTTTCGGTTCATCATCCTTCCGCACCTCAGCCAAGCCATCACCATCGTGATACTGATCCAGACAATTTTTGTTCTGGCTATCTTTGCCGAGATTTTTGTGACGACTCAAGGATCGTTCGGCACCAGGACGCTAACCTATCTGATCTTTCAACGGGTGCTTGAAAGCCAAAACGTTGGCTTGGGTTCTGCTGGGGGCGTATATGCAATCATCCTAGCCAATATTGTGGCGATCTTCCTCATGCGGATCGTTGGCAAAAATCTCGACAAATAGGATAATTCGACATGGCGCGAAACGTTGCTGCCAGCCGCAAAGCCATCAATACCGCGATTGCATGGGGAATCGGTTTTCTGATCTTCTTTCCGGTCCTATGGACCATTTTGACAAGTTTCAAAACTGAAGCGCTCGCGATTGCCGACCCGCCGGTGTTCCTGTTTTTTGACTGGACGCTTGAAAATTACGCGATCGTTCAAGAACGCTCCGACTATATGCGCTATCTGTCGAACTCCATTGCGATTGCCGGACTGTCGACATTGATCGGCATTGTGGTTGCCGTGCCTGCGGCCTGGTCAATGGCGTTCGTTCCATCTAGGCGTACCAAGGATATTCTTTTATGGATGCTTTCAACCAAGATGCTTCCCGCGGTAGGTGTGCTCTATCCTATTTACCTGATTTTCATCAAATTCGATCTGCTTGATACGCGTACCGGGCTGATCGTGGTGGTGATGCTCATCAATCTGCCGATCATTGTGTGGATGCTGTACACGTATTTCAGGGAGATTCCGGGCGAGATCCTCGAAGCGGCCCGCATGGATGGCGCATCGCTGTATAAGGAAATCGTTTATGTCCTGATGCCAATGGCAGTGCCCGGCATCGCCTCGACGATGTTGCTGAATTTCATTCTTGCGTGGAATGAAGCGTTTTGGACATTGAACTTGACTGCGGCAAAGGCCGGTCCTTTGACTGCATTCATCGCGGGCTATTCAAGCCCCGAAGGATTGTTCTATGCCAAGCTGAGCGCGGCCTCGACTATGGCGATCGCGCCGATTCTGATACTCGGCTGGTTCAGTCAGAAACAGCTTGTGCGCGGCTTGACCTTTGGCGCCGTGAAGTGAGGGGGAATGCCATGGGACGCATTGCACTTGAATCTGTAGAAAAGAAATTTGGGGATGTCGCAGTCATTCCGCCGCTCGACCTTGAGATTGATGACGGTGAGTTCGTCGTATTCGTGGGCCCCTCAGGTTGCGGCAAGTCGACACTGCTGAGATTGATCGCAGGGCTTGAAGATGTAACTAGCGGAACGATCAGCATTGATGATCAAGATGCGACCGATGTTCCGCCCGCCAAAAGAAGCTTGGCGATGGTGTTTCAGTCCTACGCACTCTATCCTCATATGACAGTGCGAAAGAATATAGGCTTTCCGCTTCGCATGGCGAAGCTGGAGCGGGCAGAGCAAAACCGCCGTATCGAACAGGCTGCCGCCGTGCTGAACCTCACCGAATACCTCGACCGCCGGCCAGGGCAGCTTTCAGGGGGGCAGCGACAGCGCGTGGCGATCGGGCGCGCAATTGTGCGCGAACCTTTAGCGTTTTTGTTTGACGAGCCGCTATCGAATCTCGATGCCGCCTTAAGGGTCGGGATGCGGCTTGAAATCAAGGAACTCCACGAACGGCTGAAAACAACGATGATCTACGTTACGCACGACCAGGTCGAGGCGATGACCATGGCGGAAAAGATTGTCGTGCTGCGCTCGGGCAGGATTGAGCAGGTGGGGTCGCCATTGGAACTTTATCATGCTCCTGCAAACAAGTTTGTTGCGGGATTCATCGGCTCGCCGAAGATGAACTTTCTCGACGGAGAGATGGCTGCAAAGCATGGGGCGCATACAATCGGAATTCGGCCAGAGCACATCACTCCGTCGCTCACGGGTGGCGAGTGGGAAGGCCGTGTCGGTGCTTCTGAGCATTTGGGTTCGGACACATTTCTTTATGTTCACACTGAAGGAACTAGTGCTCCGATTACGGTGCGTGCGGGTGGAGAGATGGGCATGCATCATGGTGATGCGATCCATCTCTCTCCTGAACCGGATCACATCCATCGATTCGACAAAAAAGGTTTGCGAATTGACTGATGCGGCCATGGCGGGCGATGCGTGCTTTTGGCGATATCTCGTTACTGCCGAATCTGTTCGGGAGTCTTTGTCTCATGGATTAGGAATGGTCGTTTTGTTGTGGATCATTAGAATGTTGGGTGAATTGCTGTGATACCGCTTTCCAACGCCACGCTCAGTGATTTGCCTCGGCAGGTTGTGAGGCCATCTTACAGCCGGTCCGATTTGACAGCGGGCATCGTCCATATTGGCCTTGGCAACTTTCACCGTGCGCACCAATCGTGGTATGTGAATAGGCTCATGGAGCAGGGTGTTGATCGGGACTGGGCAATCATTGGAGCTGGCGTTCTTCCCTCTGATGCGCAGCTTCGCGAAAAGCACGTCGCGCAGGATTGCCTCTCGACGCTGATTGCGCTTGAAGCGTCAGGCACTTCAGCTGAGGTGGTCGGATCGATGATCGACTATGTTCCGGTCGAAGACGGGAACGGTGCGCTGATTCGGCAACTGGCTTCGCCAAATATTCGAATTGTTTCTTTGACCATCACTGGAAGCGGCTACTACACCGATCCGGCGACGGGTGGTTTCGATGCATGTCACCCGCATATGCAGTACGATATCGCACATTCCGAGCAACCTCGATCGGCGGTCGGCGCAATCGTTGCGGCATTGCGGGTCAGACGAAGTTCAGGTGCCGGGCCCATAACCGGATTAAGCTGCGACAATCTTGATGGCAATGGCGATGCGTTGCGCCAAGCGGTGGTGGGCTTAGCTGGCGAGCAACAGCCTAGGCTTGCAGCGTGGATTGAACGTCATTGCACGTTTCCCAACTCGCTGGTTGATTGCATTGTTCCGGTGACAGGGGCAAGAGAACTCGAACTGGCTCGCAGTCACGGAGTGGATGATAAGCTGCCCGTCACCCATGAGGCTTTTCGCCAATGGGTAATTCAAGATGACTTTTGTTGCGGGCGTCCGGACTTGGCGCGAGCGGGCGTGACTTTTTCGGAATCGGTCGGCGCCTACATGTCCATGAAGATGAAAGTGCTCAATGGGGGCCATTTGATCATCGCCACTATTGGTGAAATACTCTCTCTTGGGACGATATCGCGCTGCATGGCGAATCCGCTGGTCTGCGCGCTGCTGGACAAGATCATGCGCACGGAGATGCTGCCGCACATCAAGCCGGCGGCGGAAGTCTCGCTAGAGGACTATTACGCGGTCGTGCGTGATCGATTCTCGAATCCGGCAATGCGAGACGAAGTGCGGCGGATCGCCCATAGAAGTTCGGTGCGTTATCCGCGTTTTATCTTGCCTGTGCTTCGTGAGCGGCTGGCCACCGATGCGCAAATGGACGGGCATGCTCTGGTACAGGCATTTTGGGCGAGAATGTGTGAAGGCACTCGCGAAAATGGATCGACAATCGAACCGAATGATCCGATCTGGGATACGCTTAAGCAATCCGCGGCAGCAGCAAGGGAGCGTCCGCTTCGCTGGCTTGAGCAGCATGACATTTACGGCGACCTGGCCGATGTGCCGACATTTGCGGATCGTTTTGAATACTGGCTTGACATGATTTGGTCAAAGGGCTGCAACGCCGCATTGCAGGTCTACCGCGACAACTAGGAATTGCTAAAGCGGATTCAGCATGGATAAGGCGCGAACAAAGGAACCGATTGGCATTCGTGCCTACAACGAGCGATTGCTTATCAGCGAAATCAGGCAAGCTGGCGCCTTGTCAAAAGTGGAAATTGCACGCGCTACGGGGCTTAGCGGGCAGTCTGCCACCGTGATCGTGAACTCGCTGCTTCGCGAAGAATTGCTGCTCAAGTGTCCAAAGGTCCGCGGCCGGGTCGGCAAGCCACTAACGCCTATAGCGCTTAATCCCGAAGGCGCCTACTCGCTCGGCATCAAGATTGGTCGACGAAGTTTGGAGGTGCTGCTGGTGGATTTTTGCGGCAGTGTATGCGCGAGCCACACCGTTCCCTATCTGGCACCGTTTCCGGAACTGACGATGACGCTATCGAAGACCATTGCGAAAGATATGATCAGTTCGATGGATGATCGCTTGGTCGATCGTCTGGTGGGGCTTGGCGTCGCCATGCCATGGGGACTGGATGAATGGTCTGATGTTCTCGGCTTAGAGCGCGGCGCGATTGCTGCGTGGCGTCAAATCGATGTCGCAAGCGAGCTTGAATCGGCCATCGGCATGCCTGTGAACGTCTACAACGATGCCACTGCAGCATGTGCCGCCGAGATGATCGCCGGGGATGGCATCAGCACGCGCAGCGCCCTGTATCTTTATCTTGGCACCTTTGCCGGCGGCGGGGTGGTGATTAACGGTCGCCTGTATCGGGGCGAGCAGCTCAACGCAGGCGCTGTCGGCTCGATGCCGATGAACCACTCCGGCAAATGCAAGCCGCCGCAGCAATTGATCCATCATGCATCGGTCATCGAGCTGGAACGGTTGCTTGAGGCGGCGGGCATCGACTTGCTTGAAATCCTTGAAGGCAGTTCAAACTCGATTGCGGACAAAATTTTTGGCGAATGGCTGCAACGCGCGGCCGAACCGCTTTGCCGTGCGATCGTCTCCGCCGTCAGCGTAGTCGACTTCGAGACGATTGTCGTGGACGGCATTCTCCCGCCGCAGTGGCGAAGCCGGGTTGTTGAATCCATCAAGAGCAATTATCGCAACTTCGACTACACCGGGCTTTCATCAATCGGGATTGTTGCAGGCTCGATTGGGCCGCAAGCGCGCGTGCTCGGCGCCGCGCTGTATCCGCTTCTTGAACGCTTTTCGCCAGATCCGGATATGATAGTTCGAATGGCCGGACCTTCCGCATCGCAATCCTAATAGCCATCACAGCCCGATTTGCCATGCCTGTATTTGTAGGCATGTTGCGGCATCTTCAGGTATGTGGAGATTCACGGCAGTTCGGTTCGGCGTGGCAGATCAGCGCCGCGTCTGCCGCAAGTCACTCTTGCTGCTTTGGTTGCGAATGTGAGCAAATGTTTGAGCGTGTCGCCATCCATCGTCTCAACTGTCTGCTTTGGATCACCATCGCTTAATTCGGAAATCCTTGTGAGCAGGGCGGCTTGAAAGCTGTCTCCGGCACCGACTGTATCGACAACTGAAGCCGTAGCCGGCGATATGCGCATTGCCTTTTCATGGCGAGTCCATGCCGAGACGGAGTTGCTTCCGTCGGTGATCACAACCAGCAGGGCGCCGGATTCAAGAAACATTTCTGCAACGATGCTCGCCGGCGTGTTTGGATAAAGAGCCTGCATGTCTTCCATGCTCAGTTTGACAAGATGCGCCGCCTTTGCATATTCCGTCACACGCGAGCGCCACACATCGAGATCGGGTGCGACCGAAAGTCGGACATTGGGGTCGATTGAAATGAATCGATCTTTGATGTTGCTGGCAAGGTGGGCAAATGCATCGGCGACCGGCTGAAGCACGAGCGAATACGAACCGAAGTGCAGTCCGGCAACCTCAGGGCCGATAGAAGGTAGCCGATCTATCGTTACGGCGCTGTCGACGGCGGGCAGGCCGTAAAACTCGTAGCTGGGCTGCCCGTGCTCATCAACCTCGACAAAGCTCATCGTGGTGCGTGTACCGATGCGTTGCAAATAGTTTGTGGCAACCTTTTCGTGTTCAAGCTTATGAACCAGGCTTTCGCCCATCGTGCTTTTTGCAATTCCAGTCAGCAGGGCGGCCTTTCCGCCGAGGCGGGAGATGCCAACCGCTACATTGAATGGCGACCCCCCGGGGCGCGCATCTAGTTGCAACCTGTCGGATTTTTCACTATCGCCATCAATGAACACATCGAATAGCGCTTCCCCGCACACTAGAAACATTGTGCAATGCGGTCTGGTCAGTCTGATCCGCCAGTTAAGGCGATTGCAGCGTAAGTTGCTGATGAAATTAAAAATACGCCACGCATCATGTTTGTCTTTCCAGATTGGATGGGTGTTCGTTGAATCACGGTTTAGATGGTACATTTTTGCGCCGCTTTTGCAGTGGCACATGTGTCTTGCTTTTTAACGAAGGCTTGGGGTGTATTGTACTTGGAATATGGTATCGGCGGCACAGGTGCGTTGCTCATTTCGCGGGAGTTTAAATGATCACAAGCGCAAGTGTTCAAGTGCTGGGCTATAGCTGCTTTGCAATCGCCGGCGCTCATTTGACGGATCAGCTTGCAGCGGCGATCAACTTTCAATCCATTGCTGTGATGCCGCATTTTGATGCAAGTCGTTGAGCCTGCAATCTGATAAACTAATTGCCATTACTAAGCGATGCCAATTTCGATTGATCTATGTTCTAGGTTGCAATCGATCGAACATCGATGTCTCATAATTTAAGGGAGGGTTGTTCATGAAAATTAAATCTATACTCGTCGGGTCGATGGCATTTCTGACCGCTTCCAGCATGTCGCTTGCGGAAATGAAAACTGAAATCGGGCCGGGAGAGGGTTTCTTGGACATTGTTGCCTGGCCGGGCTATATCGAGCGCGGCGAGACCATGGCGGAATTCGACTGGGTAACAGAGTTTGAGGAAGCGACAGGTTGCCAAGTTCGAGTCAAGACGGCGAACACCTCAGATGAGATGGTGGCGCTGATGAACGAGGGAGGTTTCGATTTGGTGACCGCGTCCGGTGATGCGTCGCTGCGCTTGATTGCGGGCAAGCGGGTGCAGGAAGTTAACATTGATCTCATTCCGAGCTGGCATATGGTCGATGATCGCTTGAAGAACGCCCCATGGCACACCGTTGACGGCAGGCACTACGGCACGCCATACATGTGGGGCCCGAACGTGCTGATGTATAACACTGAAGTTTTTCCAGAACCGCCGACAAGCTGGTCGGTCGTGTTTGAAGAGCAGGTTCTGCCTGACGGACAATCCAACAAAGGTCGAGTGCAGGCCTATGATGGACCGATTCACGTTGCCGATGCCGCTCTTTACCTGATGCACCATAATCCTGAGCTAGGCATTGCCAATCCGTACGAGCTGAACGAAGATCAGTATGCGGCGGCGCTTGATCTGTTGCGCCAGCAGCGCAAGATCGTCAATCGCTATTGGCATAACGCCTTTATCCAAATCGATGATTTCAAAAACGAGGGTGTCGTTGCCTCCGGTTCCTGGCCGTTTCAGCGAAACCTGCTGCAAGCTGATGGCGAAGCGATTGCATCGGTAATCCCGGTTGAAGGCGCGACTGGCTGGTCGGATACCACCATGATGCATTCTGACGCAGCGCATCCGAACTGCGCCTACATGTGGATGGAGCATACCTTGTCGTCGAACCTGCAAAGTGATCTTTCAGTCTGGTTCGGCGCTGTGCCGCCCGTCATTTCGGCATGCACCGATGGGCGCGGCATGCAGACCGCGGCGGGTTGCGATGCCAATGGTCTAGGTGATTTTGACAAGATCAAGTTTTGGACTACGCCAGTTTCAAAGTGCCCATCACAGGGCGAATGCGTGCCGTACTACCGATGGGTATCCGACTACATCGGTGTGATCGGTGGGCGCTGAGCGCCTGAGTTCACAAATTCAAATGATTCTGCCCGGCATTTGTTGTCGGGCAGAGTTGCTATTGAGCCCGAGCAAGCGACATGGCGGCAGCGGTTGAGTTTGACCAGGTAACTCGAAAATTCGACGTGATCGCCGCGGTCGACAACGTCAGCCTATCCATCGAAGAGGGATCGTTTTTCGCGATGCTCGGCCCATCAGGATCGGGCAAGACGACGTGCTTGAGGCTGATTTCGGGCATGGATCGCCCGACATCCGGTCAGATCAAACTTTTCGATGTGCGATCCGACAATATTCCTCCCAATCAGCGGCCAGTCAATACGGTTTTTCAGGATTATGCGCTTTTTCCGCATCTTAAGGTGATCGACAACGTTGCATACGGCTTGCTGGTTCGAGGCATCGCCAAATCTGAGCGGCGCAGAGAGGCGGAGGAGATGCTTGAGCTTGTTAAGCTCGGCGGATTCGGCCAGCGCGCGCCAGCGCAGCTGTCAGGGGGTCAAAGGCAGCGTGTCGCTTTGGCCCGGGCTTTGATCAACAAGCCTCGTGTGTTGTTGCTTGATGAGCCGCTTGGAGCGCTAGACTTGAAGCTGCGAGAGCAAATGCAAGATGAATTGAAGGCATTGCAGCAATCGCTTGGCATCACGTTCATTTTCGTCACGCATGATCAAAACGAGGCGCTTTCAATGTCGGATCAGATTGCCATCGTGAATGAGGGCAAGATTGTTCAGGTAGGGACGCCGCAGGACATCTATCAGCGTCCGCGGTCGCGTTTCGTCGCCGAGTTCGTGGGTTCGTCCAATGTTCTGTCGCCGAGTTTGGGCGTTGCATCGGGTGGCTTGGCCAATTGGTCAAGCTTGCGGCCAGAGCATGTCTCGATCGCCGAGCACGGAGCGGGCAGGCTGAACGGGGTTCTTCAATCCGCAAGGTATTTTGGTGCAACCCAAAGTGTTGCGGTGCGGGTTGTCGATGGCAGCAAAATCACCGCGCAGGTCGGTGCAGATACGCTATTGCCGCCGATGGGCAGCAATGTGTCGGTGTATTGGTCTGCCGATGCCTTGCATTTGATGGAAGACGAATGACAGCCCAAGCGATATCGCGCGGTCATAGCGCCTGGCGAGGTTTGTTCTGGAGACATCCAGGCGCGCTAATTTTTGTGCTTTTGCTGCCGCCGCTTCTTTGGCTGGGAATTGTCTATGTCGGTTCGCTTTTTGCCTTGCTGCTGCAAAGCTTCTTTTCGATAGACGAATTTTCCGGATTGATTCGCTACGAGCTGACGCTCAAGACTTATCGCGAGCTTCTGATTCCGGCAAACTATGACATCATCCTGCGAACTATACTGATGGCATGCGCAGTGACCGCGGCCGCGGCTATCATCGCGTTTCCGATTGCATACTATGCGGCCCGCTATGCTCGCGGGCGGATGAAGGCGCTGTTCTATCTTGGCGTTATGCTGCCTCTTTGGTCCAGCTATCTGGTAAAAATCTATGCATGGAAGCTCATTTTGGCAAAAGAGGGCATCATCAGCTGGCTCGTCGAAGCGACTGGAGGCAGTTTCTTTTTGAGCGCGATATTGTCGATTCCGGTTATTGGCGGCAACTCGCTTGCAGTCAGCTACATCGGCACCTTCATCGTGTTGCTGTATGTGTGGCTGCCATTCATGATTCTTCCAATTCAGGCCGCCTTGGAGCGGATTCCAAGTAGTTTGTTGGAAGCGTCTGACGACCTCGGCGCCGTAGCGCGTCAAACGTTGCGGCTGGTTACAATTCCGCTGGCGCTCCCGGGTGTGATAGCGGGATCGATTTTCACGTTTTCGCTTACGATGGGCGACTTTATCGTTCCGCAGATCATTGGCTCTTCACGGCGATTCATTGGACAGGCGGTCTATGCGCATCAAGGCACCGCGGGCAACATTCCTTTGGCTGCGGCATTTGCGGTTGTGCCGATCGTTGTGATGGGCTTATACCTTTGGATGGCCAAGCGTCGAGGGGCGTTCGATGCGCTTTGATCGCAAGCCGTCGTTTGGATTGAAAGCTGCCGCGGCAGGGGGGTTGCTGTTTTTGCACTTGCCGATATTGCTGATCTTTGTTTATGCCTTCACAACAGAGGACAAAAGCTATCAGTTTCCTCCGCCGGGCCTGACGCTGAAGTGGTTTGAAGTCACTTGGAATCGTCCTGATGTTTGGGAAGCGTTGCACTTGTCCTTGCAGGTCGCTTCGATTTCGACCATGATCGCGATTGTGCTGGGCACGCTATGTGCCGCGGCGGTTTCGCGATCTCGCTTCTTTGGGCGAGAAGCGATATCGTTGCTGGTCATTTTGCCGATCGCTCTGCCTGGGATCATTACCGGCATTTCGCTACGCTCAGCATTTAACATACTCGACATTCCGTTTTCGACCTGGACGATTATTTTGGGCCATGCAACGTTTTGCGTGGTAGTGGTCTATAACAATGCGATAGCGCGATTCAGGCGTTTTTCCGGATCTTTGCTTGAAGCGTCTTTCGATCTGGGCGCGAGTGGATTTCAAACCTTTAGGTATGTTGTGCTGCCAAATCTTGCTACCGCCTTGCTGGCTGGCGGCATGCTTGCGTTTGCGCTTTCTTTTGACGAGGTGATAGTCACGACATTTACCGCAGGACAGCAGCAAACGCTGCCGATTTGGATGCTGGAAGAGCTGGTTCGTCCGCGCCAAAGGCCGGTAACCAACGTGGTGGCAATGGTGGTCGTGCTGGTTACGTTTTTGCCGATACTTGGGGCCTACTACTTGACGCGGGAGAAAGTCTCTTCTAGCCGGTAGCGCAGAAGAAGCTCAAAGTTGTCCGAGGCATAAGTGTAGGTAACTTTGCAATTCGAGCGACTTTGCTTTTGCTTGAATGCGCAGTGGCGGGAAAGGTCAATTTACGGCGATAGTGCAATTATTTGCGGCAGATTCCGCTTGATTGATGAAACACAGCGAAGACAAAGTATTGGCCAAAATGCGCTCGGTCGGCGTACGGCGGCATGATCGCTGGATTGTGCGAGACATTGACCTGACGATTCGTCGAGGTGAGATTGTTTCGATCATCGGGCCGAACGGAGCCGGCAAGACGACGATTACACGAATTTTGACCGATACGGTCAAGCCGAATACAGGCACCATCGAAAAGATGCAGGGAATCAAAATTGGGTATGTGCCGCAACGGGTCGTATTTGATTCGACACTTCCGATCACGGTCGAGCGGCTGATGAATGTGCCCAAGCGCGTCAGCAAGCGCGATGTTGACGAAGTGCTTGGAGAGTTGGGGATTTGTCATCTTGCAAAGTCGCCGGTTCAGAAATTGTCTGGAGGAGAATTCCAGCGGGCTTTGTTTGCAAGAGCGCTGCTTCGCAAGCCGGACTTGTTGATCCTTGACGAACCAGGTCAGGGCCTTGATATTCATGGCGAATCGAGACTGTATGAGCAGATAGCAATGGTCAGGAATCGCCGCGGTTGCGGCGTGTTGCTGGTTTGCCACGACTTGCACATTGTCATGGCTCAGACCGATATCGTGGTATGCATTAATGGTCATATTTGCTGCACCGGCTCTCCAGAAGATGTCCAATCCAACGAAGCCTATTTAGACTTGTTCGGCAAGCGGACTTTGCGAACCCATGCGCCCTATGCGCATTCTCATGATCATCGCCATGATTAGGGCGCGAAAGAGTTGAACGCGTTCGTTTGCAGATTCAGCGAATACGGCTGAGACGATGCTGCTTCAGGATGATTTTTTCCTTCGCTCGATCATCGCGGGGGTCGGCTTGGCAGCGATTGCTGGACCGCTGGGATGTTTAGTGGTTTGGCAGAGGTTTGCCTATCTAGGTGATGCGATGGCGCATTCTGCGTTGCTTGGCATTGCGCTTAGCTTGCTATTTGAATTGAATCTAATGGTGGGCGTATTCAGCGTTTGTATTTTGCTTGCTTTGATACTGGCCCGGATCGGCAGCGCCTCCATATTGTCAGGTGATTCAGCGCTCGGGATAATGTCGCACTCGACTTTGGCGCTTGGACTGGTCCTGATCTCTTTGATGTATTGGGTTCGAGTAGACATTCTAGATTACTTGCTGGGCAACATTATTGCAGTTCGGTGGATTGACATCTATTTGATTCTCGCAGGAGGCTGTTTCGCTTTATGCATTCTGATATGGAAATGGAGCGATTTTATAAGCCTCACAGTGGACGATCAAATTGCTGCATCTGAGGGGCTTAATCCATTTCATATTCGTAGTTTGCTGATGGTCCTGCTCGCTGGCACCATTGCAATTGCAATCAAGATTGTAGGCGTGCTTCTCGCCGTGTCATTATTGATTATCCCTGCTGCAACAGCTCGTCAAGTTGCCCGAACGCCGGAACAAATGGCCGTGTTCGCTGCGTTGTTCGGCGCACTCGCAGTGATTGGCGGGTTGTCCATGTCGTTGCAGGTTGATACGCCCGCTGGACCGAGCATCGTGGTTGCGGCTTTGATTCAATTCCTTTGCTTCACCTCAGTTTCTGCGCTCATTCGCCGCTTGCGGTGAAGCCGTTGGCGCTTGGTTGCGAAAATCCGCGTTCCCAACAAGCGGGAATGGAATCCGCTAAGGCTTAAGCCGGGTCAAAGAGGATGGGGCGAAGGCGTCGCGATAGGCTTGCGCCAGGGCGGTTGGATTTCAAGTCTGATTCTCTGTGCCGGAAAAGAGTTCCGAACCGTCGGCTGATGGAGCGGTATCAAAAAAGCGCGATCGTTGTCGCGCCCTTGCCGGTGTGCGTCTGACGTTGGCAAGGGCGCGACCTTTTTCAATTTGTTTAACTTTCGTTAAGCAGGCAATTCTTGAAAGAATTTGCGAGACTCCAAATTAGTCTGGAGTAGAAATCGGGTCCATCTTCAACAATTGAGCCTAAAGGGTCGACAGTGCCGATTCTTGCTGTTGTGCCTTCGACGACTACTTCGATAACTTGTTTATTGAATTGAGGCTCGTCAAACACGCATACAACATCGCGTTCGCGGATCATTTTTTGTAGTTTTCGAACTCTCTTGACACCTGGAGCTGTATGCGGATTGACAACCGCTGCACCTGCGGAAGTTAGTCCGAATCGGTTTTCGAAATAGTAATAGGCATCATGAAAAACGATGAACGGAATGTTGCGTGCCGGCTTTAATGCCTCGGCAACCATCTCGGTCAGATCATTCAAGCTGGCCGCCGTTTTTTCAGCATTGTCCCGATAGGTTACGGCGTTGACGGGGTCGACTTCGGATAGTTCTTCTGCGATCGCATGAACTAAGGCGATGGCGTTTAGCGGATCAAGCCAAACGTGTGCATCGTATTCTCCGTGATGATGCCCTTCATGGCCGTGTTCGTCATGGCCATGATCATCGTGATGCTCCTCCTCGCTATGAGCATGCTCGTCATGTGACTCTGCCTTGTGTGCAGCATGGTTGTCGCCATGGTCATGGTGTTCTTCCTCGTGTCCATGGTCGTCATGGGATCCACCGTGCCCGTTCTTATGAGCGTGGTGTTCGTCGTCATGCTTGTGGTCATCATGAGATTCTGACTCATGCTTGGCATGATCATCGTGATCATGATCGTGATGATCTTTATCGTGACCGAAATCGTCAGGGTCTCGATAGGGAAGCCGCATGACGCCTTCAGCATTAGCGAGTTCAACCACATGTGCATTTCGCCCAAGAGACTCGATCGGCTTCATCAAAGGGGTCTCGAGAGTCGGGTCGATATAAAAGATGATATCGGCGTTTTCTAGCAATTTTGCGTCGGAAGGACGCAAAGAGTGCGTATGGGGAGACTGGTTTCCTGGTACTAGCAGATGGGGTTCGCCGACTCCCTTCATCACAGAGCTTGCAAGCGCATGCAACGGCTTGATTGTCGCGACGACTTCAATTGCGCTTGCGTATTGCGACGGTAAAGCGCAGGCGAACGCAAGCGCGGTCGCAAATGCCTTGATTCTTGTAGCAGGTTGAAATGAATGAAACATACGTCAAAATACCTTCAGTTGGGTGAAACGGTTGGAAACGGAAAGTTTGGAAATCTCTCCGCTAGTTAAATTACATGCTAATAGTATGTATTATTTGTCAAGCGGTTCTATTGAATCTGCCAATACATGGCATTTGTATCTGACCGGGTGTGTTTTGAGAATGCCGCATCCGCATTTCGGGCGACGTTTTCTTCATTCCCTCTGTGATCGCCAGTTTTTCGACACTCAGGCGGATGTCGGAAACTGCATGGATGACGGTGTCGCAAGCCTCAAGTTTGGCGAGTTGGTCCTGTGATGCCTCGCATTCGGGCCCTGGCCTTTGAGATCATAACTGCGACTCTAATGCCGCAAATATACGACAGAACAACCGGCGCTGATTTTTATTGCCATCGCGATCTTCGAGCAAGTTGCCGATGTACTCGCATGCTATACTTTTGCGGTCCTAATTCGTATCAAGAAACGCGCAAAGCAATATTATTTGGAGATGATTGTATGACTCGTGTGGCGATAATCGGAGCAGGCCCCTGCGGCATATCCCAATTGCATGCTTTTGCATCGGCAAAAGCGAAGGGTGTCGAAATACCTGAAGTGGTTTGCTTTGAAAAGCAAGGTGATATCGGAGGATTGTGGAACTACACCTGGCGCACCGGCACCGACGAATTCGGCGAGACTGTGCATGGAAGCATGTACCGGTATTTGTGGTCGAATGGCCCGAAAGAATGCCTGGAATTTGCCGACTACTCGTTCGAGGAGCATTTCGGCAAGGCAATTGCGTCGTTCCCGCCGCGCGCGGTCTTGGCCGACTATATCAAAGGTCGTGCCGCAAAGTCTGGCGCTCGGGATTGGTGCAAATTCAACCATGCTGTCCATGCGGTCGAATGCCGCGATGCCGACGGAAAGTTTGCGGTTAGCGTGCGAGACATGAAGAGCGATTCGATCCTGACAGAGGATTTCGACTATGTTGTGGTTGCAACCGGACATTTTTCGGTACCCAACATTCCGAGTTTTGAGGGCTTTGATGCCTATGATGGCCGCTTGTTGCATGCGCACGATTTTCGCGATGCAGGAGAGTTCTCAGGGCAAGATGTCCTGATCATCGGCACCAGCTATTCTGGAGAAGATATTTGCTCGCAATGCCACAAGTATGGCGCCAAGTCGGTAACGATCAGCCACAGGACTGCAGCCACTGGCTTTCATTGGCCCGACAGCATCGAGGAAGTGCCTTTGCTCTCTAAAGTGGAGGGCAAGACCGCGCACTTCATCGATGGCACCAGCAAGCGCGTCGATGCGATCATTCTGTGCACGGGCTATCTGCATCATTTCCCATTTTTATCGAACGAGCTTCGACTTGAAACTGGAAACCGCATGTGGGTGCCGGGCTTATACAAGGGAGTTGTTTGGGAAGGCAATCCAAAACTCTTCTACCTTGGCATGCAGGACCAATACTATACCTTCAACATGTTCGATGCGCAGGCGTGGTTTGTGCGCGACATCATCATGGGGCGTGTCACTGTGCCGTCGCAAGCGGGCATGGAAGCCCACAGCGCGAAATGGATTGAGCGCGAAGGCGGGCTAGAGGATTATGAGGACGAAATCTGGTTTCAGGGCGACTACATTCTTGAGCTTTTAAAAGATATCGACTACCCGAAATTCGATGTTGAAGGCATGAACCAAACCTTTATGGAGTGGGAGCATCATAAGCATGTCGATATCATCACCTATCGTGACCAGACTCACAAGTCGTTGATCACGAGCAATGAGCAGGCTAAGTATCCTATACCTTGGATCAAAGCAATGGACGACTCGCTTGAGGCTTTTCTCCGTAGTTGAAGTTTGTGCGGTCCGATAGAACTGCGCGACTATCGCCTATTATTGCTGCTGCGCTTGCCGGTGCGCGCCACTTTACGGATTTTCTTGAGGCTTGAGTGGCGGATGTCCTTCCCGCGCGCGAAATAGATTACGTATTCGCAGATATTGCATGCTCTATCCGATACTCGCTCCAATGACCGAATTGCCCACAGAAGCTGTACTGCATCGGGGATGGTATCGATGTCGCGCCGCATCTCTCGTATCGTCCTTTGAACGACGCTCTCGAATTCCTTGACCCCGTTTTCAGCTTCGATCATTACTCCCATCGCTTTTTCCACATCGGATTGCGCGAAGGCGACGAGCGAGTCGCTAAAGAGCCCTCTCGATTGAAAGCCGAGAATTTCGATATCGTCGAATGCCAGTTCGTGGTCGCTCCCGGATAGCTGCACGGCGATGTGCGCGATCCGCGCGATTTCATCGCCGATGCGCTCGAGATCATTGACAGTCTTGATGACCGAAATGACAAATCTGAGATCGCTTGCGGCGGGTTGCCGCCGTGCGATGAGTTGAGAGCACAGCCCGTCGTTTTCCACTTCCATACGATTGACTAGCTCTTCTTTGAGCATGACTTGCTTGGCGACTCTTTGATCGGCACCGATAAGCGCTTGCAGAGCATTTTCAAGCTGCTGTTCAACCAGCCAACCCATTTCTAGCGCTTTAGAGCGCAGGTTCTCCAATTCAACATCATAGCTGAGTGAATAATGTCCTTCAACTCCAGGAGTGGCAATCATGACTTAGCTCCGATTTTACAGTGTCAAACATGGAGACTAATTTTATCAATTAAAACAACATCGTGCATGACTTGATTCTTAGAGTGCGCCAGTAACACAGGCAGGCGCTCCCCAAGCAGGCCGCAATCGGTCTCACAAATATAGAACAATTACAAAGATATATGCACCCAAACGAAAAGAGAGGTTGACAAAGCAGGATTAGCAATTAACATTGTGCGCGACCCATTGGGTCAGTTATTAAAACTTGGTCTGTATGGCCGCCTTTTTCACTTTCCATGGAGAAAGCAAATGAAGCGACTGATTGTCAGACTAAAGTTCACCGTAGCTCCGATTTTTGCTGTAGCGCTGCTGCTGCCGTCTGCACAGGCGAGCGACAGAGACTACATCCACATTGTTGGATCTTCGACTGTCTATCCTTTTGCGACGGTCGTAGCCGAAAAATTCGGAACAAGTACGGTGCATAAAACGCCGATTATTGAATCGACGGGATCCGGCGGCGGACTTAAATTGTTCTGCGCCGGGATCGGAATTGACCATCCTGACATCACCAACGCCTCGCGACGGATTAAAACGTCTGAGGTGGAACGGTGCGCCGAAAACGGAATTACTGATATTGTCGAAGTCAAAATCGGCTACGACGGCATCGTAATTGCGAACTCTATTTCGGAGTCCCGCTACGAGCTGACCAAGCAGCAAGTCTTCCTTGCTTTGGCAAAAGACGTGCCGTCGCCCGACGGTGCCGAGAAACTGGTAGCGAATCCCTACATGAAGTGGAGCGACATTGATGATGCGCTTCCGAGTGTGGATATTAGAGTGCTCGGCCCTCCGCCGACTTCGGGGACGCGTGATGCGTTTGCAGAGTTGGCCCTTGAAGGCGGTTGCAAGACTTTCGATTGGCTTAAGGCCATGAGCAAGACTGACAAAGCGGCCTACAAGGCGGTCTGCCACACGGTACGCGAGGATGGCGCATGGGTTGAAGCTGGGGAGAACGACAACCTGATCGTTCAGAAAATTCAGGCAGACCCGCGTTCACTCGGCGTGTTCGGATTCAGCTTTATGGATCAGAACTCGGATGTTATTCAGGGCGCGCTAGTAAACGGTGTCGCGCCTGAGTTTGAGAACATCGCAAACGGGACGTACGGCATCTCGCGGTCGCTCTACTTCTATGTGAAATCCGCTCATGTTGGCGTGATTCCTGGAATTCAGGACTACGTGGCGGAATTTACGGCTGACCGGGCGTGGGGAGACGACGGCTATCTGGTTGACAAGGGCATGATTCCGTTGCCAGCACAAGAGCGACAGATGTTCGCTGACGCTGCTGCGAATATGACCTCGTTGTCCATGAACTAGCGCCGTTTTTGCGTTGCCGGCAGGATTCGCTAGCGAATCCTGCCGGCTTCTTGCAATTGCGAACAAGTCGCCGAACCGGTCGGAAGTTGAATTCAAAACTTCCAGTTGTCCGGTTTGGCAACCTTGGTTGCCGGCAAGTTCGCTGAATCGCTATCTTTATCTATTTTCTTCCGAGCAAGCTCTGCCTTGCTTTGTTGCTGATATGACTGCATTTCAACTGGCACTCGTGTTGTTGGCGGCATCGATGCTGTTTTATTTTGTGGCTCGGCATCGATCGATTCGAGTTGCCCGCACTGTCGGCGGGATCAGGCATCTTCATTCCGCCCCCGCCTATTACGGAATTGTCATCGCGCTCGGCTTTGGACTCCCGGCGCTCATCTTGCTGGGTTTGTGGCTCTATCTTGAGAACTTCGTCATTGTAAAGATGGTGATGTCTGAATTCTTTGCGAATGCGGACGATTATTCAGATGTTGATTTGAGTCTGATCATAAGCCAGATCAAGATCATGGCTCAAGGAGTCGAATTGACGACTTTGAGCGATACTGAAACCTTGCTGGCCGCCTCGGAACGATATCAGCAGCTCGTTTCGAGCAGTCGCGCGCTTCGCAACGCTAGCGTACTCGCGCTTGGCGCATGTGTGGCGACGGTGCTCCTGTTCAAGTTGTCGGAGCGATTCCGAGCGCGCATCATTGCAGAGCGCATCATAAGGGTTTTGCTTTTAGCTAGCTCGCTGATTGCGATTCTGACCACTTTGGGGATCATTTTGTCGGTGCTGTTTGAAGCGATCAAGTTTTTTCAGGCGGTTTCGCTGTTTGATTTTCTGTTTGGTCTGCAATGGAGTCCGCAGATCGCCATTCGTGAAGATCAAGTCGGTTCATCCGGAGCATTCGGAAGCGTGCCTTTGTTTACCGGCACTTTGCTGATCGCGGCGATTGCGATGTCGATTGCAGTGCCCATCGGATTGATGTCGGCGATTTATCTTTCAGAATATGCGCCGAACCGCTTACGTGCGATTGCGAAGCCGTCGCTTGAGATTCTGGCAGGCATCCCGACTGTGGTCTACGGTTTTTTTGCGGTGCTTGTGTTTGCCCCGGGCATTCACGACATCGGCGTCGCCTTAGGGCTGAACATTGCTCATGAGAGTGCTCTTGCGGCCGGTTTTGTGATGGGCATCATGATCATTCCATTCGTTTCGTCGCTTTCTGACGATGTTATCTCTGCGGTGCCCCAATCCATTCGAGAGGCATCGCTGGCAGTCGGCGCGACACGGTCCGAAACAATCAAGAAAGTCGTCTTTCCAGCTGCGCTGCCGGGCATTGTTGGAGCGGTACTGCTGGCGGTATCGCGCGCGATTGGCGAGACAATGATCGTTTTGATGGCCGCAGGGCTGGCAGCCAAGCTGACGGCGAACCCTTTAGAGTCGGTTACCACGGTTACGGTTCAAATCGTAACGCTGCTGGTTGGGGACCAGGAGTTTGACAATCCTAAAACCTTAGCCGCTTTCGCTTTGGGTTTGACACTTTTCATTGTGACCTTGATTCTTAATTTCACCGCGCTTTATATCGTGCGCAAGTATAGCGAGCAATATGAATAGCGGAGACTTCACCGCTGGTCCGGGCATCGATGCGGCCAAGATTCGACAGCGCCTTGGCCGGCGTCGGGCGGCAGAGAGGCGTTTTCGCTTTTACGGAGTTGCCGCCATCGGGCTTGGCGTACTATTTTTGCTATCGCTTTTTGCCAGTATCGCCTATACAGGGGTGAGTGCGTTTTGGCAAACGCAAATTTATTTGATGGTGAATTTCGACGAAGCTGAAATCCAGCCAGGCGCGATTCAGCAGGCGAATTATGGCAAGCTTGTCAAGCAGGCCATCTATCGGGAGTTCCCGGATGTGACGAAGCGAAAAGACAAGCGCGACTTGCACCGCATTGTCAGTTCGGGAGCGGATGTTGCGCTGCAGAATATAGTTGTAGACGATCCATCGTTGATTGGGCGAACTGCTGGAGTTTGGTTCCCGGTTGACGATGATTTCGACATGCTGCATAAAGGGGTGATCGAATTCGACAGGTCCGGCCAGATCAAAGGCCGAATCAGCGATCGGCAGTTTGGCTGGTATTCCGAACTGGTGAATAGGGGGCTGATTCAGTCGAAGTTCAACAAGATCTTTTTTACCGCAGGCGATTCGAGAGAGCCGGAACTTGCCGGCGTGCTCAGTTCGTTGCTTGGATCGATATTTGCAATTAGCGTCGCATTGCTGCTTTCGTTTCCGATTGGAGTGGCGGCTGCGTGCTATCTGGAGGAGTTCGCGCCTCGCAACCGCTTCACTGACTTTATCGAGATCAACATCAACAACCTCGCTGCGGTTCCATCTGTGGTGTTCGGGCTGCTCGGCTTGGCTGTGTTTATCAATTTTTTTGGCTTGCCGCGGTCGGTGCCGCTTGTTGGAGGGCTGGTGCTGACGTTAATGACGATTCCCACGATCATTATTGCATCGCGGGCGGCTTTGCGGGCAGTGCCTCCATCGATTCGAGAAGGCGCTTACGCAATGGGCGCTTCCAAGACGCAGGTTGTGCTTGGAAGCGTTGTGCCGCTGGCGATGCCGGGCATGTTGACCGGCACGATCATTGGTTTGGCGCAAGCTTTAGGCGAGTCGGCACCTTTATTGATGATTGGCATGGTGGCTTTCATTGTAGACTTGCCATCAGGCCCGCTGGATCCTGCAACGGCTTTGCCGATCCAGATTTTTCTTTGGGCTGATAGTCCTGAACGCGCATTTTTAGAGAAAACATCGGGTGCAATTCTGATACTATTAACATTCCTGATCTCCATGAATGCTGCCGCCGTGGCGTTGCGCAAACGATTTGAGCGTCGCTGGTAGTTAAGGCAGGCAGCAAGAGGGTTTCGGATCAATCGACAAAAATGGATAGTGCATATGATCACAACAATGGTTGAGCGGCAAGAACTAGACGAACATTCACCGATACAAACCGAGAAGGTTGCAGTGCCGGCGGTTGAAGTTTCGCAAGAAGACGGGAGTCGAATTGTCGCGCGAGATGTAAACGTTTTTTATGATGATGTGCATGCCATCAAGAATGTCGATTTGTCGATTCGAAAAAACGAGGTGCTGTCCATCATTGGGCCTTCCGGGTGCGGCAAGTCGACGTTTTTGCGTTGTCTTAATCGCATCAACGATATCGTCCCTGGTTGCCGCGTGACCGGATCGATCCAGCTTGATGGAAAGGACATTTACAACAGCGACATCGACGTTGTCGAGCTTCGCGCTCGGGTCGGCATGGTTTTTCAAAAGCCCAATCCATTTCCCAAATCGATCTATGACAATGTCGCGTTTGGGCCGCGCCTGCATCGCTTCGTTGAAAATAGGGAGCAGACCGACGAAGTCGTCAGATCGAGTCTGGAAAAGGTGGGTCTGCTGGCCGAGGTCGAAGACCGTTTAAGCAAGTCGGGCACCGATCTTTCCGGGGGCCAGCAGCAGCGTCTATGCATTGCGAGAGCGATCGCGGTTCAGCCTGAAGTGATACTGATGGATGAGCCTTGCTCGGCGCTTGATCCGATTGCTACCGCGCGGATTGAGAGCCTGATCGATGAATTGCGAACGCAGTTCGCCATTGTGATCGTTACGCATTCGATGCAGCAGGCGGCACGAGTTTCACAACGCACCGCCTACTTCCATCTTGGCAAATTGATCGAGGTTGGCAATACAAATCAAGTGTTTACCAATCCGAAGAATCAACTGACAGAAGACTATATTACGGGTCGATTTGGTTGATTTGGCTAGCGGCTGAATTCTGATTCAGCCGTTCATTCTGCATCAAGCATGCTGCGTTACTGAGGTTGCGCCGAGGCTTTGGCATGTTCTCCGAATATGCCTATTCAGCGCAGAAACTATCTTCGTGATGCGCTCAAGCATTATGCCGCTTGCACTTTGGCATGGTTTTCTTGTGCTTGCAAATCACGATATGTTTTCGGTGAGCTTTTCGCAAGCAGTAAGGAAATTGCAATTTAATCGAGTTCGTTCGCGTCGATAAGGTAACATTAAGTCGAAAATAGCGGCGTAATTCGCCATGTTAGAGAAGCCATACGCTCTTGAGATTAAAGACCTGTACAAGAATTTCGGTGCAATCGAAGTTCTTAAGGGTATATCGCTTCAAGCAAGCGATCAAGATGTCATTTCAATCCTCGGCAGCAGCGGCTCAGGCAAGAGCACTTTTTTGCGCTGCATCAATCTGCTTGAGACTCCAACTTCCGGCACGGTCCATGTCAATGGCGAATTGATCAGGATGAAAAAGCGTAAAGACGGATCCTTGATGCCCGAGGACCGAAAGCAGGTCGATCGGATCCGGTCTCGCCTTGCGATGGTTTTCCAGCAATTCAATCTTTGGGCGCACATGACTGTGATGGACAACGTCTGTGAAGCTCCTATTCATGTCTTGAAGGTGTCGAAGAAAGAGGCTAGAGAGCGCGCTCAGGCGGTACTTCAACGAGTGGGACTCTATGACAGAAAGGACTATTATCCGGCACATCTTTCCGGAGGTCAGCAGCAGCGCGCGGCCATAGCGCGAGCTTTAGCAATGGAACCCGATTTGATGCTGTTTGATGAGCCTACTTCAGCATTAGATCCGGAACTGGTTAGCGAGGTGTTGAGAGTCATGCGAGGACTGGCAGAGGATGGCACAACCATGCTGGTTGTCACTCATGAAATGGGTTTCGCAAAGGAGGTTTCCAGTCGGGTGATGTTTCTGCATCAAGGAAAAGTTGAAGAGGACGGCGAACCGAATCACGTTTTCGATAACCCGGCATCGGAACGATTCAAGGAATTTTTGTCTGGCAATTTGAAGTAGGTTCGCACTTGATGCAATTTACAAGACCCGTCACAAGCAATTCAGAATCACAACCGTTGCGCCTGCGTCATCTTGCGGTCGCGCAAGTCTGCGATGCCGCTTAAATCAACCATGTCAAAAGCCGTCATTTACTGAAATGCATTGACATCTGTTAATAACCTTTCTGCAAAACTACCAAGTAAAGTACTACGGAGAAAAAATACTCATGAAAAAAATCGTCAAGTTGCTGGCTGTGTTCGTGCTTTCGGGCGCGGTATCCGTCGTTTCTGCAAAGGAATGGGATAAAATTAGAATAGGCGTCGAAGGTGCATACCCGCCATTTAGCGCGGTAACGACCACGGGTGAGCTGATCGGGTTTGACATTGACATTGCCAGAGCGCTTTGCGATGAGATAGGTGCTGAGTGCGTATTGGTGCAGCAAGATTGGGATGGAATCATTCCTGGACTTTTGGCGCGAAAATATGATGCCATTATCGCTTCGATGTCTATAACCGAGGAGCGCAAGAAAAAAGTAGCATTCAGCAACAAGTACTACAACACGCCCGGCCGTTTCGCGCGGAAGAAGGGGTCTGGCATTGAAATCAGCGCAGAGGGGCTTGCAGGCAAGACTGTTGGTGTGCAGCGTGCGACCACTCACGACAATTTCATAACAGCAGAATTCGGTGACAATGTAGACATTCGCCGTTATGGGACGCAGGATGAGGTGTATCTTGATGCCAACGCAGGGCGTCTTGATTTGCTGCTCGCCGATTCGGTGGCAATGGCCGAAGGTTTCTTGAATACGGAGGATGGAGCGGACTGGGAGTTTGTTGGTCCCGGCTATTCCGATCCGGAATATTTCGGTGAGGGAGCGGGTGTTGCGATTCGCAAGAAAGATGAAGATCTTGTTGGGTTGTTCAACAATGCGATTGATGCAATTCGTGCGAACGGCACCTACAAGTCTATTCAGGACAAATACTTCGACTTCGATGTCTATGGCCAGTAGGATAATCTTTCCATGTTGGCTGACGTTGGCCAGGCACTAGCCAGCATGCGGTCTCTTCGGCTGTAAAGTGGCGGATATCGACCTCCCTGGTGAGAATTGGGCAATTGTCGGGTGGTTCGCGCGAAAGTTATGTTGCGCTTGACTATTCATAATGTGCAAGCCAGTTGATATCGATTGCGGCAGAACAGCCAAAATGATGTAAGCGAAAGCTGATGCTTTTGGATCATTTGATAAGTTTTTCATTAGTGATAGAGTGCAAAAGCATCTGATAAATATAACGGTTGCAGTAGTTGTCTGACTTTATATGATCAATCATCCTGATGGGGACGGTTTCGCAAAAAGAGCTGACCGCGCACGGCAAAACCGTCTTGCAGATGCTTCATTGATCCATTGCATGAAAGGAACCTTCGCATGATCCGATCAACAAAACATGATTCTCTGATGTATTGCACGACACAGGATCAAGGTGTTTGGATAAGCGAATCCTAAATACGACTTGACTGGCGGTTTAGCGCTTCTAATCCGATGATTAACTCGAAGTTTGACAGAAACGGACTTCAGGAATTCATTGACGCAGGTGAGAAATCACCGCCGCCCGTCTTTGTCGGACGCAGGCATTTGCTTGAGGAGGTTGAGAGAACGGGAAGACTCGTATGGCGCGGTATGGGTGCTAAAGCGCATGGCATTCCCGGCAAAACGCAAATAATCCAAGGTGCCCCTGGTGCAGGCAAAAGTTCAATTCTCGCAGAATTGCAGGCGCGATCGCTGGCGGCATTGAATCAAACTCGAACCAATGATCAAGTTGTTCCGCGCGTACTGGTGTTGCCCGCTCGGATGCTAAGCGCCAACCCTTCGCGAGCGTTGGCGGCGATCGCCGTAGCCGGGGGCATGGAAAATCATCACTGGCTACGGTCAATTAAATCTCACCTCGGCAGCGTGTCCATTGGGTTTTCGGGTCTCGCTTTAAGTTTCTCCGTTGCCGATGCAGATCGCTTACCAGACATTGATGCCCTTGTGTCCAGGGTGCCGCCTGAAAAATGGGGTGCCCCGGTCATCATTGCTATAGACGAGGCTCAGAGGCTGGAGGGCTCCGCCCAACTGCCGCACGCACAAATACTGCAGGCAATTCACGATGCAGACTGTGGACTTCCACTGATACTGCTGCTCGCTGGACTGGGTGATACTCAGGTTCACGCTCATGCTATGGGGCTTACGCGCGGCAATACTGTACATTCAGTGGAATGTCTGGAATCCAAGGATGTCGAAACTCTGATGTTAGATTTTCCCAGACATTTCGGCGTAAATCCCATAGGGCACGAAAATCAGCTGATGTCGCTGACCGAAGCCTGTGAGGGCTGGCCCCGACATCTCAACTTCGCCTTGCAGGCCCTAAGCGAACAATTGATTCAAATGATGGGAAATCTGGACCGTATTAACTGGGACCAAGCCGAAAAGCATGCTTGGAGCAGTCGAATTCATTACTATCAAAGCCAGCAGTCGCCGGCCTTGAGGGAATCGGAGCACCTTACGTCAGCAATTTTGAAAGGAATCGGTGGCGGCATGAACCGAAGTCAGATTACTCAATTGATTCAGGAACATCAAAATGCGAAACCAGGGCATAATCTGCCGGAAGGAATGACTGAACAAAACTATCTCGCGCATCTCATCCATCAAGGCGCGCTGCAAGAACAAATGGATGGCACGTTTCATTGCCCGATTCCATCGTTTCGAAGGTTTCTGGTCGATGCGGCAGGCGACCGCAGCTCCGTATGAAAAAAGCCCGTTTCGCAGAAGCCGGAACTAAGTATAATGACTGGATTCTACTTCGAGGTATGTCAAGATGAAGATTTCAACCAGATTCACCCCCCCCCCCTCGCTAAATTAGCAACCCTCGCGGCCGCGATGACGTTCTTCCTGCTGCCTGCATCGACGGCCACAGCCGATGTCGTTCGCGCCCATAACAACTACAAGCCGACCATCGCACTGACCCGTAGCGGCCCCAACGTGCTGACCGGCTGCGGCGAGCAGGGTCGGGTGGCAACCTTGCGGTTGCGGATTCCTCCTTCGCAGAATGACGGGAACGCATGGGACGGATCTTTTGCCCTGCAAATCCAGGCCACGGGCTCATTCGGAAAATTTGAGCGCCGGGCCAGTATACTTGGTCAGAACTGGCTCCCCTGGATAGCCAACTGGCCTATAACCCAGCTAATGGAAGGCGAGCACACCATAGAAGTACGGACGCGGACCGGCCAAAACATCGGGTACGGCGATGGCGCTGAGATGTTCCTCAAGCTGGTGAAACACCCCAGCAGTCCCCAATCCAGCAAGTACGAGGTATTCAGCCCGGCAATACGCATCCTGGCCGCAGGCGGCAAGGGTTGCCAGACCCGTGCGCAGAACCCGACCTGTAGAGGCTTCTGGTACTGGCCCGGGTTTGACCAGACCACCGGCCAGATGATCGGGCCGCCCGAGTGCCTGCTTAAATAAGACTGACCATCCTCGCGCTACTGGCGGCGCTGGCCGTGCCGGCCTCGGCGCAGGTGTCGCAATCCGGCATTCTCGGCAGTTCGGGGGCCGGTGCCTGCCCGCCAGGCGTAGCTCAGACCAGCCGCACTCAGATTTCCGTAGCGGGCGGGTCCCTGACCAAGGATGCGGTGCGGCTTTCCACGCCGGCCATGAGCATGCCGGCGATCCGAAGCTATACCGGAGACAGCAGTCTTTCTAGTGCCGAGGCTTATCTTGAGGTGAGGGAGGATGCGTGTCCCAAGCCGGCAGAATCTACCTCGGACGCGCCCGCTTCAGTCCCGCTACCACCATAACGGCAAGAACCCGAGACTTCACCGGCCTGAAACAGAATACGCGCTACACCGCGGTCGTGCATGCCGGGAATGCCGGCAGCCCTTTCGCGAGGCTCTGCTTTCGCACGGCTGCCGATCTGGAGATCCCCTTTGGCTCGGGTCGCGCCGTCGGTCCCGGCGATTCGTGGTCAAGCGGGTGCTACGCCTTCAGCAAGGACCGGGATCAGATCAATGCTTGCCTATGCGGAGCCAGGAACGCGTCGGGCCAGTGGGCGTGGACGGACAGCCAGGACGGCTATGAATACATTCGGGATGCCGCCTGGAGAACCCGTGTGGGATGCTCGACGAACTGACCGGGCTCAGGGCGGCGGATGCCGGACCCGTCCGGGTAGCCATGGATCCATGGCATCAGGCGGCCTTCGGGCCGCCTCTTTCCGATCAGGCGCTGCAGTCTTCGAACTGAACCGCCATGCCGGACCTGCTTGCTCACATGCCCCAGACCGTCACCTTTCTGCCGTCGACGGACTCCTCGCGGCGGAACACCTTCTCGTCCCAGGATCTTTTCTCCGAGCGGTCGAAGATCACCAGATGGCCCTCAGCGGTGCCGCAACGCCGCATGTACTCGCCAAGCTGCTCCAGGCCCTTGGCGATCGTGCGCTCAAGCCCGTTCCTTCTCAGCTTGCACTCGATTACTTCCCGCTGCCTTTGCTCGCCCCACTCGACCAGCAGGTCCAGGCGCCCCCGCCCCAGACCGTACTCGCGCTCGATCCGACCGCCCGCGTTCACCACCCGCTGCAAGAACGCCTGCAAGAGCAATTGCGGCCCCGCCTCCTGGTAGTCGAACCGGCCGACCCAGTGCTCCGAATGCTCCCGGAAGAACCCCTGGAACGCCTCCATCAGACGGCCCATCATCAGCTGCCCGTCCTCCACGTACCACGCGGTCTCGTGCGCGATGAACCAGTCCGCGCCGGTGATCAGCTCACGCGGCACCACCTCGCGGTAGATCGCGTTGGCGATGCGCACCGGCTTGTCTCGCGCGATCAGCCCCAGATCGGCCGCGTACTGCAGATCGTCGGCGGTGAACGACTCGGCCGCGCCTTCGCTCACCAGCGGCGCGATCACCCGCTTGACCCGCGGCTCGCGAAGCTTGTCCGCCAATTGGTCCAGATGCGTGTCGCGCCGAAGGATCAGCGCCTCCCTCGCATCGACGACATCGTTGCGACCGATCGTCGCCTCAAGGTCCCGAACCTTCTTGAGAGCCTCGGCCGCCAGCGCGTTGACCAGCCACGGCTGCCCCGAGGTCGACTCCCACACCTCCGCCAGCGCCTCCTCGCTCCAGCCCTGGCCGGTCTCTTCGGTATGCTGCAGCAGAAGCGATCGGACCTCGGCCTCGCCGAAATCCCCCAGCCGGATCGATTCGGCCTTGACGTTGAACGCGCTGCCGCCGGCGACGATCGACTTTTCCCGGCCCGAATGGATCCGGTAGTCGCGAACATCGCGCACGCCGCACAGGACCACGCACTGCGGAAATCGCCCAGGACGCTTCTGATAGCCGGCGCGCAGCTGGCGCAAGACCGAGATCAGCGTGTCGCCCACCAGCGCGTCGATCTCGTCGATCATCACTACCAGCGGCCGAGGGTCCGCCGCTGACCAGCGCGACAGCAGCTGGCGCAATGCGCCGTGAGCACCGTAGGCATCTAGCATCGATGGCAAGATGTCATGCTCCAGGCTGTCGTCGCCCAGATCCAGCGCCTCCTCGCTGAACTCGCCCAAAATCGCCTGCATCGCGACATGCGCGTCTTCGTGCGCCGCCTGACCAGCCTCGACATTGACATACGCCGCGCGGTGGCAGCCCGAGGCGTTCAGCTCGTCGCGCAACGCCAGCAATGCCGAAGTCTTGCCGGTCTGACGCGGTGCATGCAGAACGAAGTATCTCCAATCCTCGATCAGGCCGTATATCTCATCCCGGTCTACCCGCCCGAGCGGCGCAACATGATAGTGCATTGCCGGCACGATCGGGCCAGCGGTATTGAATGTTCGCATGGTGTTCCGATTGCATTCGCAAAAGCCGCCAAAGGCGGCCAGGCTCTCATCCTTCAATGCGACTGCCTATTAAAATAGCCTTGAAAAAATGACCCGCAGATAAGAAGCTTGACCCGCAAATGGGCAACGCTCATTCGGGGTCGGCATTCTTAAGATGATACTCTTTCTTGGCCGCAAGCACTCTCTAAATATCGATCGAGATAGAGTTCAAGCCTATGAAAAATCCTCAAAATATAGTTGCCGCCTGCACGTGATGCTTGCGAGATTTCTGCTTCGGATCAAACAGTACAGATTGAGCAAATTGACATGAGCAAAATCAACCCCGGTTGGAATGATAATCGGCTTTCGGTTGCGACTCTGATTCGAGAGATTACTATATGCCCAACTCGGCAATTAGAGCCTAAAATTGCCCACGAAGCCGCGGAAATCGTTGATCATGGCATGATTCTTGCCTGAGAGTGCCCGGCAGCGGGTGCCGTCCGAAAGCCTGGCCGGATGGCCCAGATCGAACAAGTGGGCACCGCCATCGGGGACGGCTTTGGTCAAGGAGTCTGATGCCGTGCGCCTCTGATCTCGGAAGTCTTGCCGGATTCGCGCATATTCGCGCACTGCGGTAGCTTGCGCCTTGAGGTTCCTCGGTTGCCTAGTCCGCCAGGCACCACCCGCCGGCGAGCCGAGCGTCGGCAGTCCGATGCCGGGCCGGCCAAGTTCCAGCAGTGCTAAAATGCTTATAGGCCGTATCAGGCCGCTCAAGCAGCCGGTGCCCATGCAGGCGCATCATCGGAACTTCAATCAAGGGGCACCTGCCGCATTATAGGCGGGCGGTTTTGGCAATGGGAACAATATGACCGGAGATTGTCTAACAGATACCGGATGCAAGATCGAGTTCTTTGGTTCCAGCAGAGACAATAATTGCCACAATATGGGATTAACTAAGCAAAGCATGACCATTATCACCGGGATCAACAACCGGGGGACAGGGACTTTAAATCTCACCCCAGACTATAGATTCACGGTCGAAGCAAATGATGATGACCCGCCCACCATAGAGTGGCAAGGCAGAATGATAAACTGGAAACCCGATTGCTAATCGGTGCTGGATTTTTGCAGGGTGTAATATTCATGATTAGCGGGAGAGCTCGCGCCATTTTCGGTTATGCGCCTTCACCGGTGAAGGCGCGGTTTTGGTGAAAGCTCTATGGTGTAAGGTTTTCCGCGCTATTTTGCAGCCCCTCCCCCAAAAATTGCCGATTAGGGGGCTGCGACCCATGTATAGGCAGTTTGGTATCTATCCGCCCGATATGGATAGAAGAATTGCCTTTGCTGGAACGGGAGCAGAAAATTGGAAGCTCTAGGATTCTGGTCTAATAAGTGAGTGGGTTGCCGAGGTGCGCCGCGCAACTTCCGCGAGAAGGATAAGAAGGTCAAAAGCGATGCAATTTCCTCAGTAACCGGGAATTATCTTGCGTGGCATGGTATACTCAAAGAGTGCCGGTCAACGATTCATCTTCAGTTTTGAGCTACGCAAATTTGCAATTATCGTTCGTAACTACAAAGGGTTCAAGAATATGGCTATGAAGCTTATAAACCGGCCTCGTACCCCCCCCCCCTCATAACACTTGGTCGTTTAGATGGCGACTGCCGCCTCGGGATTTCATGGTCGCGGTCGTTGTCGCGAGTTGCCTTGGTTTTCTTGGCGTTGCTGACGACTCGCGAGCGGCTTGCACTTTATCTGGACCTGATGGGAATGGTGTACGAACAAACACCTGCACAGGCAATACTACAGGGCGACAACAGGCACGAGGCAGCAATACCGAAGAAAAGCTTATCTTGCAGAGCGGTGCCACAATCACAAACACCACTAGCCAGGGCCAGGGCATTCTTGGCCGCGGCGATGCTGTTGCAACAAAGGTAACTATCGAAACCGCTGGTGATATCAACGCGGCAACTGGAATTCAGTTTGACATGGGGCGGCCGGGTGCGAATTCAAATGGCCGCTCCACACTCAGAATCACGGGCGGCACAATCAGTGCTACGGGAAATGGCGTGTCATTCAACAGCCGTGCACTCGGTGGTTTCACATTTAGGATGACCGGCGGCACCATCGGCACCGCGAGCTCACGGGTGGGCTTTTCTGGTCTTTCGGCTGGCATCCAAGGCACAGGCAGCACCGAAGCTATCGACATTGACAGCGACAGCGCCATTTATGCCACTCAGCGCGGCATGAGTCTGACTCATGCCGGTACCGGCACCATCGATGTCGACCTGACAAGAGACAGCATTATCGACACACTGGGCATGGGCAACCGGGGTGCAGGCATCTGGATCGCCCGCAGCGGAAGCGGTAACATCGAGGTGGACAATGCTGGCACTATCAGATCTGCCGGACATGACGGCATTTTCGTGCTGCATGAGGCTGATGGCGATATCAGGATCGATCATAAAAGCGGTGGACGCATCGAGGCCGCAAACAACGGCATCTATGTTCGACATGGCAGTGCCGATAAGGGCGGCACTGGCACTGTCGCGGTTATTTCAGGGGGCGATATCACCACGACTGGTTCGACCGGCATCTTCCTTGATCTCAACCGCGGTTTAGCGACGGCCGCTGCTCCAGTTAGCGTCAGTCTGACAGGCGGCATCATCCGGGCTGCTAGCACAGGAGTTCAAGTCAATAGCAGGGCAATGGGCGATCTCACATTCAGCATGACTGGCGGATCTATCGGTACCGCAGAGAACAGAATCGGCGAGACCGGCATCAATCTGCAGCTTACGAACTCAGCAAATAGCAATACCCTTGATGTTGATCTTACACACGGCAACATTTATGCCGTCCATCGAGGGTTGAGTCTGTCGCATGCCGGCACCGGCGATATTGATCTTGATATTGGCACCGGCAGCAGCATCAACACGCAAAACAGTATCACCCTCATCGGAGGGCGACGGTTGACGCGCGGAGCAGGCGTGTTTGCCTCCCACAGCGGTTCTGGCGATATCGACATCACCAACGGCGGCACCATCAATTCCGGCGAAGGCACCGGTCTGCAAGCCTGGCACAACGGGACTGGTAACATTGTCATCACCAACTCAGGCGACATCACCGCCGGATACCAGAGCATCGATGCCCGACGCTTTGGCCGCGGCCTGCTTACCGTCAACCACAACAGCGGCACTATCACGGCCTCTCGCGGCCCCGCCATCTTTGCCCGACATGATGCCCAGCGAATGCAAGCAAACGGCTATGACGTTGACCTCACGATCAGAGGAGATGTTTTGACCACTGATCCCGTCCAGTCTGCCGTGCGTGCTTTCACTAGCGGTACAGATGGCAATGCAGGCATTCGGATTCGGCATCAAGAGGGGACGATTACGGGTCAATGGGGAATTTTCGCTTCATCTCAGCGCTTCAGCGGCTCGACCTATAGTGGAAGCGATTTAGCCTCGACCAGGGGCTACTCAGGTTCCAGTCAGCCGACGATACTGGTCGAGGTCGGTGGCGATTCCGGCAAGGTCGCCCGTATCGTGGCACGTTCTCTGCCCGGTAGCGATAATGATTTCGGGAGAGCCGAGACGGATCATCAAGTGAGCTGGGTCGCGCGCAAACTGGTGGGAACCACCTCAATGCCCAGCGCCATCACAGTGGGCGGAGGGGATTACCTCTTGATGGCGCAGACGGTCGCCGCGGGCGATAAGGACGACACAACCATCACGGCCGAAATTCGAGAGCAGTTTCGGGAGGTGTTTCGCGCGGCGATTGCATATCAGAGCGACCCGAATAGTTTACCGCTCGGCAACCTGCGAGATCCTCGCAACCTAGTGGCCGGGTTTAGCAGCCCCGACCTGAACGACGATGATGCCATTGATGCCTATCTGATGGCAGATGACAACGAGCATTTGAAAAGGTTCCGCGAATTCACCCTGACAGAAAAGGAGAAAGCTGTAATGTATGCGGTCTTTGGCGTGCCGGGGGCGGATCTTGAGACGGCGCTCACGGCCTTGCCGGCAAGCTACGATAACGCCTACAAGGACAGGATGCGCTGGTATGCCGGAGCGTACAACGATGCGGATTTCCGCGTGGTGATCAAAGCCGGAGGACAGATTGATTCCGAAGGCGACGGCATTCGAGTCTTCCGCCGGGTCGTGAGGGACCAAAACGGGGCTTCATTCGTCCGAATCGACGATGGTGCTACGGTCTCGGCCGGACGCTATGGCGTCCGCGCTCGAGGCGCGGGTGTTGTCAGTGATGGCAGCAGGGCCGACCAAACGGTTGTTGTGAACGGAAAATTGATCAGCACGGGTGTCGGCGGTGCCGGGATTTTCTTGAGTGGCGGCGGCCGGGTGGAGGTAGGTCCGAAAGGCAGCATCGCTGCGGCATCAGGAATCATTATCCAAACCGACGGCGACTCGATCGTGATTTTGGAGCTTACACTGGATCAAGATGAAGACATTTTTACGGGTGGCCGCAGAATTCAGGGCAGGATCATCGCTAGCGATGGCTCCCAAGTGACAATCAATATTCCAAGTGGCATGCCCATCGTGTTCAAGAAGGGCGAGGGCAAAAATGAGTTTCGACGAGAGGAAGGCTTGCGCGCCTTCGTAATCGCTGATACTGCAGAAGGCATAGCGATATTTAGTGGCATTTCGCAACAGGCGAAGGTCTACGAGGCATTGCCATCGATGCTGCTCGGCATCAACAGCCTCCCTCGATATCAGGCTAGGGCAAACGCTTTCCGCAGCAAGCACAAATGGTGGGTTTCAAGCTCGATTCAGACAGGCTCTCACAAGCCATCCGATTCGACTTCGTCGATCAAGTACGGCTATAGCTGGACTGGCGTGCGCGGCGGAAGAGACTTTGAACTGGCGAACGGCGATCTGGTCGGTATCAACCTGCATCATCATATCGGCAAGTCTGATGTGAACGCTGGCGGAGATATAGAAGCCACCGCGACCGGGATCGGAACGTCCTATACCAAAAAGATCAGCGATATCTATCTCGATATGGGCATTGCGGCAACTACCTACGACGTTGACGTAAGCTCGAAAGCTAAAGGCAGTTTGGCATCGGGTGTTTCCGCCGCAAGCTATACGGTGCAGTTCGAGGTCGGCGGCGAAAGAAAAATTTCGGAGAAACTGGTTCAACTGAATGCTGGAGCGGCGCATACAAAGATTGATGCTGATAATTTCACTGACAAGAACGATCAGAGAATTACCTCAATATCTGGCACTCGGACGGTCGGCTATGCAGGTGCGCGAATCGAAAAGCCGCATGGTGCGGGGAAACTGTTCGGAATGCTGAATGTCGAAGCAGACTTGGGTAGCAAGTCAAGCGTTGAGATTCCCGATGTGAAGCTAAAGTCCAAAGACAAGGGATTGAAAGTTCGAATTGGCGGCGGAAAGACATGGCTGCGCGGTAAAAATGGTTCGCCGATAACCTTCGGATTGTCCTATGTCGGAGGTGGTGGGACAAGTGCCATTGGAGCCGATTTGAGTGCGCGCTTCTAAGCGCAAAGTGAATCGCAATCATTCAGCAACGCGGTTGCTGCCGGACTCTTTCTATTGATAGGGAATTAGATCTTTTGAGAGACTTGATCCAGATACATTTGTTCAGCGACTATTCAGTCGAATCTGTCGCGATATCTGGATTGTCGGCGGATTGGATTTTCACGGCGCACTTGAGGATGGTGGCGCGGAAGCTTTCGGAAAGACGGCTCCAGTCGAGCACATCGACCTTGAACGGCAAATGCGAGTAGACAAAGTGGTTTTCCAATTGCGCTTCTGTCGCGAGCGGCAATGGCGTATCGCCAACAACTGCCAGATCTAGATCAGAATACTTTCTCGCCCTCCCATTGACGCGGGAGCCGAAGGCCAGCACCTCGCGACCAGGAACATGAGTCTGCAAGATTTTCCGAACGAGCTCCAAGTCATCGGGCCGCATGATGATTTTGGAATCTGCATCCATCACAGACGCTCTCGCAATTCATCGCGTAAGTGAATAGCTTCCTCTAAGAACTTCGGAATTTCAGCGACAACACTTATAGCAATTTCTTCGTTGTAGGTATGGCTGGTTTTACCTCTAAGTTTTCGGTAACCTTCCCAATCGCGGTATTCTCCCAAAAGCAAACCATGCTGATTCGCGGTACGAATCAAACTCGGAAATGGCATCAGATTAACTTGGTCGGGTTCGTCCGCTGTATATTCGAGAAAGCGCTTTATCATCTTCGGGCTAAGCTCATAAACGAATTCAAATCTTTGAATTAAGCCATCTCGAATGTGATCATCGCTAGGGTTGGACTCATAGCGAATCAAAATCTCTTGCAAGCGCTTGATCGCCTGCTCAAAAGACTCTATATTCGGAGCGCTCGCCATCAATCCAATCTTGCTAACTGTCAGCTCGAAAAACGATATTGAAATGTCGACTTGCCAATCTGCAGCGAGCTTGTCAGCCCTGGTATCGCGAAACCCCTAAAGCGGAAAGAATCAACGTTGCCGCATTAAAACCTGCGCTTGCGCATCCGCTGAGCCGCTTCGTCCGTGCCGTCATGGAACGAACCGAACCAGCGGTCCCACGGCATTTCCAATGTGCCGTAGTTGCACTTGTAGTGCTTATGGTGCAATTGATGGAAGTAATTGCCTAATTCCATGCGCTTCTTTCCGTTTACTTCCAGTCCGTTATAGCCGCAGTGCGAGCCCATCGGCTGGAGCGCTTGATAGAACGCATGGAATAGAAAGTGGATCGGACTTGTTGGAACCACGAAGTGAATAGCGAAAGTCGAGAAATACAGCACATGCTCGATCGGATGCATCGATATGCCCGACCAGGGCCCGATATTCACGTTGCGGTGATGCAAGGCATGCGCCGCTTTGAATAGTGGCGGCCAATGCAGCAATTTGTGAATCCAGTAAAAGTGAAATGACGACCAAATCGGTATCAGCAAAAAGCAAGCAATAAACCAGATCAGGCTGTCGGCAAAACCAATGCCGGGAATCCAGCCGTTAGAATGACACCAGTGAAATAGCGTTTCATAGATCGTCCAGATCGTCACTCCGCTTGCAAGTGTCCAGAACATATTGTCATGCACTTGATTCTTGAACGTATATATCTTGTTCGAACGATCCAGATCTCGTTGCTCATACTTCAGTCTGTCCCCCTGTTTGCGTAAAATGTAGAAGTACGTATGCAAACCTCCAGCAATTAAAAAAGCTAAAGCGATGTTTCTGATCCAGATCTGGCCAATCCAGCTCAGTGCTAGATTCTGGGTAACTGATGGATCCGGCAGCAGGTAGGCATAAACCAGCCAAGCTGTTGCAAAAAGAATCAGAGTGGGGCTGATGCGAAGCCAAGTTGATGCAAGCCATCGCATGGCCGCGAGCGGCCGCATCGGCCAGTCAAAAAACGGTGATAATCCTACAGGAATTTCCGGCTGAAAATGCCAAAGTGAACTTTCTTCGATTCTTGATTTCCGTGCTGCCGCCATGATGAATATGCCGATGATGGTGTTTACGCATTACAGCGGAAGGGAATCGCTATGCTTTTTCAAGCAGGAAGATGTAGATGCCATCTTCTTGCTTTGATTCTAGCAACTGGTGCCCGGTTTGACGGCTAAGTGCCTCAAAGTCTTTTACTGATCCAGGATCGGTAGAGGTCACCTCCAGCGTTTGTCCAGTCTGCATCTGAGCGATAGCCTTTTTCGCTTTGAGTATCGGAAGAGGGCAGTTAAGCCCCTTTGTGTCTAGTACTTGATCAGGCATTTTGTCAAATTTCCATAGTTGAAGCTAATACCAGTGGTTGAACGGATAGGGCATGACGGCGGAAAACTGCAACCATAAGTTTCAAGCCGAGTCGCAGCCGTTGAAACCATCCGCGTTCATTTTAGTTTCGTATGGTCCGCTCACCTCTGTGCCAATTGTCAACTGCCCCTTAATCTCGCCCCAGTTATCCGGCTGAACACGGATTAGCCAGCCGCTATCGTAGGGCTCGGAATTGGCAAGTCCGGGGGTCGCGACAATGCTGCTATTGACTTCCAGCACCTCGCCTCCGCTGAGCAGCTTTGCAGGCCCGACCCACTTGCCGGATTCAATCGTTGCGCAACTGCGCCCTGGACGCACTGTTCGTCCAGCCCGCTTCGGCGTGACTGCAACAATTTGCCCAGCCATCGCGGCGGCAACGGCCGTCATTCCAACGGTGACGCTTCCATCGTCGTGTTCGCGGTACCAGATGTTGTTTTCCACATCGTAAAGCAGGTCATCGGGCAGATTGCATCCTCGAACGTTTGCCATCAGCAGTGCCTCCGGTGATCAAGATTCGCTTTCGCTATATCGTATTGGCTTGGATGAGCAGCAAAACTCCCCCAGCTGCGCTTCTTCAAGCTTCCCTTGGACAAAGAGCAGCAAGTGCTTTGCTAGCATCGCAGACATGTCTGCTCGCTGTTGGGTAAATTTTATGCGAAGCAGGTTCGAATAGTAAGCGATTTCGCGGCATGTCTCCCTGCACGCATTGAATGTCGGATCGAATTTAGCGCCTTGCCGATGAAGCGCCAGCAGACGAAAGCCTTCTTTTTGCTGATAAGTCGGATCTAGTCCGTGTGCTATCAGCCAATTCTCTATAATTTGCTCAGATCTTCGCAGCAGTTCGTCCACAGTATGCGTTTGCGGGGCTGTTGGCAGTGAACTGATCGCTGAATCGATTTCAGAAAATTCGGCCATGATCTCGAGGGCGGTCAAACTACCTTATGCTCGCGGAGCACCGGCAGCGAATCGGAGATATTCTCGCTAATGCCGACCTTTGATGGGGAAAGTCCGAAAGCTATCCCAAGAAGTTGCGTAAAGTACAGCATAACCGGGCTTGTCTTGACGTTAAGCATCTTTTCAGCGCGAATCTGATGCATTTCCAGGCCGCTGTGGCAGGTAGGGCATTCGGTTGCAATTACGTTGGCACCGCATTTTTCTGCGGCTTGAAGTATGTTCAAGACTAGCTTGGTCGATGTATCGGAGTCCGAAAGCGTATGTGCGCCGCCGCAACATGCGGTCTTGAGCGGAAAATCCACGATTTCAGCTCCTGCAGCTCGTAGAAGATCGTCCATAAAATGCGGTTGCGTGGTGGATTCGCTACCATCGCCGCAGTCTTTTTCCGGGAATATGTGGCGCGGTCTTGTATACATGCAGCCATAGTAGTTGGCAATCTTCAACCCGTTCAGCGAACGCTTGACCTTGCTTGCAATCGCTTCCTCGCCGATTGCCGCTTTGAGCCAGTCCAGCGCATGGATGGTTTCGATATCGCCCGCTTCATATTCCTTGATGCCCGATTTGCTGAACATGCTTTTTAACGTCTCGCGAGTCTGCTCCTTGTGGCCAATGTCGTGCTCGGCTTTCTTCAGATTGTGGTAGCAGCCATTGCAAGGCGCCATCACCACATCGTAGCCCATATCGTGCTTAGCGATAGACATGACTCGGGCAGAAAGAAAATTCTGGATGTCAGGATCAATATTCTTAACTTCCATGGCGCCGCAACAGTTCCAGTTGTCGACTTCAACAAGGTTCAAGCCGAGTTTTTTGCCGACCGCCTTAGTCGATTTGTTGTAGGCGTGTCCCGTGCCTTCCAAGGCGCATCCTGGATAGTAGGCAATCGACTTCAAATCGTCTCGTAGTGGCAACTTATTACTCATGGATATGCTTGTTAGCCTCACTATTTTGGTTGAGAGCCTGTTGTTGGTGTCGTTGTCGTGCTCGAACTACTTCTTCGATAGCGGCTCTTGACCGCGCCCATTTCCGCGTACGCGGCTTGACCACTGCGGATAGGCCCATCTTGGCTAGTAAGCTGATTGGGAGGCCGCGAATCAGATGCTTTGCCATGGCGATGAGCCAGTCCTGCTTAAGCGGCTGGCCGGTTCGCTTGAAAAAGTTTCGCACCACCCGGCCCTCTTCAATTTTTCCAGTTTTCAGAACCTGCGAATAGAACTCTTCGTCAAAATGCATCGAAGGAGACTTGGGCGTGTGACCTTTGGCCTCGAGCCAATGTCCCATGGCTTTCATCACTCCTTCGGGCTCGACATCTCTAGGACATACGTGCGTACACTTATGACAGGATACGCATTGCCAGATGATGTCCTTGTCTCGCAGCAGTTCTTGCTCCATGCCAAGACGCGCTAGATAGATCCAGTATCGTGGATTGAAATCCGGATTGAGCGCGTTGACTGTGCACGAATTCGTGCACGCGCCGCATTGCCAGCATCGGTGAATGTATTGACCGCCCGGAAAGGCGGCAATCTCTTCTTCCAGGTTTTCGTTGTAGTCGTCTACAACTCTTGATTCGATGAACGTGCTCCATGTTCCAGAAACATTCACTCCGTCGATTTCGAGGTTGTCATGCTCGCGAAGATTCTCAGGACGGATGAGCGATTTTTCATGGATTGGCATAGCTTGTGAAGATTTTCGTGACTGCTTATCTGTCTCTGGCCCGAGACTTAGAATTTGATGCCAAACTTGGCCTTACCAGTATACTGCGTATCGTCCGTTCCTGGGCCACTTGCCGAAAGAGCTGCTTCCAGCGAAAAACGATCCCAAAGGTAGAGCCCGCCCAGGCTCAGTATCGGGCGCGTCCTGTCCGATACTGAAGACAGACTCTCTCTCGAAACCTCGACACTCGTCCGGGTGCCGTTCACGGTCTGTTCCACGCCCAGCGAGCCGCGCAGGGAGAGTTTTCCGTTTCGCACGGTGCGCACGGTCTCCGCAACTATTCCTAGTCCGCTCGTGAAGCGGGAGCTATCGCCTAGGGAGACGCGGGCATTCACTGAGTCGGTGAAGGCATCCATGCCTAAGTTCGAGTGCGTGACCCGGGCAAATGGAGTCAGCTTCATCTTCTCGCTCAACTCAATGCGTTTGCCGATTTCAAGTTCTACAAAGCGGCTCAGCGCCCCGATGTTCGTCTTAAGCCGGCCGAGTGCGCTTGATTTGGTATCCAGGGCATAGTCTGTCAGCGAGAAACGGCCTCTGGCGTACCAGGCACCCGGCAAGGTTGCGGCGATGCCGGATGCCACTCCGAATCCTTTGGCATCAATCTTCCCGCCGCCAGTGGATGCCGTCACATCCGCCGACCCATGGACGGTGCGTACCGATATCGAACCTTCGGCGTTTTCGCTGAGCGGAATGTCGAATCCGGTTTCCACGGAGTATCGCTTAAAATCGAACTGGGCACCGACGCTCGCGCGATCAGGCGTGTATGATCCCTTGCCGCCTGCGACGCGCACCCAAGCCTGCGAATCCGTCCAGGCGACGCGCTCATCCTGTATTTCTGCGTCGAGCCTGAGCAGGAAACCGGGCAGCACCTCGTAGACAGCGGCGCGAGGGGCATACTCTTCGATGATGTCTCTCGCCGAAAAATCCCGGTCCGCGACGATGCCGGCGACCGGATCTGTAATCACCCATGAACCGTCGGTGGTGCGATCGGTCACTTTCACGCCTTCGGCCCTGATCCTGACGTTTCGAGCTCCTTTGGGAGCCGAAAAGCCGGTGATGCCTGTATCGGCATCGTGCAGCTTCACGTTGTCGATGTAAATGGTCGTTCCGCCGCCGTCGTTAACGATCCAGTTATCCCCGATGACTTCGGCGAGACTGTGGCCAGCAAGATTCAAGTCGACGCGTAGCCTGGGTTTGACAGGCAGTACGTTGTCAGGGTTAGGATTAGGCGGCGGAACATCGCCAGTCGCCAAAATTGCGATGCCAGAAGCCGCGCCCACGCTCCCCCTTGATCCGATGGCTACCCTTCCGCCGCCTGCGAGAAAGATTCCCGCAGCATTCTCCCCCGAGCCGCCGTAGACTCGCCCGTTCACGATGACCGTCTGTTGACGCAATCTCGCTGAATCCAAAGCGGCGGCTCCGACCACGGCGCCTTCTGCCGAAACGCTGCCGACCCGCACACCGCTTGATCCGGTCCCGCGCGCATCGACCTTGCCGCTTGTCCTGACAGCGATACGCCGTGCGGACGCTGACCCGGAATGATAGACCCGGATTCCGTGAGCGTTTGATCCGGTTGTAGAAACGGATTGATCTTCGCCTATGGTAATGTCGATATCGCCACTGCCTTGGTGCAATCCATAAATGCCGTGAGAGCTAATACCCGAGGTTTTGATCGAGCCGCCCTGCGCGTTAATTGTCAGGGACCCTGTGTTTGATTGACCCGAAACTACCCCGAAGATGCCATGGGCTGATGTCGTGCCATTTCTGCCCACTGCTATGCTTTTAGTGGTGACGGCGGTGTCGCGGACATCGATCCGAACATCGCCATTTTTCTGTTGCCACCCTAAAATGCCGTAGACCTGCAAGCCTGCTGTGATAACTGTGGCACCTCGCATGTTAATCTCAACATTCCCGTCCCCCCGGTGCTGCCCGACAACGCTGTGAGAAACCCGGCCCGCCGTCTCGAATGTGCCGCCCCTCACGTCGATGCCGATGTTGCCGTTGCCCTGATGCAACGCAAGAATGGTGTTGGAGTCCACGCCTGCGGTCTTGATCGAGCCGCCCTGCGTCTTGATGTCAATATTGCCTGTGCTGCCATCTCTCATCCAACCCCAGATGCCATGGGCTGTTGTTCGGCCTCCACTATTCACCGCTATACTTTCGGTGGCGATGGTGGTGTCGCGGACATCAATTTCGATATCGCCCGATTTAGTGTGATCTCCAAAAACGCCCTGAGCGTTCCGGCCCTTTGTCACAATTGAGGTGCCACGCAAGTTGACCTCGATCTTGCCATTGCCATTGTGCCTTGCGTAAATGCCGTCCGTCCGTTCGCCCGCTGTCATAATTTTCGAGTTCAGGACAGTAATCGCGTTGACTCCGGTCCCATGGTGACGCCCTCGGACTCCGATTTCATTATTGGCGGTTGTCTCTATGGTGACACCGTCAATCTCGATCTCTAGATTCGAAGTGCCGCGCTCCTCGCAAAAGATATAATCGCCTAAGCTGGGTGTATTGCTGCACACTAGTGCGCCCTGGACATCGGCCATATTAACTTGGACAAAGATGATCAGCACTAACAGGGCAAAAATTCGGGGGGGGGCAGCACATCAGTGACCTCAGATACTGGTGAAAATTATCGGAGTGGCGTTTCGCGGTCTGCTTTGAGTCTTCCGCAGACACTAGGCTCTGCGATTCCCTTCCCGTGAACATGAGGAATCGCTTTTCGCATTATCGGATTCAGCGAGGGCGCAAAGTGCAACTTACAGTCTCTCCGCATTCAATGTGTCGAGGCATCGACCACATTGGAGAGCACGTAGCGATTTCCATCCGGCATGATCACGCGCGTTGTGCCGTCCTTAGCAGATGCTCCATCCAAGCCAAGCATTCGCAGGACGTAGGACATGTTTTTGCCGGATTGGGTAAAATCGGCCTTCAAGAAACTGCTTCCCTGCGAGCCGATATAGTCGCCATAGATCCAGGCGCACAACAGGTCGATCATGAACGGCATGTTCGCATAGACTCCGTCTGAACGCAAAAAACTTGAGAGTTCTTCGCGCAGCGCAAAGTGGGTCGGAATCGTATCGTCGATGTCGAGATGATTGTCGCAATAATCCGCAAACCAGATTTCGCGTAAAACGCCGGTGTTCGACATGCGGTCCCACATCCAGCGCGTCATCAGAGGATAGATATCCGGTTCACGAAAGTGGATAATTTCCGCCGCTAAATCCCGCACCCAGCGATACTCCTTAGTGGTTGGAAACATGTTGATCATTTGACGGATTTTGCGGTCTGCGTTGTCGACTCGCAAATTGTCGAGCAGGTCGCAGATTACGCCTTTCAAGTGCTCAAACCCTTGTTGCCGCATAGCGAGCTTGATTCGTCTTCGAACAGTCGGGGCAAATGCGCAGATATCCAGCAGTTCAGGTTGCGTCAAGCGGTCCGGCATGGCAAATGTTCGCGAAAACAACGTCGACTTGACCGAAAGTGATTCGATGAGCGATTCCACGCCTTCAAGCTTATCGGCCGCTTCAACTAGCGAGTCGAATGCGTTCCGCAGAACGCGACCATCAAGATGCAGTATTGGCCGTTCCAGATTCAGAACCTGGGCACCATGCTGATTGCAAGCCGCAGGACTTGACGGCGGGTCGCTTTTCATGGGCGGACAAATGGTTCAAGCGGCAACTGGCACCGTTTCAAGCGCGGCAATTGCGGCGGCCTGGCCTTGCGCGATCGAATCGTCGATTGTTTCGGGGCCGACGGCAGACCCGGCTACGAACACGCCGGGCCGGGTCGTTGCCACAGGCGAATCGTATACCGGACCGCGCTGGATATAGCCGTGCTTTTCGAGTTCGATGCCGAAGACCGAGGCGATTTGGGTATTTTCGATGTTCGGGTCCATGCCGATGGCATGCACGACAAGGTCGAACGGAATCGTGATGGGACGCTTGACTAGAGTATCTTCGCCCTTAAGCACCAGCCTTTGTCCGTCAGATGTCACTTCTGCGATCCGCGCCTTGATGTATTTGACTTTGAACTCTTCCTGGCTTCGCCAGTAGTATTGCCCCTCATAGAGTCCGAATGTCCGAATGTCCATGTAGTAGATGTAGACGCTGCTATCTGGAATCTGCTCCCGGATTTCAATGGCGAGGTTGGCGGACACGGTGCAGCAGATTTTCGAGCACCATTCGCGTCCGATCTGGCGGTCTCGCGAGCCCACGCAAAGCAGAATCGCCACGCGTTTCGGCTTGCGGCCGTCGGAGGGGCAGTAGATGCCTTTGCCGGATGAAATCATCTGTTCGACCTGAGTCGTTGTCACAACGTCGGGATGCATGCCAAATCCCCATTCGGGCTTGTTCACCGAATCGAAATGTGTGAAACCGGTTGCGAGAATTGCCGATGAGACATCGAACCTGTTGCCGCTAGAGTCGGTAGCGCTGAAGTGACCAGGTTCTCCGGAAAATTCGGTTACTCGTGTTCCGCAACGAATGCCGACATTATCACGCCCTTGCACTGCCGACACCATTCGGCCAATTGCATCAGAGGCCCATTCTCCGCTTGGTACCAGTCTGGAGTACTGCGACTGTATGGGCGCGCCGCCCAGCGTATCTTCTTTTTCCACCAGCACGACGTGCTGACCCAAGTTTGCGAGGGATCGAACGGCGGCAAGTCCTGCCGGCCCGCCGCCGACGACCAGAACTGACGAACTCACGCTCTTGCCTCGATGCCAGGTCCGGAGGTGATCGCGCGCTTCGGGTCGTACAGCGTGATGCCATTTCCGGATTTGACCTCTTCAAGATAGTTCTCGAATTCAGCTTTTGATTTTTCCCAGTCTATGCCGAGTTTTCCGAGCAGTTTCTCGAACGCCGACGCGTGCCAATGCAACTGCGCAATCTTGTAGGGATGCGCACCACATACGACGGCGGCGAACTGGCAGTCGGCCATGATCGGCATTTCGTAGTTTTTATCAACGGCTTTTCCGATCCACTGATTCTTGTCCAAGGTGGTGATGCAGCCGGTGTCGTGCCCGATCATTACATCCGCGCGCGCTTCTTCAACTGCGACTTTGATTTTGCGGTCAATCGCGAACGAACGAGTGAACTCGCGCTCAGAAATGATATGCCTGAAACCGAATCCGCAACAGTCGTACCAAGTTGAATAGTCGATCACCTGAGTGCCGAGCGATTGCAGCAAGCCAGTCGAGACGGCGACACGGTTGCCGTCAAGCACTTCATCGTCGTAGATGACATCTTCCGGAACCATCTTGTAGACATGGCAGGCTGGGTGAATGACTGATCGGATATGGCTTGCATCGATAATCTGCCGCTCGGCGATTCGCTCGCGCATGACGTGCAGCCATTCCGAATAATGAACAATTTCTTCTGGGATCAGCAGCTTGCCGTCGACTAGGCGACCGATTTTGGCGAGTATCTTTTTGACTTGTTCGCGAAGCTCGGCCGAATGAAGCAGGAACTGCCTCATTTCCTTGTAGTTGCCGAATGAAGTGCCGCAGTGAACCAGCGGAAAGTAGTAGGCGTCATCCATTCCTTCAGCTTGAGAAGCGACGTAGGCCTGATGGAAGTTTCGCAAGAAAACCGCCGCCAGGCTGACAACATTGCCTATTCCGGAACCGTGATAGTTCCATGCAGTGCATGATGTCTGATCGGTTTCGTCGAGGTAGGTAGTTCCCATTTCGTTCATCAGCCACAGCAATGAGGCTGGGTAGCCCGGTATATTGCCGCACTGTCCGCATGACTTGTGGTGCCAAAGTCGGTTGGTCGGGATTTTCTTATCCCACCCATAGAGGGTCTTGGTCATGACCGGCTCGTGCCCGTCGTTGACGCGGTGAACCACGATCTCGCCATCTTTTTCGAGTTGCCACATGATGTCTCGGACATCTTCAACGCGGTCTCGATTGGTGAGCATCGCCCGCTTGTCGATCTTCGCCTCGACCCACTGAGTCGCCAAAGTGGCTTGTTCGGTGCTCAAATTCGAGTTTGTCCATTCCGCGCCATGGCCAGTGAACCGTTCGCCGGATGATTGACTTCCAAATGGAACTTGCACGCTCATATCACTCCTCCTGTCTCGCTAGTCATGCTCGTCTAGCCAGTCTTCATATTCCTCTCGCTTTTCGTCCATGATGTCGACGATCACATCGAATAGATTCTCGTCGATAGTCTCCAGTTGATCCAGAACGCCTGAGTCCTCCCAGATCGTGTAGAGTTCGATCGAAGTCTTCAGGTTGACTTCCCATGCGGTATCCATGGTATGCAGGGTCGGCATCGGGATGGCTTTTCGCAGAATGTCCAGCGGCGCATCCACCTTGCTGATGTTGGGGCCCCAGTCGGCAAAGTGATCGGCGGTGATCATGTTGGGCGACAATTGATTGCCGGTCGCGACCAGCTTGAGCATCACGCGCGAAAAAGGTCGCAAGACATCTTTGGCCGATTGCATGCCATGCTTGATCGAAACCTCTCGCATTATGCTGACGAGGCCGCCGGGGGAATTGCCGAACGGGCATCGGGCTGCACAGGTATAGCATTGAGCGCACGCCCAGATCTTTTCCTGCATGGCGTCATAGATGCCTTCCAGGTTCTCGGTCCACAGCAATTGCACTATTTCTCGGGGAGAGTAGTCGAAGTAGTGCGCGGAAGGGCAGGTTGCGGTGCAGATGCCGCAATTCAGGCATCCGTAAAGCTCGTGGTCATAGAGCGGATGCGAGCTGATATCACTGAATATGGCTTCCAGCTTTTCGTAGCTGACCGGCGCGGACTCGGTTAGAGGGTCGCCGATTGCGACTGTCTGAGCATTCATGCTTGCTATTAGTAGCTCAAGACTCGGATGTCGTCGTCTTCCATGACATTCTCAATAACGTAGGCGCCGCCGACAACACCTTCGCACTCAGGAATCAAATCGTCGACAGTCATGTCGAACAAATCAAGATTGGGCGAGCAGCAATAGAATTTCACGCCAGCTTCGTGCGCATCCTTGATGAAGTCGTAGACTGATTTGTCAGATCCGTCTTTAACGACAATTTGATCAGCGACGCCTTTTTTCATCAGCTTGCCGGCTGTTGCGGTACAGACGACCTCGACTTCATATTCCATTGCTGCAGCGACAGTCGCCTGAAAGATTGGCGCCCCCATCTCTTCGCCGTTCGATGGATCCGAGTTTACCATCATGATTACAAGTTTTTCGGCCATATCGGCTCGCTCCCCGTGGTCATTTCGTAGCAACAATTATAGCAAACCTACTTTTGCCATTAGGATTTTCACAAGCCATTAGCGAACAGCACTGAACTATCTTAGACAACATCGACGCTCAAAAAGCCTGAAGACAGAAGAGAGTGCCGCCGCCGCGCCTGTTGACCGCATAAGGTGCTCGAACAGCCGGCAACATGCAAGCCATATGAGTCAGAACCGCAATTGAAACAGGCTTGCCAGCTGAATGAGCATAAGCCGTGCGGCTCAGGCTTTACACGCACATGCCCCGAGGATTTTCACTACATGCTCCATGAGCGCTGTGAAAAATTGATCGGCAAGCTGTGCCGTGGAAAAGCAGAGATGAGGCTGGAATCCGCAAAAGCTGCGCATATTCGCTACGCGCAATGAAAAGTCCGAAAATGGAAAAATGCCGACGGCAAAGCGCAGTGCGAATTGGTCATTTCGTGCAAATATCTCGAATGGCACTACAGGAAGAGCGGGTATTTAGACCAGAAAGGACAGGCTTGAGAGCGGGAGAATATACCGTCATTTACATTCTGCGTCGACGCGAAGGTCGCGCCAGGCGCAACCCCATGACCGAAACCAACTATTACAGCCTCTGTTTGAAGGTACTTTGATCATTATTTTAGCAATTAATCAGCTTGGAAATAATCAGAGAGCCTGCAATAGATTTGCAATATTGAAATATCAAATAAAAGAGAGCAAGCAATGCTTTCTCCTTATATTACGTCCGGTGATAAATAATATAATTATTCAGCCAAAAAGAGTAACATGCTCTATTGATTCAGTTCTTGTTCGATTCCGAAACGAACTAGATATAAACGAATTCTCAAACATTCCAGCCTGAGATTTGGCATGCTGCCTTGAAAACGTGGCCTTTGTCTGACAAACACCGGAAACATGGCTTATGTTAGGTGGTAATTGGAAAAAATTTCACCTGTCACTTCCACACCTTGTTCTCTTGTCTGCGCGCCGAAATGATTTGGAGACGCTTTGGCCAAGTTTGGTGTAGGGGCGGGCTCAGGGTCGCATGCAGGGCAAATGAGGACATTGAATCGTCAAGACTGAATAGCGAGCGAACCGCTACCTGACTTAATTGGCTTGAACCTTTGCGCTACCAAGCGTTTTTGCGCCGTAATCGAAACATGAACGAAAGTAAATGCAGCGACGCATGGAGACAATGAAGGCTGAAATGAAAGCCAATCATGCCAAGCATGAATCTGCGCTGGATCGTCTTCGCGCAGACATGGCGATACGCGATAGGGACAATCAGCGGTGGCTTATCGGCTTGGCGGTCGGAGTGGGCGTTCTGATTCTTGAGGTTGCAGGCTTGGCCGTCCGCTTGATTTTCTTCGCCTGACCGACTGGCAAATAGCAATCTTGCGGCTAGTTGATGCCCGCAACTCTGGTTCTATCAGCATCCATTGGACGAAGCCGAGAATCCCGGTTGCGCTCTTCATGGCTATCGGCGGTTTGCAACCCACCTATCATGCACCGATAAGCGGGTCATTTAAATCGGTAGTTCTGAGTCTTTTTACACCGGTATTGATACGCTGCAAGTAAATCGAGAACCGTCCGTGCAGTGACGATGGCGTATCGGCCGACGGTGCTCATGCTTGCGATTGAAATCGAGGTGTTCGGCGTGGTGATTTCGGTGGCTGGTATGCTTTGGATGATCAACCATAACTGCGAGATTACCGCGAAAATTTGACCCCGAACAAGATTTGATCATATTATTCCGATAGCGTGGGCAGGTTGTCCATGGTGGGCGCAGAACCTCATAACTCCTCGGGTGCTAAATAAGCGTTCGTTAGATGCGCCTTGCTCACGTGCATAGTCGGTGTGTAGCGTGACCGAAGCTCATAAACAATGAGAGCCAGAGCGCGAAGCGAAACGACGAATATGGCGCGACTATGGGTTCACACGCTGTATGACCAAACTTTCAAATTTACTATGATGGCGGTTAACAGAGCCGCACCAGACCAGTGGAAACAGGACATAGCGCAATCAGTTGATATGTACAACAACTGGTTTTTGGAGTTTGCGCCGGAAGCTTACCGAACAACGCGAGAGCAGACCGTCAAAGATGTCGAGGCAACGCTGAAATTGACGAAGAACCTAACCAACATAGGAGTTGAGCTGCTAAGAGAAAATCCTTCTGTGTTGCCTTCGTTGCGGATGTCCACCAGTCCGCCCTTAGCTTTGGACCGACTGGTTGGTCTTGCGGGAGTTTCCTCCAATCTGGTCAGAGTGATGGAGAAGAAAAATAGTCTCCCATCGCAAATGCCTCGACACAAGATCGACAGGCATCTTGAGAAAATAGGGACGGTTATCGAGAAGATGGCAGATCCGGATGTGTTCGTCTGGCTGGTCCGTGGAGATGCCCCATCGAAGCAGGAATTGTATCGGGCAGCGACGATTGTGGCGGACCGCCTTTGCGGTGCCGTTGCGAACCCAATCATAAGAAATGCGCAGGAAAAGCGTCAACTGGCCGCCATCGATGGCTGGTTGACCGCTGCGGGATACGAACATCAATCGGCAGGGCAGGGCGCGCAATTCAACAAAATGCAGCCCGGGACTTATGCATATCGGCTGAATGTGCCGGTAACACAGCCTGCCACCGCAAAAATCATAAACATCCCTGCAGATGTAGCGGTAATGCCTAAGCTGATGAAAGCGGGAGATTTGCCATTGCTTATCGAAGCGAAGTCGGCAGGCGACTTCGCCAATGTCAACAAGCGGCGCAAGGAAGAAGCTGCAAAGATGAGCCAACTGCGGCGAACTTACGGCGATAACGCGCACTACATTTTATTCTTATGCGGATATTTCGATAGCGGCTATCTTGGTTATGAGGCTGCTGAACGCATTGACTGGGTTTGGGAGCATCGCATCGACGATCTCAGTAAGTTTGGATTGTAGATCATGAAGCTGGCGGTAGCATACTTCGAGTCGCAGCGCCTTTCCCTGCAAGAAGCGCTTGACGGGCAGCTGGATTGTGCGGCACGAAACAGGATGGGGCAATTCGCAACGCCGACTAATCTGGCCGTTGACATTCAGCGCTACGCCAAAAGGCATCTCGGGAAAGGTGAGAGAGTGCGTTTCATTGATCCGGCCATAGGAACAGGTTCATTCTATTCGGCTCTACTCGATACTTTTCCGCAAAACCTTATCGATGCCGCTGTTGGATACGAGATAGACCCGCACTACGGAGTGCCAGCAAGGAACCTTTGGGGCAATACGGGACTAGATCTTCGATTAGAGGATTTCACGAAGGCCGTGGCTCCGTCGCAAGCTGGCAGATTCAACCTTCTCGTTTGCAATCCTCCCTATGTAAGACATCATCATATAAAATGCGAAGATAAGAAGAGATTGAAAATGGATGCATGGCTAGTGTGCGGTTCGGAATTCAGTGGACTGGCTGGACTCTACTGCTATTTTCTGGGCTTGGGTCATGCTTGGATGGCTGATGGCGGCTTGGCTGGGTGGTTGATTCCAAGTGAGTTCATGGACGTAAACTACGGCTCTTCGTTGAAACGCTATCTGCTCGATAAGGTGACACTCCTGCATATTCACCGTTTCGACCCTAATGATGTGCAGTTCGGCGATGCGCTTGTTTCCTCTGCGGTTGTCTGGTTCCGAAATACGCCGCCCTCGATGAGCAATAGCGTCCGGTTCACCTTTGGCGGAACGTTGGGACGGCCAAAGCTGGAGCGCTTCGTTGCAGCCGAAGTTTTGCGAAACGACCCAAAGTGGACGAGATATCCGACAAAAGCATCCCGTGAAGTGGCAGAAGGGCCAGTTCTGAGTGATTTTTTCAAGATCAAACGCGGCATCGCTACGGGCAATAATGGCTACTTCATACTGTCGGAGCATGAAATCAAACAGCGGGGGCTGCCCATCGCCGCATTCAAGCCGATATTGCCAAGCCCGCGCTACGTTCCTGAAGACGAGATCATGTGCGACCGTTTCGGAAATCCGGTGCTGTCGCGGCGATTGTTTTTGCTTGATCCGCCATGGATGGAAGACGAGATTCAAGAGCGGCACCCCAATTTGTGGTCGTATTTGGAGGAAGGCAGGTCAGAGGGTGTTGCCGATCGCTATGTTTGTCGGCATCGTTCGTTGTGGTATGTTCAAGAGTGCCGGCCTCCAGCGCCTTTCGTTTGCACCTATCTTGGCCGAAGCGACAAGAAAAACGGCAGGCCGTTCCGATTCATCCTCAACCATTCCAAGGCTACAGCGGCCAATGTGTATCTGATGCTTTACCCAAGAGAATTCCTTGAACACGACATGTGCGGCAACTCCGAATCGAAGCGGCGAGTATGGGAGTATCTGAACCAGATTTGCCCTAAAGCCATGCTTGGCGAGGGGCGTGTCTATGGGGGAGGGCTGTACAAACTGGAACCTAAGGAGCTCGGAAACGTACCCGCGGAAGCCTTGTCTGATTTGTTTCCCTCATTGGGACAGAAACGAATGAGCAGGCAAGGTGATCTGTTTCGAAAATCGGGTGCATAAATCCTGATAGACATTACTGCGCTTCTACCTGCAGCATTGTTGATGGTGCATTGGTTTTGAGTGTCTGTGAAAGGTCGTCAGCAACTATGGCATGCCGAGCTTGCCATACCCGTACGGCTGAAGCCCCGGTTTGCCTAATTCTTAAGCCGTAATCGTCAAGATTCCGAATTCATCCAGCCTGTAAAGTGGACGATCCCCGTCATCAATGTGACGAGAGCCGAACTGATTTCGTTCTGCAAACGACGTGTTTGGGCAAACAGTTCAGCGCAATTCTCCAAAGGCGCATTTGATTGCAGTACCGAATCTTCGATCATCGCGCTTTTGATGCCGGGGTGGCCGGCGAATCCAAGACACTTGTCAAACGGCTGGTACAGTGCTGGTGTCCCATCTTCGGTTTCGGCAATGATTTTGGCACTAGAAGGCAGATTGGGAGCGTCGCGCATATAGGTAAACAGTGGATAAATTTCGGGCACAAAGCCGTTCAATGCGCCTGCATCCGTTCGATGCGCCTGCTCAATTCGAAACACAAGTTCGGTAGGCTTGACACCGTATTCCGCGGCGAGGGCTAGCAATTGTGTTCCTGTGCCGATCGCAATGATTGGAACGCCGGACTCCATGCACGAACGCACGACTTTGACGTTGGCATCAAGCTGCGGAAGTACAGGTGCGCTGACGGTACCCCATGGCGCGGCACCGAGAATGATGAGTCCGTCTTTCGGAAGTTCGATATTTTGACGCCACTTGCTATCGTGATGATGAGTCCGTCTTTCGGAAGTTCGATATTTGAGTTGGGCGAATATATCGAAACCTGATGTTTCTCCCCTCTAGGTGGTCCTCGATCAAGCCGAGATGCTCAGAGTCTGAATTTTGCAGTACGGCGACGGTGCGCATGTGCGGCATTCGCTACTTGATAGGTATTCGAGGATACGCTATTGTTGTTCTGAATTAACATGAATGTAATAGGTATGTTCGCAAACACTAATATAATTGAATTCCAAAAGCTCAAACCGCTTGCTTTCGGGCAAGCGCCGCATGTTCGCAGTGATGGTAAATTTTGATGGAAGGAATAATCGGGCTACCAGTACTATCCGGATTTTTTCTGATTGCTTTAGTGTTGGGCGCAGTTATCAGCCGGACTAATTTTTGCACCATGGGAGCGGTTTCGGATTGGGTTAACATCGGCGACTTCGGCCGTCTTGGAGCGTGGTTTCTTGCTATTGTCATCGCGATGCTCAGTCTCGCCTTGATGGAATTGCTGTCATTGCTTTCGATCGATTCGACTCGTCCTCCCTATCGTTCCGCTATCTTCGCATGGCCGCGGTACATGCTTGGAGGGTTGATGTTTGGTGTCGGCATGACGCTCGCAGGCGGTTGCGTTAGCCGCAATTTGGTGCGTTTCGGAGCAGGCAATATAAAGTCGCTGGTAACCTTGGCCATCGCGGCCATATTCGCCTATCTCATGACCAAGACGGCGTTCTACGAGCATGGCTTCCACAGCTGGATGGAGCCTTTGGCGATTGACCTGAATGATGCGGGGATCAGCTCGCAAGATATCGGGACGATTTTCTCTGCGCTGATTCCGGCTTTCGATGCTGGAGCGGTGCGGATGGTTCTTGCATTGCTGCTGGCTGCAATGGTAGTCATTTTTATCAAACGAACTCGCGGCATAGCCGGAAACGGGGCCAATATTGCAGCCGGGCTTATCATCGGGGCGGCAGTTGCGGCCGGCTGGTATCTGACTTCAGGATCGATTGGCGATGCTTGGGTTGAAGCCGCAGAGTGGGCCGACTCTCCGCCAGTCAGCGTAGGGGCGCAGTCGTTCACTTTCGTCAACCCGCTCGGTGAAATCGTATCTCTAATCGGAAACCCGTCCAATGCCGGCGTACTTGTCACAGCGGGAATGCTTGCCGCAGTGGGGCTGGTGATTGGCGCATTTGCTGATGCGGCAATCTCCAGACAGTTGCATTTTTCGTGGTTCGTATCCAGGCAGGACTTTGTTGCCAATGTAGTTGGCGGAATGCTCATGGGCACTGGCGGGGTTCTGGCGCTTGGCTGTACGGTGGGGCAGGGCGTTAGCGGCATTGCAACCCTCGCTCTGGGGTCGTTTATCACGCTCATATTCATTATTTTCGGTTGCGCAACGACGCTGAAAGTGCAGTTCTACAAAATGGTTTATGAAGATGCCAGCTGGCGCGATGCGCTGTTTAGCGGCTGGGTCGACATGAAGCTGCTTCCTCGTTCGATGCGAAAGCTCGAATCGGTCTGAATCAAGAAAATGAAAATGTGATGAAGCCAATGAACGATCTACTGCCGGCTGATCGAAAATACGATAGCCAAACCTACATGTGGGTGAAATCAGATTCCGATAGCGGAAACGTCATCGTCGGAGCAGGGCAACCGACCTTGATTTCTCTTGGCGATCTCGCCTATGTGTCGCTGGCTCAGCCTGGCGATCAACTTAGGCGAGGCGGTTCAGCCGGTTCAATGGAAGCGGCAAAAATGACCGGCGACCTTGTAGCGCCGGTAAGCGGACAAGTAGTTGCCAGAAACGATCATGTGATCAATGATCCGGGCATTCTCAATCGTGATCCCTATGAAGCAGGCTGGCTGCTGGAAATTGCTCCCGATCATTGGAACGCCGAACAAGAGCAATTGTGCGAATCCAAAACGCTCTTCGAGAGCCTTCCCGAAGAGTTGCGCGACCAGCTTTTGAGCGATTCAGGCGGTTAGACGGCGATGTGGCGCCTGATTAGCGATGAAGACGTAGCTCATTCTCGCGGGCTTGCTGTCGATGATGCATTGACGCGGTGCTGTAATTCTGGCGATGTCCCGATATTGCGACTCTATACCTATCAGCCTTGCGTGCTGGTCGGCAGGTTTCAGCATATTGATGACGAGGTTCAAGCTGAGGCATGCAAAAAAATGGGCATTCCGATTAACCGTCGGCCAACCGGAGGCGGTTCGATCATCATGGGGCCAGATCAGCTTGGCGCAGCGCTCGTTATTCCGCCGGCGCAAGCCGAAATGCATCTAAGTTCAACGGATTTCATCAAAAAATACTCGACCGGCATAATCCGCGGCTTAGGCCGCCTTGGCATCGAGGCCTATTTTCAAGGTAAGAACGACTTGCTCGCAGATGGTCGAAAAATTGCTGGATTGGGCGCCTATGCGCCCGCAACGGGCGGCAAATTGCTCCACGCATCGATTCTGCTCGATATCGACATTGCGTACATGCTTGGCGTTCTGAAGCATCCGGTCGAAAAGCTGCGCGATAAAGGAATTGAAGCAATTGAGCGTGGAATCACCACTGTCAGAAAAATGTCTGGATTTTCAGCATCCATGGGAGATCTGAAACAGGTGATTGAAGACGGCTATTCTCAGCAATTTGATGGCGCGGCCCAACTGTCAGGATTGAATCAGGCTGAGACTGTTTTGGCGGAGCGACTCAGAGCAGATCAATATGGAACTCAACAATGGGTCGAAGGCCTACGGCTTGAAGTCAGAGACCGCATGGGGCGCTTTCGGGCCAGCACCGCATACGGCACCATCGATATACGCGCTATTGTTGCGGGCGGAACCTTGAAGTCTGTCGCCGTGCATGGAGATTTTTTGGCCAGTGAAACTGCTATTCTTGATCTTGAAGGCAGTCTGCGATGGCATGCTGCTCGCCCAGAATTGCTGGCCGACACGGTCCAAAGCTCGATGGGCCGGCATGTTGAGGCTTGGAGTGGCATGAAATCGGAATATGTCATAAACGCCATTGTTAAAGCGGTGCATGATGCCAAGCCCAATCTCGCGGCATGCAAACCCGGCGCGTGCTTCATGCGGGCGTGAGTCCAATGGCGGTCTCCGTAGTCTTTGACGACAGTGCTGCCCAGCATTTCATGCAGGATGAATCGTGCATGGCGCTGCGCCGCTTAAATTTCGACAATCGGATCGTCTTTCATGCGCCCGGACTCAAGCGCTACGAAACCAGCGAGTTCAACTCGCACAATGCTGCTGAATTCGTGGCAGTCAGCCTGACCGGTGAGGCATGCTCATTGAACTGTGAACACTGCAAGACCGGTGTGTTGAAGGGCATGCGGGATTTGCCCCGAAGCGGGCGGTCGCTATACGATCTGTGCGCTCAGCTGCATGATTCAGGCGCCAAAGGAGTGCTTGTTTCCGGCGGAAGCGATCGCCTCGGAAGGGTTCCGCTAAGAAAGCACTTGCCCGACCTGATCAGAGTTCGGCATGAGTTGGGGATGACCATTCGGGTTCATCCGGGCTTGCCCGACGAAGATACTTGCGCCGGATTGGCCGATGCCGACATCGATGGCGCGATGATTGATGTGATCGGTCACGACGACACGATTCGCGATGTCTATCATCTTGACGCGCATGTCGAGGAATACGAGGCGGTGCTGCAGCGTCTGGAGCGGCACGGTGTGCCTTGTGTGCCGCATATCATCATGGGGCTTCATTTTGGTCGGATGCTTGGCGAATACCGTGCTCTGGATATGATTTCCAAACATGAATTGAGTCTGCTGGTGCTGGTTATCCTGATGCCTTTAAGCGGCACCCCCATGTCGAAGGTGTCGCCGCCGTCGATTGAAGAAATAGCCCACTTTTTTGCACAAGCGCGGCAGCGCATCCAGCATAGGCCGGTGATGCTCGGCTGTGCTCGGCCGCTGGGGAGTTTGAAGCAAAGCATTGATCGGCTGGCGGTTGACTCGGGATTTAATGGCATTGCCTACCCGGCCGAAGGAATCGTCGAGTATGCGCGCGGCAAACAGCTGCGTCCTGAATTTATCAACGCCTGTTGCGGCGTAACCTACTAATTTAGCGAGAGTCAATAAGCAAGATGGCAACCACAGGAATAGCGGTCAAGGATCAGTCAGAGCAATTTCAAATCAGCCCGGACTATGTTCGAATTAGCGCAGCAGCTGCCATTGAATTGGGTTTGAAGAAGGGGCAAATCAATGGCTGCAACTGTGGATGCATCAATCTATTGCAGAATTACCCCCAAGGTTGCGCGGCGAACTGTTCGTATTGCGGTTTGGCGCGTGAACGTCCCGGATTGGCGGAAGGCAACAGCTTCATTCGAGTCGATTGGCCGTTGTTCGAGACCGATCTGATAGCACGGAAGATCGCTGAAAAGGAGGCCGACTCTGAAGTTGGGCGAGTCTGTATCGCGCAGGTCCAAGACCATCGGGCGATGGCTGACCTCGTCGACATGACTATGCGGATCCGTGCTTCCGCGCGCAATGTGCCGATTTCGGCTTTGGTTATGGCGACTTTGCTTTCGACAGACGACTTGCATGCGATCAAGGAGGCTGGTGCCGATATCGTCGGTGTCGGGCTGGATGCGGCATCGGAAGCGGTTTTTCAAAAGACCAGGGGCAAGCTAGCCCGCGGTCCGCATCGGTGGGACCATCATTGGCATATCGTCCGCGAGGCGCGAAGAATCTACGGCCCAATGAACGTCAACTGCCACATTGTTGTCGGGCTTGGAGAGACGGATCTGGAACTTGTCGAGTTGTTCTATCTGCTTCATTCGGAGCAGATTGCAGGCTATCTGTTTTCGTTCAACCCGGAACCCGGTACCGCAATGCAGGATGTCCCAAGAGCTTCGATCGAACGTTGGCGGCGCATCCAGTATGTAAAGTTCCTGATCGAGAATCACTCCCTTGAGCGTGACGCAATCAAATTCGATGACGACGGCAACATGGCCGCGCTCGAACCGCCGGCCGGTTCAGCCAAGTTAGCCTTTGAAAGCGGGCTGGCCTTTATGACCAATGGGTGCCCGGACCGACACGGCGCTATGGCATGCAATCGTCCATATGGCTCCTACAGGCCTGGCGAGGAGTATCGCGACTACCCGTTTGTTCCAAGTCTTGCCGACCGCATCGAAATCGCGCGCCAGGCCAAGCTTGACAACATTTGGAAGGATGCCGGCAAAACGCTGAACTTCGCAAGCCATTGAAATCGATGGAACCGGTTCGCGTCATCAATTTGGGGCGAACTTGCTATAGCCAGACGCAATCGCTGTATCACGCGATTGCCCAAAGGATGAGGGAGTCGTCTAGCGACACGATCATCTTATGCATTCCTGATAAGGCATACCTGTGCATCGGTTTGCATCAAAACTTCAATCAAGCAGTCGATCGGCGAGTCTGTGAGTCGTTAAATCTTCCGATTATGCGGCGACGCGTTGGCGGCGGAAGCACCTATCTCAATGGCGATCAACTGTTCTACCAATGCATCTTTCATCATAGTCGAATGCCGGCGATGCCGTCGAAGGTATACGAAACGTTGCTTGCCGCACCTATTTTGACGCTACGCAGAATCGGACTAGATGCCGAATTGCGCTATGAAAATGAAATTGAAATCGCAGGCAAGCGAATCGCCGGGGTGGGCGGTGGTCGAATCGGAGAAGCCAGCGTCGTAGTCGGCAATTTCCTTAGGCGCTTTCGATTCGATGCAATGCGCGAGGTGATCGCATGCCCAAGGGAAGAGTTCCGCAATGTCGCTAGTCATGCAATGGAGCAATGCATCACGACGCTTGAGCAAGAGGGTTGCGATGAAGCGTTGACGGACATTGCGCAGCTATTGGTACGCGAGTTCTCGAAGTCATTGGGGCGGGCTATGCGGTTTGGGCGAATCAGCGAACAGGAATTGCATGAATCTCATAACCAGGCGGAAAAACTAAACTCAGAGGAATTCCTGAAACGAAACGCCGGCATGAAAAGGGACGATGTTTGGCGATTTAAGGTTTCCGGCTCGACAATGATTTGCCAAAAGCGCATGTCGCATGAGGGCAAACCCTGCGATGCCGTCGTCCGCATCCGAGATCAAATTGTTGAATCTGCGATGGCATGCGAGATCGCTGAAGAAGATGACATTTCGCATATTGAGGTTGACTTATTGCCGGAATTCTCGTCTCATTGCCAGGTTGGCTCGCAGTGGTCGTTTGCCTGATCAGCTCATGATGCCGCCTCCAATGATGGCAACCGATGCGTTTGATGGAAGATCTAGCATATCTGCTATTTTCCTGCTGTAAAAATCGCAGGTAATTCAATCATGCCGTTGATGACAATGCCACAGCAACATATTCAGACCACTCTAGAAAATATGGGATGTGAGGTGCAGAAAGTGCTGTTGGAAGCGAAACACAAGCATTCATTTCAGCGTGGCTCTATAACATTTTAACCCCGTCGCTCACATGCCCCAGACCGTCACCTTTCTGCCGCCGGCGGACTCCTCGCGCCGGAACACCTTCTCGTCCCAGGAGCGACTCTCCGAGCGGTCGAAGATGACCAGATGGCCGCTGGCGGTGCCGCACCGCCGCATGTACCCGCCAAGCTGCTCCAGGCCCTCGGCCACCGTGCGCTCCAGGCCGTTCCGCCTCAGCTTGCACTCCACCGCCTCCCGCTGGCGCTGCGGCCCCCACTCGATCAGCAGATCCGTCCGCCCGCGCCCCAGCCCGTACTCGCGCTCGATCCGCCCGCCCGAGTTGACCACCCGCTGCAGGAACGCCTGCAGCAAAAGCTGCGGCCCCGCCTCCTTGTAGTCGAACCGCTCGACCCAGTGCTCCGAATGCTCCCGGAAGAACCCCTGGAACGCCTCCATCAGCCGATCCATCATCAGCCTGCCGTCCTCGACGTACCACTCGGTCTGGTGCGTCAGCGCCCGGTCGCTGAAATTGATCAGCTCGCGCGGAATCACCTCGCGGTAGATCGCGTTGGCCACCGCGATCTCGGGCACCGCCCTGATCAGCCCCAGGTCGACGCAGTACTGCACGTCGTCGGCCTGGTAGGCCTCCGGCTGGCCGCCGCTGACTATCGGTTCGATCACCCGCTTGACGCGCGGCTCGCGAAGCTTGTCGGCCAATTGGTCCAGATGCGTGTCGCGCCGAAGAATCAATTCCTCCCGGGCGTCGATCACGTCCTCATGCCGGATCGCCGCATTCAGATCCTTGACCTTCTTCAGAACCTCCCTGGCCAGCGCGTTGACCAGCCACGGCTGCCCCGCAGTCGACTCCCACACCTCCGCCAGCGCCTCCCCGCTCCAGCCCTGGCCGGTCGCTCCGGTGTGCTGCAGCAGAAGCGATCGCACCTCGGCCTCGCCGAAGTCGCCCAGCCGGATCGACGCGGCCTTGACGTTGAACGCGCTGCCGCCGGTGATCACCGCCTTCTCGGAGCCCGAATGGATCCGGTAGTCGCGCACGTCGCGGATGCCGCACAGGATGACGCACTGCGGAAAATGCCCCGGACGCTCGGCGTAGCCGGCCCGCAGCTGGCGCAAGACCGAGATCAGCGTGTCCCCCACCAGCGCGTCGATCTCGTCGATCATCAGCACCAGCGGGCGCGGGTCAGCCGCCGACCAGCGGGCCAGCAGCTCCTGCAAGGCGCCGTGCGGCCCGAAAGTGCCCAGGATCTCGGGCCATGCGCCATGCTCCAAAGAGCTGTCACCGAGCATTCGCGCCCTTCGGCACAGCCCGCCCAGAATCGCCTGCATCGCGGCATGGACATCCTCGCGCGCCGCCTGGCCGGGCTCGACATTGACATACACCGCGCGATGGCGGCCCGAGGCGTTCAGCTCGTCCGTCAAGACCAAAAGCGCCGAGGTCTTGCCGGTCTGCCGCGGCGCATGCAGGATGAAATACCTCCAATCCTCGATTAGCTCGTAGACCTCATCCCGGTCCACCCGCTCGAGCGGCGCAATGTGGTAGTGCTTTGCCGGCACGATCGGTCCGGCGGTATTGAACGTTCGCATGGTATTCCGATTACATTCGTCAACTGTCTTTGGTGGCTGATCTTTCAACCCTTAATCTGCAATGTGACTGCTGATTATAATAACTCTCAAAGTGGTTGGCCTTTAATGGATTCTAATGCGATTAATGCTCAAGTAATCGATAAAACGACAATGCGGCAAAGAGGAAAATTTATCACTGTAGAGGGCATCGACGGTGCTGGCAAGTCGATGATTGCCGGGATGGTCAAAGATGCACTCGAAAAACACGACATTCCGGTTGTTTCGACGCGAGAAGTCGGTGGCACTGATCTAGGAGAAACAATTCGAGAATTGCTGCTGAAGTCCTCTGATGCAATCGGCAGCGATGCTGAAACTTTGCTGATCTTCGCTGCGCGCGCGCAGCACATTGAAGAGGTGATCAACCCACGCTTGGTCGAGGGCAAGTGGATTGTATGCGATCGATTTACCGACTCCACCTACGCATATCAAGGCGGCGGCAGAAAAATTCCTTTCAAACGCATAGAACTGCTCGAAAACTGGGCTCAGGGAGATTTACGCCCTGATCTGACAATCGTTGCCGACACGGATATCCGAACAGGAAAATCACGGCTCGGCGATCAGCGCCAGCCTGATCGGTTCGAGTCGGAGTACTTTGCAGCGAGCGGCTTTTTCTCTAGAGTACGCCATGCGTATCAGACATTTGCCAAAAACAACCCTGATCGATATAAATTAATCGATTCAGGGCAGATGCTGGAAGACGTTAGATCTCAAGTCATCGGGATGATTTCAGATTTTCTTTCTACCCATGGCTATTGAGCAACCTGAAATTTTGCCATGGCACCGTGATTGCTGGGCAGATCTTGTCGGCAAGATTGACATGCTGCCCCATGCGATGATTTTAGCGGGCGACTCTGGAACCGGTCGCGTGAATTTCGCAGTCTGCTTGGCGGCAGCTTTGCTATGTAGCGCAACAGAAGGTCGTCCGTGCGGCTGCTGTACGAATTGCAACTTTTTTTCTGCGTCTACGCACCCCGATTTGCATGTGATCAGTTCCGAGGCGGCATGTGCGACAACCAGTGAATTGATCAGAAACTACGGGCGACGCTATTTGGATCAGGAGCCGGGCAAGACAACGCGCAAAAACCTTCGTGGCAGCATTTCCATCGCGCAATCCCGCGCGATGGTCGAAGCAGTCAACCAGCGCCCCCATATAGCCTCGGCTAAGGCTTTTGTTATCTTCCCTGCGGAAAAGCTTACACTCGGTGCTGCCAATGCATTATTGAAGATTCTGGAGGAACCTCCACCTTCAACTTTCTTTGTTCTTGTAGGCAGTACCCAGAGCAATTTGCTGCCTACCATTTCGAGTCGTTGCCAGAATTACCCGCTCACTGCGCCGGCCGATGAGCAAGCTGCCAAATGGCTTGTAGAGCAGGGTGTCGCCCCGCAGGACATTGAAGTGGCTTTGTCTTTACATCGCGGAAAGCCTTTTCTTGCTCTCGAATATGCGCGTTCAGGAAACTCGTCGAATGTGAGTCAGTTGATCGAAGGCGTGTTCAAGCTGCTCGCGCAAAGAAACCGGTCGGTCGTCGCGACAGCTGCTATGGCGTTAAAATTCGGAGAGTCCGAGAGCTTGCTGCGGCTTCAGCAGTTCGCATACGACCTAATTCGGCTGAACCTCAATCCGGCATCTAAACGACACATGAATTTTGCATCCTTTAGCGAAGATATTCTGCAGCTAGCGGAGCGAGTTGATGTTCGAAAGATGATGGATGCAAGCGACCGCATCGGAATGATGAGGATGCAGCTTGCTGCTGGGAGCATCGACAAATCATTAGCGATGGAGGATGCGCTGATTCGGCTAAAATCCGCGCTCCACGAGGTTTAAAAAGTAATGAATTCACGAGGGCCATCAAGTAATGCATATTGCTGATACACATTGCCATATCGACTTTCCTCAGTTTGATGGCAGACTGAGCGAGTTGCTCGAAAACGCTAAGCAGATGCAAGTCTCCTACATGGTTTGCGTTGCTGTCAATCTGGAAGATTTTCCTAGAATTTTGAATCTCGTGAAGTCAAGATCAGGCTTGTTCGCATCGGTTGGCGTACACCCGAACTATACACAGTGCGAAGAGCCAAGCGTTGAAAGACTGGTTCAACTGAGCAAGAGCGAAAACGTCATTGCAATTGGAGAAACCGGCTTGGACTACTTTCGGGGCGAAGGCGATCTTGAATGGCAGCGCGAACGGTTCAAAACGCACATTCTCGCCGCTCGCGAAGTCAACATGCCGATCATCGTGCACAGCAGAAAAGCGCCTGAAGACACGATGCGGATCCTCAAGGAAAACGGCGCCGATGATCCAAGAGGCGTCATGCACTGCTTTACCGGCGACTACCCCATGGCCAAGGCCGCGCTTGATTTGGGGTTCTACATTTCGTTTTCGGGGATTGTGACATTCAAAAATGCCACCGATCTTGCATCCGTAGCGAAGAAAATTCCGCTTGATAGGATGCTGGTTGAAACTGACTCGCCCTACTTGTCGCCGGTGCCGATGAGAGGCAAAGAGAATCAGCCGGCCTATGTTCGTTACACAGCTGAATTTCTGGCTGAGCAAAGAGACATGCCGCTTGAGCAGTTTGCAGAAATCACCACCTCGAACTTTATTGATCTATTCAGAGTCGATCCAGCATTTAAGCACTAAGCAATCCTTTCTTCCAGCTTGTTTTGCGTCGGCCCGCTAGTAGCGCGTCGAACGCAAGGGGAATTGTCTCGTGAGCGCCGAATTTGATGGCCGTTTGATCGACGGCAGCATGCCAATGCAGCCGGCACAGCTGCTGTCAGCTCTAGATGAAGCGGGTATTCAGCATCGCACAATCGAGCATGCGCCGATGTGGACGGTTGAAGATGCCAAATCGATTCGCGAGCCGTCAGCTTATGGGCATACGAAGAATCTTTTCGTCCGCAACAAAAAGGGCGGCATGTGGCTGCTCACGCTGCACGAAGACCGCATGCTGGATATGAAATCGATTGCCGCCCTTGTCGGCGCGCGAAGATTGTCGTTTGCAAGCGAACAAAGACTGATGCGCTATCTTGGAGTAACGCCTGGCGCGGTGAGCATGTTCTCAATACTCAATGATGTCACGGGCGTGGTGCAATGCTGCATCGACGAATCCCTCATGCACTCGCCGGAACTGCATATTCATCCATTGGTGAATACGCTCACAACGACGATTCCACGATTGGCGTTGCTCAAGTTTCTCGAAGAACGCGGCCATGTTTTCGATGTGTTGCATTTTGACCAGCCGTTGCCGTAGCTCAGCCATTCCAACTGCTGGCCCGACGCACTAATCACCCAAGAGATGCACCTTGAACGGCGCTGCTTCAACCGTCTGCATCTGGAAGTCCTTGCAATACCGCGCACTAGAGCGCAAGTATTCGCAACGTTTCGGAATCCCCGCGCTCGAAAACCCTTCCAAATCAGTGTTCAGGTTCTGCCTGAAGTTTGGAGAGCTTGGGCTGGATTTGCTTGATTTGCATCAGTCTTGCACTCAACCAATCCGAATCAGCACTTCCAATCTGAAGCCAGTATCGAGAAAGAACTTGCTGGGTTTTGCGCTTGGCAAATCAAGGTTCGTCATCGATGCAACTGCCGGATACGGTTGTGATTCGATCCTGATGGCTCGCATGGGCTATGACGTTGTCGCTGTTGAAAGACATCCAGCGCTTGCCGCGCTTCTTTGTGACGGCTTGTCGCGAGCGGTGCGTGAGCCGGGTCATTTGAAAATCCAGCTCCGCTTCGAAGATGCAATCCCGTTCCTGCAACGCGCAGACAGCGTTCGGTCAGTGATATTTTTGGACCCGATGTATCCTTCTGGACGCAAGCCGAACGTCAAAGTGCGCCGGAAAATTGAGGTGCTGCGAGAACTTGTTGGCAATGACGACGACTTTGAGGAGTTGTTCCTCGCAGCATTGAACTCGCCGGTTCGCAGAGTAGTCCTTAAACGTCCAAACTTCGCGCCAGTCTTGCGGCCGGACATGTTGACAGACTGCTTCAAGGGAAACTTGGTACGCTACGATATCTATCAATCAGCAAACTGAGCATTGGATAGACTTGGCTATGGCGATACTCCTTTTAGCCGATTTCGCAATGCTTCAAGCTCGGCAAGCTGCTTTCGATGGCTTTCGAGTCGTTCGCGTTCTCGTTCAACAATATGGTCGGGCGCTTTTTCCACGAATTGCGGGTTCGACAATTTGCCTTCGGATCGCCGGAGCTGTTTTTCGGCTTCCGCGAGGTCTTTGATGATCCGTAGCAACCGGCTCTCGACTTGATCTTGCTGACCGCCTAGTTCAAGGAAAATTTTCATCTCGTTGACGAGGATGACGGCATAGCCGTCAAGCTTGTCGGTTTCTTTTGATGCCGCTACGTCGTTCGTCTTGCAAAGCGCGGCGATATATCCCTGGTAGCGTTCAAATCGATCAATGTCGTCACCGCTTGCATTGACATGGAACGCATCGAGCCTCGCATCTGGGGGAATATTCATTTCTCCGCGCACATTGCGGATGCCCGAGACCACCGACTTGAGCCATTCGATCTCCGCTTCAGACTTTGCATCCACATGCGGTTTGAGGCCGCTGGAAAATGATTGCAGCATGATGGAATTGTTGCGCTCATTTCCGGCATTGCGCGGAATTTTCTGCCAAATTTCTTCGGTGATAAAGGGCATGATTGGATGCAAGAGGCGCAGCGACATTTCCAAAACGACAAGCAATGTCGAGCAAATTCGACCGTGTTCTGCACTTTCACTTGGCACGTTGCGGAAACCGGCTTTCGCAAACTCGATATACCAGTTGCAAAACTCGCCCCAGACGAATTGATGCAAGTGCTTTGCCGCGATGTCGAAACGATAAGCGGCGAACGCATCTTCTACCGCTTTTGTCGTTCGGTCTAGCTCGCCGACAATCCAGCTTTCGGGCGGTGCCAGGGCGCTGCGATCTAAAGCGGCATCGAAGCTCATGCCGCCAGTGTTCATGAGCACGAAGCGCGCTGCGTTCCACAGCTTATTGCAAAAATTCCTGTACCCCGCTATGCGGCCAAGATCAAAGCGGATGTCACGCCCCTGAGTCGCAAGGCTGGCAAAGGTAAACCGAAGAGCGTCGGTGCCATACGAAGGGATTCCGTCAGGGAACTGCCGGCGCGTATTGCGCTCGATTCGAGGCGCAAGATCCGGCTGCATGAGACCTTGGGTGCGCTTTTGAACAAGCGATTCCAGATTAATGCCGTCGATCAGATCCAGCGGGTCTAGAATATTGCCTTTTGATTTCGACATTTTCTGGCCTTCCGAATCGCGCACCAGACCATGAATGTAGACTTCATCGAAAGGGATGTCGCCGGCAAACTTGATGCCAAACATGATCATTCGCGCGACCCAGAAAAAGATGATGTCGAAACCTGTAATGAGAACGCTGGTTGGATAGAAGGTTGCCAATTCTTCTGTCCGCTCCGGCCAGCCCAAGGTGGAAAACGGCCACAGTGCCGACGAAAACCAGGTATCCAGCACATCTTCATCCTGCTTCAACGCAACCTCGCGTCCGCCGTGTCTCTCGCATGCTTGCGCCTTCGCCTCAGACTCGCTTCTCGCGACATAGATGTTGCCGTCATCGTCATGCCAGGCCGGTATCCGGTGTCCCCACCAGATTTGACGTGAAATGCACCAATCCTGAATATTTTCCATCCACTCAAAATAGGTTCGCTCCCAATTTTCCGGAACAAAGCGAATTTGTCGATTTCGCACCGCTTCGATTGCGGGGGCGGCAAGCGGCTTTGCGCGGACGAACCATTGGTCGGTCAGGTAGGGTTCGATGACCACGCCCGTTCGATCGCCGCGAGGAACCATGTACGTGTGATCTTCGATCGCTTCCAGCAAGCCGAGCGAGCGAAGGTTGTCGACGATTCGCGCGCGCGCTTCAAAGCGGTCTAGCCCGTGATAGGGCGTCCCGGGCAGATCGATCGCCGCTTGAGGCGTCATGATGTTGATCACGTCGAGATTCGCCCGCTCTCCGACCGCAAAGTCATTAAAGTCATGCGCTGGGGTAATTTTGACGCATCCCGTCCCGAACTCCATGTCGACGTAGTCGTCAGCGATGATCGGAATTGGGCGATCAACCAAAGGCAGCATGACTGTCTTGCCGACGAGATGGCGATATCGTTCGTCATTCGGATTTACGGCAACTGCGGTATCGCCTAGCATGGTCTCAGGCCGGGTTGTTGCGATGACAAGATGCTCGGAACTGTCAGCAATCGGGTATCTAAAATGCCAAAGATTGCCGCTTTCTTCTTCCGATTGAACTTCCAAATCGGAGATGGCGGTAAGCAGCACCGGATCCCAATTCACCAAACGCTTGCCCCGATAGATCAGCCCTTGCTCGTAGAGAGTCACGAATACCTCCTGAACGGCCTTGGACAGATCGCTATCCATGGTGAAGCGTTCTCGCGACCAGTCAAGTGAAGCGCCAATTCGGCGAAGCTGTCGGGTGATGGTGCCGCCGGATTGGGCTTTCCATTGCCATACTCGATCGATAAACTTGTCTCTGCCGAGATCGGTTCGGGATACGCCTTGCGCATTCAATTGCCTTTCGACCACCATCTGGGTTGCGATGCCGGCATGATCGCTGCCCGCTTGCCAAAGTGTCTTTCGTCCATTCATCCGCTGATAGCGCACCAGCGCATCCATCAGCGTATTTTGAAATGCATGCCCCATGTGCAGGCTTCCGGTGACGTTGGGAGGAGGGATCATGATGCAGTAGGACGGGCCGTCGCCGAACGGCGCAAAATACCCTTCCTGCTCCCACTTCAAATAAAGAGATTCCTCGATCGCATGGGGATCGAATGCCTTCGGCAAGCGCGTATTATTCACGTGCAAATCACTTATTCGGTATCGAGCTTAAAGGTGCGCGCAATTTACGCATCAAATGACGCGAATCAGATCTGGTGGGTGATCGGCTCTATGCCGGTCAGTTCCAGGTATTGGCGCTGACGCGCGATAGCCAGCTCCATGTCTTCGCGACTGGCATCGACCGGGTCGACAATCCTGTCGAACTGTGTTGCGTATTGCGGCGCCTGATCGAGTGTGGATAGAAGCACATCGTTCATTTTCGATGCCGGTTCAGCATGCCCGATGATTACTGGATAATCTTCTGGTTGGCGCGGGTCGCCATTTTGTATGGCATGCGGTATGAAGCTGGACCACGAGTAGGTCCAAAGCGCGCGATCAAGCTCCGCGCTTTGCCTTTCATTCTTTGTTGCAACATAGACCTTGTGTTTGCGCTTGAACGCAGTCTCGACCAATTTGCAAATCAGTCCGACCTTGCCAGAATCGCGAGGCGCTTTCAGTTGGTAGAAAATGACTGCAGAAGTCATTGGCGCTATCTTCTAATTGGTGGATTGCGCCGCATCTTGCCCGCATCGATTGAGCAAATACTGGGTCAGCAGATACACTGGCCGGCCAGTGGAGCCTTTCTGCTTGCCTTGCAGCCAAGCGGTGCCAGCGATGTCAAGATGCGCCCAGCGAAGCTTCTTGGTGAAGCGCGCCAGAAAGCACGCCGCTGTCACGGCGCCGGCATCGCGTCCTCCGACATTGGCGACATCTGCGAAGTTGCTAGACAGCTGGGTCTGGTAGTCTTCCCACACAGGCATTCGCCAAACCCTATCGCCGCTAACTTCTCCGGCCTCGAGCAATTCATTTGCCAGCTCATCATCCGGTGTGAAAAGTCCGCTTGGGAACTTGCCCAGCGCAACCACGCACGCTCCGGTCAAAGTGGCCGCATCAATGACCGTATCCGGTTTGAATCGTTCCGCATAGGTCAGCGTGTCGCATAGGATAAGCCGTCCTTCTGCGTCGGTGTTCAGTATCTCGATGGTGGTGCCCGACATGCTCTTGACAATGTCGCCCGGCTTGTTTGCGGCGCCATCCGGCAGGTTTTCGCTGCTTGGTACCATGCCGATGACATTCAAGGGCAGTTTGAGCTCGCACACGGCCTGCATCGTGCCGAGAACCGCGGCGCCGCCGCACATGTCGAACTTCATTTCATCCATCGCTGCGGCTGGCTTGATCGAGATGCCGCCGGCATCGAAGGTAAGGCCCTTGCCGACCAAAACGATTGGAGATTGATCTTTCGTGCCGCCGCGATAATGAATAATGATCAGCTTGGCGGGCTCTCGGCTTCCTCTTGAGACCGATAGCAAAGAATGCATGCCCAGCTTTTCCATTTGCGCCTCGTCCAACACCTCAACTTCGACATTCTGGCGACGTTTTTCAAGCTGCTTGGCATTGTCCGCCAAGTAGCTTGGCGTGCAGATGTTGCCGGGCATGTTTCCGAGCTCTTTCGCAAATAGAACGCCTTCACTCACAGCCTTGCCCAAACGTACGCCTGTGCGTATGGACTTGATCAGTGTCGCTGATTCTGTCACGAGCTGGATTTGCCATCGCTTAGTGCGTTTTTTTGCTGATTTAAGATGGTTGAACTGGTAGAAGCCATTGTGCAGAATTTCAACGATGCGCTTGGCTTGCCACTCAGCGTCTCTGTCTTTAACTTCCATGTCGTCAACAGAAATGGCCACTTTGTCTGAAGTCAAGCGACTTAAGTGTGTGGCGACGCCTGCTATCGCTTTTTCGAAGGTGCTTGCATCGAATTCTTTTCTCTTGCCAAGCCGAACCAGGAGCACGCGCTTGCTGCTGATGCCGGTCACCGGCGACATCAGCGCGCAAGCCCCGGGTTCATCGCCCAAGTCTTTGTTCGCCATTAGACGATCGATTTCACCTTTGGATCTTTTGTTGATCTGCGCCGCGCTGGTTGTAAAATCAACTTTGTGGTAAATGCCGACAATGACGTAGCCGACATCACATTTCGATACAGTGTTTTGATTGGAAGTGAAAAGCGCGTTCATACTGCTGAGTTCCCTGTTTGATTTGTGCGGGCGAGTGGTGGTAGATTGTAGCAGAAGGCTTGCCACGAAATGCGCTTGCACGATGACTTGTTCAAGGTGATGGCCGGTCCATTTTCCACTCGCTGCGATGAGGATATACGAAAGAACGCTTATAGCCGAAACGGTTGTCACATCGGCAGTCGTTTCGCTGGTGGCGATCGGGATTTATGTAGTTGGCAAGATTGTCGCGCTGCTTCGCCGGGCGGTTCAAGGCAATGTTCCTGCTGACGAGTTGCTGGTGATTCTCGGTCTGAAGCTAGTCTCCTTCATCGATGTGATTTTGACGCCGGTGCTGTATGTTGCCATTTTGCTTGTATTTCTGCGCTGGACCCGTGATCAGGAAATAACGATTTACTTTGCCAGCGGGGTTGGCCCTTTCCAGTACGCCATCAGTCTTTGCGTGATTGTTTCAATGGCGCTTGCCTTGATTGCGCCGCTGACTTTGTTTCTGGCTCCCGCTGCTGAACGCAACTACGATCGCTTGCTGCACGAATTTAAGCAAACCGCCAAGTACATACCATTCGAAAGCGGAGAGTTCATCAGTTCGAAAGATGGCAATCGGGTCATTTTCTTTTTAGCCGAATCCGGTTCGGATGCTCCGTATAGACTGTTTCACTATGAACGAGGAGAAACCGACACGGAATACGTAACAGTAGTCGGCAATGGGGGCATCAACTACGATGCCGATATTCGAGGTCCTTTGCTAACGCTAGAAAAGGGCATGCAATATCAAATTCAAGATGGCGTTCCAACCTACGAGACCATGTCTTTTGATCGGTTTCAAGCGACTTTGAATCCGTCGCCAACGGTGACGTTCGCGATTCCGCCGGCCGGCAAGACGATCCACGCTTTATTGTCATCTGATCGTCCGGATGATATTGCTGAATTTTGGTGGAGAGTTTCAAAGATGACCATGGTCCCCATTGTCATCTGCGGCGCCTTCGTTCTTGGCTCGGTGCCGCTGGGCAAAGGGTATGGGATCAATCTTTTTGTAGCAGTGGGCTTATACTTCCTCTACAGTTCCCTGGTCGGTGTGGCAATCCAGCAGATTCGAAACCAAAGCGACTATTCGCTGACCTTGCTGTGGGCATTGCACGCATTGGCGTTCGTTGTAACGATGGTGGTGGTTGTGCGTTTTTTAGAAAACCGAAGACCAGTGCCGAGATTTTTTCAATCCAAGTTCTGATGCTCATCAAGAAGCTGGATAAGCATATCGGGTCGGAAATCCTTGCTAAGTGCGCACTGGCAGGGTTTTGGCTTTTGTGCCTATATTCGTTCGTTGCGCTGATAGAATTGCTAGATCGGTATGAATCGTCCGGCGATTTTCTGACCATCGCATACCTTCTCGCGCTTTCGCTGCCGCGGCAGGTGCAGGATCTGATGCCAATGATCATGACGCTTGGCACGCTGCTAGGATTGGCCAATCTTTCGCGGCACTCTGAACTGATCGCTTTTCAGGCAAGCAGTGTTTCGCGCTATCGCATAGCGGCGTCAGTGCTTAGCTTGACCGGGATCATCGCCGTCGGCACCACGCTTTGGGGAGAGATTGTTGTCCCAAATAGCGAACGTGCGAGCGAGCGCATCCGCATTTCGCTCAAAGATGATGGTCGCGGCGAGTATCCAAGCGTCGCCACTTGGCTGCGCGATGGCAATCTATTTGTGAATTTTTTGCAAACCGACGAATTCGGCGCGCTAAGTCGCATTTCCGTGTTCGAGCTTTCCGATGCTGGGGAACTGAAGTCGAAGTCGGTTGCAAGCCTTGGAAGGATTTATCCAGAGGAGCAATCGTTGAGCTTATTCGATGCAGATCGATATGTGTTGCGAGAAGGCGCCCTCAGCATGCTCGAGATTCCAGAAATGGTGATCCCGGTATCGGCTAGTGAAGTAGCGCTCAAGTCTCTGTTCCGGTCTCCTGGGCAAATGTCGGTTCAGGAATTGTATGAAGTCGCCCAATATCGCGCTGCGAACGGAAAGAATTCAGATGTTTTTGCAGTCGAAATATGGAACCGGTTGACTTTTCCAATATTGACCATTCTCATGGTTGCTTGTGTTATATCTTTCGGTTTTAAAGGAGGGCGGCGGTCCGGCGCAAGCTTCTACATTTTTCTCGGCATCGTGATCGGGCTATTTTTCTTTGCAGTGCAGCAGTCGGTTAGCTACGTGGTTTTGCTCAACGGTTTTTCGCCGGCGATAGGAATAGGGACCACGTTGCTGATTTTCTTTACCGGCGCGGTGTTCTCAATGCTGAAATTAAACCATGTTCTCCGCTGAGTTTAATTGGCGTGATCTGATTATTCGCAAAATCAATAAGCAACTCCATAAATTACCTAAAAAAACGGCTGATGCAACAAAAGATGTCCACATCCAAGCGAATTCAACAAAGCTGCACCTCCATGCCTCTTCTTTTTTTGTTGTTTAGAAAAAATATTTAACTAATTGATATAATTAAAAAAAATATTTTTATTTACTTTCCTTGCCAGGAATCTGCAAAAATGCCAGATCTGCAAGCAACTAGATCGGACTGTTTCCACAGAGTTTTCCACACTGTGAATGCTGCATAGCCATCAAGTGTTAAGATACCCTGCAGATTGGCTATGCAATTGGGGAAATTTGGCGCCCCGAAGACGATTCGAACGTCTGACCTGCCGCTTAGGAGGCGGCTGCTCTGTCCGGCTGAGCTACCGGGGCGTGCGAGGATAAGCCTATAGCGCGCATTCAACGATTAGCATAGACTCGATTCCATCTTCGATCTTTGCTTTTCTGGAAGTGTTTCGGCGCAACGCAGCTTCAAGTTGAAAAACGCGCTGGTTTTCTCAGAAGTCGCTGATAGCACATTGGTAGAAGAATTATACATTTCGTGCAGCGCTGTAAAGGATTTACCGCCAATGCGAATCAATTTGGATTGGATGACCACCAGACTTCCGACGGGTAGCTCCGCCTTGTATTCCAGCACATCCCTCACATCGGCAAAGCCCAAATCGCTGTTACTGAGGTATTCGGGAGAAAAACCGAAGCTCCCGACATGATGCCAGAAGGCGGCATCGAACATGCCGACATAGTGCATGACGGTCATGTGCCCTTGATGGTCGCAGTGCCATGGGTATACAACAGCGCGAAAAGTTTCCATATCGGAATTGCTGGTCAAGATGTTGCGTTGAGCAAAAATGATGCTGGCTTAGTCAACGCCTGTCGACGCTTCATTTCACAAAGAGGATCCGATTTGACCGATAGCGGCATCACCGTTGAGCGCTCGCTTGACAATAGAACAAGCCGGCATCTATTCAGCTAAGTATACCGCTTCTTTCAGCAACGTTATTCTTCGCATTCGGATTGTTTTGGATTTTTCAACTCTATCTCCAGATTCTGGAAACTGCGTCTGTATAATCTTCAAAAGCAGATCGTGTTGCCGCTGAATGCAAAATCTAGCGATCGACTGAGGTGATGGCAATGAGCTTATTCGGAAAAATGTTTGGCAAAAGTTCGAGCAAATCGGACTCCATGGCGAGTAAAGCGGATCGCGTCGAGTACGAAGGCTATATCATTGAGCCTGCGCCAACAAAGGAAAAGCAGAACTTTCACACCGCCGGGTACATTCGAAAGCAAAATGAGCAAGGGCAGTGGCAAGAGCACTACTTCATCCGAGCTGATACGCACCCCGACTTCAAGGCTGCTTGCGATCACTCGGTTCTGAAGGGCAAGCAGATCATTGACGAATGCTCGGGCCGCAACTTGTTTCAAAAATAGAAAAGCAGGCTAGTTTCGCATTTGGCGCTTACTCGGGCTGGATGTCCGGGTTGTCCATGGAACGAAAGAATGCTGCGGATAGAGCCTGTTTGTCAATCGAGCCTGATTGGATTTTTCGTCGCAATTCATTGAGACGCTGATCGCCGCAGTCGGCGAGTGCGTTTTCCACTGCGACACCGATGAGGCGGGCCGAGAAAAACTTCATTCGCTTTGCCGCGGGGGTATGCTCGCCTGAATTTTCAAGGCCATGGCGATGCGAATCGATCGCGCCCATCAATTCCGAGATGCCGGCGCGGTTTGAAGCGGCAGTTTTCACTACTTGAGGCTTGGGCTTGCCGATGCGCATCGAGACGGCTTGTTCCAATTCGACCGCCACGCGGTCGGCATCAGGCAGGTCGCTTTTGTTCACGACCAGTACATCGGCCACTTCGAGAAGACCTGCCTTGATCGCTTGGATGTCGTCGCCGTATCCTGGAGACTGGACAACCACTGTGGTGTCAGCGATTTTCGAAATGTCTATCTCAGACTGACCCGCACCGACAGTTTCAATGATGATGGTGTTCCAGCCGCTAGCATCAAACAGGTTTACGATATTGACGGTCGCCGCCGACACGCCGCCAAGCTGACCTCGCGCAGCAACGGAGCGGATGAATACGGCATCATCGTGCGTATGTTCAGCCATGCGCAGCCTGTCGCCGAGTATTGCGCCGCCGCTTGCTTCGCTGCTTGGATCCACGGCGACAACCGCGACGGATTGGCCGGTTTGCCTGATACTTGCGATGCAGGCGTCAATCAAGGTTGATTTGCCAACGCCCGGAGGCCCTGTAAAGCCGACAACATGAGCGCGGCCGATTGCTTTTTCGGCCTGTTCCAGGATCGCGTTGCAGCCCTCTAGATTGTTTTCTACGATTGTGATGGCGCGAGCAAGCGACAATCTGTCTTCGATCTGTGCCGTTTCAAATCGGTTGCCATCGTCGCTTCGCACTTGGCTATCGATATCTTTCATGGGACGATGAGCGGTCTGCCTCCGCGGAGTTTTGCGATCTCCTCGAAGAAACTGATCGAGGTATCAAAGAAAAAAGTAAATCGTTGCAGTAACGTTTCCGGATCAAGTCCTGGGTCGATAAAATCTTGCGCACACTGAATGGCGCTACTCAACGTGTAGGCGATTGCTTCTGCTAGCGTAGCGCCTGCCTGTTGCATATGCTGCCCGACGATCGATAGCGGGTTCCAGTTTGGAACTTTGCGCTGGCGGAAGTCAATGTGGCCGATCGGGATTCTGCGCGAGCCTTCCAAAGATATTCGGTAGAACATATGATTCGCGATAAAGTGCGGCAGATAGTCGCTCTGTTTGGATGTGCCGGAGACATGTTCCCGACTAATCCTTTTATGTCGAGCAAACGCGAGCACAAGCGCAAGCAGCGTAAAAGGAGAGGAGTCGTTCATTGCTGTCGGAATCGATGTGATATCAACATTCTGGAGGCAGCGGCCCATGTCGTCAATCCTATTGACTGCGACTCCGCACGTTCCAATCAATCTTGGACCGACTTTCATCGAAGTCATGTCCCCGATCGGCAGAGTCGCATGGAATCAGGCTTATGGCTGCAGTGCCGGCACCAATCAGCTTCAGCGGCCGTTCGTTGTAGTAATCCGGGGTATCAGGCCCGATTAGTTGCCGCCGCCCCCAAGTTCGTCCGCGATGCATGGCCGGATGGATGCCACCGGTCATCGGGGCTTGGCCTGGGTAGCTGAGGCTGTTCAAGTGTTCACTGCCATCCCGATCGGCTGATGTGTAGAGAGGCTTTATCTCAATGCCGGATCGATTTTCGATTAGGCGTTCATTTGGGATTCGACTTTGACGCTGCTCTTCCCGCATGCGCCGCGCACTTTGACCATCGGACGTGTTCAAGGGTATGACGTTGGTTTTTTTCATGACGATCCCTAGCGGACCGTGATAGCATCCATCTGTGCGCTTCGAGCTATTGCGTGAACACTTTTTGAAATATCAGCAGGTGCTGAAGCAGGGTGGAACACTTCGCTTACACTGGCTTCGATCAGGTCAGACTTATCTTCGGCTGGCACGATGCCGCCAACTACGCCCCGCACGTGCCCCATGCCAGCAGAGTCAAGAGCGATCATCAGATCCCGGACGAGCAGGTGGCCGGCAGCGACAAATTGCCAAGGTGTCGTGTAGACGACCTCCATCCCGAAATCACGCAAAGCGGATGCGACAATCCGACTGCCTTGGCCGTGTCCATCAAGACCGATCTTGGTGACAACAACCTTTGGGCGATAGGTGTAGGGCAACATGACAAGCAACGGCAGTTGTAATCCTTGCGATTGTGCAGCACCGTCTCGCAACAATCAACGGCTGGAAGCGCTATTTTGCGACAAGCTCCTGAATTATGCCATTGATGCGGCTTGAATCAAAATCGCGCCCGCCTTCGGCTTTGCGCTGTATCATGCCGTTGCGATCGATTAGGAAGCTGGTGGGCAATCCTCGCACCTCCCAGCGATGGAAGATTTCGAGATTTTCATCTGTGATGATTGGAAAGTCCAGCTTCATTGGAAGTTTTTGTTGAAACTCGGCGACCGTGCTTGGTGTTTCGGCAACCGCAACAGCGATGATTTCGAAATCGTCGCGACCAAACTTTTTCCATGCGTTTTGCATTTTAGGCAATTCTTCGACGCAAGGCGGGCACCATGTTGCCCAGAAATTGACCAGCACAACTTTGCCGGTCAACTCTTCGGGGTTGATCGCATGACCGTTGATGGCTTGCATCACGGCATATGGCGCTTCAATAGGTTCAACTGCTTCAAATTCGTCTTCCAGCCCTTGCGCGCTTGCCAGCTTTGTCAAGCAGAGACAAAGTGAAACGGCCACGACCGACCTTCGGTGAAAGACATTTTTCGTTAAAGCGTTCATAGTTTAAGTTTAGTGCAGACTATCACTGTAGACAATGACTCACGATTCAGGTTCTGTTGGCGATTTATATTTTGCGGCTAGTCGGGCAGGGCAGCAAAGAGTGATCAATAATCGAATGATTGTGGCGGTTTGCCGTCGTGAAGTGGTTTTGCCGCTCACACTGAAAGTTTAGCAGGCGCAAGTTCGAGTTTGCGTCTTGCTGCACCTGATCAACAATCAGTCGAATTTATTAGTTGACTATTGCTGCGTAAAATATTGTTTTGCTTATTTTGAGTATTGCAAATCAGATGCCGGCGATTCCATCAATCGGAATCCTGCAGCGATCGGCCGCATGCATGGTAAGTCTCAATTCTACTCCAGACTGAGTGTATTCGGACATCCTGCTCGTTCAAATTTTCACTCTCTCGCAACGACTCCGACCCTTTCCATAACGTTTCCGTAGAAACTAAATTTGATAAGCAATTGATATTATTGCATATAGAAAGTCGATGTTTCTGCGAGGTTGGCGGCCCCGCGGCGCGGGGCTAGAGGACTCATAACTAGTGTCTGTCAGAAAACCCAAATATGAATTATTTTCCAATGAAAACAGTCATTTGACGGCGAGCGGCCGGCGGCGGAAAATCCGAGCCATACGCCGAATTCTTCGCCGCCGGTCGCTCGTGCGCAAGGTTGACGGCAAAACCGTCAACCGTCACATCCCCGCCGAGCTTAGCGTCGGCAGCCGGCTTCAAGGTCGGTAATCGCCGCGGCCGGGTCCGCGTTCTTCCGAATCGCGCTTTCGCAACTCGCTGGCGGTCGCCGATGCCGGCCTGGTTTCAGATTGTGCAAGCCATCCTCGATTGCGGCGCCAAAGTTCGCTCGGACACTTCGAGACGCGCGAGATCTGGATCTCAAGCGAGCTGAACGGCTATCTGAGCGAGAGTGCCGGGTTTGCCAGCATCGCGCAGGTGTTCCGCATCGTGGCCGTGGCAAGATCGTCGGCCAAAGCGTCAAGGACTTCTGCGGCATCACCAGCCTTGCGATTGCGCTCGTCATGCGCCGCACCAAAAAGATCAAGGCGGCGATGGAGACCCTCAGCCGCAAGCGGCAGCCGCCCAACCACCTTTGCATGACCCGAAACGCCGCGATCTGGATCCATCTGTCGCAGGTGCCTGGCACGCCGACACCTCTCGAACAGATAAAATCGCACTGCAGCAAACGCGGCGCAATGACCGCTTGCAGCAGGCAAGATCGCTTTGAGCCGCGGCCTTGTTTCACGACGAATAAAAAACAACACTAACTACATCACTTATGATACGATATTACATAAATCCTTTCTGGAACAAAGCAAAGTTTTGTGGAATGGTATTTATCCTTTTTAATCATTGATTTGAATCGATTTCGCCATGCTGAAAAACACGCTTTCGAGTCGTGGCAAAACCCGCGGCCTGGGCGGCAACTGCGTAAAGCGGGTAATCAAGTCGCTTCCCGATAAGAAGAGCGCGGCCGCGACTGTGCACCCGGGAGCGAATCTGAAACCGGTCTGCGCACTGGTAGCGGATCAGGGCAGAAATGGAAAGTCATCCTCACGCACACTGCGAAGCCGGCCGCAGATCGGGAAGCCTGAAATTAATGGCGTTGCCCCCCCCCCCGTCATGAGCTTGGGGGCATCTGTAGTTTGAAAGGACTCAACATCATTTCGCGCTCTGCCGCATCCTCTAGCAAGTTTCCCGCCGCATCCTGCCCATCGCCCGCCTTCGCGGCATCCTACGGGGACATCCACAAGAGTTTTGGCCGACCGCTCAGCGGAAAACTGGAGGCGTTGCCGGCATGCCCGTTGCGAGGATAGCGCGTTCTCGCAGGTCGGCGCCGCGCTGGCGTGCGCCTCGGGCGTGGTGGCTGTCCGCCTTCGGCTTGGCGCTCTTCCTGTCGCTGTTCGCCGCGAATGCGAGGGGGGGGGGGATGAAATCGGCGGTGTCCATATCCTCCCATTTGCTGACGTTGTCACCGAGGGCGACACGATAAACGTACGGGTTCGCGGGTTCAGATATGCTCAAAGCAAGTCAAAGACGTTCAACATGCGTTACCGGGTCGAAGACGATGACAATCTGGACCTGCTCGATGCCAGACAAGAGGGCATCAAACGACGGCAGTTCAATGCACAACCAAGACCTGGACAACCGTCTTTTGAAGTATTAGAGGCAGCCCTTAACCACGCAAGCACCACGCTCAAAATCCCGACCAGGCCGGATGCGAAGTGTGGCGACGGACACATCACGGTTACCCTGCTAAGTACCTACAACAACAATCTTCCTTACGATATCGCGCCGCGTACACAATATGGCTCTGCATCCTTGCGCATTCCCGTAAGGGATGACGGCAAGTGCCCGGTCATCTCGATCGACCCGGATCCGGCCCTAGAGCGTGACGGCGTGACCGAGGGCGGCACCTTCGATTTCACGCTAAAGCGGGTCAGCCCAAAGAACAATGACAGGAAAGTGCGGCTAAACTGGGAAGTCGTTGATGCCAGTTCTCACGATTTCCTGCCGGGCGCGGAAGAAGGGCGCAAGTTCCACGAACTGCCGGTCTATACCATTGGAGACGGCGGCGCGTTGGGCGCGAAGCATGATGCCCGGGTGCAGACCCAGATCGATCCGAGAAGCGGCGGCGGCACGGTCACGGTCAAGCTGCTGAACAGCGAATACTACAAGCTCGGCGCGAAGACCACGCTCACCGTGCCCGTGAAGGATGATGCCGGACACGCGACGCGCGTGCTTCGGGATCAGGATATCACGGTGGCGGAAAACGAACTCGAAGTTCTATTAGGTAGTTTTATTCATACCGGATTTTGGTTGCCGGTATTTCTCGAAGGCGGCATCGCAACGAGCGCGGAAGACCCCAGCGTCAGGGTAACGTTCGTCGAAAGCGGCGGCGACTGCAAGGCCACCGCGAACGCGCAGGATCTAGCGAAATGGGCATCTGGGACAGGCTACACGCCGCTCACAGACTTTCCTGAGCCACAGGTAGTCAAATGGGATGTCTCCCGACCCGATTTCAAAGGCGGGCGCCTGTGGTACTACCTGATGGATGACGACTACTACGAGAGCGACGAGACTCTCTGTGTGCGGTTCGACCAGCCCAGATACCTCAAGCTGCCTAACGGCGCCAAGGAGCATTTCGCAACTGTCACCATCAAGAGCGACGATCCGCCCCCCGCTATCGAGGTCGATTCGCCGAGCGCCGCCGAAGGCGACGGCACGCTCGACTTCACGGTCACGCTGACCAACCCGCCTCAGGGCAAGGCGGTCACGCTGCGCTACAGGGATGCTGGCGATGGCGACGCGACTTCAGGCGATGATTACAATCCTGTCGCGCAAGGCACACTTACCTTTCCCGCCGATGCTGGCGACGAACCGCAGAAGAAGGCCGTCCAGGTCCGGCTGATCGACGACAAGGAGATCGAGGATGACGAGACCGTGCGGCTACGTTTCAGTCGCGTGGAAAACGCGAACTTCAAGGATGGCGCCCGCGGCGTGACGGTCAGGGGCATCATCACTGACAACGACACCCACAAAGTGTATCTGCGGCTGCGCGAGGCTGCGCCGGGAGCCGGGCCGGTGGCAGTGCAGGAGGGCGGGACTGCGGTCTTCCACGTGGACATCTTGGTCTACGAGGACGGCAAGTGGCAAGTTGGAAGCCTCGCCAATAAGATTGATGTGGGCTGGAGGGTGAGGGAAGACAACGAGTCACCAGGCTTCACTCGATCTGATTATTCTGGTTCAGCAGGAAATAAAGCCACAATCCCTGCGGGAAAAACCGGTGCCAAGCTGGAAGTCCGCACCGTGTCCGACGGGCAAGAAGAATCAATAGAAACTTTTAAGGTCGAGCTGTATTACGCCATTGACCTAGTAGAACAGTCTGATCTCGATTTTGGCAAATCCGTGGCCAGGGGCGCAATCTACGACGGCCCCACCCTTCGCATCGCCGCACCCAAGGGTCCGGCCACCGAAGGCAACCGGCTGAGGTTTCCTGTCAGTCTCGGCGTGGCGCACGATGCCGACATCAGCGTCGCGTGGAAGACCGAGTCGCTTGCCGCCCACACGGCCGAGGCCGGCAAGGACTACGTCGCCGCCTCGGGTACGCTCGTTTTCAAGGCCGGGGAGATCGACAAGACCATCCGTGTGAAGACCCTGCAAGACGACATCGACGAGCCCTCCGAAGACTTCTCGGTGGTGCTTGACGATCCGAAGGTCGCCGGTCTGGACATGGGACCGCCGCGCGCGACCGGCATCATCCGGGACGACGACAAGCGGCCCGCGATCGCCATCGGAGATGCCACCGTCACCGAAGGAGACCCCCTCACCTTGCCGATCACTCTTAACCCGGCCCCCGCAGTGCCGGTGCGACTAGAGTGGCGGGTACGCGCGCCCAGTGTGCACGGCGCTACCCACGGCGTGGACTACACCGGCGCGGCCAGCGGCGATATCACTATCGCTGCCGGCCAGTCGCGTACCAATCTTGTGTTTCCCACCATCGATGACGCCGTCGACGAGCCTACCGAGACCTTCGAAGTGGCGCTGGTCGTCCTCCCCAAGGAGCCGCCTAAGGAGGAGCCGCTGTTCTTCACGAGCAGGCGGAGCGAACAGCAGGCCGACATGCTCGCGCCGCTCACCGCCACCGCGACCATTCTCGACAATGACGCTGTCCGCCTGAGCATCGACGACGTGGAGGTCAAGGAGGGCGGTAAGAACGCGGTGTTCACGGTCCGCCTCTCCAGCCCGCGCACCTACCCGGTAGAGGTGGAGTTTCGCACCAAGGACGGCGGAGGCCCGACGGTGCAAGTCGAAGAAGACAGTTTTTTCGATCCCAAAAAAATCGGCACCATTGCCCAGGGCGCGGTGGGCCCGTTCCAGGACTACGAGGGCATTGCCACGCCGCGCACGGTCCGCTTCGCGCCGGGAGAGACGGAAGCGAGGCTGCCGCCGATCCGGGTGCTAGACGATGACATTACAGAGCACTCGGAATATTTCCAGGGCATCATCTCTTTCAAGTCCGGCACCGCCGACCCGCAGGCGATCATCGCCAAAGCCGTCGGCCTCGCCACGATCCGCGACAACGACTCCACGCGCTACTGGATCACGAACAGGCACACCACGGTCCGCGAAGGAAAGTCGATCCACATCCGGGTCAAGCGCGACCGGACCGATTTCAGGGCGACAGGCCTGTACGGCTGCATCCAGCCGACGGCCCCCCGCGGCACAGACGGCCATGCCACGCTGAAAATTAAAGGCGACTTTCCCAGCCCCAGCGAACAGGTCGATGCCTACATCGAAAGTGTCAGCAACCCGGCATCCGTCTGCAGTAACCCGCAAAACGAACTTTCGATTCCAGCCCGGTTCAGCTTCGACAAAGGTGAGGCCGAGGCGAGCTTCTGGGTCCACACTGTCGATGATGACCGAGAGGAGGTCGACGAAACCTTCGCCGCTTACATCCATCCCGGCACGGCCCACGGTGGCAATGAAGGACCGTCAAGCGCTAAGCCGACGGACTTCTTCAAGGCCCGGACGGTCTTCACGATTCTAGACGACGACAATATCCACCGCTTCCGGGTAGTCAGCGTCAACTCGCCCTGGGAAGGGGAAGAGGCGCATTTCGATATCTACGCGGACAGCGATGCGGGTCTGGCGGTGCTGAAGAAAGACTTGAGCCCGCTCGTCTATATCAAGCATGGCGCCGACAACGACACCGCCGTAAGCGGCAAACACTATAAGCCGAAAACAAACGCTGTCTTCCTCGACGGCCTTTCGTCCGTCACCGACAGGTCACAGCGGGTGGGCAGGGTCAGCGTTCCCACTACCCAGGATGAAGTGCTCGACGGCAATAAGACCTTAACGGTATCTATTACGGAGATTACTGGTGCAGGGTTTTCGTCGTCGTTGTTCCGTCCCGCCCATGGCGGCGGCTCGGCCACCACCACCATCCGCGACGACGAAGCGATCTATCTGTCCCTCGCCGACGCGGTGGGAGACGAGGGCGATACCGCCGCCGTCGAGGTACGGTTGTCGAAGGCTGTGGAGCGAGACATCACGGTCCGCTTCCGGATCAAGGAAGGCACTGCCACCGCCCCAGAGGACTTCACCGTGTGCAGTCCCGGGGATGCTGGCTGTGCGCTGGTGATTCCTGCGGGCAAGACCGAGGCGCAGTTCCGCGTACCGACCACGGAAGATGTTGTTCCCGAGGAGACTGAGAAGTTCAGGGTCGTTATCGATGAGGTCGACTACGCCAACCTAATCATCGAGGATCGCGTTGCCGTCGTGAGCATTCGCGACGATGATGCCCGGTCGGTGGCGATTGCGGGCCTCGCCGATGCCAGTACGCCGGAGAACAACGTTTGGACTTCGCCCGTTCCCGCCTGGGAAGGCTCGCCCGACGGCGGCGTGGCCTGGGCTCTTGAGGGCACCGATGCCGCCCGCTTCACCATCGACCCCGACACTGGCGTGGTGACGCTGCCCGCGCAGGACTTCGAGGTGCCCGCCGACGCGAACGGCGACAACGTCTACGACATCAGGGTGCGCGTCACCGACGAGGACGGCAATACCGCCGCGGTCGCGCTGTCGGTGACGGTGAACGATCTTGCCGTCACGGTGTCCCCGGCTACGCTCACGCTAGCCGAGGCCGATGATTCCGAGACCGTGGATGCCAAGGAGAATGTCGGTACGTACGGGGTGGTGCTCGAGCACCGGCCCTCCGGTCCTGTAACCGTCGCTATCGCCGGTGCCGATGCCGCCATTGCCACGGCCGATGCCGATGTCGATACCGGAGGCGACCAGGCCACGCTCACCTTCACCACTGCCAACTGGGACGACCTTCAGACCGTCACCGTCACCGCCGTAGGCGACGATATCGACAACGCTGGCGACCGGCGCGCCGTCACGCTCACCCATGCGGTGAGCGGTGCCGACTATGCGAGCGAGACCGCTGGTTCCGTCATCGTCACCGTCACCGACGACGACGAGGCGAGACTGTCGGTCGCCGATGCGGAGGCCGCGGAGGGCGGGACGGCGAACTTCCGGGTTGAACTGTCGACGCCGAGCGAGACTCAGGTCACTGTCACTGCTACCACGTCCGAGGGCAGCGCCACCGATCCCGAGGACTACACCCACAAGACTGAAACTCTGACCTTCGCCACCGGCGACACGTCCAAGGCGTTCACGGTCGCCATCGCCAGCGACTTGGTCGCCGAGCTCGACGAGACTTTCACTGTCACCCTGTCGGGTGCCACCGGCGCCGCCATTGCCGACGCAACCGCCACCGGCACCATCTCCGGTGCCGACGCGCTGCTGTCGGTCAGCGACAGCAGCGCCGCCGAGGGCGATCCACTTACTTTCACCGTCACCCGAACGGGGGACACAAGCGGATCCGCCTCCGTGCAATGGACTACTGACGACGACACCGCCGAAGGCGCGACCCAGGCCACTGCCGGCACCGACTACACGGCTGCTGCCACGGCCCAGACGCTTGCTTTCAAGGCCGGCGACTCCACCGCGACCTTTACCGTGGCCACTATCGAGGACACCCGCGACGAGCACGACGAGAGTTTCCGTGTCATCCTCAGTGCCCCGAGCGAGGGCGTTGCCATCGCCGACGGCACGGCCATAGGCACCATCACCGACGACGACGGCGCCCCGACGGTGTCGGTGGGCGACGCGGCCGCGGTGACGGAGGGCGACGACACGGCGAAGACGACCGACATGACGTTCACGGTGACGCTGTCGGCGGCCAGCGGCAAGGAGGTGGCCGCGCCCTACACGCTGGGCGGCTCGGCCACGGCGGATGACGACTACGCGCAGCCGAATCCGCGGTCGGTCACCATCGCCCCCGGGAAGACCAGCGCCGATATCGTGATCCCCGTCAAGGCCGACGCGGTCAACGAGCCGCACGAGAAGATCGAGGTGACGCTGTCTAGTCCGACCAACGCCGGCATCGGCGCCGGCGAGGGCGACGGCACGGCCAGCGGCACCATCACCGACGACGACGACGCGGCGGTCACGCTGAAGCTGGCGCCGGCGAGGATCAACGAGAAGGGCGCCGGCAACGCGAGCACGGTGACGGCGACGCTCGACGTCGCGGCGAGCGAGGCGGTGACGCTCACGGTGGCGGCTTCGGGCGCGGCGGCGGCGCTGAGCCAGACCAAGGTGCTCACCATCGCCAAGGGCGCCACGGCGAGCACCGGCGCGGTGACGCTCACGGCGGTGGACAACGACAAGGACGAGGCGGACCGCGAGGTCGAGGTGTCGGCGACCGCCGCGGGCGGGCGCGGGATCGCGGCTCCGGCGGCGGTGACGCTGACGGTCGTCGACGACGACGGCGCCCCGACGGTGTCGGTGGGCGACGCGGCCGCGGTGACGGAGGGCGACGACACGGCGAAGACGACCGACATGACGTTCACGGTGACGCTGTCGGCGGCCAGCGGCAAGGAGGTGGCCGCGCCCTACACGCTGGGCGGCTCGGCCACGGCGGATGACGACTACGCGCAGCCGAATCCGCGGTCGGTCACCATCGCCCCCGGGAAGACCAGCGCCGATATCGTGATCCCCGTCAAGGCCGACGCGGTCAACGAGCCGCACGAGAAGATCGAGGTGACGCTGTCTAGTCCGACCAACGCCGGCATCGGCGCCGGCGAGGGCGACGGCACGGCCAGCGGCACCATCACCGACGACGACGACGCGGCGGTCACGCTGAAGCTGGCGCCGGCGAGGATCAACGAGAAGGGCGCCGGCAACGCGAGCACGGTGACGGCGACGCTCGACGTCGCGGCGAGCGAGGCGGTGACGCTCACGGTGGCGGCTTCGGGCGCGGCGGCGGCGCTGAGCCAGACCAAGGTGCTCACCATCGCCAAGGGCGCCACGGCGAGCACCGGCGCGGTGACGCTCACGGCGGTGGACAACGACAAGGACGAGGCGGACCGCGAGGTCGAGGTGTCGGCGACCGCCGCGGGCGGGCGCGGGATCGCGGCTCCGGCGGCGGTGACGCTGACGGTCGTCGACGACGACGGCGCCCCGACGGTGTCGGTCAACAGCCCAAGCGTCGTCGAAGGCGACACAGGCACGGCGAGCATGACCTTCGCAGTAACTTTGTCCGCCGCCAGCGGCAGGACTGTGACGGCGGCGTATGCGGATGCAGGCACCGGCACAGCCGCCGCCGGTACTGACTACACGGCATTGGCATCCGGAAAACTGACCTTTGCACCAGGCGAAACTTCCAAGAGTATCGATATCACGGTGCGAGGCGACACGGATGCTGAGCCCGACGAGACGGTTGTCCTGCGGCTCAGCTCGGCCGTTAACGCGACGTTAGCCGGCGGCGGAACGACGCTGGACGGCACGGGCACGATCAGGAATGATGACCATGCCGCATTGCAGGTAAAGGAAATCGCGCTTTCAGTTAGCCCCGCTACAGTGGCAGAAAATATTGCTGCCGCGCAGGCAATCGCCGTAACCGCTACGGTGGCAAGCGGGATCCCGTATGCGGAGGCCAAGACAGTGACCATCTCAGTGGGCAGCGCGGATGATACGGCAACCGCCGGCGACGACTACGCGGCGGTGACGAGCTTCCAGATTACGATTGCGGCAGGCGCGCTGAGCGGAAACTCCAGCTTCATTTTGAAACCGATCAATGACAACTTGGATGAGCCTGACGAAACGCTGACTGTCAGAGGCACATCCGGCGATCTGGATGTGACCAGTGCCGCAATCGCGATTACCGACGACGATGATTCACCCGCTGTTTCGATCGCTGATGCAGATCCCGTGACTGAGGGCGACGATCCCGATACAACCACAAACATGACTTTTACAGTCAATCTCTCATCACCGAGCGGAAAGTCGGTGACTGTACCGTTTACGCTGTCTGGCACAGCAACCAATGGTGCCGATTACATCGTTCCGGACCCGCTATCGGTCACCATTGCGGCGGGCAACGCCTCTGGCAAGATTCTGATTCCTGTCAGGGGCGACGAGGTCGAAGAGCTGCATGAAACCATTAAGGTGACGCTGAGTGCTCCGACCAACGCGAAAATAAGCCAGGCCGAAGGAAGCGGCGCGGCTACCGGGATCATTGTCGACGACGACCGGACAATCTCGCTGGTGCTATCGCCAACGCAGCTCAGCGTCGATGAGGGTGCTAGCGAAGACTGGACCGTCAGTCTGTCGCATCAGCCTTCAAGCGCCGTCACGGTGACCATAGCGCATGATGCCGACAGCGACTTGAGCATAAGCGGGGCATCCCTTAAGTTCGACAGGAAAAATTGGAATGTGCCGCAAACTCTGACGGTTGCCGCGGGTCAGGATGACGATGCGATGAATGACTCGTCCGATATCGTCCACGCCGCTTCCGGGGGCGGCTACGATACCGTCGCTGCCGCTTTGAAAGTTGATACGCTAGATGACGACGCTCCGGCAATAGTCCTGTCCTCTAGCAGGCTCCAAATGTCTACGGACAGCGATGCCCCGGTTATTTATTCGGTCAGACTCGCCACTAAGCCGTCGGCCAATGTAGTGGTTGGCATGTCAGGCAATTTGGATAGCTCGATCATGCTTGATGCGACTGAGCTTGAATTCGAACCGTCCAACTGGAATGTCGGGCAGACCGTCAGAATCATGCTGGATGATGGCGAGGATGATTCCTCCCGCCAGTCTCAGTCTAGCGGACTCGCGCAAAATGGATTTGATCCGTTGTCGCAAGAGATGGCACAGCGCGTTTTCGCAGAATACACTGTCCCGCAGAGTGGTGATTCTTCTGATGATCAGGTGCGAACGCCGGGTTCAGCGGAAATCATGCCCAGTTCCCAGAAACTAGTCGTGCACACCGCTCGAGGAAACGAATACACAGATGTCACTGCAACCTTGCACATTGACATCCTGGCGGCGTTGCAAGAGTCAAATCAAGGCCGGAGCGATCTCGTTGATCAGCGCCTGGAGTTAGATGCCTGGTTGGCCAGATATGCCCGAACTTTGACAGCGCAGGCAGTAGATGCCGCTCAAAATCGGTTTTCGGCATCTCGCGCTCCCGGCTTCGAAGGAAATATTGCTGACGAAAAACTACCTGGTGCAGCTGCCGTCGTCAGCAACCCTGTTGGCTACGGCAGCATTGATCCGTTTAGCGATCCGATTCGCGACCGTGCCGAACCGGAAGTTCGCTCAATAACTTACAAGGAAGCGCTTCTTGGATCGAGCTTCACGCTAACCGAAGAGGCCGATGTCTTGGGTGGAACGCAAGCATTTTGGGGACATGTCTCATCGCGCAGTTTCGAAGGCAGGAAAAACTCGCTCATCCTCGAAGGCGAGTCCACAACAGCGAATCTGGGTGCTGACTACGCATCCGAGAATTGGCAGATCGGCTTTGCCTTGATGCAAAGCGACGGCACCGGCAGCTATAGCGATGATGGCTCAGAACTTCAGAATTGTTCCATTGACGGTCAACCTGAAATGGCTGACTTGTGCAACGGCAGGATTAAGACATCGTTGACCGCTTTAGTGCCCTACGCTGCAATTGACACCTCAGATAAGACGCGATTATGGGGTGTGTTGGGCCATGGAGATGGCGCACTGACGCTGCGGTCCGGCGCAAGCGGATCAGACAAGACTGATATTTCATGGACGATGCTTGCGACAGGAATCCAAAGTGCGCTGCTCGCCTCTGAAACTGACTCAGGCAGTGCCTCGCTAACGCTTAATGCGGATGCGTTTTGGAGCGGTATTTCATCAGATAAGACGCGCAATCTGGCATCGACAAATGCGGAAGTGAATCAATTGCGACTTGGTCTTGAAGGAGCGTGGGAAATTGATCAAACGAGTCTTGGGAATCATTTGGATACAAGTTTGGAACTGGGTTTGCGCCATGATGGCGGCGACGCTGAAACCGGGTTCGGAGTAGAAGCGGGAGGCGGTCTGAATTGGAAGAGCTCTGATCGCCGATTTTCTTTCGATGTCGGTGGGCGTACGCTGGTATTGCATGAAGACGATCATTTGAAAGATCACGGCATGTCAGCGGCGCTTGCCTACGATGCGGACGAAGACTCCAAGCAAGGATTATCTCTTGCTTTAAGCCGTGATATGGGCGTAAGTGCGACCAGCGGACTTGAAGCATTGTTTGCATCTGATACGATGGAGACGCAGACCGATACTCGGTCTTCCTCGAGCTGGAAGCTGGAGGGGGCATACGGCTTTGAACCATTTGCCGGAAATCTTGCAAGTAGCCCGTATTTTTCCATGACGCATTCAGAGAACGACGGCGACTTGAGTCTTGGGTGGCGTTTGGAGTCCGGGAGTGGCGGGCCCAGCCTAGCGCTTGATACCAAAGTGACGCAGCAAGGGGTGTTTCAGTCTGATTCTGTTCGGGTCATTGAAGTTGACTTCACTCATCGCTGGTGATGTGTCGGACTGCTATAATCAGGATGCCTTGTCCCTTGTTGCCGGCGATTCGGCCGTCCCATCGTTCAAGGCATGTCTTAATATCGATTTGCACGCCATGCGAACATTCAATACCGCCGGCCCTGTTGTGCCGGCAAAGCACTATCATGTTGCGCCGCTCGGGCGGGTGGACCGGGATGAGGTCTACGGCCTGATCGAGGACTGGAGGTACTTCATCCTGCATGCGCCGCGGCAGACCGGCAAGACCTCGGCGCTGCGCGCCCTGATGGACGAACTGAACGAGGCGGGCCGCCATCGGGCCGTCTATGTCAATGTCGAGGGGGCGCAGACGGCGCGCGAGGATGTGCCGGCGGCGATGCGGGCGATCCTCAGCGTCCTTTCGAGTTCGGCGGCGGATCATCTGGATGACGCGTTTGTCGAACACAACTGGCAGGGCATCCTCGAGGCCTCGGGCGCCCATGATGCGCTTAGGGCGGTCTTGCGCAGCTGGTCGAGAGCCGATGCCCGCCCGCTGGTGCTGATGATCGACGAGATCGACGCGCTGGTGGGGGACACGCTGATCTCGGTCTTGCGCCAGCTGCGGGCCGGCTACGCCGAGCGTCCGGGGCATTTTCCGCAGTGCGTCATCCTGTGCGGCATCCGCGACGTGCGCGACTACCGGATCCATTCGGGCTCCGAGAAGGCGATCGTCACCGGCGGCAGCGCGTTCAACATCAAGGCCGAGTCGATCCGGCTGGGGGATTTCGACGAGTCCCAGACCCGGGAGCTCCTGTTGCAGCACACCGAAGAGACCGGCCAGGGCTGGAGCGAGGGTGCGCTGGCGGAGGTGTGGGAGTCGACTGCGGGTCAGCCGTGGCTGGTCAACGCGCTGGCGGCCGAGGCGCTGAAGAAGGTTGCAGATCTCAATGAGACGATCGGGCGCGAGGACGTGATCGATGCGAGGGAGGCATTGATCCTTCGGCGCGACACGCATCTGGATCAATTGGCGGACAAGTTGCGCGAGGACCGGGTCAAGCGGGTGATCGAGCCGATCGTCAGCGGCGGCCAGCCGGAGGCCTACCAGGCCGACGACGTGCAGTACTGCGTCGACCTGGGCCTGATCAGGACGGTGCCCGAGATCGCGGTGGCCAACGCGATCTACCGCGAGGTGATACCGCGCGAGCTGATCAATTTCAGCGACCGGGCGCTGAGCCACCAGACCGAGTGGTATGTGGAGGATGGCAGGCTGATGACGGGGCGGCTGATGGAGGCGTTCCAGGGGTTCTTCCGGGAGCATTCGGAGCACTGGGTGGGGCGGTTCGACTATAGGGAGGCGGGGCCGCAGCTTTTGCTGCAGGCGTTCCTGCAGCGGGTGGTGAATTCTGGCGGTCGGATCGAGCGCGAGTACGGGCTGGGGCGTGGGCGGACGGATCTGCTGATCGAGTGGGGGCCGCAGCGCCAGCGGGAGGCGGTCGAGTGCAAGCTGAGAAGGAACGGCCTTAAGCGCACGATCGCCAAGGGCCTGGAGCAGCTTGGCGAGTACATGCAGCGTTGCGGCACCGCCAGCGGCCATCTGGTCATCTTCGACCGCTCGGAGAGTCGCTCCTGGGACGAGAAGGTGTTCCGGCGCGAGGAGTCCGTCGGCGGGCGCAAGGTTGCAGTCTGGGGCATGTGAGCGGAGGATCCCGGAGTGGCCAGAGTCGATTCGAGACACGCATTCTTTGCGTGCACGGGCCTGCATGCGCTTTCTGCCGCTTTGGGCGCGGCGGCCGGGCGCTGGCATGAAAGCGGGGATCTGGCATGAGGCGAACCTTCAACACCGCCGGCCCCATCGTGCCGGCAAAGCACTATCATGTTGCGCCGCTCGGGCGGGTGGATCGGGATGAGGTCTACGGCCTGATCGAGGACTGGAGGTACTTCATCCTGCATGCGCCGCGGCAGACCGGCAAGACCTCGGCGCTGCTGGCCCTGATGGAGGAGCTGAACGAGGCGGGCCGCCATCGGGCTGTCTACGTCAATGTCGAGGGGGCGCAGACGGCGCGCGAGGATGTGCCGGCGGCGATGCGGGCGATCCTCAGCGTCCTTTCGAGCTCGGCGGCGGTTTATCTGGATGACGCGTTTGTCGAGGACAACTGGCAGGGCATCCTCGAGGCCTCGGGCGCCCATGATGCGCTGAGGGAGGTTTTGCGCAGATGGTCGGAGAGCGACCCTCGGCCGCTGGTGCTGATGATCGACGAGATCGACGCGCTGGTGGGGGACACGCTGATCTCGGTCTTGCGCCAATTGCGGGCCGGCTATGCCGAGCGTCCGGAGCACTTTCCGCAGTGCGTCATCCTGTGCGGCATCCGCGACGTGCGCGACTACCGGATCCATTCGGGCGCCGAGAAGGCGGTGGTCGCCGGCGGCAGCGCGTTCAACGTCAAGGCCGAGTCGATCCGGCTGGGGGACTTCGGCGAGGCCGAGGTGCGATCGCTTCTGCTGCAGCATACCGAAGAGACCGGCCAGCCGTGGAGCGGGGAGGCGCTGGCGGAGGTGTGGGAGTCGACTTCGGGGCAGCCGTGGCTGGTCAACGCGCTGGCCAGGGAGGTTCTGAAGAAGGTTCGGGACCTCGGGGCGACGATCGGTCGCAACGATGTCGTCGATGCGAGGGAAGCGCTGATCCTTCGGCGCGACACGCATCTGGACCAATTGGCCGACAAGCTTCGCGAGCCGCGCGTCAAGCGGGTGGTCGCGCCGCTGGTGAGCGACGGCGAGGCGGCGTCGTTCGCGTCCGACGACTTGCAGTATTGCATCGACCTGGGGCTGATCGCCCGAGACAAGCCGGTGCGCATCGCCAACGCGATCTACCGCGAGGTGATTCCGCGCGAGCTGATCACCGATGCGGACTGGTTCATCGCGCACGAGACCGCGTGGTACGTGGAGGACGGCAGGCTGATGATGGGCCGTCTGATGGAGGCGTTCCAGGGGTTCTTCCGGGAGCATTCGGAGCACTGGGTCGGCCGGTTCGACTATAGGGAGGCGGGGCCGCAGCTTTTGCTGCAGGCGTTTTTGCAGCGGGTGGTCAATGCGGGCGGGCGGATCGAGCGCGAGTACGGTCTGGGGCGCGGGCGGATGGACCTGATGGTCGAGTGGGGCCCTCGGCGCCAGCGGGAGGCGGTGGAGTGCAAGCTGAGAAGGAAGAGCCTGGAGCGCACGATTGCAGAGGGTCTGGAGCAGCTTGGCGGGTACATGCGGCGGTGCGGCATCGCCGAGGGCCATCTGGTGATCTTCGACCGCTCGGAGAAGCGGTCTTGGGACGAGAAAGTATTCCGCCGCGAGGAGTCCGTCGACGGGCGCAAGGTGACGGTCTGGGGCATGTGAGCTAATTGTTTTGTTTTTGTCACTTTTGCGGCGCAGTCGTGAGCTATCCCATGGCTTGAAGCGTGGATGGCGCGGTGACTGGCGCTGGTCGGCTGATTAGTCCTCAGCGAGCGAAGAACATGACTGGTTTAAGGTTGCGACCGGCACCATTCGATTGCCGGGGCAACGATCAATAATATTAAACATTGCGGATTCGGCCGGGTGTGCGCTCAAGCCAAAGAGCATTCGGTCAAGCCGTCGGCGAATTCTGGCGATGGCACGCGGGGCGGAACCCCGACCCTCGCCACTTGACCGACCGGAGCAGAGCGGTCCAGCAGGCCTTAGGATGCCATGACACCAGCTGACCCGTCCCGACCGGCAACACGAACGATCAGACGCGACCGCGCGCCGGACGGGCATCGCGGACAAAGGCGATCTTTGGGGCCGCCTGCTCCGCAATTTTCAAATCGAGCCGCTATCCAAAAGTCAAACGGCAATAGCTCGAAGATCATCTGGAATATAATCCGCAATTCTACAAATCGTAGTGCACGGCAGTGAAATCACGTAATGAATTGCGGAAAATTCTGATCCTTTGGAGCGCAAGCTCGAAGGAGTCGTCAAAAGCGACAGGTTCTGGCAATCTGATTGGCAACGCTTGTAAAATATCATTGTGATGCCGGAAATTGCCATGCGTTTCAACTTTGACTCGTCAAACGATCCGATGCTTGCTTCGATCTGAGAATTGTGCGGGAAATTGAAGTCATCTATCTGCGCGGTGCCTGAATAATCAGAGCGACACGGAATAATCACACCTGGAGAATAAATAATGGGTTGGCAGCGAAAAATTTTACGCGTAAATCTTGCCGAGCATAAAGCGACCATCGAGCCGCTTAACATGGAGTGGGCCCAGCAATACTTAGGCGAACGCGGTCTTGCAACCAAATACCTGTACGAGAACATGGATCCAGCCATCGATGCCCTTGATCCCGGCAATGTGCTGATATTCGCAACCGGACCGTTGACCGGCACCATGTCATCGACTTCCGGGCGCTACGCCGTCGTGACCAAAGGTCCGCTGACCGGCGCAATCGCCTGCTCCAATTCCGGCGGCAAGTTTGGTGCCGAGTTGAAATTCGCTGGCTATGACTTGATGATTCTGGATGGAAAATCATCCGAACCGATCTACTTGAATGTCTTCAACGATAAAGTCGAATTCATCTCTGCCGACCCGATTTGGGGGAAAAGCGTATGGGAGACGGAAGAATGGCTGAAATCGCATCATCAGGATCCGCTGATGAAAATCGCCTCCATTGGCGTTGCCGGAGAAAAGGGGGTGCGCTACGCTTGCATCGTCAATGATTTGCATCGCGCTGCCGGAAGATCCGGGGTTGGTGCCGTCATGGGATCGAAAAACCTGAAGGCGATCGCAATGCGCGGCACAGTCGGTGTGACCGTTGACGATCCTAAAGCCTTTATGAAGGCGGTCAGGGAAACCAAAAAGAAGCTTGCGGAAGATGCCGGCATTGGTGGACTGACCGAATACGGCACCAACGACATGATCAACATGATGCAGCAATTTGGAGGGTTGCCAACGCGCAATTTCAAGGAAGTTCAATTCGAAGGCGTTGACAAGATCAATCCGGCAGCAATGCAGAAAGTCCGCGACAATGGACATGTAAATCTGCTTGCCAACAAGGCGTGCTTCGGCTGCACGATCGCCTGCGGACGAATTGCCCATATCGACAAGGAGCACTTTACTGTAGTCAATCGTCCCGAATATTGGCACGCAAGCGGCGGATTGGAGTATGAGACAGCGTTCGCTTTCGGCCCGGTGGTTGGCATCGACGATATTGATGCGCTGACATTCGCCGGTTTTTTGATGAATGAGCATGGCATGGACCCGATCTCCTTCGGCGGTACGCTGGCGGCGGCGATGGAGCTGTACGAGATGGGCGCGATTACCGATGAGGACACCGGCGGCGTCAAGTTGAACTTCGGCAATCCTGAAGCGCTCACGATCATGGCGGAAAAAACTGGAAAGTTTGAAGGGTTCGGTCAGATTCTCGGGCTTGGCTCGAAACTCCTATGCGAAAAATATGGCCATCCTGAGCTTTCGATGACCGTCAAAGGACAGGAATTCGCCGGCTATGATTCACGCGCCTTGCAAGGCATGGGGCTCGGGTATGCAACGGGAAACCGCGGCGCCTGCCACCTCAAGCATGATACGTTCGGCCCCGACATGGATGACCAGACGGGCGAAGGCAAGGCGCTTCCATGCAAGAAGTCGCAAGACAAGATCGCAACGGTGGATTCGACCGGGCTTTGCTTGTTCACCACTGGAGCATGGACGGTCGATGATTTTCAGCGACAGATCGATACCGCATGCGAAGGAGACTGGACCGTGGAGCGCCTATATCTTACTGGCGAGAGAATCTGGAACCTCGAACGGCAATTCAATCTTGCCGCCGGAATGACGAAAGAAGATGATGCTTTGCCGCCCCGTCTGCTTGAGTCGCCGGCTCCTTCAGGAGTCGCGAAGGGCAAAGTCAATGAGCTTGACCGTATGCTGCCCGAATACTATGGCCACCGGGGCTGGACTGCTGACGGCGTTCCGACCCGAGCGACGCTTGAGCGACTGGGACTGGCATAATAGAACAAAGAGCAATGCCGACAGTTCAGGTGAAGCTGGTCGGAGCCCTAGTGCGCTTTTTGCCAGCAGATGCAGCAGAAGACCAGGCGCAAGTGGCACTAGCTGCCGGCGCCTCCGTCGATGATCTGATAGCCCAGCTCGGCTTGCCGGCGCAACAGCGCTATCTGGTTGCGGTCAACGACGATTTCATTGCGAAAACGACTACAGCCACTCATATTCTTGATTCCGGCGATCGCGTGATGATCATGCCGCCGCTCAAGGGCGGCTAAAGAATCTTGGCCAGGCTACCGCTTTGGCGATAAGGAGCATTGGCCTCGGTCAGGATTTGGTTCGACTTCCCGGTTCAGCATTTCGCTCAGCTGATCGGCACCGCCAACGTATTTCCCTTCCAGCCATATCTGCGGCACCGTGATCGGGGTCTTCGGTCCCACAATCGGCTTTACCCGCGCGATCATCTCGTATAGCGAGCGCGGATCTTTGACGACATCGTGGTATTCGAATGGAATGCCGCCTTGCTCAAGATATGCTTTTGAGCGCACGCAGTGCGGGCAAGATTCCTTGCCGAACACATGATTTCCCTGCACTTGCGAGCGCGATGCGTATGCATCGATGATCGCCTCGCACAGTACGCCGCGATTTAGCGCGTGGCCTTGACTGACGATCCGCCCTTCGACCAGCACGATCGGCGCATGCCAGCCTCCTTTCGGCAATGGGCGCCACCATTCAGACAGCCATTCGCGCACATCCAGCTCAACCGGTACGCCAGCAAGCTCTGTCGAAAAAGTATCGTTGATTACATCAAGAGTCAGCGAACACTCGCCGCACGGAATATTCACCTTCCATGGACCCCAGGCACCAGCCCAGCGATAAAGCGTCACTTCGACGGGATTTGCCTCTTGATTGGATTGAGTCATAGCAATTTGCTCCGGTTACATGATGGTTTCTGCGATGTCGGACAGCGGGCCGACAAAATGATGCTATATGCCTTATACTCTGAAATTGCTGCATTGACGCACATTGTGATTCACTATTCGCAAAATAAAACGCCAAAGGACTGTTTCTAGCCACCTTTGATTGGAGGATAAGAACCCATGCATCGTAAATCATCAAATGTAGTTGTTTCCGTTGTTGCCGGATTGTTATTCGGGACGTTTTCGGCATTCGCTGTCGCTGATGGCGTGCTTAATGTCTATAACTGGGGAGAATACATCGGTGAAGACACCATTGCGAATTTTGAAGAGGAATTCGGCATCGATGTGACCTATGACAATTACGATTCAGTCGAAACAGTCGATGCCAAGCTGCTGGCAGGCAATACCGGCTATGATGTTGTTTCCCATTCGGGCAGCGCAATTGCGCGATTGATACCAGCTGGAGTTTTGCAACCGCTTAACGTGGACCGGCTGCCCAACTTCAAGCATATGCGCGATGATGTCATGTCCCAGCTTGGGGAAGTATGGGACCCAGGCAACGACTACATCGTCCCTTTCATGTGGGGCACCCATGGCGTGACCTATAACGAGGAGCTGGTGCGCAGCGTGCATCCTGATGCTCCGATCGGTTCCATGGATCTGATCTTCGAACCTGCGCATATGGAAAAACTCGCCGACTGCGGAGTTGCGTTTCTTGATTCGCCCACGGATGTGATTCCCATGGCATTGGCCCATTTGGGGCTGAACCCTTCGACGCAAGATCGAGGCGACTACAAAAAAGCTGAAGAGCTGCTGTTGTCAGTTAGACCCTATATCAAGACGTTCGACAACTATGCCTATCAAAGAATGCCTGAGAAAGAGTTCTGCGTCGCAGTGACCTGGGGACCGGATGGATTGTTTGCGCAAGCAGCTGCTGACGAGGCGGGGGCCGACGTGCAGCTGGATTTCTTCCTTCCGCCTGGCGATGGCAAGGCCAACCTGTGGGTAGATGGCTGGGTCATTCCGGCTGATGCGCAGAATATTGAGAACGCGCATTTGTTCCTCAATTACATGATGCGTCCCGAAGTCGCAGCCGCTGATTCAAACTATACCTGGTATGCGAATGCGAACAAAGATTCGATTGAGCTGATCGACCCCGCAGTCACCTCAAGCAACGCAGCGTATCCGAGCGAAGAGCAGGTTTCCATGATGTACACCTTGGAAGTTCTGCCGCCAAAAGTCCAGAGGACAAGGACGCGTGTCTGGACCAATGTTAAGGCAGGCAACTAGCTGAACATCTGATCTAATGCCGCATGCCTGTGCGCGAACTAGCATCCGCTTCGCAGGCATGCCGTCTGCAGGAGGGCGCAATGGGCAACACAGCGGTCCAGCAAGCCGACACTCCATGGCTTGACCCGAACAATGAGCCGTTTATAAAGATTCGAGGCATCACTAAAACCTTCGGAGACTTTACTGCGGTTGCGAATGTCGATCTCGACATTTATAAAGGTGAATTGTTTTCGCTGCTGGGCGGTTCCGGTTGCGGCAAGACGACGCTGTTGCGAATGCTGGCCGGCTTTGAAGTTCCTACATCGGGCTCTATCGAAATTGACGGGATGAACATTCAGGGCGTTGCACCCTATGATCTTCCGGTCAACATGATGTTCCAGTCCTATGCTTTGTTCCCCCATATGACCGTGCAGCAGAACGTTGCCTACGGACTGAAGCGCGACGGCGTCGAAAAGTCGGAAATTGTCCGCCGCGTCGATGAGATTCTAAACATGGTGGAACTGATCGAGTTCAGCGGCCGAAAGCCGCATCAGCTCTCCGGCGGACAGCGCCAGCGCGTAGCGCTTGCGCGAGCGTTGGTCAAAAAGCCCAAAGTGCTGCTGTTGGATGAGCCCTTGGGCGCGTTGGATAAGCGTCTTCGAGAGCAGACCCAATACGAGTTGATGAACATTCAAGAGCAACTGGGCGTGACCTTCGTTGTTGTGACGCATGACCAGGAAGAGGCGATGACGCTGTCCACTCGAATCGCAGTGATGGATCAGGGACGCTTCATGCAGATTGGCACTCCGACAGATATCTACGAATTTCCAGAGTCGCGATTTGTAGCGAATTTCATTGGCTCGGTCAACCTATTCGAAGGTCGCGTCGAACAGGATGGTTCTGATCATGTTGTCGTGGATGACAAGACGGCAAGGTGCAGATTCTATATTGATCATGGCTTTTCGGTTAAAGCGGGTGCCAAGGCGTGGGTCGCGCTGCGTCCGGAGAAGATTTCACTTTCGGTAGAGCCGCCGCAGGACCAGCCCGAATACAACTATATCCAAGGAGTTGTGGATGAAATCGGCTATCTGGGCAATTTGTCAAAATATCGCGTACGGCTTGCCGACGAGAGCATTGTCGAAGTGACCCTTTCAAACAGGCATCGATCGCGCTCAGGCGGTCATCTTGCCGATTGGGAGCAGCGGGTGTTTTTGACTTGGGAAGCGTCAAGTGCGGTGCTGATCACTCGCTGAGACAATCAATGTGAACATATGGATGCCCTAAAATCGTCAACTGGTGGGTACGGCATTCGAGGTGTTCGCGCCTTTTTAGAGCGTGTTCAATCTGCGTGGGAGTCGGTGGTTGTCGGTATTCCGTATGCCTGGCTGTTCGTCTTTTTTCTCGTTCCATTTTTCATCGTTCTCAAAATCAGCTTTGCCGAACTGGTCGTAGCCAGTCCGCCTGTTTCATCCTTGATCAATTGGGCAGAAGATGGCTCGATGGTCATCCGTGTGGTATTTGACAACTACTTGTACCTGTTTGAAGACGATCTGTACTTCAAAACTTACCTGAACTCTGTTGCGATATCGTCCACTTCGACGGTGTTGTGTCTATTGATCGGCTACCCGATTGCCTATGGGATCGCGCGTTCGCCAACGACGACAAGAAACATCCTGCTATTGCTGGTGATTTTGCCATTTTGGACTTCGTTTTTGCTCAGAGTCTACGCGTGGATGGGAATACTTGCTGATCAGGGGCTGTTGAATGGCGTTCTGATGTGGGCTGGAATCATTGATTCCCCCATTCGAATGCTGTACAACCAGTTCGCGGTGTATGTCGGCATAGTCTATACCTATGTGCCATTCATGATTCTGCCGCTATACGCCAGCATCGAAAAGCTTGATATCACCTTGCATGAGGCCGCGGCAGATCTCGGCGCGCGCCCAATCGTGGTGTTCTTTACGATCACATTGCCGGCAACTTTGCCAGGAATCATCGCCGGTTCGTTGCTCGTGTTCATTCCGGCGACTGGCGAGTTTGTGATTCCCGATCTTCTCGGAGGAGGCAATGTGCCGATGATCGGCAGGTTGCTATACAACGAGTTCAACGCGAATCAGGATTGGCCGGTGGCATCTGCGGTAGCGATCGTGTTGCTACTTTTGCTGGTAGTGCCGATGATGATCTATCAGCACTTTCAAGCAAAGGAATCGACCGGATAGAGGCATGAAAACCAAGCGCTCAATTTTCATGCTGACTACGCTTTGCTTCGGGTTCGCGTTTCTTTACATTCCGCTCGTTCTACTGATTATCTACTCGTTCAACGCATCTAGACTTGTCGCGGTGTGGGGAGGCTGGTCGACGCGCTGGTATGGCGTGCTGTTCAATAGCGAAGAGGTTTGGGATTCGGTGCGGCTGAGTTTTCAGATTGCCGTTGTAAATGCTTCATTCGCTACGTTGCTTGGGGCCATGGCAGGTATCGCGCTTGTGCGATTCGGACGCTTTCGCGGGCGGACGCTGTTTGCCGGAATGATTTCCGCGCCGCTGGTTATGCCGGAGGTTATAACCGGCCTTTCTTTGCTGCTATTGTTTATCACGCTTGCCGAATTGATCGGCTGGCCGGGTCAACGTGGTTTTACCACTATCACGATTGCGCACATCACATTTTCAATGGCTTATGTGGCTGTGATTGTGCAAGCCCGTTTGTCGGGTTTGGACAAATCGCTTGAAGAAGCGGCCCAGGACTTGGGTGCAAAGCCGTTCAGGGTGCTGCTCGATATCACTTTGCCGCTCTTGGCTCCAGGCCTGGTCGCAGGCTGGCTGCTCGCCTTTACGCTTTCGCTAGACGACCTTGTAATCGCCAGTTTTGTGTCAGGTCCCGGTGCAACGACATTGCCGATGCTGATTTATTCGAAAGTCAAGTTGGGACTAAGGCCCGATGTCAATGCGCTGGCGACGATCATTATCGTGTTTGTCGCAGCCGGCGTGTGTATCGCTGGCTGGATCATGATGCGCCAGGACCGTCAGCGTCAGCGTGATATGCAGCTCGCAGCCACCGACAAAATCAAGATGGCGGGAGATGAAGCGGTCAGCCGCTGAGCGATTCATTCACTTGCGCGACGGTGCCGGAAGGCGGGGCATGAGCCAGCAATGAAACCGGCAATGCCGCCTGAACTTTCTTATGATACGCCGCAACGCCGGTTTCCGCTGTTTCCGACAATGTCCATTCGGGATAAACGGATGATGACATGCCTTGTTGCAGCCATTTCATGAATGATCGATCTTCGAATTCAGTTTCGCTATTGATTCGTCGATTGAGATAGCGCACAGCTTGCACTTCGCGCCGATGGTCGGGCAGGGCATAGGTTCTGCTGACAACTTGGCATTCGTTCACCGATGTCGGGAACACCTGATAGGTTTCCATCGAATCAGGGTACAGCCCGAAAACGGTATTCGGGAACAGGCCTACATAAAGCCATCTATTTTGCTCCTGCTCGGATAGATGCTCAAATTTGGGGAGCAGTTTAAGGTAGTTGCGAACGCTCCAGAGTTTTGCATCCATTTCATTGAAAGGGCCATAGGAGACTGGAATGCCCTCTATTTCGGTATCCGAATAGCCGTTGCCGTATAGCTGCTGAAGCGATGGGTGTCCGATTGGAACGTGGTAGCCTTCGTTATCAACATCAACGAACAGCTTCCAGTTGCATGGGTGCGTGTCGCGACTATGATGCGTGCTGTTCCTTGATTCGACATAAGGAATCAATTCATCGAGGCGCTGGTTGGCAAGCAGCGCTTCAACGGGCTGCATCTGCTCGGCGAGTGATTGGCCTTGCGATTCGAAACGAATGAAAATGAATCCATGCCAGACTTCCAGATCCAGCGGCACAAGCCCTTTGGCTGCTTCATCGACTTTGGAAAATCCTTGCGATTTTCCGGGTATGAACTGGAGGCGGCCGTCCAGCGCGTAGCGCCAGCCGTGGAATTGGCACATTAGTCCCTGCTTGGAGCATCGACCCGCGCCTTCCACAATGCGCGCGCCGCGGTGGCGGCAAACGTTATGGAAGGCGCGCAATGTTCCTTGTTCATCGCGAATGACCAGCGCACGTTCACCTATCGCATCAACGGTCAGGTACGAACCTGATTCAGGCAAGTCGCTGATATGGCCTGCCAACATCCAGCTGGGTCGGAACAGGTGCTTGATCTCCAGTTCCAGCAATTCGCCGTTTTGGTAGGTCCACGGTGCCAGCAAGTCCGCGGTATCGGCGCGATGTGCGGGCGGCATTGGTATCAATTCGTTAGCATTTCGCAAGGTCATATTCAGATATTGCTTGCATGTTGCGATTGCATCGTCGGCACTCAAGCCGCTATTTTCATACAATGCTCTTTGCCAGATGCCCTCGATGACGCCTTCCAGACCTCTAGCCGAAGATTCGATGTCGGGGCTTTCTGCAGGCAATAATTCGGCATATAGGTCGCGTATCGTTTGTCCGATTGCTTCGTCGCTGCGGCCGCATATTGCCCGGTAGTCTTCACGCGCTTGGCTTTCACCCCAAAAGGCGTACCACACAGCAATCTTTTGCTTGTTGAAGACTTGCGCATCGAAGTTGGCGCAGATGATGGCTGTGAGTTTTTCTGCTGGCGTGGCGCACTTGACGAGATGGCTTTCGAGCACCGTGTTGAATTCACGCTCAAGGTGTTCAAGGGTATCCAGCAACAGGCGCTGCTTGGTTCGGAAGTAGAAGTTGACGATGCCGGGCGACATGCCGGCCTGTTTGGCAACCTTAGCAACCGTAACGTCGGATAGCCCGTATTCGGCAATCGAGTTGATAGCCGCATCGATCAATTCTGGCCGGCGGTTCTTTTCTTTTGCGTGAGCAGCGTTCGGCATGGTAGATTCCAATATTTTTATCTCGAGAAGATATTATACAAACATTCGAATATTTTATTTGAATGTTTAATTCTTACAAGATAATCAGAATATAGAATGCTCGAAATAATGGATGGTTTGCTATGATTGGATTCCTAACTGAAATATAGCCTTGCTTTAGTAGTAGAGTTGCTGTCATGTGTGTCGGAATGATTGACTCATTGATCAAATCAAAAAATTCCTAATTTTGAAGTAATGCGTTGTCAACTTCAAGCAAGATTTTATTCGCGAGTTCCAATACACCTTTCGTATATTCGATCATTGTTTCCTTCTGTCTAGGACGACGGTATCTGTTTTCTTGCTCCAAATCTACATCCAGTTCATGCGCGATTTGATTCCGGCACTGAAAAACCGCATCAAGATCCTTTGAAATTGATGCGATCTTGCTGGATTCAATGTCAAAATAAGATGCAGTGCGCAGAATTTGATCTTTGGACTGAAGGCTTTTTGAGGATAGCTCATTCACCAGTTCTTCAATCAGAGCATCCCGAGGGCTTGTGCGGGTAAGAACTTCAGAAAGGAATTTTAAATCAAGTGTCCCTTGCCGAGAAAAGCGCCTCTCTATGTATCTTTTTAATTGTATATCCGCTCCTTCTTTTCTATCGATCACTTGCCCCAACGCATCGCGAACGAGCTGTTTTAGCATTGAATCGAGACCTGCGCACGCGAAGATGAGCATGGCGCGAAGCAAATCTTGTTCTTTATCCTTGATTTTGGTGTTCTTCTCAGTCTCTTCGAATAGAGCTAGAAAAGATGAAGCGGTATCAAAGGCTACTTGAAGAATGGTATGGGAGTTATTCAAAATGCATGAACGAGGCGAGCGCGGGGGCTGGCCAAGTTGCTTCATAACCTTTGCTCTTCAACAATTTTCACATCTTCCGCCCCAAGAGGTGGCATATCGTAACCCGCGAACCCGGGATAGCCGGGATAGCCGGGATAGCCGGGATAGCCGGGATAGCCGGGATAGCCGAGATACGGCCGATTTTCAAATTGATACAACCTTGGCCTTGATCGATGGACAATGGTGCCAAGATATTCGCCACTGGGGTTGACGATCTCATCGTTGTTCCATGGAAGCCAGCCGATCCACTCCCCATTAGGATCAAAAACAAACTTTCCTCTGCGAAATGCAATCCAGTTGCCGTGAGAGTCGAAAAAATGCTGAAAGTCCATAGAAGTCGCTGAATGAGCTATGTTTTATCGTTATGACAAAATTTAGCAGAAGATAGTTCCTGCTGAAGGGAACCGTTTTTGGGCAATCACGCTTTGATGCTGACTATGGACACGCTGAATATTTGATAAATGCTCGCACAATTTGCTTGGCACTCGTGCCCTGACCAGATAGACAGCTATCGATTCGCCCGATTCTCAATTATGTCATCGACAACCGCCGGCTCGGCGAGCGTGGACGTATCGCCAAGATCATCAATATCATTGCTTGCAACCTTACGCAGAATTCGACGCATAATTTTCCCTGAACGCGTTTTCGGAAGCCCAGGCGCGAACTGAATCACATCAGGCTTTGCGATCGGGCTGATTTCGGTTCGGACGATATTGAATAGTTCTGTGCGCAGTTCTTCGTTTTCGACTGTGCCGCTTACAGTGGTGACGTATGCGTAGATCGCCTCGCCTTTGATCTCATGCGGAAAGCCTACAACAGCCGCTTCTGCAACCTTCGGATGCAGCACAAGAGCGCTTTCGATTTCGGCTGTGCCCAGACGATGCCCCGAAACATTCATCACATCATCGACTCGGCCGGTTATCCAATAGTAGCCGTCCTCATCCCTGCGAGCGCCATCTCCGGTCATGTATCGGCCAGGAAACGTCTTGAAGTACGTATCGATGAACCGCTGATGATCACCCCATACCGTACGCATCTGTCCAGGCCATGAACGATCAATGCATAGCGCGCCGTCTGTTGCTCCTTCAAGGTCGTTTCCTTCGCTATCGACGAGGCTTGGCACAACTCCGAAAAATGGCCGGCTCGCAGACCCAGGCTTTAACTTCGTCGCGCCTGGCAAAGGTGTGATCATGTGCCCGCCTGTTTCGGTTTGCCACCAAGTGTCTATGATCGGGCATCGTCTGTCGCCAACCTTCAAGTGGTACCATTCCCACGCCTCAGGGTTGATCGGCTCTCCAACCGTGCCGAGCACTCTCAAGCTTGCCCGATTTGTCTTTTCGACGAATTTGTCGCCAGCTCCAATCAGTGCACGGATTGCGGTTGGGGCAGTGTAGAAGATGTTCACACCATGTCGATCGCACACCTCCCAGAAGCGGCTCGCATCCGGATAGGTGGGGACTCCTTCGAACATCACGTTGATAGCGCCGTTTGAGAACGGGCCGTAGACGATGTATGAATGTCCTGTAACCCAGCCGACATCGGCGGCGCACCAGTAGACATCGCCATCTTGATAGTCGAAAGAGTATTTGAACGTCATCGTCACATACAGCAAATAGCCCGCCGTCGTGTGAACAACGCCTTTCGGCTTTCCGGTAGAGCCGGAAGTGTAAAGTATGTATAGCGGATCTTCAGCATCCATGGGTTCGGCCGGGCAGTCATCCGAAGCGCTTGAAACGCTCTCGCCATACCAGATGTCCCGTGCTTTTTGCATCGCGATATCGGCACCGGTCCGCTGGACGACGACGCAGGTGTGAACGTTGGGGCACCCAGCCATGGCAGCATCCGCATTTGCCTTAAGCGGGACGCTTTTGCCGCCTCTGGGTCCTTCGTCAGCCGTTATAACGACCTGGCAATCTGAATCCAGTATGCGATCTTTAAGAGCTTCTGAAGAGAAGCCGCCGAATACGATTGAGTGGATGGCGCCGACCCGTGCGCAGGAAAGCGCCGCAATGGCTGCCTCTGGCACCATCGGCATGTAAAGACAGACCCGGTCACCTTTTTTGACTCCACGATCTTTCAGTACGTTGGAGAACTTGCATACTTCGGCATGAAGTTCGCGGTAGGTGAATTTTCTTACCTCGGCAGCATCATCGCTCTCCCAAATCAGCGCGACCTGATCGCCGCGACTGTCCAGGTGGCGGTCAAGGCAGTTGTAGGCCGCATTCAGTTTGCCGCCTTCAAACCAACGAATTCTCCCTTTACGAAAATCGCAGTCGCTGACGGTATTCCACTTTTCAAACCAGTGCAGGAATTTATCAGCTTGCTCTGCCCAGAATTCGTCGGGTTGGGCTAGGGAACGCTCGTACATCTGCAGGTATTTTGCATTGTTGATGTGGGCACTTTTTTCAAGTTCGTTCGGAATATTGTAGATCTTGTTGTCAGACATGGTTCTGCACCGGTAGTCGCTTCAAAAATGAACTGGATTAAAAGCTATATTGTAAAGAAAAATAGCTCAGCTTGCGGCAGTAGTACTTCACAATATTTATTGATTGTAGAATGTAAAATATTGTATGCATTAAACATTAGGATTAATCTCGATTCTGAGTCGAAACCCGTGATGGACAAAGCTTCACTGTGTCGGCATGGTTTCAAGATGGGTTGAACAGATGCACAAACTAGTAATTGAATGGTGCAGGCAAAGTTGAACATTTGGCCGGTTGACGGTCTTCCTAACTGCAATTTTCTACAAAGAACAATGGCGAGCAGCTCGGCATGAGAATCAAGAGCATTGAGACGTTTTGCAACCAGTATGTCGGATTTACTCGCGTAAAGGCCGACACAGGCGATGAAGGCTGGGGGCAGGTTTCGACCTATCACTCAGACATATCGGCACAGGTCTTGCATAGACAAGTTGCGCCCTATGCGATCGGCGCGGAATTTGATGATCTAGATGATCTGCTTGATACCATCTACGAACGCGAGCACAAATTCCCAGGGTCTTACATGTGCCGCGCTCTGGGCGGACTCGACACTGCAATCTGGGATTTGCGTGGAAAACTGGCAAAACAGCCTGTTGTCGCTTTGCTGGGCGGAAAGTCCGACAAGCTACGGGTATACGGCTCCTCGATGCGGCGGGATATTACAGCGCAAGCGGAACTGGAACGCTTCCAGGTTTTGCGAGACCGATTTGGATATGAGGCTTTCAAGTTTCGTGTCGGCGCTGAGTGTGGAAGAGATATTGACGAGTGGAAGGGTCGCAGCGAAGAAATCGTTAAAACATTGAGCAAAGGTCTTGGTGATGATGTGGCATTGCTGGTCGACGGCAACAGCGGTTTTTCGCCCAAGCGTGCAATCGAACTGGGCAAACTTCTCGAAGACTGCGGGATATGCCACTTCGAGGAGCCATGTCCATACTGGGAACTGGATCAGACCAAGAAGGTTACCGATGCGCTATCCATCGATGTGACTGGTGGCGAGCAAGATTGCTACATGGAAATCTGGCGACGAATCATTTTCGAGCATATTGTCGACATCGCGCAGCCGGATGTTTGTTACGTCGGAGGCTTATCCCGTGCGCTCAGAGTGGCGCGGATGGCACAAGAGGCAGGGATGCCGGTCACGCCTCATGCCGCGAATCTTTCGATGGTGACGATATTCACTATGCACTACCTGGGCGCTTTAGAAAATGCAGGCAACTATTTGGAGTTCTCCATCGAAGATGAATCCTACTACCCTTGGCAGCATGACCTATTTGTCAATCCGCCATTTCATGTCGAAGATGGTCATGTAGCCATTCCATCCGACCCGGGCTGGGGCGTGGAAATCAATCCGAATTGGCTGAACAAATCTCAATACTGCAAGAGCGAATGAAAATTGCAATAGCTATATCCCCTGCCTGGTAGCAGCAACCTGTGATTGCGAACTATGCCCAGACATCTTCCTTTGATTCCCAAAATTGTTTTACTTCTTCAAATCTGCCAATTCGCTCATTAATTTTGCTTATTTCATTGGGGTAGAAACCCATCATCGCATCGCAGAATTCGAGCATCCACTTTTTTCTCGAATATGTTCTATGGACATTGATTCTGTTCGAATTGGTAATTTGAATTTGTCCCCAACCGAGTGCGCCGATAGTCAAACAATTCCAGTTTAAGAATTCTATTGGGGTAAATATCACATCGGCTGTCCGCAGGCGCAAGCCCTCAACCGTATATGCCACGATCACCAACGCGAAAACGTTAAGATCAGATTCGTAGAAGCGGCTCAATCTTTCGACAGAAGTTAGATTCGGCATATTGAACGCAGTATCTACCCGGTGAGTCTTAACGTCAACGATAGAGTATATCCCGTCGATATCAGTAACCGCCAAGTCAGCCATTGATCTTCGGGCAAAATCCTTTGAGTACTCTTTACTCCAGTTTCCCAGCAAGGAGTCGAACTTTTCAGCTATTGCCGATTCGATGGCATCACCAGCCGCACGAGTGCTTTGCACTGTTTGAGAAGATAGGAAATCATTCTCCGTTGAATTCAGAAGTTCCTTTATGTCTCTTGCCACTTTCCGGCGGTGACCTTCATGATAGAAGCGAGATTTCACCAAAACATCGAGGTTTGATTGGAATTGGCTTGACGCGCCTTATGCGTGTTTCTTTCCCAGAATACCCCGTCTTCGTATCCCTGAATATCCTTGTTTGTTTGGGATCTTATCAGTCTTTTTCTTGCCCAGCATAGGTACTCTTGGCTTATATCGACACCGCACCACGTTCTCCCCAACTTTTCAGCGACAACTACCGATGTCCCGCTTCCAACAAAAGGATCAAATACAAAATCCCCTTTTCTTGAACTCGCGAGTATCAGTTTTGCAATCAGTTTTTCAGGTTTTTGAGTTGGGTGATCAGTGTTTTCACTCATGGACCAGAATGGAACGGTTATATCGGTCCAAAGGTTTGAAGGATATGTCATGCGGTGTTTCCCGTCTTTCCCATCTTGCCAGTCTTTAGGTACGCCGTTATCGCGATATGGCGCCAATACCTTTCGTTTTTGCTTAACTGAATCAACATTGAAATAGTAGTCTCTCGAATTCGTGCAAAACCAAATGTCTTCGGAGCTATTTTTCCAATTATTCTTTGACCCTCGCCCCTTTTCCCGCTCCCATGTGATTCTGTTTCTCACAACGAAATTACTTTCTAGAATTGGGATGATCAACGAAGAAGTGTTCCACTCGGAGCATACATAAATTGTTGCTCTGGGCTTCAATAAGGGTTTCAGTTTTTCGATTAGTCCATTGAACCATGAGGCATAACTTGCATTATTCATCTTCTTGAAATGAACATTCTTGAACAACTTGTTCAAGTTGTAGGGCGGATCCAGGATCAGAAGATCAGCAAAGCCTTTTGGCAAGTTCCCTGAAACAGCGAAAATGTCGCCGACGATAAGCTTATTTTGAATGTCTTTTAAGTCGCATGCATCGTCAGCTGCAATTAGATCATTGCCTAATGCGTCTAGTTCGAGCTGAGAGCAAGTTAGCGTTCTGTTTCTTAGTGCTTTTACTTGCGTCATCTAACCGCCTTTCTGTTCATTAGCTTCTTGTCCGGCACAATGTCATCGTTTCCTTATTTTATATGCGTCGTTGTAGCGGCGCAGGGCTATTGTTGAAGTGGCATCTTGGGATTGCCCGCATGTTCGTCAGCCCGTCATGAACGGTGATGACACAGTTTTGTTTGAACAAAAACGCTATGGCGCATCATAAATCGAAACGGCATCACGCTGGTGTAATATTGACCTTAAATCCAATCCAATCTGACCTATTTGAGGTATATTGCCCACGTGGATACGCCGCGTCGAATTTGCTAAAGCGCTGATGACCCCGATTGTGAAACAATTTTGTCCTTACGGTTTACGTACGGGCATCCGTCTTTGCCGTTTGCGCATTGTGGCCATTTGATCGAAATGAAACCTGATCGCTGGAAAGACCCTGCCAACAAGCTTTTCACGCATCAAGTCGGATTCACCTCGCCACCCCACGACTTTGATGCCGCTCCGAGCGATTTTCTGCGCATTTGCCCCGAAAATGTCGGTGTTCATGGCCGGATGCTGCATGTACCCGACTATGATCACCAACTTTCCAAGCGCGCCGACAGCTTTAATTTGCTGGAAGAGTTTGTTCATTGCATGTCGAATAACGGAGTCGATGTATGCGGACAGGTTGGAACCAACTGGGTGCACTGCATGAATACCACGCCAGCTGAAATCCACACCATCTGTCAACGCATCGGAGATCGCTACGAAACACCGTTGCACATGGCGGGGTATTGCGTCATTGAAGCGCTCCATGAGATTGGTGCGCGTCGCATCGCGCTGAACTCGGTGTATTACTGGCCGGACTGGAGAGATGGATACGCACGATTTCTTCGACAGGCCGGATTCAAACTAGCCTACGTTGGCAATTTTGTCGATCAAGGTTTTTTCGACAATCAAAAGCAAGTCGATGATCACGTTTGGATTTTCGATGGAGAGCTTGCCGAAAAATCCATAATGCATGTGCTCGATCAAGCCAAGGATGTCGATGCCATTGTGGTGAATGGCATGCCTAACTTCCGCCGTGCTGATGGATTGCCGCAGCGCATCGTTTCGCTGGACCGTGAACTGGAATCGATGGTTGACAAACCCATTATTGCTTCGGACACTGCCTTGTATTGGCGACTGTTTCGTGCGATCGGGTCCGCGCCAATCGGCAATCATGGTCAATTGCTGACTTCCTTGCAGTAGGATGAAAAATGCATAAGATCTTAGTTCTCTGGGCCGTGCCGCGATCCACATCAACCGCATTCGAGTGGATGATGCGAATGCGCGGCGACTTGACCTGTTTCCATGAACCTTTTGGCGAGGCTTGGTACCATGGCGAGGATGCCCGCTGGTCTCGGAGGGATGGAAGTGTCCCGGCAGTGTCAGGACTCAGTTTTTGCAGTGTTTGGCAGAAAATGCGCGAGGCAGCGAAGCGCGGGCCGGTATTTTCTAAGGATTTCGCGCATTATGTCGAACACCTTTGGGATGCTGAGTTTCTTGCCTGCTTCAACCACAGTTTCTTGATCCGCGATCCCGCGAAAGCCCTCGCATCGATGTTTCGTCAATGGCCTGAGTTTTCCGAAGAAGATATAGGGTTCGCCGAGCAAAGATCCCTGTTCGAACGACTATGCGATCAAGACGGCGCAACGCCTCCGGTTATCGATAGCGATGATTTGCTTGAGAATCCTGCTGGCGTTGTCAAAGCCTACTGTTCAGCCATGCACATTGATTTCATCGAGAGTGCCCTGTCGTGGGAGCCAGGTGACCGCAACGAGGTCAGCTGGTACGATGGAGGGTCTTGGCACGACAACCTTCGCAATTCTACTGGACTGAAGCCTCAGGGTCGGAGCGTGACCAATATTTCAGATTTGCCTAAATGGGTTCAAGATTTGCACGACACGGCGTTGCCTCACTACCAGCATTTGCATTCGCACAGGCTGATAGCAGGTGAGGGTTAAAGGCGTGTCGAAGATTCTGGCGCTTTGGTCGACGCCTCGTTCAACTTCGACTGCATTTGAATGGGCGATGGAAAACCGGGGAGACATGACCTGTTTGCATGAACCGTACAACGAAGTCTACTACCTCGGTGAAGATCGGAGAAATGATCGGTATTTCATCGCTGAACCAGATCTTCGGATAGAGCCGGGTTTGAACTTTGCGTCGACTCATGCGAAATTGCAACAGCTTGCCGCTAGGCACAAGGTCTTTGTTAAAGATTTCGCCTATTCGGTTATGCACGTCGCAGATGACGCATTCTTAGATGCGTTCCAGCATACGTTCCTGATTCGCGATCCGGAAAAAGTGGTCACATCCATGCATGCGCGTTGGCCGGATGCGGCGCTTGATGAAATCGGCTTTGAGGATCTGCATACTTTGCACCGGCGGGTAGCCGGTCGGGAGGGAACGGCTCCTGTCGTTATTGATTCAGATGACTTGCTGAGAAACCCGGAAAGAGGCATGAAGGCGTATTGCGAAGCGACCGGTTTGCCATTCATACCCAACTCGACCCAATGGAAGAATTCACAAGTGCAAATGAAGCGCAGTTCACCCACGTGGAGCAAGCATGCCTATGATTTCCATCATGCGCTTCGAGCAAGCGATGGATTGGCTCATCAGCAAAGAGACTATCCTCCGATCGACACCAATGAAGGCATGCAGCGTTTGTATGCTGCATGCCTTCCGCATTATCAGGCGCTTGCAAAAGAACGTCTGCAATTTTGACGGATCGCCGATAGCATGAAGAAGCTAAAGTTTGATATATGTCCGATAGCTGTTCAAGACAAAGATGCGTGGCGAAAACTGTTCGATGGATATGCTGAGTTCTACAAAGTTGAATTAACCAATGAGGTTGCTGACCGAACCTTTGATTGGCTGCTCGACCCCAACCACGTGCTTGAAGGTTTAATCGCGCATGATCAAGATGGCGCGGCGGCGGCGATCGCGCACTATCGCGCCTGCCCGCGACCGCTGGGCGGTTGCGAAATAGGCTTTCTGGATGACATGTTCGTTGCGCCTTCTGCTCGTGGAACCGGTGTCGCTGACGAAATATTTGCCTGCTTGAGCAGCATCGCCCATGTCAGAGGGTGGGCATCTTTGCGTTGGATCACGCAGCATTTCAACGAGCGTGGCCGAGCATTCTACGACCGGCACACTGAGGGGCCGAGCGACTTCATCATGTATCAGTGGAATGTAAAATAGCCACTTCAGCGTGTCTAGGGCGAATCGCAAGACCCTTTGCACTGCACACTGGCCTCGATCGAAAAGAACAGTTCGAAAAACTGCTGATCATTCATCCTCAAACTCATGGCCCGATTGATTAAATTCTGAATTCGAATGTCCAAAGCGTGAGCAAGACTGCTAAGAACACTCCGGCCGAAGGTCCGCATCCGAATCGAAAACGGCGGCAACTCGCCGTGCGCGGCGCATCCCTCAACAACCTAAAGGATATCGATGTCGATATTCCGCTTGATGAATTTGTCGTCATCACGGGAGTCAGCGGGGCGGGCAAATCATCGTTTGCATTTGACACCGTGTATGCTGAAGGCCAGCGGCGCTACGTCGAAACCTTTTCGCCCTATGCCCGCCAGTTCCTCGATCGGATGGACCGGCCGCAAGTCAAGCAGATATCAGGCGTACCCCCAGCAATCGCAATCAATCAGACCAACCGGGTAAGAACTTCTCGCTCTACGGTCGGCACCATGACCGAATTGAACGAGCACTTGAAGCTGCTGTTCTCTCGCACGGCGAAGCTTTTTTGTTCAAATTGCGGCAGCGAAGTAAAGGAAAGCTCGGTCGATGAGATATGCGACTCAATCATCAAGCAGTTCGATGCGGACGCTCGGCCTGCATTCGCGATGATTCTGTTTTCGGTGGTCGTGCCAGAATCGATTGCCACAGAATTTGCGACTCAGCACCTCGAAAGACAGGGCTACAAGCGAATACTCGAGCGGCAAGGTGACCGGCTAACGATTGTTCAAGATCGGTTGAGGCCATCAGCGAAAAATCGTTCGAGACTGTTCGAGGCTGTAGAAACAGCGCTCGACAAAGGGCAAGGCAAAGTCTATGTCCAGAAACTGAATGATCGGCGAGAGGTTGAAGGAGAGCCGATTGCCTTTTCCAATCGGCTGCATTGCGCTCCATGCGATATCGAGTATGCGCCTGCAACTTCGAACACGTTCTCGTTTAACTCGCCTGTCGGCGCATGTGAAACGTGCCGCGGCTTCGGTCGGACTATGGGGATCGACTATGATCTAGTCGTGCCGGATGACGAGATGTCTCTGATGCAAGGTGCAGTGCGTCCGTTTTCCCCTGACCCGTCAAGCGCCAACTACGAAAACTGGCAATTCATGATCGATGCCGCTTTTGCCAAAGGAATCTCGGTTTATGCGCCTTGGCGCGATTTGTCTGACGACGATCAGAAATGGATTTTGGAAGGGGAAGAGGATTTTGACGATGAATGGCGAGAAAAGTGGTACGGCATCAAGCGCTACTTTGAATGGCAGCAGACACGGCAGCACAAAACGCACGTACGAGTTCAGCTTTCGCGCTATCGTGCCTTTTCCCGATGTTCTGATTGCGGCGGTTCCCGTCTAAAGTCCGATGCTTTAAGGTGGCGCCTTCCAGGTGCTCTGCCTCGGTCGATTGATCGGTTTCGCTATCCGTCATACGAGCTGTCCGATGAAGCATTCGAGGGTCTGCCGGGATTGTCAATACACGATGTATGCCTGATGCCCATTGACATTTGCGCAGAATTCTTTGAAAGCTATGCCACCACGGTCAAGCATGATGAAGCGGCGACCTTGATTCTGGATGAAATTGGCTCGCGACTACGCTATCTGGTTGAAGTCGGTCTAGGCTATCTGAATCTTGACCGCCAGTCGCGGACCTTGAGCGGCGGGGAAGTGCAACGGATCAATTTGACTACCGCCCTCGGCACCACTTTGGTCAACACGCTGTTTGTATTGGATGAGCCCACCATCGGCTTGCACACTCGAGATGTCGCCAGAGTCATCAGCATTCTTCGCCGGCTGCGCGATGCCGGCAATTGTCTTCTCGTGGTCGAGCACGATGAGCAGGTGATTCGATCTTCGGATTGCGTCCTTGAATTCGGTCCTGGGCCAGGAGAGCGGGGCGGTCAAATTGTTCATCACGGCACTGTCGAGGAAATGATCGAATCGAACGACTCCATAACGGGCATTTGCCTCAAACAGCGCAAGTATCTGCCAGATCACCAAAGGCTTGAGGTCACTGATTCATCACCGCGGATGACAGTTGCCGGCATCCGTCACAACAATTTACGCGGTCTTGACATTGCTGTGCCCATGAAGCGGCTCGTTTGCATTACTGGCGTAAGCGGATCCGGCAAGTCGTCTTTGCTCGAGGATGTTCTTTATAAAGGCAACTTAAGGGAACTGGGCCGGCCATCTCATCAGCCGGGGCACTACGACTTTATGGCCGTGGAAGAGTGCGTCGTCGATGTTGTCATGGTCGATCAGTCTCCGATCGGCAAGGTTTCGCGCTCAAATCCGCTTACCTACGTCGGAGCGATGACCCCGATTCGCGCGCGTCTCGCCAGCGAACCCTTAGCGGTGCGTCGCGAGTACACAGGCGGTCACTTCAGTTTCAACTCTCCGCTCGGTCGCTGTCCGGAGTGTGAGGGAAGCGGATTTGAACTTGTCGAAATGCAGTTCTTAAGCGACATCTACCTTCGCTGTCCGGCTTGCGATGGCACCCGGTTTCGAGATGAAGTGTGCGATGTGAAATTGCGACCGGCGCCAGGTTGCGATGCCGATCCAAAGTCGATTGTCGAGATTATGGAGATGACCGCATCCGAAGCGATCGAGTTTTTTGCTGATGACCAGCAGATTTTGCGGGCGCTTCAGCCGCTGCGCGATGTAGGACTGGACTATTTGAAGCTTGGTCAGCCAGTGCCAACTTTAAGCGGAGGCGAGGCGCAGCGCCTCAAGCTTGCCGCGCAGCTAATCGACAGCCGCAAGCTGTTGAAGCGGATCAAAAACGCTCATGTGATCTACTTGTTTGACGAACCCACAACGGGCCTGCATTTCAATGATGTCGCGAAGCTGATTTCGGCTTTGCGCAAGGTGACCGATGCAGGGCATTCCGCCATCGTGATCGAGCATAACCTTGATCTAATCGCAAGTTCGGACTGGATTATCGACATGGGGCCTGAAGGTGGCCGAGATGGCGGGCAGATTGTGGTTCAGGGCGATCTTGATATGGTGTCGAAACATCCGACCAGCCATACTGCTCGCGCTTTGCGCGACTACTTCAACGCAACTGAAGCTCCGCAACCTTTGCAATCGCGAGAGAACCTGCCATGTGCGGGCGACCGGTCGAATATTGTGATTCGAAATGCAAGAGAGCACAACTTGAAAAATGTAGACGTTTCGATTCCGTACAACCAGATTACCGCGATTACCGGCATGAGCGGCAGCGGCAAGAGCACGATTGCCTTTGACATATTGTTTAAAGAGGGGCAAAAGCGGTACCTCGACACGCTCAGCACCTATTCTCGCCAATATGTGCAACCGGCTTCGCGTGCCGACTTCGACTCCATCAGCGGCGTGCCTGCAACTGTTGCGATCGAACAGCGAACCAGTCGCGGGGGGCGAAAGAGCACCGTAGCTACGTTGACGGAGATATACCACTATTTTCGGCTGCTGTTCACCAGATTCGGCGTACAGTTTTGTCCAGACTGCGATGTTCAGGTGATTGAGCAGTCGGTTGACAGCATCGTCAAGCGGATGATTGAACGCTTTGACGGCAAGACAATCCAGATTGTGGCACCGATGATCGTATCGAGAATAGGTCTATATACAGAGATTGCAAAATGGGCGCGAGCACGCGGAATTGAGCAGCTGCTGGTTGATAATCAATGGTTGCCAACAGCGGCATGGCCGATACTTGATCGATATGCCGAGCACGACATTGATGTGCCTATCAAGTCGATTAATGTGTCAAGCAATGCATCGGCTAAGTTGTCGACTGCGATTCAAGGCGCGGTTAAGTTGTCCGGGGGGTTCATCAAGATCATTGAGGGTGAACTGGGCAGTGAGGTGCGCGACGTGCAGACAGAAAGCTGTTCGACTGCGCGCGAGTGCCCCATTTGCCACCGCGCGTTTCAGGAACTTGATCCACGGCAGTTCTCGTTCAATTCAGCGCGCGGCTGGTGCGCTGAATGTACCGGCACAGGGACAAGCGAGCCGTCGGAAGATGAAAATGAAGCTGACCAGATGCAAGCGGACGAGCCATTGCAGTGTATTGCCTGCAACGGAAAACGCTTGCGCCCGGAGTCGCTTGCAGTGAAGTTCAAGGGCATGACGATTGCTGAGATTTCAGCCATGTCAATCACCCAATCGCGTGAATACTTCAACAGCATTGAGCTGAATGATCGCGAGCGCGAGGCGGCTGCAGGGATTGTCGCCGAAATTGTGTCGCGCCTTGAAGTGCTGGAATCGCTCGGCTTGTCGTATCTGGGGCTTGACCGTGATGCGCCCTCTCTGAGTGGGGGAGAGGCGCAACGAATTCGTCTGGCCGCTCAGCTTGGATCAAGTTTGAGCGGCGCCTGCTACATTTTGGACGAGCCCACCATCGGCTTGCATCCCCGAGATAACAATCGACTGCTCGAAGCGCTGAAGTTGCTGAAGGCGAAAGGCAACACCATTGTCGTGGTCGAGCATGACGAAGAAACCATTGTCAATGCTGACCACATTGTCGATCTCGGGCCTGGAGGAGGCGTTCGCGGCGGACAGGTGGTGGCGGAGGGAACCGTCGAAGAGATTTGCGAGGTTGCCGAATCGGTAACTGGAAGAATGCTGTCCCAGCCACTTCGCCACCCGATTTTTGGCCATAGAGTGAAGCCTGATCTTGGAAAGGCGATCACGATCACCGGTGCTCAAAAGCGCAATCTCAAAGGGATCAATGTAACGTTTCCGGGTGAGTCGCTGGTTTGCGTAACCGGGATCAGCGGTAGCGGCAAGAGCACACTGGTTCGCGAAATACTCTATGAGAACATGCGTAAACTGGTTGCTGGCAATAAAGCGATAGCTGAACCCGAGCAGTCGGCATCCTTTAGCTATTGCCAGAACATTAGCGGATGGGAAGAATATGCCAGAGTTCTTGAAGTCGATCAAACTCCGATCGGCAGGACGCCAAGGTCATGCCCTGCTACCTATGTCAATGTGTGGGACAAGATCCGAAATTTGTTTGCTGAAACCACCGAAGCGAAGTTGCGCGGCTATGACGCAGGTCGATTTTCATTCAATGTCGCAGACGGGCGCTGTCCGGAGTGCGCGGGGCAAGGGCTAAAGACAATCGAGATGAGTTTTTTGCCGAATGTGCGTGTAATTTGCGAGGTTTGCAACGGCAGTCGGTTCAATTCAGAAACGCTTTCGATTGAATATCGGAATAAGACGGTAGCAGATGTATTGAAGATGAGCATGGAAGAGGCCATGGATTTTTTCACTTTCATGCCGACTGTGCATCGGGTGTTCAAGCTGCTTGTGGAGATGGGGCTTGGCTATTTGACACTGGGCCAGCCAAGTCCGACGCTGAGCGGCGGCGAAGCCCAGCGCATCAAGCTGGTTTCTGAGCTGTCCAAGACCATTCCCAAAACTGGGGAGATTCTTGCCAAGAAGCTTGGGAGAAAAACCGGCGCAACATTGTATGTGCTGGATGAGCCGACTGTGGGGTTGCATGCGGCGGATGTGGAAAATCTGTTGCGAGTGCTTCGAGCTTTGGTGGATTCGGGAAATACGGTCGTGGTGATCGAGCACAATCTCGACGTTATCGCTGAAGCGGACTGGATTATTGATCTGGGACCAGAGGGTGGAGATTCAGGTGGAAAGCTGATGGTACAGGGGAATTTGGATCGACTGAGGCGATCGAGGCGATCGCATACGGCAGAAGCGATTCGAGCGTTCCTCGCCGATGCTCGCCGGTCGGCGTTATAGAGGCATGTTCGCTTTGCAGGATTTCGGGTTCCTGGTTGGGGCGCAGGCGGATGCCGTCTTGGCGCACGCTTTCGATCAGCTCTCGAATTGATGCGTTCTATTGCGGAATGAGGCCATACATTCCGGAGCGGGACATTTTGGGAAGCATGGCTGCGCTTTCGAGCAATTTGATTGGAATCGGTTTTTTGCCGAACACTGTAAAAAGATTATTCTGATCTTCCAGGTCCCACATGACAGGTGTTCTGTCAATAGGGTAGGAATAGCCCGGCCCAAGCCGGCGTGTGATTCTCATGCCGTTGCTCGCGGCCCATTTGCGCGCCGTAATAACGAATTGCTTGGTTGCATCTTCCACGCCCAGCCATGCTGCGGCTTCCAAAAACAGTGCCTCTACAAGGCATTCCTGCTCCATCAGCTCGGCGGTTTTGGCATCCACTTCGGCTCCAACGGTCAAAGCGAAGACAATGACTTCGTTTGCGTTGGATAGGTATTGAGCGAATATGCGGCTAGTGAGTCGCGTGTCGCGTTCGAGAATCAGCTCATTGCCAGCAAGTGAATTGACGGTTGCGATGCGGTAGCTGACTGTGGGATCCGCTAATTTGGTGAGCAATTCAGCCGCGCCAACCGCTACGTCGCGCACTCTGCGCCTGACTTTTGTCAGATCCTTGTAACCCTGAATGCGCAGCATCGCGTTAACGCTAGGATGCGGCTTTTGCAGCGGCAGAGTCTCTATGACTCCTCGTTTTAGCGTATCCATTGAGGGTACTCTCTTGAGTCGGCTGTTTCAAATACCCAGCTAATGCGAATAGCATTTAAGACTGGTAAATCGCAAGCGCGTACTTAGTGTCTGATCTTTCATTGGTTTTAGACTCATAGTGAAGTAAATCCCTTCCTTTGCTAGCACTTCAGACGTTGTGCAGCTAGAGTTGGTTTGTGGCTTCAATCATGTCAGCCTTTTCATTGCAAAGCTTTCCATATTCAGCCATTGTTCTATTTCCTTTACTCCGATTGCATCCAGAACAAAGTAGTTGAAGATTATCCGGATGATCGGTTCCACCTTTTGACTATCAGTTTGCGCTGATGCTCTGCGACGGTCCAGGCAATTCGACAGCATATCTATCGTTTTCAATGCCGCGGAACCACTCAGCCGACTTCCTCAATCCGCCAAGCGGATAGACGTGGATATCAGCAATCGGGAAATCCGGGTTGTTAAATCGATGCTTTGCAAGATCAATAAGCAGCTTTTCTGGTGTAGCAGTCTGCATGAGTCGAGCGGCATTGCGAGTTTGCTTCTTCAGAATCTGAATCGAAGGACCAATGCCGCACATGGTTGCATGCTTGATTAGAGCCGCGAGACTTGCAATGCCCGGAACGCCTAAATGTATCGGCATGTCGATGCCAAGATATGCAATCCGTCCAACCCAGTCAATGATCGGCTTGGCCTCGAAGCAAAATTGTGTGACGATATAGAAATTCGCGTCGGACCGTTCAGCAAGGGCTTTTTTCCAGAGAAGAGCATCCTCTATGCCCTTGTCGGAGATATCGGGACTGCCTTCGGGGTGGCCCGCGATTCCGATCGTGTCAATGCCGAATTTGTCGAACAACCCGGTTCCCAAAATATCCATAGAGCTTGCGAAGTCACCGATAGGGGAATTGGCACCTCCTGCAATGGTCAAAACTTGCGTTGTTCCTGTTTCGTCGCGGAGCTGCTTCAAGCTTTCTTCAAGAATCTTGCGACTAGGAATTTGCCTCGCTGCGAAATGAGGGACGGGTACTAGGTTTTGATCAGCTAATAGCTTGCATGTTTCAAGCGTATCGCGAATGCCCGAGTTCGGCAGTAGCGTAACATAGACCACCGTACCTGCATCGATCAGCTCAAGAAAATTGTTGATCTTCTTTGCAGACTTTGGAGTGGTCTCAACAGAAAATCCATGTACTAGATCGATTAAAACCGAATGAACGGTATTCGGCATGTTCCAAATTACCCAAGAAAGTATTGCGAGCTACGATATGATCAATTTCAGCAACTAGCCAAATGCCGAAGTCAATTCGAATTCAGCTGGAATTTATGGGCATGCCGCTTCAGAGCGCCCAAAGGGTTGCGGTCATATTGAGGTGAATAGAATCGCCTTGTGCAGATTGAATACATCTTCAAGTTGAAAGTAAGTTGAATGTGACTTGTCTGCAGAAATCTGCTTGCAAGCAATGCATACTGAATCGGTGCATTGCGAGGCGGAATTCTAAGTGATTTCGCGGCGAAATTATAGCCATGCCAATAGAGATATTTTGCTGCGAAAGTTCTTCGTTTACGAACCGAACGCGAACATGGAGGTGCTGTGGCAGCAGATCTATGTCGAGTGTCGCAGTTTTATTGGACTGTAAGTCTATATGCGACTTCGAGACCGTCTTCGCCTTTGATATTCGCTTCAATTGTCTCTCGATGCTCGATATTGCACCAGGAAGAATAAAGGTTCTCGATATCTGTCTGATATATATCGAATGGGGGAGGGTTGATAAGGTTTGGGTCGTATTCCAGACTTACAAGCAGGATGACGCAACCTTTGGGGAGCAGGCTCTTTTGCAGTTCAACATATTTTTTCCGCAAAGATGTTGGTAAAGCTACCAAAGCCGCCCGGTCGTAGACGGCTGCGATGTTTGGTAGATATTCTTTCGCAAGATCAAAAACATCTCCAGCCCACAGCTCGATTGAATCGGCATGATATACCGCAAATGGTGTATTTTGGCGGTCGACAGAAAAACGGATTCTATTTTCCAAAAAGAACGATTGAACAGCGAGGTCACTCAATTCGTTGCCAATCACCTTGTAGCCAGCGTTGGCGAGCCAGAGCATGTCAAGCGACTTGCCGCAAAGCGGGACAAGCACATTCGAATCGCGTGGTATGCCTAATGCAGGCCAGTGCTTGGCGAGCAGGCGGTTATAGCTTTTTTGGTGAAAGCCAATTTGGTTCGCTTGCCATTTATCTAGCCAGTAATCATGCTTCATGTTCAACGGCTCCGCTATGCCATTGGATGTTTTTATTGTCGAATTAGTATACCGTTGCCAAAGCCCGTCCTTGGCTTTGCTTGATACTGGAAAGAGTTGAAACGCGGATTCGCGATGGCGGTTGTGTGTTGGTTTTGGTCGGGTTGTATTGATGGCATATGCTAAGCAGCAAGGCTGCTAGCCTAGTTGCGGCATGAAAGATTTGAGTCAGGGAGCGTTTGCAAAACAATTAGAAGGACGCTTCGTTTCAAATTCGAAGAAAAAATTTTCAATCCATCGACTATTGAATGCAACAATGTTATGTTGCATTTTGTTCCTTTCGGGTAGGTGGTTTTAAGCGGTATTTGCCAAAGAGCGGACGTGGCATTGAAGTCGCGAGGAGATTGCCGGCTGGGCATCTCGGCGAAAACAACTGCAGGGGGGGGGGTAGCGAAATCCAGCAACCAAAAATGTAATCTACGAAGTAAATGTGCTAACTGCGGCAAAAATGGCAGTCATGGCAGCTAGCAGACCGGATGTCCATATTACGGTTTCGACCTTAGCGCTCTTAATCGCGGCCATTGTCTCTTCTTGAGAATTTTTGATTGCTAATGCAAGCTCTCGCGATTGCGCTTGCATCCTTGTTTCGAGTCTTCCGATTTGAGTCTCTATCTTTGTTTCGAGTCCATCAATATCAAACTTCGTGACCAAATTTTCGCTCATAATTTCAATTTGAGCGTCAGTAAGAGCCTCAGCCTGCTTTTCTTCAAACTCAGCTTCGCCCAATATCTTGTAGAATCTATGGGTGTCAAATGGTGTAATTAGTTGGTCGTGTCTCAGTTTGAAAATTGCCGAAACACCCAGTGTGGACAAGGCGGCCCAGAGGCCGCCCGCCGCGGGTCAGTCATCATCCACGATGGGAATCCGCAAGACCTGGTACGGGTTGTGCATGTGCACGATGAGATAGTTCTGGCGATCCGCCTTGACGCTGTCATCCTTAGTTTCAAACAGGAAATTGAGCTGGTGTTGGATTGATCCATTAAGGTCTGCAAGGAATTGCGTATTGCAGATCGTTGGGCCGCTGGTGCGCATCCACCCGCTGGTTAGCGTGACCCCAATGCTGCCGCGGATTTTCCCGTCACAATTGGCTTCCGGCTCGGCCGGCGGGCAGGCGGTCGTGTCCCACAGATCAAGGCAGACCGTCAACGGCTTGGTCCGGACGGGGCAGGTGGTCGGGAAAGACACGCTGATGACGGCCTGATTGAGTCCGATGCCTTCTTCATAAAGAGGGCCTTCGTTCCGTGGAAAAACCTGGGCCAGAGTGGCATCCTTGAGTGTGCACTGGGTCTGGGCCTGGACGGCTACCGGCGCGGCCAGAGCCACCAGCGCGGCGATGATGGTCGTCAGTCTTTTGAATGAGGGGGGGGGGGGACATAATCGAAATCCTCATGATTGTTGATTGTCATCATTGTAGCAGATGCCATGCTACAAAGAAAGGATCATTTTCAAACTGAGACACTACCAATTAGTTTGGCCATGAGCTAAGTAGTGTCTGCCAGAAAACTCCATTTTTGCATTAAAGCCATTGTTTTGATTGATAGTTTGATGAGATCTTGATTTCGAAGATTTACGGGAATAAGCCTTGCGGCCGCAAGATGCGGGCGAAATCGATTCGAATGGGCGGACACGGCCGAATCTTCGAATTGCGAATTTCATGAAAAGATCAATAGAAACAATATTCCTCATGCAAAAATAGAGTTTTCTGGCAGATACTAAGTATAGCAACTTTCTGACCACAATCGGGCATTTTGAATGCCACCCGATCGCCAAACACTACTTTTGACAATATCTTCACTAATTTCAAGAAACGGCGTTGAGAAGATTATTTCTGGCTCCGACTTGCTCGATTCAGCCTTATACTAACGCTAGTACTCAAATACAGTTGAGCAGCATGGTTCATCTCATGCTAGCAACTGGTTTTAAAGAACTAAATTCGCAACCGATTGATAATCAAGTATTCATGATTGCGTTTTTTTCCGCGTCGGTATGACCAAGGCAGGCTTGTCTACTATTCATGCGACCTGTCGGCCTAGGTATTGCTTTTGAACCGCATCAAAACCAACAAGGTAAATAATGCAGATCAACAAGGCTTGATCTGTCCCCGATCTTCGAGCTGATTGAGAAAAATGACCAAAGTTACCGTTTTATTCTGGGAAGACATTCCGTCCGTCGTGGAAGCGCGTGACGGCGTGAACATGCATAAGGAATTACTCAGCGAGCAGTTCCAGGCATTGATTGATCAAGTTGCAATGAAAAAAAATATGGCCGGCACCGACGAGTATTTGATGCAGTGGCGTAAAAGCAGACCGAAAGTGGTTGAAGGTTCCCCGCAAGAGGCGGCGCGGGCGGTTGCAGAGGACTACGAGTCTCGATTCAAGGAAATTCGGCGCGCAGAGCTGGACAAACTGAAAGACTAGCGCCCCGTAAAGTAGATGGCTCTAAAGTCGTTCACGTTGGTCAGCGTTGGACCCGTTGTTTCAAGATCGCCCAACGCATCAAAAAAATCATAAGAGTCATTGTTGTTCAGATAGATTTTTGAATCAACGCCATATGATTGCGCGCGACTCAACGTAGTTGGATCTACCCAGGCACCGGCGTTTGAACCATTCCCGTCAATACCGTCGGTGTCGCACACTAGTGCGTATACATTTTCAAGGCTATTAAGTTCCGTCGCCAAGGCCAATGCGAATTGAGTATTTGGCCCACCGCTTCCTTGGCCGGTGACTGTGACCGTTGTTTCGCCGCCTGAAAGAATCAGAATAGGGCACCCGCTTTTTTCTTCTTCAATCAGCTGCCTTGCTTTTTGCGCATGCCAACGGGCTGTTTCATTGGTCTCACCTTCAAAGTGCGAACCCAAAAAATGCACTTTAATCCCAATTTTCTCTGCATGCCGAATGCATGCTTTGAATGCGTCATCCGGTTTCGCCGCTACGACGATATTGGACCGTTCAAAAATTGGGTCGCCCGGTTTTGGCGTTTCGAGCTCTTTGCCATGCAGCAACTCTCGAACGTACGCTGGTGTCGATATCTGGTAGGCATTCAGAATATCAAGCGCTTCTCGGCATGTCGTTTGATCGGCGGCGGTCGGTCCGGATCCAATAACAGACGGATCGTCTCCAGTCACATCGGAGATGCAGAGCGTATGCGCCTTTGCGGGGTAGATGTCTGCCATCAATCTGCCGCCTTTGATCGCAGACAGGTGCTTGCGTACGCAATTTAGCTCGGCAATGTCCGCGCCTGAAGCAAGCAATTGCTGAGTGATGTTTCGCTTGTCTTCAAACCTGATTTTTTCGTGTGGCAACGCCAGCAATGCTGATGCGCCGCCGGATATGAGGCAGACAGCGAAATCTGATTGGCCAAGAGTTCGGACGGACTCGCGAATTTTCTTGGCAGCGGCGAAACCGGCCTTGTCTGGTACCGGATGCGCCGCTTCGACAACTTCGATCGATTCGCACTCGACACGATGCCCATATCGCGTCAGCACGGTTCCATAGGTTTGCTGAGGCCAGCATTGTTCGACTGCGCGCGCCATTGCGGCTGATGCCTTTCCAGCACCAACAATGCAAGCCATACCTTTCAGCGGCGGTAGCGCTGAGGGAATTCGGTTAGCTGGCGATACTGCGTCGATTGCAATGGAGAACAATTGCTTGAGCAATTGCCGTGGAGCCTGTTCATTTGCAAATCGTGGTGCCACGGTAAATCTTTTCACCAATTCTGACTGTTTTGGCGGGATTTGAATGACATCTTCCAGATTGCGGTAGCCGCTGCATTCAAAAAAAGAACCGCATCTAAGTTTCAACCCGATTGCATTGATTCAATCAACTCTGCTGGCTTCAATCGGAGGACGGATTCATTAAACAATCTGCCCCCGGCGCGGCTACTGTTATGCTCGAATACAGCACCCATGTTGAGTTGATTTACTAGATTACGCCATTTCAACCAGATTGCAAATACGCATTCTTGCAATTCCTCGATTTGATACTGGACCAACAAAGATCAATCAGGGCTCATGCGGCATCATGCATGTTGTCGAGCCTTTCTTCGGCAGCCGCCAACTCAACGAGAGTCGGTGCTATGCATGGGCGGTTCGAAAGAAATAAACTCGATTATTCATCAAGAAAATATGCATGTGTCGCGTTCGCCTTAAGCAAAACAAAAAATATAAGGTGAGGGGCAAGCAGTCCGCCCGAGTGTCGGATAAAATTACCCACATTTGGCGAGGTTTGAATTGCTCGCCGAGCTTGCCAATACTTGGAGGCTGATGATCTATGCCCGAATATCGCGCCCCTTTGGAAGATATGATGTTTGTTCTGAACAGTATAGCTGGAATGAACGACTTGTTTGAACTGCCGGCCTACCAAGACTTTGATGCTGGACTGGTTGCCGAAATTATGGGCGAATCCGCTAAGTTTTGTTCCGAAGTTTTGTCGCCGCTGAACAAGGTCGGAGATCGGCAATCATCAACTTTCAAGGATGGCGAGGTGATGACCCCGACTGGCTGGGTGGAGGCCTACAGCGCTTTTGTCGACTCTGGCTGGAACAGTCTTGCGTTTGATCCGCAGTCGGGCGGACAGGGGTTGCCATGGCTGGTCGCTACGGCCGTTCAGGAAATGTGGCATTCGGCCAACATGTCTTTTGGACTCTGCCCATTGCTCACCCAAGGCGCGGTTCGCGCTCTTGAACTGCACGGCTCTCAAGAACAAAAAGATGTCTATTTGGAAAATCTTGTTTCTGGCAAATGGTGCGGCACCATGAACCTCACTGAGTCGCAGGCCGGGTCGGACCTAAGCGCAATCAGAACCAGCGCGGTGCAGGAAAACGGTCACTACCGGATCAGAGGTCAGAAGATATTCATTACCTATGGCGAGCACGATCTGGCGGAGAACATCATTCACTTCGTTTTGGCACGAGCTTCAGACTCACCCGACGGAGTTAAAGGGATATCCTTGTTTATCGTGCCGAAGGTGCTAGTCGACAATGATGGAACTCTTGGAGAGCGCAACGATGTTCGTTGCGTATCCATAGAGCGCAAGCTTGGCATTCATGCGAGCCCCACCGCGGTAATGTCGTATGGCGATAATGGCGGCGCCATCGGTTATCTGGTCGGAGAGAAGAACCGCGGCTTGGAATACATGTTCACCATGATGAATTTGGCGCGTCATGCGGTCGGGGTCGAAGGCTTAGCAATCGGAGAGCGCGCTTATCAGCAGGCTCTAGACTATGCCAAGCAACGGATCCAGGGGGCGTCGCCATCCACGCGCGAGCGAGTGGCTATCATCAATCATCCGGATGTGCGCAGAATGCTGATGACGATGAAGTCCATGAACGAGGCTATGCGGTGCCTTGCGTACTATACTTCAGGGATTTTTGATAAATCGACCAAGCATGAAGATTCCGAAATGCGGGTATCTTATGAGTTGGAGTTGGGGATTTTGATTCCGGTCGTCAAGGGCCTTTGCGCCGAGCTCGGCAATGAAGTCGCATACCTCGGTTTGCAGGTGCATGGCGGGATGGGCTACATTGAAGAGACGGGCGCTGCGCAGCACTTAAGAGATGCCCGCATCACGCCTATCTATGAAGGTACGACAGGCATTCAGGCGAACGATTTGGTCAATCGAAAAATTTTGAAAGATGAAGGTGAGTATATCCAGAGTTTTATCAAGGGCATAAATGCTTCGCTACGCCAGATGAAAGCCGAGGGACAAACCGCGAGCATTTTCAGTGCCACTCTTGCCAGCTTAGATCACCTGGTTCGTGCAACCGAATGGGTCATTGAAAACGGGGCATCTTCCCCGCCTGTAGCGGCAGCGACCAGTGTCAGCTACATGCACATTCTAGGCTATGTTGTGTGCGGATGGCTTTTGTGCAAATCAACAAACGCTGCAGAAAAACAGTATGGCGACGAAGGCGCAAACAAGGCCTTTCTTGAAGCAAAGATGGCGACCGCCGAATACTATGCAACTCATATATTGCCGAGAGCTCAAGCCTGTGCCGATGCGGTTGTGAACTCATCGAACTTGGTGTTCGCACTTTCGGACGATCAATTCTGATGATTATCGCAGAAAGCCATATGATTGCGGTTCGCTATGACATTCGAGAACTCGATACCATCTGGCGGATGGTCAGGATCGCAATCGCACTTGCTTGAAACAATCTTGGCGAGCCATGGCGTCATGAGCTTGACTAAATGAAATGGCGGCGTTATTTGTCGTCCAGTCGGCCGCTAGAACTGAATGGCGATTGTCATATGCTCATGCGAGTTTTGCGCCGTTTTGCACTTCACGCTCTGGCTGAGCAAGAACAACAGCGCCATCGGAACGAACAAACCCGGTTAGTAGAAATTGCGACTTGATCGGGCCGATTTGCTTCGACGGAAAGTTCACTACTCCAACGATTTGCTTGCCGATAAGTTCATCCATGGTATACAAAGTTGTAATCTGAGCACTGCACCGCAAAGTCCCGATATCATTGCCAAAATTTGCCGTTACCTTGAATGCGGGCTTTCGGGCTTCCGGAAACTCTTGAACGTCGACGATGGTTCCGACACGCAGTTCAACTTGTTCGAAATCATCCCATTGAATCGTCTTCAATGCTTCATCTCTCCATATTTTTTGGATTTAATGCTTGAAAATAATGATTGATAATGCACTCGCAACGGCGGCAATTTGACCGTTGCATAAATCGAACCGGTGCCGGCTAGTGGTCTTTTCGTATGATGCATAGTTTTAAAGAGAAGGGCGGCCGGGCCGCCCTGTCTGCATCTTTTGATTGTCAATTGTTGCGAATCATGACTGTCGCAAAGTACCCGTAGCGACTTAACTGTGCTGGCGGGGTGTCGCACTGTTCTTGCGCCGTGTGGTGCGTGTCTATATTTGCAGCATCCGGGACCGAAGTATCCATCGCCAGATTAACATAGAATCTCTTCCAAGACTCTTGGCCGTCTTGATTATCAAAGATATTCAACTCGATGTTTGCGCTGTTACCATGCCAAGCCAGCGTGCCGGTTTTCGAGGCGAAATCCGTTCCTGCTTGAGCATTGCCGGCGCTGCCTACATCACCTGCGTTGAACTGGTTGAATTGCCATCTGGGTGTGCTGTTTGTCTCGAAATGGACAACAGGAGTAGCAGGGCCGTTCTTGACAACTTTGAGGGATACGCTATCAGCACCTCGTACAACATAAGTTCTTGGGTCGAAGCCGATAACAGTCGTTTCAGGCAGGTTTCCGGGGCCGCATTCAGCTATGGCTGGGGCCGATAAAGCCAATGCCAAAATTACTGCTACCCCCCCCCCTTGAAGATAAAATTTTGCATTTTTCATGATTGCTGTTCCTAGTAAAATCCAGTGAAAGTGAGTGTCAACTGCAGTGGACTGCAATAGGGTTGCTTATTATATAAGATAGATGATGAATTGGCAAAAAAATTGATTGGCACAACAACGAAAACTGCAAAACTATGAATCTTGAGAGCGCGGAGCTGTAATTTTTTAAATTTTGTTTAGCAGCGCAAGTGGATGGATATCCGTATTGTCTGGATATTGTTGGCACGTTGCTACAGTATGGGATTGTAGGGCGCGATAGACACAAAGTTATAATGTGCAAACTATAGATGCCTGTCCGTGCATTCAGCAGCAAAATGATCGTGAACAAAAACACCGACACTCTCATCGCGAGCGCTCGCCGCGCTTTGAATGAATTCAAGCATGCCACCCAAAAACATGTTGACGAAGCGGTGACCGCTGTTGCCTGGTCGCTATATAACGACAGCAATGCGAAGCTTCTAGCCGAGCTCGCCGTGAAAGATACTGGGCTCGGCAATGTTCAGGACAAGATCATAAAGAACAAGCGTAAGACATTCGGCACACTACGCGATTTGATGCGTGTTCGAACGGTCGGCATCATTGCAGAACGTCCAGAGCTTGGTCTTGTAGAGTATGCTAAACCCGTGGGGGTCGTAGCTGCCGTGACACCGTCCACCAACCCTGCCGCGACGCCGGTCAACAAGTGCATGATGGCGATAAAGGGGCGCAATCCTGTAATCGTCGCTCCATCTCCTGCGGGCTGGTCTACCACCAATCAGGCAGTCCAAGCCATGCGAAGCGAATTGGCGATTGTCGGGGCTCCGGCAGATTTGGTTCAAATTTTGCCGGCACCGGTTAATCGCGAACTAACCGAAGCGCTGATGCGCGCTGCCGACCTGGTTGTCGTTACGGGATCGCAAAACAATGTAAATGGCGCTTATCGAAGCGGCACCCCGGCAATTGGCGTTGGCGCGGGCAATGTTCCGGTTATCATCGACGAAACTGCAGACTTAAAGCGAGCGGCGGATCTGATTTGCAAGTCGAAGACCTTTGACAATGGCACGTCTTGCTCATCGGAAAACGCGGTTGTAATCGTAGATGAAGTTTACGATTCGATGATCCAAGCGTTTCGCGAAATCGGCGGCTATCTTGCCACCGAGGCCGAGCGAGACCGAATCATCTCCAGGCTGTGGCTGGATGGTCGCCTCAATCGCCGCCTGATCGCAAAAGATTCGCAAGTTTTTCTCAAAGAGTGCGACTTGCACGATGCCCCGCGCAATACACGCTTCATCATCGTGGAAGAGTCGGGGATCGGATCCGACTACCCCCTATCCGGCGAGAAACTGTCAATCGTGCTGACCGCGTATCGAGCAGCCGATTTTAATCATGCGAAAACTATTGTTGAGCAAATTCTCAATTTTCAGGGGGGCGGACACTCATGCGGAATTCACACTTCGATACCACAAAGGACTCATGCTCTTGCGGAGAATCTAGATGTGGTTCGCGTATTGGTCAATCAGGCTCATACCTTCGGGAATGGCGGAGGATTCAATAGCGGATTGAACTTCACGCTTAGCATGGGGTGCGGCACCTGGGGCGGCAATAGCATCAGCGAGAATTTGAACTACAAGCACTTCATCAATATCACGCATCTATCGACAGAAATCCCGATCGACAAACCAAGCGAAGAAAGCTTGTTCGGAGCATTTTTAAATAAATACCACCCCGATCTTCAAGCAAAGGAGTAGATCGTGAATGAAACGATCCGATCGTTGATCGACCGGCACGCTGGCAAGCATTCCGACCGAGTTTTTCTGATTGATCCAGATGCCAATCTGGTGATGACATTCGGAGATTTGCAGCAGCGCTGTCGGCAGTTCACGGTCTATGCAAGGTCCATGGGGCTTAGCCCAAATTCGCGCATCGCATATATGCTCGACAATGGCTACTGGTCGGTTGTAGTCATGCTTGGCACGATGTACTCCGGATGCATCACGGTTCCGCTGAATGTTGTTGCAAGTGAGCGCAACCTTTCGTATGCAATGGAGAGGTCGGCGCCTGCATTGACCTTCGTCCAGGATCGTCATCGCGATTTGTTCGAGGCGACCCGGATGGATCCACCAACCTCAGTGGAGCATGTGGACCCTGTTGCAGGCTTTCCCCTGCCGCAGGTTCCGGGCGAGTCAATCTCGCAAATCGAAGCCGAAAATACCGGGATGGTGCTATTCACCTCTGGCACAACTAGCTTGCCGAAAGGTGCGCAGTTGAGTCATCGAAACCTTGTCGCGGGCGGCCGCAATGTCGAGCTTGCGCATAGCATTCGCAGCGACGACCGTGCGTTGTGCGTGTTGCCGCTTTATCATATCAATGGTCAAGTCGTTACTGTGATTGCGCCTCTTTTGACGGCTTCAAGCGTAGTGATGCCGCATAAGTTCAGCACCGCGAATTTCTGGCCTCTTGTGCAAGAGCACCGTTGCACCTGGATTAGCGTAGTGCCGACAATTGCCAAATTCTTGCTTGATGCAGCATGCAAGGCGCCGGCGATTGCAGAACAGGTGCGAAGCTTTGACCACCTGCGCCTTGCGCGTTCGGCCTCATCGGCGATGCCTGCCGGCATGCACCGGGATTTCGAGACGGCTTTCGGCATACCGATGATTGAGACCATGGGGCTGACGGAATCAGCTGCGCCAATACTGTCGAATCCAATGCCGCCCAAAGAAAGAATATCCGGATCTGTTGGACTGGCGTTTGGCGACGAAGTGAAAGTTGTGGATGAATCTTTTCGAACGGTGCCTTCAAACACGATCGGCGAGATTGTTGCACGAGGTGATAATGTGATTTCGCAGTACTACCAAGACCCCGCTGCAACCCGAGAAGCGTTCACGCCTGACGGGTGGTTCCGGACCGGTGATCTTGGATATTGCGATACTGATGGCTACCATTTTGTGACAGGGCGGCGCAAGGAGTTGATCATTAAAGGCGGAGAGAATATCGCGCCGCGCGAGATAGACGATGTGCTGTATCACCATGACGCAGTGCTTGAAGCGGCGGCATTCGGGCTACCGGATGACACCTACGGACAGGTGGTCGCAGTCGGCGTGGTGCTCAAGCCCGGGGCGGCCTGCACTGTTGAACAATTGATGGTATATTGCCGCGAGCATCTAAGCGAGTTTAGACTGCCGAGCGAAATCATCCTGGTCGATGAGCTGCCGAAAGGCCCATCGGGCAAGATTCAGCGACTAGAATTTGCCAAGCAAATCATCACCTCAAGATCCGGTGCGACTTAAACAAGCATTAGCAACATTGTCACATGGATGGCTTTAATGATCAGTGAGGCAAATTCGGAAATGACTTATCGAAATCATCCGCTTCCATTTCCCAGCAGACTTCCTGATGGGTATCGCTATCGGGCGGAGTCGATTTCTTTTGACCCGAATACCCATCTTCAGCTTGAGATGCCGACCACTTGCGTGACGCTTGACGAACTTGGCTACTCGCAGGCGCAGATTGGCGACTGTCCGACAGATTTCGCAGTGTCGACTGCGGTGCGTATACTTTCTGATGAGGGTGTCGAGGTGATGCGCGAAATTTCGCGGCATCTAAAGCAATATTCGGTGAACTGCGAACGCATAGAGAACATGGTTCGCGGCGGCGTCTACCAATCCGAGTTTTTGCGCGACTTTTGCCTTTGCCCTGAAGTGACGGAGTTTATTGGCGAGGTATTTAAAACGCCTGTCGCACCGCACACCATGCCGTTGCATCTCGGTCATTTGAATTTTGCCCCTGATGATTTGAGCAGAGCGGTAGATCTATGGCACCACGATACGCTTGCGCTGGATTATGTCCTGATGCTGTCGGATCCGGGCGAATTGCAAGGAGGGGATTTTCAATACTTCAACGGCACTCGCGACGAGGCCAAGGAATATGCTGACAGCGGCGTGCCGATTCCGGACGATCGCACGGTCACGCCGCATTTTCCGGGTTCCGGCTACGCCATCGTCTTGCATGGCAACATGGTTGTGCATCGAGCCACCAAACTCACTAAGGCAGCCGAGCGAATCACATTGGTGAATGGCTATGTTCCGCTTGCCGCGGATGTTGAAGATGCTTGCCGGTTTCCAGATTTGACGCTGGTCGACCCGCACCATGTTCTGTTTACCGAATGGGCGAGACACAAGGCATGGCTAGCAATTGGCAAGCTCAACGAAATGACGGCCGATATTCCGTTTACAGACGACAGGGAAGTGATCACTTCCTATTTGAAGTGCGCGATCGCAGATGTCGAAACTGCAATTGGCGATCTTGAGAACATCGATGATGCGTCAATGATTCACTACGGCGAGTAGCGGATGCTGATATTGCGCTGCATCAAGGAAGAATCCAGATGCCGGGTCAGTTTTCGAGTGCCAGGTTGCCCGCAATGCGCTGCAACTCCGACCACGCTCCTTCGATATGCCGATATTCGGTGTGCACCGCGCCGACCACGAGACGAATGACATAGGTGCCATGCAAAACCGTGTGCGTTGCAAAATATAGGCCTGAAGCGTTGAATTGCTCCAAAATATTGCGCGTTGCATCGTTCCCGCCGCGATGCCTGAAACACACTAGATTCAAGATGGTTGGCTGAAACAGTTCGAAGTCTGAACTGCTCTCGACCCATTGTGAAAACTGTTCTGCAAATCCGATATGCCGGCGTATGTGCGACTTGATGCCTTCAGAGCCGAATAGTCGTATGACGAACCAAAGCTTCAAGGATCTAAAGCGTCTTCCAAGCGGCACTTGCCATCCGCTGTAATCGAATACCTGGCCGGATTCAGTAGCCTTGTTGCGCAGGTATTCCGGCGTGATCGTCAGCGCCTCGATTAGGGCATCGCGTTCGCGAACATAGAATAGATCGCAATCGAAGTTGGTCAACAGCCACTTGTGCGGATTGAAGCAATAGCTGTCCGCAAGCGTCAATCCGTCAAGCAGCCATCGGTATTCCGCGCACACTGTTGCGCAACCTGCATGCGCACTGTCCACGTGCAGCCAGGCCTGTGTCAATCGCGCAATTTCGCCGATTTCGGCAATCGGATCAATCGCCAATGAAGAGGTGGTTCCGACGGTGGCGCCAATGAAGGCGGGAATGAGCCCCTTATTGCGATCTGTTTCAATCTGCTGCGCCAAATGTTGCGGGCACATCGCGAACTTGTCGTCGACATCAATTCGACGAATCTGATTGTTGCGAAAACCTGCCACTTTGAGACCCTTTTCAATGGATGAATGAGCCTGGCTCGAAATATAGGCGCAAAGACGGTTCAAGCTTAACTCGTTGGCATCATTTGATGCTCGCTTTAATGCTCGCTCTCTCGCGGCGATGATCGCACAAAGAGTGGCTGAAGATGCGGAGTCCTGAATCACGCCGCCGCCAGCGCTGTCGGAGCGAAAATGCGATGGCAGTCCTGCGATTTCGACCATCCAGTCTAAAACTCGCGTCTCTAGCTCGGTGCAAGCAGGGGAGGTTGACCACAGCATCCCTTGAATGCCCAGACCGGACGAAAGCAAATCGCCCAGCATGGACGGGACAGTCGCATGGGCTGGAAAATAGCCGAAGAAGTTCGGCGACTGCCAATGCGTGATGTTGGGGATGATGAGGTTGCGGACATCTTCGACGACTGCTTCGAAAGACTCGGCCTCTTTGGGCGGTCGAGATGGGAGTTGCTGGTAGACTTGACCGGGTTCTATTTGCGGCTGTATGGGGTATGTCTCAATGTTTTCCATGTATTCGGCAATCAGCTCGACGAGTTCATGCCCCTGTCGTCGAAACGTGTCGGCACTGGTCGGGTGGGTCGCTTTGCTGATGGGGCGGGTCATTGTATGAGCCTTACAGCCCCGCCGCGAGGCCACCAACCTCGTAGAAGCATCGACTTTCGGCATTCAATAATATCAATCACTTATGAATTTAGTTTCTAAAAAGGCTGTCTGGATATTGATACAAACGGCGCGAAATGCGCATCAGCGGCTCCGGCGAGTCGTCCTATGTCCGCATCGTTTGCATTCGACAACTTCGATATTGCCGGCCGCTCCAAACCCGAACTTCACCTCCAACACCTCGAAGTCATGAATGCCGAGCAGGCAGAGCATCTTGCCGGATTTGTCTTTTATTTTCTTGATCATCTGAATGTTTGAATATGCCGGAACCGAGCATTATCTTCAACCAAGCCTTGTTGTTTCGCGCCGAATGCGATTTGCGCTACATATTCGGGTAGTTGGGGCCGCCGCCGCCTTCTGGCACAACCCAGTTGATATTCTGTGTCATATCTTTGATGTCGCAGGTCTTGCAGTGCACGCAGTTTTGCGCATTGATTCGCAAGCTCGGCTCACCTTCATCGTCACGGACAATTTCATACACGCCGGCCGGGCAATAGCGCCGCTCCGGTGCATCATAGTCTTTCAGGTTCACTTGTATCGGAATGCTATCGTCAAGCAGCGTCAGATGCGCTGGCTGATTTTCCTCATGGTTGGTGTTTGAAAGAAATACGGACGACAGTCGGTCGAAGCTGATCTTGCCATCCGGCTTTGCATACTCGATCGGCTTGCACTCGCTGGCCTTTTTGAGGCAAGCATGATCTTCGTGATGCTTGAATGTCCATGGCGCCTTCCCGCGAAATAGATAGGTATCGATCCCGGCATACGCCAATCCGCCCCACATGCCCCATTTGAATGATGGCCGAATGTTTCTCGCGCGGTAAAGCTCGTCCCATAGCCAAGAATTCTTGAGCGATTCGCTGTAGTCGGTGATCTCTTCCGTTGTGCCGGATGCAAATTGCGCATACACAGCTTCTGCTGCCAGCATGGCTGACTTCATGGCCGTATGCGTTCCCTTGATCTTTGGCGTATTGAGAAATCCTGCGCAATCTCCGATCAGCGCTCCGCCGGGAAAAGTCAGTTTGGGGATGGATTGAAAACCGCCTTCAACCAAGGCGCGTGCGCCATAGGCGATTCGCTTTGCATTTTCAAAAACGCCGCGCACCGCGGGGTGGTGCTTGAAGCGCTGGAACTCATGGAAAGGGCTTAGATGGGGATTGGTGTAGTCAAGCCCCACGACGAAGCCTACGGCAACCTGGCTATCTTCCAGATGGTATAGGAAAGAACCGCCGTAAGTGTCGCTGGTGAGCGGCCAGCCAACGCTATGCCACACTTTCCCCTGCTCATGTAGAGCCGGATCAACTTCCCACAGCTCTTTGATTCCGATTCCGTAGGTTTGCGGCTGCACGCCTTCGCGAAGCTTGAAGCGTTCGAACAAGGTTTTGGTTAGCGAACCTCTGCATCCCTCGGCAAACAGTGTGAATTTTCCGCGCACTTCCGTGCCAAGCATGTGGTTTGCGGTTGGTTGTCCGTCTTTGCCGACCCCCATGTCGCCGGTGATGACGCCGGCCACGCGACCGTTGTCGTAGAGAACCTGAGCTGCGGCATAGCCTGGAATGATGTCGATACCTGCTTGCTCGGCTTGATCCGCTAGCCAGCGGCAAAGATTGCCCAGCGAGATGATGTAGTTTCCATGATTGTTCATCTGGGGCGGGGTGGGGAGCTTGATTGATTTGCTGTTGGTCAGCAAAACGAAATTGTCTTGGGTAACTGGCGTATTGAGCGGTGCACCTTTTTCTGCCCAGTCTGGAATAAGCTCGGTCAACGAGCGTGGTTCGAGCACGGCACCCGACAAGATATGCGCCCCGACTTCAGCCCCTTTTTCTAGTACGCAAATGCTCAAGTCTTGTCCGTTTTGCGTGCAAAGTTGCCGCAGTCGGATGGCGGCGGCTAGACCTGATGGCCCCGCACCGATTATGACAACGTCATACTCAAGAAAATCTCGTTCATCGCTCATGACGGATTATTGCTCCAATGGTGAAATGAGGTGCTTTGGTGAAATTGCTATTATGTGTTTCGCGATGCTGCATGACATGGCGTTTTATCAACCGTCCAGTCCGCATGACAGCCCTGAAAACCGTACAATCTGTCCGTTGATTTGCGTCTGATCCGGTTGACTGAAGCGTTCGCCTAGGTGCAGGCAGGTGTTTCGCTGGAATGGTTGAAGTATACACAAATGCAATGAGTTTCGAATTGCCGAAGCCGTTTATGCAGAAGATGATTATTTGTGAGAATCTTCATTTATACATTTAGATTGCGGATATTTCATCAGGTGCGATAGTCTGGTTCGATGCGAATTGCGAGAGCAAGAAGCATCTCGACAGCACTGAAATATATGCAAAGAATGCTTTGCAGACAGACAACCTTGCGCTCTCGATAGGATTTTTTGAAGGCTAGATGCTACTCGTTGTAAAATCAATTCAGCAAAATGACTCGACAAATGTTTCGTCAATCAAAACAGTTTGCGCAGGTTTTAAGCGCTGCTTGTGAAAGTTGAGCCTAGAAGGCCGATCGCGTGGATAGAGATGCTCATTGCGTTAATTGACGAGCATGTCGCTTCAATGCGGATCTTGTTGTGCAGGCGGCCTGACTGTCGAAAACGGTTTTGGCTAATGTAATCGGAAAGCTATGCGAATGTTCAACATCGCCGGCCTTGCGCGACGAGCTGAATGCCTCGGGCCGCTGCCGCGCCGTATATGTCAATGTCGAGCTCGGCCAGGCCGCGCGAGAGGATGTGCCGGCATCGGAGCATCTCGATTATGGATTTGTCGAAGATCATTGGCAGCGCATCCTTGAAGCGTTGGCGCGCCCGATATCGAGATGGTCCGGTTCGGGCGCCTCTGCAACGCCTTCCGGCCGCATCAGGCGCTCGGACAAACGGCGCCCATGCAGGCGCATGATCAGAACTTCGAAACAAAGTGCGCTGGCCGCCTGACAGTCTCACATGTATTGAACCCGTACAACAGCTCGATAAGAATTTTCCGAAACGGTAAGATAGGTGCGCTAAAATGGAGTCTCGCATCACACACAATGGAAAGTTATTTTTTGGCCAGATGCGCAACAGAGTTAGAGTAATTGACAGCAGGGAGAAGAAATGAAGTCATTCAAATACTCATCAGATAATCCGATGAATAAAAAGATATCGCGCCGCAGCTTCGTGAAGTCAGCCGGAGCCGCCGGATTGGCCGGAGCTGCTCCAGGATTGTTTGTCGGCTCGTCGGCATTCGCCAGTGCGCCGGCTCGCGGAGGTTATTTGCGCGTTGCAACAGTGCAAGGATCGTCCACGGACGCTCTGGATCCGATCCGCTTGACCAGCGGGCATTCCAATTTCATGTTCTCTACATTTCATAACTCGCTCACCGAAGTGGGGCCAGATGGGCAGATCGCCCCACTCATCGCTGAATCCTTTGAAGCAGGTGCCGACCCTTCTGAGTGGATTTTCAAATTGAGGCCCGATGTTACATTTCATAATGGGAAATCGGTCACAGCGGACGATGTGATCGTTTCTTTGAACCGACACCGAGGTGAGAAATCCGAATCTTCGATGAAATCATTCATGGAAGGCGTCGAATCGATAACCAAGCAAGGTGATAAGATTGTCAAGATCAAGCTGAAAAGCGCTAGCGTCGACTTTCCTGTCATACTGAGTGCCAGCGTCTTGTCGATTCTGCCGTCCAAAGATGGTGAAATCGAAGCATTCGATGTAGGATGCGGCGCCTACAGACTGGTAGAGTTCGAACCAGGCCAATATTCAAGGTACGAGCGCAACCCCAACGACTTTCGCTCGGACCGCGGCTTTGTGGATGCCGCTGAGATTCTCACTATCGCGGATTCCACCGCCCGGCAAAATGCGCTGGTTACTGGAGCAGTCGATGTGATTGGCGATGTCGACGCAACGACTGCAGGCTTGTTCGCTAGAAATGGCGGCATCGAGGTTTTGGATATCACAAGTACGCAGCACTACGCGTTTCCGATGCGTACGGACCTCGATCCGTACACTGATAATCACGTGCGAATGGCGCTCAAGCTATCGATAGACAGAGAGAGTGTGCTCGATACCATTTTGAACGGCTACGGAAGTCTTGGAAACGATCATCCGATTTCTCCAGCAAATCGCTATCACAATTATGAGCTAGAGCAGCGCGTCTACGATCCTGAGCGGGCCAAGTGGCATCTGAAACAGGCAGGCATGAGCAACCTCAAGGTCGAATTGAGCGCATCTGACAGTCTTTATGCCGGTTGTGTTGATACAGCGGTTCTGTTTAGCGAACATGCCAAAGCGTCGGGCATCGAGTTGACTCCGAAGCAGGTTCCGGATGACGGATACTGGTCTGATGTGTGGCTTAAACATCCATTTTGCGCAAGCTATTGGAGCGGTCGTCCAACTGAAGACTGGGTGTTCACCCAAGGCTATTCAGCAGAATCGAACTGGAACGAAAGCTACTGGCAGAATGAAAAGTTCAATCAGCTCCTGGTTGCCGCTCGAGCAGAATTAGATGATGACAAGCGTCGCCAAATGTATTGGGAAATGCAGGCGATTTGCCGCGACGACTGCGGAACGGTGATCCATGCGTTCGCCAATCACATCTCGGCTCACAGCACCAATGTAGGTGTGCCGGAAACGGTGGCGGGAAACTGGGAGTTCGATGGCTACAAGCTGATTGAGCGCTGGTGGATTAAGGGGTAGATTCATCAGGCAAGCGAACACCGAAAATATTATGCTGCAGATAGAACCGCAGCGGTCGTTTCATCAGTTCGGTTTGCTTGCCGCGCTTCGCGCAAGACAGGCCTTCGTTCTTTGAAGCTTGGCGGATTAGCCTGCATCAGATCCCAGTTCTAGGGTGTTTTGCGCCACTCGGGTTGATTCCGTGCTAATCTTTGCGTGTTTCTCAATTGATAGAAAAAACTGATCAAACGACTGCGCAAATTAAACGGACTTGATGCGTTTGCACTGATAGCAGGATTTTTCTGACATGAACAAGGAAGTATCGGCGCAGCGTTCACCTCGACAAAGGAAAACTCGCAGAAAGGCCAAGTCGATTCAGCGGCGCTCCAAGACTGTCCAGAACCTGTCGCTTGAGCTCATTGGCTCTGAGGATGCAGAACTGATTCACGAAGCTGTTAAGGCAATTCTCTGGAATGTAGGCATCATTATCGGGCACTTGCCAACCAGAAAACGCCTTATCAAGCAGCACGGATGTGTGGAAACCGATACTGAGTATGTTAGATTTCCCCCTGATTTGGTGGAAGCAGCGGTCCAGACCGTCCCCGACCAAATTCAGCTCTATGACCTCAACGGCGAATTGAAGGTCGACACCAGCAGCAAGATCTCAAGCTACTGTCCGGGACACAATTGTGTGCGTATTTTGGATTTTCGCTCTGGCGAGTTGAGATCGTGCAGGCTTGAGGACATTCGCGAGACCGCTCGTGTATGCGAGCAGTTGCCGAATATTGACATGGTTTGCTCGCTCGGCTACCCAAGCGAAGTGCCGCCCGAAGAAGAAGTCGTTTCGACTACCAGTGCAATGTACGATAATTGCACCAAGCCGGCCGCTTTGCTGGCCCATGACGATGAAATTCAAAAACGCATGATGTCCGTCGTTGCTGATCGTGTCGGAGGGTGGCCCCAGCTTGCGGACAAGCCCGTATGCATTGAGCTTATGGGGCCGATATCGCCCTTGCAACTTCCAGACGAATTGTGCTCTAGGCTGATCAATTGCGCTCGCTGGCAGGTTCCGGTAGTGTGCTATCCGGCAACTTTTCCCGGCATGTCGTGTCCAGTTTCAATTGCGGGTGCTGTTGCTCAATCATCTGCCGAAGCGATCGCTGGAATCGTGGTTCATCAGCTCGAACAGCCAGGCGCGCCGGTTTTGAGTGGCTCTGCGATTTTGCCGATTGATCTCAGGCAGGCCAACCTGGCCTACGGTTCACCCGAATACATGCTGTCCTGTTTAAGCGCATGCGACTACTTCAAGCACATTGGCATACCGTCGTGGATAGGAGCGGGTTGTTCAGATTCGCATCAGTTTGATGCTCAAGCTGCCGCAGAAATCGGCGCGAATCTAACGATAGCTGCCATGGCAAGAACGCCTTTCGTTCACAATCTAGGTTTTTTATCTGGCGGACGCACCGGTTCGCTCGAAATGCTGGTGTTGTGCGATGAAATGATTGGCTGGAGTTCGAAAATGGCAGGCGGAATCAAAGTCAACGCCGATACGATTGCCGCGGAAGTCGTTCAGCGTGCTGCCGCTTCCAATGAATTTCTAACCGATGAGCACACTCGCGACAGGTATTTGACCGAAAACTGGTACCCCAACTTTTGCGAGCGTTCAGATGCCGATGCGTGGCTCGAAGCGGGGAGCCGCGACATGCAGCAAAAAATTCGTGATCGTCTAGCTGATATCCTTGATTGACAAAAAGCATTGCCGCTCAATAAAAAAATCCGCGATTTGATATCCACACCATATGCGGATTCATCTAGTCGGTGAATGGCATGTCAAGATAAAGCGCAAGCAAAGCGCCGAAAAAGGTTGATTGGTAGGAGCGTTTTATAAATGAAAGTTGATGGAATGGCGGCGGTGGTTACAGGTGCCGCCTCGGGCATGGGCAAGGCGACTTCGATTCACTTGGCTAAGTTGGGCGCGAAGGTAACGTTGCTTGATATTGATGAGCCGAAAATATCTCGAATCGCTCGCGATTGCGATGCCAATGCCGCAGTCTGTGATGTCACGGATGCCAGCAGCATGGTTTCTGCATTTGCTTCAGCCGCGTCGACCAATGGCGAGGCTCGTGTGCTGGTTAATTGTGCCGGAGTGGCGCCGGCAAAGCGCATTTTTGGACGTGATGGGGCGATGCCGCTTCATGACTTCAAACGCGTAATCGATATTAATTTGATCGGCACGTTCAACGCAATGCGAGTGATGGCCGCAAGGCTGAGTGGCGAGTCGGCTTTAGACGAAGCGGGTGAACGTGGCGTAATCATCAACGTGGCTTCGGTTTCAGCCTTTGAAGGACAAATAGGGCAAGCGGCCTACAGCGCATCGAAAGGCGCAATTGTGGCGCTAACTATCCAATCGGCCCGAGAGCTTGCAAGTGTCGGAATTAGAGTCATGACGATCGCGCCAGGGCTGATAGCAACTCCGATGCTGCTTGGGATGCCGCAAGAAGTTCAATCAAGTTTGGCGGCGCAGGTTCCGTTTCCAAGGCGAATGGGAGAACCCGAAGAGTTCGCAAGCTTGGTTCAGCATATCATTGAGAATCAGATGCTAAATGGTGAAGTGATCCGGCTCGACGGGGCGATTCGCATGCAACCGAAATGAAGCGTTCGATTTTGCGGTCCGCTTTGTGTTTTACCGAGTCGATGAGAAAAAATTTTCTTGGAAATCTATTGCGCTTTGAAGTAATAGCGAGTACGGTCTTGCATCGCTTCTGAAACCGGATATCAGCGGTTCGAATGGATAGGTTTGAACCATTGGCATGTTTTTCCTGAAGGTTTTGCCAAAATGGTGCAAGTTGTCGAGTTTGAGCGCATTATCGTAAAAAACTGGCTTGATCTCAGAAATATTCGCTATCTTCAATTTGCTTCTATATCATTGTTTAATTGACATTCGCTATTTGGATTTTGTTTTGCTGCTACCTAAGAAAATATGGACGACAGAACAATTCAGAGTCTGTGGATTGAGATTTTTTGAAGTTCTTAGTCTTGATACATCGCTTAAAGCTAGTGTTTTCAAAATAAAAACTGATGCATGAATTGCAGCTGGACTGCTGCGCGTTTCGCTCATTTGTATTCTGGGCATCAAGATAAGGCTAGCCATATGAACCAGAAGCTTTTTCCGAAACCGGCACCGGCAGATCCTTTGCCGCTAGAAGTATGGCTGAAGCGTGCGGACCGCGCAGAATCAGGTCGCGAAGCATTTTTTAGGGGACGGGACGCGGAATACGACATTTTCCGTTCTGCTGTCGCCAGCTTAAGTGAAGGCATTGTCGGTAACGGCACGATGGTATTCCAAGGCGCTCCGGGAGCAGGAAAATCCGCCTTGATGGCAGAGTGTGTGGAAGCGGTACGATGCCATTCGACAACAGATGATCCATGGGTAGCGATCGTGATCAAACCAGATACCCTGCAATCTGCAGTGGATGTCGTGATGCTTCTGATCGAAGCGGCCAATCTAGAAGTCGAGAGGCTTTCAAAGATGGCATCCGGAAAAGTCATCAAGAAGCTGGATGGCTTGGTGGAGTTGGGACGGAAGCTCTACGGAGAACTATCCGAAAGGGGCGTTGGCGTGACGGGGGTTTCTGTAGGCGGAAAGTTGGCGGCTGGAGGTAATGGCGATTCGGGCATGCTTGCAGAACGGGTATTTCGCAATCGTCCACGCTACTTGAAAATCTCCATCTGGTGGTATTCGTAGACGAGGCTTCAGAACACACCGGCGAAAAGCACGACACGTGGTGTAATGGATTGCCTGCACAACCCGCTAGGCGGTATCTCACTTGTGACATCTTGCTTTGGTCTGAGCAATACTCAAGACGTGCTGCACCGGTGTGGTCTTTCGAGATTTGCCAGTGGCCGGGTCGTGAATTTGGGACTCCTTTAAGAAAGTGACACGGCCTGTGCCATTAGGAGCGTCTTCGATGCCTATGGCTTCACGGATGCGCCGGAAGTTCTATCTGTATGGGTGGATAATTTGACGGAACTTTCACAGGGATGGCCTCAACATGTCAACCGGGCGGCAGTTGCGGCAATTCGTGTCATTCTGAAAAATGGCGGACGTATTGCAATAGAACAAATTGATGAAGCCATGACTGTTGCCAGGGAATACAAGAAGGAGTACTACGCCAGCCGACTTGCCGCCGGTTCCAGCAGAACTTGGGTCTACCGAGAGCTGGCCTTGGCTATAAGGGAAAAAGGCGGAGCTCTGTCCTACGATGAAATCGACCGCCTTATCGGATTTGCTCGCAACAGAACCGACAAGACCACGGATGAATTCCTTGTTGACGCCCTTCGCGCTGGGCTACTCGCCGTAGATCCGGAAATACCTGATCACTATAGCATTCCGATTCCTTCTTTTGGAGACTACTTGCGGATATTGCCTGCCAAGCCGCCATGAAGCTTTCCAGGTCTGATTTTTGTTCAGGATGCGCAGATTTTGCGAATCGGATCTTGTCTGCTGTTCCTGCGCGATTTGGGCGGTGACAGTGCCGGAACTAAGTCCAGATTTATTCCGCCCGCGGGCGAAAGCCCGGCCAGATGGTCCAGATCGACCTCATGAGCACCGTTATCGAAGTCGGCTTCCGCGTCAAGGATTCCAAGGCCGTCTGCCCGGTCTCGAAGCTTTGCTGCATGCGCATCTATTCGCACGCCACGGCTATCTGCGCTGTCAAGCCGGGCATCGTCACCCTGAACGTCGAGCTGGCCAAATTCGAGCGCGCCGTTGCACGACTACCGTACGCATTAGGCGTATACTCAAGTAGCTGGTGCCCATGCAGGCTTATGATCAGAGCTTCGACCAAAGCGCACTTGCCGCCTGAAAAATCTTTATTAAACCAGTACATATTTACATATTATTCACAAACCGCCTCAATTTTCAGACAACCCAATGCGATCATTGCAAAAAGTTGCCACTCACACGGCCAACCTGCGCGCGCATCTGGTAAAGGCGAGCTGCTAACATGCTTTTGAAGCACATCGAAACATCAAAGTGCTTTTCTACGGTAGAACAGCGAAATTTTTGAAGTACCATATTACGAAAGTTGAAATATGGCCAAAGTTCAAAGAACAAATTTTTAGCGACAATGCTGAATGAAAGCCAGGAGGATGCTGTAATGGTCAAACAGTGCATTATTACTATAGCCATTACCGGCGCAGTGCCGAAGAAGGAAGATAATCCGGCGTTGCCCATCACGCCATCCGAGCAGATCGAGTCGACACATGAAGCCTATGAAGCTGGCGCTTCACTAGTGCATATTCACGTCCGCAATGCCGATCAATCATCATCGTCGGACCCTCAGAAGTTCGCAGAAATTCAACAAGGCGTCCAAAAGCACTGTCCGGGCATGATCGTTCAGTTTTCCACCGGTGGGCGCGGGCGTGAAATGGATCAAAGAGGTGCCATGCTTTATTTGAAGCCCGATATGGCTTCTCTCGCTACAGGGTCGGTCAACTTTCCCAATTCAATCTACGAGAATCCGCCCGATTTCGTTGAGAATCTGGCGCAAAAGATGCTGATCCACAATGTAAAGCCGGAGATCGAAATATTTGATATGGCAATGCTCTACAACGCAGCGGATTTGGTTCGAAAAAACCTGCTTAAACCTCCAGTGCACATTCAATTCGTGCTTGGCATCCCCAATGCGTTGCCTGCCAGGCAACGCTTGCTGAAATTCATGATCGAGGAATCTCAAGATGCTCTTCCCGGCTCGACTTGGACAGCGGCGGGCGTTGGACGGCATCAATTTGAAGTGAATCAATGGTGTCTTGAACTAGGCGGACACTGCCGAACTGGGCTTGAAGACAATTTGAAAATTAGCAAAGACCGGCTAGCAACAAGCAATGCCGAACTTGTAAGCCGGATCGTCGACGTGGCGAGCGACTTCGGGCGCGACCCCGCAACACCGGAACAGGCGCGACAAATACTGAACTTGCCGCCCGCCGCTTGAACCGCGGCAATATTGAGAGGCGCTCAGATCTAATTGCCTGCTTCAATGAAACCTTGAGTTGGCGGATTGCAACTTTCTAACTTACCCTGAGAACATAGACCATGTATGATCTTTACTACTGGACCACGCCGAACGGACATAAGGTGACAATGTTCATGGAAGAGGCGAACGCGGCCTACCGCATAATACCGGTCCATATCGGCAAAGGTGAGCAATTCGATCCGGAATTTCTCAAAATCGCGCCAAACAATCGGATTCCCGCGCTGGTTGACCACAAGCCTCAGCAAGGATCCGAATCGCTTTCCTTATTCGAATCTGGGGCCATCCTGCTCTATCTCGCGGAAAAGCACCGGCAATTCATACCTTCTGACCTGAGCGGAAGGGCGAATGTATTGCAATGGCTCTTCTGGCAGATGGGCGGGCTTGGCCCCATGGCAGGGCAGAATCACCATTTCGTTGACTATGCGCCGCAAAAAATCCCGTATGCCATTGACCGGTATGTCAACGAGGTTTCGAGACTGTATGCGGTGCTCAACAAGCAGCTCGAAGATTCTGAATTCATATGCGGCGAATATTCGATCGCTGATATGGCTTGTTATCCGTGGGTTGTTACACATGAGCGTCAGAGGCAGAATATAGAGGAGTTCCCGAATTTGCTGCGCTGGTTTGAGCAAGTCAGAAACCGCCCAGCCACGATTCGGGCATACAATCGCGCGAAGGAAGCCAATCCCGATGCGGGCAAAGGCATGAGCGAAAAAGAAAAGGAGGTTTTATTCGGCCAGGATGCGAGTACGCTCAAGCGACAGTGCGACTGAAAGCGCACTTGGAAACATGAATAGCCATTCCGCTCCGTTAGCCGGCATTCAAGTTGTAGACTTCACAACACTCGCGCCGGGCCCTTTTGCTTCGCTGATGCTGGCGGCAGCTGGTGCCACAGTGATCAAAATCGAACGCCCTGACTGCGGCGACGAGATGAGGAGCTATAAGCATGCATTCGGCGATAACGGTGCGACATTTTCCATTTTGAATGCGGGTAAGCGCAGCATTGCGGCGAATCTGAAGGATGGCGATACTCTGCGCAATATCAAGAAGTTGATCGGACGATCTGATATCGTCATTGAACAATTTAGACCTGGTGTCATGGCAAAGCTCGGGCTGGACTACGAGTCGCTGGCAAAAGAAACGCCGGGTCTTGTGTATTGCTCGATTTCAGGTTTTGGTCAGCATGGTCCGAAATCTCAAGTTGCCGCGCATGATTTGAACTATGTCGCAGATGCCGGGATGCTCTCTCTCGGGGAATGCCCAGGACAAAAACCTACAGTGCCCTCTTTGCTCGCCGCTGATTTGGCGGCCGGCTCATACCCGGCAATGATCAATATTTTGCTGGCGCTTGCCAAGCGCGCACGCACAGGCGAGGGTGCCTATATCGATATTTCGATGACCGACAACCTTTTTCCGTTGATGTTCTGGGCGCTCGGACTAGGCTGGGGGACTGGAGCATGGCCGGGCGGCGGCAATGAATTGCTTTCGAGCGGCTCTCCCCGATATCAGGTGTATGAAACTTCAGACAAGCGTCACATTGCTGTTGCGGCATTAGAGCAGCGGTTTTGGTTGAACTTCTGTGAAGCAATTGAATTCGACCAAGGATCAATCGACGAAAAGGATGACCCGGCAGACGCAATCAAGCAAGTCAGCTTGAAAATACGCGAGCATACCGCGGCTCAATGGGCCGAGCGATTCGCAGGCAAGGATGTATGCGCTGTTGTTGTAAACTCGCTGCAGGAAGCGGTCCAAGACAAGCACTACCAAGCTCGAGGGCTTTTTGAACAGCAAATCATCAATGAAGATGGAAATTTAATCAATGCGTTGCCGCTACCAATTGTGCGGTCGCTTCAGATTGATGCCGCGAACAAGCTGTCTGTGCCGGCCGTTGGTGAGTTCAATGAGGAGTATTGGAATAACGAAACTGGCTGCATCGCTTCATAGACGTTGCAGTATTGAAGGTTCTATAATACTTTTACACTTTTACACAATATGATTATTCCAGTTTGGAGAAAAAGATGAAGCGTTTGCTATTTGCTATGGCGGCTTTAGCCGGTCTATTCGCCGGATCAGCTATCGCGCAAGAGTTCACAATGAAAGTTGGCTATGTTAACAGGGCTGACGAACTGCATCCTGCTTGGGCAGGCTTGTTAAAGATGGAAGAGCACATTGAGACGGCTTCAAACGGGCGGATTGATGTGCGGATGTTTCCAGATGGCCAGCTTGGAAAAGGTCAAGCCATGCTCGAGCAAACACGTGCTGGCGCGATTCAGATGTCTTACGCCAATGACGGAAACATAAACCAAGTGTTTCCTTCCTTGCAAGTGATGTCTATTCCCTATCTTTTTGTAAGTCGCCAGGTTGCACATGAACTGTTGGATGGACCAATAGGGCGGCAGCTGATGGACCAGATGGCCGAAGAAACGGGGTTGCGAGTGCTCGCATGGTCCGAAAACGGAGGGTTTCGACACTTCACCAACAATGTTCGTCCCATCCGTACGCCAAAAGATATGGAAGGACTGAAGATCCGCGTCCAGAACATCCCGCTGCATGTCGCTATGGTTGAAAGTCTTGGTGCATCTCCCACGCCTATCGCTTGGAAAGAGTTGTATACATCTTTGCAAACAGGAGTCGTTGATGGTCAAGAAAACCCGATCAATACGTTTCGCATTCCGCGTCTAGAGGAGGTGCAGGACTATATGATCTTGGATGGCCATGTTTATGCAATCTCGGCAGGCGTCTTTAACGAGGATTGGCTCAACGAGCTTCCGCCGGAACTGCGAAAAGTTGTGACCGACGGCGTGATTCTCGCACAGAAAACAACGCGCGGTCTGATTCTTGAATACGAAGATGAATCTCTTCAATATCTCAAGGATTACGGACTTGAAATTCATGATCCAACTCCTCAGGAAAAAGCCATGTTCCGAGAAGCGACCAGAAATCCGGCAATCATGTGGCTGCGTGAAAACTTGGAAAATCCAGATTTGATTGATGCGGTAGTTGCTGAGGCGAAAGCCATCAACCAAAATCGCTATGAATATTGAGCCGCGTTCACAGAACGGTCTATTGAACCGCCACAATGATTGTCACCAACTTCAATGGCGAGCATTTCGATTTCGATAAAAAATCTCGCCCGTGCATTTGACGTTTTTTTGGACCGCGCCGCATTGGTCGCGCTCTATTTTTCATCAGTGCTGCTCGCTATCATGATTGCTATCATGGTGGCGCAGGTCGTTCTGCGCTACGGCTTCAGCAACTCGTTGCTATGGGCTGAAGAAGTGGTTCGATTTTTGATGATTTGGATCAGTTTGTTCGCCGCGACAGTAGCACTTTGGCGGCGACAGCATATAGCGGTTGATGTGCTGACCACGCGACTGCCTGAGCGGATTCAGCGGGTACTGGGAACTGTGGTTGAACTGGTGACGATTGCGTTCGTCGTCACCTTGTCTGCATGCGGTTGGACTTATCTTGAGGTTGTTGAAGTGACACGATCTCCGGCACTTGGGATAACGATGAATTGGATTTATCTTGCAGTGCCGATCAGCATGGGATTTATGGGCATCATGGCTCTTCGCAGTCTGATGAGCGTATTAGGTGTCCTGCCCAAACCAGAAAGCCATGTGACGGGAGACCGACATCAGCATTGAAGTGTTTCTGATCCTGTTCCTAGCGCTACTGCTGATCAGGACGCCAATATGGTTGAGCATGGGCTTTCCTTGCCTCTTGTACTTTGTGTTTGGCGGCATGGAAGCCGTTATCTTTGCGCTTCCTGGTCGAGTTTTTGACGGGCTGGACAACTTTATTTTGACGGCAATACCGTTTTTCCTTGTTGCAGGCGACCTGATGAACCGTTCGGGAATGTCGGACAGGCTGGTAAACCTAGCTGACTTGGTCGTCGGCCGTCTGCGTGGCGGGCTTGCCCAAGTGAATGTCGCTTCCAGCCTCATGTTTGCGGGAATAACCGGAGTTGCGGTTGGAGACGTGGCGACTCTCGGGAAGGTTTTCATTCCGAACATGGAAAAAGCGGGATATTCTCGCGCATTTGCTGCCGCGGTTACCGCTGCATCCTCTCTGGTGGGGCCAATCATTCCGCCGAGCGTGCTGATCATTTTTTACTCGTCTGTAATGGATGTTTCGGTGGCCGCTATGTTCGCAGGCGCGATTGTTCCCGGAGTAATGATGGCGGCGGTGTGCTCTTTCGTCGTTGCGGGCAAGTCTAGTTATCGGAAATACCCGCGACGCATGACCCGCATTTCTCCAAAGGAGGCGGTCAGAATATCCGCCAATTCGACGCTTGCACTGATGATGCCGGTCATTATTTTGGGCGCGCTTTTAGGCGGCATTATGACGCCGACCGAAGCGGCGGCGGTGGCGGCGGCGTATGCATTGATTGTAGGATGCGTGATTTATCGGGCGATCGGCGCCAAAGATGTGATGGCCGCCTTGCGTGGTTCGGCAATTGAGACCAGCAAGCTGATGCTCATCATTGCGATGGCATCTATGGTGAGTTTGGTGTTTGCTCTTGAAGATGTTCCAGGTCTGGTTCGAGACTGGTTGTCTTTCCTTGAGGGCAGGCCGTTGCTAACTCTTTTGACAATCAATCTAATCATTCTCGCACTTGGGTTTTGGACGGAACCTTCGGTCGTTATTATCTTGTTTGTGCCGATTTTTGCGCCGATTATTGAATCTGCGGGCATCCATCCCCTGACATTTGGGATTATGGTGATGGTCAATTGCATGATTGGCCTATGCACTCCTCCGATTGGCAACGTCCTGTTCGCGATCGCAAGCATATGCGATGTCGACCTCTGGGAGCTATCTCGGGAACTTGTTCCGTTTTTAGCTTTTATTTTCATTATTGTGCTCACGCTAGGAATTTTTCCGGCATTGACTCTTTGGTTGCCCCAGATGCTGGGTCTTGTCAGTTGACGCGCTTATGCGCCCTGTGAGTTTGCTCTGCGAAACAATGTCGAAACAATGATTGAGCGCATTGCTGAAAATCTCGCATCGTGGCGATAGAAACAATCGGAATCGTCGGCACCGGACTGATCGGTTCCGGGTGGGCCGCTCGCTGCCTAGCCCGCGGCATTGATGTCATTGCATTCGATGCTTCGCTCGATGGTGAAGAAAAGTTCGCAAGACATGTCGATAACGCTTGGTACGCGTTGGAAAAACTGGATTTTAGCCGAAGCAATTCCGGATCTTGCATATTCACAACTGATCTGACCGAGCTTTGCGGTCGCAGTGACTACATCCAGGAAAGCATTCCCGAATCTATAGAGTTGAAACGTGATCTTCATGCCGAGATGGATGCGGTGACATCAGAAGATGTGGTGATTGCATCAAGTTCTTCCGGTCTTTTGCCAAGCGAAATCCAGGCGCAAGCTATGCATCCGGACCGAATTTTGATTGGACACCCATTCAATCCGGTCTACATACTGCCGCTGGTGGAAATCGTTTGCGGAGAACTTACTTCCCGAAAATCGGCTGAGCAGGCGGCAGATTTCTATCGTTCAATTGGAATGCACCCGCTGATGGTCAAAAAAGAGATCCATGGCTATGTTTCCGATCGACTGCAAGAAGCCATCTGGCGCGAATCGCTGCACATGGTTGCCGAGGGCGTCGCATCTACCAAAGACATTGATGATGCAATTGTGTACGGACCTGGATTGCGGTGGGCGATCATGGGCGTTTGCTTGACCTTCCACCTTGCCGGCGGAGAGGGCGGCATGAGGCATATGCTCGAGCAGTTCGGTCCTGCGCTTCAGCTGCCATGGACAAAATTGCGAGCACCTGAACTGACCGAAGAATTGATTGAATCGATGGTGCAGGGCACCAAAGAGCAAGCTGGGGATGATTCCATCAAGGATTTAGAGAATTTGCGCGATGATTGTTTGATCGGCATTCTGCAAGTGCTCAAGCGGCATGGCTACGGGGCAGGGTGCACATCCTTTGAAGCTGTTGTCGATTGACTTCCAGCGCACCGATTCTGCTTTCTGATTCGATCAACTACGATATCGGATCCAACGGTGTTTTGTCCAATGCCTTGCCGAATGGACTCTCTTAAGCGATTACTGCGTCCCAAATCGATCGCCATGATCGGCGGCAAGGAAGCAGAGCGATCGATTATTCAGTGCGACCGGCTCGGGTATGACGGGACGATCTGGCCCGTGCATCCGACGCGTGACAGCATTCAGGGGCGAAAATGTCTTTCAAGCGTTGAGCAATTGCCCGTTGCTCCGGATGCGGCATTTGTCGCCATTCCTGGCGAAGCAACCGTAGAAACCATCGAATACCTGGCTTCTATCGGCACAGCTGGTGCGGTTAGCTATGCATCGGGATTCGCCGAGCTTGGAGGGCACGGGGCGGCGTTGCAAAGAAGATTGGAACGCTCACTCGGTTCGATGGCACTGATAGGCCCGAATTGCTACGGCATGCTCAATTACCTTGACGGTATCGCGTTGTGGCCAGATGAACAAGGCGGTCAAAGAAGCAGGCGCGGCATCGCAATTATCTCGCAAAGCGGGAATATTTCGATCAATCTGACAATGCAGCGTCGCGGCGTTCCGCTCGCCTTCGTCATTTCAGCTGGAAATATGGCAGGAATCAAAACGCATGAATTTGTGCGCTGCATGCTTGAGGACGATCGTGTCACCGCGATCGGCCTATATCTTGAAGGCATCTGCGATGCCTATGAATTGTCCAAAGCGGCTACTGATTCGCTTCGCCAGGGCAAGCCTATAGTTGTGCTGGAGGCCGGGCGCTCGGAAATCGGCTCGAAAGTTGCACTCAGCCATTCAAGTTCAATGACCGGACAAGGACAGATTAGCAGTGCATTTTTCAAAAAGTACGGAATGTTGCAGGTCAATACGATTCCGGAATTCCTTGAAACATTGAAATTGCTGTCAATCAACGGCACGGTCAAAAGCAATTCCATAGCCACTGTCAGCTGTTCGGGCGGAGAGGCGGCGATCATGGCAGATCACGCGGAAATGCTGGGCTTGGAATTTAGTGAATTTACCGACAGCCAAGTTGCAAAGCTGAGCGAAGTACTTGGAGATCGGGTTTCAATTTCAAATCCACTCGATTATCACACCTATATTTGGGGGATGCCGCACAAGCAGGAGAATTGCTTTCGCTCCGTGTTCGAGGGCAGGCAGGCATTAACCGTCATGGCGATCGACTACCCGAGCGAGGGATTTTACAACGCCGATGAATGGAGCGATACGATCAAGGCAGTGATCGATGCCCGAAAAGAGACTCGGGCCGAAGTGGTTGTGATGGCATCCATGCACGAGAACATGCCGCAGCCGATTCAGCTTTGGCTGTCTGAACAAGACATTGCGCCGATGCTTGGAATGGATGAATGTTTCAAGGCGATTTTGAACGCCGCGGCATTCCATGAACGCCGCACTCAATTGAACGAAGTCGGTCCGCTGATTCGACACGAACGCGTGAATGGGAGCATTGTGACACTTACAGAGCATGATGCCAAGCAAGAATTGGCGCGCTATGGGTTATCCGTTGTTGAAGGTGCGGAGGTTGAAGATGAGGACCACGCAGTCGCGGCGAGCAAAAAGATGGGCTTTCCAGTCGCGTTGAAGGCATCATCAAGCAAGATCATTCACAAGACGGATTCAGGTGCCGTTCGGTTGAACTTGGATTCGGAACGGGCGGTGCGCAGTGCTTTTGTCGAGATCCGTCGAATGTCGCGCAAGGCGCTAGTCGAAAAGATGATGCCGAAGCCTCATGCTGAACTGCTTGTGGGAGTGCGCTATGACACTCGATTCGGGCTGATCATGATCCTTGGTTCTGGCGGAACGCTGACTGAACTGATTTCTGATTTTGCGGTTATTTTCTTTCCTTTGAACGACGCAGCGATCGACGATGCATTGAGCAAAATCAAAGCCGGTAAACTGCTCAAGGAATTTCGAGGCTCTTCCGGCGACATTGAAGCAGCGAGGAACACTATAAGCGCTATTGCTGCATACGCAATGGAAAATAGCGACAATCTGGTTGAGATAGAGGTCAATCCATTGCATGTTTACGAACAGGGTAGTGGAACAGTTGTTATCGATGCTCTAATACGAAAAATACAGGATAAACAATGATATGAGTGAATATTTAAAAGTTAAACGAGAGAATCATGTCTTGCAAATTACGCTTGACCGTCCGAAAGCGAACGCCATCAACGTTGCGACCAGTCAATCTCTGGGCGAAGTGTTCTGCGACTTCAGAGACGACCCTGATCTGCGGGTGGCGATCGTCACAGGCGAAGGTGACAGATTCTTTTCGGCGGGATGGGATCTAAAAGATGTTGCTGCAGGAGAGGCGAGTTTTGATGATGATTATGGCCGTGGCGGATTTGCCGGTCTTACTGAACTTCACGACTTGTACAAACCTGTGATCGCAGCTGTAAACGGAATGGCCGTTGGAGGTGGGTTCGAGTTGGCTCTGTCTTGCGACATGATTGTTTCGGCGGATCACGCGGAATATTTGCTGCCAGAGATTTCCGTGGGCGTGGTTGCAGATGCGGCGACGTTTCGGCTGCCAAGATGGATTCCAAGAGCAATCGCTTTAGAAATGCTGCTGACGGGGCGGCGAATGTCTGCTGAAGAGGCGCATCGTTGGGGGCTGGTCAATCAAGTTGTTCCCCTTGCAAATCTTCTCGATGTTGCCCATGAACTTGCGGCTACGATCGCAAGCGGAGCGCCGATCGTAGTGACCGCTATCAAGGAGATACTTCGGAAGACGCAGGATGTCAGTGTTGAAGAATGTTATCGAATGCTGCATGCTGGAGAGTTTGAGGGGTACCAGAAAATGATGCAATCGCAAGATGCGCTTGAGGGGCCGAAATCCTTTGCGGAAAAGCGCGCTGCAAACTGGAAAGGCGCTTAGTTCTCAAGCGAATTCAATTGATTGCGACTATGCGCCTAGACGGGTCGCCAAATCGTTCACTTGCTTCCAAGTCTTTTCCGGCACTGCGATAATGCCGCCGGATCTGTCGAAGCAGTCGCGTTCGCGTTCACCGGGCACTTCAACCCGTTCAAATCCGCTCGCCGGCGGACAGGTTCGCATCTCGGAAAGAATTTGTTCTGCAGCAAATTGGATGCGGTTAGGCTCGCGATAATGCGATGTGTCAATCGTGATCAGCAGCCAATTGCACTCTGTTGCTGCTGGGCCGAGCAATGCCTCTGCAACGAGTTCGGCAATCAATCCCAGGCCATAGCCCTTGTGTTCTCCGGCAGGCAAGATCGCGCCGCCATTGAAGTATTCATCTGGGTTTCGCGTAGGGTTGCCTTCAGAGTCGATCACGCAATCTGGCGGAAGGAGCGCATCAGCGGAATGGGCTGCGTAGATCCACCCGCCGGCTATTTTTGAAGTGGCAAAATCTGCAACTACAGCACCTTTATCGCCGCCAGGAAATCCAATGCACCAGGGATTGGTCGGCAAAAGGGCGCACTTGCCGCCATGTGGTGCTACTTGGCGCCACGCCTTTCGGTTGCCGCCGCCGATGCAAAGCGTAAAGAATCCAGCATCTGCCGCAGAATCGGCGTAAATCCCGTGTCGCCCCGTGTGTCCGACATTTTTGATCGCAATAAGCGAAATCCCTGTTTTGGAAGCCAATTCTGTTCCATGCTGATACGCCATCAGCATCGCCGGTATCCCAAGACCGCCATTGCCGTTAACAGTGGCCGAGTTGGATTTGGCATCTGCAAGTTGCGGAATGGCGTGCGCACGGATATAGCCCTGTTCAATTTGTTCAGCGTATTGTAGAACTCGCATGATTCCATGGCTTTCGACACCGCTGAGGCTGGTGTTCACCAGATGATCAGCTACTTGCTCAGCGATCGTCCGCGCACATTCAAGCCGTTCAAGAATTCGGACAAGCATAGTACTAGCCTTTTGGGCAGTTACATTGACGCGGCCCCCATCAAGTGCCAGTTTAGAGTGGCTTTCAACCATAGTGATTTTTAAAAATATAACCCTGCTACCAAGAGATTAATCGGGTGAATTAGGGTTTACTAACCTTTTCCATCAAATATGATTAGCATCAGAAGCTGAACCGATTAGTGCATCGGAATATTACCTTGAGGAAAATGAATCAGCACATTTTTTTTGTGTTGTGTGTTTACATTTTTCGCGGCTTATGGCATATTTGCATGCACGTTCGAGTAATTCGGAGGCATCACATGCCCAACACAGCAAGAATACAGCAGGTTAGCGCTATCCCGCCCGACAAACTTTCGCAAGTAGACCGGCAGGCTCGAGAGTTGGAAGTGGCCGATGAACATGCTGTCGTCCCGCCAAAACTATCTCGCAAAGTCTACGAGGCTCGCAAAGCCGAGCTGCAGGTGGAGCTTGTAAAGACTCAGAATTGGATCAAAGATCAGGGACTTAAGGTCGTACTGCTGTTCGAAGGACGCGATGCTGCCGGCAAAGGCGGAACGATCAAGCGATATATGGAGCATCTCAATCCCCGAAGCGCCCGAGTCGTGGCTCTTCCAAAGCCTGGCGAGAGAGAACGCGGTCAGTGGTTTTTCCAACGCTACATTGAGCAGTTGCCGACGGCGGGTGAAATGGTGCTATTTGACCGGTCATGGTACAACCGGGCGGGGGTCGAGAAAGTCATGGGATTTTGCTCTAGGCTAGAATACCTTGAGTTTATGAGGCAGACCCCTGCTTTGGAACGTATGCTGGTGGACAGCGGAATCATATTGTTCAAGTACTGGTTCTCTGTAACAAGGGAAGAGCAGGCGAGACGGTTCTCGTCTCGCGCCCAAAGCCCGCTCAAGCGATGGAAGCTAAGCCCGATCGATAAGGAATCCCTAAATCTATGGGAAGAATATACCGAAGCGAAGGAGACCATGTTCTTCTACACCGATACCCGCGACGCTCCATGGACGGTTGTTCGTTCCGACAACAAGAGGTCGGCCAGATTAAACTGCATGCGCCATTTCCTTGCCAATATGGATTACCCTGATAAGAACATGGAAATCGTGGTGCCTCCAGATCCGAATATTGTCGGATTGGCAAGAGATTTTTTTAGCACGCTTGAGCGCGAGGCGTAGCGCAAGACTATCGGTCTAGTGTTAAGTCGTGGATCCAGTGTCGAATGACGATTTCGCGAGAAGGCGCCAGCCGCGCCCCTTGAAATAGTGAAAACCGTCCTGATAATTGTCCCAACGGGTAAAATGTCCGCATGTAGGGACGCGGACCGGGCCGAGTTCCGGTCTTGGCGGGCCTTTTCAAGCTGGCCGACAGGCGGCGTCATTCAATCAGGGGGGAGGTATTAATGCCGAACGGTTCTGCAGCCGCGGATGAAATCTGGGAGCTCATCAGGGAGACGCGTGTGGACATCAAGGAGTCGCGCGCCGAGATGAGGGAGTCGCGCGCCGAGATGAGGGAGTCGCGCGCCGAGATGAAAGGTTTTCGCGAGCGCATGGTGGAGTTCGGGGTCCGCATGGACGAGCTTCGCGCCAGCCAGAAGGAGACGGACCGGCAGCTGAAAGAGACGGACCGGCAGCTGAAAGAGACGGACCGGCAGCTGAGGGAGACGGACCGGCGGTTCAATTCGCAATGGGGCCGGCTGGTGGAGTCGCTGGTCGAGGGCAATCTCGCGGCGCTGCTGCGCACGCGAGGCATCGAGGTGCACACCACGATGTCCAACGTCAAGACGCACTTCGCCAGGGATGACGGCGTCCGTCAGAACAGGGAGTTCGACATCCTGGTGGTCAACGGCGCCGATGTGGTGGTCGTGGAGGTCAAGACCACGCTGACGCCGGACAAGGTGCGGCATTTCCTGTCGTCGATGAGGGACATCATGCGGTATTTCCCGGACTACCGGGCCAGGCGCGTGTACGGGGCGGTGGCGTATATTAGAAGCGACGCGAAGGCGGCGGTGTATGCCGAGCGCCAGGGCTTGTTCGTGGTCCGGGCGACCGGCGACAGCGCCAGCATTGTCAACGGAGAAGGCTTCCGGCCGGTGTCGTTTTCGACGGGGCGCACGGACGGCTGATGGCAAAGGGCGCGAACACCGCATAGGCCACGCCTCTGTCCGACAGCAGATGCGCAGCCGAATGCTCGCTTCGATTCTTTGCGATCTTGAATTTCGCAAAAATGTTGGGTAGAGCAATTTCAGCGTTCGAAGAGTCTTCCATGTTGCGGTGCGCTATCTGCGACCCCCGCTAACCGCAAGCAGTGCCATGCCATGGCATGATTGCTTGACGTTGCAGGCTTGCCTGTTGATGATTCGATGTCATGGACGATCGAAGCTACCCGCAGATTTGTGCACGATACGAACACCATATCGACACCGGATCGATTGCCGAGTGCTATTGCAGCGCTTTTGATGGACGCGGCCGATATCCGGGCAGCCTTGTTATCATCCTCTTCATTGAACGAGCCGAAAGCGGTGACGCGGTAGCCCCTGGCTTCAATATAGGCTGCGACCTTGTCGTTCACATCCTGTTGATAAGGAGTAAGCACTGCCAAGTTGCGGGCATCGAACGCATCAAAAGCTGCAAAGGCGGCAGTAATCGGGGTAGTGCACTTCACTTTGGGACGTACACTTCGAATCCGCTCAAACACGCGCTCCTCGCCGATGATCATCGATGCGGATGTGCATCCGTAGGCTACAACGTCAAGATGAACGCCTTTGAGGATCAAGTCGGTGCAGCCTGGGATCCTTTGCTCCATCTGTAGCAGTGTTTCTGGCGTGATTGTGGGCGAGTTTTCGATTCGGCTCTGATACAGCGCAACCCCTTCGATATCGGTCAAAATCCGAAATTCGTGTTCAACGGTCTGATCCGAACCAAGAACAATCAGGCCGATTGCAGCTCGCGCTCCAAGCCCGCCATCTGTTTCAAAAGGGATATTGTCATGGTAGTGCCGCTGTGCAGATTCTATTTTTTCTAGGGCATTTGACATTGACGGACTCCGGGGTGAAAGCAACCAAATAAATATACCGGGCATCGCCCACATTGTTCGATTGCATGCGATGCCAAGGATTTATAGCCGCACCATCGGGCTAAATGTAGACGCATCTATGTCTGTCTGCTTCCCGCTAATCAGGTCTGCTGCTATTCTTGCCGAACCGCAGGCCATCGTCCAGCCCATGTGCCCTTGACCTGCATTAACAAACAGGTTATCAAGTTTAGTAAAGCCGATATACGGCGTACCCTGCGGCGTCATTGGTCTGAAGCAGGTGTGAAATCTGGGTTTCTGGTAATCCGCCGCATTGGGCAATATCTCCTTAATCGCGGATATCATTGGCGCAAAGTCTTTCGGCTTGTGACTGAGATCATAGCCCGAGAACTCGGCAGTTGCGGTAATGCGAAAGTCGTTGCCCATGGGTGCGCAGGCGACAAGTTTCTCTTCATCGACTGCGCCAATGGTTAAGAGCTTGCTGGATCGCTCCCTCGGCAGCGTCACCGAGTATCCTTTCACCGGGTAGATCGGAAGATCGATGCCGACGCGGTCAAGCAAAAGCGGCGTTTGCGCTCCAAGCGAAACAACAAAAATATCCGCATCGTACGTTCCTTCGGAGGTTCTTACGCTCTCGATGCGTGCGCCGCGCTTGCTGAGTGCTTCGACTTTGCAACCATGATGGAAGCGAACGCCACGCGATTCGGATAGCGCAACCAATTCCTCTGTAAATCGTTTGCAACTTCCCGTTTCATCGGTAGAACTATGCAAAGCGCCAGCGATTTTCGGCATCGCATCTTCGAATGCAGGATCCAACTGGGCCACTTGCTGAGGAGACAGCACGTCGATTGATTGCCCTAGAGACGAGAGAAGACGCGAGCGTTCTACTCCCGTCTTGAAGTGCGCTTGTTGCCGGTAGAGATACAGCAATCCTTTGGCAACGCGATCATATTCCAGCTGGTGGCGATCCGACACTTGATTCAGTCGATGCTGGGAATACAAGCAAAGCTCGTGCTTGCGTCTGGTGTTCAGTTCAGCGGCGCGGTCGCTGCACTGCTTTAGAAACAATGCGGTCCATTTCCAGAATTTGCGATCGAATCGAAGCCTGATTCGAAATGCTTGATCATTCCGATAAAGCGACTTGAGCAGGATCGCCGGTACCTTAGGTGAAGCCCATGCATAGGCATGGCCAGGCGCGATCATCGATGCATTGGCCGCGCTCGCCTGCGATGCCACCTCGGACGCAACATCGAATACGCTTATTTCGCGGGACGAGTCATCGAAAGCGAGTTCGTAGGCAGTGGAAACCCCAACCACGCCGGCACCAAGAATTGCAATTTTCATGTCAACCTCGAAGGAGGAATGCCTAAATCGCCGCTATGACACCAATTTCAACATTGAATTGCGGCGCGGCTAGCTTGGATTCCACGCATGCTCTCGCGGGGGCGCTGTCGGGGGATGTCCAAGCGTCCCAAACCGAGTTCATCTTGTCGAAGTCTGCTATGTCGCTCATCCATATCGTCGCCGAAAGCACCTTATCCTTGCTGGTGCCTGACTGTTCAAGCAATCGGTCTATGCGAGTGAGTATGTTTTGAGTCTGCTCTTCAATGCTGGCGCCAGGCGCATCAAGCGCCACCTGGCCAGCAAGGTAGACGGTATTGCTGTGCACGACAGCCTGGCTCATGCGGGTAGCGGTTTCGATTCGTTTAATTTTGCTCATGTTTTCTTTATTTCCGGCTAGTTGAGTTGAACAGGGGAGTTAAGTTTGCAATTATAGTGGACAAGCCCGCCTTCGGCGACCACGCTTACGCGCAAAGAACGGAATCGTGAATTGTTCTATATCAGTGCGTTACGATTGTAGTTCTTTATGAGCCCTCTAACCCCGCGGTGGCGGGGCTACCATCAACTTCAGAAACTACATAATATCAATTACTTATGAATTTAGTTTCTGCGTATGCTTCTCGCCATACCGACAAAGCCCGCCGGACTCTGTCTAGGCGCCTAGGCATGGATGGAGGCGCGCCATGACGGGAATGACGATGAAACTGGCCGTCGCCGGCCTCGCCCTGCTCGTAGGGGGGGGGCGGCGCTGGTCCGATGCGGGATCGGCAATGTCGCGATCGAGAAGGCCTTTCCGGCGGGCGATCATCTTGTTGAAGGCGACCCTGCTCGCAACAATGCGATCATCCGGTTCTCGCTGCCGGCCGACTGTTTCGCCAGCACCAAGCCTCAGACGATCTGCAATCGGCTTATTGGCACCATGTACAACCCTGGCGACTCCCGTCTGAAATAGTGTCGACCGCCAGCGGTTCGGTGACCACTTCTCCAAATCACTTTCCCGTAATCTGCATTGCAGGCAAGAAAGTTTCAACAATGCGGGTAAAATGTTTAGCAATCGAATCGCCAGCTCTGAATCGGTTTTTTCTGTTGTTCCCCATTCGTCTTTCACTGCATGCATCCTTTATTTGATGTTTCCGGCAAAACAGTCCTGATCACCGGTGCGTCAAGCGGTCTCGGTGATCATTTTGCCCGCCTGATGGGGCGGTTCGGCGCGACCGTCGTTCTAGCGGCAAGACGCAAAAGCCGGCTCATCGATACGGTCGAGCAAATTCGTTCAAACGGTGGCAAGGCGCAGTGGGTCACGCTCGACGTAACCGACTCGGATAGTGTGCAAAACGCATTTGATAGCGCAGCATTGCGAGCCGGACCAATCAATGTGGTCGTCAATAACGCCGGTGTTGCTAGCTCGAATTCTGCACTCCGAATGAGCGAAGACGAGTGGGATGACGTTATGGACACGAATCTCAAAGGCGCTTGGCTAGTTGCCCGGCAGGCAGGCCGAGTGATGTCGGCCGGCGAAGGCGGCAGCATTATCAACATCTGCTCGATTCTCGGTATCAGAGTTATGGGCAACGTGGCGCATTACGCGGCCGCGAAAGCGGCTTTAGAGCATTTGACCAGAGTGTTGGCATTTGAATGGGCATGCTACGATATTCGAGTCAATGCAATTGCTCCAGGCTATGTCGTAACCGATATGAACCGGTCATACTTGGAGTCGCCCGACGCAGAGAAAGTCCTGAAGAAGATTCCGCAAAAACGATTCGGCAAGCCATCCGATCTTGATGGCTCTTTGCTGTTGCTCGCCTCGGACGCTTCATCATATATGACCGGTAGCACGATTGTCGTCGATGGCGGCCACCTTCAATCATCAATGTAGCGGGAAGCAGTTTCATCATGGATTTTCGGCTAAGCGAAGAAGTAAACGATTGCAGATTGCGAATTCGCGATTTCGTCAACACGCACATCATTCCGGTCGAGTCGATTCCCGATGCCTACGATGAGGGCGAGAACATCGCCGATGCCTACTTGATGCCGTTGCGAGAAAAAGCTAAAGCCGAAGGCTTATGGTCGCTGCAAATGCCAAAGGAGCGTGGCGGCGGCGGTTTGCTAACGGTCGGGATGGCGGCATGCTACGAGGAGATGGGGCGCTCCATTTTCGGACCAGTCGTTTTCAACAGCGCCGCGCCAGATGACGGAAACATGTTTGTCTTGAACAAGATTGGCACACCGGTACAAAAGGAAAGATGGCTACAACCGATTATAGATGGCAAAGTGCGCTCTGCGCTTGCAATGACGGAACCTGCTCCAGGATCAGGGTCCGACCCTCTCGGGATGATGATGACTCGCGCCGAAAAGCGCAAAGATAAGTGGGTTGTAAAGGGGCGCAAGTGGTTTATTACCGGAGCCGGCGTGTCCGAACACTTCATTTTGCTGGCACGCACTTCGGATCACCCTCGAAAAGGATTGACAGCATTCATGTTTCATCGGGACGACCCAGGCTGGAAATTGCTCCGCAGAGTACCGATCATGGGGCCTGAAGAGCATGGCGGACATTGCGAATTGGTGTTCGATGGTCTTGAAATTCCAGATGAAAATCGCCTGATGGAAATCGGCGACGGCATGAAAGTGGTGCAGATTCGACTCGGCACCGCACGGCTGACGCATTGCATGCGCTGGCTAGGCCTTTGCCGACGAGCAATGGAGATTGCAAGCGAGCATGTTGCAAAGCGCCAGGCGTTTGGCCGGCTACTGACGGAGCATGAAGGCGTACAATGGATGATGGGCGAATCGGCAGCGCGAATTCACATGGGCAGGCTGCTGACCATGCATGCCGCATGGAAACTGGAACAGGGCGATTTCGCTCGAAAAGAGGTCTCCATTGCGAAAGTGGATGTAGCCGATACGCTTCATCACGTCGTTGACATGGCCATTCAGCTTCTCGGAGCACGAGGCTATTCCAAGGATACTATTCTAGAATGGATGTATCGCTACCAGCGCCAAGCGCGCCTAGTTGACGGTGCATCGGAAGTCCACAAGATGGTATTGTCCAAGTACTATATGAATGAAGGCGATGCGTTTTTTAATTGGAACGCTTGAATCGATAAGACATGCGCCAAGCAGGAAACTCTGAATGCTTGCTAAGGTAAATCTCGACGACAAATATACCAGGCAATCCGGCCGCATCCATGCATCCGGCATTCAGGTTCTTGTGCGTCTTCCTTTGATGCAAAGACAGCGCGACCTGGCTTCAGGTCTGAATACTGCCGGCTACATTTCAGGCTATCGGGGATCGCCATTGGGCGGACTGGACCAGCAAATATGGGACGCTCAAAGCCACCTGGATTTTCATCATGTCGTTTTTCAGCCAGGCATCAACGAAGATTTGGCGGTAACTGCGATTTGGGGTGCGCAGCAATCCGTCCTTGACGGCCAAGGCAAGTACGACGGAGTCTTTTGCATCTGGTACGGAAAAGGTCCGGGCGTTGACCGATCTGGAGATGCCCTGCGCCATGCCAATCTGGCCGGAACATCGAAATACGGCGGTGTGCTGGCTGCAATGGGCGATGATCACGCATGCGAATCGTCAACAACAGCGCACCAGAGCGAATATGCGTTTGTTGATGCGATGATGCCGGTCTTGAACCCTGCCGGCGTTCAAGACATGCTTGACTTTGGCTTGGCTGGCTGGGCGCTTTCACGCGCAGCGGGTTGCTGGGTCGGTCTGAAATGCGTTCACGACACCGTCGAAGCGACCGGCTCGGTTGAGGTGGATCAAGCGGCCGGCCGGCTTGTCATTCCAAGCGATTTGAACTTGCCCTCAGACGGCCTCAATCTGCGCTGGCCGGACACGCCTCTTGAGCAGGAGCGCAGGTTGCACCGGTACAAGCTCCAAGCTGTCGAGGCGATTTGGCGAGTCAACGGCTACGACCGGACTGTCTTTGACTCGGCCGATGCCCGCATCGGCATTGTCACTGCTGGCAAGTCATATTCCGATGTCCGCCGCGCGATGAAGGAGCTGGGCATCGACGAGACCGAAGCCCGGCATCTCGGCATTCGACTTTACAAGCTTGCCCTGACTTGGCCGATTGAACGTCAAGGGTTAAGGTTGTTTGCCAAAGGACTAAGGCATATTATTGTTGTTGAAGAAAAAAGACCATTGATCGAAGATCAAATTCGTTCATTGCTCTACGGCATTTCGGACCCTCCCGAAATTGTCGGCAAGCATGATGCCGACGGCAATTGGCTGTTGCCTTCAAACGGGCGTCTGAGTGCAATGCAGATCGCCTCGGCGATTGCGCGGCACGTATTGCTTTACGCAGATTCCGATAACCTGCGCAGACATTACGAGCGGGTCACTGAGCTGCTGACTCGCGAGACAACCTTGGCGCCGCTTGAGCGCACACCGTATTTTTGTGCCGGCTGTCCGCACAATACGTCGACGAAGGTTCCCGATGGCAGTGTCGCGCTTGCCGGGATCGGTTGCCACTACATGGTGCAGTGGATGGACCGCTCGACCGCGCGATTCACCCAGATGGGAGCCGAAGGTGCGAGCTGGATTGGCGAAAGCGTGTTCAGCAAGCGCAAGCACATTTTTCAAAACATCGGCGACGGCACCTATATTCATTCCGGCATTCTGGCAATTCGGGCTGCCGTAGCTGCGAATGCGAATATCACGTTCAAACTGCTCTACAACGATGCGGTTGCAATGACCGGTGGCCAGCCATTCGATGTTCCGCTGAGCGTGCCGCGCATCGCAAGGCAATTGCTAGCCGAAGGCGTGCGCGAAGTCGCAATCGTATCGGATGATGTCGCCAAGTATCAAAGTCTTCCACGGTTCCCTGACAGCGTCGAAGTGGCGACCCGAGACCGCTTAGACGGTGTGCAGCGCCGATTGAGAGATATACGCGGCGTGACTGCGATCGTCTACGATCAGACATGCGCTGCCGAGAAAAGGCGGCGGCGCAAGCGCGGCGTCTATCCGGATCCGGCCAAGCGCGTGGTTATCAACACTGAAGTCTGCGAAGGTTGCGGCGACTGCGGAATCAAATCCAACTGCATTGCAATTCTGCCGACTGAAACAGAATTTGGCAGAAAGCGAAAAATCGATCAATCCACCTGCAACAAGGACTATTCTTGCGTCGACGGGTTCTGCCCCAGTTTCGTTACGGTGCATGGCGGAAGTTTGCGAAAGATTAGACAGCATGCCGAGGCTGGCACTTTGGATGATGACTCGATCGAACCGGTCGCAGTCGGCAAACTGTCGGGCGAGTGCAATATTGTCATCGCCGGTGTCGGCGGCACTGGCATCATCACGATCGGCGCGGTTCTTTCCATGGCAGCGCACATCGAGCAGCTTGGCTTTTCTGTACTGGACATGACAGGACTGGCGCAAAAGGGCGGGGCCGTGATCAGTCATTTGATACTGGCTCCGAAACCGGATGATATTTCATCCACACACATTGCAACCGGCGGCGCCAATCTGATCATCGGTTGCGATTTGGTGGTCTCTGCAAGCAAAAACGTGCTGTCGTCGGCCAGCGCCAATCGCGCTGTGGCGGTGGTCAACGACTACGAGATGATGACCGGCGACTTTACGAGAGACTCGAACCTGCTCTTTCCCGGAGACGAGTTGCGCTCTCGATTGCGAAAGACCGTCGGCAAGGACAACGTGACGTTTCTCGATGCGAACAGCTACGCGGAGCAACTTTTCGGCGACACGATACTCTCGAACATGCTTCTGGTCGGCATTGCCTATCAGCAAGGCGCGATTCCATTGAGTTGCGAGGCTATCGAATATGCGATTCGACTGAATGGACGCTCGGTTGAGCAAAACATTCAGGCCTTTCGCCGCGGACGGCAATATGTTTACGACCCGCAAGCGATCGAGAGCTTAATCGACCGCAAGCAGCCGTCCGGCAGCTCCGCCGAAGCGATAGAAGGGCTGGAAGCTCTGATTCGTCATCGATCGCAATTGCTGACTGAATACCAAGATGCGGCCTATGCCGCCCGATATCGGCAATTTGTCGAACAAGCGAGAGAGGCTGAGCAGACGCGCACGCCCGGCATGAACGGGTTTGCCATGGCGGTGGCTCGCTACTATCACAAACTGCTCATGTACAAGGACGAGTACGAGGTGGCTCGTCTGCTGACCAGCCGCGAGTTTCAAGATCGAATTGAACATCAATTCGAAGGCGAATACGAGCTAAGGTACCACTTGGCACCGCCATTGTGGGCGAAGACGGACGAAGTGACGGGACATCCGCTAAAGCGCGAATATGGACCTGGAACTGCCCGCTTGCTCGCAGTACTTAGCCGCTTGAAGGTCTTGCGCGGTTCGCGGCTTGATCCGTTCGGCCGCACCCGCGATCGCAAATTCGACCTGCAATTGATCAAGGACTACGAACAAAGAGTCGGGTTTGTGATAGCGCGCCTGCGGCATGAGAATCATGCCATGGCGGTGGAAGTTGCAAGCTACCCCGAAAATATCCGCGGATTTGGCCACGTCAAGCATCATCACGCCGAAAAGGTCAACCCTCAAATCGAACGGATGCTAGATGCGATGAGCGATTTTCAACCAGACGCTGAATATCGCATAGCGGCCCAGAACTGAAATACGGGTCGTACTTGCGTCATGCATTTTCAGATATTATTCGCAATCGACCGGGGCGCCTGGCGCAGGAGCCGTCTCGATTGAAACGAAAACACTTCAACGAATAGCTGTCATGAAAAGGCAAATTGGGAAGAAACTGAGTTGCAGGACGCTAATAGCGTGATGGAATTGCGAACGCCATTTCCGAGCAGCGCCGACTTAAACCGTGAACGGAAGGTTAAAAATAGAAAGAGCAAAGAAGAGGATAGAGTTAAGCATTATTATGCCAGTGGCAACGGCTTTTCAGAACGAACATGCGATGTGCCCGATGAATTTTTGAACAAAATCATCACTGGCGATAGTTGTGAATTGCTCAAAACGTTTCCAGATAATTGCATAGATCTAATTTTCACATCCCCTCCATACAATTTCGGTCTCGAATATTCAGAAAACTCCGATGCGCACTATTGGGAAGATTACTTCGACCGCTTGTTTCGTATTTTCCATGAATGTGTGCGGGTTCTCAAATACAGTGGTCGACTCGTAGTAAATATTCAGCCTTTATATTCGGACTATATACCTTCACATCACATCATTAGCGACTATCCAATGCGCAAAAAGTTGATTTGGAAGGGAGAGATTATTTGGGAGAAAAACAACTACAACTGCAAATATGCAGCTTGGGGAAGTTGGCAAAGCCCCAGCGGCCCCTATCTCAAATATACATGGGAATTTTTAGAAGTGTTTTGCAAGGGTGATTTGAAAAAACCTGGCGATCGAATCTTACAACATCGTCTGGCGAAAAATATGAAATTTCAATCCCCATTGTTTGTATAGAGTGCAAAACGTACTTGGACAAGACCATGTATGAGGGAAGCGTGGCTACTGCTGACAAAATCAAATCTGGAAATCCGCATTGCATGTTTTTGATTGTTACTGAAACGTATGATACTGACGCAAGCGTTGATATCGAAACTTCAAATATCGACAATATTTACGTATTGAGAAAGCAGAGGAGAAAATCAGGGATATCGAATCCGATTCAGCGCGACGTTATGCGCCATATGCTAGATGCAATTGAGGAGAGACTTGATACCGATCGGAATCCTGTCGATGATATGATTCAAGAACAAGGATATACCAGACAATAGTTGAATGAGCAAAGAGCAACAGAAAACCACCAAGAAATACCGAACCGGCTTGCGCATCAACGCCATCCCTGCTAGATCATTGTTCCGCAATAATTCTCCACGAAAGGTTAAGACAAAGAAATCCGCTGAGGAGAAGCGATCGGCTTTACTTTCAGCAACTTATTGAATTGATTTGCAGAAATCGGTTTTAATTACTCTGCTATATGGTTCCCATGAAAAAATCCCGATTCGTCTGGGACGATCCCTTTTTGCTGGATTCGCAATTGAGCGATGAAGAGCGGCTAGTCCAGGCGACAGCGCATCGCTATGCGCAACAATCCCTGATGCCCCGCGTGGTGGAAGCGAATCGCAACGAGATCTACGATCGCGAAGTCGTAACTGAAATGGGCGAGCTTGGATTGCTCGGTCCTACAATTGAGGGCTATGGCTGTCCGGGGCTGGGCTATGTGAGCTACGGCCTGATCGCTCGAGAAATCGAGCGTGTCGATAGCGGATACCGATCAATCATGAGCGTCCAGTCTTCGCTTGTGATGTATCCTATTTTCCGCTATGGCAGCGATGAGCAGCGCGAGCGTTTTCTGCCGCGCCTGTCGAAGGGAAAGTGGGTCGGCTGCTTCGGTCTTACCGAACCTAGCCACGGTTCGGACCCTAGCGGCATGGAAACGCGGGCGGAACGCGAAGATGGCGGCTATCGGCTCAATGGAGAAAAAACCTGGATAACCAATTCCCCGATCGCTGATGTATTGATCATTTGGGCAAAAACCGAGAATTCCAAGGTGCGCGGCTTTGTCGTTGAACGAAATTCATCAGGGCTTTCCACGCCATCAATACAAGGAAAGTTTTCGCTTCGAACATCGCCGACAGGCAGCATTGTGATGAACGATGTTTTTGTGCCGGAAAATATGATTCTGCCAGAAGCTTCGGGTCTTGGAGCGGCACTATCTTGCCTGAGCATGGCTCGATACGGCATCGGCTGGGGCACGATGGGTGCCGCCGAATCGTGCTGGCATGCGGCACGCCAATACGCGCTCGATCGAAAGCAGTTTGGCAGGCCCTTGGCAGCCAATCAGCTCATACAGCGCAAGCTGGCGGACATGCAGACCGAGATTAGCCTGGGTTTGCAAGGATGCCTGCGCCTTGGCCGGATGATGGAATCAGGCGAGGCGGCGCATGAGCTGATCAGCATGATCAAACGAAACAATGCCGGCAAGGCTTTGGACATTGCCAGGTCGGCCAGAGATGTGCATGGCGGAAACGGTGTTTGCGACGAATTTCACGTTATCCGCCATGCGATGAATCTCGAAGCAGTCAACACGTATGAAGGAACGCACGATATCCATGCGCTGATTCTCGGCAAGGCGCAAACCGGCATCTCGGCATTCAGTTAATTGAAGCGATCAGGAGCGCTTGATTCAATGCAACTTACAGACAGTGCACTTTTTCGGCAGCAATGCTATCTCGATGGCACTTGGGCGGACGCTGACAGCGGCGAGACCATCGATGTGAACAATCCGTCTACGCAGCAAGTTGTCGGCACCATTCCAAAAATGGGAGCCGACGAAACTCGAAGAGCGATCGATTCAGCGCAAGCGGCATTTAAGTCTTGGCGAAAGCTGACCGCTAAAGATCGCGCGAAATTCTTGCGTAAATTCGCAGACCTGATGATGCATCATCAAGAAGACCTGGCCATCATCATGACGACCGAGCAAGGCAAGCCGCTTGCAGAGTCCAGAGGCGAAATCGCCTACGCCGCATCGTTCATGGAGTGGTTTGCAGAAGAGGGCAAGCGCATGTATGGCGATGTCATACCGCAAGACAACCCTGAGCGAAGAATCGTGGTGATCAAGGAACCGATCGGCGTTTGCGCCGCTATCACGCCGTGGAATTTTCCGGCGGCGATGATTACGCGAAAAGCTGGTCCTGCTTTGGCGGCCGGATGCACGATTGTGATCAAGCCGGCGACACAGACGCCGTATTCGGCTCTGGCGCTTTGCGTGATCGCCGAAAGGGCCGGCATTCCCAAGGGTGTATTCAATGTGGTTTGCGGCCAATCTTCTGCGATTGGCGGCGAGCTCACCTCGAATGAAAAGATTCGCAAGCTGACATTCACTGGATCGACGCAGGTCGGAAAGAAATTGATGGAGCAATGCGCTGGAACGGTCAAGAAGGTTTCGCTTGAACTTGGAGGCAACGCGCCATTTCTGGTTTTCGACGATGCCGATATCGATGCGGCGGTTGTCGGCGCCTTGATGTGCAAGTACCGCAATTCAGGGCAGACCTGCGTATGCGCGAATCGCATACTCGTGCAAGATGGCGTTTATGACGAGTTCGCAGAAAAGTTCAGCACAGCCGTTGCGCGATTGAGCGTCGCGGACGGATTGCAGTCCGGTTCTCAAATTGGTCCATTGATCGACATGTCTGCAGTTGAGAAGGTTGAATCGCATATCCGCGAGGCGGTTGGAAAAGGAGCGGTAGTAGCTACCGGAGGAGAGCGGCACGAGCTCGGCGGCACATTCTTTCAGCCAACTGTGCTGACCAACGTTGAAACGCGCATGGCCGTCGCAAAAGAGGAGACGTTTGGCCCGCTCGCGCCTTTGTTTCGATTTCATAGTGAAGAAGAAGGGGTCGACATGGCTAACGACACTGAATTCGGGCTGGCGGCGTACTTCTACAGTCGCGACCTCGGTCGGGTATGGCGAGTTGCAGAAGGGCTTGAAAGCGGAATCGTTGGAATCAACACTGGCATCATTTCAACAGAAGTTGCGCCTTTTGGCGGTGTCAAGGAATCCGGTATTGGCCGGGAGGGCTCAAAATACGGAATGGAAGAATTTGTCGAGGTGAAGTACCTGTGCATGTCCGGCATCTAGCTTGCGCAACGGCGCCTGGTATGCCCTATGGCTGAGATGCCGGCGATAAAGCCGAAACACAGCCCCATCGAGCATTTTGCGCTATGGATGGAAGATGCGCTGTCTGCGGACTTAGTCGAACCGTCGGCGATGACGCTAGCGACAGCCGACGCTAGCGGCATACCGTCAGCACGCCAGGTGCTGCTAAAATCCTTTGACCAGAACGGCTTTGTCTTTTTTACCAACTATGGTAGCCGCAAAGCGCTGGAATTGACTGCAAATCCGTATGCGTGCGGCGTTTTGTGGTGGGACCGCCTGTATCGTCAAGTCAGAGTTGAGGGTAATGTCAGCCGGGTTGACGCAAAAGTATCCGATGCCTATTTCGGGTCTCGTCCGCGAGGCAGCCAGATCAGCGCCTGGGCATCTCCGCAGAGCAGACCGGTATCAGGGCGGGCTGAACTGCTTGAGAAAGTCGGAAAGCTTGAATCTGAGTTTTGCGGACAACAGGTGCCGCGCCCCGATTTTTGGGGCGGCTACAGCATCAAGCCCGTTCGAATCGAATTCTGGCAAGGTCAACCCGACCGTCTGCATGAGCGCCTGCGCTATGAAAGAGACGGGGATATCTGGCGAACCGAGTTTCTTGGGCCTTGACGACTGGCATAGAGATCTTCAAACAGATCCGCTTGCGCTTTGAAGCGGCAGGGCGAACGACGGAAGAATTCGGCAAAATCCGTTTTTCAGATTAGCTCAGCTGCCGCCGCATCGAGCGAATCGTCCAAAATATCGAACATATCATGAATTTGCTGCTCGGTTATTATCAGCGGAGGGCAAATTCCGACTGAGTCTCCAGACGGCAGCGCCCGGAGAATCAAGCCGCTTTCTAGACACTTTGCCGCTACAAGCTTGCTGGCGCCAAGTTTTGAGTCGAAGGATTTCTTCGTCGCCTTGTCTTTGGCCAATTCGACCGCGCCAATCAAGCCTGCCCCGCGCGCTTCGCCGACCAGTTTGTGTCCGCCGCATTGGCTGAGGCGATCTTGAAATGCGACAGAGACCTTGCGGACATGCTCCAGCATGTTTCGCTCTTCGTAGATGTTCAGCGTTTCGAGTGCCACAGCGGCACCGACCGGATGGCCGCCATAGGTAAATCCGGTGCCGAAAACGCCAACCTTGTTGCTCTGCTCGACAAACGCCTGATAGATCTCGTCTGATATCATTACCGCTGCAATAGGGATGTATGCTGATGAAAGCTGCTTGGCACAGGTGACAATATCTGGCTTTTCGATATTGAAAGTCTCGCAACCCCAGAAATTTGCAGTTCTTCCGAAACCATTGATCACTTCGTCCGCAATGAGCAGAACGTCGTAGCGCTTCAGAATCGGCTGGATCTTTTCGAAGTATGTCTTAGGAGGCGGAATGACGCCGCCGGCTCCCATCAGGGGTTCTGCGATGAGGGCTGCGACTGTGTCTGGACCTTCGTCAATAATGAGCGCTTCAAGCTCATCGGCCAGCCTGCTCGCAAATTCCTCTTCCGACTCGCCGTCCAGGCCATTTCGATAGTAGTGCGGCGTGGATAGCTGCTTGAACCGGTCAAGTGGCGCATCAAACGCGCTTTGAATGACCGGAATCGCTGTCAAGCTGGTGCATATCACAGTCACGCCATGATAGCCGTTGATTCGCGAAATCACTTTTTTCTTCAGCGGACGTCCCAGCGCATTGTTGTAGTACCAGACGAATTTGACTGCGGCATCTACCGCTTCCGAGCCCGATGTCGTCAGATATGCCTTCGACATCGAATCTGGCGCCAATCCAACTAATCGGTCGACCAGCTCGGTCACGACCGGCGCGGTCCGGCCGGCGAAGCTGTGGTTGTACGGCAATGTCTCCAATTGTCTGGTAGCAGCGTCGATCAGGCGCTGCTCGCTGAACCCCAAAGAAGTGCACCAGAGTCCGGCAAGTCCTTCAATAAACCGCTTGCCGGCATCATCCCAAATGTAGATGCCGTCACCTTTGACGTAAGTCTTGGACGGTCCGTGCGCTTCGTGCTGCGCCAGATTGGTGTAGGGGTGCAGATTTGAGCGGACATCTCTTTCGCGAGTCGAAGTTTCAGACATGAGTGCCTATCCTCCAAACGTTTAAATGTTGATCGGAACTGACCGAATGATTGGCAAGAGTATGCGCATCAAACAGATGAGTCGGGAAATGATTCCTTTCTAGCCTTGATAAAGTGCTGCAATGCCTCATCGACCGATTGATCTATTGCAGGCGGTTCATAAGTTTGAAGCTTCTGCTTCCAAATGCCGTTTGCTCTTTGTGCGGCATCTAATGCGCCATCGGCGGTCCACTGCTCGAAGCTGTTGTTGTCGGCAATAGTCGAGCGGTAGAAAGCGGTTTCGAAATTTGCCTGTGTGTGGGCGCAGCCTAGAAAGTGGTTGCCGGGGCCGACTTCGCGAAGCGCGTCAAGCGCCTGCGCGTTTTCCGATATATCGATTCCATTGAGAAAAGTTTGCATTATGCCAGCCTGGTCAGCATCCATGATGAACTTTTCATAGCCCATCGCCAAACCGCCTTCCAGCCATCCGGCGGTGTGAAGCATGAAATTGACGCCCGCCAGCATTGCCGTCTGCATGGTGTTGGCCGACTCGTATGCGGCTTGCGCGTCTGCAATCTTTGAGGCGCACAGTCCGCCGCCGCTTCGAAATGGCACATTCAGGCGGCGTGCAAGCGCAGCGCAGATATAGATCACCTGAGAAGGCTCGGGCGTGCCGAATGTCGGTGCCCCTGACTGCATCGAGATAGAACTGCTGAACATTCCGAATATCACCGGCGCACCAGGTCTTACCAGTTGTGCGAATGCCATTCCCGCAAGCGCTTCGGCGAGTATCTGCGTACATGTTCCAACTACAGTGACCGGCGACATGGCGCCAGACAGAATGAACGGCGAAATGACGGTTGCCTGATTGTTGCGGGCATAGACCTTCAAAGCTGCCAGCATTGTATCGTCGTATGTCATCGGAGAATTCACATTGATCAATGAGACGATGCAGGTATTTGCATCCAGAAACTGTTCTCCGAAGACGATCTTTGCCATATCGACCGAGTCCTGGGCGCGCTCGCCGCTGGTAACCGAACCCATGAACGGCTTATCGGAATACTTGATGTGGCTGTACACCATATCGAAATGCCTCTTGTTCACGGGCAGGTCGACGGGTTCGCACACGGTTCCTCCTGAGTGGTGTATGGAGGGAGACATGTAGGCGAGTTTGACGAAATTCCGGAAGTCCTCGATCGTTGCATAGCGTCTTCCTTCATCCAGATTGCGAATGAAAGGCGGGCCGTAGGCGGGAACGAAAACTGCAGTGTCTTTTGCAATCAGCAGGCTTTTTTCCGGATTGCGCGCGTGCTGGGTAAATTGGGCGGGCGCACAGCGGGTGACAATCTCGCGGCACATCCCCAGATCGAAGCGTACGCGCTCTCCATCGATGTCGGCACCAGCTTGTCGCCAAATCTCGATGGCTTCAGGGTCGTCGCGAAACTCGATACCGATTTCCTGCAATACGCGGTCTGCGTTTTGTTCAATTAGTTCAAGCACGTCCTCATGCGCAACTTCATAGACCGGCACCTTGCGGCGGACGTAGGGCGTGAATGCAAGTTGAGTCTTTTGTCGTTCAGCGCGACGGGCTTCTCTGCCGCCGCCTCGACTTCTTCTAGTTGACATAATTGTTATCCGTAAGCGGCGGCGTGGCGCCAGAAAAATCATCTATCGACTTAATTCGGCTATCTGGCAATAATTAACTTTGTTGTGCGGCAAGCAATGCAAAGAGCGCATTGTGGACAATCTGCGATCATGCAGCATAGTCTTGCGAGGCCTCAGACCCGCCCCGAGGAAACCGAATCGACCGGCGGTAAGGGAAGACATCATTGAGTACACCGGCGCGAACCGATTGTTGCATCTCTCGCCAAAATTTGACAGTCATCAGATCGCTGTGATGATCGACGAAATGCTTTGCTAATCCTTGGTTGGACAAAAAGTATTTTTTGAATTCCTCCGGGAATATGTCGTCATCCCCAACCGAGAACCAAGGCTCTGAGATTAATTCCTCGTCTGGATATCTTGCCGGAGGAAGTTGTCTGATTCTGCACTCGGTCAAATAGCGGATTTCGTCGTAGTCGTAAAAGACGACGCGCCGATGGCGAGTCACGCCAAAGTTCTTAAGCAGCATATCGCCAGGAAAGATGTTGGCCGCGGCCATTTCGCGAATCGCATCGCCGTAGCCTCGGGCGAAATAGAGCAGCTCATCCTCATCAGAAGCATGTTCAAGAATCAGATTCAGCGGGATCATCCGATGCTCGATGTAGACATGCTTTAGAATAACCATACCGCCCTCAAGCGAAACCGCTTTGGAGCATGTCTCGATCAATGATTGCAACAGTTCATCGTTGAATCGGTCCTTGGGCAGTGCCACATCGGAATACTCCAGCGTGTCCGCCAGTCGGCCAATCCTGTCGTGCTGTTTGACCAGCTGATACTTCGCAACCACATCGGATCGTGCAAAATTCTTTGGCGGATCAAATGAATCCTTGATGATCTTGAACACATACGGATAGGAGGGCAGGGTGAACACCATCATCACCATTCCCCTTATCCCTGGCGCTTCGATGATCTTGTCTGTCGAGTGGCGTAGGTGATGGAGGAAATCTCGGTAGAAGGCGGTCTTGCCCTGCTTATGAAAGCCAATGGCTGAATACAGATCGGCTTTGCTCTTTGTCGGCAGAATTTGCATCAAAAATTCCACCGTCGCAGATGGCACTTCGGTTTCGACCATGAAGTATGCGCGCGAGAAGCCGAAGACCGTATACACATCTTGAATATCAACGAGTAGCGCATCGACGAACAAGCCGCCGTTTTCATTATTGAGAATCGGCACGATAAATGGGGTCGTCTCATAGCCGTTGATAACTCGTCCGATCAGGTAGGCGGCCTTGTTTCGAAAAAATACCGCGCTCAAGACATCGATCTGATAGTTGAGCGAGATAGAGCGCTTGTTTTTGGGAAGCGTTCGGTTCAAGTGCCGCATTACTTGCCTGACATCGCGGCACAAGTCCTCGAATGGCAGCTTGAATTGCGCATCTTCAAAAATCAGCTCGATCGTTTCGCGCAAGCCGCGGGTGCCGGGGTAATAGGATTTGTAGATGGGCCGGTCGGCTTGCAAGTATTCTACGGACACAGAGGATCGGACAAATATATTGCTGTTATTGAAATAGCGGCGGTGGAACAATTTGCAGAAGACCGAGTTGAAGTAGCTTTCGGCGAGTTCGGGCTGGCGGTGCTCAATAAGCAAGTCGACATATTGCACTTTGACCTCCGCCCACAGCGGCTTATCCAAATTGGTAATGGCCATTTCGTCTCGAAGTTTGTTTAGCGTTTCCAAAGTTCGCTGATCGTAAAGATTGATGCGTTTTCGCGCTGCCATCTGTGCGCCAAGCCAGTCGGCTTCTTCGAATCTTTGTCGCGCGCCGGCCGTAATATGCTGAAAAATCGAGAAATGCCGTTCGAAGCCGTCAAGTATGGTGCGTGCGATCAGACGGGCTTGGTCAACCAGCGCTAAAGCTTGCGTATTGCCGGCGATGCCTAGCTTTGACTGAGTTGCGGGTTTTATCGGAGTTTCTGCCATGGTCTTTGGTATATTTCGACTTGCATTCGGTGGATTGCGCCAGCGTTTTGGCGCACAAAAAGATGACTAGAAACTGATAGAATATGCGGGCGATTTGCCCGCGCAGAGATTTGGTTCTAATTTTACCATTCCTTAAACCCTAACGCGCACTGCTGAGATATTCTCGCTGATATCGGGAAGTGTAATTTTTTTTCAATCAGGTGGCTGGTTATGGAGAGTCATGCAAGAGCAGTGGTGATTGGCGGCGGTGTTGTCGGAGTCAGCATCCTGTATCACCTCGCCAAGAAAGGCTGGAGCGATGTCGTGTTGCTGGAGCGTACTGAATTGACTGCCGGCTCGACTTGGCACGCTGCCGGACTGTTGCCGCTATTCAACATGAGTTATGCGGTTGGACAGCTGCACAAGTATTCGGTCGACCTGTACAAGGCGCTGGAAAGCGAGACTGGTCAGGATGTGGGATTTCACGTCACTGGCAATCTGCGTCTTGCCTGCAACCGAGACCGCATGGATGAATACAAAAAGTATTGCGGAACGGCGAATACGATCGGGGTGCCATTTGAAATGATCACGCCGTCAGAGGTTAAGGATTTGTGGCCATTGTGCGACACCCATGGGCTGGTCGGTGCGCTTTATCACCCGCACGACGGACACATCGCGCCGGTTGACTTGACCAATGCACTGGCCAAAGGTGCCCGCACCCGCGGGGCAAAAATCTATCAGCATACCGAAGCGACCGGACTTTCGCGCACCAAGTCCGGCGAATGGAAGGTGCAAACTGCCGAAGGTGAAATCGTTTGCGAGCATCTGATCTGCGCCACTGGAAACTACAGTCAGAAGACAAGCAGGCTGCTCGGCATTTCCATCCCCGCCATTCCGGTACAGCACCAGTACCTTGTTACCGATGTGTGCGAAGAATTGAAAGCGTATCGCGAAGCGGGCGGCAAGGAGCTTGCTGTATTGAGAGAATCCGACGCGTCATACTATTTTCGCGAGGAACGGATGGGCTGGATTCTTGGTCCGTACGAAAAGGGTGCGCCTGCGGTATTCGCTGACGGCGTACCGGACACTTTCGAGAAAGATCTGTTTCCTGGCGACCTTGACCGGCTGATGCCGCATGTTGAAGCATGCATGAAGCGGGTGCCGCCGTTTGCCGCCTCAGGAATCAAGGATATTGTAAACGGTCCCATCTCCTACACTCCGGACGGCAGCCCGCTGATCGGGCCGGCGTGGGATTTGCCGAATGTTTGGCTGAGCGAGGGACACAGCTTTGGCGTTACCGCCGCCGGAGGCGCCGGATGGCAGCTGGCCGAGTGGATTGTCGAAGGCGAGCCAGGCATCGACTTGCTGGCGGTTGACCCGCGTCGATACGGCGACTACGCAAAAGGGCAGTACTTGATCAAGAAGAACGAGGAAGCCTACGAGAACGTTTTTACCATTCACTACCCCGACGAAGAGCGTCCGGCCGGGCGTCCGGCGAAAACTAGCCCAATCCATGACCAGCTGGATGCGCTCGGCGCCGTATGGGGTCAGCGCTACGGATGGGAGCGACCGAATTGGTTTGCTCCGAGCAAGCAAGAGGCGATCGATGAGTGGAGTTTTCGCCGCTCCAGCTACTTTGAACATGTCGGCAACGAGCACAACAACATCCGCAACAACGTCGGTTTGATCGATATTACGAGTTTTTCAAAATTTCGCGTTTCAGGACTCGGCGCGAGAGACTATCTGGACCGGCTGGTAGCGCGCAAGCTGCCGCTGTCGCCGGGACGAATCCAGCTAGCGCATGCGTTGACCGAACACGGCGGCGTACGCAGCGAATTTACCATCACGCTCAATGAAGATGGTTCGTTCTATCTTGTGAGCTCGGGTGCCGCGGAGCGATTCGACTACAGCTTTTTGCAGAAGCATTTGCCAAGCGACGGAACGGTTCGCTTGGAAAACATCACAACCGCTTATGGCACTTTGGTCATCGCGGGGCCTAACTCGCGAAAGGTTCTGCAAAAAACGGCCGATACCGATCTTTCGAATGACAATTTCAAGTGGCTGTCTGCGCGTGACATCTATATCGGTGTTGCGCCGACAACGGCGATGCGCGTGAATTTTGTCGGCGAACTAGGCTGGGAATTGCATCATCCGATCGAGTATCAGCGCCACATTTTCGATCAACTCATGCGCGCCGGCCAGGAGTACAATATCGGCCCATGCGGCATGCGCGCGATGGATTCGTTGCGCATCGAGAAGTCCTATCGCATGTGGGGACAGGACCTTACTAGGGAATATTCGATTCTCGAAGCTGGACTGGGGCACTTTGTGCACATGGATAAAGGAGATTTCCGCGGACGTACGGCATTGCAAAAACAGCTCGATCAAGGCGTTCCGCGGGAATTTGTAACAGTATCGGTAGAAAACGTGCAGGATGCAGATCCGCTTGGCAATGAGCCTTTGTGGCTGAATGGTGAGATGGTAGGACGGACAACTGCCGGATCATATGGCCATTTTCTTAAGCAGAGTCTCGCAATCGGCTATGTGAAGGCTGGCAATGGTGCGATAGGCGCAAGGCTTGAAGTCGAAATTCTAGGCGATTTGTATCCCTGCGTCGTGATCGAAAACTCGCCGCACGACCCGACCAATGAAAGGCTCAGAGCCTAGATCGATCTTTACCCATTAAATTTTTTGAGGTTCGGGAATGAAAGTCATCGTTCCAATCAAACGTGTTATTGACGCAAACATTAAAGTCAGAGTCAAGTCTGACGGCACTGGCGTTGAATTGAACAATGTCAAAATGGCGATGAATCCGTTCTGCGAGATTGCTGTTGAGGAGTCGATTCGAATGCGCGAAGCAGGCATCGCCGAGGAGATCATCGTCGTCTCGGTTGGGCCGGAGCAAAGTCAAGAAACGCTTCGCACCGGTCTTGCGATGGGCGCTGATCGCGGCATTTTGATCAGCGTGGATACCTCGACAGAGCCGCTAGCCGTCGCCAAGCTGCTTAAGGCAGTGGTTGAAAGGGAGCGGCCGGGTCTTGTCATCTTGGGCAAGCAGGCAGTTGATAACGACAACAACCAGACAGGGCAGATGCTTGCCGCACTGCTGGGCTGGTCGCTTGGGACATTTGTGTCGAAGATCGAAGTTGGCGATGATGCGATTACCGCTGTGCGTGAAGTGGACGGCGGACTTGAAACTGTTGAACTTGCAAGGCCCGCCATCATCACCGTGGATCTTCGCTTGAACGAGCCGCGCTACGCTTCACTGCCCAACATCATGAAAGCGCGGCGCAAGCCCATCGAAACCTATACGGCGAATGATTTTGGTGTAGACACCATGCCGCGCGTCACGGTGCTGGAAGTGGTTGAACCTCCAGATCGTGCCGCGGGTGTCAAGGTTGCCGGTGCGCAGGAATTGATTGAAAAACTGAAAGAAGAAGCAAAGGTGCTGTAATGCAAACACTTGTCTTGATTGAGCACGATAACGAAGTCGTAAAATCTTCGACTCTCAACACCGTTGCAGCAGCTCAGTTGCTAGGCGGCGAGACGGATGCCCTCGTTATCGGCTCGGATTGCGGTTCCGCGGTTGAGGCGGCAGCCAAAATCAGCGACATTCGTAAAGTTTTTGTCGTTGACTCGGCCGAGTTCCAGCATGGCCTAGTTGAAAATGTGGCGCCGGTGCTGACACAGGTCGCAGAGTCGTACACGCACGTGCTGGCTCCCGCAACCACATACGGAAAGAACATCATGCCGCATGCGGCAGCGCTTGCCGACGTTCAGCAGGTTTCCGATATTACTGAAATTCTCAGCGAAGATACGTTCGTCAGGCCCATCTATGCTGGCAATGCCTTTGCCAAAGTGCAATCTTCGGATGCTATCAAGTTCTTAACAATCCGAACAACTGCATTTGAACCTGCCGAAGAGGTTGGCGGAAGCGCCGACGTAGAGATCTTGTCGCTATCCGGGGCGAGTGCGCTTTCAAAGTTTGTCAAGCACGATCTGACTCGTAGCGAACGACCGGAGCTGACCACCGCTAGAATCGTCATATCGGGAGGGCGAGGCATGCAAAGCGGCGACAACTTCGCCATGCTGGAAAAGGTTGCTGACAAGCTGGGCGCTGCAGTCGGTGCATCGCGAGCGGCGGTTGATGCCGGATATGTTCCAAACGACTATCAGGTCGGACAAACCGGCAAAGTGGTTGCGCCTGATTTGTATATAGCTGTCGGTATCTCTGGCGCAATTCAACATCTAGCAGGCATGAAAGATTCCAAAGTGATTGTTGCCATCAACAAGGACGAAGATGCGCCGATTTTTCAGGTTGCCGACTACGGCTGGGTTGCCGATCTTTTCACAGCCGTGCCGGAATTGGAATCGGTGCTGGAGTAGTGTCATCTTCGGGAAGTTGCGTATTATCGGCTTCCTGATCAATTTGCTCGAATGAGCAAGCTGAATGCCGGGCACGGCATCCGCTCGGCATTCATTGTTCTGCCCTCGCTCCCAAAATCCGCGTTAGAGATTTTTTTGGGGCGGATTTTGCCGAAATCCGGGGTGCGGAGAGATTTTGGCGTTCGCCGCGGCGATGCCGGGCGGGTTTGCGGGCTGGACGCGGCCGGAAAGGGCGGAGGAGCGGAACCGGGGCGAAAGATCAATGACAGTCCGCAACGCGCCGGGACGCAGCCGGTTTTTTTGTCGTGCGCGCGATGCTTTTTTTGCGTTTCCGGCGGCTGCGGCGCCAGGGCCATCGCCCGGATCATGCCGATGGCGTCGCTAAGCCGCCGCGCCGCCCGCGCGTCGCACAGCTTCAAGGCCCGGCCTCGGGCATGGCGCGCGATCTTGCCCGCCCTGCAGCAGGGCCGCCGGCGAAAGGTCTCGATGCGCATCGACTCGCAGCTCGCATCCAGCGCCTGGCGCATCGGCGCGAACAGGTTGAACGCGAGCATGCACAGCGCGGAATGCAGCGCATTGGCAGCGAAGTCGCTGCACGGGGGATGCGCCGCGCCGAAGCCGCTGCGAAGCTCGCGGATGCGATTTTCGGAGTCGTCGCCCCTGCGGTTGCATCAGCGGAACGCCCGCGAGTCGCTCCACCGGCAGAAGCTGGTCGCCAAGGCCCGGTAGATGCAGCCGCCCTGCGACAGGGTGTCGCCGGCCTGCGGGCAGCCGGGCTCGAGCTCCTGCCGGCCGGACTTTCGCCTCCGCTGCACGACCGCCTCGAACGCTTCGGGCGTGTCGTTCATCGAGTGCGGGAACCGCGCCGTCTGCTGCGTCTCGCTCGCCGTCCCGTCGCGCTCGATGAAGGGCTGCCGCCGCGACTCGTCCAGCGCCCCGGTCTGCCCGGCCACGCTCGCGTCGAGCCTGGCGCGGATCGCGTAGCCGATTCCCCGGCTCGTGAAGTGGTTGATGATCCTCGCCTGATACCCCGCCGCGTCGATGCGGGCGCGACGCGCCTCGGCGCCTTTGGGCAGCGCCCGCTCGCACTGGCGGACGAACTCGAAGTTGCGCGCGTTCGGCGAGACCGAGCCGCCCCTGAACTCCGCACCCGCCGCCATGCCGGTCTCGGCGATATGGCCGACGATCGGCATGCAGCCCCGCTCCTTCTTGCATGCGGACTCCGCCGAAGACTTCTCGCAGCGCCGCGGTCGCGTCGATGTCCAGGGTCGCCCTTTTCCGATGGTGCAGCGCGACCGCCAGCAGCCGGCGGTCCGCCAGCTGCAGGGCATGCAGCGTGCGGCGCTGCGCTCCGCAGCGCCGCAGCCACCGGCCCAAGGCATCGTCGCCCGGCAGCCGGCGGATGCCGAGCAGCTCCAGCAGCGGCCGCTCCTCGCGCAGCTGCGCCACTCCGCTCAGATGCCGCGAGCCCTCGTGCATCATCAGCATGAACGTCGTCAAATACGCCCCCGGGCGCAAGCCGCGGCTGCTGCCCGGCTCCGGCACCGGCCGCTCGAAATGGGTGTCGAGCCCCAGCTTGCGGATCAGCTCGGCGAGCGCCGCCAGGCCGCTTCGCGAAGCCGATTTGTCTTTCGTGGTCGAAATCTTGCAGGATCGGATGTCCATAAAGCCTTGCTCCGATCGGGTCCGCCCAGCGGGTGAAATTTTGTTTGATCTAAAACCCCCATTGTACAAGGCTTTATCCCCTTTTGCAGCCACCCTAACGCGGTTTTAAGGTCGCTGGCTTGTCTTGACATGCTTGCGCAGCCGCGCAGCATTTTTGTTCGGATTGAATCGACTTCAAGGCGGATGTGATATACAGCGTATCGCGATGAAGCTTTCAGCCATCAAATTGTTCGAAGCTGGTGGGGTCATCTACAGAATTATTATCCTATCGGTCATCAGCACCCTGATCGGAACCGTTGCGTCTCTTTGCACCATCGGTTTTGTTGACAGTGTATTTTTCCTTAACGATCGGCTTTTTATTTCACCGCGCATTCGTTTTCAATATCAGGACAGTTCGTTTCTGCTTGCCGCAGCAACCGTTCTCGTGCCGGCAATCGGCGGACTGATTGTCGGCTTGATGTTCCGATATTTGTCGAAGAGCAGAAAGAACTTGAATCCGGCCGATTCGATTCTGGCGGTTCAGTTTCGAATAGTCCCTGCTTCGATTCGCGATGGGATGGTTTCGACGTTTGCTTCGATTGTTTCTCTTGGAGCTGGTGCATCAGTCGGTCAATATGGACCGCTGGTCTATCTTGGAACCATCATCGGGACGTTCATCGAACGGTTGAAGCTGAATATCCCCGAGATTCGATCTATCGGCATATCCGCAGGCATTGCCGCCGCCATCGCGACAGCATTCAATGCGCCACTTGCAGGGCTGATCTTTGCTCATGAAGTGATTTTGCGGCACTATGCGATTCGCGCATTTGCACCGACCGCTCTTGCGGCGGCGGTCGGGTACGTGATTGCCAGCGTTATCTTTGAACGCGACCCGCTGTTTATCGTCCAGTTCGATGGCGTGCAGCATGGCTACGAGTACTTGCTGTTTGCTTTGATAGGCGTTGTGTCCGCATTTGTGGCTGCTGCGTTTGTTCGATCGCTGGTGGCGGTTGCATCTTTTGCCGTAGAAAGTCGCATTCCTTTTGTGTTTCGACCCCTTGCGGCGGGTGTTCTGCTGGGTTTGGTCGCGCTTGAAATTCCAGAGATTCTCGGTATCGGCAAAGAAGTGCTTCGTTTTTCGACAATTGATGGCGCCTTTCAAACGGTTGAACTTGCAATGATATTCATCGCGAAGTTCGGCTTGACTGTGATCTGCCTCGGATTCGGATTTGCTGGTGGGACATTCAGTCCGGTTTTGCTGATTGGCATTCTTTTTGGTGCGCTGTTTGGCAATATCATCAGCGATATGGGGCTATTCGCGCATTCGGGGATTGTGCCGTATGCGATTAGCGGGATGATGGCGGTCACCAGTGCGGTCATCGGTGCTCCGCTTACCACGATATTGATCATTCTTGAATTGACTCGCAATTACGACTTGGTAATCGCGGCGATGGTGGCAGTCGTTTTTGCAAATCTCATTTCCCATCGCATGTTCGGAAATTCGCTTTATGATTTGCAGCTTGGGATGAGAGGATACGACTTGTCGTCCGGAAGGCTATCGGCGATACTCTCGACTTCGCGCATTTCGACTTTGATGCATAAAGATTTCATATCAATCCACAAAGACGAGGCAGTTCAGTCAGCGGTTGATCGGTTGCAGTCGGCAAATGTGCCGACAGGCGTTGTGGTGGAACGAGGCGGAGTCTATTTTGGAATGGTGCATCTCAGAGCATGTACGGACGCAGATCCCTGTAGCTCTGTTGAGTCGGTAACAGAGCGTGATGCCCTTGTATTCGATGAAACAATGAGCATCCGATGGGCAATGGAGTGGCTGACAGACTTTGTTGGCGTGTTTGTGCCGGTGGTGTCAGAGTCGAACGGCCGTGTTCTGGGGGTGGTGTCTGAAGGAATCGTCATTGATGCCTACTTGCGCGATTCTGAGCGCTTAAGGAGAGAGGAGAATGATTCGATCTAGTCTGCTATGCGCAGTCGCTTTTGTCTCGATACCTGTCTGTGCCGATTCTGGAGATGCCAGATCATTGATCTTGACGACTTGGGGCGGAGTTTACGAAACCGATCAAATGGCGGCCTACATCGAACCTTTCGCTCAGCAGCAAGGTGTTGAGATTAGACTGAAGAAATACAATGGCGGCATCACGCCATTGCAAGAGTCTTCTTCAGATGGTGCTGACTCGTGGGATGTGCTTGATATGACGAAGTCTGACGCTTTGGTGGCGTGCGAGCTGGGATTGTTGCGCCGATTCGACCACACCATTTTATCGGCTGCGCCAGACGGCACCCCAGCGGCGGAAGATTTTATCGACGATTCTTTGCTGGAGTGCGGTGTGGAGCATTTGATCTTCTCGGCGGTGCTGGCCTACAACGATACTGCTTTTCCAGACGAGAAGCCTTCGTCAGTTAAGGATTTCTTCGACATTGAAAGATTTCCTGGCAAGCGCGGCCTTCGCAAGCAGCCGGTCGCCATATTGGAGTGGGCGCTTTACTCATATGACATACCGATCACTCAAGTCTACGATTTGTTGAGCACTGATCGCGGGATAAAACTGGCTTTTCGCCGGCTTGATGAGATTAGAGAGCACATCGTCTGGTGGGAATCGGGATCAGAATCTGTGGAGCTTATGCGAAAGGGCGATGTGGCGATGTCTTCAGGCTACTATGGGCGTTTCTTCAATGCCCGGGTGCGTGAGCAATTGCCGATTTCTGTAATACGGGACGGGCAGTTTCTTGACTCAAGCGTTTGGGCGGTAAGCAAAACATCTCAGCAGCAAAAGCTGGCCAATGAATTCATTGGATTTGCCACCCGTACGCAAAGCATGGCTGCGTTTGCCCGTCTTGAACCTTATGGTCCAACCCGGCACTCGGCCATTGGGCGAGTAGGGCTACATGAGATTTCCAACATCCCGATGGCGGACCACATGCCGACAAATCCGGAAAACCTGAAAACGTCGCTTAGATCCGATCAGCTATGGTATAGCCGGACTGAAAATATACGACAGCGATTATTCAGCGAGTGGCTTATGAAGTCTCATTAGCAATGGTTCTTCGAATAAAGTGGAACGAGTTCATCAAGCGCGCGATCTAGCGAACCATCGTGCGTTTTTTTGATTGTGTTTTGCTTGAACAAAAGCGTGTTTATCCGTATGTGCGCTTACTATCATGTGAAAATCTGATGCGTCATATGGAAATGATGGAGGTGCAAAATGAAATTAATCGAAACAAACATGGACTGCTTCATGAAGGAGCCTGAGAAATACTTTGAAGATTCGTATGAGCAGTTCAAAGATTTTGGAGGTCCAAGTGTTTATTTTCACACGGAGTGTTTAGCGGAGTGCGAAAGTGACTTCATGTCAGACAGACATATAGAGCTAATCTATGCGACACTGACCGCTTGGGGAATGCACAGAATGGGAGATACAAATACTAAACTTAAACACTGGGAAGAATTTTGGGACAACATAGAGGCCATGGAAGAGAAATTGGAAGTCCTGCATTCTCAAAATGTTCGAATGACGAATTTGTCTGGTTCAGAATATTGCTCTTTGATCAAGGGTATAGAGAGTGAATTCAAAGCTTTAGAACTGTCTGAATCGAAACAAAGTATTGTTGTAAACTCAAAAGCTTTATTTCATCTCTTGCCCGACTTGATTCCTCCGATCGATCGGCAATATACAGTTCGCTTTTTTACTAAAGAAAGGAAAGATTGGTTAAGCGGGAGCCAATTCAAAACGATAAATTTGCCAGGAAGTCAGACTAAAGATCCGATTAAACGTAAAACCATGCAATTTGAACTATTTCATCGTTTATCCAACAAGATAAAGGAAATGTCTGCTGGTTTAGGCGATTTGCTCGATCATCAAGAGAAAAAACATGGTGTGCCGGCTCCGAAAGCCATTGATAATGCGATAGTCAATTACATAAGAAAAAACAAACCAACGGGTTGACGCGCTCAAGAAGTGTGTTTCTTGCCTGTCATTTTCAGCCCGAGGACGACGTTGCTCGCTATTTGGTCATTCTGAAACCGCGCCAAGGCGCAAAATATACCATGTAGCTTAATTGGCCGGTCGCAGATGCACTAAGGGAGGGGACGGGCGCACAATTCGTGAATTAGAGTCTTGCTATTCTTAAGTTGCTTCTATTTGTCGTCCTTCGATGCCTGAAACGATGTTTACAGCAAGCTCGATCGATGTCTTAAGCCTATCCAGGTTTCCCACATAATCTTTGGAAGCCTCTTCGGCTCTTCGACGCAAAGATTCACTGCCAATTAAGCGGCATCTGTCCGGGTTCAGATACATGTGAGACCGCCCGCCTCCTCCCGAAGGACGCAGTCCGAAGGGAGGAGGCGGGCGGCGCGAAAATTTTTCAGGTAGCATGGAGCTAAACAAAAACCATCGCCGAAAGGCGGGAGGACGCACCATGCAAATCAAATCTCCGCACCGCAGATTTTATCGCATCGATCCGATCCGCGAACCCGTTTCGACCCAGGCCGCCGAGCGCTTCGACCTGATCCGGCTCTACGACGAGCTTCGCAGCGAAGGCGCCTCGGAACGCGCCGCGCTCAAAGCGGCCGGCTGCTCCAGGGCGACGCTCTACCGCTGGAAGCGGCGCCTGCGCGAGCAGGGCGTCCGCGCCCTGGCCGACCGCTGCCGCCGCCCGCATCGGGTGCGGCGGCGCCAGTGGACCGCCGCCGAGCTCGAGCTGGTGCGCCAAACGCGCCAGCGCTTTCCGCTGTGGGGGCGCGCCAAGATCCGCGCCGTGCTGGCGCGCGAGCGCGGCTTCGCGCCCAGCGAGTCCGCCACCGGGCGCATGATCGCCCGCCTGGTCCGCACCGGCCGGGCCGAGCCCGTCGCGTTCCATTACGGGCGCGTGAAACCCAAGCGGCGGCGCAAGTTCGACCGCCACGCCCGGCGCTGGCGCTGCGGCGACCGCGGGCGAAAGCCCGGCCAGATGGTGCAGATCGACCATGCGGGCGTCGCCATCGAGGCCGGCTTCGCGGTCAAGGAGTCCGAGGCCGTGTTCCCGGTCTCGAAGCTTTGCTGCATGCGCGCCTACTCGCGCGCCACCGCCGCCTGCGCCTCGACATTCCTCGACCGCCTGATCCGCCAGGCGCCGTTCGATATCGAGTCGGTGCAGGTCGACGGCGGCAGCGAGTCCGCGGCCGAGTTCGAGACCGCCTGCCAGCGGCGCGGCATCGCCCTGTTCGTGCTGCCGCCCAGAAGCCCCATTTGCAACGGCTGCGTGGAGCGCGCCAACGCGGCCGGCCGCTGCGAGTTCCACCAGTCCTGCGCCGGCGAGCTCAGCGTCGGCGCCCTGAACGTCGAGCTGGCCAAATTCGAGCGCTTCTACAACGCCTACCGGCCGCATCAGGCGCTCGGACAACGCACGCCCATGCAGGCGTATAATGAAAACTTCAACCAAAGCGCGCTTGCTGCCTGAAAAGTCTCACATGTATTGAACCAGTACAGCATCTTGCCAAAGCTGCAATATCATCGTAGTCGTAGCCAGCTAAACGACTGATTTTGCTTGTAGCAAGATCGAGAGCACTCAGCAAGCGCACATCCAGTATGCCGGAATCAACATCAGTCAGACCGAGAGCAATCGATTCATCGAAGGCATCTTTATGCACAAGCGAGAAGGTGTCGCTGAACTGACGATCAAAATACAGCAGCTTCGCAGCACCGTCGGATGCTTGGTAGGCTGCCTCCAAGTTGTCCGGCAGTATAAACCGACGGGAGAATGCGGCATCGATATCGTTGGAAACCCGTTCGCCCGTATACAACCCAAAATCCGCGTTAGAGATTTTTTTGGGGCGGATTTTGCCGAAATCCGGGGTGCGGAGAGATTTTGGCGTTCGCCGCGGCGATGCCGGGCGGGTTTGCGGGCGGGACGCGGCCGGAAAGGGCGGAGGAGCGGAACCGGGGCGAAAGATCAATGACAGTCCGCAACGCGCCGGGACGCAGCCGGTTTTTTTGTCGTGCGCGCGATGCTTTTTTTGCGTTTCCGGCGGCTGCGGCGCCAGGGCCATCGCCCGGATCATGCCGATGGCGTCGCACAGCTTCAAGGTTCGACCCCTGGCATGGCGCGCGATCTTGCCCGCCCTGCAGCAGGGCCGCCGGCGAAAGGTCTCGATGCGCATCGACTCGCAGCTCGCGTCCAGCGCCTGGCGCATCAGTGCGAACAGGTTGAAGGCGAGCAGGCACAGCGCGGAATGCAGCGCGTTGGCATGGAAGTCGCTGCACGGGGGATGCGCCGCGCCGAAGCCGCTGCGAAGCTCGCGGATGCGGTTTTCGGAGTCGTCGCCCCTGCGGCTGCATCAGCGGACCGCCCGCGAGTCGCTCCGCCGGCAGAAGCTCGTCGCCAAGGCCCGGTAGATGCAGCCGCCCTGCGACAGGGTGTCGCCGGCCTGCGGGCAATCGAGCTCGAGCTCCTGCCGGCCGGATTTTCTAAGCCGCTGCACCACCGCCGCGAACGCTTCGGGCGTGTCGTTCATCGAGTGCAGGAACCGCGCCGTCTGCTGCGCCTCGCTCGCCGTCCCGTCGCGCTCGATGAAGGGCTGCCGCCGCGACTCGTCCAGCGCCGCGGTCGCATCGATGTCCAGGGCCGCCCTTTTCCGATGGTGCAGCGCGACCGCCAGCAGCCGGCGGTCCGCCAGCGTCAGGGCGTGCAGCGTGCGGCGCTGCGCTCCGCAGCGCCGCAGCCACCGGCCCAAGGCGTCGTCGCCCGGCAGTCGGCGGATGCCGAGCAGCTCCAGCAGCGGCCGCTCCTCGCGCAGCTGCGCCACTCCGCTCAGATGCCGCGAGCCCTCGTGCATCATCAGCATGAACGTCGTCAGGTACGCCCCCGGGCGCAAGCCGCGGCTGCTGCCCGGCTCTGGCATCAGTCGCTCGAAATGGGTGTCGAGCCCCAGCTTGCGGATCAGCTCGGCGAGCGCCGCCAGGCCGCTTCGCGAAGCCGATTTGTCTTTCGTGGCGGAAATCTTGCAGGATTGGATGTCCATAAAGCCTTGCTCCGATCGGGTCCGCCCAACGGGTGAAATGTGATTTTGTTAAAAACCCGCATTATGCAAGGCTTTATCCCCTTTTGCAGCCACCCTAACGCGATTTTAAGGAATAGCGAATATTCAAAGGCAGAAAACTCAAATCAGGATGCCAGTCACCAAGAAAACCTGAAAAATGCACTCTGCCGCCAGCTTGACTGCCAAGCTGTCCGAGCAACTTACGTCGTGAACAAAACCCTGATTGTGAATCGGCGCATTGAAACTTTAGTTCCTCGTGACGTGCCGCAGGAGATGAGATTCAGAAAATACCCGCGTTTATTGATGGCCATCGGGATTGACATGGCCCGATGATATCAATCACCCGCCCAATTTGCAGATAGGACTTCCGCCTGCTTCAATACAGTAAGCGCAGCCTTTTCTTGCTTATCTGGCGGGTAGTTGTATTTGCGCAGCACTCGCTTTACCTTAATGCGCAGCTCCGCCCTAACACTCTCGCGAATCATCCAGTCAATGGTCACGTTATTTCTAATGGTTGCTACGAGACTCTGTGCAATTTCTCGCAGCGTTTCGTCGCCAAGCACTTTAACCGCGCTGTCGTTCGTTTCAAGTGCGTCATAGAACGCTAGTTCATCCTCCGTTAGCCCGAGATCTTGACCACGCGCATTAGCCTCCCGCATATCCTTTGCCAGTTGAATCAATTCTTCAATGACCTGAGCTGCCTCAATCGCCCTGTTTTGGTAGCGTTTAAGAGTTTGTTCGAGCATTTCGGAGAACAATCGCGCTTGCACGACATTGGATTTCCTGCGAGCTGAGATTTCACCTTTAAGCAGTTTTTGCAACAGCTCAACCGCTACGTTTCGACGTTTCATGCCTTTGACTTCTGCGAGGAACTCGTCTGACAGGATAGAGACGTCGGGTTTCCGAAGTCCGGCTGCGGAGAAAATGTCGATCACCTCATCAGAAGATACAGCCTTTGAAATAATTTGCCTGATTGCGTTGTCGACACCTTCGTCTGATCGTGATTTTGAGGAAGACTTTGTCAGCGCGACGCGAACGCTTTGAAAGAATTGCACATCATCGCGAATTCGGATGGTTTCTTCATGCGGCACAGATAGCGCGAAAGCATGAGATAGATCACTCACTGCCTGAACAAAACGCTTTTTGCCATTTTCCTGAGCCAATATGCGCTCGGATGCTTCTGGCAATAGCTTCAGTCGTTCTGATGCGTTTCCATTGGCCCACGCGGAATAGTCGAGTCCGTGCATCAAGGCGCAGCAAACTTCATGCTTCTCAAGCATTACTGCGACCGCTTCTGATTGTTCTAAGACATTTGAACCTTTTCCACCGCTTTGCGTATAAGTGTCGAGAGCATGCTTGAGTTCATGCGCCAGACCGAGATAGTCTACGATAAGGCCGCCTGGCTTATCCTTGAATACGCGGTTGACTCGCGCGACTGCCTGCATCAGTCCATGGCCTCGCATCGGTTTGTCGACGTACATCGTATGCAGACTTGGCGCATCGAATCCGGTCAGCCACAGGTCTCGCACCAGCGCGATTTGAAACGGGTCCGCCGGATTCCGAAAGCGGCGCGCGAGTTTTTCACGGCGAGCTTTGCTGCGGATATGACGCTGCCAATCTGGAGGATCGCTAGCTGAACCGGTCATGATGATCTTGATCTTTCCGCGTTCGTCATCTTCATCTTTCCAATCAGGCCGCAATTGGGTCAGCTCATTGTAAAGATCGACGCATATGCGTCGACTCATGCATACGACCATCGCTTTTCCCTCCATGACGCTTAGGCGTGATTCAAAGTGGTCTGCAATGTCTTTCGCTATCAATCTGATTCGTTCAGGTGAACCGACCACTGCTTCGAGTTGCGACCATTTCGATTTCAATTGCTCCTTGTGTTCAACTTCTTCGTGTTCTGTAGCCTCGTCAAACTCTGGGTCAATTTTCGGTTTTTTGGATTCATCCAGCTCCAGTTTTGCGAGCCTGCTCTCGTAGTAGATTGGCACGGTTGCGGCATCTTCAACAGATCTCCGGATATCGTATATGCTGATATAGTCGCCGAATACCGCTCGGGTGTTTGCATCTTCCAACTCGATCGGAGTGCCGGTAAAGCCAACGAAAGAGGCATTGGGGAGAGCATCGCGCATGTGGCGGGCGTATCCATCAATGAATGCATATTGACTCCGGTGGGCCTCGTCTGCAATGACAACAATGTTGTGTCGGTCAGACAACAGCGGATGCTGATCCCCTTTTTCATCCGGAAAGAATTTTTGAATCGTTGTGAAAACTACGCCACCAGCCTCAACTGCTAGCTTTTTGCGCAGGTCCAAGCGGCTATCCGCTTGTGCCGGTGGTTGACGCAACAGATCTTTACAGGTGGCGAAGGTGTTGAACAACTGCTCATCCAAGTCGTTGCGATCGGTGAGCACCACAACGGTGGGGTTGGCGAGCGCGGGTTCTCGAATGATGCGACCGGCATAGAAAGCCATCGTCAAACTTTTGCCGGAGCCTTGCGTATGCCAAACCACGCCAATTCGCCGATCTCCCGAACTCGTTGATGATGCCGGTTTTGCTGATTCTCGAAGAGCAGGGGAACGCTCCGAGGTTGTTTTGTTCAATTTCGTAGCTCGTATTGTTTCTGAAACGGCCACTTCAACAGCGTGAAACTGGTGATAACCCGCCATAATCTTGGTCAGGTTGCCTATTCCGTCATCTTGAATCACCATGAAATCTCGAATCAAGGAGAGAAATCGTGGTGGGTCGCATACTCCGGAGAGTAAAACTTCCAGTTGCGGCTGCGTTGGGCCAGCTTCCGATTCACCCGATACTGTTCGCCATGCCTTGAACCACTCCTTGTCGGCAGTCAACGTGCCGATTCTTGCTTCCAACCCGTCCGAGACGATCAGCATGGCATTCATCGAAAACAAAGTAGGCAATTCCGCCTTGTAGGTCTGGAACTGCTGCCACGCTGTCCAAATGGTGGCATCTTCGTCAGTCGGATTCTTCAATTCAATCAACCCGAGCGGCATGCCATTGACGAAAAGCGCAATATCTGCACGGCGATTGTGCTTGTTCTCCGTGATGGCGAACTGGTTGACTGCCAGCCAATCGTTGTTGTCCGGGTTTTCAAAATCAATCAAGTCAACAGTTGCACCGCGGATGGTCCCCTCTTTGGTACGGCATTCAGCATTGACGCCATCAACCAGCATTCGATGCATCGCCCGGTTTCTGTCTTCCAATGTCGTGCCGTTCGGCGACAGCACTTGACGAACGACTTCGTCAATCGGGTCGAATGGCAGGTTTGAATTTATCCGGCGGAGGGAGTTCTGAAGACGGGATTTCAGGACGCAGTCGCTGAAATTGTCGCGTTCTGCATTCGGTTTTTCTGGAGCTATGTCAGATCCAAATGCAGTGTTCCAGCCGAGGTCGCTCAGCCAGTTAAGCGCAGCTTTTTCAACATCGGATTCGTAGAATGTAGTCATTGGTCAATTGAATTTGGCTATTCTGCGAGCGCAAATTTGGATTTTTTCACTCCTGTGCGCCAACTGCTTGACTCGATAGGGTGCCGTTTCGATATTGATTGCCAACTTCTCGGGCGAACTGATTGAAAGTATTCGTGCGAACAATTCTAAGCAATCGATGCGCATCCCGACATAGTGTACGGGTTCAGTGCATATGAGACTGTCAGGCGGCCAGCGCGGTTTGGTCGAAGCTCTGATTATACGCCTGCGGGCGCCCTGAACATCGAGCTGGCCCGGTTCGAGCGCTTCTACAACGCTTGCCGGCCGCATCAGGCCCTCGGACAAACGGCGCCCATGCAGGCGCATGGCCGGAACTTTGACCAAACCGTGCTGGCAGCCTGACAGTCTCATATGCATTGAACCCGTACACCTCGGAACGCGCCGCGCTCAAAGCGGCCGGCTGCTCCAGGGCGACGCTGTATCGCTGGAAGCGGCGCCTGCGCGAGCAGGGCGTCCGCGCCCTAGCCGACCGCTGCCGCCGTCCTCGCCGGGTGCGGCGGCGCCAGTGGACCGACCGCGAGCTCGAGCTGGTGCGCCAGGCGCGGCAGCGCTTCCCGCTGTGGGGGCGCGCCAAGATCCGCGCCGTGCTGGCGCGCGAGCGCGGCTTCGCGCCCAGCGAGTCCGCCACCGGGCGCATGATCGCCCGCCTGGTGCGCACCGGCCAGGCCGAGCCGGTCGCGTTCTACTACGGGCGAACAAAGCCCAAGCGGCGGCGCAAGTTCGACCGCCACGCCAAGCGCTGGCGCTACGGCGACCGCGGCCGAAAGCCCGGCCAGATGGTGCAGATCGACCATATGAGGTTGCCATCGAGGCCGGCTTCTGCGTCAAGGAATTCAAGGCCGTCTGCCCGGTCTCGAAGCTGTGCTACATGCGCGCCTATTCGCGCGCCACCGCCGCCTGCGCCTCGAAGTTCCTCGACCACCTGATCCGCCAGGCGCCGTTCGATATCGAGTCGGTGCAGGTCGACGGCGGCAGCGAGTCCGCGGCCGAGTTCGAGACCGCCTGCCAGCGGCGCGGCATCGCCCTGTTCGTGCTGCCGCCCAGAAGCCCCAAATACAATGGCTGCGTCGAGCGCGCCAACGCGGTCAGCCGCTACGAGTTCCACCAGTTCTACGCCGGCGAGCTGAGCGTGGGCGCGCTGAACGCCGAGCTGGCCGAATTCGAGCGCTTCTACAACGACTACCGCCCGCATCAGGCGCTTGGGCAAACAACGCCCATGCAGGCGTATAATGAAAACTTCGACCAAGGCGCACTTGCCGCCTGAAAAGTCTCATATGTATTGAACCAGTACAAATAGTGGAATTTCCTGAGGCTGAATGTTTAAAATAGGATGGACAGGCTCTTTTGCGCGAATACTAAATGCCTAAATGCATGATTTCTGATCATATTTACCATTCTGTTTGGGACGGGCTTCTCGAAGTCGCTCGCATCACCCGTTATTTTGCGATCGTTGAAAAGAAATATCGACTTCATAGCAATATCATTCGCTGGATCCTTGCAGCCAGCGGCGTGGGCGCATTTGCTTCTGCCTTTGATTTCCTGCCTTTTATTCCAGAAGTTGGGACTGCCATTTTTGGAGGCATGATTGGCTTGATTGTCATTTATGATCTCGTTGTTGAACCAACTCAACAGCATATTAAACTGAAAGTGGTCAATAGGCAGCTATCAGACATTGAAATTGAATACCGCTCATTATGGGATGAAGTTAGAAGTGGTGCTTTGTCTGATGCTGAGGCAAACAATATAAAAGAGCAAGTGATGCTTCGATTGAGTAATGCGGTAGATTTCTGTGATCTTAGAATCGACGATAAGGCTAATTCAATAGCGCAAACGGAAGCGTTTGAAGTTGAGCGAGCAAGGTATGCAACATAGAGGTCCGGTTGAACAGCGAGGCGTGCCCCCAAGACGCCCAAATCCATCTCCCCCTAAACCTCCGCCCAAACCAGAACCGCAACCCAAAAAATGAGGTAATCCGGTGCTTTCAGCACTGATTTGAGAGCATCTGTATTTATCTATTTTCTCTGCGGGAACATCAGTTTTCGTGCTGGCGAGATGGCCGCTTTGCGCAGTAGGCGTTGCAGGAATCTGAATGGTAGAATATTCATGATTAGCGGAATGCCTCGTGCCGTTTCTGGCTCTGCGCTTTCAGTCGATGGGCGAAAGTGCGTTTTGTATTAGCATCTTACTGGTGCAAGGTTTCCTGCTGTTTTGCGACCTGTCAATTGTCGATTAGGGAATAAAGTGAATAGTGAACTGGAATGCATCAATGCTCATGAGTTTCGGGAAAATATTCGGCACCGTGTTCGGCGCGGCAGGCGGCAAGGGCTATGCTGGTGAACTGAAGGTATCGCTCAGGGCGTGGCTTGCATTGCCGAAGTCCACCTATAGGCCGTTGCACAATGTGACGCTCCCAGCACCGGATGGCACGACGCAAATTGATCACATATTTGTCTCCAGGTACGGCGTGTTCGTGGTTGAAACCAAGAACATGGGCGGCTGGATATTTGGCGCAGAGCGCGACCGCTATTGGACGCAAGCATTCAAGGGACGCAGCAATTTCCGTTTTCAGAATCCGCTACGACAAAACTACCGGCATGTCAAGGCGGTGGAGCGCACGCTGTCGAGGCTGGGTCTTTCTCGCGACATCATCCACTCAGTTGTAGTGTTTGCCGGAGACGCACGGCTCAAAACGGAGATGCCGACTAACGTAACGGTCGGTCGAAATTTCACTGCATACATCCGTTCATTTCGTAAAACGGTTCTTTCCGAACAACAGGCATCTGCCGCGTTCCATGCCATCCAGTCAGAATGTCTTTCGGCATCCGCGGATATGCATCGGCAGCATTTGCGTGACGTTAGTGAACGGAAGCGGCATGGGGCTCCTCTCAGATGTCCTAGATGCGGGAAAGATATGATGCTTCGGACGGTCCGGCGCGGGCCTAACGTTGGTAGACAGTTCTGGGGATGCTCTGGTTTCCCTGCTTGTCGCTATACGACCCGACATGGGAAATGCTCCTAAATCGCCATTCAGGGCGGAGGATGCTAGTGGAAACGCTGCACCGATCAGTTAATTTGAGTTCGTTTCATATTGCGGTTGGTTGAACTCGCGTTGCGGGCATCAACTAACCGCAATACCTTTAGTCAGTTTGAATATCCTTTCCAGAAATTAAATTGATAAGTAATTGATATTATTTCATATAGAAAGTCGATGTTTCTGCGAGACTGGTGGTCCCGCGGCGCGGGACTAGAGGGCTCATTATTGAATTGCTGATGCACTGGGAATCAGGTAAATATTGTCGCTTGTGGTTGATTGAAACTGATGACGATTTCCGCTTCAAACTTGAACGAAAATCAGAGACTAGCCCTTGACTGGACGGGAGACCCAATGCTCGTATTGGCCGGTCCCGGGTCCGGGAAGACAGCGGTTTTAACTTTGCGGATAGCCAATCTGATCAACAATGCGCCTGATGAGAGATTCCGGGTTCTCGGTTTGACCTTCACCGTTAAGGCTGCAACTGAAATGCAGAACCGGATTCGCGAACTGGTCGGTGAGGATAGCAAGCGAATACAGTTGAGAACCTTTCATTCTTCCTGTGTGGACTTCTTGCGCCAGCATGGGAGTCATTTGGGACTTCGCCCTGATTTTCAAGTGATTACAGACGAGAAAGATCGTCTTGCTGTTCTGAGCGAAGTTAACGCCAGCAACAAAGTAGAAGAAGATGATCTTTTTGGTTTTCTGAAAAAGATTGATACGATGTTTGCACATGGCATTAATCCTGACGCTCTTCCTAAGTACTTTAAGGAAGACAGGGAAGATCAATGCGTTGCGCTTCAAAATATTTTCGGCAACTACATAGATCGACTTATCCTTGAAAATCAGCTCGACTTTGGTTCTATGCTTCATCTCACGTGCGAATTGCTTGAAAGTAAATCGCGTATTGCTCAGCAGGTGCATACAGTCTACAAATATGTATGTATCGACGAGTTTCAAGATACGAATTTGGCCCAGTACAAGCTTCTGCGCCTGCTATGTCCAGATTCAAGTTCGAATCTATTCGTTGTAGCTGACGATGATCAGATAATTTTCCAGTGGAATGGAGCCAGTCCGAAGCGACTTAAGGATTTGAAGAACGACTACGCTCCGCAGATTGTGCAGCTTCCGGAAAACTATCGATGTCCTGCAAGCGTGGTTAAGATTGCCAACCTGCTCATCGCGAATAATCCTAGGCGAGTCAGTATGAAGAAAGACAGCGTGTCTCGCCGGTCTACAGAAGGCGCGGTTCGATTTAAGCGTTTTCGAAGCTTTGAAGAAGAAGTCGACGGTTTAATATCCGAGATCCAATCGATATCGAAAAACCTGCGGGAAACCTGTCTGGTGATTGCACGAAGCAACAAGCTATTGGCGCAGGCGAAAGAAAAAATGAATGCAAAGTGCATGAAAGCTGTACGGGTTCACTACATGTGAGACTTTTCAGGCAGCAAGCGCGCTTTGGTTGAAGTTTTCATTATACGCCTGCATGGGCGTGCGTTGTCCGAGCGCCTGATGCGGCCGATAGGTGTTGCAGAGGCGCTCGAATTTGGCCAGCTCGACGTTCAGCGCGCCGACGCTGAGCTCGCCGGCGTAGAAATGGTGGAACTCGTAGCGGCTGACCGCGTTGGCGCGCTCGACGCAGCCATTGCAAATGGGGCTTCTGGGCGGCAGCACGAACAGGGCGATGCCGCGCCGCTGGCAGGCGGTCTCGAACTCGGCCATGAACTCGCTGCCGCCGTCGACCTGCACCGACTCGATATCGAACGGCGCCTGGCGGATCAGATGGTCCAGGAACTTCGAGGCGCAGGCGGCGGTGGCGCGCGAATAGGCGCGCATGCAGCACAGCTTGGAGACCGGGCACACCGCCTTGAATTCCTTGACGCAGAAGCCGGCCTCGATGGCGACGCTCATGTGGTCGATCTGCACCATCTGGCCGGGCTTTCGGCCGCGGTCGCCGTAGCGCCAGCGGCGGGCGTGGCGGTCGAACTTGCGTTGCCGCTTGGGCTTTGTTCGCCCGTAGTAGAACGCGACCGGCTCGGCCCGGCCGGTGCTGGCCAGGCGGGCGATCATGCGCCCGGTGGCGGACTCGCTGGGCGCGAAGCCGTGCTCGCGCGCCAGCACGGCGCGGATCTTGGCGCGCCCCCACAGCGGGAAGCGCTGCCGCGCCTGGCGCACCAGCTCGAGCTCGGCGGCGGTCCACTGGCGCTGCCGCCCTGGAGCAGCCGGCCGCTTTGAGCGCGGCGCGTTCCGAGACGCCTTCGCTGCGAAGCTCGTCGTAGAGCCGGATCAGGTCGAAGCGCTCAGCGGCCTGGGTCGAAACGGGTTCGCGGATCGGATCGATGCGATAAAATCTGCGGTGCGGACATTCGGTTTGCATGGCGCTCTCCCGCCTTTCGGCTTTTGAGTTTTAATCAAGCGCCATGCTACCTCAAAAAATTTTCGCGCCGCCCGCCTCCTCCCTTCGGACTGCGTCCTTCGGGAGGAGGCGGGCGGTCTCACATGTATCTGAGCCCGGACAATGCGGCCACTTCCGTTAAAATAGAAGCGGTCGAGCGGGAGACAGAGGCGATCAGGCCGGGAGACAAAGCCATGCTAGACGTGATGAAGGTGTGGAACGGAGCGTTGCCGGACACGTTTCAGGAAGCAATCGATGCAGGGGTTGAACACGGGCGCGAAGAAGGCTCTCGAAGCGAGAGGCTGAAGTTTGCGGAGCGCCTGCTCGCCGAGGCGGGGATGCCTGATGCGAAAGTGGCTAAGCTCGCCGACTTGCCGCTGCGCGAGGTTCAGCAGTTGAAAAAGCGGGTTTGCAATCGCGGCCTGCAATGAATCCGCTGACCGGCAGCCCGAACCATTGGCGATCGCCGTGTCAGAGTCACAATCCGATTCGCGCTTGAGACTGCACAGGACTGGTGGAGATGGATTCTGCCGCTGTCATCCGATGATCACGCATGCCGGGATGCCGGAAACCTGAGTTGCGGCGATTTGCCGTTCTGCAATGTCCCTTGCTTGATTTTGTGAAATTGATCAGCGACCGCCTAATAGCAAACGCATACAGTCGAGAACCTTTCATTCTTTCTGCGTAGACTTCTTGCGCCAGCATCCTAACCGAGCTTTTCGGTATCGCCGATACGAAGTCCGAGCAGTTGCATGCCGCCATGGAATAGCTTTCATGCTTGGCGGGAAGCGATGCCCTGATGGCATCTCGATAGGAATTTAATATTTTCGAGGGAGTGCAAGCTATTGGTAGCCGTGAATAGAGAAGAGCAGCAGAACAGTCGTTGGCAAGAGGCTAAAATAGCTGCTTCCGCATTTTGGGTAATGCGCTCCTCGAATGCTTGCGCGTGCGGCACAGGCACTAAGTCAGGCAAGGGGTTGAGATGGAAGCGAGCATCGTGAAGCTGGAGACGGCATCATTTTTCGGCAGGCCGGCTCGGTATGCGGTTAGTCGATCGGGACGATGCTGGAGCCTTTCCGATTGAATCGGTTGCTTGAGCCGCCGGGTCTTGATTGGAGAGCGAGTTCTACGAACCAGCCAGCCTCGCGGCAGGAAAGGCCGCCGCCAGCCTCATGGAAACACAATTTAGCACAATATTTCCGTGTGCGGCCCAATCAGTGAGTTGCGGTTTGCTGCACGATTAACAGACCGGTTCCGCTCCGTAGACTCAGATCTCAGCGCAAAGCCCTGCTTCATGGGTCGCTTGGCGCGGCGGGAGCGGTCTCGCTTAGAAGATTGCAGCAGGACCAAAAGCGGAATGACTCGTATGCCAATCTTGCGTACTTCTCAGAAGCGTAAGAGCGAACCTTGGCAATCTGTCCACCGGAGAGTGCGCACCCTTTTTCAAAAATCAAAGCGGCGGCGGACCGTTGAAATCGCGCATCGGGCGCCTGGCATCCCGACTTGGGTTCTAGCGGGGCAGGATCAGCGCAAGAAATGCCATGCCCGCACCCAGCACACCGATAGTTATCGCGATTTGAGCGACTCCATATCCGACAATCCAGCGCTGATTATCCTTGTCGCGCTTTGCCATGTCGGCATCTCGCTTTGCCATGTCGGCATCGCGCCTGGCATCCCGCTCGGCCATGTCGGCATCGCGCCTGGCATCCCGCTCGGCCATGTCGGCCCTCAGTCGCTCATGCGATGCGGTCAGTCGCTCATATGACGCATTCAGTCGTTCGTACGATGTATTCATTTCTTCTTTCAGCAGGTCGATTCGCTTGTCCAGTTCGTGATATTTTTCCTGCAGCTTCTCATCCATCTTCGGTCATCTTGATATTGCCGATTTTTGGAAACGGCGCTTTGAGCATCGGATGATGCCGGCTTCCCCCGATAGCCAAGGCCGTGGCTCATATGCCGCGACCTCTACCCGATTCCGCAATAGCAGGTATGTTATCCGACCATGGCCTGTCTTTTCAAGGTGATGTACTGGTTCAATGCATATGAGACTTTTCAGGCGGCAAGTGCGCTTTGGTTGAAGTTTTCATTATACGCCTGCATGGGCGTTGTTTGCCCGAGCGCCTGATGCGGGCGATAGGCGTTGTAGAAGCGCTCGAATTCGGCCAGCTCGACGTTCAGCGCGCCCACGCTCAGCTCGCCGTCGTAGAACTGGTGGAACTCGTAGCGGCCGGCCGCGTTGGCGCGCTCGACGCAGCCATTGTATTTGGGGCTTCTGGGCGGCAGCACGAACAGGGCGATGCCGCGCTGCTGGCAGGCGGTCTCGAACTCGGCCATGAACTCGCTGCCGCCATCGACCTGCACCGACTCGATATCGAACGGCGCCTGGCGGATCAGATGGTCCAGGAACTTCGAGGCGCAGGCGGCGGTGGCGCGCGAATAGGCGCGCATGTAGCACAGCTTGGAGACCGGGCACACCGCCTTGAATTCCTTGACGCAGAAGCCGGCCTCGATGGCGACGCCCGTATGGTCGATCTGCACCATCTGGCCGGGCTTTCGGCCGCGGTCGCCGTAGCGCCAGCGCTTGGCGTGGCGGTCGAACTTGCGCCGCCGCTTGGGTTTTGTTCGCCCGTAGTAGAACGCGACGGGCTCGGCCCGGCCGGTGCGGACCAGGCGGGCGATCATGCGCCCGGTGGCGGACTCGCTGGGCGCGAAGCCGTGCTCGCGCGCCAGCACGGCGCGGATCTTGGCGCGCCCCCACAGCGGAAAGCGCTGGCGCGTTTGGCGCACCAGCTCGAGCTCGGCGGCGGTCCACTGGCGCTGCCGCACCCGATGCGGGCGGCGGCACCGGTTGGCCAGGGCGCGGACGCCCTGCTCGCGCAGGCGCCGCTTCCAGCGGTAGAGCGTGGCCCGGGAGCAGCCGATCGCCTTCAGGGCGGTCGCTTCGGTCGCGCCCTCGAGGCGAAGCTGGTCGAACAGCGCGAGATTGTCGAAGCGCTCGGCGGCCTGCGGCGAAAGTTCGTCGCGGATCGCGTCGAGGCGATAAAATTTGCGGTGCGGATATTTGATTTGCATAGCGCTATCTCCCGCCTTTCGGCTGTTGGATTTTTGTTAGGCACTATGCTACCTGAAAAATTTTCGCGCCCGCTCTTCCCCTTCGGACTACGTCCTACGGGGAAGAGCGGGCAGTCTCACATGTATCTGAACCCGGACAAGGTGAACCGGCACCCTTGATATGTTCTTCAACTCATGAATTTCACGATAGAATGCACTAGTCCTAGTGAGTATCTTCCCAATAATCGATTTTATGAAATTCCGTTAGGAGCGCAATGACCTTAGAGGAATCTATTCGCATAACTCAGTCCAATCGATCGACCCATTTGGTTTCACGAGGCATACGAATCTATCGACCGCTACCCACTCTCGACTGGTTAAATCAAGCTGCCTAGCCAAGGCATGATAGAAGTTGGCGGATTGAAACGGTGCTCGTCGATGCCGGAAAAGCCATTTGCATACGGCAAGCTAAAACATTCCATGGCGGTTGCATTGAACAGGTCGTTAAGTTCGTCTAATTTTCCAGTGGAATGGTGCCAGTCCAAAGTGACTTGAAGAGCTGAGGAACGACAACCGGCGGATGGACAGTGGCGCTTGATTTCCGAAATGCCGCCTATGCCTTGTTAAATCTGCCGCATCTCCCAAAGAAGTTGATTTTTGCTCGGAGTTTGGCATCACACTCTGTGTGAAGCAATGCATGAAAGATCTCTCAAATTTGCAAACGGCAAGCTTCCGTAGTGACTTCGAAGTTCTAGCAGAAATTTCGACTTTTCCTGACTTGACTCTCCTCGCTTCCTCTCTTTCCAGCATAAGCGCATGCTTTCAGAATTTTCCAGCTGCTAAAGATATCTGTCGCCTCGATGTTCAACCGGCTTTCCGCTTCCGAAATCGATCAGTTCACCAATCCTTGTTCGTAATGTACGATCGATTCTCCCGACATAAAGGACAAAGGCACCTTGAATCCAATTAGCCTGCAATTTGTCAATTCCGACATTTGGGTCCTGACCTTTGAGTCTGCCCCGGGTTCCTTGTTCAAGGAATTTCGTAGGTTACGCAGGATTTTGGGCTACCAAATACATGCCTGGAAAATCAGCGTCTAAGTCGCACTTTGAAAGACGCAAACGCTTTACCGACATAAAACCTTGAAAGCTATTTTCTGTTAGACAATCTTTAACCTGGGCTAGCGACTCGAGCCGGTCGCAGCCGAGGAATCCGTCATTGATCATTTTTCGTCACAGATCGTCTGTTGTGCCGGGGAGTCTATTGTGAGTTGACGAATCATCTGGCCGCCTTGTTTCAGTCTCTGGGAGTGAATCTTCGAGGTGCGCAACAGACTTGGATGCTGAACCGATGCTACGCAAACGCAGAGCTCTTCAATATTCTGCATTTTGCATTTTAACATGCTCGCAATTCGACGAGCATGAAGCGGAGCACCAGACGGTGATATGCCGGTGTCGTGATTTCACACCCTGTCTTCTTCAGCTGCCCATTCCAGTAGCCTTTTTTCTCTTTCTTTAACTGTGCTCTCTTTGACCACCGATTATTTTCGGGCTGCACCTCTTGTGCGCAAAAGAGCCTGGCCTGCTCGTACTCGTCAAATTTCTGGTTTGGATGTCTGTCTTGCAACTGACTATTCAAACGCGGTTGCAACATCACGAGATTACCGAGCTCATGCTCGATTTTTCAGATCTGCTCTCCAACCGGTCCGATTCCATTGCAGTTGGGACCCTCCCCTTAAACCGGCACCACTTGAGGAAAGAAAGCAAATCACTGTCGGTCGAGTATTAGAAATTTGAACCCATCTAAATTCATTCGTGTGCTGCCGTTCATTAGTTTGGGGATTAAATCGTCTCTAAGCCTGCCTAAAGTAATGCATTCTTGGGAGCGCTTTGATATTTGGTCGAATAGTGGTTGCACGAAGTTGTCAAATTCTTTGAGTAGTATAACGCTTGGAATGCACAACTTTAGGGTTCGAAACTCTCGTTTATTTATTTCCTGAAATGTAGAACCGTTTGAATATCTAAGTATTGTGTCCAGGTGCATCTTTGCCCATAGCCACACAAACACGTTGGAAAGACGTTTTTCGCATTTCATTGCAATAAATCCCTGATTTATAGCGGTTGAAATCTGCGTAATTGCGAAATACCCAATTGGTGCTCGTGATGACATTAACACTGTGCCCGGAGCCAAAAGACCGGAGGGGATTTTATTGAGACCTTTTGTTGTGACACTTCGTTCGGTGGAATGAAGCACAGGAGACGAAAGGTGAGAAATATCTTTCGGTGTTGCCCAATTTATTCCGCCATTCCATGAGTTTCGGTCCTTTGTGCTAGGTGTTGAACCTCCTGTGACAACTACCTCATCGCCTATGGTGGTTGTTTCCCAGCCTTGTGGAATCTTCCCCAGCTCGGAATCGATCAGCCGGTCGGGGAACAGGTCCGCCAGATGCCGGGGCAGGCCGGGGTCCTTTCCCGCCATCTTGGCGCGCACCGGCTCGAAATCGACGAACCACGACTTGAACAGGGCGCGGGCCATCTCCTCCAGGGTCCGGCACATGCGCCGGTTCAATTCGATCTTGTCGTCGAGAGTCCCGAGTATGCGGGCGATGGCGCGCTGCTCAGGCATAGTGGGCAATGCCATGATGAAGTCATTCAAAGATTCCGTAGGCACGCGCTGACGGCCCGATGTTCCTGTCATTTGCCCGATCGCAAAGTCCCGAAATTTTTCGCTGCGTGTCAAGTAATAGGCAAACCTGTCATCTGTGACACCCGGGCGGCCGCGAACAACTATGAATTCGGTTGAACCATGCGCCGAAATATTTTCTGGAGACGCGCAATAGCGAGCAATTTTTCCGTTCTCAAGACAAGGCGTAATCCGCGCCATTAAAGTGTCGCCATCCTGGAAGCGCGAGCCTCCGCCCTTAAACTCCCGCATCCCGGTCGCTGTGACATTCCTATAGCTTTCATTTACGGATGCCATGTCTACAAATGGATATTCTTTGCCGCGAACAAGCTTAACCTTCGGATTGACTTGAACCGCTTGGCTAAACGGCATTGTTTGCCACTCTGAATCCGGATGCTTCGATTTCTCAGTCAAGACGGCATGATTCCTTTCAATTTCATCATGGAAAGACTCCGGCACCTCGTCCCAGACAAACAGATCCACCCGGAAGGGCAGGTCGCTCTCCTCCAGCGCTTCGCGCAGGTCGCCGACCTGCCGCGATTGCGCAGAGCCGGCGAATACCACCAGATCCAGATCCGACTTCGGACTCGAGGTCCACTTCACGCGAGAGCCGTAGGCCCAGGCGGCAGTGCCCGGAAGATGGCGTTGAAATAACTCAAGGAGTAGTCTTCGTTGCTCAACTGTAATATCGATAGCGGCAGCTACTCCCATGCTTCTCCGCTCATTGTCTCGTACAAGTCGATAGCATCACCAATGAAATATTCGATCAAAGCTATACACTCTTTCGCTTTCTCGCCATCATAATCGTGCGAAGTGCCAACTCGTGCGTCCACATATTCGAACCAATGTTCCACTGGAGATGAAATCAGATTGTTCTCGTTGGCTAGTCTCAATACCGGTTTAGGACTATTCGGAATTTGATCAACCCCTAAGTCATTTTTGAGATAACGCTTCAACACCTTCCAAAGGCAGTCATAACACGTTTCAAACCTTTGAATTACTGATTCGGCTATACCGTCCTGAATCCATTCTGGGAATTTTTCATCCATCGAATGATGTTTTCTGTATTGCTCTTCAAGACGTTTAAGTGATAAAGCGAATTTTGTGTAGTCAACCATGCTCATAGGAACTCAAATTGGATTTCACTATAAAAACACCAATTGTTCTCGGGACTCTCTAATGAATATAGCGTAATGCCCGAATATATTGACATTGAGCCATTTTATGCAGAATTGAAGCACCGTGTTTTTGGCGGCTTCGTGCTCGGATTTGATGCCCCTAATTTTCCATGCCGCCAAATCCCAACTCGGTCAGATTTCGATCAATAGCCGCGTCTAGCCTGGCTGCCTCGGCCTGCTGTTCGCGCAGCTGCGCCGCGAGTCGCTTCATTTTCTCTTGGAAGGGTTCACCGTCGTCTTCTCGCGGTGGAGCGCCGACGTACCTGCCAGGCGTGAGAATATAGTCGAACTTTCGTACCTCATCCAGCGACGCACTTTTGCAAAAACCGGGAACATCGGCGTAATCACCATCGTCGGCACCACTGAGCCAAGCATGGTAGGTGCGAACGATTCGATCGATGTCTTCATCAGTTAATTCGCGATGAGTTCGATCGATCATCTCGCCGAGCGAGCGAGCATCGATAAACAGAATCTGGTCTTGGCGACCACTAGGTTCTTTTCTGGCATGATTTCGAGCTAGAAACCACAGGCAAACGGGTATCTGAGTCGAATAAAACAGCTGGCCAGGCAATGCGATCATGCAGTTGACAAGTCCTGCTTCAACCAGGTTCTTCCTGATTTCCCCTTCATTGGATTGACTGGTGGACATCGAGCCGTTTGCAAGCACGAATCCAGCAACGCCATTCGGTGCCAGATGATGAACCATATGCTGAACCCAGGCGAAGTTGGCATTGCCTTTAGGAGGCACGCCAAATCTCCAGCGTTTATCATCCACTAGCAGCTGTCCGTTCCAATCTTTCATGTTAAACGGGGGATTCGCAAGAATAAAGTCAGCTTTCAAATCAGGATGCTGATCATTAAGAAAACTGTCACCTTTGGATATTTGCCCCTCGATGCCGCGAATTGCGAGATTCATCTTGGCTAGTCGCCATGTGGTGTGGTTCGACTCTTGTCCGTAGATCGAAATATCAAAACGTGCGCCCGCCGGCAATTTCGAATTATTGCCAGTACCGCTTGAATGAGACCGTATGAACTCGATCGATTGCACGAACATGCCCGCAGAGCCGCAACATGGATCATAGACACGACCGCTATAAGGTTCCAGCATCTCAACCAATAGCTTGACGATGCATCTTGGCGTGTAGAATTCACCAGCTTTTTTACCTTCAGCACTTGCAAACTGCGAAAGAAAATACTCGTATATTCTGCCGAGTACATCTTCGGAACGTGCCTCTTGATCGCCAACTTTGATGTTGCTGATCATGTCGATTAGCTGGCCTAATCGAGCAGAGTCAACAACCGGCCTGGCGTAATCTTTAGGTAAAACACCTATCAAGCTTGAGTTTTCGCGCTCAATGGCCGACATGGCTTCATCAACGATTTGACCGATCCTTGGCTGTTTCGCTTGATCCTTCAACCTTTGCCAGCGCGCTTCGCTCGGAACCCAGAATATGTTTCCCGCGATGTATGCATCGCGATCTTCCGCTTCCACTTCTCCCCATTCAGCCAACACTTTTGAATGGTGCTCTTCAAACGAATCTGAAATGTACTTGAGAAATATCAATCCCAGCACAACATGCTTATATTCGGCGGCATCCATTGACCCGCGCAGAGCGTCTGCCATGTCCCACAATTCGGATTCGTACCCGAGCGTAGCGCTTTGTTTGCTGGTAGCGATTTGGCGAGATTTTTTTTCTGTCCGATTTGATTGCATTTCAGGTCGCTTGGCATTCTGTTTTGAGATAAAAGAGCAAGCTCGTTCTTTACGAGATTTTTTTATAGCGCACTTCCAGCCAGCTATCGCTTATGCATTTGAATTTTAACAAATCCACGACCGCCAAACCGTAAGATCCTATACGACCGAATGCCCTCCAGGCAAATAGGACCGTAGTCATGCAAAACATGACGGGTGGGCATAACTGGAATATTGCGACTTTGTTTGCTTCTGGAAGCTCATTAAGGAACGCCGCATTGCCGTCTTATTTTGTGCTAGGCGGCGACCATGAAATGAGTATGCGTTTATATTTTTAGCAAACGGTACGCAGACGTAATGAAGATTGTCCGAACTATTGTTTAGTCTTCTGAAAGAAAATCTGGATATGAGCGAATATCCATAATATATACATTTTATTTGTGGGGAAATTTATTGTACGGGTTCAATACATATGAGGCTTTTCAGCCGGCCAGCGCACTTTGTTCGAAGTTCCGATTATACGCCTACCGGCCGCATCAGGCCTCGGACAAATGGCGCCCATGCAGGCGTATAACCCAAAATTCGCGTTAGAGATTTTTTTGGTGCGGGGAGATTTTGGCGAAAATTCACCCAAAAAATCTCTAACGCGAATTTTGGGTACAAGTGCACCGCAGCGCCACCGAAGACGAACATCTTTATCGGCAATTCGCTTTCAGGGGTTTCGGTCAGTGCTTCAGCTATGCGCTTGACAATTTTCCCGAAGGCAACAACAAAGCCCGGTTCAGCCCGTGGGTTAGGTTGCATTGGGCATCGCTCTTTCCAGCATTGGCAAAAAACGCGATGGCTGCACTGGGCTGAGTGCCAACCATTGATCAAATATCGCCGGCTGGCTTATTCCAGGACTAAGGTTCTCTGCCAGCATTAGAAGTCCAGGCCGGTCAAATCCGCTTACACTTGCGAGCATCACCGCTAACCCGGCAGCAAAAAAATGCGGTCCGGCCATCTTCCATCTTTGCACTGACAATGAGCGAGATGTGCAGAGTTCAAGCAGAGTTTCCTCGTATTTCCGATTAATTTCAACTGGAAAACGTCCGTCTTCGGTAAGTTTTGGCCATGTTTTATCAGCGATGCAGATACGGATATTGACTGCGTTAGCAAGAGCCGCGATAGTGCTGAAATCGCAATTATTTCGGCCGCGCAGCCGAGAGAGAGTCTCTTTGGGCAATCTGGCTCGAGCCGCCCATTGGGAATCGCTCAATTGATAATCCCGAGCTACTTCGGTTAGCTTGTGAACAAGATTACCAAGTTTGTTGTTTGATTCTTTCATCAATATAAGGTTAACTAATGTTGATTCTAAAATCAACATTAGTCCTTAGTCTGCGACAACATGTCAATTGAAGTTCAAGCAAGAAATACAACAAAATATTCGCAAAATCAGTTGATGGTGCCACTTCTTCCCTATATGAACAAGGAATGATTGAGAATCTGAACACCGGTTCGTAAACGTCGTGTCGCTCGAAAGTGTTTCCGGTGTTTTCATGTTCTGTTATTTGAACGGTTGTCGACCTCTTTGAACTTCGATTCTGCTATTTTTTATCATTGCTGTTGGTTTTACTCAATGCATCGAGTATTTTTTTTCGATGCATTGAGTAAAATCAACAGCAATCCAATGGCGGAACGAAAACATGAATTCACGCGATTACTATCAACGCAATCAGGCTTCAGTGCTGATGAGCAGGCTGCAGGAGCCCGACCTGTTCATGCAAGTGATTTTTGGAGCAAGACAGGTAGGAAAAACAACATTGGCAAAACAGGCGGCAAAACAATCCAGACTACCGTACCACTATGCCACCGCAGATCTGCCCGGGCTGAAAAATATAGAATGGATTGCGCAACAATGGCAAACGGCTAGAAATATTTGTGACAGCTCCTCGAATTCAAGTGCCATCTTGCAAGTGCCATCTTGATTCTTGATGAAGTGCAAAAAATTTCTGATTGATCTGAAATGGTCAAGTTTTTGTGGGATCAGGATGTGCATTCTGACGTAAATCTGAAGGTTTTGATACTTGGGTTGTCCCCGCTGCTCATGGCGCGAGGATTGACGGAAAGCCTCGCAGGCAGATTTGAAATTTTACGACTTCCGCATTGGTCCTTTAGCGAAATGCGGGAAGCATTCGGTTTTGAACTTGAACAATACCTTCTGTTTGGCGGATATCCCTGAGCGGCTCAGTTTTCAAACAGTTTGCAACGATGGTCTGCCTATATTCAGGACGCATTGATCGAACCGGTTATTTCTCGTGACCTTTTGCTGCTGAAGCGCATCGACAAGCCGGCTTTGCTACGACAACTGTTTGAGCTAGGCTGTTCATATTCGGGGCAAATCGTCTCGTTCAACAAAATGCTGGGTCAACTCCAAGACGCTGGCAATACAACGACAATCGCTCATTATCTGGAACTGCTTGAAAAGGTCAATTTGTTGATGGGGCTTAAGAAGTATTCAGGCAAAGCCGTGCGACGCAGGTCATCTAGCCCCAAGTTTCAAGTAATGAATACTGCATTGATGACTGCATCGCAGCAAATCGTTGATAATTCAATCAATTTGAATCCTTCTACGCGAGGACGCTTGACTGAATCAGCGATCGGCGCTCATTTGGTGAATGCATCTATTGATGGCCAGCTAAATGTCTACTACTGGCGAGAGAACAACCACGAGGTCGACTTTGTTGTGCAGGCAGGCCGCCATAGAATGAAAAGTGGAAGAAAACGCGAGTCGTTTCCTGGAGTTGCTGCATTCGCTGCAAAGTTCAAACCGACGCGCGTTATGCTTGTGGGCGAAGGGGGCATAAGCATCGAAAGCTTTCTCTCGACACCAGTCGAGCAATCGCTGCATTAACGATTGCCTGCGCTCGCCTAGAAATGCGATCGATGCCAGTCAAAAGCTAACAATACGGCCGTCCTGAATATGCAGCATCAAACTGGAATCACTCCATCCGTTCCGCTGCAAGCAGGCAGATGAAGTCAAGCATCAAATGCGCGCCTGCGAGCGAGGTAATTTCGCCAATATCGTATGCGGGCGCCACTTCAACCAAATCCATGCCGACAAAATCAATGCCCCGCAAGCCTCGGATGATGCTTTGAGCTTGCCACGTCGATAGGCCGCCGCAAACCGGTGTGCCGGTTCCGGGTGCCACTGACGGATCTAGACAGTCAATGTCGAAACTCAGGTAGGCGCGACCATCTCCCACGATCGAGCGAATCTTGTCAATTACAGCTTTAACACCTTGTTCGTGAACAAACTGAGCATCAAGCACAGTGAAGCCTTGAGTATTGTTGATCCACGTTCTCATGCCGACTTGCACTGAACGCTCCGGGTCAATCAAACCTCGTCGCGCTGCGTGATAGAACATGGTGCCATGATCAATGCGCTCGGAGTCGTCCTGCCAGGTATCGGAGTGCGCATCCAAGTGAATGAGCGATACAGGACCGTATTTTTCGTGCACAGCATCTAATATCGGATATGCAATGAAGTGATCGCCACCCATGGTGAGCAACTTCGCGCCGCCGCTGAGGAGGTGTTGCGCATGAGCTTTGATCTCCTGCGGTATCTTGTCCGGCACACCGTGGTCGATGCCGCAATCGCCGAAGTCTGTTACCTTGATAACTTTGAATGGGTCGAAATTCCAGGGCCAGGTCGACCCGATCCAGGTCATGTGTGATGATGCGGCGCGAAGTGCCCGTGGGCCAAAGCGCGCGCCTGGGCGATTGGTAACTGCTAGATCGTATGGCACCCCACTGATGATCAAGTCAGAATTTGCTACATTCTTGCTATACGGTCGACGAAACAGACTCAACGCTCCAGCGTATGTGGATGACCATGCCATGCAGTCGGTATTGCTTTCGGTAAATGAGGAGTCATTGTCGTATTTCATAGCTGCCATCTCGGTGCGGGTTGTTACAGTTTCAGACTTATCGCTGAAAGAGAATCATGAAAAGGGACGATATTTTACGCTCCTTGTTCACGCAATCCGATGGTGGTCGGCAATTGCTAGAATTGGGCCGCCTCTGTCGATTCGGCCATCGCGGTGGTAGACGACTCGCCGGAGCCAACTGTTGCCTCAGCAATTGCGTCGTAATAGCTCACTCCAACCTCATGCTGGTGGCGGGTTGCCGAAAAACCGACTTCTTCCGCGGCGAACTCTGCTTCCTGAAGTTCAGAGTAGCCCTGCATTCCGCACTGAAGATACTTGCGGGCGATATCGAAGCTTGAATAGTTCACGCTGTGGAAACTCGCGAGCGTGATGAACTGGTATCGATAGCCAAGCTTTCCAAGTTCGCGCTGATAAGCTTCAAGTTCTTCGCTGCCTAGATGCTTGCGCCAATTGAATGATGGCGAGCAGTTGTAGGCGAGCATCTTGTCGGGGAACTGCTCATGAATCGCATCAGCAAAGATTTTGGCTTGCTCAAGATTCGGGGTAGAAGTTTCCATCCAGATCAGATCTGCGTAAGGTGCATAGGCCAACCCCCGCGCGATGCACATTTGCATTTCACCAGTGATTCTGAAGAACCCTTCGGAGGTGCGTTCTCCGGTCAGGAACGGATGGTCGCGTTCGTCGATGTCGGAGGTGATCAACCGCGCAGCCTCTGCGTCAGTTCGGGCAATGATCAATGTCGGCACCCCCATCACGTCCGCCGCCAATCGCGCGGCATTCAAATTCCGGACTCCGTGCGCAGTCGGCAGCAGCACTTTGCCTCCCAAGTGTCCGCATTTCTTTTCAGACGACAGCTGATCTTCCAAGTGGACGCCTGCGGCACCTGCCTTGATCATCGCCTTCATGATCTCGAATACATTCAGCGGTCCGCCAAAACCAGCTTCTGCGTCTGCGACGATGGGCGCAAACCAGTCGATGCTTGTCGTCTCCTTGCCGCTCAACTGCTCCATGGTCTGAATCTGATCTTGACGCATAAAGGCATTGTTGATTCTCTCGATGACCTGCGGCACCGAATTGGCTGGATATAGGGACTGGTCGGGATAGGTTTGTCCTGCATTGTTGGCATCAGCGGCCACTTGCCAACCGGAGAGGTAAATCGACTTTAGCCCAGCTCTGACCTGCTGCACAGCCTGGCAACCCGAATAGGCTCCCAATGATGCAATGAACTCTTCATTATGCAGATAGTTCCACAGTTTTTGCGCGCCCATTTCCGCCAGCGTGTGACGCACTTGCACAGAACCTCGTAAACGTTCTACTTCCGCATAGTCGTAATCCCGCTTAATGCCATCCCAACGGTTCGGTGCGTACTGCGGCATCGGAAAGCGGTCAAGTTTGCCTTGCGGGTCGGCAGCCCATTTAAAGTCATGGTGGTGTGCATAAGTCATTGCATCAGTCCTCAAAATTTGTAGTGGCAAAATAGTTTTCGCTCTTTGGTTGGAGGAGTCAATCCTCTTCGCAAATTTGATTCATCAGATTATATGACCACATACCATATTGCAATGCACAATAAGCGATCTTGACATGTCTTCTGACGATTTCGACAAAGCAATGTTGCGGCAATTTTGCTTCAAGCCTTCTCACGGGGTACCGAACCCGCCTCCGCCAGGCATCCCGATAACGAAAACATCATCTGCTTGCATCTCGGTTCGATCTGTCGACCCCATCGTCTGATGGCCGCCATTGGCTCGCATTAATGTGTTCCGGTCGACTTTGCCGGGAAGCCCGCCATCAGTGCCGTAGGGCGGGATGCGGCGGTGTCCCGACAGGATAGCCGCAGTCATTGGCTCAAGAAACCGCGGCTTGCGCACAACGCCATCGCCGCCACGAAACTTGCCTTCACCTCCGCTTCCTTTTCTTATTGCAAAGCTTTCAAGGCGAACCGGGAACCGCCATTCCAGCACTTCTGGATCCGTCAACTTGGCGTTGGTCATATGTGTGTGCACTGCATCGCAGACAGGGAAGTCGGGACCAGCGCCGGAACCGCCGCAGATGGTCTCATAATGCTGATAGGTTTCATTACCGAACGTAATGTGCCTTGAGCAACCGCCATCACTCCAAGCGCACCATAGAGCGCATCGGTAATGTATTGAGAAGTCTCTACGTTGCCGGCGACCACTGCTGCCGGATAGGCAGGTTTTAGCATGCATCCGTCGGGAATGATGATTTCGATCGGCTTCAAACAGCCTTCATTCATCGGAATCATAACCTCTACCAAGGTGCGAAACACATACATGACTGCGGCTCGAGCGACCGAAGAGGGTGCATTGAAATTGCTTTCCTGCTGGGTTGAAGTGCCGGTAAAATCAACCACTGCGCTCCGTGCTTCCTCATTGATCGATATAGTGACGGCAATGATGCTGCCGTCATCCATTTCATACTCGAAATGCCCATTTCTCAATGCGCCGAGCACTTTGCGGATCGAGTGCTCAGCGTTGTCTTGCACGTGCTGCATGTAGGCCTGCACGACTTCAAGACCGAAATGCCCGACCATTGCCCGCAACTCTTGCCCGCCTTTCTCATTTGCTGCGACCTGTGCGCGAATGTCGGCAAGGTTTTGCTCGACATTGCGCACAGGGTAGCGTGCGTCAGTCAACAGTTTGCGCATTGCGCTTTCGAGAAATTCGCCTTGATCGATAAGCTGCACATCGTCAATCAGTACGCCTTCTTCTTCAATCACGCGACTGTCGGGCGGCATCGAGCCGGGCGTGATGCCGTCCGACAGTCGCATGATGGTCGCGCGAGGCGACATAGAACAGTATCTCATCAGCGTCGCCAAACACCGGCGTGACCACAGTGATGTCTGGCAAATGCGTGCTGCCGCTGCAGGGGTTGTTGAGAATGAACGAATCGCCCGGCTTGATGGTGTGCGGACGATTTCGTATCACAATCTTCACTGACTCGCCTATCGAACCGAGATGCACCGGCATATGCGGCGCATTCGCGACTAGATCTCCGCTGGAATCGAACACGGCGCAGGAAAAATCCGGCCGCTCCTTGATGTTCACAGAGTAGGCGGAGTTTTCCAGCGCCCCCCCCCCATCTGCTCTGCGATTGACATGAAAAGGTTGTTGAACGCCTCCAGCATTACAGGGTCTGCATCGGTTCCCAGCTCCTTTTGAGCTGATCTTGGCGTTGAACGGGTCAGCAAAGTGCCGTCCGGTCGCTGCGCGAAGATGCCGGTGAACGTGCCGCCGCGCTCGATCCAGAATTGCCTTCTTTGAGCAGATTCTGGCATCACAATTTTTTCAATTTGCTGAGGCTAAATTGCAGACAATATGCGTGAGAGAATGATAATTGATTCAAAGCCTGCTGAATTGGCGGCTAGTATTTGTTGGATCGTTTTCGAATCAAATTTTTTTACTGATGCCTGCAATTTTGAGACAAAGCTGATTGCATAGGGATTGGGAGCGGGGACTTGCCGGAAATATCGATCAATTCAAAGACAGGATGGCTTTGCGGCATCGCGCACGCTCCAAGCGAGAATTTCGATGAACGCCCGCCATTCGATCAGCCTGAAGTGCTTATCGTGCACGCGATCAGTCTTCCGCCTGGCGCATACGGCGGTAGCGAAATCGAGGCGATGTTCTGCAACCGTCTTAATTGCGATGCTCATCCGTTCTTTGACCAACTGAGGAAACTGAAGGTGTCTGCGCATTTGCTAGTGCGCCGGGATGGCGCAGTGATTCAGTTCGTTTCTTTGCATAAGCGCGCGTGGCATGCGGGGCAGTCCTGGTGCCATGGCCGGTCGAACGTGAACGACTTTTCTATTGGCATAGAGCTTGAAGGCTGCGACAACGATCGGTTTGAGAATGCTCAGTATGAAACGCTTAATCAATTAATTGATTTGTTGTCTTCGGAATATCCAAAAATCAGTCGCAGTAATATTTTCGGGCATTTTGAAATTGCCCCGGGTCGTAAGACGGACCCCGGTCCGTATTTTGATTGGAACAGGGTGCGCTAGCGAGAAATTTGAACAGCTGGGGAATGCTTTGCAAGTCTGATCACAATCAAATTTAACGCTTTGCGGCAACAACTTGCACTTCATCTGCAGGGGAAGTCGCGAAATGATAAGCCATAATTGGAGCAATTGGCTCGAAGCTTTAGACCTGCATCGTTGCAGCGAGTGCCGAAGTTCCTAGGCAATGAGTTTCGGCGAAAAATCCGACTCCGAAAATTTCTAACCGCAGATTTTGGGTTGAGGGTCATTCATCGGTATAATGATGTCACTATATATTGACCCTTAAACAGTTGGATACATCATGAAACTCCTTTTAGCTCAGCCCCGCGGTTTTTGTGCCGGGGTCGTGCGTGCGGTCGACATTGTCGAGGCCGCTTTAGAAAAATATGGACCGCCAGTGTATGTGCGGCACGAAATCGTACATAACCGCAGAGTGGTAGAAACATTGAAAGCTAAGGGCGTGAAGTTCGTCAAGGAAGTCGATGAGATTCCTACTGGCGCGGTGACAGTGTTTAGTGCTCATGGCGTATCACGCAAGGTCGTCTCGAATTCGGAATTGCGCGGATTGCAGGCCCTGGATGCAACTTGCCCCTTGGTAACCAAGGTGCACAAGGAAGGTCAGCGCTATGCGTCTCAGGGCTACGAACTCGTGCTCATTGGTCATGAAAAGCATCCCGAAGTCGAGGGGACGCTCGGACAGATCGACGGCATTGTCCATCTGGTAGAGGATGTAAAGGATGTTCTGGCTTTAGAGGTGAGCAACCCGAATCGAGTCGCGTTTATCACTCAGACTACGCTGTCGGTAGATGATACCCGCGAGATTATCGATGCCTTGAAAAAACGCTTCCCGAATATTGTTGGACCCGACACGAAAGATATTTGCTACGCAACGCAGAATCGTCAAGTTGCGGTGCGCCGGCTGGCGCAAGAAGTCGATGTGATTATCGTGGTTGGTGCAAAGAACAGCTCAAATTCTAACCGACTTTGTGAAGTGGCTAGAATTGCAGGTGCGGTCAGCTACCTAGTTGACGATCCTTCTTTAGTAGATCCGCAGTGGCTTCAAGGTGTTGATTCGCTTGGCATTACTGCTGGCGCGTCCACGCCGGACGAACTAGTTCTGGATGTGATCGATCGACTGCGCGAAATTAGCCCGCTTGAAATAGCAACAATGGACGGCAAATCCGAAAGTGTGCGTTTTGGCCTTCCTGAAGAGCTAAGCGACACCAAAATCGCACGAGCTCAAGCCGTTCATTGATCGTCAGCACATAGCAGCATGTCTGGAGTCGGAATGATCCTGACATGTGCAAGTTGAGTCGCAGTATTTCGCGTTAAGGATCTTCCGTGCTTTGCGGTTTCAGGTAGCGTGCAATGCGAAACATCTGAATAAAAAGAAAGACGATCGTCAAGCCAATAACGCCAAAAACTTTGAAGTTTACCCAAATCTCTTCTCTGCGCGCTTCATCGAGGTCCAGCCCATAGTAGAAAGCGACGTAGATATTCAAAGCGCCGACAAAGACGAAAAATAAACCCCAGTTCAGGTTGAGCGAGCGCCATGCCGGCGGTGGCAGGTGCATTTTCGACCCAAGCAGTGCTTCGACAACTGTCCGCTTGGTGAAGAATTGAGAATAAAGAATTATCGCGGCGAAAATCCAGTTCACAATAGTCGTCTTCCATTTAATGAACACCGGGTCGCGCAGAACAAGCGTCATCCCGCCGAATAAGACGAGTGCAATCAGCGTGACAACGTGCATGGTTTCAAATCTGCGGTGCTTGAACCGGAAAATGGCTAGTTGCACACCCGACGCGACAATCGCAATGGCGGTTGCTACGAAGATGTCGTACATCTTGTAGGCGGCAAAGAAAAGCAGAACAGGAAAGATGTCGAACAGAAATTTCATTGGAGGGTTTTGAACGGATAAATCTGGTGCCGAGGGAGAGACTTGAACTCTCACGGTGTTACCACCACCGGATTTTGAATCCGGCGCGTCTGCCAATTTCGCCACCTCGGCAAGCAACTTCAGCAAAGGGTGCTATTTTATTCCAAAATGAGAATATTCGTAGTAGACAAAAATTCGCTGATCACTGCGCCTCGAGCGCGTTGGCAACCTTGCTTCCGTAGGCATGTCTTGATCCAAGTCTGTTGTTGAAGCCGTCGTTCTTGCAATAAGGAGATTTTTTGCGACATACGCTACGTCTTAGATGGCTGTATTGATTACAAAAGAAAACAGGGACTGGCACAAGCGGGTCTTGAATTTGACCTGGCCGGTGATTCTATCCAATTTGAGCATTCCGCTTACCGGCATTGTGGACACGGCAGTTGTCGGACATCTGCCGAACCCTGCCTATATCGGTGCTGTTGCGCTTGGGGCGCTGATATTCAGCACGATTTACTGGCTGATTGGTTTTCTGCGCATGAGCACGACCGGATTCGTCGCGCAAGCCTTTGGTGCTGGCGACAAGGACGAAATCGTTGCGATTGTTGTGCGTGGGTTCGGAATCGTCATCATTGTCGCTGTGCTCATTATCGCCATCCAGTCTCCGCTTGGGGCCGTGATATTTTGGTTTTTCGAAGCGACTGAAGAGGTGGAGTCGCAAGCGCTTGCCTATTTTGGCATTCGCATATGGGGGATTGGGTTTGGATTGGCCAATCTTGTTATTGTGGGCATGCTGTTCGGTCTGCAAAAGATGCGTCATGCACTTGTGCTGCAGCTGATCTTGAACGGCTTGAACATTGTGCTCGACTTTTTATTTGTGATGGGGTTCGGGCTTGGTGTTAGTGGGGTGGCGGCGGCGACGCTGATCAGCGAAGCTGTGACGATCATTGTGGGCTTGTGGATGGTGAGAGGCTTGATCGGGTTTCCGAACGCGGGCATTCGAAGTCTTGGAGCTTTTCGCAAGCAAAAACTGCTTGAGCTGGCGATGGTCAATTCCAATATTATGATTCGCACGCTGTGCATCGAAATCGCATTCATTTTGTTCATGTCGATCAGCGCGAAAAGTGGCGATGTAGCTTTGGCGGCTAATGCCGTTTTGCTGCATTTGCTGCACTTTCTGGCCTTTGGATTAGACGGCTTCGCGCATGCCGCTGAAGCCTTGTCAGGCAATGCGTATGGCGCGAAAAACCGCTCCAGCCTTCGAAAAAGCGTACGAACCACTTTAGGCTGGAATTGTGTTATCGCTTTGATGTTTTGCGCCGCCTACTGGCTTGGCGGAACGCTGATCATTGAATTGATAACCGGCATCGAAGAAGTAAGGCAGATGGCAGGCGAGTATTTGCCGTGGCTGGTCTTCGCTCCGCTATTCTGTGTGCTGCCGTTTCTATTCGACGGAGTCTACATCGGGACGATGCGAACGGTCGCAATGCGCAACAGCATGCTTTTGTCGGTAGCTATCTATGTTCCGGTCGCCAATATGGCGCATGCCCATTTCGGCAATCATGGCTTGTGGTGCGCGATCATGGTTTTTATGCTGGTCAGAGGAGTTTCACTCGCGGCGTGGTACCCGAGAATAGAAGCGAGCGTTCATCCCATTGCCTGATGTGTTTTGGACTCTGATTCTTTTGCAACAGATCCGCTCGCCGCATTTGAACGAAAGAAATGTGCAAGTGAGCCAAGCTGCCTGCCGAAGATTTATGCGTCAATTCAAAGGCATGCTCAAGATCTAGTGTAGCAAGCAATTCGAATTCATGTCTAAATGCTTGGCAATGAAACTGCAGTGCCCGCATGAATAAAATGAGGAGCAACGATTGCTATGAATTGCCTTTGTAGAAATAACATCTCGTCAGCAAGCTTGCCGCCTGAAAAGTCTCATATGTATTGAACCAGTACACCGCCTTGAAAAGACATGCCGTGGTCGGATAACATATCCGCTGTTGCAGAATCGGTCAGTAGATGAAGATCGCTACATATCAGCCATGCCTCGGCCATCGAGTGAAGCTGACATCATCCGGTGCTCAAAGTGCTGTTTCCAAAAATCGGCAATATCAAGATGACCGAAGATGGATGAGAAGCTGCAAGAAAAATATCACGAACTGGACAAGCGCATCGATCTGCTGAAAGTAGCAATGAACACATCGCATGAACGGCTGACCGCATCGCATGAGTGACTGAGGGCCGACATGGCCGAAAGAGATGCTGAGATAGCCAAGCGAGACAAGGACAATCAGCGCTGGATTGTCGGATATGGAGTCGCTCAAATCGCGATAACAATCGGCGTAATGGGTGCGGGCATCGCATTTCTTGCGCTGATTCTAACCCGCTAGAACTCGAGTCGGGCCCCATATGCCTGATGCCCGATTTAAGCAGCCTGCTACCGCTTTGATTTTTGAAAAAACGCACATGCTTCAGCGGACAGACCGCAAACCATTGATTTTGTTGCATGCAACTTGCATGCAACAAAATTGTGCTGAATTGTGTTTCTATAAGGTTGGCGATCTCGCCGCGGAGCCGTAAGCTCATAAAACCCAAGTGGTTTATGTTCGATGCGATCTGCGGTGTTTGACTCGCAAAATATGCTGAGTCACGCGATGCATAGATTGATCAATCTCCTTAACGCTAATTGCAATTCTACAACTAAGAATGTCAATAACTTATCATGACACCCTTAATTAATGCGCGTGATGCAATCGCGCTGCAAAGCAACGATCAGACCATATTCGTGGACGCAACGTGGTATATGCCAAATGTGTCAAAAATTGGCCGCTATGCATTTGAAAAAAAACGAATACGAGGGGCCGTGTTCTATGATATAGATGAAGTTGCCGATCCGAATAATGAACTCCCGCACATGTATCCAGATGTTGCCCGATTCCAGCACTGTGTAGGCAATTTGGGCATTTCCAAAAATAGCAGCTTGATAATCTACGATCGCTCCAAATACGTCGCTTCAGCGCGCGCCTGGTGGATGTTCAAGTCATTTGGTCATCCCGATGTCAGAGTTTTGAATGGCGGCCTGCAAGCTTGGGTAAGGGAAGAAGGTCCGACCGAGGCCGGTTCCAGCAATACGGTTCCTTGTTCATACACAGCGCAAGCTCCAGGCGATGCGGTTATTGAATGGGGCGAGGTGGTCGACGGTATCGAGAGCGATGCGTTCAGTCTACTTGATGCGCGGTCAGCCGGGCGCTTCAACGGCACGGATCCCGAACCAAGAGCAGACTTGCGCGGCGGACACATGCCAGGCAGTCGCAATCTGTACTACGGCGATGTGATTGACGAAAACGGCATGATCAAAGAAGGATATCAGATTGCTGATATGCTTGATCAATTGAATGCTTCCAATGACCGCCCGATTGTAACCACATGCGGGTCCGGCGTTACAGCATCGATCTTGCTGCTGGCTATCTACCAGATTCGCCAAAGCGGGCTGAGACTTTATGACGGGTCATGGACCGAATGGGCGATGAACCCGAAAAGTCCGCAGTAGCCAAGGGACGTTGCGACGCCATCTAATCAATTCAGTGCTTGATCTCGGTCAGTATGATTTCCATCTTCCACATGAGCTGATTGCTCAGTATCCGGCGAACGAGCGAACAGACAGCCGCTTATTGGTAGTGGAGTCAACGAGCGCATGTCGAGAGATCAAGTTCTCTGCAATCGCTACAGTGCTTAAACCGGGCGACCTGCTAGTATGCAATGATAGCAAAGTCATTCGGGCAAGACTGAATGGTCGCAAACCCACAGGTGGTCGAGTCGAAGTTCTTGTTGAACGCATTATCGACTCCGATCATTTGCTTGCGCAGGCTAGAGCGCGAAGACCGCTTCGTGAAAGAGACAAAATAACGATCGGCAAATCGGCGCTATTGACCGTTTGTGGGCGGGAGCAGAATTTCTTCTTGCTCAAAATAGAAGAAGGCGGCAACGCGCAATCGCTGCTTGATAAGCATGGCAAGGTTCCTTTGCCGCCATATATTGAGCGCCAAGCTGAGGATGTCGATAGCGACCGTTACCAGAACGTCTACGCTAGACACGACGGATCAGTTGCAGCGCCTACTGCGGGATTGCATTTTTCTGAACAACTGCTTGATGATCTAGAACATGCCGGTATTGGGATTGAATATGTCACATTGCACGTGGGTGCCGGCACTTTTTCTCCTATTCGCGATAGCAATGTTGAGCATCATCGCATTCATTTTGAGCGATGCACAATCAGTGCGCCTGCATGCGAGCGGATCAATGAAGCGAAGCGGCAAGGGCGCAGAGTGGTCGCTGTCGGGACGACATCGGTTCGCACTTTGGAAACTGCTGCTTTAGGAGGTTCTTTGGTGCCGTTTAGCGGTGAGACCGATCTGTTCATCAAGCCAGGATTTCAATTTCGCGTCGTAGATGGATTGATAACAAATTTTCATTTGCCTCGATCAACCCTGCTCATGCTAGTTTGCGCTTTTGCCGGCACGACGCACGTCATGCGTGCCTATCGCCGTGCGGTGGAAGAGGGCTTTAGGTTCTACAGCTACGGTGATGCCATGCTGGTTGAGAGGACGCAGTAGTGATGCTTGGAAAGAGGTAAAAGGGTATTCGCATTCTGAGAAAGAGCGAAGTTTTCAGATCTGGCACATCCATGACACGATCGAAATAATAGACAGCAACAAGCTTGTTGAACTGGGTCGCATTGGAAATTCTGCAACTTGCTCCAAATTCCCAAACTCATCCATTCGTCAACTCACCCAAAATATGCTCGCTGAGAGCAACTGATACGTAGCATGACGAACGGGCCGGATTCGTCACATCTGTCGCGATGATTATCACCGATAAGATACTTCGGAAGATTCGCATTGTACGCACTATCCTCAAATTGCTCTGCATCATTCCGCGAAAAATTCACCAATGGATTGGTATCAAATATTTGTAGCAAATTGTGAACTGCTACTGGCTCGACGCAGAGGCAACCTTACGTTGCAGTTTTTGCTGCAGTCGGCACCAGCCACTTATAGCAATAACCATTATCGGAAGACATTTTAGAACTAGCTTGCGTATTGCGATACCCCCCCCCTAAATTTGCATGTACTGTTTGTATTCTGCGAAAACTGCTATGACAGTGTGATTCATAAATAACAGTAGGCACGCGTCCGAGATATTCTCTATCTGTGGATTCACTTCATAGAGATTGTAAATTCGAGCATTTAGTTGGAAATCATTTATTGAATTTTGCACAATGATGTAAATTTCTGGCATCGGTTTGACCGGTGACCATGCTCCTTTCCGTTGCTCTACGCTCTGTGGTTCTTTATCTCCTTGATAATTTCCCGGAGGTCGCCTTGCACCCACTCATGCTTATTCGGAAACACGTCATGGATATGCTTTTCAGTCTCTCTAAATCGCGCAGTTTCCAACTTGAATTCAACTTTGTATTGCCTGTTTGGATGCCTGTTTGGATCTGAAGTTTGATATGCATTGAGGCGCGCTTGCCAGTTCTTCGCAATGCCGACCTTGTACTCGTTCGGGTAGGCTGGATGAGATACAACGTAAACAAATTTTTTTTCTTGATAGTTCTTTTCCAAATCCGTCCGTTTCGGTGGATCGGTTTTCATGTATATCTTGTTTTGATATTTCCACAAGTCACCCGGGTCAGCCACTTCCTTTGCCAATCTTTTATTGACAAGCTCATACGCCTTCACTGATATGTCGATTCCAATCCATTTTCTTTTCAATCTCTCAGATGCTACGCAGGTGGTTGCACAGCCGCAAAACGGGTCAAGAACTAAATCGCTTTGGTTGCTTCCCGCGCCAACTATTCGTTCAAGCAAAGCAATAGGTTTTTGGGTCGGGTAACCGGTGCTTTCGCGCGAGTTTCCCTTTAGAACTGGAATATATATCCAGCTTTCAGGGAATTTACCTCTTCGATCCAACTCGACCACGCCATCAGCAACTTTAGATGCTGCGGCTGAATATCCTTCTCTTGCACGACTAGAGGTTGCATAAGGTTGTCTAATTGGGTTTGGATTGAAAGTCCAATGCGAACCATTTGAGTACCATAGGATTGTGTCGTGAACGCGAGATAGCTGCCGTTGTCTCGGTGCTGACGGGCGGCTGTAACACCAGATAATTTCATTTCTGAAATTGTCTTCGCCGAATATGCAATCCAAGGCGGTTTTGAGATAATGGCTCATAGTTGGATCGCAGTGCAGATAAATGCTGCCGGAGCGTTTTAGCACTCGCTTGCACTCGATAATTCGAATGGCCATATATGCGAGATAACAAAAATTGTATGGCTTGCCTATTCCTTTTATTCCATTAAGGTAGTGGTAAAGCTCCGGCTGATCCTGCTCAAGTGTGACGAGCCATTCATATTTCACGTCGTCCGCACTGAAGATATCGGAAAACTCTGCGCCTTCAGCGCTTGTGCCAATGGGGGCGGTAAATTTCTTGTTCTTGTTGAACGGTGGATCAAGATAGATCAGATCAATGCACTCGGAGTTAATTCCCCGCAATACATCCAAATTGTCATCGTAAAAAATAGTGCGGTTTAGGACATTGCACTCAGTCATTATTTTAATTTTTACCTCTCCAATGACCGGCTTGCCGTCCGGTTCGAACTCTCCACCTTGAACTTCTGGTCCAAGTTTGCTCTAGAAGATTGCGGAACGCTTTTCTCCTGTTTGCGAGCAATTTTCGTCGTTGTCGATTTGCCTGCCTCGCTAGGGCCGAGGAGAGGGCAAGCGCATCACTCTCGACAACGCGAAACTTGCGTCACTGGCGGCATTGATATCGCCGAGCTTTTTTATTCGCTCATCAGCGGTCAGTGTGGGCTGAAGTCGAGCAGAAACTACGGAGTCCGACTTGTTGTATTCTTTAAACAGGCTAGCCGTGCCTCGTGGAGGTTATTAAATAGCCCACCGCACTTACTTTCAACCAGCACGTGCAACTTCGTGTGTCGACTTCGAAATGAACTTCTTCACTGCACTTCAAATTATGCGCCCGTCAATTCCGGTGAACGCTCTAATGGTACTCAGTTCCGCCGCGTCGAGTTAGGTATCTTTCCGACTTGTATTTTAAGACTAGTCGATCCGGGACATCTTTACCAAACCGATTGACCAGCGCATGTTCGTTCAGATGATCAAGCTCACGAGCACGAACGACAACTCCTTCCATCATCTGATTGGCGTCCAAGCTGCTATTCCCGGCAGCAATCGCTTGAATTCCATCTGTGCCGTTGTAGGTCATCGAATCTGCGAGAATCGGGACGTAGTCAAAGTTGGATCGGCTTATAACCAGTTCCGCCGCTTCGAAAGAAGGCAGATAGGCGCCGACTCTAGGTTTTCCCACGTAAACGTCGAATACAGAAAAAGTGCCTTTTGGTTTGCCGTAGGCCAAGTCCTGAACGCCTTTGCCATAAATCTCGCCGAGCAGGTAAAATGGATCCCCAGCGTTTGCGATAGAATTGCTGATGCAATGGCGACGCAACTGATCAAAATCATCCTTCCTTTCATTGAAAGCCTTCACATAAAGATTGTTTGCGTTGGCTTCGTTCAGTTTCAAAACCATGCCTTTGGCTGACATCCCTTTGGAAGACACGATGTATTCTCCAGGCCACTCAGGATTCCAGCCGAAGCAACACCACGTACCGTGGATTTTTTCCGTGACCATCACCTGCATCTGCTTCATCAAATCGGGATATTTCTGCAGATTCTCCAGATCGTAGTGGATCGTAATGCCCGACGCATGCTCGACCTCGCCTTCCATATGCGTAGGTATTTCAGGAATGTACTTGACTATGCCAAGAATATCCCTCACATCCATACCGACTTCGCATTGGATTTTGCTTAGCTTTTGACCGGTCACAGGATAGAGGAGTCCTTGCGACAGCACTCCTCTGAGCCGAATCGCCTTTACCCTGTTTTTCTTGGAGCCGGCCAGTCGGCCGGTGAGTGCTAATTCCTCTAGCACGTCGTCAGGTACTATGGAATCTTCGGGGATGTAGGCGGCTAGATCTCCGTCCCGATATTGATCTTTCCGTACGATGCAGTTGTATCCGCCAATGATGGCGATCTCTAAGGCATCCGCATCGGGGTGATCTTCTATGGTTAAATTTCTAATTTTGACTTCAAAACTCATAATTTCCTCACCTTCTTAAAGTTGACTCATAATCGAACTCCATGTTTCGTTACCGATAATTTGCTGACACAGGATGCCTCAGCGGCTTGCTCCGAATTGCGCAAAAAATCAAAAGAGTAATGCATTCAATGCATCTGGAAGATATTCCGTCTTGCTTGCCGAGGACATTGCTGAATTACATGCGAGGCGGTACTGACAAGCACTTTGGTTGTGCGCTTGCGAAAGACTGTAGTATACAAGTTTCCAATTCTGTTGCTGTTTATTGTTTGCCCCCAAAATCAGCGTTGCAGATTTTTACGCGCAAATTTTCGCCAGAATTAATTGCTCTGGGCAATTCCGGTACCTCGTTGAGATATTGCCAAAAGTAGTGCTTGGCGAGACAACGACATTTAAGCGGCTGCGTGATCGTCTGATTGCGCAGTTTCCAGTTTGAACTGCACTTTTTGTATTGCCTGGCCGGATCTGAAGTCTGATAGGCATTGAGGCGTACTTGCCAGTTCTTTGAAATGCCGCCCGACAGAGCGGTTCGACTCTGCGTCTCATTGACTCGCATAGCACCTTCGGTTGTCGGCGATATTGCAGAGCGAGCGTAAACCTATTCGTTTCAAAGGCTTCAAGAAGCGGTGAAAATTGCGCACGGAGCATGAAGCTAGAGTTTGGACATAATTATGTGTTCACTTGCGAATTAAACACACAAAAGAATGCCAAATCGCTTTTAACTTCGCTCAACTTTCAACGTTGCCAGGTTTCTTTTTTCAAACACCGCCCCGATGAAAAAAATCGCGTTGGTTCCGTCACGATATTGATCGGCATAGCCACGATCGCGAATCTGCGCAATGGCCTCGAATGCTTTTTGATCTGCATCAGCACCACCCATGAGCATCTTGCACTCGAACACGAATACCTGAGTGCCGATGATCACAACCAAATCGGACCGTCCGCCACTACTTGAGACTTCGCCGCAAATATTTGCTGTGTGAGCCACGTCCCACAGACACGAATACAGCACCGAACAATACCAGCCCTCATAGCGCGACATTTTGTTGTTGGATTTGTGCCACTGGTGCGGAATGCCGCTGAACAAGGCGCGAACTGCAGTTGCAAACCCCTCAAAATCCTGCTGCTGAAGTCTAACGGCTAACAACTTGGTCTCGGATGGCAGAGTTTCGCCTTGACCGAACAAATACTTGAGATAACCGCCGTTCAAGCTCGCGCGCACTTCCAAGTTGGGGTAGTCCAACTCGTAAACGGTTTCGTAAACCTCTCGGTGTTCTCCGGTAATGGTGAGATAACCCGACTGAAAAAGCAAAGCCGGGGCACCGATGTTGTCAATATCGATTGTCGATATGAAGCTCTCATCAACTTTAAGGGCATTTGCATCCAGCGGTGTAAGATTTCGCTCCATCATGACCTTATACAGGTATGACGGCATACCGGTGACCGACCAATACGGTTTGAATTCTCGCAAGCCGAGCAGATTCAAGATTGCCCAAGGATTGTAGACTTTTTCTTCGCCGCGCCAGCCGTAGCCGTTATACCATTTGCGAATCTCATCAATGCGTAGTCCGCCCATCTCTGGGGTGAACACTTCATAAAGGTCAGTCTCAGTGTAACCGCAAATCGAGCTGTAACGTGGATTCAGGCTAATGTCCGTGAGATTATTCAAAGTCGAAAACAGACTCATTTTGCTGAACATGGTAATGCCGGTCAGAAATGCAAAACGTATTTCATTACCAAAATCCTTAATGACTGCATAAAGTCCCTGCAGATAGTCCCGATTATCTTTCGCCAGCTCAGGAGTGTCTATCGCATCAAGAATCGGCTTATCATACTCATCGACCAGCACCACGACCGGCCTGCCAGTATTTGCATGAATGCGGCGCAGCAACATTCCGAACCGGTCCGGCTCGGTCGGGTCAGATGCAGCATCAATATTCACACCGTGCTTCGATTCGTACCATTCAAGCTGAGATTTGACATTTTTTTTCAAAACCCCTGGTTCGCTGTACCGATTGCCCCCGAAGCTTAATCGCACCGCTGGATATGGCTTCGACCAGTCCCAGCGTCCATGAATCGGCAGGCCTTGGAAAAGAGTTTCGTTGCCTTCAAATAGCTGCATCATCGTATCAAGCAGCAAGCTCTTGCCAAAGCGGCGCGGGCGTGACAGGAAGTAGTACTTGCCTTGATCAAACAGTTTTTCAATGTAGGGTGTTTTGTCGACGTAGTAGCAATCGAGAGCGCGAATCGAATGAAGGTCCGCAATTCCGATAGGGATTGTTTTCTTACTCATGATGAATGATAAGACTCGGCAACAGGCAGCTTCGCTTCAATGTCGAAATTGTGGATAGTCCGTAAAAATGGCATGGGAATAGCCGTGCATTCTCGTGAATTTGCATGACGTTGCGTTTTATAGCGGAGCGAAAACAGTTCGTCAGTCGGCAATTTTGCCAAACAGGGAGAGCTTTACGGTTGGACAAAACGGATTCGCAACAAAAATGACGTTTTATGCCGCAGATGTTTTAGAGGTGAAATTATGGACGTTTCTTCCAGAACGGCACCCAATTAACAAAGTATTTGGGTCGTGCAAGTGAAGTGCTTAGTCGTCGCGAAAGTTTTGATAAACTAAAATGACAATATCCACAATTCTGAACAAAATGCACACGTTTTTTGTTCCAATCTATGTGTTTTGTAATATTTCTCTTAGAACATACACATCAAGGCTCTCGCTACCAATGAGTAAAGCGTATCGCCCCGAGACATCCGTCGATATTAGCTTGGCTTCTAAACCGCTTTCAAATGACTGTCTTTCTTTCATGCCGCCGAGTTCATAGCACACGACCAAGCGATACCCTTCCGGCGGGTGTCTCCACTTGAATAAATTGTCCAGAGAAAAGACGATTTCGGCCCATTTGATACTATGAATCTGTGTATCTTTGATTTCAATTACCATATCAACACCGGCCGATGTGTTGTAATCGCCAATCAAGAAAAATCTATGCCAGGATGATTCGAAGATATCATCGCCTGCAATAGCAAAGCTGTTTCTGCTTCGTTGTTTGGCTCTTTGATCGGCGCCCTGTCCAAACCTCCAAAGTTGAGATTCGGGAGACCCTTATAGCGATTAATCCGATCATCTCTTTGTTTTTCTTTTTGTTTCAATCTTTCAGCTTCTTGTTCCCTCCTTTTGAGTTCTCGTTCATGCTCTTCCTCCAGCTTCTTTGTTCTTAAATATCTTTCAACAAATTCATCATTCCAAATTCGAGCACAAATTTCTTCAATCTTAGCAACAGCAACATCATACTCCTCTTGATCTGTTCGAATATCATTTCGATTTGCTGTTAGATCAAAATTCTGGCAATTGGCGAAAAGCAACATTGACCGGTAGTAATATTGTCCGCCAAGCACTCTTTCGAGAATATCATTGTTCCGCTCAATTCGCATAAAATCCTTGCACAGCCAAAGTCCCATATGGCTATATGTGTCAGGTACGATTCCTCGTAGCGATTCACCTAGAAGTGCGCCAATAAACTCCACGGTTATTGCATCACCGTCTTCGGTTACTCCGCACTCTATCGTTTCTGGACCAAAGATTTTGCAAATGTCATCAGCACCATTTTCTAGATTTGTTTGTTCTTCTGGAAACTTAAATCCGAAAGGGATACGAACCGAGGTAAAACTGTCCGCCGGCTGGATTTCCGCATCCATCTTTCGAGAAACGCCAAAGTATGAACCGAAGGAACCAAGAACTGTGTACCATTTAATATATTGAATGAGCGAATCAAGAGATTTAAATTCTTTTTGTTTGGCGAGAAACCCATCAACTCGAATACGGGTGCCAACACCAGATTCATCATCTTCTTCAGAGTATCTGTAAGTTGGCACTACCCCCTTCTTCAGTGTTGCCCACGGGGGCACCTCGCTCTCAGCACGAATATGCTTTTTATTTTTCCAGGTATCAACACTAATTCCCGAGCTTTTATAGTAAATTTTCGTGCCGTGACCCTTCGAACCGACGGAGCCACGTGATTTACTTGAATCACCAAGATCAAAGAAGCCCTCAATTTCGCTTGACCCTACGTTCTGACGCGGCGAAGTACTCATACCTTCACCGTCATCATCAATCTCGACCATGATTTTCTTGGATTTTGTACCGTTTAAGCGTTGAAGACTAAACTTGATTTCAACTTTCGAAGCATTTGCGTCCCATGAATTACTAAGAGCCTCACGAATGATTTCTTTGGAATCTTTGAAATCTTTTGCAATCTCTAAAAACTCCCTTGCTTCATTTACTCAGGGACGAATTCCTTTACGCATAATTGTTCTCCAAAATACCCGACAAAACCTAATTAACCACCGTTTTTGATTCTAGCTTATTTGAAAATCGGCGCAGATTAGTAATTATTTTTTTGATTCCTAAACATCATTTTATGATTTTTGTTTCTAAAAAGCCCACAACACGGCCGCGGCACGTTATTTATTCTGCATAGAAACAACACCTCAATCGGTTTGTGATTTTACTGCCGGTCCCTGCCCATTGTTTTTCAGAAAGATATTATGTAGCCGTTTCCCAATAAAAAACTGTCTTGCAGTTCATATTTTTGAACAAATCTTTGTAGAATCTAAATTCACAAGTGATTGATATTATTGCATACAGAAAATCGATGTTGCTACGAGGCTGGCAACCCCCGCCGCGGAGGGGCTAGAGAGCTCATAATGAACTACAATCGTAAAGCATTGATAGAAGGGGTCATGATTTTGTTCTTTGCGTGTCAGCTTGGCCATCGAAGGCGGGCTTGTTCACTTACAGCCGGTCGCCTTGCATTTTTCTTCCGCAATTTTCTTCGTTCACGTAAAGAAAAACTCGTTGACATATTTCTGGCAATTTTAAGGTGAAGCCCGTAAGCCCATAAATGCACAAGTTTGCACGAGGAACGCACACGGTTTCACCCATCCCCCATTGAATCTGCCACGAGGTGCAAGTGCTCTTTATCGGATATTTCAAGCGTTTTGCAAATAGGGGAGCGAGTGTCGAAAACAACACAAAGCGCAAAATTTGATCAGAGTTGACTACTCTCTTTAAGGAACATGTCTTTCACTCGGCAATCCTCGCACATCTCCAGACGCTTGACCGCGTCAGGATCTTGAAACATCCAATGATCTTTCAACTTCGATTGGATGTTGAAAAGCATGGACCGGGTGGCGAACGGCTTGCCGCAACCAATGCAGCGCATCGGAACATCTTCGTTCAGTATTCTTGAGCGCAAGCGCTCCAAGTTGTAGACATAGCGGGGCTTGAGCGATATCGCCGATTCCGGACAGGCGGTTTCGCACAATCCGCACTGAACGCAGTTCCATTCGATGAAGCTCAGTTTCGGCATTTCGCCATCTGCCTCGAGTGCCGAAGCAGGGCAAACCGATACGCACGCCAGGCACAATGTACACGTTTTGGTGTCTACTTCGATTTCCCCAAAAGGAGCGCCTTCAGGCAATGTTGCGATCTTTTTGCGTGGCGAGGCAAGTGCGAAAAGATGGTCGAGCGATCTTCGGATATCGGCGCGCTTCTCACCGAACAAAACGAAGTTAGCTGGTTCAATTGGCATTTGCTCGCGTTCAACTTTCAGCAGTGAAATTAATTTTGCCTTGCTGTCAGTCTTGATGATCTGCACTCTGCCGGGCGGGTGGCCCGCGCCTTGCACTAGTGCGTCGCAAAAGCTGATTTGCGTTTCAATATCGACTACAACGGTCTTTGGAATCGAGGGTGTGCAAAGCAAGCTTATTGAGCTTGATCCATACGCGATGCATGCAAGCCACAGGTCCAGACCAACGGCACCGATTTCTTCGATTTCGATCGGGATGACGTTTTGCGGCAGCGAAGAGGCGCATGATTGCACCACCTCTCGACCGGTTTCGCAGTCGTAGAATAGAAGCGATGGACTTTGACCTTCGGCATCTCGATATGTATTGAGCATCTTTCGAATTGACTCGATCAATATCTCGACAGCTGGATGAGCATAGGTGATGGCGCCTGTGGGACATACGGTGGCGCACGCTCCCACACCTTGACAAAGGTACGGGTCAACCTCGATCGTGTCGCCTACAGAAGCAATCGCATCAGTTGGGCAAGAGTCGAGACACCGTGAGCATCCGATCAGTCCGCTTCGGCCATGGGCGCAAATGTCAGGGTTGTAGTTGAAGAACTTGGGTTTTTCGAATTTGCCGATCAGATTGGAGATTTCTTCCACGCTCGAAGCAATCTTTTGCTCCTCGCCTTCCGTCGCATAATACCCGGGAGGCGGAATCTCGCTTTCGATAATCGGACTGCTGCAAATGTCCTGAACCAGGTCGAACGTCTTTGGCTCGAAGCTGAGCGTGTCGGCAAAATTCGTTGTGTGGTTATTTCTGGTTACTTCGATGATGAAGTTTCCCAAGTGCCCGGAAATCGATACGCTATCAGCGAGATATATCTCGGCTCTTGAATCGCCATTCGACTTTTTGTGTTCAGTGTTAAATTCGGTGGCGAGCAAGACGCATTGAATCTCAGAATTTGATTCGAACTGGCTGGCGGCGGCGGCGATCTTCGGGTAGGGACCCACGATAAGCAATCGGCCGCTCGAATGGTATGAAAGTAGTATATGCGCCGATCTATCTTTTGGAAGATGGCGCATGCTCGAAGCGCGAGCCTTTCCATTTTGAGAAGTTTGGCGTAGTTGAAGTTCCTTGGTTTCGGGCATTGTTACAGTGTAAAGGAAACGAAGCTGATAAGATTTTTCACTTTTCGCCGATTTACCTAAGCCGGCTTTTGCGGTTTGTCTTGAGGATTGGACTCATCGGCATGATCATCGTTTGAATGCTGAACTGCTTGTGGTACATCACCGGCATCGTCCGTTTTTTCATGCGCCAAATCTTCTATTTGCCGATCTTCGTTCTGCTCTTCGGGGGGCGGCGGTCCGTCAGCAATCTGACTAGGCTCTGCTTCGCGAGCTTTTGCCTCCTTGCGTTCAGCTTGGAATTTCATATCTGACGTGATGATATCGCCTAAGCCTTTAAACGTTGTGAAATCTTCATCATAATCGTTCAAGCCGTCGCGCAAGTTATAAAAAGGTGCTTTGAAAAGCTTGCGAAGCGCTAATTTGCGCAATCCTTCGTCGACTTCGGACGAAAAAAACGCTGAATAGTCGCTATCGTCGTTCAATAACTCTAAGGGCGGGATTTGAACTTTTTCCTTCGCTTCGTCCGACTTCTCATTGATACTTATAGCTTGTGCGCCATCTCTGGCTTGTGAGTCGGTCTGCTCGCTTTTTTGAGCCGGGTGGTCAGTATCCCTATCATCCAGTTCATTCTTGTTTTTATTCTGTGACCAGCGGTGAATGAATGTATCGGTCGTCATGATAAAAATGTGTGGTGATGCAGAACTTTAGTTTCCTTTCCTGCCTATTTCGATAGATTCTTTGAACCAGTCGCGTCGTTTGCGTTTTTTTCTTTGCTCTGGAACATAGTTTTCGATCACGAAATGCTCCACAGAGTCTCGGATGTCGGTTGGCAGCGGACCAGAAACAACCAGATTATCAGCCTCGAGATGGCCGTTGGCCTCGTCCTGATTGACAGTAACGAGAATAGGGTGAGGAATTCCCTGGTCATCTTCGGTGTCATGCTCGCAAAGCACAAAGGCATACGGAATTTCGGATAGGAGATTATACCAATAGCCTTCGGAAGAATCGGCGTATAGATTTATTTTTAGCCCTTTCCACATGTATTGCGCCATAGTGCTCGACTCGTGTAACTTGATCGGACCTTCAATTTCGTCCGGTCCGTTTGAGTCGGAAAGAACTTGTAACATATCCCATTGCATCGCGCTCCATTTTCCGACCGTCCTTTGCCGCCCCTCCAAAACGACAGAAACCTTGAAGCTTTTTTGATTGACCTCGTTCATTGAAACCGCGGCAAATTAATTGACGCTAGCGCAATCAAACCTTTTAATAGCTGAGTGCGTGGTAGCCGTTTAGTTTGCATTCGATACAGCTATTAGATTGATTCTTCATTTTGTGCGCAGTATCCATTTTATTCCATTGTTTTGTTTGGTGCCGCACATTGGCTTGATGTTGTTTAACGGTCTCATTGACAAGCTTTAGGCTATTCCATGAATTTGAGCAACGAGCCCTTTAAGTCTTCAGCGCCGCTGGCACCAAGGGCAGATTATCGACACTCCCGCCGCAATGGGAACGCGCGCGCTTGCGATTCGGCATCGGCCGCATGCAGCCGCTGGTCAGGCGGGCGGTGCGCCATGCGCGAACATGGACCTTGCAGTTCAATCGATGCCGGCTGTTCCTCTGCTTGCAGCGCTTCTTCCGAGTCCCGGAAGGATGCCGCCCGCCTTGAAAGCGTCCGAGCGGACGCTGGCGCGCATGAAAACGCCCGCCGAGGCATCAGCGGCGGGCCGATTCGTTTGGCCGCCTGTTTTTGCCGTGGGGAGCCGTTCTGTGCCGTCTGCCATGTCGTTTTTCGAGTTGTTGCTGTCCAATTCCGGATTCGGGCAATATGCTTTCGTTTCTTCAGCAAACTCACGACCGAGAAACAGATGTGATGCGAGCTCACGCTGCGTTTAAAATTTCGGGAATTATCCCTAAACCATCACATCCAGAGATTTGTGCATTCAGGAGATGATTGCGTTGGCATAAGCTCGAATATTGAAAGATATTGCCTAGAGCGCAATTTGTGCAGGTGCATAGAGAAAAATGGAAATGCCTGATGAGCGATTCCGGGCATGCCGGCACGACGCGGCGCATCGACGATGAGCGCGAAGACGAGCGGTCCGAGACCCATGCTGTTAAGCTTGCTGAAGCGCGAGAAGATCCGCCGAAGAAGGCCCTTGCGTCTCCGAAACAGGCGCTCGGTCTCGTTTCGCCGCCGGCGGCCGCCCGCTTCGGCGAGCGCCGCCCCGAGTCCGAACACTCTGCTCCCCGACTAATTCGGGGAATTATTGACCGTGAAGTCGCACCATTCGGCATAGCCCTTATCTGGAAACATCGCTTTCAGCTCCGTCGTGGGCCATGCGGCCGGACCGCAGTTCGGGCCGGGCTTGAAAGTGGCGTGATAGCCGTTCACGTTGGCATCCATGAGCCAGGCATCCGAGAGGCCGCCTTTCAGCGACTCGCAACTGCTGGAGTTGGGATAGCACACCTTGCCCCAGAGCCGCACGGTGAACCAGCCGCCACTGACCGGCTTCAATTTGCCCCCTTCATAAAAGGTGCAGGCGCGGGCGATCTGATCCCCCTTGGTATATTTGTCATCCGCGATGTGGTAGCCGACTATCGTGTCCTCGCCTTCCCATTGATTGGTTGCCCAGTTGAAGGTGCGGCGGTGACTGCCCTTGTCATAGGCGCAGCGGGCATCGACGCCCACGCCGACGGTCGCGGTCCAGTTGAAGGCCTCAAGGTCCAAGCCTGTAGTCAGCTTGTCCACAGCTTGGGCGGGGAGCAAGTCGGCCTTCAGGCCCCGGACTTGTCGGGCCGTGTTGTCCGTGACATAGGCCACGGGCTGCGCCATTGCCGGCACTGCCGTCAGAGCCGCCATCAGCGCGGCGGCGAGCGCTGTCAGGCGTTTAAGCTGGTGGAGAGAGGGGGGGGGGGGAGCTATTTCGCATGATTTTCATGACAGATTCTCCGAAACAGTTGATTAAAATCAATGCAATGATACAGATTTTTTGGGGAATTATATCGAATTGTACGGGTTCAATACATTGTATGTACTGGTTCAATGCATATGAGCCATCTAGCCCCGCGGCGCGGGGCCGCCACCGGCTTTAGAAACGGGGGCGCGCATGCCTTGGAATGGATGCGCCGAACAAGAGGCCGACATGCGCTCCGGAGACCTTGATCCCGAATACGAACCTGCTGGTCCGCTGCGCGCGCCGTCCCGTCATTGGCGGCGCCTGGCGACCCCGCTGCAAAGACTGGTACAGGCATGGATGCGAGCGTTCGGCGCATCGCATCTGCTGAGCGACCGACGAGAAGATTGCAGCACGGGCGGAGCAAGCAAAGCCAGGGTTGCGGCGATCTATCCGGACAGCGCCGGCATCGGTATCGCCAAGGACATCCGCCATGCCGCCTTGCCGGCCGGCCGGCAAGGCGGCAGCCGGCGGAGTCGTTCGGCGCGACGACGGGCGAGTTGCAGCGGCTGGCCGACTGGCTGGAAGCGCATTCGATCCGCCAGGTCGCGCCGGAGTCGACCGGAGTCTGCCGGATCGCGCCCTGCGAGGTTTTGGAGCGGCGCGGCTTCGAGGCCGGGCTGGCGCGGCCGAACCGGCGCAAGCCGGACGTGCCGGACTGCCAGTGGCTGCAGCAGCCGGCGGGCCTCGGGCTTTTGAAGCGCTCGCATCGTCCGCGCGAGGATGCTGGCGCGCTGCGCGCGGCGCATGCAAAAGGCGCTGGCGCAGATGAACCCGGAGCTCGATTCGGTGCTCAGCGACATCGGCGGCAAGACCGACCTGCGGATCATCCGGGCCATCTGTGCGGGCGAGCGCGACGGCGCCCGGCTGGCCAAGCTGCGCGATAGCCGACCCGCCGCGAGCGGCCGAGGCCGGCGCACGCCAGCTCGCGCGCATCGTCTACGCGATGGCGGCGCAAGGCAAGCCATGCAGCGAAGAGCCGGCGCGGCAGGCCGAGCTGAAGCGGCGGCAGTCCGAGATCCGCCAGCTGTTCCGCCAGGCCAAGCGGCCGGGGTTCGACGTGCTAGACAAGGATGGCGACATGGCCCGATTGGAACAGATGCTTGCGCGGACCTGAAGGCCATCCCGGAGAATTTTAGTTTCTGCAAAGCCCTCTAGCCCCGCGCCGCGGGGCTAGAGGGCTTATATGCATTGAACCAGTATATCCCCTTGAAAAGATTGAATCTTTGGTGTAACATGCAATTTTGAACATGTTGCTATGATTTTTCGTATCAAATTTATTTGATGCTTGAAGGCAATCTTCATGCAAAATACAATAGCATTTTTTGATAAACGATTTAAAAGTTTGATTTCAGTGAAGTTGATTTGTAATATTAATAATCATTTAATCAAACATTTGAATCCTAATTCAAACATTTTATATTAGGTTTTATAGTGGGCAAGCCAGCCTTCGGCAGTCACGCCGACACGCAAAGAACAACATTATTTCTTTCATTATCAATATCTTACGATTTTAGTTCTTTAGGTCATTTTTAAAGATTGTATCGATAAGCCGTTGAATGTTGGGTCAGACTGCCTAAATGAACTCGGACTTTGAATCAATGACGAGTAAAATCTAAGGACGGAAATCTACTTCGGAATTGGAAAATGTTGCAAAAAGCAAAGATTGCTTCGATCTGCACTCGATATGCCCACGACTATTGGGGCATCGATAACGATCATGCGACGCTGAACGATGTGTTGCTCGGAAAGCCGACCTACTATCGATGGACCGATGCCGGTCCGCTCATCCGGCGGACTCTGGACAATGCCCATAGAACCGGGGTCAAGTTCGACAAGGATCTTGCGCTGAGCCAGCATGCCTCAATGGTGCAGGCTTTCGAGTCCCATTCAGTCAAGTGTCATTATTTGGATGCAGATGAAGTGCTGCATCGGAATTTCTTTGCCCGGGACAGTTCGGCGATGACGCCTTGGGGTGCGCTCATCTGCCACATGCAGATCAAGTGTCGGCGTGCTGATTATGTTACTGCGGTCAAGTTCTACCAAGACAACAATATTCCGATCTGGAGATACGCTACTGCCGGTCACTTCGAAGGCGGCGATTTTGTCATATTGGAACCTGGACTGGTTCTGATCGGATATTGCAGGGAACGATCAGAGAAAGAAGGCGCGGAGCAGGTTGCAGATTTTGTTCGCCAAGAAGGCTGGGAAGCAATAACAGCACCGATTTCTAGAGAGTTCGTCCACATGGACGGTTTGATCGTGCCGATAGCCGACAAAATGCTACTTGCTTGCACAGATGCCATGGAATCCTGGCTCGTCGATTGGATTTTGCGGCGAGGATTCAAGATCATTGATGTCGAATTCGCTGAGGCAAAAAATCTGGGCGTCAATCTGATTGCTCTGGGCAACAACAATCTGATTGCGATGCAAGGAGCGCCAAATACTGTGGTGAAACTCAGAGCAGAAGGCTTCAAGGTGTCCATATTGGATTTATCGATGTTCATCTACGGCGGTGGCGGCATTCATTGTTTAACCCAAGCACTTAGAAGAGAGCGTTTGAGCTAGTGCCGGTCCGATTCATGGCTGCATCATTTGACGCAGAAGTTGGTTGGTCATCGGTTTTGCGACTCACTCTTGATCGATGCGCCATTTGCAGGCTTAAGTTGTTTTGATCGTTGATTCGTTGGATTGAAGTTCGAGTTGTTCAAGAAGTATTGATCATTGTTTTTAAAGGAGGTACCTATAATGACTCATTTCCACAGAAAGTTTAAGCAAATTATGATGGCTTGCACGGTTGCGCCGGCGATATTTCTCGCAACTGTTGCGCAATCGGCGGACGTGGTAATCGGCGTGCCGAATTGGACAACGGTTCAAGCCACCGCGCATGTTCTCAAGACGATTCTTGAGGACAATCTAGGACTAGAAGTCGAACTCGAAAACGGCACTAACCCGATTGTCTTCGAAGCAATGGACAAAGGCAGCATGCATGTTCATCCGGAAGTTTGGCTCCCGAACCAGCAGAACTTGTATCAAACCTATGTTGAGCAGAAAGGCACTGTGATAAAGAATCCGAATAGCGTGATTTCGTTTCAAGGCATGTGCGTCACCAAGCACACCGCCGACACGCTCGGCATCAGTTCAATCACTGATCTAACCAACCCTGCAATCGCCAAAGAATTTGACTCCAACGGAGATGGCAAGGGCGAAATCTGGATTGGCGCAACCGGATGGGCATCGACAAATGTCGAGAAGATCCGCGCCAAGAGCTATGGCTATGATCAGATTCTGGAACTGCAGGAAATGGATGAAACCTTAGCGATAACTAATTTGGATGCCGCAGTAACCCAGAACAAGAATTTTGTGTTCTTCTGCTATACGCCGCATCACATGTTTGCACTGTACGATCTGGTCCCTCTGAAGGAGCCGCCGCACGATCCGGAAAAATGGCACACGCTTCAGCCGACCGACGATCCGGACTGGCTTGAAAAGTCAATGGCTGGAGTTGCTTGGAAGGACACGCTGTTGCACATCCATTACGCCAAATCTCTTGAGACTTCGCAACCTGAAGCCGCCTCAGTGCTGAGCAAGGTAGCCTTCAACACCGATGATGTCAGTGGATGGGCCTACGAAGTTACCGTGAACAAGAAGTCTCATGAAGATCTGGCTAGAGACTGGGTGAATGCCAATGTTGATCGAGTGGATGAATGGCTGAGGTAATGCTAATCAGCTATTTGATCATCTAGCTGGAGATTTTGACGGCTAATCGCAAAAGGCGCAAGCTTGGTATCAGGTTTGCGCCTTTTTTTGCGGAACTCCGATACAGTCGCAATACTTAGATATTGAATAGGCAAGAATTTAATCGGACAATTGAGGCGCATATCCGCAATCGGGATCAGATCGCATTGAGGCCATAAGTCGACACGAGCAAAAGAAAGACCGAAATATGAAAGACGATATCGTAATCGAACTGAAAAACGCGTGGAAGATATTCGGGTCGAGTTCGGACGCGGCCATGGCGGCGATCAAGTCCGAAGGGATCGGAAAGACCGAGGTGCTTGAGCGATACGGAGCTGTAGTAGGGATTGCCGATGTCAGTTTCAATGTGCGTCGCGGGGAGATCTTCTGCATTATGGGTTTGTCGGGTAGCGGCAAATCGACACTTGTCCGGCACGTCAACCGCTTGATCGAGCCGACCTCAGGAGAGATAAGGCTGTTGGGGCAGGATGTGATGTCCTTGTCCGCCTCCGCATTGCGCGAAGTCCGGGCGAAGCGTATCGGCATGGTGTTCCAGCATATGGCGCTGTTGCCGCACCGCTCCGTGCGTGACAATGTGGCCTATCCGCTCGAAATACGCGGAGAGTCAAAGGCAAGACGCTGGAACGTTTCGCAGCATGCCTTGTCGCTAGTCGGCCTTGAAGGGTTTGAAGATCGGTTCCCCAGAGAACTGTCCGGAGGTATGCAACAACGGGTCGGCTTGGCGCGCGCGCTTGCTAGCGATCCCGACGTGCTGCTGATGGATGAGCCATTCAGCGCCTTGGACCCTCTGATTCGTCGTCAGCTGCAAGATCAGTTCATGGCACTTTCGGAGCAGCTGCACAAGACGACCTTGTTTATTACGCACGACCTTGACGAGGCGATTCGACTAGGAACGAGGATCGCAATCATGAAAGATGGTCGCATCGTGCAAATTGGCACACCGGAAGAGATTGTCACCAATCCTGCCGATGACTATGTGCGCGATTTCGTGCAGAACATTTCTAAGCTGAAACTGATTTTCGCGCACACTATACAGGTACCGATAGCCGATTATGTACCGGCAAGTGGCGAGGATTTGAATCTGTCGCCACGCGTTTCTCAGGATGTCGATCTCGATCACTTGGTCGATGTCGCTGTGACCACCGCTCAACCGATCGTCACGGTCGATGCAAATGATACCGCAGTCGGGGTGGTTTCCAAAGACAGGCTATTGCAAGGGATCAAGGGAGGCAAATAGTGATCGGTCCGATTGACAATTTGCCTGAAGTCGATATTTCCGATTCTATTCGGGAATTCGCTGGTGCTAGCGGAAACTATTACGCGAGCCGCTTTGCGGACATCCAGTCGTCGGAGCGTTCGGTCGCGCCTTGGAACATGGCGGCCGCGCTTATCGGGCCAATTTGGTGCGGTGCACGCGGGCTTTGGTCCATGTTTTGGATCTTCGCGCTTGGCGAATTGATTGCATTGGTTCAAGTGGGCAAAGGAATCTGGGGCGATCTCGGTGCGTCAAAGATGGCAGAGGCCGACCAGTATCAACAGCGCGCCGATGAATTGCGCCAAGAAGCGCTTTCCGGCGAAGCGGTAGAACAATCGGCATTGGAGATCGCCGATAATCTGGAAAAAGCCGCACAGTCCGCAGTCATGGAAGCGCAAGCCGCCAGCGATTTGTGGTGGATTCATCTGGCTTTTGGGTTAGGAATGCTTTTGCTGCTGCGTTTTTTGCTTGGTCGCTATGCGAATCGACTGTATGAGTTGCAATATTCCGCTTGGCGACTGGATCGAAGCGTTTCAAGCGGATTGAGCGTAGTTAGAGCCGGATATGCCGCATTGCTGACGATCTTGTTCTATCCGTTGACACTTTACCGGTTCACGGTTTCGTCGCCAGCGGCGTGGACAACGGATTTTCCGGCTGATAGGAATTTGTTCACGGTTAGCTCGAATTGGCTGGATGCGTGGTTTGACCGCACAGCAGATGCCGGCCAGGGATTCTTTGATGGAATTATCCTGATTGTGCAATCGCTGCTTGATGCCGTCGAGCTTGCCCTAGTGGATTCGCCATGGCCAGTTGTCGCCGTACTGCTGGTTCTGGTGGCCTGGCGAGTTGCCAGCATTCGCGTAGCCATCTTTACCGCTGCCGCTCTCGCCTACATCGGAGTGCTAGGCTTGTGGGAAGCGAGCATGGTCAGCATCGTCATGGTCGGCACAGCGGCGGTGTTTTGCGTCGTAGTCGGTGTGCCGCTAGGCATTTGGTTCGCGCGTAGCGAGCGGGCATACGCAGCGGGGAGACCGATTCTCGATTTGATGCAAACGATTCCGCCATTTGTCTACCTGATCCCGATTATCGCATTTTTTGGCACAGGCCGGGTGCCTGGAGTGATCGCAACAGCAATCTTTGCGATGCCGCCGGTGGTGCGATTGACTGCATTAGGAATGCGGCAGGTTTCTCCAATTGTAAAGGAGGCGGCAGTGGCATTTGGAGCAACTCCGAGGCAGATCTTGTTTGGCGTGGAACTCCCGCTCGCGCGCCCTTCGATCATGACAGGCGTAAACCAGACAATACTGATGAGCTTGTCGATGGTTGTTATCGCCTCTCTGATCGGTGCTAAAGGCTTGGGACAAGAAGTGCTTCTTGCGTTGCAATATGTTGCTAAGGGACAAGGAATTCTTTCCGGACTCGCGATCCTTTTCTGCGCCATGATGCTGGACCGCATTGTGCAAGGCAGATTTCAGCGTCAAGAGGACCGGTAGATGCAAAATGAAACTGCCATCAATGACGGCGACCGATTCCCGGACTTGGACATCGCTGAATCGGTACGCGCGTTCGCAGGTGTCAACGGCGAACATTATGTCAAGCAATTCAAGTCCATCCAGCAATCGCGCAACGGCTATTGCTGGACTTTCAATCTGGGCGCATCGGTGTTTGGGCCAATGTGGGCGACGACACGCGGACTGTGGGGCTTGTTTTGGATTTTCGCAGTCTTGGAGTTGATTGCAATCGTAATGATTGGCCAAGGACTGTGGGGCGATCTAGGTTCTGAAAAATTCGATCGCGCGGAACGCTTGACTGTGAACTACGAGCGAATGATTGAACGGGCTGATTCGGCCAAAGAGAAAGGCGACGAAGAGGGCACAGCTTCATTCTTAAAACGTGCGGAGAGCCTGCTTAAAGCGCGCGACAAGGCCATCACAGAAGGAGAGTTGATCAAGGCAAGCGGCAATCGCCTTTTGCTGATAGGAATCGCGATTCTGATCTTGACTAAGGCATTCGAGGGATTGGCTGGCAATATCGCTTACGAGCGACAGTACACGAGGTGGAGGACGAATCGAACCATTCGGTCCGGCTTCAATTGGGCAAGCGGTGCGCTTGGGCTTGTCATCGTGGCTTTCGTCTACGCCGTGACCCTGGTCCGATTCACTCATGGCGACCCGCCCGATTTCATTGCCGAATTTCCGATAGACAAAACGTTCTATCAGGGAGTTTCTTTGTGGATTGACCACTGGTTTGATTTGGCTTCACAGAATTTCGCATTTATTTTTCTCGGCATTGCTCGCAGCATTCGCATAATGCTGGAGGGAATCGAGACGCTTCTGGTTGATACGCCGTGGCCGGTCGTGATGGCTGTGATCGCCGTCTTTGCCTATCGAAGTGCAGGGCCGCGGGTAGCGATTTTCACTATAGCCGCTTTGGCATACATTGCTTTGCTCGGATTTTGGCAAAAGGCGATGGCAACAGTTGCGCTTCTCGGCACCGCTTCATTGCTGTGTGTTGCAATAGGAATTCCGCTGGGGGTTTGGTTCGCTCGCAGCAATCGCGCCTTTGCTATGGCTCGCCCGATGCTGGATTTGATGCAGACGATGCCCTCATTTGTCTACCTGATCCCGATTATCGCGTTCTTTGGAACCGGCAAGCCGCCAGGCATTCTCGCATCGATGATCTTCGGACTGCCGCCGGTCATCCGGCTAACCGCGCTTGGTCTAAAGGAAGTGCCGTCAGATGTTGTTGAAGCGGCGCGCGCGTTTGGCGCCACCAACATGCAAATTTTGCGCGGAATTCAGATACCGCTTGCAATGCCCAGCATCATGACTGGAGTGAATCAGACTATCATGATGTGCCTATCGCTGGTTGTGATTGCCGCTTTGATCGATGCGAAGGGATTGGGCTACGATGTGCTGGTAGCATTGCAGTATGCCGCGAAAGGGCAGGGAGTGCTTGCTGGAATCGCTATTTTATTTTGCGCTATCGTCATTGATCGAACTGTGCAGGGAAGATTCAAGGATGCTCATAAGGGCGGCTGAGGGAAAGTTCGACCTTCCCGATTTCTGCAGCATGGGATCAGGTGAGCGCAACTTGAGCAAGGCGATCAAAGCTTGCGCGGCAACGATTTTGCGTCATTCATGTTTTGCGAAATGAAACATGGACAAACCTACCCCAAATTCAAACTATTGACTGCGATCGATGGCGAACGAGATTGCTTCGTATAACCTGCGAATTTGAGCTTCCACAACATTTACTTGAAATATTGCCAAAAGTAGTGCTTGGCGTGGGTTGAAAAAAAGCGGCGCAACTGGTCTGACGGTAGATTCACAAAATCTGCCTGTCAAACCAGAGAGGCATGCCGCTCATGAGCAAGAACAGCCCTGTTTCGCTTGAAGCGCACGACAATTTCCGCGATCCGCCGGCCGCGTTCCGCTCGGTGCTGATTCCGCCGCAGCAGATCTGGATGGCTAAATGCGGGACAGTGCCGAGGCCTCGTTCAAGGCGTTTGTCGATGCCTATGGCGATCGGTATCCGAAGGCTGCCGAGAAGCTGCCGGAGGAATCCGCGCCGCCAGCCCGATCGAGTCGACGTTCGCGACGATCCGGCGCCGCACGAAGCGTTCCAGAGGGCGCCTGAGCCGCCGGCGCATGATGTGCACAAGCTCGGACTGTGCGCCGAAAGGTGCTGGCGGCGCCTGAGAGGATTTAGAAAGCTTGGCAAGGTGGTGGAAGGTATGCAATTCAAAGACGGAATCGAGGTGAAGCACCCGAACGACCAGATGGCCGCTTGAATGCCGCTCGACCGCCAAGCACTACTTTTGACAATATCTCGAAAGAAGTGGAATTCTATAGATGTTTTGGCGCGGATATTAGGTTGCTTAGGAACAAATTCACATCGCCCCTCGTACTCGCACATGGGCAGCTTTAATGGCTTTCGTCAAATCACCCACTGTCATAGAGGGACACCCATGTGGGTCTCCTTCATCTTCCCGGCGACGAAGCAGCACCTGTGCTCGTTCTTCTGCAAGGTGAACTCGACCCACCATTTCTTTGAAGTTTAGCACTTTTGCTCCTGACCTCTTGTATTCAGGCCGCAAACGCTGTAATTCCTTTTGTACCTGGTGGCTGTTATTCGGTCGATCATAAGCCTGCTCATGCAAGATCAACCAGACTTCAAAACATGGATTCGATCTTGCAACCCCAATGTCGTTGATCTTACAAAGGTTGACTGCTTCTTTATATCTCTCATGTTCATCCCGATCAAACACGGCCCAAACTTGATCTTGTTTTTCAAACAAATTCTTCTTCCGCCTGCTACCTCGCGCCAATCCTTCTGATTTAGCAAATTGCAATGCTTTTTGAGCGATTGTGATCGGACCGCCCACACCACCATGGCTTTCTATTGAAACCAAAGTGTCTCTATAAACCTTCTTGATGGCAGAAAAATATTTCGGCTCTGTATTTTTCCCTTCACAAAATAGGGTGAACCGAACCTTGGGATCTTTGTTCGACTCTCGTCGACTGATTCTGCCCGTTCGACGCTTCGCCACTTTAATGGGACTCAAGTAATTCAGCTACAGGATCATCGCTTGGTACCGCGCCGAACCGCCCTTGCAGGTATCCGAGCTCAAAGTTGTCTCCCTTTCGCGTTCGAAAATCCGTTAGCGGAAATATCTCCGTAGCGCCTTCACTATTCTTATCTGCAAACCAAAGTTGGTCCCGCCGGAGTATACTGCCCTTCATTAGATTCGTATCGTGAGTTGTCGCAATAAGCTGTGCGCCGATTTTGTTCACCGATGGCGAGCAAAATAGACGCAGAATGGCCTCACTCGCATATGTATGCAAACTGGCATCTAACTCATCAATAATGATCGGTAGCCCTTTATCGACCGCTTTGAATACTTGACCCAGAATGATTAACAACCTTCTCGTTCCTGCGCTCTCTAGGTCTAAATCGAAATGCACTTTACTCCCATCTCTGCCACGGCGTGCAAGTTCAATTTCCACCATTTTTTCTTTATCATCTAACTCGGTTTCTATCGTTTGACCGGTGATTTTTTGAAGCACTGCGTTCAATTCACGACGGTGCACTTGGAAATCTTCTGATAATTCTATCGCCTTCTTTTGGTATCCAATAACCCCTGTATTGATAGACTCTAGGAAACGAATCACACGGTCATCAACCCCTTCGCCCTCAACCTCAGAGGAAGCCTTGAATCCTGGGACAGAAATTGGGGCAGAGAATGCGACATCCTGAAAATATCTATAGACGCGAGACAGCAACGCATGGCCGTTTTGCGCAGCAGCAGAAAGAAATAAACTGTTTGGGCGTGTGAGTCTAGTGATACTGTGGTTTGCTCCCTTCAACCAGCGGCCAAAAACAAAATCCTGTTCCTTGCGTTCGTAAAGTTTTCTACGATGTGCTTTGGGGATCTGATACAACCACTCCGATGTGTATGCTTCGTCGGTTGCTTCAAATCCATAGTGATAGCGAATGCCATCAAGCACGAAATCGATTTCGAAACAGGATGGCTTCACAGAACAACTTGGGTCTAGCAGATGCTTTTGACGGAGAATGCCTCCACCAGGTTCGCCCCTAGTCTGCGAAAAAAGGATCGCACTCCTCATTGATTTTAGCGCGTCGACAAGGTTCGTCTTGCCAGATGCGTTGGCACCGTAGATCACAACAGCTGGTAAAATCTTCCCGCTGTCCACGGCTTCACAGTTAATCAAGCCATCGGCATGATCTTTTAATGGTGATGCCGCGAACAACAGTTCTTGTCGCTCACAAATAGAGAGATGGTTTTCTACGGCAAAGCGTAACAGCATATTTTTAAACCTACTAACACCTAATAAAAGCAGAATTATAGCGAAATTTGCGAAAATTATGCAAATTTACACCCATCTCACCGCACCTGATCCAGCTCTTCCATCCTCTGTTGCTTGTTTGCTTTTTTGATGTAATTACGCAATGCCCGGCGCACGATTGTGCTTTCGCTAACTTCGTACTCGACAGCTAGCTCCTTAATGGCTGCTCTATAGCTGGCTGGCAACTTAAGGCTTAATCGCGTGTCAAGTGGCGCTTCTGTTTCATGGTCACTCCAATTTCGTTGTGGGTTCTGTTACCACCAAAGCCCGCTTTCGCGGGCTGGGGTTAGATGGGTTATCTGTAAAAGTGATTTAGCACTGCATCCTTTGCTACAGTAAATATTCGCATGTGCGCGATGTCTTCGGTCCACTTCCCATCGACGTTTTCATAAATACTCCATTGAGCTGTCTTGCGGTATTCGGTCAACCTCTTATTGATGATGCGGAATCGGTTATCTTCTGTGTAGTGATTGCCGTCTTCATGTTTGATAAATTTCATATTGTTTACTCCTGAGGTTATCGAGTTCTGTTACCCCCAAAGCCCCGCATTGGCGAGGCACTAACAGCGGGATCATTCGTTTAGGCATATTCAGCGACTAACCCTTTTGCCCAGGCATAGTCTTGATCGGCTGCTGTCATCAAAAACCTAAGATTCTAATGGGTGCGTTCAACTTCTTGATCGTTGATTAAAACCATGCCACGCTCGTAAGTTGCAACCATTACTTAGTCCGGCGCATAATCATGCATCGTCAAAAAATTCCGACATCAAAAAAAGTGATTGCATATATAATGCGGCCGCTATGCGGGCGGGAATAGCTCAGCTGGTAGAGCGCAACCTTGCCAAGGTTGAGGTCGCGAGTTCGAACCTCGTTTCCCGCTCCAATCCTTTCGTTCGCGTGATTCGCAGTTTTTATTCATTACTGAAAAGAATTGACGATGCAGAACATCAAGGATCTGGCCGGGTGGCAGAGTGGTTATGCAGCGGCCTGCAAAGCCGTGTACGCCGGTTCGATTCCGACCCCGGCCTCCATGTCTAATCAGTGTAGGCCGATATATATTGTTACTGGTAGAAATTGGAGCTTGCCTGAAATATACGTACCCGAGACAAGATATTCAGGCGACCGTTTGACACATTGCCTAAAATGTGCAATTCGCGCATTCAGCCCTATCGCTTCTCGATAGTTGCAACGCAGTGGTAGTGTACTGGTGCGGTTCACAGAAAGGAGTCGCCTCAAGCAAAAATTGTTGGTTTTAATTATTGTCTACCAGAAAACCCTATTCTTGCATTAAAATTATTGTTTCTATTGAAGTTTTAATTAGATGTGCCTTTCGAAGATTTAGCCGTATTCAGCCCATTCGAATCGATTTTGACCGCATCTTGCAGTCGCCGCACCGATTTTCGAAAATCTTCGGTTTCTCATCTGAGGAAAAATTAAATTAAAACAATAACTTTAATGCGATATTAGAGTTTTCTGGCAGACACTAATTAGGAAAACAGTTTTTATGCGGATTGAGCTTACTTATCAGCTAGCATGATTTCTGCACTTGCGGGTGTGGCGGAATTGGTAGACGCAACGGACTTAAATGAAATTTGAGTGCGTTTTCAGGAAACTGAAGACGTAGAACCGCTCAAACTCGGGGAAACCTGTGAAATGGCAATCCCGAGCCAAGCCTGGTTTGCCAGGAAGGTGTAGAGACTAAACGGGCGGCGCCTAAAACGCGATAACGTCAAGGCGAAGAGATAGTCCAGACCACAAACCGGGACAAAGCCCGGGCGGCGAAAGTCGTAGATGGTACGAAAATCCGTTTGCCAAATGGCAGTGTGGGTTCGAGTCCCTCCACCCGCACCAACTCAGGTGCAGCTAGGCGAGTGTATGAAAATTCTGTTTATGATCCGACCGATGCTACTCGACCGATCGAATCGTCTTTTCCAGCAAGTCATCCACGGTTTCAGCGACGAATAGCTCATTCATCCACTCTGCTGGTATGAAGCCTTGCCGGGACTGATCTTCAAGCATCTCAAACAGCAAATCGTAACAGCCTTTGAAATTCAAGATTCCCATCGGCTTTCTGTGATATTGCAATATATTCCAGCTCATTACAGTGAACACTTCATCCAAGGTGCCCACCCCGCCTGGAAGCGCTACGAACGCATCGGACCGCTCAAACATGGCGGTCTTTCGCTCTTCCAGCGTATCGACCATAATCAATTCATTAATGTCATCATACGACACTTCGATAGCGACTAGCCCATGGGTAATGACCCCGATAACATCGCCGCCTGAGTCAACGACTGAACGGGCGAGTTCGCCCATAAGTCCGACCGAGCCGCCGCCATAGACCAGCGTTATGTTCCGAGCTGCAAGTTGTTCGCCTAGATTCCGCGCAACCTCCGTATGTTCTGGGTTGGTCCCATGCTTCGAACCAAGAAAAACGCACACATGCATCAGATTTACATCTCTCCGTTATCGTGTCTAATTTGTTATGTCGATATGTCTGAAGCGGCCAAATTCGTAGTGCGCAACAATACTACTGAGTGACACGCAATTGCCATACAATAGGCGGTTCAAATCAGCGATTATCGCACCCATAACCTAATCACGCTAAACATTTTCATCGGCGATACAACCGGCATCGCGGACTAATGCACTGCCCATGAGCGGAGAGACAAACGCTTCCTTAGAGAAAATCTACCTATCGGCAGATTCGCTATTCGTCGATTCATGCAATCTGGCCGTCAAAGTGATAAAAAGCGGATTTCGGCCGGACTATCTGATCGCCCTTTGGAGAGGAGGCACGCCAGTCGGTATCTGCATGCAAGAGTTGCTTGCATACTTCGACATTGACACCGACCATATCGCAATCAGAACGTCGCTGTATGAGGGAATCGACCGAAGAGCGGAGAACATCAGAATTCATGGGCTTGGCTACCTTATTGACCGCGTCAGTGTTGACGATTCGTTGCTGATTGTCGATGATATCTACGACACTGGGCTTACAGTCGATGCGCTCATTCGGTCAATCGAGCGGCGTGCTAGACGCAACACGCCGAGTGACATTCGCGTTGCGGCGGCATGGTACAAGCCCGACAAGCGCCAAACCGAGCGGGTGCCAGACTACTATGTTCATGCAACCGATAAATGGGTAGTCTTCCCGCACGAACTGATTGGTCTGGATTGCGGAGAAATAACGGAAAACAAGCCAGAAATCGCAGAGGTGATTGAATCGGTTCGCCAGAAGGCGAAGTGGGCAGCAACCTGAAATCGCACTTTATTTGAATCTAAACGCCTATATGATCTCTGAATTGACAAAAATGGATCATGAAGCCGTCGTCCATCTACATAATCTCGGCAGGTGCGGAGCGATGGGCACATTGACCGACAACATAAGCCCATCGGGCAGGATGGCGCAAATCCGCATTCAAACAAATATTGTTTTGAATGGTGCATGAGAAACGGAGCATTGCAATGAATGTCGCTACATCCCAAGCTGCAAAAACGACGACTCTGAAAATAGGCACAGAGCGAACTTGCGACTGCAAGCCAAACCACATCAATTGCCTAACAGCAAAAGAATGGCTGAAAAACCAACTTGGTGTTTGGGAGTTCTACTATGAGAAGCGAGATATACGGGATAAATCAGTGCATCCAGCAACTTATCCAATCAGTCTGCCCAAGAGGCTGATCGAACTTTTTTCGCACAAGGGCGAACTAGTTGTAGACCCCTTTGTAGGCAGCGGTTCGACGCTGCTTGCGGCGCGCGATGTAGGCAGAAATGCTGTCGGATTTGATTTGTCAGTTGATTATGCGGCACTTTGTCACCAAAGACTGCGCGAATCGGAGGATTTGTTCACGGCCACTGATCAAATTGCGATCAGGGACGATGCCCAGAATATTCAGCATTATCTCGACCTTGATTCGATCAGCTTGATTGTTACTTCACCTCCATATGCAAATTTGCTTAACCGAAAGCGTACCAACAAATCGCGTCGGGATCGAGAAAATGATCAATTCGGAAAGATTGAGCAGTACTCGCAGGATGAGCGCGATCTTGGGATTATGCCGCTTGAGCAATATTCGAAAAGCATGGGGGATATTTTCGAATTATTATTGCCGCTGCTCAGACCAAAAGGGCATTGCGTGATCAATGTTCCAGATATGTGGTGGAACAACAAGAGGATCACGATTCATGTTGCAATCATAGAAGAACTGCGTCAACGCGGTTACGAATTGCGAAACATTATAATTTGGGACCGTCGCAATGTCGTAAATCGAATAGGCATCTTCGGTTGGCCAAGCAATTACATCACAATGGGCGTTACATTTGAGTATCTTTTGGATTTTTGGCGACCACCCAAATGAAAGAATTCACAAAAGAATCTTTGATCGCCGACTTGAAGAGAATTCGCGAAATTGGTTGGGTTGAGACAAAGCGCATAGGAAACGATGGAGGTGTAGGTAACACGCTTGAAGATCTGCTCGGTATCGAAGAAAACAATTTACCGCTTCCAAATTCGGGTGAATGGGAAATAAAAGGACAACGCTCTGACACCACTTCTTTGATCACGTTATTCCATATGGAACCTTCACCCCGGGCTTTCTACTTTGTGCCGCGTATATTGTTGCCTCTTTGTGGATGGTCGCATAGCGAGGCGGGGAAACGACACAAATCCAATGAGCTTAGTTTTAGGCAGACGCTAACAGCAGGGCAACGCACTAGTCGCGGTTTCACGATATTTGTTAACCATTATCGGGAACGAGTCGAAGTTTCATTTGATAGTGCTGCTGTAGATGCAAATGCTCATGGAGATTGGCTTTCTAGTGTAGAGACTCGGGTCGGGCTGGGCGAGATAAATCCTCAACCATATTGGGGATTTCAAGATTTGTACCACAAGGCTGGCATCAAATTGAAGAAAACCGTTTATGCCATTGCCGATCGTAGGCGAAAAATGGGGTTGAGCATTTCCGGTATACCAAATTCCTGCTACTGCAGAATTTCAAGCTCCACTGCTTTATTGAAGCTATAAATGATGGTGATGTGCTAGTGGATTTTGACGCTAGGACAGGTCATAACCATGGAACAAAATATCGACTTAAGCAGTCAAGTTATCAACGACTATACGATTCTGTAGTTTCGATCTAGATAATCAATTCGAAATGATTGCGCGTAATTGATGATGTCGATTTTGTTGCAAATCAATTGAAACCGCATCACGCTCTTCGAAGGGCGGTTTCTCAGCTATATTGAAACGATATCAAAATATTTGACTGATAAAAATTCACTTCAAAGGCTAGTATCGCTTAGAGCGATTAAGATAACTATCATCATGCAAAATATTATTTTTATATTACATTTATTCAACAATTTAACCCACAACACTTCAATCAATGTATTATGGTTTCATCAGAAAGCAACAATATAGCCCCAGACTTCCTAGTCCATGACAGCGTCGACTCGGTCGGTGTCGTGGTCGTCGAAGATGCAACATCCGGCAAGACTCTGACCGGTTGGATTATGGATGTCGACAAAACAGTACAAGTCGAAGCGACTCAAGACATTCCTTTGGGACATAAAATCGCCCTGGCAGATATGAGCGAAGGCGACAAGGTCATAAAATACGGCTTTCCTATCGGACGGGTTAGTGCGCCTATTGGCAAGGGCGGACACCTGCACGTGCATAACACAAAAACGGAAAAATGGTAATGCTTGATTCACAGCAAATCTATGGATATCGACGCGAGAACGGCCGCATCGGCATACGCAATCACGTCATCATTTTGCCGCTTGACGATTTATCGAATGCTGCTTGCGAAGCTGTCGCGAACAACATCAAGGGCACACTCGCTTTGCCGCATCACTACGGTCGGCTTCAGTTTGGCGAAGATCTTGAATTGCATTTCCGAACTCTCATCGGCACCGGGAGCAACCCCAATGTTGCCGCTTGCGTGGTCATTGGCATCGAGCCTGGCTGGACCAAGCGTGTGGTAGACGGAATTGCAAAGACCGGCAAGCCGGTTCAAGGATTCGCCATTGAGCAAAATGGCGATATCAGTACGATCGCAGCCGCCTCGCGTGTCGCAAAGGAATACCTGCATTGGTCATCTGAACTCCGTCGCGAACCTTGCGGGATATCGGATCTTTGGATTTCACATAAGTGCGGCGAGTCGGACACCACTTCCGGAATCGGAGCCAACCCGGCAGTGGGCAATCTGATCGACAAGCTTGACCCATTGGGAGCTACCAACTGCTTCGGTGAAACTTCAGAACTGACCGGTGCAGAATTGCTTTGCTGCGATCGTGCCATCAGTCCGGAAATCGGCGAAAAATTCCTCGCGACTTGGCAAGCCTATATGGATGAAGTTATCGAGCCGAATAAAACCAATGATCTTTCCGAAAGTCAGCCTACCAAAGGCAACATCGAAGGCGGCTTGACTACCATTGAGGAAAAAGCGCTCGGAAATTTGCAAAAGATCGGCAAGCGCACGAAATATATCGATGTGCTGAAACCTGCTGAAGAACCAGCCAATGGACCCGGCCTATACTTCATGGACACGTCTTCAGCCGCCGCCGAGTGCGTCACGCTGCAAGCCGCGGCTGGCTTTGTTGTTCATATCTTCCCGACCGGGCAAGGCAACATCATCGGCAATCCAATTGAACCGGTGATTAAGCTGACCGCCAACCCGCGCACGGTCCGAACAATGGGCGAGCATGTCGACCTCGATGTGTCCGGCATTCTGCGCAGGGAAATGACGATGGATGAAGCGGGTGATGCGCTAATTGATATGACAGTGCGCACTTGCAATGGCCGACTCACTGCCGCAGAGGCGCTCGGCCATAGAGAGTTTGTGATGACGAAGCTTTATCGCAGTGCTTAGAGCGAGTCGGAAACACTAATGTAATGCGCTATGCCAATTAAACATCTGAAAACAGCTAAGCCCAAGTCAGTCGAGTCGCGACGTTCGAAAGAAGTCGAAGCGACAGTGCTTGAGATGTTGAGCGCGATCAAATCGGGCGGAGAAAAGGTTGCGCTCGAATATGCGCAGCGCTTAGACAACTACTCTGGCAATGTGATGCTGACCGAGGATGACATTTCCGCTGCCTCGAAAAGCCTCACGCGACAGGTCAAATCCGACATCCAGTTTTCTCATGAGCGAGTGAAAAAGTTCGCTGAAGCCCAACTTGCCAGCACTTCTGAATTTGAAACTGAACTGTCGGACGGGTTGTATGCTGGTCAGAGACTGATTCCGGTCAACGCGGCGGGCTGCTATGTTCCTGGTGGGCGTTATGCGCATATCGCGTCAGCGGTGATGAGCGTTACTACCGCCAAAGTTGCAGGGGTCAAGAACATCATCGTTTGTTCTCCGCCTAAACCAGATACGGGCATCCATCCTGCCATCACCTATACTGCTTCGCTGTGCGGCGCGAACACGATACTAGCAATGGGCGGAGTGCAAGGCGTAGCTGCTATGGCTTACGGATTGTTTACCGGGCATCCGGCAGATATAATCGTAGGCCCTGGAAATCAATTTGTCGCTGAAGCGAAGAGGGCGCTTTTTGGACCGGTCGGCATCGATCTATTCGCCGGACCGACAGAGATTCTGGTTATTGCCGACTCTTCGGCGGACCCGCACATCGTGGCATCTGATCTAGTCGGCCAAGCTGAACATGGGCCAGATTCACCTGCTTGGCTGATCACAACCTCGACCGAACTTGCCGAGCAAGTCATAAGCTTGATGGATCAGTACATTGAGCGTCTGCCTGAACCCAATCGGGAGTCGGCAAAGCGTGCTTGGGCAGATTTCGGGGAAGTAGCGGTGGCAGATACGGATGAAGAAGCAGTCGAGTTAAGTGACCGGTATGCGCCAGAGCACCTCGAGGTGCAAGCGAAAAACTTGGACTGGTGGCTAAAGAGCCTATCCAACTATGGGTCGCTCTTTCTTGGCGAAGAAACCACCGTGGCCTATGGCGATAAGTGTTCCGGGACAAACCATATTCTGCCAACCAACGGAGCGGCGCGCTATACCGGCGGGCTGAGCGTCAGCAAATTCATCAAGACGGTGACCTATCAGCGGATGACGCGTGACGCAAATCGAAGCGTAGGCGCTGTCACTGCGCGAATTTCGCGCGAAGAAGGAATGGAAGCCCATGCGTTGACCAGTGTTGATCGATTGGAAAAATATTTTCCAGGCGAATTTAAGCAATAGTGATCTAATTTGTGAATAGCGCTTCTGAAGTATTTGATCTTAAAGGACGTGTTGCTGTTGTTACAGGCGCGAGTTCTGGTATCGGACTTGAAATTGCCAATACGCTTGCCGATGCAGGCACTAGGGTTGTTCTGGTTGCACGGCGGAAGGATTTACTGAAACAACACTGCATCGCAATAGAACAACGCAATGGAAAGGCGAGTTTTGCTGTCATAGATTTGTCTGACTTGACAGATCTCGAACACGCCAAAGAAAGAGTCAATGACTGCTTTGGCGACATCCAGATTGTTGTCAATGCCGCAGGCGTCAATCTGCGTCAACCGGCAGAGCAGGTGAGCTGGGAAAGCTGGCAATACACGATCAACTTGAACCTTTCCGTCCCGTTTTTCTTTTCGCGCATGTTTGTAGATCAGATGACAAAAAGGCAGTGGGGCAAAATAGTCAATATCGCTTCCTTGCAGTCGTCGCGCGCATTCCCGAACGGAATTGCCTATGGCGCATCTAAGGGAGGCTTGGTGCAGCTCACGCGGGCCATGTCCGAGGCTTGGTCACGGTTTGGAATTAGTTGCAACGCCATAGCGCCAGGATTTTTCCCCACCCCTTTGACCGCACCTGTATTTGAAAACTCCGAGTTGACTAAACGCATGGCGGCACAAACCGCCATGGGCCGCAATGGGCGGCTGGCTGATTTGCATGGGCCGGTTCTTTTTCTTGCGTCACGGGCATCGGACTATGTCACCGGTCAAACAATTTACGTCGATGGAGGGTTTACGGCAAAATGAAAGCGCTTGTTTATACTGCTCCGCAGGTCATCGAGTATCGCGACGAGCCAAACCCGGCCACGGATTTCGGAGATTCTCTGGTTCAGATCGAAGCGGCTGGAATCTGCGGTTCTGATTTGCATGCCTACCTTGGTCACGACAATCGCCGGGTTCCGCCCCTGATCCTCGGGCATGAGGTGTGCGGCACCGTCGTAGAAGGAGCGATGATAGGGGAGAAGGTGGTTCTGAACCCTCTTATAACTTGCGGAAAATGCGATTTCTGTCTTGATGGACGAACCAATTTGTGCAAAGAGCGAAAATTGATTGGCATGAATCGCCCAGGCGCATTCGCTGACCTGATCGGCATCCCTGCTAGTAATCTGATCAAGGTTCCCTCCGACGCAAGTTCGGCCCATCTTGCACTTTCCGAGCCCGCTGCAACAGCATTGCATGCGGTGCGACTGGCAGACGGGGCATCTGCACGTCCTGTTTCGGAGGCAAAAGCTTTGGTAATCGGAGGCGGTTCGGTCGGGTTGTTCTGTGTTATGTTCCTGCGTGATTACGGATGCAAATCGGTAACGCTGCATGAGGCCAATGCGTTGCGCCGCGCAACCGCCGAATCAACCGGCACCTGCACAGTTTTGGATCCTTCGCAGATTGAAAAGAATCAGGCTCAATACGATCTTGTTTTCGATGCTGTAGGCATCGAAGCGACACGCGAATCTGCCATTGAAGCGGTTGTGCCAGGCGGAGTTGTGATGCACATTGGACTTGGATCTTCAAAGGGCGGAGTCAATGTCAGGACGCTCACGCTGTCAGAGATCACGTTCATCGGGACGTATACCTATACTGCACTAGACATCAAAGTGGCTGCGCGGAAGCTCTATGCGAGTCACATTGATCCTTTGGACTGGATCGACCAGCGTCCTCTAGCGGATGGGGCAGGGGCATTCCAAGAATTGATCAAAGGCAGCGTTGCAGCGCCAAAAATCATCTTGCATCCTTAAATCAAAAGGGGCTGAAGCCTTTTGAGCGCAGCGCATAAGACCTTCTTAATCGAGCAGGCAAAGGATTTGGCAAGATTTGCGCTTGTTGCAAATGGAACTGCCGCCGCCGTGGCCGATGCCGTTGCGCATGCACTTGTTATGTCGGATGCCGATGGCATCCGCTCCCACGGACTGGAACGCATTCCTTCCTATGTGGTTCAGTTGCGCAGCCACAAGGTCGATGGGAATGCGGAACCGACTAGGCATATTGCTAGTCCATGCGCTTTAGCCGTCAATGCTAACGGTGGGTTTTCTTATCCTGCCTTGAACGAGGCAACGCAATGGCTACCGGATGCGGCCGACCGCTTCGGTATCGCGATTGCTGCCGTGAGCAAATCCCATCACTGCGGCGTAGCGGGTCATCCGGTCGAACGATTGGCGCGAAAGGGGCTGGTCGGGATGATGTTTGCGAATACGCCGAAGGCGATTGCACCGCACGGTGGCAGCAAAGCGGTTTTCGGCACCAATCCTATCGCTTTTTCATGTCCGCGGGTCAATGCCGATCCGATTGTGATCGATCTTTCGGTCAGTATTGTAGCTCGCGGGAAAATCAAACTGGCTGCAGACAATGATGAAAGCATTCCGATCGGATGGGCGATTGATCGTTTTGGCCAACCGACCAGCGACCCCAGCGAGGGGCTTGCTGGAACACTGTTGCCGCTAGGCGGCGCGAAAGGGTCTGCGCTCGCGTTGATGGGGGAGTTGCTTGCCGCAGGCATGACGGGTAGCAATTTCGGATATGAGGCATCTTCATTCTTCGATGATCAGGGACAGCTTCCTGGAGTCGGTCAACTGTTATTAGCGCTCAAGCCTGGCCTTTTTGAGCCCGGTTATGCTAGGCACAACGAGAGTCTATTTGAACAGATGCAATCGCAAGACGATGTCCGTCTGCCGGGTCAAAGACGGTTCGCTAGTCGCAGAAGGGCAACTGCAGAGGGTTTATCTTATCGAGAGGAACTGGTGAACGAGATCAAGGAACTTGCTTTGCTGTGAGCGCTTGCCTCAAACGCAATAATAGGCGCACTTAGTCTCTTACCCATTTACAGGCAAGAGCTAGTGCTGGAACAAACTTGGTTGGGCAATGCCTTAGCTCTCGGCACACCTTAATCGCCGCTATAGTCGATATAGTACGGGGCGGTGGTTTCAAGGGTGATCAGATTCGGATTGGGAGGGTCTGTCAGCTCTTCAAATTCCAGCAAACACTCATGCAAGCCGAGTGACAGCGCAGCCAGCCGGACGATATTGAAGCTTGGCATTAGTGAATTGAGCGATTGCGCTGACATCGGCGGCACTTTCAGTTTCTTGCTCTCGACATGCTCCATGATAATCTGGCGCTCGTTGCTGAATCGAAACTTGGTGGGAAACAAAGGCGTTCCTGCATCTAGCCAGATCAAGCAATGGAGCAGGGTGCCGCGATTGCAAAGCGGACTGATTTGCGCCATGCAATCGACGATGCCATCCCTCGATATGTAGTTGAACAAGTCCCAAGCAAGAATAACGCCGATAGGGGCATCTTCAGAGATTCGCTTGTAGTTGTCGATCCATTTTTCGGGTAGCCCACCAATACCGACGCGGCTGCTTAAATCATCTGATGGGGTGTCGCGGATGATTTCAATAATTTCGCTTCGAAATCCGAGAGTGAAGTATTTGACATCATGATAGCTGCCCAATATATTGACCAGCGAAGGGTTGGCTTGCCCCGCATCAAGGACGCTGGGCTTTGATGCTTGTTCAAGATATTCCAATACCCCGGCGAAGACATTGGTCTGTATCACCGAGTCTTGCTTTGGAACGCTGCGCTTTTTTGACTGTTTTGCTTGATATGGCCAGATCAAGATCTACTCTCGCGAGAATGCGGCGCGGGAGGCGTCAAGCCTTCCGCGCTATGTCGAATCACATGAATTTCCAAGGATGCTTAAGTAGCATCGGCGCTACTAGCTAGCCTGCCTTTGAAGGTGAGATGCCAGATGCAGGGGGTTGTGAGGGTTTCGGGGGTTGCGGAACCGGCTTCGGCTCGTCCACAGTCGCGCCTTCCTTGGTCATCTGAATCGATCCGTTAAAATCGCATTCATGTTCAAGCACAATATTGCGAGCCTTCACGTCACCTTTGACGGCCCCTGTGTTGCCCACCTCGAAGGTGTCAACTGCTTGGAACTGACCTTCGATTTTGCCTTTGACAACAATATGCTTTGCATTGATTGTCGCTTCCACTAGTCCGGTCTGTTCGATTGTGACGGTATTTTTCGGGATGGAAATTTTCCCTTTGAACTTGCCGACAATCGACAAATCTGAGGAGCCGGTGAGATCTCCGACAAACTGGGTATGCTCGCCGATGTAGGTGGCGCTTCCAGCGGAGCGGGCTGCGGGCTGTTGATTGCTGCGAGCTGCCGGATTTGTCACTGGTTCTACAACAGATTTAGGTTTTGTCGAAAATGCCGATTCGTTGCCAATTTCAGGCGGGTCTTTTTTTCGCAACATATGGGTCTCCTTCATTTTCATTTTGCTACTCTTGACAGGAAATCTAAAGCGGGCGAGAGCACTGTTAAATATCAGAAAACCTGATTTCGCCCGACTGTCGCATTATACGAGATTCAAAGCTTGCCTTTGAATGAAACAAGCAATCGGGTTTCATCTTTAATTTAACATAATATGCATTATACGCAATAATAAACCAATCCTTTGCAATTCCGTTTCAGGCTTTCTGATCCGAATCGGTCAGGTAAAACTGATTGAATTTGATTTATTATGACAGTATATGGCATAATAAATCTTTACTATGACAATTTTGCCTCTACAATAATTGGATACGACGCAGAAACAAGCGAATTGAATACTGAGGACTAATACCATGATCCTGCCAATTTCCGTTATCGCAATATCCATGTTCGGCCTATGGCTGATCTTCGGCGGACGTCAATACGCCGATGGCGTGGGACGGTTTCTATCGGTGCGAAACATTTCGGGCCTTGATGGGGGCAAGTATCTCGTGCGGCGCTATCTCGTTCCGAGAAACCGCTACTTCAACGTCTATCTGCATCGGTTTCTTGGCAGCGACGACGATCGCGCCTTGCACGATCACCCATGGAGCTCGGTCAGCGTCTTGCTGAGCGGAGAATTGATTGAACATCTGCCGAACGGAAATCGACAGATGATTCGCCGTGGCCGGGTGATGTATCGGGCTCCAACATACCTTCATCGCATCGAGCTTCCTGAAAACCGATCGGCAACCACCTTGTTTGTTACCGGGCCTGTGGTTCGGAAATGGGGATTCGTTTGCCCGCGGGGCTGGATGGCTTTTGATCGCTACACCCGAAATGGCGGCTGCGACTAGCGACATGGCCGGGGTTTCAGTTGGCTTGCCCCGCTCTGCAGCGATCTGTGCGAAATCGAAAGCCGCAAAACGAAACGAGGTGATATTTTGAAAGTGAATTTCGATCTTCTGGATGGGCTTGCTATCGGCCAGGCCCAGACCTTCAACCATCTTTCGATGCATCCTTTGCTTGCGAAAGATTCGCCGAAACCCGATTATTCCCTGCTAGACGATGCGCTTGAAAAAAACAAGGTCAAGATCGGAGAGATTGACGACGCGGGAGCAGTCCAGCAGCTCAAAGTGTCGAACAAAGGCAAAAAGCGGGTCCTGATGTTCGCTGGCGACGAGCTGCTTGGAGCGAAGCAGAATCGCATTTTAAACACCACCGTGATGGCATCTGGAAAATCGAAAACGGTTATCCCTGTGTCTTGCGTCGAATCCGGCCGCTGGGGCTGGAGAACAAAGCACTTTAGAAGCGCACACCGGTATCACTTCGCCCGAGGCCGAGCCAGGAATATACGGGAAGTCAACCGGTCTTGCCGAGAACGAGGATCGATGCAAGGCGATCAGCGCCGAGTCTGGAATGAAGTCGCAAGAAGGAGTCTTTCGATGAATGTATCCTCTCCAACCGCAGCCTCCGAAGAAATCTACAATGCCAACCGGACCACGCTAGACGACTATGCGATTCACTTCAAATGCATGCCCGGGCAGGTTGGCGCCTTGTTCGATATCGGTGGAAAGATTTGCGGGCTTGATCTTTTCGACAACCCGAAGTCGCTGCGCAAGCAGTTTCCAAAGCTGCTTCAAAGCTATGCGGCCGAAGCCATCGGTCCTGAAGCGACCGAAGGATATAGCGCAAAGCCTGAGCAGATCACGGCATTTCTGGACAAGGTCGGCGATGCCGACTTCAAGCTCAACCCCTCTGTGGGCGAAGGCATCGACATCCGCTTCGACGATGACAAATCGCTTACTGCGGCGGGATTGATCGTCGATGAGCGTCTGGTTCATCTTTTCGCGTTCAATCTTGACGAAGATTCCGCAAGTAGGCGCGAACATGAACTTGATCACATAATGCGGCATTGCTAAACTGTCCATTCAACGCGGTTCGCTTCGAGGCGGGTTCCCGCTGAAGCGCACCGCGTTCAATCTATCATCGCCTTGTCGAAAGGCCTGTTCAAACATGCTGCCCGCGCAGATGCAAACCGTTGCGGCCATTTTCATCTTGTAAACACCCAGTCCTGCCGCGCGGGATGAGCAAACCGTCGCAACCGGGTCGGTGGTCTGCTTGAGCATGAGGACCGAGACTCTAGCCGGTATCTGAAGCCGTTACTACTTGCCCCCTCACGCCCTGAAGCATGTTTCAAAAGCCCGCCCGGCACACTCGATTTTCGTACAGCTGCAGTGCAAGCGTTCAACGACTGCCCGACACGACCCGCCGGTCGTGTCGTGGGCCGCTAGCGGAGTGCCTTTCAGCGCCCTGCTTGTGTCTTCTATGCTACGGCTTTACGTAGCAAATCAGCATGCAGATGGAGATTAACCCACCTTTGCAACTTCTTCCCCGCTTTCTTCCCATTGATGAATTTCTTCATCAGTTGCTTTGGGCGAGAACATTTTAGTCCAAGCGTAGAAAATACCGATACAAGGCGATAGCCAGCAAGCGAATGCAAGCGGAATATAGAGAAGATTCTCAAAATTTCCATCGGCTATACCCAAACCGAGCGCAGCAATCACGAAGGCTCCACCCGCGTTCCAAGGTATAAGCGGTGATACTAGTGTTCCCCCCTCTTCAATCGCTCTCGATAAATTCAATGGCGAGTATTTGATTGCTCGGTAAACCGGCACATACATTCGACCTGGCAAAGCGATCGAAAGATACGGATCTCCTGCGACGGTATTCGTTGCAACTGATGTCAGTATTGCTGAAGTCTGGATTCCAGAAAAAGACTTCACTTTCGATATTATCACTTTGATTATCGCCTGTAGACAACCGACGCGCTCTAAAGCGCCGCCGAGCCCAAGAGCTAGCAGAACCAGGGAAATAACCCACATCATTGATTGGATACCGCCTCGATTCAAGAGCGGATCGATTTCAGCAACTCCTGTTGTGACTGAATAGCCGCTGTTCGCATAGGTAAAGGTGTCATGCAAGCCGGCACCTTGAAAAAAGATCGCCATAATTCCACCTACAACCGCACCAGCGAACAGTGAGGGTAGCGGAGGCTTTTTCATGATAGCCAAAATGATGACCAGCAACGCGGGCAACAGCATGATCGGAGAAATCCAAAACGTGTCATTGAGTGCTGTAGTGATTTTCTCTATTCGTTCGAATGAAACCTGAGAAGTGTCAATCAGCGTGAAGCCCGCGACGATGTAGAGAATCAGGCCAATCAGCATTGAGGGAACAGTTGTAGGCAGCATGTTGTAAATATGCGAAAACAGATTGGTTCCGGTGACCGCTGGAGCTAAGTTGGTTGTATCTGACAGTGGCGATATCTTGTCGCCAAAGAATGCGCCGGATACAACCGCTCCCGCAGTCCAGTACATGGGGATCCCAAACCCTTCACCGATTCCCATCAGAGCCAGACCGACTGTGCCCGTTGTGCCCCAAGAAGTCCCCAGCGACACAGAAACGATCGCGCAAAGAACCATACCAGCACCGAGAAACCACTCCGGCGAAAGGATGATCAGGCCATAGTAGATTAGCGTTGGTACCGTTCCGCTCGCAATCCAAAGACCGATGATCATGCCAACAGTAATCAGAATCGAGACTGAAGGCAGTGAAACGTTGATCACATGAAAGACGCCATCTTGTATGCCTGGCCATTTGTGGCCAAGTTTCAGACCGACCAGCCCTGTTACTGCAATGCCGATTGCTAGGGGGATATGAGGTGTAAAGTCACCAAAGTAAAATAGCTGTATGCCCAAAACAACAAGCGTTATGATGATCGGCAATACAGCCAGTCCCAAAGTGGGCTGTTTGATGGCAATTTCAGAATCTGACATTTTTGGACTCCTCTTTCGTTCGTTGAGTTTTTAGTGTAAACGAATAGGTTTTCAATATTTTAGTGCTATCGCTATTCAATAGAATATCTGCTTTGCGAAGCAAAATCCGAATATTTGAGATTTTTGAAAAATTATGGACGATGATTTTTGGTAGTGGTTCAGTTTGAAAATCCGCCCCTTTGCCGGTTGAAACGGATGCAATAACCGGAATCCCATTATTCTGCGGAGAGAAAAATGAACACTTTGCGTAATCCCCCCCCCCCGCTCGCCAAACTAGCCTAGCAACCCTCCCTATTGCTTGCGATGCTGGCATTGCCCGCGGTATCGCAGACTCCCATAACCCGAACCCTTGCCGCTCAAGCAAGCTTCATGAATGTCGGCGCGCTGGAGCGGGTCAACATGCATGGTGGCGTGTGGAAGGTGCCGTTGAAGTTCACAACGACTATCGATGATCAAAACAAAATCCTTGCAGCACATTTTCCTGTCAACTGGCTTTTGGACGAGATGCCGTACTATTTCTGGGTGCGCTAGGCCGCAAGCTATGCGGCAACGAACACTGCGGAATGTTCGCAAGATAATCCGACCGCCTACAACAGCGGCACGGAACAGGCGGGCTACGGATGGGCAAGGCAGATGCATGCCCGACCGGACACCGTCGTCCGCGTCACGCTCTGGCTGCATGGCGACAACTACTTTTCGCCCAAGCGGTTTGGCCCGAACGTAGGCATCAAGACCCCGCCTGGCTGCTGCCTAGTTTCGCGGACAGCATTGCCGCCGCGGCGGTTCGCCAATGCTTTCAGAACAGGCGCGCGCCAACTGACTGGGCCAAATGCCGGACTTGCGGGGAGGCGGCTTCCGGGCCGCCTCTTCCCCAGTCGGGTTGTGCAATGATCGTCGGTGTTGTAATGTTCAAACTGAGACACCACCTGATCCTTGCAACGCTGGATTTTCGAGTAAAATAAATTAAGTTTATATCTTTATCGCCACTTTACATTTATAGTGGGCAAGCCCGCCTTCGGCGGGTAGGCTTACGCGCAAAGAACGAAATCATGAATTCTTCTATATCAGTGCTTTACGGTTGCAGTTCTTTATGAGTAGCGTAATTAATCTTCAATCGGGGTCTGAATTTTGAGCGCCGGTGGATTTCTTGCTGGTAAAAAAGCGCTAATTACCGGTATCGCTAGCGATCGTTCCATTGCGTGGGGTATCGCCAACGCTATGCATCAGCAAGGTGCGGAACTCGCGCTGACCTATCAAAATGAACGTCTCCGTCCTCGAGTGGAAAAATTTGCCGAGCAATTGGGATCAAACATTGTTTTGCCTTGCGATGTCGCAAGCGATGAACAGATCGAACAGCTGCGCGAGGGCATCGGTGCGCGATGGGCATCTCTGGATGCTATCGTTCACTCGATTGCCTTTGCCCCCCGAGATCAACTAGTCGGAAACTATATCGATGCAATCAACCGCGAAGGATTTCTGACAGCGCACGAAATCAGTTCTTACAGCTTTTCAGCAATGGCTAAGACCTTCGCTCCCATGCTGGCTAGCACGAATGGTTCGCTGCTTACTCTAAGCTATATCGGCTCGATTCGCGCGATGCCAAGCTACAACGTCATGGGTGTGGCTAAGGCAAGCCTCGAAGCGAGCGTCCGATACTGCGCTCAATCGCTTGGACCACAAGGCATTCGCGTAAACGCTATTTCCGCCGGCCCAATCCGGACTCTGGCGGCAGCGGGAATCAAGGGAATGAAATCAATGATTGATCACTACGAAAAAACTGCGCCGCTACAGCGCAGCGTAACAATCGAGGAAGTCGGAAATGTTGCCGCTTTTCTAATCTCCGATCTTGCTTCAGGAATGACGGGCGAAGTGGTCTATGTAGATGGCGGATTCAATCTAGTAGGACTGAGCGAGAGCATGCTTTAGCAGTGGTGCGCCATGCCCTTTTTTCTCCTTTCACCTATAGCACATCTTCGTGTATTTGGATATCTGCTGAAGTCCTAAGCGAATCAAGGTGCCCCGAAAACAGGGCATCGCCAAATCGCTGTTGCAGCAAGACATTCACCTGTTCGCGTTGAGCGCTGTCAGTCTGCGCAACATCGCCTTCGACAACTGCGGTAATTCGATAGACGAAGAACGCACCATCGCTGAGCGGCGCACCGCCATAGGAAACCGAATTATCGGTCGGCTTCGGAGCCGAATAGACATTGAAAAGAATCTCTGGAAGTCGAAGATTCTCAGCATCATCCCCTTCGACCGAAAGATCGGTGCTTTCCAATCCGTAGTCGGCAATGATTTCGTTCCAGCCATTTTGCTCGCTTGCCTTGAGCTGCTCGATTAAGCGGTTGCCTATTTCGGTTGCACGTTCCGAACTCTTGTCGACAAGAATTTCTTCTCTGATTTCGGCTTCTACCTCTTCAAGCGGCAATTGCTCTGCTTCATGGTAATCCCGCATTCGAAGTACAACGAAATGATCGATATCCAGTTCGATTACATCGCTATTGAATCCGTCATTTCGAACCTGATCGCTGAATGCGGACTGCCGTACCGCTTGATGCGAAGCAATGCCCTCTCCTCTTCCAAGACTAAACCAATCGCTTACTTCAAGTGCGAATCCCAAACTTTCACGCAAAGGATCTAGTGTTTCTGGCTGCTCATAGGTAATGTTGCGAATCTCTTCTACGACATCGAACATCTCAGCCTCTGCAGCTTGCCTGGTTGCAATCTTAGTCAATTCTTCACGCGCTTCCTCGAACGTCTTGATCCGTTCCGCTCTAATCTCGTCAACCCGTATGACGTGATAACCAAACTGGCTACGAACCGGGTCGCTAATTTCTCCGACTGGCAGTGAAAATGCGACCGCCTCAAACTCTGGCACAGTCACTCCGCGATTAATGAACCCAAGGCTGCCGCCAGCCTGAGCTGATCCTGAATCTTTCGAATATTCGCGTGCGAGTGCCGCAAAGTCATTCCCTGCCCTTGCCCTGTCGGCAAGTTTTTGCGCTAGACTCTGAGCATCGGAGTCGGCATCTTGCGCATCTTCGGAAAGTTCAATCAAAATATGACTGATCGAGCGTTGCTCCATGTTAAGGAAGTCTTCGGTCCGGGAGTCATAGATTCTTTCGAGCTCTTCCTGCGAGGGTTCATAATCCACAGCAAAATCGTCAACTTTCAATTCCAGAAATTCAATTTGCATCCTGGCTGGCTCACGGTAGGCATCAGGGTTGCTATCATAGATTGCTTGGACCGCCGCTTGGTCGACTTCGATCTCGGAAAGAAGTGTTTCAGAGTCGATCACCGCGTACTGGCCGAGCCTTTCTTGAAGACTCAGCGCCATATAATCATCAACTGTCTGATCAATGCTCAGCGAAGAGAGTGCAAATCCATTATAGATCTGCTGCACTGCCGCCGAAGCGCGTTGCACACCTTCAAATTGTGCAGGACTATAGCCAGATATCTGCAATACCCGTTCATAGCGCGTCTGATCGAACTGATCATCTGTTTGAAACGCCCGCTCTGCTCGAATGAAACTGGCAAGTTGCTGGTCGCTGACTCGATAGCCATTGTCTTCAGCATCGCGCGAGAGTAACACGTCGTTCACCATTCTCTCGACAACCCTGCGGCCTAGAACTTCGCCTGACAGTAGTTCCGGACTCGCATTGCTACCAAACTGACCGCGAACACGGTCGCGTTCCGCGTAAAGCGCTCTTTGGTATTCCTGGTAGTCTATCTCAATGCCATCGACTTGAGCGACATCGATTTCGGTCAGCCCGGTAAAGTACGAATTAACCCCCCATAATGCGAAGGGGATTGTAATCAAAATTACAATGGCCCAAGCAATCCAGCCTGTTGCTCGTTCACGGATACTGGTTAGCAAGCTATAAGCCCTCTATGTTTGGCGGAAGGTAAGGCAATGCGCAAATGCACCAATCGCAGAGTTGCGATTTTAATAAGAATGGCGGAGCGGACGGGACTCGAACCCGCGACCCCCGGCTTGACAGGCCGGAATTCTAAACCAACTGAACTACCGCTCCGACTTTCTTTGGTGGGTGCTGCGGGACTTGAACCCACGCCCTTCGCCTTGTAAGGGCGACGCTCTCCCAACTGAGCTAAGCACCCATGCCACCTTAGTTGACTGCGTCCTTAAGCGCCTTTCCGGCTTTGAATCGAACTTGATTGGAAGCGGGTATTTGGATTGTGGAGCCGTCTCTAGGATTACGCCCGGTCCGCGCTGGACGGGCTGATACTGAGAAGGTTCCAAATCCGACAATGGAGACTGCATCTCCTTTTGCAAGAGCATTCTGGATTCCATTCAATACGCAATCTACAGCTTGCGCTGCGCCGGGCTTCGACAGGCCCATTTCATCAGCTAAGCTTGCTGCCAACTTGGTTTTATTCATAGTTTACTCCTTGTTAAAAACTGCTCAAAAATACAGAAAAAGTTATCAGATGCGCCGCCTATTCACATCAATCCAATTAGCTTTGGGAATTTCGTTGGCATTAGCACTTGAAAACTGCGTTATGCCTTGGTTAGGCCGGTAAAGAATAATTGATTTTACAATTAGTTTGGCAGAATTTCTGGAATTATTCGTCATTTGAGCCCATGCATCACACACATCTGCTTGATACGGCAGAGTGTCTAGTGAGCAACCACACCTGAAATTTCGGCCGCATCGTCTTCCGATTCGATTTCAACCGCTGGCACTTCAACGGCTTCGCCGGGTAAAGTCTCCAACGCATGCTTGACGACTTCGTCGATCCATTCAACTGGCAAAATTTCAAGATCGTCTTTGATCTTCTTTGGAATCTCTGTTAAATCTTTCGTATTTTCCAAAGGTATAAGCACCTTGCGGATGCCGCTGCGATGAGCAGCTAGCATTTTTTCTTTCAAACCCCCGATCGCCAGCACTTCGCCGCGAAGTGTAATCTCCCCAGTCATCGCCACATCCGATCGCACCGGAGTGCCAGTCAGAGCCGAAATGATAGCTACCGACATTGCTACGCCTGCACTTGGACCGTCTTTGGGAGTCGCGCCTTCTGGCACGTGTACATGAATATCGTTTTTCTGGTAGAACTTCGGATTGATTCCGTAGTGCCCCGCCCTGCTCCGTACCACGCTGACGGCAGCCTTGATCGACTCTTGCATCACATTGCCGAGCTTGCCGGTATACACATGCTGTCCCTTTCCTTGAACAATGATCGCTTCAATGCTGAGCAAATCTCCACCGACCTCAGTCCATGCCAGCCCTGTGACCTGGCCTACTTGATTTGGCTTATCGGCACGCCCATAGCGAAATTGACGAACGCCGAGGTACTGTTCCAGATTGCTGGGCTTGATTTGAACAGGTATCGATCGGTCCGGATTCTGGACAAGTTTTTTTGCGACTTTCCGGCAGATCTTTGAAATCTCACGCTCAAGTGATCTTACACCAGCTTCGCGCGTATAGTATCTGACGATGTCTGTGAGGGCTTTGCGCGAGACCGATATTTCGCAACTTTCAAGCCCATTGTTTTCTAGCTGCTTGGGTACCAGATACTGTAGCGCAATTTGAATCTTTTCTTCCTCGGTGTAGCCAGAGATTCGGATTACTTCCATTCGATCAAGCAGCGCAGCAGGAACATTAAGCGTATTCGCTGTCGCAATGAACATCACTTCGGACAGATCAAAATCGACTTCAAGATAATGATCGCCGAAAGTGTGATTCTGTTCCGGGTCTAGCACTTCAAGCAGTGCGGACGAAGGGTCGCCGCGAAAATCCATCGACATCTTGTCTACTTCATCAAGCATAAACAGAGGATTTCTAGATTTGACCTTGGCAAGGTTTTGGACAATCTTTCCCGGTAGTGAACCGACATAGGTACGGCGGTGACCACGAATTTCCGCTTCATCTCGAACCCCTCCGAGCGACATCCGCACAAATTTTCGATTCGTTGACTTTGCGACCGACTGCCCAAGAGATGTCTTGCCGACTCCGGGAGGCCCGACTAGGCACAGTATCGGACCTTTGATTTTTTTCACGCGCTGCTGGACAGCCAAATATTCGACGATGCGCTCTTTGACCTTTTCCAAGCCATAATGATCGTCATCAAGAATCTGCTCTGCCAGATTCAAATCTTTGCCTATTTTTGTTCGCTTTTTCCAAGGCACCGATACGAGCCAGTCGATATAGTTCCTGACCACCGTGGCTTCCGCGGACATCGGAGACATCATCGACAGTTTCTTCAATTCTCCCATGGCTTTTTTCCTGGCCTCCTTGGACATGCCGGACTTTCGAATTTTCTTTTCCAGCTCCGCTTGCTCGTTGCTTCCGCTACCAGAGTTGCCCAGTTCTTTTTGAATCGCCTTGAGCTGCTCGTTGAGGAGGTATTCGCGCTGACTCTTCTCCATTTGCTTTTTCACGCGATTACCGATTTTCTTTTCCACTTTCAACTTCTCGATTTCAGAAACCATAAGGGTCACAAGATACTCTATGCGTTCCTGATCATTTTCAATCTCAAGTAGCCTTTGCCGCTTTTCGAGCTTTTGGCTAATCAAATGCGGGGCGATCGTATCGACCATCCTGCCCGGATTGTCGATGTGCGGCAACGGGTCGAGGACATCTTCATGGATTTTCTGCTTGTTGTTGACATAGTTCTCAAACTGTGCAGCAGCTGTATCCATTAGCGTTCTCGCAACGTTTTCGTCTATCGGCTCCGATTGTATTGGGGTTGCCGATGCCTGCACGAGTCCGTCTACCATATCGATCGCGAGCACCTTGCCGCGCCATTTTCCTTGCACCAGAACTTTTCGAGTGCGATCCGGCATTTTAAGACTTTGCAGTATTGTTGCTACAGTGCCAACCGAGTAGAAGTGGTCCTGTTCTGGATGCGGCTCCTCAATAGCAGGATCTTTCTGAGCAATGAGCAGCACATCAGTACCTTGCTCGCTCGCAAGGTCGAGCGCCTTTACCGACCCTTCACGACCGACAAACAAGGGGATGGCAACATGCGGGTAGACCACTACATCGCGCAGCGGAACCACGGGCAACCGAGCATTGCTCGGCAAATTTGAATCGTCGTTCTTTTTGCTCATGAAAGTCTTCCTTAGTCGTGAAAGACATCGGCCAATTGAATTTCCAAAATCTTCAAAATGCGGCTGTATCGCTACAATTCAACCCTTGGACGCTCCGAGGGCTTGCTGCACAGACTCGCCATGATCGTCAACTGCCTGTTTTCGAAGACAAGCGGCGAGGTGAATCTTCTTCATAGATGTAGAAAGGTCGTGAACCTTCATTGATCACGCCTGCATCGACCACAACTTCCTTGACACCGCTCATTGAAGGCAATTCGTACATTGTTTCGAGCAAAGCATTTTCAAGTATTGAGCGCAGTCCGCGAGCGCCGGTCTTGCGTTCCATTGCTTTTTTTGCGACTGAGCGCAACGCATCGTCTCTGATGGTCAAGTCCACACCTTCAAGCTTGAACAGTTTTTTGTATTGTTTGCAAAGAGCGTTCCGAGGTTCAACGAGGATCTTTATCAGAGCTTCCTCATCCAGTTCTTCGAGGGTGGCAACAACTGGCAAGCGGCCAACAAACTCCGGGATCAGCCCGAACCGAATCAAGTCCTCAGGTTCGACTCGGCTTAGGGTTTCAGCAAGATTCGTCTTTTCTGACTTGATATCGGCACCGAATCCGACACCGCTTTTTTCGGTTCTTGCGCGAATGACTCGCTCGAGATCGGAAAAAGCGCCGCCGCAGATGAACAGTACATTGCGTGTATCAACTTGCAAGAATTCTTGCTGCGGGTGCTTTCGTCCGCCTTGCGGCGGAACTGAAGCAACCGTGCCCTCAATCAGTTTTAGTAAAGCCTGTTGTACGCCCTCGCCCGATACGTCGCGAGTGATGGAGACGTTGTCCGACTTTCGGGAGATTTTGTCTATTTCGTCGATATAGACGATACCCACTTGCGCTCGTTCGATATCGTAGTCGCACTTTTGAAGAAGCTTCTGGATTATGTTTTCTACGTCTTCACCGACATAACCAGCTTCGGTCAGCGTGGTTGCATCCGCCATGGTGAATGGGACGTTCAGTTGACGCGCCAGCGTTTCAGCAAGCAATGTCTTGCCTGAACCGGTCGGGCCGATCAAAAGAATATTGCTCTTCGATATGTCGACATCGTTCGCGGTTTCCTTGCTATGCACCCGCTTGTAGTGGTTGTAGACAGCAACTGACAAGACTCGCTTCGAATTCGATTGACCGATGACATACTCGTCGAGGATGGAGCATATTTCCGCCGGTTTTGGAAATTGCATTTCGGAGCTAGCGAGCGTCTCGCCATCGCCGACCGCTTCGCTTCGGATGATGTCGTTGCACAGTTCAACGCATTCGTCGCAAACAAACACTGACGGTCCTGCAATCAGTTTTCGAACATCGTGCTGGCTCTTTCCACAAAATGAGCAGTGCAAGCCACGATCTCTACCGCCACCGTTACGTCTATTGGCCATATCTTCGAATGTCTCCCTTAATTTTGATTCAGCATCAGCAACGATATATGAATACAAAATCCGATTTTTGTCAAATTGGATTTCAAGTGCGGTTTTCGATAACCGAATCGATAATGCCGTATGCCTTGGCTTCCTCGCTGCTCATGAACTTGTCTCGATCGGTATCTCGGCGAATAATCTTCATCGACTTTTTCGTATGCTTGACCATGATTTCATTGAGCCGTTCGCGCAAGCGAATGATCTCCTTGGCATGAATGTCGATGTCTGATGCCTGTCCGCGGAATCCGCCCATCGGCTGATGGATCATCATGCGCGCATGGGGCAGCGCATGGCGCTTGCCCGTTGCGCCGCCGGCAAGGACCAGCGCTCCCATGCTAGCGGCTTGACCAATACAGACAGTGCTGACATCCGGCTTGACAAACTGCATCGTGTCATAGATCGCAAGACCGGCATTGACAGCGCCGCCAGGGCTGTTGATATAGAGATGAATATCCTTGTCGGCATCTTCGGATTCAAGATACAGCAATTGCGCCACTACCAGGTTGGACATGTGGTCTTCGACTTCGCCAACGAGAAAGATGACGCGCTCTTTGAGCATTCTCGAATAAATGTCGAAAGCCCGTTCGCCGCGGCCGGTGGTTTCGATCACCATGGGCACAAGACCTAAGGCCTGGGCATGCGACGCGCCTTCATGTTTTCCGCTCAACTCGCGATCCTCCATATCAATTGCTCTTTACCGTTGCTGTTCACTTCGATTCGCTTCCGCATCATCATCATCGCCGCTCTCGAATTTATTGCTATCTTCCTTTTTTGGCATCAAGCTAATGAGCAGCGCTTTTGATGCCTCGCGCACCTGGGCCAGGTTCATTGGTTCATTCTTACAGTCAGCATCCGCGATCATCAACTCTGTAGTGCGGGTGGCGACGGCTTCGTCCATGTGCTGGCTTGCATTTGCCTGCATGGCTTCATGCGCTTGTTCCGGGTCGGGAAAACATTCCGCCTCGAGACGTAAATATTTGTCCAGCAATTCAGGAGTCGGCTTGACATCATGCGCCGATGCCGCCGCTTGCATGGCGATTCCTTGAACGACCGTATCGTGCGCATTCCGCATCATCGCGACCGTGGAAAAACTGTACAAATTGCTTGCGAGATACTCCGCCGCCATCTCATCGGAAAGTCCTTGCGCTCTCAGATGGCTAAGCATTGCTTCACGGATAAGCGCCTTTGGAGGATCTATGTCGTTGGTGTCGCATATATGCTTTACAACTTGCAACCGTAGATAGTTGCGATCTGTCCTCGTTGCTTCTTGCTCCAGCTCTGCGCGAATCGCAGCACGCAGTTTATCTTGATCACGGTCCATCACCGCGTATCTAAAAAAAACATAGTCGATTAGTTCATCTTTCAATGGCCTCTCAACTCGTTCAACAACCACGTCGCAGTAGCGCAATGCGTGATCTTCATCCGTTTCATCTTCTTCCGGCTTAAAGGTTATCCTAAATTCATCTGCAGGCACTTTGCCGATACAGCCTTCGGCAATCTCGTCGTCGCTTTCGCTCTTATTTGTAGCAATAAACTGGGCGGCCGGTTCGACTTTCAGGATCGTCTCGCGCTCATTGCGCAAGGTTAGCTTTGCGGTAACGCGATGGCCTTCTTCAGCAGGGCGGTCTACCTCTTCCCACTTGTGATTCCTTTTGAGCAAATCCTTAATTTCATTCTCTAGATCCTCATCGGTCACAGTCGTTTTAGAACATACGACCGACTTGCCGGCCATGCTTGCGACATCAACCTTTGGCATCACCTCGAAGCTTAGGGTGAATTCATGATCTTTATCGTTGTTGACTTTGTAGTCTTTCAGAGCTAGTTGGCTCACTGGCGAAATATCGTTATCGTGGATCAGTGCAGATGCCGCCTCATTGACTTTTTCATGCAAAATTTCTTGCTGAACGCCCTGCTTGAACTTCGACTCAACAACTTTGATCGGCACTTTGCCTTTACGAAAGCCTTTCAGCGTCACAGTTTTGGATAGCTGGCGCAATCGGTCCGTAACGGGACCGCGCACTTCGGACTCCGGGATGACTAGCGTGACTTGCCGGTCTATCGCAGTGACTTCTTCAATCGCGGCGCTCATTTATCGCGTGCTCATGGTTATGGGAGGTCGATTGGTGCGAAAGGGGAGATTCGAACTCCCACGGGTTTACCCCACTGGCACCTAAAACCAGCGCGTCTGCCAATTCCGCCACTCTCGCGTAATGAATTGATTTGCATATGACCATCGGTCTGATCGTTTTGTAGTTCAAAAGCCGAGTCCGATGATCTCGAGCTGTAAAACTTGGTGTCTGTGCATACATTACAATCAATATTGTCATATGCACACCTGTGCTAATTATACAAGGGCATATTGTGGCAAGTGAATGGAATGTACGGGTTCACTACATGTGAGACTTTTCAGGCGGCAAGCGCGCTTTGGTTGAAGTTTTCATTATACGCCTGCATGGGCGTGCGTTGTCCGAGCGCCTGATGCGGCCGATAGGCGTTGTAGAAGCGCTCGAATTTGGCCAGTTCGACGTTGAGGGCGCCGACGCTCAGCTCGCCGTCGTAGAACTGGTGGAACTCGTAGCGGCTGACCGCGTTGGCGCGCTCGACGCAGCCGTTATATTTGGGGCTTCTGGGCGGCAGCACGAACAGGGCGATGCCGCGCTGCTGGCAGGCGGTCTCGAACTCGGCCATGAATTCGCTGCCGCCGTCGACCTGCACCGACTCGACGGGGAACGGCGCCTGGCGGATCAGGTGGTCAAGGAACGTCGAGGCGCAGGCGGCGGTGGCGCGCGAGTAGGCGCGCATGCAGCAAAGCTTCGAGACCGGGCATACGGCCTCGGACTCCTTGACGCAGAAGCCGGCCTCGATGGCGACGCTCATGTGGTCGATCTGGACCATCTGGCCGGTGCGGACCAGGCGGGAGATCATGCGTCCGGTGGTGGAGGCGCTGGGCGCGAAGCCGTGCTCGCGCGCCAGCACGGCGCGGATCTTGGCGCGCCCCCACAGCGGAAAGCGCTGGCGCGTTTGGCGCACCAGCTCGAGCTCGGCGGCGGTCCACTGGCGCCGCCGCACCCGGCGAGGACGGCGGCAGCGGTCGGCCAGGGCGCGGACGCCCTGCTCGCGCAGGCGCCGCTTCCAGCGGTAGAGCGTGGCCCGGGAGCAGCCGATCGCCTTCAGGGCGGTCGCTTCGGTTGCGCCTCGAGGCGAATCTGGTCGAACAGCGCGAGACTGTCGAAGCGCTCGGCGGCCTGCGGCGAAAGTTCGTCGCGGATCGCGTCGAGGCGATAAAATTTGCGGTGCGGATATTTGATTTGCATAGCGCTATCTCCCGCCTTTCGGCTGCTGGATTTGTGTTAGGCACTATGCTACCTCAAAATTTTTCGCGCGCCCGCCTCCTCCCTTCGGACTGCGTCCTTCGGGAGGAGGCGTGCGGTCTCACATGTATCTGAACCCGGACATGGAAGTTCAACGCCGCACTCGCATACATAGCAAATATGGCGACCAAGTTGGAATGATCAAGCGGCGCTGCTGGCAAGCATGAGAATTTGAATCTCGCATTAAGCTGGCTCTCCTCCTTGTGAACCAGGTTCGGATCGCAAGCATCAAAATTTGAACTTATACTATCTGCTTTTGAATCTGCATCGGATCAACTACGCCAATAGAACCAGCAGGGCCGCAAAATTCATGCAAATTTAATCTTATTTGTAAGAATATTAATCTATGAAATTAAAAATAAATGATTATTCAGCGCTCACGTTTGACTGCTATGGCACTCTGATTGACTGGGAGACCGGAATTCATGACGCGTTACGTCTAGCGCTCTCGCCGCTCGTGGAAGCCAAATCAAAGAACGAAACGCTAGAGCAATATGCTAAAGTTGAAGCACGCGTCGAGCGTCGCCAGCCCAACCTGCCCTACACCCGATTGCTACAAGAAGTTCATCGGCAAATGGCAATCGATGAAGGAATTGCTGCTAGCGAAAGTGACCATGCGCGATTCAGCGAGTCGATCGCGCAATGGCCGGCGTTTTCAGATTCCGCTGAATCTTTACAATATCTCAAGCAGCACTACAAGCTAGTGGTTCTATCGAACGTTGACAACAGAGGTTTTGCGAAGAGCAGCCTGCATCTGGAAGTGGATTTCGATGCCGTCGATACTGCGGAGGACATCGGGTCATATAAGCCCTCCATTCGGAATTTTGAATACATGCTCGAAAATCTTGCAAAGATGGGCATTGCCAGATCCGAAATTTTGCATACTGCGCAAAGCCTTTATCACGACATGGTGCCGGCAGCTACAATGGGATTAGCGCGTTGCTGGATCGATCGCAGAAGCGGCCAAGAAGGCTCAGGCGCCACTCCGGTAGTCGCCGAACCGGTTGAAGTCGACTTCAGATTCGAATCGCTTGCTGAAATGGTTGCCGCGCACAAAGCGGCGACTGTCGGGTAACCCCTGGGGAACGTTGGCTTTAGACGATCGACAGTTCACGCTTGAACGGGACGGGCGATTTGTCTTCTTGGGAAAAACCAAGTTCCCTTGCCCACAAATGTCCGGAATGCACTGCAGCCGCAATGGTGCCAGGAGCTAGACAATCGCCGATGCAGTCAACGGATTGGATGCCGGCTTCGGAAGTTCGGTCTTTCGAGTCCATGAGTTCGTTGTGGAGATAGTCATTGGGAACTCGGGATGTCACGGTTACAAGCGCGTCAATTGGGATTCTCGACGATTCGCCGGTAAATGCGCACTCGAACTCAACGTCGCCATCACCGACTTTGTTTAACACAGCATGCGGTCGAATCGCGATGCCCATATTGATCAAATGAGCTTGAATGCGAGTCTGCTCCAGCGTGTTGTGGGTCCAATGCGACACATCAGGTGCCGGCGTTGCTAGCGTAACTTCCGCGTTTCCTGAAGCTATTACTTCGGCGAGCAACCCACCCATATAGAAGTGATCATCGTCATAGACGATCACGTTTCCTTTCGGCAAATTGCCTGCCATCACATCGTCCGGAGTGAAGGTCATGGCGGCGCCGCGTTCGGTAATCGTGAAGTCATCCCAGCGTCCAACGCCATCCTTTCGCCATTTCGCACCGGTGGCAAGCACAACGCGATTCGCGCCAAACTCTATCACAGCACCGCAATCCATGCGACTGTCGAGGAAAATTTCCACATTCTTCAGTGTTGAGATCTGCTGAATCCGATAGTCTCGCACCCTGCTCCACGCCGATAGGCCTGGCAGATTGCTCTCCAAGCTGACACGCCCTCCGAGCTCAGTCGATGCTTCAGCTAAAGTTACCCGATAGCCGCGCTTAGCAAGCGTTCTTGCACACTCGAGACCCGCCGGCCCTGCGCCGACAATCAAAACAGACTCATCGCCGCTGCGGTCCGGAACAATCTCTGGATGCCATCCTCTGCGCCACTCTTCACCGACAGTGGGGTTTTGTGTGCAACGCATCGGCGTCTTCGTGAAATCGCCAGTAACGCATATATTGCAGCCAATGCATTCTCGGATATCTTCTATCCTGCCCTCTTCGATTTTTTTCGGCAAGTAAGGATCGGCAATAGAAGGACGAGCGGCTCCAATCATGTCCAGCACGCCCTCTTGAATTTGCGCCACCATGGTGTCTGGAGAGGTAAACCTTCCGACGCCGACAACTGGTTTTGTCGTCAGATTCTTGACCATCTTGATGTATTGACGCTGAAACCCTTCTGGTTTGAAGCGAGAAGTGGCTGAATCATCTTTCCAACGGCTCAGATTGACATCCCAAAGATCGGGTAATTCAGCTAGTGCGCTAATCACATCAAGACTTTCTTGATCTACTTCAATGTTGTCGGCTCCCCAAGAGGTGTCGACTGAAATCCGAACTGCAATCGCGCAGGTGTCGCCGACCGCATCCTTGGTGTCTTCGAGAATTTCGCGCAAAAACCGCATACGATTTTGCAAAGGTCCGCCGTATTCGTCGGTGCGGCGGTTGTACTTCGTTGAAAGGAAGTGGGTCGGCAACGTCAACCCATGCCCCGAATAGACGTAGACTATATCGAAGCCGATGGATCGCGCCCGTAGAGCCGCATCACGATAGGCTTTTCTAATTTCCTTGATATTCTGCTTGGTCATTGCGCGCGCTTGCACCGGGTAGTACCCAGCTGAAGAAGCGCCGGCAGAAGGGGCTAGCGGAATCGATCTTGATTTAAGGTTGGGCGCTTCAATGCCGTTGTGCGCCAATTCGATCGCGGCCAGTGCGCCATGCTCATGGACCGCGTCAACCATCAGCGAATGGTTGGGCATGTCCGAATCGTCCCAGAGGATCTGTTCGATGTAGGGAGAGACATCCGAGGTGTGGTGGATCTCGCATTCTTCTGTTGACACGACTGCCCAGCCGCCTTGCGCCTTAGTGCCTCTCATGGCAGCTGCGGCACGCGGGTTGGCATATCCCATGCCACTGCAATGAGGCACCTGATAGAACCGATTGCGCGCCGTCACCGGACCGAGCCGTACCGGCTCGAACAGAACGTCATATCTCGGATCTCGCACCTTGCTTTCTATCTGGAACTACGAAATATAGTGCGTGGCGAAATCTTCCGGCAAGCGAGAGGAGGGACTCATCCGCTCCAAAGACCCTCGCGCACCAGGTCGTCCATGGATGCTTGTATCCCTCGTCGCAAGGTATCGACCATCTCGTCGATTTCGTCGCGTGACAAGGTTAATGGCGGAGACATGACATTCAAATGTGCAATCGGCCGGATGATCAGTCCAAGCTCCTGGCAATGAGCCGCGATGCGGTCACCGATCTTGATGTTGTCGTTCAGCAGTTCTTTTGTCTCGGTATCGGCAACATTTTCGATGCACATCATGAAGCACTTCCCGCGCACATCTCCCACGATCGGAAGATCGCGCAAGGTTTCGAGTTGCCGCTCGAAATACGGCCCTACTTCCCGGACATGCTCGCAAATCCCATCGCGCTCAATAATTTCGATATTCTTAAGTCCTGCCGCACAGCAGACAGGGTGACCGGAATATGTGAAGCCATGAGTGAATAGCGAACCATCTTCAGCGGGCGCGCTTATCACATCATAAATTTGATCGGAGATCATGGTTGCTGAAAGCGGCAGGTAGCCCGACGATATGCCTTTGGCCAAGGTCACCATGTCGGGCACCAGATCGAATACAGGCTCTGATGCCATCATGTGCCCAAGTCTGCCGAACCCGGTAACCACCTCGTCGGAAATGTACAACACGCCGTATCGTTCGCAAATCTCCTTGGTGCGCCTTTGATAGCCAGGCGGCGGCACGATCACGCCGCCTGCCCCCATGATCGGCTCAGCGATGAATGCCGCCACATTGTCTTCGCCGATCTCCAGAATTTTCTGCTCGAGCTCCTCAACCAGAAATTCGCAAAACTGATCAACCGACATGTTTTCCGGCATGCGGTAGGGATTCGGATTCGACACATAGTGCACCAGTTGCGGTGCCAGGTCAAAGCCTGCATGATCCGCCTGCACACCGGTCATCGTCATCGCCAGGTAGGTGCTGCCGTGGTAGGCGTCAATGCGTGATATGATCTGCTTTTTGTTCGGCTTGCCGATGCGGTTGAAGTAGTAATGAATGATTCGGATTGCGGTGTCGTTCGCCATTGAGCCGCCAGTGCCGTAAAAGACATGATTAAGCGTTGCCGGCGCGAGAGCAGACAACTTGGCTGCCAGCTCGGCCGAAGGCGGCGTGGTCAGATGGTTGAATGACGAATAATACGGGATTGCGCGAATCTGATCGGCAATCGCATCGGCCATTTCATCCGACCCGTAGCCGATGTTGACACACCATAAACCGCCAATGCCATCCAGATAGCGCTTGCCGTCGCTGTCGTAGACATAGGCGCCGTCAGCTTCTGCAAGAACGAGCGAACCTTCATCGTGAAACACCGAAAAGTCGGTCCATGGATGAATATAGTGATCTCGGTCTTTTTCCCAGATGTCCTGAGTATCATACGATTTCTTCAAAGTCATGATGACGTGCCTCCGGGCACTTTTTCAATTCGCTAACATGAACCCGGGGCGGGTGTCACGACAGCGATAACGTCAATTTCCATCACCCACTCAGGCTTTGCGAGTCCATCGACAATCAAGCCGGTCGACACTGGGAACACGCCCTTAAGCCATTTCCCGATCGTTCGGTAGACTTCCTCGCGATAGGCGCGATCGGTAATGTATACGGTGATCTTGCAGATGTCGTTAAGCGAAGCGCCCGCTTCAGTCAGCAATTGCTCGACATTTCGCATGGCTTGATCGGCTTGCGCCGCTGCGTCGCCAATCCCGACTACGTTGCCGTCGAAATCGCTGCCAACCTGACCGCGAAGGAAGATCATGTTGCCAGCTTTGACCACCTGGCATAGATCGTTGTCCATGCTCTGATCCGGATAGGTATCTTTAGTGTTGAATTTGCGTAGCCTAAGGTGGTTCGACATGGCGCTACCTTCTGTCAGTCGTTATTTTCTCGGACAATCCTGCCGAAGACTTGACAAATTCAAGCGCATCGGTCGGATCGAAGTTCATATAGACTGCATTCAAATGGGCGAATGGCGGCGATTGGGCGAATAGCTGGAATGTGAGCCGATGCGAGGCGTAATCTGAATTGACCAAATCTCTTGCGAAGGCTAAAAGCTTTCTTCGGTCTTCGTGTCGCCATTCGTCGTTGACCGAGTAGAACTTCTCCAGCCAAGCCTGCGACCCGTCTGCGGCAAACGTTTTAAAGTCCGGCGTAATGCAAATCTGCCCGCCGCACAGTTCGCGCGTGACGTGCATCATGTGGGGCAGCTGCGAGCAGGCCAGGACCCGTCCGGTATACAGCAAGGATTGATTAGGCATTAGCAGTCCTTTCGGACTTCTTTCAGCCGAGGCAATGGCTGCAGTCAAGTGGGCATTGATGCCTTCGCGATAGCAAACCAGCTGAGCGATCTTTTCTCGAACCGCCTGCTGCTTGTCCAGTCCGGTTTGACGGACATTGAATAGTGCGGCGCCGATCAGCATGTCGGCGTATTTTTGAATTCGCTGCACAAATGAGAAGGCGCTGTAGCGATGCAGGGTTGCCCGAATGAAAGTCGCCGCCCGGGTGTGCTGATAGAAAAGCACGTCCTCCCATGGGATGAGCACGTTGTCGAACACGATCAGCGAATCGATCTCGTCAAAACGGTTCGAGAGCGGATAGTCGATTTCCGGCGCCCGATTTCGAAAACCGTTGCGGCAAATGTGAGAGATGCCGTCAGCATTCATGCGCGCAATCACTCCGACCGCATAGTCGGACAGCTTCTGATCGCCCCAATTGGCGATTGTCGGCTTGACGAAGGCCTGATCTGCGTAGGCGGATGCTGTTTCGTATTTGGCACCTCGAATGATGATGCCGGCATCTGTCTCCTTGACCACATGCAGCAGCATGTCGGGGTCCTGCTCTTGAGGCGGCTTTGACCGGTCGCCTTTAGGGTCGGTATTGGCCGAAACATGAAACACGTCGTTGCGGATGACGTGGTCGATGTGGCGCTTGATGTTTTCTGCGAATCGCGGATCGATCTCAGCGAGAACGTCGCTGCCGTCGTATAGCGACCACATCTCGCCGACGGTTTCATCGCCTACACGCGTAACAACCCCGCCGATATCATTCAAGACAGCATCGACAGCCGCACGGCGCTGGTGCCAATCCTCTTGTTCAAACGGCATCTTCAGCAGAGTGGAACTTTTTTGTTCCTGCTCGTCGTTATAGGTCAGCAAGCTTGCATATTGATCCTCGTGCTGCATGTCGAAGATTCTCGCGCGAATATCGACAATCGGCTTGAACGCGGGATGCGTTGCCACATTGCGGACGCGCTCGCCATCCATGTAGACGACCCGGTCGTCCTGAATGTCATTTATATATTGATGTCCAGTTCTAATCATTGGCCTTTTCTATTCGGAGAACGCCAGCTTCCGTGGCAACCAAGCGAGCATCCGGCGCGGCGAAGCACCTATTCTGCGCGCAAAGTGAAATAGTGTACCTCAACCCATCAGGCGTAAACACAATTTTTGCCAGCATCATCTTCGCTGACCGATTTCCGGGCGATGATCCGGGCACTGGAGGTCAGTCTGGGTGGAATCCGTCCGCAAGCCGCATATTCTGCCGCAATCAGAGCATGCTGGGCCGGCTCTTGCGACTCCGGTCACAATGCGGTCCGTCGGCTCGCCCGCCAAGGTGCCGGCCCGAGCGCAAAACAGGGGATTTTCTGACAGACACTATTTATCAGGCAATGACCTTAAGTAATCACCCAAAGACGGAATGGGCAATCGGTAGTATTTCGGAGGATTTTCGATCTCCATCAAAATGCCGGCATGCAAGGCGTTGTTCAAGAAGTCATCAAAAGTTGTTGCATCATCCAACACGGGCGCAACCAGTCCGCGCAATCTGGAAAGGGAGAAGATTCCATCAGAAATTTCATTTTCCATTAGAGCCAGTTGTTGATAAATGAAAGGGTCTTGAGAGCACGCGCTAAGCCGGCGGGCATAGTAGTCCTCTTTCAGTTTCTGGCCAAGCGTGATAGCCTGTACCAGCAAATCTTCATTGATACTTCCCCCATGATCGCATATTACCCGGCCGGCGGCCACTGATACGCTGTTGACATGCTGAGGCCAACCCTGTGAAAGTTCAGCAAGAGCATTGACCCACATTGTCTGAGCAGAGCCTGTGAAGCGATAGGCATCGAATATGCTCTGGACGGCACATGCCGCGTCCTCATTAGAAAGAGCGCCCAAAACTACCACGCGTCCTCTGGGAGGTCGTGACAGACCACAGTCGTCCAACACCTTTTCGGTATCGCTCAAACCAAAGAAAGCGGACACCAGAGGGATGCGGGCTGGGGGCTTGTTCAGGCAACGCACCACACCTTTGGTCTTGTTTGAAACTGGAATGGTCTGCGCTTCATCAACAAATACTACAATGCGGTAGTTTTTCAGCAGTTCAGCCGCGCTTTGGAAAACACGTTGTGAATAAACTTTTTCCCCCTGATCGTGTTTCGGTTTTCCCCCTATGGAAATAGCTGCGACTCCAAAACCTCTCTCCGATAGTTGCTGTTGCATTTTTCGGCCTGTTTCCAGAATGCCCTTCAGTTTTTTGGCGCCATTGCCGGACAGCGTCTCCGACAGTCGCTCGCTTTCCGCATTGACCGCTTCTACAATCAACTTCACAACTTCAACTGAAGACTCCAGATTTTCCGGGTTGATATCGACAGCTACCCATGGTTCATCCGGGGTTGAATGAAGGCGAACCGCTTCCATGCATTCCGCCATCAGGGCAGTCTTGCCTGCGCCCGGCGCACCTTTGAAAATCATTGTGCCACCGCCAATATGCCCTTCCCTAAGGCTTGAAGCCGCGTCTCGGAATACCTTGTATTCCGAATCGCGTCCCCGGAAAAAAGGTTGCCTGCCGACCTCAGCGCGGTCAGTGAGCTTCAGCCATTCCCTCAACGGAAATGGCTCGGCGGGCGGTGGCTTGGGAAAGGTATCCTGATTCATGGGGCGATCAAGTCACTAGTTGCGTTCCAGAATTGAACTTCAAACATATAGGCTCAGAGATTTCACAACAGTCAGGCATTGATGTTGAAACAGTTTATCGCCTTCGCCAGTTTATCACTTTCTGCCTGTTATAAAATGCATTGTACGGGCTCAATATATGTGAGACCGGACATAATCGTGACGCAGGCTATCAAAAGTTATCTGCAACACCGGTCTGCTGAAAAATAATGGGCGCATTCAAAATAGCGCATCGCGATGTAACAGTCAAAATTTCACTACCCTGCGGGACACCCAATTTCGATTGCTAACGAAGCTCAAACGGTCAATCGATCGCCATGCAGCATGCACCTCGACAGCAATAACCCCCTAACACCAAAGAAATCGTACTGAGACGATTTTCGGCTAGGATTCCTAAAAGGTATGGAAAATGCGCAAAAACGCCTGAGAGAGGCTAAATTAGGCAATTTTTCGGCAAATTGGAGGCAGGAGAGACTCGGTGAGCGAATTTCTGAAGTCGGTTGATCCCGAAGTACCCTTAGAATCAGGATTCCGGTCTGCGACGAGCCTACGTCTGGGGTTGCTCTATCCAGTTTTCGCGCTGATGGCGGATCCGCAACACGAACACCATTTCGTCCTCTTCAAGCAGCGCGTAGACAATCAGATGCCGTTGTACCGGCATGATGCGGACCGGAGGGGCGATCTCGCATCGCAACCGGGCCAGGCGGGGATGGTCGGACAAGAGACGAAAACTCTTGTCCAGTTCACGTTAGTAGCGTTCCGCCCGAGCCAACCCGCAATGCATGATGCCATAACGGAAAATGCCGAGTAGATCATTCTCGGCTTCGCGTGAAAAATTAATCGCCACGCACGGCCGGGACCGACCTTGATGCCGCGGCCCATATCTCGTCCAGACTCTGCCGGCCGACACCACTCGCGAAGGCTTCTTTAACCTGCTTCTGCATGGCCGCGGTCTTCCCGGCCCGGGCCTGATCATGACGGATCAGCTCGCGCACGTACTCGCTGGCGCTGTCATAACGCCCCGTTTCGGCTTGTCCCTCAACCCAGTCCTTCAGCGCACTGGGCAGGGAAATGTTCAGGCTTGCCATAATCCAAAAAAATCTCTGAAACTGCGTTAGTAACGCCGTAGACTCCGCTTACCGGCCGGGGACGAACCCCGCTGGCCCCAGTTTCTGCAAGTGCTCGAAAGAGAGCGGGATGCACTGACCCGGACTCTACCCAACAATGGATTCTCGCCTGGTTCCTGTGAGTTCGACCACAAAGGTCTGCGATCACGCTCGCTGTTCCGGATGTTGTTATCAACGGGGCCGTCTTCCCCATAGCCATTCCCCGGAATGGCCTCGAATCGACAGCATGACCGCCCATGCTCGGCGGCGTGGATCCGTACGGTGGATCATTCCTGTGCAGCGTTGGTGGTACCGCCCACATACCAACGACTATATCTCCTTTTTTGCCGCCTGTTTCTTTTGGGAATTACATACAATGTTAGCCATTGCTGACATCATATATCTTTTCACGGGTCAACGAGGTCTCCAATGAGCCTTAAAATCGCGTTAGGGTGGCTGCAAAAGGGGATAAAGCCTTGTACAATGGGGGTTTTAGATCAAACAAAATTTCACCCGTTGGGTGAACCCGATCGGAGCAAGGCTTTATGGACATCCAATCATACAAGATTTCGACCACGAAAGACAAATCGACTTCGCGAAGCGGCCTGGCGGCGCTCGCCGAGCTGATGCGCAAGCTGGGGCTCGACACCCATTTCGAGCGGCTGATGCCGGAGCCGGGCAGCAACCGCGGCTTGCGCCCGGGGGCGTATTTGACGACGTTCATGCTGATGATGCACGAGGGCTCGCGGCATCTGAGCGGAGTGGCGCAGCTGCGCGAGGAGCGGCCGCTGCTGGAGCTGCTCGGCATCCGCCGGCTGCCGGGCGACGATGCCTTGGGCCGGTGGCTGCGGCGCTGCGGAGCGCAGCGCCGCACGCTGCATGCCCTGCAGCTGGTGAACCGCCGGCTGCTGGCGGTCGCGCTGCACCATCGGAAAAGGGTGACCCTGGACATCGACGCGACCGCGGCGCTGCGAGAAGTCTTCGGCGGAGTTCACGTACAAGAAGGAGCGGGGCTGCATGCCGATCGTCGGCCATATCGCCGAGACCGGCATGGCGGTGGCGGCGGAGTTCAGGGGCGGCTCGGTCTCGCCGAACGCGCGCAACTTCGAGTTCGTCCGCCAGTGCGAGCGCGCCCTGCCCAAGGGCGTCAAGGTGCATCGCGCCCGCATCGACGCGGCCGGCTACCAGGCGAGGATCATCAACCACTTCACGAGCCGGGGAATCGGCTACGCGGTCCGCGCCAGGCTCGACGCGAGCGTGGTCGAGCAGATCAGGGCGCTGGACGAGTCGCGGTGGCAGCCCTTCATCGAGCGCGACGGGACGGCGAGCGAGACGCAGCAGACGGCGCGGTTCCCGCACTCGATGAACGACACGCCCGAAGCGTTCGCGGTGGTGGTGCAGCGGCTTAGAAAATCCGGCCGGCAGGAGCTCGAGCTCGATTGCCCGCAGGCCGGCGACACCCTGTCGCAGGGCGGCTACATCTACCGGGCGCTGGCGACCAGCTTCTGCCGGCGGAGCGACTCGCGGGTGATCCACTGGTACAACCGCAGGGGCGACGACTCCGAAAATCGCATCCGCGAGCTTCGCAGCGGCTTCGGCGCGGCGCATCCCCCGTGCAGCGACTTCGCTGCCAATGCGCTGCATTTCATGCTGTGCATGCTCGCGTTCAACCTGTTCGCGCTGATGCGCCAGGTGCTGGACGCGAGCTGCGAGTCGATGCGCATCGAGACCTTTCGCCGGCGGCTCTACTGCAGGGCGGGCAAGATCGTGCGCCATGCCAGAGGGCGGGCCTTGAAGCTGTGCGACGCGCGCGCTGCGCGCCGCCTGAGCGAGGCGGTCGGCATGATCCGGGCGATGGCCCTGGCGCCGCAGCCGCCGGAAACGCAAAAAAAGCATCGCGCGCACGACAAAAAAACCGGTTGCGTCCCGGCGCGTTCCAGACTGTCATTGATCGTTCGCCCCGGTTCCGCTCCTCCGCCCTTTCCGGCCGCGTCCCGCCCGCAAACCCGCCCGGCATCGCCGCGGCGAGCGCCAAAATCTCTCCGCGCCCCGGATTTCGGCAAAATCCGCTCCAAAAAAATCTCTAACGCGGATTTTGGGATGAGAACGCCTCTCGCCGTGCAGCAGCCCCAATCCCGGAGGCCGGTACGCTGGTAGTGGGTCAGTCTGAAAATGAGGGGCCGTGCCTCAACTTGACAATTGCCGCAATCCATCGCCCTGCGTGCAGGCCTCGGGGCCAGTGGTCGGGGGGGGGTGCCGGGCGTGTCAGGGCTGGGGCGCGGGCGTCTGGAAACACTTCCGGATCTGTGGCCGCGCAGATTGAAGATTGGCATTCTCCACATGCAATTCCACAGCGTACTTTGTGTCCGGTTCCAGGTTATGGAAATGGATCGGAATGCCCAACCCCTCGAACTGACCATTGCGAAGACGCCCGGCGGACCACATGACGCCGTGGTGGAGAAGGTTCTCGCCTTCGCCCTGCATCCCAAAACGGAATTGGGCATCGGTGTAGCCCGCTCTGATAAGGACTTGCTCCACCACTTCACTGACCTTAGCCGTGGCCGAATACTTTGTCGTGTCGGTCGTAAACTGGTGTGTGTCCGGGTTGTATGTCGACCCTCGGTTCGGCTCCACGGTTACGGTCAACCAGGAGGTATTCAGCTGGCTCAATCCAGACGGGCACTGGGCATATGTTGCCATCGGCAGGGCCAGCACAAGGGCCACCAGCGCGGCGGCCAGAAGTGTCAGTCGCTTATGGGGGGGTCAAGCGTATCATGATGGAATCCTCCAATGGAGTTGATGTACATTAATAATTGGCGTGTTAGGCAACCAGGCAAAATGCCATGCATTTTGCCTTTTGGTTATGATCATACTCGATCATTCTACCGAAATCCGCTCGATTTTGCCAACATGTTTTGGCTAGCATTGTATATAACTCCCTTTCTTTTTATACCGGTTCCGTGCTTCCCAGCTCCGCATCGTTTTTAATTTTTTCTGTAGCTGCTCCGCACACGTTCGTTGCTTCATAACCGCCCGGCCAGCGGCGATCTTTTCTTGCTCCTCGCGTGCGGCCCGCGCTTCGGTTGCAGAGGCGCTCGAGCCGGGCCGGCTTGACGATCAGCTCGCGCTGGCGCAGCCGCTATGCTTGGGGCTTTTGGGCTGCAGCGCGAACAGTTCGATGCCGCACCGCCAGCAGACGGTCTCGAACTCGGCCACAGACTCGCTGAATAATTCATATATACAAATATGTATCATTTTTTAAAAATATTTATCATCGTGTATCTTTTTAAGATATTTCAGGTGCTACAAGTGTAAAAGTTTTGGATTTCTCTCCCGAAGAATTGATGTAATTCCTATATTCTTTCATTGAGCGTAAAAGTCTCAAATCTACCAAAAAGCAAGTTGATCTATCATCCTCCTTACACGATTACTTCGGATATCCTGAATCTTGTCGCTGCGATTAGCGAGGCTATCGGGAATCTGTCCGCTATCACTGACAAAACGACAGAGTTGCGGCTGCGACGCGTCAACCGAATCCGAACCATACATGGGTCGCTGGCCATTGAGGGCAATACATTGACCGAAGAGCAGATCACAGCAATATTGGAAAATAAACCCGTGATCGGATTGCCCCGTGATATACAGGAAGTCAAAAATGCCATAGCTACTTATGAACAATTCTATGCCTGGCAACCTCATTCAGAAAAAGATTTACTCCAGACGCATAAGATTCTGATGCTGGGCTTGATCGATGAAGTCGGGATATACCGAAACCGATCTGTCGGGGTGGTGGCCGATGGGCAGGTTATCCACTTAGCTCCGCCGGCGGACAGGGTGCCGCATTTGATTGCACAGCTTTTTAGCTGGCTAAGAAAAACTGACGCACATCCGCTCATCGCCGGGGCGGTATTTCATTATGAATTCGAGTTCATCCATCCTTTTGCTGATGGAAACGGACGGATTGGACGGCTATGGCAGAGTTTGATTCTGTCTCAATGGAATTCTCTATTCGCCAATATTCCGATCGAGAGCCTGGTGTTCGGTCATCAGGATGAATACTACAAGTCCTTGCAGGAAAGCAATCAAAGTGCAAATTCCGCACCCTTTATCGCTTTTATGCTGCGCATGATTCTAGAGGCTATAGTTGCCTCCATCCCCCAAGTCAGACCCCAAGTCAACCCCCAAGTCGCTCGACTACTATCAGTGATCGAAAACGATATGGACCGTGCATCACTGCAAACCGCCTTAGGTCTGGCAGACCGTAAATCATTTCGTCAGAATTACCTCAAGCCGGCATTGGACATGGGGCTAATTGAAATGACAATTCCGGAAAAGCCCACGAGTCGTCTACAAAAATACCGAATAACCGGCAAAGGCCGGATGCACATCTCCATCGGTAAAACCAAATCAGTCCTTTGAATGCGATGGAATTTGACCCATTTAGTTTGCAAAATATCGTGCAAAAACGGAGATACGGCTGCTTGAGACGCCTCCTTTTCTGACAAATCAAGATTGCAAGCACTTTTGGCCATGCCCTGGTACGGCGCGGTGTTGACGAAGCCCTTTTATTCGGGAAGCAGCCCTGGCAACCAGTGCATTGCCAGTTTTGAAGGGAAAGCGAGCGTGAGCGGAGCGCGTGAAGATTTTGAAGTCAATGAGCCAGAATGAATCAATGCGGATGTAATTCTGCGCGCCTGCCGATCGCTTAATCCTAGCAGGCTTCCAACCTCACCTCGCGGCAGCGAGCCTTTCAGCACCACAAACTCCAGCACAACATCGGACTTTGCCGGCAAAATTCCCATGCGAATTTCTGTTTCCGCCCAAATCGCGATGCGGGCACGCAACTGCTCTGGCTGAATCAGCCGCTTCATAAATTCCGCTTGCTCGATGCAGGTTTCAAGAAAATATTTGGTGAACTCAAATAAAGATTCTTCGCTCAACACGCCGCGACCGTCTAGATCATTCCGACGAGGCAAGTCGCAGTTGGCAAGCAACGCCTTGTAGACACCTTCGGTACGGGCGAGACCGCGGGAAGCTGTCCATACACTTCCTGTGCCTAGTGTCGTTTGCAACATCGCATCGGACATCAAGCGTGCGACTCGGCCATTCCCGTCGGGAAACGGATGAATCCAAAGCAAGCGGTGATGAGCGGCCGCCAACGCAAGTAGCCGATCGCAGGCTCCAAGATTGCCATAGACTGCCTCGAAACGCTGTAAAAAGCGTGGAACAGCACCTGGACTGACCGGCAAATGCCGGCCAACCTGAACATTATGAGTGCGCAAATTCCCTGGAATGATCTCAAGCAGTTTATTTGATTCAGGGATATCGATGCTGCGGAAAACTTTCGGCAGCGCTTTGAAAAAAAGCCTGTGAATCTCGCATAAAGTCTCAATCATTGGAAACTGAAATTCGCCGATGCGACTTTCCAGCCAGTCTTGCACTTCAATATGCGATTTGGCCTCCAGTTGAAGATTGCGTATTGAAGGATCAGAGCTATAGTCGTTATCAAGCGATCTTTCGATATCTAAGATGCGAGTGCGATGCCCCTCAATTAAATTGCTGTAGTAGCAATTCAATGATCGTACCAAGACGCCTAGCGAAGCTATCACCTTTGCCGGCAGGCACGCTGATGCATCGCTGGATGCTTTGACCAGTACCAGCACAAGTTCGATCAATTCTGCTCGATACCTTGAATCTTGTGAAAACAACATGGGCTCCATCATTCCGATATCTTCGCCGCAGTCGCAATTCTGTTTGGAACAGGTATTCATGACCGGTTTAAAGTCCTTTATTTTTATTTTAATTATAAATATAAAACAGTATTTTATGAAAATATAGTATAAATTATTTGAACAATGATGTCCGATTTAAATTATTCATTGGGAGATCAATTTAGCACTTCGAGAAAACCGTGATTCTGCGCTTTGCAAAGGTGAGGAACAAGTAGATTGATCTAGTCGAATTGACACTTGATGACAAAGGCTAAATTGTTTGTCGAGCTATTTATCCAATTACTCAAATGGGCTGTAGAAGGTTTCTTGATCCTCACCTGCACTTTGTTATCTGAAACTGGCCGTGAGAAATACCTCATCAAGCAAAGAGATGTAGAAACGTACTCGACGAATTATCTTATTCAATCATGGCTATTGCTCTCAATGCTTGCCATGTTTTTTCTGCACTTGTGCCGTTCGCTAATTGCGCTAAATCGCTTGATCCTTCCGCTTCTAATCTACTCGATGAATTCGCTCCGAAAGATCAAACCGATTACAAATGCAAACTTGTCATTAATCAAAAATTAGCGATAAACTATTGATTCCGATAAATTTCATCCAGCAATGGCGTAACCAAGCGCCGTGGCAGCAATTTCTACATCTTCGGGGGCTAGGCCACCTTCGGGCCACCTGAAACAAAGCATCCACCAATCATTGATGCGAATGCTCCATTGCTTCCCTTTGAGCGGCTTAAGATGATTGCATGGTCTATCGAGGTCATTAATCTCGATAGCGGCATTCAACTGACCCGGTTTGCGTGAAGCAGATCTTTGCAAATCCAGAGTACACAGCAACGTATTTGCCATCGTAAACGATCTTTGTCTTCTTTGATATTCTTGACGGATTCAGGCGTAGCTTGGCTCACCGGCAGATAGGCTGTGCTTTCATTATCCGTTGAACCGACCGGACCGGTTCTGTCTCTCGAATTTTTGCACTTGCGAGCTTCTTCATTTGAAACACTTCTACAAGTGAAAATTTTATGATAGATAATTTTTTAATTAATTTATATTCTATATTGGATATAATTTGCTGATGTTCGATATATTGATCACCAAATCGGCTTTGCGACAACTCAATCGCATGCCGAAAAATATCAAGCAAACAGTGATAAAGAAAATTGCCCGCGTAGCCGCAAACCCTCATGCTCCGAAAAATAATGTCAAGCCTCTGAGAAAAGGTGACTTTTTCCGTCTGAGAATCGGCAGTTGGCGGGTGATTTATACTGTTGACAACGAGTCAAAGACGATGCACGTCATCGATATACTGCCGCGTGGAAATGCCTACCAGTGAAAAGCATCCGAAACCATCAAATTCTGACATTCGGCGACAAGGAATACGCCGTAGTCCCTCGCGAAGAATATGAAACCCTCGCTCTCGCCTACGACGAGGATGAAACCGATATCGATACCGCCCAGCGTGTCATTGGAGATCCGGATGAGGAGTTGGTGCCCTTCGAACTGGCCGAGCGCATTGCCGACGGCGTTCATCCCGTTCGCGTGTGGCGCGAGTATCGGGGCATGACCGCAGCCGAGCTCGCCACCAGAAGCGGCATCGCTCAGTCCTATCTGTCAAATATCGAGACCGGCAGAAAACCAGGCTCGGTCAAGGCGATGAAGCGTCTGGCAGATGTTCTCGGAATTTCTGTGGACGATTTGATTCAATCGGCTTGACCGGCAGAACTTCAAAATGAATTAGGGTGCGCTGGCATGCCCTGATGAATCCGAATTTGCGTTCCGGCTATACGCTCTGTTCAGAGTGTCGCGAATCCGCTGAACCACCGCCTGTCAGATGGCGTCCTGCAGCGAACCGGCCGCATGGATCGTAAGTTTCAATTCCCCTCCAGACTGAGCATATTCGGGCTTTCGACCGCTAAGCCTCTCGCTTTCGCGCAAAATGATTCCCACGCCTTCCCCGCGCCGCTCCAAAAAGTATCTTCTTTCGACTGTCTGCCCGATATCGCCGGCCACCGTCAGCTCCGACATGAGCCGGGATAGCAACTCGTTGCGCGTAAACTGGTTGTCGGCCAGATCTGCAACTGTCAGCGTGTTGGCGAGCAGACCGGGGGAAGATATCTCTATTCGGTCGGCAAACATGAACAGACATATTCTCGAACCGTTCACAGAGTAGTCCCTGTGAACGACCGAGTTTACCAAGGCTTCAAATACGGCTCTCATGCTGTACTGCGATCTTTCCACTCTGCCAATATTTTTATTCGCCGAAACCTGGTTGTGCCGTCTCACAAAGCTATACGCGCCGATTACCTGTTCATCCAAGGGCCCGCGAAAATCCTTCGCATCAATCTGGTAATTTGCGTCCTTTATTTTGCCTTTATAGACCACCGCTTGAATGAAACAGTTAAAGATGTGCTCATCGGGAGAAGGGCTGCACATCAATATGCCGGCCACTGACGCGAGCAGGCTATTGCCGCGAGTTGCCAGCAAGCGGCGCTGGCGCAAACGCGACGGCTCATCTTCAGAGACAAATCGCATGTATAGATCCTTTCTCATGGAATTCTGGCTTGTATTGGGGACGCCCTGCTCGTCAAACGGCACAACAAGCAGCTGGGAACGACTTTGACGCACCCGCAGCAAATGCTCAGGGCTCATTTCCCTTTTGGCATCCCCATGGCGATAGAAGTAGCCGTTGCCGCTTTTATGAAGCCAAAGGCTTTTCTCCACTTGTACATACACAAGGGTTTTCACTTCGCCATACTCGTCAGCCACTGCCACATCTGAAACAAAAAAATTAACTACGGCAGGCTCAATCGAGTCGTAGCAGATCTCGCTAATGTATCGTATAAGTGCAGCCGTGCCAGTTTGCGGGATGCCGACGACTCGCCGTGTTCCATCTTCAACGCCGAAAACAATCAGGCCGCCTGATTGATTGGCGAATGCCGCAATCTCATCCGATAGCTTGTTTCGTTCAGGGGCAGTTACTTTATCGCCGCTAATCCGCGCTTCCTTGAATTCGACTCCCGAATTTTCCCCGGAACGTATCTTTGCCTTTATTTGCGTAGCGGTAAACATGGTCAGAATTGCAGATTAATGCGCTTGTAGCGGTTTTGAAACGCTTTGCTGCCTCCTTCCATCGTATCGCAAATTCGCTCTCTGACAGACTCAGATTGGATGCTGCCCGAACTTACTCGCGACTGTCCGTTGCCCACACTCAGATAGTGAACCATTTCGGAGTCGCCATTAACAACTATGTTTGGATTGTGTGTAACAATGATTATCTGGCGCTTTGTCTTGGTATCTTTGATGGATTGCACGATCAGGCTGTAGATCAAGTCGTTGTCCAGATCATCCTCTGGCTGATCAAGCAGCAAAGGCTTATCGCCATAAGACAGAATGAATGCCAGCAAGGCTGCCGATTTTTGTCCCGGAGAGCTCCTGCGCATGGTTCTGTCGCCAGGTCCGTAGGTGATTTGCAAGGCATCTTCGGGAAACCATAGCAATAAATCAGTTATCGATTCGTCCGGCAAGCCCAGCAAATGCTGTCTGAAACGTGTGTCTGCTGGCGAAGCTTCGCTTTTGCGAATTTTCAATATTCGATCTTTTACCTCTTTCCACCCTCCTTCGTGCTTTTCATAGATGCTTGCCAGCTGTTCGAAATCCTTCTGAAAGTGTGATTTCGTCTGCAGCATCGTTCTTATATTCTGTTCTGCCTCTTCCCAAGGCTCCGCAAAAGGGTCGATTGTCATTTTTACATTCTGGTTGCCGCTCAGAACACGAGCAATGAATCGCTTTCTGCGGTCGGTCAACTCAATCCGATGCCGCTCAGCTTCCTCCACTTTGTCTTTGAACTGCTTTAGCAAGATTTTCGATTGTTGCTTGTATTCCTGTATTTGCTTAAGCTCTTCCTCAATCCGAGAGTGCTCTTGCAATAAATTGGGGTATTTGCTCGGATCAATATTCATTTCATCGAGCAGATCTTGCAATTGCCTATACTGCTGAAAATCTTCGTTGATCGCCTTCATCCAATCCTGCTCGCCTCTTTCGGTATTCCATGATTCCAAATCATTTTGCACACTATCGGCAATCCTGCGAATGTCATCGATGCGTTTTTGCCATTGACGTTGTCGGTTTTGCAATTCAGCGAGTATTTCGGGATGCTCAGAAAAAATCCTCTCGTCGATCGTTGCCGCTTCATGGCTATCAAGACTCTCCCGTAGTGCATTCAAAAAATCTTGCCAGTGCTGTCCCACATAATCAATTTCTCGCAATTGCCTTTGCCGCGACCGGTACTTGCGCAGCTTATCGTCATAGCCGGATTGCTTTTTTTGGGCAATTTGCCGATTGATCTGATTTACTTGCCGATCAACATCATTCAGTTGCCCTTTAAGCTTTTTTTCTTCATTGATTTTCTGAACCAGTTCAACCCGTTGCTGGCGGAGCTGCTTGCACAGGCTGCCGCACGTCCGGCGTGCAGCCAAGCATTCGTCAATCCGTATTTTAGGGGCCCTGTCGATGATGCCCAATAATCCCTGCGGCTTGCCTGCAAGCTCGAAAATCTGCTTCTGGCTATAGATGCTAGCTGGAAACAATGAGGTTATTTCTCCCTCGGCGGGGTGCCATTGCTTTGTTTCAGCATCCTCCTGCTCTATCGATGGGACATCGGTCTTTTCACTCCAATTGAGGCGGTAGCGGGCACCTCCCTTTCGATAGTAAAGCCTCAACTCGGCATCCTTCGTTAAAAGTCCGCCTTCTTGATCTGTGCTGAAATAGTCTTGATAGTCTTCCTTAAGTCGACTGGGCAAACCTTGCTCCTGTCGCAGAGCGAGTCGAACAAATTCCAGAAGCGTCGATTTGCCGCTGCCGCGCCCGCCGATGATGGAATTTAAGAAAGGGCTGAATTCGCAGATCACCGGATCCGGGCGGCCGACAAACTTTGCATTCGCAACCGTGAATTTTTCAATCACGCATTCCGCATGTGCATTCGGATCTGCTTCAGTGTTTCTATTGATTGAAGCGTCCCCATCTATCAGAGCAAGGCGCAACCCTTCAATGGAAGGCGTTTCCATTTTGACCCATGTATAGCTGCCTACCCCGGATTCTTCGCCGCCGTGATAGTCGGAGCCGCAAACTTCCGCCCAGTCGATCTTTTCTGACGCATAGAGTTCAGGTTTGGAAAAATTTGTGTCGCACAACTCCATTGCATGAATTGCTTGGTTGTGCAAGACGCTTTTCAGCGCAATGCCTTGTCTATGTCGAAACAGCCCCTTGTTTTTGTCCACGTGAGCCGGTACCGCAACGCCTCCAAAATCAGCAATCATTGGAATGATTTTTGCCAGCGATTCTTCAGCTTCACGTTCGCTAAGCCCGGGTTTTCCTTTGTATCCGACACTTCCTAGCAGCCTGTTGATATCGGCTGATGCTTTTGACGGGTCAAAAATTGCTAGTATGTGAACGCCGCCGTCTGCCGAGATCTCTACGCCGGGAAACAAGTGGAGCGGCCGATACCAATCAGGCCGCGTCGTTTCAAGTGCGCATAGCGCCTGTTTAAGGCTGTCAATCCAGTCGCCGCTGTTGTGGTCGGTGACCGCCACGCAGTCGATTTCATTGCTCATGAATTCGCGAAGCCACGAATTTTGGGACATTTGCCTATCCGAAAAATCCGATGAAGCGGGCGTGTGCGTGTGAAAATCGAATTTCCACCATCGGGCTCCGGGGAATCTCCAGCTACTCATGCAAATGTCCTGTACCTGAAAAATATTTGATTGTTATTGGAACATCGGGGCATTCATAAGCCGGCGATTCTGCTCAGATCGAAACCGATGCCTTATCACAGCGCACTATGAAGAAAGTATAGCGGAAACCCGCTCATATGCATTGAATCCGTACAGTATTGGCAGTGCAGGGCGATCTTTGGGGGTGCTGGATCTGGACGGCGGGTTCCGCCTCGCGAAAAAACACCCGCTGCCGGGAAACGGCATACTTGGAAAGCGATGAAAAGACTCATGATCGCGGCGCGAGCGGTCAGCAGTCATGAAGAGCGCTGGGATGCTGAAACATCCAGTTATAAAACCTCGGTGTCAAGTGTGTAGACGTAATAGAAACAAGTTAAAATCAAACGCTGCAAACTGAAAACATTTGCACTTCGAGTTAGCAAAGCAGTTCGGGTGCCTGAATTCAGTTCTCGAATTGCGAACGAGGCAAATTAGATTGCCGGATGATTGCCATCAACGTGCCACGACGTAATTCTCTGTGGCCAGGTACTAGTGCTGTAGTCGCGCTACTGTCGTATGTTTTTTGCATTACGATGTGGTTGCCTTTCCGCCCCACCCCCACAAATCCGTGCGACTTCAGCACGTCGCAAACCTCTCGACCTGAAAGTGTCTTAAGTTTAGCAAACACAGATTTCTATATTGGTAATGTACACCTCCCCTTTCAAACGCCGATCGATTTCACTGGCGGAGGTGATCTCGAAAAACAGAGTCAATGCTTCGATAAGATTGTCACGCGCTTCAGCAACAGTAGCGCCCTGGCTGGCAACATCCACATCCGGACACAAAGCGACATATCCATCGCCTTCTCTCTCAACAACAGCGGTTAATCGCCTTTTCATTCTGTTCATGCCTCAAGCTTTGCTCAGCAATGGGTTGCAGGACGACATCATTTGCTATCGACATTTTTTTGTGCCGGACTTGGTGGGCACGGTCGCAACGTATCCGAACTTCTGCAATCTTGAATTTTAAGTTTGCAATGCACCTGCCGCTAAGGGCATGGGAGTTTTATGCTCCGGCTTCCTCCAAGCATTATCTAGTGTCTGCCAGAAAACCTCTGATTTCAAGTATCGGCCGGTGCCGGGGGAGCGCAAGGCGCGGCTGCCGCGACGGCGGCGAGGGTCGGAATGCAGCAGCGGGCATCCGAATGCGACAAAAAATGCCGCATAAGAGGATTGCGGGCGGCATCCGCCCAGGCGGGCGCCTCCGGCCGCCGGATCGTCGCTTGGAAACGGGTTCGGAGACGCTAGGCGGCGCGCAGGCGCGCGCGGCGGGCGAGCCGCTTGCGCTCCTGGTCCCGCAGCAGCCGCCCGAGCCGCTCGGGGTTCGCCGCCAGCGCCGACAGCGCCGCCGCCCGCTCGAAGCCCCGCTCGCCATGGGCGCGCGCCCGCCCGAGCCCGCAATGCTCCAGATGATTGATGGCCGACTCGACCGCCGGATGCTGCCGGCGCGCCGCCTGGAACCATTCCCGGCCCTCGCGCGCCGAAGCCTCGGCATTCGGCCGGCCCTTGGCCGGCAGCGCGCACTCGTCGAGCCGCGCGCCGAGCTCGGCCTGATTCGCCGGCGAGTGGAAGCCGCGGTCGAAGCTGCAGGCCCGAAGGTCGGCGAACCGCTCCATCGCCCCCTCGACCAGCGCCGCCGCATGGCCGGCGTCGCCGCCCTGCCACATGATCCGGCGGTGCAGGATGAACCGGCGCTGGTCCTCGACCACGGCGACCGGCACGCCCAGCTCCTGGCGCACGCCGGCCTTGCCCTCGGCGACCCAGCGGGTGTGCGGCTCGAAGATCGAGAACGCCTTCTCGCCGTGCGCGATGGTCTCGCCCCCGAGCAGCCGGCGCCTAGCCTGCTCGAGCTGGCGGCGCGCATGGCCAAGATAGCCCTCGAGCTCGCATGCCAGCGCGTGCTCGCAGGCCGCCAGCGGCAGCTCGGCGGCCTGCGCCAGCGTCGCCTCGGCGCGCCCGGCCAGGCGGGCGCTCAGCGACAAATGCCGCTCGACCCGCCCAGGATGCTTGCGGCTGCGCCTCGACACGCGCACCCGGTCGAACCGCTTCTTGACCTGCCGCGATAGATGCTCATGCTGTCGCCAGCCGCCGAGCCCGGCGCTGTCCGCCAGCCTGGCCGCGGTGCGCACCGCGCAGCGCAGCGCGTCCCGCAGCAGGTCCGCATCGGTCGGATAGTGCGCATCGGTCTCCACGCAGAACGAACCGGCCCGCCCGCGCAACGGCTCGCCAGGCTTTTTTCCGGCCGCCTCGCGGCCCGACCCGGCCACCAGCCGCCCGATCCCGGACAGCAGCTTCGGACCCGAAAGCGAGACGTTGGCGACCGCCGCCTGCTGCTCGCAGGCATGCCCGAGCGCCGGCGAATGCCCCGGCATCCGGCGCACCAGCCCGTCATGATTGGCCATGTGCGCCAGCCGGTCGAAGTCGCAGCCGAGCCCCTGCTCGGGCACGCCAGCGCCAGAATGCGCCAAAGGTCCATGCCCGGCCGGCCGGCGTCCTTGCGCGCCGCCGGCGCGACCTCGGCCTCGAGCAGCTCGAACACCCGCCGGCGCAAGGCCTTGCTTGCGCAGAGATGCCGCAGGCCGAGCAGGATGGCCGGGATGTCGTCGCGCGGCTTGGCGCCGGTGTGGATGTTCTCGATCGGCACGGCGCCGATCTCGAGCTGGGCGGAGTGGGCCAAGCGCATCGCTTTTTCCTCGAAGATTGCGGCGAAACGGGGCGTTTCGCCCCATTTCGGCGGGAAATCCGCGCTGTCCGCGAATTCTTCGCCGCCGCCGCTCGCCGCTAAGCAATTGTTTTCAATCAGCAACGATATCACATTTTGGTTTTCTGGCAAGCACTATCTATCTTCAAGTCGCTGCAAGCGCAACCCCTTGCTTGAAGCAAGCGTCAGCAACCGGATGATCTGTGCACCATTTTTTCTGTGTCAAACGCAGTTCGTAGAGTTTCTGGAGATTGAACCATAACTCTCCAGACGTTCCAAAATACCGCCCCAATCTCAAAACCGCATCACCAGTGATAGAGCGTTGGCCATTGAGAATCTCGGTTACACGGTTCACTGCAACCTCAATCTAGCGCACCAATTCGGTCGCCCTCATGCCATGGACAGATTCGTTCTCGATCAACTTTTCCAAAACAACAGCCGGAGTTGCCCAGCTAATTTGTTCGAGCAACAGAAAGTCCCGATTAAACCATGAGATCAACAGGTGCTTGATGTCGTAGTCGACCAACTTCAGTTGCGGGCGCTGCTTGATGAAGCGCAATGTCTGGGTCAGATACATGAATCGGATGCTTCTTGATTATTTGCATGGCAACATGAATCCATGTTGAAAACTGCATGGAAGCCAGCAATATCGAGCGCCGCCAGACCCTTAGGAGGTTCGGGGGAAAGGATTTCTAAGTGAAGTTATGCCTAAGTTTGAACCTTGCTAACACCCCACAGCACCGCAGGTGCAGATTTAATTCAATGCGTCTCTCGCCTCACCAAATATTCCTCGAAGAGCGTAAAGCAAATACTCGCTGAATTTCTCTTTGCCAAAAGTTCGATTGAACGCATTCGATGGCAATAGCTGTCGCATTTCATTTCGGAACTTCGAGCTATTCACAGTATCGGGCAGCATATCAATCGCGCTTGTAAGCAAGTCATTGAATTCAGACAATTCGTAATCAGAAAGTTTTTGCCGGATCAAGTTCTTGTCCACCGCTATGCGCCTTTTGATCAACCAGTGCAAATCCCACAAATCGCGATATCGGGTATATCGCACAGTCGCTGGATACGAAATCAACTTATCTGCCATTACTTCGCTCAGCGATTCTGAAGGAATCAGGATGTCGTCATAGCCATCGGGTAAAAGATCATAGTTAGACCGAAGTGCAACTATTTCCCTCGTGTGTGAGGGTACGGTTGCGATTTCTAGCTTGATGCGCTGCTTGGGAATGTCTGTTTTGTGGGGGTGCGCAGTCAAGCCAACTTGCCAACGATAAACCTTGACGGAACTTTTCTCTGATTTCTGAACCTTGAGCTTTGGCTGCTTTATATCGACTTCGAGCCCGTACCGGTCGGCAATGAATTTTTCAACCTTTGGTTTGAATGCGTCCATTTGCGACGGAGAAAAATGCTTTCCACCGACGAAATCCAAATCCTCGCTAAATCGCTCGCCGCCGTGCCCAAAACGAAGCAGCGACCCGCCTTGAAACACGATGCTGTCAAGTATGTTTAGCTCGTCTAAGCAAAACAGAATGTCATAGATCAGCAACTCTTTTTCGACCAGACCGCGCATGTGAGATAGATTTGAGTCGCGCAGCGCGCGGTTGACTAATATCTCGAATTCATTTTTGATTCTATTCATGTGTGGCAGCCGCCTCTTCAACAAGGTGGGTATTCCTGCCCACTCGCTTCAAGTCTCGCAGTGCACACTCTTGATTTGCCACACGCAAAGGCCGATTCATGTTCACAACACTCTCGACTATCTGTGCAATCGCACGCTTGGTGCGAGTGAATTCAATTACTCCGAACGGCGTGGCGAATTCCCCCTCCCGCCCGGTAGTCATGACTGTCAGCCGATCAGTTGGAACTTGCGAAATCAATCCGTAAAGCGAAAGTGCAGATTCCAGGCTGATGTAGTTGTAGCATCCTCTCCTCAGTGTTCTTGCGATTAGATCGATGGAATCGATGCCGATGTGTCTAGAGTGCGCAAAAAGATAGACGCCGCGAGTTGCACGCATCAGAATTCCGTACTTTACGAGCCGAGCTAATCCAGCATTCAATGTGCCGGGCTGGTCCTGCGAAAAGATGGTTGCAAGATCCTGAGCGGCGTAGACGTATCGCCCTTTGCCGTCCAGTTCGCTAAGAACTTTAAGCGCCGTTTGAACTTTCATGTTTTCATTTTATTCATATATCCATTTTTTATATTTATATATTATATTTCTGTATACATATATTGATTTCGATCTTGATGCCGTCTTCACGCGTGAAGTTATGGCGTTCAAGGTGCTGGCAAACTTGCTCCGCACGTTCGATATGGCGCAGTCAGGCTGGCAGGCAACTCTCTATCGCAATTGAAACTTTTCCTTAAAATCGCGTTAGGGTAGCTGCAAAAGGGGATAAAGCCTTGCATAATGCGGGTTTTTAACAAAACGATTTTTCACCCGCTGGGCGGACCCGATCGGAGCAAGGCTTTATGGACATCCAATCCTGCAAGATTTCTGCCACGAAAGACAAATCGGCTTCGCGAAGCGGCTTGGCGGTGCTCGCCGAGCTGATGCTCATGCTCGGTTTCGATGCCCGTTTCGAGCGGCCGGTGCCGGAGCCAGGCAGCGGCCGCGGCTTCCGTCCGGCGACGTTCATGATGATGCACGAGGGCTCGCGGCATCCGGACGGGGTGAAGCAGCTTCGCGAGGAGCGGCCGCTGATGGGGCTGCTCGGCATCCGCAAGCTGCCGGGCGACGATGCCTTGGGCCGGTGGTTGCGGCGCCACGGCGCATCGCGGCGCGCGTTCCATGCCCTACAGCTGGCAGACCGCCGGCTGCTTGGGTCGCGGTGCATCATCGAAAGACGGCGGCCCTGGACATCGATGCAACCGCGGTGCTGCGAGAAGTCGTCGAGCGAGTTCACATGCAAGAAGGAGCGGGGCTACATGCCGATCGTCGGCCACATCGCCGAGACCGGCATGGCGGTGGCGGTGGAGTTTCGGAGCGGCTCGGCCGCGCCGAACGCACGCAACTTCGAGTTTATCCGCCAGTGCGAGCGGGCCCTGCCCAAGGGCGCCGAGGCGCATCGCGCCCGGCATCGCCGCGGCGAGCGCCAAAATCTCTCCGCGCCTCGGATTTCGGCAAAATCCGTCCAAAAAAAATCTCTAACGCGGATTTTAGTGTATATCTCAATATGGTTTGCAATAGAAAAAAACAGATAGTTTGCCAATCCCTTTTCTTCCCATCACTGTTCGATTTTTCTGAGGAGTTACATCATCCCTTGATGTTTTTCTTCGTTGATAACCAACAGTTAGAAATTTATTATTAATATCTGTTGCGTCCATCCCGCAACCATCGTCCATTACAATAATCTTGGTATCGGCATCGTTAAGATTAAAATTCAGATGAACATCGTTGGCATCGGCATCCCAAGCATTAGCAATGAGCTCAGATAATACGGCAGGCACATTGCTATACAAATTGAGTCCTAAATGATTCAGGGCATTGAGATCAATTTTCAATTCATAATTTGGCATTAGCCTTCTCCAGCAGCAACTAAACAGTTTTCATACTGGCAATCAGACTTCCAATTTCTTCGGCAAGACGAACTGGCACGGCATTTCCAATCCACCTGCCAATTTCCACAAAGGTATGTCTGTTTCCACCAGGCAGAAATTCATAATCTTTCGGGAATGACTGCAAAAGAGCCGCTTCACGAAGTGAGATAGCTCTGTCCTGATCCGGATGACCGAACCTGCCGCTTCCAAACTTATAGCACTGCGTTGTCATGGTTGGAGCCGGTTCGTCCCAAGACATACGGCCATAGACTCCATCGTATGTCATGCCAGATTCTCGTCTATGGCATTTGGCACGCATTTCTACTGGCCAATCTCGCCATGTTCCTCCTTGCTTCGACTCTCGTATGCGAGCTAGATTTATATCCATCAATGATGCCGACACATGCAAAGGGTCATCTGGGTCGGACATTCCGGCCTCAATCGGTTTGAGATGCTCAATTGCCTGGCGTACGGTCGAAACTTCCTTGCCATGCGGTTTCAATAATCCTGGTCTGGCATGTTTTGAGGCGATTAGAACTAGCCGACGACGCTTTTGCGGGATACCAAATTGCTCGCACTTCACAATCGACCATTCAATGAGATATCCAGCCCTTGCAAGGGTTTCGCAAAGCTCGTTGAATATTTTTCCTTCCTTGTAATTGACCAGTGATGGGACATTTTCTATGGTTACGAAGTCAGATTGAATTTCAGAGGCCAGCCTTCCGAACTCGCCCACCAAACTCCATTTTGGATCTTCTTCCTTATACCGATGCCGGTATGTTGAAAACGGCTGACAAGGCGCACATCCAGCGAGAACGGAATACCTTTTGCCTGTGAAGTGAGCTGATACTTTCTTGGCTGTCAGGTTTGCAACATCATGAACAAAAAACTTTGCCTGATTGTTCTTCTCGAAAGCATATTTGCAACGGGCATCTATGTCGTACCCAGCTAATATTTTTAAACCTGCTCGCTTCAACCCATGGCTCAGAGAACCGACTCCGCAGAAAATATCAACAACCTCTATTGTCGATTTATTGGGAATATCGCTCATCCACCCACCGAAAATTAAATTCAAACCTTTTGAGAGATATTCAGGACGTAATCGCAATTATATCATGGTGCATTCAAACCCAAAAAACCTTAAAATCGCGTTAGGGTGGCTGCAAAAGGGGATAAAGCCTTGCATAATGCGGGTTTTTAACAAAACGATTTTTCACCCGCTGGGCGGACCCGATCGGAGCAAGGCTTTATGGACATCCAATCCTGCAAGATTTCGACCACGAAAGACAAATTGACGTCGCGAAGCGGCTTGGCGGCGCTCGCCGAGCTGATCCGCAAGCTCGGGCTCGACGCGCATTTCGAGCGGCCGCTGATGGAGCTGCTCGGCTGCGAGCAGCTGCCGGGCGACGATGCCCTGAGCCGCTGGCTGCGATGCCACGGCGCGTCGCGGCGCACGCTGCACGCCCTGACGCTGGCGGACCGCCGGCTGCTGGCGGTCGCGCTGCACCATCGAAAGACGGCGGCCCTGGACATCGACGCGACCGCGGTGCACTGCGAGAAGTCTTCGGCGGAGTTCACGTACAAGAAGGAGCGGGGCTACATGCCGATCGTCGGCCATATCGCCGAGACCGGCATGGCGGCGGGTGCGGAGTTTCGGGGCGGCCCGGTCCGCGCCGAACGCGCGCAACTGCGAGTTCATCCGCTAGTGCGAGCGCGCCCTGCCCAAGGGCGCCGAGGCGCGTCGCGCCCGCATCGACGCGGCCGGCTACCAGGCGAGGATCATCAACCGCTTCACGAGCCGGGGAATCGGCTACGCGATCCGCGCCAGGCTCGACGCGAGCGTGGCCGGGCAGACCGGGACGCTGGACGAGTCGCAGCGGCAGCCCTTCATCGAGCGCGACGGGACGGCGAGCCTGGCGCAGCAGACGGCGCGGTTCCTGCACTCGATGAACGACACGCCCGAAGCGTTCGCGGCGGTGGTGCAGCGGCTTAGAAAATCCGGCCGGCAGGAGCTCGAGCTCGATTGCCCGCAGCCCGGCGACACCCTGTCGCAGGGCGGCTGCATATACCGGGCGCTGGCGACCAGCTTCTGCCGGCGGAGCGACTCGCGGGCGGTCCGCTGATGCAGCCGCAGAGGGGAAGACTCGGAGAACCGCATCCGCGAGCTTCGCAGCGGCTTCGGCGCGGCGCATCCCCCGTGTAGCGACTTCGCTGCCAATGCGCTGCATTCCGCGCTGTGCATGCTCGCGTTCAACCTGTTCGCGCTGATGCGCCAGGCGCTGGACGCGAGCTGCGAGTCGATGCGCATCGAGACCTTTCGCCGCCGGCTCTGCTGCAGGGCGGGCAAGATCGCGCGCCATGCCAGGGGCCGGGCCTTGAAGCTGTGCGACGCGCGGGCGGCGCGGCGGCTTAGCGACGCCATCGGCATGATCCGGGCGATGGCCCTGGCGCCGCAGCCGCCGGAAACGCAAAAAAAGCATCGTGCGCACGACAAAAAAACCGGCTGCGTCCCGGCGCGTTGCGGACTGTCATTGATCTTTCGCCCCGGTTCCGCTCCTCCGCCCTTTCCGGCCGCGTCCCGCCCGCAAGCCCGCCCGGCATCGCCGCGGCGAGCGCCAAAATCTCTCCGCGCCCTGGATTCTACAGCAGTTCTAATTGTTGGTAGAAGCGATTCACAATAAACCGCTGATAGTTCTACGATAAATTTTGCCAGGCTGTCAAACTGGCTAGCATAGATTTCGCGGCGCGATTACCCCGGTTTGGGGGAATTCTTGCCGAGTGAGCTCTACCGCGGCAAGGCTAGAAGCGTACCGCGATTTTGTTCCGTTAACGCACGCATCAATGTCGCATATTGCCACGTCATGTAGTTCGAAGCAAACCCGATGCCATGCACTCTCACCCGGGGCCGCGAATCGCTTCCGCTATTGTTCAATCTGGAAACAGTATTAAGCACCTCCTCGTAGGATGAACCGGTGAACTCGTCGCCAAGCACATAAATTGAAATCTTATCTTCCTTGTTCGCATAGGTTCTCAACGCCCGCTCGATCCCCTCGACCGGACTGCTGTTGGAAAAAGAGACCCAGGTGTTCAAGCTGTCTTGAATCCTCTTGCGGGTTCTTGGCGTGTCCGGAAGCCACTTCCTTTTTGTCGATTCGTATAAATAGGCGCCGTTGTCATTCATGACCTGGAATCCTCGCACTTGGGGATGTATTTCTAGCAGCCGTACCATCACATCGACAACGCGCGACCAGATTTCCTTCATGCTCCCTGAGGTGTCGATGATGAAAATTACATACTCGCTATCAACCGGAATACCGCCTACTTCTGGACTGCGTTCAATCGGCGCGGTTGTCGGATTGATGGTGGCACGTCGAAGCGATTGCTTGGCTACTTCAAGCCCCTGGTTGATGCCTTCAAGCCCGCTGAGCGTCTGTTCCGCCGACTTGATCGCTTCATCAAGCCCCTGATCCGCACTCGCGCTGGACGATTCTCCGCTGGACGGGCTTGAAGCCAGCGACTGCAGGCCTTCCCGTAGCGTCCGCAAACTAGATACCGTTGCCACCGCTTCGGCAACCAGGCTCGAAATGTCGGCGGCGCTTTCGCTCTGTTCTATTTGAGCCGGCAAAGGCTTGGTGATGATCAAAAGCAGCAGGATCGCGCCAAAGCCGCAAGTAATGACATCAAGAAACGCAATGCTCAGCAAGCTTGTTTCTTGCCGCTTTGTTCTCATGGCCAATCACCTGAAGGCGCCATCGTCAAACCGCCGGTGTTCGCCGTCCAGTACCAATAGGCCCGCGCAGCATCCGGATCCCCTTCAAGCGGCAGCAAAATCACGTTGATCGTGGCTCGCCGCATTCGTTTGGCGGCCGTCTCGAAAATTTTCAATCGACATTCGCCAGAAACAATTTTTGCGCTGGTCAAGCACGCCGGACTCAGCCTAGTGGACCTTGATGTTGATTTGGTTGGCAACCCATCCGTCACGATGTAGACATCGGTCGGCGCGGCATCGAGCTTGTTCAGTGCCTCGATGCCGGCTTGAAGGTTGGTGGCTCCGCTTGGAACCATTCGGTCAAGCTCACGAAAGGCAATTTCCAATTGAGATTTGTCGCGACTGGCGGACCACTTGGAACTAATGAGGTAGTCAGCGTTTTCGTTGAAAGAAACGACAATAAATTCGCTATCTTGCGGCAATCTATTGAGGAGCCACTTGATCGTGCGAGTTGTTCGCTGCCACTTGGGAGCATTCCGCTTTTGCTGGTCGGAGCCAAGCTTTCGCTTGACGATATCGATGAGTTTCACATCCGTCATCGATGCGCTTTGATCCATCATGATCGCGATTCTGCGCCCTTTGACTGTCATGCCGATCAAATACTGCTCTTCGCCGACGTGCGTCTGCTCGACCACATCGGTCGCCTGCTTTGGCTGCAAGGCGGCAATCTCCCGTTCAAGCGATGCCTTGCGAGATTGCTGCGCTTCGACTTTCTTTAGAATTTCTTTGAGGGATTGACGCTTTTTTGCTTGTTCTTCCAGCATTTCATTATCGATCCGGTCCTGTTCCTGGCGATCTTGAATTCGTGTCAGCAACTCTTCGACGTTCGATTCCAGCGTTTCCTTTTCTGTAAGCAATTCCTCCAAAACCGATTGATCTGTCAACTTCTGATCGTGCTGCTGAATCTGCGCCGCATCGGTATTGTGCTTAACGATAAGAAACAGCATGAGAACCGCACCGAACCCGCACGCCATCACATCGAGAAAGGCGAGTCCGGAACCATCGCGGCGGCGGGTAATTTTCATCGCTCGCTGCGCTTCGTTAGCTGATGCGCTTGACTAGGAACTCTTCGCAATAGCTTTGAATATCGACTAGACGCTTGTCTTGCGCACGTTGCAGAGAATGCAGCAAAAGCATCAAGATAATGCTGATGATCAGTGCGACAAACGTTGAATTGAAGGCGATGCCAAGACTGGCGGTCATGCTGGTGATATCTCCTGCCAAGGCTTCATCAGCCTGGCTCAATGCTTGGCCGATGCCTCGCACAGTACCAATAAAGCCGATCGAAGGTATCGCCCAAATAACATAGCGGATCATCGTGTTTTCTGCCTCAAGCCGCAGCGCAAGTGCCTCAACGCTAGTTTGAATAGCATCAGCGGTGTTTTGCACGTCGCCGGTTATCTTGTAGCGGCGCAAGCTCGCTTTGAGCGTTTCAAGCAACTGAGACTCGTCGAATTGCTTTGACAGGCTTTCAAGTTCATCAAGCATTTCGGGGAAAGAGGAGTCTTCGACATTGTCGAGCAAATCAACGGTAAACAGGAATTGTTCCTTGCTGATTTTTCGAAGTTTCAATATGATCTGGGTGATGCAATAGAGCATCAAAATGATGCAGATCTCCTGCTCCCAGTTTTGGATAATGACAAACCAGTCCCTTGGCACGGACTCGCCAGCGGCACCAGCGGCTTGAATGGCCTTTTCGGCGGTTGGCCAGATATATGTCACGTAGGCGACATGTACCGCCAAAGCCGAGATTATCAGGACCGAAAAGTTCTTGATGGCTTCCTTCACTTAGATGTCAACCGGAAAGCTGACCGGAGAATCGAGGCTTATATTGCTGCTAGACACTGACTGAGCTGAAGTAATGCGGTTGATACCGTAGGCAAGCATCGCAATCAGCAGCAGCACTGCAAGCATTGCGCCCACTCGCCGATTCCCGATTTGAGACTTGGGTTTGATCATCGCTATGTTCCTCCGTACAGGTAGCGCGCGACGCGAAATCCAGCCGTATCTTTGGCTGATTGGCCACCTTCTCGCCATGCGCCGCGCAACTCGTCTAGTCTGCCAGTTTTCCAATTCGAACCCTTTAAGGTACGGTGCTTGCCGTTGGTCGTGTCGAATGGGTCAATTTCGACCACTCCCGCTTGCGGCGGCTTAAGGCTGTAGGAATCATGCGTCCATTCGCTTACATTGCCGGCTAAATCATATATGCCGGCCGCGTTTGGGGAATATGAACCGACTTCATTCACACCTGGAGAATTGTCGTTGTAGTCGGCAAAGACAAAAGGCAGGATTCCGCTTGCGGAAGCATCTGCAAGATTGCCCTGGAATCCGCTCGGCTTGTCGATGTTGCCCCAAGGGTATTTCGACTGTTGCGCACGGCCTTTTTTCCTCGCAAGCCATTCCCACTCGGCTTCTGTCAGCATTCTGTAGCCGTCAGCATCGGCGTTGCTTCCCCTAAACTGCCCATTGACAAAGGTGTAGACTCTCTCGAATTCTTCTTTATCGCTGAGCCAATTGCAAAACTTGGCCGCCGCGGCCCACTCGATGCCCTTGACCGGCATGCGATTCGGCACACGTGCCGCCTGTGGTGAGGAAAACTGGCTGAACTGCTCTTCGGTCACTTCGTAAATCCCTGCATAGAAAGGCTTTACCAATTTGATTTCACGGATAAATTCGTTCGCTCTTCGTCCTGCCTCGCCTCGCTGGGAACCCATTATAAAGGTATCGGATTGGTCAAAAAGTTTCATCTCGATACCTGCGCTGTTGCGATAGGTGGGCGCAGCGGTTGCAATTCGATACTCCTTGAGTGTTTCAAGGTTTATCAGAATTTCTTGAGACTTGTTCGGATCCGGTGTCAATTTGCGCATGACGCCCACGTATCCTTTTAGCGCTATGCTGATGGTTTGCTCAACGGCATGCAGCCTAAGGCGCAATGGGGTCTGGCCTACAACCTTGCCTCCGAGTTCAACATTCGCATTGGCGGGACTGGTCCGGATATCGACAACCCCCAAGATCGGCTCGAGCTCGACGACAACCGGTTCTCGTCGCGCAGCACTTGCGACAAATTCGACATTCTTAGTGGCGTAACCGGCCTTCGAATAGCGAATGCGATTGGTTGAATTGATGTTCAGCAGCGCATTCGAGCTTGCCAATTCTGGGGCGCTCTGGCCATTCAGGACGATCGCGCCCCCACCGGGAGTAAATCTGAAAGAAATCGGCACCTTGGTCGGCACAAGTTCATAAGTCCGTTGAACCTGATTCGATCGAGAGGTGATTTTGACGGTATCCGATACTGTATCGAAACCCTCATAGGCAACAAGTATCTTTCTCTCTCCGCCGACGACCTGAACATCAATCGGCGTTTTGCCCACGGGCACCGAGTCGATCGTGACGCTTGCCTTATCCGGAATCGAAGCAATGGTCAAGATGCCTTGAACTTGCTGCAGTTCAAACTCCAGATCATACTGCATGCCTGCTTCGACCGTGAGTTCCTTCTTGGCAACGGCAAAGTACGGGTGCCGAGCTTCGACGAGATAGTCGCCCGATTCGAGATTCCGGCGCAAGGACTCACCTTGTGCAACGAGATTATTGTTCAAATACCAAAGCGTATCGGACATCGCCGGAATGCTCGCTGCCGTCAGTCTCGCAAGCCGTTCTCTCAAGATGATGTCTATCCTTGAGCGTTCCCATGCTGCTTCGCTGATGGCAAGCTCCTCCGTCTCATAACCATCGGCGCTCACTTTCAGTTTCGCATTGCTGTCAATCGACCAAACGGTTGAATTAATCGCAATGCCCTTGCCTTCGACCAGTTCGATTTGGGCGCTTGATGCCGCTTGTTCGGGCAATACTACTACTTCGAGCCGCTTAAGGTTTGTTGCGCTGAAGGCAATCAGCAGTGCGCCTGCCGCAATCGCCGTAACCGCGATGAGGATGATCATGCGCAATTTCCCATGACGTCTCTTCGCATCCTGAATAAGTCGTTCCAGGTTCTTGTTTTTATTATTTTCAATCAATTTATATAGGCTTCTGATGGGTGGTTGCTTCCGTCATATCTTTTCGCTGCAGATCACGGAAACTTCCTGAACCGATGTAGCTCCCAGTTCAATAACAACTTCGATCAAGACTGACTTGTAACCTTTTCGCTTTCCTTCAAATACATATTTGCCAGGCTTGAGCTCGATTAAGCGTTCGGTCGCGATCCCGATCCTGCCCACGTTTCGGATGCCTATGTCAGTACTGCCGTCTGATACGATTTTGACCGCAACAGGCATCTGCCATTCGCTGATGGCGGCATCAAGCTTAGCGGCCGCGACTTGCAATGAGCTGCTGAAAGTGCCGAGCAGCTGAGATTCGCTAACGACCTTTTTGGCGGCTCGAGCCATATTTGCCGCGCTGAGCCGTTCGGGGCGTTGTAAATAACGCTCGATCTGCGCTTGTGCATCCACCATCCGCTTCGCGAATTCTTGACCAGTGCCGGCTTCAGCGTTGTCTGGTTCGATCCCAAGCGCCAATTGGTAGTTGTCGATCGCGCCTGGCCAGTCATCTTGCTGCGAGCTGCGACGCGCTGCAGCGAGATATTGTCGCAGTTTCAAGTTCTTTTCGAGACTTCCTAGCCGAGTCTTCAGTGCTTTCGTATCAGGATCAGACGATCTTAACTGGGACACATTCGCAACCGCATGCTTGGCGGCGGCGAGATCGCCTTCATCAAGCGCCAAATGCGCCTGGCCGACGAGCATTGCGAATTGTCCGTCGCTCTGCACTTGACGGACGGTCTGAATGCGCGCGGCGACGCTTGAATTATTGGGCTCAATAGCTAGAATTCGATTGAGCGCTTCGATCTCTTGCTCGTATTTGCCGGCATTCCGAGCGGTTTCAGCATCTTTTTGCGCTTGCAGGAGCGCAGGCAAATCATTAATGCGCACTTGCAGTTCGATCACTTTGCTGTCGTTGGGCCTTAAACTGGCGGCTCGTTCAATCGCCTCTCTCGCTTGCTCTGCGCTGCCAGCGGCATAGGCTTTAGTCGCTACGTCAAGACTCAATTCAAACTGCTCGCTCTCGTATTGTTGCGCTGATTCGATTTCTCGCATCGCGCTTTTGGCAAATCGGCTTGCTGATTGAATATCGCCGGCTTCACGCGCCTCAACAGACTTGTTTCGATGAGCCATGGCCCGGTTGACGATCTTGGACATGTCTGGCACATCGTAAGCCTGTATGACAAGCGCGTTTAGTGCGCGATCAATCTCAGCGATGTAAGAATCGAATTGGCGAATTAAAGTTTGTCGTTCTTCTTCTTTTAAAACGGGTTCTGGTGTCGATGATGCGGCTTGAACTCGTCGGGAAACGGAATTTGATGCGGATTGCGACGCATCAATCTTAGCGATCTGCTGAACAGTCGCTCGCGATGCATTTTTTGCAGCTTGTTCTTGCGATGCTGAAGGTGCAAGGCCCGGTGGAGATTCTGGCAGCTCCGGTGAGGATGCTCGAACTGGCTCGGCAACCGGTTGCTGAATTTCCGCTTCGGGCAATGCTGGCGTTTCCGCGATTTGGGGCAGTTGCTCAACAACGACGGGCACGTCATCTGCTGCCTGAAACGAACTCAAAGTCGGCACTATGTTCGCTGTCAGTTGGTCGGCTGCTGTCTGCTGTTGGGCGTTCTCCACTCCCTCGGTCTTGAACTGGTCTTGAATTTCGAGATCGACTAGCTGAGTTGCTGCGTTAATCCATTCGCCTTTAGCAGATTCAAGAATTCGCAGAGCATTGTCGACATCGCCGGCCTCGAATGCACGATTCGCAGCACTGAGACTGGTTTGAATCAATCGCTCCAAACCAGGGCGCCCGGTGTCCTTCAACTCTTGCAGTTGCGCAGAATCAAATGCAAGCTGCATATCTGCCGCAAGCTGGCTAAAACGATTGCGTTTCGTTTCATCGACTGCGGCATCGTTTTTAGGTTCTGCAACGGAGCTTGCATCCTGCGCGAAAAAATCGCTCCAAACACCCGGTTGTACAAGATGATTTAAGGAAACGTCGAAACGATCACCCACCAAAATAGCAATCCCGGCAACAAATGCAGCCACCGCAACAATGCCGATAGCTAGTGCACGGCGAATGTTTGACCGTTTCCGATCAGGGAGATTGATCACGTCAGGAACGCATGCCCAATTGACTCTCGACCAGAAAATTTAATGAAGCGTTTGCCGCAATTGCTCACACTTTCATAGTTGCACGTTTGGAATGCGTTCGAATTCATACATGCGCAACAGCATCGCTCTCCACTGCCGGTACTGCTGTTCAACGCCGCCTTGCAGCTCGATCGCCTCTTCTTCCACCTTGATGACTTGCGGCGCGATTTCAATATCTAGGGATTGACCGAGCTCGATGAGGTTATCCCGGTGGAACTTGCCTTCCGCGCTACTAGCAAAGCTTTTTTGAAGCATTACGACTCCGCCGACCGCGGCTGCGGTACCGGCCAGCGCGGTCCCCACGTTGTCATTAGATTCCGAAGCGGCGTACGCGGCGCCAAGTAGTAGCAAACCGCCCAATATGGCTTGCGACGCTGCCTTGCTTTTGGCTTCGCGAGCGGCTTTTGCCGACTCCATGCTGAATTCCTGCCATGCGGCGTAGCTGTCATTGGTGGTCCGAATGAAATTCTCGTAGTGAATCTGCATGTTGTCAAGGTAGACCCGGTCCATGACGCGCAGCGCTCGAGTGCGGCTCAGCATCGGATCTTCAGCAGCCGGAGCTGAAATCAGTTTCAATCTCTTGTCCTCGACTTCAAGGTGCTCTCCGAACACTTCCGGGGCAAATGCGCTGGCAAACTGCAAATCGGCAATCGTCTGCAATCGCTCAAGTCGTTCAGGCGATTGCTTTTTCAGTAGCTTGACAATGTCTTCGGCAGTCTTTTTGAACGCCGGCCGGTATGGGTCGGACTCTTTGGTCCTCACGCTTTTCCAGTGATACTCTTTGACGCGATGCTCGTAGGTTTTTTGCATCAGGCGGCGCTGACTGATGTCGTATACGGAAATCTCAAACTTGACGTCTTCGCCATTCGATTTTAGTATTTTGCCCAACACATACAACTCGCCCGTCGCCGAAGTGCCCGGTGTTACCAGAACATCGCCAAACGCCTTGGTCGCCTGCAGCTCCTGCTTCATCAGGCCGGCAAACCGACTTGCCTCGGTCCGGCGAACTTCGGGCCAGATGTCAAGTTTTTCGTACTGATCGGAATCCTCGGGGATATTGGGGTCGAATACCGGCACAATCACATCTAGGCGCACGATGTCCGGCAACGCTTGCGCGGCTTGCGGGCTATCCGCCACACCTAGTCGCAAGCCAAGTTCGGTTCCTGATGAGCCGCTCACGCTCGAGCCATCTGGGAGACAGCCCGTCAAGCCAATTGCCATAGCTGCAATCGAAATCGGAGCAAACACTCTATTTTTAAAATGTTTCAACATATGCATTTATTTCTGTACAGGTAAAAATGTTGGTTCAAACTTCAAATTCTGCGCCTATTTCAACGGCAAACCTTTATATTTCCGGTAGAGATTCCATAGTTCGGCTTGCTTTGCCGGATCTTGCTCCTCGATGGCGGCAGTTCGCAACTGAAGCATAAAGGCATCGTCGTTGGCGGCGGGCGGTATATCTTCCGGCACTTTGCCGCTTTCAAGACCGCCGCGTGCCATAGGATTTGACTGCGCCTCGGTCAATTCGCCAGCTAGTGTTGCCGACGAATCAGAAGAGCTGCTCTGGCCTGAAGCTTCGCCGCCATCAGAGGAAGGAAGCGCAGCTTGCCAGGCAGGTTGCGTTTGTTCACCTTGGGATTCGATGGCGCTCGGCGCATTCTGCGCATTGGCGGCTGAAGCTGCCTGGGCCGATTGCGAATTGGCAATGCTTGTTTTCAGACACTCTTCGAATTCCAAGGTGGATTCGTGAAAGCGCTCTTCAAGCAACAGGACCATCTCCTCCGTAGTCAAATTCTGTTCATCAAGACTCAGATCTAGATTCATAGACGGACAGTCATCTAGATTTACACTTTGAGCAGGTTCGAAAGGATACGCTGCAACAAGAAACAAGATGCCGGCGTAAGCGGTTTTGCTTAGATGTGCCATGCATGACTTCATTCGCAACAGCAACATAATTATTGCTACCCATTCATTTTTGAACGAATTGTTGCAGTTTATCACAATCTCGCGAAGCAGTGAGCATACCGCAGTCGAAAAACCTTAATCCTGCTGGATATAGACGGCACTCGGCAACCTGAAGGCGACATTGCGCGCAACTGTCACTCTTGCGACCGAAACATGCGCAACGCTGCCTGGCAGAATCAAATGCCGCTTCATTCGACGGCCCAGTATAGCAGACCTGGTCTCAAGGCTCGCCCGCAGCGAGCTGAGCGCGACCATTCATATCTAAAAGATTTCTGACAACATGGTCTTATGTTAGCTGGCAAATCGGGAACTCTACGAAAGCCGGCATTTTCAACAAAAAAATTGAACTGGAACTCGAAGATGTGATTGATTATTTGAATATGCCTCATAGCCGCAATACCCGATCAATCCGCCAAGCGGGACGCTGTCCGCTTTCCGGTTTGGGTGTTTGAGATGATAGATAGGGAAGCGCGGCGAACCGGAGTAATTGCCGAGCAGTCATCAAGCATGGATTTATGAATAGCTAGTAGATATTCCGACAAATTAGCTAGATGCCATTCAATGGGCGGCGTATGCTTTATTCCGTACTGACTCCGGATCTAGCAAAGGAAGATGCTGCGATTTTCAAAATCAATCTTAGCAATTATCCAATGCCAAAAAAAATGCCGCCGGTTAACCGGCGGCACATTTAGGAGAAGACGGGTCTATGGCAGGTTGCACCCGCTCAACACGAAGAACATGAGACGCCTTCAGGCAAATTTCACGCTTCCAATGTTTCCACGAGGTGCACGATGTCCATTGGGAAAGCTTTTCTGCAACCGATGGACCGACTCTTTGATTTCGAATCGCTCAATGCCGATATCTCGAAGTTGATGATCTGAAAGCTCCGACAACTGGCGAATGGTTGCGTTGATTTTTCTTCGACGCTGAATCTCCGCAAACAATCGAGCAACCGACATGCGGATTGACATGTCGCTACGCACATTCGAATAAGGATGAAATGTGATGATGGTGCTAACCATTTTCAAACCTCCGATTTGAAGTCTATGGATTATTAGCGATTGTCTATATGACGGAATTTGCAATTGCAAGTAGAGCGACTGCCCCGACAAAGGCAATTCCGACTCTGTTAAGCGCGTTAGAAAACATTTGGTTCACCTCGTTTGAACTACAAATATGAAAACTATAAATAACGTTCACTTTCGATTTTCCAGCTGAGTTTTATATGCAAATATACTCAACAAACCGATTTGCTTGCGTCGCTGGAAAATATGGTAATAATCTATAGGAAAACAAGCATATTCGTCATGATTTTTTATCCTGATTAGATGAGTATTTATTCATGATTAAACGTATCAATTAAATAACTGGAAGCTACGAAATAAATCGATATCCGATTGACGGATCAGAGAGTGCCTGGGCACTTGCAAGATGCTGGAATGAACGCGCTGGGCAGCAGGCGTGTAAAATACGAATAAACGCTCAACTTTCTACAACTGAGCACGGCTCCGGCGCACGCTTCTTCTGATTTACAACCACTCGGAAATAACAAACCCATGGCATCCGAAACGCTCTACGACAAGATATTTGATCAACACGCTGTCGCCAAACTCGTCACCGGCCAATATCAGCTCTTCATCGGCTTGCACCTCGTGCACGAAGTCACTAGCCCGCAGGCTTGCGACATGCTGCGCGAGCGCGGATTGAAGGTGGCTTATCCCGACCGCACGATTGCAACACTGGACCACATCATTCCGACAACCAGCCAGGCTCGGCCATTTTCGGATACGCAAGCCGAAGCGATGGCTCAAGCACTTGATGCAAATACCAAGGAATTCAATATCCGGTTTCTAGACAGTTCAACTCAGCAACAGGGCATTGTTCATGTTGTGGGGCCGGAACTCGGCATGGTGCATCCCGGCATGACGGTTGCATGCGGCGATTCTCATACCTCGACACATGGCGCTTTCGGGACGATCGCGTTCGGCATTGGAACCTCGCAAGTTGGCGATGTGCTTGCGACGCAGTGCCTAGCGGTAGACCGCTTGAAAGTTAGGCGCATTAACATCAACGGGCAATTGAAAAGCGGCGTTTTTGCCAAGGATGTGATTCTCTACATTATTCGCATGCTCGGCGCTCGCGGCGGAATCGGTCACGCATACGAATACGGCGGATCAACCATCGACGCCATGACCATGGAGCAGCGCATGACTGTGTGCAACATGTCTATCGAGGGCGGCGCACGGGTCGGCTACATCAATCCTGATCAAACTACCTATAGCTATCTCCGAGGCCGTCCATATGCGCCGGAGGCTAAAGCATGGGACAATGCCGTGCATCATTGGGAGTCCGTCAAATCAAATCCGAAATCCGACTACGACGACATGGTCGAGTTTTCTGCGGCACAGATTTCTCCTCAAGTAACCTGGGGCATCAACCCGGGTCAGTGCGTCGGCATCGACGAAAATCTGCCGGAAGTGTCCTCTTTTCCGGCTGAAGAGCGTGAAAATGTCGAATTAGCCTACCGGCACATGAAGCTCAATCCTGGTCAGAAGATGACCGATGTCAAGGTTGATGTGGTATTTATCGGCAGTTGCACCAATTCAAGAATCGAAGATTTGCGCGCAGCAGCCGACGTTGTCAAAGATCAGCGCGTCGCTAAGCATGTGCGCGCCATTGTCGTGCCAGGCTCGCAGCAAGTCGCCCAGCAGTCCGTGAACGAAGGCCTTGATCAAATCTTCCGCGATGCCGGGATGCAATGGCGCGAGCCTGGATGCTCAATGTGCCTGGCGATGAATCCCGACAAGCTGAAAAATGACGAAATCTGCGCCAGCACCAGCAATCGAAACTTTATCGGTCGTCAAGGAAGCCCCTCTGGACGCACGCTGCTCATGTCGCCGCAAATGGCGGCGGCGGCGGCGGTCAGCGGACATGTCACCGATATGCGAACTATCGTCAACTAAAGTAAACCGGGAACAGGCAGCATGGCAAGCAACAAGATTGAACAGGTATCAGGACGAGCAATCGTTATCCGAGGCGATGATATTGATACCGATCGAATCATTCCCGCGAGATTTCTAAAAGAGATTACATTTGCGAATCTCGGCAAATATCCTTTTTACGATGAACGGTTCAACCCTGATGGGAGCGAGAGAGATCATCCTTTCAACGAACCGCGCAATCAATCGGCGCAGGTGCTGTTTGTTAATAAGAACTTCGGATGCGGCTCCAGCCGAGAGCATGCGCCACAAGCTTTGCTGCGCTGGGGGATCAAGGCAATTGTCGGAGAGTCGTTCGCAGAAATCTTCGCGGCAAATTGCAACACCATCGGCGTACCCGTTGCGCGTGTTAGCGAAGATGAAATGCGGCAGATACAGAACGAAGCCAAGAGCCACCCCGCACTTGAGTGGACGGTCAATGTGAACCCACCCGAGCTTAGGTCTGTCCATTTGTCGGTTGTGGCATCCATGCCCGAGCAGCATCAAACGGCACTGATCCAAGGGCTTTGGAACAGTACGGATTTACTGCTCGAAAATGCTTCGCAGGTTGACGCGCTCAGTTCTGCCCTACCCTATATGAACCACTATCGCAACTGATATCCGAGATATTGCAATCCTCGATTGGAAAACGCACAAGGTCAACTATTTTGTAGATCAATCCTCGGCGAATCGCCGATAGAGCCCTTGCAGATACAAAGCGGCAAAAGCGACCGCGACCGAGATTGCAGCAAACGATGCGATGTAGCTGTCGGTCAGCCAGATCATCATGGCGAATAGCGGCGGCAGAATGCCGACTCCGCCATAGAAGATGAACTGAACGCCGCCGGTCCATTCAGTCGCTTTGCCATGGGGGGAGCGCGACGCAACTTCTGAAAGATAGATGCCGTTCCAGCTGTGCGACGAAGCGCCCAGCACAAACGAGAATAGATACAGCGCGACAATATTCCAATTCGTGCTAATTGAGAGCATGACGAGTATGCACATTGCCGTAACCAATCCGATGAAAAGCAAGGTCGTCTTCGGGGTTAGCCAAGTATCAGCGACAAAACCCCAGCCAAGGCGGCCGATAATTCCACCGATATTCACGAATAGGAAGCACGCTCCTGCCGAGACAAGATCGAATCCGGCATCTACCAGATAGACGACAAAGAAGCTTCCCAAGCACACCTGCACACCGGCATATATGAAGCCGACCAATGAAAACCCTCGAAATAAAGGCACTTTCAACACCGACAGCACCGGTTGGATGACCGAAATCATCGACCAGCTCATTGGCTTGGTGGTGTTTTGATCATACTTTTTGTGCATCGATTGAAGAATCACAAGCGAAACAACCGCAAGCATCGCAAGCGCAAGTACCGAAGCGCGCCAATTGACAGCCACGACAATCGGCGGAACGATCGTGGCGGCGAACGCCCCACCGACTGTTACACCTGATTGCTTTATCGAAAATAGGAATGATCGATTTCGATCGGTGGTGACCGCCATCATTATGCTTGCGTTCGCAGGGTTGATGGGGCCGTAGGCTAGTCCGAGCAGCACCGCGCACAAGAACGCAAAGGCCGGAGACGCAAAAGTGAAGCTTATGAGTCCTGAGATCGCGAATAAGGCGGTGGCTTGAAGCACACGAATCGAACCGAATCGTGCGATATAGATCGTCGAAATGCTGCCAGAAAAGGCCCCGACAAAATAGACTAGGCCAGTAAAGTATCCGATGCTAGTCGGATCAAGTCCTACATCGGCAGCGGCATCGGGGGCAACAACTGCGACACCGAGGATGGAGGCGCTACCCACCGCCATAGTGAGCATCATTGCCAAGCTAGGCATCATGCTCTGAAAAATACTCGGTTTGTTCATCGCGCAATCCGCTTATCGCGAGTTGAAATCAGGCGGCCAACGAGTCATCGATTTTGCGAGACCGCAGCCGAATCTAGCTGATCAGCAACCGAGCTTTTTCGCAAGATCTATAAAATCACTGGCGACTATGTCGTATTCGCCGGTTGGCTCAAGATCGCTGTTTTGATGAGGGCCATGCTCTTTCGGGCGCGGCACGAACGCAGTCTTGTAGCCGCATTGCAAAGCGGCAGCGAGATCTTCGTTGTGCGCTGCGGTGAGCATGCACTGCTCTGGTAGCAGATCAAGCATTTCAGCGGATTTCAGATAAGACTCGGGCTGAGGCTTATAGTATCTGACCACCTCAGCGCCCAGTACCATGTCCCAAGGAAGATTAGCATTTTTAGCCATATTGATGATCAGCCCGACGTTGCCATTCGAAAGCGTAGCGATGATGTATTTTTGCTTGATTCTGTGCAACCCTTCAACTGAATCGCTCCAAGGTCGCAAGCGGTGCCATGCCTTGTTCAGGTGCTTGATTGTAGATTGATAGAGGTTTGAGATGCCGAGTTCACTCAGCACTTCTAAAAGATTGTTGTAGTGCAACACATCAAGTTTCGTAAAAGGCTGCGAGCCATTTCGCACCCGCTCCATCGAGGGCTGGTATTTGGCGCGCCAGCGGTCTGCAAACAATTCAGCATCGATGCCTTTCAATTCAGGAATTTGCCTGACCTCATCAGCAATGCTAGAACGCCAATTGACAACCGTTCCGAAAACGTCGAACATCACTGCGCGGATATCTTTCATTATCTGTTTTCCTTTTGATTTTTATCGTTGATCAGCGTATTCAGTGCACGGCTTTATTCGGGATGCATATCAGTGCGTGAGCACTATCAATCTCCAACGATTCTGCGGGATCTAACAGCAAAATTATACCCGTAGGCCAGTGATTGATTTCCGAACCGGCTCCGGAAGTGCGCAATTTCTCCGCGAGAATGCAGCAAGCAGGCATTTCCTTAAAATCGCTTTAGGGTGGCTGCAAAAGGGGATAAAGCCTTGCATAATGGGGGTTTTAGATCAAACAAAATTTCACCCGTTGGGCGGACCCGATCGGAGCAAGGCTTTATGGACATCCAATCATACAAGATTTCGACCACGAAAGACAAATCGGCTTCGCGAAGCGGCTTGGCGGCGCTCGCCGAGCTGATCCGCAAGCTGGGGCTCGACGCGCATTTCGAGCGGCTGATGCCGGAGCCGGGCAGCAACCGCGGCTTGCGCCCGGGGGCGCAACCGGCGACGTTCATGCTGATGATGCACGAGGGCTCGCGGCATCTGAGCGGAGTGGCGCAGCTGCGCGAGGAGCGGCCGCTGCTGGAGCTGCTCGGCATCCGCCGGCTGCCGGGCGACGACGCCTTGGGCCGGTGGCTGCGGCGCTGCGGAGCGCAGCGCCGCACGCTGCATGCCCTGCAGCTGGCGGACCGCCGGCTGCTGGCGGTCGCGCTGCACCATCGGAAAAGGGCGGCCCTGGACATCGACGCGACCGCGGCGCTGCGAGAAGTCTTCGGCGGAGTTCACGTACAAGAAGGAGCGGGGCTGCATGCCGATCGTCGGCCATATCGCCGAGACCGGCATGGCGGTGGCGGCGGAGTTCAGGGGCGGCTCGGTCTCGCCGAACGCGCGCAACTACGAGTTCGTCCGCCAGTGCGAGCGGGCGCTGCCCAGGGGCGTCGAGGCGCGTCGCGCCCGCATCGACGCGGCCGGCTACCAGGCGAGGATCATCAACCGCTTCACGAGCCGGGGAATCGGCTACGCGGTCCGCGCCAGGCTCGACGCGAGCGTGGCCGGGCAGACCGGGGCGCTGGACGAGTCGCGGTGGCAGCCCTTCATCGAGCGCGACGGGACGGCGAGCCTGGCGCAGCAGACGGCGCGGTTCCCGCACTCGATGAACGGCACGCCCGAAGCGTTCGCGGCGGTGGTGCAGCGGCTTAGAAAATCCGGCCAGCAGGAGCTCGAGCCCGGCTGCCCGCAGGCCACCGACACCCTGTCGCAGGGCGGCTTCGCCTGCCGGGCGCTGGCGACCCGCTTCTACCGGTGGAGCGACTCGCGGGCGGTCCGCTGATGCAGCCGCAGGGGCGACGACTCTGAAAATCGCATCCGCGAGCTTCGCAGCGGCTTCGGCGCGGCGCATCCCCCGTGCAGCGACTTCGCTGCCAATGCGCTGCATTCCGCGCTGCGCATGCTCGCGTTCAACCTGTTCGCGCTGATGCGCCAGGCGCTGGACGCGAGCTGCGAGTCGATGCGCATCGAGACCTTTCGCCGGCGGCCCTGCTGCAGGGCGGGCAAGATCGTGCGCCATGCCCGAGGCCGGGCCTTGAAGCTGTGCGACGCGCGCGCGGCGCGGCGGCTTAGCGACGCCATCGGCATGATCCGGGCGACGGCCCTGGCGACGCAGCCGCCGGAAACGCAAAAAAAGCATCGCGCGCACGACAAAAAAACCGGTTGCGTCCCGGCGCGTTGCGGACTGTCATTGATCTTTCGCCCCGGTTCCGCTCCTCCGCCCTTTCCGGCCGCGTCCCGCCCGCAAGCCCGCCCGGCATCGCCGCGGCGAACGCCAAAATCTCTCCGCGCCCCGGATTTCGGCAAAATCCGTCCCAAAAAAATCTCTAACGCGGATTTTGGGCATTTTCACCATCGAATGCGATGATTGCGAGCATGTATAATCTGCTTTAAGGGCGATTAGCTCAGTGGGAGAGCGCTGCCTTCACACGGCAGAAGTCACTGGTTCAATCCCAGTATCGCCCACCACGCCCCGTGCACGATGCTCATCGCCGGTCCATGCGAATGTTCATGTAGTTCGCCGAGAGGATCATGAGTCCGCCGATGACGACTGCCGCTGTAATCGGCTCCTCATAAAGCACTGCGCCAGCTATTGCGATTAGCGGCAGGCGCAAATATTCCACAGGAACCAGCAGCATCACTTCGGCGATTTTGAATGCGCGAGCCATGCAATAGTGCGCCATCATGATAGCGCAGGTGATAAAGGTTGCAAGCGCGAATCCGAGCGTATCCGGAAGCTGGAATTCACCCGATGCCAACACAAGCGCAGCCGATATGGGAAACTGCAAAACTGCCATGTAGAACAGAATGCAAACCGGAGTTTCTGTATTTGTCAGCTTGCGAGTGACAAGCATTGCAGAAGCGAAGCCGAAGGCGCCAACTAGCATGACCAAAGAGGCCGGGTGGAAACTAAAGCCGAAAGGTTGCACGATGACCAATATCCCGGCAAACCCGGTGGCGATGATCAAAGCGCGACGAAATGTGATCTTCTCTTGCAGAAAGATCGGGGCAAGTATTGCAATCCAAAGCGGAACGGTGAACTCGATCGCAAAGACATGAGCCAAAGGGATAAAGGAAATGGAATAGACCCAACCAAACTGACCTAAGAAATGCACCGCATTTCGAAGCACATGCAATTTGAGTACTTGTGTGCGAACTTGACCGAACCCGTCACCGGTTGCAGCCACAATCCCAACCATCAATAAAATCGAGATAATTGATCTAAGCAAAAGGATGGATGGAGTTTCGATTTGGTAGGAAAGCTCGCGGGTAGCGATAGCGGCCGTGGTGTAGCAAACCAGCGTGCCAAGCATCCAAACGAATCCAGAATTGTACAAATTGCTCTACCTCAGAAACAAATCAGCTACTTGCATCGGCACATAGAACATCAGTCTCGGTAGTGAGTGTGAATAAACCTACATCGTTCGATTCACTCAATTGCTTTCTATACTGATTTATCCACATTGAATTGGCGGACGATTCAATCGCACGTTGCCCAAGTTACCATAGTTCCTTAAGCTGCGTCGGTTTGGCCGCCTTGTAGCAACTTGCGGGCATCGGGACGACGCTATTTACAGATGGACATCTCCGTGCAACAAGACGAGCTTGGAGCGGTTCGGAAAAAAAGGGAAACCAGCTCTTGAATTTCGGTGACCACCTTGCATATGAACTCGCTAGTAGCGCTGATGAGCCTTTACTTTGCAAAGGAAACGGCTTTGCTCAGACTGATATCGCTTTAGCCGCTTTACAATTCAGTAGCTCGCCACCATGGGTCATAGTTCGATCGAAACAACATAGCCCCCAGAAACCTGACCGCTCGAGACAGGACACCCATTTATGACCCTTTTGAGGTCTTATTTCCTGCAAGTTCATGCTAAACGCATCAACACAGGCAACACGAAGAAAAATCGTGCCCTGCCACGTGATGCCATCCTACACACCACACACCTCGCGACTTTATTCGCCTTTCAACCACCATTGGAACGCATCGGCGAATTGTTCATAATCCTTGGCAATCGGCTTATCTGTTTCATCATTCCCGTGCGGATGACCGGTAAGCCTCAATTTGAACTAGCAAATTCCGTGTCAAGGTGAAGTTGAAATGATCGTTGACACAACACTTGCAACAAATAAATTCAAGGAGCAGGAATTGGACGAACGCTACCGGCACTAATTGCGTCAACTCGGTCATTTGTCGTTTGAAGCAGCAAATGGCCATCTGAATTGACCCCGAGAACGCGACCGACTGCCGGCGGGTTTGAATTTGCTCTAACCCATCTGTCCGCAAGGACATTAAGGCGAGACCACTTATCTTTGAAAACTCGAAAGCCGTGCACCTCGAACTTTTGAAGCCCCGTGTTGAGTGAGTTCGACAGCGCGATAGCGAGTTGGGTTCTATCTGGAGCGGTGCCTGATATCGCTGTAAGCGATGTTGCAGGTTGTCCGATTGATTCCGCCCGGGGCTCAGACAGTCGACAATTCAGTCCAATGCCGACGATTGCATACGAATCGACAACCTCGATGAGTATTCCTCCGACTTTGCGGTTGCTGATAAGAATGTCGTTAGGCCACTTCACTTGCACAGTCAAGCCCAACTCATCGGCTAGCGCGTTGGCGACCATCACTGCGACAGCAAGACTTAAACCCGACAGATTTGAACGTTCACGAAAATCCCATGCTATTGACAGCATGATATTCTCAAAAGCGCCGCCAAACCATTTGCGCCCTCTTCTACCTCGCCCTGCCGTCATATGCTCAGCGATGCAGATGCGCTTGTGTATCGCCGACTTGGGTTCGAAATTCAGCAGATACTGATTTGTCGAGTCGACTTCCTCAATGATCACGGCTCTCTCTTCAAGCAGACGATCGATTCTCTTCAAGCTGACAGTGATTTTTGTTTTGTCCAACGGGCGAACGGTCTCGCAAAGGGACCATCTGCCCATTTCATCAATCTTGATTGGAACCCCGATTGCGCGAAGCCTTGCAATCGCTTTCAACACATCATTTGCAGTAGTGCTGACTGCTTCAGCGATTTGGTTGACGCTTTGAAGTGGGCAACAGCCCAAGTGTTCAAGGATGGGCGTCAGGCGCATTAGCTCGGCCTAATCTCCAGGGCTTTCTGACGGAAGCTTTTCATTAATCCGTGATGCTACATGGCACGGGCTGCTCACCATCACTGCGCCACAATATCCGGTCAGAGAGACATTGCGTCGCGGAACCGAAAGCGCATGTAGCGGGGCTGGCTCTGCTGTGCGCCTCTCATGAGAGTGAGCGCGCAACGGGTCGGGCGATCGACTTCGACAGGACAGCAGACTACGGCAACATCGAGGCAATGATGCTGAATCCGCCGATCATGGCGCCAACAATAACGGGCAACGATAATCCTACCACCCATTTCAGCCAGATTATGTCGGATTTCACTCGCGCCAGATCTTCCTTAGTCGCCAGATGATTCATGCTGGACTTCACCTGCGCCAGATCTTCCTTAGTCGCCAGATGCTCCAGATCGCTCTTGGTCGCCAGATCACCCTGAACATCCTTCACCACCAAGGCGATCGCATCGGCCTGGCTTGGCTCAAAGCCGGCTTTTTGCAAATCCTTCGATGCAGTTAAGGTGTCAAATGCAACGTTGCCCATTGCCGTGTGAAAGGTCCTGTGCTGATTCGGTTTCGCTTAATCATTCGATCTAATTATACATGCCCGAGCGGATTCGGACGTGACGGTGTACGGGTTCAATACATATGAGACTTTTCAGGCGGCAAGCGCACTTTGATACGCCTGCATGGGCGTGCGTTGTCCGAGCGCCTCTGCAACGACTACCACCCGCATCAGGGCTCGGGCAAACGGCGCCCATGCAGGTGCATAACCGGAACTTCAGCCAAAGCGCGCTTGCTGCCTGAAAAGTCTCATATGTATTGAACCAGTACACGAACTGTTGCGCGACTCTCAATGCGAGTACAATATTCGCACGATTGGCTGATTTCGTGTCTCTGACCCGAAGAACCTGATTGACAAGCTCCAATTCACATGTAGATCCTGTGACCTACGATCATTTGAACAACCTATGATGGACTCGAAGTGAAAATCGCAAGAAACCCTACCCGCGCAGTTCGCGTTGGAAATTGCACGATTGGTGCCGGTAATCCAGTTGTTGTGCAATCCATGTGCACCACACCAACCAGAGACCCGGTAGCAACTGCGGGTCAAGCCACCAAACTGTTCGAAGCGGGTGCCAAAGTGGTTCGAGTTGCAGTTGACAACAAAAAAGATGCTGCCGCACTCGAGAAGATTCGATCGAATTGCGAAGCGAATCTGACAGTCGATTTGCAAGAGAACTACCGAATGGCTGAAGTCGTGGCTCCGTATGTCGACAAGATCCGCTATAACCCGGGCCATCTGTATCACCATGAGCGTCGAAAGCCCGTGAAAGAAAAGGTTTGCTTTCTGGCAGATATCGCTCAAGCCAGCGACTGCGCCATTCGAGTCGGTGTCAATTCGGGTTCGGTCGATCCGGAGACGAAGGCGCGATTTCCGGAAGAAGACTCCGTATCGCCAATGGTCGCAAGTGCGCTAGAGCATGCTGCCATGCTTGATGACATCGGCTTTGAACGATACGTTGTTTCGCTCAAAAGTTCACATCCGGACCGGGTCGTTGAGGCAAATACACGATTTGCGGAACAGCGACCGGATATTCCATTGCATCTAGGCGTGACCGAAGCAGGCATGCCGCCCGATGGCGTAATTAAGACTCGAATCGCTTTCGAGCAACTATTCGCGAAAGGCATCGGCGACACGGTTCGCGTTTCGCTTACGTTGCCTGAAGCGGAAAAAGACTACGAAGTACGGGCTGGGCTTGAGATTCTCGACGACTTCGCCAATGGCAGGGTGCGGACCGTGGTTCGGTTCGATCCAGACAAATTAAACATCATCTCCTGTCCTAGCTGCTCAAGGGTTGAAAACGAGGCGTTTGTTGATTTGGCTAAGCAGGTAAAGGATCTGACTGCAAAGATGCGCGATCATGCCATCACGATCGCCGTTATGGGATGCCGCGTGAATGGCCCAGGCGAGACCGATGATGCCGATTTGGGCCTATGGTGCGGACCCAACTACGTCAACCTGAAAAAAGGGAGCGATAAGCTTGGCGCTTATCCCTACGATGACATCCTGCCAAAATTGCGCCACGAAATCGATATTCTGATCAAGGAGCGCTCGGCTTGAGTGCGCACCATTGAAACACTATGAGTTTTTAGAATTGTGTAGATATCTATGCTTGATATCAAATCTTTTTCAGAACCGCAGGCACAATAGGCCGAAACAGCGGTCCCAACCTGTGTCTTCGCTGCATTCTTGCTCGCGAAGCAGAACGAATTTATTCTCACGTATTGCTTGATGCGCTTGAAGAAAATCTCCACGTGGCGCCTTTGTTGCTTGCGGAGGCCGGTGATTGTCAACACTGGCAGGCAGAGCGATGTTTCTGGAATCGCAGGTCGCCAGATCGATCATTGAACTGCCAACTGAATCGTCTCGGAAATTCACTGAAAGGCGCTGATCAAGATGTTGCAAGAATTTCGAATTTTGCATAGTGATTCTGTTGAAGACTTTTGTTATACCCTGCGACATGGCTATTATGCTTTCAAAAACCTATAAAGCACTTAAAAAGGTTGGCGCATCAGACGAGAAAGCCCGTACGGCAGCAGAGGAGATCGCGGGTTTCGAGAATCGATTGACTCGTCTTGAAGTAATGTCAGCAGTCATCCTGGCTGGAACGGTTACTCTAGTCATCAAGGCTTTCGTGTCTTGACATCTGAGATGTAACTTTTGTTAGATTGCACCCGACATAGCAGAACCGCAAGGCGCCCCCCTTTTTCTTATGGTTATATCCTTTTCCTAGTCATGTGCATGTGACCGTTCCGCCTCTTTTACTCCGAGCAGTTATTACCCTAATCTTCGCAGTCGTGTTCGACATGCGATAAGTCGCGCCTGAAATCTATCACAATCCCACACTTAACCTGATTGCTCGGCTATTCGGATTTGCCGGGTTATGGGGTTTGACAACAGTGACGATTTGCGAATGACGCAAAGAAGTTATTTGCTTCGGGTTGTTGCGGACGACGGGCTTGAGGCTACGGGACATCCGCCGGCTTGACGCTGCTAAGGATGTCCTGCGAGCGATACGGGTCGGGGTGCCGGAGATCACCTCGATCATATTCCAGAACCACTTTCGGTGGCGCTGATGACGGAGCGAATCGCCAAGCGGCATAATGCCAGGTTCGAAAACCGATTCTATTTTGAACCAGTTTCACGAGCTGGAAATCGATTTCAGCCATTACCGATTTATATTTTGCAATTGGGTCTCGCCCGTGCATTCTGCCCTATTTGGACAGCAACATCATCGAAACGGCCAAGACAAAACAATTCTCGCAATTATCTGCCAATAACGCCAAAAATCGGCAGCCGGATTCGCTCAAGCTTAAGGCTGTTCGCTTCAATCGGTTTTCGAGCGACACCACCAGATTAGGGACAGCGCCGCCTATAGCTCTCGCGCCAAATTCGGCGTGATGTCTGTGGTTTATATTTGGGAGTTATATACATGCCACACTCAGCCAAAAATCAGCGCAGAATTTAGAATGAGTGTTCTAAATCAGGATAATATCATTCCTTTTCCCGGTGAAATATTGTCAAAAGTAGTGCTTGGCGGTTGGGCGGCATTCAAGCGGCCATCTGGTCGTTTAGATGTTCCGCCTCGATTCCGTCTTTGAATTGCATACCTTCCACCACCTTGCCAAGCTTTCTAAATCCGCTCAGGAGCCGCCAGCGCAAATGCCAAGCTTGAACAGCATGCACAGCATCAGCCGGCGGCTCAGGCAGCCCCTCCAGCACTTGGCGTGGTGCCGAATCGTCGCGAACGTCAGACTCGATCGGGTTGGTCGTGCGGATGCTCTGCCAGTGCGCGGCGGGAAAGCCGTAGAAGGCCATCAGCTCGTCGCAATCCTCCGGCAGCTTCTCGACTGCCTTCGGATACTTCTTGCCATAGGTGTCGACGAAGCTTTTGAACGCCGCCTCGGCATCATCCCGGGTCTTAAGCCATCCAGATCTGCTGCAGTGCCTGCTTGGCCCGAGGCTGGACGCTTTCGGGTTCGGGTAGAACGTTCAGAATGCTGCCCGTCTTGCGCAGCCGGCAGCGCCGGTGGCGGGTGTCCGGATACGCCTGGTCCGCGCGGCCCAGAACCCCAGCGCCCCGCCGCCGACCGCCACCAGGGCGCACAGCTTGACATCCTCGGCCCGAAGCCCGCAGCAGATCCCGTCCGCCCGGATGCAGGCCCTGCGGCGATCGGACAGATCCTCTCGGCGCCACCGGTCCATCTCCCCGCTCCACTGCGCGGTCAGGCGCGACACGCACGAGGCTGAGAATCCCCGCGCCTCGGGACTTCATTCGCTACTCGCATGCCATTTGCCGGCCCACCCCTCCCCCGATATGCGACTTTCCGGCAGACATCAAGCCGTGTATTTGCGAAAGTGCCTTTTGCACAAGCATTCCGGGATATAAGCGGCGGATGGTCTGGTCGGTGCGTGTGTCGAAGGACCGGTTCAACCGCCTAATCGAAAAAGACAACATTCCGCTTGTCGGCCTGCCGCCGGATATCCTGCTTTAATCTTCGCCTCTTCCGGGCGCCGCGCCTGGCGATACCGCAGATCGCGAACCGGTCAGCACGGCGCGGACTCGAAGCTTGACGATTGCGGCCCGCGACAGAGCAATTCCCGAACATGGCGAGCGGACCTCACCAGAATGCCGTACTGCCATGGCATTCCCGCCCTCAGCTTGCCGCCGGTCGCCAGAAACTCGGCCAATCCCCGGAAGCCTCCGATTTTCCGCCTTCCGCGCCCTGCCTTAGTTGCCCGGGGAGGTCCTCAGGGCCGGTCGCCCGTGCTCGGAGCAGTCGTACTCGGTGCCGTTGAGCTTCAGCTCGAGTTGCCACCATTGCAGGTTCATCGTGATCGGCACGCCTCCGGGGCCGACGGCCTCCTGACGAGTTTGCTGGACCGGCTGACATACGTGTTGCGCCGGCGCTTCGATGGTGACCATTTCCCTATTGCGCTCGTCCCAGAACTCGAAAGTGAATGCCGGCTGGGTGATTCCGAACTGCCCTGGCGGACAGCCGCCCGTGCCAGAAAGGTTCGTGTTGCCCGGGCTTGTGACAAAGCCGCTTGAGGGCTTGTACTTGCAATTCAAAGTGCAGGAATGAGCGTGGAGGAAGAATCGATTCGCGGTTTGGCTTATGTCGCCATGAAACCCCTCGGAGTTATACAGGTCACCCGGCTGCGTTATTGCGCCTGGAAACCGCCTTGCCTTGACTAGGTAGGTGTTCCCGCTGCTGTCCCGCACCGTCCGGCATTGCACAGGCTTGCCGATGTAGAGCGCAGGATATTCAGGAGAGTCTCCTGCAAGAGGGCCTCCTTCCCGATGCAGTTTTCCGGGGCTGGAGGTGCCCCACTCATGCGCCTCGGCGGTGGGCAATGCGAAAGCTATCAGCAGCAACGCAATCAGCAAAGGATAGGTGGGGGGGGGGTGGACGCTTCATGGGTTTCTCCTCCGAGAGAATGAAGGTGAATTATATGTCATGGTAAATACCCGCCGAAGGCGGGCTTGCTCGCTGCTACTCATCTGTCACGCAACCCTCGCTCGCGTTTTTAACCGTTTTGATGTAGCGATATAAAGTGCCTCTGTTCGCCTTGTACTGCGGCATGCTCCAGCGCACTTTCCGCTCGCTGAGCTCATCATCGCTGATATCAACATCGATCATATTGTCGATTGCATCAATGGTGATTTTATCGCCGTCTTCGATCAACCCGATCGGACCGCCCTCTTGAGCCTCTGGAACGATATGGCCAACGATGAACCCATGGGAACCGCCGGAGAATCGACCGTCGGTAATCAACGCAACATCAGACCCCAAGCCGGCTCCCATCACCGCGGAAGTTGGTGTAAGCATCTCGGGCATTCCTGGCCCACCCTTAGGCCCTTCGTATCGAATGACGATGACATCGCCCCGCTCAATCTTGCCATCTTCCAGCGCGGCAAGCATGTCTTCTTCTGCATCGAATACGCGCGCAGGACCAGAAAACAACTCACCTTCCTTGCCTGTGATCTTTGCAACTGATCCGCCAGGAGCTAGATTGCCTTTCAAGATCTGAATATGGCTTGTGTTCTTTATTGGCTGATCGATTGGCATCAATATTGTCTGCCCGCTCATAAGTCCAGGCAGTGTTTCAAGATTCTCGGCAATCGTTTGCCCGGTCACTGTCTTGCAGTCGCCATTCATCATACCGTTGTCGAGCAAATATTTCATCACCGCCGGGATGCCGCCGACGTTATGCAAATCTTCCATGACGTACTTTCCGCTTGGCTTCAGATCGGCCAAATATGGCACGCGATCGCTAACTGCTTGAAACTCGTCAATCCCCAAGTCAATGTCGACTGACCGCGCCATGGCGATCAGATGCAAGACAGCGTTCGTAGACCCGCCAAGCGCGCTGACAATGACCATGGCATTTTCGAAAGCCTTGCGCGTCATGATGTCTCGCGGACAAAGGTCTAACTCTAGCAAGTTCAGCACCGCCTTTCCTGCTCGGCAACACTCATCTAGCTTGGCTGAATCTAGTGCCGGTGTCGACGAACTATACGGCAGCGACATGCCGAGTGCCTCGATGGCGCTTGCCATGGTGTTGGCAGTGTACATTCCGCCGCAGGCACCCGCGCCCGGGCAGGCGTTGCGAACAATGTCCATGCGCTGATCCTCGTCGATTCTACCAGCGATGTATTCTCCATAGCTCTGGAATGCACTGACGATATCGACCTTTTGCGTTCCAGCCGTTCCCGCCCGAATCGTGCCCCCATAAATCATCAGGGACGGACGATTGAGACGTCCCATGGCCATCAGGCAGCCCGGCATGTTCTTGTCGCAACCCGGAATTGTCACTAGCCCGTCATACCACTGTCCAGCAACGACTGTCTCGATCGAATCTGCAATGAGATCGCGAGACTGTAGCGAATAGCTCATCCCCTCCGTGCCCATGGAGATGCCATCGCTGACCCCGATGGTGTTGAACCGCATCCCGATCAATCCAACGCCTTCAACTCCCTTTTTGGTCTCGGCGGCTAGATCGTTCAAGTGCATGTTGCACGTATTACCTTCCCACCAGACACTTGCGATTCCCACTTGCGCTTTGCTCATATCATCGCCGCTCATGCCTGTGCCATAGAGCATTGCTTGCGATGCGCCTTGGGATTTTGTTTGAGTTATTCGTGAACTGATTCGATTTAATTGATTCATTGCCTATGTCTCCTTTCGTTCAATTTAACTAGACCGTCAACCGTTGCTTGCATCTTTAACCAGATCTTCAAACGTAAAATTGAGTAGCTTGAATCTTGATTCAGAAAGCTGGTATGCCCAGCCATCCCATCGGTTCGCCAGTTGCGCCGCCTCTTGTTGCACGGCTTCGCTGGCATGTTCCTCGAACATGGCGCTGAATGTTGCATAGCGCGCACCATCATCCGAAACTTCTCCCTGCACAATCAACCCGTCGAAGGTGCGGATCTCAAAACGAATGCCGGTTTCAAAACTGTCCGCTGGAACAACATCCTCAAATGCAAGTTTCCTTAGCATGCCTGCAATGCTGTTCACACGATACTGGAAACGAATTTCCTTGCCGTTAGGAATATCCGGCAAATCGAAGTTTTTCACATCCTGCGGGCTGCGACGCAGTCTAAGCGGTATAGAATTCTTGCCCTCAACCCTTACAGTTTCGATGCGTTCTCTTTCGATATCTGCGATGCGCCGATCTAGCCAGTCAAGCGAATCGCTTATCTTTGGCAGACTGCCTTCTGCGACCCATACCTCAGAGTCGCCCGGAAATCGAACATAGTATTCGGTCAAGGATGCAACAGAAGCAGACTTTCTGCTTCTGCCCACGATGATATCGGCTAAAACATCCTGGTCTTTGCGCAAAGTCAAGTGGAGTGCTGGAGAATCAGGCTCAAAGACATTCGCCACTCCAAGTGTCGCATGCTGATTTGCATTGCGCGTCACGCGGTCCATGAAACGCATTTGAGCAAGCCCAATTAGCACTGCCCTCACTTTCCTGATATCTGCTGCATAATCATAGTGATTCACTATGGACCATTGACCGGCCGTTCGTTTAATTGCTATATCCATCTGGCTCGTGACGAAGTCAATCTGCGTAGTGGAGTTCAGTTGATCAAGCAGGCGGGGGAAAATGAGTTCAGCAACAACAAACTCGGCTCGATCATGGCGCTCTGCCCAGATGACGTAGACAATCAGCGCCAGGCAGGCGGCGGCAATGAAGGCCAGTGAAAGACGCTTCATGATGCCGCATTCGCGCTCGCAATGGCACGCGCCAGTCTTCTGTCGCGCCGCTTGATCCCGACCATGGCAAATATGAAGCCGATAGCGCCGACAACTAGTGGCACCATGACCGCATTCACTAGCACAATGATTGATTCGATGCGCTCAATGTCCCGGTGCAGATTGCGCCTGACTTCGCGCAGCTCGCCGCGCAGCTGCAATTGCCGTGCGCGAGCATTGCGAAAATCCTGCCGCTGATCCTCAGTCAGGATCAGCCCGCCGGTTTCCGAGTTTTGACTTTCCCCAAAGTCCGACACCAGCTGGTCGATACGCTTAAGCTGCTCCATTAGCTGCTGCTCGTGCTGCAGAAACTTCAATTCGGCATTGCGGCGAATTTCCTGCAGGCGCCCGAAAGTTCGAAAGTAGCTTCCCCGCGCCCGGATTCCGATGAGAGCCTCATCGCCGGCCAGGTTGTCGATCGCATTTTCGATCAGTTGACCATTTGAAGCCGAAGCGAAGTTCAAAACAGTTTCGCCAAGCCGTTCAGATCGCACCCAGAAATGATCCTGGAGAAAATCTGTATCGCTAATTACAATGACATTCACACTGCCGCGCTCCAGAAACTTAGACTTGGCGATGGTTGAGACGGCATCGTTCGAAGTGAATCCGGAGACAGCTTCGCCACTTATTCGCACCGCGAGCACATGAGGTTGGCCGCCAACTTCATAGGCGGCTAGCAGGTTGCGGATGTTTTCGGTGCTTGTGCCGACATCGTAGTCGTACAAGGCTGATTGGGGAGTGGTGACGATCAGCGGCGTGAGCTCCGTGGTCGATTGCGCGTCAAGTTGCAATGAGCCAGCTGATGCGAACACGATATTGCCCAGATTGGTCGTGACCGAATCGGATTGATTCAATTGCTCAGGCTGTACATTCATCCACACCGGATACTCGATAGTCTGGCCGGTCGTGCCTTGCGGGTCGACCACGCGCGCGGCAACCGGCAGGTCGGCGACAATCTCGCCTCTAAGTAAACTTACGCCCCAGCCGCTTGTGATGATATCTAGCTGAGAGCCGGTGTTTGATGAGTCGATTTGCGGCACGTTGCGAAGCAGCGCCGCATTGGCTTCCGAATGAGGATCCACAACAACCAGCAGACCTTTGCCTTTGAGCGCGAACTGGTCGATTTCGTACAGATCGTTTTGATGCAGATTCTTTGGATGGATCAACGCCAGCATGTCAATGTCATCCGGCAACGGCTCGCCGCGCGGCCTCAGCATTCGCACCTCGAACAGCTCGTTCAACTGTCGATAGAAAAGCCATGGTTGCGCCGATACGCCTGCGAGCGATTGCGGTCCGGCGACTCCTTGAATCGGTAGCGAGCTGATGATTCCGACTACCTTGCGTTCCGGATTACCCAGCCGAAAGATCAGGCGCGTTAGTTCGTACTCCAGCAACGCTTCACGCTCAGGCGAGAAAATCGGGATCGACTGACGTTCGCCAAGCTCATTGGTTCCCGCCAAGCCGAAATATCCAAGTTCATCGCTGCGAGTCACCGGAAAGCCTTGCATGCCAAATCCAACTGCCCGATCCTCTTCGACAGAAAAAGGCTCCGGCTCGATGATTTGCAGGCGAATCATGCCGCCGCTCTCCCTTTCGTATTCTTTAAGGAGATCTTCGACATGGGCGGCATAGGATGAAAGGGCGGGCAGCTTCACAATTTTGGATTTTGAAACAAACAGTCGCAGAACGACCGGTTCCGGCAGCTTGGAGATGATGTCCTTGCTGCCGCCAGTTAGCGAATAGACAGAGTGTTCGGTCAGATCGATTCGCGTCATCGGAAAAAAGTGGCTAGCTCCGATATTGACTGCGAAATAGCAAAGAATCGCGATCGCGATTCCTGCATTCGGCATAAAACTGCGCACACTCATAGGTTTGTCTATCCGTTCTTCCTTGATCCAACAATGACTGCAGTCAAAAACATGAATAGCACTGCTGTCGAGGCGAAAAAGACGATGTCCGTCAGCGAAATGATGCCTTTGGTCAGCGACTCAAAGCGTGAAACGAAACTCATCGAGACTATCGTCTTTGTCACTGCATGCGGAAGAACTTCATAAAGCGCCGCCTGCACGAAAGCGGTGCCGCCTAGCATGAAAATCAGGCATGCCAGGACTGCCAGCACAAATGAAATCACCTGATTTTTCGACAATGCGGACATGCATCCGCTAATGGCTAAAAAAGCGCCGGACATAACCCAGCTTCCGATATATCCCGCCAGCACAACGCCATTGTCAGGTTCGCCCAGATAGTTGACTGTCAACCAAATCGGAGTCGTGCACGCCAGCGCGACCGCGGTAAACGTCCACGAAGCCAGAAACTTCGCAATAACCGCTTCAGCGGCGGTTAGCGGCAATGTGAGCAGAAGCTGAATCGTTCCGGTTTTTCGCTCTTCCGACCAAAGTCGCATGCCTAAAGCGGGCGCAAAAATCAGATAGAGCCACGGATGAAAACCGAAAAACGAAATCAGATCTGCCTGCCCTCGCTCGAAAAAACCACCAATATAAAAGGTCATGATGGCACTGAGTGCTAAAAAGATGATTAGAAACACATACGCAATAGGCGTATAAAAGTAATCGGCAAGTTCACGGCGATAAACCGCGGTGCACCGAGCAATCTCAATCATGGGATATATAGCGCGATGCGGTGGCGCAGGTTTTGAGCAGCGCAAGCGTCGAACAGTTGATAAATGAATCGCATTTATCTAATGCGGTAGTTTGCCATTTGCGTTGCATCGTGAGCGGATTTGCTTAAATTATTTCAATTTTGACGCGGGTTCATTATATATTCAGCGGTTTAGATTGCTCGCCGCAACGACGAGCCTGCAATCGATCAATGATCTGATTTAGGGTCTGCAATGACAACCTTCGACCAGCGACTAGCCCTTTTCGAGCATCGGGCCGAGGAAATTGTGCCATCGATCAGGCGAGGCATAGAAAAAGAAAGCCTTCGTATCGCCAAAGACGGAAAGCTTTCCCAGCGAGACCATCCGCAAGCATTGGGCTCTGCCCTGACTCATCCGTCGATCACGACCGACTATTCGGAGGCGCTGATCGAACTGGTCACACCCACATTTTCTTCGGTCGATGAAACCCTTCAGTGCCTGGACGAACTGCACCGGATCGTCTATTACCACTGCCCCGACGAGATGCTATGGGTCAATAGCCTGCCATGCCTGCTAGGTGATGAGAGTGATATTCCGATTGCACGATTCGGAACTTCAAACATTGGTCGCATGAAGCATATCTATCGCCGGGGTCTAGGTCTTCGCTATGGACGAAAGATGCAGACGATCGCAGGCATTCACTATAACATTTCGATGCCGGAAGCATTTTGGGAGCAATTGACCACAGATCCAATCGAAAATTTGCAAACTACCTCCTCAAGCGGTTATATGGCAGGCATACGCAACTTTCACCGCTATTGCTGGCTGCTGTTCTATCTTTTTGGCGCTTCGCCAGCGGCTTGCAGCTCATTTTTTGACACGACCGACGTGTCCGGTCTATCCAAGCTGGGTAGTCATACGCTGTATGGGCCGCATGCTACGTCGATGCGCATGAGCAATCTTGGCTACCGCAATCCTGTGCAGTCCGAGATCCATATTGACCATAACTCAGTGGAAGGCTACGCCCAGTCGCTGAGTCGCAACACCAAGACGGCATATCCGGAATACGAACGCCATGGCATCAAGAAAGACGGCAAATACATTCAACTCAACCCGAACCTGCTGCAGATTGAAAATGAATACTACTCGGTGATCCGGCCCAAATGCACTAGCCGCCCGCTGGAAAAACCCACCTGCGCACTTATGGACCGCGGCATCGAGTACCTGGAACTGCGTTGCATGGATCTTGATCCCTATTCACCCATCGGCATTTCAGATACGCAAGCACGTTTCTTAGATCTGTTCGTTGTATTTTGCCTGCTAAAGCCAAGCCTAGATTTTAACGATAAGGACACCAAAGTCGTGGCACTCAATAAAGATGCTGCTGTAATGTCGGGAAGAAAGCCTGGACTGCCCTTAATTGATGCCGGCTCAAGGCGAACCCTGGCATCCTGGGGCAAAGAATTGCTGGACGAAATTGAGGTGATTGCTGAGATTTTCGACAAGGTGCTGGAAGATGACCGCTATACCAAGACAGTCCGCAGGCAAAGAGAAGTGATCAATGAGCCCGAGGCGACTCCGTCAGCAAGGATCGTAGAGGAATTGCGCAGGAGCAAGCATCCGTTTTTCACCTATGCCATGCGCAAAGCGAGCGAGACAAAGGTTGCGTTCAACCGTCGCCCGCCCAGCACCGAAACATTGCTCAACTATGAGAGGCTTGCCACTCAGTCCCTACTTGAGCAACAAGCCATGGAGCAAAACGAAAATGTAGACTTCGAAGAGTTCCTAGCGGTCTATTTCTCAGACTAGCGCGACGTGGTCAGTAACCCCGACCCGTCTGAGCCAGGTGACCAGGCGGTAGAGGTTCTCCGCGCTTGAGTCGCTCAAGATTCTGCAAAATCACCTTGGCGCCAGTTCGCGGGTCAGGCTTGCTGGCGCAATGAGGCGTTACAGTAATGCTGGGCTCGTGCCAAAATGGATGGCCATCTGGTAAAGGTTCCTGTCGAAATACATCAAGCACAGCTTTTCCAATGTGCCCTGTGCGGATAGCATCGATCAGATGCTCGTCATCAATCACCTCACCGCGGCCGCAGTTTATCACGCAGCTTCCAGCCGGCAACATCGCAAGCGTTTCGGCGTTGATCAGATTGTTCGTGTCGGGCGTTCTCGGAAGAATCGAAACAAGAACATTTATACCGCGGAGGAATGATGGTAATTCCGATGCCCCGGCAAATGACTTTACCCCGGCAATCTGCTTGCGCGTGTTGCTGAATCCGGCAACCTCGAATCCAAGCGATACCAGAGCTTCGGCACATGCTTGACCAAGCGTCCCCAGCCCTAGTATCCCCACTGCAGTATCGTTGGTGACTCTCATATCCGTGTGAAACGGATGAATCCAGTTTCTGTCCGCATAAGCATCGGTATGGATATGGAATCCTGTCACATGATGCACAACATATGAGACGATTCCGTTGGTCAGGCCAGGCTCAATCATGCGTACGATCGGGAGGTGGTTGATTTTCGGATCCGAAAGCAGATCTTCGACACCCGCCCACATCGACAGCACGGCTTTCAAATTCGGCAAAGCTCCCAGTGCATCTGCTGGAGGTTTCGCAACAATGGCATATTCCACATCTTCCGCGATACCGACCTCAGGCCAGATCTTGATGTTCAATTGCGGATCTTGCCTAAGCAATTCAGACAACCACTGAGACTCGATCTCCTCGGTGGTGACAAATGCAATTGTGCCGGCCATGCTAGATTTTTTCGTGTGCGCTACTGAATCTCAAGCAGTTCGATGTCGAAAACCAGTGTCGCACCTGGAGGGATGCTCGGTGGTGCGCCGCGATTCCCATAGGCGAGTTCAGGCGGAATAACCACTGTCCAGTTCGACCCGACAGGCATCAATTGCAAAACTTCCTGCCAACCGCGGATTATTCCGCTCAAACCGAAAGTGGTGGGCGTGTTGCGCGAGTAGGAGCTGTCGAATTCGGTGCCGTCAATCAAAGTGCCGCGGTAATGCACCACCACAGTATCGGATGCAGTCGGAATCGCTCCGGCTCCTTCGGTGTTGACTTTGTAGAGAATGCCGGAATCGGTTGACTTGACCCCTTCAGATTTTGCAAATTCTTCGCGCATGGCGTTTCCTCGTTGGATTTCTGGTTCGATCTCAGCAGATCGATCCGCTTCAATTGCTCGGGTTACCTCGTCTACTGCGGCGGCGATCTGCTCATCCGTCAATCGTTGAGTGCGATTCTCCAGCATGTCTTCTAGACCGAGCAAGAATGCATCCGTAGTGATCGGCAGGCCCGAATTGAGCATGTCGCGCGCAACATTCATTCCTAATGCATAGCTGAATTTAGATTCGGCACTGCTTAAGTCCGCCTCTTGCGCTCTCACGACGGTCGGCGCAGTCTGCGCGAACAGCACGCAAACCGTCGCAACGATGGATAGTTTCAGATTTTTCATAATTTATTGCCTTAATTTTGCTGCTTAATTCTATGATTTATTTACCAAACTCCGATGTTTTCCATCATTGTCCAAGGCTCTTTCAATTCCAGAGCACCGCCTCGTTGAAGGAGTTCAATCGAAATTCCGTCAGGCGAACGGACGAACGCCATGCGCCCATCTCTTGGCGGTCTGTTGATCACAACGCCGGCATCCATCAGTTGTTTGCAGGTGTCGTAGATGTTTTCCACTTGATAGGCCAAGTGCCCGAAATTACGACCGTTGCCATATTCTTCATGATCCCAGTTGTGGGTCAGTTCTACTTGAGCCTGCTCGTCGTCCTCGGCGGCAAGAAACACAAGCGTGTAGCGACCCTGCTCATTGTCCATCCGCCGCACCTCCTTAAGACCGAGCGCATCAACATAGAATTTAAGCGATTCGTCAATATCGGTCACGCGGACCATTGTGTGCAAATATTTCATAGCATTGCTCCAGACTATTGACGTCGCTACTTTGCGGTCAGATGGGTTGAGGGTTATTTAGAGATAGAGCTGACATTCTACTGCCTTGAGCAAAGAGGCGGCATTGAAAATTGATGCAAGAACCATTATGAATTTGGTTAGAATTACCTTTGAATCACATAATGCTTGGACGCAAAGGAGTGAGTTTTGCCAATCGATTCAAAACTGCTGGAAATTATACGTTGCCCTGTAACGAAAGTTGACCTGTCCTTGCTTGATGACGAGCAGCTCAGTAATCTGAATGCCCAAATATCGGCAGGCGGGGTTCAATACGCGGATGGTTCTCCGGTTGATCGCGAGTTGGGGGAAGGCCTGATCACATCAACCGGAACTAGGGTGTACCGCATCGACTCTGGCATTCCGGTCTTGCTTGAGGAGTGCAGCATTCCGCTACAGAGTGTGAAATAAGCTTGGATTAAGCGATTCATGCTGATTTTCGATAGTGCCGCATGAGAATGTCTGCGACTTCCGGCCTTGAAAATTCTGGCGGCAATGGCTCGCCCGCGGTGAGCATTTGTCTCACCCGCGTTCCAGAGAGCAGGACAAAGTCGTCTGCGACATGGTCAGGCGCGTCGCGCATCATGACCACCTGGTTCAACTTCTTTGACCAAGCAGTGTGGTCCGCTTCGAAAATGCTGATTCCCAAAGCTTCGGCTGCCGCTGGCTCATGAAAGATAGTCTGGGCATCGAAAGCGCCATAGTAGTCACCGACTCCCGCGTGGTCGCGGCCAACAACCATGCAGGTCGCCCCCAAGTTTTGTCGGAATATCGCATGCAGCAGCGCTTCTCGAGGTCCGGCATAAAGCATGTCGAAGCCGTATCCGCAGATAAGAACCGAGTTGGGTGGAAAGTATTTCTCTACCATGGTTCGAATGGCGTCATCTCGCACCTTGGCCGGTATGTCGCCTGATTTAAGCTTGCCAAGCAGCATATGAATAACAAGTCCATCGGCACCAGTACGTTCAAGCGCGATTTTGCATAGTTCCTCGTGTGCACGATGCATGGGGTTGCGCGTCTGAAAAGCGACCACGTTCTCCCAGCCGAATGACGCGATCGAATCTCGAATCTGATAAGCGGTACGGAACGTATCTGGAAATTCTTCACTGAAATAGCCGTAATCCAGCACTTCGACCGGACCTGACAATATCCATTTTCCTTGATCGAGAAATGCTGCAACGCCGGGATGGTCCGCGTCCAAAGTGCTAAACACTTGCTCTGCGATTGAACGCCTTTCATCAGCGGAAAGCAATTCGACTGATTCTACGGTTTGGATTGCAACTATCTGATTATATTTAGAGTTTCTATCTCGCAAAGCGATCCGACTGCCATCGACGATTCCTTCGATATCGTGGCAGATATTCAAGATGGGCACTGGCCAAAAAATGCCACTCTGCGTTGTCATGGATTCGGCTACCGCTAAGGCATCCGCTTTATTCATGAACCCGGGCAATGGCGTGAAGTAGCCACCACCAAGCATGGCTACATTGCCAGCAGCCGATGAGTTCAGAACAAGATCCGGAAGACCCTTCGCTTCACGAATCAACGCCGAACGGTGTTCGGCATCTTGAACGTACAGGGGCTTGAGGTCTACCGACTGATAAGGTTTGATCACGATACAGCTTGCTGCATTTGGCTGTGTCGGCTTAAGAAACCGAACTGATCGGTGTTGGCACTTTGCCGATGATGCGCCGCCTGTCGCGGACTGCTTGACCTAATACTTGGAATATTTCCACCGTATCTTCCCAGCCGATGCAAGCATCAGTAATGCTTTGGCCGTAGGTGGCGGGACGGCCTGGGAAAATATCCTGTCGTCCCTCGATCAAATGGCTTTCAATCATCACGCCGATAATACGATGGTCGCCGCTGGCGATTTGCTTGGACACGTCTTCGGCAACGACTTTTTGGCGACGATAGTCTTTACTGCTATTGGCGTGACTAAAATCTATCATGACGTTTTCGGGCAATCCGCGATTGCGCAACAGCTGAGACGCTCGGTCCACGTGCTCAGCAGAAAAGTTCGGTTCTTCACCGCCTCTTAAGATGATGTGAACATCATTGTTACCGGCAGTTTCGAAGATCGCAGTCTGCCCTGCTTTGGTGATGGATAGAAAGCGATGTGGTTTCGATGCGGCGTGAGCACCATCAACTGCGATCTTGATATTTCCTGTTGTTCCGTTTTTCAAACCGACCGGACATGAGAGTCCCGACACGAGCTGGCGATGAACTTGGCTTTCCGTGGTTCGCGCCCCGATCGCTCCCCAGCTGACCAGGTCCGCGATATATTGCGGCGAGATGATATCAAGAAACTCAACGCCTGCAGGCACACCGATGTCGTTGATTTTCAGCAACAGGCCGCGCGCAACTCTCAGCCCCTTGTTAATGTCGAATGAGCCGTTGACATCCGGATCATTAATCAAGCCCTTCCAGCCAATTGTGGTTCTTGGCTTTTCGAAGTAGACTCGCATCACAATGAGCAGATCGTCTTTGCGCTCGATTTTCTCCGAAGCTAGCCGAGTTGCATACTCGATTGCGGCATCGGGATCATGGATTGAGCAGGGTCCTACTACGACGACAACACGGTCGTCCTGTCCATTGAGAATTTTGTTTAGATCTCGGCGCGTTGCGTCTACAGTGTCACGCGCCCGGTCCGTTGCCGGTGCCTGCTGCATGATGTCAGCCGGAAAAGCAACATCATGAATCGATTCAATGCGAGTGTCGTCAATTCTGCTTGCGGAATTGGAGTTTACAGTATTCACATTCATGTCCTATGTGCAATTCTTCGATCAATTTGAAATTTTTCTTATCTTCTTGATGAAGCAAAGATTATACCTTCATGTCTAAACTGCCGCACCGCGGTCAACGCCGATTCGATTCGGCTAAGGGAACTCATAAAAGGATGCTGATAGCGGTAGAATGTCTATTCGCACGTTCGAGGGAGAACGATGATCTTAACTGCCAGATAAGGCTTGAAAGAGTCATTTTAGCGCGGGTCTACCACCAGGTGCGGTTCAGCGTAACGGTGAAAGCAATCGCACTTGCCATGCAAAGCTATAGAGTTCAGCATGAAAAACACTCGAATTTATTTTTATTCGAAATGAAATTACGCCCAATGCTTTATGGAATCCTTGCGCCGATTTGCGGAATTGCCGTCATCTATACCCTAATCCTAGCATTCGTATTTTTCCGCCAGACAGGATTGATTCACATTCCCTACGCCGATCTGGTAGCGACACCTGCGGAAATTGGGCTGGAATACGAAGATGTGCTGTTGCAGACCGCAGATGATGCCGACCTGCACGGCTGGTATATTCCCTATCCGAATTCACGCCATACCGTATTGATATTTCACGGCAATGCCGGCAACATTTCCTACTTGATGGAAACCTATGAACTGCTGCATGATCTTGGACTTTCGGTGTTGACCTACGACTACCGCACCTACGGCCGAAGCGGTGGCAAACTGACAGAAGATGCGATGTACCAAGATGCCGAAGCAATGTTCGACTATTTGGTTGATAAGCGAAGAATTGCATCTGGTCAAATCATCCTGCATGGGCGCTCGCTGGGGACGGCGATGGCGAGCTGGGTGGCAACTCGACGCTCGCCCGCCGGCTTGATCATGGAATCGAGCTTCACTTCGATGAGCGATTTAGCTCGGGTTCACTATTCCTTGCTGCCGACGACTCCGTTGCTGCGCTGGAAATACGATTCGCTTTCTCGGATTGATTTGGTGAGCTGTCCTGTTCTCTACATACACAGCCGATCGGATACGCTCACGCCCTTCGGCCAAGCGCAACAGCTGTTTGATGCGACTCGTTCAAACAAGAAGTTCGTTGAAATATCGGGTACGCATTCCACAGGATTCATCACCGATCAAGATCGATATGTCGGAGCGTTGGAGGAGTTCATCGATTCGCTTGGTCGATAATGCGTGAAAGATGCTACCAACTCGCGCATCATTCCCACTTCTATCGCTAAGCGCATTTCGATTCAGTATTCATCCTTGCTGAGATATTGCTAAAAGCAGTGCTTGACGGATGGTGAAAAAAGGCGGCGCAGCGGTTATGCGGGGCATATGGCATAGAGTCAAAGCAACTTTACCAATGCGACGATTAGACCGCCCTGCACGATTAGCGCACCAATAAACCATTTGAGAAGATCGGACTTCACCTGCTCGATATCGCTCTTGGTCGCAAGGTTGGATTTGAGCAAGGCAATCTGCTCATCCGCCAAGGTCTCGGCCTGCTTCTCGCTGAAGCCGCTCCCGGCAGGCTCTTGACGTAGCGGTGCGTGTCAAATGCAATTGCTTCGTTCATAGGTCTGGTTGTATGCGCATTTCCGCTCTGTTTGTACGCTAATCTTCAATTTTGATGTTTTTTAAGCTGCCTGCAAATTTTCATGAAACCCGCAATTCGAAGATTCAGCCGCACTTGTCAATTCGAATTGATTTCGAACGCATCTTATAGACTGCAAAGCTCATTCCCGAAAATCTTCGATTTCATGGCCGGATCGCATGCCGTTGCTTTTGCTGATTTATTCCTCGATACATGGGTTTTCTGGTAGACACCAATTAGGATTACAAATGCTGACCACCATTAATGTGAATTTCTGATCCGGTGACGTAGCTGGATTTATCTGCACAAAGAAAGTAGATCGTTTGAGCAACTTCGTCCGGAGTGCCTAAGCGATGCAGGGGAATAGACTCAACCAGGTTGGATGTTTTTGGAGACAGGATTGGCGTATCGATCTCGCCAGGAGCAATCGCATTGACCCGAATTCCGCTAGATCCGAACTCTGCAGCCATTTCGCGGGTCAAAGACGCAAGCGCCGCCTTGGATGTCGCGTACGCGGTTCCGGCAAAAGGATGCACCCGAGAACTTGCAATCGATGTCACATTAACGATCGACCCCTGTCCCTTGATCAATTCTTCCATCAATCCTCTTGCCAAGACAATCGGTGCGAAAAAGTTGACTTCGAACACCAGCCGCCAAGTCGCTAAGCTGGTAATGGTAGGACCGAGACGTTCACCGCTTTCGCCTTTAGGAGATATCCCTGCGTTATTGACCAGCGCGTGAAGCGCACCGCCCGCCAATCGCTTTTTTAGTTCGACAATTCCATTCGCCCTTAGATCTGGTTCGCCAAGATCGATTTCAATGTGGTCCTCAGGTCCAGCTTGCCATGGGCATTGACTGGAAAAAGGCGTCCGCGAACACGTAATGACACGCCATCCCCGTTCTTCAAACAGCTTCGCTGTCGCATGGCCGATACCTTGACTCGCACCAGTGAGAACAAGCGTCCTTGGTTCTGAATAACCAGGCGCAGCTTGCTGCTCTGGGCTGTATGCAGGAAGTTTCTGCCCGGTTACAGGACAGACATCCGCTTCAGGTGACATAGGATTGTTCACGCCGGGCTCGCATGCTAATCCGCATCAGGTTGGCTGAATGAAGCGCTCAATTTCTTTTGCAATTCCATCGGAGCGGGTTCATATGAACTGAACTCCATTATAAATGACCCCTCCCCTCCCGTAATCGCGTTAAGTCTGGATTGGAAGTCGGTCATCTCTGCCAAAGGCGCCGCTCCCTTGATGCGAATCGAGCCGCCCGCTAGCGAATCTGTATCGACAATACGCCCTCTTCGCGCCGATAATTCGCCAGCAATATCGCCCATGCTCGCGCTTGGCGCATCGACTGAGATATCCGCAATCGGCTCAAGCACGATCGGGCCAGCTTTCGATATGGCATCCACAAACGCCTTGCGCCCCGCCGTGATAAAGGCGATCTCTTTTGAATCGACTGAGTGATGCTTGCCGTCGTAGATCACAACACGTATGTCCTGAATCGGGAATCCCGCAAATGCGCCGGTTTGCAACACCTGCCGCACGCCTTTTTCAACAGCCGGAATGAACTGCGCTGGTATCACGCCGCCCACAATATTATCGACGAACTCAAAACCGCCGCCGCGGGGCATCGCTTCAACGCGCATATAGACTTCACCAAATTGACCTGCGCCGCCGGTCTGCTTCTTGTGTCGGCAGTGCCCCTCGGCGGTCTTGGTGATGGTTTCTCGATACGGTATGGTCGGCACCGACGTGGTGACCTCAACACCATATACCTCCTTGAGACGTTCAAGCGCGATGCGCAAGTGCAACTCGCCAAGCCCGCGCATCACGGTTTCGTTTGCGTCGGGGTCTCGTTCGACAACGATGCAAGGATCTTCGATTGCAACCTTTTGCAGCGACTCGGCGACTTTTTGCTCATCGCCGCGATTGGCAGGATCAATCGCCAAGCCCACCATCGGTGTCGGCAGGCCGGCGGTTTTCAGCGAACATGCGGCACCTTCGGATGAGTCATGGATAATTGCATCGTATTCAACTTCGTCAACCTTTGAAATGCCGCGAATGTCGCCGGCAACTCCTTCATCCTGGTCGATGAGCTGCTTGCCTTGAATGGCATACAAGTTGCCGATGCGAATAGGCTTTCGATTGTCTCCGATGAAAGGTGCAGTGTTCTTGTTCATATTGCCTTGGTAAATTCTGAATATTCCGAGCTTTCCTACAAAAGGATCGAACAAGACCTTGAATATGTGGCCGATTAGCGCCCCTTGTGAATCAGCGGCGACTTCCATCGCCTCGCCTCCTTCGCTACTGATCAAGTTAGGTGGGTTGCCTTGCTTGGGATTTGGCAAGAAATCTGCCATGATATCGAGCAGCTCAGATACGCCGGCATCTGTTTCCGCGCAAGTGAAGCAGACCGGGACGAGATGCCCCTTGCGCATGGCATGCTGAAGTGCGGGAACCAACGCGCTCTGATCAATATCCTCGCCTTCAAGATACTGCTCCATCAGTGTTTCGTCGACTTCGACGATTTGTTCGATCAATGATGTCCGCGCCTCTTCGGGGTCAGAAAAATCCGATCCTTCGCCAGCATTCGGAAAACAGGCGGTAACACCGCCGCTGTTGGGCAGATTGAGCACTTGGCACTCGGTTCCGAATTCTTCTTGTATCGAACCGTAGATTTGTCCAAGATCGATATCTTCGGCATCGAATCGGTTAACAATGATCATTCTGCAGACGTTGTTTTCTTGCGCCGCTTCCATGACTCGGCGCGTCATGGTCTCCACGCCAGTTTGGGCGCCGATTACCACTGCGACGGTTTCGACCGCGGGGATGGCTGAAATTGCCGGTCCGATAAAATCCGAATATCCCGGCGTGTCAATCAGATTAATGTGGGCGCCTTTGTGATCGGTCGACATGATTGAGGAATTCAGCGACCGCTGATGGTTCTTTTCTAGCGCATCGAAGTCGCTGACCGTGTTCTTGCGAGCGATCTCGCCCTTCGTGTCAATCGCGCCGGCGACGCTTAGAATCGACTCGCATAACAACGTCTTGCCGGATGCGCCTTGTCCAAGCAGTGCAATGTTCCGAATGTTTTCTGTCGTATACGACATCAACTCCTCCTCAAAATATTGTTGTTGATTGAACGGACGAACGCTTGATTATAGCAACCATCGCAGATGAAACATGGTGAACCCCAAAACCAAAGCGGCACCTAAAAATATGATTGATATAGCAATAAAAACATTCGTATAAAATTGAAATTTGACAATCTGTCTATGGAGAAAACGAACCGAGCTCTGCCTTCCATACCGCTAAAGGGTCGGCTGGACGCATTTTTCGCTTCTTGCATCGAGTCGATGCATGAGGAGCCGCTGTTTACCAGCCTGCATGAACGCTTGCTGACCCATTGAATATGTGAAACGCATGTCGCTAACGAAGTTTTCCGCCGCCTAAGTTTCGCTATAATATGCGCTCCAATGGTGCCGCCCTCTCGAAAGAGCCTCCACTCTCGCTATTAGGGCAATGTTGCGAACACAAAATTTCAGGAGAATCCATGAAAATAAAATCCGGCATATTGGCGTTTGCTATTGTTATCGCATTCGTTCTGCCCGCTCAGGCGCAAGCGGAAGGCGATGCCGCAGCAGGCCGAGACAAATCGTTCACTTGTTCAGGCTGTCATGCGGTCGCTGGGATGCGCAATGCATATCCGGGGTACACCGTGCCAAAAATCGCCGGTCAAAATTATGACTATCTACTCGCCGCGCTCAAGGCGTACCGCGAAGGTTCAAGAGAGCATGCCACAATGCATGCGCAGAGCGCGCAATTTTCTGATCAAGATATAGAAGATATCGCCACTTACTTTTCAACCTTGTCCCGGTAGCAGTCATGTCAACCAATCGAATTTCCATAAGCCTTAAACAAGCAGCTTGCATTGCCGCTTTGACGGCATTGGCCGGTACCTGCATAGCCGGCGACCCCTATGCCGGTGAAGCCAAAGCTCAAGTCTGTCTAGCTTGCCACGGAGTCGGCGACACAACGACCGGCGTAGGAACGCCTATCATTGCCGGACAGTACGAGGACTATATCGCGCAAGCGTTGCGCGACTATCAATCCGGAGCTAGAAGCAACGCGGTCATGTCGGGCTTTGTCGCTTCGTTGACGGAAACCGATATTCGAGATCTTGCGGCATACTACGCAAGCCTCGAATCGAAGCTATTCACGCCGACTAATCACTAGTTACATTTTGCGGCAAGCTCGTTATGGCGAGACCTTCGTCTTGCCGACTGATCGGCGCAGCATCGTTCCACTTAATTTCGCAGCCGTTTTTCAATACTGCCGTTAAAGTGCCGTCCGTAATCTCGACATGATTGCGCCCGACCGCGGCAACGCGCTCTTGATCGCACATCAGATCGGCGATGAAAATCGGGTCCGTTGCTGAAACCGTGATGCGCTCGCGTTGTTTCGGCAACCTGCGCATGCTCCGTAAAAGCTCGACTGCTTGAGGCAAGGCAAACTGCTCTCCCGCAACAGTCGAAACAAAGCGTCCTCCTCTGACTTCCCCGCGATCTTCCATCTGACGATAGGCGCGCAACAGTCGATGCCATGGCGGCAACACTCTTTGTTCTCGAACTGCGATGGCGCGAAACACCACGCCGTAGCGCTTCAACAAGACCTTGGCTGCAAACTCGTCGAGCAACCGCTCTGTGATTTCATCGCTGTCGGCAATTCGAGAAGCTCTTTCCAGCAGCGACCATCGACCAGCAGCGCGAATGCCGCTCGACACCGAATAGCGTTTATTGAAGCGTTTGGGGCGCGAACTTTCAGGCACTAGAAGTGAGCGAATTCCTGCAAAGTGGTCGCATGTCGCGATTCCGGCTGTGAACAGTTCAACCAGCCCCTCCTCAACATGACTCGGAAGCAAGTGAATTGAATCGAGAATTTCGTCCACGAAAAGCGCGCCTTGATCTTTGAGCAAAGTCTCGATGGCACTGCCAATCGACGATCGTGGCTGCGGGTCCGGATTTGACTGTTGCATCAGCGATCGCCACAGTGCCAAATTTTGACGTTTCAAGAACGCAAGAGGGCTGTTTCGAAGCGAGGTGCTGAATCGACGGCTCGAGCCTTTGTTTGCCAATGCCGGCTTCCTGCCATCGTGCTTTGATAGCCGCGTCCAGACGATAGTGCCGGATGCGCTGAGATGATTGAGCAGTTCAGAAGAATAGCCGTATACCCGAGCTGGCAAAATATCCGATTCCCATACCTGCACCGGCGCTTCAAATCCTTCGATCTGATCGAAGACGGAATCGAGTGCGTGAACACCTTCTACGACATCGTCAGAATTGACCCGCATCCAACGCGCAAGATAACGCATAAAAGCATCGAGGCTGACAGGCTCAATTTCGCTTCTTAACCGTTGCACGGTAAGTTTATGAATTCGAGATAGAAACCGCCGATCGCACCATTCCACACCACCATCAAGGGTTCTGAATCGCCCTTGCATGACTGATCCTTCAGTTTCTAGTCGCAACAGCGACAATGCGACGCGTTCAGGCTTTACCGATATGGATTCGGCTAGTTCGTCTTCCGTGCATGGGCCAATCACTTCTAGCCGCCCGCGCAATATCGCATCTAGGCAATCCTCTTCGGACATCGGCTTGGTGATCGACAGGGATGCAGGCTTGATTTTAGGCGAAAGCTCCCCTTCGGGATGAAGCATCGAGAATTCGATCAACCTTTCGGCTGCGACCCAATAGGTTTTGACGTTTTCCAGTCGCACTCTGGTCGCACGCTTAGCGCGTACCAATTCTTCAAACAATCGAGTCCATTCAGCATCCGGAGCATACCCTCTCCAAGGATGCGCTTGTTCGATGCAGCCCATGAGGATCAGCGCATCATGCAGTTCGTCCGCGTTTTCCGGTTTCGGCCACGATTCCGCGCATAGCGACTTTATGGCATCGGGGTCGAGCCGTCCGATTTCACTTGACGAATTTACAGCGTTGAAACCTCGGGTCTGCACGGCAAGCGTACGACGTTCTTCAGCTGGCACATCGTCTAGGAATGCGTAGGGCTTAGCAGTTAGAATTTCTTCGGCGAGCACCGAAGGTTGCGGCAGATCGCGAAATTCGACCGCAATTTCACCCGACTCGATCGATGCAATAACACCATCAAACCCATCCGCATCCATGACTTCATGCAAGCAGTCATGGATGGTTTGCGCGACTAGAGGATGGCTTGGAACTCGAATCGGCCCTTGCCGGTTCTCTTGGCAAGCCACTTGATCGGGAAAGAGCAAAGCGAGCAGATCTTCGGCATCGGTCCGCTGCAGCTGTGGTGGCACTTTCTTGCCGTTCCGATTGCGCGGAATCGCAAGTGCGGTATTCGCCACCCATCGCCAGCGGCTCTCGAACATTGGCGCAGTGAATATCGCTTGTGTCAGCGTCTGCCGGGAAGTCGCCGACTTAAGGTAGCTGCTCACCTGTTTGAGCTCAAAGCTGTGAGTCGGACCAAGCGACAACACAAGGCTGTCTTCGAGCGCGGCTGCCTGAAGTTCGAAGTCGAATCGCACACAGAACTTTTTGCGTAGCGCAAGCCCCCAAGCTTTGTTAACTCTAGCCCCGTATACGCTATGGATAACCAGATGCATATCGCCTGCTTCATCGAAAAACCGCTCGTAGATCACACGTTTTTTGGTTGGCAAGGAGGCAAGCGACGCTTTTGCTAGCGCAAGATAGTCGACAATCTGCTGCGAGACAGATTGATTCAAGTGGTATTCGGTTGCAATTGCAGTTGCCACCGATTCTGCGCCTTCACTGTCCAGCATGGCGCCAACGCGCTCGCGCAACGCCGATACGGCTTCGGACAGAATGTCGCTTCGCCCCCTGCCTTCGCCAAACCAGAACGGTATGTTCGGCGGCAAGCCTTTGGCATCCTCGACGGCCACCCTCCCTTGCCTGACCTGCATCACGCGGTACGACGCATTGCCAAGCTGGAAGATATCTCCGCGCAAGCTTTCGAATGCAAATTCTTCGTTTACAGAGCCTATTCTTATTTCGTCGGGCTGCAATATGACATCGTAGTCGAATTGATCGGGAATCGCGCCTCCATTCAAGCAAGCGACAATGCGCGACCCTTTGCGCCCGCGCACCATGCGATTGACCGCATCGACATGAATGTAGGCTGCGCGCCTGCCCCGACGCAAGGTATAGCCTTCGGACAGCATGACTAGCAGCGATTCAAACTGATCAAGTTGCAAATCGCGATAGGGCCAGGCGGATTTGCATGAAATGAAAAGCTCATCAATGCCTCGGCTTTCTATGCTGCATTCAGCAACAATGTGCTGCGCCAGCACATCTTTGGATGCAGCGCATGCCTCAAGCGCTTCCATATCGCCTTCCAAGGTCGCCTTGATGAGCGCCGCGCTTTCAACCAGCTCATCACGGGTTGTGGCAAAAATGCGGCCCTTGGGAATTTTGCCGATCGAGTGCCCTGATCGTCCGATGCGCTGAATGAACACCGAAACAGAGCGCGGCGAACCGATCTGGCACACCAGATCGATGTCGCCGATGTCGAGGCCAAGTTCCAAAGATGCGGTTGCCACCAGTGCTCGCAACTCGCCAGATTTCAAACGCTGTTCGGCATCATGGCGGTGGTTCTTAGACAAGCTGCCATGGTGGGCAGCAATGTTCTTCTCTCCAACCAGTTCAGCCAGATGCCTTGTCGCCCGCTCGGTGTGCCTGCGAGTGTTAACGAAAATCAGCGTGGTGCGGTGAGATCTGATCAAATGGGCAATTCGGCGATAAATTTGATTCCAGGACTCATATGCCATTACAGCTTGCAGCGGAGCCTGCGGCACTTCGATTGCGATATCCCACTTGCGAATATGCCCCGAATCGACGAGAACGCATTCATGGGGGCTCTTGCCAGTCAGGAAGGCCGCAACATGATCAATAGGCTTTTGCGTAGCTGATAGCCCGATTCGCGCGAAACCCTGACCGGCGACATGGGCCAATCTAGTCGCAGAAAGCGCGAAGTGCGCTCCGCGCTTGGTACTGATGAGCGAGTGAATTTCATCGACGATGAGCGTACGCGCCGAGCGCAGCATCGTTCTGCCTGAATCCGATGTCAGCAAAAGGTAGAGCGACTCCGGAGTGGTTACCAGAATATGCGGCGGCCGGCGAACCATGGCGCGACGTTCCGATGCGGTCGTATCGCCTGTCCGCACTCCGATGGTAATTTCGACATCTGAATGTCCCATCCGATCAAGTTGGTCGCGAATCCCGTTGAGCGGAAACTTGAGGTTGCGCTCAATATCGTAGGAAAGCGCCTTTAGCGGAGATACATAGACGACGTAGGTTTCATTGGGCAAGCCGCTTTCGCTTATGGAGGTTTGGACCAATTTATCAATCACCGCCAGAAAAGCGGCAAGCGTCTTGCCGGAACCTGTTGGCGCCGCGATGAGCGTGTCGTCACCGCGCAAGATTGGAGGCCAAGCACCGAGTTGACAATCGGTAGCGGATTTGAAATTGACTGAAAACCAGCTTTTAACAGCCGGGTGAAACTGATGCGGCAGCGGGTTTGAACAGGCGTTGCGGCTCATGTTGATCTGCAAGTTTCAAATTGATCTGACGGCGTTCGCACGGTGATTTTGCGTACCGGAAATTTACAGGGCCACTAGGACGCATCAATCGAAATTCGAACAATCGTGCGATCGAAAGTATACCACTCGCGCAAATCAGGAGTTTCGTGCAAACTGCATGAAACGACGCAATCCAAGATGAAAATTCTAGCTCGGCAAGCCGAAGCAAAAAGCCAAGTATTTCGCAAGAGAAAGGTATACACTTTGCGCAATTCTTTAACATCGCCAACATCGGGTTCCTGGCGCAATGTTCTCCGTGCTTTCTTCCATCGTCTCCTTGCTATCAAGCTGGGGCTTATTGCTTATTGCAAATTCGCTGCTGAGCACCTTGCTGGCTCTTGCAGCTGACGAAGCGGACTTTACGACTACCACAATCGGACTAGTTGCCGCGGCCTACTCGCTTGGACTTTTTGTAGGGGCGCACTATGGCGACCGACTGGTGATCTACACCGGTCATATTCGATCCTTTGCGGCCTATGCGTCGTTCACTTCAGTTGCTGCATTAATACATGCTCTCGTTGTCGACCCCTATGTGTGGATTGTGGTCCGATTCGGTGCCGGATTCGCAATGGCGGCACTTGTCATGATCACTGAAAGCTGGCTCAACTCGCGCGCAACCAACAATACTAGGGGCCAAATTCTGTCGTTTTATGCAGCGACCAACTATTTGGCGGCCGGTATTGGTCAGATGCTAATCCCGTTGGCAAGACCGGATTCTTTCATATTGTTCTCAGTGTCTTCGATCTTCTACTCGATCGCGCTGCTTCCCGTACTGATAACTCGGCTCATCGCCCCGCAAGTCAATGCGCGCGAGAAGGTTGAAATGATCAAGATCTATCGCGCCTCTCCGGTTGCGATGCTTGGTGCATTTGCATCCGGCATCATTGTCAGCGCATTCTACGGATTGGGTCCTTTGTTTACCCAAGGCTACGGCAAGACGACAACTGTTACCGCGCTGTTCATGGCATTGACGATTTTTGGCGGAGTGCTGCTGCAATGGCCGATGGGCAAGCTGTCGGATGGCATGGATCGGCGAAAAGTCATCTTTGGCGCTAGCGTGATCAGCGCACTTGCGGCTATCGCGATCGTGCCGGCTGTGGGTATGTCCGTGTGGATACTTTGCGTCGCGGCTGTGCTGTTCGGAGCCTTTGCATTCACTTTGTACCCCATTGCCTCCGCGCACATGAATGATTCCACGCCAAAGGAAAAGATGATGCGGGCTTCGGCGGGGTTGTTGACAGCCTACGGCGCCGGCGCAGTTTTGGGGCCAATCATTGCTTCAAGCTTGATGGAATGGACGCGGCCGGATGCGCTTTTTTTCTTTATCGCAGGTGTCTTGCTCATGTATTCGCTACTCATCATCAAGCGCATGAAAATCAAATCTGCGCCAAAACGAAAGCGCCGGCGCATGTGGTTTAGCCGCGCCGACCTAGCGCGCAACCGCAAAAGCGAAAAAACCAAAAAGGAACAAGAAAAGGCAAGTTGATGGGCCATGTGGAAACTTTCCGGCGACGATAAAGATGCATTTACGGTTTGCTCAAAAGTCTAATAAGGCTTGACGTGTCCCATCGCGATCCGCCCATCGCCTGAATTTCAGCGTAGAACTGATCAACAAGAGCGGTGACCGGCAAGCGCGCCCCGACCGCGTTGCCCTCTTCCAGGCAAATCGCAAGATCCTTGCGCATCCATTCGACTGCGAACCCGAAATCGAACTGATCGTCCACCATGGTAGTGCCGCGATTTTCCATCTGCCATGATTGTGCCGCGCCCTTGGAAATCACATCTAGCACCAGCTTTTCGTTCAAGCCGCAGCGCGAAGCGAAGTTGAGCGCTTCGGCTAATCCTTGCACGAGGCCTGCAATAGATATCTGGTTGACCATCTTGGTCAGTTGCCCGCTACCTGAATCCCCCATGAGCGTGACAGCGCGGCCATAGCATCGCATGGCCGGCGCGACCCTTTCGAACGCCGCGGCGGCACCCCCGCACATTACCGTCAAGATGCCATTTTCAGCGCCAGCCTGTCCGCCTGATACAGGCGCATCAATAAAGTGCATATCAGCTTTACCGGCGATTTCGCACAATTCCCGAGCTACCTTTGCAGAAGCCGTGGTGTGATCAACAAATATCGCGCCGGGCGACATTGATTTGAATGCGCCATCAGGTCCGGCAGCAACCTGACGGATATCGTCGTCGTTTCCGACACATGCAAACACAATATCGCAGCCCTCGGCAGCCTGCGCCGGTGTGCCCGCCGCTTCGCCTCCGTATTGTTCTATCCAAGCTTGAGCCTTCGATTCGGTCCGGTTGTACACGCGGACCGGCCAGCCTTTCGAGGCAAGATGTCCGGCCATGGGATAGCCCATTACCCCGAGTCCGATGAATGCGATGGTCGTTTTTTCAGTATCTGCTGAATTGCTCATTGTTGGCCTAATATTGAGGGTTTATGTGTCAGGTTGCGCGATTAATCGCAAAATGATACTTGCCGCCTTGTTTCAATAGCAACCTTGTACGGGTTCAATACATATGAGACTTTTCAGGCGTCAAGTGCGCTTTGTTCGAAGTTTTCATTATACGCCTGCATGGGACCGCTTGTCCGAGCGCCTGATGCGGCCGGCAGGCGTTGCAGAGGCGCTCGAATTCGGCCAGCTCGACGTTCAGGGCGCCCACGCTCAACTCGCCGGCGCAGGACTGGCGGAGCTCGCAGCGGCAGGCGGCGGTGGCGCGCGAGCAGGCGCGCATGCAGCAAAGCTTCGAGACCGGGCACACGGCCCCGGACTCCTTGACCGAGAAGCCGGCCTCGATGGCGACGCTCGGGTGGTCGATCTGCACCATCTGGCCGGGCTTTCGCCCGCGGTCGCCGCAGCGCAGGCGCCGCTTCCAGCGGCAGGGCGTGGCCCGGAAGCAGCCGGCCGCCATCAGGGCGGTCGCTTCGGTCGCGTCTTCGCGGCGAAGCCGATCGAACAGCGCAAGCTTGTCGAAGCGCTCGGCGGCCTGCGGCGAAAGCTCGTCGTGGGTCGCGTCGAGACGGCAGAATTTCCGGTGTGGACATTCGGTTTGCATGGCGCTTTCTCCCGCCTTTCGGCTGTTGGGTTCTAATCAAGCGCCATGCTGCCTCAAAAATTTTCGCGCGCCCGCCTTCTCTCTTCGGACTGCGTCCTTCGAGAGGAGGCGGGCAGTCCCGCATGCATCTGACCCCAGACATCATCAGAATGCGATTCGGCTTGATGCGCTCGCTATTTTGTCGAACCTGTCGCAGATATGCCGCAGGCGTCATTTTAAGCGAAGGTCGCTGTCAAAAATTAAAAAAAATTAAAATGGAAACATGGTAAATTTATCTCCGGCCTGCCGCATATTTCGTGTACACTTACCCGTCTTGCACGACCGCTTTCTTTTGCGAATTCTTCTGCTCGACCAGTGGCCAAACCGATATCGATCAGACTCGGTGAATACGAAGACGTATCCGTCATCGCTGATTTTATGATCGCCATGGCAAAAGAGACGGAAGAAGTCGAGCTCGAAGCGGATACAGTGAAGGCAGGTGTCACGCATTTGCTGAACGCGCCGCAATACGGCTTCTACATCGTCGCGACTTGCGAAGATGCGATGATCGGATGCATGATGATCACCTACGAGTGGAGCGATTGGCGAAACGCGGTTCAATGGTGGATTCAAAGCGTTTATGTCAAGCCAGGTCATCGTCGCCAAGGCGTGTTTGGCAAGCTTTATGCATTCGCCAAAGCAATGGCGCAGGGTCTGCGCGATGTGTGCGGCCTTAGGCTGTACGTCGAGGAGCACAACGAAAACGCGATGAAAACGTACCGATCGCTTGGGATGGAGCCGGCCGGCTATGCCGTCTACGAAGCGCGAATCGGTCGATAAACTGCAAGTCAAAATGAAATCCGGTTTTTTGTAGGGAGATACGATATGAAGGGCAACGAAGTAGTAGTATTGGACGGGGTGCGAACCGCAATCGGCGATTATGGCGGTTCGCTCAAGTCATTTTCGGCATGCGAACTCGGTGCCAAAGCGATTCGCGGAGTGCTGGACAAGACCGGCATCGACCCGAATAGCGTCGGGCACTGCGTCGTCGGCAATGTGCTGCACTCTGACAAGCGCGATATGTACATCTCCCGCTATGCCGCTTTAGAAAGCGGGCTGCCCATAGAAACTCCTGCCTTGACCGTCAACCGCCTTTGCGGCAGCGGATTGCAAGCGGTAATCAGCGCGGCACAATACGTGCAACTCGGGGAGGCGGATGCGGTGATTGCGGCTGGTGCCGAATCAATGAGCGGGGCGCCCTACTGGTCAACTGGAATGCGCTGGGGGCAGCGCATGGGCAATGCCGAGTTTGTCGACATAATGGTAGGTGCCTTGACCGACCCTTTCAAGGATTGCCACATGGGAATTACGGCGGAGAACATTGCCGAAAAATGGGGAATCGATCGCGATGAGCAAGATGCCATGGCCGTTGAAAGCCATAAGCGCGCCGCGCGCGCCGCTGAAGAAGGTCGGTTCGAAAGTCAGATTATTCCGGTTGAAATCAAGTCGCGGCGCGGGACAACTGTATTCGATACGGATGAGCACATTCGTGCAGATGCCAATGTCGAATCGCTTTCAACGATGAGGACCGTATTCAAAAAAGATGGCTCAGTAACCGCCGGAAACGCATCCGGCATCAATGATGCCTCGGCGGCGGTCGTGATGATGGAAGCCGGCGCCGCGGAAAAGGCCGGCCATGAGCCGATGGCGAAGCTGCTTGGCTACGCGCATTCTGGAGTTGAACCGGACTACATGGGTATCGGACCTGTGCCTGCCATTCAAAAGCTGATGAAGCGAACCGGCCTTTCGATCGACGACATTGATGTATTCGAGGTGAATGAGGCATTCGCAGTTCAGGCATTGGCCGTCATGAAAGATCTCAATCTCCCAGCCGACAAAACCAATCCGAATGGCAGCGGCATTTCGCTGGGCCATCCGATTGGCGCAACTGGAACCATCCTGACAGTCAAGGCGGTTCACGAATTGAAGCGCACCAATGGGCGGTATGCTGTAGTTTCCATGTGCATCGGTGGCGGGCAAGGCATTGCGGCAGCGTTCGAGCGGCTCTAGCTTGACAACCATTTTGGAACACTGGCAAGCAGAACGTGTCTACTGACGTAGTGAATTGGCAAGAAACAAACAGGTCACAAAATCATGCTCATACAACGTGCGCCAAAAATTAAACCCAGCGAAATAACGCCGCATAGCGTTTACAAGAACCGCCGGCAATTCCTTCAGTCGGGAGCGGCACTCGCCATTGGCGGATCTGTGCCGATGCTCGCTTCGCTCGAAGCCTCTGCGGGGATGAAGTTTGAAAACCTTGTCAAGACCGACTACCAGGTCGATGATCGGGATTTGACTTCTTATAAAGATGTCACGACCTACAACAACTTCTATGAATTCGGCACAGACAAGCGCAGCCCGGCTCAAGAAGCGCACACTTTGCGCACACGACCTTGGAGCCTGTCCGTTTCAGGCGAATGCGAAGCTCCGAAGGATTGGGATATCGAAGATATCCTGAAGCGTTTTCCGGCAGAAGAGCGGATCTATCGCCATCGCTGCGTCGAAGCCTGGTCGATGGTTGTGCCCTGGGTCGGTTTTTCGCTTGGAGATTTTCTCAAGATCCATAAGCCCACATCCAAGGCAAAATATATCGAGATGCTGACACTGCATGATCCAGAGCAAATGGTTGGACAACGCCGAGGGGTTTTCGGCTCGGTGCTAGACTGGCCCTACCGCGAAGGATTGCGGATTGATGAGGCGATGAACAAGCTGTCGATTTTTGCAATCGGTCTTTACGGCGAACATATGCCGAATCAAAACGGCGCGCCGATTCGCTTGATCGTGCCTTGGAAATATGGATTCAAAGGAGTCAAATCCATCGTTTCAGTACGCTTCACGGAAGAGGAGCCGCTGAATACCTGGCAGGAACAGGCGCCGCGCGAATACGGATTCTACGCCAATGTCAACCCGACTGTGGACCATCCTCGCTGGAGTCAGGCGACCGAACGTTATGTCGGCACCCTGTTTGGCCGGCATCCGACCTTGATGTTCAACGGCTATACTGAGGAAGTTGCGAGCATGTACAGCGGCATGGATTTGTCAGTCTATTTCTAGCTTTCATTTCGATTGCAAATACTCAAACCCAGTAAATAAAATGCTAGGCCGCAAGCTTGCGGCGGCCTATCCCGGCATCTAGCCACATAGTGATGCATGTTGAAATTTTTCACTAAAGAAGGCTCATCGTGCCATCGAGTGCGATGATCATTGCTTCGGCATTCAATGAGTAAGTCGTCCGCCGCCCTGCAACGCACGTGGGTGCGCCGGTCAAAGCCTTTGGTTTTTGCGCTATGCTCTTTACCCTTGGCGGGGCTTGCCCATAGCATATATACCGGCAACATCAGCGCAGATCCCATTGACGACTTCACGCGCGTTACAGGCGAGTGGGGCCTGCGCCTACTGATTATCACGCTTGCAGTTACTCCTCTGCGAGTTATCACCGGAATCAATGCGCTGGTGAATCTGCGCCGCATGCTCGGCGTTTTCTCTTTCGTCTACGTTATGCTGCATATGCTCACGTGGCTGGTGATCGACCACTACTTCGATTTCGCCCGCATCATTGAGGATGTCATTGAGCGCTGGTATATCCTTTTCGGTTCGCTTGCGTTCTTGCTGATGATTCCGCTTGCGGCGACCTCCTTTAAGCGAATGGTGCGCGCTTTAGGCGGAAAGCGATGGGCCAAGCTGCATCGCTCGGTCTATGTCATCGCAATATTGGGGATTGTTCACTATATTCTGCTTGTGAAAGCCGACTTGGGCCCGCCGATCATCCACGGTGCTGTACTTGCAGCACTTCTTGGCTTTCGCATCGTTCGATACTATATGCCCAAGAAGCCAAAACCTCGGACCGCATAACCATAGAAACACTTGATAAAGTGTCGCATCGCGGCTCGCCTGCGACGCACGATTGTGCGTTGTCAAAGATATTAATGTCACTTCCTCGGTGCACTGATGGTTGACGATACTACAGACTATAAGTCCCACGGCGGATTCGACAAGAATTCGTGGAAAACGATTCGGACTTTGAGCACTTATCTTTGGGAATTTCGCTGGCGAATCGGCTTCGCTTTGGCATTTCTGATCATCGCCAAAATCGCCATTATTGGCATTCCTATCGCGCTTAGGGAGATCGTCGACTGGTTTGACGAATCCATCAATCCCGATCCAATCGTCACAGTGCCGATCTTCCTGATCATCGCTTATGGCGCACTGCGGCTCGGCAGTACGTTATTCGAAGAATTTAGAAATGCCGTTTTTGCCAGAGCTTCTCAGCGCTCTGTTCGAAACATTGGAATAAAAGTATTCAATCATTTACACGAACTATCTCATTCATTTCATCAAGATCGACAGACAGGCGGGGTTTCTCGCGATATCGAGCGAGGCACTCGCGGAGTCAATTACCTGCTTTTCTATCTGGTATTCAGCGTGGTGCCGACAGCATTCGAGATTCTTGCGGTGTGCATCTTTTTGGCAATCACTTTTGATCCGCTGTATGTTGTCATAACCGGTGGCACCATATTTCTTTATGGCTGGTTCACGGTAGTAGTTACCAATTGGCGGACCAAGTTCCGAGTTCGCATGAATGCCGCCGAGACAAGAGCCAATGCATCCAGTGTCGATGCGCTATTGAACTTCGAGACAGTGAAATACTTTGTTAACGAAGATCATGAAGCGGCCAGATTTGACCATCATTTGCAAGAGTGGGAAAAGGAATCCATCAAAAGCGAGTTGTCACTTGCGGTACTTAACATCGGTCAAGGCGCAATTATTTCGGCGGGACTAGTCGGATTGCTCTACCTTGCATCGGTTGGCATTGTCAACGACATTCTGACTTTAGGCGATTTTGTCATGCTCAATGCGTTTTTGATGCAGCTCTACTTTCCGCTCCGAATGCTAGGTTCGACACTTCGAGAGATCAATCACGCCTTGACCGACATGGACCGGATGTTTACGTTGCTTGAAGTGGAAGAGAAATTACCAGAGCCAGAGAAATCGCCAGAACTCAAAATTACCGGACCATCAATCAAGTTCAAAGACGTTGAATTTCACTATAACCCCCAAAGGCCCATATTGCGCGGGGTTGATTTAGAGATTCCGGCAGGTCACAAGGTTGCCGTGGTTGGAAGGAGCGGTGCGGGCAAATCTACGTTAGTACGTCTACTTTTTCGATTTTATGACGTAACGAGCGGAACAATCGAAATCGACGGGCAAGATCTAAGGGAAGTGCAGCTAAAGTCGCTACATCGCTCGATCGGCATTGTGCCGCAGGACACTGTCTTGTTCAATGATACGATCGAATACAACATTCGCTATGGCCGGCCTGAGTGCACTGAGGAGGAATTCCGAAACGCCATTCGAAAGGCGCAGCTTGAGGACTTTATCGCCGCGCTGCCTGCCGGACTGAATACGGTTGTTGGGGAGCGTGGACTAAAGCTGTCGGGTGGAGAAAAGCAGCGCGTTTCAATTGCAAGAACAATACTCAAAGACCCTCCGATCCTGCTACTTGATGAAGCGACATCATCCTTGGATTCAAAATCTGAAAGACTAATTCAAGATGCGCTTGATGTGGTTTCTGAGAATCGCACTACGCTTGTCATTGCGCATCGGCTTTCGACTGTTTCGGATTCCGACAAGATTGTCGTCGTTGACAATGGCGAAGTGGTCGAGCAAGGCACTCATGAAGAATTACTCGCTCTCAATGGCATTTATGCGGAAATGTGGTGGATTCAGCTACAGCAAGATGATTATGAAGAGGGTTTGGACAAATCTGCAACTGAGGTCAATCCCGCCTACGCGTGATTTTTCAGCTAGCGGCCAATCGAAGATTTATTCAGCAGTGTCAAAAATCGAGTTGCGAATCGCTGATCTGCGAGAAAGCAAAGTTGACCGTTTCCAGCACCTAATAAATGAATCAAAAGCGCAGATGCATCGATGCAGCAAGCACTCAACTCAAGTGCACGTCAAGATCTAAATGGTTAAGCGACACAACCGTTGCGGCATCGATTTGCTGGAATGGAAAGAAGGCCGCACCGACACATAGGCCGTTACCCTCACATGCCCCAGATCATCACCCTGCGTCCACCTACAGACTCTTCGCGCCTAAACACCTTCTCGTCCCAAGACCTCTTCTTCGAACGATCGAATATAATCAGGTGACCGCCAGCGGTCCCGCACCGTTGCATGTAGGCATCAAGCTGCTTCAAACCCTCAGCGATCGTCTTATCCAAATCCTTTCTTCTCAGCTTGCACTCTATCACCTCCCGTTGACGCTGCGGTCCCCACTCGATTAGCAAGTCCGTGCGCATCCGGCCTAGCCCGTACTCGCGCTCAATCCGACCGCCTGCATTCACCACTCGCTGCAAGAATGCCTGTAGCAACAACTGCGGCCCCGCCTCCTTGTAGTCGAACCGTCCGATCCAGTGCTCCGAGCTCTCGCGGAAGAACGCCTGGAACGACTCCATCAGCCGGTCCATCATCAGTTTTCCATCATCCACGAACCATGCGGTCTCGTGCGTCAACGCTTCATCGGCCGAGGTAATCAACTCGCGCGGTATCACTTCGCGATAGATGGCATTGGCGATCCGGATCGGCTTGGTCTGTGCGATTAGCCCCAGATCACGTACATACTGAACGTCGTCGACCCTATAGGGGGCTGGTTCTCCGCCGCTAACGATAGATTCGATGACCCGCTTGACGCGGTCCTCGCGCAACTTGTCGGCCAACTGATCAAGATGCGTGTCGCGTCGCATAATCAGCTTCTCACGGGCATCGATCACATCTTCGCGCCCAATCGTTACACTAAGATCTTTGATCTTCTTAAGCACTTCGTTTGCCAACGCATTGACGAGCCATGGCTGGCCCGAGGTCGAGCCCCACACCTCGCCTAGCGCATCCTCGCTCCAGCACTGGCCGGTTTGCTCAGTGTGCTGCAACAGCAGCGCCTGCGTCTCGACTTCGCCGAAATCACCTAGCCGCAGCGATTCTGCCTTGATGTTGAACGCGCTACCGCCAGTGATGATCACCTTCTTGGCGCTCGAACGAATGCGGTAGTCGCGAACATCGCGGATGCCGCACAAGATCACACACTGCGGAAAACTTTTCGGACGCTGGTAGTAACCCGAGCGCAGCTGACGCAACATCGAAATCAGCGTGTCGCCAACCAGCGCATCAATTTCGTCGATCATGACGACCAACGGCCGGGGGTCTATCTTCGACCAGCCGCGCAACATCTCGATCAGCGCATCATGAGGGCCTGAAACTTCCAATATGCGCTGCCAATTGTCTTTAACAAAACTGTCTTTGAGATGATCCTCAGCGGATCTGGAAAGGGCGCTGAGGATTGCTCGCATTGCCGCATGCGTGTCCTCTCGCGCAGCTTGCGCCCCCTCGACATTGATATACACCGCACGATAGCGGTCCGCGTGGTTCAGCTCGTTCATCAAGGCGATGAGTGTCGAAGTCTTGCCGGTCTGGCGCGGCGCATGCAGGATGAAATAGCGCTTTCGCTCAATCAGGCCAAAGACTTCATCACGATCCACACGCTCAAGCGGTGGAATGCTGTAGTTGTCTTCGGGCACGACCGGGCCGGCAGTGTTGAAAAATCGCATGGCTGAAAATTATACAGTGATCAATCGGCATCCATAGCTTGCTGGGCAAACCGCTGATAGAACATCGTCTTAGCTCAGGTTTACTGATGAGTTTTTTGCCAACAACCAGCACGAACGTGTTCAATCGAGAATTTCAATGGGTGGCAGCTGGTTCCATGGGCGATGCGTCGAAAAGATCGGATAAATTGAGCGGTTTTCAGACAGTCAGCAGAAGCGAAGCGAATGAAATCTATCGCATATTTTCCCGATGGACGGCATCCACTAGCGCCCGAATCTGTTCGGATTCCAGACGGGCATCTCATTGCCAAGGAATAACCTGCTGACCTTCTTGATCAGCAAATTTTCAAATTTCCCCCAATCAAGTTCGTGAAGTCAGTTTTCGAACGGGCTCATGCAGGCACGGAAATCAAGCCTTCTCCGAACGGATTTCCAGAAGATTACGCTCTTCCCGGCCAAACACCATTCCGATCAGGTGAATAGACACGCCCTGACCCCGGTACTTGTCGGCATACCCGCGTTTCCGAATCTGAGCAATGGCATTGTCGAGACTTTTTTCGGCATCGTCATTCTTTTCAATCACCTTGAATGCGAGGACAAACACTTGGCCTTCATGCAACACCACCATGTCCGACCGCCCATGGCTGGAGGGTTCCTCCACCCTGAGGTCGACACGAGTTGTCCGCAAACTCATGTACAGTAGACTCGCATACCATGATTCATAGCGGCCAAGTTCTCCGCTGTCGTGCCAGGGATGAGGAATTCCCGCAAGCAATGCCTGAATCTTCTCCCTGAACGCCGGAAAGTCGTTCCTTCCGAGACATTGGACAAGACCCTTCCCGGCAGTCGCCACTTCCCGTCCTCGCCCTGTCAAGTGCTCGGCAAAACCCTTGTTGAAACTGCTCTGCACTTCATAATTCGGATAATTTAGATGGTACAGAATATCCTCGTCCTGGAGTTCCTTTTGGGTAATGGTCAGATATCCGGACTGGAACAGAAGCGCGTCAATGCTGAAATTGTCGAGCTCGAAATTTGAAACAAGGTCAGCATCTGCCACGAGGTTTTCCAGTTCAATCGGACTGACTTCTCTCTCCTTCAAAAGCCGGTACAGAAACCCCGGCTGGCCAGTTGCAAACCAGTGGGATCTGATCTCCCGTTCCTGGAACAGCAGCAATATGTCGAACGGATTGTAGAGTTTTTCGTCACCAAGCCAGTTGTAGCCGTTATACCATGTTCGAATCCTGTCCCGATCGAGTCCGGGGAGCTCCGGGGCGAATACGGTATCAAGATCATGATCCGTATATCCGCAGATCGTGGCGTATCCAGGGGACAGGCTGATATCCATGAGGTTGTTGAGTCCCGAAGAAAAACTGGTTTTCGAGAACATGGTGATGCCGGTAACGAATACAAACCGGACATGCTCGTCGGCATCTTTCAGGATGCCGTACAACCCTTGAAGACAATCCCGGTTCGCCCGGGCAGTCTCCGGCTTCTCCAATGCGTCAAGAACCGGCTTGTCGCACTCGTCGATCAAAACGACCGCTTGCCGCCCTGTGATTCTGTGCAGGCGGCGCAGAATGTTCTGAAGTCGCTCAGGACCGGTGCGCACAGGATGCAATGATTCCAGATCGAACTCCTCCTCGATGCCGTGCAGCTGGTTCAGCACATTATTCTCTAGCCCTTTAGGTTCGCCGTGTTTCCCGCCGAAGCTGAGCTGGACCACCGGGCGCTTGACGGACCGGTCCCAGTGTTCGTGGATGTCCAGCCCCCGGAACAGCTCCTCGCGGCCTTCGAACAGGGACTTCAAGGTGCTGAGCAGCAGGCTCTTGCCGAAACGGCGTGGGCGGGAAAGAAAGTAGCATCGCCCCTGCGCGACCAGCTTCCGGATCAGGGGGGCCTTGTCGACTTAGTGGCATCCCTCGTTGCGCAGGGTGGAGAAGGTCTGGATGCCGAGCGGCAGCTGACGGCGTTCTGCTGGAGGGTTGGTGTTCATAGCACAACTTTTGACGGTGGTGGCGCAACAAAACCTAAAAACTGCAGCTTAGTGCAGGCATTCCTTACGCCTTTCTCATGTTCTTGCTGGCAATGCATTTTAGCAATATCAAGCAGAAGCGTCGCCCGACTTTACTGCGCTGTTCGTGGCGGTTCAGATAGAACTTCAGATTCGCGCGGTTACCCGAGCCACTTTCTGGCACTGCGAAACAGCTCAAGCCAAGGACTGTTTTCGGAAAGCTTTTCATCTGTCCAAGAAAACTGAACATTGCGGAACACACGCTCCGGGTGCGGCATCAATGCGGTAATGCGCCCATCAGAATTTGTAACGCCCGCTACCGCGAAATCCGATCCATTTGGATTCGCAGGGTAGTCACTAGCAATACTGCCGTCGGCATCAACATAGCGCATGCAGATCTTCGACTCTTCGGATATCTCTTTATGATCTTCGACAAGACGAAATACTGCTCTGCCCTCTCCGTGAGCCACCGCTATCGGCAGCACTGCATGCGTCAATGCAGTCATCATGATCGATTTGCTTGGCGGAATCAAGACATTGACGAGCCGAGCCTCAAATTGTTGCGACCGGTTTCGTCTGAAGCTGGGCCAGTGTTGTGCGCCTGGGATGATATCCTTTAGTTGCATCATGACCTGGCAACCGTTGCAAACGCCAAAAGAGAACTTATAGCTATCCGAGAAGAAGCGCTCAAACATATCCATCAGTTGCGGATTATGCAATATCGAACCTGCCCACCCTTTTCCAGCTCCGAAAACATCCCCGAAGGAAAAACCTCCGCAAATTGACATCGCGTTGAACTTGCTCAAGTCCAAGTCGCCAGAAGCGAGCGCGGACATCTGAACATCAAACGAGTCAAAGCCAGCAAGATCAAAGGCCGCTGCCATCTCGACGTGCCCATTCACGCCCTGCTCGCGCAAAATTGCAATCTTAGGCCGAACCGCAGTCGCGATCATAGGAGCTATCGAATCATGCAATTGATGCCTAAACGTCAGCCCTTCATCGCGATCGTCCAAAATCCGATCGTATTGCTGTTGCGCACAACCGGGATTGTCGCGCAACGATTGCATACGCCATGTGAGCTCCGACCAGGCGCGCTGCATGTGCGAGCGCAATCCGTCATGCGTTACCCGGCCGTTTCGCTTGATGCATATTCGGTTGTGACCTTCCACCGTGGCGACCCGGCTAACCAATCGGTGCAATTTGTGTCGGCGGAATATCTCCAGCACGTCCTGGCGGCTTTCGCTATCTATTTGCACAACAGCGCCAAGCTCCTCATTGAACAAGTGGTCGACAATCGAAACGCCGGCATCTTCAGGAACGATAATGTCCAAACCTTTCCTGCTAGCAAAGCTCATTTCGCACAGAGTGGCGAATAGCCCGCCGTCAGATCGATCATGATAAGCATGGATCAGATTCCGATGCATCAGTTCGGATATAGCACCATAGAAATTGACCAGCAACTTCGGATCGTCCATATCCGGCGCAATTCCATGCTCAATGTTGAACGTCTGATATACAGCGGACATTCCCATCCGGCACTGGCCTTGACCGAGATCGATCATGAGCAATTCCGTCTCGGGTCGATGCGCCAGCAAAGGAGTGAGCGACCCTCGCACGTCCGAAACAGCAGTGAAAGCACTTACCACTAGGGAAAGCGGCGCATGCACTTGCAACTCCAGACCGTTCGGATCTTGCCATTTGGTTCGCATCGAAAGCGAATCTTTACCGACCGGAATAGATACCCCAAGCGCGGGGCAAATCTCAAGCGCAACCGTCTTGACCGCTTCATATAGATCCGTATCCGTCTCGGGCGTTCCCGCAGATGCCATCCAGTTTGCACTTAGCCTGACGCTACTCAGTTCATGTCCGGAAGCTGAACGCAGATTGGTTAATGCCTCACCTACAGCCATGCGCGCACTTGCTGCCGCATCAAGGATTGCGATTGGGGCCCGCTCGCCCAGCGCCATCGCCTCACCGCTAAATCCACTAAACCCGGACAATGTGACCGACGAATCAGCAACAGGCACTTGCCAAGGTCCAACCATTTGATCGCGATGCACCAGACCAGACACCGTCCGATCGCCAATGGCAACAAGAAAAGTCTTATCGCTCACACTGGGGAAACGGAGCGTTCGCTCAATGCATTCTGCCAATTCCAAATCGACGGGCTTGCGAACCTTGGGGACGCGCTTGATCTTCCGAGAGCTTGTGCGAGTCTCACGCAGCATTCCGCCCATGACAAACTTCATTTCGACATCGACCGGAGTCGAATGCTCGACTCCATCTTTGCCGGTATGCCGAACACTAAGCCAGGGCTTCAAAGTGGCTGTACCGACTACAGCATATGGGCAAGATTCGAGTTTGCAGATTCGATCGAACTGATCCAGCCGGTCCGGTGAAATCGCAACCGTATACCGCTCCTGAGCTTCATTGCACCAGATCTGCATGGGTGACATGCTGGGATCGTCGTTCGGAATCCGCCCCATATCGATGCAGGCGCCTAGCCCGCTGATATGAACCAGCTCAGGCAACGCATTGCAAAGTCCGCCGGCACCGACATCATGAATGGAAAGAATCGGGTTGTCGTCTCCGAGTTCGGCGCATCGATTGATAACCTCTTGGCAACGTCTTTGCATTTCCGGATTGCTTCGCTGCACCGATGCAAAATCCAAATCCTCGTCTGACTGCCCGTAGCCCACACTGGAAGCGGCCCCGCCGCCTAAGCCAATCAGCATGCCGGGGCCGCCAATTACGATGAGCAACGATCCGTCCGACAATTCTCGCTTTTTGATGTGCTGTTCACGAATACTGCCGATGCCGCCTGCAAGCATGATCGGCTTGTGATAGCCAAATCGAAATGATCGATCAGGACTCAAGGTTTCGAATGTGCGGAAGTAGCCGGCCGTATTAGGCCGGCCAAATTCATTGTTGAACGATGCAGAACCGATGGGACCCTCCAGCATTACGTCTAATGCGGATGCGAATCGCTTCGGGAATTGGCTCGGCTTTTCCCATGGTTGGACAAGATTCGGAATACGCAAGTGAGAAACAGAAAATCCGCAAAGTCCGGCCTTTGGCCTTCCGCCTCGGCCGGTCGCACCCTCATCACGTATTTCTCCGCCAGCCCCGGTGGCCGCGCCTGGAAATGGGGATATCGCGGTTGGATGATTGTGGGTTTCGGCCTTATAGATCACATGGCTTGGTTCTGCCACGCCGAAGCGATACTTTCTGCTATGCGGATCAGGAAAAAACAGCATGCTGTCGCAACCTTCGATCACAGAGGCGTTATCCTCGTAGGCGACCAGCGTTCCATCGGGATTGGCCCTATGCGTCTTTCGTATCATCGAAAACAGCGATTCATCGGTGAGCTTCCCGTCAATGACCCAGTTCGCGTTGAAGATTTTGTGCCGACAGTGCTCCGAATTGACCTGCGAAAACATCATCAGCTCAGCATCTGTTGGATTGCGCATCTGAGTTCGATACCAGTTCGCAACATAGCTCAGTTCGGATTCTGTCAACGCTAAGCCAAACCTTGCATTTGCATCGTTCAGTGCCCCGAGGCCTATTTCTTGCAGATCTACGGATTCTAAAGATTCTCTCTCAGGCACATTAAAAACCTGGCTGATAAGGCCCGCATCTGCGATAACCGTCTCAGTCATTCGATCATGCATCAATCCGACAATATCGTCCACTTCATCCTTAGTCAGTTTGGCACCTGCTCGAGAACTAATAGACCACAGTTTGCCCCGCTCTATTCTTTCGATGCATGCCGCGCCACAACAATGCAAAATGTCGATGGCTTTCGAAGACCATGGAGTTCGAGTCCCCAGCCGGGGAAAAATAAGAAAATCCGCATCATCGGTCAGCGGGTTACCCTCACAGATCGAGTCGACTTCGAGCAAGTCGAGCAAGACTTGAATCGCGCTCTGATCAAGTGATTGGCTATAGGAGGCGATGTAGCAGTACCTTGCCGAGATGCTTTTAAGGTCAGGCAGTATGCCGCGCAGCTGATCGAGCAATTGCTGCAAGCGAAAGCTGGACAACGCGTCGCCGCCTAGAATTTGCAGAATCGGCATGTTTCAACCCGGTCCGCCGTTCCGATTCAGCATTTGACCGCTTGAATTTTTGAATCGCAAAGATAGCAGTGCGACACGATTTGGAGAATGATCAGCCTCTACTGCAAGCGCAAGCGTGGCCGTCATTGTCGCTGTCTAAAGTTGCGCTACGCTTCTTGGGGCAATTCAATGCCGAGCCGCTTTGCGGCAATTTCATACGACTCGATCACATCGCCGAGACCCTGGCGAAAGCGATCCTTGTCCAGCTTTTCTCGTGTTTCGGAATCCCATAGTCGACAACCGTCCGGGGTGAATTCGTCACCAAGAAGAATCTGTTCGCCGAACCGCCCGAACTCCAGTTTGAAATCAACTAGAATCATTCCGGCACCCCGAAATAGATCTACCAGAATCGAATTGACGGCAAATGTCAGATTCTTCATGGCGGCAACCTCTTCATCGGAAGCCCAGCCGAACGAACGAATGTGATACTCATTGATCATCGGATCATGGCGCTCGTCGTCTTTCAAGAAAAACTCGAATGTCGGATCGCTGAGCTCAAGTCCCTCTTGCACGCCCAACCGCTTGCAAATCGATCCGGCGGCTATGTTCCGAACAACGCATTCGATCGGAAACATGTCAAGACGCTTGACCAGCGAATGGGTGGAATCGATGATCGACTCAAAATGCGTCCCAACTCCCCCGCTCTCTATGGCTTGCATGACGTGCGCATTGAAATGGTTGTTCACCATGCCTTTGCGGCTTAATGCTTCCATCTTGCGTCCGTCAAAAGCGGAAGTATCATCTCGGAATTCCAAAACGAGCTTTGACTTATCGCTGGTAAGGAAGACGGATTTTGCTTTACCGGAATAAAGAAGTTCTTGCTTTTCTATCTGTGTCATGATTGCTCTCTAATGCGCTTGATAATCGATCAATAGTATCTCTGCTAAAGAACCCCGGCGCGGGTCATTGCGGCACGAACGGCTGCTTGCGACTGCGCCGAAAGAGGCACCATCGGCAGTCGAAGGTGATTCTTGATAAATCCTTGTTGCGAAACGCCCCACTTAGCGGGAATCGGATTGGATTCGATAAACATGGCATCATGAAGCGGTGCCAGCTTGTCGTTTAGCTCTCTGGCAAGGATTTCATTGCCTGCGATTGCGGCGGCGCACATTTGATGCATTAGCGCAGGCGCGACATTCGCTGTGACTGAGATGGTTCCTTTGGCACCGACCAGCATCAAATCCATTGCGTCAGTGTCCTGACCCGAGTATGAAACAAAATCATCTGCGGTCGCTTCAATCAGTCGGCGCCCCCGCTCGATGTCTGCGGTTGCATCCTTGATTCCGACGATATTGTCAATCGTGCTCAATCGGATGACTGTTTCATTCGCCAAGTCCACAGCGGTGCGGCCAGGAACGTTGTATAGAATCTGCGGAAAAGGAGCCGCTTCGGCGATCGCCTTGAAGTGCCGATACATTCCTTCCTGTGTAGGCTTGTTGTAGTAGGGCGCAACGAGCAGACATGCGTCAGCGCCGGCGTTGTATGCCGAGCGCGTCATTTCAATCGCTTCAGCCGTGCTATTGGAGCCCGTGCCTGCAATGACGGGGACGCGCCCTGCCGCGAATTCGATCGCTTTCGAGATGACATCGTGATGCTCGTCATGATTAAGAGTCGCCGATTCGCCGGTTGTACCCACAGAGACGATCGCATCGGTTCCTTCGGAGACATGATGGTCGATGAGTTTACGCAACGAAGCATAATCCACCGAACCGTCCTCGTTCATTGGTGTGACGATTGCAACAATACTGCCGGTAATCATATGCTGTGCCTTGAGCGCTGATAAAATCTAGGCGAATGAAGCGGCATGATCAGCCGCTTTTCAGATACGAAAAAGTTTATCTTTTCCTAACTGATATTACAACACAATTTGAGGACAAGAATGGGCAATCGCCTTTCAAAAATTTATACCAGAACCGGCGATAGCGGGACAACCGGTCTAGGTGACGGCAGTCGGGTCGAGAAAGATTCGGTGCGCATTGAAGCGCTCGGGTCAGTCGACGAGTTGAACAGCTGTATCGGCGTACTGATGACGCACAATCTTTCAGACGAAATTCTGGACTGCCTGCTGTCGATCCAGCATACACTCTTCGATATCGGCGGCGAGCTCAGCATCCCCGGCTTTGATCTGGTCAAACCAGAATCTGTAGATTTTCTCGAAAACGTTCTCGACCGATTGAACATTGATCTCGATCCGCTGAAGGAGTTTATCCTTCCGGGCGGCGATGCGGCATCTGCTCAGTGCCATGTTGCAAGAACAGTGTGCAGGCGAGCCGAAAGGCGCCTGCACACCCTGTCCAGGCAAAGCAATGTTTCCGACATATCGAGAAAGTTCCTCAACCGGCTTTCAGATTTGCTATTCGTCATGGCGCGCCACATAAACAAGGAAGCCGGTGGGCTGGATGTATTGTGGAAGCACGAACGAAAGAAGCGTGGTCAAAAAGCATGAAGCCGAGCATAAAGCCGCTGCCAGCTATTCTTGGAAGATGCCGGTATCGAACTTTGCATATTCGGGCAAAACTTCAGGCCTGGGAAACAAGTCGCTCATAAGCGCCGAAGTGCCGTTGTTTTGCACGATGCGCACGTGGCTGCGATTCATCAGCCTTGGTCTGACCACGCCGCAAGAATGCGAAATAATTTGCACCTCGCGCACAATCTTGCGAGCGTAGTTTGCAACCTTAACCGCCTTATCTTCAGGGTTAAGCCCTTTTTGCAGTCTCGGGTTATGCGTCGTGATTCCGGTCGGGCAAGTGTTCTTGTTGCATTTCAGCGACTGAATGCAGCCAAGCGCGAACATGAATCCCCGCGCGGACGTGACAAAATCCGCGCCAGTAGCGATCGCCCATGCCACTTCAGACGGTGTAACCAGTTTGCCAGAAGAGATCAATCTAACGCGCTCTCGAAGTCCGTATTTGTAGATTGCATCTGAGACTAGCGGGAGGGCTTCCTTTACCGGAAGCCCGACGTTATCCATAAGCGGCATCGGCGCTGCGCCGGTGCCGCCGTCGCCGCCGTCTACAGTGATGAAATCAGGCGCTCTCTCGATACCGCGTTTGTGAACTTCCTCAAAAATCTGGTCTAGCCAATCGAAACTGCCAAATACCGACTTAAAGCCGCATGGCTTTCCAGAAACATCCCGTATGCGCTCGATCATGTCCAGCAATTCTGGGATGCTGTTGATTTCAGGATGACGGTTGGGAGAGATTGATGGTTCGCCGACTGGGATTCCGCGAATTGCCGCGATCTCGGGCGTGACTTTTGTGCCCGGCAAAATGCCGCCCTTTCCGGGCTTCGCGCCTTGACTGAGTTTTAATTCGAACATTCTGACCTCGTCTATCGCTGCAACCTCTTTCAGCTTCTTCGGATCGAGATTGCCTTCGTGATCACGCACGCCATACTTTGCGGTGCCGATTTGAAAGACAATGTCGCACCCCCCGCTGAGGTGATGCGGGGACAATCCGCCTTCGCCGGTGTTGTACCAGCATTCGGCCATTTGCGCACCGTGCGACAGAGCCAAAACCGCCGGCGTTGACAAGGCGCCGTAGCTCATCCCCGAGATGTTGAAAAATGAAGCCGCTACAAATGGATGCTCGGCGTAGGGGCCAATAACCATGGGGACCATTTCAACCGCGTCTTCAGTCAGCGTCGGAAATGGAAAGTTGACAAAGATCGCAGTGCCGACCGGAGTAAGATTGCGCGTCGAGCCAAATGCGACTGTGTTATCGGAATCCTTTGCGGACCGATTGATCCATTCTCTTTCGGCGCGGTTGAACGGCATTTCTTCGCGATCCATTGCAAAAAAGTACTGGCGAAAAAACTCGCCAAGCATAGTGAACAGGTATCTGAAACGCCCGATGACAGGATAATTGCGCCTAACGGCATCGCGAGTCTGACTGACATCGACGACATAAAGGAAAACAGCGATTGCCGCCGCAATGCCGACGCAGAATATAAACAGAGCCGACATGAACTGCAGGCTACCTGTTAGAATTTGATCAATGATCATCTTTTATTTCTTTAGCGGTTTGTGCAAACTTTAAATTAATCAGCATATTCCGTTAGTGGAATGCTCTAGTTCAATGCAATATTACTTGCAAAATGCGCTGAATAAAACGACACAGAAAGGCGCATATTAGCATCACATGCTGTGTGCTTTAGGGCATACCCTCATCATAACTTTTCTTTACGCTTCCAAAGCGAAGCGTTTTGTTTGAGTTGATGTGTGATTTCATATTGTTAATCGCAACTGGAAGTTTAGGCAAAGTGAGTGCGACAAGCATCTAAAAAAATCGATACGCCGACACAACCGTCGCCGACTGCAGTCGCATCTGTTCCGTTGATTATCAAACAATCTCAGTGGAGTTTCGAACTGCATTTACCTGCCTACCCATGCCGTGACCGTTTGTCTGTCTAGACCGGATCATTGTTCTGACTGACCGACGCAATGGTCTTGAGTCGTGACTGCACGATACGCGGTGCATGCCGCGCCATAGCCGCTGTCGATGTTCACTGCCACGAGACCCGGCGCACAACTGGAAAATATGCAATACTGCAGAACCACATTCGCATTATAATTGATTCTTGGCATTGAGCACTACAAATGATAAATTCATCTTATTGAAAATAAATGAAATTTTATATGCAATCTTCGGAAGATTGCGCTACGGTATAGAGCATTTACCAAGGCAATATTGAAATATGAGTAAATGGTTCCGAAATTGATGGCAAATTTAATTTAGCAAGTGACATTTGATGCATCAGAACAAAAGAAAATCACCTCGAACTAAAGACAAGGCATTAGATCAATACTACACAAAAAAAGAAGTTGTTGAAGTTTGCTTGAAAAAAATCGCTGAGTTGCCTTATTCCTATGATCTTGTCATCGAACCCTCTGCGGGAAATGGTGCTTTCTACAAAGAGATTGACCATCCAAATAAGATCGGAATTGATATAGATCCTCAACACGACGACATTGAGGAAGGAAACTGGTTCGAATATCGGATCAGTAAGAAATACAAAAAAGTGCTAGTGGTTGGCAATCCTCCTTTCGGGCAATATCACAAGCTTTCTACTGCTTTCATTATGCATGCATTGTCATTCAGCAATGTCCAGACAATAGCTTTCATACTTCCAAATGTCTATAGAAAGCATACTCGACAAAAGATCATTCCGGCAAATTGGCGAATTGCTTCCATTATTGAGTTGGAGCGAAACAGTTTCATACTAGAGGGAGAAGGTTACCATGTGCCAGCAAGTTTCTTCGTTTTTGACAGATCGAACGGGATAGACCTCAGAGTTAATCCTAATCTGTACATAAGAACAAATGACTTTGAATTTTCGAGTAGATCTGATTTTGATATTTTCGTATTCGGTGCTTCTCCCAAAAATGTTATCAGGAATCCAAGCGACAACAATCGAGGATATTTCTTAAAGTCAAGTATTCCTATCGAAGAGTTGGTTTGCAAAATTAAGGCTATTGATTGGAAAGGAAATTCTTGCGCTAACGGCGGAGTCTATTGGCTGACTAAGCATGAGTTTCTAGAACAGTATATTAAGCGATATGAGCCAGAACGAATTAAAACAAATAGCGAAATACATCTTGAACAACTTAGGTCCAACCAGAGAGGTAGTGAAGCGTGCTTATCAGGTTAGAGAAAGTCTAGTTGAAATGGCGCAATCAGGAGTGATAACGGAGCAGGAATTCTACAAAATATCAAGTCTGCTTCTTTCTCAGTCAAGAAGTCCGCTTTGGCAGAATTACTTCAGGATCAAGTACGGATATGAAAGAGTTTCGGCTCAGGAAGACAAAGGAGATTTCAAAAAAAACGGTAAGTATTTTGAGTACAAAGCGTCAGGATTCAACAATGATGGCAACTTGCATATTATTCAAATCAGACTCTGGCAGGAATGCGACTATATCATTCAATCAATTTCTGATTAGGGTGCAATCACATTTGTTTTAACCCACGATCAGATGAAGCAGGAAACGGAAATAATGAAAGCCGCAAGAGCGCATGGAACGCAACAGGTTGCGACAAGAAACTTCAATGTGGAACTTCGAATGACGTTGAAACCAGGATCCGAAGATTGGAACAGATGGATTGACAACTACAGGTGGGAACCGCAAAAGAATCGATAACCTGCTTATCGTATGAAGAGTTCCAATCGGACAAGATTTTATTCCGCTTGCTGTCTGATGCCCATCCGCTTTGGGCAACTGCCTATATCTTTCATATCATCAGCTTCGATTTTGCTAGTGCGCAAGCCATCTGGATGCCGCATGCCGATCAGCGGTTGAATCCAGATCTGTGCGCCCATCCTGTCATGCGCGATTCAAGCCAAGCCATGATCGCATACATACCGATCCCTTCGATCGCAAGCGCAATCAGGCACGCAAACACCAAAGGCACCTCAAAGTTTGCTTGCGCAGTCAGCATCATGTGCCCTATTCCTGAATTCGCGGCAATCGTTTCGGATAGTACTGAACCAATAAATGCCAAAGTAATCGCGACTTTCAAGGCCCCGAAGAAATAAGGCAGCGAACGCGGAATACCAACCTTGACCATGATATCCAGCTTCTTGGCGCCAAGTGCGCGAAGCACATCCTCCATTTCCGGCTCGATGGTCGCGAGGCCGGTTGCCACATTGACCACAATCGGAAAAAACGAGATCAAAAATGCGGTTAGCACAGCAGGCAGCCATCCGGCACCAAACCAAAGCACTAAAATTGGCACCACTGCAATCTTCGGAATGGAATTGAATCCAATCATCAATGGATAAAGGCCGGCATAAATTCGCTTGTCCCAGCCGATGAACAAACCCAGCATTAGACCAAACACAATTGCCAGCGCAAAGCCGAAAAGCGTTGTCCACAAAGTCTGAAGTGAATTAGCCCACAATGCGCCCGCAAACTCGTGCATTGCGAAGCCGACCTGCGTCGGCGCGGGAAGAATGTAGTAGGGAATGCCAAAAAGTCGCACACCCAGTTCCCAAATTGCGAACAGTCCGAATGTGCAAATCCAAGGCGATGCTCTGACCCAGTCGATTCTGTTGCGGGTTGCGGATGCGGCGTTCATGATAAGCAGATCTTAATTGCGCGCTTCTGCAATATGCCCGCGCAGCTCGTGCGTGAGTTCTGCGAACTCTTGCTCATAGGTCAATTCAATCGACCGGGGTCGAGTAAAAGGGATTTCTCGACTTGCCGTGATTTGCCCTGGCCTGGCGCTCATCACGTGAACAGTGTCGGAAAGAAACACCGCCTCGCGCAAATCATGCGTGACCAAGATGGCAGTGAACTTCTTTTCCTCGTACAGATCGCGAATGACGCACCACAGCTCTTCGCGGGTAAAGGCGTCAAGGGCGGCGAATGGTTCGTCAAGCAGCAATAGCTGAGGGTCGTGAATTAAAGCGCGGCAAAGCGATGCCCTTTGCTGCATGCCGCCCGACAGTTGCCACGGATACTGATCTCCTGCTCCAGACAGGCCTACCGATTCAAGCAATGCATCGGCCATCTGCCTGTATACAGCGCGTTGCGTGCGAATTTTCCGCCGATGCGGCTCAACCACCTCCATCGGCAACAGGATGTTGTCGCGAGTCGAGCGCCAAGGCAACATTATCGGATTTTGGAACGCCATCCCGGCAATCGACACCGGACCGACAACATCGCAACTATCGACTCGCACGTTCCCATCGCTTGGAAAATGTAGACCGGTCGCCAACTTCATCAGCGTCGATTTGCCGCAGCCTGACGGTCCGACGACAGCAACAAAATCGCCCTTCTCCACCTCCAGATCAAGGTGCTGCACAGCGAGCGTGTCTTGACTTCCGTTGCGTCCGGGATAACGTAGTGCTACATCATTGATTTGAACAAATACGGTCAATTCGGCTATGGCACCATTCTTTCAGAAGCTGGCGGCAAATAGGACGCGTCGAAGATTTCGTGCACTCGCAAAAGGTTCGAAAATTCGTAGGTGTCGGCGATCTGCTCTACCGATCTTTGCAACCGCTCCAAGTCTACTCCGCCAAGCCCGTTCCGCCGCACTTCGTCAGTTACGATGTTCTGTTCCAGTGCCATCTTGAGCCGTTCAAGCTCGACTTCCTCACGAGCGACATCATTGTGGTTCAATACATGTTGCACAGCCCCAGCCGGGTCGGCTATAGTCGTTTCAAAGCCCTTGATCGTCGCTCTGATAAAACCTTTGACCGCTTCGGGGTTTTCCTCAGCGAATTTTGGATTGACCAGAATGACGTTACCGTAAAGATCGAGGCCATGGTCACGCATTAGAATCACTGAAATATCATCTTCGGGAACGCCGTTGGCCTTAAGATTGATAAACGAAGAAAAAGAATAGCCGGTGATTGCATCGACCTTGCCTTGCGCAAGCATCGGCTCGCGCACGGGGAACCCCACATTCTCGATCGTTACCGCGGATGCGTCAATGCCATTGGCTTTGACGAATGCCTTCCACTGGGCATAGGCACCATCTGGTGCAGGGGCGCCGAGTGTCTTGCCTTCCAAGTCTTTCGGCGAATTGACTCCGAGCGACTTGCGTCCGACGATTGCGAAAGGCGGAGCGTTATATAGCATGAAAATCGCTTTTACCGGCAAATCGGGATTCTTGTCACGAAACTTGATCAGCGAATTAATGTCTGCATTGCCCATGTGGTAGGTGCCGGATGCGACACGCGGTATTGCATCCAAGGAGCCCTTGCCGGTATCCATTTGCACGTCAAGGCCTTCAGCCTTGTAAAGTCCAGTGTCCCATGCCAGCAGCAACGGTGCCGCAGGGCCTTCCCATTTCCAGTCGTTAGCGAATTTTATTGAAGTTTGCGCAAAAGCCGTCGAACTAAGCATGAAAGCGGCGACGGCGGCAATAGTCGTTCGTATTAGCATCTCAAACCTTCTATTAGATTCCGAAAAACCGATATTGGTTGAAAAGCGATTGTATTCGATTGGACCGCTCGAATTTTAACGGCGTGAACCCGCTTGCAAGCAAAAATGATTTAAGCAGCCAGCGTTGATCATTCAATGTTGAATTTTAGGAAAAGCACTCATACTTCAGCGATCATGACGGTTCGGTCTGGACAAGTCGGTTTGAGGTGATTTTCATAGGTTGACGATGTTAAAATTAAGGCCTGCTCGCGCATCTTTTAATGCCGCAACCGGCAAGCGTCGCGGTTGCGGAATATTAATCGCCAACTTGCCCGCTTTGCGGCCGAATAAGACATCGATTTCGACTCAACAGATGAACCAGAATACGCCAATTCGAAAACTGCTGGTTGCCAACCGCAGCGAAATCGCGATCAGGATCTTTCGCGCAGCGACCGAACTTGGAATCAGGACTGTCGGAGTCTATGCAGAGCAGGACAAGTTTTCCCTGCATCGGTTCAAGGCCGACGAAAGCTATCGGATCGGCTCTGGGCTAGGTCCCATCCAAGCCTACGGCGTAATCGAGGAAATACTGGATGTCGCACGCAATACTGGAGCGGATGCAATTCATCCAGGCTATGGGTTTCTATCGGAAAAGCCCGACTTCGCGCAAGCTTGCTCAGACAGCGGAATACTGTTCATCGGCCCGACGCCAGAGGTGATGCGCAAGCTGGGGAATAAAGTTTCAGCTCGCCGGGAAGCTGAAAAGGCCAAAGTTAAAGTGCTGCCGGCAACCGGCCCCCTGCCCAATGACGACCAGCAAGTCATCAAGCTAGCAAGCGGGATCGGCTATCCGCTGATGCTGAAAGCATCATGGGGTGGCGGAGGCCGAGGAATGCGGGTCATCCTGTCAGAGAGCGAACTGCTCGGCGCAGTCGACCTTGGACGGCGAGAGATCGAGTCGGCATTTGGCAACGGGGAGGTCTATCTGGAAAAACTGATCCAAAATGCGCGGCACGTCGAAGTCCAGATCCTTGGCGATACCTACGGCAACATTGTTCATCTTTTCGAACGCGATTGCTCGATTCAGCGTAGAAATCAAAAGATCATCGAGCGCGCACCAGCACTTTTTCTATCCGATAAATCCCGGGTCGAGCTTTGCGATTCGGCGATACGACTTGCCCGTTCAGTCGGCTACGTGAACGCAGGCACTGCAGAATTTCTGTTCGACGACGACACCGGGAAGTGCTATTTCATCGAAGTGAATCCCAGAATTCAAGTCGAGCATACCGTCACAGAGGAAATCACCGGCATCGATATCGTCAAAGCGCAAATCAATATTGCCGCTGGCGGCAGAATCGGTGATACGGCGAGTACTGGCGTTCCTCACCAAAGCGAAATCGCCACCAACGGATATGCGCTTCAGTGCCGCGTAACCACGGAAAACCCCGAAGAGAACTTCATTCCCGACTACGGTCGCATTTCCGCCTACCGCGGCGCGGCAGGATTCGGGATTCGGCTTGATGGAGGCACCGCCTACTCGGGAGCCGTGATCACGCGATACTACGATAGTCTGCTCGAAAAAGTCACGGCTTGGGCACCGACCGCAGACGAAGCGGTTCATCGAATGATTCGTGCGGTTCGAGAATTCAGAATCAGAGGCATCGCAACCAACCTGAATTTCCTCGAAAACCTGCTGGAACATCCAAAATTTCTGGACGGCTCATACACGACGCGCTTTGTCGATGAAACGCCTGAACTGCTGAACATTCCGCGAAGGCGGGATCGGGCGACGCGCTTGCTCAACTATATTGCCGATGTGACGGTAAACGGCAACCCCGAAGTCGCGGACCGGCCAAAACCGTCTTCATTTTGCGAGCCGGTGGTGCCGCAACTGATCGCATCGCAACCGCGAAGCGGCACCAAGCAATTGCTTGATGGGCTGGGGCCTGAGGGTTTCGCGAAATGGATGCTTGAAGAGCGAAGAACTCTGGTTACCGACACCACTTTTCGTGATGCCCACCAATCGCTGCTGGCGACCAGATTTCGAACTTACGACCTAGTCAACTGCGCTGAAGCCTATGCCTCGAATTTGCCGGACCTATTCAGCCTGGAGTGCTGGGGCGGCGCAACCTTCGATGTTTCTATGCGCTTTTTGAAAGAGTGTCCTTGGGACCGCTTGCGCGCCTTGCGCGAACGGGTGCCGAACATTCTTTTGCAGATGCTGCTGCGAGGTGCCAATGGGGTCGGTTACAAAAACTATCCCGACAATATCGTGCGCGAATTTGTCTTCCAGAGTGCCGAGTCCGGAATCGATGTCTTTAGAGTATTCGATTGTTTGAATTGGGTCGAAAACATGGAAGTTGCGATGTCGGCAGTCAAACAAACCGGAAAGCTTCTGGAAGGGGCAATTTGCTATAGCGGCGATATTCTCAACCCGTCTCGCAGCAAATACACGCTCGAATACTATGTCGACATGGCGGTCAAGATGCAGGATATGGGAATTCACATTCTTTGCATCAAGGATATGGCCGGCTTGCTGACACCCGATAGCACCAGCTTGCTGGTCGGCGCGCTTAAAGATCGCACTGGATTGCCGCTGCACTTCCACACGCACGATACAAGCGGCATTGCTGCCGCGAGCGTAATTGCCGCAGCGGGCGCCGGAGCCGATGCGGTAGATCTTGCTATGGATTCGGTATCTGGAACTACCTCGCAGCCCAATCTTGGTTCGGTTGTGCAGGCGCTATCAAGCGCTAGCCACAGCACTGGACTTGATCCGCAACGCATTTTGGAGATGTCGGACTATTGGGAAGCAGTCAGGAAAAACTACCTGGCATTCGAGAGCGATGTGCGTTTCGGCGCATCCGAAGTCTACTTGCACGAAATGCCTGGCGGGCAGTTCACCAACCTGAAAGAGCAGGCGCGATCCCTCGGCTTGGAGTCGCGCTGGCATGAAGTGGCAAAAGCCTACGCTGTCGTCAACAATATGTTCGGAGACGTAATCAAGGTAACCCCGACCTCCAAGATGATCGGTGACATGGCGCTATTCATGGTAAGTTCAGGCACCGGGCGCGCAGAAGTGGAAGACCCCGACCGGGAAGTTGCGTTTCCAGATTCCGTAAAGTCATTCTTCGCCGGAGAGCTTGGCCAGCCTTGCGGCGGTTTTCCGCAAGGCTTGCAAGCCAAGGTCCTGCAAGGGCAAACGCCAATCTCGAATCGACCTGGGGAAAACCTGCCCGCTGCCAATTTGGTCGAGCTCAAATCGAGTGCGCAAGTTGAGGCAAACGCAGAATTGACCGATGAGCAATTCAATTCCTATCTCATGTATCCAGCTGTGTTCTTGGACTACATGGCGAATCGGCGCCAATACGGACCCTTGCAGGTGCTGCCGACACCAGTGTTCTTTTACGGCATGACACCGGAACAAGAGATCTCTGTTGATCTTGAGCAAGGCAAGACGCTGGTCATTCGCTGCCAGGCGATTGGCGAAACGGATGCAGAGGGCAATGCGAGAGTATTCTTTGAATTGAACGGGCAACCTCGAACAATCAAGGTGCTGAATCGCAAGTTCACCAACCTTGTCGAGCGACGGCGCAAAGGCGATGAAAACAATCCGAGCCACGTCAACTCGCCTATGCCCGGAATGATATCGTCGGTCAATGTCGCTGTTGGCCAATCGATCGAGGCGGGCGATGTGCTGCTGACAATCGAAGCGATGAAAATGGAGACTGCGATTCGTGCCGAGCAAAATGCGAAAATCGCATCTCTTTTGGCGAATGTCGGTGACAATGTAGATGCCAAAGATCTGCTAGTCGAGTTGAGGCTTGCCAAAGCCGATTAGAAGATCACGCCTATCGGCCAAACAAAACAGGGTGCATAACCGATGCCGGCCATCCTACTGCCACAAACAAGTTAAATTGAGTTTATACCCATGACCTACAAAAGCTTGCAGCATGAAGTGAATTGGAGCTTTCCGACCGCGATACGATTCGGACAAGGCAGGCTGAGCGAAGCAGCGCAAATCTGTATTGTGGCCGGCATTCGAAGACCGCTCATCGTTACTGACCCTTTTCTGGTGAAATCTTCGATGATGAAGGAGCTTGTCCAAATTTGCGATTCGGGTCTTGATTCTTGCGCGACATTCTCCGATTTGCAAGGCAATCCGATCGAATCCAATGTCGAAGAAGGTGTAAAGGCGTTCAAGGCAGGCAGGCATGACGGCATCATTGCCTTCGGAGGTGGCAGTGCGCTTGATGTCGGCAAGGCAATCGCGTTCATGTCGGGACAAACACGCCCCATGTGGGATTTTGAAGATCGCGAAGACTGGCATACCCGGGCCGACGAAAACAGCATTGCGCCCTCTGTCGCAATCCCGACGACCTCCGGTACCGGTTCAGAGGTCGGCAGAGCTTCTGTGATCACAGATACCTCAGACGACACCAAAAAGATCATCTTCCACCCGAAAATGATGCCTGTCTGCGTCATCCTAGATCCTGAGGTGACCGCTGGAATGCCCGCCAAGCTGACCGCTGGAGTCGGAATGGATGCGCTGTCGCACAACCTGGAAGCTTACTGCAGTCCCGTGTTTCATCCGCTGGCGCAAGGCATTGCAACGGAAGGCATTCGACTGGTGCATGACTGGCTGCCGCTCGCCTGCGGCGATGGTACCAACATGGAGGCGCGTTCGCAAATGCAGATCGCGTCATCGATGGGTGCTACAGCGTTCCAAAAGGGTCTTGGCGCCATGCATAGCCTCAGTCACCCGTGCAGCTCTATTCTCGGTTCACACCATGGCACAACAAACGCAGTGGTGATGCCATATGTTCTTGAATTCAATGCCAACAGCATTGAAGACAAGCTCACCGCACTAGCCCGTTTGCTTGATCTGCCTTCCCCTGGACCTGAATCCGTCATTAAGTGGGTAGTGGATTTGCGACATGAGATCGGCATTCCGCACACACTAGCCGATCTGGGTATGGAAAAGTCGCATATTGAGCAATTTTCCAAAATGGCAATTGTTGATCCGCCCACTGCGACGAATCCAATTCCCATGACCATCGAGCTTTTTGAGCAGCTGTACGAAAAGTGCATTGATGGCAAGCTATCAGTGCAGCAACTCTCAGATTGAGGCTAGCATGTCAGATCTGCCCTATCCAGATGGGGAATTCTGGGTGTTCGGCTACGGCTCATTAATGTGGGACCCAGGCTTTCCGTTTGCGGAATCGGTGCCGGCGCGGCTTTATGGCTATCACCGGGCCTTGTGCATTCGTTCAATTCGCTATCGCGGCACTGAGCGGATGCCAGGCCTAGTATTCGGCCTTGATCGCGGCGGCTCCTGCGTTGGCATCGGCTTTCGTGTCACAATAGAAAATAGAGCCGATGTGCTAATTTATCTTGAGCAAAGGGAAATGCCGCACCAGGTCTACGCTCCGTGCATCAAAAGCATCCTGCTTGAAGATCGGCGCAAGGTCGAAGCTCTGACGTTCGTTGTGAAGCGACATCACCCTCGATACGTAGAAAAACTGACGCCAAAGCAAATTGCATCGATCATATCAAGCGCGGTCGGCAAGAGAGGCTCGAATCTAGACTACGTCGTCTCTTCGGTCGAACATCTCGAATCGATCGGCATCCGAGATCGAATGCTTTTGGAAGCCTGCAAACACGCAGGCCGACCCGAGCATGCGGCGCCATCGCTGGAATTCATCGGCGAATCAATCGCTGAAGATGCAGTTTAGCTAAAAATATCAACAATCTAAAAGCACACTATCGCGTATGGCTATAATCAGCTCTTTCCGCCATATCCATTAGTGGAGATTTATTCAAAACCGATCTCCGAGTATTTATGCCTCGATTTGGATTGACACAAAAGAAAAAATCATCAATTCCTGTCACCATTCTGGTTGGATTGGCATTTATCGCCATATTCGCCGGACTGGTGCGATGGGAATCTCCGCTCAACGCCTCGTCAGATGGCATTGACGCCCAGCTCATCGCTGAGCCGCAACACCGGCAGACATCGAAGGCTGTTGTTCGCCTGGTTGATTCGTTCCACTACCGCAACCGTCCGCTAGACAATGAGTTCTCGAACGAGATTCTGCAAGAGTATCTGGATGCACTTGATCCGAATCGCAGCTACTTTCGCTCGACGGATATTCAGAAATTCAATTCCTATCGTTTCTATATGGACGATTTTCTGCGTTCCGGGAAGCTCGACAAGATCTATGAAATTTTCAGCGTATTCAAGCAGCGAGTCGCTGAGCGGACAGAGTTCGCAAAATCTTTGCTGGGCGGTGTTCCATTCGATTTTCAGTTGGATGAGGCGTTGTCGCTGGATTGGTCGCAGTCGGATTGGTCGTTCAACCAGGTCGAGTATGACAACGTTTGGCGTCAGATCGTGAAAAACGAATATCTCAAATTGAAGATTTCAGGAGCAGAAGAAGCAGAAATAGCTGAAACTTTGATGCAACGCTACGACCGGTATCAAAAAATCGTCTCGCTGACCAACTCTGATGATGTTTTCGAAACGTTTCTCAATTCCTATCTTCGTTCGATTGAACCTCACTCGGAATACTTCTCGCCGCACAATTCGAAGAATCTTGCGATCAGCTTGACTTCGCAGATCGAAGGCATCGGCGCAATGCTCCGCACTGATAGCAATCACACGATTATTCACTCCGTCATTCCAGGCGGACCGGCGGCCCGCAGCACGATCAGCCCCGGCGACAAGATTGTCGGCATCGCTCAAAATCACAATGAGGCGTTCGTCGAAATTACCGGTTGGAGACTGAATGATGTTGTCGACATGATTCGCGGACCTCGCGGAACTGTCGTGCGTCTCCAAGTAATCCCGAAAGATGAGATGCCCGGATTGCCGCCAGTTGTCGTGACTTTGATTCGAGACAAGGTTCAAATAGAGGATCAGATCGCAAAAAAGTCAACCGTAGAGATATGGGCGCACGAAACCTTGCTGCGCATCGGCGTAGTCAGTTTGCCTGCATTCTATTCCGGCCTATCGGTCGATGGCGGCACTGATGCAGGCCGTGACGCGGCATCTTCGTCCGCCGATGTAAAGCGGATTCTCGAAGAACTGAAAGATCAGCATGTCGACGGAGTCGTGCTTGATCTTCGAGGCAATGGCGGCGGCGCTTTGCAAGAAGCAGTCAAGCTGACCGGTCTTTTCATCGAAGACGGACCAGTCGTTCAGGTGCGCTCTGCGGATGGCGATACCGAAGTGATCAAAGATCGAGATTCTCGCGTGACCTATGACGGTCCGCTTGCAGTGCTGGTCGATCGCGCAAGCGCCTCGGCATCGGAGATCGTCGCTGCCGCGATCAAGGATTACAAGCGGGGAATTATTGTGGGAGAGACCACGTTTGGAAAAGGCGGCATTCAAACCGTATGGCCGCTCAGCGAACTGACCAAGCTTGATGATTCGGGCAACATAAAGATCACCACGGCTCAGTACTATCGAGTCAACGGACCAAGCACGCAACACGTCGGCGTGTCGCCAGATATTATTTTTCCGACCGATGAATTTGCCGCCGGCTTCGGAGAACGCGCGCTCGAGCATTCGCTGCCGCAAAGCGTCATCACCCCGACAGAAATTCGCCTTTGGCACGATGCGCACAAAATCGAGTCCAATCTGCTAGCGTTGCGCAAGCTGCACCACACCCGAACAGAACTTAACCCGGTTTTTGACTATTTAGCCAATGATGAGAGAATCAAAAGACTTCGTGCCGAGCAGACAGTAGTCAATCTGAATGAATCGGTCAGAAAGCAGGCTCAAGACGAGTTTCGCGGCGAGCTGCTCGACAACATAAACGATCTGAGACTGTCGCTTGGCATGGAACCAGTTGAAGAATATGGTGAGAGCGCATTTCCAAGCGAACAAATCGGAGACGTGTTCCTGGATGAAGCCGTCAATGTCGTCGCAGATCTGATTGCTACCGATGAAGCCAACACCCTGGAGGCGTTGCCATTAGGCAGCAATCGATCAACTTGATCGCCACTCGCATGCTCAATCCCCAAAGCCCATCGCAGCCGAAATGAAATATTCCACATGGGCGACCAAAATTCTGACAGAGAGCGGAATCACTGCATTGATGATGGATTTATCTACGACAGATAAGTCCATCAACATGCTCGGCGGCGGCAATCCGGCAACGATCCCGCAAGTCGAGGAATACTTCCGAGAGCAAATGGAGTCGATTCTTGCGACACCAGGACAATTCGAGCATTTAATCAGCAACTATGCCGGCCCGCAAGGGTCACGAAAGTTTATCGCCGCATTAGCAAATCTTCTCAAATCCAACTATGGCTGGGACATTGGACCCGAGCATATCGCAATCACCAACGGTAGTCAGATGGCATTCAGTCTGCTTTTCCGGTTGCTGGCAGGCGCATACCCCGACAGCACTGCGAAAAGAATCTTGCTACCTATCAGTCCAGAATACATCGGATACAGCGACACGGGGGAGCCGCATCCGCTGTTCGCATCAAGGCGGCCTAAGATCAACATTCTGTCGGAACACATATTCAAGTATCAAATTGATTTTGAACACTTAGAACCATCCGATGACATCAGTGCAATCTGCGTCACTCGTCCGACCAATCCGACAGGGAACATGCTGACAGACGGCGAAATCAAATCACTTGCAACAATCGCGCGGCATCACCAAATTCCGTTGATCGTTGACGGTGCGTACGGTTTGCCTTTTCCGAATATTGTCTTTAGAGAGGAAACCAAGCCGTACTGGGATGAAAATGTGATTCTCACGCTAAGCCTTTCAAAGCTTGGTCTTCCGGGCTGCCGCACAGGAATCGTTATCGCTGACCCCGCGATAATCGATGCGCTAAGCTGTGTCAATGCCGTAACCGCATTGGCAAGTTGCAACTTCGGGGCAACTTTAGCACTCGAATCAGTTAGGAGCAACACCATACTCAAGCTTGGACGGGAAGTTATCCTGCCCTACTACCGCCAGGCCGCGATGCGGGTGACAAAGTTTATCGAGCACTATTTTGAGCAAGTGCCATATATGCTGCATAGCATAGAGGGAGCATTTTTCGTTTGGCTTTGGTTTCCAGATTTGCCGATTGGCAGTGCGGAACTCTACCGCAGAATTAAGGATAGCGGCACAATCATCGTGCCAGGGCATCACTTTTTTCCTGGATTGGAAGATAGGAGCTGGCGACACCGCTACGAATGCATTCGGGTCAGCTTTGCTGCCAAGCCGGAAACAGTGGAAGCGGGTGTAAAAACGATTGCTAGCGAAGTGGCTCGCGCATACAGCGAGAATCAGGCTCGGGCGAGTTCTTTCGGGTAGCTGGAGTTGACATCAGATCGTTCGACAAGCGCTTCAAACAGCCGCTTCTGAATTTCGGATTCCGACGCGTTATATTCGGGATGCCATTGCACTGAAATCAGATTCGGATGCGAAGTTGATTCAATCGCTTCAATCACTCCATCCGGCGACCATGCGACAGCATTGAAACCTGGAGCTATGTCTTTGACGCACTGATGGTGGTAGGACGAGCATTCGATCTGAGATTCCTGCAATATGTCGGCGAGCATCGAATTTGGATCAAGCGTTACCGGATGTCGAGTTTTTGTTCGTCGCTTAACGTCTTCACTTTTGTGCTTGACTGACTCGCCATATGCGTCGGGAAGATGTTCATGCAAAGTGCCGCCGAAAAGAACATTGACAATCTGGATGCCTCGGCAGATGGCCAAGGTTGGGAATTTTGCTTGTGTCGCCAATTTGGCGAGCTCAAGCTCGTATGCGTCACGCTTTTCGTTAACAAAGGCAACCATTTCATGATCTTTGCCGCCATACAGCACAGGGGCAATGTCGCCTCCGCCTGAAAGGATAATTCCATCAAGACTTGCGAGCTGCTCTTCGGGGTCGGATATCGGGTCGGATGCCACAATGACCGGCATTCCGCCGGCATTGTGCACAGCATCTAGATAAGCGGCCGGTGCAATGAAGCGGTCTTTGTGATTCCTCGGGTATGATGTAATCCCGATTAGCGGTTTGGTCTTATGCTTCATATTCACTCAGGTATTGGCTCCAAATCAATTTTATGCTTCCAGTCAATACTTCCGGTCGTTCGACGATCCAGCGGTTCAACTCTTCCACTGTAAACCACCTGCCATCTACCGCCTCGTTTCTGTCGATAAATAGCGGCCCCCCATCCCTGATTCGATAGACCCAGCAGAATTCATAGCCGGTTGCAATGCTTGCGTTCAACTTGAACATTCGATGAGGAATTGCTCGCAATCGGATCCCAAGCTCCTCAGCCGTTTCGCGAACAATCGCCCGATCATAGGTTTCCCCAGCTTCGACATGTCCTGCAACAGATGAATCCCAAAGCCCTGGATTGCAATCCTTGTGTGGGGCTCTAAGCTGCAAAAACACTCTTCTGGACGCATCGAAAACAAGTCCATGAACAGATCTGTGGTGCAACTTGCGACGGTGAACGACTGATCGCGGCATCCGTCCGATCACCTGATCGGACTGGTTGACGACATCGAATATTTCTTCGCTTGGCATTACTTCATTTATCTTCTGAAAAGCTAAGCGACACCATAAAAGCTCATATGCTTGGCAGACCGTTGATTGGCTATAAGCCCCCTGTGGGGCCAAGACAACTTTGTACAAGCCTCGATTTTCAGTTTCGGGCGTTTCGCTTGCGGATCATGCGAATTGCATATCGCTCAAGCTTTATCTCGTAATTCCAGTCTCCGATCCGCGCTCCGATCAGGTATTCTTTTTCGTCCCAGGCTCTGGACAGCTCGCGAGATTCTAAATCGCATGCATTCCATGTTTCCCATATTTGAGTCAGTTGCCTGCATCCCGCTCAAATCCAGCAATAACCTTTTATTCATTGCCTATCGTAGCGTTTTCATGCGGATATATTTTCGGAAATCATTCCTTGCCAGAGACAAGAATCACGCACTTGCAAGCTAGGTCGCTGCGCCTCTTGGAAAACTCGGCACTATCCGAAAAAGGTTGGCGGATGGGGCAAAAACACGGAAACCGCAGGCGCTTCCGTTCGCAGAAGTGCCGCTTAAGATGGTAGCGGGGGCAGGATTCGAACCTGCGGCCTTCGGGTTATGAGCCCGACGAGCTGCCAGACTGCTCCACCCCGCAATATGTTCAGAGGCAATTGTAGGAGATTTGAAACTATTTTGCAACTTTTTTTTCAGCCAGTGGTGATGATTCAGTTTCAAACTTCCATGATTATCTGATTCACCACAAAACCGCACCACTCGCCGATACGCATTCGGCCTGCAGTTCTAGCGTTGGTCACTGCGCTGGCCCGCAATTCGGATCCAGCCGGAATGCAACGAAGCATCCTATTTGATGCAAGACAGGCAAGCGTCTTTTGCTTTCAAAATGTCTCCGCTAAAACCGCATCCGCAAACGATAACTCGCTTATTTGCTTGCCGTATCAACTGGCGGGATAGCGCCCGCTGATTCGATGACGAATGGCGAAGCGAGATCGATCTCAATCGTGTTTTCATCTGGATGGCTTCGATCGAGCACGAAATAGAGCTGCTCCTCATCCAGCGTCAGCAGGAAATGGTGCCAAACGTTTCGATGCAAGTTGATGCCCTGAATGCCATCTGTAACGAACAAACGCAATTGATCGCGGAGAGGCGAATCATTCGGCGGTGCGACAACGACAAGAAATCGGCTGTTTCCTCTCGGCAGAAACGCTTGGCTAGATGAAGGGTGGCGTTCAAGTCTGCTAATCTTGAAGGGGAATTGGACAGGTCTTGCTCGAAACACGCTGAGCGCGGGCCTTCCACCATCTGCAATATCAAGTTTCGCCATGTTCTCAAAGCGATCCGCATATCCGTAGTTGATCACGCGAAACGCATGACTCTCGATGCTGATCACATCCCCGAACGGGCGGAATGCTTCTCGTGTCAATGGCTCAATCATCGTCGATGACTAGGTTGTTCCGTAGACGCGCAGACGCCCTATTCCGCCGTCAGGATGCATTTCAAGCTTGACGTGCGAAACTGCCCCACGGTCAACCAGTTCATCGGAAAACCGATGCAACCGGTCCGCCTGCATCGCTGTGTCGGGCAAGATCTTTTGCCACGGAATATCCGGGCTAACAAGCTCTTCGGCAGAAGCATCCGGATTCATGACACCCAAAACCGCGCATGTTGCCGGATAATTTCCCTTGAAATGCAACGTGTCAATGTCAATGCCCCGAATCCGCCCCGCCTTTCCCAATGCGAGAATTGCCCAATCATGTCCGGGACCGCGACGTCTTTTTGTCTCCCAGCCATCGCCCATATTCACGCTTCGTCCAGGAGCCGTCAAATTCTGCACTTCCCCGAAGTGCATATCGCTACAAGCGACAGCAATGCCCCCACTTTCCATCGATACAAGATCAACCACTTCATCCTTACCGACCGCGTTCCAATTCTTGTAGATATGCCCGTAGACGCGAAGCCTTGCAACACCGCCGTCCGGATAGATATGAATTTTCAGGTGATTCCACACTTGCCGCGATGTGACCTCAAAAAGATTATGCGAATCGCCTTTCAAATCGCGCTTTGAAACAATTTCATGCCACTCGGCGGATTCGCTCAGCGGGTCATCCGAGTCGGCCGCATCAATCGAAACCGCTTCTGGAAAGTTGCCCGTAAAGTGGCTCGTATCGACATTCACCCGCTTTATCGTTCCGCGGCAAATGCGCAGTACGCAATAGTCATGCCCAGGCACACGCCTGCGGCGCGACTCCCAGCCATCCATCCACTTTCCGCGATCAGTGAACTTGTCTGGAATAAATATTGGCGGATCAGGCTTGATCAGCGATTTCGCTTCGGCAAAAAAATCGTCATTCGCAAATAGCACGCTGGCCCCAAGTCGAGGTTGCGCCAAATCGATTTCACCAGTCAACAGTATCATGCGCTGTCCGCCTTAATTCTAGTTTCACTATTAGGATAGAAATGCTCAATCCAGTGCCGGGCGATATCAATGCGCCTGCAAAGCCAAACATCGGAATGGCCACTTACATAATTGAGAAAACGATCCAGCGCCGCCGCTCGACCGGGTCTGCCGATCAGCCGGCAATGCAGTCCGACCGACATCATTTTTGGACGATCTGCACCTTCTGCGTAGAGCAAGTCAAAAGCATCCTTCAGGTAGACAAAAAATTGCTCGCCAGTGTTGAATCCCTGAGCAGTGGCAAATCGCATGTCATTCGCATCAAGCGTGTAAGGGACCACCAGATGCGGCCGGTTTCCGCTTGTATCCCAAAACGGCAAATCATCGCTATAGTCATCAGCATCGTATAAAAAACCGCCCTCTTCCATCACTAGTCGCCGAGTGTTCGGGCTTGTCCGGCCCGTATACCATCCTAAGGGGCGCTGGCCAGCAACCGACTCAATCGCGCGAATCGCTTGCGCCATATGCTCGCGCTCTACATCCTCTTCGACATGCTGATAGTCAATCCACCGATAGCCATGACTGCAAATCTCATGCCCCATTTCCACCATTGTCTTGACAACTTCAGGGGTGCGTTCGACCGCCATGCCAACCGCAAAAATTGTCAATGGAACTTGATGCTTTTCGAACAGCCTCAATATCCGCCATACGCCCGCGCGCGAACCATACTCATAGATCGACTCCATGCTCATATGCCGAACACCGGATCGCGCATCGGCACCGACTATTTCAGAGAGAAAAGTCTCCGAAGCGCCATCGCCATGCAAAATGCAGTTCTCCCCGCCTTCTTCATAGTTCAAGACGAACTGCACCGCGATTCGCGCATTGTTCGGCCAGTACGCATAAGGCGGATCATTGCCGTATCCGACAAGATCACGGGGATAGCTATTGTTCATTGGAATCGCAAAGTTGCAAGATGCATTTTCAAAGAACAATTTGGCCGAAACAGTGCGGCAAGATGCTCCATAATTTCTACGCAACAAACATGCAAAGGCACAAAGAGGCGCGACGCGATCAAATGAAGATACTCCTAATCAATCCCAATACGACAGAACTGGTAACGCACCGTGCAGCTGATGCCGCCCGTTTGGCAACCGCTCCCGGCACCATCATCGAAGGTGTAACCGGACATTTTGGAGCACCGATTATAAACAGCTTAACCGACAATGCGATTGGAACCTACTGCGCCATTGAACTTGCAGCGCAGCACGCTATCAATTACGACGCTGTCATCCTCGCTGTCTCGTTTGATTCCGGCTTATTCGAACTGCGCGAGATGCTGTCGATTCCGGTAGCGGGCATGAGCGAATCAGCCATGCGCCAGGCAGCAAAGATCGGTCAAAGATTTTCACTAATCTCCTTCGGTCATCGGACCAAGCTGATGTACGAGCAGCTTGCTCAAAGATATGGCATGTCAGACCGGCTGGCGAGCGTTCGCTGTATCGAAACCCTATCTGATGAACAAATGGCCGACCTCGATTTTCTGATTGATCGCGTAGGTCGGGAATTGCGGCTCGCTCATTCCGAGGATGAAGCCGACTCGGCGGTGCTGTCAGCAACGGTCTTTGCCGGACTTGCCAATAGATTCAATGACGACATTCCCGTCATTGACGGGATAACTGCTGCGGTCAGGGAAATTCAATCGCAACAAGGCGACCTGCCGACGCTTTCGAGCAACCGCTTCCCTGAAGCCAAACAATTGAAGAATGTGCCGTACGCTTTGAACAAGCTCTATTCGAGTTTTTCGCCCAGCGACTGCTGAAAGCGGAAGACTGAGCGACCCTGGGATCAGAGCAGCCCGTCGATCGCTTGCTTGCATAGCGAAAGCACACCGCCCACCCAAGGCAAAATTACCAACAATCCGATCGTGTTCACCGCGATCAAGACGCGCGAACCCGGCATCGCACTGAACGGAACGCTCGACTTCGGTGCTTCATCAAAATACATCACCTTGATGACCCTGAGATAGTAGAATGCGCCCACCACCGCAAAAATCACTGACACGACCGCAACCCACACAAGCCCCGCATCGACAAGCGCCTGAATGACAGCGAATTTCGCATAGAAACCCACTGTCGGCGGCACACCGGCCAAAGAAAACATCAATAGCAGCATCAGCAGGGCCATCCATGGATTTCGCGCATTCAAGCCCCGGTAGTCTGAGATGCTGTCAGCCTCTTGCCCTTTGCTCGCAAACAGCACGATCATCCCGAAAGCGCCCAAGCCCATTACGGAATACACCAGCACGTAGAACAGTGCAGCGGCATAGCCTTCGCTAGTCGCAGAAAGAATGCCTAAAAGCAGATAGCCCATGTGCGCAACCGTCGAATATGCCAGCATCCGCTTGATGTTCGATTGAACGATCGCGGTGGCATTGCCGATGATGATCGAAAGCAGCGCGATGATGATGAACATGTCCTGCCAAACGTCACTAAGATGTTCCAAGCCGCCAATCAACAGTCGCACCAGCATTGCAAAGGCGGCAATTTTCGGCGCAGCGCCAAGGTACAAAGTCGTCGATGCAGGCGCGCCGTGATAGACATCAGGAACCCACATATGGAATGGCGCGGCACCAAGCTTGAATGCTAGTGCCACCACGACGAACACCAAAGCGAAGATCAAGGCGATATTGTCCGAATTCATGCCCCGCACCGCTTCATGTATCGCCGCGATCTCCAAGGTGCCCGCGATTCCGTATAAAATCGACATGCCGTAGAGCAAACAGCCTGAGGCGATTGCTCCCAGCACGAAATACTTCATGGAAGCCTCGGTGGCATTGGAAGAGTCTCGCTGAAATGCCACCATCGCATAAAGACACAACGACATGAGCTCTAATCCCATGTACAGCACCAGCAAATGGCCAGCGGAAGCCATCACCATCATGCCGAGCACACCGAACAATCCGAGCACATAGTATTCAGAACTGCCGATAGAGCGATCGACTACGTAGGTCCTGGAGTAGACGAACACGATCAACGTAAGCAGGCAGACAGCGACCTTGATCAGGTTTGATAGCGGATCATCAATGAACATTTGGTTCAATGACGTTGATGCGGGATTGCCGATGCTGGCCGATGCAACCAATGCGGCGGCCGCCAAAGTTGCCAGCGACATAATGTAGCCGACTGAATATCGCTTCAGCTGCGTCTGGTCGAGCACCAAGATGGCGCACGCGGCCAAACTGATGATAATCTCGGGCAGCAGCGCCTGATAGGGAATGTCAGGAACCATCAAGCAAAACCGTCGTCGGCATCGCGCGAATCAGCGAATCAATCAAAGCGTTCTCGGCTTGGTTCATAAGTATCAGCCACCTGCAAAATCACCAGATATTTTAACCGATTCACTTGATCTCAGCGTGTGTAAAGTTGCCCGAATAATCCTGTCGGACAGAGACTGAACTTTTGCCAGCCTATATGGCGACGCGCCAAGGAAACATCTTCTTTCCCGCGCTTTGTTTGGCGTGAATTACGGTTGAAAATCAACCTGAAGTGATGTATTCTACGCGACCTTTTGTAATGCCATGCTTAGCTTCGGCTCGCATGGCGGTTTGTTTTTTGAACGAAGTGAAATGAAAACTATCTCTGCCAAGTCCAATGAAGTCCTGCGTGAATGGTATCTCGTTGACGCGACCGACAAGGTGCTGGGGCGACTTGCATCGCAAATCGCTATCCGACTGCGCGGCAAGCATAAGCCGATCTACACACCGCATGTTGATACGGGCGACTATATCGTGGTGATTAACGCAGAAAAAATCGTTCTCACCGGCAACAAGGAAAATGCCAAAGTTTACCACCGCCACTCTGGGCGACCGGGCGGACTTAAGACAGTCGGTGTTGCAGATATGCGAGAAAAACATCCCACGCGAATTATTGAAACCGCGGTCCGGGGAATGATGCCCAAAGGGCCTCTCGGACGGGCAATGATGTCAAAGCTTAAAGTGTATGCCGGCACTGAACAGCCACATCAAGCTCAAAAACTTCGAGAACTGAACATCTGAGGAGTCAGCAATGGCTGAAGCGCAAGAAATCTATTGTGGAACTGGACGCCGAAAGTCGTCAACAGCACGCGTACGCCTGCAACGAGGCAATGGAAACATCATCGCTAACGGTCGTTCGATCGAGCAGTATTTCGGTCGCGAAACCGCGAGGATGGTTGTGCGCCAACCGTTAGAGTCGCTTGGCATGCTCCAATCAATCGATGTGATAGTTACTGTAAGAGGTGGCGGCCCAAGCGGACAGGCAGGCGCAATCCAACTGGGAATTGCCCGCGCATTGCTTAAGTATGACGAGGCCAACCGTTCGGCGCTGCGCCAAGGCGGATTTCTGACCCGCGATGCAAGAGAAGTTGAGCGCAAGAAAGTCGGGCTTCACAAGGCGCGCAAACGACCGCAATACTCGAAGCGTTAAAGGCGTTTCACAACTTTGGCGATTGCAGGCTGACCGCAAAGGGGTTAATGCTGGGGAATCGTCTAACGGTAGGACAGCGGACTCTGACTCCGCCAGTCTAGGTTCGAATCCTAGTTCCCCAGCCAACTTCCACGTCAGATCGGTTTTTTGCCCTTCGCAACAACCCTATTCCCGACCCTACGCGGACCGTTCAGCACGAGCGGGGCGTTTTCTTCGGTCTTGGAGTTGATGCGGCTCTGGACTATCCGACCGGAATCGGCTCTACCCTTAAACCTTCCGTTGCGCTTGTCAATGGCGTAACCATTAGCAGATCTCCTCTGGCAAGTTCTGCGCTTCGCGCCACGATGAGCTGCTTGCCATCAATAGTGATTTGCCCGAATCGCTCAATCAAGATCGATTTCAAAGTGCCATCTTCAACCTTGAAGACCTGGTCAGATCCGTATACGGCTTGAAAAGGTATTGTGAGCGCATCGTCAACCGGAAGCAAAGACAGCGTAAAGGTCAATTCGCGTCCAAGTTCTGGATAGGCTTCGGGGTCAGCCATGCTCAGAAAAGCGTCGACACCTCCTCGCGAACTGTCAATCGTGGCAGAAAGTCGGTCGAATTCAAGAGGAATCTTCGCTCCATCAAGTTTGGAAAGTGCAGACAGGCGGATGTTCTGCGAGCTTGAAGTGCGCAGGCGCTCCAGATACTGAACCGGAACCAAAGCCCGCACCTCTACCGCCTTATGGTCGAAAATCTCCAAAATGGGACTTCCATTGCTGACTTGATTTCCGAATGCGACATGCACTTTCGAAACGCGCCCGGCATATGGAGCAGTGATTCGAGATTTTTCGAAATCGCGCTTAGCGTTTTCGCGCGCCGCCTCACCGCGCCGCAACTGCGCTTCAAGATTCTGACGAGAGGCTTGGTAACTTTCAATGGCGGAACGTCGCGAGACTACCGAAGTTTGGAATTGCTCAACCGTTTTCTGTGCCGCTTCAAAGCGGGATTGTGTATCAAGATTTCGGTTGGTCAGGTTACCAACGCGGTCCATGGTCTCTTGCGCGATTTCAAGCAGCTTCAATTCGTGAGTCAGCAACTGCTGATTTGTTACATGCCGTTCATGCTCGAAGTCGATTTGCGCATTGATTCGCTGCGTTTCAGCTTCGAGCAGATCTAGGCGCGTCTGAATGTTTCTCGTATCGAACTCGACCAGAACATCGCCTTTTTCGACGAAATAGCCGGGGCGCACATTGACTTTGAGCACTCTCGCAGAAAGAATGGAACTGAATTGAGAAGTTCTTGAAGAGACCACTTGCCCATTCAACTGGACAGATGGCGTGACAGTGCCTTTGTCGACAACTTGCACTTCGACCGGCCAAACGCGTTCGGGAATTTCTGTTTCGGTGACTTTTTTCTCCTCAACATCAAGCAGAAAAACACCGAACACGCTCATGCCAATAATAGCGATTGGCAAGATGAATCTAATCAATCGCTTTTGAAAGCTGATCTGCTCTGACATCGGATTCTAATCTGCGCTGATGCGAAAAAGTCAGCCATCATGGGTTCGGTCCACTCCTTCCATGAATCTTTGCTGTTCTTCCATGGCCTTGATCTCGGATTGCGAATATTTCATCTCCTTGCCGCGAAACTTGAGCAACTTTGCGACCCAGAACTTGATGCGAGCAACTGGCCGGAAGTTCGATAAAGTGCGCATATTGGAAGACTCGGAGTTTTTGTCTTTTCGTAAATGCTTATGCCTAAAAATTGGCTATTGGCTTTGAACGGCGCAAGAATCCGCAATTGGACGCATTGAAAACCGTTTCGCTTCAATTCTTGAACACATTGGCGACTTGCGGCAATAGTATAGACGCTACCGTTATCGACTTGTTTGAATGCCTACATCCAGTCTTTCTATATGCGCCGGATGAATCGCGCCATTGGTTGGTAGTGGCTCAGTTTGAAAATCGCAAAGACGCATGGCAGAAAAAGGCGGCCGTGAGGCCGCCCTGTGTCCGGGATGTTCAGCGGCATTCCACCGATATCCGGTGCCAGCTTGACGCCGTCGCGCAGCCCGCGCTCCCGATAGCCGGATGGACCAGATGGATCAGCTGTCGAGGTTCGGGCACCTCCAATGCCGCCTGGCCTCCTGGCTCCCCGTAGTCTGGCCGGCGAGGATCAGGGTTCCGTTGCGCCTGCCGTTGCACATGCAGTCCGCAATGTCCTGCCGGGTGCGGGCCACCGCAAAGCACCCGGTGCGGCTGAACTTGGTCAAGTCGGCGCTGCCGTCAGGTTGCAAGTTCTGCTCCGCGTTCGTGAACTCGCCGCGCGTCTTGAAGCAGCGGCGGGATGCCGTCTGGCTCCCTGCGATTAATTCGACAACATAACGGGCACTTTTATCCAGGTTGGAGAAGGTAGTGGTCTGAGGCATTATGGGATTGTCGCGCGTGAGCGTTCCAAGCGACTGGGTTTCAGCTGCAGCCGAGTCGCCGGACTCGTTTTTCATCACTCTTAAAGAAAGCGTAAGGCCTTCATCCGGAACTGCAATTCCTATAAAAGCACTGAAAGTGACAGCTGAAATTGACGCTGTAGTCACTGCAATACTGTTTTCTACGGTGGAGGGTATGTTCACCATATTCGCCCTCAACTCGCTCAGGCCGCCTTCTGTGCAGGAAATCTGGCCGGTGGTCGAGGGGATGACGAGCTGCGCTTGCACCGGCGCCGCAAGCACTGCCAGCAACAGGGTGGCTAGTCTAGCGAGAGGGGGGAGGGGGGGGGGGCATTAACTTGTTCATTTCTGATCTCCAGATAGCTGGTTGTGGATTGCAGTATTGTAAACCAGATTGATCATGTTTTTTTCAGCCAGCTCACGCGTTTTTCACCAGGAGCGCATGCCGGAGGATTAATGCAGGCTTCATCCTGCAAAACGAGCAGGCTTGCAAACCGGCCTTCGCTACCCTGACTGCAGCTCAAGCGGCCTCCTCCGCCACAAGTTCCGGGTATCGGGCAATGACCTTGACGTAGGCAACGGCAAATTCTGGCGGCATCGACCGTGACTGCTCCCAGTCCCTTAACGTGCCAAGTGGCACGCGAAAGCGCCGGGCGAACTCCTTCTGGGACAGCTCCAGACCCGCTCTCGTCTTGCGGATCAGGCGGGATTTCCATGCCCGGTCCAGATCTTCATGCGTTGCATCGAAGTCCTCCGGATCGCCCGGATCAGCCATGAGCGCGATACGTTCTTTCTTCATTGCCATTGCTCCTCCTTACAGATATGAACCTCGGCGCACCTGCCCGCAGGGTAAATACGCCCGTGTACAGCTTTTCTCCCACGATGCCGATGACCTTGTAACGCTCCTCCCCGTCCTCTTTGCGAATTGTCGAAACAATTAGGTGTTCGGCATCCCCGAAGATTCTCTTTCCGAAAGCCAAGGACAGCCCATGCTTTTGCATGTTGATGGTATCCTTGTCGGAATCAAACCTTTCGTCCATGATTTGATTATACTGGTTTGCCTTAGTTGCTGTACTGGTTCGCCACATTCTATAGCTTGAAACGGGTATAATCTATACAGAAATCCGGCCCGCCATGAATCCGGCCGCTCCCGGATTGCCCGAGGCCGTCTGGAAGTGGCGAGGAAGCCCACGGAGTGCCTAGAAGACAATGCTCCAGGGCAAATTGTACAGAAGCATGCTCATTCGCATTTGTGGCTTCTTGATTCCTTCTGGGATAGAGCGACAGAGATGTCGCAGATGGAGAAAGCGACAGGGAAAAGCTTCGGAACCTTGCCTCCTGCCGCATCATGCGCCCACGCTTCGTCCGAATATATGGTAGAGCCTCTCTCGACATTTTCCTCCAGCAGCCTCGATGCTGAATCGACATTTTCAGATGCAGCTTGCGCTCGAAGATCGAAACCTGCCTGTGGTGTTGCATTCGGAAATTTTCTGGCATACTCTGAATATCGTTGGTTGGGTCATGCTTTTGTTCAACGATCACTCTTCGAACCCTGGCAGGTTGCGGGGCATTTCCTTTCCTGATTACCACTCAACATAAGTCATGTTTCAGAGGCTTTTCCAGCACGGACCTCCTTCTTAAGGTGGTGCCGGTCAGCCGCGAGGCGGCAGAACGCCGGAAAATCGATCAAGCCGAGGCGTTTCTGGATCGGAACAAAATTTCATTGCGCGGGATTTATGATTATTTGTCAAATATTTGAATCGAAGCAGCCATGCTGAAAAACAAACTTATGATTCGTGGTAATTAGGTTTCCTTTTGTGATGCCTGATAGCACCACGTCCGGCCTAAAACCTACAAAAGGAAACCAGATGTTTTTTTAAACTGAGCCACTACCAAAATCTGATTTCGTACTGCAACTTGGGCATGAATTGAATTGGTACAATATGGAGACTTTCGAAATGCGCACGCCGAATAGAAGCGTCGGCACTAAAGCATCTGCAATCACGAACTGACTACTTTAGACCCATGAAGCCAATTGAACTAAGCGACTCCACCAAAGCTGTGCATCTTGGACGCGATGTCAAAGTCAGTTCCGGTTTTGTCAATCTGCCAGTCTATCACGGCTCCACAGTGCTCTACGACTCCGTAGAGCATCTTCAGCGAGTTGCGTCTGAAAAGCAAAAACGCGGACAAATTACCTACGGTAGAAGAGGTACGCCCGCCAGCCACGCGCTGGAACACGCCGTGGCGCAACTCGAAGGGGCTCATGATGCAATTGCGGTATCTTCTGGCTTATCCGCCATCACCAACGCCCTGCTCGCATTCGTGAAAGCAGGGGATCATGTTCTAGTGGTCGATGCTGTCTACACGCCCACAAGAAAATTTTGCGATACGGTTCTAGCTAAGTTTGGTGTCGATACCACCTACTACGATCCTCTATTTTTCGAAAACATTGAGAGTTTGATTCTGCCGAATACGAAAGTAATATATCTTGAATCGCCCGGATCCAATTCTTTTGAAATTCAAGACATACCGGCAATAGCTGAAGTAGCTAGAAAGCACGGCCTCATTACGATATTAGACAACACATGGGGTACGCCAATCAATCTAAAGCCTTTCGAACTAGGCGTAGATATCTCGGTGCATGCTGCCACTAAATACATTACCGGTCACGCCGACGCGATGCTTGGAATCATATGCGCGAACGAAAAAAGCTATCCGCTTATTCGAGACAGCGTCTACGGCATGGGCGAATGTGCCGGTCCGGAAGTTATATTTCTTGGTTTGCGCGGGCTCAGAACATTGCCTGCTCGCTTGCGACAACATCAAGAATCCGGACTTCAAGTTGCCAGATGGCTGGCTAATCAGCGTCAGGTAGCGCAAGTCTATCATCCTGGCTTGCCTCATGATCCAGGCTACAGGATTTGGAGCCGCGATTTTCGCGGAGCTTGCGGGCTTTTCGCATTTACACTCGATGCACCGACCGAAGCTGCCGCAAAGATATTTGCAGACTCGCTCACTTTATTCGGAAAGGGCTACAGCTGGGGCGGATTTGAAAGTCTGCTCATCCCAACTGATCCGAACAAAAATCGAACAGCCTCCAAGTGGGAACATGATGGCTTCCCTATGCGGATTCATGTCGGACTGGAGGATCCGAAAGATTTGATCGCAGATCTTCAAAATGGATTTCAGTCACTACAAGACTTTGTTGATCAATGAGCGACCAAACCGTTCGCCAAGAAGTCGGCATTCTATTGAATAGCCGCCGCTCGCTTGAGCTAGCAAGCTCATCAAGCGAGGGCATGCCCCTTGCAAGCTATGCGCCCTTTGTTTATCGCGACGGTTCTGAGCTATGCGTATTTCTCAGTACGCTTGCGGGGCACACCAGCAACATCGTTGAAAATCCTAAAGTTTCAGCCATGATCATTGAGGATGAGAGCGCTTGCCAGAATATCTTCGCTCGCGAACGGGTTATTCTTGATTGCGACGCAAGAAGGATTGAGCGAAATGGCGAAGACTGGAACCAGTGGCTCGAGCCGTATAGGCGCAAGTTCGGCGCAATCGTGGACACATTAGTGCAACTTGCGGATTTCAATCTGTATTTGCTCCACGCACGCTGCGCCACCTACGTGAAAGGATTCGGACAAGCATACCGTCTGACAGGTGCGGATTTGAGTGAGGTTACGCACATCAATCCGGCGAGGGAATCTCGCAAATAGTCTGGCGCAAAAGATCTCGCCAACAACGTTTACGCGCAAGCAACACAAAAAACAACCAAAACTAGTAGCGGAGGCATTCCCTTGATTGTTGAACAAATTTGGACTGGAAACAGCTACAGAAACTTTAACTATCTGATTGGTTGTCCCGAAACCGGTGAAGCCATGGCAATTGATCCGCTTGATCATCGCAAATGCCTCGAAAAGGCAAATCGACTCGGCTGGGACATCACCACAGTGCTGAATACCCATGAACACGGCGACCATACGGGCGGCAACGAACCTGTGATCAAGGCCACTGGGGCAAAGCTGATCGCGCACAAAAATGCGAAAGACAAAATTCGCGGGATCGACCGTGGCGTGGGGGCCGGCGACGAAATTCGATTCGGCACGGTCGTTCTGCAAGTTCTCGATACGCCCGGGCATACCATGAGCCATGTCTGCTTGCTAGCGCACTCGGACTCGCCAGCACTTTTTTGCGGCGATACCCTATTCAATGCAGGTGCCGGGAATTGCCATAACGGCGGGCATCCCAACGAGCTGTACGAAACCTTCGTGAACCAGATCGACAAACTTGCTGATGCCACGCGCGTATTCCCCGGCCATGACTACATCATCCATAACCTTAAGTTCACGCTGGACCGGGAGCCTGACAACACTGCCGCTGCCGATTTATTGAACAGCGTCAACGGGCAAGACCCTGACGAGGCATTGGTCACCACTTTGGCCCAGGAGCGTAAGGTCAATACGTTTTTTCGGCTCAGTAGCCGCAGTGTGATCAATCAACTACGCAAAGAGTTTCCGGAATTGCCGGACAACCCGGACCGCAAAACGGTATTCCTAAAATTGAGGGAGTTGAGAAATAACTGGTGAATCTGCAAAGCAGTCGCTTTGAGTGGAGCATCTTGCGAAAAATCAAGTTGATGCGCTGACTTTAGATTTTGAAACATTTTGGCACTGCATAACGCCATCTGTGCCAAGCGTCTCCCATCATGATCGATGCCGACCCGCAACTCAGCCAAGCTAAATTCAGTTTCGTAATCCTATGCTGTCTTTGCTATTTCGACATAGATTCAACAGAACGCCCTTGAACTCCACATCGCTTGAGACATTCAAAATTTTCCGCATCACGCTGCCCAATGAGCATAGGGAAAATATCGATTCAAGCAGACTTCGGATTCTTCAAGTGGGATTGGCCCGAAAAAGTCAGCAGATCAATAGTCTCATATCGATGAAGATTTATATTAAATAGCGGTGCAAAAAAGATTGTCACCATCCTCTTCTGAAAAAATGAGCACGAAACTGGTTGATTGCAATACAGGCGCGAATGGCCTCTCATCCGTTAGATCAGCTTTGCAAAGATTCGGCCCTAGCCCGCCGTCCACCCTTTCGAGTACGGGTTTTCTGCCTGTCTGACTTGGCAAAAATAGTCATTGATCCGATTTTAGTACGAACACCATGAGAGTCAAGCACCTTCAAGCACTCAGAGACGCGACTTGACTCATCAATGATCAGCAAACAACCTGAGTCACGCAGCATGTTCAATATTTGCAGTAGCAACTCCTCGCTGATCTCGCTTGCTGCAATAATCGCAATATTGACCGCATGCTGTTGAATATCGCTGAGAAATGAATTTGAATCTTGACGGTGAACTGCAACACGAAGATCCGCTTCGAGCTCCGTTTCTCGGTCCTGACGAGGCAGCTCTGGCGGCAAATTGACAACCAGGCGCGAAAACATGTCCATGTTTCGCACTACAGAAGATTGAAGCGGAAGTGTTTCCTCACCGATCGACAGGATCAATCCTTGCGATTTCAGAGCTACGAGAACACCAGCAATGTTTTCACAACTTGGCATTCGATAATCGTTCTCGATTTCGCTTAGCAAGTTGTGAGTCTCCAACTAAAATGACAATCCAATTAAGCACTTAAGCTCGATATGCGACTTTGACATTCAATGCTTTCTATATCCATAAGGCATTGTTGAAGCTGAACTTTCCATTTCACGGAATTTTGCTCAACATACTTCGCGCAGATTCGTTTTGTCCGTTTGCTGGCTTGGGGAGCACTCACGAAGTTTGGGCGGAATCAAATCAAAACCGCTATAATACAATAAACTCTGATGCGGTCCGATTATGATTACAAATACCGACCTTGAAGCACACTTGCGCGAGCACGGTGTCATGCCTACACCGCAACGCCTACGCATTGCGCGGGTAATTTTGGTAAACGAAAAACACATGTCAGCGGAAGAAATATACCGCAATGTGAATGGCCCTTGGCCCCCTGTTTCTCGAGCAACCGTTTACAACACGCTTGGACTGTTTGTAGAAAAAGGATTGCTAAAAGAAAACATCGGTGAAGATTCGGAATCCTACTACGAATCTGAAATAGCTCCGATAAGCGACACGAAGCCTGACAAAGAAGAGTAGTAAGGCAATACAAACAGCTTGCCACCGACAAAGTACGGCACTGACCGAATATGCCAACTTCATGGCAAGCTGTGCGAAATGCCTGCCCATACCCTAGATTAAAGTTTTGCTTCGCACTGTGCCTAACATGAACATGGCGAAGAAAGCATTAGCGCATGTCAGCAACGGAGGCGCAAAGATATTCATCATTGATTCAATTGCAGCTTTTCATGATGAAACTTGATGTGATCTTCGATGAAACTGGCGACAAAAAAGTAGCTATGATCGTATCCAGGTTGCATTCGAAAGGTCAGTTGCTGCCCTGCATCGCGGCACACATCAGTAAGAAGCTCCGGCTTCAACTGATCAGCCAAAAACGAATCTGAATCGCCCTGGTCGACCAGAATCTCGCCGCTTCGACATCCGCTTTTCACCAATTCCACAGCATCGTATTGTTTCCAGCTGGAAACGTCATCTGCTAGATAGCCTGACAGTGCCTTTTGACCCCAAGGACAATTCATCGGAGAGCAGATCGGTGAAAACGCCGAGATGGAGCGAAACAGATGCGGATTTTTAAGTCCTATCGTTAGCGCTCCATGTCCGCCCATCGAGTGCCCGGTTATTGCTTGACGATCCCTGTCCACCGGAAATTCAGCGACAACGAGACTTTGGAGTTCAGATGCAATGTAGCTGTACATTCGATAGTTGCGGTCCCATGGCGGTGCTGTAGCATCCACATAGAACCCTGCACCGGAACCGAAATCATAGCTTTCATCCTCGCCTTCGATATCCGCCCCTCTGGGACTAGTATCCGTTGCTATTAGAATCATCTCGTGCTGATAAGCATATCGCTGAGCGCCCGATTTGACGATGAAGTTCTCCTCGGTGCACGTCAGTCCTGGCAGAAACCACAATACGGCGTTCTTTTGTGTCGGCTTGCTCGTGGGCAAAAAGATGGCAAACCGCATCGAAGTGCCGGTCGCATTGGACGTATGTCGGCAAATCAGCTGATTGCCGCCAAAACAGCGATGCTCTTCGACAACTTCAATTGACATGGTCACGCGTATTCAACTACGCTTCGAATCGATTTGCCTTCATGCATCAGGTCGAATGCCCTGTTGATGTCGCTAAGCGGCATTTTATGCGTGATCATATCATCGATATTGATTTTGCCATCCATATACCAGTCGACAATTTTGGGCACATCGGTTCTGCCTTTCGCTCCGCCGAAAGCGGTACCGCGCCAGACGCGTCCCGTGACCAGCTGAAACGGTCGAGTTTTGATCTCCTGCCCTGCGCCAGCCACGCCTATGATGATGCTCTCGCCCCACCCCTTGTGGCAGCATTCAAGCGCTGCTCTCATCAAATCGACATTGCCGACGCACTCGAAGCTAAAGTCTGCGCCACCTTTTGTAAGCGAGACGAGATAATCCACCAAGTCGTCTTCGACTTCATTGGGATTGACAAAGTGGGTCATGCCAAACTTCTCGCCCAAGGCCCTACGTTCGGAGTTGATATCGACTCCGACAATCATATTCGCACCCACCATGCGTGCACCTTGCACGACATTGAGACCGATGCCGCCTAAGCCGAATACCACAACATTATCGCCAGGCTTCACTTTCGCCGTGTTCAGCACTGCGCCGATTCCGGTGGTTACCCCGCAACCGATGTAGCACACTTTATCAAATGGAGCATCTTCTCGAATTTTTGCCACGGCTATTTCAGGCAATACGGTAAAGTTCGAGAACGTTGAAGTGCCCATATAGTGATACAGGAGAGTGTCGCCAAGCGAAAAACGGCTGGTTCCGTCCGGCATGAGCCCCTGGCCTTGGGTTGCGCGAATTGCCTGGCATAGATTGGTTTTGCCGCTGGTGCAGAAATTGCATTGTCTGCATTCAGGGGTATAAAGCGGAATCACGTGATCACCTTCGCGAACGCTGGTAACACCTTCGCCGACTTCAACCACAATCCCAGCGCCTTCATGTCCAAGAATCGCCGGAAACAAGCCTTCCGGGTCGGCCCCCGAGCGGGTGAATTCATCGGTGTGGCAAATGCCCGTTGCCTTGATTTCGACTAGAACTTCTCCAACCTTCGGACCGTCAAGCTTGACTGTTTCGATTTCGAGTGATTTGCCTGCTTCGTAGGCAACTGCTGCTTTGGTTTCCACATTTACACCTCTAGTTGAATTTTGAATTATGGCGGTTTTTACAGCATCTTCATGCCGGTCAACATTTGACCGTAGGAGTTTCGATGCGCGGTCATTGAATGCGACATTAGTGTTTAAATTATAGTTTTTATTATCAATATAATCGCTTATTTTTCTTGAAAACACTTTAAGCTGATATTATTAATTTGGACATGCATTTGTCAATCGCTTTCCCCAATTAGCTCGAATCATAAGCCAGCCTTATTGGCTAATTAAAACCCTTTAAGTCTCTGGTCAAAATGAGCATAAACCTTGAATCGGAATCCTGTCTGATTCCGTGAAAGTTTGGTTGTGATTTCTCAAAACTTTCGGGCTACCTATACCTAAAAATCTCCTGACACATGACTTAATATACTTGGTTTTTCCATGCGCAAGCAGATCCGTCAAGCCATCAAGCTCATCGCGAGTGCATCCAGTCTATAGCACGGCCGCCTGCGGGCAGGGTTGATTTCAGTCGAGTCGCTCTTTGCGCAAAGGCGGGCAGGCGGCTACTTTGCCCAATGCTTCCGCTACTCGCTCCGGAGCAGCAGTTTTGCGGCTTAGGCTCGCCGTGCAGGGTGAACCCGGCTCTACTGCCAATGTGCGCCAACAGCTACACTGCAAGAACTCGCCGCCGGTCGACTCTGATAAGTCCGTCAGGTACGCAAAAAACCGCGCAGTATATAGTTCGGGTTCAGATAAATGCGGGACTGCCCGCTCTTTCCCGAAGGACGCAGTCCGAAGGGAAGAGGCGGGTGCGTGAAAACATTTTCAGTCAGCATGTCACTTGACCATAATCCAGCAGCCGAAAGGCAGGAGAATGCGCCATGCAAACCGAAGATCCGCACCGGAAATTTTATCGTTTCGACGCGATCCGCAACGAGCTTTCGCCACAGGCCGCCGAGCTTGAGCTGCGGCAACCGCGGTCGAAAGCCCGGCCAGATGATGCAGATCGACCATCTGAGCGTCTCCATCGACACCGGCTTCGCGGTCAAGGAGTCCGAGGCCGTCTGCCCGGCCTCGAAGCTTTGCTGCATGCGCGCCTATTCGCACACCACCGCCGCCTGCGCCTCGAAGCTGCTCGACCGCCCGGTCCGCTAGGCGCCGTTCGACATCGGACCGGTCCAGGTCGACGGCGGCAGCGAGCCGTGGCCGAGCTTCACCAGTTCTGCGCCGGCGAGCTGAGCATGGGTGCGCTGAACGCCGAGCTGGCCCGGTTCGAGCGTTTCTAAAACGCCTGCCGGCCGCATCAGGCGCTCGGACAAGCGACACCCATGCAGGCGTATAGTCAGAACTTCGACTAAAGCGCGCTTGCCGCCCGACAGTCTCATATGTATTGAACACCCGTGCATGATCGTGCTCGAATCCGGTTCGGCATGTATAATCGGAACACATTCTCAGGTGAAACCTTAATGCTTACAACACAGAACCTTTCACACGGCGATAGCAATGGGCAGCGTTGCATTTGACACCTTGACCGCATCGAAGGATTTGCAGAAAGTCGGCTTTGAGCCAAGCCAGGCCGACGCAATCGCCCTGGTAGTCAAGGATGTTCAGGGCGATCTGGCGACCAAGGACGATCTGAAGCATCTGGCGACCAAGGAAGACCTGGCGCAGGTGAAGTCTGACCTGGTCTGGCTGAAATGGGTGGTGGGACTCTCGCTACCGATCATGGTTGGTGCCGTGATCGGCGGGTTCAGCATCATCGCCTCAATGCTGCCGTAGCCTGTGCCTGTCTTTTCGAAGTCGGCCGACTGATTCATTGCCCGGCACTCTCCTGAAAGGCGCCCCGACCCAAAGCTCGAAAGCCGCAACAAGGCATAGTGCTTTTGCCTAATCCGGCAAGTCGGAATTCGGGCGAGAAGGCACCTTCGGAGCTTGCGCCGACATTGCTTTTTTCGTTTCGAGAAAAAGGGCTAAATGCGAAAGATCTTCCCGGGATTCATGATATTGGCAGGATCAAGCGCCATTTTGATCTGGCGCATAACTCCGACGGCCTCCCCATGCTCGGCAATCAGAAAATCCATCTTTCCATAGCCGATTCCATGCTCGCCGGTGCACGTGCCATCCAATTCCAGTGCGCGCATAACCATCCGCTCATGAAGCGCATGCGCCCGCTTCACCTCTTCGGAGTCCGATAGATCCACAAGCAGAACCAGATGAAAGTTGCCGTCGCCGACATGCCCCACAATAGGCGCCAGCAAATTCGACCGCTCAATGTCGTTTTTCGTTTCAGTGATGCACTCTGCCAGTCTTGAAATCGGCACGCAAACATCGGTAGCAAATATCTCGGAATTCGGCCGCATGTTTTTTGCCGCATAAGCGGCATCGTGGCGCGCTTGCCATAGCTTGTTGCGATCTTCTGCTTGCTGAGCCCATTGAAAACGGCCGCCACCATGCGATTCGCAGATCATCCTGACGGTCTCGACCTGCTCCGCAACTGAGGCATCAGTACCATGAAATTCAAGAAACAGTGTATTTTGCTCGGGATAGCTTGTCTTTGAGTATCGGTTGATGCATTGCATCATCTTGTCGTCTTGAATCTCAATGCGAGCAATCGGAATGCCAATCTGAATCGTCTCGATAACTGATCGAACCGCGCAATCCAAGTCTGAGAACGTTACAATCGCCGACGATATCTTTTCGGGGATTCCGTAGACTCTCAAGGTCAACTCAGTGATAATGCCGAGTGTGCCCTCAGAGCCGATGAACAGTCGCGTCAAATCATAGCCAGCCGCTGATTTTCTCGCGCGCCGAGATGTTTTTATGGTTCGGCCATCCGCTAAAACGACAGACAGTGCTAGCACATTCTCGCGCATTGTGCCGTATCTGACGGCATTCGTTCCGGAAGCGCGTGTCGATGCCATGCCGCCCAGCGATGCGTCCGCGCCCGGATCGATTGGAAAGAACAAACCCGAATCATTGATATGCTGATTGAGTTGCTTGCGCGTGATGCCAGGCTGCACGACAATATCGAGATCGTCGTGATTCACTTGCAGCACTTGGTTCATGTCGCACATATTGAATGAGATGCCCCCTTCCAGCGCGGCGACACTGCCTTCTAGGCTAGTGCCGGTGCCATAGGGAATTATCGGGGTACCGTGATTGGCGCATATCTTGACGGCTTGAACAACTTCATCCTTAGACTTTGGTGTAAACACCGCATCTGGCGGAAACGATTCGTGGAACGACTCATCCTTGCCAAAACGATGACGAATACTCGTTGAAGTTGAGATCTGGTTTGGAAACAACGTAACGAGTTCGGATATCGCTTCTGAACTGATTCGTGTATTTCGTTGAGTTGCCAGCATAGATGCCTCCATCACGCAAACCGTTAGACCGGAAACACTGATTTTACATGGTTTGAGGCAGCATCGGCCCATATTGCCTATTGGTCAACTTTTTGTGCAACCCGACATAGCTAGTGTTTGCCAGAAAACTCTATTTTTGCATGAGGAATATTGTTTCTATTGATCTTTGCATGAAATTCGCAATTCGAAGATTCGGCCGTGCCCGCCCATTCGAATCGATTTCGCCCGCATCTTGCGGCCGCAAGGCCCATTCTCAGAAATCTTGGAAATCAATATCTCATCAAACTATCAATCAAAACAATGGCTTTAATGCAAAAATGGAGTTTTCTGGCAGACACTAAATACCTGTAGTTGGGTACCCCTACCCTGTGGATAACTCAATCCGAATGAACAAATCTAAGCGCCTACCGGCGCGACCAAAGTCCGCTCGGCGACCGGCATCGCGGCCGCTGCGCGATAGCCGACCCGCCGCGAGCGATCAAGGCCAGCGCACGCCAGCTCGCGCGCATCGTCTGCGCGATGGCGGCGCCAGGCAAGCCATGCAGCGAAGAGCCGGCACGGCAGGCCGAGCTGAAGCGGCGGCAGTCCGAGGTCCGCCAGCTGTTCCGCCAGGCCAAGCGGCCCGGGCTCGACGTGCTGGACAAGGATGGCGACATTATTCGATTGGAACGGACGCTTGCGTGAACCTAAAGGCCTTGCCGGAGAGTTTTAGTTTCTGCAAAGGTTTTCAAAGCCGATACAGGGACCTGGCAAACGGCAGAATTGAATAATGGCCTTAGTAGCGGTGGGCAGATCGGCATCCGAAGCATAACCGCAACTGGCTTGTCTGCGAAGACCTTTTATTATGTGGAAACTGCTGTTCAGGCACGAGATGCAGAGAATAACCCGGTCCCGAGTATTCCGGATCAGGTGTTTGCCCGGCGCTGCTTCATGACGGGCGGCACCTACACCATGAATGTGGCCCCTGGCACTGAGGCCGGAGCAGCGGGCGCTTCTCGATCAGCCCCCTGACCCTTCAGGATGTCCGCAACTGCTGGTGCGGCGCAAGACCACCCTGCCCCTGTGGAGCTCGACCCAGGGCAACACCGATTGGCACAACATGTGGGGATGCCGGTAGCGGCAATGGCAGCCTGACACGGGCGCGGCGGCATCCGGACCGTCCCGGTCGCTGCGGACCGCCGCCGCCCGTCTTCCGGAGGCTAGCGGCGCCTGCGGGCATATTCTGGCAGGCGCATTCTTGGATGCGCCGAAACCTCATCGACAACCCCAAAATCCGCGTTAGAGATTTTTTTTGGCGGATTTTCCGCCGAAATACGCGGTGCGGAGATATTTTTGCACTCGCCGCGGCGGTGCCGGGCGAGTTTGCGCCCGTGCCGGAGGCGGAAGAGGCGGCGAGACCGAAACAGGGCGAAGGGTCACTGATAATCCGCAACGCATCGGGACGCAATGACTTTTTTTCGCGACCGGGGCAATTTTTCTGAGCGGGCGGGCTACGGCGCCAGGGCCATCGCCCGGATCATGCCGACCGCCTCACTCAGGCGGCGCGCCGCACAGCTTCAGGACCCGGCCTCGGGCATGGCGCACGATCTTGCCCGCTCTGCAGCAGGGCCGCCGGCGAAAGGTCTCGATGCGCCGCGCCCTGTCGCCGCAGCCACCGGCCCAAGGCATCGTCGCCCGGCAGCCGGCGGATGCCGAGCAGCTCCAGCAGCGGCCGCTCCTCGCGCAGCTGCGCCACTCCGCTCAGATGCCGCGAGCCCTCGTGCATCATCAGCATGAACGTCGCCAGGTAGGCGCCCGGGCGCAAGCCGCGGTTGCTGCCCGGCTCCGGCACCGGCCGCTCGAAACGCGCGTCGAGCCCCAGCTTACGCACCGGCTCGGCGAGCGCCGCCAAGCCGCTTCGCGAAGCCGATTTGCCTTTCGCGGCGGAAATCTTGCAGGATTGGATGTCCATAAAGCCTTGCTCCGATCGGGTTCGCCCAGCGGGTGAAATTTTGTTTGGCCCAAAAACCCCATTAAGGCTTTATCCCCTTTTGCAGCCACCCTAACGCGGTTTTAAGGGAAAAGAATGATTTTCAAACTGAGATACTACCGTTTAAAACAATAGCAGTTATCAGTTTCAAACTTGATTGATTAGCAGTGTGGCATTCGATATTGCAGATCAAGGCAGTGGCCCGGTGTGCAAAACAAACCCGTTTCGCAGAAGCCGGAACCGGTACAATAGGTGTATTCGATTCAACTTCGGAGTAAACAAAAGTGAAGATTTCAACCAGATTCACTCCCCCCACCTCCTCGCTAGATTAACAACCCTCACTGCCGTGTTGCCAAATGCAGTGCTGGCCCGATGCGACATTAGCGATGGCAAGCTCCAAAAGACCTCCCCGAACGGCGAACTCATAGAGGGTGACTTAGGCAACAACAATGCAATCATTGAATTCTCAGTGCCCAACGACTGCCCGGCGCGCAAGCCTCAGACTATCTGCCTAGACGTGTGGAACACGACCGCATGCCCTCCGGGCGGGGTCCACTGCGAGAGCGGTGTGCGCGGCAATATCGGCATCAATATCCGGGGTGAATGGGCGCGCAGCGGCAGGATGATCTGCAATCCGAACTTTGGCATTGAGCATGATGTTGGCGGCACACTCATGGTAACGAATCGGATCTTGTTTACCGTCTCCATTCCAGACGACAGCGTTCGGTCAGACCGGCAGAACTACCTCATTGTGGTAGCGTACGATCCGGTTCGCTTCCTGGGGATCGCCATTCGGGACGATGACTGATCCTGCAACAGGATATTCCTCTTGCCGGATCAGACCGTCTTGGCGGGCTGGTCCGGGGTGCGGTTTGGGTAGCGGCGGCCACGCCGGTATCCAAGTTGGCGAGCGCGATGCCGGCCATCGCGGTTGCCACTGAAAGCCAGAGCGAGCCGGATGGCGATCGCCTGGCCGATCCCCGATCCGCTGTCGGGGGAGATCATCGAGAGAAAAGGGCGGTGCCAACGGGATAACTGGGGAGAGAAATTGCGCCGACCGACACCCCGTCACTCGCGGTGCAGACCGAGTGGCGGGGCGAAGCCTGCCCACAACCGGAGAAAAAGAAACAAGTCTGGCACAATCGGACGGGTGACCGAGTCTGGCGCACCAAGCATGAAACAAGCGCCCCTCATTCGTTGCCGGCTTTGGGACGGCTCCGGGGCAAGCAGCGAATGAGGGGCGCTATGAATTCTGAAACAACTGGATAGGCCAGTTGGCGCCGCCTGCTGACGGCGGTAGTAGTAGGAGCTTATGTCGCGGGTATTCCGGCGATCAGCACGCCGAGGATCGTAGTCGCCACCGCGATCCCGCCGAGAATCGCGAGAAGCTGTCGATTTTCTCTCTTTCCGGCCTCAATATCCCGATCCACCATGTCGCTCTTCCAGTTGGCCATCTGTTCAGCCAGCCGGGCAATGTCGGTCTTGTATTCCTGCTGCTTGGTGTTCATCTTCTCCTCCAGAACGGCAATCCGTTCCGATAGTTCGTGATTAGTGGGTTCAGCCATGCTCCTATCTTATCCGATCATTACTCAAGTTTTTGTACGGGTTCACTACATGTGAGACTTTTTAGGCGGCAAGTGCGCTTTGGTTGAAGTTTTCATTATGCGCCTGCATGGGCGTGCGTTGTCCGAGCGCCTGATGCGGCCGATAGGCGTTGTAGAAGCGCTCGAATTTGGCCAGCTCGACGTTCAGGGCGCCGACGCTGAGCTCGCCGTCGTAGAACTGGTGGAACTCGTAGCGGCCGGCCGAGTAGGCGCGCATGTAGCAAAGCTTCGAGACCAGGCACGCGGCCTTGAACTCCTTGACCGAGAAGCCGGCCTCGATGGAGACGCTCAGGTGGTCGATCTGCACCATCTGGCCGGGCTTTCGCCCGCGGTCGCCGCAGCGCCGGCGCTTGGGCTTCATGCGCCCGGTGGCGGACGCGCTGGGCGCGAAGCCGTGCTCGCGCACCAGCACGGCGCGGACCAAAGCGATAAAATTTGCGATGCGGACATTTGATTTGCATGGCGCATTCTCCCGCCTTTCGGCTGTTGGATTTGCATGAAGCACTATGCTACCTGAAAATTTTCACGCGCCCGCCTCCTCCCGAAGGACGTAGTCCGAAGGGAGGAGGCGGGCGGTCTCACATGTATCTGAACCCGGACAGACATGACATCCCGGTATTCTTCTTCGGATATAACCGGCTTTCCGCGACTCGGCAGGTAAGAAGCCGGCTGACCGCCATGGTGGGGACGTGATTGCAGACGGTCCAAGCATCTCTTCCACCAAGTGGAGAGCGAATCTTGACCGAAAACTGCGGATTGGACTGCCTTTTCGAGGTTATCGCCAACAGCGACAACGCCTCTCAACAGGCATTCCGGGCGTGGGTAATCTGCAGGTCTCTCGAAAATCACGCCACGCAAAGCCCCGAGGTACTCTTATATTTTCTATTCATGGATCAGGTTACTCAAACATGCCTGGCTCCCCGATATGCTTATTCACGAAGTTAAGTGTGGATTTATGATAGCCTCTGCCAGCAGGGCCGGGATGTCGTCGCGGGATTCGGACAGAATCGCCCGAACCCGAAATCGCCACGCATCTCAAATCTTCAGTTCCTGAAGACGCGACCGCAACACATGATATCCATGTGCTGCGGCTTGATTTCTGGTTTTCTGGCAGGCACTGCATGCAGGACGGGAAGGGGACCCCCATCCACCGGTCGCTCCTGCGTGTGCCTATCTGGGCGGTTCAGTCCATCACGGGCAGGTGGAATTGTATGCCAAGACGATGCGCCCCGGCATGTTCATGATGTGGTCCCGCGCCTGGACGCGCAGCTCTGACGCATCCGGTATCAGTTTTCCTGTCCAGCCGTGCGCCGGCTTTATGGAGCGCCGTTCGCCGCACCAGTTCGTTGGCTGGGTGCCCGACCAGTTAAAAAGGCAGTGCTCCTGTCCGCCACGCGCAACGAAGTTGTTTTCTCTGTCCCTGTTGGGTGCTATACGCCCCGAATCCGGCTCAAGCGAACGGTGCGCCGGAGCGTCCAGGTGCCGGCATGGTCCTGAGTCTTGACGGTTCCTGTCAGCCTGTCGGTTCCGCTGCTGGTTATCTGGACGCAGGCTCTCAACACGCCCGGCCGCAGGTGCTTGTGAAGATAGTAGGACGGCATTTGCTTGGAGTAGTTGCCGTCGATCATTCCGTTGGCCGGATTGGCGTTGGCCACTGGCAGTACAGTCACTGCGAGCAGCAGCAGGGCGGCTAGTTTAGCGAGGGGGGGGGGGGGATTTGACCATAGGGTTCATTTGCTGTTTTCCTCGGTAATTAGTGTCTGCCAGAAAACCTCCTATTTCACGCCCGGGCCGGCGCCTTGGCGGGCCAATCTGGCGGGTCGCATCGCGAACGGAGCCGCAAGAGCCGGGCCGGCATGTTCTTATTGCGACAGAATATGCCGCATAGGCAACGTGCGGGCGGATTCCGCCCGCAATCCTCCTAAGCGACATATTCTGTTACATTGGAATGGCGCTTGCGCCCTCCGCTTCGCGGCATCCGGCTTGCAACGACCGTGTTTTGCCCCGACCAGCGCCGGTTCGCGCCTGAAATAGAGGGTTTTCTGACAGACACTAGCTACCTGCAACACCAATTAGAATTCGTTTTGATGTCGATGCATGAACATGGTCGTCCTGATATCCATCGCGTCATGAGCGGCTTTAAAAGCCCAGCTTGCTTACTTGGATGTCAATCCAGTCACGCCACATGCAGTACGACAAACCAAACATGTAGAGAAACAAGTTGACGCTTGAATTCGACGAGAACTTCCGATGCCTCGCATTCGCAAAGGCATTGAATCGGTCGTCTTGCCCGGAAATGGTTTCAGCGATCGTCTTGCCCACAATCCCAGTCAATGCCACGCCGTGCCCTGAAAAGCCTTGAGCATAGTATCGATTCTGACCAAACCGCCCTACCGCCGGCAATCTGGACATGGTCATCGCGATCAGTCCACCCCAGCGATAATCAATGCGCACATCGCGCAACTCCGGGTACAAAGAAACCATGCGCGGGCGAACCTTTGCGTCGATGTCCGTTCCTATGAGTTCATTCGCATAGGACTCTCCTGCCCCGAACAGCATTCGCTTGTCTGCTGATAGGCGATAGTAGTCAAGATTATTTCTGGAATCATAGACAGCGACATCGTCTCGATTGATCGAGCGTGCAAGATGTTCAGCCAGCGGTTCGGTTGCGATGACATAGCTGTGTATCGGAAGAATAAAGCGGGCGAGATTGTGTTCCAGCGAACCAAGATACGCGTTGCACGCGACAACCAGAATCTTTGCTCGGACACAAGCGCCAACAGCAGTATCAACAGCTACAGAATCATCCGACAACTCGCGAATGGCGATCGCTGGCGTATTTTCAAAGATATGTCCGCCACACTCCGTAAAAGTGCTGGCGAGCCCGATTGCATAATTCAGAGGATGAATGTGTCCTGCATCTGAGTCAAGCTTGCCGCCATAGTAGCCTCGCTCGCCAAACATCTCTTGCATCTGGTGCGAGTCAAGATAATGTATCGATTTTGATCCATACTGCGATTGCAGGTGATCGATCTCTTTTTCAAAGCCACGCGCACCTGACGATGTATATGCCGCTCCGACTACTCCGCGTTTATAGTCGCATTGGATGCCATGACGCTCGACCCTGTGGCGAACCAAGTGCTTGGCCTCTTCGCATAGCTCCCAAAGGAGTTTTGCGCGTTCAAGCCCGTAATCTCGTTCAAGCTTCGATTGAGATCGATTTAAGCCGGTACCGACTTGACCGCCATTTCGACCGGAAGCACCCCAGCCGATTCGATGAGATTCCAAAACCGCAACATCCCAGCCGTCTTCAGAAAGGTTTAGCGCGGCAGACAAACCGGTAAGCCCTCCACCGATCACACAGACATCGCAAGACATTGACTCGTAAAGCGGCGGGTAATCTCGCGCATTGAATGCGGTAGCGGCATAGTAAGAGTCGATGTGCTTGGCTTGTCCAGCAAACTGTTCGCTATGGCTGGAACTCGCTACAGGTACCATTGATACTCGCGATCTGTGATTTTGCGATGAAACTCTTTCATTTCGCCTCGTTTTAATTCATACAGAAGTTCGGCATACTCATCAGTCAGATAGGATTTTGCAAAACTCGATTCGTTGAAGCGATCAAGCGCGTCTATCCATGAAAATGGCCATGATGGATCGATGCGACTGCCAGCATTGACCAGATCGCTCGGCTTGCGCGGCTCGATTCGGTTCTCGATACCATGGTGAACCCCTGCGAGTATCGCGGCTAGGACAAGATACGGATTGGCATCTGCGCTGGCAACCCGATGCTCGAATCGGCGCGCGCTGTTGTCACCCGCGGGGATTCGGACTGCGAGCGAACGATTATTGAAACCCCAGGCAGGGTTTACCGGAACATACATATCCGGTTCGAATCTCCGGAAAGCATTGATGTTGGGCGCAAAAATGGCAAGCATGTCCGGGATAGTTTCGAGCAATCCGCCAATTGCGAAGCGAAGCATTTCACTGCCGGTTTTGTCCTCTCCCGCGAAAATATTGTTTTGCATATCATCAAACATGCTCATGTGAACGTGCATTCCGCTCCCGGACTGATCCAGGAACGGTTTCGGCATGAATGTCGCACGCATATCATGCTTCTTTGCCGATTCTTCCACCACTCTTCGCAACAAGATGCAATGATCAGCGGCAGTGAGCGGATCATCTACATGGTTTAGATTTATTTCGTATTGCGAAGGTGCAAATTCGCTAGTAATGATCGAGGCTGGAATTTCCTGAACCTCACAAGCCTTGTGAACTGAATCTATAAATTCGTAGCGATCATCCAAATCTGACAGAGAATAAACCTGTATTTGATCAAGATCACTTATCTTCGATCTTGATTTCGCAGGACGCGGAGCTTCACCGGGCAAAGTGTTTGGATCAATCAAATAAAATTCAAGTTCAAATGCGATTTTCGCCGAAAATCCCAACGAATTAAACGTATCTGCAACCATTTCAGCGATATTTCTTGGATCGGTAATGCAAGGGGCGCCATTGTCGGTACAAAGCCTTGTTAAAACTTGAGCCGTAGGAATGGCGTGCCATGGCGCCAAGTGCGTTCGGCGCGGAATGGGGAACAGTGTGCCATCAGGGTCGCCATCGGTGAATCCTCTATTGCCAGGATCGGAACTGCTGCCATCCACACTCAGCAAATAGGTGCTTTCAGGCAACTGGATGCCGGAGGCGTAAACCTTGCCTGCTTGAGCAATTGGAATTCTTTTGCCGCGAATGCGCGCACAGTTATCCGCCATAATTACATCCAGATAGCGCAGTCCGGGGTGCTTATCGATTAACTTCTTAAAATCATCGATAGCATTGGCGGCTTCGGATTGTATTGCACGACTCGATGATTCGGTCATTGCATCAGTTCCAGATATTTCATAGGTGCGAACTTATTCTCCTTCGCATAGCGCAGTGCGAGACATTGCCATGCTTTGGATTATCTCACTTTCGAATTCATTTGCACTCTCTGTATTGCTTGATGCCCAAGACGGCGCGCCACTATCAAGAGATACTGTTTTTCCGATCGTTCCATCGCGCGGCACCATCACATTTAGGTCAGATATAATTAGCTTTTCGCAACAAATCTTTTTCTCTCATTCTCGCCAAAAGCAAGCATGCAATCGAGTTTGAGCACTACATTTGTACATCAGCAACCATTTGATTTGCAGGAGATTCCAACATGACCATTGCAGTAGGAGACAAAATACCAAACGCAACATTGCATCAGCTTGGCGCAAAAGGCCCTGCCGCAATTTCGACCGATGAAATCTTCAAAGGAAAGAAAGTAGTCATTTTCGCTGTACCCGGCGCTTTCACACCGACCTGCTCCAATGCGCACTTGCCCGGCTATGTTGTCAAAGCGGACGATTTCTTCAATAAAGGGGTCGACACGATCGCCTGCGTATCGGTAAACGATCCCTTCGTGATGGCCGCTTGGGGCGAGCAGCAAAACGCGGAAAAAATCCTCATGCTCGCAGACGGCAATTGCAGTTTCACCAAAGCGGTCGGCATCTCGCTCGATCTGTCTGTTGCAGGTCTTGGCACACGCTCAGGGCGGTATGCAATGATCGTCGATGATGGTGTAGTAACAGCTTTGAATGTTGAAGAAGCAACCGACCTGGATATCAGCGATGCCGAATCGATGCTTGCCCTGCTGTAGTCGGCAAATCCTTACTGTTCACCCTTAGTTGGAAACCGGCACCCTCGTCTTGGACGGGCACCGACGAACGACACCGTTTTCGAGGCGACTTTCGATGCAAGCGCCATGCTGTCTGCTATGGAGTCGCCTCGCGTAACCCCGCAGAAGAAACCGCCCGCATAAGCATCTCCGGCACCTGTGGTGTCAACCACCTTATCGGCGGGCACGGCCTCACACTCTAAGCGTTCACCGTTTGCGACGGCAACCGAGCCGAGCGAACCACGGGTTACGACACACAAGTCGACATCGCTAGCGATAGCTTCTAGCGTTTCGTCTAGCCCCGTCGTCTCATGCAGGCGTTCGGCCTCCATTTCGTTGGCGATGACGGCATTTGCATGACTTGCGACAAAATTCTGCAGCAGCGCACGATGCCGGTCGACGAGAAACGGATCAGACAGCGACAACGCCACAATCGCATTCGCACTTCGCCCGTCCTTAGCCGACTGCTCAATCAGATCTAAAGATAGCGGCGAATCCCACAAATAACCTTCGATCAAAATCGCTTTCGCTTCCGAAGCAGATTGACTGCCATAGTCGCTTTGCGCCAGTTGAGTCGTTGCGCCAAGGTATGTGCAGAACGTTCTTTGCGCATCCGGCGTGACAAACACATAGCTTTGCGCGGTCGGCATCCCGGTCGTCAAGCGCACAGTGTCATAATCGACTGAAGCATCAGCCAGATCATGAGCAAACTCATCACCCAGTTCATCGTCGGCAACCTTGCCGATAAACTTACACCGTCCGCCTAAGTTGGCGCAACAAAATATTGAATTCGCTACGGAGCCGCCGGAAGCATAAAGCTCAGGGACTATGGTGGACCGCAAAGTTGCGGCTTGCTCGCCATCAATCAAGGTCATTGAGCCGCGTACAAGTTCAAGCTCGGCAAACTGCTCATCATCCACCATTGAGACGACATCAATAATGGCATTGCCTATACCGAGCAAGTCAATCATGCAGCCAGTCAAACCTGTTGAGCGCTTTGGATGACAGAGTGAAGCAAAACGTCGGCACCGGCTTTTGCAGCCTCGCTCGAAGTATTCTCCACTTCGGCATGGCTAACACCATCGTCGCAAGGAATGAAGATCATGGATACCGGACTGACTTTAGAGATGTGGACTGAATCATGCCCCGCTCCGCTAATCATGGCGATTGAGTTTAATCCGCAAATATTTGCGCTGCGAGTAACGATGTCGATGCATCGCTGGTCAAATTGAACCGGTTGCGATCGCCATATGTGATCAAGCGTGATCGACGTATTCTCCGTTTTGTTCATCTGCTCAATCAGCGCCTTCAGTTCGCTATCCATGGCATCGAAAGTCGCCAAATCCGGATGACGAAAATCGACCGTAAGCTCAACGCGAGACGGAACCGTATTGCGCGACCCCGGTACAATCCGAAACTCACCAACGGTTGCCCGACCATGCGGAGCTTGGCGTGCCGCAATGTCGTAGATTTGCGGCAATAGCCGAGAAGCGCTTCGCAACGCATCCTTTCTATTTTCCATCGGTGTGGGGCCGGCATGCGTCTCTTCGCCTTGAATCTCGATGTCGTACCAGTTTACGCCCTGCACTCCTTTGACAACGCCGATGAGCTTCTGCTCAGCTTCCAGTATTGGGCCTTGCTCGATGTGCGCCTCGTAGAACGCCGAAAAGCGGTGACTAACAGGATCCGAATCGCCCAGGTAGCCGATTCTGCGCAACTCTTCGCCGATTGTGTTGCCGTCGTGGTCCGCTCGACTGTGCCCATATTCAAGATCGAACACGCCTGCGCATACCGCCGACCCGATCATTGCGGGCGGAAAGCGGGCGCCCTCTTCATTAGTCCATACGACAATTTCAACCGGCAATTCGGTAACGACCTTGTTGTCGTTGAACGTTCGCACGACTTCCAGCGCAGCTAGCACACCGTAGACACCGTCGAACTTGCCCCCAGTAGGCTGGGAATCAAGATGGCTGCCGGCACCGACGGGTGGCGATTGGCTTTTCAGTCCTGCGCGTCGAAAATACATATTGCCCATCGCATCGACAGACAAAGTGCAATTTTCCGCCTTGGCCCATTGCGTCAGCAATTCCCGACTTTCCCGGTCCAGATCAGTCAGAGCGAGACGACACACCCCGCCCTTTTCAGTTGCGCCTATTTTGGCCATCTCCATCAGGGAATCCCATAGACGGTCGCCATTGACGCGCAAAGAAGAATCTTTTGAATCCATTACAAAGTTCTCCTATGAACGAAACAAACAATATTTCAACAATGGCATCATTATCAAAATAGCGGCGATTCCGTGTCGCAAAAAAGCGAGCCTAATCGTTTTCCTTTTCGTATTCCGCGTAGTACGAGCCGAACATCTTGCGATGCCGAGCGATGTTCGTCATGATTGTAAGCAAGCCCGCACCCACCAGCACGCCGCTGATCGGTTCGGAAAACAGCGCGAACACGTTGTAATCAAGCAGAACCATGGCGCGCGAGAACGTATCTTCTCCAATCTGACCAAGAATCACGCCCATGACCAGTCCAGGAATCGAATAATCATAGCGACGCATGATGTAGCCGATAACGCCGGCAAAGAACATGGTGTAGACATCCAGGATATTGCTTCGAAGCGCAAAAGCACCAATCGTCGCGAATACCAGAATAGTTGGCGCCAGGATTTGGAACGGTATACGCAACAGATTCACAATCCCTTTCGCTTCTATAACACCCACGAAGAGAATCGCAAGACTCGCCCAGAACATTGAGGCGAACAGCACCCAGACAAGGTCGTGCGCTTCGATCATGATCAAAGGACCGACATCCATATCGTGAAGATTGAACACAGCGATCATCATTGCGGTCAGAGCACCGCCTGGCAAACCAAGCGCGAGAAGCGGGATCATCGCCGCTCCTGTCGCAGCGTTATTGGCGGTTTCAGGCGCCACAACACCTTCAGGCTCACCTTTCCCGAATCGCTCTGGGTGCTTCGACCAGCGAACCGCCTCGTTGTACGACATGAACGCTGCCAGGGTCGCCCCAATGCCGGGCAAAACGCCGCTAAAAAATCCAATCACCGCTGATCGCGCGACGACAAACTTCATAGCCCAAAATTCGGCGAAACTCGGGTAGGTTACCGAGACTTTCGGCGTCTCATATCGCCCGCGAGCTAGGCGCAATCCTTGCACAAATACCTCGGTTACTGCGAAGAATCCCAAAATCAGCGGAATGAAATGAAATCCGCCATGCAAATAGAGCGTTCCAAAATTAAAGCGAGGAATGCCGCCAACCGGGTCGCTTCCTACCGCACCGATCAGCAACCCCACAAGCAGCGACAGCCAGCCTCTAGCAATCGAGTTGGTGCCAATGCCGGCAACAACGGCCAGCCCGAAAAACACCAAAGCGAAAATCTCGACTGGGCCGAAATTCCGCACAGCGAAATTCGCAACCGGACCGGTAAACGCCATCATCAAGACGGCAGCAATTGTTCCTCCGAATGCCGAACAGGTCACTGCGTATCCAATTGCTTTGCCCGACAACCCTTTGCGGGTCATCGGATAGCCATCAAAGGCAGTCGGGGCGTTTTCCACCGAGCCAGGGATGTTGAACAGTATCGCCGTCACCGCTCCTCCGTATACTCCGGCCACATAGATCACGCCGTAAAGCATGATGGCATGAGTTGATGACATGTAGGCCGTAAACGGCAGCAAAACCGCCGCAAGCGTCAACAAGCTCAGACCAGGAACGGCGCCGAATACTAGCCCACCCACCAGGCCTACGACAAAAATCAAGATCCCGACCGGATCGGTGAACAGCTGCTGCGTTCCGATTAGAAATTCTGTAAACATCAGGTCAGCCATCCAAGAATGGTGCCGTTGATCTGATTAAACACTCCTGCGCCTGGCGGCAGGTAGGTAAAAATCAGCTTGACGAAAACGATTATCAAACCAGCATAGATCCCTACCGTCAAAATGATCAATGAACGCAACTTTCGCACACCCATCAAATACATGTAGAAAAATAGGAAGAACGGCGTAACCAGAATAAATCCGATCTTGTGCATCAGATAGGTGTATGCAATCGGCGTGGCAAAAATCAGCACAATGCGCAATTTGACCTTGGTGGTCAGCAGCTCATCATCCTCGCCGGAAGATTCCGCCTTGTTCTGCGAAACGGATTGCTTGCGGCCAGGCCTTAAAATTTCGGTATAGATGATCCATGCGAGCGCGGCAAACATGCAAAAGAGCACAACTCGCGGCCAATGCGCCGGACCAAAATCATAAACAGGCAGAGGGTCGTCAAAACCGAATGTCAAGGCATACGCACCACCCGAAAGTGCGAGCCAAACTAGCACTTCCGCCGCAATTGCGCGAGTGCCCGGTTCGGTCAGACGAGCACCAGGACCTTTCATTCGCTGTGGTTACGCTTTAGATATGAAAAATCCGTTGACAGTCTGCATCAAGCGCACTGTCAACGGATATTCTAAAACATGGGCTATGAACTACAAACCTTCACGCACATTGATTCCGAGTTCTCGGAACGCGGAAGTGTAGGATCCGACAGACTCCTTAAGGAGCGTGGCTGTGTCTGCACGGCTTCGGAACGAGTCGACGATATCGAGACTCTTGCGCTTGACGAATTCCTGATGCTCGTCGGAGCGATACGCTTCGGCGAAGACTTCTGCTAGATATTCTATGATTTCAGGCGGCGTGCCTTTTCGCGCAAACATGCCTCGGAAACGAAGCAACGGCTCCCAGTCAATTCCGTAATCGCCGAATGAAGGTGTGTCCGGGAAATTGTCGAGACGCTCTGGCCACAACACGAAGATTGGCTTCAGGTTGCCGGCTTCAACATATTTCGATACGTCGCCGGGCTGCTCCATCAAGACGTCCAGCTGTCCACCGATCACAGCACCGAAACGTTCAGCCGACTTTCCGGTAAGCACTTGCTTTACCTTGATGCCGAAGTGATTTTCGATTACTGCCATCGAAACTAGTTCCAGCGGAATGTTGATATTCGATGCAGTCAGAATTTCCGGTTCTTGCTTCGCATATGCGATCAGCTTCTCAAAATCCGGCTGTCCATCGGTCTGAAACCTATCGTCTTCGCCGTTGATGAACAGCATGGTCGGCGCGACATTCATGATGACAAGGGATTCGACATCCTCGACAGGGTTGATATCGATTCGCCCTTCAACATAGCGCGAAGCCAGCGTGTCGATATGCTGCAAAAGCGTATAGCCGTCAGCCGGAGCTTGCAAAAATTCGGGCAAACAGTTCAAGCCGCCGCCACCTGTGATGTTGATCTTGTTGATCTTCGCGCCCATGATTTTCGCAGCAGGTCCGACAATAGCATCAACCGCCTGATCAGAACCGCCGCCTTTTCCGTAGCAGCAAATGACTGTAATTGGACGATCAGGATAGCCGCCAGGCCCTGCCGCGTTAGCAGATATCGAGGCGATAGCGCCGAAGCTTGACAGAGCTGCGACGACAACCGCAGTTGCTAGTCTATGTGTAGGTTTTTTCATGAATCTAACTCCTCTGGAATAGTTTATAGGTCTTCATTGTATACGAATGATTAACTTGCAATGTCATTTGTAAATTGCCAGCATAGGCGCTCCCTAATCAGCAATTTGGAGCCTGCAAACTTGCGGGATGACCTTGCACCGTGGAGCTTTAGCCAAAACTGGGCATCCATCTGTCAACTTAGCCGCGATCGTTCAAAATAAAAGCCATTGACCGCTGGGTCGAAGCGCAAGGTGAAGTCGCACGGGCTGCTTGCGGCTTTGCATGTTATGGTATTTGGTAAATTTGAATCTTTAATGCATCTATATGAGTAGATCTACAGTTTTTACTCGACGCATGAAACCGGTGTTTCGATTAAAATTGCATTTTGCAGAGCTTCAAAAATTTTACAAGTTAATTATTCCGAGGTGGCGGCGAATGAAAAGCAGTTTCTTGAGAGGCCTTACGGCAGTGATCATCGCGATGGGGCTACCCGGCCTAGCTTTTTCAGATTGCATGAAATCAGCTATGCTCGGAGAATATGTATTGGGCGATCATGGAGATGTGGACCGGTACTGGGCGGTTAACGTTCGTGGCGAAACCTACAATGATTCTGACACGGTGAGGTTCAGCAAATTTACGAAGAAGATCGGCAACTTCAACAGGAAAGCGGGCAACGCGGCGGAGCTTGAACAATTCAAAAATCAGCTAATGAGACGTTGCGAAAGAAAAGGGGACAGAATAATCGTCAAGATGGAAGATTATTTCTATGAAGTCCAAGAGGATGCCGCTGATCGATTCGACGCAAAGTGCGCAGGTCCAGCGTATTGCGCAAGGGTGCGAGACACTGCAATTGAACAAGACATAGATTCCATTGGCGGAATACGCAGCGCCTACCTGATATTCATGGAAAAAGACATCATCAAATGCAAGCAAAATTTTGAAGCGATTCACGACGCGATATCGGACCTGATGTGCTATTAAGCGGCTTGCGCACGCGCAGACTTCGATTAAGGAACTGGTCTGCTCAGGTAGCCATGGAGAACAAGTCGGAAACAATGTGCGCCCTCAGAATGTCCATCCGATTAACACCGCCGCATCTACCGAAATCAGATGATCAAATCTTGGAAGCCTTTACTGCATTGTAAAACCTCCAAGCCTCCCCTACGAGTTCGAGAACTGCCGTTCCAGCGGAACGCTAACCCTTTATGCCTTCACCTTTGGTATCTAAATTTGGGGAATTACATACGAAAGCAACGAAACAGCCGGATCGGCTGCCAGCCGACCAAGGCCGAGATGAAGGAAAGGATCAAGATTGACATGCCCGGCCCGGCTGTTAAAGAGAAGATGGAGAGTTTCGGCAGTGGCTCGCTTGAAATTTCTCCTGTCCGGGTTCAGATACATGTGAGACCGCCCGCCTCTTCCCGAAGGACGTAGTCCGAAGGGAGGAGGCGGGCGCGCGAAAAATTTTCAGGTAGCATAGTGCTTCACACAAATCCATCAGCCGAAAGGCGGGAGAGAGCACCATGCAAATCAAACATCCGCACCGCAAATTTTATCGCCTCGACGCGATCCGCGACGAACTTTCGCCGCAGGCCGCCGAGCGCTTCGACAGTCTCGCGCTGTTCGACCAGCTTCGCCTCGAGGGCGCAACCGAAGCGACCGCCCTGAAGGCGATCGGCTGCTCCCGGGCCACGCTCTACCGCTGGAAGCGGCGCCTGCGCGAGCAGGGCGTCCGCGCCCTGGCCGACCGCTGCCGCTGCCCGCATCGGGTGCGGCAGCGCCAATGGACCGCCGCCGAGCTCGAGCTGGTGCGCCAGGCGCGGCAGCGCTTCCCGCTGCGGGGGCGCGCCAAGATCCGCGCCGTGCTGGCGCGCGAGCACGGCTTCGCGCCCAGCGAGTCCGCCACCGGGCGCATGATCGCCCGCCTGGTCCGCACCGGCCGGGCCGAGCCCGTCGCGTTCTACTACGGGCGAACAAAGCCCATGCGGCAACGCAAGTTCGACCGCCACGCCCGCCGCTGGCGCTACAGCGCCCGCGGGCGAAAGCCCGGCCAGATGGTGCAGATCGACCATACGGGCGTCGCCATCGAGGCCGGCTTCTGCGTCAAGGAATTCAAGGCGGTGTGCCCGGTCTCCAAGCTGTGCTGCATGCGCGCCTACTCGCGCGCCACCGCCGCCTGCGCCTCGACATTCCTCGACCGCCTGATCCGCCAGGCGCCGTTCGATATCGAGTCGGTGCAGGTCGACGGCGGCAGCGAGTTCATGGCCGAGTTCGAGACCGCCTGCCAGCGCCGCGGCATCGAACTGTTCGTGCTGCCGCCCAGAAGCCCCAAATATAACGGCTGCGTCGAGCGCGCCAACGCCGCCGGCCGCTGCGAGTTCCACCAGTCCTGCGCCGGCGAGCTCAGCGTCGGCGCCCTGAACGTCGAGCTGGCCGAATTCGAGCGCTTCTACAACGCCTATCGGCCGCATCAGGCGCTCGGACAAACAACGCCCATGCAGGCGTATAATGAAAACTTCGACCAAAGCGCACTTGCTGCCTAAAAAGTCTCATATGTATTGAACCAGTACACACCCTTGCATTTTGCGGGTGAAACCAGTATAATTGGTGAGTAAACAACTTCAACTTTGGAGACTCAACCATGAAACAGATCCCCCCCCCATTCTTTCTCAAGGCTTTCGCCACCATTCTCGCGGGGCTGCTGGCCACCGCAGGTGTGGCCGTTGCGCAGCCGACTTGCAAAATAGCAGCGAAACACGGAACAGAAGATAGATCCATCTCAAGCCTGGGCAATAATATGCTGACTGTGGACGAGGGCGGGAACTGGTTCCTCGAACTAACCTTCAGTTGCACGGGCATAACGAACACGTCCACCCATGATCCGACAATTCAAATCACCGGCATAACTCCCGATGACACTAGCCTATGGAAAGACGACACGAACCCAAGATTCAGCGGGTCCGTATGGAAACGGGACGGCTTCGGTCCCACCAATTTCGGTGGCAATGACCCGGCAGGGGACTTCAGTGCACGGGTGAGACTGTCCGGCACGAGCGTAGACAACAACTGCCACGATACCGGTGCCTCGACGCAAATGCAGTTCACTGCAAAGATCGTCAACACCGTAAATTCAACCGACTTGGCGACAAGAACCATCACCGTGACGGCGAGGGATGACGACCCCCTGAAATACACGTTGAAGATCAGTGGCAGGCAGATTGACTGGAAACCGCTCTGTTCGCCTTAAAATCGCGTTAGGGTGGCTGCAAAATAGAATAAAGCCTTGCATAATGCGGGTTTTTAAGAAAACAAGATTTCACCCGCTGGGGCGGACCCGATCGGAGCAAGGCTTTATAGACATCGAATCCTGCAAGATTTCCACCACGAAAGACAAATCGGCTTCGCGAATCGGCTTCGCGAATCGGCTTGGCGACGCTCGCCGAGCCGATTCGCAAGCTCGGGCTCGATGTCCATTTCGAGCGGCCGGTGCCGGGCAGCAACCGCGGCTTGCGTCCGGGCGCGCAACGGCGACGTTCATGCTGATGATGCGCGAGAGCTCGCGGCATCTGAGCGGAGTGGCGCAGCTTCGCGAGGAGATGCCGCTGCAGCGGCTGCTTGCGGTCGCGCTGCACGCCCGCAAGAGAGTGTGACCCTGGACATCGACGCGACCGCGGCGCACTGCGAGAAGTCGTCGAGCGAGTTCACGTACAAGAAGGAAAAGGACTGCATGCCGATCGTCGGCCACATTGCCGAGACCGGCATGGCGGCGGAGTTCCGGGGCGGCTCGGCCGCGCCGAACTCGCGCAACTTCGAGTCCGTCCGCTAGTGTGAGCGCGCCCTGCCCAAGGGCGTCAGGGTGCGTCGCGCCCGCATCGACGCGGCGGGCTGCCAGGCCAAGATCATCAACCATTTCACGAGCCGGGGTGTCGGCTACGCGATCCGCGCCAAGCTCGATGCGAGCGTGGTCCGGCAGATCAAGGCACTGGACGAGTCGCAGTGGCAGCCCTTCATCGAGCGGGACGGGACGGCCGGCGTGGCGCAGTAGACGGCGCGGCTACTGCACTCGATGCGCGGTACGCCCAAGGCGTCTGCGGTGGTGGTGCAGCGGATGCGAAAGTCCGGCCAGCAGGAGCTCCTCGAGCTCGACTGCCCGCAGGCCGACGACACCCTGTCGCAGGGCGGCTACGTCTACCGGACCCTGGCGACCAGCCTCTGCCGGCGGAGCGATTCGCGGGTGATTCATTGATGCAACCGCAGGGGCGAGGATTCGGAGAGCCGCATCCGCGAGCTTCGCAGCGGCTTCGGCGCGGCGCATCCCCCGTGCAGCGACTTCGACGCCAACGCGCTGCATTCCGCGCTGCGCATGCTCGCCTGCAACCTGCTCGCGCTGATGCGCCGTGTACCGGACGCGAGCTGCGAGTCGATGCGCATCGAGACCTTTCGCCAGCGGCCCTGCTGCAGATCTTGCGCCATGCCAGAGGGCGGACCTTGAAGCTGTGCTATGCCCGGGCGGCGCGGTGCCTGAGCGAGGCGGTCGGCATGATCCGCGCGATGGCCCTGGCGCCGTAGCCCCTGCCCTCAAAAAAAATTGCCCCGGTCGCGAAAAAAAGTTGTTGCGTTCCGGTGCGCTCCAGATTGTCATTGCTCTTTCGACCCGGTTCCGCTCCTCCGCCCTTTCCGGCCGCGTCCCGCCCGCGAAGCCCGCCAGCATCGCCGCCGCGGGCGCCAAAATCTCCCCGCGCTTCGGATTTCAGCGAAAAACCTGCTCAAAAAAATCTCTAACGCGGATTTTGAGTGTCTGGATAAAGAGAGAACAAGGTCTTGGACAGAGGTGGTCGCCAGGTTGGAGCCGGTGACCGCTTTTTCATTTTAAAAGCGTTGCTTCGTGCTCAAAGCGAAAACGGTCATTCCGATGGATATCGCATGGCGCGGCTCTGAGCGTGGACTGAAGCGGGCCTCGCAAACGAGTCACAAGTCGAGAATCAGGCAGCGCGTGCCTAGATCGGCCCGAGACCGGCACAAGGTGGCCATTCTACTAGCTTCAGTCAACGCTTCCGATAAGTGCGGCGAGTCACTCACATATCCGTGAAGCACTTTGGCCCGGCAGTTGCCGCAGTTTCCATCTACGCATTCATAGTCGATCGGGTACCCGCCGGCGTTCATCGCATCGATAATCGTTTGCCGCTCTGATACGTTCAATCGCGCGCGATGCCGTGAGAGCACAACATCAAAGACGGATCGTCCGTGATCAAGCGCGTATGCATTTGTCGGGATTTCTGCGAAGCGGAAATAAGATGCGAATCTCGCGAATCGGCGATCTTTGCGGCAAGCTTCAATGAATCGCATCGGCCCCGCAATGCAGAGTATTTGATCCTCTTTGGTTTCATTGCTCATTTGCCTGAGCTCCTTGCCCAGCAGTTCGGCTATCGGCTCAAGATCTTCGTAAGAGTCTATTTTGCAGTCAAGAAGGTCGACTGCATCCAGCGTTGCGGCGCCGGGGTCAATGCGAGCACTGGAAGCTTTCAGCTGCTTCAGGAGGCGTTCAGAATTCGGCGAATCTTCGGATGATGGGACATATGCATTGATGAGTCGAACATCAACGCCAAAATGCTTGAATTTGCAATATGCGGACAGCAACGGGACGATGCCCGCACCATTGGCGATCAGGCATGCACGTCGGGCCGGCCCATTAAGCAAGGTGCATGTCTTTGGTTGCGTCGTGACAATCTCAGCTCCAACTTGAAGGTAGGAGATGATCGTCTTTGCGCGTTCTGGATCGTTTTGATCAATGGGAACCCCAATGACGTATTGCATTTGATTTTTGGAATCTCCGAACAGCCAGCACGATACTTTGATTGCTTTGTCTGACAAAAGCAAATCGATATGATCGCCAGGCGAGAATTCGGTTAGCGCGGCTTGATCGACATTGCGCAGGACAACTTTCAAAACTGAGGACGATAGACGAACCGATTCTTTCACGCGCATCTTTTGTCGACTTGGCATGTTCCATGGCAAGAACTCTTGACCGTCGGCGACTTGAAGGCGTTTGACTTGCTGATTTTCGACGATGTGTTTTTGAAGAATCTCGTCGATGTCGGATTGCGACTCGTAGCGATACCATGTCCCTTCTGGATAGACGACCATGACAGGGCCCAGCTCACATCGTTCCAGACAGCCTGCCATATTGACGCGGACATCATTCAATCCGAGTTTCCGGGCTTGCGCCTTCATGTAGTTTCTTAGCGCGATGGAGCCCCGAGTGCTGCAACAGCTGCGCGGATGAGTTTCTTCGCGTTCATTCACGCAACAGAAAATGTGTTTACGATAATGCATGTATCACTGCAGGTGTCTGATTCAGGATATTTTTTATATTGCAGAAAGGAAGGCTCTGCGCGATGTCGCTATTTCACCCGAACTCACCAATTGAGTTTTTTGTTCCGAATCTATTGCTCAAATAGAAACTTTTGCAGTTGTTGAAGTTGAGCCGCAAGCATCGATCAAAGGTGCTAGATGTTCTCGTTCAAGCTTACAGAATCCACAGGATCATAGCTTACTCTGTAGGCCTTGAATTTATGCTTCCGTCCCGCTTGAGGGTTTGGAACCTTAGTCGTATCAAGTTCATTTGTGCGTAGATCAAAAGTGTAGGCAACGGTCATACATTCAACCTCCCTACGGACCAATGAAGCAATTTCAACTAGGTTGAAGTCAACTGGGTGTTGCTCTGGCAGAATCAGTGTACGTCGGTGTGCTGCACCTTTCACTAGTGCGAAAGGTGTAGGGCAAACATACATCTTCCTGTCCCGCACAAGGATATCGCCAAATGTACCAAATCCGCGAAAACTCTTGTTTTTATGAATATAGGAATTGGAAGCGTTGAGAAAGCTACCATGACAGATTACAAAATCGAGTATCGGAAAGTCGTTCCCATCGGGATTTTTGGGATACCTCCCAAAAACATAGTATACCGCTCGCCCATTGTGCTCGCCGGATGGCACTTGGCTATTAGAGTCATAATCCGCTTCTCGCCCTGGATACGCTAACCCCTTAAGCTCGTACCCTTCCGGTTTATGTACCAAGCGAAAATCGGGGTATGTGTTTCGCGCGGGCGAATCATACTTTATTTCCATTCGGTCCAATTGATGCTTGAACCAGTCTTGAAAGTGAAATTCCTTATCGACACGCGATTCACGATGAATAAGCTTTCCGTCACGTATCGCATCAACGCAATTTTTGAATATGGCAGAAACGCCAGCCAAGAATCAACCTCTGCTTGCTTGGTGTTGAATTTGCGTATCATCAGCTTGTAGTTCGCAAACTAAAGATTCAACCTGATGGCTATATACATTTATGAGCCGGAGTACTTCGTTAATCGCGCTGAATTTTGATATATGGCAAATCAATTGCGCCATTACAATCACGCGAATGTCTCCACGGCTGAGCTGTCTGTTCGAGGCGCGAAAGCGCACTACTTGATCCGTGGCAGTTAACGAAACTGCTCCCCAAAAATCGTCTTCATCCCCATGCCGAACAAGGTTCGATCTTTTTCGACAGACAATAACAACGTCAAGGTTGATGGGTTCTTTTGCTTGGTGCTTTGGTATCGCGACAGACATTTCCGATTTGATTGGATGCGTCGCTGTGATTATGAAGTCGGCTTTCAATAACGCTTTAAGCATTGCCGACCACCCCTCCGGTCGGGAGTGATGGTAAGTGAATACCAATAGGCCATCACATTTCAGTACACGATTCATCTCGCACCAAACGACAGCCAACCGTTCTGTAAACTTCTCGACTTGAGCATTTTGCACTTCAAGCTCACTGCGTGTAGATACAGATTCATACGACGCATTACCAAACAGCATATGCCTTTGCCAAACATAAAAGAAATCTGCGAGCTGTGAATAATGAACGTTATCGAAAAATGGCGGATCTGTAATGACAGCGTCGACCACGCCATCCGGTAAGTCAGTCTTGCCAGAGTCGCCACAGGAGAGATAGACATTGTCGCCATTGAGAAAAGCCGCATAATCTTCCGCAATTGAGAAGCCAATTTGTTGCGATAGTCCATGGATTTTCTGATTGCGTCTGATTCCAGTCAGCTTTGCAGGCCGAATCTCAAAAGGCTCCTCGGCATAATCTAGTGCTCGCAAAACCCTGCTTTCAAACAGTTTCGAAAATGCTCCTGAACTTTTCGGAGTTCCCCAAAGATTGGCTTCAAGCGGCACACGTTCCGGCTTGAGAATGTGATGTGCAAACATGTGTCGGACAGCGCCTGTGCCCTCACCTTTGTATGAAGCGAACATATTGTAGAACTCCAAGGTGCCTGACAATAGACAGGCAAACAATTCGCGCAACTGATTATCTTGGATACTCTGGATGCGGGTCGTCAATATGGACAAGCACAGCAATTGTCGATCGTTGAACATTTCATGCCAATGACGATAGTTGTAATTCAGCACTTGATCAGTGTTATAGCCTGGCTTGATCTTAGCCACTGGGTATGCGTTATCGATTTTGCCAAGAGCTGAAACCGCATCGTCGTAAAGCCGTATATCTTGGCTGTCAATCGCCATATACGCTTTACTGCCATCCGGCATTAAGACCAGCTTGGCGTATAGTCGATGCTTCGGCGGAACATTCGTTTCCCTGATCGTCTTTGCAATCGCAAAAACATGTCTGCAATTCGGACAAGTAGCATTCTTCCCTCTAGCATTGCCAACTTGCGGGTTGTAAGTCGACTTGCAAGTATCGCAATATACTCTTTTCGAGTCGCTACCCACCAAATTAATGCTGCCGCAAGTAGGACAAACCGATCGCGATGAATGACTTTTGCTAGGATTGTGATGCCGCGCAAAAATGCGGGATGGAAATAAATCTACAGAAGCGTGACAATTTGGACAACTCGCCACTTTGACCCAAAAGTAATACAGAACATCCGCGCTTTTTCCATCCGGCAAATCCGTTCGGTAATATTGGCGAATTTTCTCAGCGACATCACGCTCAATCTCTGAATAAGTTGAGAGAATTGCCTTTCGGTCATGTGTCGCAAGAGCGATTCGCACCAGAAAGTGGGCGACAGGATTGATATCCCTGCCAATCGCTCGTGCGCCAGTTTTACAGATTTCGCCGATAGTTGTTCCACTACCCATGAAGGGATCAAAAACCACGGCATCATCGATTCGGACTGGTTTATAGAAAAGATCAAGGACATCATCTCCAGCAGGCGCAAATGTTCCAATAACTATGGAACGAAAGACTGTGCCAAGGCGGCGGGCCCACCATTTGTGCAGATGACAAAGAGGTCGGTTGATCTCTTTTCGCCAGCTTTCCGCTTCAGCAATATCGCTGAGCGCTTCGAAAGGAAAATCGTAATCTTCGAGTGCCCGCGGACCAGGCGCAGGAGATATGGAGGCTATTGCTGGCTCTATTAGGGGCAAGCTACGCACTTGTCACGCCGCTAACAACTCGCCGCTCGGATAGAAAATCTTATTATGATTATTGTGAAAATCATGCATCAAAGAAACTCGATACTTTACTGAATTACTAATCTTATTTTACACAGCAATAAACATCTCGCGGTGCAATAGAAAAGTAAACGTTCCCGGACCGCAGGCGGGATCAAGGACATCCACGCCTTTCAACACTCCCTATGCTCTTGATCAGTGATTAGAACTGCATCAACTGATGCTTCACACCATTGATCGTCTCGCACCTCCTCAACCAGTCACTCTGCCATCCAGTCTGGAGTACAGGATTCGCCAAAAAAATCTTGCGATCATGCTAGTCTACCAGCTCTTCGTATAGCGAGCATAGCGCATCCGCCCGTCTCCGACACCATTCAAATCCATCAATATCAGCCGCCACCCTATGGTCATCCGCAACTAATAAGTCGGATCATTGTGTATTTCTTGCCGACAGACGGCAACGCGAATATTGATCTGGATAGCTGACCTCATGGTCAAGTTCGTCGGCTGCATGCCACACCCAGCGAGGGTTATAGAGCATGCCTCTGGCCAAAGCCACGACATCGGCTGAACCAGAACCGATGATTTCTTCGGCATGTATCGGATCAGTGATCATGCCTACCGCGATTGTCGGAATGTCAGCTCGATCTCTCACCTGTTTCGCAAATTCAACCTGATACCCCGGACCTGTCGCAACCCGTTGCGTCGGCACCAGGCCGCCGCTCGATACATCGACCCAGTCGCATCCCAAAGCCTTGAGTTGCCTCGCAAACTCGACAGTATCATCGATCGTCAATCCGCCCTCGGCCCAGTCGACCGCGGAAACACGCACCCCGACGGGCAGACCCTGGTCAAACGCTTCCCTAACCGCTTCGAACACTTCAAGTGGAAAGCGCATTCGATTCTGAATCGTGCCGCCATACTGATCATCACGATTATTGGTCAGAGGCGATAGAAATTGATGCAGCAAATAACCATGCGCAGCATGCAATTCAATCGCTTGAAACCCAATGCGTTGGGCACGTTCGGCGGATTGTGCAAACTTGTCGACCAAGCATCTGACCTGTCCGGTATTCAATGCTTGAGGCATGAGATCATTTTCGGAAACTGGAATTGCTGATGGAGCCACAGGTTGCCAGCCGCCTTGAGATATCGGCACTGGCCCTCTTCCCTTCCAGGGCGGTTCCGTTGAAGCCTTGCGGCCAGCATGGGCCAACTGCACACCAACCGGAACATCTCCTATGCTTGCGCAAAACTTCAAAAGATCTGTCAGTGCGCGTTCGGTCGAGTCGTCGTACAGGCCGACACAGTATGGGCTGATTCTTCCGATAGGCTCAACGTTGGTCATCTCGATCATCAAGAATCCAGCGCCGCCGAGGACGAATTGGCCCAAGTGCGCTCGATGCCAATCGGACACACAGCCATCCAAGGATGAATACTGACACATTGGCGAAACCATGATGCGGTTGCGCATCTTCAAGCTGCGAAAGTGAATTGGGCTAAAGAGTACAGGAGGGGTTTTGTTCATGTGACCGTTATTATTTTTCCAAAATCAAACATATCGAGTGATTTTTTTACGTAGTTTAAGATGAAGACACGATCAAACTATATTATTGACCGAGAAAATCGGCTAACGATACCCGCAAATCAATTCCTGCCATATCGGTATTTTTAAGCGACCTGTAGGTGCTATTCGATAAAAAGAAATCTTCTCAATGCAATAGAATAAAGCAAGATAAATTCAATCTTGCCTATAGTTTGAACGGCTACTTCGAGCTTCAACCAAACAAACCACCGAGCATAATTCGAAACTTGCTCCAATCAAAGCGATACGCTCTTCACCGCCATGCTAAGTCAAAATGCTATAGCCGAATACCTTCAATTCGCCAACGATATCGCCGATCGAGCGCGAACGATCGCAATGCAGGGATTTCGATCCGATATCGAAGTCGCTTACAAATCCGATTCCACCGTGGTTACGCAGATTGATCTAGATATCGAGTATACGGCCAGAAAAATGATCGCTGAGAGATTTACGGAGCATGGCTTTGTTGGCGAAGAAAAAGAAAGCGTCGGTACTGACCGTTCGCTTGTATGGTCGATGGATCCGATAGATGGCACTCAAGCATTCATACATGGCTTGCCAACTTTCGGCATACTGCTGAGCTTGGCCTATATGAAGCATCCCGTAGTTGGCATAATCGATATGCCAGCGCTCGGTGAACGATGGCAAGGGGCTAGCGGATTTCCCACCAAATGGCAGAACCGGCCATGCGGTGCCAACAAGACTTCGACACTTGCAGAGTCAACCGTATTTGCTACGACTGTCGATATGTTCGAAGGACCGGACAAAACGACCTTCGACATCGTGTCAAAGCAGGCTCGACATCGACGTTTCGGAGTAGACTGCTATGCTTACGGATTGCTCGCCTCCGGCTTTGCTGATGTCGTTATGGAGGCTACGATGAAGACGGTGGATATCATGGCACTAATCCCCATTGTTTCTGGAGCTAATGGCGTAATTACCGACTGGCAAGGAAATCCGTTGACACTGTCGTCAAGCGGGTACGTGCTGGCAACATCAAATTCTATCTTGCACCAACAGTGCCTTAGTGCAATTCGCGAAGCACAAGCATAGGCTTGTTGACCGACTCACGGGTCGCCCGGAACGCCATAGGATGGCGCATCGCCCGGAGATTCAGCGCGCAAAAGATAGTCTGCACACTGAGGCGCAAACTCCACCCAGAGGCATCGCAGGCAACCCACAGCATCATCCTGCCAGTCGACGCGAAGATCGACTTCTGGCCACGAATGCTGTCCCGCCATCAAAAGCGCTGCGGAATGCACTTCGCCTTGTTCGCCGCCTGCTGCGATGCCAGCTTCGAGCGATTGCAGCAATGATTCGGCCAAATGATTACTTGAGTCGCGAGTTTCAAATGCCTTGATCATCGCAGATGGCACTTCGCTGCTCGCGAGCAGATTTCCTGCTGCAACGCAACCCGACCCAACCGAAACAGCATTGATTCCAAGCGTATGCCTGCCGGTGAAATGTGCGATGTTGCCCTGGATGTCAACTACGGTAATTTGTCGGTATTCGATGTGGCCGCACGCTCTAACCATTTTCTCGACCGCAACTTGAGGCAACAAGCCCGACTCGATCAAGTCGAGAATCCTTGGTCCAAGCGATGGGTCTGTGATGTTTTGCGTAGCGACAGCACCAACCCCCGTACGAACCCAAGGGCACCTGCTGCCGACAGCAATGCTGGATGTTGCGATAGCAATGCCTACATACCGCTTTTCGATATCACATCCGACTATAGAAAATGTCATTTAATCAAAATATTATGCATTGATAGTTAATGTTATATCAACGAAAATCGGTCAGCTTCGTGAAGGATGCCTGGGTTGATTTCCACATATCGATTTACTTGGCCTGTTGCTGTAATGCGCATAAACGATTATAAACACTGCCCAATATGGTTTTCGTCAAAGTCAACGGCTATTCAGCAGTGAAATGCGTGAAAGTAGCGATCGATTGATTCTACAGGATTGGTATCGGGTTTCGATCAATTGAAGCACTGCTCAGTAGGTGTTTTACGATTGTCAGTGGTTGAGTGTTTACAGATGTTCCGGCAACTTCAATCAATATCAGTGACAATGGTTCTCTGCTTGTCGGTGATGCCCTACTCTGCTACCGCCGAACCTGTCGAAAAGACCCGAGTGCTGCGAGGCAACTTCATTGAACTAGATGGCCAAAAGCGTCTGCTGCATGGAGTTGTCGTTCCGGTCGGAGATAGCAAGTGCACCGCTAAACTGAAGTCATGGCCTTGCGGAGCTAGCGCAACGCTTCGACTGCACAAACTTTTGCAAGGTAGACCCTTAGAATGCACTGAGGCACATTCTTCGACCATGCATCCATTAGTGCGTTGTATCGCGAAAGGCTCCGACATCGCTCGCATCTTGATCGCAGAAGGGTGGGGATTGGTTGCGGAACCTATTTCAAACTATCGCGAAGTAGAAGAGTCAGCGAAGCTTAGCGGGGCTGGAATTTGGCGAGACGGTTTCATTCCGCCCAATCAATGGAGAAACTATCCAGTTGTAGAGCTTGATTTGATCGAAAATTTGATGTGCAGCGAATGCGCTATCCGCAATTCTAATTGACACCTCTTAATTCAAACCCAGAAGTCCGGGCAGGGCATTGAGGTCGCTTATTTCTGCATCCGGACTTGCGGGCAAGCGGTCCATTTGCTGCTGATAGCGATTTACCCAGATCACTTGAAACCCGTACTCGGCAGCTCCGATGGCATCCCAACAGTTGGAAGACATGAAGGCGATCTCATCTGGAGCAACTTCAAGTCGTTCGCATGCCATTTCGTAGACGCGCGGATCCGGCTTGTAGACAGCTATCGAGTCGACCGAAAGACATACATCCAAATCATTCGATACCCCGCACATTTTGATCACAGGGTCAAGCATCCTCGGTGACCCGTTCGACAAGATCGCTGTCGTCATCTCCGATTCTCTCAATCTTCTTAAGATTTGCGGCACTTCTTCGAAGCAACTGAGGTTCAAATAGGCATCCATTAGATCGCTTCGCAATTGGTCGTCTTTGATTTGATGCGACTGCAAAGCAAAATCGAGCGCATTGCCGGTGACAATCCAGAAATCTTCGTAGCGCCGCATCATGCTGAGCAACCAAGTGTATTGCAGCTGCTTCACTCGCCATAATTCAGAAACGGCTTGTGCTTGATTGCCAAGACGCTTGCTGTGCAGCGCGGCAGCTGAATGAACATCGAGCAACGTTCCATAAGCATCAAAAACACATGCTTTAATATTCGAAAACAGATCTTGCGAGTCGGTATGTAGCATATTGAAGTTAGATTCAAAACCTCAGGGACAAATAAACTTGAGTCAACCGCCTTGCAACGAAAAAAGCATCACGCAGTGAGGGCCGGCCCTGCCCATTCCGATATCATCCGCTCACATGCCCCAGACCGTCACCTTGCGCCCGCCGACGGACTCCTCGCGCCGGAACACCTTCTCGTCCCATGAGCGACTCTCCGAGCGGTCGAAGATGACCAGATGGCCGCTGGCGGTGCCGCACCGCCGCATGTACCCGCCAAGCTGCTCCAGGCCCTCGGCCACCGTGCGCTCCAGGCCGTTCCGCCTCAGCTTGCACTCGATTACTTCCCGCTGCCTTTGCTCGCCCCACTCGACCAGCAAGTCCAGGCGCCCGCGCCCCAGCCCGTACTCGCGCTCGATCCGCCCGCCCGAGTTGACCACCCGCTGCAGGAACGCCTGCAGCAAAAGCTGCGGCCCCGCCTCCTTGTAGTCGAACCGCTCGACCCAGTGCTCCGAATGCTCCCGGAAGAACCCCTGGAACGCCTCCATCAGCCGATCCATCATCAGCCTGCCGTCCTCGACGTACCACTCGGTCTGGTGGCTCAGCGCCCGGTCGCTGAAGTTGATCAGTTCGCGCGGTATCACCTCGCGGTAGATCGCGTTGGCCACCGCGATCTCGGGCACCGCCCTGATCAGGCCCAGGTCGACGCAGTACTGCACGTCGTCGGCCTGGTAGGCCTCCGGCTGGCCGCCGCTCACGAGCGGCTCGATCACCCGCTTGACCCGCGGCTCGCGAAGCTTGTCGGCCAATTGATCCAGATGCGTGTCGCGCCGAAGGATCAATGCCTCCCGGGCGTCGATCACGTCCTCGCGCACGATCGTCTCATTGAGATCTGCAACCTTCTTCAGCGCCTCGGCCGCCAGCGCGTTGACCAGCCACGGCTGGCCCGAAGTCGACTCCCACACCTCCGCCAGCGCCTCCCCGCTCCACGGCTGCCCAGTGTGCTCCGTGTGCTGCCGCAAGAGCGCGCGGACCTCGCCCTCGCCGAAATCGCCCATCCGGATCGACGCGGACTTGATGTTGAACGCGCTGCCGCCGGTGACGATCGCCTTCTCGGAGCCCGAATGGATCCGGTAGTCGCGCACGTCGCGGATGCCGCACAGGATCACGCACTGCGGAAAGCGCCTCGGTCGCTTCTGATAGCCGGCCCGCAGCTGGCGCAAGACCGAGATCAGCGTGTCCCCCACCAGCGCGTCGATCTCGTCGATCATCAGCACCAGCGGGCGAGAATCCGCCAGCGACCAGCGCGTCAGCAGCTGGCGCAAGGCGCCGTGCGCTCCGTAGGTGTCCAGGATCTCGGGCCAGGCATCATGCTCCAAGGAGCTGTCGTTCAGATCTTGCGCCTCGTCGCTGAACTCGCCCAGAATCGCCTGCATCGCGGCATGGACATCCTCGCGCGCGGCCTGGCCAGGCTCGACATTGACATAGGCGGCGCGGTAGCGGCCCGACGCGTTCAGCTCGTCGCGCAAGGCCAAAAGCGCCGAAGTCTTGCCCGTCTGGCGCGGCGCATGCAGGATGAAATACCGCTTTAGATCGATCAGTCCGAAAAACTCATTCCGGTCCACGCGCTCGAGCGGCGCAATGTGGTAGTGGTCCTCCGGCATCACCGGGCCGGCGGTGTTGAACGTTCGCATGGCATCTGATTATAGCCAGCAAACTTATCCGCAACGGTTAACTTAACGCCTGTATAGTGTCGCCCTCCCTATTTCAAGCACAAACCGGTACTGATCGAGCAGACGTTGCCACCGCCGTAACGACAACGAAATGCAAGAGACTGATATTCAAATAGGGCAAAATATGCCGCATACATGGATTCCAGACGGATTTCGCTCAAGCGGGCACCTCCGGAATCTTGGGCATCGTTAGAAAATTGGATTCGAGGACGCTAACCAGCAGAGAGCTCTATGTGGAAAATCCCATTGATGCGGGGGTGCTTAAGTGTCAAATGGCAAACGGCGTAAATCACTTACCCCTACCTGTTGCGGGATGGAATACGTGCAGGTTACATGTGCGACCAAAGCGGACTCATAATCACTGCTGACCTCGACCGTTCCAACCGCTAGACGCTTGCCGAAACGCATCAGATTGGCTACTGCAACAAGATCGCCGGGTGCTGCTCGGCGCAGAAAATTGATATTCAAGCTGCTAGTGACTGCCTGCACCGCTGCGGCATCCTGACTTAGGATTGCAACATACATGGCAAAATCAGCTAGTGCCATTATGATCGGTCCGGCAACAGTACCGCCAGGGCGAAGAAAGACATCGCTATATGGCGCAAACGATGCACGTACCATCGTTCATATCTTCAACCAAAAAACCAAACTCGACCGACAACGGCAGGCAGTCGCCCTGAATTTTCTTCAGTTGTTCAATATTCATGCGCATAGTTGAATTCAAGTGCCGATACGCCGTGTCCAGTATTTTTCAATAAATGCGATCTGCCGACAACATCTCAAAAACCATAGACCAAGCTGAACTTGATATAGCTGTCACGCCTCGTCGAATACATCACCGAGTCGCGCTTGTCCGACCTGATAAAGTCAACCCATTCGACTTCATGCGACCACTCATCGTTGATGCGCCCACTTACTTCGAATGTCAGCACTTGCGTATTGAAGCGCCGGTCCTGTATGATGCTGCCCACCAGTTCAGTGTTTCTGGAATCATTGAATGCGATGCGGCCTGCAAGGAAGATATCATCTTGAAATTGACTGGGCGACTTGACTCCGCGTTCATCATACAACCATTCCGCTAGCACGGTAAGATCATAGTTTGAATCAAAAATTTCGTAGATTGTGCGTTCACCGCCAATGAGGTGGGCCGAGTAGTCCTGTTGCTTGAGAGTCCGACTGGCTGCATCAAAGTATGATGCATTTTCCCGGTGGATTAGTTCGAGCTTCAGCAAATTGTCTCCAACCGTAACTGCTGTATCGAATCCATATTGCCGAATTTGCTCGTAGTGCGGGTATAGCTTAGTAGGATTAGTAGACGGATTAGCAGGCGGTGGCGGTATGGGGCTAACAACCGGTTCGCGGCTAGTTCCTTTGAATGCGCTGAATCCAATGTCAGCCGATCCAATGCTGTTGCTGTATCGAATCGCATAGTCGACATGATCGTCGCCGCGATCGCTTTCGTAGGTTGCGGCATCATTGTCAATCGGCAATTCGGACCGCAATCGTCCCTTGACACCAGGATAAGTTCGATTGCGATGGTCTGTTGTAGCGAATGTCTCCACTGCGCCCCAGTCGCCGAGCCAGGTGTAATGGATCATCATTTGCCCCAATTTGGACTTCCCTTCTGGATCATCGACGAGATCGGTCTGATTGATGATATCAACCAGATTGGCAACCTCTCCAACACCCCAGAAAACGCGATCGATACCGAGTCTAAGTTCCCATTCGCTGTTTTCGTATTCGCCGTACATCAAGTAGTAAGCTTCACGCACATCAGAGGCTTTGCGTTCTTCATCGGCATGGTCGTAGCGATATCGCGGAGAGAAGTTGAAGCTCCAACCTCGCGAGTCTTCCCAGTAGAAAGACGGGTGCAGAACAATGCCTGAATTGCTTCTGGATTGGCCTTTATCGCTGGAGCGGGCGAACCCCCGATATTCAAATGATATCTCCCCCGACACTTCGATCTCGGATTCGCTGGCACTTGCAAACGGCGATGGAAAAAGGCCGATCAAGCAACCTGCAAAAGTTGCAGTCGTACAGCAGATAAACAGCTTTATCATCGTATCAGCTCACAGGGCGCGTGAAACATGCCGTTTTTGAGTCGATGCAGCGTCGGACAAATTCGCGTTGCGTCAGCATATTTCATTCAAAGCAGTACAATTTATTTGGTTGGCAATTTGTGGCAGCTCGCATATTATCGCAATGTTGCGAGAAATCAAAACGTTGATCCAATCGCGAACCGACTTCGCGGATACGCGTTGATGCCGACATATGCAAAGGTTTGCTTTCACCTTCACGAACCAACAGCCCCGATTTCAAACCGGCATAGCGGATAAAATCCCATTGCAGCCGTCAAGCTACATAGCAATTTTCCATCAAATGCCATGACGAGTTTACTGGAACGGGAAGATCTTGGCGCCATCGCGCGACTGACCCTGAATCGGCCCAAGCAATACAACCCGCTCTCTGAAGGCATGCTCTCGGAGCTACACGACAATTTTGACCGGATTGCTGAAAACGAGAACATTCGAGTCGTTATTGTCGCTGCTCGTGGCAAGGCATTCTGCGCAGGCCATGATCTAAAGGAAATTTACCAGGCAAAGAGCCCCCACGACGCATATCGGCTATTCTACAAGTGCAGCGAGATGATGCTCGCCATGATACGTCTGCCGCAGCCGGTCATCGCTTGCGTACAGGGCATTGCAACCGCGGCGGGTTGCCAATTGGTTGCTGCTGCTGACTTGGCCGTTGCTTCATCCGTTGCCCGTTTTGCTGTATCCGGAATCAATCTGGGTTTGTTCTGCTCAACTCCCAGCGTTGCTCTAAGTCGCAACATATCGCGAAAGCATGCTCTTGAAATGCTGTTTACAGGCGATTTTATCAATGCCGAAGAAGCCAAGCAAAAAGGATTGGTTAATCGGGTCGCAGAACCGCATAAGCTTGACGAAGCAACAATGGAACTTGCAAAAAGCATCGCAAAAAAGCCACGCGATGTTCTGCAACTCGGCAAACAGCTGTTCTACAGTCAGATCGAATCGGAAATCGAGGATGCCTACTATGCGGCCAGCGAACGCATGGCCATGAATCTGTCATTCGATGCGGCCATCGACGGAATCGGGAAATTTGTCAGCAAATAGCTCGACATCTGGCCAGTAGCCGCGATTCCCGCCGATTCAGCATAAAGCATCTTTTGGCAAGGCATTCTTCACATCCGCACGTAGTTGCCTGGTGCCGGGGGCAGCTTAGCGCTATCACCGGCTTCGGCAGATTGCGCTGGAACTTTCTTCCCGTGATACTTGCGCAGCCACTTCTTCCACTCTGGCCACCAGGAACCTTTTATGTTTGCAGCAGCTTCAAGCCATTCCTCAGCTGTTTCAGGCAACTCTCCATCAAAGGTCCAGTAGCCATACTTATTCTTTGCCGGCGGGTTGATCACGCCAGCAATATGACCAGACTCACCAAGCATGAACCGGACATCTCCAGCCATCAGTCGCGCACCAGCATAGGTTGACTTCCAAGGCGCAATGTGGTCTTGCTGCGTAGACAAAAAAAAGCACGGAACTGTCACTTCCGATAGGTCTAGATTCTGACCCATAACTTGCAACCCTCCTGGTTTGCTAAGACGATTTTCCAGATACATCCAGCGCAAATATTCACTATGCATTTTTGCAGGCATTCGCGTTGAATCGGAGTTCCAGTACAACAAATCAAATGCGCCAGGAGCCTCGCCCATCAGGTAATTGTTAATGACAAAATGCCAAATCAGATCGTTCGCGCGAAGCATGCTAAACGTGGAAGCCATCAAGTTTCCGTCAAGATAGCCCACCTGGTCCATTTTCTCTTCAAGCCGTGATACGCTTTTCTCGTTAACAAAGACGCCAAGATCTCCCGGCTCAGAAAAATTGATCATCGTGGTTAGAAATGTTGCACTCCGAATCGGATCGATATCGACACCCTTGCAATAGCCGAGCAGCATTGCGAGCAATGTCCCACCGAGACAATACCCGATCGCATTGACTTTTGAGGCGCCTGTAGCCGCTTTAATCTGTTCAAGCGCCCAAAGCGCCCCGCTTCCCAAATAGTCGTCAATGCCGGTCTCGCGGTAAGATTCATCTGGATTGATCCACGAAATCATGAATACCGAATAACCTTGCTCGACCAGCCAAGCGACAAACGAGTTTTTCGGTTTCAAATCCAAAATGTAGTACTTGTTGATCCACGGCGGAATGATCATGATCGGTGTCGCATGAACCTTTTCGCCTGCTGCGGCATAATGGATCAGTTCCACAAGCCGATTCTTCGCGATTACCTGCCCTGGAGTTGTCGCGATGTTCAAGCCCAATTCGAAAGCGCTTTTGTCAACCATTTTCAACCCGCTGCCGAATTCCAGATCGTCAGCCATGTTCTTTAAACCCTGCACAATGCTGACGCCATTGGTTTCGCCAGCTTTGCCGATCGCATCAGGATTGGTCCAAAAGAAATTCGATGGTGCAAGCGCATCACATACCTGCTCTGTAAAGAAGTTCAGCTTCCGAGCCTGCTCTGCATCCATGTCTTCAGGAGCTTTCATCACCCCTCGGAAATACTCAGACCCAATCAGGTAGGACTGACGCAACGCACTGAACCACGGATTCTCATGCCAATGCTCGGAGCGAAACCGAGGATCGCGCTCGCCAGCCACGCCTTCGGGCGAGGTCTCTGATTTCGAACACGCGAACTGCATCCATTGATCTCGGGCGGCATCGGCGACCTGCTTGAAAGCATTGGTGTTGACTGTTGCTACCGTTGCAGGATCAAGCATGTTGCGAGTTGCAGCGGAAGCGAAAAGTGCCGGCAACTCGGCATTGACTGCCGCATTGTCATCGCCGATCATCTGCGTTACCCCTAATAGCTGCACGACACGCATGTATTGGCGCATCATTTCACTCAGTGTCGAGACCGCTTCAGCTGGATTGTCCGGCACCATGCTTTGTTCTGACTGTTCCATTTGCTACCCGCCTGTATGTTGATCTATGGGGTTTGCCGCACCTGAAGCCACTAATGCCGCCCTCCGCAGTTAAGCCACTTTGGCTTGAGTGCCTAAATCGGGATTATCCGAATTCTTTCTTGGCCTGCGGGGCACTTTTACCCTCGCCTCGCCTTCCACCACAACTTCCCCAGCCACTTCGCACGTTGTTCTAAGTGTCGCGTAAGGTCGTTTCGGATCCAGTTTGGTGATGACAACTTTCGCGATGATCGTATCCCCAACCCGCACTGGAACCTTGAATTTAAGACTTTGATCCATGTAGATGCACCCGGGGCCAGGCAACCGTGTGCCGATAAGAGTCGAGATTAGGCTTGCGGTAAGCATGCCATGCACGATCGGCTCGCCAAACTGCGTCAAGCTGGCAAATTCTTGGTTCAAATGCAATGGATTGGTGTCGCCAGAGACTCCAGTAAACATCAGCACATCCGCATCAGACAAAGTTTTGCCGTATGCAGCTGTCATGCCAAGAGCAAGGTCTTCGAAATAGTAACCATGCATTGCGTCAAACGTGGATTCGATTTCGGCCTCACAACCAACTTTTTCAGTAGTGTTCATTTGCAAAACTTCGCTTTGATCCATTATTTTCCCTCAGAAATGATTTTGGTGCGACTTAGACCTAAATTCGATAACGCACCGATTCAAATATAATTGACAAATTAAGTCCAAATCCCTTTTTGCCATGAGCAATCCGTACGAACAAGATCTAGACAAGAATTCAGCAAACTTTGTAGCGCTTTCACCGCTGGGGTTTCTTGAGCGAACTGCAAAGATTTATCCAGACCGGATTTCGCTGATACACGGAGAGTTGCGGTACACATGGGCGCAAACCCACAAGCGCTGCCTGGCGCTGGCCGGGTTTCTTGCCAGTCGCGGTATCGGCAAAGGGGATACGGTTTCGATCATTGCGCCCAATACGCCTGCACTATACGAAGCGCACTTCGCAGCGCCCATGACCGGAGCGGTGCTGAATACGCTCAACACCCGTCTAAACTCAGACTTGATTGCGTTCATACTGACTCATGCAGAAACCAAACTTATATTGGTGGATTGTGAGTTTTCTGAAGTTGTAGAAAAAGCACTTGAGCGGCTGGACCGCAAGATTGATGTGGTTGGAATAGCAGATGACGCAGTGCAACATTATCAAATCAGGGGAAGTATGAACTATGAGCAGTGCCTATGTCAAGCCGATTTTGATTTCGAACCTCGGAAACCTGTTGACGAATGGGATGCCATATCACTGAACTACACTTCAGGAACAACAGGAAATCCCAAGGGAGTGGTATACCATCATCGTGGCGCTTATCTCAATTCCATAAGCAATGCAATAAATTGGAAGATGAAAGATCACCCCGTGTATCTTTGGACACTTCCCATGTTTCATTGCAATGGCTGGTGCTTTCCGTGGACCATCGCACTAATGGGCGGAACCAACGTTTGCATGCGAAAAGTGACAGCGGAAAATATCTACAAGGCAATTGAAAATTATGGCATTACTCATTTTTGCGGTGCACCAATTATATTGAGCATGCTGGTCAATGCGATTAATAGCGAGATTCGATCTTTTCCGCATACCGTCGAAGTGATGACGGCTGCCGCACCTCCGCCGCCCGCAGTGCTAATGAAAATGGAGCAGGCAGGGTTTCACGTGACTCACGTCTACGGTCTTACCGAAACCTACGGACCGGCTGTCATTTGCGAGTGGCATTCGCAGTGGAATGAATTGGAGGACACCAGCCGCGCTGAAATGAAATCGCGCCAGGGAGTTCCTTACACTGTGCTCGAGGAGCTTGAGATTCTTGATACGGAAACCATGGAAACAGTGCAATGCGATCGCACTTCCATGGGCGAGGTAATGTTTCGCGGCAACAATGTTATGAAGGGGTATTTGAAAAACCCTGATGCCACTGAAGAAGCGTTCGAAGGCGGCTGGTTCCACTCAGGTGATCTTGGCGTGATGCATCCGGACCGCTATATTCAGCTAAAGGATCGCTCAAAGGATGTAATCATTTCCGGTGGTGAAAATATCTCATCCATTGAAGTGGAAGATGCGCTATTCAATCATCCGGCCGTGCTGGAAGCCGCGGTGGTTGCACGGCCTGACGAGAAGTGGGGTGAAACGCCTTGCGCTTTCGTGACTTTGAATCCGGCAGTCGATCCACAACCTAGCGAAGAGGACATCATAAGGCATTGCAAGCAAAACATGGCGCACTTTAAGGCTCCGCAAACTGTCGTATTTGGCGGTTTGCCGAAAACTTCTACTGGGAAAGTGCAGAAGTTCATTCTTCGGCAACGTGCAGAGGCACTATAGCGTACAAGCGTAATAGCAAACTGATGCGCACTCTAGATATTTATTTCGACTTCATTTCACCATTTGCATATTTTCTACACAAGCAACTGAATCGTTTGCCAGCTGGAACGCAAATCAACATGATTCCGGTTCTGTTTGCCGGGCTTTTGAAGCATTGGGGACATATCGGACCTGTAGAGATCACGCATAAACAATTATTCACCTACAGGCATTGCATCTGGATAGCTGAGAAGCACTGCATCGATTTCAAGTTTCCGGCAGCACACCCATTCAATCCATTGCCCTACCTGCGCCTTAGCATCGCACTAGGCAATGCCGCGGACGTTGTAGACAATATCTATCATGCAATATGGACTCAAGGCATGGACCCTGCCAGCAAGGATTGCTGGCAGAAAGCATGTAATTTTATTGGAGTTGCAGACGCAGATCAGCTGATCGCAAATGAAGGGGTCAAGAATGCCTTGAAAAAAAATACCGACGACGCGATCGGATTAGGCGTATTTGGGGTGCCAACAATGGTTGTAGACGGCAAAATGTTCTGGGGTTTTGATTCGCTGGACATGCTCATAGACTACCTCAATGACGAACAGCTGTTTCAACGTGAAGACATGCTGCAAGTCAAATCGATTTGCGAAGACAAGTAGCATTGAATTCGCTTATGCTGGTTGAATTCTTCTGCATGCCTCATAAAAATCGTTGAAACAATTCATCTTTAGCCCGGTAGCTATAAGCACCCCGGCTGTACAGCCAAAGCCTTTGTGGACTGATCGTCGAATGCACTCGCGAACCGTCCCGAAGCATTCAAATCAAATGGAACAGGGAGATGGCTTCATAAGCGTAGTCGGTGGGGAAAGCCACGCAACCCAGATCCCGAGAAGAAAATGTGCATAGTACTGCCAGCACATCGGAGCTCACACTCCCTTGGGATTAGCCAAAGCAGCAATAGCAACCAGCGGTAGGCACATCATGATGGCTTGGTTCACTCCAGTCATAGCAAGCGGCATCGGAATTTCGCGCAAAATTTACTTGTTATTCACGTAAACGATTGTTTACCCAACCAAGTCGCAAACCTTGCGGATTGACTATTAGCTATCATAAGGCCATTTTTCCAGACCTCACCTTCCACTTTTCCTTGATACCGGCATCCTGCTAGCACGAGGATAAAGACTTGCACCTTCTAAACTCACTTCCATACGGCAACGATCTAAAAAAGTTCATGGCTCATCACGGTGCTCGGAAAGCGAGGGCCATGCTGATCGAAGATAGACCGACATCGACCACAGCGTCAGTATCGCAGCTGCATAAAGCAATAGCTCACCAATCAGGAAAAGAGGCACAATGCCAATTGAGGTTTGAACAGAGTGCCCGTATAGCAGCAAAACAAGCGCAACCATCTGAGCCAAAGTCTTGAATTTTCCCAGCCAATTGGAGGTGACTATGCTGCGACTTCCAAGTTCTGCCATCCACTCCCTCAGTGCCGCGACACTGACTTCCCGGCTAATGATTACAATGGCAGACAATATGAACAGCCCGCCGACGATCGTCCGATCCAATACAGATGGATCGGAAACCAGCAATACCAGCACCGTGCACACCATCAGCTTATCCGCAATCGGGTCAAGGAATGTGCCAAATGGCGATACCATTCCTAGCTTGCGGGCAAGATATCCGTCAAGCAGGTCAGTAAGCGCCGCCAGCATGAATATCGCCGTAGTCGTGATGTGACGAAGCTCGCCACTCAGCAACAGGTAGGCTGCGACAAAAAAGGGCACGGCGAAAATTCGTGCGATGGTAAGCATGTTTGGCAAATTTAACAGCATTTCGCTACGTTGAGCCGTGCAAAGTATGGTAAATCTTTTGTGCCATATCCGAACTGATTCCTGGAACAGAGGACAGTTCATCTACATCCGCGCGCACCAATCCCTGAAGACCTCCAAAATGCTTCAAAAGATGAGATCTCCTGCGGGCTCCGATGCCAGGAATTTCTTCTAGCGGCGAGGTTCCCCGAGATCTGGCAAGACGATTTCGATGACCGAACAAGGCAAATCGATGCGCCTCGTCACGAATGCTCTGCAACGCAAGCAACGCATCCGGCTCTACCTCAATAGGAGCCATTTGATCTGGAATCCAAAGAAGTTCGGCACCAGGTTTTCGGTCCGCGCTCTTCGAAATGGCAACCAGCTGCACATCCGAGATTTGCAACTCGTCAAAAATATCAATCGCGGCGTTAAGCTGCCCGGATCCGCCATCGATCAATACCAAATCCGGCAAATCCGATTCGGCCTCTTTGGCTTTGCGGTAACGTCGATAAAGTGCCTGCCGCATCGCGGCATAATCGTCGCCTGGCCCGATATTGGTGATGTTCAAGCGTCGATACTCCGACTTGATTGGTCCATTGATATCAAAGACTACACACGAGGCCACCGTCTTGTCCCCACCTGTGTGACTGATATCAAAACACTCTACTCGCTGGGGCGAATGATCAAAACCAAGCGAACGGCCTAGCGACTCCATTCTCTGGTTCACGGTATCCTTATGCGCTGTACGCTGGCGAATCATGTCTCGGGCATTCATCCGCGCCAAATCTATAAGCTTACGCTTCGGGCCTCGCTGCGGGCGGCGAATGCATATGCGCCTACCGCCCTGCTCGCTTAAAGCCTCAGTCATCAGATCTATCTCCGGAAACTCGCGGTCAACCAAAATAAGCGACGGTGCCGGACGTGACAGATAGAACCTTGGGATGAATTCGGCCAGCATGTCCACTTCATCAAGCTCGATGGATATCTTGGGGAAAAAGGACCGGTGGTCGATGTTGCGACCGCTTCGGATTATAGTGAGCTGTACGCATGCGATACCATTGATTTTTTCTACCGCAATCACATCAGTATCGCTTTGACCGCCATCCACCTGCTGTGCCTCGCGAAGCCGCTGCACCGCCGATATGCGGTCACGATACTTTGCCGCCATCTCAAAATCTAGTTCCGTTGCGGCTTGATCCATTCTGTCAACGAGAAACTGCTGGAGCTTGCGGTTCTTGCCAGCGAGAAAATCGCTCACCTGCTCGACATCTTCTAGATAGGCATTACGGTCGATCAAGCCAACGCACGGACCACTGCAGCGATTAATCTGATACTGCAGACAAGGCCGGCTGCGGTGTCGAAAAAACGAATCCCGGCATTGGCGCACTGGAAATGCTTTTTGCAGCTGCGACAGCGTACTGCGCACTGCGGCCGCACTGCTGAATGGACCAAAAAACATTCCCGCCTCCTTGCGACTGCCGCGATAGAAGCTCAAGCCGGGATATTCGTGCGAATGATCCAGATGGATGTAAGGGTAGCTTTTGTCATCGCGAAGATCGATGTTGTATCTTGGCTTATGCTCCTTGATTAGATTGTTTTCCAGCAACAGCGCCTCGGTTTCGGTGCGCGTGACGATAGTCTCAATATCTGAAAGATGGCGCATCACCGCTTCAAACCGGTGCGACAACCGCGACGGACGCAAATGCGAGCGCAAGCGTTTTTTCAGATTCTTAGCCTTGCCGATATACAGGTAACCGCCACCATCGTCTTTCATGGCATAGACGCCGCACGAATTCGAAACCGTGATCAAGAATTGTTTCGCGTTAAAGGCCATTGGGCTTTTTGCATCAAGCTGGATGTTGGAATTAAGCCGGTTAAAGTGTACCATTAACTGTGCCGCAATCGGCAACGGGATACCAATAAAGACATTAGCCAGACACACCGCGAAAAAAGTGCGCGGAAGGACAAAATTTACAGCATGAAACTGTCAGCGTTTGAAATTCGGGTGGGCAACCTGATCGAAATGGATGGAGCCTTGTGGCGAGTACTTCGCAAGGCGCACGTAAAGCCAGGCAAAGGGGGCGCATTCGTTCAGCTAGAACTGAAAGATATAGCCGCCGGAACCAAAAGGAACGATCGATTTCGATCTGATGACCGGCTAGAAAAGGCTCACGTAGAAACCAAGACGATGCAATATCTCTATCAGGACGGAGATAGCTACATCTTCATGGACAACGATTCGTATGATCAGCTCGAAATGACCGAAGATGATCTAGGCGACCAGACCGGCTACCTCATGGAGGGGTTGGAAGTGCAGATCAATTGCTACAACGATCTACCCATTGGCATAGAGCTTCCCGACAATGTGGTATTGAAAGTAATCGACACAGAGGGCGTGGTTAAAGGACAAACCGCTGCCGGTTCGGCAAAACCGGCCATCGTAGAGACCGGCATACGCGTTTTGGTGCCGACCTTTATTTCGATCGGAGATGCAATCAAGGTGAATACCGAAACCGGCGAGTACGTCGAGCGCGCCAACTAGCTTGAAACACCGGCCGAGTCAAGAATTTCAAATAACGCATCGCGGCAGTGTTCGACGCGCGCTGCCGGTGCTGGCACTTCCGGCCTAAGCTTGTCAATCTGCCAGGTCGCCTCCCTCCAAGCGCCTCGATTCAACATCATCTGCTCGATCGCACTGTCGGTTTCATTGACATCTTGGCAGATCAGCGCAATATCGCAGCCGCTTGAAAGCGATGCCAACACTCTGGCGCCTATCTCGCCGGCATCATGTGCGCCCTTCATTGTCAGATCGTCTGAAAAGACAGGACCGTAAAAGGCAAGCACTTCGCGCAGAATGTGTTCAATCCAGAACGATGAATATGTGGGGATAGCTTGTGTAATGTCTGGAAATGCAACATGCGCCGTCATCACAGAGTCGATTCGATTGGATAGGCGCCGGTACGGAACCAAATCTGATGACATGATTTCGTGAATGCTTCGCATATCCTCCGGAGTTTCAAGATGCGAATCTTGACTGACGCCGCCATGGCCTGGAAAATGCTTGGCAACCGACTTCATTCCGGCAGATTGCATACCTCGTATCCACGACTCCGCCAATAGCGAAACGGCTTCAGGGTTCGAGTGAAACGCGCGGTCGCCGATGACCTCAGATTGATGCGAAGCTATATCTAGCACTGGCGAGAAGCTAAGATCAATTCCTGTTTGCAGCACTTCCAGCGCCATCAGCTCGCCACCCAATTCGGCAGCCTCGCAACCAAGATCTCGGTTGCTATCGAATAGCTTTCCGTAAAGCGCGGCGGCAGGCAATTTTGTCACGCCATCGCATATTCGTTGCACCCGCCCTCCTTCCTGGTCAACCGCGATCAGCAAGGAAGGCTCTCGAAGCGCATGGATTTGTCGAGCGAGCTTTTGAATTTGCTCAATATCACAGCAATTTTGCGCGAATAGCACGACCCCGCCGATAGCAGGGCTTGCAAGCCTTTGTTCGTCTTCTTCGCTCAACGAGGTGCCTGTGACAGAAGTCATCACTGGACCAAGTGCCATGTTTTTTTCTGCATTCATGGCTGCTCGCGCGACTCGATATGCACGATTGTTCCAGCTTCAATCCGGCTATACAGTTTCATAACATCGCGATTGCGCATCTTGATGCATCCTTTCGAACCTGGGGTGCCAAGGTGATCATCATCGGGACAACCGTGGATATAGATATATCGTCGCATAGTATCGACCTTGCCCAGACGGTTAAATCCGGGCTCAAGGCCGCTCAGCCACAGGATGCGCGTCAGGATCCAGTCGCGGTCGGGGTTGCGCTGTCGAAGTTCGGACGAGTATATCTCCATAGTTGGCCGCCGCCCTATAAAGATCGTATTTTCCGGTGCGCCACAGCCTATCTTTGCACGCACAACATGCCAGCCGCGCGGTGTTCGATAGGTGTTTTGCCGCTCCCCTGCGCCCGCTTTGGCTGTCGATACCGATACACACATGAAGGTGTCGCCATCATCATCGAATGCGGTCAGTCGCTGTGAACCAATATCGACTTTAACAAACACGTTTCGCTTTAGGCTCTAAACGCCTTGGAACCTTACCTTGATATCTTCGATGAGACCCTTCGAGGCATCTTCGACCATGTCCAGCACACGCTCGAATCCGGCCACACCCCCATAGTACGGATCAGGCACCTCTTCAATGGCCCAATCACTAGCAAAATCCATGAATAAGCGTACTTTTTTGCGTGCATGACGCGGTGCAAGCCAAATCAGATCCTCATAGTTCTGATGGTCCATCGCAATAACATAATCGAAAATTTCAAAATCTTGCGCGCTGACTTGACGAGCGCGTAGCGCAGTGATGTCGATATCACGTTTTGCGGCGGCGGCTGCCGCTCTGGCATCTGGCGGGTGCCCGATATGATAACTGCCGGTGCCGGCAGAATCGATTTCAATCGCATGTTCGATGCAATGCTGCGCCGCAAGTTTGCGAAAAACGCCTTCCGATGTCGGTGAACGGCAAATATTGCCAAGACAGACAAACAGTACCGACACTGCCGGCGAGCTTGATTGGCTATTCATCGCTTTCGTATCCCCGCTCGTGCATGCTGGCCTGCACGGCTATCCGCATTCGTTGCAAGTCTTCTTCGGTATCCACTCCGAAACTTGCGCAATCGTTAGCAACGCGCACCGCAATCTTGTCACCGTAGTGCAGCACGCGCAGCTGCTCAAGACGTTCGCTTTGCTCAAGTTCGCATTGAGGACGATGGCTGTGCATTTTCAAATAGCCCACCATATAAGCGTATATTCCGATGTGGCGTAGGCTCAACGGGTCCCGTCCGCAGGTTTCCCGCCATGGTATTGCGGAGCGTGAAAAATAAATCGCATGCCCCGTCGAGTCGATGATGCATTTTACCTTGGCCGCATCATTCCATTCATCTTCGCAAGAAAAGGGCTTTGCAGCAGTCGCAACATCGGCGCATTCGCTGGCAAGCAAAGTCTCGACCACTTGATCGATCAACTGCCCGTCAATCAGTGGCTCATCGCCCTGCACATTGACAACAATCCGCCTATCATCCAGTTTGAGGATGCCGGCTGCTTGCGACACGCGATCGGTTCCGTTGGCATGATTCGAGTCAGTCAGGCACACCTGCGCCGATGTCGACGATAGCACCTCATTTGCGATACGATCATCGTCAGTCGCCACGAAGATCTGCTCTGCCGCACTGCATTGAGCGCCTTCTACAACTCTTTGAATCATCGATTTGCCGCAAATGTTCTTAAGCAGCTTGCCTGGCAAGCGCGTCGATTGGTAGCGCGCCGGAATGATAATGTCGTATGCATCCATGGACCGGTCAGCCCGCCGCCCCGCGTTTCCCTTCAAAGCAGGCAAGTCGCTGCGACAAGTCATTGACGAAGCCTGCTTCGGGTTGAACCCTGATGCCAACCGCCCACCAGTTCGAACGTGCGAAGCCTTCGCACTTTACCGCATCTTTTTCAGTCATCAGCACACTGATGTCAGGGTCGTCCAGATCTGCGAAGTCCAGATTCGAATAGACGTGATGATCAGGGAACGCGCGAGGCTTGCAGCTGATGTCGTATTGACCAAGGGTTTGAAAGAAACGGTCCGGATTGCGAATGCCGGCTACGGCGACGACCTGCTCGTTGCTGAACGATGCCAAATCCCTCGCATGTTGCGGGTTGAGCACATTGCGTACTGCGGTAACAGCGACCTCGAACGCATAGGAGCCGCTTCGGCGCTTGCCGCGAGAGATCCGCAAGTCCGCACACTTTAGCAACGATCTGCTTTCGCGTAGCGGTCCTGCAGGCAGACAAAAGGAATTGCCCATGCCTCGCTCATCATCAACCACTGCGATCGACAGATCGTGATCGAGCGACAGATGCTGCAACCCATCATCACTGATAAAAATATCGCATTCGGTTTGAGCAAGCAGCATTGCTACAGCGTCGGAGCGTTTGTGAGCAACGGCAACCGGCATCATGGTACTTCGGGCAATCAGCAACGGCTCGTCGCCGGCTTCGCTCGGATCACTGTCCGGGTGGACTCTGATGGTGGCGCACGTTTTACGTCCATAGCCTCGGCTTACGATTCCAGGCGAAAAACCCTGATCTTTCAGGTAGTCCGCCAGCCATATTGTCAAAGGCGTCTTGCCGCTTCCTCCAACTGTCAAATTGCCTACGACAATTACAGGCTGTTCAAAGCGAACCGAATGCAGCAGATCAATTCGGTAGGCGAGACGGCGCAGTTCAACCGCTCCGCAATAGATTATGCTGATCGGCCACAGCGCCAAGGCGACTGGATTACGAGAACTCCAGATCTTGTGCAACAGCCGCTGCCCATCAAGTCCGCTCAATTCAATGCGACAGTCTGTGGCGCTTGCGTCCGCCGACGAGGTGGAATCTCGTCATATTCAATGGTATCTTTTCCATTGTAGACAAGAAAGTGCCGCCCCTTCGCACGCGCTATCATTGTGACTCGCAAATCCTGCGCCAGTTCCAATCCCATGTAGGTGATGCCGGATCGCGATAGCAGCACCGGAATTCCCATGTGGGCGACCTTCATGACGATCTCCGATGTGAGTCGACCTGTGGTATAGAAGATTTTTCCCTCGCCAGATGTGCCATCAAGCCACATTTGCCCGGCGATCGTATCGGCAGCATTGTGGCGACCGACATCTTCAACAAACAATTCAATCTCGGTGCCGTGGCATAAGGCGCATCCATGCACTGCGCCGGCTTGCCGATAGATTTCGTTGTAGTTCGCGATATTTCGCAGCAAGGCGTAGAGCGCGGACTGTTGCAGATGCACAGCGGGTAAAGGATTTTCGTAGATCTTGTCCAAAGTGCAACTGAAAATTGTACCCTGACCGCAACCAGTGGTAACCGTGCGCTTGGCCATTTTACTTTCCCAATCGATGATTCCTTCACCCCGATAAGTTTCAACTTGAGCGGTCTCGCGTTCCCAATTCACATCAATCGATTTTATGTCTTCGACCGATTCGATCAGTCTTTGATTGCGCAGATAGCCAAGCGCGAGTAGCTCAGGGTGAGTACCAAGCGTCATCAGCGTGACGACTTCCTTGCCATCAACCCCAATAGTCAAAGGAAGCTCGCCTGCGACACGCATATCACGCTGGTCGCCGTACTCATCAGAGGCGATTACGGGATGTGTGGGCCGGAGACCCTTTGAAGATAGAAAAGGAAGCTTAGGCAATTGGATAGGGCTGCGCTGATGCAAGAACGAGACAATTTGCAAGTCAGGATATTATATTCGATTAGCTGTGAATTGAGATTCGTCTTCGTCACCAAAATCCGCGTTAGAGATTTTTGCGGTCGGATTTTTCGCCGAGATCCGCCGCACGGAGAATCCCCGGCAGCCGCTGCAACCATGCGGCTTGTCATTCGCAGCGGAAATCCTGCAAATCGGATGATCTCAAAGCCTTGCCCGGGTCGGGTTCACCCATCGGGCAAATCGTCGTTTCATGCAAAACCCCGATTATGCAAGGCTTTATCCCTTCTTGCAGCCACCCTGCCGAGGTTTTAAAAGGTCGTTGCCTGATCTGAAAGCACTTTTACAAAGTTTCGGACCAAGGCGCCAAGTGCTTCCGTTCGGAACACCAAGTATGCATAACCAACGAAGATATCATCTACAAAAGACCCTGCATCAGTTTCGCGACATGAATTGCATCCCGTCCGGTAGTCAGAGCTATCTGGTGCCTGCAGGAAAATCCATCTGCAATGGTCGTTGCATCGTCACCTGCCGCCTCAATGGCCGGCACTAAATCCAGCTCTGCCATTTTGACAGAAATATCGCCAGTATCGCGTCCATAGCCGAAGGCGCCAGCCATCCCGCAACAGCCGGACTCTATAACGCTGAAATCCAATCCTGGAATCTGCTGCAAAGATTCATGCACATATTCAATTTGACCGAAAGATTTCTGATGGCAGTGGCCATGCAGCACCGCTCGACCGTTAAATGGCTTCAAATCAAGCTCCACACCCTCTGTGCAAAGAAACTCCTCAAACAAGTAGGAAGTTTGCGCAAGCTTTTCTGCAAGCGAACTGCACATCAATGCAGGCACCTCATCTCGCAGGCCCAGAATGCAACTCGGCTCGACTCCCACGATTGGTATATCTTGTTCAAGATACGGCTTAAGAGCCTTTAGGGTTCGTTCAACTTCGATTCTTGCCTGTTCAGCCATACCTGCTGAAAGGTAGGTTCGCCCGCAGCAAAGAGGTCGACGATTAGATTCTCCCATTGCTGAAATCACGCGAAACCCCGCGGCGGCTAGCACATCTTTCGCTGCATGCAGACTGCCAGGATCAAACCATGCGCTGAACGTATCCGCAAACAGCACCACTCGCTTGCCCGCTTGAGGTCCCGCCGGAAGTTCGTTCAAGTACGGCTGACGACTCCACTTCGGCAAAGGACGGTGCCGACCGAGTCCGGTCAGAGGTTCAAATAGCAGCCGCAAAGTCGAAGATGCAGAAAACATGTTGCTCAATGGCGAAACGCCGCTCGCATATCGGGCATAGCGCGGCAAGTTTGCAATCAGCTTGTCGGAAAACTTTGCCCCGAATGCTCGGTAACGAGCAGAATCGATCTCGATTTTCATACGCGCCATATCAACGCCCGTGGGACATTCGCGCCGGCACGCTTTGCACCCGACACAAAGATGCATTGCATCGCGCATTGAATTGGATGTTATCGCATCGCGGCCAAGCTGGCCTGAAATGGCTAAGCGCAGCACATTTGCCCTGCCCCGCGTCACGTGCCGCTCATCTCGCGTAACTCGATATGAAGGACACATCACACCGCCCGAAAGCTTGCGACACGCCCCGTTGTTGTTGCACATTTCGACAGCGCCCTGAAAGCCGCCGCCCGCTCCGGTCCAACCGCTCCAGTTCAGCACTGTCTCGAAAGGTTCAACCGCATAGCCTGGCGGATATCGAAACAAGCTTGCATCGTCCATTTTGGGAGCATTGACAATCTTGCCAGGATTCATCATGCCAGCAGGGTCGAACAAATCCTTAACCTGTCCAAATGATTTGACCAATCTACGGCCGAACATCTTTTCATGAAATTCGGATCGGCAAATGCCATCTCCGTGCTCGCCAGAGTGAGAGCCTTTGTATTCACGCACAATCTCGAAACATTCTTCAGCGATCCCCCGCATCGCGCGTATATCCTTTTCCATGCGCAGATTCAATATCGGTCTGACGTGCAAGCATCCGACAGAAGCATGCGCATACCACGTGCCACTGGTGCCATGCTTGTGAAATATGTCAGTGAGCCTTGCCGTATATTCGGCAAGATCTTCCAGTGCAACCGCGCAGTCTTCAACAAAAGAAACCGGCTTTCTGTCTTCGCGCATCGACATCATGATGTTCAAGCCGGCTTTTCTGACTTCGAACACCGAAGTCTGAAATTCCGGCGCAACCGCCTCGACAATTCCGCCACGTCGTCCGCATGGATTGCTGAAATCAAAACCAAGATCAGACATCAACTCCTGCAAGGCGGCAAGACGACGCAGATTCTCGCTTTGATCGTCTTCAGCGAACTCGACCAGCAACAAAGCTTCCGGCTCACCTTCAACCATCCGTTCAATCGTGTCGCGATACAGCATGATCGTGCGCGAAAGCTCGATCATTGTCCTGTCAATGAGTTCAACCGCAACAGGACCAAGTTTCACAATATGCTGAGCTGAATCCATCGCTTCATAAAAACTCGGAAAGTGACAAATGCCAAGAACCTTATTCGCAGGAAGAGGTGAAAGCTTCAGTTCAATGGTGTTGGAAATCGCCAGCGTCCCCTCAGCGCCAACCAGAAGATGCGACATGTTGACCGGGTTTTGCGATGGGACCACGGCATCCAGGTTGTAGCCGCCTACGCGCCGCGCAACTTTCGGAAACCGGCTCTCGATCTCTGATTCTTCTCGCGCTGCAATTTTCAGCACATCTTGGAACAGTGAGGGAACCATGTTCGATGCAGAATCAAGCTCCGCGAAACGAAGCGGATCGCCGCTGGCCAGAAGCGCATCGATCGACTTTACGTTATCACGCATCAGTCCATAACGAATCGAACGGCTGCCGCAAGAATTATTGCCAGCCATGCCGCCAATTGTCGCTCGACTTGCCGTCGAAACGTCAACCGGAAACCACACCCCATAGGGTTTAAGCCGACGATTGAGCGCATCCAGAACCATGCCGCCTTGCACCTTGCAGAGCATGCTCTCGACATTCAGATCAACAAGTCGGTTCAGCCATTTGCTGAAGTCGATAACGATTGCGCGATTGACGGTTTGGCCGCACTGCGAGGTTCCGCCACCGCGCGGCAAGACAGGAATTCCTTGCAGGCTGGCATAGGCAAGCGTTTCACTGAGATCGGATTCAGCTTTCGGAACAACAACCGCCAAAGGCATTATCTGATAGGCCGATGCATCGGTTGCATATCGTCCGCGGTCAAAATCGCTGATCAGCACTTCTCCTCGCACTCGAGCAGAGAGATCGTTGAAGATTGAACGGGCTGCCTGCATCAGACAAAGGAATGACAGCGGCTCGCTGTTTGCGACGAGGTCGCGGAACTAAGTTATTCGCGTCATCAGCTTGATAGGGCCGGCATCTGCTGAAATCGCAGATATCAATCGGATTACCAAGCTATGCATAGATCCCAAAATCGAGACTGACATTAGATATCAAAACCATCAATGGCAAATCATCTTATCCGCTGCCGACGGCATCGCTTCAGCATGCCTGAACCGGATCGACTCTGCGATCGCTTTGCAGTTCGGCAGTTTTTCTCTAAGCAGCCTCTACTTGGCTGCCAGCCAAATGGCGAACAACGTATCGCAATACGCCTTTGTTAGCATAGTACGTCCATTCCCGCGGCGTATCGATTCTAACAACAGCGGAAAATTTCTCGTGTGTGCCATCATTTCGAGAAGCGGTAATTTCGACCTCTTTGGCGCCCATCTCAATGCCGCTGACATGGTAGACTTCACCCCCCGTCAACTTGTGGGATTGGCGACTTTCACCCGGCATAAATTCTAGCGGCAAGATTCCCATGCCTACCAGATTCGACCGGTGAATGCGTTCGAACGATTCGACGATAACCGCCTTGACTCCGAGCAGGAGCGGCCCCTTGGCGGCCCAGTCTCGTGATGATCCAGATCCGTATTCCTTTCCGGCAATAATAATCAGCGGCACCCGCTGCTTGCTATACTCGACCGAGGCATCGTAAATCGACATCACTTCTCCGGACGGCATATGGCGCGTCCAGCCGCCCTCTTTGCCTTCTGCCATCTCGTTGCGCAGGCGAATGTTGGCAAACGTGCCGCGCATCATCACTTCGTGGTTGCCTCTGCGAGAGCCGTAGGAGTTGAATTCTCCGGCATTTACGCCATGTTCGACCAGATACTTGCCTGCCGGGCTATCAGGCATGATCGAACCCGCGGGAGATATGTGATCTGTCGTAATGCTATCGCCCAAAACCGCTAGCGCACGCGCTCCATGGATTTGCTCAAGCTTATCAACCGGCCGCCCCATATTCTCAAAAAACGGCGGCTTGCGAATGTAGGTCGAATCCTCCTGCCAGTCATAGCAGCCGGAAACCGAAACGGGAATGGTTTCCCAATTGCTATCCCCCTTGAAGACATCCACATATTTTGAAGTAAACATGCTGTCGTCAATCACATCGCGAATCATCGTCTCGATTTGCTTGTTGGTTGGCCAAATATCGTGCAGCATGACATCACTTCCATCGCTCGCGACTCCGATGGGGTCATTATAAAGGTCGACATTCATCGAACCCGCCAAGGCATAGGCCACGACCAGCGGTGGCGAGGCAAGAAAATTCATCTTTACCAGCGGATGAACTCGTCCTTCGAAGTTTCGATTGCCTGAAAGAACGGAACAGACCATCAGATCGTCGCTTTTGATCGACGATGCCACTTCTTCAGGCAAAGGGCCGCTGTTTCCGATGCAGGTGGTACAACCGTAGCCAACAACCGAAAATCCCAGTTTCTCAAGCGGTTCGAGCAATCCCGACTTGGTTAGATACTCAGTAACCACTTGGGATCCAGGAGCTAACGATGTCTTTACCCAAGGCTTAATGCTCAAGCCTGCCTCGACCGCATTTTGCGCCAGCAACCCAGCCGCCATGATTACGGCGGGATTCGAGGTGTTAGTGCAGCTGGTAATCGCTGCAACTACGACATCTCCATCCGACATCTGCTGTGCTCCAGACTCGAAATTGACTTGCGCAGACTTGATTCCGCCACTACGCACTTGAGCAATATGCTGCTTGACATTCGAACTCGCCTCGCGAAGCGTCAATCGGTCTTGAGGACGTTTTGGCCCCGCAATGCTGGGAACAATAGAAGATAGATCTAGCCGAAGAGTTTCAGTGTACTTGTGTTGCTCTTGGCTACCTGATTCACGAAACATGCCTTGATGACGGGCATAGGCTTCCACCAGTGCAACCTGTTTTTCGGATCGCCCTGTTAGCCGCAGATACTCAAGCGTATCGGAGTCAATTGGAAAGATTCCGCTTGTCGCTCCATATTCCGGTGCCATATTCGCGATCGTGGCCTGATCTGAGACGGTCAAGTTATCGAGACCATCACCGAAGAATTCCACGATTTTTCCGACTACGCCGTGCTTGCGCAGAATCTGCACAATCGAGAGCACCAGATCGGTCGAAGTCGTTCCTTCCGGCAAGCAGCCGCACAATTCCATGCCTACAATTTTCGGCAGCAGCATGGCGGTTGACTGGCCGAGCATCGCTGCTTCCGCTTCAATGCCGCCCACTCCCCAACCCAGTACGCCAATTCCGTTAATCATGGTGGTGTGGGAATCCATGCCGACAACCGTGTCAGGATACGCCTCGGTCGCGCCATCAACTGATTTGGTGAAGACTACGCTTGCCAGATATTCCAAATTAACTTGATGAACGATTCCAGTTGAAGGCGGAACCACGCTGAAATTGGTAAAGCTGTTTTGCCCCCAGCGCAGGAACGAGTAGCGTTCAAAATTTCGTCGGTACTCAAGCACCGAATTCAAGCTGATCGCCTTATTGGAACCGTGATGATCGACCATTACCGAATGGTCGATCACCAAGTCGGTCCGTATGATCGGGTTGATTGCGCGAGGATCATGTCCGATATCGCTCAGCGCGTCGCGCATCGCGGCCAGATCGACAACCGCTGGAACGCCTGTCAGGTCTTGCATCAATACACGTGCAGGAGAGAAGCCAATCTCGATTTCGGCTTCGAAGGCAGGATCCCAGCTGGCGACCGCTGCAATCTGCTCTTTTGTGACATCTTCGCCATTTTCGTTTCTTAGAAGATTTTCCAGCAATACCTTCATCGAGTACGGGAGCGCATCAATGCAGTAGTGCTGCGCCAATCGTTGCAGTGAATGAATATGGTATTTCTGCGCACCGACTTTTAGCTGGGTTCGCGTATCGAAACTGTTCAACATGTGGAGAATCTCCTAGACTGGCTATGCGTGTAAGAATGTAAGTGCACTGGGATGTTCGAACTTTAGTCCCTGCACACCGGAGCGCAGGACGAATATTCACCTATGTTCGCGCCAAGCATCAGTTCACGCTTGCCGACACGCTTTTCATAAAGAAAAAATTGCAGAGCATTGATATTGCTCATTTCACTGCATTGCTCTTTTTCCAGAAAGCGCATCCGCCGCAGGCGGGATTTCTCACTATTGGGAAAATGCTTTTGAGCGGTGTTTGGGTAGATGCAGCATGGGTCGATCTTATGAGGCTCCGATAGCGCCAATTCTGCATTTGGATTTTCTGTTTTTGAACACCGCACATGAACACACCACAGATCTCTGAAATTGAACCATACGAACTAGAGTGTGTTAACACTTTTCAACGCCTCGAAGATCAGTGCGAAGACTCTGCGAAAGCCTTTAAACTTGCGGTGCAGCGCGAAGGCGATAAATGCTCGGCCGTCCGCGGCAACCAGATAAAGCTTGGCATCTCAGATGCTGCAGGATTTGCCGACTCGCCGGATGCCGTTTTTTTCAACGCCCCTGCTTCGTCGAGACACATCTTGATGCCGCCACTGTCCGGGTCGAAAGCTTCGATCTTGATCCGAATCATACGCTCGTGCTGCAAGTGCGCGAACACGCGATCCAGCACGCCTTTTTTCGACCACCGGCTCATGCGCGTATAGATCGTGTGCCAGTTGCCGAAGCGCTCTGGCAGGCCGCGCCACTTGCAACCATGCTCAGCCACATGAAGAATGGCGTTGAGCACCGTCAGATTCGAGATGCTGACATTGCCACGCTGCTTCGGCAATAGCGGCGCAATGTTTTCATATTGGGCTTGCGTTAGCTCCACGGGCATGCTTTCACTCTATTTCGCAGTTCAGAATGACGAAAAGACATTATATCGCAGCCAAGCCATTAAGTGTTAACACAATCTAGTTAACGCCCTATTCAGCACTCAAACTGCTCAGTCGCTTTACAAGTTGCCATCATTCCCTACAGCCTTATATGCGACCATGTCGATTAGAATCAACCAAAATTGAAGGCAAACTACTCACGCTGTGACCGCTTTAACCGGACAGCCTTGGTCAATTGCCAAGAATCTTTTGAAGGTCGCTTTCGTCAAGAACTTCAATCTTCAAATTTTTCGCCTTCTCCAATTTGGATCCGGCATTTTCGCCTGCAATGACATAATCGGTATTTTTCGAAACGCTAGAAACGACCGATGCGCCTAATGCCGCAAGCCGGTCCTTAGCCTGGTCGCGCGTCATGGACTCTAGCGAGCCCGTCAACACAAACTTCTTGCCTGCAATCTTCGAGTCGTTCGCCGGTGCCTGCTTTTGCGCCTCAATTTGAACGCCATTGCTTTGCAATTGCTCGATAATCTTGCAGTTGCGCTCTTGGTTGAAAAAATCTGTCACGCTCTTGGCCACAATCGGCCCAACATCCGGCACTTCGCTCAATTGATCTTCGCCGGCTTGCATCAGCGATTCCAAGTCGCCGAATCGATTTGCCAAAGCAAGAGCCGTTGCCTCACCAACTTGCTGTATGCCGAGCGCGTAAAGGAATTTGGGAAGCGTTGTGCGCTTGCTTTTCTCCAGCTCACTAAGCAGATTTATCACCGAATCTTCTCCAACAATATCCTTTTCCAGTTCTTCTACATGCGAAGCAACTTCACTAAAATTCTTATTACTTTCTTCTATACTATTAATTTTAATACATATTTTTTTATAATTAGACACACTTACGTGAAATTCCCAAGTTAAATCATCAACCACCTTTTCGATACTGGCAAACCCTGGGCTGACGACTCCATAAAACCGGTCGGAAGTTTTGTCTTCTAAAGTGATTCGCGTGCGTAAGGTGCGTTCACCTTTGTATTCCTCTGCATTTTCGAAAGATTCCTCTGTCATTCCGATTTTTAATCCCAGATCTTTCGCTTTTTTGAATTTTGCGGTTGTCATGTCAAACTCTACCATGCGATCGCGAGTTTTGCTGATGGTCACAATATTGGAAGCGCCTAGGATTTTGCGAATCGACATGGCCCAAGATTTATCGACTGAGAACTTTGTAATCATTATCGTGCGCTTCATTAGCGTCTTTACTTGACGCTCCGTCAGTCGATAAAGATCGGCCACATTGTTGACAAGATTCTGTTTGAGCAGCTGCACGATAATCTCATCGCCGAGCCCTTCAATATTCATTGCGCGACGTGAAGCAAAGTGCCAGATCGCCTGCTTGATTTGCGCTGAGCACGACAAAACACCAGTACATCGAGCAACTGACTGACCCTCGATCCGCACAATTTCAGAATTGCAAATTGGGCAATGCGAAGGGAATTGATACGCTCGAGCATCCGTCGGACGCTTCTCGGCAATGATCGATGTAATCTGGGGAATGACATCGCCCGCCCTTCGCAGAACCACCGTGTCTCCTACTCGAATATCCAATCGCCGAATTTCGTCTTCATTATGCAAGGTGGCATTGGTTACGGTGACACCTCCAACAAACACGGGGGCAAGCCGTGCAACCGGCGTTACCGCTCCTGTGCGGCCAATCTGCACGTCAATGCCTTTGACAGTCGTAGAACACTCTTGTGCCGGAAACTTGTGCGCTATCGCCCATCTTGGAGCGCGCGTGACGAACCCCAATCGACGCTGTTGCTCGAAGCTGTTCACCTTATAGACCACTCCATCAATGTCATATGGCAAATTGTCACGCCGATTCAGCAATTCGCTATAAATCTCGAAGCACTTTTCAATGTCTTTTGCAACTGCTATTTCAGATGAGACTTTCAGCCCCAGATCTTTCAGTAGCGCGACCTGACCCATCTGGGTGACCGCACTGCGAGCCTCGTCAATCTGGGCAACCGAATAGAACATGGCATCCAGCGGCCGCCTGGCGGTGTTTTTCGGATCGACCTGACGCAAGCTGCCGGCTGCCGCGTTTCGCGGATTGACGTACTCCTTGCCACCTTCTTCTCGCTGACGTTTGTTCAACTTGCGAAATCCTGCATGGCTCATGTACACCTCGCCGCGCACATCCAATAGCGCCGGAGGATTGTCGCAAGGCAACACGATGGGAATGCTGCGGATGGTCCGGACATTCGCTGTCACCAACTCTCCAGTCCTCCCATCGCCACGTGTCGCGGCGCGGACTAATCGACCATATTCGTAGACAACACTTATCGCCAATCCATCTATTTTTGGTTCAACCACATACTCGACTTGATCAGTTTCGAGCATCTCGCGGATGCGTCGGTCGAAATTCAACGCTTCGTCGCGATCAAATGCATTGTTCAACGATAGCATGGAGACCGTATGACGCACCTCAGTGAATGCATCATCGCTTTTCTCGCCAACGCGCTGAGTCGGCGAGTCAGGAGTAATCAGATCAGGGTACTGTTGCTCAATGCTTTGCAGACTACGATAAAGTTCATCGTAGTCCGCGTCAGGAATAGCCGGCTCATCGAGTACATAGTAGGCGTAGCTGTGCCGGTTAAGCTGGTCTCGAAGCGATGCGGATTCACGCCGCACTGCTTCTGGAATAATCAATTCGTTCACACGGCCTGATCGAAAGCTTCAAACTGAAGCGGCAGATTTGAAGATGGCGAGTCATTGGTGGAGCGGTGGAACAGACGGATTGCCGTATCTCTGCCCGGAGTAATCCCCATTTCCCGCATCTCTTTGGCGTAGCGCGCGATATCTTCGCGAATCAGGTGAATCTGGTCGCGATCGATAACGTTGAAGTTTCGATCGACGAGTGTTGCATCAAGCCGATCTGCCAAATCTTCAGCCGCATCCAGCATATCATCAAAGGCGGCAACCGGATTTCGCACACATGGAAGATTGCTGAAGGTGATAAGGGCTTTGTGTTCGGTAGTCTGATCTAATCGTTCCGACAAGAATCGCGCACCTCGCTTCGAATCGAGGAGGTAGAAATTCGGAACCGGCTGATTGGCTTCCGATCGCCTGACATAGGAACCATCATCCCTTCGCTCGAAACCGTATTCTCCCACGATATAGTTGTAGCCGATATCGGTGAACGTCGGCACCTTGAACATCAGCACGAGAACCGCCTCGTTGCGATAGTCATCAACAAGCTGCTTGATTTTCTTCGCTTTTTTGACCATTACATCAGGCGCTTCGGCATACTGATAATTGCGTGAAAGCGCACTGGACATGCGCAAGACCAGATCCTGATATCTCAAGCACTGCTTCGGCATCACCGGACCAGACTCGTCCACCAGCTGCATCGTGATATACAAATCGGTGTACTTGCTGAACTCATCGTCCGTAAACACAGACGTAAAGTAGTCGCTATCGCAGTTGACCCCGAGAATTTGGTGCTCCTTGGTCGGTCGTGCGTCGCAATTTTGATATGCGGTAAGCACCTCCATACGAGAAATGATTCGGTCGTTGCTGGGCAGCCAGGCTATCGCATCGATGATGCGGTCACTTGAATTACGCAACCGATCAAACTGCTTTCGCTGCTCTTCGAAGTCTTCTTCACTCAATACATTGGTGAGTTGAGGCCGCGAGGGTTCTGATATCGGTTCACTTTGAACCTCCTCAATCATGCCGGCATGAATCTTTGGCTCATCGTCGGCAAACGGCAACTCACGCTCGAAAAACTCGGGAATAACCGGCTCTACGAACGAATTGTCATTTGAACCCGCCATCAGACCTGCGACGGGAGCACTCTCCTCAGCAGGTTCTTCGACTTGCGCTTTTTCACGCCCCAAGCCTTCGACAGAAGACGATATAGGCTCAACAGACATTCTCCCCTCGAGATGCTGTTCAAAGTCTTGCTCGAGTGTCTCTGGCCCGGGGGACGAATCATACTCGTAACGGTCAGACCCCTCGCCGCTCGTTTCGTCGGAGGATATGCACCCTTGCGAGAGCTCGATATCGCTATCTTGGGCGCACCCCGCTCCCCCGGCTGAATCCTCGCCCGCGATAAGCTCTGGCCCAGCAGGTTCGCTATCGAGGCGAACCGGTGGTTGATCAACTTCGAGGGTGTTGGGCCGCTCGACGGCATCGACAGGCGAATCAGTAAACGTTCTCCCATGGCTAGGATCGATATAGTCCGCAATGCGCACCTCGCCTTCCACTTCCCGCACCTCGCCTAAAACCACACCGTCTCCGTAGTATTCATTCGTGTTTCCGACGGTCCGAAGTGAATTGCTCGCCAATCGCGACTCATTGATGGCAGCTGCTTTTGCACGAGATGAAATCGGAAGAAGGCGAACAAGGCGAACAATCGTCCAAACGATCAATACTCCCGCGATGGCGACAACACCAGCTACAATCAGTTCCATTAGGCCGCGTACTCCTGCGCTTGTTCAAGGTTGACCGATAAAATTTGCGACACATTCGGTTCCGACATGGCGACACCGATAAGCATGTCCGCGTTTTCCATCGTGATTTTGTTATGAGTAACCATTAGCAACTGTGTCCTTTCTGACAGTTGACGCAAATTCTGGCAAAGCCGAAAGACGTTTTCGTCATCCAAAGGCGCATCCACTTCGTCTAAAAAGCATACGGGCGCTGGATTTAACTGGTAGATTGCCAATAGCAAAGCAATTGCAGCAAGCGCTTTTTCACCGCCGGAAAGCGATTGAACAAGGTTGATTCGCTTGCCCTTGGGGCGGGCGAAGACGCACACGCCGGCATCGTTCGGATATTCGCCTGACAGTTCAAGATGCCCGCGCCCTCCGACAAAAAGTTTCGGGAATATTTCTTGAAAATTCCGATTCACCGCTTCGAATGTCTGCACGAATCGCTGGCGCGTCTCGCGGTCGATTTTCTTTATCGTCGCTTCCAGAGTCGCCACCGCCTCCGCCAGGTCGGCAAACTGCCGATCCATGTAGTCTTTGCGCACCTGCTCTTGCTCGCACTCGTCGATAGCGGTCAAATTGATCGGTCCGAAATTCTCAAGACGCCGCCCCATCTTCTCACACTTGATTGCTGCCCGCTCGGGATCGAAATCGTCTTCAATCAGATCGGCGCTGTTTTTTGCATCAGCATCCAGCTTGCTCATGCTTGCAACAATACCTTCGCTTTGAACTGCCAATGTGCCGATTTCAACCCGTGTTTCGTTCAAAATCGAACTTGCCTCTTCAACTTTCAACTGGCACTGCAACCGTGTCTGATCAATGTTGCGGTACTCCGATTCTGCACCTTCGAATTTTCCTCGAACACCGGCAAGCTTGTCCGTCAAATAGAGGCTAGACTCAAGCTTCTTGTCCAATTCAATCTTTAAACCAGGGATCGGATCTTCTTGACCAAGTCTGGCTTCAGCTTGGATCAAATCGCTGTTGCGCTGCTTGATTTTCTTAAGCAATTCTGCAGTCGCAACTTCAGCAGCGTTGAGCTCGGATTGACAGCGAACCGCTTCAAGCTCGCCGGCATGCCTGCGCTCGATCGCTTGCACTAAGCGGTTTCGAATACCTTGAACTTCCGCCTCAGTGTTATCGCATGCCGCTTGCGCTTGTGCAAATTTCTCGCGAATAGCGATCAGGCGCTCATTACAAATGCGCACTTCGTCGCTGGATCGCTCAAATAGCCGCCGAGCTTGCTCGATTTCATCTGCAGTCTGCGCAATTTGATCGCGCATTTGCCGGTAGCGCTGCTCATGCACCGATTTTTTCACTCCTATTTCGTTCAATTGGAGTTGCAATTCGACACGCTCATCCGAAAGCTCGGTCAGGCGGCTTCGAAGATCGTTGCACACGGTTGACAACTCATCGCCAGTCGCGCGAAGTTTTTCAATTTGTTCGCGCTTTTGCGATTGCTGCGCCTCATGTTTTTCAACCAGCGCTTTGACCTGCCGAATTCTCTTGGACAATTCCAAAACACCAGCCGGCTGCCCTTCCTCATCCAGCCTTGGAGAAAGCCAGTTTGCACCAACCATGGCACCGTCTGCGGAGACAATGCAGTTGCCGCTTGCAAGGAGCGAACGCTGATCCATCGCCTCATCAAACGATTCAGCTGCATAGACTCCGGAAAGCCAGCAATCAAGCAATCCGTCAGGCACTTCCACAAATCGCGCAAGCGGCGTCAACTTGCCATTAGGCAACGCCTTGGTCTGCTGCGGCTCAACCAGAAAAAGATCAGCAGACACGGTCTGCGCATGATCCATTTCGACGCTACCGATATCGTCGACCTGGATCGCCGAAAGCCTGTTGCCAAGCACTCTGTCGACAGCACGCTCCCAGCCTTCAGCAACCGCAACAGATTTGGACAGTTCTGAAGCATCGTCCAGCCCGCGCGCTTGCAGCCAAGCCGATGCGCGGTCTTTGCGTTCTGACTCGGCCATCTGCTGACTTCGCTGCAACGAGATCAGCCGAACTCTAGTCTCCTGAGCACTTTGCCGCAATTCATCCAGCTGATCCAAGCATTGCTCGCGGTCCAGCCTGATTTTCTCCATCCGGCTTTCAGCTTGCTCAAATTCACTTTGCATGGCCTCGATGGCATCCGATATTTTCTCGACGCGCGATTTCAGCTGGCACTCTTCACTAGATTCGACAACTGGCTGATGCTCGTCGATGGAATCGTTTAGACTTGCAAGTTCTTGCTCTTTGACCTTCCACGTCTGTTCGGCCTGGGCAGTGGTTTTATCGGCTGAATCAAGCTGCCATTTGACTTCGATCATTGATCGCTCAGTTTCGGCAAGAACTTGTGCCGCTTGCGCCGCATCGGATTCCTTCAGCACCAAGTCAGCGTGCAGTCGCCCATGCTCGCTCTTCTGTGCGGCCACCTTCTCATCGCATGCTTGTTTTTCGAGCGATGCCTTGCCCTTGCGCCGCTCTTGCTCTTTCAGCGCCCTTTGAAGATCGGCAAGCTCGCCACGCGCTTGCAACACTGTCTGAGCATCTTCGGACCGAACACGTTCGCTGTCTTCAATCTTGCGCTCGATGGCGGCAGCCTGAGCATCGGTGCGGTAGCGCTCCATCTCCACCTCGCTCAAGGATGACTGCAAATCCAGCTGAGCTTTCCTCGCACCTTCAAGATCGCTTTCCGCCTTGCGCAAATCCGCTAGCCGCTGTTCGCGAGACACTTCATGCTCGCTTTGCTCGCGCGTCTTTTCGGCAATCAGGCGTTGACGAGTTGCAAATTCATGCGCAAGTAGCTGAATTTGCAGCTTGCGCCGCCGTTCTTTCAGACCGCGGAACCGCTGCGCCTGACTTGATTGCATTTTCAGCTGATTCAGGCGACTTTGCACTTCGCCCCGCATAATGTCCAGACGTTCCAAGTTTTCCGATGTCGAACGTAGTTTCGACATCGTCTCCTTGCGCTGCTCGCGGAATCGCGAAATACCGGATGCCTCTTCAATATGACCACTTAGTTCATCGGGCTTCGCTTCGATAATTCGACTAATCATGCCCTGTTCGATGATCGAATAGGAACGTGCACCAAAGCCGGTGCCCAGGAACATTTGCGTCACATCGCGTCGGTTCACCTTGGTGCCATTGATGTTGTACTCGGACAGTCCATCGCGAGACAGCGTGCGGCGAACGGAGATTTCTGCGTACTTTGACCACATTCCAGGGGCGCGACCGCCGGTATTGTCGAAAACCAGCTCGACACTAGCGCGTCCTGCGGGATTGCGATTAGCCGAACCGTTGAATATCACATCGTCAAGCGTGATGCCGCGCAAGTTTCTAGCAGAAGACTCGCCCGACACCCAGCGAACGGCATCAATCAAATTAGATTTGCCTGCACCGTTGGGCCCGACGATGCCGGCCATTCGGCTAGACACCTCGATGTTGACAGGATCAGCAAACGACTTAAAGCCGGCGAGCTTGATTCGGCGCAATTTCATGAAAAACTCGCCGGTGCACGATAGTTCTTCGCTAGTAGCGTCAATGCATAGCGAGTATGAGTTCCTAGGAAAATCATGGACGCCGCGAAACAGAAAAATTTGCCTATATTCAATTCGCTTCTCAAGTGGCCGGCTAGTCCATCGGAATAGTTTGACGTAGCGAAGGCCTACTTGAGACGCCTTCATGCCACTTTGCCAGCTTCGCTCTTCCATTGCGCCAGTTCTCACTTGAAAATCGAAAATCCAGGTATTCAAGTGCACAAGCAATCGACAAATGCCCAATGGTGAATTCGCCCGACAGATTGACGGCTAGATTTTCCAAAACATCCAATGACCGGTTGACCGCGGCTTGACAACGCAGAAACACATTCTCGGAGCGAAGGTTTTCAGATCTTCGACTTTCAAGAATTCGACCGATTGCCGCCTCCATGATTCCGTCTGCCAAAGCCTGCTGGCGCAAAGCATTCCATCTGGCTTGACCCTTCGCCGGAAACAACTTGCCGCCATATGTAGCATCCAGATATTCGCAGATCAACGGAGAGTCAAAGTAGATCTCACCGTCTTCGGTGATCAGTGCAGGCACCTTGCCGAGCGGATTGGTATCCGGCAAATCCGTTTTAGGATCCCAAGGATTGGTCGAGATCTTGGTGATATTTTCATCAATTCCAATTTCGATGATGGTCGCTGAAACCTTGCGAACAAATGGAGAAGTCGTCGAATGCCTAAGCGTTAGCATGCCAGCACCTCACGGCGAATAACTTTTTAGAGAGGGAGAACAACCTGCCGGACTTGCCAGCATGTTTTGCACGGAAAGTGCTTCTGTGATAATCTTCCGCATTCAACATTTCAGGGCTTTGGGGCTATGTGCCGAACCGGAGCCAATGTAATCAGACATTGGGCTTATATTTTAGCATAAATTCATTCTATGAACACTGACAATTCCATTTTCGATCAAGCATTGCCCGCATCTCAATCTGTGCCTCCCTATCAGCCTAAGCGGAACGAGCAATACATGAATGAGAAGCAAAGGCAACACTTTCTAGCAATTCTGCAAGCTTGGCGGCAAGAACTTGTGTCGGAGACTTCGCGCACCGTCAACAGCTTGCAGGACGAAACCATTAGCCACCCTGATCCAACGGATCGGGCGAGTCAAGAAACAGACATGTCGATCGAGCTCAGAAACCGCGATCGAGGCCGCCGCCTGATACGCAAAATTGACGATTCAATCGTGCGGCTTGAAAAGGACGAATACGGTTTTTGCGAAAGTTGCAGCGTCGAAATCGGCCTCCGCCGACTTGAAGCTAGACCTACTGCAACTTTGTGCGTCGATTGCAAGACTCTGGATGAATTGAAAGAAAAAAGATTCAACTAGTCTATCCACTCCGCGCCTTGTCCATCAATCGATCTTAAAGTTGTCAGCATGCCCAAATACAATCTCATTATTCGAAACGCGCTTGCAGCGCGACCGGACGGCTGCATTTACGAAACCGATATTGCATGCCGCAATGGCAAAATCGACCGTATCGCTCCTTCCATTGATGGAAATGCAATTGACGAAATCGATGCATCGGGCCGTCTGACGCTGCCAGGCGTCATCGATGCCCAGGTCCACTTTAGAGACCCTGGCGCCACGCACAAAGAAGATATCGCAAGCGGCTCCAGAGCAGCGGTAAGCGGCGGTGTCACCAGTTTTCTGGAAATGCCGAACACCAACCCGACCACTACCGACCAGAACGCCCTGAATGCAAAGCTTGATCGAGCTGCACAAGTATCAGTCGCAAATTTCGGCTTCTTTATCGGAGCCACTCCGAACAATTTGAGTGATATCAACACTTGCGCCCCAGTTTGCGGAATCAAAGTATTCATGGGGTCAAGCACCGGCACGCTTCTGGTTCACGAGCAACACGACCTTGAAAAAATATTTGGCAACGGCGATCGGCTGATCGCTGTCCACGCTGAAGACGAGCGTCGCATTCGCGAGCGTTCAGCGCGATTTGCGAACGATCCGGCAATCCGTGGCAATCCGAAAAAACACACCATGATCCGAGATGATCAATGCGCCTTGCTTGCTACCCAAACTGCATGCGAATTGTCGCATCGCTTCGACCGCAGGCTTCATGTTCTACATCTGACATCGGCTATCGAGGTGGAGTATCTTCGCACCAATAAAACGGACAAAATTACTGTCGAATGCCCGCCGCAGCACCTGTTTCTAACTGAACATGACTACGAAAGGCTCGGCACCCGGATGCAAATGAATCCCCCAATCCGCACGCAAGCGGATCAGGATGCGCTCTGGGCCGGTCTTCATGACGGCACTATCGACTTTATCGCGACGGATCATGCGCCGCATACACTGGAAGAAAAATCAAAGCCCTACCCTGAATCCCCCTCAGGCATGCCCGGGGTCGAGACATCGCTGCCGCTGATGCTAAGTGCCTTTAAATCGGGCAAATGCACTTTGCCCCAAGTTTTGAAGTGGATGTGCGAGGGTCCGGCAAAAGCCTATGGAATCCGTAACAAAGGACGCTTGGTTGAGGGATATGACGCTGATATCGCCATCGTGGATATGGAAAACGAATACGCAATTCGGGATGAAAACATGCTCACCAAAGTTGGCTGGACTTCGTTTCACGACAAACTCGTTGTCGGAAGGCCGCTTTGGACCATAGTCGGCGGAGAAATCGCCTACTGCGACGGTCGAATTAAAGAGAACGTACGCGGGACTAGAGTCAAGTTTGAAAGTTGACAGCCAGTCTCAGGGCTGGGGCAGCATGATCGTGAATGGACCATCATTGACCAGCCTGACTAGCATGTTGGCTCCAAACTTGCCTGTCTGTACAGGTCCTTGAAGTTCATCACTGAGCCGCGAAACGAATCGATCGAACATTTCTGCCGCCTCGTCAGGCACCATGGCTTTAGCAAAGTCAGGCCGCCGCCCGCGACTTGTATCGCCGCATAGCGTGAACTGAGGCACTGCAAGCACGTCGGCACCTACATCTGCAACCGAATACTGCAGTCGATCGTGCGTGTCTGGAAATATTCTCAAGTTGCAAACCTTTTGAGCCAGACGCTTCGATTCAGCATCTGAATCATCCCGATGGAAGCCGGCAAGAAGAAGCAGGCCTCGCCCGATAGATGCCACGCACTGGCCGTCGATTTCCACAGAGGCTTCAGCAACGCGTTGAATCAGCACCTTCATTGAATCGGTTGGCCGATATTCTAAAGGGGTCGGTCGATTCGCATGGAGGGCCGACCGACCCTTTTGCTGCCGTGCGGCCGCGCTAGGCGACTTCGCCAATGGCCTTCATGCTCAAGCGAATTCGCCCTTGCGAATCAACATCCAGCACAATGACTTTGACAACATCGCCTTCACTTAAAACATCGCTGACCTGATTGACGCGGCTTTTTGATATTTGCGAGATATGGACCAGTCCGTCTCTTCCTGGCAGGATGTTCACGAATGCTCCGAAATTCGTCAATTTCACGACGGTGCCTTCGTAGATCGTTCCCACCTCGACATCGGAGGTAATCTTCTTGATCCGCTCCATTGCAGACTCGCCGCCAGATTTGTCAACCGAAGCGATCTTGATCACGCCGTCGTCCGACACATCAATAACGGCACCCGTCTCTTCGGAGATCGCCCGAATAGTCGAACCGCCTTTGCCAATCACGTCACGAATCTTTTGCGGGCTTATCTGCATCGTGAGAATCCGCGGTGCAAATTCCGACATGTCCTCTCGGGGTGCCGGAAGCTCGCGGGCCATCTCCTTCAAGATGTGTTGACGCGCATCTCTAGCTTGACTGAGCGCAGTGCTCATGATCTCCTCGTTGATGCCCGCAATCTTGATATCCATCTGCAATGCGGTGATCCCGTGCTCCGTTCCGGCAACCTTAAAATCCATATCTCCAAGGTGATCTTCATCACCGAGAATATCGGTCAGCACTTTGTACTCGTCGCCGTCCTTGATCAGACCCATGGCGACGCCGGAAACCGGTGCGGATATCTTCACGCCTGCATCCATCAGCGACAGGCTCGTGCCGCATACGGTAGCCATCGAGCTCGAACCATTGGATTCGGTGATTTCAGATACTACACGGATCACATAGGGACAATTTCCCCGACTTGGAAGAACCGGCACAATCGCCCGCTTCGCCAGCCGGCCATGTCCAATTTCCCGCCGTTTGGGCGAACCGACACGTCCAGTCTCGCCCACACTGAATGGCGGAAAGTTGTAGTGAAGTAGAAACGGGTCGCGATACTCGCCTTCAAGCGCATCGATGATTTGAGCATCGCGCTCGGTTCCAAGCGTCGTAATAACCATGGCCTGCGTTTCACCTCGCGTGAATACCGCCGAACCGTGAGTTCGTGGAAACACCTGCGTACGGATGTCGATCGGGCGCACTGTGGTCGTGCTGCGTCCATCGATTCTAGGCTCCCCAGCCAGAATTCTTTTCCGTACAATGCCGGATTCAAGCGCCTTTATCGCATCCCGAACCTGAGACTCTTCGATTTCAGGCGTGTTCTCGCAATCGAATTCTTCTATCACCTGCGAACGAATCTCGGAAAGCTGATCTTGTCGATCACTTTTTTCGGCGATTCGATAAGCTGCTTCAATCTTCTCCCGCGCAAGCGATTCAACCTTGCTTGCGATCTCGGAATCGTCTTGTTCAGCTTGCCATTCCCATTTGGGCTTGCCCGCCTTTTGTGCTAGTTCAGCGATCGCATCAATGGCGGTCTGCATCTGCTGGTGTCCGAACATGACCGCGCCGAGCATTTCATCTTCGCTCAGCATCTTGGCTTCGGATTCAACCATCAGCACAGCATCTTTGGTGCCGGCGACAACAAGATCAAGCTTTGAACTATCCTGCAGCTCGTCGGTGCGCGGATTAAGCACATAGCTGCCATCGATGTAGCCAACTCTTGTTCCAGCCAATACGCCGTTGAAAGGCACGCCGGAAATTTGAATCGCCGCCGAAGCGCCAAGCATCGCGATCACGTCGGGATCGATCTTTGGATCAATTGACATGACAGTGGCGATAACTTGTATCTCGTGGGTAAACCCCTTGGGGAAAAGCGGACGCAGTGGCCGGTCGATCAAACGGCAGGTCAGAATCGCCTTTTCCGAGGGGCGTCCTTCGCGTTTAAAAAAACCGCCTGGCACTCGGCCGGCGGCATAGGTACGTTCTTCGTATTCGACCGTTAGGGGTAAAAAACCGAAACGTTGCGCATCCTGGCTGATAACCACGGTAACCAGAACCGATGTGTCTCCCATGCTTGCCAGAACCGCGCCGGTAGCTTGCCGGGCGATTCGTCCTGTTTCCAGTCGTACTTCATGTGCGCCATACTGAAAGCGCACTTCTGAATATTCGCTCATGTTGATTGCCTGTCGAGTTTGCTCGGGTTCACTTGCGCAAACCGAGCCGGCCAATCAAATCGCGATATCGCTCAACATCCATCTTTCGTAGGCAGTTGAGCAACTTGCGCCTGCGATTGACCATGCGCAGCAGACCTTGTCGCGAGTGGTGATCGTGCGTGTGGGTTCTAAAATGATCTGTTAGCCCGCTAATTCTTTCAGTTAGAAGCGCAACCTGCACTTCAGGGGAACCAGTATCCCCGGTGCTGCGTCGATAATTATCGACCACTTTTGCCTTTGCAGCAGCAGTTAATGCCATATCTTTAATGTCTCATCTAAAATTATTGTTGCCTCGAACAGGTCAGCTTCGCTCGCAAGAATTACGGTCAAGCGCCAATCGCCCAAGAAAATACCCGCATATCATAACTGAGAAAACTTGTTCGGTGTGTGAAAAAGTCGTTTGGGCGCAACGCGTCCATCGCCAAGCGATTCACCAATACCGATAAATCCTATGGAGCTCTCATAGAGCCGGACAATTCCGTTGTCCGGCAATTTGCTAGCGCGCACGGCTTGGCCGCGACACAAATAGTAGGCCGCATCCAAGCTCAGACTGATGCTCGGAATATGGCTCAGTGCCTCGTCGCTTTGAATCAGCTTTTGTCTGCGTTCCTCGATCGATTCGATCTGCTCAATCTGATCCAATGTGATGCTGCGCTCAACGCTCAGCTGCCCGACACCAATACGCCGAAGCGCTGCGACATGTCCACCGCACCCAAGCCGCTCCCCAATGTCTTCAGCCAGAACTCGGACATAGAATCCTCGGGAACAAGAAACTTCGATATCGATTTCAGTGTCGCTAAAACTGATCAGTTCCAGCGAGTGAATCGTCACGCGGCGCGCTTGGCGTTCAACCTCGATGCCTTGTCGCGCATACTTGTACAGTCGCTGGCCTTTCACCTTGACCGCCGAATACATCGGCGGAATCTGATCCTGTTCGCCGATGAAGCCGCCGAGCACTTCGCGCAGCTTTCGTTCGTCGAAGTCCACTTCTCGCCGCTTGGTCACCTTGCCATCGCAGTCGCCGGTGTCAGTAGTTTCGCCAAGCTTTACCCGCGTCCTGTAGCACTTGTCGGCATCGAGAAAATAGCCTGCAATCTTGGTTGATTTGCCGAAGCAAAGCGGCAGCAGGCCGGTCGCCATCGGATCCAGGCTTCCGGTGTGTCCTCCCTTTGCCGCCGAAAGCAGGTGCTTGACGCGCTTAAGCGCACCGTTGGAACCAATCCCGGCCGGCTTATCGAACAGCAGGACACCGTTGACAGGCTGTTTTTGCGACTTGCGCAGATTCATCATGCCGGATTTGAATTTGAGACGCTGTCGATCAGCGCCGAGACCCGACCGGCACGTTCTATCGAAGAATCTTTAAAAAACCGGATTGCAGGGGTATATTTCATGTAGATCCGCGCGGCAAGCTGCTTTCGAATATACGAAGCAGCACGATTGAGTGCTGCCACACCCTGCTCAAGCTGATCGCCAGAAAGACGACTGGTGACATAGACTTTGGCATGTTTGAGATCCTTGGACATCCGAATGTCGGTAATTGTCATCGACTTGGCTCTTGGATCAGACATTTGCGTCGAAAGGATTGCGCTTATCTCTCGATGCACGACGGAGGCCACCTTCGCGCTCCGATCGGACTCAAAGGACATCGATACATCAAGATTTGACATGCGATATAACAATGGGGATTGCTTTTGAGCATCCGGCCGAGCCGAACAAGGCGATTTATCAGATCAAGATTCGATCGTCTGATAAACGTGCAATTGATCAAGCTGCTTCAGATCGTTGTAGCCTTTGATGCCGATACCGCACTCTTGGCCTGCCTTGACCTCGGGCACATCGGAGGTGAACCGTTTGAGGGAGTTAATCGTGCCGTCATGAATGACTTGCTCGTCTCTTAGCACCCGCACTTGCAGACCGATGCGGACAGCGCCGTCGGAAACATAGCAGCCACCGATTGTTCCGATTTTGGGAAACTTGTAGACTTCCCTGACCTCCACCATGCCAACGCTTTCCTCGGTCACTTTCGGACCGGCGATTCCTTCAACGATTTTTCTGATTTCGTCAAGGGCATCATAAATGACGTTGTATTCGTAGATGGGAATATTTTGCTGATCAATCAACTTTCGCGCCGCACTGTCGACTTTCACGTTGAAGGCGATGATCGAAGCCTTCGCAATGCTGGCGAAATTGATATCCGTTTCGTTGATCGACCCCACCATAGAGTGGACCACTTTGATCTTTACATCTTCCGTCGAAAGAGCGGCTATGGATGCTGAAAGCGCTTCAGCCGAGCCGAGCACATCAGTCTTGATCACCAGATTCAGATCTTGCGATTTATTTTCACCAAACATCAGATTGGGACCTGCGCCACTGCTGCCGGTCTGCTGTTCTTTTCTCACTTCTACGAGCTTTTGCGCCGTTTTATCATCTGCGACGCAGATAAATGCATCGCCTATCACCGGAACATCATCCAAGCCGACAATTTCCACCGGCATTGATGGCCCGGCAGCTTTGGTGGACTGAAGTCGATCGTCGGTCAGGGTTCTCGCTCGGCCTCTGACAACGCCAGAAACCACAATGTCACCCACGCGCACGGTGCCGCTTTGGATGAGCACCGATGCGACGGGGCCTCGCCCTGTATCCTTTTTCGATTCAATCACGATCCCTTGCGCATGTCCGTCGACAGGGGCAGTCAAATCTTGCACTTCGGCCTCTGTCATGACCGCTTCGAGGAGTTTATCCACGCCATTTCCTTTGAGCGCGGATATTTCGATGGCTTGAACTTGACCGCCGAGATCTTCGACCACCACACCGTGCGCAGTCAGCTCATTGCATACGCGATCAGCCGAAGCCTTGCCTTTATCCATCTTGTTTACGGCCACGATCATTGGCACGTCGGCGAGCTTGGCATGGCTGATCGCCTCAATCGTCTGCGGCTTGACTCCATCGTCGCCGGCGACTACGAGAATCACAATATCGGCGACCTTGGCCCCGCGCCTTCGCATAGAACCAAACGCTTCATGGCCTGGCGTGTCTAGAAATGTGATCTGCCCTTGCTCGGTTTCGACCTGGTAGGCGCCGATACGTTGCGTAATTCCGCCTTTTTCGCCTTCTGCCACTCGCGTTCGGCGAATGTGGTCCAGCAGCGTTGTCTTGCCGTGGTCAACGTGTCCCATTACTGCGACAACTGGCGCGCGCGGCAGCCGTTCCCGATTGTCGTCGTCGATTCGCAAAATCGATTCTTCGACATCTCTGGATTCCACCTCGTAAGGGGTATGCCCCAACTCGACTACTGCCAGAGTTGCCTCGTCCGCATCGATGGTGTCGTTGATATTTGCGATCACGCCGCTATTCATAAGCACGGCGATCAGATCGGCCGCCTTGATCGACATCGCCGCAGCGAGTTCAGACACCTTGTTGCTTTCAGAAATCGGCACTTGGTGCACGACCTGTTCGGTCGGCTTGGTGAATCCGTGCCGCTCCGCCGCTTTCACCGTTTCCGCCTGAAGGCGTCTGCGACGCTTTTGCTTGCGTTTGTTCTTTACATCTAGCTTTTCGCGAACCTCGTCAGTTTTGCGCCCTGCCCTGCGCTTGGATCTAGAACGCCTCTTGCCATCGTCTGCATCAGCTTCCTTGCGCTTTGAATCCTTGGCTTCGGTCGCGGCCGGCTGCGCCGGTCGCTCAGGTTCAGCGGCCGCTTCGACCTGTGCTTGCTGTGCTTGCTGGGCTTCGGCTGGCTCTTGTTGCACTTTTGCTTCTTGGTGTTCAGCGTGGGCGCCGCCATCGGGCGTGGCCTCTATCTCCTGTTCGACAACCTGAACCGCTTCATCATCCGCATCCACTTCGAGACTTTCTGAAGCCGCGCTTTCCAGTGCTTCAGCCTCGGCAGCTCGTACACCTTCAAGAACTTCGGACTGCTCCAGCTTGCGGCGTTCGTCTTCGAAGCGTGAAATCACTCGTCTTGGAGACGGCTTGTGCTTGATTGTGATGGTTTTTTTGCGTCCGGTAGAGTCTTGAACTTCAAGCTCGCGTTCCTGCGCGGGCTGATTGATCGTGAACTCGCCGGTCTTGAGCCGATTGATCAAAAGCTGCTTTTCTGCAAAGCTGATCGCATCGTCAACAGTCTTGTCGGATACGCCAGCATCGTGAAGCATCTCGATAAGGCGTTCCGGCGGCACCTTGAACAGGCCGGCCAGAGATTGAACTGAGTTATCCATTTGCAATCACCTCGGCCTAGACACTCTTGGTCTCGTCTTCGACAGCCACTTCCATGAACCATGGTTGGCGCGCCGTCATGATCAATTCAGCGGCACGCTCTTCGGAGATGCCTGCCTCACCCAAATCTTCAAGGTCGCACTCGGCCAAATCCTCCATCGAATAGATACCATGTCCAGCGAGCTGCCAGGCGGTATCTTCATCCATGCCGTCCATATTCAAGAGGTCATCCTGCGGGGATTGCTCTTGCGGCGTTTCGGCTCGCGAAATCGCCATCATCAGCATCTCGTTTTGCGCCCGGTCGAGAATCTCGTCGACCAGCGATTCCTTGTCTTCGAACTCCTTAATCTGCAACAAGGTCTCTCGTTGGGCAAACACGATATCATTCAAAGTCGAAAAGCCCTCTTGGACTAGAATTTCCGCGGCGTTTTCGCCAACATCGAGCACTTTCATCAGGTGCTCGACTTTTTCTCTAGCGATCTCTGACGCTTTTTCTTCGGCATCGAACTGAGTCAGGATATTCAATGTCCAGCCGGTCAATTCAGATGCTAGACGCACATTCTGCCCTCTGGTCCCAATCGCTCGCGAAAGCTGCTCGTCGCTGTCAACGACAACGTTCATGGTTCGCGACTCTTCCAGCACGTCCATGCCCTGCACGGCTGCAGGTGCAAGCGCATTAATCACGAATTGAACCGGGTTGGCGGCCCATCTGACAATATCGACACGCTCGCCGCAGATTTCTTTGGACACCGCCTGAACTCTAGCACCGCGCACACCAACGCAGGCGCCGATCGGATCGACCTTAGGATCGTCTGAATTCACCGCGATCTTAGCCCGCTCTCCCGGCTCTCGCGCGGCGCCAATGATCGAAACAAGTCCTTCTCTCGATTCTGGAACCTCGAGCTTGAACAATTCGACCAGCAGCTCTGGCGATGTGCGATCTAAAACCAGCGCCGGACCACGCGCTTCGGCGCGCACTTCTTTTAGTATTGCGCGCAGACGATCGTTGATCTTCATCTCCTCGTTGGCAATGCTGAGCTTTTTAAACAGGATTGCTTCGACACCGTCGATATCGACAATCACGTCACCGCGTTCAACCCGCTTGACCTGCCCGAATACCATGGTGCCGATTTTGGAGGAAAACTCCTTGACAATTTGAGCCCGCTCGGCTTCGCGCACCTTTTGCATGATAACTTGCTTAGCGGTCATAGCCGAAATGCGCCCGATTGAAGCAGACGGAATCTGCTGCTCGATGAAGTCGCCGACTTCGAGTTTGGGGTCGCGCTGCTTCGCCTCGACTGCAACAATCTGCTTAGCGGGACTTTCCATCTCTTCGTCAGTATCAGGGATTACTTCCCAGCGACGAAACGTATCGTATTCTCCGGATACGCGGTCAATCGAAACGCGGATGTCGACATCGTCGCGATATTCTCTTCTTGCCGCAGCGGCAAGCGCGATCTCCAAGGCCTCGAATACGGCTGTCTGCTCTAGCCCCTTTTCATCAGACAGCACTTGTACCATTGAAAGCAAATTGCTGCTCACTTGAATTTTTCCTCTATAGATTCAATGTATTTGGATCAGGCTTAAGGTTTGCCTTGCGAATATTCGCATAGTCGATCACGTAGATGGCAGAATTGATTTCCAACTCGATTTGTGATTCGTTCACACGCAGTAGATTTCCTTTGAATCTCCTTCGGTCTTGACACTTTCGATGTGTCAAGACTTCGATTCGCTCTCCCAATGCCCGCTTAAAGTGGTCCAGTTTGGATAGCGGGCGCTCGATGCCTGGCGAAGACACTTCAAGCGTGTATTTGCCGGAGATCGGATCTTTGACATCAAGCAGTCGCCCGATCTGACTGCTCACAAAAGAGCAGTCGTCCAGCGTCACTCCGCCGGGCGCATCGATATAAAGGCGCAACACCTTCGAATCTTCGCGGCCATGCATCTCAAGATGAACGAGTTCGTAGCCGTAGCCGTCCAAACTCTCATCCAGCAAGTCACGCAAGTTTTCTAACGTGATTCCCCACATGGTCAAACAATCTGACTATTTGATAGATCTGCCATAAAAATCATCAATTTACGTTTATCACCTCGATTCACAACTTTCAAACACCAACAAAAAACCCCGCTAGGCGAGGCTCTGTCCGTGAAATTCCAGACGACTCAGAACTCGTCATCAACACCTCGCATCACGGAGCGCGGACTTCGCGCTTCGCAACGCGACCGTCTCGATTTAGCCTATCGATAGCGCATTCGTCGAACAGTACGATCAACTCGTGTCATAACGACACGATATTGTAGTTTCTGTTTGCGGATTATGCAAACGCGGTTATCCGGCCCAGGCAATTCGAATGATGAACGGATTTTACCTGCATGCTTTTTATCTTTGCCGCCCAACATGCTGTTACTGAATACATTTTTATATAGCGTTTTTTCAAGCGATAAATCTCTCCCCGTTCGGAGCCGGGCATTCGCAAAACTGCCGTTCGCTCGAACAATCCGCAAATGCGCTTCAAACAGCAGCGATTTGAGCGTTTCCAGTTGCCTATAGCTCGATAGGTAGTCCAATTCGCTCATAAAGAAGCCAGATCAATATCGCACAAAAATTGCCCGTGCGATGCGGTCACGGCTTATGTCGCCACTTTCTGCCCATAACGCGCATTGCAGATCTGCAATGCGCCTGAGTAAGCTCCGCATGGCTTCGTGCTAAAATTTGACAATAACCCAATAAACCGGCCGATTCGAATGAAGCAGAATTATTTTCCAAAGCCGATGCCAGCCAAGCCGCTTGAAGAGTCTGATTGGCTTCTTCGAACTGATCGTGCCGAGGTTGGCAGAGAGCCTTTCTTCTGTGGACGAGATGAAGAGTATTCGGTTTTCCAGCGGACGTCCAACAGTCTCAGCAGAGGATTTGCAGGCGGCGGCACGATGATTTTTCAAGGTGCGCCCGGCTCTGGCAAAACCGCATTGATGCAGGAATGCATGGAAGCCGTCAGGGAGCACTCGACAGCCGAGGAGCCATGGGTTGCCGCGTCGATCGCGCCCGGCGCGTTGAAATCGCCGGCAACTGTCATCTCAGAGATGATTCATGCAAGCAAGGAAGAAAGCAGGCGCCTTTCAAAGGTCATGCTTGGCGCTGATTCGAGAAAACTGGCCAACCTGTCAAGTCTCGGCAGACAGCTTTTTGACGAGCTGCTGGCCCGCGGATTCTCGCTTGCGGGAGTCTCAGTAGGCGCGAAACCGGATGCCGGCAAAGCTTCGAGTGCCGACACTTCGATCGATGCCATGGTTCGCCGGTCCGCCCCGTTGCTCAAAAAGGCTCATTACGTCATTTTTGTCGATGAAGCTCAAAACACGCCGGTAGATCCAACGACTGTTCGCGTGATTGATTTTCTCCACCGAGATTCCAGAGGAATCGCTCTGGTTGCGGCGTTTTTCGGTCTCAGCGATACTGAGGAAAGATTGCGTGAATGCGGCTTGTCGAGAATCTCGGATGAACGAATCGTAAACCTGGAGCCGCTTTCGACCGAGGAGGCAAAACGCTCATTGGCCCTGATGCTCGAGACGTACTATGGCGGCAGCGATGAAGAGCGCGACGCGTGGGCGGACACCTTGGCCGCGCTGTCTCAAGGCTGGCCTCAGCATATCAATCGCATCGGCGTCGCCGCCGGCCGCGTCATACGCGCCAATGGGGGAAAGATGCAAGAGCATCTGCTTGCGGAGGCGATGGAGAAAGGCGCCGAACGCAAGAATGACTACTACGACCGCCGGCTCTCTGCAGGCTACAAGAAAGTGAGAATCTACACAGAGCTGGCGCTGGCGGCAAGACCCAATGATGAATTGAGCCTCGAAGAGATCAGGCAACTGTCCGCACAGGAGTTGAAGCGGACGGAAACGCCGTTCGACGAGTTCATGCGGCTAACGCTGCATGCGGGAATACTTTCGCCCGCCGACACGCTGCATGAAGCATACCGGTTCCCGATCCCGTCGTTGGCGGATTATCTGCGCTCGGCGGATAAGCCGATCGAATCCGATTGAGTCGCAAAGCGTATCGGCGTTTGTCCAAAATGATCGTCGCCTAAAACTAATTGCATAACTATCCGAATGTATCAGGACTATTTCCCAAAGCCACCGCCAGCCAAGCCGCTTGAAGAATCTGATTGGCTTTACGGCATAGACCGTGCTGAAGAGGGCAGAGAACCTTTCTTTCATGGGCGAGATGATGAATATGCGATTTTCCAACAGGCAGTCAATAGGCTTCATCGAGGATTTACGGGCGGCGGCACGATGATTTTTCAAGGTGCGCCCGGCTCTGGCAAAACCGCATTGATGCAGGAATGCATGGAAGCCGTCAGGGAGCACTCGACAGCCGAGGAGCCATGGGTTGCCGCGTCGATCGCGCCCGGCGCGTTGAAATCGCCGGCAACTGTCATCTCAGAGATGATTCATGCAAGCAAGGAAGAAAGCAGGCGCCTTTCAAAGGTCATGCTTGGCGCTGATTCGAGAAAACTGGCCAACCTGTCAAGTCTCGGCAGACAGCTTTTTGACGAGCTGCTGGCCCGCGGATTCTCGCTTGCGGGAGTCTCAGTAGGCGCGAAACCGGATGCCGGCAAAGCTTCGAGTGCCGACACTTCGATCGATGCCATGGTTCGCCGGTCCGCCCCGTTGCTCAAAAAGGCTCATTACGTCATTTTTGTCGATGAAGCTCAAAACACGCCGGTAGATCCAACGACTGTTCGCGTGATTGATTTTCTCCACCGAGATTCCAGAGGAATCGCTCTGGTTGCGGCGTTTTTCGGTCTCAGCGATACTGAGGAAAGATTGCGTGAATGCGGCTTGTCGAGAATCTCGGATGAACGAATCGTAAACCTGGAGCCGCTTTCGACCGAGGAGGCAAAACGCTCATTGGCCCTGATGCTCGAGACGTACTATGGCGGCAGCGATGAAGAGCGCGACGCGTGGGCGGACACCTTGGCCGCGCTGTCTCAAGGCTGGCCTCAGCATATCAATCGCATCGGCGTCGCCGCCGGCCGCGTCATACGCGCCAATGGGGGAAAGATGCAAGAGCATCTGCTTGCGGAGGCGATGGAGAAAGGCGCCGAACGCAAGAATGACTACTACGACCGCCGGCTCTCTGCAGGCTACAAGAAAGTGAGAATCTACACAGAGCTGGCGCTGGCGGCAAGACCCAATGATGAATTGAGCCTCGAAGAGATCAGGCAACTGTCCGCACAGGAGTTGAAGCGGACGGAAACGCCGTTCGACGAGTTCATGCGGCTAACGCTGCATGCGGGAATACTTTCGCCCGCCGACACGCTGCATGAAGCATACCGGTTCCCGATCCCGTCGTTGGCGGATTATCTGCGCTCGGCGGATAAGCCGATCGAATCCGATTGAGTCGCAAAGCGTATCGGCATTTGCAACGAAGACAATCATCATTCTCGGCATTTGTGCGCAGAACACTACCGAACGAACTGCCGTCTACTTGATTTATTTTGCGTACGTTTCTGTCCTTACCTTAGATGTATTTGGTCTGTGAACTCGTTGAAGTCAGCCAAAAGCCACATCATTCGAATTGCAACATAAGCCCTCTCCAAGTTGTTTCGAAACATGCTGCATCAAGGCATGAAAAAGGCAGGCCGTAGCCTGCCTTTCCAATGGTGCAGAAAATCTACTTGTTAATCCTAGCACCTATCCCAATGTCAATGATACAATGATTTTTCTGAAAGAAATCAATTTTTTTCCATGACCACAATCGCGATTCCCAAAAATGGACTATAGACTGGGACTTGATGTCGGAACCAACTCATTAGGTTGGTGTGTACTCGAATTGAATGATCGAGGCGAACCCTGTCGTATTGCGGCAGCGGGGTCGCGAATTTTTGCGGATGGCCGCGATAACAAGTCAAAAGCCACTCTCAAGGCAACGAGACGCGAAGCACGTTCAGCAAGAAGACGGCGGGACCGGTATCTCCAAAGAAGAAGCTACCTTCTTGCCGAGTTGATCAAGCATGACCTGTTTCCGGCTGATCGTGATGAGCAGCTTCGCCTGCAAAAATTGAATCCTTTGGAAATTCGCGAGATTGCGATTCAGGACAAAGAAATACCGCTCCATCATTTTGGGCGTGCGCTGTTTCACCTCAACCAAAGACGAGGGTTTAAGAGCAATCGCAAAGACAAGAGCGAAGAAAACACAACCGGAAAAGTCTCGCAGTCTGCGCGAAACCTCCTCGAAGAAATGGGCCTGATTGATGCACCTCTGCCCAAAGAAGACTACGCAAAGCTGACAAAATCTGAGAAGCAAGCGGCGAGAAGGCAGGAGTCTGCTAATCGGAGGGAGGCACTCGAAAAACTCAGCGCCAACAAAAGCATCACTTTCGGATCTTTCTTGTTCCAACGACAGCAAGAAGGCAAGCCGACGCGCGCACGGCCAAGCGGCGATGGCAAACTATATGATGTTTATCCGACGCGAGACTTACTTGAAGATGAATTTGACAAGTTGTGGCGCAACCAATCACGCTTTTATCCAAACATCCTGACGGACAGTTTGCAAAGCCACTTCAAAAAGATAATTTTCTTTCAGCGTGAATTGAAACCGCCGGCGGTAGGAAAGTGTTCCTATCTTCCAGAAGAAAAGCGCACCTTTCGAGCGATGCCAAGTTTTCAGCGATATCGGATTCTGCAAGAAGTGAACAGTTTGAAATGGTGGAACTACACAACACAGGAGCATGAAGTCAGAGAGTATCGACCGGTCCGGGATGAGATTGTGCGAGTTTTGCAGGAACCGTCCGTCAAAACAAATCCGAACCCTCGAAACTGCCCAGTTACGTTCAAGGGAATAAAGAAGGTTTTGAAGGATTTTGGTAGAACTAGAGGGGAATCTGAGATCACCCTGAATTTCGAGTCGCCTAAAAGAACAGGATTCGATGGAAACCCGACAACAAATGTGATGCAGCATGAAGATTACGTCGGTCCGGATTGGCACCATTGGCCAATTAGAAAGCAGGACAAGTTTATCTCGACGATCTTGGATGAAGACCTTGACGATGAAACTGTAATTCAGCAACTGCGGAACGAATTTGGATTGGAGCAATTCAACGCCGAGCAATGCGCCAATGCTCCATTAGCCGAGGGAACAGCGAACGTTTCACTCAAGGCGGCCATGATGCTTGCCGACAAAATGGAAAACGAAATGCTGCTGCAATCCGAAGCTGTTGAAAAGTTGTCGCTGGAACTTGAGGCTTTCAGCAATCCTAGCTTGCGCCGCCGCGAAGGGGAATTACTGTCGCAACTCCCGTACTACGGAGAAGCCGTAGAGGGACACATCATTCCGGGCAGGGGAAATGAGCCTGACGAACAAGCGCGCATAGGAATGATTTCTAATCCAACTGTTCACATTGCAATGAATCAATTGCGAATTGTTGTCAACGAACTGATGGAGCGATTCGGTCACCCCAAATCAATCGCAATCGAGTTGGGGCGTGATTTACCCGCAGGTAAAGAAGGCAGGTCAGAAATCGAACGCGAGCAAAAGAAGTTTCAAGATGCGAACCAGCGATTTGACAATGTTCTTATTGAGCATGGTCAGAAATGCAATCGTGACAATCGCCTTCGATTGAGACTTTGGGAAGATCAGGACAAGACATGCCCGTTTTCTGGCAGAAGGATTTCCGTGAGTGAGCTATTTTCCCCTGCATTTGAAATAGAACATCTAATCCCATTCAGCCGGTCTCTTGACGACAGCAGGGCAAACAAGGTTATCGCCGATCAAATGGCCAACAGAAAGAAAGGAAATCAAACTCCATACGAAGCATTTGGCAACGATCCCCAAGGATACGAATGGAGCGCAATATTTGAACGGAGCAAAAAGTTGCCGAATGCGCAGCGGTGGAGATTTCAACAAGATGCGATGGAAATTTGGTTGAAGCAATGCGATGATTTTTCCGAGCGACACTTGAATGACACTCGATATATTGGACGGCTTGCGAAAGAGTACTTGGAAAACATTTGCCCTTTCAACAAAATTGATGTCCTGCCAGGGCGCCTAACGGCTTTGTTGCGGCATCATTGGGGTTTGAATTCGATTCTTCAAAATCTGGGTGCAGAAGAACGAAAGAACAGCAAGCAGCATAAGAATCGAAATGATCACAGGCATCACGCCATAGACGCGATTGTTATTGGCATGACAACTCGGTCAATGATTCAGAAAGTGGCTACTGAAGCGAACAAGGCGGAAGAGATCGAACTGGGTCGCTTGTTTGAAACGAGAGATCGACGCAGCGCCATAGATCCATGGGAAAACTTTCGAATCGATGTTCAACATGCCATCGATGGCATTATTGTTTCACATAAGCGACGATCGAAAAAACTTCGTAAAGGGGCCACTGACGGTCAACTTCACAACGAAACGGCCTATGGGTTGGTGTCTGAATTCAACCCGGACGGGCCAAGCGATGTGGTAAGTCGCTGGCCAATAGAAAAGTTTATGGCTGGCAATAACACCCAAGCAAAGCTAAACCGAATCAATCGAATTAGAGACAACCACCTTCGTTCGCAGTTTATTAACGCATTTAACGCGGGCGGTGAAGACAATTTTCGGGCATTGGCAGAACAAAAAGGCATTCGATCTCTGCGATGCGTTGAACCAAAAAGCGTTATTCCGATAGGCAACGATGAAGGCAAAGCTTACAAATACTATCAAGGCGATGCAAACTGGGGCGTTGAGATATTTGAGCATCAGGGCAACTGGATAGGACGCACGATTACTAGATTTGAAGCGAACAAGCCCAACTTCAAACCCGGTGAAACACATCGACCGCATCCATCCTCTCGGCTATTGATGAGGCTTCAAATCAACGATCTGGTTTCAGTGGTCAACGAAAATGCTAACAATGTCTATCGTGTTCAAACAATAAGCGAAAAGTTCATCACGCTTGCGCCTCACTCGGAAGCGAATGTCGATAAACGAAACCGCGACCGCGATGATAACTTCAACTATTGGTATCCCAGCATAAATGCATTGAAAAAAGCGAACGCAAAAAAGGTTCATGTCAGCCCCACCGGACTGATAAGTTTGGAAAATCGCCACCGGACTGCAAGTTAGCAAAGAGATGGTTGGCCAAATCGTTGAAATAGCAAACTCTGGCTACAAGCTGAAAAAATCACGAGGCTTTCTGCAGGTTTCATCTCGAGACGGCAATGCATCATTGATTGCGTTGGATGACATTGCTTGCATTCTAGTGTCAGCAAGCGGGTGCACGGTTTCCACTGTGCTTATTGATCATCTTTGCCAACGAAATATTCCACTCGTAATGTGTGGTGAAAACTATGTTCCGAGTTCCATCACTATGCCGTTGCAAGGGTATGGACGCCAGTTCGAAGTGATGCGTTCACAAGTCGCACTATCTGAACCACGCCGCAAACGTGCTTGGCAACATATCGTAAGATCGAAAATAGGCAATCAGGCAAGTGTATTGGAGTTAGTCGGAGCAGAAAATCAGCAATTGAAGTACTTAATCCGAAAGATCAAGTCTGGCGACAGTGCAAATTGCGAAGCGCAAGCCGCACGGATTTATTGGAAAAGGCTCTTTGGTTCCAATTTTCGACGAGAAAGAGATCAGGCAGGAATCAATGCAGCGATCAATTACGCATACTCAATCGTTCGGTCTTGCATAGTTCGTGGTTTATGCGGTTCAGGTCTGCATCCTTCATTCAGCATCCATCACAGAAATCCGCAAAACCCGTTAAATTTAGCAGACGACATGATTGAACCATTCCGTCCCATCGCAGACTACGTGCTGTGGCACTTTTCTGATCATATTGGAAATGAATTGACCAAAGACTTGAAGCTTAGATTGGCCTCGATCGTCAACCTTAATGTTCCTTTGTTGCACAGCAAAGATCATGCGGAAATATCGCCGCTATCTATCGCGGCAACAAAGGTGTGCAAATCGTTTGCACACTACTGCGAAGGGAGGACAGACATACTATTGATGCCGGAGTTGCCAGGTCCACTCGATGTACAAGCTATGTGACCAGGCGCCAACATCTCAGCCCATACCGAATCATGTGGTTGTTTGTAATGTTCGATTTGCCTGTTTCCTCGAAGCAAGAAAGAAAGGCAGCGACCAAATTTCGCAATCACCTGCTTGATCTTGGTTTTGACATGGCGCAGTACTCTGTTTACAAGAAATATTGCCGGTCTAACGAGACTGCTGAGTCTGTTGGGCGTAAAGTTCAGGACGGTTTGCCAAATGGCGGCATTGTCGATTTACTCACGATAACCGACAAACAATTCGCGAACATTCGACGATTTCATGCAAAAAAAGAGAAAAAAAAGACCGAAGAACCGGTTCAATTGCACTTGTTTTAGGAAAAACCCCGACTATTTTCGGGGTTTTTCTTTTTCTTTCCAACAGCCTACAGGCGCTGGGGGATTTTAGCACAGGGATAGGAGGTGCTAGGACAACTGCCGTCGACCAGGAACTCAGGAATGTTGAGATTTTAGCACAGGGATAGGAGGTGCTAGGACAACCGCCTAAGCCAGATGAGCGGCGGCGGCGCGGATTTTAGCACAGGGATAGGAGGTGCTAGGACAACCTCAGAGACAACCAGTCGAGCGTCAAGCCGGATTTTAGCACAGGGATAGGAGGTGCTAGGACAACGGCGGCGTCAAGTCGCCCGAAATCGTGCGGGATTTTAGCACAGGGATAGGAGGTGCTAGGACAACAAATGCTAAAGGCTCCATTCCCGTACTACGGATTTTAGCACAGGGATAGGAGGTGCTAGGACAACAGGGCAAGTCTATCTACGGTCGCTGGATGGGATTTTAGCACAGGGATAGGAGGTGCTAGGACAACAGAATGAACTGGTTTATGGATATCTTTTTGGATTTTAGCACAGGGATAGGAGGTGCTAGGACAACATCGGCATTGTCCTTGTTGACGTATTTAGCGGATTTTAGCACAGGGATAGGAGGTGCTAGGACAACAGGCGGCATTAGAATTGTCCCCTGCAAATGGATTTTAGCACAGGGATAGGAGGTGCTAGGACAACCGTCGAGAACCAGCGCATGAAGCCGCTTGCGATTTTAGCACAGGGATAGGAGGTGCTAGGACAACAGCCCTTGAAGATGGCCGCCGGGTTCTTGTGATTTTAGCACAGGGATAGGAGGTGCTAGGACAACAAGTTGGCCGAGCGCAAGGCGTGCCGCCATGATTTTAGCACAGGGATAGGAGGTGCTAGGACAACTTGGAGAATTTCAAAAGGCGCCCAAATGCCCGGAATCAATATTTACACGCCCAGATGCACAGCGCCTTTTGAAATTCTCCAATTGCGCCAGCGTCGCAATTAGCCAAGTTTCACTTGGCTGGGTCGACAAGAATGAGATTTCAATAAGAAGGCGGCATCCAACTGCGTTGACCCGCTACTAGAAGAGAGTTGTGCGAAAAGTTCGTCTTCAGTCAATGAAAATCCGGAATAGATCATGCTCGACTTTTAGCGATCACATAACTTCCTATGGAACATCCCCAATATCGGCAAAATCAATCAGTCAATACGGCCATATCCGTGCCGAGCGCATAAATTTGAAGACGGCTCGGCGAGAAGATACACAACAGACGGCGCGATTCCTGTGTACGCGATGAACGATACGCCTGAAGCCTTCACGGTGATGCAGCGGACGGAAAAGTTCGGCCAGCAGGCGCTCCTCGAGCTAGACTGCCCGCAGGCAAACGACACGCTATCGCAGGGCGGCTGCATCTGCCGGACGATGGCTCAGCGCCGTAGCCGCCAGAAACGCAAAAAAACACCGTGAGTGCAACAAAAAGTCGTTGCGGCCGCCCGGGTGCTCCGTGAACATCATTGATGATCCGCTCTGTTTCCGCGCTTCCGCCGCCTTTTTCAGCGCCGGCTCGCAGGCAAAGCCGTCCGACATCCCAAATTTGGGAACTGGGCAAGGATTCCCCGGTAAAAAATAGTTTATGGCGTAGGGATTGCGGTGATCAGCACGCCTAGGATCGTGGTAGCTACAGCGATACCTCCGAGTATTGCGAGAAGCAGTCGATTTTCCCGTTTCCCAGCTTCGACATCCCGCTTGGCCATATCGGTTCTTAATCGTTCAAAAGCCGCATTCATACGCTCGATTGAAGTTTCAGTTTCCGCATGTTTCGTATTCATCTTCTCCTCCAGCACGGCGATCTCTTTCGCCAGTTCCTGATTCTGTTCTTTCAGTTTCTCAAACCGTGTGTTCGGCTCCTGCTCGGTGTTTTCTGTCATAGTCACATCCTATTCGATTATCAACCGGTTTTTCAAGTTTTAATACCATTCGTTATTTTCGCTTGATAGTCGCTAACCTGCGTCATTAGCCTGAAGTTGTGTAACGCACTCACAAACCCGATTCTTCAAATGTGTACTTGCCCTTCTGCTTTCTATCATAAGGATTCGGTAACAATCTGAGTTGGGGACTTTTCGATAGTGCCCTCAGCACATGCAATATGACAAACTTTTTGTTCCGGCGGTCTACACATTCGATAGCCAGTTTTATCTCCGAAGAACCAAACTCAAAAAACGCATCTTCAGACTGGGTTGCCTTTACTTCGAAATAATGTGTCTTTCCATCTTTGTGAATCTGAAAATCACAGCCCTTCCCGTCATGGACATTATTGTTAGGATACTTGTATAGACTATTCGATGAAATCCAATTGCTTGGCCCGACGATTTCGACACCGTAATATTTTTGCAAATTCAGGAATGCATGAATTTCACCAGCCAGCCCAATAAGATCTTTATCTTCTTGACTCATTCGCTTTGATTGCCCTACCCCGCTTGTATGGGGGCCTCTCGGGGGCTTTGGCGGTTCTGCCTGATCTTCCAGTTTTTCGAAGTTGGTGAGATCTACAACTGCCACATCTCCATCTTCTGTAGCTGAGCGAATATGATCATACAAATCATTCAAATTCTCTTTGTCATTAACAAATTTTTCCCGCCTACTTCATGCGTCTTCTCCTTCAATTTCTCTCTCTCCTTATCTTCAATCAACTGTTCACGTACGTCGGTCAAACCATCTTCAGATACCCCCAGTTTGCTCCTTAATTCACTTACATTGGAGCTCTTGCTCAATGCAGTCCAAAATTTCGCGTGATCGAAAGACTGATTCAATTTACCTAACAATTCGAAACACCTCGCTTCATCCCAAGTCTCAATAAATGCGGTCTTTTTAAAGTCTTCTACCAGCAGTTCTTGTTCAATGTATGCGCAATCTCTTTGCCAAACTTCCATTTTGATATTTTCTTGGCGACACCAAGCCAACGCCACTTTCTTTACATCTTCGAAAATACGAGAAAACATTTGGCGATTAGCGGCATCTGTTTCCACTGGATCTATATTTGACCATAAGTCGAGCGCATCAAGCTCATCGCGCAAATCCTCTGCACTTTTCGCACTCTTCATCGCCGCCACCACATCAGTGCTCATTTCCCATTGCATAAGAACATTGCACACTTCTTGCATCACCTCGGGAAAACCCACGTGCCAGTACTTCTCTGCGTAATCTTGCGGACACTTAATATCCCGAAGTTCACCTTCCAAACTCTTGAATCCTTTTTTAGATTGGGTGTGCGTTTTTATCTTGTGCCGAACAATTGAGCGAAAAATTGCGCCACATGACTTCATGTGATCGCGGAATTGCTCTTCAGCATGCTCGTTACGAACACGCGATTCACCAGATTGATCCAACACTTTGTTCCATTGACAAAGCTCCGCCTGGTCGCCGAGGATTTTCCAAACCTCATATCCGACCGACTTCAGGCTGTTTCCTTGTTCTACAATAGACAACACTTTCGCTGGATCTAATGGATCAAACACATATGATCCAAGGATTTCACTGAATTGATCTTCCGACTTTACATCGTCCAATGATGCTAAATCAGCATCAGGCTGCATGAGAAGAATCAACGGCTTAACCAACTTAATCTTATGCTCACGTTCTCCAAACCATTGATGACGAACTTCTTGAAAGTGATCCGCGGTAATGTCCAGATCTTCTAGACATGAACACACAACATCATCAGATTTTTCGCTTTCACTTTCAAGTTTGCTGAGCACCAATTTTAGCGGTATGTCGATATCACTGCGATCAACCATGGAGGCGAGAGCTTCACCAAGTTTACTCACATTGGCTTGAGTATCAATTTTTGCCAGCAATATCTTGTCCTCTGGCAACCATAGTGCAGGCACGGATGCCTTTGCCAATTGATCGCCATCATGCTTATGCTGTAACCCCACTTCAAGATCATTCACCCAATCAATTTGAGTGCCTCTCAAAGTATCAATCGCTTTTGCAAATGTTTTGGTTTGAACGCCTAAGAAACGCTCTCTGGAAAATGCAAATACCGACAAAACCACTAAAATCAGCCAAGGCAACTCTTGGGATAGGCTAAGTGTGTTATCTCGCGCTTTCCACCGCTTCCCATCAACAAGAGCATTTATCTTTAGTTCGGAAGCGGAACGCACGCCTTCTCCATATGTTTTCTGGAAATTTTCACGAAGACGCCTCGCGTCGCTTTCATGCATGGCAACAACAAGCTTCGAGTGCGATTCTATCCCCTTACGAATGGCCGGAGTAGCATCCGGTAAATATACTGAATCATCTTCAGATGGCGTTACAACCATTAGTGATCCAGAGCCTTGATGAACAATGACTTTTTTTGGAAACTTACCTTCCTCACCCGGATCGAATTTGCTCCATGCAATCCTCACTTGCCCCAAAAACACGCTTTGATTGGATATGTCAATCTTTGGAGACTCTAAGGCTTCAGCCAGATCGTCGAGCAATCTTGAATCTGTCGTTTTATTTTTAGGATCAGGGTCGTAGATAGGCATGCCCAACTTAAGCATAGATTCAGTAAGTTCCGGATTCTCATCCAACTTGGAATTGATCGAAGCCGGCATCGGCATTAGGTGAGAGAACTGATGCATCGCTCCCAAGACGGATGAAGGTATATGCCAACGGTCCGACGGGCGGAATTGTATTGTTTTCTCGTCAATCTCGCCTTGAAGCCAATTCATCTCCATTAACGCAAACCGAAGTGGTGAATTAAGCTCACGCACATTCCATTCACCTTTCAATTTACGCATATCGGACTTCTCCCACTCCCACTTCATTCCCCACGATGGAATGGAAGTCAAAAGCAATTCCATTAGGAGCTTATGAGTCGATTCATTAAAGTCTTCCAACTTTTCGAAGTTTGGCAACGAAAACACGTTCTCCATTTCATAGTCGAATTCACTTTGATAGTGGGCGTCAACATCATTCTTTATCCTCTTTCGATATGCTTCCCAAACATTCGCGCAAAAGCTTGGCGGACCTTCTGAAGGCAGATTCACACCTCTCCATCTCGATACGACAAATTGTGCATTCCAAGACTCGTCATCTACAGGCATAAGCCTTATTCCGTTAAATGCGCCAGCTTTTTCCAAAATATCTACAGAGGACGACCCCACATCACCCCACAATTGGTGGGCTGGTGAAAGCAGCAAGCGCTCTAGGGCCGCTTTGCATTCAGCGGTGTCAGCGGTTTCAGTGCTACAAAGATAGGCTTTTAGATTTTCTCCGCTCTTTCCTGGCCAACCTGGACCGAAACTTGTCTCATTTATTGGATACCATCCACCGACACAAGGTGCCGGAAGCTTGCCAAGCAGGCGTATGGGTTCATCCATACTGTGCTTCGAGCCTTGCAATAACCTGAGGCCCCATTGGATGATGTCACGACAAAGCTGCGACTTAGTACCATTAATAGAATGCGGAAGTTTAGGCACGGCCTTTACCAATACGCCGCTAAATATTTTTTCCACCCTGTATTCTTGTACCAGCTCTTTCGAAAGATAACTGTGCACAGCGGTGGTTTCGACACCGCCTCCAGCTCTCGGTTCATGCGTTTGAATATCTTTGCTGAGAAACGCAACAAACCGCCTTAGATTTTCTGGAATATCTTCAATTCCAGCATCAGTCAAAACTTCATCGTCGGAACTACTGCCACGCGGTCGAAAAAAAACTGAACATTCATCGCTACAGGAATGCAGCTGATTATCGATGCCCAAGAGAACTTCTTTACCGATCAGCGGCTTCGCATCCCCATCGAAGAGGGAATCTACGTCTTTCCAGAACCCGCTCTAATCAACCGGACCCTCCGAGACATTTAGCTTTTTCGCAATTGCTTCTACCGTTACCGCATTCTGTTCTGGCATCGCTTCACAACTAATGCCGATCTTCTCAAAAATTCTCCTTAGCCACGCCTCTCTTTCCTGAAGGGATGAAACAAATACTGGGTGCTTTGCCTCGGAACGCAAAAGAGAGACATTAACCACGAAATCCGATTCGAGTTTCGGCAAAAGTTTGGCACAAGCAAAACTGCGCCATCCCATATCCGACTTTGCAATCTCCGATTCCTTGATGTCAATATCTTTTTCTTTAAACACCTGGTCAAGGGCATTCCACCAGTGCCGCCCCTGCTCATCATCGCTCGGAGCCAATATGTCGATAATTGCCGCCGCTTCCGCTTCCCCTTTCCCTGAAAGGCATTTTTGTATGACATTAACTCCTTTTTCTGCAATGGCTTCCAGCAACATAGCATTGAACGGTTGGTCAAAGTCCACATCGGTACGGCTCATATCACCATAAAACGGAGCATTGAACTGCGCTACGCATCCACTCGGGATTCGTGTTGGCAGATAGATATTGAGCAACCCATCGCACGGCTGACCACCTACTTGCACCGCGATTTCAACGGTTGCCTCATCAAGTTCAGGCCACTTCCCCGGCAGCTTGGCAACAGCCCGATTTATCTCGTCTCTCTCACTTGAGTTGTTCTCGCCTCCGACTGATCTTTGCCACAACCAGTACGTCTGCGAGCAATCCTCCGCAGCTTCAGGTTTGGATAAGCGTCCAATTATTTGAACTTCGAATCCTTCCTCGGGATCATCAGTTCTGGCAATCTGTTTTCTTGTGTAAATCCTTTCAACACCCTTATTTATGATCCGCAAAATATTCACCCGCCGCAAGAAAATAATCGTGGTTTCGTTTATTTCCTCCAGCTTTTCGGATGCGACATCTATCCCAGATTCGTCAAAAAACGGCAATCTGACTACAGTCGACAATCCTCGCTGTTCGAAATCCTCCACTATATTATTTGCTTGCCGTGAATCTAAGGGGATTGGCAGCGCATATGGAGATAAGTAGTCCAGTTTTTTCCGTACTTCATGAGAGGAACGGCATCGCTGCCGAAGTGTTTCGTACCGCGCATCATCCCACTCCAAGAGTTGTCCCTCAAAACCTTCTGGCGGTTCAACTTCGTTTTCACCTTCAACAACCCTACCTATCGAACCTTCAAAGAGCCTAATCACATCAGGACTAAATCTGAAGCAGTAACCGTCGAAAATTGATCCCCCTTTCTCTTTACGCGAGTAAATTTCAGGCTCCTTTGTTATTTCGAGAACACTGCGAAAGCCAATCCCTTTATTTCCAATGCATTTCTGAGGATACTTATCGCTCTGTCCAAGATTTGAAAGTGCCTTAAAGTTGGATGGAGTGAATGGCTGGCCACCGTTTGCAATGTAAAGAGCTCCGTAAGGATATTCATCCTCGGCAAGGACAATCTCGATATGTTGTGAGGTTTGAGTCTTTTCTGCCTCAAAAAGCGCGTCGTGCGCATTTTGGATAAGCTCAATCAGAAAACGTCCGTGATACTGATGTTCTACTTGCTCAGTTAGATTGTGTAAACTTCGATAGTGGGAAGTGCCATTCGAAATTTCATCAAGGAAAGTTCTTATCTCCCCCAAAGTCTTATCGATAACTTCCTTTCGAGACATGGGATTTCACCAGCACTTGGAGATCTTACTGTATACCGTGCGCATTAGATATGCAGCGGCAAACCACTTACAAACCACCGAACGAAGACCCATCAAAAGGCACGGCAGTCAACAAGAGGCCAGAAATTTTTCGATCGGCCGTGCATCTAAGCTTGCGTGTCAGACTATCAAGGATAGCACGACGATTCTGTCTGTCTCCCGCATGTGGCAAGTATTGCAAAACAATTCGTTGGACAGTTCTCGAAAATCGATAGGAATCAATCAGACAATACGACCGCATCCGTTTCGAGCGCGTAAATTTGAAGCACATCACCCGCTACAAGCCCCTTGTCTGGCGAGACCTTCAGCATCATTTCTTGATCCATCTTTGAACCGCAACGCACATGACACTGCCTATGCGCGCCTTGGAAGACAATATCCACAACTTTGGCTTCGCCCAACCCGATCACGCCATCCGATGCACACTCAGTTCCTAGTCTGATCTGCTCCGGACGCAACACGATGCTCGCATCCCCCTCCGAAGCCAAGTCGCAATGCACATCAAACTTGCCAAACGGACTGCTGACGCTGGCGCGTCCTTCGCCAATCGACTCGGTCTTGGCCTCAATAATGTTGCTATCGCCCATGAAGTTTGCAGTGAACAGATTCGCCGATCGAAGATAGATTCTCTCCGGCGGTCCGTAATCCACAATGCTGCCGCGATTGATCAGCGCAATATTGTCCGCTATGCTCATCGCCTCATCCTGATCGTGCGTGACATGCATAAATGTGGCATTCAAATTCTTCTGCAAATGCACAAGCTCTTCCTGCATCTGATGGCGAATCTTCAAATCCAATGCCCCCAGCGTCTCATCCAATAGCAGCACCGCAGGCTCCACCGCAATCGCTCTCGCCAATGCAACCCGCTGACGCTGGCCGCCAGATAACTGGGGTATGCCGCGTTCGCCAAATCCCTCAAGCCCAACCGTTTCAAGCGATTCCTCTACCCGCTTTCTGCGTTCCTGCTTGGACAGCTTGCGCATTGCCAAGTCGAAACCGACACATTCTTGTTCACGCTTTGCAGAAACTAAATTGATAAGTAATTGATATTATGTAGTTTCTGAAGTTGATGGTGACCCCACCGCCGCGGGGTTAGATGGCTCATATGAGGAAACAGCGCATAATCTTGAAACACCGTCACCGTCGGCCGGAACGCAGGCGGCACATCGGTCACGTCACGATCTTCAATATAGATCTTGTTGGAAGAAGGCTCTGTAAACCCGCCCATGATCGACAGCAACGTGATCTTGCCGCTCCCAGACGGACCCCAGCAATACTCGGAACTCAACAGTCAAATCGACATGCTTGACAGCCGCCACATCGCCGTAGTTGCCAAAGAAGATAGCTCAGCCACCACCACTGAATTGATCAATGAATCAACCAGACGCTCATTCTCGAACATCTTCTCATACCACTGAAAACTCAGGCCATTGAATGGCAGCGCCGGAGGCACACAGTCTTGAAACGAAAAGATCACCAGTATGACAACTGGAAAATAGATTATCGCCAATGCCAGCGCAAGATATCCATAAGCGGACCAATTCCGCATCCAGCAAGAATCACGCCGCAAATTCGCTGATTTCCAAAGATTCGAGGGCAGTTTTAGAGGCTAATTGCCGATTTGGGATTGAACAGCCTGCTTCGGTTGGCGCGGCAAACCGAACCCTGACCCCGCTCCTATAGAGAATCTTTCAGATCTTGTATCTGCTTCAGTTTCAAACCCGTATACTCGCCAATCTCTGTCGTAGATATTCCTTTTTTGAGCATCCGCTTGGCAACCTGAACAATGCCTTGCTCAATGCCTTGCTCAATGCCTTGCTCAATGCCTTGCTCAATGCCTTGCTCAATGCCTTGCTCAATGCCTTGCTCAATGCCCTCTTGACGCAAGGAAGTAGTCAAGTGAAACCGTATATTCTCCTTCATTGCTTCCAAATCCACTCCAATCTGCGACATGGTATCTACCTCCATTGAAAATCGATATTGCCCAACATTTCTCGCCAATTCATTATATGCCTTGTAATTCGCCGCATACGAATCAGATTTTGTGATCTGACGCGCCGCCTGACAAACTTCAAAATAATCACCGCTATGCCGAAGCAGCATCAACGCACCCGCCAAGTCCTCAGCACTCGCGCCGCCAACCTGAACCAGCCTGCGCTCATCGATCAGCACATAGCGAAACGACGGCCGATACGCTTCCAACTCATCGGCGATCAAATCGCCAACCTCACGCGGCGCCGTCCATGCCGAATCGCCCGTATACAGCACCGTCGACAACACCACCGGCAACTTGCCACTCAGACCCTGCTCGCGACGAGTGCGCCACGCCGACTCGTAGATCAGCGACGCATAAGTGAGCATCCGAAGCGCCATCGCCGGATCGTTGGTCGACTGAAACTCAATATGCACTACCACATACAGCGACCCGCCACCGGCCCGATAGTTCACCAGCCAAATCATATCTGCATGCCGCCGCATCAGCGTATCGCTCACCAGCGTGTCCGGCACCTTGCGGAGCGTCGAAAGATCCAGCTGCCCAATCAAATTCCGCGGCGCATCCACATAGCGAAGATAAGACCGCACCACCTCGGCCTCACTATAGACCCGCTTGAACGCAGCATCATAGTCCGGCGAACTTCTCATCCGGCAAACCGGTGGCCGTGAAGCACTGCAGGCATCTGTCTACTACCGCTGGAATTCTGATTTAGATATCTCGGAGCGAATCAATTGCAACACAGTTTTCACAATAAGCCATGAATGGGCATTGCAAAATTGCATGATTCAATTTTACTCGCAAACGATGCGATGGTTGGCAGATATCCGAACAGGCAGTTCAATAATTCGAAAATCAACAAAGGCATCTTCAGCGCACTTCGCACTTTTTTACCAATCTGATCGATGGGCAACGGCTCAGTTTGAAAATCAGCCCATTCTGCCGGTTGAAACGGGTATAATGAGCGTAATATCAATCTACTCTCGGAGAGAAAGATGAAACATTGCCATAACCCCCCCCCCCCTCGCTAAACTAGCGGCTCTTCTACTATTGGCGGTGCTAACCGCACCGTCCATGGCGCAGGTGGACTACTCCTTTATTGATGGGGCATCAGGTGCGAGTGCCTGCCCGCCAGGCCAGACTGCGCGTACCGGAATATACCTTGTCAGCGGATCCCTGACCAAAAACGCGGTCCAGCTGTCGACGACGGCAATTACTATATCGAACGTCCAAGCTCGAATTCCAGAGGTGGGCCAAAGTGCCACTGTGCATCTCAGTGTGCTGGAAAATGGCAGCAAAGAGGCGAGCAGGCAGACTCTCGGAATTGTTGCAGCTGGCACGGATTTGGTGGCAAATCTGAAAACTTTCAGCAACCTGAAGCAGAACAGGCGCTACACCGCAGTCACGCATATCGGGGATGTCACCAAGATCATCTCAAGATTCTGCTTCAAGACCGCGGCCGATCTGGAGATCCCCTTTGGCTCGGGTCGCGCCGTCACCGGCGATGGGTGGTCAAGCGGGTGCTTCGCCTTCAGCCGGGACAGGAATCAGATCAATGCTTGCCTATGCGGAGCGCGCAATGCAGATGGTGACTGGGCGCGTACAGATTCCGAAGACGGCTACGAATACATTCGGGGTGCCACCTGGAGACAGAACATGGGATGCACGACGAACTGACGGCGCTGGAGGTGCTGGCCGCGCGGCTTCCGAACTCGTCCCGAGAGCCATAGACCCAAGGCAGGAGGCGGCCCGCGGGCCGCCTTTTGTTCAATCATGTATTGCCATTTTCAAACTGGGCCACTACCAGTTGATGCCGGCCAGCTCTTTGGTATCTTAACATGGCGACAACTGCTTTTGCTCAGCCAGCGCGTCTTATTTGATTCCGCGCCCGTTGCTGAGAGCCGCGCTCATCGCTGAGCATTCTGCCAGTTTTCTGCATAGTAGACCGGAGCGTCGGATGGCGGCAAAGGAGCGACGCCTTTGATCTGATCGGCCATCTTTTCAGCAATCATGATGGTCGGCGCGTTAAGATTGCCGCTTGCAATGCTTGGCATGATCGAAGCATCTGTGATGCGCAAATTCTTAACACCATGCACCTTTCCCCCTGAATCAACGACGCCTTGGCCGTCTTTGCCCATCGGGCATGTGCAAGAGGCGTGATAGGAGCTCTCCGCCTTTGAGCGAACGAATTCATCGATTTCAGCATCCGATTGGACTGCCTTTCCAGGAGCGATTTCCTGACCGCGAAATTCGTCGAATGCACTTTGGGCAAATATCTCGCGCGTCAAATGAACGCCATCCCGAAATTCCTGCCGATCCTGTTCGGTTTCTAAATAGTTGAACCGAATTTCGGGGTGCTTGCGCGGGTCGCTCGAAACAATTTTCACATAGCCGCTACTGGTCGGACGCATAGGTCCCATGTGCGCCTGAAAACCGTGCCCTTTGGACGGCGCTGCGCCGTCATAGTTTGCCGCGATCGGAAAAAAGTGAAACTGGATGTCCGGATGGCGCACTCCGGCACGGCTACGAATAAAGCCCCCCGCTTCGAAATGGTTTGATGTTCCCCACCCTTTTTTAGAAATAAGCCATTGCAGAAGAACCGCCGCCTGACGATGGACTTTCAATGCCGGGTACAGTGAAACGGGTTTTTTGCACTCGTGCTGAATATACACCTCAAGATGATCTTGCAAATTCATCCCAACCATTGGCAAGTCAACGAGAACCGGAATCTCGAGTTTTTGCAAATGCCGGGCATCGCCGATTCCTGACAGCTGTAGAAGTTGCGGAGAATTGATCGCACCGCCGCAAAGCAACACTTCGCGGTCAGCATAGAACTGCTCGACCTTGTTATGCATTTGCACTTCGATGCCCACTGCCGCTTCACCTTCAAACAATATTCGAAGAACCATTGATCGGGAATGAACATCAAGATTCGGTCTTTTTGAAGCCGGGTGCAGATATCCTCTCGCCGCACTCCAGCGCACACCGCCTCGAACTGTCATATCCATAGTCCCGAACCCTTCCTGACAGTATCCGTTTTGATCTTCCGTCCGCGGATAGCCAGCCTGGACTCCGGCATCGATGAATGCCTGAAACAACGGATTGTCGGCTGCGGGCGTATTGACATACAGCGGCCCGTCACCACCGTGGTAGTCGTCGGGTCCTCTGCCACGCACTTCCGATTTTCGAAAATAAGGCAGGCAATGGGCGTAGGACCAGGTCGGGTCGCCAGTCTCATCTGCCCAGCGATCATAGTCGGCTGCGTGGCCGCGGATATAGCACATGCCGTTGATCGATGATGAACCACCAATCACGCGACCGCGCGGGCAGTCCAACACACGGCCGTTCATATAAGGTTCAGGCTGAGTCCGGTATGCCCAGTTAAACCGGGTGCTGTTCAACGGACGCGAAAAGGCGGCCGGCATGCGCAACTCCCAGCTCCCATCGGACGGGCCGGCTTCGAAAACACCCACGGCAATGTCGCTGTCTTCGGTAAGACGGCTGGCCAAAACAGATCCGGCAGAGCCGGATCCAATAATGATGTAGTCATAATGTCGCTTGCCCATGATGGATCAAAGACTTATTGAAAAATCCGCGCATTGAATCGCAATGTCATGCAAATCAAACAATCACTGCATCAGTGATGGCAGCCACAGCACAATAATCGGAAAGCTAACTAGCAAAGCGATCGTAATCGCGTCAGCAACAAAAAACGGCGCAACCCCCTTGAAAACATCTTGCACAGACAATTCGGCACGCACTCCAGCAACTACAAAGCAGTTCAACCCTATGGGCGGCGTTATCAGGCACAGCTCGGCCATTTTCACAACCAGAATCCCGAACCAGATCGCGCATTGCGTACCCGACATGCCGAAAGCGCTGTCCGCCGCCGAAACATATTCGCCGCCGTTCAATGCTATGACTGCCGGATACACAACAGGCAAAGTCAACAGCAGCATGCCGATTGCGTCCATGAACATGCCAAGTACCGCGTAAGCAAGCAAAATCAGCACTAGCGTCAGCATCGGACTTTGGTCCAGCGACGTAATCCAATCGGAAAATGCCGCCGGCAAATTGGCAAATCCAAGAAACCGAACATAGATCAGCACGCCCCAGATAATGGTGAATATCATCACGACGAGCTTCGCGGTTTCAATCAAGGCGCTTTTGAACTGCGGCCATCTCATTCCCTTGGCGACCGCGAGGCAAAACACGACGAAAGCTCCCAGTGCGCCGCCTTCTGTCGGGGTGCCCCATGCATCACCACCGAACGGGTTGTAGATAAAAAATATGATGATGAACACCACGAATGCGATCGGCAGCGCCGGTGGCAAAGACTTTAACCGCTCGCGCCAGGAAAAGCCGGTTATTGGCGGTCCAAACTTCCGGACTGTCAGCGCCAGGCCCACAATCAGCACCGCATATATCATCGCCGAAAACGCTCCGGGAAGAAATCCTGCGAGTAGCAGCCTGCCGACATCTTGCTCCACAATAATCGCATAGACCACCAAAATCGCTGACGGCGGAATCAGCGATGCGAGCGTTCCGCCAGCGGCGACAACGCCACCAGCAAAGCGTTTGTCGTAGCCGTTTCTAAGCATCTCGGGAATCGCTATTCTCGCGAAAACTGCAGAAGTGGCCACCGAAGCGCCGGAAACCGCGGCGAACCCTGCCGTCGCAAAAACAGTCGACACCGCCAATCCTCCAGGCAGCCAACCCACCCAGCGTTTTGCCGCCTCGAACAGTGCGCGAGTCAAGCCTGCGTGATAGGCGAGAAACCCGATCAAAATGAACGTCGGAATCAGCGAAAGCGCCTGACTAGACACCTTCGAATGGGGGACTTGCCCGGCCGTCTTCGCGGCAACTTCAACCGCCCACCACAACGCTTGCGGGTCATAGCCCTTCTTTGCCCAGAAAATCCAGATCAATCCAGCAAAACCGGCAAGCGCGGCTGCGAACGCAACCCGCATGCCAGCGATAACCAGTATCAGCATCGCCGCCGAAACAATGATTCCGATGTCAATCGGTTCCATTGGTCAGTTCATGCTGCTTATGCTGCGCTTTTCGTCGAGACTATCATGTTTTCCACCGGATACAATCTCTGCCTCGCGCTGCGCCTTTGCAACTGCGTCTTCAATGATCGGAATGGCGACAGGGTGCTCCGAATTATGCAACAGTGCTAGCGCATAGCCCCACAATTGCAAGATAAGACGGATGCACAATATGAAAAACGCGCATGGAGCTAGCAGCTTTGCCGGCCAAAGCGGTAAAAAGATATCGATCGAGCTGTCGCGACTCCATAGAGGAGCGGCAAAGTCAAAGCTGCGCAAGAAATGGGACCACGAGCCCCACACGATTGCGGCCATAACAACTAGGATGGCAAAGGTCGTAATGAACTCGGCTACCCAAAGCGGTCGCCCCCTCAGCCGGCCGACCACAATATCCATCCGAATGTGACTGCCGTCTCTTTGCACGTATGCGACTCCCATGAACGCGATCAACGGCATAATTTGCTCGATTATGTCCACGTATCCCGCAAGCGGGTTGTTGAACACATTGCGGCCGCTCACCGATACGACGGCGAGAACCATCAATGCGAAAACCGCGATGCCGCTCAGCAGTGCAAATACCTGCTCGAGTCTGTAAAGACGCTGGTCAAGTCTGCTTAAAAGGGTATCGTCGACCTTAACTGCTGCTTGTCCTGCCACTGGAGCGATTGGATCTCAGCCTCCGACACCGCCATTACGTACGGTGCCGGAGAAAGAAATCGGTTGAATGAACGAAAATTAAATGGTTGTACAAATGATTGCCGAGCTAGTTCGAAACCGTGCTCACGACGAGATCATACAATTCCTGCGCCGGCAATCCGTTGGCCGCGTTTTCAGCAACCCATTCCTCGGCCGCCGGCTTAGCTACTTTGTTGCGAAAAGCTTCAATGTCCGAATCGCTGTAGGTAACCTTCTCGATGCCCATTTCTTCGAGTTTCGGACCGAAGACAACCAAAGTCTTATTCGTGTAGTTGTCCACATAGTGCATCAGTGCTTCGCCGATTGATCCCAGCAATGCCGCCCGATGCTCTTCCGACAAGGCATCAAGAGCGTCAGTGTTAGCCACCACCGGGCAGTTCACAGTGCCCAGATTCAGATTCGTCGTCCACCACTTGCCTGAATTGACGACACCGAACGCCATGTGTGCATGCTGCGCAAAAGCGACCGCTTGGACGAGGTTGTTGTCAAGCGCATGTTGCACTTCCGACGCGCTCATTGATGTCGGCTCTGCTCCAAGCGCCCTCATCGCTTTTCCGATTCCGCCCGTCGCGCGGACCGAAAGATCCTGATAGTCCTGCAGCGAGCGCGGTGCATCACCAACTCCCATGAGGTTGTATGGCGGCAAAGGCGAAGGCATCAATATTGTTGCATTCCATCGAGCGAGATCGGCCGCAACCGCCGGATGCTGGTATACAGCCATGCTTAACACAAGCTCGTCTTCCAATGTTTCAGTTCCAATGAAAGGAAGTTCAAGCACCGTTATCGTTGGATTCTTGTCGCGATGATAACCCGCGCAAAACTGCGCCATTTCAAAGGCTCCGATTGAGATTCCGTCAAGATTCTCCCGGTTCTTGGAAAGACCGCCATAGGACAGATTCAATGTGAATTCACCACCGGTCTTTTCTGAAACCAATTCGGCAAGTTTTTCGACATGCTCGGTAAACGCCCTTCTTTTGCCCCAAAGCGAAACGTTCCACTCGACAGCAAGCGCTTCTGCTGAAAACACTAGCATCACTGCGGCCGCAATGGCCGACTTAAAATTGAATCGATTCATCTCTTCTCCCTTTACGATTAAATGAATATATATTCGTATTGTTTTTATGTGCAGAGGTTATTTTAACAAAAATAACCTCTGCCATTATAGTGGACAAGCCCGCCTTTGGCGGCCGCGTGTACTGGTTCAATACATATGAGACTTTTTAGGCAGCAAGTGCGCTTTGGTCGAAGTTTTCATTATACGCCTGCATGGGCGTGCGTTGTCCGAGCGCCTGATGCGGGCGGTAGGCGTTGTAGAAGCGCTCGAATTTGGCCAGCTCGTCGTTGAGGGCGCCGACGCTCAGCTCGCCGGCGTAGAACTGGTGGAACTCGTAGCGGCCGGCCGCGTTGGCGCGCTCGACGCAGCCGTTATATTTGGGGCTTCTGGGCGGCAGCACGAACAGTTCGATGCCGCGCCGCTGGCAGGCGGTCTCGAACTCGGCCATGAATTCGCTGCCGCCGTCGACCTGCACCGACTCGATATCGAACGGCGCCTGGCGGATCAGATGGTCGAGGAATGTCGAGGCGCAGGCGGCGGTGGCGCGCGAGCAGGCGCGCATGCAGCAAAGCTTCGAGACCGGGCATACGGCCTCGGACTCCTTGACCGCGAAGCCGGCGTCGATGGCGACGCTCAGGTGGTCGATCCGGACCATCTGGCCGGGCTTTCGCCCGCGGTCGCCGCAGCGCAGGCGCCGCTTCCAGCGGCAGGGCGTCGCCCGGGAGCAGCCGGCCGCCTTCAGGGCGGTCGCTTCGGTCGCGCCCTCAAGGCGCAGCCGGTCGAACAGCGCGAGACTGTCGAAGCGCTCGGCGGCCTGCGGCGAAAGCTCGTCGCGGGTCGCGTCGAGACGGCAGAATTTGCGGTGCGGACATTCGGTTTGCATGGTGCTCTCTCCCGCCTTTCGGCTGCTGGATGAATGTCAAGCGCCATGCTGCCTCAAAAATTTTTCGCGCGCCCGCCTCCTCCTTTTGGACTGCGTCCTTCGGGAAAGGGCGGGCAGTCTCACATGTATCTGAACCCGGACACCGCGCTGACACGCAAAGAACGAAATCGTGAATCCTTCATATCAGTGCTTTACGATTCTAGTTCTTTATGAGCCCTCTAGCCCCGCGGCGGTGGGGCCACAATCAACTCCAGAAACTACATAATATCAATTAGTTATCAATTTAGTTTCTGCAAAGCACGATATTACAGATGCCGAAATTGGCCGCAATGGAATTCTATCAGTTGCACATCTCATTTGCGCAACGTCTGGCGGCTTCGGTCTGCAAGCAGGCGAATGCCCAAACCTCAGCCGTTAGAAAGTCGTTTGCAACCGGTCTTTGCACTTGCGCCGCTCCAAAGCCAGTTCCACCAGCCGATCAATCAATTCAGCATATCCGATTCCGCTTGCTTCCCACAATTTCGGATACATGCTGATGTCGGTAAATCCAGGCATAGTATTGATCTCGTTGATATACACGTCATCTGATGCTCTACCAACGAAGAAGTCAACCCGCGCGAGTCCTGCGGCATCGATCGCCTTGAACGCCCGCACCGCATAATCTCGAACCTTTGCAGTTGCGGATTCTGAAATCGGCGCCGGAATAATCGTCCGAGCCAAGCCGTTATGATACTTGTCATGGTAGTCGTAAAATTCACCACCGGGCACGATTTCTCCCGCCTGAGACGCCTTAGGCTGCTCGTTGCCGAGCACGGCAACTTCAATTTCATGGCAATCTTCAATCCCTTGTTCCACCACAAGCTTGATGTCGTGCCGCAGTGCCACATCAATCGCATCCCGAAGAGATTCCTCATCCGATGCCTTGCAGATTCCTACACTCGATCCCAAATTAGCCGGCTTCACGAACACCGGATAGCGCAACTCGGAGGTAAGCGCCTTCAGAATTGCTTCAGGGTTCGCTTCCCATTCCCCCGCTCTGCATACCTGAAATGGCGCTTGCGGTATGCCCTCGGATTTAAAAACCGAATTGGCTACCGCCTTGTCCATACCGACTGCAGAGCCAGCGACACCTGATCCCACATAGGCGACACCCGCAAGCTCCAGTAGTCCTTGCACCGTGCCGTCTTCGCCAAAAGGTCCATGCAGAACGGGAAAAATCAAATCGAGCTTGCCAAGCTGCTGGACTGACTGCTCTGAGTAGTTCTGCGCCACAAGCGTGTTTCGACCGTCATGACTGAGCGCAACAGGTATCAAGCCTTTGCTCTCGATAGCGGAAGAACCGATCGCCTTTGCATCGGGATCTAGCAGCCATTGCCCTTCCTTCGTGATTCCAATCAAGGTAACTTGGTATCGTGTCGCATCCAGCGCGGCATAGATGTTCCCTGCAGACATCAACGAGATTTCATGCTCGCAGGATTGGCCGCCAAATAACAAGCCAAGTTTCAGTTTTCGATCTTGCTGAGACAATCGTAGAAGTTATCCGCTTTAGTCGACTTCGTCGGACAAAGTCGCCGGCTTGGCGGAGCAACCAGGCCCAACTTCATGACCGACAAGCCTGTCTTTTAAAGTGCTGCAGGTGTAATTTAGTGGACACTCAATCGAAGAAACAGTCGGATTGATGCGCCTTGACATAATCCGCCACATAACCGCTATAGATTGATCGTATTCGCCTTGTGCGCTCGCCGCCGCCTTTGGGAAATTCAAGGGTGGCACCGTCAGCAAGACGCAAGCTGCGCACCGGCATCACTTCGCGAGTCGCGCTGCTTACGAAACATTCTTCAGCGCCCGCCAATTCATCGCCGTGAATGATCCGTTCGACGGTCTGAACGCCTTGCGCTTCACAAGCCTTGTGGATCGCCGCCTTTGTCAGACCGCGCAAGTTGCCCGCCGAGGGTGTGGCAATCTCGCCACCGATAACGAACCAGACATTGCTGTTTGAAGCTTCGGTCACGTTGCCGTCGGCACTGAGAATCAAGCTCTCGTCAGCGCCAAGCTCCCTTGCCTGCATCACTGCAATGACGTTATTGAGGTAGTTCCCGCCTTTGATATTCGGGTCCAGCGCGTCTGCAGGATTGCGGCGGACGGACGGAATCGCCATGGTCATGCCGACATCGTACAACTTCGACGGCCAAGTCTTAAGCGGTGCCACAATAATCACGTAGCGCGTTTGCAACTTAGGGTCCGGATAAAGGTCGATGGGGCCCTCACCCCGTGTAATCTGATAGCGGACATAGACCTCATGGCCTTTTTTTGCGCCAGATGCTCGCACCGTACGCTTGATCTCGTCGGTTAATTGCTCGCGAGTTTGCGAAATGTTCAAAGCGATCAGCCTCGCAGAGTTTTCGAGCCGGTCGAAATGCTCTTCCATAAATAGCGGAACGCCGTCATACGTGCTGAACACCTCGTAAACCGAATCCCCGTAGAGAAATCCCCGATCCATGATCGGTACTGAGGCTGATTCAGTCGGCATGATTCGACCATCAATATTCGACATATTCTTGACAACGCTTTTTTCCATCAGCTTATTTGATTCCGATTTGATTCGTATAATTGTCGGCCTGCGTTCTGAGAGGACATAATACAAAGCACCTCCAAAGGAACGCCGCATATCAGTTTGACAGAATTTTAACCGACCTGGCCATAAGTCTTGATACTAGAAAAACCTTATCTGCTATTTGTCGGCGATGCGCCTGACGAACTGGCAGCAAAAACTGCCTTTGGCGTTCTCGAATGGCGCCCGGGCGACTGCGTCGGGCAGTTCGCGCTACCGGACTGCAAGGCGAATCTGAACATCTCGCGCCTGTCGATCGCCGAAGCAAAGCAAAGCGGTGCAAAAACAGTCGTTATTGGCGTTGCCAACCGCGGCGGAGTCATACCGCAAAGCTGGATTGAGCCGATCGTGGAAGCGCTAAAGCATGATATGTCGATCGCCAACGGTTTGCACACGTCCATGGATTCCATCTCCCAGATCAGGGATGCCGCTACGGCAAGCCACGGCAATCTGATCGAAGTGCGACGACCTTCCGGTCCGTTTAGGATCGCGACTGGCGAGCCGCGCAGCGGCCATCGCCTGCTGGCGGTTGGCACGGATTGCTCGGTCGGCAAGATGTATTCAACGCTGAGCATCGCCGAAGCGATGCAAAAAAGAGGTATGCCATGTGATTTTCGCGCTACCGGACAGACCGGAATCTTCATCGAAGGATCCGGCATTCCGGTGGATGCGGTGGTAGCGGATTTCATCTCCGGTTCGATCGAAGATCTGTGCCCGGCCGCAGACTCTTCGCATTGGGATATCATCGAAGGGCAAGGCTCCCTTCATCACCCCTCGTTCGCCGGTGTCAGTTTGGGACTGCTCCATGGCGCTCAGCCAGACTATCTAGTGCTGTGTCATGAACCAACCCGAACCCACATGCGCGGTCTGCCCGACCGGCCGTTGCCATTATTGCGCGAATCCATGGAAACGAATCTCGCTGCTGCACGAATTGTCCAGCCAAACGTTCAATTCGCAGGAATTTCGATCAACACGAAACATCTGCCAAAATCAGAAGCACTCAGCTACCTTGCCAAGCTGGAAGAAGAGCATCAACTTCCCTGCGTCGACCCGTTTGTCACAGGCACCGACCGGATCGTCGACCGTCTCGAATCCGGAAATTAGATGATTCAACTCGATGCCCGCCACGAAAGCTGGCCTTTGCGATCCTCTTTCTCGATATCAAGAGGATCCAAAACCAGCGTCGATGTCATCGTCGTCGAACTAGGAGAGTCCGGCATTCGCGGGCATGGAGAGGCGGTTCCCTACCCGCGCTATGACCAGACCATTGAGCAGACGATCGACTCAATTCATGAAGTTGCACAAGACATTCGAAACGGAATCTCGCGCAACGAACTGATCGAGATTCTGCCGGCGAACGCCGCGCGAAACGCGCTTGACTGCGCGATGTGGGACTTCGAAGCGAAGCGAAGCAAGCAACCCGCATGGAAGATCGCCGGCCTGCCCAAGCCAAAACCCGTTGTGGGGGCCTATACGATCAGCATGGGCGATCCCGATTCGATGGCGCAAGCGGCGAGAAAGGCGCGACAATTTCCTCTTTTGAAGCTTAAGCTAGGCGTCGCCGCAGTCGCCGAATCAGTCACTGCCGTTCGCAACGCTTGCCCTGGTAGCCGTCTAGTGGTTGATGCCAACGAAGCGTGGGATATTGACCAGCTTGATGAATTGATGCCCCAGCTAGCCGAGCTCCGAATCGAAGCCATCGAGCAGCCTCTGCCAGCGGGAAAGGACGAAGAATTGGCAACGCGAGACTATCCGATTCCGCTATGCGCTGACGAGTCTTTCTTTGATAGCGCCGAGCTGGACAGCTTGAGTGGTCACTATCAAATCTTCAATATCAAAATTGACAAGACAGGCGGACTGACCCATGCAATCAGAACCGCCGCAGCTATCCGGCAATCCGGCAAAGAGATCATGATCGGCAGCATGATGGCCACTTCGCTTGCGTTGGCGCCTGCGATGCTGCTTGCATACAATGCAGCAATTGTGGATTTGGATTCTCCTTTGTGGCTGACTTCAGATCGCGCTGGCGGAATCCGTTATGAAAACGGGGTGTTCCTGCCGGCAGAGCGAACCCTGTGGGGCTAGCTGCGAATGACAATGCGCTTCGCTGAAACTGATATCGACAGGTTGACGGACTACCCGATCGGGCAAGTCGCCGAGTTGATGCTTTCGAACGCGATCTCCGCAACAACCTTGATTGAATCTGCGATTGGCAGGCGCAATGCCAATTCTCCAAAGCGTGATCCGTACGTATCATGGGATCCTGACAAAGCGCTTGCTGCCGCGCATCAGGCGGACCGAAATCTGGGTTCGGGTTCCGACTCTGCAAAGACAGGCACTTTGCTAGGCGTTCCGATATCGGTTAAAGACAACTACGGCTTGCCCACTTGGCCCCTATACGCCGGTGGGCCCGACCCGTTGCCAGAACGGTTCAATGGACCAAGTCCAGTTGTCGACGCACTTCGAAGGCATGGCGCAATTGTCATGGGGAAGACGCACATGGTTCAATTCGCCTATGGCGGACTGGGAGTGAACAATCACTGGAACACGCCATGGAACCCGTTCGACCTTGAAAGCCACCGTGTGCCGGGCGGGTCTAGCACAGGAGCCGGGCTAAGTCTGATCGAAGGCTCTGCGATGATCGCGCTTGGCAGCGACACCGCCGGGTCAGTGCGCATCCCTGCCTCTTTTACCGGCAACATCGGCTTCAAGCCTAGCAAGAACCGGTGGTCAACTGCCGGAATCGTGCCACTGAGCAAATACTTGGACGTGCCTGGCGTGCTCGCGCGGCGAGTATCCGACTTGCTAGCGGCGTTCAGCGCAATTGATCCAAACTGCGAATCACCTGATCAGCTGAACGAAGCGATACGCGGCTGTTTCGAAAATGAACTGACCTTAGGTTTGCCCGACAATTTTCTTTGGTCGGCGACAGAATCTTCGATCGCAAAGCGCTGCCAGGAAGCGCTAGGGTTGATTGAGCGCAGCACGAATGCCAATCTTATTGATGTAGATTTCGTAGAAAGCGAGCATGCGGTGCAATTTCGACATTCAGGAGGAACCGTCTCGGCTGAGCTTATCGAATTCTATCAATCGGAACTGCCGCAGTGGGAGCATTCGCTAGACCCTGTCATTTCCGACCGAATTGAAATCGCAGGGGACATTGATGCTGTAGAGTATCTCAAGCGAGTCAGACAGCTTGAAGAGTTTGCGCGATCGACCCCCGAAGCATTCGATCGATGCGACGCTTTGGTTTGTCCGACAGCACCAATCTCGCCGCCAAAAATGACTGAACTTGAGCCGATGCCGAACTACCGGTCGATCAACTTGCTAGCACTTCAAAATACCTGCATAGCAAACATTCTGAATCTTTGCGCACTTACGCTGCCCGTTGGCAAGGACACGAACGGCATGCCGGTCGGTCTTCAATTTCTGGCTCCGCATGGGCACGACGAGCAACTTCTGTCCATCGCTCAAATCGCGCAACAAGTTATTATAGATGCTGGCTTGGTACCTTGGGTCTCGCACCCATAGAAAAACCGGGAGCACAAACAAAAGTTGACGATAGGGTAGAACGTTCTGTCGCATAGTACGAATCATGGCAAATGCAAACTGGCAAAACCGCACGCTGTTTCATGGCGACAATCTGAAGTTCCTGCGCGCCATGAATTCGGAGGCGGTTGATCTGGTCGCAACCGACCCGCCGTTCAATAAAGGTCTTGATTTTCATGCCACCCCGGACAGCCTTGCCGCCGGTGCAAAGTTTCAGGACCGCTGGTCATGGGAGCGCGATGTACACGAGTCATGGACCGACCAGATCACAGACGACTATCCGAAGCTGATGTAAGCCATCGAGTCGGCCCGCTATGCGCATTCCGACGGTATGGGCGCATACATGTGCTTCATGGCTGTGCGACTGCTTGCCATGCATCGCGTACTCAAGCCAACTGGTTCGCTCTATCTGCACTGTGACCCGACGGCTTCGCATTACCTAAAAGCCATAATGGATGCGATCTTTGGATGGCGGAATTTCAGGAATCAGATCACTTGGCAGCGCAGCAACAGCCACAATACTGCCAATCGCTATGCCAGCGTTTCAGAAGTAATCCTGTATTACACAAAATCCAGCGATTTCGTATGGAACCAGCAATACCAGTCATACGGCGAATCTCAACTTGGCCGGTTTCGACACAAGGACCAAGACGGAAGACTTTACAAGCTGGATGATCTCGCAGCATCTCGCATTAACTCGGATTCGGGCAAGTTTGACTGGCGAGGAACGCTTCCGCCGTCATCAAGGGGCTGGGGGGGGGTACAATTTGGATCAGCTGGAAGCATGGTGGAAAGCGGGTCGCATTGCAACCAAGCGCGACGGAAAACCTCGCATGGATGGACTAAAGGTATATTTGGATTAGTCGAAAGGTAAGCCGCTCATCAATATTTGGACTGATGTTCCGCGAATTCCCAACACTTCATCTGAACGCACTGGTTATCCGACCCAAAAACCTCTTGCGCTATACGAACGTATGATCAAGGCATCCAGCAACGAAAACGATATAGTCCTCGACCCCTTTGCTGGCTGCGCCACAACCTGCTTAGCGGCTGAAAGACTTAATCGGCAATGGGTGGGCATTGAGATCTGGGACAAGGCGCATTAGACAGTCATTCGGCGTCTGCGCGACGAAGTGGGGCTGTTCGGGGATGTCTGCTATGTGAGCATTATCCCAGAACGCACAGATAACGGTGAGATCGCATCGCCGTTTCCGCGAGTCAAACCAACGCGTGAAAGAACCAGAAGGCCCGCTGGACGCGTACGCAGATGTATGAGCATCTGTTTGACCAATATGGTTCAAAGTGCCAGGGATGCGACCGGTTGTTCGATGACCCGCGGTACTTGGAACTTGACCACAACACGCCGCGCTCGGACGGCGGACTGAATCACATATCCAACCGGGTACTGTTGTGCGGACCATGCAACCGGGCAAAAAGCAATCAATACACGCTTAGCGGACTGCGAACGCTCAACAAGAAAAACGGATGGATGGCACAGTAGCTGCCAGCCTTTGTCTATAAGCCTAACCCGCTATTGTTCGCATTGCGCAAATTTCTGACTTGTGACAAACTCAGTCCGGTGCAGTCTGCGATCTCCTTTGCGGGCCAACCTCTTTCAAGCATCCGCTCGGCAACTTGCTCAAGTCCTTGCTCGAGTCCTTCTGCACGCCCTTTGGCATGGAATTCTCGTTCCCATTCGGGAAAACCTATTGAACTCATTTCGTCAACCTCCTGATACTCGCTCGATTCAAACCACCCGGTATTCCTGACCGACTTCCAGTCTAGCACAAATGTTGTAACCGCCTTCAAATAAGCGTCCGTCTGTCCCGCCGCTCTGACCAATTCGCTCGTCGTCAGCAAATTCTCCCGAAATTCCTCTATCTGGCGCGCATGCATGCTACGAAGCAGCGGCGCAAAAACGTTGCCTTCGGGCAGTTGCATCGATTCAATGACGCGCTCTCCGTCAATCACGAAATACTCGACATCCACCAGCGGTCGACTGATCTTGAAACCTTCCGGTATCGCCACCATGTCTCGCAACTTGGTCGGTGCACGCCACGGCATGCTCTCATTATAGATGACCAGCGGCATGATCAAGGGCAAGACTTGCTTGCGCCCGCCGGAATCTATGATATGAGAATACCAGTTCAATACATACTCGCCAATTCTCAACGTCATCTTCGAGTCAACGGTCGACTGCGCCTCGATCATGAACAGCAGATATAGCTCGTCTTCATCAACATAGCCGAGCTTCCACATGATGTCGTTGAGTCGCTGCTTTTTGCGGCGACGGCCAGACGAAGGTGGCAAGTTCTGGTCATGCAAACCCAATGACTCGGTTGGATACTGGGTCAGAGAATCAAGGTCGAGCTTTGATACCATTTCGGCATCTATGAAGGCGACAATAAACTGCCTGACAAACCAAGCGTTCGACAATAATGACTTGTAACTCGCGTCAGACATCAAGGCTATCTGGAAAACTGGCGATTCGACAAGTGTATTGCAAGGTCAATCGACATACCTCATTTAGTGTCTGTCCGAAAACGAAAAATTATATTATTCATAAACGAAAACAATTAGATAAGGACACTAAATCGACGGATACTATTGATTAAAACATACCGAATATCCATCGATTTGAATTAAAATGACCCGATTAATCCAGATTTACCGGAGTCTCCAGACTAAAACAGAGTCTGATCAGCTTCATATCGCATTGTTTTCCCGACTTAGCACCGATTCACTCTAAAAATTCGAGATTCCTAGCAGATGCCAAGTATATGCCATTGGCTGCTGCGCGGTCCGTGCAACCCGGCGAAAAGAAATCAGTGCACGCTTAGTGAGTTGCGAAGACTGAACAATAAAAACAGGCGGGTAGCGTAGCAAAAGTCAGTCTTTGTCTATAAACTCAAAAAAAATCCACATATGCGAATTAGCGATTTCACAATTGATATAGTTCTGCACCGCGACAAAGTTCGCACAGAATGGGTAGATGAATATGACCACATGAATGTCGCCTACTATGTGCACGTCTGCGATCTCGCAACGTACGCGTTTTGGGAACTTATCAACGATGATGCAACACTCGAAGCCCGCAAAGGATTCGAGTATGCAGTGGTCGAGTCGCATGTGAACTATCTGCAGGAACTGCGCTTAGACAGTCCATTGAGAATCGAAACCCGGCTAATCGCCTATGATTGCAAACGGTTTCGAATCTTCCATCAACTCTACCACGAGACAGCAAACTTCCTCGCTGCGACCAACGAGATCATGGCACTAGGATTTGATCTCAATAAACGGTCGATCTGCGACTTCAAGCAACAGGTCCAGAGCAATCTTGAAATCATAATGCGAACACACCGCAAGCTCGACTTGCCACCCAATGCAGGTCGGGCCATTTCGTTTGGCATGCCTTGAATATCTTGCACTATCCCGGCAAGCGCTTGAGTGGCTGCGACATGCAGCGAACGCCGTCGCCTGCTTTGGTAAACATGGTCATTTCGGCATCATAGACTTCGAATCCGCGAGTGCGCAGTTTTGCATTCAAGCCGGCCGCCGGCAGTTGAGAGCACACGGCCATCGCCGAGCGCAACCACATGCACTCCAGAGTGATCGTGTCGCGAAAACCCGACTCGGTCAGTTCGACCTGCTTCAAGCGCAGCCAATCGATCACGTCCGGTTCGGTCGTATATAGACGGATTGCTGCGCATTTCGGCGCGAGCATGCAAACCATCAGATCAATGTGCACATAGAACTCGTCGATCAGGCATACTTGACCTCCCAGCCCTCTCGTTGCATCCATCATCTGTCGACTTGCATAGTGGTCCGCTGTTCTGAGCGCTTGCCGGTATAGCCAATCAGTGCAACGCCAGGCTCGATCATGTGAAAGTCTCCGCCTTCAAAGTTTCCAGCGCTAACCATTTCGTAGACGGGAATCTCGTGCGCCAGATAGAATCGCAAGACTTCTGCATGCTCACCTCTGCGCCTCGGGGTTGGCAAGTTGGCCAACGATTGGACCGAACGGTGTCATGACGCTCGAGTCTCACGTATATATTTAATACGGTGTATGCTGATTCGGTTCAAGCATAAACACTTCCACACCGGCGCTTTGGTAGGCATCCGCTAATTGGCCATGCTGACGGGCGGCTAAATTGCGATCGAAACTCGAGCCTTCCCAATCTGCCGTGCGGCAGATTGGGCTGAATTCCAGATTCTCCTCATCCGTCCAGTTAAAGTAGCCATCGGTCCAAGCAGGACTTGCTTCATGATGCCGTACTCAGAGTCTTCGCCCCACAGCCCCAGCGGCTTGGTCGTTCCTGCCAGGCTGCCGTTTCTTAGATTGTTGCGAAACTCAATAGTCATCGGCAGATATCCGCAACTTTACCAGCCAAGTCGCTAGAATTTCACGATAGATGTCTGCGTGACAAGCAAGCTGACCGAGGAATGCATCATCTCAAGCAGCGGATAGGGCCATATGCCGATCAGCAGCACAAAAAACGCGACCATGCTCAGCACTAGAGCCTCGCGCTTGTTCAAATCCTTAAGCGCAGCGACTGCATCGCTGACGACTGCGCCATAGATAACTCGCTTGTACATCCATAGCGTGTAGGCAGCTCCGAAAATCAGGGTCAATGCCGCAATGATTGCATAGACAACACTAACTTGGAACGCACCGATAATCACTAGTAGCTCGCCCACAAAGCCCGAAGTTCCAGGCAAACCCACATTCGCCAGCGAAAACAGCATCATGAATGCCGCAAACACCGGCATGCTATGGGCGACTCCGCCGTAGGTTGCAATCTTTCTCGAGTGAAGCCGATCATAGAGCACGCCAACGCATAAAAACAGCGCCCCGGATACGAAACCATGCGAAATCATCTGCACGATGGCACCCTCGATTCCCTGCACGTTGAAGACGAAAAAACCCAAGGTGACAAAACCCATATGCGAAATCGACGAATACGCGATCAACTTTTTCATATCGGTCTGAACCAAAGCGACCAAAGCGATATAGACCACTGCAATGAGTGATAACGCGATCATGAAAATTGCAAGCTCATGCGACGCGTCCGGCACAATCGGCAAATTGAAACGCAAAAACCCATAAGCTCCCATCTTCAACATGACGGCCGCAAGAATCACCGACCCGCCAGTCGGAGCTTCAACGTGCGCATCCGGCAACCAGGTGTGCACCGGCACCATCGGCACCTTGACCGCAAAGGCTGAAAAAAGCGCGAGAAAAATCAATATCTGAACATGCAGGTCGATCGGCGTCAAGTCGTGCCAGTCACGAATGTCAAAGCTCGAACTGCTGGCGTTGTACAGGTAGAGAAATGCCACCAGCATCAATAAAGAGCCAATCAATGTATACAGAAAAAACTTTATTGCCGCATAGACACGGTTTTCGCCGCCCCATACACCGATGATCAAAAACATCGGAATCAGCATGCCTTCCCAGAAAATGTAGAACAATATCGCGTCGAGGGCGCAAAACACTCCGATCATCAATCCCTCCAGAAACAGGAACGCAGCCATATATTGCGCAACCCGCGTCTGAATCGCCCGCCATCCCGCGATCACGACTACCACGGTCAGCAAGGTTGTAAGCAGAATCAGCGGCAATGATATCCCGTCGATTCCAAGGGAGTAGTTGATATTGAATGCCGAAATCCATTCGCGATATTCAAGGAACTGATAGCTAGAAATCGATGGATCAAACTTCGTATAGAGCGGCAAGCTCGATATGAGCGTGGCAATGGAAAATGCCAAGGCGATGCGGCGAGCCGTTTCGTCGCTTGACTTGCCGGCAACAAGAACCAGCAAGCCGCCGATGATCGGCAGCCAGATCACTATGCTTAAATCGAACCCAGCATCCAAGGACAGCATCCCGCAAACTTCTCCTTGCTATTTTGAAATAAACCAAGTGATGAGCAGGAACAAGCCGATAATCATCGTGAAGGCATAGTGATACACAAAGCCCGACTGGATGTTGCGAATCCGGTTCGCCAGGCGATGAACTGCGCGCGCGACACCATTGACAATGCCATCATCAATCATTCTGATGTCGATCAGTCGCCAGCAAAGACCGCCAAGCGAACGCGTGCCATTGGCGAAAATCGCTTGATTGAATTCGTCAAATCCATACTTCATGTCGAGAATATTCCAAGCCCAGATGAAGCGCCGCTTGATTCGGCCCGGCAACTGGGGCATGCGCACATAAAGCAGCCAGGCTGCGAAAATGCCCAAAGCAGCAAGCCAGAAAGGCGGAGTGACAACACCATGGGCGATCATCGCGCCAGCTACCGACAGCCAGCTCTTGCCATCGTATGCGGCACCGACCTCGCCAAGGGCATCATTTTGCGGCGCCACCACCAAAGTCGAGCCATAGAACTCGCCGAATAGCATTGGGCCAGCATATAGGGCACCGAACAGCGCCGAAGGCACAGCTAGCGCAATCAGCGGCAATGTGATCACCCAAGGCGATTCGCGCACATGGCCCGCTTCCGCATAAGACATTCTCGGCTTGCCGTGAAACACCACAAACAGCATTCGAAACGAGTACAAGGCGGTCACAAACACACCAGCCGTAACTGCGAAATAGGCAAAGCCGCTGCCCGGCACGGTGCTCGCGTGCACCGCTTCAACGATGGCATCCTTAGAGTAGAAGCCTGCGAACGGAGGAACTCCAGCAAGCGCCAGAGAACCGATCAGCGCAGTCCAGTATGTGATTGGCATCATCTTTTTCAGTCCGCCCATGTGCCGGATGTCCTGCTGATGATGCATCGCAACGATCACCGATCCGGCGGCAAGAAACAACAGCGCTTTGAAAAACGCATGCGTCGTTAAATGAAACAAGCCCGCAGCATAGGCTGATGCGCCGAGCGCGACGGTCATATACCCCAGCTGGGACAGCGTCGAGTAGGCAACGATTCGCTTGATATCGTTTTGCACCAGTCCGACCAAGGCCATAAATAGCGCTGTGATAGCTCCAATCGTGATCACCACTGAAAGAGCAACCGTCGACAACTCAAATAGCGGAGACATCCGCGCCACCATGAAGATGCCTGCCGTCACCATTGTCGCAGCATGAATCAGGGCGGAGATCGGCGTCGGTCCTTCCATCGAATCGGGCAACCAAACATGCAGCGGCACTTGGGCCGACTTGCCCATTGCACCGACGAAAAGCAGTAGCGCGATGATAGTCAGCCAATGCCAATGAACGTCATCGAACGCCTCAACCGTCATGCTCGCAACCGCAGGCGCTTGAGCAAATACCATTGCATAATCCACGCTGCCGAAGACATACACGACAGCCGCTATGCCCAGAATGAATCCAAAATCGCCAACCCGGTTGACCAAAAAGGCTTTAAGATTGGCAAAAATCGCCGTGTCGCGGTCGAACCAGAATCCGATCAGCAAATACGACACGACACCGACACCCTCCCAGCCGAAAAATAGCTGCACGAAGTTGTTGGACATCACCAGCATCAGCATTGCAAAGGTGAAAAGCGAGATATAGCAGAAAAACCGCTGATAGCCTGCATCATCGCGCATATACCCGATAGTGTAGATGTGCACCATGAAGGACACGAACGTTACCACGACCGCCATAGACGCAGAAAGCTCGTCAATCAGGAACCCGATCTCGATGCTGAGATTGCCGCTGATCGCCCAAATGTAGAGCGGGCCGTTGAATAGATTGCCCTGCATGACATCATACAATACGTACAGGGAGAGCAAAAAACTGATCGCAACACCCGCTATCGCAAGCCGGTGCGCCGCATGCCTGCCGATCATTCGGCCAAACACGCCGTTAATGATTGACGTTGCTAGACAGCTGAAAGGGATAAGTGCGTAGATCCAAAGCATAGCAATCAGCGGCTCAAGCGATTCAAATCGTCCACATTGATAGTATTTCGATTTCTAAACAGCACAATCAGAATCGCAAGCCCGATGGCGGCCTCGGCGGCGGCAACCGTGAGTATGAAAAACACAAAGACCTGTCCCGCAAGATCCTGAAGATAGTGGGAAAACGCAATGAAATTGATGTTGACAGCCAAAAGCAGCAATTCGATCGCCATCAGCAGAATCACGACATTCTTGCGATTTAGGAATATTCCTACCACTGCGATCGAGAACACCGCTGCGGCAAGCATCAAATAGTGGGAGAGCGGAATCATTCGCTTGACCGATCGGATGGCGCGTCCGACTTCATGCTGACGATGCGAAGCCGGTCGGACTTCGAGACGCGTATTTGATCCGCCGGTTTTTGATACTTGGTATCCGGGCGCCGACGCAACGTCAGCGCGATCGCGGCGACAATTGCAACCAGCAAGATGATTGCAGCAATCTCGAACGGGTAGACATACTGCGTATACAGCACCTCGCCTAATGCCTCGGTATTGCTGTAGTCCGTCGCCTGGCCTGCGGGCCGCGGCCGCGACTCGCTGCCGAACTCAGGAGCATTGAGTATCACCGCCATTTCGATAACCAGCAAAATCGCAATCAACCCTCCAATTGGCAGATACTCCCCAAACCCTTCGCGCAGGCGCACCAGATTGATGTCGAGCATCATCACGACGAATAGAAAAAGCACCATGACTGCACCAACATAGACCAGCACCAGCACGATGGCGAGAAATTCCGCCTCAAGCGTGATCCACACACCCGCAGCGCTGAAAAACGCTAGCACCAAAAACAGCGCCGATTTCACCGGATTGCGGATCGTAATCACCATTAGCGCCGCAAAAATCAGCATTGCGGCGAAAAAGTAAAAGCTGATCTGCAGAAAGGTCACAGTCCGTGCGCCTACCGGTAGGGAGAATCCGCCCGACGCGCAGCGGCGATCTGATCTTCATACTGATCGCCAATTGCCAGCAACTCCGGCTTGGTGATGATGTGGTCACCACGCTTTTCGTAGTGAAACTCGTGGATATCGGTCATCACGATCGAATCCACCGGACAGGCTTCCTCGCAAAAGCCGCAGTAGACGCACTTGAAAAGATCGATGTCATAGCGCGTGGTTCGTCTCGTTCCGTCTTCCCGCTCCTCTGAATCGATGGTGATCGCCAAAGCCGGACAGACTGCTTCGCATAATTTGCAGGCAATGCAGCGCTCCTCGCCATTGGTATAGCGCCGCAACGCATGCAACCCTCGGAATCGGGGCGACTTAGGGGTTTTTTCTTCCGGGTACTGAACCGTAATCTTCGGTCGGAACAGGTGCTTCCCAGTCACCATCAAGCCGCGAGCCAGCTCGGTCAGCATGAAGGTCCTGATATTTCGCCGAACCCACTGTTTCATGAATCTCAATCCTACTTGAAAATGAAACCGAATGGCATCAGGAAGCGGAAAACGCCAATAGCCACGATCCGGACCAGCGTTGCCGGAATGAACGCCTTCCACCCTAGACGCATGATCTGCTCATAGCGGCAGCGCGGAAATGCCGCCCGAAGCCAGAGAATCTTCCATCGACTGGAAGAGACAAATCATGCTCTTCCATCATATTGGAATCTCTACGAATCAGTTCCTCCGCTAGTCCCCGCTTAGTCATTTTCATATGCTGCTCTATTTTCATCGGGCCGGCCCTGTCTTATTTACTTCGGAATGGTTGGTCGTCAAGTCCTTCCAGCTGCCGCGCAGGTCAATATCCGGAATGATCGTCTGAGGCTTGAAAGTGACCCGGTAGTGGGATACCGAAGTATCCAACGCGCGCAATTGCTCGACAAAATAGGTTACATTGTCGCTCAGACCCAGGAAATGCTTGATGAATGTATCATTTTCGGTCTTGCAGGTTACCTCAAGCTGGTTGCCCTGGTCCTCGATCGAGCACAGCCCTACAATCTCCAGCATGTAGTTGTCCGTAATCCCGTTCATGAAGACGACCCGGCGAGCCACTTCGAAATTGTCGGCGGCTTTGCTCAGATTGCGCGATGCCACTTTGGCATCGTCCAGAAGGCAACCCGTCAGGCTTGCCGCGACTGCGGTCATGGCCGCGATTCCAGCTATTTTTTTCAGCATGTCCATTTTTCTCCTACTATTGCTTCAATCAGTGCGACCGCGACCAACACCACTCCGGCGAAGCCAATGCGGGCCTATTGCTGCCGGATCCGCGCAAGGCGATCGAGGCGCATACCGCGGCGATTGTCTTCACGCTCATCCGAATCACTGGTGATTGCCAAAGCTGGGCAGACTGCCCCACACAGTTTGCAGGCAATGCGGCGCTCCTCGCCACTGGCGATGATATCGCCGCAACGAATACCCCCGGAATCGGAGCGACTTAGGGGGGTTCTTCCGGATACTGAACCGCGATCCCGGAGCTGGCGCCTCCCAGTCACCATCAAGCCACGAGCCCATCTCGGTCAGCATGAAGGTCCTGGTATTTCGCTGAACCCATCGTTTCATGAACCTTGCAACCCCTACTCAAAAATGAAGCCGAATGGCGTCAGGAAGCGGAAAACACCAACAACCACAATCCAGACCAGCGTTACCGGAATAAACACCTTCCACCCTAGACGCATGATCTGATCATAGCGATAGCGCGGAAATGTTGCCCGAAACCACAGAAAGAAAAACATCAGAACCGCGACTTTGCCGAGTAGCCAGAATGTGGACGGAATCCAGTTAAACGGCGCAACATCGAAAGGTGCATGCCATCCGCCAAGAAACATGATCGCAGCCAAAACGGCAATCAGCACCATGTTGGCATATTCGGCCATAAAAAAGACCATGAATGCGATGCCGGAATATTCCACATGAAATCCGGCAACGATCTCAGACTCGCCTTCCGCAACATCGAATGGCGCCCGATTGGTCTCGGCCACGCCGGAGATGAAATAAACCAGAAACAGCGGGAAAAGCGGCCAGATGTACCACTGGTGCAAGCCGCCATCCTGCGCTTGCACAATCTGCATCAGATTCAAGCTGCCGGCAGCCATCAAAAGCCCGACAAGCGCAAACCCCATAGCGATTTCGTAGGCCACAATCTGCGCTGCAGAACGCATGGCGCCCAAAAAAGCGTACTTCGAGTTCGATGCCCATCCGGCGACAATGACTCCATACACCCCTAATGAGGTCATTGCTAAAACATAAAGAAGGCCGGCATCGAGGTTGGCCAGAACTAGCTTGTCTGAGAAAGGAATCACCGCCCATGCGGCCAGGGCGGGCGTAACCGAAAGAACCGGAGCAGACAAAAACAAAGCCCGATTGGCATTGGTCGGAACAATGACTTCCTTGAAAAGAAGCTTCAAAAAATCGGCTATCGGCTGCAACCAGCCTCTGGGACCAACCCGATTCGGCCCGATTCGCACCTGGATGTAGCCGATGATCTTGCGTTCTGCAAAGGTCATATATGCGACTACAAGCAAAAGCGGAACGACGAGCATGAGAATCTTCACAAGATTCTCGATCGCAATTTGCAGTTCAACCGGCAAACCGCTCCACATTGACAGTGCCCAAGTCACGGCTCAGATCTCGAGCGAATCGTGACAATGCTGCCGCTGGCCGGCAGCGCCATCTTGCCCGCTGCCATATAGACGCAGCCGGCAGGCACCCTCGAATCGGCAACCGCATGCGTACATGTCTCAAATGAGTCGCAAGTCACCTGGACCGTATCGCCATCATTTATTCCAAGATGCCGCAATTCATCGGGATGGATGCAAGCATGCAAGTTGGACGCATCAGCCGTATTCTGCAGCGCGGGCGCGCGTCGCACGACCGGGTCGACTGCATAGATTGAATGCTCGCAAATCAATTCAAGACCATCCTTATCGCTTGAGTCGGCAATCGCAATGTCTGAAATGCCGTTGCTGCCTGCCGGCCGTGTCAACTCAACGGCGTTGGCAGACGCTTGTTTGGTGACATCGTCGATTGTGATGTAGTCAAAACCCGGCACTTCAAAAAAGTTTCCCAGAACGCGCAATATCTTCCAGCCTGGCCTTGCTTCGTCATATGGCTCTATTGCCGCACTGGCCCATTGCGCCTTGCCTTCAAAATTGACAAAAGTGCCCGAGTTTTCGGTAAAAGGCGCAATTGGAAGCGCCACATCGACATAGTCGGGAATGCTTCTGTAGGCTTGAAAGCTGACGACGAATCGCGCTTGCTGCAAAGCGGCTTGCGCTTGCACACCGTCAGCCATGTCAAAAGGCGGCTCGACATCGAACAGCAGGTAGCCGCGCAGAGGCTGATTCATCATGTTCCACGCGTTGCGTCCGACCGGCAGATCATTTGAACCACCGGTCGAATCATGGGGCAAGCAGCGCGCGCGCCATCCGGCCGCACTGTTGGCAGGAGGCAACACCCACACGGCGGACCCGCTCACTGCCGCCAAGGCATCGGCAAGCGCGCTGATTATCGAAAAATTGCGGTGTGAAATGGCAGTCTGTCCCAAAATAATGAGACTTCCTTCGCTGCATAGCCGCTTCGCGATCACATCGCACTCGCCCAAATCGATAGGCGTTTCGCTCAGCTGCGACAACTGCTCTTGCAAGTGATCGGGTATCGGCTTTCCAGCATGTCTGCATGCCGATTTCAGCACTTGGGCCAGTGCTGCCGGCATTCGTTTCGGCATCACAACCGACTTCGGCTGCGCTTTGAAATGATACGGATAGTCGAACATGCCTATCGATGCTACTTCAGTGCCCTGCTTCCACGCTTTGCGCAATCGCACACCAAGAATCGGCTGCTCTTTTCGAATGTTCGAACCGATCAGCAAAACCGATTTCGCCTCAGTCAGATGTTCCATCAGCTGGTTCGCCCGTATGCAAGAACCGCTATTGGGATCAGCAGAAAAATCAACTTGGCGCAACCGATGGTCGATATTGTTGCTGCCAAGCCCGCGCATGAGCTTCTGCATCAGATAGAATTCTTCAAGCGTTGCAGTCGGCGATACCAGTGCGCCTAGGGCCTCGGCCCCATGCTCTTCGGTCAGCAGCCGGATTTCCTCGCTCACCTTGCTCAATGCAGCCTGCCAATCGATTTCGATCATGCCGGAGTCGGTTCGCATCATCGGTTTTCCCAAACGCTCAACTTCGACCAGTGCCTCATAGCTGTAGCGGTCTCGGTCCGCAATCCAGCATTCATTGATTTGCTCATTGACGCGCGGCAACACCCGCTTGATTTCGCCGCGCAGGGCCTGGATTTGAATGTTGGTCCCAACGCAATCGTGCGGGCTGATTGAATCGTGGCTGATCATCTCCCAGGAACGCGCAGTGAAGCGATAGGGCTTTGAAGTCAGTGCGCCGACCGGACACAAATCAATGACGTTGCCCGAAACTTCTGAATCGACCGCACGATCGAAAAACGTGTCGATCTTCAAATGCTCCGACCGATGTGTAAGCCCGAACTCCATAACGCCGGCCACCTCGTCCCCGAATCGCACGCAGCGGGTGCAGTGAATGCAGCGGGTCATCTCAGTGGCAATCAAAGGCCCTACAGAATGATCCGAAACAACACGCTTTTTCTCAATATAGCGCGACGAATGCCCCCCATAGCCAAGCGCTTGATCCTGTAGCGGACACTCGCCTCCCTGATCGCATATCGGACAGTCTAGCGGGTGATTGATCAGCAAAAATTCAAGCGTGTCCTTCTGTGCGCCGACGGCACAGGATGAATTCGTGCGAATTACCATGCCGTCGGCGACCGGCGTCGCGCAAGCCGCCAAAGGCTTGGGGGCACGCTCGACTTCGACCATGCACATCCGGCAATTGGCTGCAACCGATAGCTTTTCGTGATAGCAAAATCGCGGGATATATATTCCTTCGCGGTCCGCGATTTCAATAATCGTCTGGCCAGGCTCAGCCTGGAACTCGCGGCCGTCGATTTCGACTGTTACCATGCTTTGCGCATCCTTTTCGTCTACCCGGCTATGCCGCCTTGCTCGGCTGACTGATCATTGCCTCGAATTCCGCTCGAAAATGCTTGACAAAGCTCTGCACCGGCCACGCCGCAGCGTCGCCAAGCGCACATATCGTACGTCCTTCGATTCGGTTGGCAATATCGACCAGCGTATCCACGTCGGATGGACGTCCGAGACCGGAACGAATTCGACGAATCGTTCGATACAGCCACCCGGTACCTTCACGGCAAGGCGTGCACTGACCACATGATTCCTCCCAATAGAAGTAGGAAATACGTTCCAGCATCTGCACCATGCAAGTCGTGTCATCCATGACGATGACCGAACCCGCGCCAAGCATGGATCCTGCCGCCTGCAGCGAGTCGTAGTCCATATTGCATTCCATCATGATATCGCCGGGCAGGACTGGAACCGAGGAACCGCCTGGTATGCAGGCTTTCAGCGGCCGCCCGTCAAGCATGCCGCCAGCCATTTCAAGCAGATCCCGAAATGGCATGCCGAGTGCGACTTCATAATTGCCGGGCTTGCTGACATGCCCGGAAACAGAAAATATCTTGGTGCCGGCGTTATTCTCAGGCCCAAGCGAGACAAACCAACTAGCCCCTTCGCGCAAAATTCGCGGCACCGATGCAAGAGTTTCGGTATTGTTGATTGTAGTAGGGCATCCGAACGCGCCGAATTGCGCTGGAAACGGCGGCTTAAAGCGCGGGCGACCGCTTTTGCCTTCCAGCGATTCAAGCAGGCCGGTTTCTTCACCGCAGATATAGGCGCCAGCTCCCAAGTGATTATGAATTTCGAAATCAAAACCGCTGCCCAGCAGATTGCTGCCGATGAGCCCTGCGCTTCTCGCTTCAGCGAGCGCCTGCTCAAAACGTTCATTGGGCTCGTGGAACTCGCCTCGCATATAGTTGTAGCCGATCGTAGCGCCGATCGCGTAACCGCCAATTGCCATGCCCTCAATCAGAGCGTGCGGGTTGTAGCGCAAAATATCGCGGTCCTTGAATGTGCCTGGCTCGCCTTCATCGGAGTTGCAGACCAGATATTTTTGCCCCGTCGTATCCTTGGGCATGAAACTCCACTTTAATCCAGTCGGGAAGCCGGCACCTCCGCGACCTCGAAGACCGGATGCCTTGATCTCGCTAATGATTTCGTCAGGCGGAGTCTTCTCCATGAGAATTTTCCGCCACGCCGAATAGCCTCCGGCACTTTCGTAGGAGGCTAGCTTCCAAGGCTGGTCGAGCCCTGGAGCCGGCAGGCATACGCGCGTTTCTTTGCCTCTCATTTCAATGTCTCCAGCAAACGATCAACTGATTCGGGAGTCAAATTCTCATGGTAGTCCTTGCCGATCAGCGCCGCCGGCGCGCCGCCGCACGCCGCCAGGCATTCGACCTCTTCTAGGGTGAATCTTCCATCGCTTGTGGTCTGTCCGATGCCGATGCCCAGCGAGTTTTTCAAATGATCGGCAATCTGTCGGGACCCGCGCAACATGCAGCTGATGTTGGTACAAAGCGATATCTTGTGCCGGCCGACCGGCTTGCAATCATACATCGTATAGAATGTCGCAACCTCAGCCACCTTGATCGGCTCCATGTCGAGTATGCCGGCGACGTGTTCCATGACTTGCTCGCTCACCCAGCCGCATTCATCCTGCGCAATTCGAAGTGCCGCCATCACTGCGGCGCGCGCATGTCCGTGCGGATACTTCGCGATTTCCCTTTGAATTTGAGCATGCGCGGCTTGAGAAAGCATCAACGGTCAATCTCCCCGAAAACAATGTCCTGAGTGCCAATCACCGCAACCACATCCGCGAGCATATGCCCTTTGCACATTTCATTCAGCGATGACAGATGCGCGAAACCGGGCGCGCGAATCTTCAAGCGGTAAGGCTTGTTGGCACCGTCGGAGATCAAGTAGATGCCGAATTCTCCCTTCGGCGCTTCGATAGCGGCGTAGACCTCCCCTTCGCGTACGCAATACCCTTCGGTGAACAGCTTGAAATGATGAATCAGCGATTCCATATCGCGCTTCATGGTTTCGCGGCGAGGCGCTATCAGCTTGGCGTCATCAATCATTACCGGACCTGGATTGTCCCGCAGCCACTCGACGCACTGGCGGATGATTCGGTTGGACTGGCGCATCTCTTCGACCCGACACAGATAGCGATCGTAGCAATCGCCTTGGGTTCCCACGGGAATATCAAACTCCAACTTGCTATACACGGCATAAGGCTGCTTTCTTCTGAGGTCCCACTCGATGCCGGACCCGCGCAGCATTGCGCCAGTAAATCCCCATTGCAATGCTTGCTCTGGCGAAACGACACCGATGCCGACTGTTCTTTGCTTCCAGATTCTATTGTCCGTCAGCAACGTCTCATAATCGTCTACGCAACCAGGGAATCGCTCCGTAAACGCCCAAATGAAATCCAGCAAAGATCCTTGCCGATCCTTGTTGCGCTGGGCGAGATCCTTGTCGGAACGATGCGACGAATGATGCTGCGGCATCGAGTCGGGCAAATCGCGGTAGACTCCACCGGGACGATAGTAGGTCGCATGCATTCGCGCCCCTGAAACCGCTTCGTAGCAATCGAACAAATCCTCGCGCTCCCTGAAGCAATACAGGAACATGGTCATCGCGCCGATGTCGAGACCGTGCGCGCCGAGCCAAAGCAGGTGGTTCAGCACTCGCGTGATCTCGTCGAACATCACCCGGATGTATTGTGCGCGGACCGGCGCGGCGACACCAAGCAGCTTTTCGATCGCAAGCACATAGGCGTGCTCGTTGCACATCATCGATACATAGTCGAGCCGGTCCATGTATCCGATGCTCTGATTGAACGGCTTGGACTCGGCCAGCTTTTCGGTCGCACGATGCAAAAGTCCGATATGCGGATCAAGACGCTCGACAACCTCGCCATCCATTTCCATCACCAGCCGCAGCACACCATGAGCTGCCGGATGCTGCGGGCCGAAATTCATCGTGTAGTTACGAATTTCGGTGGCCAAAGTCGTCCTCCCTGATGGTGCGCGGCACCAGCGTTCTAGGCTCTATTGAAACCGGTTCATACACCACGCGACCTTTGTCGGGGTCGTAGCGCATTTCCACATGGCCGGACAGTGGAAAATCTTTGCGGAACGGGTGCCCCACAAAGCCATAGTCTGTCAAGATGCGCCGCAAGTCCGGATGATTCTCAAAAATGATGCCGAACAAATCGAACGCTTCGCGCTCAAACCAGTTTGCGCCCTCCCAAATATCGCACACCGACAGCACCATCGGCATTTGCGAATCCAGATAGACCTTCACCCGAATGCGATGATTGTGCCGCACCGAAAGAAGGTGGTAGGCCACTGCGAAACGCGGCTGACCGGCATCGGCTCTGTCAGCAGCTTCAGCCCGATAAGCGGAGTAATCGATTCCGCATAGGTCGATCAGCTGCTCGAAAGCCGTATTTGGCGAGTCTCGCAACACAAGGCAAACATCGTGCACGACTCTGCAATCGACTATGACCGTCAGCTCCCCGTGCGCGATAAGAACGTTGTTCGCCCTGTCGTCCAGCAGTTCTTGTACGGATTGAGCAAGTTCGGCGACTGACACCATATGATGCCTATTTTGCAATCGTGCTGGTCTTGCGAATCTTGCGCTGCAATTGCAAAATGCCGTAGATCAACGCTTCAGCAGTCGGCGGACAGCCGGGGACATAGATATCTACCGGCACGATGCGGTCACAACCGCGAACGACCGAATAGGAATAATGATAGTAGCCGCCGCCGTTGGCGCAAGACCCCATCGATATCACCCACCTCGGCTCCGGCATTTGATCATAAACCTTGCGAAGTGCAGGCGCCATCTTGTTGACTAGCGTTCCAGCGACAATCATAACGTCGGATTGCCTGGGACTTGGCCGAAATATGATTCCGAACCGGTCCAGGTCGTAGCGCGAGGCGCCGGCATGCATCATTTCTACGCTGCAGCAAGCCAAGCCGAATGTCATCGGCCACATTGCGCCAGTGCGCGCCCAGTTAACCAGCTTGTCTAGCGAGGTTGTGACAACCCCTTGGTTCATGATTCCTTCAATAGACATCCCCTACTCCCACTCCAATGCGCCTTTAGCCCACTCGTAGATGAATCCAACCACCAGCACACCCAAAAAAATCATCATCGCGGCGAACCCGAATATTCCGATTTCATCCAATGCCACTGCCCATGGAAACAAAAACGCGATTTCAAGATCAAAAATAATAAACAGTATGGCCACCAGATAGTACCGAACGTCGAACTTCATTCGACTGTCCTCGAACGCTTCGAATCCGCATTCGTATGGCGACAGCTTCTCAGCATCCGGATTGCTCGATCCCAACACGCCACCGACAGCAATCAAAGCTATGCCGATCCCCATTGCAACAAGAATGAAGATCGCGATCGGTATGTAATTGCTCAGCATGTCCGTCGATATCCTTTGATTATGCTGGCAATGCAGTTTGGTGCCGAAGGCCGGACTCGAACCGGCACGGCGCTAGCCACCGCCCCCTCAAGACGGCGTGTCTTCCAATTCCACCACTTCGGCATCTGCATATCAGGCTACTCAGGAACCTGCGGCACCTCATCTGCATCGGAAGATGCAGCCGGCTGCGGCACCTCGGCAGCCGTTTCATCAAGAATGTTCTCAGGCACGGACTGGGTGACGCTTTGCACGGTCCGATCGCCGGTCGCGATATATGCCAGCCCTAATGCGACGCAAAAGAACAACGTCGCAAGAACAGCTGTGATGCGGCTCAATATATTCGCAGAGCCCCGACTTCCAAAAACCGACTGCGATCCACCGCCAAAAACCGCTCCAAGGTCTGAACCTTTGCCGCGTTGCAATAATATCAATACGATCAATGCAATAGCAATGAGTATGAATACTCCGAGGAGTACTTGTCTTAACAAGTCCATCTATCGCCCGTCCAATTGTTCAGCGGTCAAAAAAATTCGCGCAAATCCGTCGGCTTGCAAAGAAGCGCCGCCGACAAGGCAGCCATCAACATCTGGCAAAGCGAGAAAATTCGCCACATTATCGCCATTTACGCTACCACCGTACAGAATACGACAATTTTTACTCGCTTGCGCGTCTGCGACGCGCAAGCGTTCGCGAAGCCAGCCATGCACTTCCTGCACTTGCTCAACGGTCGCTGTATTGCCTGTCCCGATTGCCCAAACCGGCTCGTATGCAACCACCATGTTAGACATCTTAACGGCCGAATCTGTTGCAAAAATCGCATCTAGCTGTCGCAAAACAACGTCACGAGCGCAACCACCATTCCTCTCTGTCAATGTTTCTCCTACGCAAACGATAGGCGTAAGGCCGCTTCGCTGCGCCGCTACGGCCTTAAGCGCCACCAGTTCATCGGTCTCGCCATGGTGCTGACGCCGCTCAGAATGCCCGACGATCGAATAGGTGCAGCCGAAATCCATCAGCATCGCTGCAGATATATCACCGGTATGCGCACCGCTATCGTGCTGGCTTGAATCTTGCCCGCCAAGCTTGATGTTGAATCTCCCTCGACTTGCAACATCAAACGCTGACGGAAGATAGACAAAGGGCGGGCAAACCGCCACTTCGACCGCTTCCACTCCAGATGCTTGGCGACCGATGTCGCGAACAAGCTCGGCGGCTGTTGCGACTGTCCCATTCATTTTCCAATTCCCGACTATCAGCACCTTGCGACCGGGCATATCAAAATCACCTCGATGATCGGAACCACATTAAGGCGCGAATTATATTCAATCTGCGATCATTACGCCGAAGACGGATTTTTGCGCCTTCATACGCTACGCTAGGCTTGCGGTTACTGGTAATTTTGAAATAGGCAAAACCACCAGATAAGTTCTGTAGATTCTGAATCCACACTGAGGTATTGCCAAAAGTAATGCTTGGCTGCTGTATGCTATATAGCACCGTCGGTTGCGGTTCCCGGAATAATCGACGACAACATTAATCCGCAAGTTGCTTTCGACCAGTTTGACTTCAAATCAATAAAATGCACAATAACCCATGCGGCTATAAGGGTTTGTCGGGTTTTCACAAGTATTGGGGAAAGAAACCTGTCGAATCTTGGCGCTTCTTGATCGAAACTTTCACAAGCGAGGATGAGATAGTCCTTGACCCGTTTCTTGGTTCGGGATTGATTGCAAAGGAATGCACAGACATCGGCCGACGCTTCATTGGATTCGATGTGAACCCAATCAGCATTGAACTTACTAAGCTGTATCTAGACCTGCCCAACCACTATGAGCTAACGTTCGCACTGGAGAATGTCACTAGAAATGTATGCGAAGAAATCAACTCGCTTTATACATTGCCGGACGGTAGCATAATTTCCCACATCCTCTGGGAAGGAGAAGAAATTTGTCAAACTTGGCTCAAAAGGCGGAACCGTCGGGTAGAAATCAACCTAAGTCAAAACGAAGCCGATAAATTCAAAAATGCCAAACACTACATTCCAACTAGAGTTCGAGAAGTCAACTTATTCAACAATGCGAGGATCAATTCAAAATCCAGTTTCACTTTGAATGATTTGTTTTCTCCAAGAGCATTACTTGCAATCGACTTGATTAAACGGGAAATAGAAAAATATCATGGCCGCACATATCGCGCATTATCGCTAATTCTTTCTGCGTCTTTAGGGCAAATGTCAAAAATGGTCTTTGCCGTGTCCAAGCGCGGCAAGATTAGAGGTAAACCGAAAAATATAATTGAAGTAGGGAGTTGGGTTGTCGGGTATTGGCGACCCAAGCAACACTTTGAAATCAATGCTTGGAATTGTTTTGAAAATAAGGCTCAAAAATTGCTGAAAGCAGTGCCAGAACTCGATCTATTTTGCAAGAATGCATGCTTCTCCAACAGTATAGGGGATATCTTTAATGGTTCATGTCATGCATGTCTAAAAGTTGGGGATGCTGAAAGGCTTTTGGGGGAAATGCCTCCAAAAAGCGTGAGAGTGATACTTACCGACCCACCTCATGGGGATCGAATTCCCTATTTGGAACTTAGCGAAATGTGGAATAGCGTCATCGGATTAGAAGTTAACTATGAAGACGAGCTAATCATCTCCGATGCAAAAGAACGCGGCAAAGGGATAACCGAGTATAACGACAAATTGACTAGCATATTTAAACAGTGTCACGACGTGCTTCATGATGATGGTTTGATGGCAGTAATGTTTAATGCTCGCTCAGAAAGTCATTGGCGAAGCTTGGAAAAATTAAAGGATTCAACTGGATTTAAATTTCTTGGTTGCTACCGCATGAAGTATTCCGCTGGGTCTGTAGTGCAAGATAGCAGAAAAGGCGGACTGAAAACCGATTTTGTGCTTTTATTCAGCAATGAACAGAACCAGAAACTTTCTCACACGATAGAATCCCGCCTACGTACTAACGAAGAATGGACAACATCCTATCCGAAGCGGGCTACTTCGTAACAAAATGGATTTCAAATACGCATCCCAGCTATTCAAGGAAGACAAAATTCGCAACCTTTCCTATTCTAAAGATGGTTTGCGCTACTTGATGATTCGGTCTTTATCTCGAAAGGAGTACCTCGAATCGATAATTTGTAATGGCGGTATCAAAACATGCGACTCACCGAGCCGAGAGTGGAGCAGGCTAATCTACGAATCAAATGTATCTACGGCAGAAATCAAGCAAACAATTCTCGAACATTACGAAAAATCTAGGGAAAAACGTAGAAAGGATGAAGATAATTTGATCAGTGAGTTATACAAAGTTCAATCCTTTGAATGGGGTGGTTTGCATCAAAATAGCTTAGAGCAGACTATCGTAAACAACTACGTAAAGAAAATCACTAATTTTGATATATTGAACAGTGCTGTAGAAAACGAGCTAGCAAATAGCATGAAGGCATACGTCTTCGCCTCTTGGTACAATCATTGGACTTCTATACTGATCGAAGACATATTTAACGATCATCAATCAACAATTCCTGCAATTGGACGAATAAAAAAAATTGATTTTTTCATTAACGAAAAACCGTTTGATCTGAAGGTTACCTATATGCCTGAAGGGTATATTAGAGATTGCCGCAAATCTGATGGATTAGCACCTGAACTTACTCTAATGAAGAAGGTTTGCAAATCACTTAAGATTCCGTATGACAATCGTGTGCAAAACACTCAGCTGATCTCGGATTTATGGCTAAAACTAGAAGACCATCCCGGTAATCAGGCGCAAAACTTGATTGAAGAATTGACGGATTATCGAAATTCGCGCCTAAATTTCGCAAAAAGCAATCCTGATTCGTTGGCTCGGTGGTTATACGAAAACCAGGGTGTCAGACGTTTTGATGCAACAAATAGACTATTTTTGATTCTTGTGGATAAGAATAACTTCTTTGATTCATGGAAACTAAAGAGGGCCAAGCCTTTATTGACACAGGAAATCAATAAGCAACTAGATCGCGGCGATGAGATAGGATTTAATTTGAATTTTTCTTGGAACGGCGACGCTCATACAGCGGAGGCAGATACGATTTTTGTCGTCAAGGAGCATAAATTGGCAAGTTAGTGCATGATCCGCCCCGACACGACAAACAGGTTCGCTACATTAATTACCGCGCAAAAACTGCCATAAAGACATCGTTTACTCTCATTCCAGCACAAGGCAGCGAAAGATTTGGCTGAGACTACATGCCACTTTGTGTAAGTTGTGGCCGATAGCATCATCGCTGCCGACTGCAAAAAACACTTGAAATACAGAGGCTCGACAATTTTCGGCGAAGCTGGGCGAAAGCAGAAAGATGTTGCCGAAATGGCGAAAAATCCATGCACCAAATAACGCTCAGCTCGCAGTATTGGTGATAGATTTGAATGACAGCACCTTCAGTCGACATGGTCTCGTCTGAATTCGTCGCTGCTGCGGACTTAGGTTCGAACAGCTTCCATCTGATCGTCGGAAAGGTCGATCATGGTCGATTCGTCACAGTCGATCGCATGCGAAACATCGTACGGCTCGGCGCAGGACTTGACGAGAACATGAACTTGACTGAGGAATCACAAAATCGAGCCCTCGCAGCTTTGAGCGAATTCGGGCAGCTGGTGCAGAATATTCCATCAACCAATTTCAGAGCCGTTGGCACTAATACGCTGCGCAAGGCACACAATGCCGCGCAGTTTCTGAAGAAGGCGCAAAGTGCGCTCGGACATCCGATCGAGGTGATCTCAGGGCAAGAAGAGGCACGGCTGATCTATACATCGGTCTGCTACGGGAGGCCCAACAACAAAGAGCGCAAACTTGTGATCGACATCGGCGGCGGCAGCACCGAGATCATTTCCGGCACCGATGTTTCAGAAAACTCACCCGACCTTCTGGAGAGCCTCTATGTCGGATGCGTGTCTTTGTCAAGAGCGCACTTCGAAGACGGCAAAATCACCCGGCATCGAATGCATCAGGCAGAACTCGACGCAATGCTCGAAATTCAAACCTGCAATCAAGCTTTTTTGAAACGTGGCTGGGACCGGGCAATCGGGTGCTCAGGCACGATTCGCGCCGTCGCCAACGCGCTACAGCATCTCGGCTGGGGGAGCGGTCAAATCAAACGCGAAGCACTCTACCGACTGATCAATTCGATTAGTGCGCTGAATGATGTCGGCGAACTGGGTACGCTGGGGTTTGGCGAGGACCGCTATGCAGTGCTGCCTGGCGGCATCTCAGTGCTGGCGGCCTTGTTTGAACTGCTTAAAATCGACACGATGCATGTTTCAGATGAAGCGCTACGCGAGGGCGTTATCTACGACTTGCTCGGACGGCTTCGCGACGAAGATGTGCGCGACTACACCATTGAGGCACTCGCAAAATCCTGGCGGGTTGATCGTGCCCACGCGTTGCAAGTGCGCAGCACCGCACTTGGCCTGTTTGATCAAGTCGCTGACGACTGGGACCTGGTCGACCCTGAACACCGCAGCCTGCTCGCTTGGGCGGCCGAACTGCACGAAATCGGCTTGTCAATCTCGCATTCCCAATATCACAAGCATGGCGCGTATCTGCTCGAAAACTCCGAACTCGCCGGCTTTTCACGGCCAGAACAATCCGCACTCGCCCGTCTCGTGCGCGGCCATCGAAGAAAATTTCCCTACAAGGAGCTGGCAAATCAGACGCATCTTCCCAAATCTGTCATGCGCAAGCTGTGCATACTGCTTCGGGTCGGCGTATTGCTTCACCGATCAAGGACAGCCGCGGCCACCGGTATCGTGCGCTGCCACGTCGACGAAAATCAGATTTATCTGCAGGTGCCAAATGGGTGGGCTGACGAACACCCTCTCACCTTTCAGGATCTTATGCGCGAAGGCAAATACCTAAGAAGCGCGAAGTTCGAACTTCGCATCAACTCACAATCGGAATCACAATCATGAAAGCAGCCGTCTGCCATGAATTCGGCAAACCCCTAGTCATTGAAGAAGTATTCATAGACGAGCCGCGAAAAAATGAAGTTAAAGTCAAAGTCTTGACATGCGCGATTTGTCACAGCGATGTGCATTACATTGACGGAGCTTGGGGCGGCACTTTACCTGCCATCTACGGACATGAAGCGGCTGGCATAATCGAGTCGGTGGGCAAGGGAGTCTCAGATTACTCGAAAGGCGACCGCGTCATCGTCTCTTTGCTAAAATGTTGCGGCGAGTGCTTCCATTGCGACCGTGGCGAGTGGAACCTATGCGAAGGCGATTTCTCAACCAGCGAGCCTGGGCGTCTTCGCTCTGACACACATGGCTCAATTCTTCGCGGGCTAGGCACCGGATGCTTTGCGGAGTATGCAATTGTTCACCAGTCGCAAGTGTCTTCAATTCCCGCAAGCATGAACATTTCTTCCGCCTCGCTACTCGCCTGCGGCGTCATTACTGGGTTTGGCGCAGTGACTCACACCGCACAGGTCGAAGCGGGCAACCATGTTGCAGTTGTAGGGGTCGGCGGCGTTGGACTGAATGCTATTCAAGCGGCGGCAATCGCTGGATGCGCCTCAGTAATCGCTGTAGATATCAGTGACGACAGGCTAAAGATCGCTCAGCAACTAGGCGCTACTCACGGCATTAATTCGGCTCGCTCAGACGCAAGGCAGTCGATCAGAGAAATTGTGAGCGGACGAGGCGCAGACTACGTCTTCGTTGCAACTGGACATCCAGGCGCGATAAATGAAGCTGTGTCTTTCACCCGAAAAGGCGGAAGCGTGATTCTCGCCGGCATGCCGGCAGTAGGCGTAGAGACATCTTTTGAAACAGTGGACTTCATAGATGCGAATCAAACCATCAAAGGGTGCAAGATGGGCGAATCGACTCTTGCCGAAGATATCCCGAAACTAGTCGATCTCTATCAGTCAGGCACACTGAAGCTGGATGAGCTTGTGACGAATCAGTACCCGCTTTCGGATATCAACAAGGCGGTCGACGCTACCCGAGAAGGGATCGGGTTGAGGAATGTCGTGGTGTTCTGATTCGATCGAATGTGGCGCGAGCAACGAGTCATGCGCACGTTATCTTGCTTGACTCAGCCTTGACGACATCGGCTAGCTGATCTGCAATTCTTTTGATCTGCCGACGATCCGATCCTTCAACAAATATTCGAATTAACGGCTCAGTTCCAGAAGGACGAAGTAAAACCCTGCCGCTTTCAGACAACTCCTTTTGCGCCGATGCGACCGCTTTGCTGGCACTTGGCCAATCGCTCTCGCGCATCACGGTCAAAGGCGAACTTCGATCAAGCAGCTTCACATTTCTAGTCACTTGAGGAACTAGATTGACTTTATCTGCAAGTTCCAGCAAAGATTTTCCAGTACGCTTCATTTCCGCAAGCACTTCGAGCGCAGTCAGCAGACCGTCCCCGCTGTTGCCCTGTTCGTCAAGAAGAATATGCCCAGACTCCTCGCCGCCCAAACCCCAGCCATGCTGTCGCATATACGATGAAACATAGCGATCGCCAACTTCGACCCGAGCAAACGGGATGGACTGATCGGACAGTGCGACGGATAAACCGAGATTTGTCAGGTGAGTGCCTACAACGCCGCCTTTGAGCATCCCCTCTCGCTTGCGGTATGAAGCAAGAATATAAAGAATCTGATCACCATTAACCGGATTGCCCTTGTTGTCCGAAAGCAGCACACGATCGCCATCGCCATCAAGCGCAACGCCAACATCCGAGGCTGTTTCGATAGTGTGCCGACAGACATTGTCGAGGTTGGTCGATCCGCATTCTCTATTGATGTTGAATCCATCAGGTTCGACCGCTACCGCGCTGACCTCAGCGCCAAGGCTGCACAATACCCGAGGTGCAATTCGATACGAAGCTCCGTTGGCGCAATCCAGCGCGATTCGAAGCCCGTCAAGTCGGCTGCTGATAGTTGATCTGCAATATTCAGCATACTTATCGTCACATTCGTCGAATCGTCGAGCCTTCCCCAATTGTTCCGACGAGCAGGTGTGCATTGGCGATTGCATAATTTGCTCAATTCTGCGTTCGAATGCCTCGCCAACCTTTCTGCCATCGGGTCCGAACAACTTGATCCCGTTGTCGTGAAACGGATTATGCGATGCGCTGATGACGATTCCGGCAATCGCATCAGTCGTTCGACAAAAGTAGGATACCGCTGGCGTGGGAACAGGCCCGAGAAGGCCGATGTCGATTGATGCGCAAGAAAGCCCGCAAGTCAGCGCGGATTCCAGCGCATAGCCGGACACGCGCGTGTCCTTGCCGATCAGCACCTCGCCGCGGCAATATTGCTCATTGAGGGCGGCCCCGATCGCCCATCCCAGCTTTAGAATTGTCGCAGGCGATACCGGCTCTTTTCCGAATCGGCCTCGAATTCCATCCGTGCCGAATAGTCTTTGATGGGCCATTCAGCAAATAAATGCATTAGGCAGCAGAATTTTGCCCCAGAAAAAGATGCGCCTGATCTTAGGTTTCACCACCTGCTGGCCGGTTCATTCGCGGCTTCGGCTTGATGATCGGATCAAGATCAGCATCGTCCGAATCCCCATGGTTATCCGAAGCCTCTGTATCGGATTTCGAGTCTGATGACGGCGGTCTAGGATTCTTGCCTGCCATAATGTCGTCGATCTGGCTTGCTTCGAGTGTTTCCCATTCGATCAAGGCTTTAGCCATCAGTTCAATCTTGTCGCGGTTGCCCTCAATGATGCTTCTGGCACGATCATACTGCTCGCTGATAATTCGCGTAACTTCGCGGTCGACCTGCTCTGCCACAGCATTACTCAAGTTGCGATGCGTTGTGACATCGCGTCCCAGAAACACTTCAGACTGATTATCTCCGTAGACTCGAGTGCCGAGACTGTCGCTCATGCCCCAGCGCGAAACCATGTTCTGGGCGAGTTCTGTCGCTTGTTCGAAATCGTTCGATGCACCGGTGGTCATCTGGTCCATGAACACTTCTTCGGCAATGCGCCCGCCCATTAGCACCGCAATTCGCGCCAAAACATATTCGCGATTGTGGCTATAGCGATCCTCTTCCGGCAACTGCATGGTTACACCAAGGGCGCGTCCTCTTGGAATAATGGTAACTTTGTGTACAGGGTCGGTGTGTTCGAGCGATTTTGCGACAACTGCGTGGCCTGATTCATGATAGGCGGTATTCAAGCGCTCTTCCTCAGGCATGACGATCGAACGACGCTCGACACCCATCAGGATTTTATCCTTGGCCAGCTCAAACTGTTCCATGGTTACTTCCTTTAATCCCGCTCGCGCGGCAAACAGCGCCGCCTCATTGACGAGATTGGCAAGATCCGCGCCAGAAAAGCCCGGAGTTCCGCGCGCGATGATGCTGGTGTCAACCGCATCGGCAACTGGCACCTTCTTGATGTGGACCTTAAGAATCTGATCGCGGCCCCGGATATCGGGCAAAGGCACATGAACCTGGCGATCGAACCGTCCCGGACGAAGCAGCGCGGGGTCGAGCACGTCCGGCCGGTTGGTAGCCGCGATGACAATAACGCCTTCGCTGCCCTCAAACCCGTCCATTTCGACCAGCAGCTGATTCAAGGTTTGCTCGCGCTCATCGTGTCCGCCGCCAAGGCCAGCTCCGCGCTGACGGCCGACCGCATCGATTTCATCGATAAATATGATGCATGGCGAATTCTTCTTGGCCTGCTCGAACATGTCTCTAACACGCGATGCGCCCACACCGACAAACATTTCAACGAAATCGGAGCCTGAAATCGAAAAGAACGGAACTTTCGCTTCGCCGGCGATAGCCTTGGCCAGCAGCGTCTTGCCGGTGCCGGGGTTGCCCGTCATCAGTACGCCGCGCGGTATGCGCCCACCAAGACTGGTGAACTTTCCAGGTCCGCGCAGAAAATCGACTAGCTCGGACACCTCTTCCTTAGCCTCTTCGACTCCAGCAACATCCTCGAATGTCACCCGATTTTTATCCTCTGTCAACAAGCGCGCGCGGCTTTTGCCGAAACTAAGTGCGCCTCGCCCGCCACCTTGCATCTGACGCATGAAGAAAATCCATACGCCGATCAAAAGCAGAAGCGGAAACCAGCTGATAAACAGCTGCATCAGCAACGAAGGAGATTCCTCTTTCTTCGCGTTGATGGTAACGCCTGCCGACACGAGATCATCCACGAGTTTGGGATCGTCTGGAGAATAGGCAATGAATCGGCTACCATCGGACTTAATGCCTGTGATGGTGCGCCCGTCAATCAGAACCTCGTCGACACGGCCTTGCTTGACATCCTGCAGGAATGCAGAATATTTAAGTTCGGTGGTCGACGCAGAATCGCTCGGCGTGAAGTTCTTGAAAATCGCCATCAGCACCATGGCAATGACGAGCCAGAGGACGAGGTTTTTCGTAAGATTGCTCAGCATGAGTTCAAAAAGGCTCTGTGTATTGTTCGATGTCGGACTGCAGTCAGGTCAATAGATAGGGACGCACACGCCTCATTGCAATGCGACCGACTCAAGTCGCTTTCGGCAGATATCCGCCTAACCAGCCTATTGTACGTATAAGTGCATTGGCGTGCAATGAATTGTACTGGTTCAATACATATGAGACTTTTCAGGCGGCAAGCGCGCTTTGGTCGAAGTTTTCATTATACGCCTGCATGGGCGTGCGTTGTCCGAGCGCCTGATGCGGGCGGTAGTCGTTGCAGAGGCGCTCGAATTTGGCCAGCTCGACGTTCAGCGCGCCCACGCTCAGCTCGCCGGCGTAGAACTGGTGGAACTCGTAGCGGCCGGCCGCGTTGGCGCGCTCCACGCAGCCGTTATACTTGGGGCTTCTGGGCGGCAGCACGAACAGGGCGATGCCGCGCCGCTGGCAGGCGGTCTCGAACTCGGCCATGAACTCGCTGCCGCCGTCGACCTGCACCGACTCGATATCGAACGGCGCCTGGCGGATCAGATGGTCCAGGAACTTCGAGGCGCAGGCGGCGGTGGCGCGCGAGTAGGCGCGCATGTAGCAAAGCTTCGAGACCGGGCAGACGGCCTTGAACTCCTTGACGCAGAAGCCGGCCTCGATGGCGACGCCCGTATGGTCGATCCGGACCATCTGGCCGGGCTTTCGGCCGCGGGCGCCGTAGCGCCAGCGGCGGGCGTGGCGGTCGAACTTGCGCCGCCTGGGCTTTGTTCGCCCGTAGTAGAACGCGACCGGCTCGGCCTGGCCGGTGCGGACCAGGCGGGAGATCATGCGTCCGGTGGTGGAGGCGCTGGGCGCGAAGCCGCGCTCGCGCGCCAGCACGGCGCGGATCTTGGCGCGCCCCCGCAGCGGGAAGCGCTGCCGCGCCCGGCGCACCAGCTCGAGCTCGGCGGCGGTCCATTGGCGCCGCCGCACCCGGCGCGGGCGGCGGCAGCGGTTGGCCAGGGCGCGGACGCCCTGCTCGCGCAGGCGCCGCTTCCAGCGGCAGGGCGTCGCCCGGGAGCAGCCGATCGCCTTCAGGGCGGTCGCTTCGGTCGCGCCCTCGAGGCGAAGCTGGTCGAACAGCGCGAGACTGTCGAAGCGCTCGGCGGCCTGCGGCGAAAGTTCGTCGCGGATCGCGTCGAGGCGATAAAATTTGCGGTGCGGATATTTGATTTGCATAGCGCTATCTCCCGCCTTTCGGCTGTTGGATTTTTGTTAGGCACTATGCTACCTGAAAAATTTTCGCGCGCCCGCCTCCTCCCCTCGGACTGCGTCCTTCGGGGAAGAGCGGGCGGTCCCGCATGTATCTGAACCAGGACATGAATTGCGCAACATGTCCGCGCAATGCGTGCATCAAGCAATACTCGTGAAATGTTCTCAAGAACGAAACGTGATTAATCTGCAGCGCCGTATTGGTGGCATGCGGGAAGCGGATCAGTTTGAAAACGAACCTGTTTTGCAGAAATCAAAACCGGCACAACGACTGAGTTCGATTTGAATCTGGAGTAGAGCATAATGAAGCATTTGTCAAAATTCACTCTCTCCCTTCACCAAATTAACAACTCTCTTATTGCCGGCAGCACTTGCAGAGCTGGCATCGGCTCAGATTTTAATTGCTGGTGAGAGTGCGCGGGTTCAATGCATTTGAGAATTTCAGCCAGCAAGCGATTTTGATCGAAGTTCTGATTGCACGCATGCATGGATGTCAATTTTCTGAGTGCCTGATGAGGTCGATAGCGCATTATATCGACATCAACCCGGCCAGATCGCCGACGCAGAACCGACTCGTAGCGACCGGCGTTGGCCTGTTCAACGCGGCCGTTGCAAATCGGTTTTCTGGACGGCGTGAACGGCTCGATTCCGCAATGCTGGCAGGCGCTTTCGAAATCGGCCATGAACTCACCGCCGTCGACCTGGGGAACGACTCGATGGCGGACGGCGACTGGCGGTCGAGGAACCTCAAGGCGCAAGCGGCCATGGCGAGGCACTTTCTTTCGGATTTACTGCCAGCACCATTCCGTCTGAAAAATTTTTGCGCCTTAGTGCCGATGAATTCCGGTTCTCCGGTCCGGCCGGAATCAGAATCTCAGCCGGTAGCCGGCCAGCGCCGCGTAGTGCGTCTCGCCGTCCGCCTCGAGCCCGGCGAGGCCGAGCTTCCACAGCGCCCGGCCGTCGCCGGAAGCCTTCACGCTCGCGCCGAAGCTCAGCGAGCTGACCGTCCTGGGCAGCGCCCGGATGCCGGCCCGCGTGGTGAAGCTCAATGCCCCGAGCCGGTCGGACTGCGACAGCCCCGCCGACCGGTCGCCGCCCGCGGAGGTGCGGATCGTGTCGAGCTTCAGCTGCGGCCGCCACTTGCCGCCGCCGGCGAGGTCCAGCCACCCGCGCGAGGCCATCCTCAGCCCCAGCTGCCAGCCGGCGTAGTCCTGCCCGAAGGCGGGGACCTCCGCCCTGAGGGCGGGGCCCTCGGCCGCATGCGCGGCCTGCTCGATCGAGCCCGCGCGCAGCGCGGCCGACGGCGTCCACCGCAGCGCCCCCGCATCGATGCGCATGCCCGCCCGCAGCTGCGCCTGGCGCACGCGCAGCCGGGCGCGGCTCAGCAGGGCCCCGCCGGCGGCCGGATTGGCGAGCGCCGACTCCGCCTCGAAGTCGCCCTGCGACAGGCGCAGCCCCGCAAAGCGGCGGCCGTCGCTCCAGCCGGCGCTCAGCGCATGCGCCGCCCCCTCGGCGGTCAGCTTCAGCGAATCCGCCCGCGCCGCCCCGGGCGCGACCGAGGCGCTCAGGCGGAAGCCGCCGCTCCCGCGCAGGCTGAGGCCGACCTCCGCGCCGGACACGCCCAGCCCCGGCACCCCGGCCATCGGCATGGCGCCGGCCCGCACCCACAGCCGGTAGGGCTGCCCGGCCGCATCCTGCCAGGCCATGACGCCGCGCTCGTCGGCCGCCGCGACCTGGGCCGGCCGCGCCGCGCCCAGGCCGTATTCGGCAAAGCCCGCGTCCGCCTCGTCGCCGCCAAGGAAGGTGCTCACCAGCACCGCCAGCAGGCCGAGGCCGAGAATGCCTCCGCCGCCGCCGGAACCGCCCCCGCCGCCGGAACCGCTCGCGCCGGAACTGCCGGTGCCGCCGACGAAGGTCCCCGGCAGCTTCACCCTGGCGATCCGGTCCCTCGCATCATGGTCGATGACGCCGGTGCCGGCGAGGCCTTGCGGGTCGAGCGTGACCGTCCCGACCTTCCCGTCGCCGCCCGAGCGGATGTCCAGGCTCTCGACCTCTTGCTCCCCATTCTTTCCCTTGCTGACCTTCCCGCCGGCACTCAGCCGGATCAGGTTCAGGAACGTTATCGGGTCGTTATTCGAGTCTCGCGCGACCAGCCAGTCCCTCGCCGCCTCGGCCTCCGCCTCGGTCAGGTCCTCGCTCAGCTGGACATGCACGAACGGAACGCCGTCGCCCGTCACGTCCGCGAAGCGCAGCTCCCTGGCCAGGATGCTGCCGTAGTCGCCCCGGCCCTTCACCTCGAACACCAGCTTGCCGGCATCCTTGACGACCACCTCGCCATGCTCGATGTTCAGGCCGCCGGCGACGACGAGATGCCCCTCTTCCAGGTACAGCTGGCTGCCGGTGAAGAAGACGGGGTCGGCGAAGCGCGCGAAGCCGCCGCCCCTCTTGGTCAGGGTCTCCAGCCCGTCGATAGTGCCGTGGAACGCGAAGTGCTGGCCGCGGGCGATGTCCAGATTCAGCGCGTCGTCGCCATCGCCGAAGTCGATGCCGCCGCGCAGCCACCCGGAGCCGGACCTTTGCGTGATGCTCAGCACGTCGTTGTAGCCGCCCTCGGCGAACAGCACATTGCCGACCAGGCGGCTGTCGGTCAGCTTGAGCATGCCCTTGCCGCCCTTGAACTCCACCGCCCGGTCGCCCCTGACCACCGCCCGGGCGATGTCGACCCGGGCCTCGCCGCCTTGCGCTTCAGGGCCGAACTCGGCGACGATGCCCCTGCCCCGGCAGTGGGCGGGATTTTCCGTCTCCTCGCCGGCGCAGGCCGCGGCGATCTCTCCGCCATCGACCTCGATATGGATCCGGGGCAGTTCTACACCCGGGTCGAAATCCGCTGCCGGCGCCGCATCGAAAAGTTCCCGAGGGCCGGTGCCGGGCGCCTCCGATGCCGGCGCCGCCTGATCGTATTTCGTCAGATCGACTGTGCCGCCCGCCCCCAGATGGAAGGCGAAGATGCCGTCCGCCTTGTAGCCCTCCGTCCTGATGTCCGCGTTCCGGGCCGTGATCATGACGGCCCCCGCGCCGCGGTGCCCGCCGCGGATGCCGTCCGACCCCGCGCCCTTCGTGGCGATGCGGCTGCTGCGAACATCGACAATCACATCGCCCGTGCCGTGATGCAGGCCGGCGACGGCATGCGCGTTCGCGCCCTCCGTCGTGACTTCGCTGCCGCGAGCGATGTCGATATCGACATCGCCTTTCGACCCGTGATAGCCGAAGATCGCGTCCGCATAGTTCCCCCTGGTCATGATCTGCGTGTCCGCGAGATCGATATTGATAGCCCCGCCGCCGTTAGTATTCTTAGGCAAGGGACCGTGATTCTGCAGCATGCCATCCTGATTCATTCGCCTGCCGTCGGCAAAATACACCGCGTAGATGCCCTGGCCGCGCACGCCTTCGGTCTCCACCTTGCTGCCGGCCAGGGCGATGTTCATCGCGCCTTTCGTAAAGTGGTAAACCTTCAAGCCCCTGGATCCTTCGAACGAGTAATCTCTGGGAGCCCCGAAATCCCGGCCGCTATCGGTGCCGAAGCCGCCTTCGGTTTTGATATGGAAATTCTCAAGATCGATGTTTATATTGCGGTCCTCGACATTTTCGAAAACGTCATGCCGGTTGCCCAGTCTGACCTGAAACCCGCTGGCGTCATGGCCCATGGTCCGGATGTCGGGCCCGCCGGAGCGCCTCGCCCTCCTCGCGGTGATGGTGATATCGCCGCTGCCGAAGTTTTGCGCGCTCACGCCATGACCGTCCTCGCCGTCGGTCAGGATTTTCAAGCCGGGCAGCAGATCGATGGCGATGTCGCCGACGAAGTCGATGTCCCTGAACATGCTGCCCTCCTTGTCGGGGTGCAAGCTGTCGATCTCGGCGTACACGCCGGTCCCGGGACTGCGGATCGAGCCCCCGACCCTCAAGTCGAGGTCGCCCGACCTGCCGTAGTGCGCGACGCTGATGCCGCGGGCGACGGAGACAGCGTGCAAGCCCTCGCGCCTTTGTCCTCTCAGGTTCGGGTCGTCGGTGGAGAAGGGCTCGTTCATCACCGTGATGTCGGCCCGCGACTCCAGCGCGATGTCGCCGTCGAACTCCTCGTCCGTGTCGATGAAGATGCCGCCGTACAAGGCGTGCGGCGGATCCCCCTCCACGGGATTCTTGGGATCGCCCAGGACACCACCTGGCCTGTAGTTCCGCCGGCCGTGGTCGTCCTGGGGCTCGCCGCCGACGTTGTCCTCCTCGAGCGCCTGCGACTTGTTGCTGCGCACCCCCGTGATGACCACCCCTTCGCGGACCTCGAACCGGTAGTCGGCATCCCGGTCCGAAATCTCGTAGAAGATGTTGCCCTCGGTGGCCGCGTAGTCGTCGTCGGCCGGGCCGCTCGAGCACACGACGGTCTGAGAGCTCTCGGTGGCGCTGAGGTCGCCGCATTCGTTCGCGGCATGCGCGGGGGAGGCGCAAAGCGCCAGCACGGCGATTGCCGGGACCAGCGCCCGGCCAGACCGGGACGGCCGGAATCTATGCGGCCTTAGTTGAAGGAGGGGGGGGGGGGCGGAAAGCTAAGCCGGCTCTTTCCTTTTCGCTGCATTCTTCCTGTCATGATGTTGATCGACTCCTTATTCGTGATAGCGATTGCCAACCAGATGGCAGGCATCATGATACATCAACCGCTTGAATTTTTGAAATTTATGTGTACCGGTTCAATGCATATGAGACTGTTCAGGCGGCAAGCGCGCCTTGGTCGAAGTTTTCATTATACGCCTCATGGGCGCCGCTTGCCCGAGTGCCTGGTGCGGGCGATAGGCGTTGCAGAGGCGCTCGAATTCGGCCAGCTCGACGTTCAGGGCGCCCACGCTCAGCTCGCTGGAGCAGAACTGATGAAACTCGCAGCGGCCGGCCGTCTTTTCCCGCATTATCAAAAGCTTGCGTCCGCTAGAAAACATCGCCTCTGTCAGAATGCCATTGCCGTAGCGCCAGCGCTTGGCGTGGCGGTCGAATTTGCGCCGCCGGAAACGCAAAAAAAACATCGCGGGAAAAGCCGCTGCGTCCCGGAGCGTTGCGGATTATTATTGATCCTTCGCCCCGGTTCCGCCTCGCCGCTTCTTCCGGCTCCGGCACGCCCGCAAGCCCGCCCGGCATCGCCGCGGCGAACGCCAAAATCTCTCCGCGCCCCGGATTTCGGCAAAATCCGCCCCAAAAAAATCTCTAACGCGGATTTTGGGTAAAATCACTTTTCAAGCCTTGGAGTTTGCGAATCCCCATAGCCGATAGCAATCAAATAGAACTCCCTGCTTTGGGCCCGCGATGACTTCGGCTTGAAGAAATCGCAACTGCTGAACATCTCACGACATAGACGCTTTAGGCCCAATGAATCAGAGTCGCTAAACACTTTGAAAACAAGTGATCCGCCTCGTGCCAGCGCATGCCGGCAAACATCAAACATCGCGCCATGTAGACGCTCAAAATTGGCTAAATCGACGGCTCGTATTCCCGATAGGTTGGGCGCCATGTCTGAGATGACGAGATTTACAGAGAGCTGATCGACTTGTTCACGAACCTTCGCCATCCCATCTTCTGAAGTGATGTCGCACTTGATGAAATGGACTTTATCGATCGGAGCCATTTCAAGCAGATCGACCGCAAAGATGACACCATTCGGGGCGATACGTGACGCGACGAATTGTGACCAGCTTCCTGGAGATGCGCCTAAATCAAGCACACGCTGACCAGGAGCAAAAAGATTGTACTTTTCGTCTATCTCTTCCAGTTTGAAATAAGCTCTGGACCGCAAATTTCTACGCTGTGCATTGCGCACATACGGGTCGCGATTTTGCCGCGTATGCCAATTCGAAGATTTTCGCTTCCGGCTTCCGCTTCGAGCCATTGATAACCAACTCCAATACACGTGCGCTTATAATCGCTATAACACGATTTTATGCTTGAATTCGCGATGTGCGTACTTCTATTTTCACTGAAACAAAATGGGCAATATCCTTTTATCCTTGCCGCGAATCGAGACGAATATTACAACCGACCTGCCCGGCCCGCAAATTTCTGGCCAGAGCACCCCGGCATCCTCGCTGGACGCGATGAGCAATCGCTAGGGACATGGCTCGGCATCTCCCGGGGCGGCAAATTCGCAGCCATTACCAACCATTGCGATCCTTCAAGCCACGATGATTCACGAAAAAGTCGCGGCAGCCTGACAAAAGATTTTCTTGCTACCTCCATCGAGCCTGACGACTATTTGGCATCTGTGTCTGCCCACTCGAGCCAATATAACGGCTACGGCTTTATTTTTGGCTTCTTATCCGAGCTGTGCTACCACTCGAACCGCGGCGCACCGAGCGAAAAACTCACGCAAGGCGCCCACGGTCTCGGCAACGATCTGTTGCAACATCCTTGGCCAAAAGTCAAACTTGGAATCAAACGCCTTTCCGATTTGGCTTCAAACCGCAAGAAAATAAGCCCTGATAAGCTGTTCGATATCCTTTCCGACAAATCTTCGCGAAATTCGTCAACTGATTCCCTCCGGCCAAACGACAAGAATCTGCCGCTATTCGTTAGTCTTGCAAACTATGGAACGCGATGCTCGACAGTCATTCTGTCAGACAGCAACGGGCAGGTATATTTCGAAGAGAGGACATTCGACAATGAATCTCGAAAAACGATGATCAGAAATGTATATCGATTTCAGATCGATCCTAGCTGATAATTCTTCGAACGGCAACGACATCCGGCATGCTTCGAAGCCGAGCAAGCAGCGTGTTGAACTGATCCGCCGAGCCAAGTTGCGCGTTTAACAAAATCTTGCCAGCGCCACCCGACTTCTTCAACGCCGTATTGACTGATGCCAGTTCGATCCCTAAAGTGCTTGCAAGTGCCGTGATATCAGGCAGCAACGACGCTGACGGCTCGGCGGTCACTTCCAAATTGACCGAATAGGCATGCGCGTTTTCCGATTGCCACCCCACATCGACAATACGCTCCGGATTCATGCTAGCCATTCGCATGACATTTCCGCATGACCGCTTGTGGATCGTAATGCCTCTAGCCACGGTGACGTAGCCAACGACATCATCACCGGGCAGCGGGCCGCAACACGATGCCGGCGATGTGAGCAGATTGTCTACGCCATAGATGGACAGCGACTGCACATGGGAGTCCGCGGCTGGCAAATAGCCCGGCAGCCTTTCAAATGATGCATTTTGCCTTTCCTCCAAGCAGGCCAATGCGTGCGCAACCTTCAATTCCTTCATTCCTACTGCTGCGTAGAGATCCGCGGTTCGCTGGAAACCATTGCTAGTCGCTAGTTTGTCAAGACTGGTGTTGCTTAAACCCCTCCGACTCAGTTCCTTGTCCAGCATCGCACGACCTTGCGCCTGATAGCGACCGTGCTCTTCGTGTCGAAACCATCTGCCGATTGCGTTTCGAGCGCGTGCAGTAGCGACAAAGGAATTTTGCGAACTCATCCAATCTCGGCTCGGACCGCCAGACTTGACGGTGCGGATCTCTACCCAGTCTCCAGTTTGCAAAGGTGTGCTGAGTGTCACGATTCTGCCATTTACGGTAGCGCCTCGGCATCGGTGGCCGACTTCAGTGTGGATGGCATACGAGAAGTCGATCGGTGTCGAGCCGACTGGCAACTCAACAACATTGCCCACAGGCGTGAACACATAGATTTGCTGATCCAGCCAACCATGCTCGATCTGCTGCTCTTCGCGCGCCGAACGGAACATCTCATCGCGCCATTGCAGAATGTGTCGCAACCAGCGAACCTTATCGACTTGGTAATTGGAATCGACTTGACCTCCCTCCTTGTATCGCCAATGAGCTTGGGTGCCCAATTCGCACTGCTTGTGCATCTCATGCGTTCTAATTTGCACTTCAACCACCTTGTCTTGCGGGCCCCGTATGGCCGTATGAATAGACTGATAGCCATTTTCCTTGGGTGTCGCAATGTAGTCATCGAATTCGTCAGCGATGTGCGTCCATGTCGCGTGCACCACGCCCAAAGCCACATAGCATGTGGCTACATCATCAAGCAAAACGCGAACGCCGCGAAGATCGTAGATCCTCTCAAAATCCACTTGCTTGTCCTGAGATTTCTTCCAAATGCCAAAAATGTGCTTCGCTCGACCGCGCACGGATGCCTTGATTCCGGACCTTTCCAGAGTCCGGCATAGCTCATCCACCACCCGTTCGATATAGCGTTCCCGCTCTACGCGTCGCTCGTCAATCAATGTTGCCAATTGATCGAATGCAGGTCGGTTCAGAAGTTTGAATGCAAGATCCTCTAGCTGCCACTTCAAATGCCAGATACCCAGTCTATTGGCCAACGGAGCATATATTGAAAGCGTTCGGTCAGCCAGTGCCAGTTGATTGCCTGGTTTCGCCGATGAAAGATTAAGCATCCTGCAAAGCTGTTCGACTAAGTGGATCACGACCACACGCGCATCATTGACGATCGCGACAATCATTCGCCCTAATTGACGGTCGAGATGCTTGACCTTGCTGCCGTTTCCGCTACTATTGGCAAAGCCATGAATCTTGTCTAAGTGTTGGGAATTTTCGTATAGCGACCGCACCGATGCGCCAAAAACCCGGCCAATTCGCTCGGCATCCAATGACCGCTCCGCCTCATGCGTTCGTAAAACAGACACGATGATCATGTCCCGATCGGCGTTCAACTGCTCTAGAATCTCGACCGCCTGAGGCGTAGCAGCGGCGGCCCTGAATGGGTTCTGGATAGTGCTGAACCGTTCCTCGACTTCACGAATCAAAGGCATGCGATTAAAGTTTGATGCCGTTTGAACCAGCAACTTGCCATCCTGTTGGTTTCCAATTTTTTTCATTTATATTCAATATTTTGAAAAAAATATATTAATACCTTATCCGCATCATTCGAAACGTTTTCGATGAAAAAAGACGAAAGGTGCAAATTACTAAGTGGTCAACTTTTGTTCACGATGATATTCGTAAAGAACTCGCAAGATTCACGCGGTTACAGACAAACTTTTTCACAAATTGTGTGGATTACTCACAATGCAATCAGAGATGCATAGGCACACTTGAAGCACAGGCTGACCAGCCCACATGACTTGAAGACAATGCAAAATGAAGATTTATTGCATCTGCATGGAATAAATCTTACGGTGCGCGAATTTGCATGTTATCCGAGGGTCTATGAGTTGAATCAAAATTAATCTACATCCAAACAGCAATCTTTCGCTGACCTGGGAAATCCAAGCAAATGAAATTGAAATATTTTTGCCACCTTAAAATCGCGTTAAGGTGGCTACAAAAGGGGATAAAGCCTTGCATAATCGGGGGTTTTAGCAAAACAGATTTTCACCCGTTGGGCGGACCCGGCCGGAGCAAGGCTTCATGGACATCCGATCCTGCAAGATTTCCGTCACGAAAGGCAAATCGGCTTCGCGAAGCAGGCATGTTCGTTTATCTGAATTGAGTTGATCGACTCGGCTGGAATTGCGGCGCAGAGGCATTCATCGAGTCTTGCTTTTACTGCCATGGAGCCAATTGAGTTGGGCTGTACGCGTTGATGCGGTGCAAATCGGGCGGATTGCGGGCGCGGCGAGGCGGCTGCGGCCGGCGGCACTGTCAAATCAGTTCGGCAGCGGCTTGAGAATCAGATCCAATGCCTCCTGGGCGTGTGCGGCGAAATGCCGATTCGACCTCTGGAATGAACTCAAAGCGCCCGTGCAGGCGAATGATCGAGATGGCGATATTGGTCAGCGCGGCCAGATTCTGCGGCAGATTGCGCACCCGCGCCCGGCAGCGGTCCTCATCGTACGTGAAATCGCGCACATGGTGGTTGCAGTTCTCAATATGCCAGTGCTCCCGGATCAAGGCGCTTAACTGTTCGGCATCAGCTCTTTGTGCCGGCAGCGAGGTCGCCGCATAGGTGACCTCGGTGGATTTCTCACCGGTTCTGATCGTTTCCCGGTCGCGCTCGATGACGAATCGGCTTTTTGCGGCCATGGCGCACACTGCATTTCACGCCCTTGCGCGAGTGGTCCGCGCTTTCGCCGACCTCGAGCCACTCGCGCGCAAGCCGGTGATCGAAAACGATCATTCGAAGCATTGCAATTAGCGTGGGAAAACCCTATTACAATTGTGTTCCGCGGCATAATCGGCATATACCAATCTGGAGGCAGACGCATGCGCATGGCGGCGGCAATGCAACTGATCGAAGAGGAGAGCCGGGGGCTGCGGCGACTGTCGTCGTCGCGTAGCATTGCGGTCGGATTGCACCGGCGGGCGCGCATCGTGCTGCTGGCATCCGAGGGGAAGTGCCAGCAAGGAGATCGCCGCCGAGGAGCTTGGGTTGTCCCGGCCCACGGTCGACCTGTGGCGCGGTCGGTTCGCCGCCAAGCGGATGGCGGGCATCCGCCAGGAGCGTCCGCGTGGAGGCAATCACGGCGGCAAGGATTCCAGGGAGCAGGAGAGGCTTCGCGCCCGGATCATCGAGGCGAAGACCCGAACCGCGCCTGCGGATGCGACGCACTGGTCGTGCCGCAGTATGGCCAGCGCGATGGGCGCGACTCGCAGCCGGGTCTGGGGGTTCAGCGGGCTGAAGCCGCATCTGATCCGGACGTTCAAGCTGAGCCGGGACCCGCAGTTCGCACGCAAGCTGGTCGATGTGGCAGCCCTGTACCTAGATCCGCCAGAAAACGCGACGGTATCCGGCTTCGACAAGAAAAGCTCGATCCAGGCGCTGGGCCGGATCCGGCCGGTTGCCGCTTCATGCCCTTGCGTCAAAGACTCCTGCTGTCCGGTCCGGTCAGAATCTCAGCCGGTAGCCGGCCAGCGCCGCGTAGTGCTGCTCGCCGTCGGCCTCGAGTCCGGCGAGGCCGAACCGCCATGCCGCCCGCGCGCTGCCGAGGGCCTTCACCTGCGCGCCGAAGCTCAGCGAATGGACCGTCTCCGGCAGGGCCCGGATGCCGGCCCGCGTGGTGAAGCTCAGCGCCCCGAGCCGGTCGGACTGGGCCAGCCCCGCCGACCGGGCGCCGCCCGCCGAGGTGCGCACCGTGCCGAGCTTCAGCTGCGGCCGCCACTTGCCGCCGCCGGCCAGGTCCAGCCACCCCTTCGCGGCCATCCCCAGTCCCAGCTGTAAGCTGTCGTAGTCCTGCTCGAACGCGGGGACCTCCGCCCTGAGGGCCGCGCCTTGCGCCGTGTGCGCGCCCTGCCTGAAGGAGCCCGTGCGAAATGCGACCGACGGGGTCCACCGCAAGCGTTCCGAATCGAGGTGCAGGCCCGCCCGCAGCTGCGCCTGCGCGACGCGCAGGCGGGCCGTGCTCAGCAGCGCCCCGCCGGCCGCCGGATTGGCGACGACCGAGGCCGCCTCGAAGTCGCCCTGCGACAGGCGCAGCCCCGCAAAGCGCCGCCCGTCGCTCCAGCCGCCGCTAAGCGCCAGCGCCGAGCCCTCGGCGGACAGCCTCAGCGAATCCGCCCGCGCCGCCGCCTCGGGCGCGACCGAGGCGCTCAGGCGGAAGCCGTCCCCGCCGCGCAGGCTGAAGCCTATCTCCGCGCCGTCCGCGCCCAAACCCGGCACCCCGGCCATCGGCAGCGCCTGGGCGCCCGCGCCGGTGCGCACCCACAGCCGGTAGGGCCGCCCGCCCGCTTCCCGCAAGGTCAGCACGCCGCGCTCGTCGGCCGCCGCGACATGGGCCGGCCGCGCCAAGCCCAGGCCGTATTCGGCAAAGCCCGCATCCGCATCCGCCTCGTCGCCGCCGCCAAGGAAAGTGCCCAGCAGCACCGCCAGCAGGCCGAGGCCGAGAATGCCGCCGCCGCCGGAACCGCCCCCGCCTGCCCCGGAACCGCTCGCGCCGGAACCGCCGGTGCCGGCAACGAACGTCCCCGGCAGCCTCAGCTGCCCGATCCTGTCCTCGGCACCCTCTTCCAGCGCACCGTCGCCCGTGCCTTCGTCGATCGCGACCGTCCCGACTTTCGAGATGATGCCGCCATCCGATTCCGACCGGAGATCCAGACTGGAAACCGTAGTCCCGCCGCTTCCCTGCGTCACCTGCCGGCTGTAGATCAGGTTCAACCGGTCGCCAAACTGGGCAAGAAGCTTCCGCGCTTGATCGGCCTGGTCTTTGCTTAGCCCTTCGTCCAGCTGGATCAGCACGAACGGCCGGCCATCGCCTTCAAAGTGCAGCCGCCCGACACTGATCTGCCCGAACCCCAAAGCATCGCCCAGCGCCCCGCCAAGTCCCGCCTCGAACACCAGCCGGCCGGCATTGCGCACGGTCAGCGTGCCGTCGCCGATATTCAAATGGCCGGCGATGACCAGATACCCGTCATCCAGGTTCAGGCTGCTGCCCGAAAAGTGGACAGCGTCGGCGAAGCGGGCCCAGCCGCCCCCTTTCTTGGTCAGGGTGTGCAACCCGAAAATCGGCCCGCCAAAAACAAAGTGCTGGCCGCCGGCGATGTCGAGCGCCAGCTCGTCATCGCCGCCGAAGAAATCGATCTTTCCGCCAATCCGCCCGGAACCGGACCTTTGCGTGATGCTCAGCACGTCGTCGTAGTCGCCGTCGGCGAACAGCACATTGCCGGCCAGGCGGCTGTCGGCGAGATTGAGCACGCCCCGGCCGCCCTTGAACGCGACCGCATCGCCGCCCCGGACCGCCGCCCGGGAGATGTCGACCCGGGCAAGGCCTTGGGGACCGGTGTCGTCGCCGTCGCCGAAGGATGCGAAAATCCCCGTGTTCCGACACACGTCGTCATCGGGGTCTTCTGGTTTTTGGCAGCCCGCCGCGATGCTTCCGCCATCGACTTCGATCCGGATTTCCTTGCTTTTGTCGGTCTGAAGCGCATAGATGCCGCGAGCCCCTGCGCCGGCGGTGCGAATGTCGGCATTGGAAGCCGTCAGAGCGACATCTCCGGCACCTTGATGAGCAGCTAAGATGCCATCGGCATTGTCGCCGCCTGTTGTGATCTTCACATCGGTCGCATCGATGGTGAGATCACCCTGCGACTCAGAATTCATCCAGCCGAAAATTCCATCGGCATTGACGCCGTCTGTTGCGATGTCGACATTGGAAGCCGTCAGATCGCCGTCTCCGGTACCTTGATGAAGAACGAATATGCCATGGGCGTCGTCGCCGCCTGTTGTGACCTTCACATCGGTCGCATCGATGGTGAGATCACCCTGCGACCCAGAAAACCTCCAGGCGATAATTCCATAGGCGTCGTCGCCGTCTGTTGCGATGTCGACACTGGAAGCTGTCAGATCGACGTCTCCGGTACCTCGATGTTCACCTCTGATGCCATAGGCGAGGTTGCCGCCTGTTTTGATCTTCACATCGGTCGCATCGATGGTGAGATCACCCTGCGACCCAGGAGACCTCCAGGCGATAATTCCATAGCTCTCATCGCCGCTTGTTTCGATGTCGACACTGGAAGCTGTCAGATCGACGGCTCCGGTACCTTTATGAAGAACATGGATGCCATAGCTGACATCGCCGCTTGTTTCGATGTCGACACTGGAAGCTGTCAGATCAACGTCTCCGGTACCATCATGCAAACCGTGGATGCCATGGGCCCGGTCGCCTGTTTTGATCTTCACATCGGTCGCATCGATGGTGAGATCACCCTGCGACTCAGGATCCATCCAGGCAGCAATGCCATAGCCGACATCGCCGCTTGTTTCGATGTCGACATTGGAAGCCGTCAGATCGAAGTCTCCGGTACCTCGATGTTCACCTTCGATGCCATAGGCCCGGTCGCCATCTGTTGCGATATCGACATTGGAAGCCGTCAGATCGACGTCTCCGGTACCTTGATGAAGAACGTATATGCCATCTTCCTCGTCGCCATCTGTTGCGATATCGACATTGGTGATGCCGATAGTGCGGTCAACATTGCCTGTTTCACTGCAGTGGATACGGGAGTGGCTAGTTTTTTCGCCATTCATCAACCCATCCACTGGTGCCGGCGGGCATTCGGCCTGGGCCAGCGCGGCATCTGACCACATCGCTAGGCATGCCACCAGCACTGAAAGGATGCACGCTAGAATAAAGCCGGATTTCAGCGGGGGGGGGGGGGGAGTAACATCTTAAATTCTCAAATGACATGTTTGTTCTACCTTGGTTTGAATTCGAATAAAAGAGGCTCCCAATCACCACTTAAAATGAGCACCGGCTACACTCTTGATGAGTGCCGGTCGCCCGTGGGTGGCAAAACGTTGAAAAATTGCCAAAGCTGAGGGGCTTATGGGACACGGTAAAGTTTGGTCTTATATATTGATTATTTTCAATCAACGACGTGTACGGGTTAATTAGCGTCTGCCAGAAAACTCTAATTATACATTCAAAACTGTTGCCTCTATTGAAGTTTTAATGAGATATCTATTTCGAAGATTTAGCCGTATTTAATTCGAATAGATTTCGACCGCATCTTGCGGTCGCCGGACCGATTTTCGAAAATCTTCGGTTTCTCATCTGAGAAACAAATTAAAACAATAACTTTAATGCGGTATTACAGTTTTCTGGCAAGCACTAATTACATAGTGTACTGGTTCAATACATGTGAGACTTTTTAGGCGGCAAAAAACCGTTGCGTCCTGGCGCGTTCCGAATCATCATTGATTTTTTGCCCCGGTTCCGCCCCGCCGCCTCTTGCGGCTCCGGTGCGCCGGCAAATCCGCCCGGCATCGCCGCCACAAGTGCCGGAATCTCCCCGCGCTGCGTATTTCAGCGAAAAATCCGCCAAAAAATCTCTAACGCGGATTTTGGGTGCCATGAGTTCCTTGACAAATCTGAAAAAAGCATTATATTGTGCAATTCTTTCAATTTATAGATTAATTTTAATCTGAAAAAGAATTATTTTGCGTAAAATAAATAAGTTTAGAGAATAATTTTTTATGAAATTAGATTTTCCGTTTCTTGTCGAACCTTCCCAGCTGGAAATGCAATTAGGTCATTCTAATCTGCTCGTGGTGGATGTTGGGGACCGCGATGCCTATGACCGCGAACGGATACCGGGCGCGGCGCATGTCGACTATCTGGATTTGGTATCAGGTGAGATTCCCACCAGCGGCACACTGCCATCGGCTGAGCAGTTGCAAGCGGTCATATCGTCCATTGGGCTTAAGCGCGACACGCACGTCGTCGCCTATGACTCGGAAGGTAATGGACGCGCAGCCCGGTTTCTGTGGACGCTCGACGTTCTGGATCATCCTGCTTCCTCGTTGCTAAACGGCGGATTTACCGCGTGGAAGAATGAATGGCACCCAATCGATACCGCGCCCTCAGTTAATATTGAGCATTCGAACTACCCTATTACCATAAACGGCAAATCGCGAGCTGACAAATCCTACATCCTATCCAATCTCGGGAAGGAAGGGTTCGGTTTGCTCGATGCCAGGTCGCAGCTTGAATTTGAGGGGATCGACATCCGCGCAGCACAAGGCGGGCACATTCCCGGCGCACGCAACATCAACTGGACTGACACCATCGATGCCAATCGGAACAATCGACTCAAACCGCCGGATGTACTGAGGCAGATGCTGTATAGCCAAGGCTTGACACCTGATATGGAAATCATTACCTACTGCCAAACTCACCACAGATCGTCTCATTCCTATGCGATGCTCAAATCTTTAGGATTCGAAAAAATTCGCGGCTATCCAGGATCTTGGGCTGAATGGGGCAACAGCCTGAACATGCCAATCGAAAGGACGCAAGGCGCGAACAATGCGCTATTGATCTCGAGCAGTACGGAGGATCATCGCCTGTCATCGACAACCGGATAAGTCCATTCGGAGCAGAATTCCTCGCCTTGGGCAGCGGCTCAGCCAAAGAATTCGTCTTTGCAGGCATGGCTTTCGGCAAATACAGAACAGTGCATGCGGACAGTGCGCATTTTGCTTTACCTGCCAACTCATTGGAGAACCTTGGTTCGCAAACAAAAAGCGACATCATCCAGAAATGCAGAACAAAACACACTGCCATCTGTGCTGGCTGACTAGTCTCTTACCGCCCTCCAACTTCGCTGACACGACATGATTATTCACGTTGACATGGATGCGTTCTATGCGTCCGTCGAGCAACGTGACAATCCAGAACTCGCAGGCAAGCCTGTTATCGTTGGCGGCAATGCCGAATCAAGAGGGGTCGTAGCTGCGGCAAGCTACGAAGCAAGAAAATTCGGCGTGCGCAACGCCATGCCTGCGGCAACCGCACTACGAAAGTGTCCGAATGCGATCTTTGTCCCCGCAAGAATCGACCGCTACAGTGAAACCTCTCGTGAATTCAACCTGATTCTTCAAAGGTTCTCGCCGCTTGTCGAGCCATTAGCACTAGACGAGGCATTCCTGGACATCGCCGGCAGTGAACAACTGTTTGGGCCGCCGCAAGCAGTCGGTCGGCAAATCAAATCGGCAATTAAAACGGAATTGAATCTGACGGCATCAGTAGGCATTGCCTCAAACAAGTTTCTTGCCAAGCTGTGCAGCGACATTAGCAAGCCGGACGGACTCAAAATACTTACACCGCCCGTTCAGAACTTTCTTGATCCGCTTCCCGTGACGCGACTTTGGGGCATCGGGGCAAAAGCAAGCAAGTGTTTGGAGCAGCATGGGATTCGAACAATAGAACAATTGCGAAAGTCCGCCAAAGTCGATCTAGAACATTGCGTCGGCAATGCTGCCGAACGCCTGATTGAGCTTGCAAGCGGCATTGATCATCGCACAGTTGCCGTCGCGTCTAATCCTAAATCGATATCGAAGGAGACGACTTTTGCATCCGACATTTCGGATCAGGAGCACTTGCGGTCGATTCTGTTTGATGAAGTCCAGGAAATCGCAGCACGCGTCCGCTTAAAGGGCTTGCGCGCCAAACAAATCAGCATCAAGCTGCGCTATGCGAATTTTCGCACCATTACCCGCTCAAAATCCTTAGCCCAATCCACTGACCTGACACAGGACTTCTGGAATATCGCAGCGGACATACTGCAACAGACAGTCAAGGAGCTTGGAGTGCAACCAGTTCGCCTGATCGGAGTGAGAGCAAGCAACTTTTGCGACCAGCGCAGCGGACAACTCGATCTTTTCCCTTCTACCATCCGCATTCGGCAACAGAAACTGGACCGGATGATTGACAAGATCAATACCCGATTCGGCAAAGGTTCGCTGCATAGAGGAGGATCGGCAAAGCACTAGATATCTTCGTTGTGACTACTGCCGCATGGGGAAAAATCGAAAAATAGCCATCAGATCGCCAAAAACAAACTCGAAATGACGGTTTTCTGGGTGTTTTTGCTGAATCTGTGAGGTCATTGATTCAATTCGAGAATTTGATATTGCAAATACCCAACTCAGCATGAAGTTGGCACACGCCCGCCTTTCTGTGTAATAATTTCTTTTCCTGACTAAGGTAGCAACTGCGCCAGACCAGGCATTGCCTCAATCACGCTTCACTCCCCGAAACCATGACTCCAGAAACCAGCTTAAATTCTGATAGCACCCCGGATGATTTTGGGAAAGCCGAGAATGCGGAATCTGCCGAGAAAATCAGCATCGGCAGTTCCAATTTGACCTGGCTACTCGACAAAGCCGAAGTCGTCTTGCAAGAAACAGAAAAACCGGATTTCAGGCGACTGAAAAAGCTGCACAAGCAACTGGCTGCCGTTTTGGATGATAGCGACCTTGAAGAAGAACATAGAAAGAAGATCGAGAATAGATTTCAGAAACTTTCCGCGAAGGCAAACTCCATTCAAACCGAAATCGATAAACTGCAGACCGAGTGCATGGAATTTCTGAAACAACTCGAACAATCCGTGGAAGCCACGCAAACCAAACAGTCCCAATCCCTCTACGAAAAGTGCAAGTTTCGCATAAATCGACTATCCGATCTTGGTGAAACGCCAAGCAAAGTCGACAAGCTGAACAAGGAGCTGAGCCGTATCAAGCCCGCTTTGAATCAGCTCAAGTCTTGGCGCTCATATGGCATGGAGCGCGCTCGGGAAGAGCTGATTGCCGAGGTCGAAGGATTGATTGACACAAACCTGAAACCTCAAGCGCTGCGCGAACGGATTCACGGCGCACGCACCAGCTGGAAGAAGTGGAACCAAAGCGGCGACTACCCGAATCGTGCGCTTCGTCAACGATTTGATGCTGCCTGCACCAAGGCGTATGAACCATGCAAAGCCTATATGATCGAGCAAAAGGCCAAGCGGGAAGTAAATCTTGAAAAACGTAATCAGATCTGCGAAGAGCTCGAAGAGATATTCAATTCGACCAACTGGAACCGGCCGGACTGGATGGCCGTTGGCGCGGCCATTCGCGCCGCGAGAAAGAATTGGAAACTTGCAGCCCCGCTCAGCAAGCGTGACTGGCAAAAGACCAACGAGCGCTTTGATCAAGTGCTCAGCCAATACGAGCCCTATCTGGACCGAGAGCGAGAGCGATGCCATCAGCGCCGCTATCAGCTCATCGAACAAGTGGAAGCGCTTGCATCCAAGCCCTTGCGGGAAGCTATCGAACAGACTAAGAAAATTCAAGCCGAGTGGAAGAACGTCACCGTGCGCGGAAGCAAGCAAAAAGAAAACCAGTTGTGGGAGCAGTTTCGTAGCGCGTGCGACAAGCAATTTGCGAGACGAACAGCGCAGCAAGAAGCATTCAAGCAGCAACGTCAAGAATCTATGCAAACCAAAAAGGCACTTTTGGAGGACCTAAAAGCGCTGAATCAACAGTCAATCGAAGAAATCGAAGAATTTCAAGCAAAGGCTTCAGCTCTGCGACGACAGTGGGAAGCGCTTCCTCAATCTAAGAAAGGATCCGGCACTTCGATCGATTCGGCTTTGGAAGCGCAGTTCAAAGGCTGCACTGAGCGCATTACAAAACTCCGGCACCGAAACCATGAAGCATTGATCAGTGCACTTGAAGTGAAGTCGCAGCTTTGTGTTCAGCTCGAAAACGCCGTAGGCACAGCTAATGCCCCTGAGATGCTTGATTCGATTTGCAAAATATGGCGCACAAACGGCACCGATTGCGGAGACTGCCAAAAGATCATCGATCAGCGTTTCTCGTCAGTCTGCGAGGCGATCAAAAAAGGCGATTCAAAACTTCCTTCGACAACCGAGAATCTCTCTGAAAAGCAGGATATTTGCTTGGAACTAGAAGTGCTAGCCGAAATCGATTCTCCGCCAGAATTCGCTCGCGACCGCATGGCGTATCAAGTCAACCGACTCAACGCCAAAATGACTGATGCTAGCCAGCAGATCGCCGACCCGCAGCAGCGTTGCCGCGATCTTATGAGAAAATATCTGCTCATCGGCGCGGTCCCACCGGAGTCAAGTGCGAGCATAGAAAATCGATTCGCAAGAATTCGAGATGAAACCAAACAAGGCTTCAATTCCTGAACGACGAGACGAAGCATTCCAATACGGCAAAAACTGAATAGCACCGTGCGCAGTGTTGCGACGGTGGTTGACTGAAAACCTGACATGATTAAAAAGGAAGATCTGGTTCAAAGCGTTGCCGACGCTCTTCAATTCATTTCCTACTACCATTCGGCCGACTTTGTTCGCGCCATGACCGCGGCGTATGAGCGGGAGCAATCGGATTCTGCAAAACATGCCATCGCTCAGATCCTGATCAATTCGCGAATGTCAGCTGAAGGGCATCGACCAATATGCCAAGACACCGGCATCGTCGTGGCATTTGTTCAAGTTGGGATGAATGCCGAGTGGGATTGCAACGAATCCCTGCAAGATATGATCAATGATGGGGTCAGACGCGCCTACCTAGACCCGGACAACCCATTGCGGGCATCAGTTGTGAACCCGCCATGGGGACAACGAGTCAACACTCGGGACAACACCCCTGCCGTCGTTCACACCGAATTGGTGCCAGGCGACAAGGTGTCGATCACCGTTGCCGCAAAGGGCGGCGGGTCGGAGAACAAGTCAAAGCTTACCATTCTGAATCCAGGGCAAAACGTGGCGGACTGGGTTGTCGAAACAGTACCCACCCTAGGCGCGGGCTGGTGCCCTCCTGGCATTCTCGGCATCGGTATCGGCGGTTCGCCCGAAATGGCACTGGTATTGGCGAAAAAATCGCTCATGGATCCGATTGATATTCACGAAATCATCGAATTGGGTCCAAAGTCGAAAACCGAAGAGTTGCGATTGAAACTTTATGAAGAAGTCAACAATCTGGGCATCGGCGCCCAGGGACTTGGCGGACTAACCACTGTTCTCGATGTCAAGATCAAGGAGTATCCGACACATGCCGCTTCGCTGCCGGTAGGAATGATTCCCAACTGCGCCGCAACGCGCCACCTGCACTTTGAACTGGACGGGTCGGGACCTGCCGAACTTGCCGTGCCAGACCTAAATGCCTGGCCCGAAATAGTCTGGGATGCATCGGGCTCGCGAAAGGTAAATCTGGATACATTGACTCGCGAAGACATCAAGGATTGGAATATCGGCGAAACGCTGCTGCTGAGCGGAAAAATCCTCACAGGCCGCGATGCGGCGCACAAGCGCCTGATCAGCATGCTTAATCAAGGAGAAGCGCTGCCGGATGGGGTTGACTTGAAGAATCGTTTTATCTACTACGTTGGCCCGGTCGACCCGGTCGGCAGCGAGGTGGTTGGACCGGCTGGACCAACCACCGCAACTCGCATGGACATGTATACCGACCAGCTGATTGCCGGAACCGGACTTATCGGGATGATCGGAAAGGCCGAGCGTGGAGAACAGGCGATACAGTCAATCATGCGGCACGGCGCGGTTTACCTGATTGCGGTAGGCGGGGCAGCCTTTCTCGTGTCCAAGGCGATTCGTTCGGCAAAGGTCGTCGCATTCGAAGATTTGGGCATGGAGGCCATCTACGAATTTACGGTCGAAGACATGCCAGTCACAGTCGCAGTAGACACTGAGGGCAATTCAGTTCATTCAGCCGGACCGAAAAAGTGGAAGCAGTTAATCAGCGAGTTTCCCATCGCCGTCGCTTGAGCCCGCACTGAGCGGGGCCTGCCCCCACTCGCTCAACAGACAGTCGACAGATTCTCCGGCAATTTCCAATCGCCAGCCGCTGGCCAACCTGACATCTCGCCGTCCGCTGGCGAGACGTTGCACCTCGGCTCTTGTGCAAACTAAGCTTGCCGGCATATCGTGCACCTTTGCAACATGCTCGATCACTGACATAATCCGCTTTTGCAGCGCCTTTTCTCGCGGGCTGGCAGTCTTCGGCTTTGACCATAGCGCTTCGCAAGAGCCGATTCGCGGCTCATTGGCGATTCTGACAACCTCATGAACCCAACCAGACACACGTCGATCACTCAGGTTCAGCAACGACAAAAGCTGATGGCTATTGCGTGGAGGATTTTGCGCAATCTGCACTATCTGCTGATCTGTCAACACCCACTGTCTTGGCATGTCGCGCGACCGGGCACGCTTTTCTCTCCATACCGCCAGTTTCTGAGCAACTTTCTGATCAGCCGGTGCTAATAGCCATCCTGAGGTAAACGTCATCCACGCATCTTCAACACTACTAGTATGGGAAGCAATTGTCTTTTCGGCAAGCCGTCTGCATTCCTCATATAGCCAATCCAATCTGCCGAGACTGTCTAACTGTTTAAAAAGCGCATCATAGACCGACAGCAGGTAGCGGACATCATTCATCGCATAATTGAGCTGGGTGCAACTCAGCGGACGCTTGCTCCAATTAGATGTTTTAGTTCCTTTTGGCAATTTTATGCCGACAAATAGCTCTACCAGACTCTGGAAGGATACTGCTTCGAAACCGCAGAGTTCAGCTGCGATTTGGGTATCAAAAATATGCCTTGGCAACGGCATGCGCCTATATAGGACATCGAGGTCCTGGCTTGCGGAATGAAAGACGAAGCAAATTTGCTCGTTGCTGAATAATTCGCCTATCGCATCGAGGTCGTCGCACAACCTGCCGTCTATGCAAAGCTCGCGGTCTGCAGATGCCAGCTGCACCAGCTCCAAGATCGAATAGAAGGTTCGGCGCCTGGTGAATTCAGTATCGACCGCAACCACCTCGGCATCATCAAACCGCGCGATTGCACGACGCAATCGGCTTGGTTGCTCAACGAGCTCAAATTTGGGCATATTCTGCGCCAGAGTGCAACAAACTCAAAATGTGGGCGGCGTATTGACCCAAATCACTCAGGCAGCATATTTTCCATCGTTGCAATACCCATGCGGCAAATCCGAACCGAAAATAAATGCATCACCCTCTTTGAGGTGATACTTTTTATCACCAACAAACAATTTCAAGTTGCCTTCGATGACGAATCCAAACTCCTGACCCTTATGAACAATGCGTTCGTCTGTTTTCCCGCCAGGCGCAACGATACGAATATTGACCTGAAGCAAGTTGTCAGGTCGAGATGGGATGAGCTTTTCTAATGAAATATTAGCGCATCCTTGCCCATCTGTAAAGTCACTGTACTGGTTCAATACATATGAGACTTTTCAGGCGGCAAGCGCGCTTTGGCTGAAGTTTTCATTATACGCCTGCATGGGCGCCGCTTGTCCGAGCGCCTGGTGCGGCCGTTAGTCGTTGCAGAGGCGCTTGAATTTGGCCAGCTCGACGTTCAGGGCGCCCACGCTGAGCTCGCCGTCGCAGGACTGTTGGAACTCGCAGCGGCCGGCCGCGTTGGCGCGCTCCACGCAGCCATTGCAAATGGGGCTTTTGGGCGGCAGCGCGAACAGTTCGATGCCGCGCCGCTGGCAGGCGGTCTCGAACTCGGCCGCGAACTCGCTGCCGCCGTCGACCTGCACCGACTCGAGGTCGAACGGCGCCTGGCGGATCAGGTGGTCGAGCAGCTTCGAGGCGCAGGCGGCGGTGGCGCGCGAGTAGGCGCGCATGCAGCAAAGCTTCGAGACCGGGCATACGGCCTCGGACTCCTTGACCGCGAAGCCGGCCTCGATGGCGACGCCCGTATGGTCGATCTGCACCATCTGGCCGGGCTTTCGCCCGCGGTCGCCGCAGCGCCGGCGCTTGGCGTGGCGGTCGAACTTGCGCCGCCGCTTGGGCTTTGTTCGCCCGCAGTGGAACGCGACCGGCTCGGCCTGGCCTTTCCGCACCAGGCGGGCGATCATGCGCCCGGTGGCGGACTCGCTGGGCGCGAAGCCGCGCTCGCGCGCCAGCACGGCGCGGATCTTGGCGCGCCCTCAAGGCGCAGCCGGTCGAACAGCGCGAGATTGTCGAAGTGCTCGGCGGCCTACGGCGAAAGTTCGTCGCGGATCGCGTCGAGGCGGCAGAATTTCCGGTGCGGACATTCGGTTTGCATGGCGCTCTCTCCCGCCTTTCGGCTGTTGGATTTTTACTAAGCACTATGCTGCCTCAAAAATTTTCGCGCGCTCGCCTCCTCCCTTCGGACTGCGTCCTTCGGGAGGAGGCGAGCGGTCCCGCATGTATCTGAGCCCGGACACTACTTTTGGCAATATCTCACTTGCTAGCAGTGCATTATTCAATTGAATTTGTTATTTTGCGGCAAATGCTATCGGCTACCCAATGTTGCCAGGCATTTTTGTTCCCGATATTCGTATCGAAAACCAACACACTAGCGACAGTTTCGTGCCGCACAAACGGATTGCTCATACTGCGAATGCAACAGCAATCCGAAGCCGAGGCCCAAAAAGCTCAGTCGGCATATTTAGCGGAACAGCTCTTTTTGCCAACAACGAACCAAAAATTTCAATGGTTATAATCTGGCCCTATGAATAACGAATTAGTTGCTATTGAAGCGCGATGGGTCGCGACTGTAGATGAGTCGAATGCCGTCTACGAGGACTACACTTTGGTCATTGACGGCAATGCCATAAAGCATATTCTCCCTACTGATGTGGCGCGGAAGCGGTACGCTTCGGCGATAAAGGTTTTGCTGCCGACACATGCGCTGATACCCGGATTCGTGAATACGCACACCCATGCGGCAATGTCGCTGCTTCGCGGACTAGCCGACGATCACCCTTTGCAGGTATGGCTACACGACCATATTTGGCCGGCAGAGAGCAAATGGGCAAGTTCACAGTTTGTGGCTGACGGCACAAGGCTCGCCTTCGCCGAAATGATCAAATCCGGCACCACATGCATGAACGACATGTATTTCTTTCCGGAAACGGTCGCAACGGTCGCCGAAGAGGTTTCCATGCGAGCTTGTGTCGGATTGATTGCAATCGAGTTTCCGACCGCATGGGCTTCGGAACCCGACGAATACTTGAAAAAAGGGAAAGCAGTCCATCAAGATGCTCAATCAATGAACCTTGTCTCGACAATGATGGCTCCACATGCGCCATACACAGTTGCCGATGAGACTTTTCGCAAAATTGCGACTTTGGCAGACGAACTGGACATCGGCATGCATATCCATGTTCATGAAACCGCGGAAGAAATCGAATCTTCATTGGATCAGCATGGACGAAGGCCAATTGATCGACTCGATGAGCTTGGTTTAATCAACTCGAGACTGCTTGCGGTTCACGCGACCCAGCTGGCCGATCGCGAAATTGAACTCCTTGCTTCAAAAGGGGCAAAGATATCACACTGTCCCAAGTCCAATATGAAGCTGGCAAGTGGTCTTTGCCGAGTAAATGATCTGATCGCGGCAGGTATCACAGTAGGCGTCGGCACCGACGGCGCGGCGAGCAATAACACGCTAGACATGCTGGAAGAGATGCGTTTTGCGGCACTGCTCGCAAAGGCTGTGAGTTCTGACGCTACCGCGGTAACTGCAGCGCAAGCATTGCGCATGGCAACCATAGATGCAGCGAAGTGCATCGGTCTCGATGCAAAAATCGGCTCACTTCAAAAAGGCAAGCTTGCCGACATTGCGGCAATCGATCTGAATTCAGCCAGGACCGAACCGGTTTATGATCCAGTGCGCCAAATCGTATACAGCGCAAGCTCGAACCAGATTACCGATGTATGGATTAACGGCAAACGTGTTATGAGAACCAGAAAACTGACGACCATCAACGAATCCAAGTGCAATGAGGCGGCTAATCAATGGGCGCACCGCATTCGCACAGAAACACCATCAGCCGCTCCCGCATAAATGAACCGCTCAAACATCGACGTTGCCGAAGTTGAAAAATTTGCCGGCAATTCACAGCGCTGGTGGAATCTAGATGGAGATTTTCGCACGCTCCATCAAATCACGCCGACTCGCATCGGCTACATCGACCAGCGCACGCCGGTCGCCGGACGAAAAATCATCGATGTCGGATGCGGAGGCGGCATCCTGTCCGAAGCGCTCGCACAGCTTGGCGCTGAAGTAACAGGAATTGATGCAGGCAAATCGATTGATGCGGCAAAGCACCATCTTGAGCAATCGCAGCTGTCGATCGAATATTTACAGACCACAGCTGAACAGCTGGTCAAAACCCGCGAAAACGAATTTTCGATCGTCGTCTGCATGGAAGTGATTGAGCATGTGCCGCATCCGGCATCGCTAATCGCTGCTTGCGCAAGGCTTTGCGAACCGGGCGGCAGCGTATATTTTTCGACCTTGAACCGGACATTGAAGAGTTTTATTCTAGGCATTGTGGGGGCTGAATACGTTTTGAACATGATTCCGAGAGGCACGCATCAGCACAGCATGTTCGTTCGTCCTTCGGAACTTAACCGGTGGTGTCAAGCCGCCGGCTTGACGATGCTGGATTTGACCGGCCTGCACTATAACCCTCTAACCCGACTCTTCCAATTGGGAAAAGATGTCGACGTGAACTACTTCGCACACTGCAAGCGGCTTTGAGCGTCTTCAAATACATACTGTTCGACTTCGATGGCACGTTTGCTGATACCAGCGGCGACATGGTAGCCGCACTAAACCAGGTTCGAGCGTCAGAATCGCTGCCTGAACTGCCCTATGAAGGGCTCAAACCATATGTCTCGGGCGGCACGCCCGCGTTGCTTCGGCTGGGATTCGGCTTGATGCCAGACCATTCGCGCTATGAGGTATTGCGCGAACGGTTTTTGTCGTTTTACGAAAGCGATTTGTCTAGTCGCACTGTGCTGTATCCGCAAATCGCCGAGATGCTTGAGGAATGCGAAAAAACTGGCGTACTCTGGGGGATCGTAACGAACAAGCCCGAATGCCTGACCGTGCGCATATTGGAAGATATAGGAGTAAAAGGGGCTACTTGCGTAATCGGCGGCGATACGCTCACAAATCGAAAACCTCATCCAGAGCCAGTGCTGCACGCTTGCGCAATCGCCGGTATTGAGGCAACTTCGACGGTCATGATCGGCGATGCTGAGCGGGACATTCGGTCAGCACAGGCAGCCGGCACATACTCAATCGCGGTTACCTACGGCTACATTCCGCCTGATGAAGATCCGAATACCTGGGGTGCCGATGAAGTTTTCGATACCACCTCGCAAGTTCGCGCATTTTTGTGGCCTTAGCGATAGTGCAACTATTTATTTTTAGTGCCAATGCCTGGCTTCAATGCCTCCTTAATCAACACATCCACTTTGCGCTTTTCAAGTTCCCTCCACTGTCCGGGTGGAAGATCTTTCGGAAGGACGATTGATCCATATCGCACACGAATCAGGCGACTGACCTTGCAACCAGCCGCTTCCCACGCGCGTCTGACTTCCCGATTTCTGCCGCGGCGGAGAATCACCCGATACCAGCTGTTTGCGCCACCTGCCGAATTGATGAATGCGGCTTCGTCAAATCGATAGAGCTGCGACTTGACTCGAATACCGCGTCGCAATCGTTCCAGGGCATCTTTGCTGACCTCGCCCCAAATCCGGCATCGATACTCTCGTGCAATCTCCCGACTTGGGTGAGTCAGCCCATGGACGAGTTCGCCATTGCTAGAAAACAGCATCAAGCCTGAGGTGTTAAGATCCAGTCTCCCAGCCGAAATCCATTTCCTGCCGGTGCCGCAATTCGGCAACCGGTCATAGATCGTTGGCCGCCCGCTTGGATCTGATACGGAGCAGATTTCACCTTCGGGCTTATGGTAGACAAGAACCCGGGTCGCCTCGTTGCCGTGCGGCTTGATGGCGACTTCCTTGCCGTCAATGTAGATGCGGTCCTTGGTGCCGATGCGGTGACCAATCGGATACGGCATGCCGTTGCTGTCAGTGATCTTGCCCTGTTTCAGCCATGCCTCGATTTGACGACGCGAACCGTGGCCTCGCTGTGCAAGAAACTTGTGGATTCGCTCATTCATCGTTTGCCGGCACCTACTGAGCGCTATCGAAGGTTTGCCAAGCTATAAAGTCGGGTCATCCTCTTTCGTAGCTGACAACTCCGACTGAGCGATAGCGTGCGAATGCTCATCTGCGTCAGATTGCTGTTCGAGCAATGACGCTTCGTCTTCCAATGCTGGAAGATCAGCCAATGATTCAAGACCGAAGTACTCCAAAAACGTGCTTGTTGTCCCATACAATGCCGGTCGCCCGGGAACCTGCTTATGCCCTGCTTTACGAATCCAGTCGTTATCAAGAAGGGTTCGGATCAATTCAGTAGATACCGTCACACCCCTGATATTTTCAATGTCGCCGCGAGTAACGGGCTGTCGAAATGCAATAATCGAAAGAGTCTCCATCAGCGCCCTGGAATACCGTCTCGGTCGAACCGCGAACAGCCTTTGCAGCCAGACGGCATATTGCTCGCGGGAATGGAACCGATACCCTTTGTCAATCTCCTTAAGCTGAATGCCACGAGTCGCGTAGTCATCCTTTAGCTCCTCTAGGGCCTGTTCAATCGCGCGCATGCCGGGATGCTCGTGCTGTTCGAACATGCTGTTCATCTGCTCAAGCGTAACCGGCAGTTCAGACGATAAAATCCCTGCTTCAAGGATGTTCTTCAATTCCTTGGATTCGAGAGCCATGGATCAAGCCGGAAAATGAATGCCACTTTTCATCATTTGATATCGAACCATATTTCATAAGTGATCTGAAATCACTTGTTCAACTCGATATGAATATGCGAATCGGACGACACCTGAACGGCATGCGCCATATTTGAGTTGATCAGTTCCAGGATGGCAAGCATCGAAACGACTATGCCCGCGCGACCTTCCTTGGGATCGAACAAATCCTGAAACCTGAGTCGAGTTTCTGCTTTTCTGAGTGCTTTGACGATCGCCACGACTCGATCCTTCACACTAAATGTCTCTCTCGCCAGCAAGATAGCCTGATCTTGCGCAGCGAACTTAAGGATATGCTTGAATGCTGCAACCAGATCTTCCAACTTGACTGGCGGAATTTCATCCTTGAAAGTTTTTTTGATGCTCTCGCACTGTATCAAGAACATTTCGCGCCCCACTCTGGGCCTTTGTTCGAGCCATTCCGCCAGCTTCTTGATCCGCTCATATTCTTGAAGCCGTTGCGCCAGTTCTAAGCGCGGATCGATATCATCCTCTTCAGCATTCTCATCGCTACTGGCCGGCAGCAGCAGTCGAGATTTTATTTTTGCTAAAGTGGCGGCCATCGCGAGGTATTCGCCTGCCAGTTCAATTTGGATTATTTCCATCAGTTCGACGAACTGAGCGTATTGATCAGCAATCTGAGCAATTGGCAAGTCAAGAATGTCAAACTTGTTTTTCCTTACCAAGTAAAGAATCAGATCAAGCGGCCCCTCAAACACCTGAGTGATAATTTCCAACCCGCCAGGCGGGATGTAAAGGTCTTCGGGAATGGGGAAGCGCGTAGCAACCGGAGAGGCATCATCTGTCATCATGATTTCCATTGTTCAGCGATAGTCTCCGGTCCCAACGAACTTGCGCACCTCGCTCATCGTGTCGGCCGCCACGGCTCGCGCCTTTTCACATCCATCATCAATAACACGAGCCAAATAGGACTGATCCTCTATATATTGCTGCGCTCGGTGCGCGTGAACATCCTGTTCTGCGAGCACTTCGTCAATCAATGGCGCCTTGCAATCAAGACATCCGATAGTAGCCGACGTACAGCCTTCGCGAACCCAATCACAAGTAGCGGGCTTCGAATACACCTTATGCAAATCCCACACCGGACATACGTCAGGATTGCCAGGGTCATAGCGACGCACTCTGGCCGGATCTGTCGGCATCGAGCGAATTTCTTTAGCAACACGATCCTTGTCATCCCGCAAATAAATCGCGTTTTTATAGGACTTTGACATCTTCTGCCCATCAAGTCCTGGCACTTTGGACGCCTCGGTCAGCAGAGCGGCCGGTTCCGGCAATATTTTGACTCCGCCACCATCGAAAAAGCCGATTAATCGATCTCGCTCTACCGGCGAAACATTCTGGCTTGCCTGGATCAAATCCATCACCTGTGCATAGGCATCAGGATCTCCGCGTTCAGTGTGTGCCTGGCGCAGATTGAGGTATCGCCTTGCAGATTTTTTGCCCAACTTGTTGACCGCCAGCATCGCTTTTTCCTGAAAATCCGCATCGCGACCGAATGTATGGTTGAATCGTCGCGCCAATTCGCGCGTGAGTTCAATGTGCGGGACCTGATCCTCGCCGACTGGCACCACAGTAGCGCGGTAGATCAAAATGTCTGCGCTTTGCAGAACCGGATAACCCAAAAAGCCGTGAGTGGATAAATCCTTGTCTTTCAGCCGCTCTTGCTGGTCCTTGAAGCTTGGCACGCGCTCAAGCCAGCCAAGCGGCGAAATCATCGACAGCAGCAAATAAAGTTCGGCGTGCTCCGGCACACGCGATTGAATGAAAATCGTAGCCAATTCAGGGTCGACTCCCGAGGCCAGCCAGTCGATCACCATATTCCAGACGTTGTCCTTCATGTCAGAGCCAGTCGCAGAACCGTATTCGGTCGTAAGCGCATGCCAGTCTGCCACAAAATAGTAGCAGTCGTGGGTGTGCTGCAAATCTACCCAAGGCTTTATTACGCCGTGATAGTGGCCTAAATGCAACGGACCTGTCGGACGCATGCCGGACAGTACGCGCTCGTGCGGAGTGTTATCGCTCATCTTTATCTAATGGTGATTATGGATAGTTAGCAGAGTAGGTGTATTTTATGTAATTAGTCTGTGCGGCCTATATCGCGTGTTTTGACCTGCTCCCTGCAGAACTGGGTACGCATATCATTATGCATGATGCGCATATTCAAAAAATCGCTGGAAGAACAGGAATGCATGATTATAGCGACCGCTCCGGTCAAGGATGTAGCCCTGGGATTCTGGTCGCCACCGGACCAGACGTATCCGGATGCCCGCCACCAGCACTATCGGCTGCACAAGACGGGTAGCACATCCTGAACATCCTGCCCAAAAGCGTCCAGCCCCGCGCCAAGCAGGCACGGCAGCAGATCTGGATGACTTAAGATCCGGGATGATGCCGAGGCAGCGTTCAAGGGCTTCGTCAACCATTACGGGGAAAAGCAGCCGAAGGCGGCCGGGAATCTGCCGGAGGATCGCGAAGAGCTGCAGGTTTCCTGCGGCTTTCCGGCCGCACGCTGGCAGAGCATCCGCACCGCCACCCGACCGAGTCAACGTTCTCGACCATCCGCCATCGGACGAGGCGCTCGAGAGGATGCCTGAGCCGTCGGCGGATGCTGTGCATGCTGCCCAAGCTCGGATTATGCGCCGAACGGAGGCGACTGAGCGGCTTCAGAAAGCTCGGCAAGTTGGTGGAAGGTGTACAATTCTTTAGACGGAATCGAGGTGGGAGAGACTCACAATCAGATGGCCACTTGAATGCCCCAAGCACTACTTTTAGCAATATCTCATGAAAAGGTGCTATCGCATTGAATATCTATTCCCTTTCGCTTTATTCATAACTCATAAATTAGGTTGGAAATGATGGAAAAGATGAAAATGCATTCCCAAAATCAGACTCAAAAAAACATCGCCCAAATCCAAAAACTATTTCCTAATTGCGTAACTGAGTGCTGCAGCAAAAACGGAAATATGAAATTTTTAGTCGACTTTGATCAATTGCGGCAGGAACTATCAGATTCTATCGTAGAAGGCTCGCAGGAACGCTATCATCTTGACTGGCCAGGAAAACGTCAGGCTTTACTCAACGCGAATTCTCCCACCGCTAAAACCTTACGCCCCCAAAAATCAGAAAGCGTTGATTTTAACGAGACGAAAAACCTGTTCATTGAAGGAGACAACTTAGAGGCATTGAAGTTGCTTCAAGAAACCTACCTCGGAAAGATCAAAGTTATCTACATTGACCCGCCATATAACACGGGGAATGATTTTATCTACAGAGATTCATTCGCTGAATCAGCAAATGAATATTTGAAAGATTCAAAACAGATCGATCAAGAAAGAAACAGACTCGTTGCCAACACTGAATCCAACGGCAGGTTTCACTCGGATTGGCTATCAATGATGTATCCCAGATTGAAACTTGCAAGAAATCTCTTGCGTGATGATGGAGTAATCTTTGTATCAATAGGAGTCGAGGAATTATCCAATCTGAAATTAATCATGGATCAAGTTTTTGGAGAATTTAATTTTATCGAATTGTTTTCGTGGGTAAAAACGTCAACGCCACCCGCTCTTTCTGCAAAATCTAGGAAAACCAACGAATACATTCTATGCTACGAAAAATCCAGGAACCAAATTAAATACCGAGGCGGATCTCAGGACGGCGGCGATCAGCCACTATTAAACAGAGGAAACAAAATTAGAAAACTTTTATTCCCGAAAAATAAAGTTCGATTTAGTTTCATAGAAAATGGCGAAATAAAATCTGGAAAGAAAGATCGGGTTGAACTCGTCGATGATCTGGAAATCGTAAATAGTTTCGCAAACAAAGACTTTGGGCTTATAGGTGAATTCAAATGGACTCAAGAAACTTTGGATAAAGAGATAGATAAAGGCACAATTTTTGTAATCAAATCTGATATTTTTTCTATTCGTTTTCTGAAAAGCACGAAGGGACAAAAACCTCCGACTAATTTCATCAAGGAAAAATACATGAGTCCAATTATTGACAAACAATCATGTAATGTAGGGACAAATGAGAGCGCTTCATCTGAACTTCGAAAGTTAATGAGCTCAGATGTATTTAGCTACCCCAAGCCAGTGTCATTGATTGAATATTTGTTGAATTTTGTCGTGGAAGAAAACGACATCGTAATGGACTTTTTTGCCGGTTCTGGAACCACAGCAGAAGCTGTATTCAACTGCTCCGCGAAAAACAATATTGCTTTAAGTTTCATTTTGATCCAATTACCGGAAAATTTAGAATCAGCACTATTGAATTCTAATGGCGCGAATTCCGGGGCAACTATTCAAAATGGCATAAATCTACTGAAAAAACAAAATAAACCTCTATTTTTATCAGAGTTGACAAAGTTGCGTATTGCAACAGCAAGCAAAACCTATAGCAACTCACCGAGCAAAACTCAATTTCAAGACGTTGGTTTTCGCGTATTGAAAATAGATTCATCGAATATGGAAGATGTGCATTATGCTGCCGATGCAATTGATCAAAGCGATTTAATTAGATTTAGATCCAACATCAAATTGGACCGCACACCAGAAGATCTGCTTTTTCAGGTATTGCTGGATTGGGGTGTAGACTTAATGCTGTCAATCGAGCAGAAGCAAATCCAAAGCAAAACGGTTTTCTTTGTGAACAGTACCACCTACGAACTTATTGCATGTTTTGATAACGGTGTGAATGAAGATTTAGTCAAAGAACTTGCACACTTTGAACCGCAACGTGTTGTGTTTCGAGATACTGGATTTGAATCCGATGATATCAAAATAAATGTCGATCAAATTTTTCGACAGATGTCCCCGAGCACCGAAGTCAAGTCGATATAGAAACGCTCGCTATGAAATTAAAGTTCAAAGTTCAGGCATTTCAAACAAGTGCGGTGGATTCCGTGGTTAACTGCTTTGCCGGCCAGAAAAAGTCAACCGGCATAGCATATAGACTTGATTTGGGAACGAACAAACGATTATTGGTTAATGGGCCAACCTCGCAGAGTTTGGATCTCAATCAGACTGGGTTCAAAAATGAAGATATCCAGTTAACTGACAAACAGCTGCTTGTCAATATCCAGAATATTCAACGGCAACAATTTCTCCCCACATCGACTAGTCTGGTTTCCAACGCTGAGTGCAAGATAAATCTCGATGTGGAAATGGAAACCGGAACCGGCAAAACCTATTGCTATATCAAAACCGCTTTCGAAATGAACAAAAGATACGGTTGGAGCAAGTTTATTGTCATCGTGCCAAGCATTGCTATTCGGGAGGGCGTTCTCAAATCACTCAAGATCACTTCGGATCATTTTTTCGAAACTTACAGCAAGAGGGCTAGATTCTTTTCTTACAACTCGAAACGATTGCATCAATTGGAAAACTTTTCCTCTGATGCTGGAATCAATATCATGGTGATCAATATCCAAGCGTTCAACGCAACAGGTAAAGAGAATCGCCGAATCTATGATGCGCTAGACGACTTTCAGTCTCGCAAACCTATCGACGTAATCAGCGGCAATTATCCAATTCTGATTCTGGATGAGCCGCAAAAAATGGAAGGGGAAAAGACGCGCACGGCACTGGCTAAATTCAAGCCTTTGATGATACTGCGCTATTCAGCCACTCATCGAACTAATCACAATAGGGTTTATCGCCTTGATTCCTTGGATGCCTACAACCAAAAACTGGTGAAAAAAATCGCAGCGCGCGGCATTTCCATCAGGAGACTGCCCGGCATAAGCAACTATCTGTATCTAGAGTCTATTGAAATTTCCACTAAATCGCCTGTTGCAAGAATCGAGATGGAAGTGCGGTTTGGCACCGGAATCAAGCGGGTCATAAAGCGATTGAGACGGGGCAAGAATTTGTTTTTTGAATCAAACAATCTAGATCAGTACCAAGGTTTCGTCATTTCCCAAATCAACGCCAACCTAAACACTGTCGAGTTTACCAATGGAACTATCCTGACTGTTGGTGATGCAGTTGGAGACATAACAGAGAAAACATTGCGACGACTCCAAATTCGGGAAGCTCTCAAAGCTCACTTTGAGAAAGAACAAGCTCTCTTTGTTCAAGGAATAAAGGTTCTGTCCCTGTTTTTCATTGATGCAGTGTCAAAATATCGAGACTACAGTCAATCCGACTTTCAGGGTGAGTATGCCCGCATCTTTGAAGAAGAATATGAGCTGATCAAAGACGAGTACTTGGGTCAACTCACACGAGATGACGATCCTTATCGAAGATATTTATCCGAAATCCCTGTCGACCTTACCCACAACGGATATTTCTCGATCGACAATAGAACCAATAGGCTGACTGACCCGAAAATCAAAAGACGAGGAGAATCAGCCGGCTTTTCAGATGACACTGCTGCCTATGAACTGATCCTGAAAGATAAAGAGCGACTGCTCTCCTTCGCCGAGCCGGTCCGATTTATATTTTCCCATTCTGCCTTGCGAGAAGGCTGGGATAATCCCAATGTTTTTGTCATGTGCATGCTCAAGCACAGCGACAACACAATTTCACGCCGGCAGGAAGTTGGTCGCGGATTGAGGATCAGCGTCAACCAAAACGGAGACCGCATGGACAACGCGACAACAGTTCATGATGTGAATGTCCTGACGGTCGTCGCAAGCGAGAGTTATAAAGATTTTGTCCAAAGCCTTCAGGAAGAGATAAGTGCCTCCCTATCTGACCGCCCTCGCAAAGCAGACGCCGCTTACTTCACCAGCCAATTCATCAAAACCGCAACAGAGGAAGTTCCTATCACTATGCGGATGGCTCGGCAAATCGATATGTATCTCGTCAAAAACAACTACATCGATGAAGAATACATGATCACTGCCGCCTATCACGAAGCGCGAGATAGCGGTACGCTGGCAAAGTTCGAATCCGAACTAGATCAGTATGAGAAGCAGATTTTCGATTTGATCGATAGCGTCTTTCGCGAATCGAAACAGCTCATCGTGAGCGATGACCGAAAACCGAAGATCAATCGGCTGAATGAAAGATTCAAGAAGAAAGAATTCCAAGCGCTATGGAGTCGCATAAACCGGAAAGCGGTCTACCGCGTTGAATTCGATTCAAAAGAACTCATAAGAGAGTGCGTTCAGACTTTAGATTCCGAACTGCAAGTTCCTTCTTTGCAATTTACCATTCAAAGAGGCGTTCAAGAGAATCAAATTTCCGATTCTCAACTCAGAAGCGGGGAGGGATTTACTCTAATCAGTGCATCGGATCAAGCTCATGATCAACCTATCCGATCTTTCGCAACATATGATTTGCTTGGAAAAATTGCAGAGAGTACGAAACTGACAAGAAAGACTGTTTGTGAGATTTTGAGCAAAATTCAGCCAGCAGTATTCAATCAGTTTAGACGCAACCCGGAATACTTCATTACGGAATCATCACGACTTATTAACGAACAAAAGGCCACAATCATAATTCAGCGTCTAAGTTATGACAGCATTTCTGAAACCCATGACATAAATATCTTTACAGCAGGCCAGACCAGGCACGATTTCACCAGTGCCAGCAAGCCGCTCAAGAAACACATTTATGACTACGCAATGACGGATTCTGATGTCGAGCGCAAATTTGTGAATGAACTCGATTCCAGCAATGAAGTTATCGTTTATGCCAAATTGCCTCGAGGCTTTCTGATCCCTACGCCGGTCGGCGACTACAATCCAGACTGGGCAATTTCATTTAAAAAAGGTGCAGTCAGGCACATCTATTTTGTCGCCGAGACTAAAGGTAATACGTCCAGCATGACACTAAGGAATATTGAGAATAAGAAAATTGAATGTGCTGGGAAATTCTTCGAGGAGGTCAATCGCAGGATTGATCAAGAGCCGGTAAAGTACGCAGCCGTGTCAAGTTACAGCGAATTGATGGAAATCGTTCAAGTTGCAAGTTAACATCCGAATTGACATCTAGTGAGATTTGACCATGACCGGGAATAACAACGTTCTCATTGATCTGCATAAGCGGAGCAAGCACAAAACAACGCTCATACCTTCTCGGATGCGAGATATGCAAATTTGGTTGAGAAATAATCCTCTACTGATATAGCAGAAGATCAAGGTCAATGGCACGAGGCATATCAGACAGTACGCGCTCGCACGGAGTGTTATCGCTCATCTTTATCTAATGGTGGATTATGCGCAGTTCCAGAGTAGATATATTTTATGTCATTGCCTTTGCAGTTCAGATCATTAATGGCTTTCGACACAAGATGGCATAAGCAATGCAGACATATAAATTATGAGGCGCGAATTCAGAACTAGTCTGCGTCCGAAGCAGATACATGTGAAACTGTCCCCTTCCCGCAGGACGCAATCCGAAAGGAAAGGGCGAGTGCGGACGAGTGCGCGAAAATTTTCAGGTAGCATAGCGCTTGCAGGTAGTGTCCCAGTTTGAAAATCGCCAAGACGCATGGCAGGACAGGGCGGCCGCGGGGCCGCCCTGCATCCGGGATGTTCCGCGATATTCCACTGGTATCCGGTGCCAGCTTGACGCCGTCGCGCGGCCCGCGCTCCCGATGACCGGATGGATCAGATGGATCAGCTGCTGATGTCCGGACAATTGAGATACTGCCTTTGCGCCTGGCTCGCCGTAGTCTGGCCGGCGAGGATGTGTGTTCCGTTGCGCGTGCCGTTGCAATAGCAGTCCCGAATGTCCTGCCTCGTGCTGGCCACCGCATAGCACCCGGTCCGGTTATATCGGGCTAGGTTGGGTTCCCACTTAGATTTCTCGCCATTGTAAACCAGGTTCTGCTCCGCGGTCGTGAACTCGCCGCGGGTCTTGAAGCAGGCGCGGCTTATGAACGAACCCTCGCTCATCAATCCAACAACGTACCGGGTACTCTTATCCAGGGAGAAGGTGACAGTCTCAGCTGTTGAGGGAGTGTCGCTCGTGATCGTTCCAAGCGACCGGGTTTCAGCCGCAGCCGAACCGCCGCTCTCGTTTTTCATCACTCCTATAGAAAGCGGAATGCCTTCAGGCGGAACAGCAGTACCAAAGAAAGTATTATACTGGGCAGCTGAAATTGGCGGCATGTCTAATTTGAGACTGTTTGCTATGCCGGATGGTAAGGAAATTACTTCCGGATTCAGCTCGCTCATGCCACCGTCTGTGCAGGCATTCGCTCCGATGGTCGCCGGAATGACCAGCAGCTGCGCCTGCACCGGGGCCGCAAGCGCCGCCAGCAGCAGGACTGTCAGTTTAGCGAGGGAGGGGGGGGGGTGAGTAATTGCTTCATTGTGTTTTCCTCATGGTTGCATTTTCCTTCATTGTACCAGTTTTCCTGTCAAAAATAGGCAAACTTTCAAACTGAGCAACTACCGAAAATTTGAAAATTGCGTCTATTGTCCGGGTTCAGATACATGTGAGACCGCCCGCCTCCTCCCGAAGGACGTAGTCCGAAGGGAGGAGGCGGGCGCGCGAAAATTTTTCAGGTAGCATAGTGCCTAACAAAAATCCAACAGCCGAAAGGCGGGAGATGGCGCTATGCAAATCAAACATCCGCACCGCAAATTCTGTCGCATCGATCCGATCCGCGAACCCGTCTCGACCCAGGCCGCCGAGCGCTTCGACAGTCTCGCGCTGTTCGACCGGCTGCGCCTCGAGGGCGCGACCGAAGCGACCGATGCCGCCGTCCTCGCCAGGTGCGGCGGCGCCAGTGGACCGACCGCGAGCTCGAGCTGGTGCGCCAAACGCGCCAGCGCTTTCCGCTGTGGGGGCGCGCCAAGATCCGCGCCGTGCTGACGCGCGAGCACGGCTTCGCGCCCAGCGAGTCCGCCACCGGGCGCATGATCGCCCGCCTGGTCCGCACCGGCCAGGCCGAGCCGGTCGCGTTTTACTACGGGCGAACAAAGCCCAAGCGGCGGCGCAAGTTCGACCGCCACGCCCGACGCTGGCGCTACGGCGCCCGCGGCCGAAAGCCCGGCCAGATGGTGCAGATCGATCACATGAGCGTCGCCATCGACGCCGGCTTCTGCGTCAAGGAGTCCGAGGCCGTCTGCCCGGTCTCGAAGCTTTGCTATATGCGCGCCTACTCGCGCGCCACCGCCGCCTGCGCCTCGAAGTTCCTGGACCACCTGATCCGCCAGGCGCCGTTCGATATCGAGTCGGTGCAGGTCGACGGCGGCAGCGAGTCCGCGGCCGAGTTCGAGACCGCCTGCCAGCAGCGCGGCATCGCCCTGTTCGTGCTGCCGCCCAGAAGCCCCATTTGCAATGGCTGCGTCGAGCGCGCCAACGCGGCCGGCCGCTACGAGTTCCACCAGTTCTACGACGGCGAGCTGAGCGTCGGCGCGCTGAACGTCGAGCTGGCCGAATTCGAGCGCTTCTGCAACGCCTACCGGCCGCATCAGGCGCTCGGACAACGCACGCCCATGCAGGCGTATAATGAAAACTTCAACCAAAGCGCGCTTGCCGCCTGAAAAGTCTCATATGTATTGAACCAGTACATAACCTTGAAAAGACAGGCCGTGGTCGGATAAACTACCTTTATTACGGAAGCATAGCCAGCGGATACAGATTACAGCATATCAGCCGCGCCCTTGACCATCGGGCAGAGCCGGCATCATCCGACGCTCAAAGCGCCGTTTCCGAAAATCGGCAATATCAAGACGACTGAAGATGGATGAGAAGCTGCAAGAAAAATATCACGAACTGGACAAGCGCATCGATCTGCTGAAAGAAGAAATGAACACATCGTACGAACGACTGAATGCGTCATATGAGCGACTGAACGCATCGTTTGAGCGACTGAGGACCGACATGGCCGAGCGAGATGCCAGGCGAGATGCCGATATGGCTAGGCGAGATGCCGATATGGCCAAGAGGGACAAGGACAACCAGCGCTGGATTGTCGGGTATGGAGTCGCTCAAATCGCAATAACAATCGGTGTGCTGGGTGCGGGCATCGCATTCCTTGCGCTGATTCTAACCCGCTAGAACCCAAGTCGGGGCCAGCATGCCCGGCATAAGATTTCAACAGCCCGCGGCCGCTTTGCAGAAACAAATTGCAAATGATTGATTTGAGTGCAGGCAAAAATACTGCGTTAAATTATGCTTCTATGAGATTGGCAGCTCCGCCAAGGCCGGGATTGCCCGCTCTTTAAGACAGTCAACTGACCACTTCAACTCGCTGGTCGCCAGTCGATGCAAGCAAATCACCGACTCTCCCATGTCCTGGCACAATGATATTGATGTCGATTTGCGCAAGCGGAGCAAGCACAAAACAACGCTCATGCATTCTAGGATGCGGGATCTGCAAATTAGGTTTAGAAATAGCTCTCTGCCCATACAGAAGAAGATCAAGGTCAATGGTACGAGGCCTGTTCGCCAAACCGGTTCGCTTTCTACCAAACTTCAACTCAGTAGCAAGCAGGAAATCCAGCATCTGATCAGGCGTAAGGTCCGTCTTCAGCGCACACGCGGCATTGATGTAGTCGGGCTGATCGGAGAATCCCATCGGCGCAGTTGCGTACAACGATGAGCGTGAAACCACTTCGCAATGCTCCGAAGCATCTATCGACTCGATTGCCGCGACCACCATCGCCTTGGGGTCGCTCAAATTGCTTCCAATGCCAATATAGACAGTCTCACTCATGGCTATCGCCGTTTTCGTCTGCTTCGATTGCGTTGACGGCGGCCAGGTCGGCGTGAAGACGGTTCATGCTGATCTCGCAAGTCGACCCACTTCTCGCACAGATGCGGATCGGCATCGCCAATCGCCGTACGCAATTCAAAAAGACGCACCGCGGCACGAAAGTTCGCTCTTGAAACCAGCGATTCTTTAATCTCTGCATCCAGCTCGCGCTGCATCAGCCAGATTTGCTTGATCTGATCTTGTTGATCTGCACCAATGAACATGCGTTCGCTCTGCTGCGAAATCAGGCGATTGGAAAGCGACTGCAAATGCCGGTTTAATCGCGCGCCTCGATTTGTTCCAGATTCAAGCGCCTTAGAAGCGGATAAACGGTACGGCAACCACAACAGCGCCGAAATGGTATACGGCATACTGACATGGACACCTTGTCCAATGCGGAGATCGGTATCGGAGAAAATCCTTCGAACATAGGCCATCGTGTCATCGCGTCGCGAAGCGCTCATCAATCGAGCATAGGATGGAAAGATTCGCGACAGCAAATGATGCTCCCCTAAAAGGTCGAATGCATCGGCTGAATTGCCGCAATAGAACATCTTGCTAATCTCATCGGCAAGACGCGCATTTGGAACCTCTGTCAGCATGTGAGCTAACGGCGGCATCGCGTCGCTGGCAGAGCGGTCGAGGGCGAAGTTGAGCGCAGCCGCAAATCGCAACGAACGCAGCATCCGCACAGGATCTTCCTGAAAGCGATGAGCCGGCTTGCCGATCACCCGGATCAACTTAGAATCGATATCATCGTAGCCGCCAGCATAGTCCACAATGCTCATATCCGGCAAGCGCAGATATAGCGCATTGATAGTAAGATCACGCCGAAATGCATCTTGCTCGATATCTCCGTAGACATTGTCGCGCAGTATTCGCCCCTTGGCTGACACGCGGCTGCGCTCGCTTCGGAAACTTCCCTTAGCCGGGCGAGCTCGGTAAGTGGATACCTCGATTATCTCCCGCCCTATTTGGACATGGGCAAGTCGAAACCTTCGTCCTATGATACGACACCTTCGAAACAGCTCACGAACTTGTTCCGGACGCGCGCTGGTTGCGATGTCAAAGTCATAAGGCTGGATGCCAATCAGCAAGTCGCGCACACATCCGCCAACCAATTCCGCACTGAAGCCCGCCCTTTGCAGCGTCTCGACCGTTTCGATCGCGCCTCGGCTGAGTCCGGCCTTTCGAATGCCATGACTACTAACCGGAATCGTCGCACGCGAACGCGGAAAACTACTTCGCTGCGACACTTGCTTCATGCTCAGCCTCGCCCATGTTGAACGAATGGTCGTTTATAATATTCATATTAGTTGGCATACAGTTGACTACGCTCCCTTCGTCTAGCGGTCAGGACTTCGGCCTCTCAAGCCGGCAACAGGGGTTCGATTCCCCTAGGGAGCGCCAATTTGCCCTGTTTCAAAGACACAATTTTTTCCTCTAATGGATCTGCAAAACTATGCACTAGAGCCGCCTAAGCAGACCAGCTTCGATGTCGGGATCGACAATTTCGCCGAAGCGGTCATAGAGCGTTCCCGCACGGTGCCGGTGCTGGTAGATTTCTGGGCACCATGGTGCGAACCTTGCAAGACGCTCACGCCCGTTCTTGAAAGTCTTGCTGAGCAGTTCGCGGGCGCGTTCGAGCTCGCGAAAGTGAATCTGGACGACAATCAGCATTTAGCGGCACAATTCCAAGTACGAAGCATTCCGACCGTCTATCTGATCAAAGACGGCAACGTCATTGACGGCTTTATGGGAGGCCAGCCAGAGCAAGCGATTCGCCAGATGCTGGCAAAGCACATTGACACCGAAGGCTCAGCAGAAACTGATCCTATAGATGACCTAATTGCCATGCGGCGATTCGATGAGGCCATCTCGGCCTTGAATCGCGACGATTCGGATGCAGCCCGCGTACGTCTCGCACAAGTGCATCTTGAATTGGGATCAATCAGCCAGGCGCAAGAATTGCTCGACAGTGTTGACAGCTCGGAACAGTCAACACCAAAATTCAAGGAGATTGCAGCCACGCTGCACTTTGTGCAAACCGCGCAATCCGCTCCAGACCCGCAACAGTTGCAGCAGAACATTGATTCAGATGCCAGCGACTGGAACTCGCGCTACCAACTGGCAGCGATTTTGCTGGTTGACCATTCGTTCGAAGCCGGCATGGACCAGCTGCTGCAAATCGTCAAAGGCGACCGCACATTCAATGACGATGCAGGTCGAAGAGGATTGATCATGGCTTTCGACATGTTGCACGCACATGTCGAATTGGTCGGAAAATTCCGTCGCAAGCTCGCCATCATGCTCAATTAGCCTCGCGGATGGTGTTTGGCCAGCACATCGGATAAACGCTGACGCGAAACATGGGTATAGATTTGTGTCGTAGACAGATCGCTGTGTCCCATCAATTGCTGTATAGTGCGCAAATCGGTACCGTTATCAAGTAAATGCGTCGCAAATGAATGGCGCAGCGAATGCGGTGATATTTCGTTTGCGATGCCGGCAACCTGCGCATATTTGCGAATATTCAAAAAGATCGCCTGACGGGTCATTCCCTTGCCGCGGGCGGTGACAAAAAGCTGATCGCAAATCCGACCATTCATCAGTTCAGGGCGAGCAGACTGAAGATATCGCTCAATCGCTTCAACCGCATATTCACCCAGCGGCACGAGTCGCTCAGTAGCATTCTTGCCAATCAGCCTAACCCAGCCGTCCTGAAGGTTGATCGCATGAACGGTCAGCCGCACCGCTTCGGAAACCCTCAACCCTGCACCATACATGGTCTCGATCATCGCCCGATCGCGAATGCCGACGGGGGTGCTGTCACTTGGTGCATTCAGCAATGCCTCGACTTGCTCTTCAGAGAGTGAATTCGGCAGATGCAAACTGATATGAGGAGATTCGATGTTTTCGGTTGGCACAGCGGAAATGATTGATTCGCGAGCGCAAAACTTGAAAAACTGCCGAAACGTGCTCATGCGCCGCGAATTTGATCGAGTGCTCAAATCGATTCGGTCAGCTAAGAAATTCAAGATATCGGAACGTTCCACTGATACGAGTGCGCGATCACGGTGATTGAGCCATTTCGCGAAAATCTCAAGATCCGAGCGATAGGCAGAAAGCGTCTTGTCAGACAACCCCGATTCGGCCCACTGATTGTCGATAAATAAGGCTATCAGATCATCATCCTTGAGACTGATTTCCTCCACTTTGGCTAATTTTCTATGCATCGCCATCGTTCGCTGCCTGCCGTTCAAGCTCACTCAACTCTCTAAGCCTGTCATCAATCACGACCCGCGTACGTGGGTCGAATGACAGTCCTTTAAGGGTAGTCAAAATACGCCTTGCATCGCCATACAAACCAGCCTTCATCAATTCGACAGCGCCGCGGTACTGAACCGAACGCCCCCAATCGTCATTCCAGTCCTCACCGATAGCCGCTGACCGCAAAAACTGGTTTGCCGCCGTAACATGATGCTCCAGCTGTGCATGCGATTCCGCTGACCAGTGAAGCAGCTCCCGCTTTTGCATATTGTCAGACGATTTTTCGTATAGAAGACCTGTCAGTTCAATTGCACTTCGATGCTCTTCAAGATCCTGCAAATCGAAGATCACTTGCACCACCCGATCAACGAAACTGCCATCTAAGGGAGCCTGCAACTCGCGAACCAGGCGGCGCAGAAGCAATTTCCCCACGCGAATATCTCCAGCAAGAATTGCTATGCGCGCACGGCGCAAATTCCAGGTTTTCGGCTCCACTTCGTCCGGAGGATCGCTCATTTGAAACAGTATCTGCCATGCGGTTTGAAAGTCTTTGCGCTGCAGCGTCCAATTCACTATGGCAGTACGGCTTTCAATCGACATATCTTCAATGCGGATAAATTTTTCTTCGACAACCAGCAGTTCAAGAATACGGATAAATTCTGCCTGCATCAACGCAGTCGCCAATGATTCGGCGGCAGCCTGTCGCCAGGTCGACTGAGCCGCATTGACCGACAGGAACGCATACATTGCCCGCGCTGTCGCAGGCGCAAGAATTTCAAATTCCCGGGCTTTTTGAAACCACTGCTCATCATCGCCGACGATCAGGCCGTAGCTGTTGCCAACCACGACGGCATGCTCATCATACGCTTCCAAAAGATCGAAAGTTGTCGTCAAGCGTACAACCGGATCAATCCGATTAGCGTCGTCGAACCGCTGGTGCAGCAAAAGGCCATTTTCCGCCGCAACCACTCGAGTCTCGGTATCCTGGTCTGCGGATGAGACAACGCGTATGATCGCCCACAGCTCCGCCGCAAGCGCGGAATCCTGTTCCACAGACGGCAACAACTCCAAGCCATCTTCGACAATCGCAGCATTGCTTGAAGATCCTTCGATAAATTGCGAGTATAGGCTCAGCATTTTTGCCTCGACGGTTTGCAAGCCCGCAATCCGGCTTATCGCCTGCTCGCGATTGCCGGTCAGCAGCAGAATTCGTGCATACCGCTGCTCCCATTGAGGATCATTCGGCCGGAAGTCACGACTGAATACCGCCATCGCCTTGCTCATATCATCATAAAGCTGATCAGAAAGATAAGACTGAATCACCAAGTCCCGCCACTTCAATGCAAACTCGATATCGTAAGGCGTGTTCCACATCATGTGCCGCGCCCTCAGTCTTGCCGCCTCACCCCTGCGCAGCTCGATTTCTGACTGGATTGCGGCAGTCTGCGAGATTTTGAACAAATCAAGCGGCAGATCGGTCGCGAGGCCTCCTGCACGGTCGATGATCGATTGCCATGCCCGCACACGTAAGGCGGTCTGGTAGAACATCTTCTCCCACTCGACCCACTCACCAGCATCGTCTCGTGGCGGCATATGATCAGATAGAACTCGGTGCGCAAGTTCTACGGCGCCCAGCTCCAGATAGTTCTCAACAAGATGCAAGGAAACGCCGCGGATTGAGCGATTTTCGGGACGCAGCGAATCGTCTTCTACGGCGGGCCTTTCGTCAGCGCTCCGCGGCGCGGCAACCTGCACTGGTTGCGCGGCAGAGTCCGATTCAGTCTCTGGAGCAACGCTCTGTTGAGCTATCGCCGAGTGACACGAAAAAGCTATTGCGGCGACGATAGCGATGCGACAAACGTATCGAATCGCGCCGCATGTGGTGGGGAAATTGTCTGATCGTGTCAAAATATAGGCTTGCTGAATACTCAGACGCTTAAGCGGAGCATCAGCGCTTCACGGAGGAGGCAAGTCAAATGTTCGACGAATCTTGCTGGATTCGCAAGAAAGGAGCTGCAAGCAAAGATCGTTTGCGAGTTGCAAACCAATGTCTCTAGCGAATCTTCTCCTTGATCCTTGCCGCTTTGCCGGTACGCTCGCGCAGGTAGTAGAGCTTTGCGCGCCTGACATCACCTCGTCGCTTCACTTCAACGCTTGTAATCAACGGACTGTGGGTTTGAAATACCCTCTCCACACCTTCCCCGTAAGAGACTTTTCGAACCGTAAACGAAGAATTAAGTCCGCGATTTCGCTTAGCGATGATCACGCCTTCGAAGGCTTGCTGCCGTTCGCGATCACCCTCTTTAACGCGTATGTTCACGCGCACTGTATCCCCAGGGGCAAACGACGGCATATCGTCGCGCATCTGCTCTGCTTCAATGGCAGAAATTACGTTCGTCATGTTCTAATTCCCAGAATTGTTCAATTCGTTTTGAAATTCGTCCAAAAGTTCCAATTGCTCATCGCTAAGTGAAACTTTTTCCAGCAAGTCCGGCCGGCGCAACCAAGTGCGACCGACGGACTGCTTTAGGCGCCAACGCCTGATCTGCTCATGATTGCCGGATTTCAGAACGTCTGGCACAGACAGATCCATCACGGAATGAGGGCGCGTATAGTGTATACAATCTAGCAATCCGTTTGTGAAAGAATCTTCCTGCCTCGATTGCTCATTCCCTAGCGCCCCCGGCAACTGCCGGATGACAGCATCGAGCAACACCATTGCCGCCAGTTCGCCTCCAGACAGGATGTAGTCGCCTATCGACCATTCTTCTGCTCCGATTATATCCAAAGCCCGCTGATCGACACCTTCATAGCGACCACATAACAATACTAGGCTCGGCAACTGTGCAAAGCTGCACACATCGGAATGCTCCAGACGGCGCCCTTGCGGACTGAGATACACAACTTTGGGAACCTTCGTCAGTCCGGCCTTTGCATCATTGACGCACTCAATGACCGGCTCTGCTAGCATCACCATGCCCGGACCTCCGCCGTAGGGCCGATCATCTAGCACCCTGTGCGAGCCTTGCCCGTAGTCCCTAAGATTAAAGAGCCGGATGTCGATCAGGCCATCGTCAAACGCTCTTCTGGATATGCCGCAATCCATCAAGGCATCGAACATTGCGGGGAAAATGGTTATGATTCGAGCCTGCATCAGAGCGAACTGCGGTTGATGTGATTATGGATCTTCGCTCCAATCGACTTTAATTGTCCCGCTTTCTTCATTGATATTTTTAACAACTTGCGGGATGTACGGCAAAAGGCTCCGAATTTTGCCCTCGACTATCAGAACGTCATTGGCGCCAGTTTCCAAAAGCTGTGTCACAACGCCAAGCTGCTCACCGCGCATGTTGACAACTTTCATGCCAATCAAATCTAGCCAGTAGAATTCGCCCTCCGCGAGTTGCGGCAGCGCATCTTTTCTGATGCCTATGTCCGCCCCTTTCAGGTCTAATGCCTGATTGCGGTCAGTGACATCGATTAGGCTCGCAATGACGAAACGCCCATCGAACTGAGCGTTCGAAACATGGTAGCAGGTCGAGTGAAAACCCGCGCCGGATAAAATCCAGTCTGGATAGTCCAGCAGGCTTTCGGGTCGTTCGGTGAATGAGCGAACTTTGACTTGGCCTTTCAGTCCGTAGGCATCAACAATGCGTCCAACAACAACTATCTGAGTGCGAGCATCGGATGTCAATGAAAAGCGCGTCTACTCCTGATTGCGGACTGTTTTGATCAAGTTTTTGACGCGCGGAGATGGGCAGGCACCGCGTTCGATCCAATGATCAGCTCGTTGCAGGTCAATTCTCAAGCTTGTTTCATGATCTGCCGCCATTGGATTGAAATAGCCGATACGCTCGATAAATCGACCGCTCGGGGCACATCTTTTGTCTGCGACGACGATGTAGTAGTAGGGTCGCTTTTTTGCGCCGCCTCTAGCCATGCGAATGACAACCATTTGTTGCGATTACTCCGTTTGACCTTGTATGTAGTTATAAAGCTGTGATTCTAATTCAACCACAGCAAATTGTATCACATTTCCCGAAATCTGTTTAAAAAACTGCAAACCGTTAAATCATCTCGGGCTATTGGAGTATTTGCATGAGGAGAAGGATGCGCAGCGGGTCAGTTTGAAATTGTTCTACTTTCCGATAATCGCAATCACGACCACTCCCGACACAGTTGTAAGAATAGGCAAAGCAATCTGAAGGATGGTTCTTTTCATTGCATCAAGCTATTCTTTCTTTAATTCTTCTCATTTTACTTAGTTTTCCCCGATGTTTTTATTGATACTGTCGATATCAGTTCGAAGAAGTTGCAATAAATCATAAGATAGTGAAGCCAAGAGCAATCATAGCGGCTATCGCAAGTATAAGGCGCAAATCTCACCGTGAATTTTGTTTCGCTAAAATCCCAATAGCCGTTTTGTATTCTGCTTGCTTCGTATTCATTGTTCCACCTAATACTGAAATGCGTTTGTTCAAACCAATGCCGCATGATAAAACGCTATACAGGCAGCCAAACGCGGTCGAGATGCTGAAAAGGATCAATACAGCTTAGGCACAACAGGCTATCACTACGAATAGATTCCTCGCACACGGGACTTGTCCGGGTCAAAGTGGGGATATCGAGCAACTTTGACTGGTATGCGTTTTTGGTGACCATCCAGCTTGCCCACCTCCAACTCGGTACCGATTTCGCTATATTCAATGTTCATCCTGCAAAGAGCAATGTTCTTTTGCAGAATCGGAGAGAACGTCGCACTGGTAACCTCTCCCACCTTATAGCGCCCGCTGTAAACCCCATCTCCGCTCGATGCCACTTCACGACCGGCAAGCTCCAAACCGACTAGCTTGCGTTGCGGCGCCGCTTTGCGGCGCTCTAAAGCTTCACGCCCTATAAAATCTTCGACTTTCGACTCGAGCGCAACCGTGAACGGGATTCCGGCCTCGAATGGATCAGTTTGCTCGCAAAATTCGTTGCCTGCAAGAACCAGGCCTGCTTCGATGCGCAGCATGTCAAGAGCTTCCAAGCCCATTGGTCGCACATTATGAGGCTTGCCCGCTTCAATGATCGCACGCCACACCTGCGGCCCTTGGCTGGGATGGCAAAAAATCTCGTAGCCAAGCTCTCCGGTGAAACCCGTGCGCGATACAATTACCGCAATGCCTTTATCATCGCCAATTCTTGCAATGCTAAAGCGAAACCAGCCCAGCTCATCCAGCGATGCCTGATCGGGGCGGGTCCAGATAATCTGACGCAGAACTTCACCACTTTTCGGACCTTGAACCTGCAAATTGGCGAGCTGCGTTGTTGCATTCTTTACCCATACCTTAAGCTTCATTTCTCGAGCCTGCTGGCGCAGCCAAATCCCTGAACCGTCACAGCCACCAACCCACCGGAAATTATTTTGGTCGAGCCGAAATAAAGTGCCATCGTCAATCATGCCGCCAGACTGGTTGCACATCGGAGAATAGGTCACCTGCCCTATCGCGAGTTTGACGATGTCTCTTGGCAAACATCTTTGCAATAATGTCTCTGCATCCGGACCAATCACTTCGTATTTCCGAAGTGCGCTCAAATCGGCAATCACCGCCGCTCCGCGACAAGCCCAATACTCTTTAATCGCGCCCTGGTTGATATAGTCGCTGGGTATCCAATAGCCAGACGTTTCGACATAGTTTCGTGTCAGTTTCGACGTTTCACTATGGAAAGCAGTCTCTTGAGTCATAACAGGCTCCGCGTCTGTTGCAGTGCGAATCGCAATCGCTTTTTTGAACAATTCCCTCTTATCGTATACACGCACGTGGATATCAGTAGGATTCCATGCGTTCGCTGGATCAATATCATCAGAGCATGAAGATGTCACGCAGACCAAATCCCGAGCCGCTCGCATCAACACGTAATCGCCCGGCCGCGACCAAGGTTCGTCAGAATAAAGCTGGAACGAATCGTCAAAAAATGTATTGAAAAACAGATTGATTGCCATCCAGCCGTTGCGTTCTGCAACCGAATACGGTCGCAATGCATTATTGAAATTGTCAGAGCAATTTGGGTGCCCCGGATACCCGCAATCTTCATAGTGCTTGGCGGTGCACGCCAATCCGAAACTGTCGTGCCGTCCGCAGGTATCCTGAACAACTTCAATAACCGGCTCAAGCTGCATGTCAAAGAATTTGGAATAAAGGCCAGGGGACGGATAGGCAGACCCCACCAAAGTTCGCGTTGCCGTCGCATCAAGGCATCGTTCGATGCCTTTGTCCAGTGCGCTGATATCAAAGCATTGAAAATCGGAGCATTGGCGACCATCGACATCAATTATTTGGATGTATTGGCCTTTTTTGACCAAATAGCTCTTCGCGCTTGCCGCCTTGATTCTAAAGTCCTTCGACGGATTCGCAAGCGGGTCGGGCAGATCGTGGCTGATGTTGATTTGCGGCGATGCTCGGGTGACCCATGCCTCTAGGTCGGTTGGCGGTGTCTGCTGATCAACTTCCATAGCGCTCCCCGGAGCTGCAATGAGCACGATGCAATCGGTCTCGCTAGTAAACGAGATAGAAGCGCCCGCCTCCGTACGCCCCGTTAAGACTTCTGCCGCACGCGAACCAAACAGGTCAACGCCGATTGACCTGAGCTTCGCCCGAAACTTTGCGGCATCCGGATTATCAAGCGAAAGCAAGTCGTATATCCGCTGCGCACTTACATCGGGCTTAAGGCCTAGCTGAGGCGTGCATAGCTCTCCAGCGGCATTGACCGCAACAAGGTGCGCACATTGAAGTCCTTCAGGATCAATCAAATCCACGCAATCGCCTTCGAATAAAGGAAAGGCGATCACTGATCGACCTCGAACAGGATACCGTTCACGGCCTAGCCAATGACTCCTTATTCCGGGTTCGCGCAATTGCTGCTGCGGACTGAACTGGCCGCCGGGAATCATGCCTTCAAAACCTCCTCATGCCGCATGTTTGGCGGTGAACATATCCTTAATTGCATCGGCTCGCTTCGCAACCGCCATGGTGCTTTTTGACAGTTGCGGCAACATGCGCTAGCGCACTTGGCCAAGCCATTGCGAAATAACCGATATCAATTCTCCTTCATGGTCGACGAAAAAGTGATCCGGTCCATCAATCGCAACTTGAGCGGAATCAGGATGCCCTGCGGAAAGAGCTTCGAGACGCTCAGGCGCCTTGGCCACAACTGCCGGGTAGTCTTCGCTGCCAAAGACATCAAGAATCGGGATCGTCAGCCGCTCGATCGGAAACGGCTCAGGCATCGGTTGCCCAAAATCTGTCGCCCCCATGCCGATTCCGACAAATGCATCAATTGAAGAATCGCCATGTTCGCCCAGCCACGACATTGTCATGTGTACGGAGCAACTATGAGCAACCAGCGCCACCCAATCGTATCCTTCGGTTCTCAAGTATTCAATTGCCGCTTTAATGCGAGGATGCGAAAGCGGCAAGATTGGCAAGTACTCATAGTAGGTTGCATCCTTTTTTAAAACCGGCATCTGGATCGACAAAGTCGTCCAGCCGCTTTCCGAAAGGCCGACTCGAACCGGATTAGCCACTTCAGGCCAATCAGGATGGAAACCGCGGCCGTGCATAATCACTACTGCGCCGTTCGCTTCTCCCAAGGCGGACTCGGTCAGGATCGCAATAAACTCCCGGTCGCCCGCACCAAGGTGAACTATATCGCCTTCAAAAAGTCCTGCTTCGGCCTCTTCGGCTAGCCGAACTTCCCGCTCATAGTCTGGAAAATCGGCGTTCGCGACTGCAAGAAACGGCATCGCAAAAATGGACACCAGCGCCAAAGCCCTGTGTTGCCGCATCAAATCCAGTCCTCTGTACCAACGATTTGCCACTGGCTCGGATATTGGCTAGTTTCTGCGGATTAGCGGCGGCAATCCTTGCTTTAGCGCTATTTGACCTTGCCGTATTCTTCGTTCAATTCAACCAGTGGATGAGTTTCGGCTGATTGAAACTTGACCAGAAGCTCGCGCGCAACCATGTCCCGTTCTTGCTGACTTTCCGGCAAATCCATGTCTTCGGGCACCTGAACCCAGCCATTGATGTTGCGATCGAAAACGGCAGGCTTGCCTTCTTCGTAGCCCATATGGACATCTTCTAGCCAGTTAAGGTCTTCCCAGCCCATGAATTCGATATACCGTCGCAGAAACGGCGTCATCTTTGCATAGTCCGGGACTAGATTGACATCATAGCGGTAGCCGATATGCTGACCTATCTCTTTCTCGCGCTCTGTTTCTGCCCCTGAAGGTCGACCATGCCTATCTAATTCAGTAACGTTTCCCATTTTTTACCAACCTCAATATCGAGTCATGTCGGGCCGTCCGACAGTATGCTGAGTTCCTGCAAGCGGAACCATCGCCATTGCAGATGCTTCCATTGTCAGCGCTGCAAGATCTTCGGGCTCAAGCGAATGCACATCCGTCTTGCCACATGCCCTTGCCATCATCTGGCATTCGATTGCGAGCGTATGCAAAAAGTTGTAGACGCGCTCGGCCGCATCGTCCGGATTGAGTCGCTTACGCAGAATCGGATCTTGCGTCGCAACGCCAACTGGGCAGCGTCCGGTATGGCAATGATAGCAATAGCCGGCCTCGACGCCTATCTCGCTGGGGAAATCCGCCTCCGGTATATTCTTGTTGCAATTCAGCGCCATCAGGGCGGCATGGCCGATCGCGACTGCATCGGCTCCGAGCGCGAGCGCTTTGGCCACATCGCCGCCATTTCTGATGCCGCCAGCATAGATCAACGAAATTTCTCCCGTTTTGCCCACATCATCAAGCGCTTTGCGGGCTTGACGAATTGCCGCAATCCCTGGAACACCGGTCTCCTCCGTAGCCAAATGCGGACCGGCTCCTGTCGATCCTTCCATCCCGTCGATATAGATCATGTCCGGATCCGTCTTCGCTGCCATGCGCACATCGTCATAGACTCGGGCAGCGCCAAGCTTCAGCTGAATCGGAATTTGCCAATCGGTCGCTTCACGAATTTCTTCGATCTTAAGCGCCAAGTCGTCGGGGCCCAGCCAGTCCGGATGACGCGCCGGTGAACGCTGGTCAATTCCGGCAGGCAAAGAACGCATTTCCGCAACTTGGTCGGTGACCTTCTGTCCCATCAAGTGCCCGCCAAGGCCAACTTTGCAACCCTGCCCGATGAAAAATTCGCAGGCATCCGCCAAGCGCAGGTGGTGAGGATTGAATCCGTAGCGCGACTGGATGCACTGATAGAACCACTTCATCGAGTATCGTCGCTCGTCGGGAATCATGCCGCCCTCGCCTGAGCACGTCGCTGTTCCAGCCATCGTCGCGCCGCGCGCCAAAGCGGTTTTTGCCTCGTATGACAAAGCGCCAAAGCTCATTCCGGTGATATAGACCGGAATATCCAGTTTCAGAGGTTTTTTCGCCCTTGGTCCAAGCACTGTTTCGGTCACGCATCGTTCCCGATATCCTTCGATCACAAAACGTGTCAGCGTTCCTGGCAGAAACGTCAATTCATCGAATGTCGGTATATTCTTGAACAGTGAAAATCCGCGCATCCGGTAGCGTCCAAGCTCCGACTTGATATGGATATCATCCATCACCTCACGGGTGAAGATCGAACTCCTTCCCAAGAGCGTATTGTCTCGATCGCGAGAGGGTGGCTCTGGCGGTGCCGATTTAGGTTTTGGTTCCATTTTTCGCTCCCCTGCTCTACAAGACAAGTTTCTTTTCGGTCGGCTCCAAGCTGTCGTAATTCCACAGCTGCTTTCCAGATTCTATTTTGCGCATGTTTTCGACGCCTCTCGGCGCCTCCAAGCCGTAGGCTGCCAGCTTGCGCTTGAGCCATTCACACTCGTTATCAGTCAGTTCGGCATCGACTGCGTCAACCCCCAGCTCCTTGATTTTGCCGCCGACGTAGATGATGCCGTCGTACATCGAATCACCCAGATTGGGTCCGGTATCACCCAGCACGATCATCCGGCCGCGCTGCATCATGAAACCGGAAAACGCGCCGGTGCGGCCGCCGATAATGATAGTGCCTCCTTTCATGTCGATGCCGGTTCGCGAGCCCACATCCGACATGCAAACCAGATCGCCGCCACGGATCGCGGCACCGAAAGTCGATCCGGCATTCTTTTCGATCACGACTGTTCCGGACATCATATTTTCTCCGCACGACCAGCCGACACGGCCTGATATGCGGATATTCGGGCCATCAATGAGGCCGCAACCGAAGTAGCCGAGACTGCCTTCGAATTTCAGATTCAACCGATTCAATATGCCGACACCGAGCGAATGCTTCGCACCAGGGTTATGGACCGTAATCGATCCGATGCCTTCGGCCATGCATGCGGCAATCTTGCTGTTGATGTCGCGGGCCGACTTTCCAGCTGCATCAATATCTGCATGCCGGTTAAAGTCGACCTCCACCCGTTGCGGCGCCGCCATGCGATCGGATTGAATTGCAGAGAAGAATATTTGCTGCGTGCGACCGGTCAGCTGCTCGGTATGAATCGATGTTGGATTTAGCTCTGCCATACCCGCACCTCTCCTTCATAGGGATCGATTGTGTCAATTTCATGTGGGAAGACGCTTCGTATCGCAACCTCTTCAGAGGCGAGCGCAACGAATTCGTCCGACTCGTAGAGAACCATCGGCTTAGCCGCCATGTAGTCTTTTGCCATTCCAAGCTGGTTCTGCGAAGCGACGACATAGGTGAACACTCCGTCAAGATCGGTCAACGACCGATTCATCGACTCTTCAAGGTCATCGCCCCGGTCCATCGAATCGGCGAGATAGACCGCAATAAGTTCCGAATCGCAATTCGACATGAATCGATGGCCCCGGCGCTCAAGAGCGCGGCGAGAGTTCCAGTAGTTCGTCAACTGGCCGTTGTGTACAACCGACACATCAAGAAACGGATACGCCCAGTATGGGTGAGCTGAGCGGATATCGACATCCGACTCGGTCGCCATGCGGGTGTGTCCGATTGCGTGCGTACCCTCGAAGTTGTTCAGGCTGTATTGCGAACCGACCGTATCGGCATCGCCTAGATCCTTGATGAGTTCGAGGCCGAGACCGATGGAAAGTATTTCAACGCCTTCGATGTCTTCGAGATAGTTGGCCAGAAGGCGCATATCGCCATCGAATGCGAAGTGGTATCGATGCGCATACTCGGTCGGTTGCTCCTTGCGATTGACGCTTGCGCCCGATTCGGCAAGTCTGGCATTGACGGCATCCAACCGTTCACGCATCTTGTCGCGGATTTGAAAACCCGACTTCAGGTCCTCGCCCTCTGCGACCTTGAATCGCATCACATAATCTTGCAATCCATCTCCCTCAGCGATCGCCCCGTAGACTGCAAACCCGGTAGAATCCGGCCCGCGATGCTTCAGCGCTTGAAGCATCGATAGCAACTCGCCGCCGATATTGGAGGTTTTTCCTCTATGGATTAGTCCTGCAATTCCGCACATTTTCATCTCCTTATGGCAAGCAGTCCAGATATTCTTCAAGATCCCACTCGGTGACGGTCGCCATGAACTTGGCCCACTCATCTTCCTTGTAGTGCAAGAAGACTTTGCCCATCTCGTCAGGCAGCGCGGACATGATCACGTCATCTGCGCGCAAGGCTTCAATCGCCTCGCCAAGACTGGTAGGCAACTTGGTAACCGTCTTGCCGGCTTCCATCGCTTCGTAGATATTCCTGCTTTCAGGCTCACCTGGATCCAGATTATTGCTTATTCCGTCATCAAAGGCCTTAAGCAAGCCGGCGCACAGCAAATATGGATTAACCATCGAGTCAACCGCTCTGAACTCGAACCGGCCAGGCGCTGAAACACGCATTGCCGTCGTTCGGTTCTGGTAGCCCCAATCCTTGTAGACCGGCGCCCAAAAGCCTGTATCCCAAAGACGGCGATAGGAGTTGACCGTCGAACAACCCAACGCAGTCAAGGCATCGAGATGCTTCATAATTCCAGCTATGGATTGCAAGCCGATTTTGCCTGGCAACTGCGGGTCGTCGGTGTCCGGCATGAACAGGTTTTCCCCGCCTTTGCGGTAGCTGTAGTTGTCTTGCAATCCGTTTAGCGTCGCATTGCCAAGATGGTTCAACTGGTCTGCGCCACCTTTCCAAAGCGACATATTGGTGTGGCAGCCGTTGGCGGAAACGCCCATGAAAGGCTTGGTCATGAAACAGGCGATAAGGTTGTTCTCGCGAGCAACTTGCGCGCAAATCTGCCGGTAGGTCGAGAGGCGATCACAGGTTCGCATCGCATCATCGAAGGTGAAGTTCAGTTCGAGCTGGCCCGGCGCGTCTTCATGATCGCCCTGGATCATGTCAAGCCCCATAAAGCGGCAATACTCGATCACCTTCATGAAGACGGGGCGCAAGCTTTCGAACTGATCGATGTGGTAACAGTACGGGTTGGAAAATCCTCCGTCCGGTTTGCCGTCCTCGCCTCGCTTGAGCCACATCATTTCCGGCTCCATGCCATGACGCAGATGCAATCCGGCATGCTTCTCGATGAATTCGTCGTGAATGATTCGCAGATTGCCGCGGCAGTCCGATGTCAGGTGACCGCCTGGGCTATCGCGTTCTTCACGATTTCTGAAACATGTGCAATACACTCTGGCAACGCGCTTGTCCCACGGCAGCTGGCAAAAGGTTTCCGGGTCCGGAATGCCGACTAGCTCCATCGCTTCGGGGCCATAGCCGATGTAGTCGCCATGTCGGTCGATAAACAGGTTGGCGGTCGAACCGTAGACGAGCTGAAAGCCTCGTTCCGCGATGGTTTCCCAGTGATCTGCCGGGATTCCCTTTCCGACAATCCTGCCGGTCACAGATATGAATTGATAGTAGATGTAGTCGATGTTCAATTCATTAATTTTTTCTCTGACCTGCTTGACCAGTTCTGCGCGGCCGGGCAGGTTCACATGCCGTTCGAGATCAGTTGAATCCTTGGTTGCCATTGCCTTCCCTCACTCGAGTTGGATTGATTTTTCGATTGGTAGTTGCAAGATTGGAATTTGCTTTGCGCACAAGAAGCTTCAGAATTTTACACCAGCACGGCGAAAGCGATACATGTACTTTGAAGACGGACTTGCGGATAGCGGCTCAGTTTGAAAACGAACAACGCTACAGCACTCGAAGTCGCCGGTCTGATCAATCATCCAAATCGGCAATTAGATCTAAAACTGCCCGCAAGTCCATGGAAATCAAAGGATTTACGGCATAATTCTTGCCGGAGAGCGTCGGCGGTAAAACGCCGATGAGCTGCTCCAGATACACAATGGAAAGCAGCGAATTCGCTGCGAAACTCCTTGATTGAGTTTTCCGAGTGCCCGCCTCGCGCATTGCAGGAATGCACGGCCTGCGAGTCGGGCCGGTCATCATATTGGTGGCAATGACGCGATGCAGGCGGCATCCCTTGCCGAGCGTCTGACCGTCGCGCCGCGCGAAAAAGTCCCGCTGCGCGGCCGATCTCGACCCGCCTTCTTTGCACCGACAGCGTGAACACCCTGGTGCCGTCTATCTGACGCGACGTGCGCGCCATCGGTTGCTCGCCGCATCGGTCCAGAGATGCGACACTCTCACGCCGCCCGGCAAAGCCGCCTCGCAGCGACGGACAAAGCCGATGCTGTCACGGTTCGGCGCCGCATTGCCCTCGCGCGTCTGCACCTCGACCGCCGGGCGCATGATCGCCCGCCTGGTGCGCACCGGCCAGGCCGAGCCCGTCGCGTTCCATTACGGGCGCGTCAAGCCCAAGCGGCAACGCAAGTTCAACCGCCACGCCCGCCGCTGGCGCTGCGGCACCCGCGGGCGAAAGCCCGGCCAGATGGTCCGGATCGACCACCTGAGCGCCGCCATCGAGGCCGGCTTCTCGGTCAAGGAATCCGAGGCCGTGTGCCCGGTCTCGAAGCTTTGCTGCATGCGCGCCTGCTCGCGCGCCACCGCCGCCTGCGCCTCGAAGCTGCTCGACCATCTTATCCGCCAGGCGCCGTTCGACCTCGGGCCGGTGCAGGTCGACGGCGGCAGCGAGTCCGCGGCCGAGTTCGAGACCGCCTGCCGGCGGCGCGGCATCGCGCTGTTCGCGCTGCCGCCCAAAAGCCCCATTTGCAACGGCTGCGTCGAGCGCGCCAACGCGGCCGGCCGCATCAGGCGCTCGGACAAGCGGCGCCCATGCAGGCGCATAACCGGAACTTCAGCCAAAGCGCGCTTGCCGCCTGAAAAGTCTCATATGCATTGAACCCGTACAACCCCGTACATCTGGATCAAAAAATCTGTATCATTGCGTAGATGTCATCAACTGTTTCGGAGAATCTGTCATGAAAATCATGCGAAATAGCTCTCCCCCCCCCCCCCCCCTCTCTGCCACCAATATTGGCGGCGCTGATAGCCGCTTTGCTAACATTCGCCATGCCGGCAAAAGCGCAAGAGGTCACCATATTTCATACAGAAGGCGGCAAAGGTTGGAATAACCCCCATATTGGATTGGTGGTTTTCGAATTAGGTGATGTCGAAACTCGGGCTCTGGTCGTAGAAAAGAGGGATTGGCCGTCAACGGTGACCTTCGGCGCGGGTTCCGAGTATCGTTGCGCCTACGGAGGTGAAAATGACGCGGAGAAACTGGTCGGCTTCCACAACGTGAACGGCAGGTACACCGGCGGTGAGCCTATCGCCAAAGCCTGCACGTATCGGGGCAACCCAAAATGCTCGAGGACAGTGAGGATCAGGGGTTTAAGTTACACAGCCAATCGTGGCTCTCCGCCGTGCACGGGGCCGTTACAGGATCCTAATAAGCCAGAGGATGGGCCTCCGCAACAGGGTGCTAATAATGTTGTGCCCGAAACATATACCCCCTTTAGGGGCATGTTCACCGCCCGGGTCTATGGCAAGGTATGCTTGAACGGCACAGTCGGCGGCGCGCCTCGCTGCTCGCAATTTGGCCCTGGAGGCACGCGTGTAATGGCAGGCCAGTGGCTCTCCCATATCAACCAGAACGGATATAGGGCGACCTTCGCGCCCGGTAAGAATTGCGGGCCGGCCCGGTGGCCCACGCCGGAAATGAGGAGCCGAGGCCATCCCGCCTATGCCGAATGGTGCGACTTCACAGTGGAAGTAAGGTGAGCCGATGCAAAGACGCGAAGGGGCGGCTAGCCGGCCGCCCCCTTTTGCTTGGAACAAGCTTTGCATTTTCAAACTGAGCCGCTACCGAGCTGCGCCTTTTCGCCAACGCCGATCGGCTGCTTAGCCATGACATCCCCTAGGGCAGCACGGCAGATTTTGCATGCTTGAACCATTGCCGGCATGACAAAACCGGCGCCGGCCGCTTGGCGACGGGCCGTCTACAAGCCGCGATGCGCTGCGCCGTACCACGGCTGAATAGCACTCAATCCGCAACTGCATCATGCGTAAAGAGCGCCTTCCCCAACCGTGACTGCATGATAATCCCTTTTCGGAATTGAATGCCGCTGCCCAAGCGAGGCTGCCACGACCGTGAAGCATGCATCGCTTTTCAACTTGAATCGCCCTTTGCCGGAGCGACCGCCAAGATTGGGTCGCGCTTCGACAGCCTCTCGTTCTCCTGACCACCGCATGAAACCTAACCTGCCCATGCGAGGCATCCAGAGAATTTTCGTGCAACTTCAAGCCCCGACCCTTAAAGCTCAGTCTGCGAGAATGATCTGCCCCGCCGGATTCCAACGCCGGCTATTTCAATCACGAACTATCCCTGTAATCCGCCGTTTGCGGCGAACCAGTGTCAAGGCGGACAGCGAGGCTCCTGCCCGCCCATTTTCCCTGAACGACGACAATCCAGCGATACGCGAGCAAACTCGGTGTCAAGCCGCATCACGGAAATGGCATAAACCCGATTCGATGCCTATGGGTATCGCGAGGAACACCCAAAATCCGCGTTAGAGATTTTTTTGGGGCGGATTTTGCCGAAATCCGGGGCGCGGAGAGATTTTGGCGTTCGCCGCGGCGATGCCGGGCGGGCTTGCGGGCGGGACGCGGCCGGAAAGGGCGGAGGAGCGGAACCGGGGCGAAAGATCAATGACAGTCCGCAACGCGCCGGGACGCAGCCGATTTTTTTGTCGTGCGCGCGATGCTTTTTTTGCGTTTCCGGCGGCTGCGGCGCCAGGGCCGTCGCCCGGATCATGCCGATGGCGTCGCTAAGCCGCCGCGCGCGCGTCGCACAGCTTCAAGGCCCGGCCCCTGGCATGGCGCGCGATCTTGCCCGCCCTGCAGCAGAGCCGGCGGCGAAAGGTCTCGATGCGCATCGACTCGCAGCTCGCGTCCAGCGCCTGGCGCATCAGCGCGAACAGGTTGAACGCGAGCATGCACAGCGCGGAATGCAGCGCGTTGGCATGGAAGTCGCTGCACGGGGGATGCGCCGCGCCGAAGCCGCTGCGAAGCTCGCGGATGCGATTTTCGGAGTCGTCGCCCCTGCGGCTGCATCAGCGGACCGCCCGCGAGTCGCTCCGCCGGCAGAGGCTGGTCGCCAGCGCCCGGTAGATGTAGCCGCCCTGCGACAGGGTGTCGCCGGCCTGCGGGCAGCCGGGCTCGAGCTCCTGCTGGCCGGATTTTCTAAGCCGCTGCACCACCACCGCGAACGCTTCGGGCGTGTCGTTCATCGAGTGCGGGAACCGCGCCGTCTGCTGCGTCTCGCTCGCCGTCCCGTCGCGCTCGATGAAGGGCTGCCGCCGCGACTCGTCCAGCGCCCCGGTCTGCTCGACCACGCTCGCGTCGAGCCTGGCGCGGATCGCGTAGCCGATTCCCCGGCTCGTGAAGTGGTTGATGATCCTCGCCTGGCAGCCCGCCGCGTCGATGCGGGCGCGATGCACCTCGGCGCCCTTGGGCAGGGCGCGCTCGCACTGGCGGACGAACTCGAAGTTGCGCGCGTTCGGCGAGACCGGGCCGCCCCTGAACTCCGCCGCCACCGCCATGCCGGTCTCGGCGATATGGCCGACGATCGGCATGCAGCCCCGCTCCTTCTTGTACGTGAACTCCGCCGAAGACTTCTCGCAGCGCCGCGGTCGCGTCGATGTCCAGGGCCGCCCTTTTCCGATGGTGCAGCGCGACCGCCAGCAGCCGGCGGTTCACCAGCTGCAGGGCATGCAGCGTGCGGCCCAAGGCGTCGTCGCCCGGCAGCCGGCGGATGCCGAGCAGCTCCAGCAGCGGCCGCTCCTCGCGCAGCTGCGCCACTCCGCTCAGATGCCGCGAGCCCTCGTGCATCATCAGCATGAACGTCGTCAAATACGCCCCCGGGCGCAAGCCGCGGCTGCTGCCCGGCTCCGGCATCAGCCGCTCGAAATGGGTGTCGAGCCCCAGCTTGCGGATCAGCTCGGCGAGCGCCGCCAGGCCGCTTCGCGAAGCCGATTTGTCTTTCGTGGTCGAAATCTTGTATGATTGGATGTCCATAAAGCCTTGCTCCGATCGGGTCCGCCCAACGGGTGAAATGTGATTTTGTTAAAAACCCGCATTATGCAAGGCTTTATCCCCTTTTGCAGCCACCCTAACGCGATTTTAAGGGAACAAACTGCAAAAGATCGCATGAATATGTTAATCTTCTCAATTGCAACTATTAGCATATTCGCAGGAAAGAGAGCATTTCCCCTCAGTTCCTAGCATCACAGAAGCTGATGCGCATATCACCAACTTCAAACAATAGGACAATAGGAGTATATTCATGAAAAAAAGTGTAATGGCACTATGCGCTGCATCGTCGCTACTGCTTCCAAGTGCGGCGCTCGCTGCAAAGTGGGACATGCCTCTCGCCTATTCGGCGACAAACTATCATTCTGAAAATGCTGCAAGATTCGCAGCTGCAGTTACAGAAGCTACCGGTGGCGAACTAGAGATCGTTCCCCATCCGTCCGGATCACTTTACAAGGGAGGCGAAATATTTCGAGCAGTCAGAACCGGTCAGGCACCGATCGGCGAACGACTGATTTCAGCACTCGGCAACGAAGATCCAATCTTTGAAATTGATGCGTTGCCTTTTCTGGCTACCAGTTTCGCTGACGCAAAGAAACTGCATGAAGCCACCAAGCCATTTCTGGAGAAACTGCTTCAAGAACAAGGCCTGGTTTTCCTCTACGCGGTGCCTTGGCCGCCGCAAGGGCTTTACGCCGTCAAGCCAATCAACAGTGCCGCCGATATGGAGGGAGTCAAGTTCAGAGCATACAATTCTGCCACATCTAGACTCGCTGACCTGATGGGTGCGGTGCCAACCAAAATTGAGGCGGCAGAGGTGTCGCAGGCATTTGCGACAGGGCAAGCGGAGAGCATGATATCTTCAGGTTCAACCGGCTACGACAGAAAACTCTGGGAGCATACTTCTCATTGGTACGACGTGCAAGCATGGCTGCCAAAGAACATGGTAATCGCAAATAAGGCGGCTTGGGACAGTCTTGATGCGCCCACACAGGCCATTATCCGAAACGCCGCTGCGGATGCGGAACAAGCAGGTTGGGCAAAGGCTGAAGAATTGGCAGACTGGTATAAAGAGCAGCTGCAGGCTAACGGCATGGCGATTCTGCCTCCCAGCGACCAGCTCAAATCTGATTTCAAGGCAATCGGAACGATCATGACTAGTGAATGGCTAGAACGTTCTGGCGAGACTGGAAAAGCGGCAATCGAAGCATTCCATGCGATGTGACCCGACGCTGTTCGGGCAATGCAAGTGGAACTGCACTGCAGATGAAAAGATTTTTCGCAAGCGTTGACCGGTGGCTGATCAGGCTGTACCGATTCAGCGGCTACTTGGCCGCCGTTTGCCTTGTTGTAATCGCGATATTGGTGCTCACCAGCATCATATCGCGATTATTTTCAACCTATATTCCTGGGCTGACGGAATTTTCGGGTTATGCGATGGTGGCAGCGAGTTTCCTAGCATTGGCTTATACATTTCATCAGCACGGGCATATCCGGGTTGAAATCGTGATTTCTCGATTTGGCAAATTGAGCCGCTGGTACGCCGAACTTTGGTGTCTCTCGGTTGCTGCTGTCGTCTCCACGTTGCTTTCTTTCTACATGGCCAGGCTTGTGTACTGGTCATGGAAATTCAACGAGCATAGCGAAGGGTCCGATGCAATTTTGCTTTGGAAGCCACAATCCGTCGCGATGGTCGGCGCATTTGTCTTGACCGTTTGTATTCTGCATCATTTGATCAAGTTTGTGACCGGGCGCAATACGCATTCGCTGCAGCAATGGAAGAATTCAACCTAATCATCGTCTTTCTGTTCGTATTGTTCTTCCTTCTTGGCTCGGGAGTCTGGATTGCGATCAGCTTGATTGGGGTGGCATGGGTTGGAATGATGTTGTTCACAGACCGGCCGGTCGGCGATGCAATGGCAACTACGATTTGGGGCGGAGCATCGAGCTGGACGCTAACCGCACTGCCATTGTTCATCTGGATGGGCGAAATTCTTTTTCGCACCAAAATGTCAGAGAACCTATTCAAAGGGCTTTCCCCCATCCTCTGGAAACTCCCAGGCGGCCTACTTCATGTGAATATCGCCGGCTGCACGGTTTTTGCGGCAATTTCCGGCTCTTCCGCCGCAACGGTTGCAACCGTCGGCAAGATGTCCATCCCGGAACTTCGGGCACGCAAATATCCTGAGAGAATGATCATCGGGACGCTGGCCGGGGCTGGAACGCTTGGCCTTCTAATCCCGCCCTCGATAACTTTGATCATTTACGGTGTTACGGTAAACGAGTCAATCGCGCAATTGTTCATAGCCGGCATTTTGCCGGGACTCATGCTGGCCACACTATTTATGGGATACGTCGCGACATGGGGGATCATAACCAAAGGTCGCAACAAGGAATCCCTCGATCAAAAAAAAGTTGGCCGACTGAAAGATGTCGGCCAATTGATTCCAGTGTTTCTGCTTATTGCAGGAGTAATGTCGTCAATCTATCTTGGTCTAGCCACAGCGACAGAAGCTGCAGCTCTTGGCGTCGCTGGCGCATTAGCTCTTTCCGCTATGCAGGGGTCTTTGACACGAGACAGCTTCGTAGCTTCCTTACTTGGTGCCACCCGAACATCGGCCATGATCGCTTTCATTTTGGCCGGTTCGACATTTCTGTCGTTGACGATGGGGTTTACCGGCTTGCCGCGAGCCTTGGCCGAATGGATTGGAGAGTTGCAACTATCTCCGTGGATGTTGATTTTTGCGCTTCTGACCTTTTACATCATCCTTGGCTGTTTCTTAGATGGAATTTCTTCAGTCGTCCTTACCATGGCAGTTATTGAGCCAATGGCCCGGAGCGCCGGGTTCGACATGATTTGGTTTGGTATTTTTCTGATGGTGGCCGTCGAGATGGCTCAGATCACACCACCAGTCGGATTCAACCTATTCGTCTTGCAAGATATGACAGGGAAAGACATGGCATTCATTTCCCGTGCCGCACTGCCGATGTTTCTGCTGATGATCGTCGCGGTAGGGATTTTGCTCGCATTCCCTGAGCTAGCCACATTTTTGCCTAGCATTATGTATCAGCGGTGAGAGTTCGGCGGGCAACAGCTGCCGATGCAGTCGAAATGCGTATCAGGAGCGGCTTTGCTTTGAGATTCGTTTCCCCGCGATATTCTCATTCAAGTTTCGCCCTATTTTTACTTATTCCGTTATCTCGCTCGATCCTGCCACCCATTTCAACATATCGACAAGATCGAACACCGGGTGGCCGAATTGCTCAATAATTTTCGCCTTATACGGTGACAAGTTGGTGCATTCAAAGACAAACAGCCTGATGTCTGGGCTTTGTTGCAGAAGTTCTTGTACCGTTGCTGTGACTTCATCCTGTGCTGTGTCGTAGTCAAGGTTTGGCAAATCATTCTTGATAACTCGATACAAATGCCCATGCTTGGGAATCCCTTGAATATAAATTGAGCTTCCCATGGCTTGGAACGCCGAGGCATTTTCCAAAGCCCGTCGATCATATGTCAAGATGCCAATACCTGCATCAGTTCCGTACATCGTCCGCAGTGTTGGAATAACCAGCAAGGCCGAAGCCAGCACCGGGACGGACACATATTTGCAGATTTCATCCTGAATCGAATACAAAAACCCGCAACTGGAGCCTATTACAGTGGCACCTCGCCTTTCAAGATTTTGTGCGGCACGGGCAGATTGATGCAGGATTTTCTCATTTGGAGGTTCAGGCCCGACAACAGCACCGACGGTGCCTGCTTCGATCACTTCGTAATCCACAGCGCGATCAAATGTATCAGGATTGCCGATGTCCCCCACAAGGCGGGGAAATCCAGTGTTCAACATGATGACGCCAATCTTCGACATAGCCTATGAAATCACAATCGCCGGTTGTTGCGATGCGCCGCCATGCGCACTTCCGTCAACGATACGAAACTATCAATCTGATTTAGGCACTTGGCGACCGATCGGGTCAATAGAAATGAATTGAGCAAGTTGCATGACACTTTTAATTCCGCATCATGGGCACCATGAGCTCATTCGCGAACGTTGAGTATCTTATTCGGATGCTACCACAGATGCACTCACATTTTTAGGGTTCGCACCCCATTCAATCCGAAAGTAAAACCTAAATTCTGGGCTACAGCCTGATTTTAGCAGTCCAACGCATACAGGGTAGCGCGGCTTGATCGCATGAAATTCGTTGCAAAGCTCCTTAATTCGGTTTTGGCAGAGAATATGTCGCGATGATCGTTTTTCACATTTACGGAAAAACGATCATGCTTGAAAAAATATATTCATGCCGCTGTAGGAGCGCTTCAACTATATCGCGCACCTCGCTTATCTTGCCCAGCTCAAGCTACCGCCATCTTGGCATACAGGATGGCCGTCGGTTCGGCCAGAATCAAATCGACCATGCCGCGGGGTGCTGGAGTTTCCATGGACAATGAATTTCCTAGTTATCGCTAATTACAAGTTCGTTTCATGGCATGATGGAATCATTGCAAGCATTTGATTAGAAGCGGGCATCAGCCATGAAGCGAAATGCTGTCCAGTTCCAGAAAGGCCTCAGCCCGGACGAATTCCTTCAATAATACGGCGACGAGGACAAGCGCCTCGACGAGCTGTTCAAGATGCGCTGGCCGGACGGCACCGGCAAGACGAGCCGCCAGACACTTGGCGCGGGCGCGACGCTCCGGCAGCTGCCGCGATGCGGCTTCGGGCGGGCTTGCGAAAAGTTCAGCGCCTGCGGAAGGAATTTCGTATCATGTGGGCATGGCGAATATGACGTTTGACACTTTAACCGCATCGAAGAGCTTGCACAAGGCCGGCTTCGGCACGGCGCAGGCCGAAGCCATCGCCTTGGTGATCAAGGACAGCCAGGGCGAACTTGCGACCAAGTCCGATGTCGATCTGGTCCGAGCCGATGTCGATCGGGTCCGAGCCGAACTCGATCTGGTCCGAACTGAACTCGGTCTGGTCCGAACCGAACTCGGTGCCGATATCGAGAGTCTGCAGGCCAAGCTGACCGCCGACAACGAGAGTCTGCAGGCCAAGCTGACCGCCGACAACGAGAGTCTGCAGGCCAAGCTGACCGCCGACAACGAGAAGCTGCGCACCGAGCTCGAGGCCCGGATAAGCGGTGTAGAGAGCGGCCTGACCTGGCTCAAGTGGGTGGTCGGGGTGCAGATGGCGGTCATGATCGGCGGATTCGGCATCATGGTCGGCGGATTCGGCATGCTCTTCTCCCGGCTGCCGATGCCATGATTTCCAATTTGGCGGGCATTGCCGGTCCGATGCCGGCCAGCCTGCGATGTTGCGTTCTGCAAGCGCGGCTAGTCAGCGGCTGAAGGCCGCGCCAAAGCCGGCCGGCTTGCCCGGCATCTAAGTTTCAAAGCGCGATTCAATTCGCAGCGGACAAGTCTTTCCGGATGTCCGGCCCCGACCGAACACATTGTTCAACACCTCTCTGAGGCCCAATTCGCGATGCGGGTCTTTTCGCGAAGAATTTTGGCGATAGCCGGTCTCGCTGATCGTTGAACTGCTGAAAGCTGAACGGTAGACCGGCGCGGCCGCGCACGGCTAGGACGGTCGCCCGAACCATGATGGCCGGCATTCCGCGCCCTTGCGAACCTTCGAATCTCGCAGGCCGCCATCGGCTTGAAACCACATAAATCACATAATTAACATAATACCAATACACTTACCTGATTAGTGTCTGCCAGAAAACTCTGATTTTGCATTAAAACTGTTGTTTTTATTGAAGTTTTAATGAGATGTATCTTTCGAATATTTAGCCGTATTTAGCCCATTCGAATCGATTTCGACCGCATCTTGCGGTCGCAGGACCGATTTTCGAAAATCTTCGGTTTCTCATCTGAGAAAAAAATTAAATCAAAACAATAGCTTTAATGCGATATTAGAGTTTTCTGGCAGACACTGATTATGTACGGGTTCGATACATATTAGACTGTTCAGACGGCCAGCCACTTTGTTCGAAGTTCCGATTATACGCCTGCATGGGCACCGTTTGTCCGAGCGCCTGGTGCGGCCGGCAGTGCTGGAACACTCGACGTAGTCGCTACAAATGAGGCTTTTGGGCGGCAGCGCGAACAGTTCGATGCCGCGGTGCTGGCAGACGTTCTCGAACTCGGCCACGGACTCGCCGCCGCCGTCGACCTGGACCGGCCCGATGTCGAACGGCATCTGGCGGATCAGGCGGTCGAGCAGCTTCGAGGCGCAAGTGGCGGAGGCGCTGGGCGCGAAGCCGTGCTCGCGCAGGCGACGCTTCCAGCGGCAGGGCGTAGCTCAGGAGCAACCGATCGCCTTCAGGGCGGTCGCTTGCGAGGCACCTTCGAGGCGAAGCTGGTCGAACAGCGCGAGCTTGTCGAAGCGCTCGGCGGCCGGCGGCGAAAGTTCGTCGCGGATCGGATCGAGACGATAAAATTTGCGGTGCGTACATTCGGTTTGCATGGCGCATTCTCCAGCTTTTCGGCTACTGGATTGTTGTCAAGCGCCATGCTACCTGAAAATGTTTTCGCGCGCCCGCATGTATCTGACCCCGGACACAATTTAACGCTTATGGGGGGGGGGTGCTTCATCATGTTGCCCTCCTGTCATGTGCGTAATGTTTACAACAATAGTTGTGCAATTGTTTTCTGCAGGCTGTATGACTTTTCCGGCTTTCCCCGTCCATCTTACGGACCTTGTCAACCCAAACATATAATCCCCTTGCTTCAAGCAGATTTCCTGATCTGAATCAGCGAATTCAGTAACCTTGCCGCCTGGGGTTCCTAATCCTCATTTAAAGAAATGCGAAAATGAATGAATCGATAAAAAACTTCTTCAGCACTTCGCCAGCTCATCTCGCAGGAGCGGTCGCTTCGCTGCGATACCTGCCGGCGGTCTCGGTTCCAATCATCTCAGACGAATTCCGCCGCACTTTGCTCCACGAAGCGCGGCAATTGCCGCTTCGCACAGCAAAGAAGTCTGTCGGCAGCGGCACCAACATCGTACTGCAACGGATGACACTGCAAAATAAACTTAGTTCGACAAGCACCTTCGGGGAACTAGCCCGCGAATTTCAAAACCTTTTCGGCGAGGCGATCGATGGACAAGGGTTTTTTGCCGAGCCTGTTATCTTCAACGACTGGATGCTGCAAAAATATGAAATCGGCAAGATCGGCATCACGCCTCATCGCGACCACACGAACTACCGCAATATCGTGTGCCTATTCGTATTGACCGGTCATGGCAGTTTTTGCGTAAGCGACGATCGTGAACGTTCAAATCAACAGGAGATCGCCAACATGCCTGGAGATGTGATACTTATGGCCGCGCCAGGCTTTATCGGATTGAAACGACGTACATTCCATTATCTCGAGGATATTCGCCGTGAGCGTTATGTATTCGGTCTTCGACAGGATCAAACCAAGATGCAGGTGTACCATAAATCGTAGATACTTCAGCGTTGGCCGCTGCCCCATGCAGTTTCCATTTCTACGCATTTTGACGACAATCTTGTCACACATGATCTCTACATCATCCCGTCTTATAGCCTGCCCCTTTGCAATTGACCTCAAAATCCGAGCGCCGCAGGACAATCCAATCGGCAAATAGCGCTGCGCTATAGACTCTTCGGCGGTTGTTAACCTTCCCCATACAGTCGCGCCGCCCTCGCCATCCAGCCTTTCGCCGGACCTCAAGTCTTTTTTCGCAATGCACGCAACATCCGCATTGAAAAACGAAGGAGCGCCAGTAGGTTCGCCGCGAAGCGCAACAGAAGCAACGCTGACACCCAGTTCCAACCCGATCAAATGATACGGACGATACAGGCTTGAATAGATTCCGGATTCATCGGTGACAAGCCCATACTCGCCAAAGCATCGCCGCACATAGTCTGTCGGCGCTTCAAAAACTACATAGACTCCCCAGCGAAGATCATGGTCAACCGAGGTGCCATCACGCTTAAGCGAGGAAATTACTTCGACTGTGCGCTCGCCATCCAATATTCCTCCTTGCGAGCGTGGTTTCAAAACGCTTGGCAGATTATCAACAGAGCAAGCTGGAAACTTAAGTCCTGCAGCTGGCGCGCGAAGTCCGGTTGCATTTGATACCGCCGCCATTTCGATCGCAGATTTGGTTCCGTCAAGGAATGAATTGAACATCTTGCTGTTCATCCCGCCCTGTCGCGCCTGCTGTTCAGTGAGTCCGTAATAGCTCCAAACCGTTTCCGGTGTCGATTCATGATAGTCCGGCAGATACTTTGTCCCTTTACCCGCACATGTCACATCGAATTCCACCGTTCGGATAGAGTCTACAAGTTCGGCGATTAACGCAGGCTGATCTCCATAAGCCAGCGAATAGATCGATCCTTGCTGGTACGCCTTTGCATTCAGCATTGGTCCAATGAGCGCATCGGCCTCAACATTGACCATTACCAGGTGAATGCCAGCGTCGATGCACTTCATGGCATGAATGGCTCCGGCAATTGGGTCGCCGGTCGATTCGATGACCACATCAACAGCATCGCTTGCAATCATGTCATCAATTCGATCGGTGATGATCACAGCCGACTCAGCGTTATTGGGTTTGCAGGAAATTTGACCGGGGTCAAACCCTGCTGTCTGCAGACTAGATCGAGCCCGATTCAGATTCAGATCGCACACCCATGTCAGTTTCATGTCCGAAGTGCGGAGAACTTGTGAAAGAAACATGGTTGCGAACTTGCCTGTCCCGACCACGCCGACCCGGATCGGTCTGCCCGCACTTTGAAGTTGTCGCAGCTTGGCATGAAGATTCATCAGATATTTCTCTATCGCGAAATTGCCGGTAGTAACTGGAATCTCGCGAAAATGCCAATGTTTTCGCATGACAAATATAGACAAATTGAGCGACATAAGTCGGATGCCGCTTGGCAGAAGCTCAATTGCAAATCACTGCGCGGCAAATTCTATCATTGGCGAGCACTCGGCAAATCTTAGCATGAAACCATAAAGTCTGCTACCGACCCGGAGCAATGTTCTTTAACGCAATCTAGCTGCGATTAGATATCTTAATTCAAAAAGAAAACCGGAGACAGAGGGTGTCTCCGGTGCAAAGTGCTAACTAAAAAAGGGAGGAGTTAGAGAAAAAAGGAGATAGAGTTGAAACCTGTTTAGTCGTTTATGGTAAATTCCATGTTCACTGAACATGATCGAACAAGCCATCGAATTGGTTCGTTGCGCACCGAACAAAATTCAATTTGATACTGTCTGCTAGCCCAACTTGATGACAGTATTGCATAACGCCGCCAGCGCACGGCAATAAGGCCAGAAGCCGACTAATGATCAATTGGAGAAAAAAGCGAGCGTCCATGCTCAATGGTCATCCTTGCTAATTCGATTGAAGATGGGGAAGTTTTCTATCCCAGCGCGCTTTGCATGGCATCACCGGCATCATCATCCCTGCTAGCATGGTCTATTTTGCGACAACATGCCCTTTTAATATATCACGCCTGATTTCATTCACGGTTAATAATGCGTACCCTGCAATAGGCAAAATGCGATCTAAATTGCTGCATCTTACTATATTGCAATGATTCGAAACCATAACTGTGACATAATGATAGCCGATATTTCTTGAATGTTGCAGTACAAAAATTCCTAATTGCATGAGTTTTTACTCATATCCATCTCTTAAAATGCGCCAACTATAATTATTTGTTAAACTTAGGTAAATTAACCCAAGAGTGATAAATTACAAAAATTCTATTCTTGAGTTATTCTAATATGAACACTTGCAAAATGGACTTTAGCGAGACTCGAATTTCACATGAATAGACTGCCGCCTATTGCAGCTTTGCGTGCGCTGGAAGCATCCTCGCGCCACCTCAGTTTCACACGCGCAGCCGAAGAGCTATTTATCTCGCAAAGCGCAGTCAGCCATCAAATTCGGCATATCGAAGACCTGTGGGGGATCAAATTGTTCACCCGGCAAGGAAGACGCTTAATCTTGACTAATGAGGCACAGATTATTGTGCCCGTGATTCGCGAGTTCATGGAAGGGCTCAATCGCGCACTTCAAGACATTCAAAACATCGACTCCAGAAAATCGATTCGCGTCAGCCTTGTTCCATCGCTAGCGATGAAATGGCTGTTGCCACGCTTGCGGCGATTTAATGAAATCTATCCAGATATTGATGTCTGGGTATCAACAACAGACGATCTGGTAGATTTTACAGACGGCGAGGTCGATCTCGCAATTCGGCTTGGCAACGGCGTTTACCCAAACCTTCACGTCGATCTTCTGCTAGAAGAATATGTGTTTCCGGTTTGCAGCAATGACTTGATTGACAGGCTTGGCAAGCCTAGCACACCGGAAGACCTGTTGCGATATCCTCTGCTCTATCGATACTCGCACGATGCCTGTTCGCGCTGGCGCGACTGGTTCCGCGATGCGGGCATCAATGTGAAATCCTTGCCTCGCGGGTCGCAGTTTCCAGACTCTGGAATGGCGGCTCAAGCGGCAGTGGATCATCAAGGTGTAGCACTGGCTCGAAGCGCAATTGTCGAAGATGATTTGGCGAACGGAAGACTTGTGAAACTATTTGATGTCTACAGCCCTTCGCCACTGTCCCACTACCTAGTGTATCCCGAAAAATCTGTCGAATTGCCGCGCATAGCGGCATTTCGAAGCTGGCTACTTGACGAAGCCGACCGATCGCAAGCGTCTTTCGATGCCATAGGAGGCAGATCGAGCGAGATCGCGGCATGATTGGCCGAATCCTCTCGCAAAAAGTGAACACCTGCATGAGCAGGCGAGTATTTGGTGCCGGCGAGAGGATTTGAACCTCCGACCTGCTGATTACGAATCAGCTGCTCTGCCGACTGAGCTACACCGGCACAAGATCTGAAACCATACCGGCGATGCCGGCTAGAATCAATGGTTCGTCAATCATATAGAACGGCATGGCGCTTCAGCGACCGGCCTCGGCAAGCCCGATACTACGGAGAACTTGCGGTCCAATTCGTAATTGCAGACCACTGAACTAAGGCACGATAACGAACTAGATCTGATTATAGCCGCCCGAAATGGCAGCTTGTCGTTAGTAAAAGTGCGACGAACCCGCCTTAGCCCTAAAATCGTGCCTTCATCTGGCCTAGTGCGGCGAACTTGCTCAACCTAGTGCTAAAAGTACAGGAGGTCTGATGGATGGGAAATCAGATAATCCTTTAGGTCGTTATCTGAGCGATTACTCTGCTCGAACAACCCAGTTGCCGGTTAGTCTGAATCGCACTTCGAAACACGGGCGAAGATCGGGTTTCCACCATGCTGTCACCTGACTTCAGCATTAGGAAAAACTAGTCAGGACTCCCAGCACTTGCCGAGCCGTCGCGGTATCTTTAGCTTGTACCGAATCCACGAGAAGAAGATCGAACATTGCGGACATTTTCAACAAGCGAGTGTACGAGGAGGAAAAGAGGCGAAGCAGCATAAGCGTTAAAGCATTTGGCGCACTCCAATTTGCTGAACCAATTAACCTGGACTGTTCTTGAACCGGCACTGATCGAAAGGGCCGATGGAGCGGTTTCCCGCCTGCCGCTGCTCCGTCGCCGTTGCGACAATCATGCTTTCTGCTCTTTCGGTGCCGATCTGCGCTTAAAATCAGGATGTTTTCTGGCAGACACCATGTAGCGATTTTGCCAATAATCTGCGCCAGCCCCTCCGTCCAGCTAAAATCAGTCTCGGACCCGAGCGTCAGCTCTATCGCAAATTTCGGAGCGGCTAAAACTTGCACACGATCATTGCCTCAAAGTTATATAGCCCTAATCGGCAATTAGGAGGCTGCAAAATAGCGGGAAATTTTGCATCATAAGGCTTTACCAACATTCGAGGTGTTACCCTCCGGGTGAAGGCCGGAGAACGACACAAACGGTACAAGGCTGATGGATGCTCTACCCTGCAAGATCGAGTCGACCGGCAAGAAATCCGCTTCGCGAGCCGGCTTGGCGGTGGCGGCGGAGCTGCTCGGTCGTCTGGGGCTGGAGCGGGCGGCCGACGACAGGATAGCATCGCCCGGCAGCAATCGGGGCTACCGCAGCGGCGAGGTTCTGAGCGCGTTCATGCTGATGCTGCACGAAGGCGGGCGGTGCATGGACGACGTGTCGCATCTTCACCGCGAGCGGCGCCTGCTCGAGGCGCTCGCACAAATGTCAGTCGTTGTCCATAATTTCAAGGGTTAGCATGCGCGTCGGGTTCATCATCAATATATGCAGCGCATTCGGAATGGAGTCTCGGATGGAATTATTGTAAGTGCGGTAAGTGAGAAATACTTGAGGTGCACCTGCTATCATTTGGCCGCAAAGCTTTTCTAGTCCCCTAGGCTCAAGAGCGTTGAGGGGTATAAGATTCACAATTCTTGATTGATGTGCATAGGCTGTGCCGCGGTAGCATGTGGCATCACCGGGATTGCATGGGGTGGTGTCTATTATTCGGACACAAAAGGGGAGCGGATTATCCGTGGAGCATTTTTCCGCATCTCTTCGGAATACGATTGTCGAGCTTACGCCTTCAACAACAGAGGTATTTGGGGTGCTTTTATGCAGCGTTATGGTGATGTCTTCCGCACCGCATTCCTCTTTCACTTGTGCCTGCGCAGTCACAGGCAAGACCAACAACGCGGCAAGCGCTAGCCCGACGGCAGCTAACCTAGCTGGATGGGGGGGGGGGTGAGTTCAGCTTCAGCATTTTTCAATCTCCGAATGAATAGGAATGCCCCCATTGTAAACCAATTCGGTGTACGAGTTCAATACATATGAGACTTTTCAGGCGGCAAGCGCGCTTTGGTTGAAGTTTTCATTATACGCCTGCATGGGCGCCGTTTGTCCGAGCGACTGATGCGGGCGGCAGTCGTTGCAGAGGCGCCCGAATTCGGCCAGCTCGACGTTCAGGGCGCCCACGCCCGGCGCGCCGGCGCAGAACCGGTGGAACTCGCAGCGGCCGGACGCGTTGGCGCGTTCCGCGCAGCCGCTATGCTTGGGGCTTCTGGGCGGCAGCGCGAACAGGGCGATGCCGCGGCGCCGGCAGGCGGTCTCGAACTCGAACGCGGACTCGCTATCGCCGTCGACCTGCACCGGCCCGATATTGAACGGCGCCTGGCGGATCAGATGGCCGAGGAATCTTGTGGCGCAGGTGGCGGTGGCGCGCGAATAGGCGCGCATGCAGCAAAGCTTAGAGACCGGGCATACGGCCTCGGACTCCTTGACCGCGAAGCCGGCCTCGATGGCGACGCCCGTATGATCGATCTGCACCATCTGGCCGGGCTTTCGCCCGCGGGCGCCGTAGCGCCGGCGCCGGGCGTGGCGGTCGAACTTGCACCGCCGCTTGGGCTTGACGCGCCCGTAATGGAACGCGACGGGCTCGGCCTGGCCGGTGCGAACCAGGCGGGCGATCATGCGTCCGGTGGCGGACTCGCTGGGCGCGAAGCCGCGCTCGCGCGCCAGCACGGCGCGGATCTTGGCGCACCCCCGCAGCGGAAAGCGTTGCCGCGCCTGGCGCACCAGCTCGAGCTCGCGGTCGGTCCATTGGCGCTGCCGCACCCGGTGCGGGCGGCGGCAGCGGTCGGCCAGGGCGCGGACGCCCTGCTCGCGCAGGCGCCGCTTCCAGCGGCAGGGCGTGGCCCGGGAGCAGCCGATCCCTTCAGGGCGGTCGCTTCGGTCGCGCCCTCGCGGCGAAGCTGGTCGAACAGCGCGATATTGTCGAAGCGCTCGGCGGCCTGCGGCGAAAGTTCGTCGCGGATTGGATCGAGACGATAAAATTTGCGGTGCGGACATTCGGTTTGCATGGCGCTCTCTCCCGCCTTTCGGCTGTTGGGTTTTAATCAAGCGCCATGCTACCTCAAAAATTTTCGCGCGTCCGCCTCCTCCCTTCGGACTGCGTCCTTCGGGAGGAGGCGGACGGTCTCACATGTATCTGAACCCGGACAGTGCCCTCGAATGCGACTAGGAATCGACACAGGAGGAACATACACGGATGCAGTCCTCTTTAATGGCAAAAAAGGCGTCGTCCACACTGCCAAGTCATTAACAACTCACCATGACCTGTCGATCGGAATCCGAGAAGTAATACAGCGAATCGACAATTGCAGTAAACGACCACTTTCAGATATCGTCGAACTCACTTCCATCTCAACCACCCTGGCAACAAATGCGATTGTTGAGGGACATGGAGGAACAATCTGCCTGCTTCTGATCGGACACAGTCATGATGCGCTTAAACGCGCTCAGTTGAATCATGCCATTCGCAACGATCCGGTTGAAATGATACGCGGCGGTCACACCGCTTTAGGAGATGAGATCGAACCACTCGATCTTGATGCCGCAAGACAAGCCATCGAACGACATCGAGATAGCATCACCGCGTTCGCAGTTGCCGGAATTTTTTCGGTTCGCAATACTGAGCACGAAATCGCTGTTCGAGATCTAATCCTGGAAATGACCGACACCCCGGTCACCTGCAGCTTCGAGCTAAGCTCAAAGCTTAACGGTCCTCGCCGCGCCATGACAACCGCGCTGAATGCTCGATTGATCGCACCGATTTCCGAGCTGATTCGAACGGTTCGCGACGAGCTAAAGCACCGCGGAATCGACTCTCCATTCATGGTCGTAAAGGGTGACGGCTCGATGATTGGCGCAGAAATGGCGGCTTCACGGCCTGTCGAAACAATTTTGTCCGGGCCGGCGGCCAGCGTGGTCGGTGCATGTCGCCTGTCGAAAGCCGATGTCCGACTTGTATCCGACATCGGAGGCACCACAACCGATGTGGCAATGCTCGAAAACGGAACGCCAAGAGTTGCTCGCGAAGGAGCGACTGTTGGCGGGTTTAGAACGTTTGTCGAGGCGGTTGATATCTATACCGTCGGACTCGGCGGCGATAGCCAGGTAGGCTTTGGTGAGCCGATCGAAATCGGACCAGAGCGAGCACTCCCGCTTTGCGTGCTAGCCCAGCGAAACCCTGCCATTATCGAAACTCTGCGAAGCCAGGTCGCGCGGCGCCCGCAAGAATACCAGGGATGCTTTGCCGTTTTGCGCAAGGACATGGCAAATACCGCAGCACTCGCGAAAAGCGAGCGCGTAATGCTAGAGCAGATACGCACCGGACCGGTCAGTTGCGAAAAGCTATACCGGGACCTGCGCATGTTCAGGGCGTTTTTGCGCTTGCGCGCCATGGATATCGCCATCCTTGCCGCATTTACGCCGACCGATTCGTTGCATGTCCTCGATAAGATGGACCGCTGGTCGAAACCGGCCGCCGAATTGGGGGCGCAATTGTGGGCTCGCGGATTCAGAAGAGATGCGAAACCTGTTCGAAGCAATGCTGAAAAATTTTCCCAAGCAGTGATCGATCAGGTGATCGAGCGAAGCTGCGAAGTGCTCGTCAGCGCAGCGATCGCATCGGAATTTGATATGCATAAGACCAATAGCATCGACTCGATACTATTGCGCAAAGGCATCTCGCCGACCAATGCAAACGACACTTTAAAAGTCGACTTCTCTTTTGGCGGAACCGTCGTCGCGGTCGGCGCCCCGGCAGCGCCCCTTTATCCGGAAATCTGCCGCAGATTGAATACACCCCTAGACATCCCCGAACACGCCGCGGTCGGCAACGCGGTCGGCGCTGTAGCAGGCGGCATCTCTCAAAGAATGTCCGGACTGGTTACAGCGCCCGCTGAAGGAGTCTATCGAGCACATACGCCGCTTGGAATGAAAGATTTTGGCAATCTGGAAGACGCTGCCAATTTTGCACAATCAGAACTGGAATCGATGGTAGAAAAATCGGCTTTGGAATCAAATGCGAGAAATCCTGTCATTTCGTCAAAAAGAAAAGATATCATAGTGGGAACACTCGGCATCGATGGCATATTTATTGAGTCGCAGATTTATTCATATGCATATTCAGATAGTTATAAGACAAAAACATAGTGCCAGACATTAAATTCAAATCGAAACCTGCTTTTGCCGCAAATCTGAAAAATAAATTTTTTGACAAATAAGATATTCGGATGTAATATTTGCTTGAATTTAGCAACAATTCAAAACATGAGCACAAAGTCGCTGCCAACAAGGACGATGGGATGGTCGCCGAAGAAAAAGGCATTCGGCTTTCTCTTGCTCCCCGAATATTCCATGATCGCGCTTACGTCCGCGGTCGAGCCGTTACGCATGGCAAACTATGTGTCCAAGCATGAGCTTTTCTCTTGGCACACCTTTTCGAAAGACGGCAAAGCAATTGCGGCAAGCAACGGCTTGGCTGTAGAACCTGACAACGGAATTTCAAATTCCGTCAATCTTGATGCCGTCTTCGTTTGCGGCGGCATCAACATCGAGAAGCACGGATCTGACCCGGCTTTGATCAGGTGGCTACGTGATTTGGCAAACTCCGGCGTAGAAATCGGAGGACTATGCACCGGTGCCTACATGCTCGCGAAAGCCGATTTAATCGGCGGTCGTCGTTGCACCGTGCATTGGGAATTGTTTGATACCTTCCGTAAAAAGTTTCCAAAAATCAACTTGACCCAAAAGCTGTTCGAAATTGATCGGCGCCTTTATACCTGCGCTGGCGGCCAAGCTCCGGCAGACATGATTCTTGGCATAATTCACCAGCAACACGGAGGCTCTTTGGCGCTCGATATTTGCGATGAGTTCATGTACGAGAAAGTTCGCGACACCCATAGTGTGCAAAGACCTGGAATGAAGAGCATTACCGGTGCAAAAAGTGCCGCTTTATGTTCGGTAATCGCACTAATGGCAGCCAACATCGAAGAACCGGTCTCGTTGCCATATCTGGCGAAGCACGCGAACATGTCGGGGCGGCATCTGCAACGCATGTTCAAAAACTGCTTGAATGTATCACCCAATCGATACTATCTAAACATGCGGCTCGAAAGGGCACGAGAGCTGTTGCTACTAACAGAAAAACCGATTTTAGATGTTGGAATTTCCTGCGGGTTCTATTCCGCGCCGCACTTCAGCAAGGTCTACCGACTCTACTTCGGAGTCACGCCTCGCGATGATCGACGGGGAGGCCTGAGACCGAACATGGAAACATCGGAAGAATAGCGGCCTCGCGACCCGACCCTCAGATTCAGCTTTCTTTCGCGCTTGAAAAACAGATTGCGGCGCATCAGCCGCCTTTCAGCAAGCGACCGGGACGCTTGCCTGTCCAGCCCTCTCGGGTATAGACGATCTCGCCGTTTACCATGACGCACTCAATCCCTGCAGCTGATTGAATCGGATTTTTGAAATCTGCCCGATCTGCCACTGATTCGAAATCGAAAATCACGATATCGGCGAACATATCCGGCTGGATCAACCCCCTGCACTGAAGACCGAAAGTGCGAGCAGTTATCCCAGTCATTTTAGCGACCGCAACCTCAATCGGGAAAAGATCCAGTTCTCTCGCATATCGCCCAAGCACTCTGGGGAATGTTCCCCACAGTCTCGGATGCGGGAATCTATCGCTTGACAAGCCGTCTGACCCAATCATGCTGCCGTTGAACTTGAGCACCCGCCGCAGATCGTTTTCGTCCATCTGGAAGTAGATTGCTCCGGCCGGAGAAAGCCGATCAACCGCCTCTGATCGACTAACGCCCCAGCACTCGACAATGTCTGACAGATCAGCTCCGGAAAATTCCGGATACGGTTCCGACCATGTCACAACGACCCGGTCAGCCTTTGGCAAGTATTGCTTTAGCAGCGATGTCGAACTTGCCGTATAAGGATAGACATCAATGTTAATATCGACACGCTTTTGAGCAGCGCTAATTAAGGGCAACGTTTCCGCCGTACGTCCCCAGTTTTTCTTGCCGCAGGTCTTATGGTGAGAAATGATAGTTCGTATTGAAGCGTGTTCAGCCACATCCACCGTCTCGCGTATCGAGTCGCAAACTTGGTCCGCCTCATCTCTCATATGGGTGGCATAGATGCCGTTTGCAGATGATGCCCTCTTCGCTAGCTGCAATACCTCGTCGGGCGGCGCGGCCTTAGCTGGCGGATATTCAAGCCCGCTACTCAGACCGATACAACCATCTTGCATCGCACTATCAACCATGCGCTCCATGCTGAGCGCCTCATCACGCGTGGCAGCTCGATCAACCCGATTCATCGTCGCAACCCTGAGTGTCGTATGACCGACAAGCATGACTGAATTCACCGCGGCCGGCTCAGCATCAAGCATTGCAGCGTAGTCGGCCACGGATTCGAAACGATACCAGTTGCGGTCGCCAAGCAGATTCATGGGCGGCACCGGATTTTTTCCAGCGATCGGAGCCAGGCTGATTCCGCAATTTCCAGTCACCACAGTTGTAACGCCTTGGCTGATTTTGCTCGTCATATCAGGCGAGGAAAGCAAAACGCGATCGTCATGCGTGTGCGCATCGATGAACCCCGGAGAGACCATGCTGCCTTCGGCATCAAGTCTAGAACCGCTTTGGACATGCGTCGTATCTCCGACTGCAATGATGCGATTTCCGCGCACCGCAACATTGGCCAGATACGCAGGGCATCCGGTACCGTCCACAACCATGCCATTTTCGATGACAAAATCCGCTTTCATGCCCGATTTTGAATCATCATGTGCTACAGATTTTCGCCGGTACCGTATCGAATCAAGTGCCAGTTCGACGACCGCGGCGGCGCCTGCCTGTATTTTGAGCGCCATATTTTCCTGACCGCCGGGGCAAATCGACAACTTTGCTCAATTCGGGAAATGGGTCAACTTTATGCGGAATCGCCATCGCTTCAACGAAGTGCTTCTGAAACTGCGATTCGACCGCAGTTTCAATTTTCTCGACATTACGGACAACTTGACTAATTTCGCTTCTCGAATTGCGATCAAGCAACGCAATCCGCGCTCCTGTACCGGCAGCGTTGCCCGCCGAGGTGACATTGTCAAGCTTGCAGTCCGGCACTAGCCCGAGAATCATCGCATATTTGACATCAATGTGACTGCCGAAAGCGCCGGCCAATCGAATACGATCAACCACATCGATGCCCATTCGATCCATCAGCAGACGGATGCCCGCGTAAAGCGCCGCTTTTGCGAGCTGGATGGCTCGAACATCGTTTTGCGTAATCCTGATCCGAGGATTACTATCGTTCATCACATAGGCATAGGTTCGGCCTTCTGCGACAATTCTGCCGCTGATATCCGCCTTGCTCGATTGCACCACTCCATCCGGATCGATGACTCCCGCCAAATACATCTCAGCAATCGCCTCGATAATTCCGGAACCGCAAATCCCTGTCACGCCAGTCGCTTGGACGGCATTTTCAAAATCCGGATCCGTCGACCACAAATCGCAACCAATAACTTTGAACTTCGGTTCCAATGTTTCACGATCGATTCTAACGCGCTCAATGGCGCCTGGCGCCGCGCGCTGACCGCCGCTAATCTGCGCACCTTCGAACGCCGGACCGGTAGGACTCGATGCTGCAAGGAGCCTATGGCGATTGCCTAGCACGATTTCCGCATTGGTTCCAACATCTACCAGCAACATCAACTCGTCATGGGCATACGGCTGTTCGGAAAGTATCATGCCCGCCGTATCGGCACCGACATGCCCGGCGATGCAAGGCAAAACGAAAGCTCGGGCATTCTGATGAAACTTTAGATCCAGCTCGGATACCCATACGCTGACCGCTTCGTCAGTTGCCAGCGCGAACGGCGCTCCGCCCAGTTCAATTGGGCTCACTCCGAGCAGCAAGTGCTGCATGATGGGGTTTCCCACAAATACTACATCGAGCACATCATCTGCACTGATGCCGTGCTCTTGACACACTTCTTCAGCAAGCTTCTGTATCGCCTTGCGAACTTCGCGCGTCATATCATGCTCTCCGCCAGGGTTCATCATCAGATACGACACGCGGCTCATAAGATCCTCGCCGAATCGGATCTGAGGGTTCATCGCACCCGACGCTGCAACAACCTCACCGCTGGAGAGATCGCAAAGATGCGCTGCGATTGTGGTCGAACCGATGTCGAAAGCGATGCCGAAAGCACTGTTGCTAAATCCCGGCCAGATTGCCACAATCTGCGACCCGTCGTGTACGGCGCACGTGACACTCCATTCGCCCTGACGCAATGCTTGCTGCAAATTCTGAATCTGTCGCAAGTCGCAGGCGAGATTTTCCAAACGCCATTCGAATTCCAACGCATCCTTAAGCCGTTGCAAATCGCCAGAAGGATCGTGCATATTGGGCTCTTGGACATCTACGTAGTACAGCCGCACTACAGGGTCAAGATTAATCGCATGCACCTCGGCGCGTTTTCGAACCACCTGGCGATGAACCTGGCTATCCGGCGGCACATCGATAACCACATCGCCAAGAATTTCAACAGAGCATCCGAGCCGCCGTTCCGGTTTCAGTTCATTGGTCTTGGAGTATTCCTTCTCCAAGACACTTATCGAAGACAAATGGTTCGGATCTGAATTGACGCCATGCTTGGCAAAAGCGCCGACACTTAGCACTACCTGGCAACGCCCGCACATAGCGCGGCCGCCACAAACAGAATCCAGATCGACGCCAAGAGCTCTAGCCGCCTGCAATATGGTTGTGCCTATCGCAAATCGACCACGCCGCCCAGACGGCGTAAAGACAACCATCGCGTCCGATTGTTGGCGGGAAGCAGTCAATCTATCGAAAAAGCGGCAGCATTGGCCAAATCAGCGCCGAAGGGAGAGATAAGCGGCAAGCACCGCTATCAAACGCATGTATCTGGCAGAAAATTTTCACTATCAGCCATGCCAGCATCCGACCAAGCTAGGCGTATTGCCGACGCCGACGACCATTTCGACGACCTGCCGGGCGATCAACATTTACAGCATCAGGAATTGGCGCCCGGAATTTTCGGATCCACTGCCTGCATTCGCGGTCTGTGCCCATCATGACATTTGCCGCCATCACCGAAGTCATGATCTCTTCATGCAGCGGAGAGGTAATTGCAGATGTCATGCCGGCTCCAATCGACATGGAAAGGAATGACGCGTTCAATGCGTGACGATTCGGCAACCCGAAGCTGATGTTCGACGCACCGCAGGTCGTATTGACTTTCAATTCTTCACGCAAACGCTGAACGATTCGAAAGACTTGCCTTCCGGCCAATCCGATAGCTCCGATCGGCATCACTAATGGATCAACAACTACATCACAACGCTTGATCCCGTAGTCTTCTGCACGTTCAACAATTTTTTTCGCGACCGTGTAACGAACATCGGGATCTTCGGAGATACCGGTTTCATCGTTCGATATCGCGACCACCGCCGCATCGTATTTTTTCACCAGAGGCAACACCGTCTCGAGCCGCTCTTCCTCGCCAGTTACCGAATTGACAAGCGGTCGACCCTTATAGACTTCAAGCCCAGCTTCAAGCGCGGCAACGATCGATGAGTCGATTGATAACGGCACATCGGTGACCGATTGCACCAGCTGGATGCACTCGGCCAGAATGCGAGGTTCGTCCGCTAGCGGAATGCCGGCATTGACATCGAGCATGTGCGCGCCAGCATTGACCTGCGCCAGCGCATCAGATTCGACACGGCTGTAGTCCCCTGCCGCCATTTCTGCGGCAAGCAGCTTGCGTCCTGTCGGATTAATCCGTTCGCCAATAACGCAAAACGGATGCTCGTAGCCAATCACTACAGTTTTGGTTTCAGAGGAAATAGCTGTTTCCGTCATCGCAGGTCTCCGCCTAAACGAGGGGGTTAGAATTTATGTTTAGATGAAAAGGGCTATTACGCGCTCTGCGCCCTCAATTTAGATACGAAAGTTTTTGCGGTTTCAACCGCAACCGCCGCATCGCGACAGTAGGCATCTGCGCCAATCGCTTCCGCAAACTCTTCGTTCAAGGGTGCGCCACCGACAATAACAACATACTCTTCGCGAATGCCTTGCTCAACCAATGTGTCGATAACGACTTTCATGTAGGGCATTGTGGTGGTGAGCAATGCGGACATGCCAAGCAGTTCCGGCTTATGCTCATCCATCGCTTCCAGATAGTTCTCAACCGGATTATTGATGCCTATATTGATGACTTCAAATCCGGCCCCTTCAAGCATCATTGCGACCAGATTCTTGCCGATATCGTGAATATCGCCTTTGACCGTGCCGATAACCATCTTTCCGATCGTGGGGGCGCCGGTTTCCGCCAGCAGCGGTCGCAAAATAGCCATCCCGCCCTTCATCGCATTCGCCGACATGAGGACTTCCGGCACAAACAGAATGCCATCCCTGAAATCGATGCCGACGATCCTCATTCCTTCCACCAATGCGTCTTGCAGAACCCGATAAGGTTCCCAGCCGCGACCAAGCAGAATGCGGGTGCCCTCTTCTATTTCTTCTTTGAGTCCATCATAAAGATCGTCATGCATCTGTACGACCAAATCTTCGTCGCTAAGCGCCGACAGATCGATATCATCCATTTGTTCTGCGTTATCAGGATTGTTCATTAGTTGAATACCCCAGCTTTGTCGTTGCACTGCCAAGCGCGGCACAACGTGTAAACAATAGGTTAATCGTTGCCAATAGTCTTTCGCAAATGCGACAGTTCCTGATCTGAAACGGACAAAAGCGAAACATCGGCAAACAGATACGGGTGCGACCGAATAATTGTGTCGCGCAACGGTTGTTTTTGACTTGCCTTGCGACTGGCAAAGGCATCCTCCTTAAGTGGCGTAAGAGTAAACTAAAAATCTTGTAAAATCAAGCAACAAAAGCGATTTTGTGCAACACGATTTGAACTTCTATCTGCGACCTCTTTTGTTGCCGAAATCGACCCGACATGCGCGCTGCCCTTTTGCAGCACACGCAAATCTGCGTCAAGCATAGCCCCAATGCCACCATCAATATGCAGGCAGATTCAAACATGCGGCGCTTTCACGCCTTCATCATGATTTGTTCATCCGGTTCAGCATTGCTTTTTAAGAACTACAACATACAACTTGCTGATATTGAAGAATTCATGCTTTTATTCTTTGCGTGTCAGCGTAATCGCAGGAGGCGGGCTTGTCCACTATAATAAGCATCGGCGTACCTGGCATTTCACCAATGCGCCTGGTCTTGGCGGCGTTTGATTGTAGCGGCGATGCCGATTGGCGCATATAAATGAACTATAAGCACGTGCGAGAACAAAAACCGGAAATAGCCAAATGTACAAATACCATTTGATTCAGAATATGATCAGCCTAGCCGCTGGCATGCTTGTTCTTGCCAGCACTTCTTTGTTAGCCACCGCAGATCAAAATGATCCTCGTTTAGACAATCTATTTGCACAGCTGCAGGCCGAAACCGAAGCTGAGGCAGGAGACAGGATCACAGGTGAGATCTGGGCGGTATGGCGCGAGCATGAAGACCAAAGCATCAATAGCCTACTCGGGCAAGGCGTACTGCTGATGTCGCGCGGCAGTCTGTCGGAAGCGATAGTCATCTTCAGCCGGATCATCGAAAAGGACCCGCAATTCGCAGAGGGATGGAACAAGCGCGCAACAGCATACTATTTCATGGGGGAACTCGACAAGTCAGCCGCCGATGTGCACGAGACGCTCCTTTTGGAGCCACGGCACTTCGGAGCGATCGCAGGCATGGGTCTCATCTTGATGGGAACGAAGCGCTACGAAGCAGCAATAACTGCATTTGAAAAGGCTCTTGAAGTTAATCCGCATCTTCCTGGACCCAAGAAGCAAATCGAGCGGCTAAAGGCTATTTTGCGCGACGATCCTGTTTAGCTGATCGAACCGACGATTGCATTTTGTCGCAAGCATTCGGAAAGCTACTGCATTTCGGAGTGGCAGCAGTTCGTGAGAAACTTCCCAATGTCGAGGCATATTTCGGGAGACACCGAATGCGCAACGAGATAGGATTTCCAATCTACCGGATTGCCAAGATCGTAGAGCGTGCTGTAAGTTGCATAGGCGTTTTGAACTGTGATGACCGGATCCATCGTCCCATGGCGCAACAGAATCGGCGTGCCGCCATTCGATTGTGAAGCTTGTTCCGCAAACGCATGATGGCCCGGAAGATACGACGATAAAGCAAAAATTCCACCCAGGGAATGGCGAAACCTTAATCCGGTGTGAAGCGCGACCGCGCCGCCTTGAGAAAATCCGCCAAAAACGATCCTCCTATAGTCCCCGACATGCTCCAATTCTTCTCCGGCCAGCTTGTTCACGATCTCGGCTGAATCAGCGAGACCCTCTTTATCCAGCCTAGCATCACCACTGATCACCGGGTCGTAAAGATCATACCAAGCTCTCATGATCATTCCGAAATTGACTGTCACTGGCCGCTTGGGAGCATGCGGAAAGATGAATCGCATGGAATGCGATGATGGAATGTTCAAATAGTCGACGATAGGCTCGAAATCGTGCCCATCCGCTCCAAGTCCATGAAGCCAAATCACCGACAAGCACGGCGACGGCCCTGTCTGAACTACAACGCTATCGCTCATTCGCACACCTGAATTTGATCCTCAAATTGCGGAAAGCCCGCCGACTCTGGCGAGGAAGGGGTAAACCGGCGCATAGTATATTGCAGATGCCAATCGTCAGCGACTGAGCAACAGGGCGATAAATTTCTATCGTCCAGCTTCGCGATTTGAAAATGCGCTACGTAGCTCTGTACCCCTTGCCACATCTGCGTCATGAACGCATCGGGTAGCCAACTAGATTCTCCGAACCGCGGGCATACCTTGCACTCAAAAAACCGGTCTTTTCTTCACCATCGAAACTTTTGCAACCTACCGCGAGGCGCTGCCTACTCTAGAACGTTCCGGCGAGCGATATCTGGTCGAAGCGGCTATCGAGAACTGCTTGAAGGCGAGCGGGAGCTGAAGCGGGCAGTCGTTATCAACTTTAATTGTTGAACGGGCCCAAAGGCATAGCGAGATTCCAAAAAATATATCCAGCAAAGCGTCAACTGATTCAAAGTCGATCATCGCAGAAGAGTTTGAAGACTAAGCTCCGCCTGTGGCGCACCAAAGCGCCATAGCACATCGTTCAATTCATGAACTCGCTCACCACTGCTGACAATCCGTCTACAACCTTAGCAAATTCAGGATAGACAATAATTTCCGGCGTATCCGTCGGCAGGTGATAGTGTTCATAGCGAAAATCTACTGTGTCGGTCACCATGATCGCCGGTGCGCCAATGCCCCAAAAGGAAATCTGATCCGAACGATTGATATCCGCAATAATTCGTGGCGCTGCAAGCCCTTCTGAGTCAATAGCCGCTTCAGACCTGAACGCGGCAATCGCTCTATGCAATTCAGCTTTTGACGCAGAATTGCCGACAAACCCTACAAAGTTGCCGACCCTCGGATAAAACAGCGAATAAGGAAACGGATATCTTTGCCCGCCCGCTTCATCGCTGTAGTACCCGATCGTCTCCAGCGAAAACATGCATGCAATGCGCTCGTTTCGTTGCAGACTCCTCTGGGCATGAACTCGACTGCCCATGAAGTTTGTAAAAAAGTAAGGTGCCTCCTCATTGACAAACGCAATGAAACGGATGGTAGGGCCGGGCGAGTCGCTTCGGTGCAATCTGGCAAGCTCAAGCATCGCGGCAACGCCAGTTGCATTGTCATTCGCGCCAGGCGACTGAGGCACTGTGTCGTAGTGCGCCCCGAAAATGACAACCTGATCGGATGTCCCTTCCAACTCCACGTAGATGTTGGAAGCCTCCTGCGCCCGGACCGGAAACGTCTCGCGCCTTGGCTCATATCCATAGCTTCGAAATTCCGATTCAATGTAGGCAGCAGCCGCTTCAAGCGCAACTGGTCTGCCCATGTGCCGAGGCCCAATTTTTCCTGCAAGTTCCTCAACATGGCGTTTGAGTCTCAGCTCAAGCTGCGGGGCAGGCTCCTTTGCAGGCAGATTCGAATTTGAAAAGGTTTCCCCCGGCATGATCGTGCCGGCCCTCAAAAACCAAAGTGTCAGCCCGGCACAAACCGTAACGAGCGATATCGCTAAAGCGAGCCACCTTAACTTGATGTTCAATCCCACCCGAACACTCCCTGAGCCAATCGCAAATAAGCGCAATGCGAAAATTGTTCAATAGCGAAGCTGCGAGCCGCAAAGCATCGGGGCGGATTTAGCCAAACAGGCCCGCCCCAAGCAGCAAATGCACCGGCGTAGCAATGCACGCCTTCGCAGTTAGTTTGTATAATCTTTCGTATCCTTACAAAATCGCCGCCATGCGAATACCATGGCGCATCAAGAATAATCGAAGAAATGATATCGAACAGCCCGACTTACCAGTCGCGGTCAACCATGATACTTGCGAGGTTGCGAAAAAGTAATGCCAGCCAATAGCGTCAAACAAAGCCTGAACACATCAAAATTTGCAACACTGGCCACTATGGCCTTCTTTTTGACGATAGCCGTTCCACCCACCCGCGCTCAAGCCCCCGCCACACCTGTCGAGCTCGATCAGGTTCGATTGGTTGCGGTAGAGGAAACAGCCGCAATTTTTGGCCAATTAATCTCGAAACAAGCAGGCACTGTCGCTGCTGCAGTAAGCGCTCCGGTCGCTTCGCTGCATGTCAGCGTGGGCGATCGCGTCGAAAGGGATGATCTCATCGCCTCGCTGGATGATTCGACCCATCAATTGCAACGGGCTCGTGTGCAAGCGCGCTCCGAAGTGTCCGATTGGGCAATCAAGCGAGCCAGTCTGGAAGTCCAACTCAAGGCTCAGCAAGAAGAACGCCTCGCTTTGCTGCGCCACTCCGCTGCAACAACAGAAGCGCAACATGAAGATGCCGTGCTACTTTTAGAATCCGCTCGAAATGCACTCGGCGAAGCTAAAGCCTCAAGCGAGCTTGTTCTGCGCGAGCTTGAACTGGAAGATCACTCGCTTTCGCTGACACAGATCAAGGCACCCTACTCTGGCGTTATTGTCGAAAAATTTATCGAGGTTGGAGAGTATGCCCGAGTCGGTGATCGGATCGTTCGAATGGTGGCCGATCGTCAATTGGAAATTGAAGCATATATTCCCTATCGCTACATTGATTCATTTCAGGTCGGAGATTCGGTTTCGGCGAGCTTCGACAACGGCACCACCTTCGATGCAACCGTACGCGCATTCATTCCGGAAGAGCATGCGAGCACCAGAACACGAGCAGTACGACTGACATTCGATCTTGGACAGGACTCGCAACAGTCCCTCGCCATCAATCAGAATGTGACTATCAACGTTCCCACTTCGCGCATGAACGAATCATTGAGCGTGCATAAGGATGCTATTATCTCGCAAGGAGACGGGCATCTAGTCTATGTTGTCAGCGAAGAAGATACGGCATCGCCGCGTCCCATTGTGATCGGGGATGCGGTCGGCAACAGATTTGAAGTAATCAGCGGTCTGGAGTCTGGCGAAAGCGTCGTTATTCGCGGCAACGAACGTCTAACGCCCGGTCAAAAAGTGCGAGTTGTCGGTTGAGTTGCCTCGTGCATAGGCAAAAGCAGTGCTGAAATTTACCGCTATAGCGTTCTTCACTTCTGCTGCAACTGTTCTGCGATATCAACACGATTAATTGTTAGCGACGGTTTGAATCGACAACTTCAAGTCCATCGCGCATTCACAGTTGAAACGTACGTACGTCCATCAACCGCCCTCAATTTATCTCGACACATTCACCTTCTCGCTTATCGGCATCGCCGCAACATGCTGAATGTCTACGACCATGCCCGTAGAATCATAGCCACTGAGCAACAAAGACGCCACCAGCAGATCGCGCGGTGGCATACATTTTCGATTCTGCGATGATTGACGGAACTTCGTGGATGTAGAGGCTTCGCCTATGAGCTTAATGACCCGTGAGCAAGCGGCAACGCGCTTTGCACTGCAAACTATCGCCAGCTTCGATGCTTACATGGGATTCGTATCGGCTGAACAAGAGTGATTTCAAAGCTCCTTGCACAACGACACTCACAAAGGTTCTTATCGCGCAGCGAATTGGTGGAGCGGAGGAGGATCGAACTCCCGACCTTAGCATTGCGAACGCTACGCTCTCCCAACTGAGCTACCGCCCCACAACGGATGCATAGTATAGATCAATTGTACGTTGTGAAACTTGGATAGTTTGCAATGAAACCGCACGGCGGCAACAGATAACGCATTCGTTCAGACTGCGCAAGACGCACCGACACCTCCCGGGCATGTATGCCGCACTGCAGACCCTGATTGCGTAGCACAAATCCGATGGCGCATACACATACACCACTAGAACGAAAAAGTCAGTTCGTACGCGCAAATCGATGATCGAAAACGATCAATCGCGTGGTTCCAATGGCATGGGAAAATCCTATTTTTATGCGAAATCCAACAGCTAGGCGATCCACAGGCATAAACGAAGGCACGACGATTCAACTGCATCTGCGAGTTAAGAAGCAGTTTGCAGCACGGCGCATCCGAGACTGTAAAAGTGTTCCAATATTAACTAGGATCGGCAAATAATCAGTTCCCCAGTTCCACTCCGAAGTGCAACACTGCCCCCTGCCTGTCCATGAAGGCTACGCCTTCATGGACAGGCAGGGGGCAATCAGGGGAGCGGAGTGTTCGTTCGGCCCCGAAGCGGTGACAATCCCGACTTTCCGGCATTGTAGACAGTGCCGGGCGGCATTGCAAGGCCCGATGCCGGGCGTACGGGTGCATCGCCCGCCCTTGGCGGGCGCGGCGCGGGACCGTCCGGGCGGCAGGGTCCGGGCGGGGCCAGTCCCCCGTGGAAGACCTCGTAGGGCGTGCGGTAGCCCAGCACCTTGCGGGGGCGGTGGTTCAGCCGGTCCTCGACCTCGCGCACCTGCTCCGCCGCGACCTGGCGGAAGTCGGCGCCCTTCGGGAAGTACTGGCGCACCAGGCCGTTGACGCGCTCGTTCAGGCCGCGCTCCCAGGAATGGTACGGGATCGCGAAGTAGAACCCCGCGTCCAGCCCGGCCGCCACTTCCTCGTGGCCGGCGAACTCCTTGCCGTTGTCCGCGGTCAGGGTGTGTGTCCGGTCGCGGAACGGCCCCAGGCGCCGCAGCAGGGCCTCGGTCACCGGTGCCGCGGCCTTGCCGGCCAGAAGCTCCAGGATGGTGAACCAGGACCCCCGATCCACCGAGGACAGCAAAGCCCCCCCCCCCGGTGCATCGCGCCGACGATCGTGTCCAGCTCCCAGTCCCCGACCCGGCTCTTCTCCTCCACCGCCGCAGGACGCTCGGCAATGTCCACCCGCCCCGGAATGCGGCCCCGACCGGCATGCCGCCCGCCCTTCCAGTTCGGCTTCCGGCCCCGTCGCCTCAGGCACAGGCACAGGTCGCCCCCGGCCTTGCGGTCCGCCCGGACCTGCCGGCAGATCCACTCCCGGCCCACCGTCTCCTCGCCCAGACGCTTCAGGCGACCCTCGACCTGCTCCGGACTCCAGCCCTGCCTCAGCAGGCCAGTGATGCGCCGCCACAGCGCCTCGGTCAGCTTGCGGGGTGCGCCCGACGCCTCGCTGCGGCGGGCGACAGCCTTCTCCTGGGCCTGCCCGTGCCGGTAGCCGCGTCCTCCCCGGTTGCGGGCGACCTCGCGGCTGATCGTGGCCGGACTCCGGTTCAGGTCACCGGCGATGCCGCGCATCGAAAACCCCCTTGACAGCAGGACCTTGATCCGGCATCGTTCGTGATAGGCCAGCTGGTGGTAGCACTTGTGCATGACAGCTCTCCGTTGTGGTTGACATGGAGATTGTCATCCGCCTGCCGGCCGTTTGCAACACCCCACCCACCTCCAGGGTGTTGCACTTCATAGTGGAATGGGGGGGGGGGTTATGTTGTTGTGTTCAAAGATATTTCATTTTTAATAGGATGATATTTATGCAAAAACGGAATATTTCCACAGTCTCATCCATCTGCAGCGGTTTCGGCGCCAATGCGCCTGCTTCACATCACCGCACCAAATGCTGGATGTGAGATTTGAGCCGATGCACATCGAGTCCAAGTGCGGCGTTGAGGGATCTGAGCGAGGCGGCCGGGATGATTCGGGTGCTGGGCGGCCTTGGCGCCGCAACCGCGAAAGCGGCTGTTTCAGCTTGGACGCTTGCGCCCATTGCCGGTCCTTGGCCCTGTTTCTGCTTCATGCGCTTTTTCAGCGCCGGCCTGTCCGGAATTTCCCAAGGCGATGAATTGGGGGGGGGGGGCGGAGACTCGTCCGCAAAAAACTCCGGCGCGGGTTTCGGGCCGTTGCGCTCTGCGGCATTTAGACTTGGAGGGCTACCGCGCCTTGCGCCCTTGCGGCAATCCTCCTGTTGTCCGGTCCGGTCAGAATCTCAGCCGGTAGCCGGCCAGCGCCGCGTAGTGCTTCTCGCCGTCGGCCTCGAGTCCGGCGAGGCCGAACCGCCATGCTGCCCGCCCGCCGCCAGCCTTCACCTGCGCGCCGAAGCTCAGCGAATGGACCGTCTCCGGCAGGGCCCGGATGCCGGCCCGCGTGGTGAAGCTCAGCACCCCGAGCCGGTCGGACTGGGCCAGCCCCGCCGACCGGGCGCCGCCCGCCGAGGTGCGCACCGTGCCGAGCTTCAGCTGCGGCCGCCACTTGCCGCCGGCGAGGTCCAGCCACCCCTTCGCGGCCATCCTCAGTCCCAGCTGTAAGCTGTCGTAGTCCTGCTCGAACGCGGGGACCTCCGCCCTGAGGGCCGCGCCTTGCGCCGTGTGCGCGCCCTGCCTGAAGGAGCCCGCGCGAAATGCGACCGACGGGGTCCACCGCCAGCGTTCCGAATCGAGGTGCAGGCCCGCCCGCAGCTGCGCCTGCCGGCCATCGAGCCGGGCCCGGCTCAGCAGCGCCCCGCCGGCCGCCGGATTGGCCACCACCGAGGCCGCCTCGAAGGCGCCCTGCGACAGGCGCAGCCCCGCAAAGCGCCGCCCGTCGCTCCAGCCGCCGCTAAGCGCCAGCGCCGAGCCCTCGGCGGACAGCCTCAGCGCGTCCGCCCGCGCCGCCGCCTCGGGCACCGCCGAGGCGCTCAGACGGAAGCCGTCCCCGCCGCGCAGGCTGAAGCCGATCTCCAGGCCGTCCGCGCCAAGGCCCGGGACTCCGGCCATCGGCAGCGCCTGGGCGCCCGCGCCGGTGCGCACCCACAGCCGGTAGGGCCGCCCGCCCGCTTCGCGCAAGGTCAGCACGCCGCGCTCGTCGGCCGCGGCGACATGGGCCGGCCGCGCAAAGCCCAGGCCGTATTCGGCAAAGCCCGCATCCGCCTCCTCGCCGCCGCCAAGGAAAGCGCCCAGCAGCACCGCCAGCAGGCCGAGGCCGAGAATGCCGCCCCCGCCGCCGGAACCGCCCCCGCCGGAACCGCCGGTGCCCCCGCCCCCGCCGGCAACGAACGTCCCCGGCAAATCCAGCCGGCCAATCCTGTCTTTCGCCTCCTGATCAAACGTGGCTTTGCCTATGCCGTCATCATCGATCGCTATCATGCCGACCTTCGACTCGCCGCCGCCATCCGACCGCGACCGAATCTCCAGGTCGTCCAGCTCAGACTCAGCCCCGTCGGTGACCGACTCGACGGGATAGAGCAGATTCAAGCCGTTCGATGCCGCCAGAAGCCGCCGCGCCTCAGCGACCTGCTTTTCGCTCAAATCTTCGTCCAGCTGAAAAAGCACGAACGGCCCGCCATCGCCTTGAACGCCCTCAAAGCGCAGCCTGCCGGCAATGATCTGCCCATGCCTGATGGTGCCGGGCGAGCCGTCAAGGCCCGCCTCGAACACCAGCCGGCCGGCGTTTTTTACGGTCAGCTCGCCCGAGCCGGCATTCAGCAGCCCGGCAACGACCAGATACCCGTCATCCACCATCAGGCTGCTGTTTGCGAAGTCGGCATTGTCGGCGAGGCGCACCCAGCCGCCGCCCGTTTTGCTGAAGGACTCCAGCCCGACAACCGGCCCGTCGAAAACAAAGTGCTGGCCGTCGGCAATGTCGAGCGTCAGCTTGTCGTTGTCGCCGCCAAGGAAATTGACGCTTCCGCCAATCCGCCCGGAACCGGACCTTTGCGTGATGCTCAGCACGTCGTCGTAGTCGCCATCGGCAAACAGCACATTGCCGACCAAACGGCTGTCGGCGAGATTGAGCACGCCCCGGCCGCCCTTGAACTCGACCGCGCGCCTGCCCCTGACCACCGCCCGGGCGATGTCGACCCGGGCCTCGCCGTCTTGCGCGGCAGGGCCGAACTCGGCGACGATGCCCCGGCCCCGGCAGTCGGCGGGGTCCTCCGCGTCCTCGCCGGCGCAGGCCGCGACGATCTCTCCGCCATCGACCTCGATACGGATCCGGGGCGGTCCTGCGCTCGAATCGAAATCCGCTGCCGGCGCCGCATCGAAAAGTTCCCGAGGGCCGGTGCCGCGCGCCGCCGATACCGGCGCCGCCTGATCATATTTCGTCAGATCGACTGTGCCGCCCGCCCCCAAATGGAAGGCGAAGATGCCGTCCGCCTTATCGCCCTCCGTCCTGATGTCCGCGTTCCGGGCCGTGATCATGACGGCCCCCGCGCCGCGGTGCCCGCCGCGGATGCCGTCCGACCCCGCGCCCTTCGTGGCGATGCGGCTGCTGCGAACATCGACAATCACATCGCCCGTGCCGTGATGCAGGCCGGCGACGGCATGCGCGTTCGCGCCCTCCGTCGTGACTTCGCTGCCGCGAGCGACATCGATGTCGATATCGCCTTCCGACCCGTGATAGCCGAAGACCGCGTCCGCATAGTTTCCCCTGGTCATGATCTGCGTGTCCGCGAGATCGATATTGATAGCCCCGCCGCCGTTAGTATTCTTAGGCAAGGGACCGTGATTCTGCAGCATGCCATCCTGATTCATTCGCCTGCCGTCGGCAAAATACACCGCGTAGATGCCCTGGCCGCGCACGCCTTCGGTCTCCACCTTGCTGCCGGCCAGGGCGATGTTCATCGCGCCTTTCGTAAAGTGGTAAACCTTCAAGCCCCTGGATCCTTCGAACGAGTAATCTCTGGGAGCCCCGAAATCCCGGCCGCTATCGGTGCCGAAGCCGCCTTCGGTTTTGATATGGAAATTCTCAAGATCGATGTTTATATTGCGGTCCTCGACATTTTCGAAAACGTCATGCCGGTTGCCCAGTCTGACCTGAAACCCGCTGGCGTCATGGCCCATGGTCCGGATGTCGGGCCCGCCGGAGCGCCTCGCCCTCCTCGCGGTGATGGTGATATCGCCGCTGCCGAAGTTTTGCGCGCTCACGCCATGACCGTCCTCGCCGTCGGTCAGGATTTTCAAGCCGGGCAGCAGATCGATGGCGATGTCGCCGACGAAGTCGATGTCCCTGAACATGCTGCCCTCCTTGTCGGGGTGCAAGCTGTCGATCTCGGCGTACACGCCGGTCCCGGGACTGCGGATCGAGCCCCCGACCCTCAAGTCGAGGTCGCCCGACCTGCCGTAGTGCGCGACGCTGATGCCGCGGGCGACGGAGACAGCGTGCAAGCCCTCGCGCCTTTGTCCTCTCAGGTTCGGGTCGTCGGTGGAGAAGGGCTCGTTCATCACCGTGATGTCGGCCCGCGACTCCAGCGCGATGTCGCCGTCGAACTCCTCGTCCGTGTCGATGAAGATGCCGCCGTACAAGGCGTGCGGCGGATCCCCCTCCACGGGATTCTTGGGATCGCCCAGGACACCACCTGGCCTGTAGTTCCGCCGGCCGTGGTCGTCCTGGGGCTCGCCGCCGACGTTGTCCTCCTCGAGCGCCTGCGACTTGTTGCTGCGCACCCCCGTGATGACCACCCCTTCGCGGACCTCGAACCGGTAGTCGGCATCCCGGTCCGAAATCTCGTAGAAGATGTTGCCTTCGGATGCGTCGTAGTCGCCGGCCGAATCGCCGGCCGCGCAAACGATGGACCGGGAGTTGTCAGGGTCGAGTTCGCCGCATTCGTTCGCGGCCTGCGCGGGGGAGGCGCAAAGCGCCAGCATGGCGATTGCCGGGACCAGCGCCCGGCCAGACCGGGACGGCCGGAATCTATGCGGCCTTAGTTGAAGGAGGGGGGGGGCGGAAAGCTAAGCCGGCTCTTTCCTTTTCGCTGCATTTTTTCTGTCATGATGCTGATACACTCCTTATTCGCGACAGCGATTGCCAACTAGATTGCAGGCATCATGATACATCAACCGCTTGAATTTTTGAAATTTATGTGTACTGGTTCAATGCATATGAGACTGTTCAGGCGGCAAGCGCGCCTTGGTCGAAGTTTTCATTATACGCCTCATGGGCGCCGCTTGCCCGAGTGCCTGGTGCGGGCGATAGGCGTTGCAGAGGCGCTCGAATTCGGCCAGCTCGACGTTCAGGGCGCCGACGCTCAGCTCGCCGTCGTAGAACTGGTGGAACTCGTAGCGGCCGGCCGCGTTGGCGCGCTCGACGCAGCCGCTGCAATTGGGGCTTTTGGGCGGCAGCGCGAACAGGGCGATGCCGCGCCGCTGGCAGGCGGTCTCGAACTCGGCCGCGGACTCGCTGCCGCCGTCGACCTGCACCGACTCGATATTGAACGGCGCCTGGCGGATGAGATGGTCCAGGAACTTCGAGGTGCAAGCGGCGGTGGCGCGCGAGCAGGCGCGCATACAGCAAAGTTTAGAGACCGGGCAGACGGCCTCGGACTCCTTGACCGCGAAGCCGGCTTCGATAGAGACGCTCAGGTGATCGATTTGGACCATCTAGCCCAGCTTTCGCCTGCGGTCGCCGTAGCGCCAGCGCTTGGCGTGGCGGTCGAACAGCGCGAGACTGTCGAAGCACTAGGCGGCCTGCGGCGAAAGTTCGTCGCGGATCGCGTCGAGGCGATAAAATCTGCGGTGCGGATATTCGGCTTGCATGGTGCTTTCTCCCGCCTTTCGGCTGATGGATTTGTGTGAAGCACTATGCTGCCTGAAAAATTTTCGTGCGCCCGCATGTATTTGACCCCGGACATTGTGTGTGATTAGGATAGCCGTAAAGCCTTGCCTCAATCCGATTCACCCAACACGTGAAAGGTTGTTTCATGTAAAACACCGATTATTGCATGCAAGATTTTCTTCCCTTTTTCAGCCTCCCTAACGCGATTTTAAGGAGATAATGCGCTCACTGCCGAAAAATCTGGTTTATTCCGTAGCAAAACGAGCCACGCTCAACTTCGCAGCCATGGCATTTATTGGCGTGACGTTTTTCATTGTCTGGCAAAACGATGCCTGGAAACATCTTTTTCAGTGGAAAGGACTGCTCTTTGTGCTTTGCGGCCTGCTATTTTGCGGCATCGTCATCGGCGGCGCACCGGCTTGGATGCATCAACGGCTAGCTCAATGGGTCGCAATGCACCGCAATGGCGAATTCACCTCCCAAAGCGCAACGCTGGTCCGCTGGAGCGGAACAGCCGTTATGCTCGCCCAACTGCTGGCCGTCTACTATGCGACGATCTGGGCTATCGACCGGTGGATTTTCACGCTGCCGGTCTAGCCAGGAGGCCGTCAAGCGTCCGTATCCGTCAACCGCTCCGAATCCGGATAGACGCTCACCGGCGGCACTTTGCCGACCAGCAAGTCTTCTTGCACCGATTTCCAGTAGCTCATCTCGAGCAACGAAGCATGCTCGGCCGAAAATCGGCGACGCAAATCCCGATGCGGCAAACATAAGCCGACAACAAGCTCTTCCGGCAAGAATGCTACGCCGTCTTCGAAATACCACTCCGGCACATCCTCCTCTCCGTCAACCCGGTCGGAGTTGGTGCGTATCCTGACATTGGTGAGATCTTCCAGCGCATCATAGTCGTACAGATAGACCTTCAAATAGGAAGATACGCCATAATTGCGCGCATCAAGATCGCGATTGAAAATGTTGCCTGCAGCATATTCTTGATGCAATATCCCAGATTGCTCATTGCTATGGCAGCTTGATGAGGTGCTGCGTTCTCAAGATAGATCGGCAATGGGGTTAACTTGCGCTGCACAACCAGATATTTGAACACCAGCGCTTCATCATCAAGCACCACGCTCTCGCTTGCGTCAGCAAGAAGCAGACTCAGCAACTCAGGCGCGAACCATGAAATCTTCAGTAGAAGATTATAGAAAATCATCGTATCCAGCATGCTGTCCATGCGGTTGATTTCGTGCACCCTGTTATATTTTCGAAGCACCGATGCCGTGCCTTCAAACTTGCCCCACTTGTAGTCGCCTGCCGGCATATCGCGAATAACCTTGAGAACATATGCCGACTGAGGCATGCAAAATGCAATGGCCACCGTTCCCGGCTTTCCGGGGGCTACATTCATCGGTTCGCGATGGGATGCAAATTCACCTTGCAATTCAGCCATCACTGCCACTTTTCCCAAATGGTTGCACCCGATCGTCGAATAGTGCGGGCCCAGCGAACGTTTCGGCATGATGCTGCGTAAAAACCGGCACAATTCGTGAGAGTAGAAATTGGTCACATTGAAATTGGCCTAACGTCGAACTGAACATGTTATGCGCATAGGTTTATCAATGCATCCACATAGCTGCCATGGTCGCCATTTAGCAAAGCGATAATGAATGGGCGATAGCGCTTGTTGTCGAAAGTAACTCGTCCAACGAGATAGGCGCCTAGATTGCGGTAGAAACCAGCCAGAAACATTTCGATGGTCATTGGTGAATTCGCGAGACGAGATTCGAGATCAAGGTTTCGATATGCATGCTTTACGATTCGATCGGCATCCCGATCAATATCCTCGAAAGACGCTCGAAAAACTTCCATTGCCAAAATTTTCTTGACTGTCTCGGCCGTCAGCTCGCCTTCAATCGCGTAGCGAACGATCTGATCGTCCATCACCTCATCAGTCTGATACTTGTTACGGTAGCTGGCATAGTCTTCGATGCGCCATTCGCCCCGATAGATTGTGCGGCGAATCGAGTGCAGATAGGCAAACGAAAAGTCAGCAGTGTAATCGCCTTCCACCATTTCAAGGTATCGATTCTCGACTTTTTCCATAACGGTTCGGCGGCCGCAAGATCTGGAAACTCCTGCGCAAGATAGGGGCTGAAATCGCGAATGCTGATGCTGCAAAGCCGCAATCGCCGGCTACTCAGACGTAGTGAGCGGGTGTGGTCCCGTCTTTCGAAAGCTAGTTCGATAGTTTAGGTATTTTTTGAAATTGGCGGTAGAAATCTCTGAATTCATTCAGAACACGATTAGCAACATTATCCCAAAGCGCAGGCGAATAATGATCTGCAGAATCGCCGTTGCCCTGTGTCTGAAAGTATTGCATGGTCAACCCGCCTTCGACCTGCGCTTGGGTGAACTGTATCGCTGCCTGTTAAAGCGATAGCCGTCTCGCACAGTGAGGCCGCGTAAGATCGGCGCAATCCGCGGCTCGTGGCAACAACTAGATGAGGTTGGAGTTCTTGGCCGGATTCTACCGGCCTAGAACTTCGCCAATGCTCAGTGCAGATTCCGACGCATACTCTCCTGCTGAAACCTTGCCAGCGGAGGCGCGAACCTTATGTATCCGAATGGAACCGCCGACGGCAGCCACTTCAAAGCTGCTGTCATCCAGCCCGATCACTTCACCAGGATTGCCCGCACCATCTTGCTTGGAGCAGTTGTAAATTTTGACCTCCGAACCATTTCGCGTGGTCCATGCGCCAGGCTGGGGATTCGCCGCACGAATCATGTTGTAGACATTGGCAATCGGCGCAGTCCAATCAATCTGAGCTTCTTCCTTGCCAAACCATGACTCGTACGAGCCATCTGAAAGATTTTGCTCAATTCGCGGCGCCATGCCCGCTCGTACCAAATCGAGCGATTCAATCATCGCTTCGACCCCCATCGGGAAGAGTTTTTTGAAGTAGATATCGCCTAGCGTCTCGTCGGGTCCGATTTCGCATGTCTTTTGCATGAGTATCGGGCCTTCATCCAAACCATCGTCAGGCCAAAAGATGGACAGTCCGGTTTGGGTCGCACCCATCGCGATAGGCCAATTTATCGATGATGGCCCCCGATGCATGGGAAGCAACGATGGATGATATTGAAACGAGCCATGTTTCGGAACATTAAGCACCGCTGAAGGGACAAAAAGCAGCACATACGCCATCATGCATAGGTCTGCATTAAACGACTTCATCAGCTCTACCGCCTCGTCGGCCTTCCACGAAGATGGCTGATGCACTTCAAGCCCTTTTTCTAGCGCCAGTTCTTTCAGCGTGTCTACCGGACGGCCTTCCTTGTCCGGCGCCGTGCAAACTGCCACGACATCTTCCCCTCGATCGAGCAACTTTTCAAGCACCGCGCGCCCGAATGCCTGCTGTCCGTGAACAACAATTCTCATTTATCCAATCTCCTTGCGAGCTAAAGTTCAAACGCTGCGTGATAGAGCTCGCGGCTAATCGCGCTACCCTGCAATCATCAGATGACGCCAGTTTCACGCATCCTGCGAATATCCGATTCAGAGTAGCCCAGCTCCATCAGCACTTCATCGCTATGCTCGCCAAGCAACGGCGAGCGTGTCACCTCGGCAGGCGAATCAGACAACTTGACCGGGCAGCCCACCGTCAGATACTTGCCGCGCTCGGGGTGATCCACCTCAACCACAGTGCCAGTACGTCGCAACGACGGCTCCTCCGCCAATTCCCTCATCGATAGTATTGGACCAACCGGAATATTCAGCGGGTTGCAGATATCCATGACTTCAAACTTTGTCTTAGTCATCGTCCACCGTTCGATTGCCCCGAATACCTCATTGAGTCTGGGCAAGCGAGCATCTGGTGTCGCATAATCGGGATCTTCTTTCCACTCGGGCTTGCTGATTACATCGCAAATCTGCTGCCAGACCGCCGCTTGCGTAATGAAGTAGGTATATGCATCGGGGTCGTTCTCCCAACCCTTGCACTTCAGTATGCGGCCAGGCTGTCCTCCGCCTGAGTCGTTCCCTGCTCGCGGGGTCGCCCCGCCAAACGGAACGCCTTCGCCATATTGCGAATACTCCTTCAACGGACCTGCCGCAAGTCGCTGCTGGTCACGCAACTTGACTCTGCAAAGGTTGAGCACCCCATCCTGCATTGCCGCCATGACACGCTGGCCTTTGCCTGATTTTTCCCGATGATAGAGCGCCGTGACAATTCCCAATGCCAGATGAAGCCCAGTGCCAGAGTCGCCAACTTGCGCCGCGGTTACCAGCGGCGGACCCTCGCGAAATCCGGTCGTAGAAGCACTACCACCGGCACATTGCGCGACATTTTCATAGACTTTGCAATTCTCGTACGGTCCGGGACCAAAACCCTTGACCGAAGCCATGATCATCCTCGGATTTATTTTCTGCACCCGGTCCCATCCGAAGCCCATTCGATCAAGAGCGCCGGGCGCGAAGTTTTCAACCAGCACATCGCACTCTTTGATCAGTCGCTCCAATGCCTCCTTGCCTTGCTCAGTCTTGGTATTCAAGGTCAATGAGCGCTTGTTATGATTGAGCATGGTGAAGTAGAGCGAATCCGCATCGGGAATGTCAACCAGCTGCTTGCGCGTTGCATCACCGACTCCGGGACGCTCGACCTTAATGACATCCGCACCAAACCAGGCCAGAAGCTGAGTACAGGTCGGACCTGACTGGACATGGGTGAAATCTAGGATCTTTACTCCATCAAGAGCCTTCATGGGCACGTACTCCGACACGCTAATAAGTTGACATTACTTGTACATGGTTTGAGCCTTGGTGCCCGGAGCATATTCGTTCGGGTCGACCCAGACATTGATGACCGCGCACTTGCCGGTCCGCGCAATCGTTTCCCTAGCACGTTGCAACGCCGGCTGTATCTCGCTTGCCTGATGGACCTCTTCGCCATACCCCCCGATCATTTCCGCAAACTTGCTAAACGGCACATCTCCAAGCTTGTTGCCCACATCGCCGCGTTCCATGCCATACTTGGTAATCTGCCCATAGCGGATCTGGTTCATAGCAGAGTTGTTACCGACAACGGCAAGATAAGGAGCGCCAAAGCGCTGCGATGTCTCCATATCGAACGCAGTCATGCCGAAAGATCCATCTCCATACAGACACACAACCTCTTTGTTCGGGTGCGCTAGTTTCGCGGCCATTGCAAAGCCGGTTCCGACACCAAGCGAACCAAGCGCTCCCGGGTCCATCCATTGGCCTGGGTTGCGTGGCCGCACGGCTTGCGCTGAAATAGTCACGATATCGCCACCATCACCGATGTATATGGTGTCATCGCCAAGAAACTGGTTGATTTCATAGGCCAGACGATACGGATGAATGGGATTTTGATCCGTGGTGAACATCGGCATCAGCTTTTCCAGCTTTTTGCCTTCGATCTCGCGCAGTTGCTTCATCCATGCTTGACGCTCTTGCTTCGCCTGCTGACTTATCCGACCACTGGCCGATTGCGCAACAGCGGCCAAGATTCCACCCGGGTCACCGGCAATGCCCAAATCAATATCGCGGTTCTTGCCAACCGTGGCATAGCTTTGGTCAATTTGTACAAGCGTCAGTTCGCTTGAAATGCGCTTTCCGTACCCCATGCGAAAATCGAACGGCGTACCGACTATGAGAATGACATCAGCATTAGAAAAAGCGTCTCGGCGAGTACGATCGAAATGGTGCGGGTCGCTTTCCGGGAGCATCCCGCGACTAGCTCCATTCATGTAGGCGGGAATATCAAGTGCGCGAACGAATTCGATCGCCTGCTCATGCCCTTGCGAAGCCCATACTTGCTGGCCGAAAAGCACTGCGGGGCGCTTGGAGCCAATCAAAATTTCTGCAAGCCGCTCAATGTCGTCAGGGTCGCCAATCGACTTGACCGATGCCCGATAGTGGCCAGGCTTGGGAATGACAGCCTTGTCGATTGGAATCTCAGCATCAAGAATGTCGCGCGGGATTTCGAGATAGGAAGGTCCATATGCTCCGTTGAAGCATTCGCGCACAGCCATGCAGACCATATCGGCCACCCGTTCGGTCGAGAACACGCCCGACGCAAACTTCGTGATCGGAGTCATCATGTCGACGTGCGGCAAATCTTGCAAAGACCCCATCCTATGCTGCGTCAAAGAGCTTTGACCTCCAATATGCAAAATCGGACTTTCGGACCGAAAGGCTGTAGCAACACCGGTTACCGCATTGGTGCAGCCGGGGCCTGCAGTCGTGACAACGCAACCGAGCTTGCCGGTCTGGCGGGCATAGCCGTCGGCGGCATGAGCAGCAGTCTGCTCATGCCGTACGTCCACGATGCGGATTCCTTCGTCGATGCATCCATCATAAATGTCGATGATGTGCCCGCCGCATAGCGTGAAGATGGTGTCCACGCCCTCGCTAGCGAGCGCCTTGGCGACTAGATGACCCCCTGAAATGACTTTGCCGCTTTTATCCTTTTGGACCAATGTATCGGTTGCGGTGTCTTTGCTTATGTCGTTCATTTAATCGTTATCCTCTATCACTATAATTGGTCAATATTGTTCAATCCAGGTAGTCCACATGCATTTCGATGTGCATGGCTAAATTCATCGCATGCTCGCGTACCAGCCGCTCCGCCAAGCAGGCATCGCGCACTTCCAGTGCATGGATGATCCGCATATGGTCGATCACCGATTTGACCGCCCGGTCCCGCTCGCCGATCGTGGTTCTTCTAATAGCTCGCATATGCATGAACAGCCGGTCGGTAAGCTCATTCAGCAGTTCGCTGCGACTGAGCTCGATCAGTCGCTTGTGAAATTCAATATTGGTCTTGGAATATTCGTCAATCTTGGCTTGTGCCACATTGCGGCCTTCGAAGGTAACAAACATCCGGCGCAGCGACTCGATTTCGTCATCGCTGGCATTCTTAGTCGCAAGGCGTGCCGCTACGCTTTCAAGCCCTGCCCAGACATATACGATTTCGAGTATCTCCGATTTATTCTTTCTAACCACAAAAGTTCCATGTCGCGAATGCGTTTTGACTAGACCTTCTTGTTCGAGCAGCGATATGGCTTCGCGCACCGGGGTTCTGCTGACGCCAAGCGTCTTCGCCAGCATTCGCTCATCCAGCTTCAGCGGCTGGCGGCTGGAGTAGATATCCATGTTGCCAATCGCTTCGCGTATCGCCTTATACACCGACACTTTCAAGGTCAGCGCTTCTGGAATAGGGTCCAGAAGTTCAAATGCTGCGGTATTCATGGGTCGTGGCCTGCGGCTCTCACACGATTAATTCAGACGCATTTTGACTGTCGATGACAGCAATAGGCCTCAGCGGCCTACCCCTGTCCGGCGTCCATGCCGAGATTTTCGCGCTTTCGACGAGCAAACTTTTGATACAGCGGGTAGCAGATCAGCGCCAGCGCAATTGCAATGCAAATGCCCGATATCGGTCGCGTGATAAAAATGCTGACATCGCCCTGAGAGGCTAGCAGCGACTGCCTCATGGACCGTTCAGCTAGCGGACCAAGCACAATCGCCAACACCGCCGGCGCGACCGGGTAGTTGAGCTTCCTCAGCAAATAGCCGGCCACGCCGAATAGCAGCATAAGCCATACGTCATGCATTGTCTGTGTCGGCGCATAGCCTCCGACCACGCACAAAATGTAGATGACCGGAGCCAAGATGCTGAATGGCAGTGTAAGGATCTTGACGAATAACGGAATAAATGCCAAGTTGATCAACAAAGTGGCAAAGTTTGCAATATACAGCGACCCGATTAGACCCCAGACAAATTCAGGATTTTCCGTAAACAAAAGCGGCCCCGGCCTCAACCCCCAGATAATCATGCCGCCGAGCAAGATGGCGGTCGTAGGCGAGCCAGGAATGCCCAGCGTGATCATCGGCAGCATCGAGCCAGTAGAAGCGGCATTGTTTGCCGCTTCGGGCGCCGCAACACCCGACACATTGCCCTTGCCGAAACTGTCAGGATCCTTGCTGAAGGTCTTTGCCAGACCGTATGACATCAGCGAGGCTGGAGTCGCGCCGGCCGCAGGAAGCGTTCCGACGAAATAGCCGAGCATCGAACCTAAGGTGGTGGTCTTGATATAGTACGATAGATCCTTGAAGTTATGCTTCATCCGGCTCCATGAGATCAAGACCTTGTGCACCATCACTTTGCCCTTGGTGGTCTCCAAAGTCCAAAGCATCTCACCGATGCCGTAGATGCCGATGGCGAGCACTAAAAAATTGATGCCATGAAGAAACCCGTCAATATCTCCGAAAATAAGACGCGGCTGCCCCGAAATAATGTCAAGTCCGACAGCAGCCAGAACAAGTCCGATCAAAATCGAAAACACGGTCTTTGGAATATCATCGCCACCAAGACCAATAAATGTGGCAAAGGCCATCACCATCAGAGCGAACTCTTCTGGCGGTCCGAACTTCAGCGCAAATGAAGCAAGCGGCGGCGCGAACGCAGTAAACAGCACGACTGAAATGGTTCCGCCAATGAATGAAGCCAGTGCCGCAGCGGTAAGCGCGCGATCTGCATGGCCCGCCTGGGCAAGTGGCCTGCCATCAAATACCGTCGCCACTGCAGTCGAAGCGCCTGGAATGCCAAGCGTTATCGAGCTGATCGCACCTCCATACATCGCGCCATAGTAGATTGCGGCAAGAAAGATGATGGCCGAGGTTGGCGGCACCAGAAAAGTGATCGGCAAAAGAATGGCAACGCCATTGACTGAGCCGAGGCCGGGCATAGCGCCAATGAGCAGACCTAATGTGCATCCGACAATGATCATGGTCAGATTAAGCGGCTCAACCGCCTGCGCAAGCCCACCAGCAAGGTGTACCAGAATCGTTTCCATGGCTATATTGCGTTTTCGTATTTCAGCGAAAGTTTCATCTGTTGCCGCATTACGAATACATCAAATCGTAGATCGGATAGAACATCGGTTCGGTAACCGACTTTGGCAGAGGTATCTTCAACGCCCATTCAAAAAGGCAGAAAATGGATATTGGCACAATGAGTGTGAGCGCAAATGTTGTCAGCCATGAGTGATGACCGATAAACTTAAGGTAGAACAGCAAAAAGAGAAACAGCGCGACATAGATTCCGAGCAGATGAGTCACCACTAGCAGAAAGACGATAGAGCCAGCTGAAATTCCCACCAGAAAAGCGGTCTCGCGCGTCATGTAGGGTTCAAGGTTGTTCGATTCCGGCGTAATCTTCCGGAACCATCTATAGATCGTGGCAATGCATGCGAGCAGCATGCCTGCTGACAGCCAGAACGGCCAAGCTCCTGATCCCGGGCCGCGGCCGGGCACCCAATCGATTCTGAGCTCGGCACTTTTGATCATCAGACCAATTGAGCACAACGCGAGCAGTATGGCGAATACGAGTTCTGCAGTCCGAACTGTCATGGCTATCTCCTGCATGCTTCGTCCGCCATTGCTGAAATCGACGGCCGAGCGATCAAAGTTTGCGTGTTCTCCGAGCTTCTCTGAAAAATGCGGAGCGAAAAATTGAGATCTGCACCGAAGCGGAGCAGCGCAAACGCTACTCCGCTTCGGCAGAATCCAATCGGGAACAAACGATGGATAATTGGCTTATTCGCCTGTGATAGCGGAAGCGCCGACCGATTCGATCAAATCCTTATGCAAAGCGATCTGCTCTTGGTGATACATTCCAAGGTCGTCGCCTGCTAGCCACTGATCGCATGCAAGGCCATCGTCGGTGCAGAATTGCTGCCATTCAGCAGAGTCAAACAAAGTCTTGAACAGATCAATGTACCACTGCTGCGCTTCTGGGGACATTCCCGGAGGCCCGTTGATCGAGCGCTGCATATAGTATTGCATATCGATGCCAAGTTCCTTGGCGGTTGGCACGTCAGGATACGCAGCCAGCCGCTCGGCAGTAAACTGCACGATCGGTTTAGTCTCGCCTGCGCGGTAGAACTCGTTTTGCTCTGCCGGATTGTTCACAGTCGAGTCGATATGATTGCCCACCAGATTCTTGGCAACGGTGCCGCCGCCAGGAAATGGGATATAGGTCACTTCATAGTCGAACTCGTTCTCCATCATCGCAGTCAGAATGGAATCCTCTTGACCCGTGCCGGTTCCACCAACCTTCCAGTTCTTGCCTGCGGACTTCACAGCGCCTACATAGCTATCGAGGTCAGTAATATCGTCACGCGAAGAGTTCACCCACAGCACAAAGTTATCGATTGCCATACGGCCGATCGGCGTGAAGTTCGACACGTCTACGCCAATGCCTTGCTGAATAACCGGCGTGGTGTAGAAGCTGTTCAAGGTCACCAAAATAGTATGATCGTCGCCCTCTTTATCCTGAATATAGCGCAATGCTTCCGCTCCGGAACCGCCCGGCTTGTTGATCGGTATGATTGGTCGCGGAGACAAGTCCTTTTGCTCTGCCAAACCTTGCAACAACCGCGCGATCTGGTCAGCACCGCCCCCGGCACCTGCCATGATGATCAGCTCGATAGGTTTTTTCGGAGACCAGTCCGCCATGGCGGGTGACTGCAATCCCACAGTCGTGGCCATAGCGACAGCGGCAAATGCGGCCGTCATCTTGGCTTTTGAATTTATTTTTGACATCACTTTCTCCTCAATTGCTAAAAATAGTTATTTAGAAGGTATCTGGTATACCAAATACCAGATATGAGAATACTACGGCGCGAGCGTGTTGTAAATAGCGCAGCACAAAAATCTGCGAGCCAGCTGGATGCATTGGTAGCGAAGCGCAATATTTTTGCATCGGCATAATCCCCTGCAAATCAACCGGGTGTCAGTTCCGCCAGGTAGTCTATCAGATCCATGCCAGGAACTTTTCGACCGCATTGCGTAAGCATCGCGTGGACTTGACCGCGATGATGAGTCTGATGATTGAATACGGTAAGAAGGATTTGCTCGAAAGCGTAATTCGTGTTTTCACCGCACATCGGTTTATATTGGAGAATCTGGTCGAGTTGAGACTGATCGATCGAGTCAATCAAGTCGATCAATCTTTGGTCCTCATCAATTCTGGCTTGCTGCAATTCCTCAAAGTCGTCAAACAAGATCTGATCAAGCGAGTGAATTTCAGAATCCTCGTAACCAAGGAATCGACAGATCCAAATGCGATCAACAAGGATGAGATGATTGAGCATGTGGCGGATCGATCCCAAAAAGGCTTTACGGTCGATCCGGTATTCTTGATCGCTCAATTGCGAGCAAACCGCATAGATCAACTTGTTTGCCCAAGCGTTGAAATTCGACATAAGCCGGATATGTTGCATTTTCATCTCCTTCGGCAAACGGCATCGGTCGGGTTTTGGCATCTATTGCGAAATTCAAGATCAGTCATGGTCGGGCGGCCAGATTCAAGCTCCCGTATATAATCCTGACTAACAGCATTCTTGCGCTTTCTAAGAGTGAAGTTTTAACACATAAGCATCGCACTTCCCATTCGCCAAGAAGCGCCCGGGCCTCTTAAATCCCAAAAAACTTAATTGCATGAATTCTAGTGCCAGGACAATTTAGCATGAACACCGATCCATGGGAATTTATTCGCCAAATATACGAACGGAATATTCCGTTCCACGAACTGCTTGGCCTGAAAGTTGTCGGCATCGAGGCTCAAGCTCCAAAGATCATCATCGAAAAAAAAGACAAATTTGTCGGCAACTTCATGCGAGGAAACCTGCACGGCGGCGTAATTTCTAGTCTTCTTGACATCGCCGGCGGCGCAGTTGCGCTTGTAGACAGCATTCAGCTCAAAAGTCTGAAAACACGAAATGAAATGATTGAGCAATTTTCGCGAATGAGCACGATTGATATTCGAGTCGATTACCTGCGCCCCGGTCTGGGAAATCAATTCATTGCTAGTGCGCTCGTATTGCGGACAGGCAACAAATTGTCAGTGACTCGAATGGAACTGCATAACGACCAAAATGCCTTGATTGCTGTCGGAACTGGTGTCTACATCGTCGGTTAGCCAGCAAAGGCAGCTATCGATTGCCATAAACAGCGCACCCGCCTCTTCTCACAGGACGCAATCCGGAAGGAATAGACAGACGGGCGAAAATTTTCAGACGGCATGTCGCTTAGCAAAAATCTTGCCATCGAAAAGCGGGAGAAAGCGTCATGCAAATCAAATATCCGCATCAGAAATCCTATCGCCTCGATTTGCGGCAAAATTTCGCTACAGATCATCGATAAAGTCGGATTGCAACGGCTGCGTGAAACATGCCACCGCCACAGGCCACTACGAGTTCCACCAGTTCTACGACGGCGAGCTGAGCGTGGGCGCCCTGAACGTCGAGCTGGCCGAATTCGAGCGCTTCTGCAACGCCTATCGCCCGCATCAGGCGCTCGGACAAACGGTGCCCATGCAGGCGTATAATGAAAACTTCGGACAAAGGGCGCTTGCCGCCTGAAAAGTCTCATATGTATTGAACCAGTACATTTGGTTGACAAAACAGTCAAAGTACCGCTACAATTAATTCACTGAAAATGTGTTGCACACACACTGTCTATTAAGGTGCGCTCGTGTTGCACGATGCATCTGATGCGGGTTGCCGATACGAGCAAGCAACTTGGAAAAATCCGCTAAACACCTATTTTCTTGGCCGATTTCTGCTTCCAATGAGGAAGTCCCGACGATTGCTGCGCGCATCAGCACTGGCGAGCGCCTTGCTACTGTGCGCAAAGAGCTCGGAATCACAGTCGAGGAAGTATCCGAAACTCTCAAAATTACCGTCGAAGGCATAACGGCGATCGAGAATAATGATTTTCATGAATTGCCCGGAAAAACCTATGCAACAGGCTATGTTCGAGCATATGCCAAACACCTGAAGCTAAATGCCGACGAATTAATCGAGAACGATCCGGATCTTGGAATGGTGCCTTTCTCGCAGATGCCGCCATACGTTCTGCAATCATCCATGCAATCGCGATCAACTCGCGAACCTATCAATTATCGATCGGTTTTCATTCGTAGCACTATCGCGCTTTTGATCATAATGATTCTGGCCGCTGGGGTTGCGACTTGGATGCAACGCGACACCTTGATGCAGCAGTGGCAAGGAGAAACTGAAGAGAGCGGTGAGATCATTATTCCTGAACAACCGCGACAGCCGACCGAACCTTCGTTTCCTCCCGCAACTGGCTCAAATAATAGCCTCCCGATATCCTGAATTGCGCTTGGCGATAGTGCTGAAAAGTTTTTCTATCGTTTTGCCAATTTAGTCAGCCGCTCGCTCATCAAGATGCAGGGTTGGTCAAAGCATCAGAGGTTGAAACCGCCTTTTTTCGCTTCCGTCTCCGCTCAAGTGGAATGACCAATATTGCAGTCAGCGGAGGAACCATGAACAGCGTCAAAAGCGCCGACATCGACAATCCTCCGACAACCACCGAGCCTAAGCCGCGATAAAGTTCAGAGCCGGCACCAGGGAAGAGCACCAAGGGCAGCATCCCGCAAACACTGGTGAAGGTCGACATGAAGATGGGACGAATCCGGTTTCGAGTCGCCTGAATGATCGCCTCGCTACCAGAAAACTCACCGCTTCGCATATTCTGCAACGAGCGATGCACAAGCAAAATAGCATTGTTGACAACAATGCCGATCAGAATCACGAAGCCAAGCATTGTCAGCATGTCAAGAGGCTGGTAGACATAGGTATTCAGCACTGCAAGACCGGCAACCCCGCCAGCTGCGGCCACCGGTACCGACAACATGATGATCAGCGGATAGACAAAACTTTCAAACAGTATCGCCATCACCAGATAGACGATGACGAGCGCTACGAACAGGTCGATCACCATCGCATTCCATGTCTTTTCAAGCGCATTAGCAGTGCCGGACAGCGAGAATCGAACATCTTGCGGGACTCCTTCTTCTTGCAATGGCGCAATCACATCCTGCCGGATAATGTCAATCGCTTCTTCAATCGTAAGTGTCGGGGCCGGACGAACTTCCAAAGTGATGGTCCGCACTCGCTCACGATGCCGTATCTCAGTGGGGCCCGCCGTCATTTCGACGGTCGCTATCGAGCCAACCGGAACAATTCTTCCTGACGGTGTTACAACCGGCAAGTTTGCGATTTCCTGAGTGGCCTGTACGGTGTTGGTCGCCCCGAGCAAAGTCAAATCGATCTGACGCCCTTCATACATGGTTTGATCGATGCGAAGGCCGTCATTGAAGACATCAACCGCAACGCTGAGATCTGTCGCTGACAGCCCGTTATCTGCTAGCCGTTCTCGATCTGGAATGATGCGCAATTCAGGCACGCCAAGTTCAAGTCCAGGGTTCGGGCGGAACTGATGCCCCTCACTGCGTGGCATAACCTGCAGAATCTTGCCCGCCGCGCGTGTAGCAACGCCGAGTATCTGCTCCAACGATGCACCAGACACGTCAAGATCGATCTTGCGACCCGCTCCAAGTCCGCGCCCAAATATAGACGGCTGACTCATGAATCCAAAGGTGCCTGGCTCGCTAAACACCGGAGTTTGCAGAATTGGTATAAGTTCCGCAACACGGCTTGGGTCAGACGATGTCGCGCCGACAAACATCTGTGAACGCGCCGAGACAAAAAAGAATCGCTCAATCATCGGCGGACCGTCGGCACTGGCTTCCGACCCCGCTTCCGACGACCAATGCGGACGGATGGCATTTTCTATTCTGCCTGCGATATCGGTAGTCGTCTCAAGATTGTATCCCGGCGGCGGCACAATCAACCCGAATATCAAATTGTTGTTGCCTTCCGGCAAGTATTCCAGACTGGGCAAGAATCTAACGAAAACAAATCCTGCCGCAAGCGTGATCGCACCAACCCACGCCAACGCGATAGTCCTGTGCCGAGTCAGCAGACTTGTCATGCGTGTAATGAGCTCCACAAACCTGTCGGCAACGTCATCAATCACCGGCAAGCGCATTCGAACCACGCTTGCGCCAGAACCGCTATCTCGCAACAATGCCCGCGATAGTGCCGGTATGACGGTTATCGATACAAGCAAAGAAAGTAGCACGGCCACCGAAATCGCCACTGCTATGTCACGGAACAGCTGCCCCACTTCAAGGTCGGAGACCAGTATCGGAATAAAGACCATAACGGTCGTCAAAGACGATACAAACACCGCTCCCCAAACCTGCTGCGCCCCGCGCAACGCCGCAGCGCGGGCGGACTCGCCCTTTTCCCGCAACCGAAATATGTTCTCCAGTATGACGATCGCCGCATCTACCACCATGCCAACCGCAAAAGCCAGTCCGGCAAGAGAAACCACATTAATCGAACGGCCGAGCAACGCCATCGCGACAAACGCGCCAATGATCGATACAGGAATCGCCAGCGAAACAGTAAATGTCGCGCGAAATGAACGCAGAAACAGCAACATGACCAAGGCCGCCAGCAAGCCGCCGATCCAAATATTCTGCTGCACCAGTTCAATGGAGGAATTGATGTAGACCGTCTCGTCGTAAACATGCTGCAGGATCAATCCGGAACCGGCCATCTCATTGGCTTGCAGATCTGCTACCGCCTCTCTAATTCCTTCCATCGTCTCGATCACGTTGGCTCCGGTCTGTCGGGTGGCGTTGAATGGAATGGCCGGCTGACCAAGAAAGCGTATGATGGCACTGGGTTCTTTAAACGATGGGCGAATGTCGGCGATATCCCCGATCGTCACGCTGCCGGAACGACCGGTTGCACCAGAAGCCGACGGTCGCACAACAATGCCGGCGATGGATTCGACGCTTTGCAATTCACCCTCTGAACGAACGATGTATCGGCGCTTGCCCTCTTCCACATCGCCGGCTGACAGCGATACATGGGCAGCACGCAACGCACGTATGACATCGCCGACGGTCAACTGAAATTGAACGAGACTGTCCGGTTGAACAATGATCTGCATCTCCGGGTCGCTGCCGCCAAATACCGTTACCTGCGCAACTCCCTGAACGCGCTCAATACGCTCTTTGATCACCTCTTCGACAAACTGTCCGTATTCGTGAATCGGTCGATTGTTTCCCTCTTCAAGGGTAATGGTGAACCAGGCGATCGCGTTATCTTCGCTACCAGCGGTGTTCAGCTGCGGAGATTGCGCCTCATCTGGATAGTTTGATATCCGATCGAGTCGATTCGACACCAGCAGCAGCGCCTTGTCCATATTCGTTGCCACATCGAATTCCAACGTGATTCTAGCTCGACCCGATTCTGCTCGACCAGTGATGTCTCGCAGATTCTCCAGCCCTGACAGTTCCTCTTCCTGCGGATTGAGAATTTCACGCTCGACTTCGGCGGGTGCGGCACCCGGCCAAGTGGTGGTGATGGTGATGACCGGTCGATTCACATCTGGAGCCAGCTGAATCGGTATTGTCTGCAAAGCGACAAGGCCAAACAGGATGATCATCAGCACTACTGCAACCACAGCAATGGGACGATCAATCGCTGTCGATATCAGACTTGGGGACGCATCTTTCATTTTTTGCACTCGAAGAACGATCTTCGCATTCTGTAGCCATCAATTGTCAGCAATACCGATGGCGTTGATCGATGATAGCGCCGCGATTGCGGCAGGATAGGGGTGAAAGCGATATGGGATTATACATTTTCGCCAATTCATCAAGCTGCCCGACGTTTCGGCAAACCCTGAAGACGATCGTCCTGCGTATTGCGAGGCATCGGCTTTACGACCTCGCATCGGGCTGCGAGGGTGCAGATCATGCGCGAAAGAATGGATTTTAAAGCAAGTGCAAAAATGAAGCCGATCGCCTTCGAAAAGAAAGGTACTAAATGTTTGATACTTCAAGCTTCATCGCGTGGAATGCGGCCAATTGAATCTCGCCACTGCGTGGCTAATAAGGCGCATGGCCCTGCATGCGCCTCAGGCCCCCCTTCATGTATGAGAACGTCTATGCATCGATTGATCAACGCGACAAAGTCTTCGGCAATCCTAATGTCGCCCACTTGGGGATTCGCTTCATTCAGCAGTTGCAACATACGCCGACCTTCCGCTTCGGTTATTCCTTCAATTTCGTGGTTGTTAAAGCTAAATGGAGGCATGCGTTGCTCCCGCCCTGTATGTGCAGTATTTTCACATCTAGCCGAATCCAATTGCCGCATCATCAATGTTGATCGACGACAGGCGGCTTCAAGCAAACCGGATGCCGTTCTGCGTCATGGGCAAATTGGTGACACGCGGCCCTTCAACCGCAATGGCATTTGCGAGCGCTGGCCCCGCGGGCGGCAATCCCGGCTCGCCAACACCAGTCGGCGCTTCCGTAGAGGGCACAATATGCACGTCAATCCGCCCGATGTCAGCAATGCGCAACGGAGAATAGTTCGGAAAGTTCTGCTGCACGACGCGACCTTCGTCAAAAGTCACCTCGTTGCGCATGACATGACCAAGCCCATAGCCGATGCCGCCTTCCATCTGCGCCTTGATTATGTCAGGATTGACCGCAATGCCGCAATCGACCGCGCAAGTGACTCTCTCTACCTTAACATGGCCTGAATCATTCCGATAAACTTCTACGACCTCAGCAACGTACGAATTGAAAGACTTGTGAACCGCCACGCCGCGCGAACGACCTTGCCGCACCGGGCTATCCCAACCTGATTCCTGCGCCGCCAACTTCAACACGCCAGCCAAGCGTCGCTGATCAGGCGTATCGCCTGACAGATAATCCAGGCGAAAGGCAACCGGGTCGCGGCCAGCGGCCTTCGCCGCCATATCCATCATGGACTCCATCACGAATGCCGTATGGCTGTGCCCGACTGAACGCCACCAAAGTACCGTAACCGGCGATTGCATGTCAGTCAAACCGACAAACAGGCCAGGAATCTCATACGGCGTGTCGTGCACACCCTCCACGCTGCTCCCATCCACGCCGTCTTTCACCAAAACAGCTTCGAACGGAGTGCCCTTGATGATCGACTGACTCGCAATCCGGTGGTCCCATGCGACGATTTTTCCTGAATCATCAATTCCGGCACGGACCCGATGGGCGGCGGCTGGCCGGTAATAGCCGCCGGTAATATCATCTTCGCGAGACCATGCAAGCTTGACAGGGCGGTCGCGATCAGTCAATGCAAACGCGATAGCGGCTTCGACACCGTAGTCTGCGGCTGCGGTTGCGCGCCGCCCGAACGAACCGCCCGCATAGAGCGTGTTGACACCAACTTTTTCAGGCGGAAGTTCCAATACCGCGGCAACCGCCTGTTGAGAAATTGTAGGCATCTGGCATCCGTCATGCAAAACAACACCGTCTGCCACAGGCTCAATCGTGCAGGTCAGCGGCTCCATGGGAGCATGACTCAGGTAGGGCAGCACAAACTCGGCCTCGATGATTTGGCTCGCACCTTCGAGAAGTCGATTCGTTTTTGCCAAGTCCGCGCCAGCACTAGCAACAAACTCCGGCGCTTCACGAACCGCTTTGAGCATGTCAGCGTTGATCGCATTTTGACTGCGCTTTTCCGCTGCGCTGAAATCCCATTCCACTGCAACAGCATCGCGTGAGCGAAACGCCGACCACGTGTCCTTAGCGTAAACGACGATCCCGGCGCCCGTGGGCATTGCCACGGCGTTGATGAACCCGGGCACAGCGGATGCCGCCGATGAATCCATAGACGCCATTTTGCCGCCGAAACGCGGACTACGCTTGATCACTGCGACAATTTGTCCATCTAATTGGACATCCGTCGCAAATTTAGCAGTACCGGTGATCTTTGGCTCGTTATCTCGACGAGCGACGGACGGATTGCCGATCAGTTTAAATTCTGACAGATCCTTGAGCCTCGGCTGTTCGGGCACCGCCATGCTGGCAGCTTCAGGGACAAACTGCGATATCGGTGCGCTCCGGCCATTTCCAACCACCATGCCATCGGATATGGATAGAATCGCAGGGTCAGTATTCCAGTTGAGCGCAGCAGCATTGATCAGCATCTGTCGCGCGGCCGCGCCTGCCTGCCGATATTGCATGAACGAATTCGCTATGGCTGTCGATCCACCTGTGCCTTGTATGCCGAAAAACGAATTGGCATAGCGAGCGGCATCTGATGGCGCAAATTCCACCGCCACTTCATCGATGTTGACACCCAGCTCTTCCGCAATCAGGGTGGCGAGTCCGGTGGTGGTTCCCTGCCCCATTTCGAAGTGCTTGATGATTGCGGTCACGGCACCATCGCTATCTATTTTAATGAAAGGCGTAAAGTTGCCGCCTTCAACGGGTTGAGAAGCAAGCACGCCGCGCGGTGAAAATCCGACTATCAAGGCGCCTGCAGCGGCTGCTGAAGTTGCTTTGAGAAAGTCGCGTCGAGAAAATTCAGCGGTCATCATGCCATCCTCCTAAGCAGTTCTGAAGCCCGCAAAACCGCCGCCCGAACCCTCTGATAGGTGGCGCACCGGCAAACGTTGCCAGCCATGAAGGCGTCGATCTGCTCGACACGCGGGTTGGAGTTGCTAGCAAGAAGCGCGGCAGCTGACATGATTTGTCCGGATTGGCAATATCCGCATTGAACCACATTCAATTCAGCCCATGCTTGCTGCGCCGCCCGCCCGGCATCGGTATTCAGTCCCTCGATGGTGGTGACTTCAGCGCCTTCGAGCGTATTGATGAATGTAACGCAACTGCGCACAGGAGCACCGCCTACATGCACGGTGCAGGCACCGCAAGCCGCTACGCCGCAACCATACTTGGTACCTGTAAGCTTAAGATCATCACGCAACACCCAAAGCAGAGGCTTGGGGCCATCAGTCTCTACGCTGACCGCGTCTCCATTCAATGTCAGATTTGTTCGCATTTTCTTTCCAGAGTTCATTAGTTTGGATGCTAAAACTGACAATATTATATCTGCGGCATGCCAAGCAAAATCATCTAAGAGCGATGTGAGGGAAGTTTGCAAACTGAGATGGCCTTCTTAGTGGGCAAGCAATTTGATGATAAGAGATGAATCCACAATTTGCCGGTAAAAAGGCGCAAGCATCCGGTACCGGCATATCGAAAAAGAAACCTTGGTAAAGCATAAGGCAATTCAGACCTAGAAACGGAAAACTTGAATCATCTCCAAGTTGTATCATATGGTCTGGATTGAATGCAGTTCATCTACCTCGATTCGCATGATTAAATCACCTTAAAGACCTTGTCTTGAATACACGAAATTCGCTATCAGCACCAAACCCTCTAGAGGTTTTGCGGGTGCTTGGACTCATTTGCCTGTTCAAAGCTAAGCCGCAAGATCTGCCAGCATCCAATGTACTGGCAGCGATTCTAGCGTCCTTGGCAGTCGTGATTAACATATCGTCAGACGGATTCAATGATCAGATCAGCAATTCATTCACGGTAGCGGTATCCTACGTTGTCACATTCGGCATTGCGATCTGGGTCGTGCTTCGAATCCGAAAGCGCGCCTCGCGTTGGGCTCAGACTGCATCAGCGGTCTACGGGACCACCACTTTGATGAGCATCGTCAGCTGGCCAGCAGTGACAACAATCATGGCGCAGGCGCAAAATTCCAGTCAGCAATCCGACTGGTTCTTGTTCGCATTGTTGCTCTTTTTTGCTGTAGCCATCTGGAGTCTGTCGCTACTAGTCATGATCTTCCGTGAGGCGATGGAAATTTCACGCCTTGCCAGTTTTTTCATTACCATCGCCATTGTGATGATCGTGCCTTTGGTCGTCATTGAATTGTTTCTTCTGACCAGCCCGTCTCCAATCGCAGTTGGTCAATGAAACGTCTTCATGTCATCGGGATATGCGGGACATTCATGGGCAACCTCGCCCTCCTCGCTAGAGAATTAGGACATCAGATTACAGGCTCCGACTTTAATTCATATCCGCCAATGAGCGATATGCTACGGGAGCAAGGCATCGATTGCATCAACGGCTACCGCGCAGAAAACCTCGATGCCAATCCTGACCTTGTTCTGATTGGCAATACCATCAGCCGAACAAACCCTGAAATCGATGCTGTACTGAACCGCGGGCTTAAATACAACTCCGGTCCGCAGTGGCTTTATGAAAACATTCTGCATCGCAAAAAAGTTGTCGCAGTGGCCGGCACCCACGGCAAGTCAACAACTTCGAGCATGATTGCCTGGATAATGCAATACGCTGGACGCAAGCCTGGCTATCTTATTGGCGGCGTGCCGCAAAACTTCAATGATTCGGCGCGAATTGGCGACGGCGAATGGTTCGTCGTAGAAGGCGACGAATACGACACCGCCTACTTCGACAAGCGCTCAAAGTTCATTCACTACCGCCCGCTTCTTGCGACCTGTCTAAATCTGGAGTTCGATCATGCCGATATCTTCGATTCTATCAAGGACATCGAGCGGCAGTTCCAATATTTCGTGCGGACATTGCCGTCCAAAGGCCGAATCATCGCAAATCTCGATGATGAGCGCATTCGGAAAATTGTCGAACTGAGCCCATGGGTCAAAGCAGTCAACTTTTCGATATCCGGTCAAGCCGATGCCGAGTGGCGGGTAACCAATCCAAGCGATGACTACAAGGAATTCGAAATACTGTCTAAAGAGCACGCCCCCCAAAAGATGACATGGCAGATTCCCGGCCGGCACAATGCTGAAAATGCGCTCGCGGCCATCGCCACTGCCGTCTGCGCAAAGATCGATCCAGCCACCGCAATCGAGGCACTCCAGTCGTTCATTCCGGTTCGCCGGCGACTGGAATTTCTCGGCAATATCGATTCAATACGCATTTATGACGACTTTGCGCATCACCCGACCGCAATACGATCGACGCTTCGAGCTATAAAGAGCTCCGAATGTCCGAACCGGTTGATCGCCGTATTCGAACCACGCTCCAACACCATGCGCATGGGCTTTCACGGCGACAAGCTGACCGAAGCCTTTAACGACGCTGATCGTATCTACATGTATCGCGGCCCTGGGGTCCAATGGGAACCGGACTGCGCAAACGAAAGGTTTGCCGTTTTTGATTCAACGCAATCTATTGTCGATTCGCTCGTCACGGAACTTGCCTCGGGCGATTGTGTCTTATTCATGAGCAATGGCGGTTTCGAAAATATTCAAGCACGGTTGAAGAATCATCTCGCCAACCGCCATTCGATACCGAAAACTTCACAGCCGGAGATCAAATGAACATTTCAACTGCAGCTTCGCTTGCGATTTGCTTCAGGCACATGCGCACCGCAGCTTTCGCATCCATAGTGAGCCTTGTCGCGATTGGCAACGCAAACGCTGAATTTTTCTTTGCAGGAGATGACTATAAAGTGCTTCCCGGCGAAGCGCGTGTTCAGCACGATGGACGCGTGGAAGTCAATGAGTTTTTCTGGTACGGATGTCCAGCATGTTTCAGGTTTGAACCTGCATTGATCAACTGGATTGAAAACGATAAGCCTGATTCAATCAACTTCGTGCCAATTCCGGCAACGCTCAACAGCAGCTGGGAGTTTCATGCTCGAGTTCATTTTGCATTTGAACTGCTTGGCATGCACCGGGAACTGTCAGAAAAATTCTTCGACCAAATCCATGTGCAGGACAATAATATTGTCACGCCGCAAGCTCTCGAAGCTTGGGCATCGGTGCTAGAAGGCGTTGATACAGGCATGCTCATGGCATCGTTAGGGTCATTTGCTACCAATACCAAGCTGAATCAGGCAAGCCTGCTGGCAAAACGCTACCAGATCCAAGGGGTTCCCACACTGATCGTGGGCGAAAAGTACCAGACTTCGCCTGCGCTAGCAGGATCGTCGGAGCGGGCGTTGGAGATCGTAGAATTTCTCGCAGAGAAGATTTTGCGAGAAAACGTGTCAAACTAGCCGGTATCGCCGCTACGCACGGTCTAGCGCGGTCACCTCGATTTCCACTTTCATCCTCGAATCGGCAAGCCTTGCGCTATACATTGTCGATGCCGGCCGCACATTGTCAAAGCGCGCCTTCAACAAGGACCAGCATTTTTCGAAGTCATCAGGATCTGGAAAAATATAGGTGACGCGCACCACGTCATCAAAAGAGCTGCCGGCTTCACGCAGCGCCAAATCAATATTTGACAATGTCTGGCGGCATTGTTCGATGACGCTATCCGATATTTTCATTGTCTCGTAGTCAAATCCAGTTGTTCCGGAAACGAACACCCATTTGCCGTCTCTCACCGCTCTGGAATACCCGACTCTATCTTCATACAGAGAGCCTGACGATATCAGGCGTCGCATTTGCTCAGACATTTGTTGCCCCTTCGATTTGACAATTGCTCGTATTGACCGTACAACAAAGCCGCCGAATCCGAATTGCGCTGTTATACTTTAGCTCAACCTAAGCGAAGCGCCCATAGCTCAGCTGGATAGAGCGCTAGCCTCCGGAGCTAGAGGTCAGAGGTTCGAATCCTCTTGGGTGCGCCATTTTACACCCATATCTATCGTATTTAGCCGCTTTACGCAAGCCATATTGTCCATCTACATAGCCGTATGGGCATGATGGCGTGAATGATCATGCGACTCAGGGTGCAACGGAATGACCCCGATCGTGATCAAAATCCCCACCGTCGCAACAAAACTCCCGAAAACCCAGCGAAATCGGGCCAACCGTCCAATCCGGTCAGCGACAACACCCATTGAAATCACCATCGGCAGTGTTCCAATGCCAAAGGCGAGCATCACAAGCCCGCCACTAGCCGGGCTAGCTGTGGTCGTAGCCAGCACCAGAGTAGAATACACCAGGCCGCAGGGAATCCACCCCCAAAGCATTCCGCCAAAAAACGCCTGCCACGGCAGGCGTGGTGGCAACAGCTTTGAGAAAACCGCCACAAATCGATGGACGGCAAGAATCCATGTGCTGCACCGGCTGCGCCACGGCCGCCGCCATTATTCACGAGAGCGGACTTCAAGCCTATTACAAAAGAAGAACCGCTAGACCGCGCCCGATCAATGAATCAAGAACGCTGCCCGGCAACGCTTTTATTGACATTCTGGATGACGAAGCCATCCAAAGCCAATATGCGCGAGCAACCGAAGACGACTCGGTCAACATGAGCTTCATCGTGCAAAACATGCATTGCCCAACTTGCGTGTGGCTAATCGAACAAAGGCTGCACAGTTATCCGGGAGTCGTCGAGGCCAAAGTAAACTATCGCAACCAGAAGCTGTCGCTACGCTGGAGGCGGGGTCAAGTTAGTGCTTCCGAGTTGGCCCGCTGCGTCGAGGAACTCGGCTACGGCATGCTACCCTATAGCCCAAGCACCTTTGCCCAAACCATCCGAGCGCAGCACCAAGATCTTTTAAAGCGTCTCGGGGTCGCGGGAGTCTTCGGGATGCAGATAATGGTCTTGGCGGTAGCCCTATATGCAAGCGACTGGAGCTCGATCGCAAGCCAATATGAGGAATTGTTTCGCCGTTTAAGCTTGCTGCTGGTGTTGCCGATCATGCTGTTTTGCGCAGCACCCATCTTTTCCGGAGCCATTCGAGACATCAGGCATCGTTCAGCGACCATGGACATTCCTATCGCACTGGGATTACTGATCGCCTTTATGGCGAGCGCCTACGCAACGCTTTCCGGCACAGGCGAAATATATTTTGACAGCATTGCGATGTTCGTTTTCTTGCAACTGGTCGCAAGATTTTTTGAACAAGGTGCTTTTCGGCGCATGAACGACCAGATCGCAACTCTAGCCGCAACTGCGCCAAGCTACGCAAATCTCCTTGAAAGCGCAGATGAGGCGCACTCTTCCAGAGTCATCCCGGCCATTCGCCTGAATGTTGGCGACCACATCCTGATCAAACCCGGCGAGACCGCACCAAGCGACTGCGAAATCGTCTCAGGGCAAACCGGAATCGATCAATCCGTCATCACCGGAGAATCTAGCCAGGTTCGTTGCGGCAAAGGCGATTCAATCTGCGGAGGCTCTATCAATGTCACCGATGCAGTCGTCGCAAAAGTCACTGCCCGAAGTTCCGAATCCGCCTTGGCATCAATCATCACTCTGCTCGAACAGTCGATAGCCGAAAAACCTGCCAGCAGAAGATTGACCGATCTGATCGCGCGCCATTTTTCGATAACCGTCGTACTTATTGCAACGTGCGTCGGCAGCTTCTGGCTATGGGCCGGCAACCCACAGTGGCTGGCTCATACAATTTCAGTGCTAGTAGTCGCTTGCCCTTGCGCGCTTTCTCTTGCAGTCCCGACTGCACTGACGGCGGCGGTCAATGCATCGGCCAAGCATGGAATCCTACTAGCGCGCCCCGGCGCGGTCGATTCGCTCGCAAAAGCGGACACATTTGTTTTCGACAAAACCGGGACTTTGACCCAGGCCGTCGCCCATCTCGACCGGATCGAAATGCTTGATCCGGGCAATCAGCATGAAGCCGCGCAAATCGCTCGCACACTCGCTCAGTTCACCGATCATCCCATCGCCATAGCCTTGCGTAGCGAACGTTCATCCGAATGCCATCTCGATACAACCAATGTCGAACTCGAGCCCGGCGGGGTCAGCGCGACAGTGGCTGGGACGCAATATTTTTTCGGTTCGGCAGATCTTATGCGCAAGCACCATGTCGACATGTCGCAAGTTGCTATGCAAAAGCACCCTGGGCTTGTCGCCTACTTAAGCGACCAGTTGAAACCGATTGCCCGATTTTATTTCGCCAACTCGCTGAGAAAGGATGCAAAGCAGACCATCGAGCGCATCGACCGGCTGCAAAAGCGAACCGCGCTCGTCACCGGCGACCGAGAGTCGGAGGCAAAGCGCATTGCGTCCGAACTTGGCATTCAAGAAGTTCATTCAAAATGCGCGCCAGAGGATAAACTAAAGATCATTCGCGAACATCAAAGAAATGGACAGTGCGTCGCCATGGTTGGCGACGGCATCAATGACGCGCCAACACTGGCAGCCGCAAATGTTTCGATTGCGCCCTCGAATGCACAGCACATCGCAAAAGCGCACGCGGATGTGCTGTTCCTTGATGACAGATTGAGCCTGCTGCCTACCGCGTTGCAAATCGCGGCATTCAGCGCCGCAGTAATGAGGCACGGCACGATCTGGGCAATCGCCTACAACTTGATCGGCATCTCGTTTGCAGCAGCTGGTCTGGTGCCGCCGGTCGCGGCAGCGATCGGCATGTCGGCGAGCTCGCTGATCGTCGTGCTGAACTCCCTTCGAATCATGTCCTATAAGGCGCAAGCCGCATAGTTGTCGCCATGGAAGTTCTCTACATTTTGGTCCCCATAACGATTCTCGGGGCAGTTGTAATCGCGGGCTTTTTCCTTTGGTCTGTCAATCGGGATCAATACGACGACCTTGAAACCGAAGCCCATCGGATCCTGATGGACGAAGACAGCCCCGACAGCGCCAGACCGATTTCGTCCGATAGCCAATGCGATCAGAAGAAGTGATGCGCTGGAACATGAATGAATTAATGCAGGACGATGCGATATTCGATATGGTCAGCAACAAGGCATCGGCCGAAGCCCTATAAAATACATACAGAGGCAAAGTTTTGCGAATAGCGATTGCAGGCTTTCAACACGAAACGAACAGGTTCGCACCAATTTTGACCTCCTATGACGACTTCGTGCGTCAAGACGGCTGGCCAGGATTGACCGAAGGGAAAAGCATTTTCGAAACCTTTCAGGTTGCAAACATCCCGATCGGCGGCTTTTTGAACCTGGCAAAGCGAAAAGGCATTGACGTTCTGCCCGTACTATGGGCGAGCGCGGAGCCGGCCGGGCTGGTTCAAGACGACGCATTCGACAAGATTGCAGAGAAAATCATGACCGGATTTGAAAAAGCGGGCCGGATTGACGGAATCTATCTCGATCTGCATGGCGCCATGGTTTGCGAATCGTTCGAAGACGGCGAAGGCGAACTGCTGCGGCGGATTCGCGACCGCGTGGGCTTCGATATGCCGATCGCTGTCAGTCTTGATCTTCACGCAAACGTAACGAAGGAGATGTCGGATCTTTCCGACATCATTGCCATCTTCCGTACCTACCCCCATCTTGACATGGCGGCTACAGGCTACCGAACAGGCGAAATGCTGTCTCAAATGATTGTTGCCAATGAAAAGCCGAACTGCGCATTTCGCAAGCTTCCTTTCATCATGCCGTTGCATACCCAATGCACAGAGCTGGAGCCTGCCCTCTCTTTGTATCGGCATTTGCCGAAAGTGTGCAGCTTGCATACGGGGCACGCAGACATTTCGCTCGGATTCCCTCAATCGGATATCGCGCAATGCGGTCCGGCAATCGTCGCATACGACTATTCCGAATCACGCTGTCAGGATCGAGCGGATTTCATCTATGAAGAGTTCCTCGCCGCCGAATCTTCGTTTTGGTCGCCGGTCTATCCTGCAAAGGATGCGGTCAGACTCGCGCAGGTTGCATACGATGGCAAACGTCCTGTCGTGCTCGCAGAAATCAACGACAACTGCGGTGCTGGCGGAACATCCGATACGACCGTTCTGCTTTCTGCGCTCGCAGAAAGTTCAGTGCAAAATTGCGCCTTGGCCGCCATCTACGACCCTGCTGCGGTGGAAATGGCGCATCAAGCAGGAGTAGGAGGCGAGTTTCACTGCCTTCTAGGGGATAAATTCAGCAAAGGCAAAGATGTCGGCTATCGCGGACGATTCAAAGTTGCCACATTGAGCGATGGAGTGTTCAGATTTCATAGCGAGATGATGTCTGGAATCGAAGCAAACATAGGAAAATCTGCGGCACTCGACATGCTAGACAGCAATGCCGGCTTGCGCATCGTGATAACCAGCAAGCGAATTCAGTGCCTTGATCAAGCATTATTCACCCACCTTGGCATCATCCCGCAGGAAAAATCTGTTATCGGAGTCAAAAGTACGGTGCATTTCAGAGCCGACTTCGCTCCGATTGCCTCGGAAGTATTCCTCACGGAAGGCAATGGCTGCGTACCGAGCAGGCTCGATCCGGAAAATTTTCCGCACCTAAGGCCTGATGTCCGCCTGATATAAATCTTAGGCCAGCAATTGAACAAGATGCGGACCTGGCCTTAAGCCGGCCCAATGTGCCTGAATAACAGGCTACTTTGGCATCTCGTAACGTGAAACGACTTCAGTTTCATCGCTTACCAGCCTCCAGCCAGTGATTCCGTTAGGATACCAGTAGACGTTGGTATATCCATATTCGATGGCGCGCTTAGCGCCATTCCAAGACATCCAGCAATCGGGCAGGCAATAGATCATGATTGCTGCGGCCCGGTCCGCATTGGTGACTTGTTTCAAAGCATCGCGAAAATATTGATCAACCTCATCGGAAATCTCTCCTCTACCTACCCCTGGAAGCCAGATCGACCCGGGTATGACTTCGTGCTGCACAACCTCGTTGCCTAAAGCATCAACCACCTTCGGCATATTCGCTTTAGGCACCACATCGATAGGAATGACCGACTTTTCATCTACACGAGCATAGGCATCCAGATCATCAACGACTTCAGCGCCTCGAAGGGTCTCGGGAACGATGTCATTGTAGTTCTGAAGACGATAGCCCGCAGGCTCCTCGACACCCTGACCGACGGAGTTCAAAGGCGTGAAGCCGAAGGCGATTAGAAACAACGCAACTCCTAGATTGCTCGAAAGCCGGTTGTGCTGTTTTCGATTACTCATCGTCGCCTCCTTGCACAATGCTTCGTCGCTTCACCTGCGTTCCGCCCCCTCTGACTTGCCGCTTCCCTTCGCGCTTCCATACGTCCTTCGCCATTGCTTAATTTGGCAAATCGACACCATCCAATCGGAGCGTCAATTGATCATATGGTCCTCGCGATTCATCATTAGGGTCGCCGGCTATAGATTGAATCATCGCAATATGTCCGGGCACTTCATCCGAAAGCCATATCCGATAGGTTTTGCCGTGAAAAACTGCATCCATCCGATCCTTAAGCGGTGCATGCTCAAATGGATGAATTTCGATCATCCGAGCAATCGCCGGCTTGCCTTGATAGACAATCCGGACATCCTTTGGCGAGTCGGCTAACAGCATAGCATGTCGAATTCGACTTCGAAAATACATTTCGCCGCCACCTGTGATTTGACTCATTCGCCTCGCATCATACTCAAAAAATGCCGGAACCACAGGGTTCGTGATTGCGCCTTCGATTGGCGGGAATTCGATTTGCCGGTCAGGCGAGACAAAGTTCAATTCGACATTCGCCCGATATTGAGCATCGATCGCGGTGACCAGAAGTTCAACGTGGTCATCGAACATTGCGGCTTTATTTTCCGAGTTTTTGCGCCATGCACCTGAAAAGATATAGCTGATTGAATCCTTTTGCTTGACCTGATCAAAATGAGGGGTCTGGTAAAGCAGCTGCATGGCAAGACTGCTCCCGGAATCAGCAGCCGAACCCGGCAGACAGGCAAGCGGAACCGCCCACAAGATCAATATAAGCGAATGGCGGAAAGTACTGCAATTCAAAGCGAAGATCTGAACGAGGCTGGGCAAAAAGAGTCGACAATCATATCAGTCGCGAGTGGTGAATAGGCAAAGCATAAGTTGTCGCAATGCGAATTCTACGCTGAGAAGCGAACGCGCCATAGAGGCGTTTTCGCAACAAGCATGCATCAGGCAAATGCGTGAAGCATGGTGCCGCAACAGCAAAAATGCTACGCAGGTCAATAGGCATCAATTTTTGGCTTTGATATACCGCTTTTTGATATACCGCTTGATGGACTGACGTTCCGACCATTTCAGGTGCATGCCGACTTCGCCACTTTCTCTGAGCGATAGCTTGATCTGTTTCCAAGCTTGGCGCACATTCTCGGACTGCAATGCCAAATCACCGAAAGGGCAATCGCCGCAAACGACGACTTCCCTAAAAAGCTTCTTGCCGACATCATAGCTGACTGGCCCACGATCGATGTTCGCGGAGTAGAACTCGCCTCCTCCACCGCCGCTTGAACTTGAACTGCTGTCGGAATTGCCAGAGCCGCCTGATTCGCTGCCGCCACCGCCAGAATTGCCAGAGCCGCCTGATTCGCTGCCGCCACCGCCAGAATTGCCTCCCCCCTGCTGGCCGCCGCCTCCATCAGTAGACGAGCCAATGGCGACAGATACAACCATCAAGCTGCAAAAGATAGCCAGCATGCCCCGTCGCAACATTGAACAGTAGCTTTTTGGAATATTATTTGCTATTAGCATGAAACTTTCCTTCCTTCTGTTGCTTCTAAGAAACACCGGTATTGTCAGCATTGATGAAGCGCTTCCTGATGAACCGCTTAACAGATTCACGCTCAGACCAGATTAAAGTCTCGCCAATTTCACCTCTTGATCTAAGCGATTTTTTGATCGCCTTCCATGCGGCACGTACAGATTCGGAATCTACGCTCAAGTCGGCAAATGGGCAGCTATCGCACACGACGGCTTCAACAAACAGCTTCTTGCCGACATCATAGCTGATCGGACCATGATCAGCACTGCCACCACTGTTTCCACCGCCACCGCCGCCAGAAGCAAAGGCTATAGAAATTGAAAACAACAGACTTAAGGTTATCATGGCAACGCGCTTTAGCGTATTGCCTGCAAAGAGAGTTCTTGGATACACCGTCTTGCTCCTTAATCATAGATATTGCAGGGTTGGTTTGTAGGTATGTGCGATGCTGCGAAAGCACGAAAAATTTGTACGTAGATTGACCATGCCGATCAAGATTAGTTCGCTACGCAATCGAAAAAATGTGCACTTTCCCGCGGGCATAGCCATCGCAACGGTGTGTTGCTTTTGGGCAGCCGGGTCGCACAATGCGCCACTCGGAATCGATTTGGCAGAATATCAACTGGGATATTGGCTAATCGGCATCATTGTATTTTGGCTTTGGTGGTGGGTTGGCAAACATGATGTCCGCATCAGATTTACCACCATCTTCCTTTGGGCAGCGACGTTTCGAGCAATCGGTCTTTGGGGGGATCCGATTCTGGAGGACGATTTCTACCGGTATCTTCTAGACGGGTGCGTGTTCGTCGCAAGCGGCTCGCCCTTCGGGATTCCGCCATCATCGCTGTTCTTCGAAAACTCTCTCTCGCCTCAGTGTGAACAGCTACTGAACGGGGTCAACAATCCCGATTTGTCGACCATCTACGCTCCTTTGCTGCAGTACATCTTCGCGATTGCGCACATCATATCACCCGCGAATATCGACGCCTTGCAGGCGATCTACTCGCTTATCGATCTGGCACTCATTTTCGTGCTCGGCAAGTGCGCACCTGCGCGCCACGTCATGCTGTATGCTTGGAGTCCGCTGGTATTGAAGGAATTCGCATTTACCGCCCATCCGGATATTGTAGGGGCGAGTCTCGTCTTCATCGCATTCTACGCCCGGTCACGCGGCCGGCAAGCAACTGCATGCGCTCTGGTTGCGCTTGCCTGCTGCACGAAGATCTTCGCGCTTCTGGCACTGCCATTCATCTTGTGGCGTCAGCCTCCTCGCAACTGGGGCCTTGCCGCTTCGATCGTCGCGATACTGTATGCGCCTTTCATCGCGCAAGGCAACTCCGACTTGCCAGTCTTGAAGATCTTTGCCGAGCAATGGCAATTCAACCCATTTGCCTTTGCTTTGCTCAAGTTTCTAAGCAATGATCAGGCGGCTCGAATTGCGTGCGCAGGCATTTTTCTCATATGGCTGGGAGCCTACTTCGTCGGCTATGCAAAGCGAGGCAACTCAGCAGAAATACCGCGAATGGATTGCGTATTCGGCCTGCTGTTGCTTTTGTCACCGGTGATCAATGCCTGGTACTTAGTCTGGCTACTGCCTTTTGCAGTCATCTATCCAAGCTGCTGGGCTTGGACTGCATCGATGGCCCTATCGCTTTCCTATGCGATCGGTCTGCATCTTGAGGATACTAGTCTGCGCGCCTATCAGGTTGCTGCACCCGCCTCGATGCTTCAAATGATTGCAATCGCAACAGCTCTCGGAATCGACTTCTGGCGCAGTCGCAGTACCCAAAGCTAGTGGCAAAAAGTCTATCGAGATCGCGAAAATGCCAACCGAAAGATCCAATAGAAGATATCTGAGCCCGCCATCAGACTGCCCGATAGGGTGCCGGATATTTTCGATTTACCGATTCTTTGCCGATAGCGCACTGGCACCTGCATGATCTCCATGCCATGAATCAGGGCTTTGAGCTGCATCTCCGTTGTCCAGCCGAACCTTTTATCTCGCATCTTCAGCTGGCCAAGCCTCTTCTTTGTGATGCATCTCATCGGCCCTAAATCCTCGAATCGGACACCATAGATCAGCCTAATCATCAAGCAAGCCAGGCTGGTACCCATATGCTGATGGATTTTTCTTCCTTTCGAGCCGGCCGACTCGTCGCGGCGGCAACCAATCGCAAGATCGCACCTGCCATAAGCGACTGGTTTCAGGAGCTTCACCAGATCTTCGGGATAGTCGCGGCATCCGCCGTCGACAAATGCCAGAATGTCTGAATGCCCGGCTTCAGCTACTCCTCTAAGGCACGCCGGTCCGTAGCCGGCATGCGATTCTGACACCACGGCTGCGCCGCTTTGGCGTGCAACTTTAGCGGTTGCGTCCGTCGAATTGTTGTCCACGACAATTACCCGGTCCACGCATTCGGGCATATCGCCAATCACCTTTGCAATCGCCTGCTCCTCGTTAAGAACAGGAATGATCACTGAAACATGCTGGTTGTTCATCATAATGCTACTCGTTTAGCAACCAGTCGTATTGGTAGTCGTCAATCGAGTCATATTGAATCAAACTATCAGCCAATTCATCGTCGGCATATTCGATCAAATGCATGATGATTTCTGATTCCTCATCACCGAAATCCTCTGCATACCAATCGTAAATGCTGGAAAGAACCAACTCGCCATCGATGATCGAAACGCCGCGAGGATGATTAATGTACTGCTCTGCCGCAAGCTCCAGCATGTCCTCAAGCGAGGCGGACGTAAACGGAACAGGCTGTAAATTCGGACACCCGACTGACGCGCAATTCACAGCATAGTGAATTCTGTTGTCGCGGTAGATTGGCCGCAAGATTTCATGCTCGATATCATCAAGGCTGAGCTTGATGCCTTCCACGGCCAATAGCTCCTTTTTCCAAGGACCGCGATTGAGCAGCGTCAATGAAATATCTCTGATGCTCTCTACCGGATAGTGATCGAGGATGACCTTGATGGTCAGAGCGTTGTAAAGATTGACCCAATAGGCAAACTGCTCATTCGAGTTTAGGTCGGTTACGGTCACCGCAGTCAGCTGCTCAATATAGTTTTCAAGTTGTTGATGGTCTTCTGCCGTAACCGCTCCATACGCAAATAGATTCAAACCATCTTCTTCGCTCACATACTTATCAAGCAACTGAGCCCAGAGACTATGGTCGATTTGGGTTTGCGCGTTCTTGGCGGAATGGCTGAAATGCTCGTAGTACTGGGATTGCGCAAAACTGTTTCCTGTCGCCAGCAAGAAGCTGCAGAACGCCGTCGCGAACATAAACAAGGCGAATCTGGTTCGAGTTGTATTCGTTGTAGTCATGATTACCGGCTCATTTGATAGCGTTGCGCCAGAGATGAAACATGCGTCTCGATTGAACATATTGTAAGGCTCGTTGCCACGTAACAAACTTTTTGATGCAAGTCGCCGATGCGCTTTGAAACCAAACTCAATATTAAATTGCACGCCTCAAGTTCAACTCTTCCTAAACCTACGCGGAGTCATATATCTTTCGTTTACTCTCGAAGGAACAGCGATACAATTTCATTTCCAATAGTTTAAGCAAACTAGCCACTTCTTTGCTCAGTGATTTAGTTTTTGCCGCCGAACTCGGCTACCGACGGTCTATGCAACTCGACAATGAGCATCAGGCACAGCAACCCGGACCTTTTCGAGCATTCGCAAGGCGGCATCTTGCGGCAAGGCTGATCGGCAAAGGTCGGCAGCGGAAAAGAAGTATCCATATATGCCCTCTTTTTTCATAAAACGCGCTCCAGCAGTTCGCGCATGTCCTGAAGAGTATTGAACGAAAAACAATGATCGCAATTTGCCCATAACTGTTTCAAGTCATTCCGCCTCGAAATCCATCCTCCACCATCAACCACGTTGATAAAAATGCAAGATGGCGTTTCTCTCATCCGTCTTGAACGATTAAATTTTTGCAATGCGTCATACATGGCGGCCTGTTCATTGGCTCTCGTAGTTTGGGATGACGAGGTGGTCAGAGAATAGGAAGACATGATTAATGCCTGAGGACTGTCGCAATTCGGTATCGCCAAATCAACCTCTTTGTTATCCACGGCGTAAACGCTACCTTTTTCATAGCTTTTGCCGAGATCAGTCACGATCTCTTGAACCTCTTGTTCCAACTTGAACCCCATTTTTACGGAATAACTGGATACCAAAGACGAGCGAACAACGGTATTCATATGCGGACCGTCACTAAGCAGCTCGGCCCAGTTTTCTGGCAAAGAGAAGCTCCTTCGAACAAAGCGAGGTATGCGCGACTCCCTATCAGGGTCTGTCAGGAATCGCGCAATCTGTCGGCGGGCATCTGCATTATCTCTAATTTGCGACAAGGAACCGCTATGAAATAGATAGGAAAGTATTCGCTTTAACTTCTCTACTGACCCGCCAGACATGGCAATGACCAGCTTCAGTTTTTCGCTATCTTTATCCTCCGTCAGGTAGTCAAACAAAAGATCTTCTGAAGTTTTTCCTCCGTTTTTTGGAGCAGATAGCTGATCAATTCTGTTCTGAACCAACGCATCCATTTCATCTTCCACATCTGGAAAAATGAGAAACATGCTCATGCTTTCCACGAATTCATCGAAAGTTGATGTCATTGCTTGATATCGATATTTCGCATTGAAACGATTTGACCAAGATGAATGGATACAAATTTTCCGTTTTCATCTAAAGTTTTAGTTGATTCGCTATATCTGCTGTTGGCGGCGTCAGCATATTCCCTGTCGATATCACAACCGATATACTTGCGTCCAAGTTGTCTAGAAGCAACGGCTGCAGATCCGCCACCGCTAAACGGGTCAAATATAATATCGCCTTCGTCAGTTGTCATTAGAATCAATCGTTCAATCAAATGGACAGGCAACTGGCAAGGGTGATTATCTATTCTCCGAGATTGGTGGCGAGTGCGATGTATATCACTCCACACATCGCTAATTTGATATCCGAATGGATGACGTAGATGCGCCTTTCCACCGTAGTCCCTCAAGTAACTGTGACATTTCCTGCACTTTTGATGGGGAGCCCGAACATCAAAAAATTTGCTCGTTCTTGTCTTTGTATAGAATAGAATCCCGTAATGCGCTGGTTGCAAGGTCTTCCCCAGCGGCTTGCCATTGCTATTCCATGCGATCCAATGCCTAAATTCCATAAACTCATTCAAGATTGAGGTGGTGTGGATCAGCACTCTCGGGATGTTGTAAAGAAACAGACTGCCATCTTCTCGCAGTATTCTTCCGCATTCTTCAAGCCATTCTGAAGTCCAAGATATGTAGTCTGCGAACTCCATATCATCCTTGTAAGAGTTGTATTTTTTCTTTAGATTGAATGGCGGGTCGGCAAAAACCATCTGAATGGATGCGTCAGGCAATTTCTTCATCAGACTGGTGCAGTCTGAATGATGGACTTTCCCTGTCATTTGATCAATGTTTTTCATGATGCAAATCGCATATTAGGCAAAATCTCTATCTAATCGACATATTTATCTTGTGCATCAGCTGGAGATATTGCCAAAAGTAGTGCTTGGGGCATTCAAGCGGCTACCTGGTCTGCAATAGGTATTGTCAGAATCGCAAGCAGAGCATTTGACACCATTCGACCATTTTATTTTCACAAACCATTCCGCAACGATTCACTCAATAAAATATTGATCCATTAACCCCAAAAGCCTATGTCACTACTTTGTCGACTATTTGACAATTGGTGGGCTTTAGAATCAGTCAAATTCAGGTACGGAACATCATATACCACAAAGAAAGTGCAAATAATAGGTAATGCTTGCCAATAGTCAGGCGTAACATAGTCGACACGATTTCATGAAATAGCGGCGCCCGGTCCGCTCTATCAATCATTTTTTCTAAAATTTGCCGCACCAGCGAGCGAAAAGTAGCTCAAGCTTTAGCAGGTCAATTACCAGCGCAAGCCGTCATCGTCCACAGATTCAATTGGCTTAGCTCAAATAGGTTTGGCACCTTCATGGAAGTGGACAAGCCCGCCTTCGGCGGCTACGCTTACACGCAAAGAACTGCATAGAAATCTTTGCAATATCAATTACCTGCGATTTTAGTTCTTTATGAATGGACGAGACGAGACCGTCGGAGATGATCTCGTTCGCTATTTTGCGACGGCGTTGCCATTTTCTGCAGCGATCTGAGCTAAGTGCTCAAACAGAACAGCAACGGCCTCAGCGCCAGGATCGTTGTTGCCGCAAAGATTCTCTGCTGAAAGATAACTGGCGCGCCCGGCTCTGGCTTTGGTCATAGAGGCGGTTGCGTCAGCACCCTTACGAGCAGCCGCCGCCGCCACTCGCATGTCTTGGTCCAAATGGTTCAGTGCCGGCTCAAGAGCGTCGATCATGGTGCGGTCACCGAGTTTTGCGCCGCCAACTTCCTTGATCCGTCGCAAACCCGCTTGCAAAGACTCTTGAACGCTGCTACCCGCTTCAGATGCTTCACCGGCAGCAGCGAAAAAAATCGCCAATAAAACTCCGAATGATCCACCCATCGACTCGCCAAGCTCCTGACTGAGCGAACGCAAAAGTCGCGGAATCTCTGCCAATGGAAGTTGATCTAGTGCGGCAAGCACGGACTTCGCTGCCGAAGTCACTGTACTGCCCGTATCGCCATCGCCAGTTTTGGCATCCAAAGCGTTCAACTGCGCTTGCGCATCAAGCAATACCTTGCAGCATGACTCAAGGAGTCTTTGCACCGCTACACTCTTCGATGCTTGCGGCTTAGCTGGACGAAGACCCATGGGCAAATCACGAACCGCAGGCTCCCCAATATCGCGGCATGCTGGCCAAGCTTGCAGATTCACCGCAGATTTGATGGCATCCAATTCATGGCCATGAGGAGCAAACAGGGAGACCGAAAAACCTTTCATGTCAAGCGAGGTCATAAGCGCCGCAGGGCCAATCAATCCTTGTATGCGAGAGCCGATACGCGAACTCATCAGCGCTTGTGCAAGAACGCCCATCTCGATGGCTGTGCAGCCACCCAGATTGTTGAGCAAGGCCACCAAAGGACCGGCGGCGACGTGAGTCTCCAAACGGTCGATAACCAAATTCATCGCGGCAGTCGCTGTTGAGTATGCAACGCATTCTACGCCCGGCTCCCCGTGAATTCCCAATCCGAGTTCAGCCATTCCCGCCTCGATCCGATTTTCTTTCGGAGAACCAGGAACAGTGCACGTATCAACAGATAACCCAATTGATGCAATGCGGCTTGCAATTCGCTGAGCGCAGTCGGCAACCTCATCCAGGCTTGCACCGGAAGCAGCTAAGGCCCCGGCAATTTTGTGAACGAAAAGCGTTCCTGCCAAACCCCTTGGATGAGGCAGATCCGGCAAGGCGACATCGTCCCCGACTACAACCATTCGCACCTTGCAACCCAGCGCTCTAGCGCGTTCGGCAGCGAGTCCGAAATTCAAGCGGTCACCCGTGTAGTTCTTCACAATCAAAAGGCATCCTGCCTCACCGGTTACGGCCTTGATGCCAGCCAGCACCGCATCGACTGATGGCGAGGCGAAAATCTCCCCGCAAACCGCAGCGCTAAGCATCCCTTCGCCAACAAAGCCCGCATGGCTTGGCTCATGGCCTGAACCGCCACCTGAAACAAGAGCTACATGAGACCGATCGAAGTCGGCGCGGACGACAACCTTGATGTGCGGATACCCGTCCAGCCTGGCAAGATGCTCCGGAGATGATCGAAGAATGCCATCAATGGCATCAGTAACAATTGTAGTTCGATTGTTGATGAATTGGCTCATGCGGCATAAACCTCGAAGATGTTAGCGAATGCGATTTCCGGATGAATCAAAATATAGCGGATTGCGCGGTTGAATACGAACCAGGTCTTCCGGTTTCAGCTGTGAATGAATGTCCGTCAAAGTTACAATTTTATGGCCCTCCAGCTCCAGATGTAATTGCGTCTGATCACCAAGATGCTCCAGTCGCAAGACTTTGGCGAGCTTGCCTTCCCCCTGCGCAATATGTTCTGGCCGCAATCCCATCATTTGCGCACCTTTTGGCGCACCGCCAAACACACCGGCGGGTATGGCGTTGATCCGCGGCAGCCCAAGCCGACTGCCCACATACAGACTAACCGGATCTTCATACACTTCGCGCGGGCTTCCAACTTGCACCAGCTGACCAGCTTCTAAAACGCCGATTCTGTCAGCCATTGTCATTGCCTCGATTTGGTCGTGCGTAACATACAGAAGCGTTGCTCCAAGCTGAGCGTGAATACGCTTGAGCTCTACGCGCAGGTCGGTGCGCAGTTTCGCATCTAGTGAGCTCAAAGGCTCATCCATCAGGTAAATTGCAGGACTGCGAATCAATGCGCGCCCAATGGACACACGCTGCATCTCGCCCCCGGACAGCTCCGTAGTTCGGCTACCGAGCTTGTGCGAGATTTGCAGAACCTCTGCAACATCCGCGACTTTGCTTCGAATGGCGGCTTCCGAAGTTTTAAGCCGGGGCGATCGCAACGGGAAGGCCATGTTGTCATACACTGTCATGTGAGGGTACAAGGAGTACTGCTGAAACACCATTGCCACGTCGCGCATTGCAGGCGCTTCGGCCGTCATATCCTGCTCGGCGATGTAGACTGAACCGGCATCCGGTTTCTCCAGCCCCGCGATCAGGCGCAGCATTGTTGTCTTGCCTGCCCCCGTTGGGCCAAGCAGCACAAAGAATTCCTTGTCTGCGATTGCAAGGCTCACATCCTTAACTGCCTGAAGCAGTCCAAAAGATTTTCTGACATTCTTTAGCTCAACATTAGCCATTTTCGTCTGTAATTTTTTGTCGTTCCGACTCGATCGCTTTGCCAGAACTTAAGTCAAACAAGGTAATCAAACTCTCCCGAAAGCGAAGACCGACAGTCTCACCCTCGCGAACTGCGGCATCGGAAGGCATCCGCGCTTTGACAGCACCGTTTGGCGTCGAAAGCGTTACTATCTGAGTCGTGCCAAGATATTCCGCTGATTTCACCTCGCCCCGGTAGCCTGAGTTGTCATCGATGCGAACATGTTCTGGACGAATTCCCAAAGCCAATGAGCCTTCGGCAGGCGCTTTGGTCGGACGAATGCCGATTGACTGCCCGGCAAGACTGACAACGCGGGACCCCGCATCTAGGCGAGCTTCAAATTCCAGAAAATTCATGGATGGCGATCCGATGAAATCAGCAACGAACATGGTCGCCGGATAGTCATAGATATCCTGTGGAGCGCCGAATTGCTCAATGATGCCGTGATTCATGACGACGATGCGATCTCCCATTTGCATGGCTTCGCGCTGATCGTGCGTAACGTAAACAGTTGTCGCCCCCATGCGGTCGTGAAGCCCGCGCAACTCACCGGCCATATGCTCGCGAAATTCTGCATCCAGCGCACCCAAGGGTTCATCCATAAGGAAGCACTTCGGTTTTCTAACAATCGCTCTTCCCAGCGCGACCCGCTGCCTGTCACCGCCCGAAAGTCCGCTTACCGGCCGGTCCAGAATATCCTCAATGCCAAGGATGCGGGAAACCTCCGCGACTCGAGCGTTTATCTCATTGCGCTTCATGCCCTGACTGACTAAAGGGTAGCTGATGTTCTTTCGCACATTCATATGAGGGTACAGGGCGAACATCTGAAAAACAAAAGCAATATCTCGCTGACTAGCCGGTTTCTGAGCGACTTCCTCGTCATCAATAAGGATGGCTCCAGAAGTAGGGAGTTCCAATCCGGCAATCATGCGAAGCGTCGTTGTTTTCCCGCATCCGGAAGGACCGAGCAACATGAAAAACTCCCCATCAGCCACGGTGAAAGTTGATGACTCGACCGCCACAAAGTCACCAAATTCCTTACGCAGATTCTGGATGACGATTTCTGCCATGTGTCCGAAATACCCTGTCAGACAAGGCGCCTGCACCAGCAAGCCGCTTGGCCGGAAATGGAGTTCGGCCGTTGAGCGGCACAAGCCGGCCCGAATGCAACATGCATGCGCATCTGAATGTGCCTTGCTTCGGTCACGAGGTTACCCTATTTGGGGAAATGGCTGGCGATGATGAACAAAACAGTACCGATCAGCGTGACAAGGAAGGACCAGGTGTACGCAGGCATCAGAAACGGCTGCATCAGCATGAAAACGCCGACAGCGATGACGATAGAGGCCACGAGTTCCCACGCATCCCGTCGAAAATTCAGTAGATTCTGCAATAAGCGGATCATTTTCGAACGGCTCCGAATGTAATTCCACGCAGCAGGTGCCGCCTAAGCAATATTGTAAAAACCATGACAGGGACCAAAAACAGCGTCACGCCAGCGGCCACTGCTGGCCAATCCTGCCCACTCACCCCGATGATCGTGGGAATAAAAGGCGGAGCCGTTTGCGCTGTGCCTGAAGTCAAAAGAACGGCAAATGCATATTCGTTCCAAGCAAAGATCAGGCAAAATATTGCGGTAGAGGCAATTCCGGTTGTTGATTGCGGCAAGACCACTTTCACGAAAGCCTGCAAGCGGGTATATCCGTCAATCAGCGCCGCCTCCTCGTATTCAACAGGTATTTCATCAATGAATCCTTTCAACAGCCACACCGCAAGCGACAAATTCACCGCCGTATAGAGCAGGATCATGCCCGCGTGGGTGTCCGACAAACCCACCGCGCGAAACATCAGAAAGATCGGAATCGCTACCGCAATAGGCGGCATCATGCGTGTCGCAAGAATAAAGAATAGCAAATCGTCTTGTGCCGGCACTTTGAAACGGGAAAACGCATACGCTGCAAGCGTGCCCAAAAATACCGACAGGAAAGTAGATCCAAAGCCGATGATGATGGAATTCAAAAAGCGTTCGCCGAAACGCGACGGACCAGCAATCACCATCCCCTTTTCGTGGACTAGCCTTTCATACCAGTTTCCCGGCGGGTTATTCGCCAAATGCTCTTGCGTCTGTCTGGTCTGGGTTGTGAACAGATTGACATATCCTTCTAAAGTCGGCTGAAACACAACCTTCGGCGGGTAGGCGATAGAGTCAACCGAGGACTTGAACCCGGTCGAGATAATCCACATGAGCGGTAGCAGCGTGATCAGCGCATAGGTTATAACCAGCATCCCTGCAAACCATTTTTGCACTCTACTTGGCCCGGTCAGCGACCAATTGCTCATCGGTCTTTCACTCTGTTAAGCGCCTTCACATAGATCGAGGCCAAACCAAAAATTGTCACGAAAAGTATCACCGCATAAGCTGATGCATAGCCGGTACGCCATTTTTCGAACGCTTCGCGCTTCAAGTTGATTGAAGTCAGCTCGGTCGTCGAGCCCGGTCCACCGCCTGTGAGGAGAACGACCAAATCGAACATTTTGAAGTTCTCAATGCCTCGAAACAAGACGGCCAGCATCAGAAACGGCAGAACCATCGGGATAGTGATGGTCCAGAATTGACGCCATTTCGATGCCCGGTCGCACTCAGCCGCCTCGTAGATATATTCCGGAATAGATCTCAGACCAGCTAGGCATATGAGCATTACGAATGGCGTCCACATCCATGTATCCACAATGATGATTGCCCACGGCGCAAGGTCGACATCGCCGATCATCGTGAAACTGCTGGGGTCGGCACCGGTAAAAAACGAGACAATATAATTAAATAGGCCGATTTGCGGCTGATAAAGAAAGGTCCAGAAATTACCTACTACCGCAGGGGACAACATCATGGGCAAAACGATGATCGTAGTCCACAAATCATGCCCCTTGAATTTTCGATTGATAAGCCAAGCCAGCGAAAAACCTATAACCACCTGAAGCAGCAAAGTCCAGCACAGGAAATGCGCAGTCGCCTGCATCGTATGCCAGATATCGCTATCTGTCAGAATGCGCTCATAGTTTCGAAGGCCTGTGAATTTGACATCCGCGTTGGGGCGGTTTGCGCGATAGTTGGTAAAACTGAGTCTGATGGTCCAGATCAGCGGAAATATGTTGATCAGCAGAAGCAGAATGATTGTCGGAGCAACAAAAATCCAGGCAATCGCCCGATCCGACAATCCTCGAACTTTGAGCCTGATTCCGCGCGGCGTTGCTTCGGCCGCCTTCTCAATCGGCGACTTTGCCATAAGCAACTCGACTTTACTCCATGCGCACAGGCGGCCGCTGCCGATCAGCGGCCGCCTGCCGGCATTGAGTTAGCAAATATGGCAAAGGCTACTTAAAGCTTGCCTTCATCCTCAAACACTTCCACCCAGTCCTTAACCAGACCGTCAAGAGCTTCCTGAGCAGTCCCCTGACCAGCGATGACATAGGTGTGGACATGATCCTGCATTGCCGCCAATAGCGATGCATAGGCCGGTTCAGCCCAGAAGTCTTTCACGATCGCCATGGAGTCCAGAAAAGTTTGCGCATAGGGCTGGCTGGTGGCAAATCCCGGATCTTCAACAACCGCCCGCAAAGCCGAATATCCGCCAAGCTCCCACCACTTCTTCTGGATCTCGGGCTGCGCAAACCATTTGATGTACTCAAGCGCGGCATCCTGCTGATCCGAATAGGACACGACAGATATCCCCTGCCCACCCAATTGGGCAAAATGCCCGCCCGGTCCAGCAGGATTTGGAAAATAACCCGAGCGATCGCCGCCAACGTTGGGATCGGCGTGCACACCAGGCCAAATGAAAGCAAAGTTCATTTGCAACGCGACCAATCCTGATCGGAAGGCGTCAATTGACTCTGTCATGTACCAGTCAGACGACCCTGGCGGTGTGCAGCATTCATACAAGGCTCTGTAATATTCCAGGCCCGCAACAGCTTCTTCCGAATTGACGAACCCTTCAAGCTCATACGGATTATCAGGATTTCCATACTCGAAACCGTAGTTGTAAAGCGCATTGGTCACCCCCATCGTGATCCCTTCAGAGCCACGTTCGGTATAGATGGCTGCGCCATAGACCGTTTTTCCATCAATTTCCCGGCCTTGGAAAAATTCAGCAATATCCTTCAGTTCCGCAAGTGTCTGCGGTACATCGAGATCGCGGCCGTAGGTCTCTTTAAACTCTGCCTGCAGTTCCGGACGCCCAAACCAGTCCTTTCGGTAGGTCCAGCCGACAACATCACCAAATGCAGGAAGAGCCCAGTAATTCGGCGTCCCTTTCGGCCATTCGGCATAGCCGGCCACTGTGGCAGGGATGAAATCATCCATGGAAATGCCTTCAGCCTCAAAAAAGTCGTTGAGCTTCACATAGTGACCAGATTCTGCCGACCCGCCGATCCACTGGCTATCGCCGATCATCAAGTCGCACAGCTTGCCGCCCGAATTGAGCTCATTGAGCATTCGATCAGCAAAATTTGGCCACGGAACAAACTCGAAGCTCATGTCATGCCCGCTTTTGGCTTCAAAGTCCTTAGACAGTTCAATCAGGGAATTGGCCGGATCCCATGCGGCCCAGCACAAGGTTAAATCTGCCGCTTTCGCGGTGGAACAAGCCATAGCGCCTGCCATGGCTATGGCAGCAATTGTCGTTTTTTTCATGAGTCGTAATTCTCTATCTGCAACGGCAAGCGAGCCGCCCAGCTCACGTCCCGTAAAGTTTCCACAAACTGGAACCGCGAAGTCGAACACGGCCCCCAAACCGGTTTAATCATACCATATCTTTCTGCCTTTCTGCGGATGCGCTCAGGTGGTCGGTTGCTGAATTTCACAGCGAGGCAACTGGTCGTTTGTAGCGGCCCATTCTTAAGCAGGCTCTTCTATTGAAACTACGGGAATTACAGCTTCAGCATATGCAACTAATTTTACGGACCGAGAATCCGCCCCATCAGCATCGATTTGCTGTGCATTTTTGCCTGCGAGCGTCTGCCATTGCGAATAAAATACGCTTCGAAAAAATCCATTTGACCACCACTTAATTTGTTTGAGGTAGACCCCAACCATGATGAACGACCGCCAATTCGCGAAGTCATTTTCCTGGATGATATTTCTTCTGGTTTTGCTCACAATCGTCCTGATCATCATTGGCATCATGGCCGGCAGCGGCACAGATGCCAAGCTGCGGGCGCAAACCGCCGAATTTACTCAACAACTCGTGGCAAGTCGAACTCAACCGGTCGGGACGCTTAACGTTGGCGAGATGGCCAAAGCCGAAATGCCCGAGCAGCCGGAGCCGGCCGCTGCTTCGGCAGTGGGCGCCATTCAAGTCGCAGCGAGCGGCGGCGTGGGCGAAGCCGTCTACAACCAAGGCTGCCACATTTGCCACAACGCCGGCGTAACCGGTGCGCCTAAGCCTGGAGATGTCGCCGATTGGGAACCGCGGATCGCGAAAGGTATCGAGATGCTCTACGCCAATGCGATCAACGGGTATACGGGAGAGAAAGGCGTCATGCCGCCCAAAGGGGGCAACATCGCACTTTCCGACGAAGACGTAAAGGCGGCCGTTGACTACCTCGTGGAACTGGTGCAACAGTAAAGCCCAACCGGCATCACCATCAAGTCTTCCGATATTTTAAGAACCTACAACTCCGAGTTCGAAATTGTCGTGCAAGAGAGCAAACGGTCAATACTACACTCGAGGCAATCCTTTCTCGATTGATCCGTTTCTGGAATGGGCAAAGCGGATTGAACTGCCATCTAAGCATGTCCTCGAGCCCTTTGCCGGATCAAACAACATCATCCAGACTTTGCAAAGCATTGGTCAGTGCCAACAATTTAGCTCTTACGATATCGCGCCAGCCAATAAAGAAGTTCAAAGCAGAGACACAATTTCGTCTTTTCCGCGCGGATTTGAAGTCTGCATAACAAACCCGCCTTGGCTTGCTAGAAATTCAGCGACAAGACGGGGGTTGCTTTACCCGGACACTCGCCACGATGATCTGTATAAGCATTGCCTTGAACTTTGCCTAAGTCATTGCAAGAATGTAGCCGCTCTTATCCCTGCCAGCTTTCTTCAAAGTGGCATTTTTCGAGAAAGACTTTCTTCATACGTGCTACTGCACGATAGAGGCATGTTCAACGATACGGACAATCCGGTTTGTCTAGCTTTGTTTGATGAGAAAGCGAGTTCTGATGTCGCGGTCTACTATGACAACATGTTTGTCGGACATCTTCGCGATCTTGAAACCAAGGCTCCCGCCCAGAAACTAGACAGGGTGGTTCGCTTTAACGACCCGCAAGGCAAGCTTGGCTTCATTGCGTTCGACAATACTCGCGAACCTTCAATTCGATTTTGTGAAATTGGCGAAATCCAGCAATATTCAGTTAAAGTCTCGTCAAGGTTTTTCACTCGAATAAGCGGAGAGTTCGATGATATTCCGGAATTGGTAAAACAACTCAATCGAAGGCTAGATAGGTTTCGTAAAGATACTTATGACATTTTTTTAACTCCCTTCAAAGGCATAAGAAAAGACGGACATTACCGCCGACGAATGGACTTTGCGCTCGCTAGAAGATTGATTTGCGAAGAGCTTAACCAACAAGGAAGATTGTTCGATTGAAACTGGACGGATTGAAACTATTTCAAGATTGTTTGCATCATCCTGAAAAGTTGATAGATGATTTCTACACATCAAATCAACTGATTATCTCTAACTCCGCTTCTGGTTCTGAAACGGAGGCAATGCAGACATGGAGCATAGTTTTGCAACGAATCACTGCAGCAAAAGTTGCATTGGATGATAAAGATGACCATCAACTTTGTGAACATGTTAAAAAGTTGGATAAGCACTTGCTTCAAAATGATTATGCGCAATTCTTGGAATTTACAGCATTCTTCAATGTCATTGACATGAGCTATTCGATATACAAAAAAATGAACTGCAAGGATCGAGTTGTTTTTTTAAAATCAGCACTCATCAAATATCTTAACTGCCGGTTCTCTATTTATTCATCGCACGGTTTCACTCCAACTACAATTCAAGTAAGGAAGGATGGGGCATCCAGCAGGAGTAGCGGAGATATGGCGAACAAGAAAATACGAAGTATTTTTGAAAGCGCTGGATATAGTGAGTCGGAGTCTATAGCTGAAGCGAGGAAAAAATTTAGCATTATTACAAGTAATAAGCAACAATCATTGAAAGAGATACGCAATCAACGAAGCATTTCCTGCTACGAAGCATGGTCAAAGCAGTATCAAAACAAAAAAGCGGATGTTGTTTTTTCCAACAATGACGGCCATATATTCATCTGTGAAATGAAACACATTAAGGAATCAGGTGGCGCATAAGATAAACAAATTAGTGAGTTAATCAAATTTATCGATAATGACGGCGACGAAGAAGGTATTTCCTACGTAGCATATCTCGACGGAATATACTTCAATAAATTCATTGAAATACCAGGAAGAGGAGGCAATACAGGAAACAACAGGATTCTCTCTCAAAAGAAAAGTATTGAACAATCCTTGATTAATAATAGATCAAACTATTTCTTGAATACGTATGGATTCCAACAGCTAATCGACTAACTGACATATTTCCTGAACCCACAAGTTGAGGTTTAATTCTCTGAGCAAATCTACACTTGCCTGCCGACTTTGATATCCATCTGATGGTTTGATAACTCAGCAAATGGTAAAGCTGAAAAATAAGTCAGCTAACCACCTGATGCATTGGAGATTCGACTACAGATGTAGAAAATCAAAACCTCTTGATCAGGGAATTGAAAGAAAGTTATTTGAAGCTAACGCTTCACATCAACACCAACCTAAGTCGCACCATCTTTAAAAATCAATTCAAATCCAACAATGCCGCTCCTGCAACACCACAAGACAACGAACAAACTCCAGAACTACAATGTAGCCACTGAGTGGATTCTGACAGTACCATATGCCGAGGAAAAGATCACTTTTTCAATGGAAAAACACCATCGATAAGTTAGGTCGAGGAAATCGGCAAAAAGAGAAGGAACTTATGCTTTGCGATCAAGTTTTTGCTCTTTTTGGTAGCTCCTCAGTTTGAAAATGTCCTTGCAGTTTTTGCCGATGAGGTTTCGGTGCATCCAGGAATGCGCCCGCAGGCGCCGCCAGCATCCGGAAGATGGCGGCGCCTGCGGTCCGCAACGACCGGGACAGCCCGGATGCCGCCGCGCCCGTGTCAGGCTGTCATGGCCGCTAGCGGCATCCCCACATGTTCAGGAAATCGGTGTTGTCCTGGGTCGAGCTGAACAGGGGCAGGGTGGTCTTGCGCCCGCACCAGCAGTTGCGGACATGCTGCATGGTCGGGGGGCTGATCGAGTAGCACCCGCTGTTAAAGTTATTTTCATGAGTTGTTCCAGGGGCTTTATTCATGGTGTAGGTGCCGCCCGTCATGAAGCAGCGCCGGGCAAACACAATGTCCTCATTACCTGATGAAGTCATCTTAACTTCCGCATAATAGGGAGTCTTCGCAGCCAGACCGGAGGCGGTTACGCTTCTCCTTGAATAGTCTGTTCCACTTCTAACACCAACGCCATTTTGGTTCACTACTGAACCTGTGCTGGCATTGTAAACAACGCGTTGCACAGTGGCAGCTGTAGGTGCTGGAACATCGCCAAGCCGCGTGACGTACTGGTTCCATGTTATTCCCGGAGTCATGTAGGTCACGCTGGTTGTGGATAAGGCCGTGATGGTGAGATCCCCAGCATTGACCTGCACTCGGTCCGGGCAAACCGTGGAACCGTCTCGCCCGCTACTGGTTACGGTCGTCTGCGCTGCGGCCGGGGCCGCAAGCCCTGCCAGCAGCAGGAGCAAGAGCAGAAGGTTTCCTAACTTATGGGGGGGGGGCGTTATGCAAGACGTTCATTCATTCATCTCCGGGTTAAATGATTGAACATTATACCCATTTCAACCTGCAGAACGGGATGATTTTCAAACTGAGACACAACCCTCTTTTTTGTACATCATTGATCAGGATATCGCTGACCTGCGGTGTCGCTATCGCTCGAATCTGTTTTGGCATCTGCCTCAAGCTGACCGATTCGTCCTTCGAGCTGCGCCAGTTTTTCCCTTGCCCGGCGCAACGCAGTTTCCTGAACCTCAAGTTCGGAACGGGTGACAATCTCAAGATTCTCCAGCATCGCTCTAATCGATGCATCCAGATTACGCCTAATCTCTTCAGACAAACCGGCGGGCAGCATCGAAGATACGGCCGCAAGCAAGTCTTCGGCTAATCGTCTGCGATTGGTTTCGAATTCCGACATGACGATTTCAACTCGAAAGAATTAGCTCCCAATGTCTGATACCGCTATAGCCTAGTGCGGTATTCCACCATCGCTTGATCGCGCAAGCTGACCACCCAATCGATGTGCTCTTGGTTAAGCCGGCGGTTGCGCAGAAGATTGCGGACGTAGGCGCGCCGGTTTTCCGAAGCATCACTCATGCGACGCCCTATAAGCTCGAACAGGAAATATTGATCGGCATAGGAAATCGCCTGAGTGATATCACCGATTTCCATGCCGTCAAACATCGTCACAAACTGACCGGGAAGATCCCCTTCGGAAAGCCAGCCAAGATCACCTCCGTTTTGACGTGCGTCGCGATTCTCTGTATGAATGCGAGCCAGTTGCGCAAAATCTTCGCCAGCCAGAATTTTTTCGCGCAACTCATTCAGACGCTCGACAGCCGTATTCTCCTGAGACGCTGTCGCATTGTCCGTGAGCAGTATTTGCCGCAGGCGATACATGCGCTGCGACACAGCATCGGCATTCGACGTGCGACGCATGTCGTTCAACCGAACTATCAGAAACGAATTTTCCAAATCCAGCGTACCCGATGTTTGCCCAATGCGCAGAGTTCTCAATACATCGACAATCACCGGATTCAAGCTGCTGAGGCGATTCCAACCCAAATCGCCTGTTTCAACGCCTTCATACTCTGAGATTGATTCTTTCAATTCATCGAATCCGATTCCACCGCTTGTCAAATCCGACACAATCTCATCGACAATCTGACGCAACTCCCGTTTCTCGTCGGCCGCGACCCCTACCGGCAAGTTGAAAACAATCACACTGATATTGAACTCGTCAACCGATTCGAATTCATCTGCGAACTTTCTTAAGTACGCTTCAATGGCACCATCGTCGATACGGATTGTCGGTGTCAGCACTTCATCAATCAGCCGCCTAATGACGAGCCTGTCGTGCACAACATCGCGAAAGAATTCAAACTCTACTGCCGATTGCTCCAGCAATTGCATCAACTGCTCAACTGTCAAATTGTTGCTCTGCGCAATATCGAAGATCGCAAGATCAATCGCTTGCGGATCGATATTAATGCCATTTCGCTGCGCAAACTGGGTTTGCACCTCGATGTTGATCAGCGTATCGATCGCCTCTTGGCGCAATTGGCTCGCTGATGGGAAATTTTGCCCTGCCTGCTCCGCCTCAAACCGGATCAACGCCACTTGCTGACGAAGTTGCGATTCAGAAATCACCTGAGAATCGACCGTCGCAACAATTGCGTCCAATGCCTGGCCTTGCCCATACGCGACAGGCGCAAATGCGAACAACCAAGCTAGCACCATAGCTGCCAAACCGCAACGCACCCCCGGCTCGACAAGAATCCGCCAATTCTTGCGGGAGAAAAATTTATTGAAAACCATAACCCAAGATTGCAAATACTAGTGACACCTCACTGCGATTGCGGTATTGCGCATCGAGATCTCGGGTAAATTCCATTCCCACAGTGTAGCAGCAACTCTCACGCGAAACTAGCACTTCAGTTTCAAGCGTCAAATCGTCTTCAAGCGAATACAGATGGCGCGCATCGACAGACCAAGATGAGTCAACCTTCCACATTAGTGAATTGCCTACTTGCCTGCCGTCGCCGGGCCCCGTGCCGTCGACATCCCGGTACATGGTTCGATGGCTTAATTTATCCGACTTGCGCACCAAGCCAAGCGAGCTCTGATTCACTTGACTACTGTCTTCGTCGTCAAGCATCATCGTGGCTGTGGTGCTCCATTCGTGATTGATCACCGCGTTCATGCCGATATACAGATCAGACTTGCTGGAGGTTTGACGGCGATCGTTGGCAACCATCCGCTCTTTTGGCGGCATGCATATCATGTCATCAGCATCAGCCTTGCATTTTGTCGTTGGATAGCGGTCCTGGCTGTAGAAGATTTGACCAATGTCAAAACCAACCCGCCTTTCCTTAGTCTCACCATCGATTAGATTGGCCGACAACCCGACCGTGACTTGCCGCGCGTTGCCGAAACGGTCGCCGCCAACGTATCTGTTTATAGCAAACAAGTCTTCAAAATTCTCAATGCGCCGCACACTGGCGTCGAAAACCGGCAAATCCATTTGATCAACTTTCTTGATATCGATGTACTTGAACCTAGGAACCAGCGACCAGTGCCTCTGGCTGGATTCATCTGCAACCTGATCAAGAATCAACTGGCCTTCGATAACATGATACGGAATTGACTTTGATTCATTAGCCGATTCCTTGCCGTCGACCTTCGCATCGTTATAGGCGACATAATTCACGCCAGCCCCGAAAGATAGATGACCAAAGCTGTTGCCAAAGCTGGAATTCACAAACAGGTTGCCGCCGTAGCGCTTGCCATGATTGGCATTCTCCCGCCGGAACTGATCAAAACCGAGCTTCGTGGCGACCGATACATGCTCCGTGATCGGCAAGGTCTGATCAAACTTGGCCCAAGGGGTTCGGTCATACGGAATATTCTCCTTGACACTCGGATTCGATGCGAGATACCTTGTCACCCCGGATGACAGCAAAAATGTATTTCCCAAGTAGTGGATATCGGCATCCTGCCGCAAATACTTGTCAGAACGCCCGCCAAAATGGTCATGAAAGTGGCTCAAATAGTGCAAATCTGATACTACCTTGGATTCCAAATTGGCGTACCAAGGGCCTTTGTTCCAGCTGTAGTCTAGACGCAATGCGCTACGATCCTTATTGTCGAAATCTTCATCCGAAGGCAATGCCTCAAAATACGTCTCCATTTCCGAATGCTCGCTAAGATGGCGGAATTCCAGCCCAAGCTGCAATCCTCGCTTAGACATGCCGGTAAAGGTCGCCGTCGCATCGTAGTTTGGCGCGAGATTTAAGTAGTAGGGCACTTCTACAAAAGTGCCATGGCGCTTATTGTCTCCTATTGTCGGATAAAGGAAACCGCTCAAGCGATCTTCGGTAATCGGAAACCAGAACCTAGGCAGTACCAGAATCGGCGTATCACCGAACTTGATTACAGCATTTTTCGCGACACCCCTCCCCGTCTCAAGCATCATCACAATATCGCCCGATTCGATGTAGATGCCCGTTTCACCCTCTGGACAATTCGTAATGGAAACACCCTTCATTACGATTTGCCCAGTCGGTTCAACTGCAAACACATCGGCTTTTCCTCGAAAGCCAACCGGAACTCCTTCGGAAAGATTTATATCTGTCGCCCCGATCCTGAACTTTGTATTTTCTGCGCGAAATGAACTCTCCTGCCCAACAGCCCGCAGATTATCAGCTTGAACTTCAAGCCTGCCCTGCCGAACATATTTGGCATTGCCGCGAACGTCGAGAGTCCCCGTGTCTTGCTGGTAATCAATCTCATCAGCCGCAAACTGCTCATCGCCAGCTCTGAAAGTCGAGTTGCCTCGCAACTTGAACAAGTTGCCCTCGCGCGCCACATAATCCGCAATCAGCTTGGATTCGCCATTTGCAGTCTCAATCACGGTAATGCGGTCAACCGCACACTCTCGAAGCGTCTGGGCCGTGGCCGGCTGAACCTGGAATATGGCGCACACAGCTAAAAGCAGTGCACGAATTAGTTTTTTTGCATCAACCATAATCTAAGGAGCTTGGCCGCTCTTATTTTTGACACCAGCATCAAGCTGGTATATTAATTTTACCCGCCATCACGAACAATTATCTTTCAATTGAACTTGAACTGCCAAAATCAGGACGATCGCCTGCGCCGTCTGCACAACTGGCTGCATAGCATTTACGGCGACAAAATTGAATCCGTCACACCGGCATCGGAAGATGCAAGTTTCCGACGCTATTTTCGCTTTGTCGTAGGTGAATCCAGCTTCATCGCGATGGATGCTCCGGTTGATCAAGAAAAGACTGCACCTTTTGTCCGGATCGCGAAACGGTTTCGCAACTGCGGACTGAACACCCCGCAAATCCATCAGTGGGATGAAGATCAAGGATTTGTCGTGCTCAGCGATTTTGGATCAAAAACCTATTTGCATTCCTTATCCGCTGATACAGCAGATGATCTTTATGCCGATGCCATCGACGCGCTTGTGACGCTGCAACAGGCAAGCTTGGATGACCCGAATTTTCTTCCGACCTACGATGAGCATCTGCTTCGAAGCGAGATGGAGCTTTTTCGAACTTGGTATCTAGGCACCCATCGCAAAGGCGAACGACGCCCTTGCGATGATGCCGTGCTCGACCAATCTTTCGATTTGCTCGTCCAAGATGCTCTGAACCAGCCCCGCGTCTGGGTTCACCTGGACTATCATTCCCGCAATCTGATGCATACTGAAATTCATAATCCTGGGCTGATCGATTTTCAAGATGCGCGATACGGCCCAATCACCTATGACATCGTATCTCTTTTGCGAGACTGCTACATCAAATGGAGCCCTCATGAAGTTGAGGCGTGGATAAAACTCTACCTTAGAAAAGCACGTCAACACAACTTGCCGGTTGGCGACGACGATGCGAAATTCTTCCAGCAATTCGATTGGATGGGCATTCAGCGCCACCTGAAGGCTGCCGGAATATTCGCGCGACTGAATCACCGCGACAACAAATCGGACTATCTTCAAGATATCCCTAGAGTGCTGTCATATATCGCATCGGCCAGCACCAGCTACGAACAGTTGAGACCGCTCAGCGAACTCATCAACCGCCTGCTGAAAACGCTCGATTGAACGTCGCATTGATTCTATCGGCGGGCCGCGGGGAACGTTTGCGCCCGCTTACAGACACGATCCCCAAACCCCTGATAAAAGCAGGCGGCCATCGACTAATCGAATATCACCTGGATAGATTGCGGCAAGCGGGCTATTCGAAAGCTGTGGTCAATCTCGCCTACAAGGGCGAATTGATCCGCTCAATGCTTGGCAACGGTGCGCGCTACGGGCTAAACATCGTCTACTCCGATGAAAGCGGGCAGCGTCTTGAAACTGGCGGCGGCATTCTAAACGCCTTGCCCTTGATCGAATCCGAGCATTTCACCATCGTTAACGCCGACATTTGGACCGACTTCGACTTCGCCTGCTTGCCAGCACCGCCACCCATCGACGGGCACCTTATCCTGGTTGACAACCCCGAACACCACCAAGGGGGTGATTTCGAAATGCAATCAAACGGAACGATCCGCCTGCCCAGCCAAACTGCCGAATCAACACTTACTTATGCCGGCATCGCTATTTTGACTAAGCGGATGTTTGTCGGATGGCCCTTGCAAGCATTTCCGCTGCGTGAAGTGCTTTATCACCACATCAAGCGCAAGCGAATCACCGCCTCACATCATAAGGGCCAGTGGTTCGACATCGGCACTATCGATCGCCTCAATCAGTTGCAGGCCACTCTCGCCACTGGCCGCAGCATCGGCGAATAGCGACACTACCCGTTTGAACGCACAGTAAGCGGGTTCAAATATCCAAATGCGCGAACCAAGATTCGCACACACTCTTCAGCCGCTTGATCGATCGAGCAATCTACCCCAAGCGCTTGCATCGAAGTCGCTTCGAGTCCATCCATGCCGCAGATTCGAATTCGAGTGAATGGCTCAGTGTCCAAGCTGACATTCAAACTGAGTCCGTGATAGCAGCATCCACGCACGATCCGGAAGCCAAGCGACGCGATCTTGCAATCCGCAACATAGACCCCCGGAGCACCTGAACGCAACTCCCCAGCAACGCCGAAACCGTCGAGCATCTCAATAATCGCCTGTTCAACAGTGTTGACCAGGCGGCGAGCTCCCGTGTGCAAGCGCTTTAAATCCAAAAGCAAGTAAATGATCAACTGGCCTGGGCCATGGTAGGTCAGCTGCCCGCCGCGGTCGGTAGAGACAATCGTCACATCGCCTTGGTCGCGCAACGGCATTTCAGAGCACGAATAGCCCTGCGTATAGACTGGATAGTGCTGCAGAATCCAAAATTCGTCGAAATCTTCGTCGCCGCGCTCAAGCGTCTTTCGACGCATTCGTTCCAAAGCGTCTCGGTAATCCAATATGCCCAGATCCCGAATGAGCAAGTCGGGGGATGCCAATCGATCGGGGTCAGATTGCAAAAGCAAGTCAGTTCGTAACGATCAGCGGCTTGATTTGCAATTTGCTCTCAAGATCGCTGACTTTGCGCTTGATCTCTTCACCCGAATTGACTGGCCCGACTCGCACTTGGTGATAGCCCACACCATCAATGACCACGCTCTCGATTTTTGTGGGGCCGATTCTCGCATTCTTAAGATCAGATTCCATCGCCTTAGCATTGTTCCATAAGCGAAACGATCCGACTTGCAGAAAATAGACACTCGGGTCGGATTGCGGGCTGGCCGAGTTGACCGTCAAGGCGACAACTTCCACAGGACCGATGCCACTTTCTGCCATGTCCAAATGCGTTGCTGCAGCGTAGGACAAATCAATAATCCTGTCGCCGATAAACGGCCCGCGATCATTAACCTTCACGATCACCTGACGGCCATTGTTCAAATTGGTCACTTGCACATACGTGGGCAACGGCAAGGTCTTGTGCGCCGCGGTCATCTTGTACATGTTGTAGCGTTCGCCACTCGAGGTGCGACGACCATGAAACTTCTTGCCATACCAAGAAGCGATCCCCCGCTCTTTGTAGCCGGCTGCAGAGTCCATAGGCAAATAGGTCTTTCCAAACACAGTATACGGATTATTGCCTGTCTTGCTCTTGGGCTCGGCACGAGGTATCGCACTATCGATCATGGCGATCTTGTCAGGCTCGCCCGCTTCGTCGAGAACAGCATCCATCAGTGTGCCGCACCCTGTAAGCAACACTGTCGAAACTATCGCAGCTAGCGCAAGTGCGCGCATCCCTACTGACTGCGGTAGAATCGATTGATCATCTGCGCCAGTTCCGCAACCGCTGAAGCGTACAATGCGCTGCGGTTGTACGTCGTGATGACATAGAAGTTCGGAAAACTACCGCGATAAATGCGTTGGCTGTCGGTCGCATCGAGAACCACCAGCCCGAGTGCTTGATCGGCGTCAATCTGCACATCTGGCGGCAAAAGCGCACCTGCCTCGCGCAATGCCCCAAACGTAGTGCTAGTCGATAGGCCGGAAGTCTCATGCACAGAAAGATCTGCCCCTTCGCCCACCTCTAGATCAACAAACACCTCGCCGCCCAGCTCCCAGCCGTGCTGCTTTAGATAATTCGCCACGCTACCGATCGCGTCATCCGGCTCGCGTAGCAAATCGCGCTTGCCATTGCCGTTGAAATCGACCGCATAGTGAGAATAGCTGCTAGCAATGAACTGCGGAATGCCGATCGCACCTGCATAAGAGCCTTTCGTGCGATAAGGGTTTAGCCCCTCTTCGCTGCTTAATTTTAAAAATTCACCCAGCTCTTTCGCAAAGAACTCGCTCCGTCTCGGATAGCCCAGCGCGAGCGTGGATAGCGAATCGATTACCCGATGCCGGCCGGTGACGCGCCCATACCGAGTCTCCACGCCAATGATGGCGACAATCACTTGCGCATCCACGCCGAATTGGCTTTCCGCACGGCTCAGTATATCGCGATAGCGCATCCAGAATTTCACGCCCGCCTTGGCATTGGCTTCAGTAACAAACAATTTGCGATAGCGGTACCAGGGAAATTTCTCGGCTGGCCGGGTAATCAAGTCGATGATCTCCTGATTAAATTCAGCATCGGCAATGATCGCCCTAACCCAGCTTCGGTCAAGCCCGTGGTTCTGGGCGATCTGATCGACCAGCTCTGCCGCTTTCGGATGCGCCTTGAAATCCAGCGCCAGCAGCGGCACTGGCGCATGCAGCGCGATGATTGCCAGCAATCCCGCCAATGCGATTCGCATCTGAAGCAACAATCGGCACTTGTCATTTGTCCACATATTTCGCTCCCATAACAAACCCGATCCCTCCAAGCAGTGAGACCATTGATGTACCCCCATAGCTAATTAGCGGAAGCGGAATCCCTACTACAGGCAACATGCCGCTTACCATGCCAATATTGACAAAGAAATGAAAGAACAGCATCACGCCGATGCTGCTCGAGACAATGCGCGCAAATTCGTTTTTCGCTCGATAGGCGATCGCCAGGCATCGCCAGACAAGAAACGCGTACAGCAGTAAAACGACCAACGCACCGATCAACCCGAATTCTTCCGCAAGCACTGAGAAGATGAAGTCGGTGTGGCGTTCTGGAATGAATTCGAGCTGGGACTGGCTACCGTTGAGCCAACCCTTGCCATGCAATCCTCCCGACCCGATTGCGATCTGCGATTGAATGGTCTGATAGCCCGCACCGCTGGGATCCATGTGCGGATCAAACATGACCAGCAACCGACGGCGCTGATAGTCCAGCAAAAACTGCCAAACAATGGGGGCGGCAACCAAGGCGGCAGCGAATACACCGGCAATCCAGCGCCAGCCAAGTCCGGCGAAGTAGATAGCGATGCCGCCGGAGGCGGCAATCAATATTGCAGTGCCAAGATCAGGCTGAACAAAAACAAGTACCACCGGAGGCGTAATCACCAAAGCACTCAGCAAATAAAGATATCCCCGATGATGCGCAGCAGAACGGGTCATGATCCAACCGACCATCATCGGAACCGCCAGCTTCATCAGCTCCGCCGGCTGCAATCGCGCAAATCCAAAATCAAGCCAACGCCGGGAACCCGTGCCAACGCCCAGCAAAAGAACCAGCAACAGCAGCAGCAGGCTCACCGCATAAATCATCGGAGAGTATTTGCATAGCGTGTCGGTAGCAAGCGAAGCGAAAAGTCCCATCACGCACAACGCCACCACAACCCTGATGCCTTGGCGCACCAGCAAATCGATATCTTCACCGCCGGCACTGTATATGACAACCATGCCGACTGTGCAAAGCGCCGCAACGCCAAACAGCAGCGAAAGGTCCAGCCGAGAGGCCGATTCGGCAACTAGTGAAATCACGCGCATCACCCGCCCTCGCCCTGCGTAGCAGGCCGCTCATCCGCATGCGCCGCAAGCACATAATCCATGATTTGCCTTGCAGCCGGCACAGCGACCTTGGTCGCGCCATCGGAGTTTTCGGCAATGACCGCCACTACGACTCGCGGATCGTCCACCGGAGCAAATGAAACGAATACGCCATGCGGGTGAAAACGCCGCTCATACTCATCAGGGTCCCACTCTACGTCTTGCGGCACGCTAATCACCTGCACAGTGCCCGTTTTGCCCGCCGCGGTGTAATCGATCCCTTGCATCGCATAATATGCAGTCCCTTTCTTGGAATGGACGACATCAACCATCGCGTCAATAACGATCTCATATGCCTTGCTACTATCGACCTGCACCGGAGAAAGCTTCTTCGGATGGATATGACGCACCTCGCCAACTTCGAAATCTTCGGTTTTCAATACGATCTGAGGCTTGAATCTCTCTCCCCGATTAGCCACAATCGATGTGGCTTGCGCGAGCTGAATCATGGTCGTTAGAGTAAAACCCTGACCAATTCCAAATATCACCGTCTCGCCCTCGTACCACGGCTCTCCTTTGACGTATCGCTTCCAGTCAGGCGACGGCAGCAACCCCGCCTTTTCATTGCGCAAGTTGACCTGAGTCGCCTCGCCAAGCCCGAATCGAGCCAGCCGATAGTGCATTTCCTCAATTCCAAGCCGGCGAGCAAGCTCGTAGAAGAACACATCGCAAGATTCAACGATAGCTTGGTGCAAATCCATCCACCCATGCCCTTGACGCTTCCAGCACCGATACCGCTTGGAATGTCCCGGCAAGGTGTAGTATCCGGGACAGAAGATTTTTTCGCTGTTCCCATAATGCTCATCGACCGCAATCCCGAGAAATACTTTCAAAACCGATCCAGGCGAATAGGTGCTCTGAATTGCCCGATTGATCAGAGGGGTTCTTGCATCATTCAGCAATTGCCCATAGCTCTCGCCTGTCGACCTGCCGACCAATTGATTCGGATCGTAGGACGGCTTGCTTACCATTGCGAGAATCTGCCCCGTCGACGGGTCCATAACAACCGCCGAACCATTGAAATCGCCCAGTGCGTCATAGGCAACCTTTTGAAGATCGCTATCAATTGTAAGATAGACCGTATCTCCGGCTTGTGCCGCATCAACCGACAAAGTTCGCAATATGCGCCCATGCGCATTGGTCTCGACCCGCTTGTTGCCGGCAAAGCCCACCAGTGCATCCTCCATCGAAAGCTCTACCCCGGACTTGCCGATATGCTGCAAGCCGCGATAGCGCAGCGCATCGACTTCTTCGATGTCGTCAACGGCGATGCGGCCAACACGACCAAGAATATGCGTAGAAGGCTCTGGCGCGATGTATTCCCTTCGCAAGCCGGCTTCGATCACTACGCCGTCGAGACGATGGCGCTCAACCGCAAGTCGAGCGACTTGCTCATCCGTCAATCCCTCTTTGATCACATGACGGCTGAATTTCGAACCTCTTTTGACCGACTCTTGGAATTGCTTGATCTCCTCATCATTAATCGGAATGATTTCTGACAATTCATTCAGAAGCGACGGCATGTCTTGAATCTGATCAGGCACGATCGCCAAATCCAGCATGGCCACGTTATGCGCCAGCTTCTTGCCGTTGCGATCCAGAATCTCGCCTCTAGTCGGTGGTACAGGCAATATCTGAATTCGATTCTCATTAGACTGCAACGCGTTCTCTGAATGGGTGATAACCTGCAGATAGAACAACCGATAAAGCAGCAATGCCAATAGTGCGGACAGCAGCAGCCCCGCCACGATCACACGTCTTGAACCGATGAAGCGGCTGGCCTCTGATGCAGCGCCACTGCCGTCAGAGAATGAGAATCTCCTCTTATCCATGGCTCAATCTTGACGACAAGGCGGCAAACGGCGCCAGCAAAAGCGTTCCAAAAAACGGGGAAAGCCACAAAGTGAGCGGTACTGCGGCCCCGTGCAGATTGACTTGAATCAGGCTCGCTATGGCAGTGTCAACAGCAAGCAGAAAAAAAACGGCAAGGATGCGAATGGGCAAAGCCAGAATTCCTATATGCCGAGCAAACAGCATAGCAAGGTAGACGATGGCAACATTGGAGATCACGTTTTCGCCCAGGAGCGAAAAATGCATCACATCAGCGATAATTCCAACCAGAAAAGCCACCCCAAAACCTACGTACTCAGGTCGAGTCCAGCAAAGGTATATCAGCATCAAAGCGACCAAATCCGGGCGGGCGTAAGACAGTTCGCTTGGAATGATCACAGCCGATAGAACCAGCGCGAACGTAAGCGAAATAGCGACAAACGCGATCGAAGAAACTGCCAGCGGAGGCTTATTTAGATTCCGTTTCATGCATAGAGACAGCCTGATTCTGACTTTGCTGCAATGGGTCCGACTGCATGACCAACAACACATCGTAGCCGTAGTCGATCGTCGCAAACGGTTCGGCAAGGATTTCGGCAAAGGGATCGTCGTCGCTGAAATTCACACTGACAATTTGGGCGACCGGATAGTTGGCAGGAAAGCGCCCGCCAAGACCCGATGAAACTAACACATCTCCAACTTCAATGTCCGGCTTGCCCGCCATGTAGGGCACCGACATCACATTGGACACGCCGAGTCCGTTGGCCAGTGCGAGTTGATTGGTTCGCCTAACCCGCACCGGAATCGAGTGATTCGAATCGGTGATCAACACAACCGCGCTGTCAGTTTTTGCAACCTTGTCCACCTGCCCGAGAATGCCGCGAAAATCCAGCACCGCCTGGCCGACAAAAATTCCATCGTCTGTGCCGCGATTGATGATAACGCGCCGATTTCTGGCACCCGGTTCAATTGCTCTCAAGCTCCCGAGCAATACCGGCTGCTCAATATCCTCGCTTGCATTCAGAAGATCGCCCAGCCACTTCGCATGCTGCTCGGAATGCTCCAACTCAATCACGCGGCGGCGCAACGCAACATTCTCCTCAGAAATCTCCCGGTTGCGCTGCATGATCATTTCACGGTCCGCCAACATAACGCGCAATCCGATCGCAATATTAGTCGGCAATTCCGCCAATGCGATCAATGGATTAACAATCGAGAACACTGCCGATCTCACATAGTTGAGTGATTCCGTCTTGATGTCGGTGACAAATATGCCAACCGCTAAAGCCAGAAACAATGTGAATCGCAGTCTATTTTTCGGCGAACTGCTATCTGCTTTCATAAGACCGGTTCGGCTTTTTCCGTTCGCGGAAGATTGCACTCGGTCGGAGGGCATCATCATCGTGACGCAGCACGAAAAAAATCGACTGTATGCGCCTACTCGCGCGCAAAGACCTGCTCCAGCAAATGGACTTGCTCCAATGCCCGGCCGCACCCTCGGGCAACACAGCTAAGCGGGTCTTCGGCAATGATGGTCGGTATGCCCAGATCGTCAACAAACCGCCGGTCGATGTCTCTAAGCAATGCCCCGCCTCCAGCAAGCAGAATGCCTCTTTCCCAGATATCGCTGGTCAGCTCTGGGGGCGAGTTTTCCATCGCTCTTTGCACCGCCTGGATAATTTTCGTAATCGAATTCGAAAGAACCCGGAATATCTCCGCACTGGTGATAACCCTCTTGCACACAGCGCCCCTGTGGTCGCGGCCGCGAATCTCCATCTCAAGCACTTTGGATCCTTCCCATGCCGAGCCGATCAGATGCTTGACCCGCTCAGCGGTCTGTTCGCCAACCAAAATGTCATAGCGTTCGGCAATGTGCTGACGAATTTCATCATTGAAAAGATCGCCGGCCACGCGTTCCGTTGCAGACCAGACCAGGCCACCGAGTGAAATCACGCCAACTTCAGTAGTACCGCCGCCTATGTCAACTACCATCGTTCCGGTCGGCTCAGCAACGGGCAGGTTCAAGCCAATCGCCACCGCCAGCGGCTCCTCGATCAAAAAAACCTCGCGCGCACCGGTGCTCATCGCGGCCTCCCGTATCGCGCGTCGCTCGACCTGCGTAGACTGACAAGGCACGCTGATTACGATGCGAGGTCGCACAAACAGCTTGCGCGAACGCACTTCCTTGATGAAATGCTTGAGCATCAGTTCGGTTACCGTAAAATCAGCAATCACGCCATCTTTCAATGGCCTAATCGCACGGATGCTGGTCGGCGTACGGCCGAGCATCTCTCTAGCTTCGGTACCAACTGCCAGCACCGTCGCATCAACGCTTTTATAGCGACCCCCAAATCGAGCGTCTTGCACTGCCACCACAGATGGCTGATCCAGCACGATCCCCCGATCTTTTAGGTAGATCAAGGTATTGGCAGTACCCAGATCAATCGCAATATCTTCTGTGAAATAGTCGAGCAACCTCATGCCGGCAAATCTCGAACAACGCGACAAATTGCAACGCCGCAACCCCCGGTCGGGCCAGATGTTGCGCAACCGCCCGAACTGTACAGCGCGCAACGGTGCAAACTCTTATCAGTGGGTGAAGTATATAATTCGCTTTTCATCAACACATAGTCAACAGGAAAATCATGAGCGTCTCAAAATCTGACTTGGAAAAAATCGCGAACCTCGCCAATCTTGAAATTTTGCGAGAAGATGAAGATGCATATGTCCATGATTTGACAAAAATTCTTCAACTCATCAAGCAAATGCAAAATATAGACACAGATGGTGTTTTGCCAATGTCCCATCCTCAAGACATTGAACTTAGGCTCCGAGATGATGAGATAACAGAGCCAAACCAAAGAGTCGAACTTCAGCAGATGGCTCCCAATGCGAGTGCAGGATTATACCTTGTTCCTAAGGTTATCGACTGATTATTGAATCGCCTTCAGTCGAAAACGTTCGCATCGAAAATCAAAATATTCTTGATTATTCATAATTCTAATCAATGAGTTGTTTCAAGCACTTCAACAATCACTGCATTAAGCTGCAATTACGGCATCACCGATCTAGTGCCATTTGCCCAGCCAAATTGCGCCAAGCTGCAACAGCAGCTTTGATTTATGCGGCGAATTGCCGCTGGAAACTTTTAGTTTCTTTTGCATCGAGCGGCATCGGCATCCCTGCCCCATGACAATCGAAAGCCTCGGAATCTTCGAGCTGACCACCTTGCTTAGGTCGGGTGAGATTTCATCGGTCGAGCTTTGTCAGCACTCTTTGGACCGAATCCAAGCACTAGAGAATCTAAATGCGTTTATTACAATCGATGCATCAGGAGCTCTCGAAAGCGCCCGAATTGCCGATAAGCGACGATCGGCAGGCGAAGATCACCCTTTGCTGGGCATACCCATTGCGCACAAGGACATCTTCTGCACCGAAGGCATGCGAACAACCTGCGGGGCAAAAATGCTCAGCAACTTTATCGCACCCTATGACGCAACTGTTGTAGCTGATCTCAAACAAGCTGGCGCAGTAATGCTGGGCAAGACCAACATGGACGAGTTCGCGATGGGTTCCTCAACCGAGCACTCCGCCTATCAGCCAGCAAAAAACCCATGGAACGACTCACGCGTACCCGGCGGAAGTTCAGGCGGCTCGGCAATATCGGTCGCGGCTAGAATGGTCTGCGCTAGCACTGGTACCGATACAGGAGGGTCAATCAGGCAGCCGGCGGCACTTTGCGGGATCACAGGAGTTAAACCTAGCTATGGGCGGGTGTCGCGGTTCGGCATGGTCGCATTTGCATCATCGCTAGATCAAGCAGGGGTGTTCACGCGTTCAGTCCGCGACGCGGCAATCATGATGGATGCCATTGCGCGATTCGATCCGAGGGACTCGACATCAATCGATATCCCATCGCCAAATTGCTTCGCCAAGCTGGAATCCGAATTTTCAAATTTGAAAATCGGCATCCCCCAACAGCACTTCGGATATGGACTTGACTCTCAGGTCGCTGATGCCATTCATGCCGCACTTGCGCAGTTTGAGTCGCTGGGGGCAACGCTTGTGGATATTGATTTGCCCAACAGTGGAGCGGCGATTCCATGCTACTATGTCATCGCGCCAGCGGAAGCTTCATCCAATTTGTCACGCTTCGATGGCGTACGCTATGGCTATCGTGCGCCCGATGCGGAAAACCTTGAAGATTTGTACAAAAAGTCCCGTACCGAGGGTTTCGGCACTGAGGTGAAGCGCAGGATCATGATCGGAACCTATGTGCTGTCACACGGGTACTATGATGCCTACTATCTAAATGCGCAACGAATTCGACGGCTGATTGCATCAGACTATGATCGGGCATTTGAACAATGCGACATCATCGCGGGACCAACATCGCCAACGACAGCGTTTGAAATTGGCGCAAAGACCCAGGACCCTGTCAAAATGTACTTGAATGACATTTACACTGCAGCCGTCAACTTGGCCGGCTTACCCGCACTTTCCATCCCCGCGGGATTCGATAGCGAAGGTCTCCCAGTGGGCTTGCACATGGTCGGACAATATATGGGCGAAGCAGATTTGCTACGCGCCGCGCACCTGTTTCAGCGAAGCACCGACCATCACCTGAAAATACCGAAGACAGTTTCATGACACGCGAATGGGAATGCGTCGTCGGACTGGAAGTGCATATACAACTTGCAACCCGGAGTAAGCTGTTTTCGGGTGCCTCTACCGAATTCGGTGCAGAGCCAAACACGCAGGCATGCCTGATCGATGCCGCACTGCCAGGTGTACTGCCCGTGTGCAATCGCGAAGCGGTGCGCATGGCCGTAATGTTTGGTATTGCAGTCGGAGCGGATATAAATCGACATTCAGTTTTTGCTCGAAAAAACTACTTCTATCCGGACCTGCCCAAAGGTTATCAGATCAGTCAATACGAGTTGCCGATCGTTTTGGGCGGCAACATCGAAACCAGCGTTGACGGCAAGACTGAAACAGTCAATTTGACACGCGCTCACCTAGAAGAGGATGCCGGCAAATCACTGCATGATCAGGTCGCCGGCGCAACAGGCATAGATCTGAATCGAGCTGGAACCCCATTGCTTGAGATCGTATCGGAACCGGAAATTCGATCCGGGGCGCAGGCTGCCGACTACTTGCGAAGATTACACAGTATTGTAACCACTTTGGGCATATGCGATGGGAATCTTCAAGACGGGTCAATGCGATGCGATGCGAACGTGTCGATCCGCAAAAAAGGGAGCAGCGAGCTCGGCACTCGGACGGAATTGAAAAACATCAATTCGTTTCGGTTCGTCGAGCGAGCGATTGAGTCCGAAATGCTCCGACAAGTCGATCTCGTCGAAAACGGCGGCAAAGTCGTTCAGGAAACGCGCCAATACGATGCGCAAAAGAATGAATCGAGACCCATGCGCAGCAAAGAGCACGCCCATGACTACCGCTACTTTCCTGATCCTGATCTTCCGCCGCTTGTGATTGGAGAGGAATATATCGAGTCGATCCGCAAGCGGATGCCTGAATTGCCGCAGACAAGGCAACTCCGCTTCGCCGATCAATACGGGCTAGTCCCTGAAGTCGCTGCGCGGCTTGTTTCGTCTTCGGAAGTCGCGAATTTTTTCGAGCGAGCCACCCTTGAGGCGCCTGACAACCCCAAAGGGGTTGCGAACTGGGTCTTGGTTGAATTGATGAGCTATTTGAACCGCGATAGCCTGCAAATCGACCAATCCCCAATTTCCGCCTCGACCATCGGCCGAATCGTCGCAAGAATCGATGAGGGAAAAATATCGGGCAACGGAGCGAAAGCACTCCTGAAAGCCTTGTGGTCAACACCGGGCGCAGACATAGATGAGGCTATCAATCGCGAGGGGCTGGAACTGCAAGCAGATTCCGAAGAAACCATTCGAGTAGTGACTGAAGTTCTTGATTCATTTCCAGAGCAGGTGCGTCAATACCAGGAAGGTTCGACAAAGGTGCTGGGGTTTCTAGTGGGCCAAGTCATGAAAGCATCGGGTGGCAAACTCAATGCAAGACTGGTCAACGAAGAAATTCTTCGAGTGCTTGCAATTCCGAATCGCGAAAAATAGCAACACACGAACCGCATTCGCTGTACAATGTAGGAATCGTGCGCCTGTAGCTCAGCTGGATAGAGTACCAGGCTTCGAACCTGGTGGTCGGGGGTTCGAATCCCTCCGGGCGTGCCATTCTGTATTTTGCGCTTGATCGGTATACCCTTCGCGGGGGGGGGGCGTTCCTTTGGCGTAGCCGCTTCTATGGGCATTTTGAATGCGCCCAATAGTGGACACACCCAAGTTTTTTAGCCACAGTATGCTCTTTGCCGACGCTTATTCACTTTTTTGAGTGCTTGTATCCTCCAAATTTCCAAATAGATTGCTTCCATCATTACATTCACCCAACAACGTAACATGGAAAAGCACAAATCGCCCTCGCTAAAGAGCGATGGACAATCGTAAGTCGTTTCTTATCACGAGCATTTGAATTTATGAAACGACCCACCCTACTCGTATTGTTGGTAGTCGTGATATTCAGCGCACCATTGTCCGTCAAGGGGACGACTCAGCACGATATTGACGGTGCGCTACTTGACATCTTGCCAAAATCGGAACAACAATTATTGCTTGTGTTCAATTCCATGTCCGATAAGCAAAAAGAAAGCTTGGCTATGGTGCTAATCGGCTTTTATTTTGCTGGATTGGAGAACCATGTCGAAGAGAGCACAATCGACGGGCGGTTCAGTGGCTGGCGTGGCGAAACAATTGTTCAGTTAACGAATGGAGCTATATTTCAACAATCAGAATACCACTATGAATACACTTATGACTACAGACCTACTGTCCACATTTTCACCAAACCTTTCGGCTACGAAATGCTCGTAGAAGGGACCGACGAGCCGGTTGAAGTGATGTTAATCAAAGCTCCAACTCTGAAGAACAGTTTCATTGAAATGCATGAGAAAATCAAGCAACTGCTGTTAAATTTGGACGAACCCATAATACCCAGAATTTTTGCGTTATGGTAACCTCGCGCTCAACGACCAGGGTACAGAGGGCAGTGGATATTGATCGCTTATCTTTCCACGCAGGAAAACACGCCCCGGATGCGAATGCATGTGCAAGCGATCATCTGGACTTACGCACTGTGCATCGACAAACTCCATTTCAACAGAAACGCATAATTCGTAATTGAGCTGTTCACCAAAATTTGCGCTGGAAGAAGACGGCTGGGTGAAAATCGTAAAGGCGAAGCGAAAGCGAAAGACTTCACCTTTGAAGGCAACATCAGCGTTCAGCGATGACCCTCTTTCGCACCCACCGCAAAGGCCCATTCGCAAATTATGCAACTATTACTGTTCACTGATGTGGCCATTCATCACTCCGATATTCAAAACTGCTGAAAATTTGATCAACCGTTTGCACTTTTGCAAGTTTATAACTTCTCTTATTTGATGTTGAGTCCCAAAGCGCAACGTTGAATATGCACCGTTGCCCTTGTCGAATTTTTTTGTTTTGTGCTGCGGCTTTGAAGCCTTTAAATTTATCAAGAAAATCTTCAAATGTTAGTTTCTCTCGTTCAAGCACTTCTCTATCAAACTTTATTTCATCTTCGAAAATCTTCTCGAGTTCCTCTTTCTTAAAATTTGCGTCTTTTGTAGAATCAAAACTAAGTCTTGATTTTGATGGGTAACGCACTAGAACTGCTTGGTCCTCAATTTTAATATCGAACAAGTACAAAGGTTGCTCCTTCTCAGTGCCGTTTTCAGCGAATTCCTTTCGGTACAAGCACGCGGAATCTGTTCCTTTACTATCGCTATCGCTCCATTTTGATTTATCCTGCGCCAATCGAATGTTTTCAGATTCAGCTTGTACCAGGTTGACCTGCAACTTCTCACTTCTGTCCCTTTCACGATCCAATTCATCAATTAGCTTTTTCATCAATGCCTTTAATTGTTCATTCTCTTGCTTTTTGCTGGTCAATTCATTTTCCAGCAATTCTGACAAATGCCGCGCATTTTCAAAAGACTGGTCAGAGGTAGCCAGTTGGTTCTGCGTTTCATTTAGAATGTCAGTTAACCGATCAATCTCTCGGCGGCCCAAATCAATCCGGCTTTGCTTGCTCCCAACTTCACGCTTCAAATCTTTAATCCGGTTTTTCAGTTCGGACATTTCGCTTTCTTGATATGCCGCCCTTGCTTCATAGACTGTACGTTTATCGACTTCTGCAATCAAACTTGTTGATAGCAAAGCCACTCTCTGCCGCATCGATTCGTAATCAGGTTTATTTTGTTCAAGTGCAGATTGATCGTTGATTCTATCTTCACTCTTGCTATTGCCATGAAAAAGGATTCCCATAATCAGTAGCAAAAGAAACATCAATAGTATTGATATTTCCGCTGCTGTAAACCCCAAGACCAGCCCTCTTCGAACATTAAATTCCTGATCATTCATGAATTATTAGATTTACCACGGCCAAGGATTTTTCCAAATATGTCACGAGAGGTGCCGCTCGGTTCCTGAGTATTGCCTTCGTTGTCGGAGAACCGTGCATTCGCATCATTAATTTGCTCAATCAGTTTCGATATCGAATCATTAAAATGTTCAAGCCCCTTCCGCTGCTCTACAAGTGACATAGATGCCGATTCCGCATTCTCAGCCAGATTACTTATGGCCTTCTGTACAGATTCGACCGAGGCACTGAATTGATCGTCGTTTTTTATAAGATTCTCATTTATCTGATCAGCTTGCTCGGCGACTTCGTCCCACTTCGATGAAATCATAGAGTGCCCATCAATAACGGGGTTTTGAAGCATTTCGGGCAATTGTTGAATCGCTGGCTTAAGACCTTTCAACTCAGCAACAATTTCTTTGAATGCTGAAGAAACATTAGCCAATGCATGTCCATCGGCCTCAAGCTCTGAGGACGCAGCTGCAATTTGCTTTGCGTATTCTCGCATTCTGTCAACAAACTGATCGTTGAGCACTTCACCAAAGCTCAACAACACTGAGCTTTGTTTCCTTAGCCTCGATATCTCTTCGTTCAAGTTATTAATTGAAACACTTTGCTTTTCAAAACGGCTGATACTAGATTCAATGGATTCGGTATATTTCGTAAGCGTTTTCTCCGCACTTTCGGTGGCCAGTCTCAGCGAATTCGTAGATTCAGTAAAATCCGAAATTACGCGACCAATCGCCTCCGATGCATTGTCTCCTACTTTTTTCCATTGATCTTGGACCTCATCAGATAGCTGATCTATTCTTTTAATTTGCTCGCGAACCGAGTCATTAACAGACTGCTCAACACTACGCCTCAATCTATTGATATCCTGAATGGCACCATTCAATTGCCGGCGCAATTGGCTTGATTGAGTGACTAGGTTCATGCGTGATGTGACTTCGATATTATCAGGGTCTAAACGTGCTTGGCTAAACAAAACGCGCAACAATAAACCTGCAATCGTCGTAGAAAGCGCAATTCCGAAATCTTGGACAACAAGAGCTTTGTTTTCCCCACTTTCCACGAAGTCATATAGCGCGAAAGCAAGGCTTACGAGCGTAAACAGAAATCCCAAATAATAACAATTGTCACCTGCTTGCCAAGATGCAAGAAGAAACTTTGGCACCCCCGCCACTATGATTGCATAGCAAATCATGAGGAAAAAAATTGGCAACATCCGCTTTGTTAGTTCATAGCCATCCATTTCAACTGGCCTGCCTGCAATAGAGTTGAAGTAGATTATGATCAGTGCCCCTAGTGCAAAAAACACAACGAATAAAGAGGTGTCCGCGCTAATCAGTGGCGTTTGTAGTTTCGCTTCTTTCGAAGTCGACTCACTTCCAAATGGCAATATTTTCTTCATTTTCACTTCTAACCTGCCAAGTCATTTACGCTGACTTCGTCCGCTCCTTGTGCTCGCAAGTAATCTTGCCAAAATTTTTTGAGAGATTCGATGGACACACGAGTATTGCGACGAACGAACCAAAGCGCAACATTCGAACCGCGTAATTTCACCCGAGTTTTCTTGTAATAGTTGGATGATTCAAACCCTTTGAAGTCTGGGCGGTTACGGTAGTGCGAATAATCCGTTGTGTGATGTATAAAATCGGAAATTACTACCAATCTATTCACAACATGTGCAGACTTTTCTCGTTTGAACTGTTGCAAGGCTACCCATTGAATGGATTCAAGAATTGGCGATGAATTTGCACTTCCAGATTCCATGTTTTTTTTCATTTCCTGTTCAAGCGGTCCTCGGAAGCCCTCTTTCCACTGCTTTTCAACCATTTCAGGGTTTTCGAATATCGGATCAATATCTTGGCCACGTCCAGGATTGCAACGAAAAAAAACTGGGCTGGAACGTATGCTCTCGTCTGTGCTAACCGCATAGATTGCTAATGCACCGTACCGCGGGATTTCCGAAATAAGTTCGTCTAAAAGATTTACAACACCCAATTTTTGAATCGCGTTGAATGGGTCTGTAGCATCGACAATAATTGCGGTAACCTGTGAAACAGTTTCATCGCGCGGGCAGAAATCTTCCTTGTTGATAACTATGCGGTGCTTACTTTCAATATGCTGAAAATAGAACAAACCGATAATTGCACTTACAACAGCAATAATCAAAACAATCCCTAAGATTGATTTCAGGACCGACAAAGGTTCACTCTTCCTATGCCGGTTACGGTTTCGGGTCATCTTTGTTTGGTTCTTTGAAAACTTTGCGGAGAGGTTTTATTTCTTCTAGCAGGCGGTCACATTCATCGTAGAAACGATTCATTACTTTCTGTAGTTGCTCAAATCCAACTTTAGTATCAATGACGGAAGGCGCATTTGGCTCCGATACTGGCTGGTCAAGTTCAGTTTTGATGCTTTCTTGGAAGTGCTTTGGCGACGGGGATGAGCGAGCCTCTTCATTAGCCAATCGATAAATCTGCAATAACTCATTACCTTGATCATTTAGCTTTTTTACGGAAGCCTTAAATTCGTGAAATGATGTTTTCCAATCGCTTATCAGATGATATCTGTCGTATTGATCTGTTTCGAGCTTTTTTATAGCATCCGCAATCTCTTTTGAGATGTCAGGCCGAGGTGCACTCAGATCATGAATAAATCTACTGTACGAATCTGCGTATTCTTGACATAGTTTTTGGTGTTTTCGATCAAGCTTGCCATAGAAAGGATAGGCATCATCCAGAAAAAACGTATCAAGTAATGCAATCAATGCGGCAAGCACTCCCAACCCAAACAGAACCCAAGAAAGAAAGTCATTAAGTCCAAGTGGATGCGCAATGAACTTGTTTACGACTAGTTGCGGAACTCCAGGGTCAGTAATGAGTGCTGCGCTTACTTCTCTATAGTGTGCAACGAGCAAATTAAATGCTATGGTAGTTGCGAACCATACGGTAAGCCAGATCAAACCAAGCAGTTTTCGAAAAAGATTACGATGAAATAATTCGCGCAGACCAACATAACCCGTTACTGCAGCTATTCCAATATTCAATATAGCGATTGTGATTGCCTGCGTAACTCCGCCTGTAATTCCAAGTTCACTTCCTTTTGCTAAAAGCGGTGTGTTAAAAATAGATTCGACTAACAGAAGAACTGCGATCACACCATAGCGGAGAATTTTCGATCCCGGTTCCGGATAGTGTGCCGTTCGTTCAAGATTATTCCTCTTTTTGAATGCGCTTCTCTCAGATTCAATTTCCAGCAGTTTCCTTTCCTTTATTTCAAGCTGACTACGTTCTTCTTCAACAAATTTACGAAACTCGGCAACAGCATCCCGAGCTTTGATTTCTATATTCGTGTAATCGCTCGCAGTAAAAGCAAGCCCGACCCGATCTCGGCAAGTATTCGCTTGCTCTTCATATGTCCGATGGTTGAAATCGATATTCTTCTCAACCAAACTTAAAACCTGCCGCTCCACTTCATCAAGATTTTCATCTTTGGCATCTGGAAGTTCATGGCCACCGCGCTCTCTACCTCGTTCATTCAGGGAAAGTCTATCAGCTGCTTTCTCTATATCAATGGTGCGAAATAAATCACCATCCGCCTTGTTGCTGGTATCGAATTCCATCGCGGTTCCAATCCATTTTTTTATTGATTTGATGATGCCAATCATTGTTAAATGTTTAAGTCTGATCACATTTTTCTTCAGTAAGCAACTCAATAGCCGTAGCCTCCACAGGCGAGTGCGTCAAACCATAGCGTGATATCACGCGGTTAAATCTGAGCAAATATTCGCAATGGAACCCTGATTCGGGTGGAAGCCATTCGAGAGGCCCAAAAGCTTTCTTTGCACGATTCACGGTCGTCTCTACAACTAATAGGTTTGCCGGGTCATTCATAAATCTTTGCCGCTTTTCGGGTTGCCATAGGCTTGCGCCCCGTTGCCATGCATAGTGCAATGGCACTAAATGGTCCACATCCAAATTTCGGGAATCGACGTGACTCTTCCCCGTATACGGATCAATCCAATAGCCATGCTTAACCAAGCATCCATCTTCTGTTAAGGTAAGCGGACCTAGTGAAAGCGAAATCAACCGCTCATGTCGCGTGTTTTGACAGTCTTCATCATTATCTGACCAATTTCCGAATAGACTTCGGTCATAGCTCGCAGACTGTTGCGAAGTGGAAGAACTATCAGCAATTACTAACGAACAATCATCTTGCCCACTTTTGGGTTGACGCCCACCACTGTCGATGCACGCTTGAACAGAGTCAAATTCTTCGTAGTTGGAAGTTCTATTGTAGAACTGCCCACCGGGACAGTGGCACACACCTGACTTAGATTTCTTGACTTTCTGCACTGTTCCTTCTTCTGATGGGTCGCGTTTTTGAGGTTTGGACTGCTTTGGAGTTAAAACATTGTCCCGCACCTCGTCGGCCGATACACTCGAACAGTCACCTTGCCCGCTTTTGGGTTGACGCCCACCACTGTCCAAACAGGCTTCAATGCTTTTAAAACCTATATAGTTGGAAGTTCTATCGTAGAACTGCCCACCGGGACAGTGGCACACACCTGACTTAGATTTCTTGACTTCTTCTTGCGGAACATCTGCCGCGAAACTTGGCGCAACAAGGATTAAACAGATAAGCTGCACTAAGGTCAAACTTGATCGTACGAACTTGAAAAACACTTTCATGTAGAGTTAAACCTTGGAGATAGGAAGGGGGAGGTGGACAAACCCGGCATTGGCATCTGCGTTTGCATAAAAGGGGTTCCTTAAAACCGTATTAGGGTGACTACAAAAAGGAATAAAACTTGCTTTGCATAATGAAAGATTTTACGTAAAAGAACTTTTCAACATTTGGTGAGTGAGCCTAATCGAGGCAAGGTTTTATGATTTATAAGCATTCAAAATTTCCATCACGAATGCACGGGTTCAATGCACCCTTGGGCCCTAGGGTACATTGATTATATTCCTGCATGGGAGCCGGTTGTAGAGTGCCTGATGCGGTCGATGTTGTCGCAGCATCGTTTGAACCAGGCAAGTTCGGCGTTGAGGGCCGATGATCAGCTCGCCTGTTTAGAACTAGTGGAACTCGTATCGGCTACCAACGTTAGCCCTCTCTATGCAACCGTCAGACCGCAACAAATTTTAACCGCTGTGCTTATCACAGAAAAGAGCAACAGACCAATAGCAAACGCCAACTCCTTGCGAATGCTCACTAATACCGAATCGGGGCGCTTGTCGGTTCGACGCATTGCGGGGCATCAAAAAGGGGGTTGTTAAGCATTTTGGAAACTTGATGCACCTCAAGCGCACCATCAACGTAGGTGGCCATTAGCGCCCGCGCATCCTCATCGTTGCCATTCAGCCATTGCTCCTGATTGTCCGGATCAACAATAACCGGCATGCGACACTTTGTATTGTGAATTCTCGCCATGAGCGCATTGGCTTCAGTGGTGATGATTGAGCATGACAGCACTTCGCTACCATCACGACCGCAATACCGTTCCCAAATTCCGGCAAACCCCATCAAGTTCTGATCGCAATGATATATGCGCCATGGTTGCTTGTGCATGGAATCGCCCAAGACCTGCCATTCGTAGAACCCGGTTGCCGGAATCAGGCAACGTTGCTTTTTTCTCCAAGCACTTCGGTAGCTGGTCAGAACATCAAGCGTCTCACAGCGGGCGTTTGCAGTAGAATGCTTTGGGATAAATCCTTTAGACCAAAGCGGAATCAACGGCCATATTGCCGTGTGCAACTCCCTTTGGCCGCCGACTGCACGAACGATCAGGATGCTGGTCAGCATTTTTGCCGTAGCATCCGCAAGTTCAAGATTACGGCGTGATGGCGAAACGTTGTAGTGTGGAACCAAAGATGCAATACGCGAACGCTCACGCAACACCTCGAACTCAGTCATAAGCAACTTAGCATCAGCCAATATATTGAATCTGCCGCACATTGATGCTATCGGTCGGCTTTCATACAGATCAGAAGGCTTCACGGATCATGCCGTAATCTTTCAATCGCGCCACTTCGTCTACCCTATTTGCGGGGTCAACGGCGCGGACCATCGGCACTTTCACATATTGCGGCGCTATCAATTGCATTTGATCTCATTTTTGCGCAATTGATGAATTTGAGCTGCATAATGGCGGAGAGAGAGGGATTCGAACCCTCGATGGGGGTTACCCATACTCCCTTAGCAGGGGAGCGCCTTCAACCACTCGGCCATCTCTCCGTTGCAAGCGCTTGATTGGAGCCAACTCAAATTGAATCAGTCAATTCAGACGAACTTGCTGTTCAGGGATCCATCCATTCCATTTCAGAGACGAACTTATCCAGAATTGCAAAAACGCAAGGCTGCCTCAAGTACGCCTACCCGAATAATTCCAGCAACAATCGGAAACCGTCCAATTGGCAACAAAAATGCCAGCAGCGCATGGCGCGCCCGGAGGGATTCGAACCCCCGACCCCCAGATTCGTAGTCTGGTACTCTAATCCAGCTGAGCTACAGGCGCGATGCAATAACTGCTTAGCCGCACTGACAAACCGACCTGGCTCGGAACGAACGCGGCAGCAGCACCTGCTAACTAGCTGGAATCCTCGGATTGCTCGTTTTGCAGACGCTCATAAATTTCTTCACGATGAACAGAGACCTCCTTTGGGGCTTCGATTCCAATTCGAATTTGATTTCCCTTCACTCCAAGCACGGTAACTTTTACATTGTTGTCAATTATGACGGACTCCCCAGTTCGACGAGTCAATATAAGCACGGTTCACCCCCAATGCATGAATTTCCTGCATCCAATCTCAATTCCGCTTCGATACTCTCGATGCAGTTCTGCGATTTTTCGATACCCTGCAAAGCCTTTCACGGAAAACTCAAACGCAAGCTGTAAACAGAAATTCAATGCTAATTATTTATTTTCCACCCTATAGACACCAGGCTCCAAGACTGGTTCCCTGCTACTAGAGAATCAGAGTCTAAAATCGTTTGCGGCGTAAGCAATTATAAATTTTCTGAAAAAAATGTTGTAGATTTCTAAATATTGCAGCGCCTGCGCTAGCCAAGCAGTTTCCTGCTTGCATATGCTATCTTCGGCTTTGCTTCATCTCTGAGTTTAATCCGAGTTTGATGCAAACCATTTCATTCCATTAGCAGACTATAGCGCGAATAGATAGGCATGATTAGCCGGCAACTCGATTCCGCCTGAACGCACAGCTAGCCTTGATTGCGACTCTGCGGCACGGCCTCCGCAACCGGTTCCACCTCATCACCCAGCTCAAACGCCTTATGCAATGCCCGCACACCGAGTTCGACATACTTATCATCTACAATTACAGATATCTTGATTTCCGAGGTAGAAATCATATGGATATTGATGCCCTCATCAGCCAGCACAGAAAACATCTTCGTTGCAATACCCGAGTGCGATCGCATTCCGACGCCTACGACCGAAAGCTTTGCAATATTTGGCGCACCTACATGGTCTTTCGCCCCAACTTCATCAACCACCTGCTCTAGAATCTCTATACACCGATCATACTCGCCACGGTCAACCGTAAACGATACGTCTGTATTGTTGTCGTTGCCGATGTTCTGAATGATCATATCGACATTGATATTGGCTTCAGCAATAGGGCCGAATATCTTTGACGCAACCCCTGGTCGATCGGGCACTCCGCGAAGCGTCAGTTTCGACTCGTTCGCATTGTATGCAATCCCAGAAATCAATGGCTGTTCCATCTGCATTTCCTCTAATGTAATCAATGTCCCCGGCACATCTCGAAATGACGACAGTACCCGCAATACGACGCCATGCTTATAGGCAAATTCCACCGCTCTTATCTGAAGCACCTTCGCTCCGGAACTCGCAAGTTCCAGCATTTCCTCTACGGTAATCTGGCCAAGCACTTTTGCCGTGTGTACGATGCGCGGGTCGGCAGTGAATACGCCATCTACATCGGTATAGATCCGACACTCCGACGCATCGAGAGCCGCCGCGAGTGCAACCGCTGTCGTGTCGGAACCTCCCCTGCCAAGCGTGGTAATTTCCCCATCATGCGTAACTCCCTGAAAGCCGGCCACCACCACGACCTTGCCGTTCTGCACCGCTTTAGTGATTCGGTCTTTGCCGATATCCAGTATCCGCGCCTTGCCAAAGACTTTGTCCGTGTGTATCGGAACTTGTGACCCCGTCATCGATACCGCGTCGCAATCTTTACTTTGCAACACCATCGCCAGCAACGCAATGGCGACTTGCTCTCCGGTTGAAATCGCAACATCAATCTCCCGCAAGAACTTACCACCATTTGCTTCCTGCGAAAGACCGATCAGCCTATTGGTCTCGCCCTGCATTGCAGATACAACAGCGACAACCTTGTGCCCTTCCTCTCTAGTGCGCAAGATGCGATCGGCAACCGCATTGATACGATCAAGGTTGGCGACCGACGACCCGCCAAATTTTTCTATAACCAAAGACATGTCAAGCTTCTGCTTTTTCGCCTAGGCAATAATCGATAAATCGAAACTGCATGAAATGCTTGCTCTTTCAAGGCAGGCAGCACACTCCTGCAGATTATCGTTCCACCAAATGATATCTATCCAGCATCAGCAACAACTGCCATTTCAACTTAAATGATTTGGCTTATCCCAATGCGTCAGCAACAAAATCAAGCGCATCATCAAGCTTGCCAACATCACCGCCTCCTCCTTGCGCCATATTCGGCTTGCCGCCACCGGTGCCTCCCACGACTGGTGAAATTTTTCGGATGATGTCACCAGCATGAACGCGCGCGACCAGATCGTTTGAAACGGCGCATAGCAATGTGGCCTTGCCATCGGCAGCTGATCCAAGCACGATAATGCCGCTGCCGGTTCGAGCACGAATTTGATCCATGATCTTTCGCAAATCCTTTACATCGACTCCATCGTAACGTGCTGTGAGAACACTCATGCCACCGACAGACAGAACTCTCTCTTTTTGCCTATCGCCGCCACCCATCGCCAACTGAGTCTTTAGCTCAGACACTTCTCGCTCAAGAACCCGGGTACGGTCAAGCATCTGCGCAACCGCATCGGGCAGATTTTCACCACTGGTTTGGACAGCAGAAGCAGCATCTCTAAGAATCTTGGCATCATCCTGAACACGCTGGACTGCGACTTCCCCGGTGAGTGCCTCAATGCGCCGAATGCCGGAAGCGACCGAAGTCTCGTTCACAATGCGGAACAATCCGATATCGCCAGTTCGTTCAACGTGCGTACCGCCGCACAGCTCCAACGAGCAGTCTCCCATCTCGATAACGCGAACGCGAGAATCGTATTTTTCCCCGAACAATGCTTCAGCGCCACGCGCCTTTGCTTCATCCAAATCCATGACGCAACTGGCAACTGCATGATTCCGCCTAATCGCCTGATTGACCTCGGCTTCAATCGCATCTAGCGACTCTGTTGCAACCGCTTCATGGTGCGAAAAATCAAACCTCAAGCGTTCGGCCGCGACAAGAGAGCCTTTTTGCTGAACGTGCGTGCCGAGATGGTTTTTCAACGCAGCATGCAGCAGATGGGTGGCTGAGTGGTTCTTGCGAGTCGCTTCGCGAGCTTGCGCATCAACTGTCGCGGCAACCGTTTCGCCCACCCTGAATTTACCCTTGGTAACCACTCCCACATGCCCGATGACCTTGTTTGCCAGATATCGCGTCTCATCGACTCTGAACTCGCTTCCGTTCGATGCCAATACTCCTTTATCACCAATTTGTCCGCCACTTTCCGCATAGAATGGCGTTTGATGCAAAACCAAAATCGCACCATCGCCACTATCCGCTTGCTCGCAGACATCCCCATTCACCATGATCGCAGCGAGTTGCGATGAACAGGTCAAGCTGTCGTAGCCGACAAACTGAACTTCGACATCCAAAACAGGAATTTCACTGGCAACAGAATCGAAGCGGCTCGAACTTTTGCCGCGGGAGCGCTGCTCCGCCATCGAAGCTTCGAATCCGTCAGTATCGACCGTTATTTGGAAGTCGCGCAAATAGTCCGCCGTCAGATCCAGCGGGAAACCGTAGGTATCATAGAGGCGAAACGCGACATCGCCCGGCAATATATCGCCAGTCAATGAGCCTATTTCACGGTCAAGCATCCGTATTCCGTGCTCCAATGTCTCAGCGAATCGTTCGCCCTCGCGTCGCAACACCGATTCAACCTTGTCGCTCGCTCGCGCAAGTTCGGGGTAGGCATCGCCCATCTCAGCGACTATGGAGCCGGTCAATTCATGCAGAAACGGCTTCCTGCAGCCAAGCTGATATCCATGGCGAATTGCTCGACGAACAATTCTTCGCAATACATAGCCGCGATTTTCGTTCGACGGCGTCACGCCATCGACAATAAGGAATGCCGCGGAACGAATATGGTCAGCGATGACCCGCAACGACTTGCTATCCAAATCGTTTGCGCCAAGGACTGTCGCAGCATCTGATATCAATGATTTGAATAGATCAATCTCATAGTTGCTATGCACGTTCTGCAATACGGCGGCAATCCGCTCTAAGCCCATTCCTGTATCTACGGATGGCTTCGGCAATGGTCTCATCTCACCGCTTTCAAATTGCTCGAACTGCATGAAAACGAGATTCCAAAGCTCGATAAATCGATCACCATCTTCATCTGCACTCCCCGGGGGGCCGCCCTCGATTGCCGCTCCATGATCATAGAAGATTTCTGAACACGGGCCGCAAGGTCCAGTATCTCCCATCGACCAAAAGTTGTCAGAAGTGCCAATCCGTGCAAAACGTGCAGCGGGGATGCCGATCTCGTTTAGCCATACATCGGCTGCTTCGTCATCCTCCGAATAGACCGTCACCCAGAGCCTATCCGCAGGCAAACGAATTTCTTCGGTTAGCAATCGCCACGCAAAATGTATCGCATCGCGCTTGAAATAGTCCCCGAAGCTAAAATTTCCGAGCATCTCGAAGAATGTATGGTGACGCGCTGTGTACCCCACATTCTCAAGATCGTTATGCTTGCCCCCCGCTCGCACACATCGTTGAGCGGTGACTGCCCTGCTATACGGTCGCTTCTCAACTCCGAGAAATGTGTCCTTGAACTGCACCATTCCCGAGTTGGTGAAGAGCAAAGTCGGATCGCTTCCCGGCACAAGCGAGCTGCTCGGCACGATTTCATGATCGTGACTTCGGAAATAATCCAGAAACAATGCTCTTAATTCAGATGTCTTCATCTATAGGTCAACCGACCATCGCCAATTGCGGCTAGTAGCGAGAATCCAGCGCCGCTGAAATCTGATCGGATGTAAATCCTCTGCCTTGTAGAAACCGCGCTCTGCGCGCCCACTCCTTGTAGTCTTCGATGCGGGTTTCGCCATACTTGTGGCGCATCGCCTTCGCGCATTGGTCGACCCATCGCTGATCCCGCACTTCCACCCAATCCTCGATTATCGACGGGTCAATGCCGCGCTCTTTCAATTCCAACCGGATCTTTACAGGCCCAAATCCTCGCCGAGTTCGCACTTGCACATACTGTTCGGTGAACCGCTCATTGCTCACCAGCGATTCAGAACGCAACCGCGCGATTACCTCCGTCACGACTTGTTGCGACACACCCTTTCGGAGCAGCTTGCCGGCAAGTTCCTTTTCGCTGTGCTCTCTCCTCGACAAAAATCTTACCGCAGCGATGCGCGCTTCAAGGGAATTCATCGACTATCCGGCGCTTTCTTCCGCAGCGGCTGAAGAACCGTCAATTCCCAACTTTGCACGAAGTTCCGCTTCGATGCGCTGCGCGATTTCCGGATTCTCCTTAAGGTAGTTGCGCACGTTGTCCCTGCCCTGGCCGATACGCTCATCTCCATAGCTATACCAGGCTCCTGAACGTTGAATGACCTGATTTTCCACGCCGAGATCGATCAGTTCGCCTTCTTTCGAAATGCCGTAGTTGAATATCATATCGAACTCGCACTGCTTAAACGGCGGTGCCACCTTGTTCTTCACAAGCTTAACCCGGGTCTGATTGCCGACCACTTCGTCGCCGCGCTTGATGGCTCCGATTCGGCGTATGTCCAGCCGCACAGACGAATAGAATTTGAGCGCATTCCCGCCTGTAGTCACTTCAGGACTTCCATAGAGCTGTCCGATTTTCATTCTGATCTGATTGATGAAAATCACCAGCGTATTTGACCGACTAATGCTTCCAGTCAGCTTTCTCAAAGCCTGAGACATGAGCCTTGCATGCAAACCCATGAATGAATCGCCCATCTCTCCCTCAATTTCTGCCTTGGGCGTCAAGGCCGCGACCGAATCGATCACGATAACATCTATCGCCGCGGAACGAACGAGCTGCTCTGCAATTTCCAAAGCCTCCTCGCCTGTGCTCGGCTGCGATACGAGTAGATCGTCGACCTGAACGCCGAGTCCTTTGGCATGCGACATGTTCAAGGCATGTTCCGCATCAATGAATGCGGCGATGCCGCCCATTTTCTGCGCTTGCGAAATGACGGATAAAGTCAACGTCGTCTTGCCTGATGCCTCAGGTCCATAGATCTCCACAATCCGGCCTCGGGGCAGTCCGCCGACACCCAAAATCAAGTCTAGGCCCAGCGATCCCGTAGGAATCACTTGTATGTCGCGCACAACATCATCATCTCCAAGTCTCATGATGGAGCCTTGGCCGAAGCTGCGGCGAATCTGCGCCAGCGTCGCTTGAAGCATTTTGCTCTTGCTATCGTTCATCTGCTGATCGATCCTATAGTTTCAAATTCGTTCTATTGTGATTGCTTTTGTTTTCTGCCGCCACCAACCTTGCCATTGCATTGCACCGCAACAAGCTGAACATTGCTGAAGTGCGCTCTTCAGCAACCACATTAGGGAGCGACCAACACCCGACAAGCTGCTCAACGAAAGCGTGAATTCAATTCAAGCCCACTCGCTGCAGCAATTCGCCAGTTTCAACATAGCCTGGAATAACCATTCCGTTATCGAGAATCATCGTCGGCGTCCCCTGAATGCCTGCACTACGGCCGATTTCATAGTGCGACTCCACCGGATTTTCGCAAGACCGAGGATCGATATCCTCACCGGCTTTGGCCATCGTCATCGCCTGATTTGGATCATCGGCGCACCATACCGAGACGATCGTGTCGTAGCTATGCGAGCCGATGCCAGCACGTGGAAACGCCAAATAGCGCACCTCAAGCCCTGCTTCTAGCAATTCGGGAACCTGAAGGTGAAATCGCCGACAAAAGCCGCAATCAACATCCGTAAACACCGTCACGTGCCGCTTAGGCGAATCCGGCACATAAGCCAGCATCGATTCAACCGGAACCAAGTCGACCACCGAGCTAATCATTTGATTAGTCTTTTCTTCCTTGAGGCTCACCTGGCGATCTAAATCGTAGACTTCACCAATCATCAGGAACGAACCGGATCGCGACACATGGTAGATTTGACCTTCTACCATGACTTCATAGACGCCGGGCATCGATGTTTCAAGAATTTCCCCGATTCGCATCGACTCAGGCACCAAAAATCTCAGTCCATCTCGAATATCTTCGGATCCGACCGCCTTCAATGGGATCGATGCCATAATCAGAACTGTTGCAAACGCAACAACTCGTTCAAATCGTTTGTTTTCGCACATATCAGATCTCATAGCGGTTTGTTCACCAAGCACTCATTAATTCGTCAATCACGACTAAAGTTCCTCAACACGTGCGCCAGAATCCTTCCAAGCATCAAAGCCGCCTTCGATATGGCAAGCATTTTGCAAACCCATTGTTTGCGCAGTATCTGTCGCAAGCGCCGATCTCCATCCGGATTTGCAGTAGAACACAAAACGCTTTCCAGATTCGAACGTCTCCTTAAAGTAGGGACTGTCAGGGTCGATCCAAAATTCGAGCATCCCTCGCGGCATATGGAACGCATCAGGAATCTTGCCTTCTTGCTTGAGCTCCCGCACATCACGCAAATCGACAAACTGGACATCCGACTGGCCGTGCAGTTGGCGTGCATAGTCTACAGACAAAGTCTCGATTCGAGAGTTCGCTTCCTTGAGCAGCTGCCTATAGCCAATTTTCATCGCTTTAGTCATAAAGCCTCCAAGTTCTGGGCATGTTCGATTGTCTGAATTATAGCCACTACCGAATAGCCTACCGCGACACATGCTGAACACATGTCAGTCAACGTCAAAAACGCAATAATCGCCTATGCTGCAAAAAATCGCAATAGAAAAACCAAAATCAGGTTGGTTGCAATTCCTGCGACAGCATCGTCGAGCATGATTCCAAAACCGCCTTTGAATCGTCGCTCACACCAATTAATCGGAAATGGCTTAAGGATATCTAGCACTCTAAAGATGGCGAAAGCCGCAATCATCGTGCCGATCGTTGGAGACAAAGCCGCCAGGGCGATGCAATAGCCGGTGATTTCGTCCCAAACCACGCACCTTGGATCCGCCGCCCCGAATTTCCGAACCGCAAACTCGCAAATCCAGCACCCGAAAACAAACATTACCGCGCATATCAGCCACTGCAATGGCGAAGATAGCAACTGAAAAAGCAACACAACCGGTATCGCGACCAGCGTGCCGACAGTTCCAGGCATCCGCGGGATAAATCCCGTACCGAAGCCGCAAGCGATAAAGATAAGGAAGTTTCGCAATGAATGCGAATTCGCCGGCTGAGCCATTCATCAGCCTCAGTTTTAAAAGTGCGTGTATCCCTCGGCATCAACCGGCATGACATCACCAGATTCGCCGAGCAAATGCAACCCCGTTTCGGCAGTTATCTCTCCGATCTTTGTGATCGGCAGACCGATGCGCTCTACAAGTTCGCTCATATTGCCCGCATCAGGCTCCGGCATCGTAAAGCACAGCTCATAGTCATCTCCTCGGCTGAACGCGTAATCCCAGCCTGCCCTGGGCAATTGTTTGCGGTAATGCCTGGAAATAGGAATATCTTGCAAAGTGACCCGAGCACCCACACCGCTTGCATTGAGAACATGCCGCAAATCCGCCATCAAGCCATCAGATATGTCAATTGCAGCAGTCGCGATATCGCGCAGCGCAAGCCCTGCGCCAACGCGCGGCTGCGGTCTTGCCAATCTTGATCGAAAATGGCTTGCTTGCGCAGCGGGCACCTCGAAATCGCCTTTCTCGATCGATAGTCCAAGCGCAGCATCGCCTAGCGTCCCGGTAACGTAGATTCCATCGCCCGGCTGCGCCCCTGACCGCGACAGCCACGTATCGGCACCAACGGTACCGAACAGCGCAACACCCGCAGATAAAGGCCCTCTGACGGTATCGCCGCCGATGAGCGCGACACCCAGTTCATCAGCCAACTCGAAAAAACCGTTGCTGAACTGCTCCAGCCAAGCATCGTCGCGATGCGGAATCGACAGATTCAATATCGCATAAGCTGGACTCGCTCCCATCGCCGCAAGATCGCTTGCAGAAACTGCGAGCGTCTTGTAACCGACATCCGACGCAAGCGCAGTCGAAAGAAAATGAACCCCTTCGATCAATGTATCTGTAGTGACCGCCAGACGATGCGAGCCGGAAAGCCGAACAATAGCGGCATCGTCGCCAATCCCCTCCTCGACATCAGCGCGATCGTTCCCAGGACGAGAAAAGTGCTTCGAAATAATGTCGAATTCGCCCGCCAAGCCTTTAGGACTATAACTCGAATCGCTTTCCGCATCGCGAACTGCGCGAAAGGCCACTTTATCCAGAACCGCATTGACAAACTTGTAGCTCTCAGCATCGCATAGCGACTTCGACAGCTCAATGCATTCATCAATTACCACTTTGATCGGGATATCGCGCCCATACGTCAGCTCATACGTGCCAAGCCGCAAGATAGACAATTCGACTGGATCAATAAATCCTACGCCGCGATGCGAGCCGCCTTCGATCAGCTTATCCAGTGTCGGAATCTTGTCGGGAATCTCGCTGAGCAGCTTGCGAAAGTAGCTCAGATCGCCGAAACGAATCACATCTGTGTCGAGTAGCAGCTGCTGTTCGTCATCGCCTATCGAATCACGATCGCATGCCCACGCGTAAAGATACTGAGCCGCACCGAGCCGAGCATAATGTCGAGCCGTTGCGCCCATCAGCATCGCATTCAAATCAGCAAACGCACATAGGATATGGCATGAGCAGAACGGATGATGGCTGAGGCGGCTTCGCTGCCTCTGTTGTCGTCCCCTGACTCCGACCGTTCGACAGCCTGTTCCATTGTATCGACAGCTAGCACGCCAAAACCGACCGGAATTGATCTTTCTACGCTGACATTCATGCATCCTGCCGCACATTGGGCGGCGATGATATCAAAATGACAGGTCTCGCCTCGAATAATGCATCCAAGTGCGAGCAAGGCGTTGTAGCGCTCCGTGTCGGCCATCGCCGAAAGGATAGCTGGCAGCTCGAATGCGCCAGCCACCCAGATGGTGTCCTGCACCTTTACCGGATGCGCTTTTAATTCCTCGTGCGCACCAGCCAAAAGTCGATCGGTAATGTAGCGATTGAAGCTACTTGCGGCGATTCCAACTGAAATTGGACGCCCTAAATCCTGGTCTTCCACTTTTACACTTTCCACGAGTTTCAATCCTTATGGCTGTGAAACATATTCTACGATTTCAAGGCCAAACCCAGACAGCCCATGCATCTTCAAGGGACTGCCGAGCACCTTCAACTTGCCGAATCCGATGTCAGCTGCGATCTGGCTGCCGATACCGACCACGCGCCAATCGTGTCCACCTGTCGCTTCAGGCTCGTCATCGTCGTTTTCCTCGACAAGGTCGGCTAAATCACGGCTACCTTGCTGATAGCTAAGAATGACCACCGCGCCAGAGCCTTCGGCTGTCACTCGCTTCAATGCCGATCGAATAGACCACGGATGGCCTGAGCTGACCGAACCGATCACCTCATATAGCCCGGTGAACACATGCACTCTAAGCAAGGTTGGCATATCGGCGCTGATCTCGCCAGCCACTAGTGCCAAATGCGTATCGTTGCGTGTATCGTCCTTGTAGACAATCGCGCGCACTTGCCCATATTCTGTATTGATCTGCGTCTCGCTGGCACGATAAACAGTCGATTCCGTCGAAAATCGATAACGAATCAGATCGGCAATCGTTCCAATCTTGATGCCGTGCTGCTTGCTGAATTCCACTAGATCTGGAAGCCTGGCCATAGTGCCATCTTCATTCAATATTTCACAAATCACGCTTGCCGGTTCGAATCCGCATAGCTTAGCCAGATCGCTGCCCGCCTCGGTGTGTCCTGCTCGCGTCAGCACACCGCCCGGCTCAGCCTTGATCGGAAAAATGTGCCCAGGCATCACGATGTCGGACGGCTTGGCGCCCTTTGCGACCGCGGTCCGGATCGTCTGTGCACGGTCTGAAGCAGAAATTCCTGTTGTTACGCCAGTTGCCGCCTCAATCGATACGGTAAACGCGGTCGAGTAAGGAGATTTGTTGTCTTCCACCATTGCGGCAAGATTCAGCTGGGCGCAACGATCCTCAGATAACGACAAGCAAATGAGGCCGCGTCCATGCGATGCCATGAAATTGATTGCTTCGGGTGATACTCGTTCAGCGGCGATGATCAGATCGCCCTCATTCTCGCGCCCCTCATCGTCAACCAGGATAACCATTTTCCCGGCTTTGAAATCGTCAAGTATCGACCTGATGCTGCTGAGACCTGACTCACCACTTACTGGAAACAGGATTGTTCTGCTCGGCTCGGACATATGCGCTTACACTCGATTGCCAGCCATCTCGCCGCGATGCCACGCACTTTGCATGAGCCGTTCGACATAGCGGGCAATTTGATCGACTTCGACATGTACCATATCGCCTTTCGACAATTCGCACAGGGTCGTCGACTTCAACGTATGCGGGATCAGATTGACGCTAAAGCGAGTCAACTCGCCGGCATCTTCGACCTCATTTACGGTCAAACTGACACCGTCAATCGCCACAGACCCTTTGATCGCAATGTACTTGCCAAGATTACAGTCCACTTCGAATGCCATCTTTCTGCTTTCGCCATCTTTCGAGCAACTATAACATCGCGCCAAGTCGTCAACATGCCCTGAGACCATGTGCCCGCCAATCGGCTGATGCAAGGTTAAAGGGAGTTCCAAGTTCAACTTCGACCCAACCCGATATTCTCCAAAACGAGTACATCTTATTGTTTCATTAGAAATATCAGCAGAAAATTCGTTCTCGCCAATTGATATCGCCGTCAAGCAGACACCGGAAGCGGCGACACTGCCGCCGACACTCAAGCGATCGCACTCGAGCTGCTCGCTTGATATTGTAATCCTCATGCCCGAATCGCTGGCAACGACTTGCGAGATAGAGCCCAGGCATTGAGAAATTCCAGTAAACATATCAGTTTTTTGCTACAGCGTTACGCTCGACGACAGCCCGCACCCGAATGTCATCGCCAATCTTGCGAAACTCTTGAAACTGAAGGCGCACCTTATCAGAAAGACGCTTCATCCACGGCAAGTCGGCGATACCGACCGCATCGTTCCCGAGCATCGATGGCGCAATATAAAATACAAACTCATCAACGAGCCCATGCGCTAACAGAGAGCCGACCAGTCTTGGCCCTGCTTCAACCAGAATACTATTGATTTGGCAATCGCTCGCAAGAAACTGCAACAACTTGATGCAATCTACCTTGCCACCAAGATCTGCAGGCAGTTCAACCACTCGGGCCTTGCCACTCAGCGCTTGCCGCTTGGATGGATCACTTCCCTTTGTTGTGGCAATAATTACCTCGCCATCGCAGGAAAACAGCCTGCTATCTTCCGGAATTGACAATCTGCTATCGACGACAACCCTTATCAAATTGGTCTTCACATTCGGGATTCGGCAGTTCAATCGAGGGTTGTCAGCATTGATGGTGCCGGAACCAGTCAATATGGCAGCGGCATTTGCACGCAACCGCTGCACATCATCGCGCGACTCGGAGCCGGTAATCCATACGCTTTCTCCGCTCCCCATGGCGATACGACCATCAATGCTCGATGCCACCTTGACCATTACCCATGGCTTGCCGGTTTCGTGAAGCGCGTGAAAGCCTTTGTTCATCTTGCGCGACTCATCACCCAAAAGCCCGACCCGCACCTCGATTCCTGCATCGCGCAACGCGTTGATCCCGCTGCCATTTGTTCCATGATGCGGATCCGGTGTCCCGACAATAACGCGACGAATGCCAGAAGCGATGACTGCATCGGTGCATGGCGGGGTCAGGCCATGCGAAGCGCACGGTTCCAAAGTGACATACATCGTGGCCCTATCTGGTGGCGCGCGCAACGACTGAAGAGCGTTGACTTCCGCGTGTGCGCAACCGGCTTCGGCATGCCACCCTTCGCCTATGATCTCGCTACCGACCGCAATCACGCAACCGACCCGCGGATTAGGATGCGGAGCGGCTATCGGTTTGCCAGCATTTTTCAGCGCCCTAGACATATGCCTTAGGTCAATTTCGCTGAAGTCAGTCGCCGGCTCAGACGGGTCCAAGAAGCTACCACTCATCGTATTGCTTTTGTCCGTATTCATAAGCACTACCCATGCGGCAACATGCGCCGCCGCCTCACATCCTTAAGCGATGCCAGCTGCGCTACGGATGATGCAAAATCAGTCAACCCACCCGAATGCACAAAACTTCCACAGACCGACGCAGGGCGAACGCAGGCGACAGAATCAACATCAGCCAAGAAAACATCACCGCACCGGCCGACACCGGACAACTTGATCTCGCCGCGCCCTGGCTGATACATTCTTGGAACACGCAGTCTGCCAAATCACCGAATGCGCCTGAAGGAATCGACCTTTTTCAGGCCGCGCGGCCTTGTATGCCTTGGCACAACTTGTCCGCATTAAATGATTCGAGATGCTGGCCACGCTCGCCAACTGCAGACAACGCCGCTTTGACTCGCTCATTAGCCAATAACGTTTCATTGCAAAGAGCGCTTTAGAACTCGGGAGCGAATCCGCTTGAAACCCTGCGAGCCAATAACGCTTGCGCTCGAGTTGTCCCAATACGGGCATCGCGCCGACTATTAAGGAACTTAATGTGCCCGATCTAATGCGCAGACTATGCTTCTTCCGGCAAAGCCATATCTTGACGAGAAATTCCGAGCGAATGCACAACAGGACTAGCAATGAAAATGGAGGAATACGTTCCGACTAGCACGCCGATGAGCAAAGCGATAGAAAATCCTCTGATCACTTCGCCGCCGAAGATCAGCAACGTCAATACAACCAGCAACGTTGTTACAGACGTGAGGACCGTTCGTCTCAAGGTCTGGTTGATCGAGCGATTAATGATTTCTGTAGACGTGCCCTTGCGGAATTTACGGAAATTTTCCCTGATTCGATCGAATACTACGATGGTGTCGTTAAGCGAGTATCCGATTACCGCGAGCAGCGCCGCCAGCACAGCAAGCGAAAAATCAATCTGAAAGATCGAAAAAATGCCGACAGTGATCGCGACATCGTGCACTAAGGCAACTACCGAACCGATCGCGAAGCGCCACTCAAAACGCCAGGCAACGTAGACTAGAATGCCGATCAGAGCGTAGAGCATTGCCAGGCCGCCCTGCTCTGTCAACTCTTGCCCAACTTTTGGCCCGACGAACTCAACTCTGCGCATCTGCACCAGGCAATCGCTAACGGTACCGGAGGAACTTTGGCACGATTGCAATCCGCCTGGCTGCGACTCGAGCAGCGTCTCGCCGTAAGGCGCACGCAGCGTCTCGACAACTTTTGAACTGAATTGCGCCGCCGAACCCTCAGCTTGAGTCGGCACTCGAACCATAACGTCTCTGGTTGTGCCGAAATACTGCACAGTCGCGTTGGCTATATTCGCATCCGCCAAATGGGAACGCACTTCATCCACGCTGACTTGATCCTCATAGCGAACCTCGACCAGTGTGCCTCCTGTAAAATCGAGTCCCCAGTTGATGCCTTGAATCGCAACAGAACCCATGCCGGCAACGATAACTGCGACCGAAATCATCGCCGCGAACCAGCGCATTCGCAGAAAATCGATCCTCAAGTCTTTTTTGAACAGATTCACAAAAATATCCTAGATAGCCAGCCGATTGACGCGACGCCCGCCGTATACCAAATTTACGATTGTCCGCGTTACCAAAATGGCAGTGAACATGGAGGTGATGATTCCGATACTCAATGTGACAGCAAATCCTTTAATCGGCCCAGTACCGAAGTTAAACAGCACAATCGCCGCAATCAGTGTCGTTATGTTGGCATCGACAATCGTTTTGAACGCCTGCGCGTAGCCGGAATGAATGCTTGCCTGCGGTGTGTTGCGATTGCGCAATTCTTCGCGAATGCGTTCGAAAATCAAGACATTCGAATCGACCGCGATACCCACCGTCAAGACGATTCCGGCGACTCCGGGCAATGTAAGCGTTGCCTGCAAAATAGACAGGACCGCAACAATCAGCACCAGGTTCAAAGCTAGCGCCACATTTGCCACAAGGCCGAACAGCCGGTAATAGGCAATGATGAATGCCAGCACTAGCAAAAAGCCCACCCCAACAGAGATCATCCCCTGCAAGATGTTGTCCTGACCTAGGCTGGGACCAACGGTCCGTTCCTCGATAATGTCGATCGGTGCCGCAAGTGCCCCAGCTCGAAGCAGCAACGACAAGTCCCGCGCTTCGGAGACGCTGTCCAGACCTTCGATCTGAAATCGCCGGCCGAGCTGATCTCGGATCACAGGGGCAGTAATCACTTCCTCGATGTATTCTCGAACCCGCACAGGGTTTCCTTCGTCATCCAGTACCGGGCGGCCTTGCTCGTCGCGCTTCACCTCTGAGCGCGACTCGATATAGACCACGCCCATCCGGTTGCCGATATTTTCACCGGTAACCCTTTGATTGATTGCGGCACCTCTTGAGTCCAAGGTAATGCTGACGATGGGACCGCCAGTCAGCGTGTCAATACTGGCTGCAGCATCAACAATGTTGTCGCCTGAATAGATCAGCCGCTTGTTCAGCAAAATAGGCGAACCGTCACGCATCTGATAAAGTCGCGACCCAACCGGCACAGACCCGTCAACGGCAGAACTCAGATCGTGCCCTTCGTCGACCAGCCTGATCTCCAATGTGGCAGTACGGCCTAGAATTCTTTTCGCGCGCGCCGTATCTTGCACACCGGGCAACTGAATGACAATGCGGTTGCTTCCCTGGCGCTGCACGACAGGCTCGGCAACGCCAAGCTCGTCGATTCGGTTTCTAAGCGCGACTATGTTCTGTTCAAGCGCAAAACTATGCAATTCCTCGATCTCTTGCTCGGAAATCAGTACCGTGAGAAAGAATTCACCATCCGTTTCGCTGCCAGACACCTCAAGCTCAGGATACTCATCTTCGAGCACCTGCTCAGCCGCTTGCTGCTGCTCCGAATCGCGAAACTTCAAGAGCAAACCGCCATCATCGTTTTGGCGTATGAAGGCATATCTGACTCGTTGCTCGCGCATCGACACTCGCAGGGATTCGACGTAGCGATCCTCGGCTCTTGCGAGTGCGCTTTCCAGATCGACTTCCATCAAAAAGTGCACACCGCCGCGCAAATCAAGACCCAAGTACATGGGCAATGCGCCGACATTTTCGAAAAGACCTGGAGCAGACGGCAGCAAAGTCAGGGCGACGGTATGACGCGAACCGAGTGCGGCTTGCAATGCATCGCGCGCCTTTAGCTGATCGTCGGTGCTCGAGAATCTGACCCTGACTCCATTTTCGCTGACCGATATCGCCAGCGGCTCAATTTGAGCTTGCTGGAGCGCGGTTTCGATCGTCGGCAAAATCGAAACGTCGACGACCGTTGTTCGCGCTCCGCGTATTTGAATGCCGGGATCGTCGCCGAAAAAATTCGGCAATGCGTAAAAAAAGCCGGGGATAAGAACCACGGCTACAATGAGGTATCGCCACCAGGGATTCTGGTTGAGCATCTAATCAAAGACCGAATGGTGAATCGTTCAACACGAGTTGCGAAGCCGGATCAAGATGGCGACTCTTCCGATTGCTTTGGCGGCTTTTTCTTGGCGCCTGACCTGGATTTCGGTTTCGACTGACCGTCGGATCCGCGCTTGAAGGAACCCTCAGGCATCAGCTGCGCGACCGCATGGCGCTGCACTTGAATGCAAACCCGGTCGGCGACTTCGAGTCCGATGAAATTGGCATCCAGATTCGCGATGACCCCTAAAGTGCCGCCATTAGTCACGACTTCATCGCCGATCTGCAAGGACTCGACCATCTCCTTGTGCTTCTTGGTTCTTTTCTGCTGCGGCCGAATCAGTAGAAAATAGAAAAGAACGAAAATGAGAACCAAAGGCAGAAGACCGAGCAGGCCGCCGCCGGCATCTCCGCCTGATTGCGCAAAAGCACTTGATATGAAGAATTCCATTTGTTAACTATAGCAATTGATGCTTGGGATTGAAAATTAGGCGCAATTTTAGCACAATCAGAAAGTGCGCAAGTGCGGCGCAAACGCAAAAATCCTGTGCGAACACCTCGATCGAAACCAAGATCGGGGATTATTCAAGGAAGCAATTCTGCGAATTGCCGTTATCACAATCCGTAAGGGCCCGATTTGAAACGGACCATAAACTCATCGAACGCACCTTCGCTAATGGCTTGACGAAGCTCTCTCATCAGGCGCGCATAGAAGCTCAAATTGTGAATTGTGCATAGCCGGGCACATAACGGCTCTTTAATCCGGTGCAAATGGCGCAGGTACGAACGCGAAAAGCGAGTGCAGCAGATGCAGCTGCATTCAGGATCGACCGGTCTTAAATCATCGCGATATTTCGCATTGCGAATCTTCACAATCCCGCCGGAGGTGTAAAGCCACCCATTCCTCGCGTTGCGCGTCGGCAACACGCAATCGAACATGTCGACTCCGTGGGCAACGCCATAGACGATATCCGATGGCGTCCCCACGCCCATCAGGTATCGCGGCGACAGCTCCGGCATTCGAGGTCCGATGTGCGCTATCACCCGATACATCTCATCTTTGGGCTCTCCAACCGAAAGCCCGCCGATCGCGTAGCCATCGAAGCCAATCTGCGTCAAGCAGTTCAGCGAAGTCTCGCGCAAATCATTGAACACCCCGCCTTGCATAATGCCGAACAACGCCTCGCGCACTCCAGCATGAGCCGATTTGCAACGCTGCGCCCACGCGCTAGAAAGCTCCAACGACGCCTGCGCTTGCGAGCGTGTAGATGGATACGGCGTGCAGTCGTCAAATGCCATCGCAATATCCGAGCCAAAAATGCGCTGCGCCTCGATCGACTCCTCTGGCCCCATAAAAACAATCGACCCATCTATCGGAGATCTGAATTCGACACCCGCCTCGGTGATCTTGCGCATCTTTGCCAAGCTCCATACCTGAAACCCGCCCGAATCTGTCAAAATCGAGGCATCCCAACCAATAAACCGGTGCAAGCCATCATGCAAGGCGACTATGTCGGTGCCTGGTCTGAGCAGCAGATGCAAGGTGTTGCCCAGAATGATCCGCGTATCTAGCGCTTGCAAATCATTCGGATCTACCGTCTTGACCGCACCAACGGTTCCCACGGGCATGAACACTGGCGTTTCAATCACGCTATGCGCTGTTTGCAATCTGCCGCGGCGCGCCTTTCCCTGCCTAGCTATTAGTTCGAATTTGATGTTTGGTCTGTCCGGTTCGCGCATGACTTGATTCTGGATTATCCTGATAGGCGAATTGATGATGATTCGAACTTCAACGAGGAGCAACCTATGCGAGCGCTCGAAGGAAAAGCAATCGGCTTTATCGGGCTCGGCCTGATGGGCGTGCCGATGGCGCGCAATCTGCGAAAAGCCGGCGCCCAAGTCGTAATCAGCAACCGCAGCCCGCAAATTGTCAGGCGACTTGCTGCGGAAGGCTTCCAATGCGCCGATTCACCAGCCGGCATCGCCAAGCGCTGCGATACGATCATCTGCATGGTGTCCGATACCGATGCGGTCGAGCAGGTCGCGCTCGGCGAAGCCGGCGTACTCACGAGCATCCGTCGAGGCGCGATCATGATCGACATGGGAACCACCGACATTGATCGCACTCGCCAGATTGGTTCAAGATTTGAAGCCGCTGGCGCGAGCTTAGTCGATGCGCCGGTATCAGGCGGCCAAACCGGCGCAGAAAACGCATCGCTATCAATCATGGTCGGCGCCAGTGATTCGGATTTTCTGCGGGTGCATCCGATTCTCAATGTTCTGGGGGCGCAAGTCGTGCATGTCGGCGAAGTGGGGGCCGGACAAATTGCAAAGGCCGCCAACCAGATTATCGTTGGACTGACCATTGGCGCGGTGGCCGAAGCGTTTGCACTTGCAAGACACGGGGGCGCCGACCTCGACAAGGTGCGCCAAGCGCTTCAAGGCGGCTTTGCTTCGTCGCAGATACTCGAGGTTCATGGTCAGCGAATGATTGAATCCGAATACGAGCCCGGCGGAAAATCTTCAACCCAGAGAAAAGATCTGCATCAGGCGCTTTGCTTCGCGAAAAGTCTAGGCATTCAACTTCCGGCAACCGAATTGTGCCTGAAGCGATATGACGAACTGATCGAAAATGGAGGAGGCTCGTTGGACCATAGCGCTTTGTTCACCCTTTACTGACTAGCTCGTTTGCACTACAGCATCCTGCGGGCGAAAGCGTAGCCAAGCCGCATAGGCGGCCGTGACCAAAACCGGTACCGCTGTCACCGCGCACAGCGCATGCCAGCCCCAAAGATGATGCAAGATGCCAGACAGCAGCGCGGTGCCCGAAACCACAAAAGCCACGCAAAAGTCGTTAAACCCTTGAGCTTTCGCCTTTTCGCTCGGCTGATACGTTGATGTCAGCATTGTGGTTCCACCCAAAAATGTAAAATTCCAGCCGATGCCGATCAGAACCAGCGCGGTTAGGAACATCGCAACCGTGCTGCCCATCAGCATGCCTGCCATGATGCCCCCAAACAACGCTCCGAATCCCCACAAAATGATATTCAACTCCCCAAAGCGACGAATGAGATGGCCGGTGAAAAACGAAGGCGCAAACATCGCAACAATATGCCACTGGATGACTTGAGCTGTGTACATGAAGTCATGCCCCATAACCTCCATCGCAAGCGGAGTTGATGTCATCAGCAGATTCATCACGCCATAGCCAACTGTCGCGCTGACAACCGATACGACGAATGCGGGCTGCTTGGCAACCTTGAGCAAAGGCCGGCCAGGCATCATCGCCGATGGCGCCCTTTCGTTCGGCACCTGCAAAAAAGAGATCACGATGAATCCGAGCATATAGCAAACAGCTAAAGCGGCATAGCTTCCTGCAAACAGCGCATCTTCAACAAGACTCTTGGTCGCATTTGCCATGTTGGGACCGATGAATGCTGCGATCACACTTCCGGCAAGAACGTACGAGATTGCCCGGCTTTTGTACGATTCAGTCGAAACATCGGCCGCCGCAAAGCGATAGAAGTTCCCGAATGCGTTGTGAATTCCAAGCAAGCTAATGCCAATGCAAAACTGTATAAAGCTTTGCTGCATAACCGCGTGGGCGCAGACCACGGCACCAACACATCCAGTTGCTGATCCGATCTGAAAACCTGCCCGGCGGCCAACCAGTTTCATGAGGGCCGATGCCGGGATTGCAAACAGCATCGCGAACACAAATACCAAGGAAACGGGTATGGTTGCATGCATGATGTCATCCGCCAGCGCTGCACCCACTAGCGCCGCCGAAGCGATGAACACGGAATTCGCGACAAACATGAACGCTTGGCACATTGAAAGCAAAGCGACATTGAAACGCATCTTGCCGAATTCAGATGCCGATAAAGCACTGTTTGAGTTCGTTTCCATCATCGAATCGGCGCGTTCAAAGCGTGAAACCGGGATTAATCATCAGTTGCGCGAAGCGAGTTGATGCTGAGTGATGCGCATGCTCAAGATGCGTAGAATTCGGCATCACTAGTAAATTGTAAAATTCGGATGAATTTGAAGTTTGAAGAATAGATCGAATCGCGGAAAATCAAAAAACGCTACATGTTGCGTCGATACTTGCCGCCCACCTCAAACAGCGCTTGGGTGATTTGCCCGACCGAGCAGTGGCGAACCGTTTCCATCAGCTGCGCAAAGATATTGCGATCGTCAATCACCGCCTGCTTGAGCCGCCTTAGCTCCTCCGGCGCCTGATCGCGATGGCGCTCATGAAATTCTTGCAGTCGCTTGATCTGCTGCCGCTTTTCAGACTCAGAAGATCGTCTCAATTCGGTCTGGGGCTGTTCGGGGACATTTGGAGTCGTGAAGGTGTTCACGCCCACAATCGGGAGACTCCCATCATGCTTGCGTCGTTCGTAGTCGAGGGACTGCTCTTGAATCTGCCCGCGCTGATAGCCAGTTTCCATCGCTCCGAGCACCCCACCTCGGGTAGATATCGATTCGAACTCAGCAAGCACCGCAGCCTCAACCAGGTCGGTCAACTCCTCAAGAATGAAGCTTCCTTGATTCGGGTTGTCGTTCTGCGCCAGTCCCCACTCGAGATTTATAATCTGCTGAATGGCAATCGCGCGACGAACCGACTCTTCAGTCGGCGTGGTTATCGCTTCATCATAGGCATTGGTGTGCAGGCTATTGCAGTTGTCATAGACCGCGATCAGTGCCTGCAACGTGGTTCGAATGTCATTGAAATCAATCTCTTGAGCATGAAGCGAGCGTCCCGAAGTCTGAATATGGTATTTGAGCCTCTGGCTCTTGGCATTGGCGCCATATTTGTCTTTAAGCGCCACCGCCCAGATTCTCCTCGCCACGCGACCCATTACGGTGTATTCCGCATCAAGTCCATTCGAGAAGAAAAACGAGAAGTTTTTGGAAAATTCATCGATATGCATGCCGCGAGCAAGATAAAGCTCCACGTAGGTGAACGCATTCGCCAGCGTGAAGGCCAGTTGCGATATAGGATTGGCACCAGCTTCGGCGATGTGATAGCCGGATATTGAAACCGAATAGAACTTCTCCACATTCTGAGCGATGAAGTATTGCTGTATATCGCCCATCAGCTTAAGGCTGAATTCGGTCGAGAAAATACAGGTATTTTGCCCCTGATCCTCTTTCAGGATGTCCGCTTGAACAGTTCCCCTGACACTGCTCAGCGCCTTGGATCGAATGCGCTCGAACTCTTGCAAGTTCGGCGCACGGCCATTCTCTTTTTCGAAAGATTCCACGCACTGATCAATTGATGTGTTGAGCAGCATCGCCAGATAAGTCGGCGCGGGCCCATTGATGGTCATCGACACCGACGTTCTCGGGTCGCACAGATCAAACCCTGCATAAAGATCTCTCATGTCATCAACGGTCGCGATAGAAACACCAGAGTTGCCGACCTTGCCGTAAATGTCCGGTCGCAAGTCGGGATCGAAGCCGTAGAGCGAAACCGAATCGAACGCAGTTGAAAGGCGCTTGGCCCCCGAGTGCTCGGAGAGCAGCTTGAACCGGCGATTAGTCTTATGCGGCCCGCCCTCGCCCGCAAACATGCGCGTGGGGTCTTCGTCTTTGCGCTTAAACGGGAAAACGCCGCCGGTATAAGGGAAATGCCCAGGAAGATTCTCCAGCATCAGCCACTTTAGAAGATCTCCCTGATCCGAATATCTAGGCAACGCGATTTTGGGGATTCTTGTTCCCGACAAGGTTTCGAAAAAGCTCAGCGATTCCGATTCAGAGGCATCCCAGCTAGATTTTTCCGAAGAATTTCGATAGGAATCTTTCAACGCTGGCCACTTGTCGAGCAAACCCTTGACCGAGTCGTCGATTGACTCTTCCCGCGATTCAATAAGTTGATCTATGTGCTCTTTCGCTTCATCATGCGAAATCATCTGCCTGACGGCTTTCAGGCGCTGACGCTCACGCACAATAACGCTTTGGTTTTCGACACGCTCGCGATAAGATCGGACTGTGGTCGCGATTTCGGCCAAATAGCCACTTCTCGCAACAGGTATCGCACTGCCGCTGTTTGATGACATTTTCGCCGCCACCTGCGATCGATGCTCCAAATTTTCCGGATACTTGCCCAAACGAGCGGCAATTTCAAAATAAAGCGCGGTCACGCCTTCGTCATTGAATCTTGATGAAATGGTGCCGAAAACAGGCATTTCGCATGGTTGCTGATCGAAACACTCGCGATTTCGCTGCACTTGCTTGCATACATCTCGATAGGCGTCATGAGCCCCTTTGGAATCGAATTTATTGATCGCTACAAAATCAGCATAGTCAAGCATATCGATCTTTTCCAACTGACTGGCGGCACCGTATTCCGGTGTCATGACATAAAGCGAGTGGTCTACATAGGAAACAACTCCGGTGTCACCTTGCCCGATTCCGGGCGTTTCTACAATAATCAAGTCGAACCGCCAAGCGCGACAAGCGCTAATCACATCCGCAAGATAGTCAGGAATTCCGCTTGCATCGCGTGTCGCAAGTGAGCGCATATAGATGTTGTCCCCGTAGACGGCATTCATGCGAATGCGATCGCCTAGCAACGCACCGCCAGTTTTCTTGCGCGTCGGATCAATGGCGACAATAGCGATGCGAAAGTCGGGGTTGGCATCAAGCCTGAACCGCTGGATGATTTCATCGGTCAGTGAAGATTTCCCTGACCCTCCGGTTCCCGTTATACCCAACACTGAAGACTTGGACTTTGCCATGCTGTTGAGCTGCTCGCAATCGAAATCTCCGCACTCGATCGCTGTGATGAGCCTCGCAAGAGCACCAAAATCCATCGTTTCGGCAACCCCGATTGATTGAAGGCCATCTCCGAGGTTTGGCCTTTCGTTGGCGCAACGACCCACCATGTCGTCGATCATGCCTTGCAAGCCGAGTTTCTGGCCATCGGCGGGAGAATAGATTCGCACCACGCCGTACTCGTGCAAATCATCGATTTCTTCTGCAACAATAACCCCACCACCACCGCCAAACACCTTGATATCCTCTCGTCCGGCATCTTTGAGCATATCCACGATGTATTTGAAGTATTCAATGTGCCCACCTTGGTAGGAACTGACAGCAATGCCGTCGGCATCTTCCTGCACCGCAGCGGACACCACTTCGTGCACCGACCGGTTATGGCCAAGGTGAACGACTTCGGCGCCTGATGCTTGGAGCAAGCGGCGAATCACATTGATCGACGCGTCGTGTCCGTCAAACAGGCTTGTGGCAGTAACAAACCGCAGCCTTCTCGCGGAATGCGGCAGTTCTTGTATGGGGGACAGTTCTGCTAACGCGTTCATTTTCAGATTATTTTTTGAGACAAGGCAGTGCGGCTCAGAGGCAAGACGCATCGTCGAATATTTCAGATCAGCCGGTTCATTCGACGAAGCTTCCAAATTATGCTTGCGCGATATTGAAAACTACTTTTCGGCGGCTTAATCTTAGGCTTCAAAATACTTTTCCCAATTAGTGGCGCACTTGCTCTCATAGCGGCAACTTCAATAGATCAAAACCTTGAGTGCACCTATAGGTTGACTAGGCGAAATTACAGGTTTCACCTTAAAATTGTAGCAAAATTGGGTCTTGAATTGTCTAAGACAAAATGCGGTGAAGCTGCACAAAACAACCCGTTGCAAAGATTGGCAAGTCCTTTTTTGCACATTGACATGCAAACTTGCAAGCCCTGCAGCATTGCCAAAATAGGCGCGCATTCTTTCGTTGACCGCATGCCAAGTGCTGATCGCATCAGATCGTATAATCTGCTCGTAGAAGTTCACTGGAAACACCTAGCGCCCAGCATTGGCCCGATGCGGTGAATATGTATCCGGCTATTCATCACTCCAACGACAGTGCGCAAAAGGCGATTCCAGATCGTACCGATCGGTTGTTGTTGAAGAACGGATCTGATTCGCCAAATCCGAGATGGAGATGTTGTTTCAATGCTTTTTCGCTCCTAAAAGCCCAGGCCATCAGGAAATCTGCGCAAGCGGCTTCGAAAAACAGCGACTCATCGCGACACTCGGTGCCGCAATACTGCTTATCAAACCTGTCCGCTGTATAATCGACGTGCCGTTTAGCGAAAAGCCGACACATCTAGACGGCTTTTTCATGTAGGCAGAATCAGCCTGATCGCAGATTCGGCAGATGGGCATTCCACATTGATGCTCACGCCTTCGGGGAACTGCATCTTGATGGTCGAATTCGAAATTGACATATCGCCGGCCGAGGGCGAAAAATTCAGCATAGAAGGCAAAGTGGTCAAATCCGGACGCACTCTTATGTTTGCAACTCTTAATGCGGCAACTTTCATTGGTGGTGTCTACGAGCCATGCGCAATCGTTCAGCAGACTTGCACTTGCCTAATATCCTCCTAATGGCATGCAAGCGAATTTCCAAGAATTCAATTTCAATCTAGGCGAAACAGCGGACCTGCTGCGTGCAAGTATTCAGGAGTTCGCTCGGCAGGAAATATGCGATCGTGCCGCGCAAATCGACCGCTCAAACGAGTTTCCGCAAGATCTTTGGCGGAAAATGGGCGATCTCGGCCTGCTTGGAATTACTGTCGAACAGCAATATGGCGGTGCTGAAATGGGCTACTTGGAACATGTCGTAGCAATGGAAGAAATCAGCCGCGCTTCGGCTTCCGTCGGTCTATCCTATGGTGCGCACTCAAATCTTGCCGTCAATCAGCTTCGACGCAATGCGACCGATAGCCAGAAGCAGAAATATCTGCCGAAGCTGATCTCCGGCGAGCATGTCGGCGCACTTGCCATGACCGAACCTGGCGCAGGTTCCGATATCGTCAGCATGAAACTGTCCGCAGCCATGAAAGATGGCGGCTATGTATTGAACGGAAACAAGATGTGGATCACTAACGGACCTGATGCGGATGTTTTGATCATCTACGCAAAGACCAGTCCGGAACAAGGCTCCAGAGGGATAACCGCATTTATTGTCGAGCGAGGTTTCGAAGGCTTCTCATCAGCGCAGAAATTAGACAAGCTCGGCATGCGCGGATCGAATACAGGGGAATTGGTATTCACCGACTGCTACGTGCCGCTGGAAAATGTGCTTGGTGAAGTTGACAGAGGAGTTGAAGTGCTCATGAGCGGACTGGACTTTGAGCGCGTTGTTCTATCTGGCGGGCCTCTCGGCATCATGCAAGCCTGCCTTGATACGACGCTGCCCTACATTCACGAGCGCAAGCAGTTCAGTCGGCCTATTGGCGAGTTTCAACTCATCCAAGGTAAAATTGCCGACATGTATGCCGTTTCAAACGCATCGCGCGCCTACACGTACGCCGTCGCAGCAGCGTGCGACAGGGGCGAGACGACGCGCAAAGATGCGGCCGCCGTCATCCTGTATACCGCCGAAAAGGCCACCTGGTGCGCTCTAGAGGCAATTCAGATCCTTGGGGCAATGGGCTATGTCAATGAAACACCCACAGGGCGGTTTCTGCGCGATGCAAAACTCTATGAAATCGGCGCAGGGACCAGCGAAATTCGACGAATGCTGATCGGGCGAGAACTGTTCAACGAAACCTCACCGACATGATCAATAAATAGTAGCGGCCATGAGCATCGCCCCGGTAGTGATCACAGGCTTGGCTAGAACGCCAATAGGCGGCTTTCAAGGCAAACTTGCGCCAATCACAGCCCCTCAACTAGGTGCTGTGTCGATCCGTGCAGCGATGGCCGACTCGAACATCGCAGGCAAGGATGTTAACGAAGTCTTGATGGGCTGCGTGCTCCCAGCCGGCCAGCGTCAAGCGCCCGCTCGACAGGCCGCCTTAGCGGCAGGAATACCCAAGTCGGTCGGATGCACCACCGTGAACAAGATGTGCGGCTCCGGAATGAAGACGGTCATGCTGGCTCACGACTCCATCGTCGCCGGTACCAATCTCGTCGTCGTTGCCGGTGGCATGGAAAGCATGAGCAACGCCCCCTATATCCTTGAAAAGGCTCGTGTCGGATTGCGCATGGGGCACTCCAAAATCCACGACCACATGTTTATCGACGGGCTTGAAGATGCCTACGAAACCGGCACCCTTATGGGCAGTTTCGCCGAGCGATGCGCTGATCAATACCAATTCGCCCGCGAAGAGCAGGATGCATTTGCGATCAAATCTCTTACCCGATCTGTTCGCGCAACAGACACCGGCGCTTTCCAAAAGGAAATCGTTCCAGTGCGGGTCGAAACGCACAAAGACCAGTATGCGGTGCTAGTTGACGAGCAGCCTCAGACCGCCAGCATCGAAAAGATTTCGAAACTGCGTCCTGCATTTCGAAAAGACGGCACCGTGACACCAGCAAATTCGAGCTCTATCTCCGATGGTGCGGCAACGCTCATCCTCATGACAGAACCAGCCGCTACTAAAATCGACGCTAAGCCGTATGCCCGCATCGCGGGACATGTAACCTATGCAAATGAGCCAAGTCGATTTCCAACCGCTCCGATCGGAGCCATTAAGCACCTACTAGAAAAATTGAACTGGAGCATTGATGCCGTCGATCTTTTTGAAATCAACGAAGCATTCGCGGTCGTGACAATGGCCACTATGCGCAGTCTGAACATTCCGCACGAAAAGGTCAATGTGCACGGCGGGGCTTGTGCGCTCGGTCATCCCATAGGTGCCTCCGGCAGTCGAATTCTAGTCACTCTGATTGCGGCGCTGCAACGATATGATCTGCATCGCGGAATCGCATCAATGTGTATCGGCGGGGGCGAAGCGACAGCAGTCGGCCTGGAAATGCTGAGGAAGTAGGCGCAGTTGCATGCGATGTCAGAAACTATAACCAGTCTAGTCCGAACGAAATAGTTGCAAATCGAATGAATTCGATTGATTTCTACTTTGACTTCTCGTCGCCCTACGGCTACTTTTCGAGCACGTTGATTGACAGCATAGCGGATCGTTATGGCCGGTCAGTTGCCTGGCATCCCTACTTGATGGGGGCAGTCATGAAGATCACTGATCGAAAACCTTTAGTGCGAATTCCGTTAGTAGACAAATACTCGCTTCGCGACCTACCCAGAACGGCGCGGCTGACCAATATTCCCTTCAAGCTGCCGACACAGTTTCCGATCGCCACCGTCGTTCCGTGCCGTGCGTTCTATTGGCTGAATCAACGCGACCCAGGGGCGGCCAAACAGCTTGCTCAGCATCTGTTCAGCGCCTACTTCGCTGATGACGAACTGATCTCGCAACCTGAAGTCGTAATCGAGGTCGCGAAACGCGCCGGCGTTGACGCATCGGGAATTGCTGATGCATTGTCGGATAGCGAAGTCAAACAACTAGTCCGCGACGCAACCGACCACGCGATTTCAAACTCAGTATTCGGCTCACCATACTTCGTTATTGATGGCGAGCCATTCTGGGGACATGACCGGCTTGGCCAAATCGAAATGTGGCTGGATACCGGCGGCTGGTAATTCGCTTCGGTTTTTATTAGGGACTGCCGTAGCCATGCCGGTGCTTGCTTCACAAATTGATCCAAAAAGCGACGAGTTCAAATCTCGACAAGCGCAGATGTCCGCGTTGGTCGAAGATTTGCAAAAAACGCTTTCCGCCATACGTGCCGGAGGCAGCGTGAAATCCCGCCAAAAACACATCGAACGGGGGAAAATACTAGCCAGGGACCGCATCAACTTTTTGCTGGATCAATGTTCGCCCTTTCTTGAAGTGGCACCCTATGCAGCCTGGCAAATGTACAGCAATGAAGTGCCCGGAGCTGGAATCGTCACAGGCATAGGACTGGTTTCGGGGCGCGAATGCATGATCTTCGCAAACGATGCCACTGTCAAAGGAGGCACCTACTATCCGATGACGGTCAAGAAGCATTTGCGCGCGCAAGAGATCGCAAGCGAGAATCAGCTCCCCTGCATCTATCTCGTCGATTCCGGCGGTGCCTTCCTGCCTCGCCAAGACGAGGTTTTCCCTGATCGCGACCACTTCGGCAGAATCTTCTACAACCAGGCAAACATGTCCGCGCAGGGCTTGCCGCAAATCGCGGCGGTCATGGGCTCTTGCACTGCAGGCGGCGCCTACGTGCCGGCCATGTGCGATGAATCCATAATCGTCCGCAAGCAAGGCACCATCTTTCTTGGCGGACCTCCGCTCGTGAAGGCAGCAACTGGCGAAACCGTATCCGCCGAGGAGCTGGGCGGCGCAGACGTGCACTCAAGGCAATCGGGAATAACCGATCACTATGCGCAAGACGACCATCATGCGCTTGCCATCGTGCGCGACATCGTCTCTCGTCTCAATCAGCGAAAGTGTGGCGCGATTCAGGCTAAAGAACCCGAACCGCCGCTTTTTGACCCTCGTGAACTTTATGGCGTGGTGCCCTGCGACTTGCGGCAATCATACGATGTGCGCGAAGTCATCGCCCGAATCGTGGACGCAAGCGAGTTTAGCGAATTCAAAAGGCTATACGCCACATCATTGGTATGCGGCTTTGCCCATATACTCGGCTATCCGGTCGGCGTTATCGCGAATAATGGCATCCTGTATTCGGAATCTGCACTAAAGGCAACTCATTTCATCGAGCTTTGCTGCCAGCGCAAAATCCCGCTCGTCTTCCTGCAAAACATTGTCGGGTTCATGGTGGGCAAGAAATATGAAGCAGGCGGAATCGCAAAGGATGGAGCTAAACTTGTTACCGCCGTTGCCTGCGCCAACGTTCCGAAATTCTCGATCATCATCGGTGGCAGCTATGGCGCGGGCAACTACGCGATGTGCGGACGTGCCTATTCTCCGCGATTCCTTTGGCAGTGGCCCAACGCGCGCATTTCTGTCATGGGCGGCAAGCAAGCGGCGAACGTGCTCGCGCAGGTGCGTTCGGACAACCCCAACAGCAAGGATATGACCGAACAGCAACAGGAAGAATTCAAAGACTCGATCCTTAAGCAGTATGAAACGCAAGGTCACCCCTACTATTCGAGCGCACGCATATGGGATGACGGGATAATTGATCCAGCAGACACCCGCACCATTTTAGGCCTTGGGATCTCAGCTTCCTTGAATGCAACCATTCCGGATACCCGGTTCGGAATTTTCAGAATGTGACTACTCATCGACCATACCATGAGCAGATATGAATTCACCACGATCAAGACTTCGAAAGAAGCGGACGGCCTATACGCCATTGAACTAAACCGACCTGAAGTGCATAACGCATTCAACGAGGTGATGATTCAGGAACTAGCAGAAGCAATCATCGAACTCAGTAGCGCGGCTTCATGTCGCTTGATCGTAATCAAGGGAAACGGACGCAGTTTTTGCGCTGGCGCCGATATCGATTGGATGAGGAGAACCTCGCAGTACGATGAAGCAGAGAATTTGGAAGATGCTCGCCGCTTGGCAAACATGCTTGATTCGCTTTATCGTATACCATGCCCTACCATTGCGCAAATTCATGGTGCTGTGTATGGCGGCGGAGTGGGACTGGCTGCCTGTTGCGACATTGCTATTGCCGATGCCAATTCCACATTCAGCATTTCGGAGGTTCGCCTGGGGCTGATTCCCTCAATCATCAGTCCGTATGTAGTTCAATCAATCGGCACCCGCAATGCGAGACGCTATTTCCTGACTGGAGAACGATTCAATGCGCAAACAGCACTAAAACTTGGATTGATTCATGAAATTGCGGCCGTGGACCAGCTAAGCCAAACCTGCGACAGAGTGGTCCAAGAACTTCTCAAAGGCGGCCCAAATGCTCAGTGCGAAGCCAAATCGCTACTCCGATCGTTAGTCGCGGACGAGATTGATAACACAACCGTTCAGGAAACGTCGAAACGGATCGCAAAAATTCGAGCATCATCGGAGGCTCAGGAAGGCATGTCCGCATTTTTCGAAAAACGATCGCCAAACTGGAATTAGCAATCGAGGCGCTGACGTGCCCTTTCAAAAACTACTCATCGCCAATCGTGCGGAAATTGCCTGTCGCATCATGCGAACGGCGACAAAACTTGGCATTTCCACAGTTGCGGTCTTTTCCGAAGCTGATCGCAATTCTCTACATGTCGCACAAGCCGATGAGGCGGTCGATATAGGATCCTCCTCGCCTTCGAAAAGCTATTTGAACATCGACAAGATTATCGCGGCCGCTAAAAGCACTGGCGCAACAGCCATCCACCCGGGCTACGGATTTCTATCGGAAAATTATAAGCTGGCAGAACAATGCCAAGCGAACGACCTTGCGTTTATCGGGCCTCGTGCAGATGCGATTCGGCAAATGGCATCTAAATCGATCGCCGCGCAAATTGCACATCAAGCAAGCGTAGAAACCCTTCCAGGCTATCGCGGCGCATCTCAAGACCCACGACACATGCTTGAAGCAGCGATTGATGTGGGCTTCCCTATTCTGCTCAAGTCGGCTTTAGGCGGCGGCGGACGCGGCATGCGGATTGTCGAGAACGAAAAAGATTTCGCACTAAACTTGAAAATCGCCCAATCGGAATCGATGAAGGCATTCGGAGATGATGAAATCATCTTGGAGAAGTACCTCGTCTCTGCCAGACACATCGAAGTCCAAATCGCGGCGGACAAGCATGGCCACTGCCTTGCCTTGGGCAACCGGGACTGTTCTGCGCAGCGGCGCTACCAGAAAATTATCGAGGAAGCACCCGCTCCAAGCATCAGTGAATCAGTCCGCCAAGCGATGCACGATTCATCAGTCCGGCTCGCGCAGCAACTCGACTACGATAATTTGGGCACTGTTGAGTTTCTACTCCAAGATGATGATTTCTACTTCATGGAAATGAACACGCGTCTTCAAGTTGAACATCCGGTAACAGAACAAATCGTGGGTGTCGATCTAGTGGCATGGCAGTTGCAGATTGCGGCTGGCGAGTCGATTGAAACATTCGGCCAACCATCGGCCGTCTCGAAGCATGCGATCGAAGCGAGAATCTATGCCGAAAGTCCGGCCAACGGGTTCCGGCCGTCGCCCGGTTTGCTTGAGCTGGTGCAGTTTCCTCGCGCGGCTACAAACCTTCAAGTGCACACCGGTGTCCGCCAGGGCGACACAGTCAGCGAATTCTATGATCCCATGATCGCGAAAATCGTTGCAACAGGCCGCAACCGGACCGACGCAATTGCACGGCTCGTCAATGCGCTAAGTCAAACCTTCGTTGCTGGAGTCGAGGTCAACGTCGGGTTTCTGATCGACTTGCTTAACGATGCCGCAATCTTGCAAGGCGCCATCCATATCAACTATGTTGAGACCAATCTTAAAAGCTTGATGCAGGCAACCCAAGCTCCAGCCAATGAAATGCTGGCACTAGGCATACTCGTTTATCACCTCAGAGCAAGAGAGAAACAAACCAATCAAGCCCCTTACCATTCGGCATCCGACATGCATTCGCCATGGCTTGGCCAGTCAGGATGGAGAATGAATGCTCCGTGCGAATTCGCGTACGTGCTAACTTCTGCTGGAACAACTTATGCGATGTCTGTACAGGAGCTTGATGCGGCGAAGTTTTGCGTTGCACACGCTTCGCTCTCATTGCAGCTAAGATTAAACTGCTTCAACGAGCAAAGCATCAGTGCCGAAATCGATGGAAAAATGTGGGAATTATCCTACTTTTGCCTAGATGCAAGCACCGTCATGTTTTGCGGCAGTTCAAGGTTTGAGTTTTCGCAAAGCGGATTTTCCGATACGCCAACTTTCGAACAAGAGGACGGAAAAGCAGGGCTAGCCGCTCCGTTGCCGGGACGAGTTGCACATATCAGCGTACATAAAGGAGACCACGTTAGAAAAGGCGATTGCGTCGCAGTTGTCGAAGCGATGAAAATCGAGCATCAGCTATGCGCCACCACCGACGGAATTGTGGCCAAAGTCCACATTGCTGTCGGCGATTCGGTGGCCGAGGGCGCTATCTGCGTCGACATCGAGCATGACACGAAGAAGGCACAAGACGGTTGATGAGACAATCCGACACTTGCACCATCGTTGAAGTCGGCCCTCGCGATGGATTGCAAAATGAGCCGGCACCGACTTCAGTCGCATTCAGAGTCGAATTGATCAACCGGCTTTCTGCGTGTCGTTTAAAGTCCATCGAGACCGGCAGCTTCGTTTCTCCCAGGTGGGTGCCGAAGATGGCTCACACCGATGAAGTGATGGCACAGATATCGCGCACGGATTCGGCTTCGTATATTGTTCTGGTTCCTAATTTGGTTGGTCTGGAGGCGGCAATCGCGGCCAAGGCATCTGAAATCGCGATATTTGTCGCTGCTTCTGAGTCGTTTTCGCAAGCTAACCTGAATTGCAGTATCGATCAGAGTTTTGAGCGATTTTCGCAGGTTGCCCAAGAGGCCAATCTGCGAAAAATCCCAATCCGCGGCTACGTTTCCTGCGTGGCAGGCTGTCCCTACGAAGGCGCAATCACTGCGTCAAGCGTAGTGCAAGTTGTCGAGCGGCTGCTCGATTTAGGGTGCTACGAAATATCACTTGGCGACACCATCGGCGTAGGAACTCCGACCAAGATCGTCAATTTGCTCAGATCTGTCGCGCATGTCACGCCCATCGACCGCATGGCTGTCCATTTTCATGATACATATGGCCAAGCACTGGCCAATATTTTGGCAGCACTGGAATTCGGTATATCCATAATCGACAGCTCGATTGGCGGATTGGGCGGATGCCCCTATGCAAAAGGGGCCACCGGCAATGTCGCCACGGAAGAAGTGGTGTATATGCTTGATGGCCTCGGGGTGCGGACAGATGTCAATCTTGACGACCTGATCGAAACAACTGCCTTCGTTGCTGATTACTTAGGCAGGCCGCCGACTTCAAAAGTGGCATGCGCGATGCTTGCAAAGCAAGATGCTATCTGAACATTGACCGCAAAACGGCATTCGCTTCAAAGTTGTGACAAACCTCTGTCTAAATCTTCGATGATGTCTTCAACGTCTTCCAACCCGACCGACATACGAATTAACCCTTCAGTGATGTTGCTGGCTTGGCGCTCCTGCTCAGTGAGGCGCGCATGAGTCGTAGATGCCGGATGCGTAATGGTTGTTTTGACATCCCCTAAGTTGGCGGTGATTGAAATCATCGACGTAGAATCGATGACCGTCCAGGCGCTTTCGCGGCCGCCGGCCACCTCGAACGACAGCACTGGGCCAAATGCCGATTGCTGGCGTTTCGCCAACTCATGGCCTGGGTGTTCTTCAAGGCCAGGATAGTTGGTATGTGCGACTGCATGATGCTCTTGCAGCCACCTTGCCACCCTAAGTGCAGAACAGCTCGATTCCTCCATTCTGATCGCCAAAGTCTCTAAGCCAGTACAGAAAATCCAGGCGTTGAATGGACTCATCGCGGGTCCGGCGGTACGCAGATAGCCAAAAACGAGATCTGCAACTTCCGAATCATTAGTCACAATCGCACCTCCTACGCCCCTGCCCTGACCATCAAGAAACTTAGTCGCCGAATGCACGACCACATCGGCGCCAAGTTCCAGAGGACGCTGAAGCGCTGGCGTGCAGGCGCAGTTATCTACGACCAGCATGCAATTGGCCTTACTGGCAGTGATCTTCGCCAATCTTCCAATGTCAACCAATTCGCATAGTGGGTTGGACGGCGTCTCGCAAAACAACATGCGCGTTTTTGGGCCAATTGCAGAAACCCACTGACCGATTTGGCTAGGGCAGACAAAATCGACTTCGATTCCGAATCTCGGCAAGTATTTTGTAAAAAACGAAATCGTCGACCCAAACAATCCGCGAGAGGCGACTATGTGATCGCCACTTTCGAGAATAGATAAGCACAGCGAAGAAATTGCCGCCATTCCAGAAGCGGTGGCAACGCAATGTTCACCACCTTCTAGTGCAGCGATGCGCTTTTCGAATGCTCGAGTGGTCGGATTCGTAAACCTCGAATAGATATTGCCGCTCTCGATTTCGGCAAACCTATTCGCGGCTTGTTGCGCACTGTCGAAGACAAAGCTGGATGTTGGAAAGATCGGCAGGCTGTGTTCGTTTTCCTCAGTTCGCGCATGTCCGATGCGAACCGCAACTGTCTTGAACTTTCTCGATGCCATAAAAAACCGTTCCGACATAGCGAAAACGCACTTTTCATCGTTTCCGAATAAATCGCTTTAGCCTGCGTCGCTAGCGCACTTGCAACAAGCGCCGTAGATCGTTTCGCTCGAGCGACCCGCAGAATTCAAAAGCCGTCGTTTAACTGGCTATCGCCGTTACGCCGGATGCCGTCATTTTCGATCTGAGCAAGCGCGAAAACCTCTTAGGCAAAATTCACTTTCGAGATTAAACGTTTTGTTCGGCATTCGCACTTTAATTCTGCACACAATCGTCTTAACAACACGACCGCTGGGACTTGATCAACGAATAGCGCACATGATCTGATCTTTCCACGACACTTCTTATCCGGTATTGTGCTATTTCATTAAATCAAAATTCAGGCTAATTTACCCAAGATATAAGTACATGTCAATGCAAAAATTTTGAACTCCACCATTAGAGTCGCTCATGCGATTACTTTTAGTAATCTTAGTGCCAATTGGTGCAAATAATTGATAGTGAATCAGTCTGAAACTCCAAATTATTTAACATAAGTTGTTGCACTTACCAGCATTGCACCATTTCGTCTTTCCCCTCCTCCCTTGAAAATGGGTTGGTTTTCAAACCGACCCACTGCCAAATAAATTCGCTTCCATTAGAGAATCATTTTTTCTTGCTAGCAGTAATGAATCGACGTAGTTTGTGCACAAATACCTAACGAGCGCTGCGACTTCCGACTGATCTTTCAGTGGTTCAAATACACAATTGGCAACTCAAGAAATACAAGGTGAAGGAGCTTCCAAAATTCAGTTCAACACTTCCCGGTCTGTGTGCATCGAAAAATTCTCGTTTTTGCTTGTTCTCATTTTCCGATGAGTTTTTCGGGCATGGAAGCATTTCGGGAAGTGTTTTTTTACCTTGACCCACCACTCCGCTGAAATGCGACCGAATAAATTGCTCACCCTCTGTTCATGCAAGCCCATAGGCTCCTGTTTCTGTTGCTTGAACGACATAAACAACATTATCCTGGTTTCTTCGGCACTTTTAGGTCGAATTTCATGTAAATGTTTCTAAACACTTTTTTTATTTTTTCATGCGTTATTTTCGCAAAAAGCCATTTGACGGGGGAGTCAAATGGCTTGACAAAAAAAGCCGAATGATAAGCCGAACAACCACAATTTTGACCGTCTGCGGAACTAAAGGAGGTGTTGGTAAAACCACCTTATGCGCCAATCTCGCAGGTATCGTTTCCGACTGGGGATGGAATGTGCTCATGATCGACACCGACACCCAACCGTCACTCAGCCGATATTTCCCAATCACTCATCCCGCCGAATTTGGAATCTCGCGATTGCTGTCGCATGCCGAGGTTGAGCAATCAATCAGCAAAACCGCTTTGCCTAGGCTCGATATCGTCGTTTCCGATACGTCGCGCAACGAATGCGACGAACTAATCAGCCAAGCAACCGACGGACTGAATCGAATCAAGGCTTCATTGTTGAGCATTGCCAACTATGACCTTGTCGTCATTGACACCAAAGGATCAGCAAGTCCAATGCTGGAAGCCGCCCTGATTGCAAGCGATCAAATCTTGTGCCCAATCGTTCCCGACATGCTTTCCACCCGCGAATTGGTTCGCAACACTTTTCAAATCATCTGTCAGTTGAAATCGTCATTCGCAATCAGTCATCAGTCGATTGCCGGAGTCCTATACAAAACGCGCAAAACGCTTGACGGTGCCACCATTACCCGCAATGTCCAGTCGCTTTTCGATGGCGCATCGATTCTCAACGTTCTGCGCACAGACGTGCCGGACCGAGTTATCTACAAAGATGCTGCCACTGCTCAACTTCCCGTGCATCTACTGGAAAAAAGCCGTCGCAACGGACTCAGCGCCAATGAAACCATGCAATCTCTAGCGCATGAACTGTTGCCAGTGCTTAAGCAATAGACATTGACTACGCAAACAGCTCCCTGAGGATTGATGAACATGCAGGCAAGACCGACCGACGACGAAGTGATGAGCCGGATGCTCGCCGGGGCGACAACAACAACCGATGGAGCCCATGAGAATCAAGGGGACGAAATCAAGACAAGGATGATGATGACCATCCCGATCTCGCAAATCGACACCTACGACAAAAACCCGCGACGTGGGGTGAATCCGCATTACCTGAAGATTAAAGAATCTATTAGGAACGACGGCATGAACCAGCCTCTGGTGATCTCTCGACGTCCCGGCAAATCAAAGTTCATGATCTACAAAGGCGGCAATACCAGACTTGAAGCAATGCGAAACCTGTTTGAGGAAACGGGCGACAAGCGGTTCAAGTTTGTCGACTGCTGCTACATTCCGTGGACTGGCTTCGAGTCTGATGCCATCATCGGGCATCTGCAAGAAAACGAAATGCGAAAATCCTTGTGCTTTGTCGATCGAGCAAAAGGCGTGTATGCCGCGATCAAGCAGATAAAGCAAGAGCTCGAACTACCTGACTTGACTTTGCGCGAATGTCTTGTACTGCTCGCCGAACGGGGCTACTCCACGACTTTGGGTTCGCTATCAGTCATGAACTATGCGGTCGAGACTATCGACACCACACTACCCTACGAATTAAGCAAGCAATTTGGAAGACCTCAGATTCAGCGCATCAGAAACCTGGACCGGGTTTCTCGCAAGGTTTGCAAAGAACTTAATATCAAAAAAAGCGAACAACTAGAACTATTCAGGCAAGTGATTGACGGGTTTGATGAAAACAATTGGTCGATCAGGCAATTCAGGAGAAGTCTAGAATCCCATATCGCTCATCGAGGTTCGAAATCAATTCAGGATATCGCTCTTCGGATGAACGGCTATATGAACCTCGACAATAAGCCGTTAAGTTCGAAACCTATTGAAGTCGAAGAAGAACTCAAAATAGGAGATCAAGCGAACACATGCACAAAATTTGCGCAGATTGCAGGTGTTTACACTGTAAACGAATCAAATCCAGCGAAAATTATGCGCAGCTTCAGTGCGCTTGAAAGCCAGGCGGACGCGCAACTATGCACACTATCTTTGGGTGAAGGCAAACAGACTGGTCGTTTGTCAAATGCAAAAGATGACGTAAAGAAGCAGGCGGGCAATTCAAAAAAGGACGCAAATGCTACAAAATTAAAACTCTTGCGCAAGCGATCACTTTCAGCCGCTTTGTCCATTGCGCGACGCTACAAGTTCCAAGAACAGCCAGACACCAAGCGCAGAATCATCGCCGATGTCGGTGATTGGGGAGTGGGATATCTGGTCGTGGACTTCCCTTCAGGCAGCAACAAAACCGAGCGATTCGATATCGCGATGCGCGACTGCTTATGGTGGTTGCTGTTTGAGCTGTGCGATATGCACTGGGCCTTGGAAAAAGATCGCCCCAAAACCGCGAAGTTTGTTGGGAATGGACCAATATTGGATTACGTTCGTACCGCAAAAGATGTGGTGTTGCACCGCGCAGCTGGCGAACGGCTCATTTTTCCGCGTCCGCTTATGGGATTGCTCACCATGTGCATACGCCGCGCAGGTGACCCGACCTGGGAAGACATCACCGAACTTATAGCGACGTATCGTTCCATCCATCATCTGGCGGTTGAAAACAATTTGAATCTTTTTTGAGCAACCAACTATAGGAGGGTAAGTAATCGATATGGCAAAACACAAAGAGGCCGAGTTGGTCCGAGCAGTCATTGTGTACTGTCAGCGATGTCAGGAAGAAGGCGATATCCCGGCACTTCGAGAAATGGGATTCGGACCACGCGAACTGACCGCGCTCGAGTCGCTGACCGCAGCTGACATGCTAACGCTCGCATCTACGCAATCACATTTTTTAAACATAACCATCGACCCGGAGATCTATTGGCGCATGATTGACTACATTAGCCGTGAACACACGAGACAGGAATTGATTGACTTTATGATTCGCAATGAGGCGCCATTGCCGATGATGTACGCCTTGACCGGAATGGGAAGCAAAGAGTTTGCCTTCAATCGACGCAAACTCGGCATGGAAAGCGCTAAAGTCGGTCGACCCGAATCCCCATCGCAAGAAGTCGCAGACAGAGTCTGGAAGGCGGTGGGCGAAGTCCTGGGAGCAAGCAATAGGCTCGGACCGATGGAGTTCTTGAAAATATATGAGAGCCTCGAATTTGAGGTGTCTTTGCGGGCCATTTGGCATCTGACCAAGCAGTGGGACCGCGATGGCACGCTAGAAAAGCAGCATGGGCAGAAAAACCTCGCATAGAAACTATCAACCTTACACTCGCGTGGAGGCTGCTACCGGTGTGCGCCAAAGTTGCGAACGGCTTCGACACCGGCGCCACAGCCTTCACGCGAGACCGCATTTATGAACAGACAACCTGAATCGCCTAAAAAGCTGGACAATATCCTGACTGCGATCGAAGCATTTCGATCGCATGACCGAAAACTGTCTGGAATGATCTACACAGACAACTGGCACGACTCGCATCCCAGAATGCTGATCATTGATCCTGTTCTCACGCCATACGACAAGGTTGTATGGCTGGTAATCAGATCGCGATGCTCTCCTTCAATGTCGCTCGCCGCATTTCCGACCTATGACGACATTCAAAACAGTTTGCATATATCAAGAGGCGCTGTCGCCACTTCAATAACCAAGCTTCGGTTGACTCGCTGGATCACCCTTTTGCGACGCGAAAGGATGCGCAATGCGGATGGCCAGTTTTCCAAAGATGGAAACATCTACATGGTTCACGGCGAGCCTGTTTCATTAAGTGACACCTTCGAGTTGGATGCAAACTACATGGCATTTGTCAGTCAATGTGCAAAGCATCGCAATACGGAAGTGCGCAAGGTTGCATCAACCATCTCAGCCACGTTCGAGCATGAAGTGAATGCTGATTTGGACCCATTGCGCGATGAGCACCCGTTTGACCGGCGCTTGGATGCATGGAACAACCGAAATGGCGAAAAACAAGCTTCGTTCTACGGCTACCACAGCGAAGCCTTGGAAAACCTGCCCAAAAACCATGGCACTTCCAACAACAGGGAGCTAAGCGCCAATCGTGCACCCGTAGTTCACGAGGTGAACCACGGCAAAAATAGCATCCCAGTTCACCAGAAGAACCAAAATAGTTCACGCACACCTGCCAATACAGGCAGTAGTGTTAGTAGTAGGTATAAAAAAATTACTAACAACTTAACCAGCACCACTTCAAGACAGTCAGACAAACTCATATTTCCAATTTCTTTGACATCGAATCAACGGTATCTCGTAAAGATTTGCCTCAACCGTCTGCCTGATGATCTTCCCTCTCCTCCAGCACCATGGAACGACTGGCAACAGGTGCTGCTCGACGAACTCGCTGGGCGAATAAAGATTGGCGCTGCCGGTTTGTGCAATCCGGTCATGAACCCGGTCTCGCTGATCAGCACCTACTGCAAGCGTCTGATCGAACATGGATACGGTTTGAAACAAGATGGGAAGTTCCAAGTTGAACTTGCAGAAGATGTGCAACAAAAGCGCTCGAAGCGCAGCGCAGCGAAAAAGGCGTATGAGGCTGCAAAAGAGAACCAACGTCGAAAAACGACCCAGCAGCTAAAGAGTCGAAACAAATAGCGACTGCTAATCGCTTGTCGAACTCATAAACCAGCGGCTATCAGCATGGCGCCATGCCATGCACCCATGGCCGGATCTCAGTCTGAAAAATTCGCAAAAACGCTCGAGCTCGTACAAGATAAATCCGTTGCAGCATATCTTGTGCAACTGAAGTTTTTTCCAATTGGCGAGGATTGCTTTTTCGCTTCTATTGCTTTTTTTCCAAGTCTACGATTGCGCCTCTAAAACACATCGCAATCACAGACATGCAATACAAAGACATATATCTCACTATAACCAACCAGTTCATCCGATCGCTGTACGAGGGTGCGCCACCGTGGATTCGTCCATGGAAAAAATGCGGCAGCGTGTATGGAAAACCAGCCAATGCACTTAGTGGGCGCAAATATTCGGGAATCAATATCCCGATTCTCTGGTCAGCAGCAAGCTCTCGCAAGTTCAAGTGTGACAAGTGGCTGACTTTCAAGCAAGTATCCAGGGTTGGAGGTCATGTTCGTCGAGGCCAGAAAGGCACGCTTGCCATCATGTATCGACAAGTAAAGATTCCAAAAAGGGATGCCGAAGGGGTTGTGCTGATTGACGAAAAGGGAGACGATATCATCTCGACAATCAAGCTGATGAGAGGGTTCACGCTTTTCAACGTCGATCAGTGCGACAGCCTTCCGAAAAAGATTCTAACTTCCGCATATGAAGATACCACTGAAGAAGAATGGGCTTCTCATACCATTGCTGAAAGACTAGTTCAAAGCACCGAGGCGACAATTCGGTTCGGCGGCAATGAGGCCAACTATTGCGCGACAAGCGATGAAATCACGATGCCGCAACGCGTCAACTTCACCTCATCGGGAGGCTACTACAGCACGATTCTCCACGAACTGGTGCACTGGACAGGCAGCGAAAAGCGTCTGGCCCGTCCAGGCATCACAATGCGTATCAATAAACATTCGGCGGAATACGCCTTCGAGGAGCTCGTGGCAGAGATAGGTTCTGCATACCTTTGCGCGGATCTTGGCGTACAAGGCGAGATGCGGCACGAAGGCTATGTGTTGTCTTTCATCCGCGTCTTGGAGCATGACCCCAGAGCCATTTTCAATGCGAGTTTGCTTGCCTCGAAGGCATCTTCCTATCTGCTTGATTGCCTTGACCCGCAAGATCGCCAAACAAAAGACATCTTGACTTTCGAATGCGATACATCGCATTAACAGAAACTATAGCGATGCGATGCTCAATTTTAGCTTTGGCTGATTTCTACCACATTGCAAAATGACAGATCATGAACATAGAAACGGAAAAAATCGCCTATGCGGCAGCACTGCTCATCGGATATGCGAGCCAATCAATTGGCGGAAGCGACATCTTGATCGACCGGTACACGCTACAGTCACTTCATCCGACATCGCAGCAACAGGATCTGATGTCTGTCGTCGTTCATATTGAATTCCCAGCGTCAGTGGCAACAGTGGGTGATGCGATCGATTACCTCCTGCAGCAATCCGGCTACTCCCTCAAAGGGTCGACTTCCCGCAATCTTGGGGAAATGATGAATAAGCCTCTGCCCAGGGTACACCGTTCCATCGGACCGACCGAACTCAGAATGGCACTCGTAACGCTCGTTGGCAAACCTTGGAAGGTCGTCGAAAATCCGTTGGAACGCACGATCGATTTTGAACTGTCAGGTGGCTACGACGATTTCCACGACAGCTCGGAAACGCAAGCACAACATGATCAAGGCTCGAATTTTTACCGGAAACATGAGAATCCAAAGCATCTTGGAGCGAATACGGATGCCAGTGCAAACCGCTGGAGTTTCGATACATCTATGACGTTGTACCAAAACTTGAACATGTGGACGGAACAAGCAGGATGGCGACTTGACTGGAAAAGCCGCCATGATTATGAAATTTCGCATCCATCGACCTTCTCAGGCACCTATAAACAAGCTATCGCTCGAGCACTTGCGTTCTACCGATCGGCACCGGTGCCTCTTATGGCAAAGTTCTATGACGGTAACTTCGTGCTGGTTGTGGAGCCACTTCGATAGATGACATACGCAGCCACAGCCCCACCGATCCGTGTCGCGCTGACCTGCTTGATAGCTACGGGACTCATATCAGGTTGCAACCCGCCAGATTCGGTGATCATAAAATCTGAAGCCGTGCATCACGAAGTCGCCAGCGGAATCGAACGAGGGCGCAGCGCTGCGGATGAAGAAAATTCGAATCTCGCTGTCGAGTATCCAGGCAGCTATCTCGGTCACCGCACCCCCATTCGAATCGAGCCAAGGCATGTCGCCATACCAAAGCAGTTGCGAAAGCACTTGGAGTTGAATTTCGCAGACCCGATCACCGCTGAAGAGCTGGGGCGACTTCTTTCCAACCAGACATCAGTGCGGGTGAACATATCTTCAGATTTGAAGAAGGCCAAACTGGAGAATCTTGCATGGTCGGGCGTCGCGGTAGATTTTCTTGATCAGCTATCCGGGCAATTCGGCATCTACTGGAGATGGAAAAACGCTCACCTTGAAATGTTCCGCAAACAACTACGCACCTGGACGCTGTACTTTCCGGGCGTTACGTCCAAATGGGAAGCAACCATTGGACTATCTGGGTCAGTGGCCGGCGCTGGCGGATCGGATCTCAATGCAGAAGATCAGGTCAGCATCTTGATGGACGATACGGATACATGGACAGAAATCGAGGCAACAGTGCGAGATTTGCTTTCTCCCGAGGGTTCGATATCAGTGAGCCCGCAAGCGGGCGAACTAGCGGTAGTCGACACACCGGAATCTCTTGATCGTATTGACGAGTGGGTTCGAAGCAAGAACCGGCAACTGACCAGCCAGGTCGTGATTGCGATCGAGCTATACGAAATAGAGCAATCCGATACGGATGAAAGCGGATTTTCGATAAACGGCTTTGTCCAGCGAGCTCGAAACAATGGGCTGATAACTCTCGAGAGCCTTAACAACTCCGACCGGTCAACAGTCAGCCTGAAATATGACAAATCCAGCGATCCTACCAGCCAAAGCATCGCGGCGATCATCAGCGAAGCGGCAGGAGAAAATCGAGTGTCAAAACTTACTTCCTCGATCGTGCGAGGCTTGAACAGGCAGCCGATTCCGGTCTTTTTTGGAGATGAGACTTCGTACCTGCAAAAGCGCGAAGTCGTAGAATCGGAAAATGGCACTTCAGTTCGACTGATACCGGGCACACTGCAAAACGGCATCGCCTTGAACGTGGTGCCGAAGATTCTTCCCGACACGAACCAAATGCTCCTATACGCGACCATCAGAACAACTCATATCAAGTCTATCAGCCGCTTCCCCGTCAATGCGGCACCCGACGATCCGGTCATTCAGCTTCCTGATCTTGAAACGCGCTCAATGCTGATTCCAGTGCTTCTTCGCTCTGGCGAAACACTGGTTGTGGCGGGTCTCGAAACTGGTCAAGCCGCCGGAGAGTCATCAAGAGGACTTCTTTCCTTCGGCAAGAAGATAGAAACCTCGCGCACTAGTCTCGTCTTGCTGATCACTCCGCGAATCATTATGCCCGACATCGAAATCGTGCAACGACTCAATAAACATAAAAAAGATACATGGCTATCTTGAAACACAAAAACATGCAACTGGCGATCGGCTTAAGCTGGATGGAGCCTAGACCGGCGACAAGCAATTTTCGCGAATCGAAAATAGTGCGCGAAGCCAAATCGCTGAAGCCAATACCGGTCGGTCATGCGCAGATTGCAACTCGCGACGGATTGCAATCTGGTTTCGCATACAGAAAAGAGGACGTTGGTCTGCAAAGCGCAGCAGCTTGGCTTGCGACGGCACAATCTTCGGCAGTCCTCATTGAACGAATCGGAAGCGATGCCTATTGGCTTTGCGCCGTCGAGCAAGGCGCCGTCTTCCCTTCCGGCGATTTGGTTGGGGATAAAGATCAAATTGCTACTCGACTGGGCGAATTGCAAATGGATTCTGCCGGCACCGATATACCCTACTATGACAATGCAGGTGTTTTCGATTCCCTAGCCGATGCCGCCAAGATTGGTTTTGCCGAGCTCGTTGGCGAGATAGAACCGGATTCCCGGGGCATATGCAAGTCTTTGGCAAAAAGGCAAATCAAGGGTCCGATTATGGCAATGGCGGCATCGGCGCTCGCAGCTGCATTAGTGGGCGGTATCTGGTATGCCTATAACAATCACAACACGCCATCAGAACAAACTGAGCTCGCGGCGACCGAACATGATTCAACTGCCGCCCTGAAGGAAGAAAAGGCTAGATTGGAAGCCAAGCTGGCGCAAAACTCCATAGAGCTTTTGGCTCTTTTCGTTGAATCGGTCTATCGTCATCCCTATCGCGCAGGCGGCTGGCGTGTTTTATCGCATGAGTGGCAAAACGGTTCGCTCGAGACAATATGGCAAAGACAACACGGAACCATCGCCGACTTGGCAATGCATCTGGATTCACAACCATGGACCCTGAATGAATCGAAAGGGACTGTCTCGGAAATTAGCGAGCTCAGTTCCCCAACCGATGAGCATCAGACAGCCGAGTCATTTTTTGAGGAGGAAAATCAACGATACAGATTTCTCGATTCACTAGCATCCGCTCCGGGCACTTGGACTCTGGAGCATTCTAAATCAGACGGAAACTTGTTCCCAGTTCGCAAGTCTCGCTTGCAAGGTTCAAACCACTCGCTTAGTTCCGCAACAGCGACAACGCAGCAAATTCTCGTCAAGCCTGTACATATAACGCACATTCGCGCCGACCTTTCCAGCCCAATCAAGTGGAGTATTCAAGGAGAGTTCTATGAGATTGACAAGTAGATGGCTTTTGCTTATTGCAACGGCTTTGTGCGTCTGCCCATTCGCAGCTTATGCGAGCGATATTTCAGCTCAACTACCCGCTGAATGCAAGAGCAGAGCTAGCACGGTTGCACTTTTGGATTGTCTGCAAAATCAGCATGATATCCTGCAAGCGGTCCTGGCCTATGAAGAGATGCTTACACGAATCGAAATCGCCAAGTCTGAACGGACCGAAGCGATATCGGCCCCACCTGCCCCGACCGATAGCCCAGATGAGGACTTAGGACTGACCAGGGCAAGCTGGTTCGATGAGAATTTGCAGGTCTATGCAATCGTAGGTGACCCAGAACAGTTAACTGCCTATGCACGTCTGAACGGTCACGAGTATCGACTTAAAACGGGCGACGTGATCCGGCTCGCGAGAGTGACGAGCGTTCATCCCAGAGGCATCGAACTATCGGTCGCCAACTATGAGATGTCGATTGGCTTGTCGGGACTTCCAGGCGATGAAGAATAGCGAAATTCCCCAATTCAAATGCCTGCTCACAGGCACATCCGGCGCACCGATCAAGATCGGCAAGACTGATCGGGCTTTTGTCGCTGCCGTTTCCGAAGACGACCCGCCGACAGCAGCCTACATAATGTATTCGCCACTGCAGTTCCCGATTCGGTTGAAAGCAAAACTGCGTGAAGACCTAAAGCGTCTGAACATTCAAGTGATCAAGCAGATCGAGGTCACCAGCGAGCAACTGGAGGAAATCTATGCGCAGTCGATTTCCGAAGATACGCACTCCGAGCCAATTGACATGGACTACGTCCGATATAGAGATGACGTTCGAAGTTTGTTGGCGCGTGCGGTCAGGGATGGCGCTTCTGACATCCACATTGTTCGGCGAAGGAAAACAGCAACTGTAAGCTTTAGAGTTGACGGCAGAGTCATTGAGTATGGCGAGTGGACTGAATCTCAGGCAGATCGAATATGCCGCTTCATCTACGAAGTCATGGGCGATGAGCAAGAAGTAACTTGGAACCGGCATGAGCCGCAAGATGCGGTGCTGGACACGATTCTTCCGGATAGTAACCGCGTCAGAGTTCGCATTGGCACGATCCCCGCTTCTCCCGACGGCTACGACATGGTGCTCAGAATTTTGCCCGGAAGCGGCGAAACGATGAGCCTTGACCAACTCGGCTATGAACCAGAGCAGTTGCGGACCATACGCGATTTCGTGCGGCGATCAACCGGACTGGTGGTCATGGCTGGAGGAGTGGGAAGCGGGAAGAGCACTTCTATTGTCGCCATGCTCCATGAAGAGCTGGAATTGCACAATCGAAGGCTACGCATAATCACTGTTGAAGATCCGCCAGAACGGGTCATCAATGGTGCCTCGCAAGTGCCCGTAGTGCGTCGAAGGGGAATGGGAATTGAAGATGAATTCTCCTTCGCCATACAGGGAGCATTGAGGTGCGACCCGGACACGCTGATGGTAGGAGAGATCAGGGATCTTCAATCGGCAATACTCACCATCAAGTTCGCGCAGTCTGGACACCGGGTCTATGCAACCGTTCATGCCTCTACTGCACTTGGCATCGTTGGTCGCTTAATCGGAATTGGCGTTGATCCGTCACTTCTTTGCGCGCCCGACATTTTGACAGGGCTCATTTTTCAATCGCTTGTTCCGCTACTTTGCCCATATTGCAAAGTCGATCGCAAGCAATGGGCGCAAGCATCCGTGACAGACACTCGACGCAAGCAATTCGTCAAACGGGCTTTGCTAGCTTTGAATTCTCGCGAATACGCAACTGAAAATCTGTCATTTCGCGGGCCAGGCTGTGATAGATGCCGCCATACCGGCTTCAACGGGCGCACCGTCATCACTGAAATCGTCGCGCCCGATGACGCGCTACTGGAACTTCTTCGAAGTGGCGACTACACCTGCGCGAAGCGCTATTGGATACAGGAATTGGGCGGGCAGCCGGCGATTGAGCATGGAGTGCGCCTTGTCGCACAAGGGCGGGTTGCACCGACTGAAATCGAATGGAGAATTGGGCCGCTTGAACTTCCGATTTCAAGGTTGGTCGCGAGCCCGGCAAATACGATCAAGCACCCCGACAGTCAACCATGATCGAGCTCATCAAAAGGATGGTAGGCATTATCCAATTCCGTTGCTCGCCATCTGCGAGAAGTGGACTCTGGGAACGCATGGGTTCACTCACTGAAGGGGGAGTGCCAATCAGCACTGCGATGGAGTTTCTAAGCGAAAGTCGAGTGCATAGCAAAGTTCGCGGATTCGTGCTGCATCAAAGCGAAGCTATGAAATCCGCAAGATTTGCAGAAGCCGCGCAGGGTTGGGTGCCCAACGAAGAGCTTCTTGTCATTGAGCTCACGCAAGACGGACGCATCTCCGAAGGATTCTCGCAGGCCGCTCATATAGCGAGCGTAAGAGCAAGCTTGGCCTCCACGCTCGTTGGCGGACTATCCTATCCATGCACATTGGCATTGATCGGCGGCACCGTGCTCGCCATACTGCCGCAATATGCTCTCGACATGATGAGCGGAGTCCTCGAAGAGGAGCGTTGGCCGAAAGTTTCTCAGAGCGTGCTTCAATTTTCCCATTGGATCAGACGCTGGGGTATCTTTGCAGGCATTGGTTTAGCGATTGTTGTTGGCGCATCGGTCATTTCCGCCTCTCGATGGGCTGGTGCCGCAAGAGCATACCTCGAGTGGTATCCCCCATACGCCATATATCGGAAATTTGCTGGACCTGAGGTTCTTGTCGCCTGGCTGGCCCTGATGCGGGCTGGCGTGCAAAGATTGCGGGCGCTTGAACAGCTCGAGCGAGGACTTCCCAATTATCTGGCCTCGCATGTGCGCAAAATGCGTTCGCGATTGTATTCCGGTGCGCCACTTGAAACTGCGCTCGACACCGGACTGTTCTCTGCAGAAGCACTTGAAGACCTTCGAATCTACGATCGGATAGGGAAGTTTGGCGAGCGCGCTGACCGCATCGCCGCTGAAGATGTCAAGCGGGCACTGGAGAACTTGGAGCGCATGACAAAAGCCATGTCCGCCGTTTTGTTGATATTGATCGCAGGCACCGCAATCTGGATCTACGTCGGAATTGCCGATATCGCGTTTTCAATTCAACAAATGGCATATTGATTCCATTCTCACTGCGTCAGGAGGTTGTCTGATGAAGAAATTATTCAAACTCATATCCAATCAACGCGATTGTGAAACCGGCCACTGCGAGCGCGGGGCGATTACCGTTGCCGAAACACTCATTGCACTTGGTGTGGGTGCCACGGTACTTGCGGCGGTATTCGCCGGCGTTCCAGCGTTAATCGAATCGCGAAATGCGTCTAGCGGCTTGTCCGGACTAGCGCAAATCGCCACCTCTGTGCGCGCCACCTTTGGGGCCCGAAACAACTTCGATGGTTTGACTAGCGAACTTGCCGCAGGATTATCGGGATTTCCCCGCAGTTTTATTTCCGGAACAAATTTAGTTCATCCTTGGGGTAGCGCCATAGAGATTGAAGGTTCAGGCCAAGATTTTTCGGTGACATTCAAAGCCATGCCAGCGAGCGGCTGCTCTTCAATGGTCGCCTCTTCTCTCGATATCGCCAACAAGGTGAAAATCGGAACAGCTGAGGTCGATCTTGCTCCGAGCGGGGGTGACGACCCTACAGATATCGGTCGGCTTTGCTCGGCAAGCACTCCACCTGACATTATCTGGGAATTTTCCGGATAAATTCGGGGTAACAACATGACTAGACATCTGAAATTCAAGGCTGCAACTCGGAAAGTTGGCACGAGGCATATTGTTGCCACTAGAAAGGAAAGAGGAGCGGTTACAGTGGTTGAAGCCCTAATCGTCATTTCTCTTGGCATTGCAGTCTTCATCGCCTGGGCGCAATTGCAAGCGCGCGAGAACACGCTTGACATCGCCCGAGATGCCGGCAGAGCCATCGCAACCTATGCTAGGGCGGCATCGATACTGCTTGCCGAAAATCCGCCCACCGCCGACACCGTGCTATCGATCGCCGACATGCAAGATTGCAATGACCCGAACGCGCGACAATACCTGCCATGCTCCATAAACGGGGAAACCACGATACCCTACGCGACCGATTCTAATGGTGCGGCAGTGACTTATTCCGACTTGCGCATCAACGTGACCGTCTCTCCTGCCGGCGCCGCGGGCACAATCGATTTTGGCACATTTCGCCATGGCGATGACTTGAATGGCGATGACTTGCCGGATTCCAGACCTGACTTGGCTGCGATTGCCCTTACAGAAGCGAACGAAGGTTCCGGAGCTGGCGTCTTAGGATTCTATGTAATTGAATTTAGGCGTGATAATCCTGATGGGCTTATTTATGACACCACTCATTCAAGCTTTGATCAATCCGAAATTGACGCTCTAGCAGGGCTCCAAGCGCGTCTTGGTTCATTAGTTGGCGAAACGCCGTTTCTGCGGCTCGACGGAAGCAACACAATGACTGGCGCGATAACGTTCAACAACCGAATGTCCATTTCCCCGATTGACGATGACCTGGTCGTCACAGGAGATGGCGATCTATCCATTGACGAAACAAACATTGTTTCCACCGGAGACATTCAGGCGGCATCTGTCGACGTGGCGAGCGCTAGCATCAGCGACGTGTTGTCAGTGGTATCGGCTCTTGGCGCACAGGGCGACGGATTCCAACACCTTGATCAGCAAGCGGATATCGTGCGAATTGACAGTGACATCGTGCGAATCGATCGCAATATCGTTCGTATCGACAATGATGTCAGAGCGTTGACAGGAGACGTTCGTTCCAATTCCCTGTTGCTCGGGTCAGTTAAAGCGACTGCAGATGCAAATAAAGAGAAGATCAATTCTCATGCGACTGAATTAAATGCTCTTAAAGAGAAGAACGGCGGCACGTCGCCGGCAACTTGCAGTCCGTCTAGAGGCACCTTGATTTCAGAGAAAAAAAAGGCCGGATACCACTACAACACCCACGAGGACTGGGAATGCAGAACCGTCAGCGATTGGTGCAAGGTTCAGCATCGCTCACCTTCAACCGGAATAACTGGGACCTATCAAGTGCGGAACACGCTCGACCTGAAATGCGTCAACCGAACGATCGTCTTCTATAACTTTTGCAGCGTCACAAGAAACGACGATTGCATCAGATAGGCAAAGGCGAGCAAAAGCAAGTGAAATCGACAATGATAGTCGACCAACTAATCCACGTTGCCTGCTTGACTGCGCTGGTCCTCGCGCTATGCAAAGCCGGAATCCACGACCACAAGAGAAATCAGCTCCCAGACCGCATTACGCTACCGCTTTTGTGGTGTGGGTTGCTACTCAATCTCGAGATGCAATTTGCGCTGATCGATGATGCAGTGCTCGGGGCCGCAAGTGGCTATGTAGCGGTGCGAGTCATGCATGACTATCGCTTGGCTCGAAACTGCGAACCAGGAATCGGGCTTGGGGATGCAAAAATGCTCGCATCGCTTGGCGCATGGTTTGGCTGGAAATTGCTGGCACCTCTGGTTGTTGTAGCGACTTTAATTACTTTGGCAATCTATGCGCGCCAGCAGCGTCCTATGCCGCTAGGCGTAGGGTTGTCAGCGTCCGGATCAGCAATTGCAGTGTGGGAGATGTTTTATTGAATCTACACCCTTGGCTACGGGTGCAAAACCGACTTAAAGCGGAAGGAACTGAAAATTTATGTTTTCCAAGCATGAATCTTTATCCAAAACGGCACTGATGATGAACTATCGAATAAAACGCCGATCCAGATTATGCAGCGCAGTTGCTCGAATGGCCAGCTGCCTATGCTTGATCACACCTTCAATCGCAAATGCGCAATCAGATAACCATGTTGACGGAATGGGGTCTTCTGATTTGTTTCCGAGTGCATTAGAATTTGTTCTGAGCCCGCAAAATGCCTCGACCAATCAGGAAATCGAAAAACTGCATGGACAAGGCGCTACCGATGCAGGCACTGAATACCCATCAATGTCGCAGATTCCAGCAGAAGTGATCAATGATATCCTTTATAGGATGCAATCCAATGAAGATGCTCACGCCTATTTGGACAAGCGGTTCGAGAGCATCGAGATAACACAACGAGTCATTGCAGAATCACTCGAAAAGATCTCCGCCACTGTCTTCGAAAAACTGGAAAAACGACTGCGAAAAATCGAGCAGAGCTTATCTGCACTTAGTGATCAAATCGCTCATGCCGAAACAGATAAAAATAGCGTAGGCAATCTATCTCCTCCTTTTGACCTTGTTGCGATCGACTCATGGCAATCAAAATGGAATGCCGTCATTTCTTTCGAAGGACGGCTTGCGATGCTAGAGCCTGGCGAGTTTCGATCCGGCTGGCGCTTGATCACAATCGACCCGAAGAAGCGCACGGCTCGCTTTCAGAACATATCGACCAAGGACGACATTATTCTGGAGGTGAGCGGATGAGACTTGTCTTATCGATCTTTGCATTGTGCATGGTTTTACCATGCTTCGCTCAAACATCAATCGAATACTCTACCAGCACTCCTTCGGATGTCTCCTTCAACAAGGAGCATCCTGCAACTGCTTGGGGACTTTCAAATACTGAGTGGGATGATTATGAGCTACTGAGAAGAAATTACGTTGGGCTGATATCTTCTCAAATTTCGCCACTAGAGTTGCTTGGCATTTTTGCTTCTGATCCCAAGGCTAGAGAACGCTATGCCAATTTGCTGGCACAAAGGCAACTTGCATTGCTGCGAGCAATTAGCGAATTTGAAGCCTCATACGCCGATGCGGTTAAACGCTTGACGGTCAAGGAACAGGTCAATATCCAAGAACAGAACCGCATCTTGCTAATCACGTCCTACCTTTGCAATACCGAGCAGTGTCGTAACAACTTAAATCGAGCAGTCAAGCATGCTGAGCAAGGTGGAAAAGTTGACATTCTGATCCGTGAGACGCTAACAACTCCACACTTGCGCCTATGGACGGCAAATGCGAAGATTCCACAACACCTGATACGCAACAAGCAAATTACAGTCAATCACTCCCACGGCAAGAACGTTAGCGTTCCCGATGGATTTCTTAATTTCAGGAATCGTGACAAGGACAGCGGGTCAAGTCCTTCAATACGTTCGGCCACAGTGCCTTAAGGTCGAAAGCCTGCAGGCGCATGCGGGAAAGTGCAAATATTACTTCAAGCGTACAAAGCATCGAATTCACGACAAGTTCTTGCGGCAATTTTTAGGGATTATAACGAATAGTGCCCCAAAACCAGGTGTTGCTATCAATTCAACTAGTTAGCCAGCACGCTTCCGAATCGGCGCATAAGCCGCCTTCTGTCGCGGCGCCCCGAACCGATGCTACCCGAACCTGCTCCCGGGTAGCGTTGATACAAAGGTCATTTCGATATTTTTTGGGTTGCCGGGATTTTGATTTCATTTTTAATTCCAAATTTTGCTATAGCATTCTTGATGTCCTTCAAATCCCCATGCACCCACTCATGCTTGTTTGGAAACGTTTCATGGATATGCTTTTCGGTCTCGCGAAATAGCGGCGTTTCCAATTTGAACTCGCATTGATATTGCCGGTCAGGGTCGGAAGTCTGATAGGCATTCAAGCGCGATTGCCAGTTTTTGGCAATGCCGACCTTGTATTCACCCGGATAAGCCGGATGGGAAATGATATAGACAAACTTTTTTTCGCGATGGTCAATCGCTAAATCCGTTCGCTTGGGCGGATCGGTTTTATTGTGAATTTCATTCTGATGCTTGAATATGTCCTCTGGATCGGCAGCCTCTTTTTTCAGTCGCTCCTTGACCAGCTCGTAGGCTTTGAACGATACATCTATGCCGATCCACTGCCTGCCCAGCCGCTCAGCTGCCACACAGGTTGTGGCGCACCCGCAGAACGGGTCCAGCACCATATCGCCCTCGTTGCTTGACGCTTTGATAATGCGGTCTAGCAAGGCCAGGGGCTTCTGTGTCGGATAGCCGATGCGCTCCACTTGGTTTGTAAGCGCTGATATATCGAGCCACCAATCTTCGGGCACCTTGCCATCGCCGAATAGCTTCGTTACAGTTTCTCTGCTTCGGCGCTGCTGCGTTTCCGCTGATGGCGAGATGATGCTTTGCGCTCCTTCAACTCTACCCCTTCTCGCCATTGTCTCGGGGTTGTAGGGTACGCGAACCGCATCTCGATTGAAATTGGACTTTTGCATGGCATAGAACAAAATCACATCATGCTTTCTTGGAAAATATTTGCGGACATTGCTTGGGCCTGTATAGCACCAAACCAATTCATTACGAAAACCATCTTCATCAAAAACGCAATCCATTGTTGTTTTCAGATAGTGACTCATAGTCGGATCGCAGTGCAGGTAGATTGATCCTGTCGGTTTCAACACCCGCCAGCACTCAATCAGCCGTATTGCCATATAAGCCAAGTAAGCAAAATTGTACGACTTGCCGACTCCCCTGATGCCGTTCAGATAGTGATACAGCTCTGGGTGATCTTCCTTGATTGTGCCAAGCCACTCGTCCTTGACATCTTCCTGCCTGAATATGTCGCTGAACTCTGCCCCTTCCGCGCTACTCCCGATCGGCGCGGTAAACTTCTTGTTCTTGTTGAACGGCGGGTCAAGATAGATCAGGTCGATGCATTCCGAATTGATGCCTCTCAGCACATCCAGATTATCGCCGCAGAAGATAGTGCGATTTGGAACGTTGCAGGCGGTCATTGTCGAGATATTGCCAAAAGTAATGTTTGACGGGAGTTGAAAAAAAGTGGCGCAACTGGTCTGACGGTAGATTCGAAAAAAATCTGCAACCAACCAGATAGGCATACTGCTTTGCAGAAACTAAATTCATAAGTAATTGAATTTATAATACTTGCAAAATATCCGTTTCTACGAGGTTGGTGGCCCGCCCCGCGGCGCGGGGTTCGAAGGCTCATGAGCAAGAATAACGTTATTTTGCTTGAAGCGCACGGCCAATTTTCCGATTCGCTGACCGAGATGGCTCGCGAGAGCGCACGGCGGATGATTGCGCTGGCTCTGGAAGCCGAGGTCGGCGAGCTGTGTGTCCCGGGTCAGATATATGCGAGACTGTTCAGGTGGCCAGCGCACGGAAGATTGCAGCAATAGACTTTCGCCGTATCCTCGTGCGCTTGAACTGAGCCTCGCCTACTTCGCAATCGCGCAACAAGATTATCGGTTGCCGCGCGGGATCAATTCGACTCGTTGACGCTCCCCATGGCAAACACGAAAGTTCTCGATTCAAAAGCAAGCACTGTTAGCCAATCTTCCAGCTAGTTGAAATACCGCAACCTGAATGCTGGCGGCAACGCACCGTGATAGGTGCGCTACAACGAAATCGAATGAAGGTCACCGACTGATATAAGTGCTCGGTGAAAGTTTTTGTCGGCCTTGCTCAAAGTCGGTGAATCTGTCCAGAAAAGGCTTTCATTCTCTTTTGCCCGGACTGCCATTGCAGAATGCGAAACACCTTGCATTGCATCGAGGCGCATCGTCTAAACAAGTCAAAGCATCGAAATTGAATCGAATGCAAAAATTCAACACTATATGTTCTACATTTTTTAATGAGCAAATGCTGATGAAAATGTATAGACAGCATCATGCACCAATCGCTTTGCAAATTGCTATGGACAATAATGCTCTGCACACTCGCTAGTGCTTGCATGAATGCAAGCACTAGCGAGCTCGGAAGCGAAGAACCAGTCACTTCCGATGCGGATCTTGCGCCAACCGTCGCAAATCACATCATCGCAAGAAGCAATTCGCGCGAAAAAAGCACCCTGCAACGAATCTCTCGAGCAATACGAGAATTGGGGCACTTGATCAGCGAAGCGGAAACATTTGCGAATCCCGATGCTCGAATGCACTTCGACTATCAACGGCTCAGATACGATCTTGACCTTATCACAGCAGGCATCGATGCACATGTTAACCTTCCGGATCGTGCCCCCCGAGCAGTCGACACGATTCCCGGAAACTTTCGGCACTAGCTTCTCTGGAGTCATGGGTTCGCTCTCACTAGACATAAATCTTCTACGCACAATTATCGGATCAATTGTTGCGGCTGCCTATATCTGGTGGTGGATCTGGGTGACCTATTCTACGCTGGCGCAACTTAGGGGCAACCAGCTGACTTTTCTGGGCCTGCTTGGAGGGTGCGCCCGCTCACTGATGGTCACTTTGATCGTGCTTGCATTCATCGCATTTCTATAACGAGGGTTAACGCATGTTTCTCCTGCACCGGTTTTTATGCCACCTGATCTTGCTGACAATGGCCATGCTGGTGGGTGTGATGGCTTGGGACATTTGCTTCGCTCAAGGCACTTTGCCGGCACCGCCAAAGGTGGGTTCAGCATTGCTGGACAAGTCGGATCCAATAGCCTATCTCACATCCATTTTGAAATACATCATTTTTCTTGGGCTTGGAATCGTTGTCATCTTGGCCATTCTTGCATTTTCGGGTGGGCTTATTTCAGAGGTGAATGAAGCCAGAAAGAAAGGCGAATGGGGCAAATTCGCAGCATTTTTCGGTGCTGGCATATTAGTCATTCTGGTGGTTATTTTCGGCGCCTGGTGGGGATCAGAACGACTTTCGTCGCTGATCGCATAAACATGATGCTAGCACCTTGCTCACCTCTGGAATTCGAGACCCCGCTCTACCAAGGATGCGGCGCGACAGAGCTGTTCATCCTCACCGCGATCGTTTCGTTCCTATGCCTGCCAGTTTCTCTAGCGCTTGCCATGCTGAGCGTTGACGGAATACATGTACTATTTTTCGGGTTCGCATTGCAGACAACCGGCACATTGCTGATTGTAAGTACCGCAGCAACCGTCTATCGGAAAGTGAAATACGGTAAGCCGGAAGGATGGCTAATCCGTACGGTCGCCTGTCAAACTCATCCGATTCTATCTGCACAACTCATCTACAAATCCGGATTTTGGCGTACTGCGAGAGAGTTTAATTCATGAAAAGGCGCTACGTTCACGCCGATGCTAATCTCTATAGCCATATTCGCACGCTGCGCGTTGTTACATTTCTATTGTCTGCTGGCCTTCTAGTTTCTCTCTTGGGCTGGCACAACGCCACAAATAATCAGCGGATCAGCATTCCGCCAAATCTACGTTATGGGAGCCAGTTGACCCTGAATACGATCCACCCCTGGGAGGTCTACAATTTTACAGGCTATATATGGCAGCAACTAAACCGTTGCAAAACCGACTGCCTTCAGGATTATTCGGATAATCTGGACCGGCTCACTGCATTCGTCACGCCGTCGTTCAAGGCATGGCTGAAACATGAAAGCATTCAGCGGGCATCGGAGCTCAAGGGGCGCACCCGATACCTTTTGCCAAGTTCGAATGCAAGCTATCAAGATTCTGTAATCAGCGAATCTCCCGATATCTGGAAGGTAACTCTGGACGTAGAGTTGAACGAGGACATTGGCGGTGTGCCGGTTAAGCGGGTTCGGGTGCGATTTTCAATTCGCGTTCTATACCAACCGATCGACCCTGAATCCAACCCTTGGGGACTACTGCTTGATTCACTGCCGCACCCACCTGAGAGAATTGTGTAAGACCAAGTCATGAATTATCGTACGCACTCTTCACTACGCTCGCTCGTCGCATTCATCCTTTTGCCAGTCTGCAACGTTACCATCGCCGAATCGATCGAAGTGGTGTGGCGCGGGTCGCCAATCCAGCTTGAGATGTCGGTCGGTTCGGAACTCGCTGTAACAGTATTGGAAGCAGAGTCGATTAGCGTTGGCATTCCATCGCATTTGACCTACCAACTCGATATGCAGGTTATAGGAAACCAATTTTGGCTCACTCCTCGTGAACAATTCTCAAAAACGCGGATCGTGGTACTCGCGCGCCCACTGGGGCGACTGATTCTTGAAGCAAGTGCAGGCACACGAGACGCTCCGAGCTTGCCGCTTACGGTTCGTTTTCCACCTTCCTTGCAAAATCATTCCACCGCAACGATAGAACAGCCACGACATGGATTTGCCACGCTCACGCGCTGGGCAGCTCAACAGATGTACGCCCCAAAGCGCTTGCTCAAGCCACTCTCAGGGATCGTGAAAATACCGGTCAAGTCAGAGCCTTTAGAATTGTTCCGATGTGCTAACCGGCACCCCACGCTATGCGCCAATGGAGTAGTAGCAATTCCAATAGCTAGCTGGCGATCGCCGGACTACTACATCACCGCCGTAAAAATCTCAAATAATCTTGATGAGCACGTAACTTTAGATCCGCGCGAAATTATCGGTGCCTGGCGAACAGCTTCATTTCTCCATGCGCGTCTTAGTCCAAAAGGAGATTCGCTCGACTCCACGGTCGTTGTGCTGATTTCAGATTTTCCCTTCCAGGATGCAGCGACCTGATGACGTGATGAAGGCTCGAGCACTCATATTTTCTGCATTCATGTTGACGGTTGGCATGGTTGCATGGTTTTCTAGCCCAATCAAATTTCCCGGGCTCGAGCCTGTATTAAACCCCGATGGCAACAGTGGAGGTCAAAACACTGAGTTGACCGACAGGGATAGCGCAGCTGAAGAGGTTCGAGCGGTCGCGGCCAAAATTTCGAATCTTGAGCAACTGATTGCTGATGGGCAAGAATTCGCGCAGTTAGAACGCGACCGGATTCGAGATGACTTTCGAGCGCTGATTAATCAGATGGGAAGCAGTGAGGCCGGTGCGCATGATGCAGAGTTGCTTCGAGGCATAGAAGAATCGATTTATGAATTAAACCTGCGCACAGATACCCTGGATCAGAAAATAAACGATCAACAATCCTACGCACCCTCTTCTGCCCTATCGCCAACCACACAATTCACCTGGCTAGAATCTGTCGATGCACAAGCGTATCCTTACCAGTCCGATCAATTCCAGGCGTTCGATGACGGCTTGAATAGCGCAGCGGCAATTGAGTCAGATGTTCTAGGCTCAGGCTCGCTAGCCGAAGGTCTTTCAGCTCACTACACAATTCCGCCCACGACCACACTGCTCAACGGTACTGCGCTAACCGCCCTAGTTGGCAGAATTCCTGTGCAAGGCAGGCTAGAGGATCCTTGGCGATTCAAAATCATCACAGGGGCTGAAAATCTAGCCGCCAACGGACATCGCATACCGCAAATCTCTGGCATGCTTTGGTCGGGAACGGCGCGAGGTGACTTCGCCTTGTCGTGCGTATCTGGCAATATCGATACCGCGGCCTATATCTTTTCTGATGGAACTATTCGTACTGTGCGAACGGATGCAAGCGTGGACAATCTCAACTCCGGGCTTGGATGGATTTCTGATGAACGCGGAAACCCTTGCATCAACGGCGAATTGAAAACTAACGCGGCACAGTTTTTAGCACAAGCAACACTGGTAAACACCGCCGCTGCCGCCGGCAGTGCGTTTGCTAATGCGCAAACCACCACCACAAGTTCTGCGACAGGTGAAACTACCGAATCGCTGACTGGCAATATCGATGATTTTATTGTGGGAAGAGCGACTGAAGAGGCTCTTTCGGATATTTCGCAATGGTTAAGCGATCGTCGTCAAAACTCATTTGACGCGGTCTATGTTAAAGCAGGCCAAGCGGTCGCAATCCATGTCGAAACGCCGATCTTGATCGATTATGAACTTAATGGTAGAAAAGTGAATCATTTTGGGCACGCATCGACGAATCAGCATTTGGGTTGGCACGATTAGCATGGTAGTTTGCGCAGCATCGTGCACCAGCGCGCTGCAAACGGGAACGCCAATTCCTGATTCGGGTCCCACAATTGCCGAGGTTTATCAAAATCACATGACATCCGGCGACACTGGCAGGCCAATAGCTGGCAATTTGCATGACGCAGATTCTGGACTCGATGGCTACACGCGCGAAGTCTACAACGAGCTTTCAGTTCGATTTCCCCGCTTGCCGAATCCGACCATCATCATGTTTGTGTTTCCGCACCTTTCAGAAGAAAACACTCCCGTACCCGGATATTCCACGATGTTTCAGCTGTATCCTCGCGCTGAGTATGCCTTGCCCGGAGAGCTTCCAGATAAGTGACCATGCTATCGCTTTATTCAAGGCTGCGCCGTCGCAGAAACAATCAAGCTGGTCATGCGATCGAATGGGGTGGCAGTGTGGCGAAAATCCAATGGGAAGAAGAAGGTTGCGAACCTTTGACGGTTGAACAGTATTTGGAGCCACAGCTTCATCCTGATCCAAAATACAAAAATATCGTCAAAAACGGATGCTCGTTCACAGATTTGCTTGCACCGCGTTTGGATTTGGGAGACGGACGCATCGCGCTGCAAGACTTGACCAGCATAGGACGACTTTTTTCCATTCGTACATGTAGTACTGAGGGGCGCAACGACGAAACAGTCCAGGGTATGCATCATCGCATTACGCATGCCCTCGCTCAAGTCTTACCGCAGCACGCGACGAACCCATGGATCGTTCAACTATACGTTCAAGATGAAAAAGATACGCTGATTAAGGAATTTATTGATCAGATTAAGCGTTATGCGACACCTTCGGCACGCGGATCAGAATATTCGCAACATTGGTTCCAAATTCTTGTCGATCACTTCGAAGACGTTTCGCGAGAAAACGGTCTGTTTTCAGATCCAAATGCTGGCGGGCAAAGATGGCGGGGAAAGTTTCGCGAAACCCGGCTTTGCATCTGGCGCACTCTAGAATCGAACACATGCCAGTTCGAAGAGACAATTGATCAAATTTGCGACCAATTGAAGAGTGCCTTTGCTCAGGCCGGAGTCGAACTGATTCCATTGGCCGCTGAACACCTTTATGAGTGGTTGACCCGATGGTTCGTGCCAGCTCCTGACGACTATTCAGGTTGCCGCAATAACGCGGCTCTTTTAAAAAAATTTCCTTGGCAACCGAATGCACAAAATCGTGCGATTTCCATGCTTTCCGGCTCCGCCCAATACGATATAGCACGAGCTGCATTACATGGTCATGCACCATGGACATGGAAAAAGCCGGGAGTCTGGTGGTTTAGAGGACACCCTAGTCGGTTCATCACGCTGGATGAAATGACGCTAGAGCCGGAGGTGGGGCACATTACTGCTGAAAGAGTATTTGGAGAGGCCACCAGCACTCTTTTTGACAAGATGCCGCAAGGATCGATATGGATGATGACCATCGTATACTCTCCGCAGGATGAGGTTCGGGACAAGATTTTTCAGGTTCGAAAAAATTCGGTTGGAGATGATCCTGCCGCCGCAGAGCGGCGTAACTTGGCAAATGTTGCAATTGGCGAAATTGCTCGCGGCAATCCGATTTTCAAGGTGTTTGCCGGCATTTATATTTTCGGAGACGATCTGAAGGAGCTTGATAAAAAGACCGAGTCTGCTCTCGCCATGATGGGGGCACATGGTCTCAGGCCGGTTGTCCCCCGATATGATCCAATCGCGCTCGACAGCTATATTAGAGGACTTCCATTTGGCTTTGACCCGCTTCAAGATCGCAAGCCATACGCACGGCGGGCAAAGCTATGGTATGCGACCCACCTTGCGCGTGTTGCGCCAGTGTACGGACGCTCTACAGGCACCGGTTTTCCAGGTTGCATTTTCTTCAATCGAGGCGCGGAGCCATTGACCTTCGATCCCTTGAATTCGCACGACCGTGCAAAGAACGCGCATTCGCTTATCTTGGGACCGACAGGGTCGGGAAAGACATCCTTGCTCATCTATATGCTGATGCAATCAATCGCAGTGCATCGCCCCCGAGTTGTGCTGATAACAGCACTCCCAACATTTGGCCTACTCTGCGACCACTGCCAGCAACACGGTCTGAACGTGCACCGGGTACGAATTGATGGCAGATCAAAAGTATCTTTGCCACCGTTCAGGCATGCGCAGGTTCTACTCGACAGAGGCTCAGATCAGGTTGCTCGCAATAGTGAAATTGTCGATGAGCAAGATAGCGAGAGTCTGGCCTCTCGCGGTCGCGACCCACTGGGTGAAATGGAAATTCAGGCGCGACTGATGATTACCGGCGGCGAGCCTAATGCCGAGCGCAAGTTGCGGCGAGATGATTTGGATTTGATACGCACAGCAATTGTCGAAGCGGCGCGTCTATCAAAAAGCGAAGGCAGAAAACAGACGATGACCAGCGATGTTGTGCGCGTGTTGCGCGAAGCTTCGAAAAGCAGCACTATCGGCGAACAAAATCTATCAAAGGAGCAACGACAACGATCTGCAAGGATTGCCGGCGCCATGCATCTTTTTTGTTCAGGATTCAACGGCGAGCTCTTTGATCGGGAAGGCGAACTGTGGCCAGAGGCCGACATCACCCTGGTCGAGCTTGATCTGCTCTCCCGAAGAGGCTATGAAGATCGACTCGCGGTGGCACTGACAGGTTTGTTTTCGATGATCAACAACAAGATTGAAGTCGATCAATATAGGGAACGGCAAACCATTGTTGTCATTGATGAAGCGCATCTTCTGCTTCAAAACGCGCTGGTATCGCCGTATATCAACCGCATCTCAGCTATGTGGCGCACATTTGGTGCCTGGCTATGGATTGCTACGCAAAATATTCGACAGTTTCCTGATCAGGCAAAAGAGCTTTTGAACCAGCCCGAGTGGTGGATATGCCTGTCTGTAGATAAGGATGAAATCAATCAAATCAGCAGATTCAAGTCTCTCACCGTAGAACAGCAGAACTTGCTGCTAGCGGCAAAGAAGTGTTCTGGTCGATATACCGAAGGTGTAATTCTGTCTGCTAAGTTCTTAGCTCTTTTTCGAAATGTCCCGCCGGCATTGGCTTTGGCATTGTCCCAAACAGAAAAGAGCGAAAAAGCGGAGCGGGCAAAAATAATGAATTTGCAAAGATGCTCCGAACTCGAAGCTGCCTACGAAGTGGCGCGCAATATTCGAGCGGTACGCCTGAACACTGATTAAGCTACGGATCGACTAGATCGAAAGAAGTTCGCATTCGAGCAGTACATGCTATGAATTTCAAGCCAATCACCATGAGATGCGCAGTGTGGATTTTCATCATATCGGCGGTTGCGCATTTGCCCAAGACATATGGTGTCGAGACCATAACCACCGCTGACATTGTCTCTCGTTCCGCAAGTATTGAATGCCTTGATTGGAAAATAGTCGGACTTTGTTTCTGGCTTCGCTGCACAATTTTCGGTTGCCGTGTTGTTACAACACCAAAGATATCCCATAGATTGCCTGATTTTGTGGTGTCTGCCTATCAGCAGACCGGCGAGCCGCCATGGCTGGAAATACGCGCTGTTCTGTCCGCAACAACAGAAGTTTCCCAAGACTTGCTGGCTGGCGGTCATCTATCCGGTATCAGCTCTGGTCAGCGCCACGGCGATTCAGTCAAGTTCTACGAGGTTGACGTTGTTGGCAATCCGGCATCAAAGCTGAAGGACTTCGGCCGGTTCCTGTGCAAATCAGACGCAAATGCGATGCATCCTTATTTTATGTCGCTACTGGACGCAATCGCGTGGCGCAGCGGGGGCAAGGACTTGCTCCGTCAGGAGTCGTTCACGCCTGGAATGAGAGAGATAGGAAAATGGCCCAAATCCACATGGGGCTCTGTGTTTCCCCGCTCTGGATTCATACTGCAAACCGACCCGGCCAAAGCCGCCGCTGTTGCAAGTCAGCGATCAATCGACATTGTTACAAGCGATGGGGGCGGACATGTGCATCAAGCCAATCCGGGGCGAAGGCAGTATGACGTTGCTAGGGGCGACCCTAATGCAAAGAGTGAACAAGATTGTGGTCGTAGCGGCGGAAGCTGGCGCCAAGAAGGAAAAGACCGGCCGGCCCAGTGCCTGCAGCAAACCTGGCGACAATGGCTCTCTGCTGCAGATGAAAAGAAAAAAAACTGGCAGATGCTGCACCCTACTCCGAATCGACGTTGCGAAGCCTTCGGCTCTGAAGGCGATTGGTCACGCGACAAAATTTCTGCTGCTGGAAAGTACGTCTGGAACTATTGGCGAAGATACAAGTGCTGCATCAAGGGAGGTGGCGCTTTTCTCAAGAGTGTTGAGAATTGAATCGTCAACTGACAGAAAGTCAAATGCATTGCCTCCCGGATTGGTAGTCCATGTAGCTGCAATAACTACTAGCTATCTGAATGAATCTGATCTGCTTTCAAAACCGATCTCTTTGTTTAGTAGCTGGCTTTTCGTGAATGCCGCGAATTGCTGACGAACCGGGCGAGTCACTTCAATCGGTTTGCGGCATTTAGATCGATATTGACAGCCACAATTTGGCACAAGATCATCACCGATGATGATCCAGCAACGCGGATCACATGCATATCATTAACCCATTGATACAAAGGCGGTTGATATGCGCCATTGATTTATGACTATTTTTGATCACATCCATTACAACAACTCTAAATTTGATAGATTTTTATCAACATATGCCGAGGTTTCGCTGTAAGGCTATTGAATTCTCATGAGCGGAGTCCTCCGCAAAGATGTCACCAGCGAATATCATCGAATTCGAGGCAAGCCAGACCTGCATCCAGCGCATCAGGTCACCATTTTGCGAATGACTTTACGCTTGACACGCCTCATCGCCAGAACCCAACCAAAGACCGTGTTATGAACCATGCGCCCATATCTGCGTCCTTATTCTTTGGGAATTGCACACTGAATTTGAGAAAATCGACACATAAATGCCATATCAATCAATGAATTAGGAATTGAGACATGATCAAATGGCCAGGCAGGAATATCCGCAAAGGGACAACGCTGATCAAGCTTGCCGAAATGTTTCCCGACGCAAAAGCCGCCGAGCAATGGTTCGAATCGATCTGCCGGCCTGAAGGCCGCACCTGCGGGCATTGCGGGTCGTCAAAAACTGGCAAACGCCAGGGCGCAAGCCTATGCCCCGCCGACGCTCGGATTGCCGAAGCCATTCCAGCGCACACGGCGTCTCTGCTTGGGCCAGCCTCAAGGGCGCATCCAGCACGAAGCTGCGCCGCGAAATAGGCGTGACGCAAAAACCGTGCGCACCGCTTCAGGCAAGACCGCGGTTGCCAGCGCGGTGCGCTTCGATCGTTCGCGGCCGGTCATGCCGACCCGCATGCAACCGTCTACGCGGATGACGCGAACGCCTGCGACGGTGCGCCGCGCCCTTCGAGCACGAATCGGTCGTCATGCACTCGGGCCATGCGCGAAATGGCGCATGCGAACGGCATATAGAGCTTCGGGGCGATGCTCAAGCACAGCGGCTGCCGCCGGATGCACGCAAAACATCTGCAACGGCACGTGAACGAGTTGGCCGGCCGTCACTGGGCAGCTCGATGCATAAAGACCTGACCGCTAATCGTTCTTAACCAGCTTGTCAAAGCTGGATTTGGTTTTGCCGACCTCTTTTTGTTGCTAGGCAAACCGAACTTGCGTGTTCTGGTTCGTCGTATCAATTTTGCTGTTTAGGCACTCTTGCATATTGTCATCTCTTCGCGCAACCCTTCTTCTGCAACTTGCATATCGTCACGCACACATCGTGCGCACCCTGAATTTCCTCTTTAAAAACTTTCCGCATCGCTTTGCAAGCATGTCGATGCTTCCGTTCAATTCGTTTTTGATGGCTCTATTCATATTCATTGCCTCTATTAGTGGCAATACCGATCATAAATCCAGTTCGCATTGTTGCGCAGGGTCAATCGGCTTGTAATTCTTGATATTTTCAATAATTTCTTTCAAATCAGCCTGAACCCATTCATGCTTGTTCGGAAATTTGTCATGGATATATTTTTCAGCCTCTCTGAAATAAGGCGTTTCCAACTTGAACTTGATCTCATATTGCCTGTCAGGGTCGGAAGTCTGGTAGGCATTCAAGCGCAATCGCCAGTTCTTCGCTATGCCTACCTTGAACTCGCCAGGATAAGATGGATGCGATATTACATAAACGAATTTCTTTTCTCGATAGTCAACCGCCAAATCGGTTCGCTTCGGCGGGTCGGTTTTTAAATGAATTTTATTTTGATACTTGAATATATCTTCCGGGTCGGCAGCTTCTTTCGTTAGCCGCTCTTTCACCAACTCATAAGCTTTGATTGAAATGTCAATGCCAATCCATTGCCTGCCCAGTCTTTCCGCCGCTACGCAGGTCGTCGCACAGCCGCAGAACGGATCTAGCACAATGTCATTTTCATTACTGCTGGCTTTAATAACTCTTTCTAATAATTTCACTGGCTTCTGAGTTCTGTATCCGGTGCGCTCCTTTGCTTGAGAGTTGAGATAGGAAATTTCCCATACGTCGCGCATTGCCTTTTCTCTGCTTGTATCGTCTGTATAAATTTGCTCCAAACTTCCTTTATGGTGCGTTGAAAGCCTTGCGGCCTTATGCTTAGACTTATTGCTATAAGGCTCTTTCAGTATGTTGAATTTGTTTTCATTGGATTTGGCGTAGAACAATAGGTCATCATGCATTCTTTGAAAGTGTTTTGTAGCACCTGTCCATCGCTGGTAGCTCCAAACGACCGAATTTCTAAATCTTTCCTCTCCGAATATGCAATCCATCGCCAGTTTCAAATAGTGCGACATGGTATGGTCGCAATGCAGGTAGATGCTGCCAGTTTCTTTCAAAATCCTATGGCACTCGATTAGCCGTATTGCCATGTAGGCCATATACGGATAGTTGTATGGCTTCCCTATTTCTTTAGTTGCATTCAGAAACTGAAATATTTCTGGATTATCTTCTTCAATCGTTACCAGCCACTCGTCCTTGACATCTTCCTGCCTGAATATGTCGCTGAACTCCGCCCCTTCGGCACTGCTGCCGATCGGCGCGGTAAACTTCTTGTTCTTGTTGAACGGCGGATCTAGGTAGATCAAATCGACGCATTCGGAATTTATGCCCCGCAATACATCCAGATTGTCATCGCAAAAAACGGTTCGATTAGCAACGTTGCATTCGCTCATACTGACATTCGCCCAGCAAGCACAATTCGTTGTAATTTATTATATTATTTACTTACCCCGCAGGTTGTCCGCGTTTTCCTGCGTCTCGGTTTTGCCAAGTTCAGTATGTAATTTCCTATTCTTTCCATCACAAAGCAACCACCGAAAGCTTCCAGATAATCATGAATGAGTGCAAAGCGGTCTACCTAAGATCATCAATGCGATCAAGAATTACAACATCCGATAAATCGACTAGATATGCAGTATCAACGACGCTCGAAGTTTTGCTCGTCTATATTTTTGAACGTGCCAAAGATGTCAGAATCGACATAGCGCTGAAACAAACTGGGCCAGCCTTGATGGGCGGTGGGAAATTGCGCGTCGATAGACGCTCAAGTCCAAAAATAGCATGTACAATATCGACGCATGCTTTTTGCGTTTGGCTACATCACAACCTTCGTTTTGCACTTGGTAAACGTAGCCGAACCTCAGGTGGCTGTAAATTCAACTTTCAGCCGTAAACCGCTATTCTTGCTTTGATTTTCCCAAACTAGCAAAAACAGATGCTGTCTGAACTAAATGCGCTAGTGCAGGTCATACTAGTTGACTTGGTGCTTGCGGGTGATAATGCAATTGCTGTCGGGCTGATAGCGGCAGGTGTCGAAGAGTCACGCCGCAAATTAGTGATTGTTGCCGGTATCGCAGCAGCCGTCGTATTCCGAATTATTTTTGCACTTGCGATCGTATGGCTACTTAAGATTCCCGGGGTTTTGCTATTTGGTGGACTTTTACTTTTTTGGGTATGCTGGAAACTATACAGTGATATTCGCGCACATGCTCAACCGAAGCAGGAAGCTCATGCAACAATGGAGCCAACCAAACCGACTAATTTCTGGCATGCGTTGTTTCACATCACGCTAGCCGATGTTTCAATGTCGCTCGACAATGTGCTTGCAGTAGCCGGCATCGCGCGAGAGCACATATACATTCTCATCTTCGGACTTGCTCTTTCTGTGGCACTTATGCTGGTCGCAGCAACCTTCATCGTCAAAGTGCTTGAACGCTATCCTTGGATCGCCTATGTCGGATTAATCATCTTGGTTTACGTAGCCGGCAAAATGGTGTGGGATGGCTCGCTGGACATTATGCAACGCTACGCAATTTAGCCTTGCGATCAACATCAATCTTCGCAAAAATTTTCAAGTATCCCTCATCATCTGCGTCTTACAGCGGCGGATCAGGCGATTGGGTGAAGGACCGCGAGTGCTACGGCAAACCAAGCAGGACGATCGACGCGTCTGGACGCTGCGGCACAAGGGGCATGAAGTGGTGATAGCCGACGAATCGCCAGGAGGTGAATCATGAAGGAAAGGTTTGGTGAATTGCCGGATTGGGATGCTTGCCGGCAAGCCGCCGAAGATGACGAAAAACCGCACTTGCGGCGACTGCTATGCCGGGATCCATCCTGTTGGCAGGATGGCCCGAAGTTCAAGATCGGCAAGGAATATGTAAGAGCGCGGCGGGAGCTGGATATTTTCTTGCCCTTCGAGCTGAACGAAAGCACGGTCCCTCAGGGGCCGTGCCCGGAGAACATGGGCGGCTATCCGCCGTGCCCTGACTGCGGGGGCGAAATTCGATGGACAGCCGTTCCCTGGGGGCCAGGCATACGAAGGTGTCGCCAGTGCGGTTCGCTGTTTCAGGATTCGCGATACGACTACGGATCGAAGACGCGCGCGGAAATCGCGAAGTTGCGCAAGAGGCGGCGGGGCGGAAACAGGGCGAAGGATCAATGACAGTCCGGAACGCGCCGGGACGCAACGGCTTTTTGTCGTGCAAGCGATGCTGTTTTGCGTTTCCGGCGGCTGCGGCGCCAGGGCCATCGCGCGGATCATGCCGACCGCCTTGCAATGCAGCTTGCGGCGCAAGGTCTCGATGCGCATCGACTCGCAGCTCGCATCCAGCACACGGCGCATCAGCGCGAACAGATTGTAGGCGACCATGCACAGCATGAAATGGAGCGCGTTGGCATCGAAGTCGCTGCACCGGCAGGGGCTGGTTGCCAGCGCCCGGTAGATGTAGCCGCCCTGCGGGCAGTCGAGCTCGAGCTTCTGCTGGCCGGATTTTCTAAGCCTCTGCACCACCACCGCGAACGCTTCGGGCGTGCCGTTCATCGAGTGCAGGAAGCGCGCCGTCTGCTGCGTCTCGCTGAGCGCGCCGTCGCGCTCGATATGGGCTGCCACTGCGACTCGTCCAGGCCCCGGTCTGCCCGGCCACGCTCGCGTCGAGCTTGGCGCAGATTGCGTAGTCGATATCCCGGCTCGTAAAGTGCTGATGATCTTGGCCTGGCAGCCCGCCGCGTCGATGCGGGCGCGATGCGCCTTGACACCCTTGGGCAGCGGTTGCGTCAATGTCCGGGGCCGCCCTTTTCCGATGGTGCGGCGCGACCGCCAGCAGCCGGCGGTCGGCCAGCGTCAGGGCATGGAACGCACGCAGCTGCACCACCCGCTCAGATGCCGCGAGCCCTCGTGCATCATCAGCATGAACGTGACGAGTTGTGCGCCCGGGCGGAAGCCGCGGCTGCTGTCCAGCTCCGGCATCAGCCGCTCGAAATGCGCGTCGAGCCCGAGCTTGCGGATGAGCTCTGCGAGCGCCGCCAGGCCGCTTCGCGAAGCCGATTGTCTGAGATCAGATACATGCGGGACTGCCCGCCTCCTCCCGAAGGACGCAGTCCGAAGGGAGGAGGCGGGCAGTCCCGCATGTATCTGAACCCGGACAAACTCGCCAAAACCCCAGCATTCCAACGGCGATTGTGCCGTATTCAAATCCCTTGATCTGAAGAGATGCCAAACTTTGGTTGACTTGCTGGGAAAGCAATCCCTCGAAATCGGAGATTTTGCCAAAGCGCACGGCTAGCACGCCTGACGCGGAATTTGGACCGGCAACAACCACCAGCGCAGTCTGATCTTATCGGTCAAAATGGGAACTGACACTCACCACAGGCATCGCTCAAGTGCGAAGTTTTGTGATCATCGGTTGGTTAGGATCAAGTTCCTTAAATCACTTTAGGGCGGTTGCAAAATGGAATAAAGCTTTGCGTTTTTGTTTTTGACAGTGCATTACACTCCACATACTGCAGAAATCGAGGTAAAAGCATCATGGCAAACAACGCGCCTAGCAAGCACTATAGAACTATAGGACCGGATTTTCGCTAATCGAGATTGCCGACATGTTTCCCAGCGATCGCGTAGCGGAAGCATGGTTTGTTCAAAAGCGATGGGGTAACGGCATTTAATGCCCGAACTGCAATTCCGACAACATCTATGAGCGACCGGAACATAAACGCAGAAACCAGCTCTACCGCTACCGGTCCTGCAAAGCAGATTTTTCGGTCAAGACGGGTACGCTGATGCAGTCTTCAAGGATAGGCTATCGCAAGTGGGCGATAGCCGTCTACCTGATGACTACCAACCTCAAGAGCGTATCCGGCATGAAATTGCATCGAGAATTTGGGATTACGCAAAGAACCGCCTAGATGATGCACAAGATCCGCGAGACCTTCAACGATGATTCCGGCATCTTCGGCCGCACGATCTGAAGCGAATGAAACATATATCGACGGCTGCAAACGACGAAGCTTTGAACCGGTGGCGGCAGGCTGCCAGGCCATGATTATCAACCATTTCACGAACCGGGACATCGACTACTCGATTCGGGCGAAGCTTGACTAAAGGCCGGACACACCGGGGGGTGCTGGAGGAGCCGCAGGGCGGACCCATGTCGAGCGGATCGGCTGCTGCCGCACTCGATGACGACAAGCCCGAAGCCTTCGCGGTGGTGGTGCAGCGAATGATAAAGTCCCGGCCAGCGGGAGCTCGAACTCGACTGTCCGCAGGCCGGCGGCACCTTTCGCAGGGCGGCCATATCTGCCGGGTTCCAGCGACAAGTCTCTGCCGACGGAGCGGCCCGCTGGCACAGCCGCGGGGGCGAGGATTCCGACAATCGCATCCGCGAGCCGCGAAGCGGTTTCGATGCCGACGCGCTCTGTTTCACGCTGTGCATAATCGCTTTCAACCTGTTGCGCCGCAGACTGCGAATCGATGTGCATCGAGGCCATGCGCAGGCGGCGCGACATCTGATGGAGGCGGTCGACATAATCCGAGCGATGTCTCTAATGCCACAGCCCCTCCAAAAAAGCGTCGCGAGCGCGACAAAAAGCCGGTGCGTTTCGGATGAGCATTGACTATGCGCCCTGTTTCCGCCTCGCGGCCGCGAGTGCCGGAATCTTCCCGCACCGCAGATTTGGGCGAAAAATCCGACTGCGAAAATCTCTAACGCGAATTTTGGGGAGTTTGCTACAATAACATCTCCTAAATTAATCTGGATTGACCACAATGTATGATGCGCAACGCGCGTATGTTCAGTTCGAAGACGTGCAAAAAAGCTACGATGGCGAGACTCTCGTTGTCAAAAACTTGAATCTATCAGTCGAGCAAGGTGAATTTTTAACATTGCTAGGGCCTTCTGGATCAGGCAAGACTACCTGCCTAATGATGCTAGCTGGTTTCGAGACTGCAACTCATGGAGAGATCATTCTTGATGGTAAACCCATCAATAATGTCCCTCCGCACAAGCGCGAAATCGGGATGGTATTTCAAAACTACGCGCTCTTTCCACACATGACAGTTAATGAAAACTTGGCTTTTCCGCTTAACGTTCGAAAGGTCCCAAAGGCGGAAGCTGAATCAAGAGTGCGGGATGCATTGGCCATGGTTCAATTGGAGGATTTCGGATCTCGTCGGCCAGGTCAGCTGTCGGGCGGACAGCAACAGCGAGTCGCCGTTGCTCGCGCATTGGTCTTTCAACCCAAATTAGTGTTGATGGATGAACCGCTTGGTGCACTTGATAAGCAACTGCGAGAACAAATGCAGTATGAAATCAAGCATATTCACGAAAATCTGGAGATTACTGCTGTTTATGTAACTCATGATCAGGGGGAAGCACTAACAATGTCCAACCGGATCGCGGTGTTCAACGATGGCATAATCCAGCAACTGGATTCTCCTGTTGATCTGTACGAAAAGCCAAGCAACGCTTTTGTCGCCCAGTTCATTGGCGAGAACAATGTGCTATTCGGCAAAGTTGTTGAGGAAAATGGAAGTCAATGCAAAGTGGAAGTCCCTGGCGGTGGGCTGATCAGCGCTACAGCTGTAAACATTGATGGCAAAGACTCGAATACTACCTTGTCCCTACGTCCAGAACGTGTGATGATCGATCCAGAACCCGGGTCATGCGCCAATATCGTAAAGGGAACGGTGCAGGAAATCATCTACCTTGGCGATCATGTGAGGACAAGAATGAATTTGTGTGGACAAGACGAATTTATCGTAAAGATACCCAATTCCTTTGGCCACGCGCACCTTAAAATGGGCCAAGAAGTATCAGTCGGGTGGCAATGTGAAGACTGTCGCGCATTAGATGCGAGCCATTAAGCGATTATCTTTTACCGAGGCCGCCTAGATTGGGTGTCTTTTCAGCTATAGTTAGTTTTAGACAATTCTGCAAGTGTCTTGACGAGAATTTCCAACCCTCGTGCCAAATCTTGATCAGAGATCGTCAAAGCTGGCAATAGACGAACGACCCGGACTCCGGCCTGAAGCACTAGTAAACCATTGATACCCGATTGCGTCATCACCTCGGATGCATCAAAACTGCAATCGTGAGTCAACTCGATTCCGACCATCATGCCTTTGCCCCTGATCTCATGAATGATGCCAGAAAGTGAACTTGCTTGGGTGAGTGTCGTTCGTATGATGTTCCCTTTTCTGTGAACTTCATCCATGAAGCACGGGTTGGCAATCCTGTTCAAAACCACGCTCGCAGCAGCGCAACATACAGGGTTGCCCCCGAAAGTCGACCCATGACTGCCATAACCCAAAACATCCGCCACCTTTGTCCCGGCCAGTACAGCTCCTATCGGCAACCCTCCACCCAGAGCCTTGGAAATCGTTACCACATCGGGCGCAAGCCCTTCAACCCACTCATAAGCGAACATCTTTCCGGTTCGTCCCATGCCGCACTGCACCTCATCGAATATCAGCAACGCATCATGCCGCCTGCAAAGTTCTTGAATTCGCATTAAGAACTCCTCGGTGGCGGGCTTGATGCCGCTTTCTCCCTGTATGGGTTCGATCAAGACAGCGCAAACATTCGTATCAAATTGATTTTCGAGCATCTGCACATCATTGAATGCGCAATATCTGAAACCGCCGGGTAGAGGCCCGAAACCTTCTTGATATTTTGGTTGAGCTGTAGCCGCAAGCGCTCCTATAGTGCGGCCGTGAAATGATCCTTCAAATGTCAATATTGTGCGTTTTTCAATGGGGCTATCACTATCACTTGCGAACTTGCGGGCGATCTTGATCGCCGCTTCATTGGCTTCCGCGCCAGAATTGCAAAAATATACTTTTTCTGCAAAGGTGTGTTTAATCAAGCTATCTGCCAGATGGACGGGTGGTTTGGAAAAATAGATGTTGCTCGTATGCCACAGGTGCTTAATCTGGGACACCACCGCATCCACAATTTCAGGATCCTGATGGCCGAGGCAATTCACGCCAATGCCCGTGCCGAAGTCAATATACTCCTTGCCATCTGCATCCCAAATGATGCTTCCTGCACCTCGTTCAAGAACTAAGCCTCTAGGCTTGTAGTTAGGCATGTACGAGCGATTGCCAAGCGCGATGAGCTGTTCCTGTTCGTTATAAGACGAATTCATCAGATTGCCTATAGACATTCAACTGAAAGTATCAACCAGAATCTGCTTATAGACTCTGGTCAAATCATACAGTTCAGAAATTTCGATTCGTTCGTCCACCTTGTGGATAGTGGAATTAAGTGGTCCAAGTTCGACAACTTGTGCACCAGTCTTCGCCACAAATCTGCCATCTGACGTGCCCCCGGCTGTTGATCGGACGGGCATGCGTTGCAATGTCTTCTTTACCGAATTAAACACCAGGTCGAAAAATTCGCGATCCTTGGTATAGTAAGGGTCCGAAGGGTCTGACCACGACAGACTGCACTCGACTTGCGACTCTTCGCATATTTTTTTAATTGCATCTTTCAGGTCTGCCGCCGGTGTTTTGGCAGAAAAGCGGAAGTTGAACAGCATTTCAAGATCTTGCGGTATCACGTTGCCTGCGCCGACACCAGAGTGGATATTTGAAATCTGCATCGTCGTATTCGGAAAGTCGTCATCACCGTCGTGCCAGCTCAACTGTGCCATCTTCGCCAGCAACGCACCAGTTTTGTGAATGGGGTTGTCAGCAAGATGTGGATACGCGACATGTCCTTGCTTGCCATGAACAATAATTTTCCCGTCCAAAGAGCCTCGCCGACCAATCTTTATGGTGTCACCAAGGATTTTCTCACTCGTCGGCTCTCCGACAAGACAGTAGCGTATTTCATTCGCTTCGCGACCGAGCGTCTCCAAAGCGTAAAATGTGCCTTCTTCGGCGACATCCTCCTCATCGCTGGTAATCAGCAATGAAATGGAGCCTTGCGTTTCAGATTGGTCCGCGCAATATCTTTCTAGTGCAGTCACCATCGCCGCTATGCTCGACTTCATGTCTGCGGCTCCCCTGCCATGGAGGAATCCATTTTCAATCACACCGTCGAAAGGCGGATATTTCCAAAGAGATTCGTCCCCTGCCGGAACGACATCGGTATGCCCTACGAAAGTTAACAGAGGAGATGATGAGCCTTTCCTTGCCCAAAGGTTGGTCACATCTCCGCTATTGAGGAATCTAATCTCGAACCCGAGCCGTTCAAGCCGTTCAGCAATGATGCCCTGGCAACCGCCGTCATTTGGCGACACCGATTTTCTGCGAATAAGTTGCTGAGCGAGCTCCACCGTATCGGAATGTGATTTTTCTTTCGTATTTGTAGCCATCGCAAATATTTTCAGAGTGGTTGGTTGAAAAAGACAGTGCGGTAGCAAACGCGCTTATTCAGTTTGAACTAGTGGCGTGAAATGACCGAACGGGCTCATTCGGCGCAAACGCCAGGATGCATCGCCAAAGTCTTGGATTGAATCAACTAGTGGCAGGATTATACGACCTACTCGTATTTGCCGTTTGTCGAGTCGACGGCACAATAGCAAATTTGATTCAGCACGATTTCATATTGTGCGTTGCTGGATCAATCGAAAGGCGGTTAGATGTGAATTTCCACTTTGTGCGCTGCTTAAACTTAAACAGCTCCAGCAAACCACAGACCAAGAGGCAAGCGATGTTCAATTCCAGGAAAAATCTGACATTTCATACAAGATCGATTTGCATTCGCATTATGTCCGTAGTTGTATTAGGGAGCATGATGCCGCAAACGGTGGCAGCCCAAAATCTCAGTTTCGACTCGTTAAATCCCTTGACGGACTTATCGCTCTACTATGCACTTGGCGGAGATTCTGCGACAACCCCGCCCGCATCATTGTTTACCAGGCTTCCGCAACGAGATGCCCAATCCAACTTGCGAGGTTCTCTTTGCGGACAATTCGATCCCGCAACGGACGTAGCAGACATTTTGTCGTCCTATCTCGACGAGACGATGACCTCATTGAGCGTATTTCCACGGTCGGTTGTAGGCGCATTACCGGGCTACATCCTGTGCCGAGCGCAACCAGGGATGTGCCAGTTGCTTCAGCACTATGTTGTACGCGCCGAACACAACTGGGAGTCAGCGATCCGTTCCTGCGAAAGTGATGTGAGCAACGCAGTTAGCAACGGCCCATCGTATCGCGACTGGACTCAAGTTTCAAAGGTGCAGTCCTGGCAGCAGCAAGCAGAGATTGGATCAACGGCGAGTCATGCGAAGGATTCCGTAGATTCTTCTGATGGTTGTGTTATCTGGGTTGGGGGTGGAACTGCAGGCTGTGTTGGCCATGAACCGATCTGGCTTACTAAAGACACAGTCCGAGCTGGTTGGTGCCTGATCCAAAACCATGCTGTCAATTGCAACGTCTCGGGCAACTCCGGCGATTCGTCAAACAACGCGCTGCTAAGGCGGACATGGCCCGATGCGAATACGGCCGTCGAATGGATTTCAGAAGTTGTCGGCGATCAAAAAATTCAGGTAGGTGCGAAACCAGCTTCTATTTCAGGTACTGGCCTGCTGCCAAAGATAGAAGATGAGTCATCGACGCTGATATCGCTATTGCGGGCAACGGTCTATTCTGGAAACCAACCAAGTCAAGCTGATCTTGATCAGCTTGGTGCTGTGCAGGTGCGCGTCACTTCCGAGATCATCCATGCCCTGCGCGATTTGCCCGATCGCGAATATCTGATTGGACGTCTCAGCAACGAAATCGCTTTGCTGCGAGTAGTTAACAAAGCATTCCTCGGACGACGACTACTGCTAAGCGGCATGATGGAACCCAATATTCAAGCTGTGGGCATAGCGACCGAGCCATTGCTGGAAAAAGTTGATTTATTAGAGAGAGAAATCGAACGCGCAGTCTACGAGATGCAACTCAGTCGAAGATTGATATCAGAGACCGCAAGTCAAATCCTAAGTGCCCACCAGCTACTGATGTCACCAAAGCCACCAGTGCGGCAATTGTCCGAAAACTACCTGCCATAGGATTAATCACATGCGCGTTGGTTCATTTCTTGAGCTCGCTACGACCATGATTGGCTGGCACATTGCCGGCGCAATAGCTAATCTGCTTGTCACGAGCGGAATGATATTGCTGCCGTTCGCAATCGCCTTGATTAAGAACTGGTCAGAGCCAGTCAGAAGTCAGGAATCGAAGGCCGCTGCGCCTGTTTCACTACGTCGCATGGAGCAAGACGTTTCGCTGTTCGCCTTGGTGCTGATACTTTTTTTTCTGCCGGCGATTCCGATCGTTCCTGAAGATATTGAGTTTAGGAATTCAGAGTTGGACCGTACTGTATTGGCCTCGGATCCCGATGCAGCCTACGTCGAGAACCTGGACGATCTTGGCGAATTTGAGGTGCCAGTGGCTTGGTGGCTAGTCTCTGAGGTTGCATCATTCATCACCGAATCAATCACGGCCGCAATTGATCGATTGGGAAATCCTGCGATATTGCGCGCTGAACTGCTCCGCGCTTCCCGAATGCGCATAACCGATGAGCTATTGGTTGGCGAGATTAGAGATTTCCGCAAAGACTGCTATGAGCCGGCGCTGGCAAAATATCAGCGTAGCGGCAATCTGCATCCAAGCAGCAGTTACACCGAGTTGCATCTTTCGGTTGACTGGATCGGGTCGCGAATATTTGTCGAAACACCAGGCTATTACAAGCAATGTACGGATGTGAATCAGTGCGGAACAGGCTACCGAGCTAGTTCGAGGCGGCAGGATTGGTTCAGTGGGACTTCAGGCTCGGGGCTCCCCTACTGTGACAAATGGTGGACAGATTCTCGAATTGGCTTGCGCATCAAGATCATCGATGCGCTTAAAGATCAAGTCCCTTCACTAGACTCTGCGATCGAGACGACAAGAAAAATGCAAGCCAGCAAGCGTAAAGATGGCGTACACCTCAATGTCGAAGATTACGAAGATCGGTATTTGCGTCGAGCAATCAATCTCTCGCCTTGGGTTTTCGTGGACCGCGCTGATCGAGCCCCGCAACATCATAGAACCACTTTGGACTTCTTTACATCATTCGACGGCTGGCAACAAATCATCGCTTCGATCGGTTCTTTATCTGTTTCCGCGGTGCTGCACATCATCATGGAACTCGTGGTCATCGGTCTGCCGATGCTGCAAGCCTTGCTGCTGATGCTCGTCTACATCTCGATACCAATTATCGTTCCGTATGCGACGCTAAACCCCAGTGTGCTTGTGCGGGTCGCGCTTCTTTTGTTTTCGCTTAGATTTCTAACTGCATTGTGGGCGATTGCTGCTTTTCTTGATGACAAGCTTCTAGCGCAAATGTATCCCGACGCAAACTTATTCGAATTCGGCGGTAGCGGCTCTACAGCCGATATCGTGCTGAATTTGATCACCTTAACGGCGTATCTAACCCTGCCGGTGGCATGGTTCTACATCATCGCTTCAATCGGGCCACGGATGGGTACGCAAATCGCAGCCGGTATCGGCCAGCTCGGCGACAATTTGCACAGATCATCTGCAAAAAGCACTTCTACGATCACAGAAACGATAGGTAAACGAATTCAATGACAGCGTAATTCTATATCGATTCAACCCTCGATCCATCACGCCAAAAGAAGAAATGATTTTCTCGCACAGCGACCCGACCTAACAAGCCGGAAAAGCAAAAAGAGCATAGCAATGGGTTGTCGCATCTTAGAAAAGCTATTTATTTGCACAAGAATATGTTCAAATTAGATACTCTAGAAACAGATTCTATCGTTTTTTCTGTTTCATATTTGATATTTTTAACAATTGACATTTTTCGATGAAAAAATAAAAGGAGAACAAAATGAAAATTGAAGAACTTTTATATCAATATTTTAAAGAAAGGAAACTCGCTTCGGCTACAGAACAGCACTACTATAATGTCGTCAAATTGATAATTCGAGATACAGGAATAAAGAATGTTGTTGATCTGACATTTATTAATATCAATTCTTGGATGATCGAAGTTTGTAAAAGAAACGTTAGCGAGGTGACCTGGAACAACTATCTAAAGCACATTGGGCTACTTATCAAATTCGCAGTTAAGCAAGGACACTTGACGCAAAGTCCGAAATTGAATCAGCTGTGCATGCGTACATACATAGAGCGACCTAAAGTCATCTCTCACAGCGACTTATCAAACATCGTGAATTTCATCAAAAGCGATATGTTCAGAACAAATCCAAGCTGGTTTTGGGAAACTGTTGTGATTGTTCTTTTCTTCACTGGAATGCGCCGTCGCCAATTAACTGGATTGCAGTGGAAGCATGTCAATCTGGATAATAAGGAAATCAACTTGCCAGCAACAACAAGCAAAACTCGCCGTGCGTGGACAATCCCGATGTCTGATGAGGTTCATAAATCGCTTTGCGATGTCCGCAAGCGCACGGTGAAGCGTCTCAATGGTGACGACGATTTGACGGAACGGTATGTTTTTGACATCGGTTTATTCAATAACCGGTACAAGTGCCAAAATCATCTGACTGGGGAGGCATTGTCGGGCTTTTTCAAACGCCTGTCGGGTTGGACAAACACCTCCATTTCAGCTCACCGGCTACGACACACATTCGCAACCCGGCTGGCCACATTAGGCATGTACAAAGAGCTGCAACAACTGATGGGGCATGCCAGCATCCACACGACAATGCGCTACATTCATCCAGAAACAGAGCATATGAGGTCGCTAGTTGAGACCCTGCGAATCCACGACGATAAACCGAAAGACGACTAGATAGTTGTTTTAGCAGCAATTGGATGGGCGGCTTTGCCATAACGATTAATGCAAAGTTGACCGCTATTCGCAAAGCCGCTTCATCCAAATTCGGTTCTTGAAATTCAAATCGGTGGCAATTAAATCACGATGGACATAAGTTGGGTGCCATCTGGAGAGCTTGGCTTCAAACGGTTTTCACAAATGAATTGGGCATCTCGCACTGCGGGCGCTAATTCCAAGGAAAACATACTAACTCATTTATGCCCGGGAACGATTTTTGTTCAACGTTATCTACATCACCTGTTAAAATAATTGTGGATAAGTTTTAGAAGCAGTTTGATTAATTAATTTTTTTTGCCATACAATACGTATTTCAAATGCCGGCACACTCGACAAGGCAACAATTCTTATTTTTCTTATCTATCTTATTTTATTGAATTTTTAACGCAAAAAGCCACTTGACGGGGGAGTCAAATGGCTTTATCTATATTTTATAGTATTTTGTCTTTTTAAATAATTTTAATTATTTACAATTTACTTGATAGATTATTATGCCGGCAAATTTTGAGGTGCTGGGGATTGATGGATGTGAAACATCTTAGCCGTAATAATTTGCAACTCCGGACCTCAATGCTTAGTAGATTTCAGAAAGAGCATGCTAGCCACTTCAAGCACGAATCCATGATTGGTTTCGTCCTGGCACCGAACTCGCTCAATGATTCCAGAGCTATGACCATCGGCAGCAACATTCAACTACTTTTCATGATCACAAACTGGCAAAGATGGAAGAACCAACAGATCGGACGAACAATTTGACCACGCAACATTCAACTCGCAAAGGCATTGCGACCATTATCTGGTTGACCGACCATCAGCCATTTTGCAATTGCTGGCCACTCATCACTTGATTGCTGACAGCGACCTGTTTGTCTCCCAAGACCATTGCCTGAGTGATGGCGATAGTGGATGGCACAGGACGAATTCGATTCGAAAATGGTGGGCCGTCAGGGATTCGAACCCCGGACCCGTTGATTAAGAGTCAACTGCTCTGCCAACTGAGCTAACGGCCCCTCGAAATCGGTTCATAAACGTTGACTGCGAAACCAAATGCCGATAATGCTTGCTGGCTATTCTAGACAGTGCATTATCCATGTGACTTGCCCCGACCTCTGCAGTCCACATAAAGCATTATAGTATTGTGGATCTTGAAATTCGCTTTTCATTCCAGGGTAGCTTTGTAATGCCAAACTTTGTCGATTGGTGTTTTACGGTGTATAAGAGACATAGTATGAAAAAGTTGATTCAGCAATTTGAATTGAGTATTGCTTGGAAATCGATATCTTTTTCACCAAAAAAATTTTCATCGGCCACTTGTCGGAATGGAAGGATTCAGCTAATGAGCCATCCGACTCATCTGCAAAAGCAAATGGGCGCGGTCAAATCTTTTGCCGCCGAATAATACCGTGGTAGCTTTGGAGGTGTGAAATTATGTTAACCGCTCACTCATTGATTCGTAGCAAAGGTTCCAGCATTTGGACGATTGCACCAACCGACACCGTGCTTGACGCGCTTAAGTTGCTGGCCGAACGAGATATTGGCGTACTGCCGGTCGTCGACTCGAACGCACTTGTTGGAATATTCAGCGAACGGGATTACGCCCGCAAGGTAATTCTATTTTCACGCAGTTCGAAAGAAACGCTCGTGTCGGAAGTGATGACAAAAAACGTGGTTACGGCTTCACCTGAAGACACCTTGGACCACTGCATGCAGCTTGTCGTAGAAGGCGGGTTCAGACACTTGCCGATTGTGGAAAGCAGCTCGCTTATCGGGATTATTTCATCCACAGATCTTCTCGCAGAAGTTATTCGTTCAAAAGAAAGGGAAATAGGAAAACTGGAGAGATTCATTCTAGGCTCATCAGAAATCACCTGAAAGGTATCCCAAAAGAACTCCGAGCAATCGACAATCGTAGCAAAAGTGGTCGCTAAATCCCCGATTGGACAAAATCAGCCAGCAGCAAATGCTAAAAGGCATAAGATCCTTGACTTGGGCGCGGTCGCATCATATTTCGACTCGACTTCTATTTGTGCTTTGTAAGCTTAAACTTTTCACGGGCGTACTGAGGACCCGCGACCCGCGCTCCTAGCAGCTCGATGATCTTGACAGCTTTTTCAACCAGTTGTCCATTGTTTGCGAAAACACCCCGTTCCAAATAAAGATTATCCTCAAGTCCCACACGAACGTTGCCGCCAAGCAAAATGCTTTGAGCCACCATTGGCATCTGATGCCTACTGATGCCGAAAGCAGTCCAATTTGATCCAGCCGGCAGCATGTTCACCATAGTATGCATCGCATCAGCCGTAGCAGGTGCGCCATATGGGATCCCAAGGCATATTTGATACAAAGGCGGCCCCTCGACTAATCCTTCTTCCACAAGCTTGTTGGCAAACCAGACATGTCCAGTGTCAAAAACCTCAAGCTCGGGCTTTACACCACGATTCTTGATGTGGTTCGCGGCAATTCTGAGGTGATCTGGAGTATTGACCATCAGCAAGCTGCCTTCGCCGAAGTTCATCGTCCCGCAGTCCAGAGAACAGATTTCCGGCATCAGCGAGTCAATATGCGAAACCCGCTCCTCGGGACCGACAAAATCAGTGCCAGGTCCAGGTTTTGTCGGATCATCTTTGCCAACCACATAGTCGCCGCCCATGCCTGTGGTCAAGTTGATTACCACATCCACGCTAGACTGACGAACCTGGCTGACGACTTCGTTGAACAACTCGTGACCGCGCGCACCTTCTCCAGTTTCAGGGTTTCGAACGTGAATATGAACGATCGCAGCACCGGCATTTGCCGCCTCTATGCATGCATCAGCAATTTGCTTTGGTGTAATCGGCAAGTTGGGGTGCTTATGCTGCGTTTCGCCTGAACCGGTCACAGCACAGGTGATAATGACATCTTGATTCATGGTTGATTCTAATCCGTTGGTTGGCTGCCTATGAAAATTTCGCAAGGCAAGACTGAAAAACAAGAAGAACAGGAACAGCTCGATGCCTTAAGGCGCCATATTGGCGCGTTCAAGGCGAATGGGGAATTGCTCGCGCAACATCGAATCAGTCGTGTCATCAATATAGCGCGGATAGTGCGTTGAAAGGATTTCCGATGCACGCTGCTTCGCACGCTCGATTACATTCGTCGCCCCCTGCTCTGCCCACTCCTTCGGGCTAGTACGATCTCCCACATTGGGATAGACGTAATCTTTCTGCATCAACCCCATGGTCTGATCATGTCCAAGATAGTGATTCGGACCTGCGACGCAGACATCCCGCATCACTTCGATCGATACGGTATCGTCACTCACGTCGATGCCGCGCACTGTACGATTGACAGCCCCCAGCATATCGTTATCGATGACAAAGCCTTCAATACTGACCCCAAGCAGACTGGCCTGCATACCTGCTGACTCGTAGACGAGATTCGCGCCGCTGTGTCCGGCCAGCGTTGTCGTATATCCCTTTTCAAAACCCGACTGTGCATCCGGAAGCTTCGAATCTGCCATTCCGGCCGCAATCCCAGTGGGCAAATCATAGAACCTGCCCATCTGTCCACAGGCTGCCATCAAAATCGCCTGCTCGCCGCTACCTCCACTCATTGCTCCGGTGCGCAGGTCGGATACAAAAGGCCAGATGCCCAATATCGCCGGGTGTCCTTTTTTGATCAAATTCACGTACACCAATCCAGCAAGCGTCTCTGCCACTTCCTGCACCACTGAACCTGCCAGCGAGGCAGGACTAGTTGCGCCCGCCTGACCTGCCGCAAGAAGCAAAATGGGCATGCCGCTTCGTACCGTGGTTTCCAATACATCGCAGGCATCCTCAGCAAATCGCAGTGGCGGGACGACAAAGCAGGATGAACAACTGACAAATGGACGCTCTCGCCACTTATCTTCGCCACCGGCAACAATGTGAAGCATTTCTAGTGTTCGCTCCAAATGTTCCGGCAAAACCCAGCTTGTTCCTATGTGCTTTGAAGTTCCAGAAATACTGGCATAGCATGTGTTCAAATCCAATTCGTAGGGAATTTCCATATCGCGCGTGACAATTGGGCGCTGGAAGAAATGAATGTGTTCAAGTTCATCCACCAGCCGAGCAATGTTGTACAGATCTACCAAAGTCGAGTCACGATAGACGCGAGTATCGGTATCAACCACGTGAACGGCAGCACCCGCGGTCCCGAAGTAGACTTTTGTATCACTCAACTCCATATCGTGCTTCGAATTGCGTCCGCAAAGCACGATGTTGCGGGCGGCATCAGCGATGACATCCTCTACAAGCGAGCGCGGGAAAGTGAGTCGGCCGTCATCTTGCAGTATTCCGCCGGCGGAAGTTACCAATTCTATACATGACGGAACCGCTTGCGAGAGTCCGATATTTTCTAGCACATCAAGAACCGCGGTATGAACACGCTGGACTTGATGGGGCATCAAAGGTGAAAATCGTCCTCCTCGCATCCCAGGGTGTACGGCCTTGTCTTCGTCTGCAAGCGGCGCGGCGCGAAGGGCGCGGCGCGCCGCCCTGCCTCCTTGTCTTTTTGTATCAACCATCTTGAGTCTCTTCAGGGTCAACGCAAATGAAGTTCTACGATTGCACCGGTGGAAGTTGGACGGGGCATCAGGCATTGAAATGCCTCGCCACCACATGTGTTTGTTATTGGCGATTTTAGACGATTATCAGATCCATGCCATGCCTGCTGAGTCTTTGCAGGCCGCTATCGCCGACGATCACGGTGTGTCCGAGAGTCATTGCGAGTTGCATACCAGAATCGAACAGAATCATATGCAAAAAATAGACCATGTTCGGCTCTACTGCGACGGTATTGGCGGTATAGAACATCGGCCAATCCATCCAGGTCGGGGCAAATGTAGCACCAAGGCTGTAGCCGCATGCATTCATCCGATTGTCACGAAACCCATAGTCGTCCATGACCTGTGCATGCACATCAAACACATCGCCTACGGCGACACCGGGCTTGAGCGCATTTTCGCAAGATTCAAGCGCTTCGCAACAAGCCATATGCATTTGTTTTTGCCGCTCATTCGGCTGACCGACAACGATTGTCCGCATCAAGCAGGCGTGATAATGACGATAGACTCCGGCAAACTCCAAAGTCAATTGATCCGACGCAGAAAGATGCCTCCGCCCGGTGTGGTAGCGACAAAGCAATGCGTTTTCCCCAGAGCCGATGATGAACTCATTCGCTGGGTCATCCCCTCCTCCCTGATAGATCGCGCTATGCATGGAGGCCAGTATGTCACCCTCGAACACGCCTGGCTTTGCATTCTGGATTGCTGCATCCAAAGCGTCATCGGCAAGATTAGAGGCTCGCACTACAAAATCGAGTTCTTCATCAGACTTGACGACACGCAAAGCATTGATTAGCTCTGATGCATCAACTATTGAGCAATATGCCTGCAGGCCAGGCCGGATTTGGTCCCAGATTTGAGCGGTAAGCCCATAGGCATTCAGTTCAATGCCAATGGTTTTGCCCGCGCAATCAAAGTCGCTCAGGAAACCAATCAATTCAGATGCCGGATCGTGTCCTTGCCGATCTGTCCAAACCCGAATATCGGGAATATTGGAAGTAACTTGCGCCTGCCTGATGTCCGGTGCGCGCGTGAGAAGAGCGAGGTCGCCCCTAACGCTCAGGTACAGGCATTGAAAGAAACAATAGCCGAAAGTGTCATATCCCGTGAGGTAATACATGCTTTCTTGCCGGAAAATGAGCAAGCCATCCAATTCGCGGGCTACCATTGACGCGCATGCTGCCAACACGCGTTTTTGCATTTCAGCTTGAGAAAAATGAAGCGCCATGGGCCTGGTCGGTTTCGTTTTCGGTTCGTAGATCGATAAGGGCTGAATTATAAGTACAGCTTAAGTTGATTAGTCGCTGAAATATTCAAAACAAACACGCTTTTTTTCAACCCCCGTTGAATTAAACCGCTCATCAGTCTACAGCTATGGATGAAAGTATCGCTTAATTTATGGCTGAAATTACGAGTTTAACATTCTTCGATGCGAATTCAGCTTCAGGCGGCGCATGATGATGTCGCTGTAGAATCAAATCATCCTTCGCACGGCGGCATCGAATCGAATCGAATAGATCAAAACTGTTGCGAAAGCCTTCGTTTGCCATTCTGAAAGCAGCAACAAATTTTCGCTTAAACAGGTGCAATTCTGTAAACTATGAAATCTCGATTGGACTTTGCAGAGAGAAATTTTTGATGTTTGCCGATCAACTGATTTGTGACTAGTGCAAAAATTTGTTCTAATTAGAACAAATCTACCATGTCTGCAAACTTTTCGCCTTTCCTCGCTTAACAACCGCGATTCAGATTCATGACTTCCAGAAGACAATCCGGCTTATCCACCTCCGCTCATCGCCAATCATCCATCTTGATTCAATCTTTTCGAACTCTACCTCCCGCCTGTTTCCTTGAAACTAGCATCCCGTTACCGTGAGACTCGATACTCAACAAGCATTGAAAAATGGAGCTAGTCGGGTAATGGCAAATCATCTGTCATCAGCAGAAGTTGATCACTACACAAAAGATGGATTCACATCCTGCATTCGAGCCACTCCATCCATAAAAGCGCAACAATACCGGCATCGACTTGAGGAAAGCGAGGCGATGAACATTGAGATCAATACTGGCGAGGCCGTATTTTTGCCTACCGAATCGAACATGCGCTTCACCCGAATGGTAGCCCGGGCCGGTACCTTGGCTTCGCGATTCGCTACATCAGTCCACGAGCGCGGCGGATCAAGCACAAGTCGGATGCAGCCTCTTTGGTTCGAGGCGAAGACGCTATAGACTACTTTGTCCATGAACTGGTGCCAAAACAAGATTTCGATTGACCGGTAGTCGTCTTTAATCGCAAACCCAACAAGAACAATTGCCAAATCACATATCCAAGCACCGATTGAAATACCTGCCGAACACCTGATAATCACGATTTTTGGCACTATATCAATGCAACTAATCGACGCAAAAACCGTTGACCAATTGAGTTCTTTTCCCGAACTAGTCGACGCGCTAGAGCGTTGTCATAAGGAACCTCCAGCCGAATTGCAAGACATGCTCCTGTCCTCGCCTCAAAATGATGGCAAACCTGACGACAAGCTGTTTATACGAGCCGCCTGGGCTCATGGCTCAGCCTTTGGGTTGAAAGCTGCATCGGTATTTCCCAGAAACACTATAGACTCGCTTTTGCCATCCATTCATGCTCAGTACATTCTGTTCGATGGCAAAAACGGCGTTCCGGTTGCCGTGATCGACGGTACCGCGTTGACCTACTACAAGACTGCTGCCGATTCAGCTTTAGGCGCACGCTATCTTGCAAGAGATGACGTATCAACCATGGCGATGATCGGCGCTGGCGCTTTAGCGCCATATTTGATTCAGGCCCATTGCTGTGTTCGCAAATCCATTCAGTCTGTAGTGATTTGGAACCGGACAGCTCGGAAAGCTGCGCAATTGGCTGAATCGCTGAATATCCCGAGTGTCGATATTAAAGTATCCGAATCAATACGCGAGACGGTCCGGCAGTCCGACCTGATCTGTTCTGCAACCATGACTACAGATCCGATCATCTCGGGAGAGTGGCTACAGGCTGGCGCACACCTTGACCTGGTCGGCGCATTTACGTTGAAAATGCGGGAGGCTGACGACGATGCGATCAGAAAATCGAAAATCTTCGTCGATTCGCGATTAACCACCATAGGCGAAATAGGGGAAATTGACATTCCGCTTAAAGCGGGTCTCATTTCTGAAGACGAGATTATCGGCGATCTGTTCGAGCTATGCAGCGGACGTGCGCCTGGTCGGACAAGCCCGAACGATATCACCCTGTTCAAAAATGGCGGCGGCGGGCACCTGGATCTCATGATCGCCCAGCATATCGTATCCGCTGCATCCGCTTAGCGAGGCCCGGGTCGCACCCGCCAAATCCCGTTTAGCAATGGCCATCAGTCCGCAATCATGGAAACAGCTCTGCGGCCAATAGGATGCTCGCAAGCCAAACAACGAATCTTCATCATCAGCAATCTTGCAAGTTATGGCTTGGTTTCTGATCGGCCGGGCCATTCAAATCTTAGCGATATTGATCGTTATGTCGTTTATGGTCTACTTGCTGATCGGAGTGATGCCCGGCGACCCAATTGATCTGCTAGTTAGTTCCGACCCGCGCCTGAGTGCCGCCGACGCTGCTCGGCTCAAGGCGCTTTATGGACTCGATCAGCCAATCATCACTCGCTATCTGACGTGGCTGTCTTCCATAATGCATGGCGACTGGGGTTTTAGTCGACTCTATGCCAAGCCGGTTGCAGATGTCCTCAGCGTTGCTATCGGCAAGACGGTTATCCTGATGGGGATCGCGTTTGCGACTTCGGTAGCCATTGCTATTCCTGCCGGAATGCTCGCCGCCACGCGCATTCGAAGTAAAACTGACTACGTCATCAACCTATTGTGCTTTGCTGGAATTTCGATCCCCCCATTTTGGCTGGCACTGATGCTGATATTGGTGTTCTCGGTAACATTGGGGTGGCTGCCTGCGAACTCTCTTCCGGTCGGCGACGTAGGTCTCGCCGAACGCGCAAAAGCGCTCGTACTCCCTGTAATCACGCTGACCGCAGTCAGTGTTGGCAGCGTAACGCGATATGTCCGCGCCTCCTTGAATGAGGCGCTCCGTCTTGACTACGTGCGTACCGCCTTAGCTAAGGGACTTGCCCAATCTGAAGTTGTCCGCAGGCATGCGCTTCGAAACTCAATGATCCCAGTCGTCACGATTCTGTCACTAGACGCAAGCGCTTTTTTCTCCGGCGCATTGATCACCGAAATCATGTTCGGCTATCCGGGCATGGGCAAGCTGATTTTCGATTCAATTCAGGGCAGCGACTACAATCTCGCGCTGGCAGGGCTTCTGATTGCGACAGCAGTCACTTTGGCAGCGAACTTTTTAGCCGATATCGGCTATGCAGCACTCGACCCGCGAGTAACTTTCAAGGCAAGAAGATGAGACGCATCGGACTATTCGTTAAGCGGGTGTTCGAGCATCGACTTGCTGCTGTCAGCGCCGTTGCACTTGCTTGCCTTTTCGCATTTTCGTTTTCGGCATCGCTATTGGAAATCTGGCTGAGCACAGACGCTGAAACTGTGAATCTTTTCTCACGGCTACAGCCTTTTTCAGCAAATCACCCTCTCGGCACGGATGAATTGGGGCGCGATGTGCTCATTCGGCTGGCCTATGGTGGTCAAGTGTCGCTTTTGGTGGCGCTGGCAGCAGCGGTCATCGCTGCTGCGCTCGGCACACTGATCGGACTTGTTGCGGGCTATTTCGGAGGCTGGATCGACAGTCTTTTGATGCGCTTGACAGACAGCGTGATCGCCTTGCCTTTGCTGCCGCTGCTGATCGTTCTGACTGCTGTCGATTTGCAGAAGCTCGGGTTTTCAGCCAATTTCGCCCAAAGCGAAGATGTCAGCCTGTATCGGATCGTCATCATCGTCTCACTGTTTGGCTGGACCGGCATCGCTCGACTGGTACGCGGCGCAGCTCTTGCGCTACGAGAACAGCCTTATGTGAGAGCCGCTATCGCACTGGGTGCCGCTCCGGCGCGAATTATCTTTATCCACCTGCTACCCAGCCTGTCTTCACCGATCATTGTTGCAACGACGCTTTCTGTCGGGAACCTGATTCTATTCGAATCGGTGCTAAGTTTTCTCGGATTGGGCATCCACCCACCAGCTTCAAGCTGGGGCAACATGCTCACCAATGCCCAAGAACTGATTTGGGAAGCACCTGCGCTCGCTGTATTGCCCGGTTTGATGATCTTCGCAACTGTGATAAGCTTCAACTTTCTCGGTGACGGTATTCAAGACGCTTTGGCAAGACGCTCATCCGCTGTTCAAGCGGCCTAGGTTTCGATTCGGAGTTGCCTGTGTGATGCATTCAGACATCAGCAAACCAAATCAACGATGTCATAAAGGGAGTTGCCGCGATAATCGGGTTCAAATTGCTGATTCCATGAATTTGCGATTTCATCGGACCGAACCATCCACATGGTTTGCATGCCGGCATTGCGCGCTCCGAACATATCGTATTGCGGGTGGTCGCCCACGTACAGTATGTCGGACGCAGGCAGTCCGACAACGGAGCATACCTGCTGAAACCCTCTGGGATCCGGCTTCATGGCGCCAATTTCGGCAGCGCTTATGCTAGCGGTGAAGAACTTGCCGATCCCGATTGAGTCGAGGCAAGCATTGCCGTCACTAAGCGAAACAAGAGGCATGTCCCGGCTCAGGCGCTTGAGCGCCGGCAGCACATCCGGAAATAGTTCGACATCGTTGCGGTCGGCCAAAAAACGTTCCAGCAATACAGACGCTTGGCTCGCATCGTAGCCGCACTCATTGAGCAATTGATGGAATATCCGCCTTCGCTGCTCAGTCAAATCATGGCGAATCTCCGGGTATTCGATCTGGTTGCGCTCGCGCAATCTACGAACGTCTTCGAGCGAATAGCGCTCAGCAATCTTCGGATAATGGCGTTCGATATAGGACTGAGAATTTTTTTCTGCACGATCGATGACCGGAACGATGTCCCAAAGCGTATTATCTAGATCAAACGATATTGCACGTATATTCGCCATAATCAGGAAACCTGCCTTTAGCGGCTCTGCACACTCGAAAGTGCGCGCGTGCCTGCCAGATTCATTTCATAGTTATTCAAAATCAGTTGCTGATCGTGCGCAATCACAGTGTAAATAGTTGGATGGAACGCTAGACACGGATTCAGCTCTGCAGCAATTTAATCGAATGTCGATATTCTAACCGACAATACTCCGTCAAAATAAGTTGCTGCAGTCAAGCAAATTGGACATGCGGACCAGCTTAGTTTCGCTACAATGTTCTTACGTCCGTCGCCCGATTGCCTCGACTTCGGACTAAGCTAAGAACATACAAGCAACACCCCGCATAGCTTTGACCTGATGAAAACAGCAATTCAAATCAACCGCACCGAATCCAGCAGAATCGACAGCATAGATTTCGACAACCTGCAATTTGGCAAGGTGTTTTCCGATCACATGTTCAGCATGGAATACCACGATGGCCAATGGCGCAACCAGCAAATTATTCCATTTGCAAAGATCGAGATGCATCCTGTAGCCATCTCACTTCATTATGGACAAACCATTTTCGAAGGGCTAAAGGCATACCGCGGCGTTGATGACGTGATCAGGGTGTTCAGGCCGGAAATGAATCACAAGCGCTTGACCGACTCGTGCCGCCGGATGTGCATTCCGCCGGTCGATGAACGCATCTTCATTGAAGCAATTGAGCAACTAGTGGCACTTGATCACCAATGGGTGCCAAAGGGCGAACGGCAATCGCTCTATGTGCGGCCGGTCCTATTTGCCACAGAAGGCAACCTTGATGTCAACCCGGCAAGCGAATATCGCTTTCTCGTCGTCACTTCCCCGGTAGGCGGATACTTCAAGGGCAACGCTCCGTCGGTATCGCTGAAAGTCGAAGAAAAGTACACCCGTGCCATCCGTGGCGGGACCGGGTATGCAAAAACCAGCGGCAACTATGCAGCCACTTTCAAACCGACGAGCGACGGTCGCCAAGAAGGCTTTGAACAAGTTCTATGGCTGGATGGCGAGCACCACCGCTATATTGAGGAAGTCGGCCAGATGAACATCTGCTTCTACATGAACAACAAGCTGGTCACTCCCGAACTCAGAGGCACAATTCTGCCGGGTGTGACCCGAGCCAGCGTGCTTCAGATTGCGGACGATATGGGCATTCCGTGCGAAGAGCGGATGATTCAAATTCAGGAGGTCATCGACGGCATTGAGCACGGCACGCTTCAAGAAGCGTTCGGCTGCGGCACGGCAGCTGTCATCACGGTTATCGATAGTTTAGGATATCGGAACAAATTGCACAAAATATCAGCCTGCAAGGACGAGCCACTCAGCCAAAAGCTGTATGACACCATTGTCGGCATTCAGCGAGGCGCAATCGAGGATGCCCGCAACTGGACTAGGGAAATAGCTATCTGAATAAGCGGTCAAGTGAGCACCCGCTATGAGCCTTCCACCATCAGCAGGCCTTCGACCGGATCGACCGTCACTTTGTCGCCCGTATTTACAACTGAGGTTATGTCGACCTCAAACTGATGCACGAGCGGCAGGTTTGCGAATGCGGCACCTTGCGCCATGATCGGGTTGGCAAGGTTCAATACCAATGCCGCTGGCGCTTTTTCTTGATCTGCCATTTTCTTCAGCATCCATGAGCTTGCCACGCCTCCCTTTGCGGTATTAAGTACCAAGATTTTTCCGACATAGCTTCGGCCATGAAGGACGTGTCCCGGTCTAGAAAACACGCCAGCAACCAGATCCAAGTCATATCGCGCACTAAAGTTGTCTGATGCTGAAAGAGCAATGCCGACAACCTTTTCGCCAATTCCGGGAGCACATTTGTAGATCAATTGCGAATTCATTGAAGCCGTCCCGATATTGCCGCTTCAATGCACTGATCCAACGATGCCAATACCGGCTCATAGCCATAGCCAGAAACGATATTGACCAATTTCGCGGAATTGCTGGCCAATCGGTACCAGCCATTTGCTGTTCCAAGTTCACGGGCATACATCTGGTAAAAGCATACGCCACTCAGTAGAATCGCTCCGCAATCGTGCAGGCTTTTGGTAAAGCCAAAACGATCGCATGCCGACTTGATCTCAGGAGAAGTGGCGATAATCAAAGCGGTGGAATCGCAAACTTTTCGACCTCGAATTCTCTCGACGATGGTCTGGATCTCGAATAGGGACAGTTGCGGCGCGGCGAATACAACAACATCAATCGGCTCATCCCGATTGTATGCGGCATAGAAATTTGCTATGTCGTCGGTGCCGATGGGAACCGATGGTTCGTCGCATGCGCCTGCAAGATCATGATTGGATATTGCCTCTGGGGTAACGCCTTCCATATGGAACAGTGGCACGGACCCGAAACTCGCAAGGGCCGCGCCGAAATGTTTCAGCTCATCAACCGAAGGCGCACGGGTGATTCCGGCAACCCAGGGAACATTCCAGTATGAACCTGCGCACTTGCCGATAATCGCGCCCAAAGCTCCCCAATCCGACAAGGAATTCAGATTCGATGAAACCTCGAAACGATGAGTGGGGCATCGGCATCGGTCTAGATGATAGCCGTATCGCGGCACACGTCCTGTGTAGGCGGCCGCCAGGGCGGCAGGGCCACCTTCGAAGTTGCTCCTTGCCCCGCAAACGCTGTTTGCAAATATGACCGACCCAGTGTCGCCAAAGGCAACATGCTCGCCAACTGTCGGCGCAGAAATGGTTTGGTAGTTGATGCATGTGTCAGTCATCATGATGCCGAGCGACTGCAGCGCTTTCGTCGCGCGCCTTTCAAGTTTGGCGTACGGTTCAGGCTGATTTAGCTGCTTGTAGGCGCACAGGTCCAATCCACGGGGATCGGTAATAGTTGGTATTGACACTCGGCGATCATCATCAGGAAGATCAGCAAGCGACTCAAGATGCTTGACTCCAGGTTCGCCGGCCGATTCGGTATCGCACATCAGATGCACCTGCGATACTTCGACAAAATCTGTCGCCTCGAAAAACCGTGCGACCTCGATCTGCTGTCGCATTGCCCATTGACGCGCGACCCCATGCTTTCCATCCAGCATGGATTGCTCATAGGGATTAAGCGAAATGGAATACCCCAATTGCTTCACCTTCTTTGATTAGGACCGCGAAATGCCGCTCAAGTCGAATGCTGACACATTGGTCCAGCTCAATTGTCCACCCATTGGCTTTCGATTGTATTAGGGATCCAATTCGGCATGGGCATGGCTGGATGAGTCTTGGATAAATTCGTTATGCATAAAACCATATCACTGCTACAATTTTATGCTATTGGGTTGATAAACAGCAACATGGGCAAGCCATGTCGCGCCAATCGTACCGACAACTAATCAGCGAACAATCTTCGCAATAGGAGTGTAACCATGAAGATAACCAAACCCATAACATCTATAGCGGCATTGCTAATCTTTCTTGCACCCAGCGCGCATTCAGCTGACATCAAATTGGGATTTGTCACAACGCTCAGTACGCCGGCCGCGGTAATCGGCAACGATATGCGTGATGCTGTTGAACTTGCAATGGACCACATTGACGGCATGATGGGTTCTTCGAGTGTTGAAATCATCTATGCCGACGATGAATTCAATCCCCAAAAAGGCAAGCAGGCAACTGAGCGCCTTGTCACTCAGGAAAAAGTAGACCTGGTTTTTGGATACATTTGGTCTCACGTATTGCTCGCATCGGCCAACACGGTCCTGGATGCTGGCAAAATTCTGATTAGCGCCAATGCAGGACCTTCCCAACTTGCAGGCAAAGGCTGCCACCCAAGCTTCTTTAACATCTCATGGCAAAATGATCAGACCCCAATGGCGATGGGCGAGGTATTTAATCAGCGCGGTATAAAATCGATCTATGTTATCGCACCGAATTATGCCGCTGGGAAAAACATGATTGCAGGTGTCAAGCGAACCTTTACCGGCAATATCGCCGGCGAAGACATGACCAAGTGGCCAGATCAAATTGACTGGGCAGCTGAATTGACCAAAGCCAAAGCATCTGATGCAGAAGCTATATTCGTCTTTTATCCAGGCAAGCACGGACCGGCTTTTATCAACCAGTATCAGCAATCCGGACTCGCAGAAACGAAGCCGCTTTATTCGGTGTTTACGGTCGATTCGATCAGTTTGCCACGATTCCAGGATGCTGAGATGAATGGTGTGCTAGGATCAACCATGACACAATTTTGGGCTCCCGATCTCGATAATGAGGCCAACAAGAAATTTGTCGATGGCTTCAAAGCCAAGTATGGCAAATATCCCAGCTTTTATGCTGCGCAAAGCTACGACGCAGTCATGTTTATCAAAAGTGCCGTCGAAGCGGTGAACGGCGCGATTGACAATGTAGACGGCATGCGCACGGCACTCAAGGCAAGCAATTTCGACTCAGTGAGAGGTCCGTTCGCAATCGGACCGAATAACTACCCAATCCAGAACTTCTACAGCCGTGAGGTGGTAGTCGATAGTGATGGGGTATGGACTACTTCAGTTCGCGAGACTGTTCTAAAAAACCATCAGGATCCCTACGCCCAGGAATGCAGCATGTAAAACCGGCACATGCGGAGCATGATTTAACAAACCGCAAGCGAATTTTTTCAGTGGAACTCGGTCAGCAGCGAACGAGTTCCACCTATATTTACCAAATTAATTTCACCATATGCTGCATTATGCTCCACAATTCTCGATTTCAAGATGCTTGCAAGCACTTGCGCATTGCAATTGCGAAACGACCATAGGCATTGAAACAATTTCAGCTTGCTGGTCCCAACGGCACTTTTTGCCGGCTATGACGTGAATACGCGCGTTTTCGCTTTACTGCAACGCTTCACACCACCACTATCCGGCTTAGAATGGATGCGATAATTCTCATCGAGCAGATTCTTAATGGCATTCAATTCGGAATGCTTTTGTTCCTGCTTGCTTCCGGCCTGACTCTCACATTCGGAATCATGGATCTGGTGAATCTGGCACATGGGTCGCTATACATGATGGGGGCTTTCATCGGATCTACCCTGATCGTATTGACCGGGTCCTTCGTGATCGGCTTGCTACTTGCAATACCGTTGACCGCGATACTAGGCATGCTGGTCGAAGTGACCACATTGCGGACCCTGTATCGACGACATCACCTCGACCAGGTTCTGGCCACCTTTGGACTGATTCTGTTCTTCAATGAGCTCGTACAAGTGGTTTGGCAGCTTGACGGTCTGACGGTACCATTTCCAGAGTTTCTATCCGGTACAGTCAAATTGCCGTTCGGGCTTGAGTATTCTTTGTATCGACTGGCGATTATTGGCACGGGGATTACTGTGGCATTCGGCTTGTGGGGCCTCGTTGCCAAGACTCGAGTCGGGATGCTGATTCGAGCCGGCGCCTCTGACCGCGAGATGATCAGCTCTTTAGGAATCAACATAAAGTTGCTCTTTACGATGGTCTTCGGCATAGGCGCGGCGCTTGCTGGACTAGCAGGCGCGCTCATGTCGCCGATTCTCGGGGCAAACTCCGGCATGGGAGAGCAAATTATCATTGTCGCCTTTGTCGTCATTGTCATCGGAGGGATCGGCTCGGTTCGCGGCAGCTTGATTGCCGCCTTGATTGTCGGTTTGATTGATACACTTGGACGGTCTTTTCTTGATGTACTGCTGGATGTTTTCTTGCCAACCAATGCGGCCGAGTCGGCAGCACCGGCCATCTCGTCAATGCTAATCTATATTTTCATGGCTTGCATCCTGTTTTTCCGTCCGAAAGGACTGTTCTCAGCGCAAACGGTCTGAGTGGCGTGTCAAGTGCTATGAGCGCCCGCATGCGCGATGCGGGCTTTCGTCGAAGGATGCTCGCGTTCGCGCTGATCACAGCCTGCGCAGTCACACCAATTGTGGCGACTATTATTGACGAGCCGTTCTATATCAGCCTCTTTGCTCGATTGATGATCTGGGCCATCGCGGCGACCAGTCTCAACTTGATTCTCGGCTACGGCGGCATGATCAGTTTCGGGCATGCCGTTTATCTTGGCATCGGCGGATACGCTGTGGGCATCTGCAGCTACTACGGCATCGACAACTTTTACGTTCAACTGCCGGTTGCACTAGGAGCGGCTTTGATCATTGCAACGGTATTCGGTGCGGTCAGTCTGCGAACACGGGGAATTTTCTTCATCATGATCACGCTGGCATTAAGCCAGATGATCTATTTTCTATCAATAAGCATCGATGAATTCGGCAGCGACGACGGATTGATCATCTACACCCGAAGCGACCTCGGGGTCAGCTGGCTGAATCTAGACAACCCGATACATCTTTATTATCTGATCTTTGCTGTCATGATGGCCTGCCTATTGTTCATGCACCGTCTGGTCAATGCAAGATTCGGGCTAGTTATCCGAGGCTCCAAGTCCAACGAGCAGCGCATGGAAGTTATCGGATACCCCACCTATCGCTACCGCCTTGTATGCTTCATCATTGCCGGCCTAATCTGCGCCATTGCCGGCGTACTGAGTGCCAATGTCGAAAAGTTTGTCAGCCCCGATGTGATGCACTGGACCAAGTCAGGTGAGCTTATTTTCATGGTTGTACTAGGCGGGATGGCAAGCCTGTTCGGGCCACTTGCCGGGGCGGTGGTGTTCTGGCTGTTGTCGGAATTTTTATCTCGTTTGACCGAGCACTGGCACATCATCTTCGGTCCGATATTGATTCTGGTGGTGCTGTTTTCGCCACGCGGTATCGATGGGCTGCTGGAATTTCGCGCACGATCGTGAACAGCCCGATACTCAACATTGTCGACTTGAACAAGCGCTTCGGCGGCATCAATGCTACTGACAATGTCAATCTCAAGGTGCGCCGCAACCACTTGCATGCACTGATCGGTCCAAATGGTGCCGGCAAGACCACATTGATATCTCAGATTTCAGGCATTCTGCCGAGCGACAGCGGAACGATCGAATTTGGTGGTATGCCGATAACACGATTGACTGCACCGCAACGCGCACTGCTTGGTCTAGCAAGATCTTTTCAGGTCACCTCGATCATCCCGGATTTTACTTGCATGCAGAATGTCGCCATCGCGATTCAGGCTTATCACGGCCACAGCTTCAAGTTCTGGCATCCGGCTGATGCCGAAGACTCGATCCAGCAAAAGGCACTTGACATAATAAGATCAGTGGGCTTAGGCGAGCGCAGTGAAATAGTTTCAGGGAATCTGGCGCATGGGGAAAAGCGGCGGTTAGAAATAGCGATCGCCCTTTCCATGAACCCGAGTCTGCTGATGCTGGATGAACCGCTTGCAGGCATGGGAAGAGCTGAATCGGATGAAATGATCGAATTTCTAAGAAGATTCAAAGGACAATTATCGATTCTGCTTGTCGAACATGATATGGATGCGGTTTTTGCGCTTGCCGATCGGATTTCGGTGCTGGTCTACGGGCGAGTAATCGCTACAGGCACTCCAGAGGAAGTGCGGAAAGACGACTTCGTGCAGGAAGCTTATTTGGGAAAAGATCACTAGCCGTGCTGTCTGTGCGCTCCATAGAGACTTTCTACCAGTCGACTCAGGTGCTGTTTGGCATATCAATGCACATTGAGGCGGGCGAGGTTGTAACCCTGCTCGGGCGAAACGGGATGGGCAAAACCACGACCATCCGATCGATCATCGGGCAGCTAAAGCCCAGCAAGGGCGCGGTCAAGTTCGATGGTCAAGACATCACCGGATGGGAGCCATACAAGGTTGCCCGCTGCGGCATCGGTTTGGCACCTGAGGGTCGACGTATATTTCCCAATCTGACTGCACGAGAAAACCTGACCGCCACCGCGAACAACAACAGTCAACTCAAAGATCCTTGGAGCATCGACAAGGTGCTTGAACTGTTTCCATCTCTAAAGCCTCGTCTCAGCAATCTCGGCAGCAAACTCTCTGGCGGAGAGCAGCAAATGCTATCAATTGGTCGCGCACTGATGACCAATCCCAAGCTGTTGCTGTTGGATGAGGCGACCGAAGGCTTGTCACCGCTCTTATGCAAGCAAATCTGGCAAAGCATCGGCACTTTGAAGGACAATCACCAATCTATCCTTCTGATAGACAAGAATTTCGAGTCGCTTGTTCGAGTAGGCGACCGTCACTACATTGTCGAAAAAGGTCGTGTTGTCTGGTCAGGCGATTCGGCTGAACTGACGGCGACCTCGAACTTGAAGGAACGCTACCTCGGCATCTAACGTGAGTTTACCGAGTTCGGGCTGATTGTTCGATCGGCATTTCCTTCCCCATTTTCGCCACCACTCTCTAAATTTCTGTAAACATTGATTTTTCCGACCCGGACCGGTTCCGGCGAGATATTGCCAAAAGTAGTGCTTGACAGGGGTTGAAAAAAAGCGGCGTATCTGGTTTAACGGTAGATTCGAAAAAATTGCAACCAACTGCCTGCAACTCATGAGCAAGAACAGCACTGTTTCGCTTGAAACGCACGACAATTTCCGCGATCCGCTGGCCGAGCTGGCGCGCGAGGGCACCCGGCAGATGCTAGCGCTGAAGGCCGAGGTCAGCGAGTTCGTTGCCCGCCACGGCAAGGGCTAGGATGCCGGATGGCCGCCGGACGGTGGTGCGAAGCGGCTACCAGCCGCGGCGCGACATTCAGACCGGCGCGGGCCCGGTCTCGGTGCGGATCCCCAAGACCCGCTCCTACACTGGAGAGCCGGCGGCGTTCCGCTCGGCGTTGATTCCACCGCATGCGCGGAAGGCCGCGAGCGTCGAGGCGTTCGTGCCATGGCTGTATCTTAAGGGCGTGTCCAGCGCGAGATGGCCGAGACCCTGCAGGTTCTGCTGTGGCCCGAGGCTCAAGGGTTCTCGGCCTCGTGCGTGTCACGCCTGACCGCGCAGTGGAACGAGGAGATGGAGCGGTGGCGAGAGGCCTACCTGTCCGATCGCCGCTGGGCCTGCATCTGGGCCGACGGAATCTGCTACGGACTTCGGGCCGAGGATGTCAAGCTGTGCGGCCCTGGCGGTCAGCGTTGACGAACGCGGCACCGAGCGGCTTTTGGCGGTCGAGGACGGCGCGCGCGAGTCGGCTGACAGCTGGAGCGAAGTTCTGCTGAATCTGAAGGATCGCGGCATGGATGCGCCGAAGCTGGCGGTCGGCGATGGGGTTCTGGGTGGCCCTGGACCAGGCTTATCCGGAAACACGCCGGGCATTGCCGCATCAATAGCAGTTTTGCCATGATTGATGCGGACGAGGAGGGGCGGCAATGAGCAGAGGGAGAATCGAGAAGAGAAGGCTGGTCGACATATTGCCGACACGCCTGCATCTGCAGTCGTCGTTTCCAGGCCGGCTCCGCGAGCTTAGCGGCGATAGCCGGCCAGTCTCCCAAGACTTCAGCAATTGGCAGGCTTGGATCAATCGCACTGCAACCCTGATTGAACATGATTTTGAACTCGCACTGAATGCGGAGCCTAACAACTCGTTACAGCTGAAACCCGACCTGAGAACCATGAAAGCTCGTCTTTTTGATTCGTTCAGGCCACGCAATGTCATGACAGCAGGCAGATTGATGCACCGTGCGTCTGCACCGATGATGGACTTATTCAAAATGCGTTGCATTTCATCGATGCTATCGCATGTCGCGGCGACCTGCCGCTGGAAATGGCGTCTTTCCCGCCATTTGCACCGGAGTTGAAAGGTCTGGGATTGCCCAGGCGGTTGAAGCAAGCGTTGCGAGCACTGCCGTGGGCAATCGAATCGCCTAGTCCGGGCACGCGCCCACAGCATGCTCGAGAACGACAAGGTTGTTCGCAAGCATAACCTTTAGCGGAAATTCTATGCTTGACCGCCCGTGAGGGATGGAGCTTTGCAGATCTATTCGCAAATTGTCGGGGCTGGCAGCGGAACCGCCTATCCTCGCGCAGAATACCGCATCTTAGACACTGATGGCACGCAAGCAGACATAGAATTCCAACGTCGTTTCAAGCGTCTTTTGGAATAGTCAAACTGAGCGATCTCAGATAATCTCCCAAGGAAGAAATCGGGAAACAATAGTAGAAAGGAAGATCTTCGACCGTTGTCAGCAATCCAGCATGCAAAGCGGCGCTCACGAATTCATCAACCGATTGACCTTGCATCTTGCGCGCCGATTCGGTCAATGAATGCACTTCCTCATATGCCAGGATGCCGGCTAATTTCCCTTGCTTCTTCGCCGCCTCCGAGGCTAAGCGCTGATAGACCCAAGGCGGATACTTGCCCGCCTCGAGCCTTGCCGCATAGTATTCATTTTTCAGATCGGTTCCCTTCCGCAACGCCTGTTCAAGCAAATGTCGCTCCAATCGGCCGCCATTGGAACGAATCGCCCGGCCTGAGGCAACGCCAACGCGGTTGATGTGCTGTGGCCAGCCTTGCGACAGCTCCGCCAGCGCGTTGACCCAGATATCTTTTTCTTCCTTGCTTCCGACATAGTAGGCATTGATCATGCGTTCAAGTGAAGTTTTCGATTCATCCAGCGAGAGAGATCCCAAATTGAGCACCCGTTCGCTCGGCAGTCTAGACAGGCCGCATTCTCGCAATACATCTTTCGTGTCGCTCAATCCAAAAAACGCTGCCACTAAGGATATTCCGCGCGTATCTCGGTGAAGACAGTCTAAAACCGATTCGGTCATCGGGTCGATCGGCGTGTTCTGAGCTTCGTCGACAAACACCACAAAGTCAAAGTTCTTTAGCAAAGGAGCAGCGGCACTGAATAGCTCCGCCGGCGACATCTCGATGTCAGAACGGGTGCCGGCACCCGATCTTGCACCAACCGAAAGCCCCGCTAGAGAAAAACCGCGACTGGACAGCTCATCATAAATGAGCTTGCCGAAGTCAAGAAGCTTCTTCATTCTCGTTGAACTTGCATCCGGCCAAAGTTTCGCAAATCGCATGCCTTCTTCATCGATTGCGCGAATCAAAGCGGACATGACATATGCAGGCGATTTAAGGTCGCCGGGGACTATAGAGACTGCGACCCAGGGGCTCAGCGGCGTAGAATGCTGCCTGACTGCTTCCATGCACTCGAGCATCAATGCACTCTTGCCGGCACCGGGCGCGCCCTGAACGATCATCGTGCCGCCGCCCACATCGCCATCGTTGAGGCTTTTTGCGACATCCCTGAATACGCCGTACTCTCGGTCGCGTCCGCTAAAGAAAGGTTGGCGGCCAACTTCCGAACGATCTGTGCGCCTTAGCCACGTCGCCTCTTTCAAAGGCTTGGCCGGCGGAGGCTTTGGAAAGAAAATTCGATCCATGCAACTTACATCCAACTTGCAAAAGCTGATTTGAATTTTACCATCATGCTAAATACAGCCGACATATAATGGCAAAATGCGGCACAATTGATCAATCCTCGCCATCGCCAGAAACAATTGCGCACCGCCCTGCACCAAATCCGTGTCGAAAAGATCACTGAGCCGGTTTCGCAGAAACAGACAGCGAATTCACTTTGAACCGGCCCGATGAAGGATGATCCGGCAACCCGGGAAATCTGAACGGCATATCGATTGGCATTCGAGACAGCCGCTTGCAGCGAAACCGAATTGGAGCAACTGCCAAAAAAAATCGTCCAGCCAGCCGCCAAGAAGCGGATAGCGGAAAATGCTGCTCGAGATTTGTGAACGGAAAAGCTGCATGATATCGTTGCTAGCATGAGCGAAATGCAGACCAGAAGCTTGGACGAGCTCCGGTCAGCGCCGAGCGCGGTCGAAACCTCTCTTGCACCGGAATCGATCGGGGCGTCATGCGATAGCCGGACAAAAGTCTGCAGCTTCAAGGCTTAGCCATGAGAAATGAACTTGTCCGCGCCATGCTCCTGATGATGTTCGCCATGCTGATTCTGCCCGGCATGGATGCAATAGCAAAGTGGCTCTCGGGCTCGGTCTCCGCCGGGCAGATTGCACTTGCCCGCTTTGCGTTTCAGACCCTGTTCATGCTGCCGCTGCTTTACTTCACAAGCGGCAAGTGGATTACAAGCAATACGCTGCTTCGGTGGTGTCTCAGTTTGAAAACTATCACGTCTACACACTTGACACCGAGGTTTTATAGCTGGATGTTTCAGCATCCCGGTGATCTTTATGGCTGCTGATCGCTTGCGCCGCGATCATGAGTCTTTTCATCGCTTTCCACAATATGCCGGTTCCCGGCAGCGGCTGCTTTTTCGTGGGGCGGAAGCCGCCGATGCGTCCCAGGTCGACCATGAATTCGGCCGCCGTCTGGCCCGGCGGCGGGCGGATGGGGCGCTTGCGGCTGATCCGGTGCGCCATCATCTGCACGATCGCCCGTTCGTCGTCGAACAGGCCACTTGCCAGCCGGTCCGGCTCGCGCCGGGCGACGCGATGCAGGTCGAGCACCCGCCAGGCGGCCGCCGCATCGAACGCCAGGCACTTGACCAGGTCGGCCGCATCGTCGAAATGCCGAGCCTCGATGCGGGCGCCGGACTTGAGCAAGCGGAAGAACTCCTCGATGCCCCAGCGCTTCTCGTACCATTGCCGGATCCGGTCGGCGCTTCGGCCCGGCGCCTTGATGCGCACCTCGGCGATGCGCAGCGACACCCGCGCCGTGCGCGCCGCAGGCGCGCGACAGCTCGGCCGCCGCGCCAACCCCCTCGAGCTAGCGTACGCTCTCTTTTTTGTCGTCGTCAAGCGCGCACTCGGCCCGGAAACCGCCGTCCAGATCCAGCACCCCCAAAGGCCGCCCGCGGCCGCTCACCGCTAGCGACGCATGCATGCAGATGCCCGTCGCCGTGCCGCCGATCGTCGTCAGCCCTCGCGTCGAATGTTTCAGCGTGCCGTAGTTCAGGTCCGTGGCGTCCTGCACCTATCAACAATCCATACTTGACTTGGTAGCCGACATGTGCCGGACTATGCGGCATGCAGATTGACACCCGACATTTTTCACCGGACACACTCGAGTGGCTGCGGGGCGCATGCCGCGACGGCTGGCATCGGCCAGCGCGGCGCTTCGCCGGCTTGCCGAGGGCCTGGCGGCGGAGTTGCCACCGAAGCAAAAGGAGGCGCTCGACCGGATGCCGCTCAGCACTGAGGGCGAGGCCGGCCTTCAAGGCGCCGAGACGCTGCTGCGCCGGCATGAGCTTCGCTGGCGCATCGAGCGGTTCTTCCATGCCCTGAAGCAGGGTGCCCGGATCGGCGACCGGCGGCTCGACCATGCCGGCGATCTGCGAAAGCGCATCGCCTTCGACGCGGCCGCCGCCTTCCGGGTATGGGATGCCGCCTGGCTGGCGCGCAACCGCCCCGGCGAGCCGGCCTGCCGGCATCTCGAGCGGACGGACATCGACGCGCTCATGCATCTGGCCCGCTCCTGCGGGCTCAAGGCGCCTCGCGGACCGCCGACGGTCGCCGACTTCGCGGCGCTGGTCGGCGGCCTAGCCGGCTTCCGCGCCAGGCACGATGAAACTGCGGGAAGGCCTGATCATCCTGAACCCTTAAAACCGCGTTAGGGTGGCTGCAAAAGGGGATAAAGCCTTGTACAATGGGGGTTTTAGATCAAACAAAATTTCACCCGTTGGGTGAACCCGATCGGAGCAAGGCTTTATGGACATCCAATCATACAAGATTTCGACCACGAAAGACAAATTGACTTCGCGAAGCGGCCTGGCGGCGCTGGCCGAGCTGATCCGCAAGCTGGGGCTCGACACCCATTTCGAGCGGCTGATGCCGGAGCCGGGCAGCAACCGCGGCTTGCGCCCGGGGGCGTATTTGACGACGTTCATGCTGATGATGCACGAGGGCTCGCGGCATCTGAGCGGAGTGGCGCAGCTGCGCGAGGAGCGGCCGCTGCTGGAGCTGCTCGGCATCCGCCGGCTGCCGGGCGACGATGCCTTGGGCCGGTGGCTGCGGCGCTGCGGAGCGCAGCGCCGCACGCTGCATGCCCTGCAGCTGGTGAACCGCCGGCTGCTGGCGGTCGCGCTGCACCATCGGAAAAGGGTGACCCTGGACATCGACGCGACCGCGGCGCTGCGAGAAGTCTTCGGCGGAGTTCACGTACAAGAAGGAGCGGGGCTGCATGCCGATCGTCGGCCATATCGCCGAGACCGGCATGGCGGTGGCGGCGGAGTTCAGGGGCGGCTCGGTCTCGCCGAACGCGCGCAACTTCGAGTTCGTCCGCCAGTGCGAGCGCGCCCTGCCCAAGGGCGTCAAGGTGCATCGCGCCCGCATCGACGCGGCCGGCTACCAGGCGAGGATCATCAACCACTTCACGAGCCGGGGAATCGGCTACGCGGTCCGCGCCAGGCTCGACGCGAGCGTGGTCGAGCAGATCAGGGCGCTGGACGAGTCGCGGTGGCAGCCCTTCATCGAGCGCGACGGGACGGCGAGCGAGACGCAGCAGACGGCGCGGTTCCCGCACTCGATGAACGACACGCCCGAAGCGTTCGCGGTGGTGGTGCAGCGGCTTAGAAAATCCGGCCGGCAGGAGCTCGAGCTCGATTGCCCGCAGGCCGGCGACACCCTGTCGCAGGGCGGCTACATCTACCGGGCCTTGGCGACCAGCTTCTGCCGGTGGAGCGACTCGCGGGTGATCCACTGGTACAACCGCAGGGGCGACGACTCCGAAAATCGCATCCGCGAGCTTCGCAGCGGCTTCGGCGCGGCGCATCCCCCGTGCAGCGACTTCGCTGCCAATGCGCTGCATTTCATGCTGTGCATGCTCGCGTTCAACCTGTTCGCGCTGATGCGCCACGTGCTGGACGCGAGCTGCGAGTCGATGCGCATCGAGACCTTTCGCCGGCGGCTCTACTGCAGGGCGGGCAAGATCGTGCGCCATGCCCGAGGCCGGGCCTTGAAGCTGTGCGACGCGCGGGCGGCGCGGCGGCTTAGCGACGCCATCGGCATGATCCGGGCGATGGCCCTGGCGCCGTAGCCGCCGGAAACGCAAAAAAAAAGCATCGCGCGCACGACAAAAAAATCGGTTGCGTCCCGGCGCGTTTAGGATTATTATTGATCTTTCGCCCCGGTTCCGCTCCTCCGCCCTTTCCGGCCGCGTCCAGCCCGCAAACCCGCCCGGCATCGCCGCGGCGAACGCCAAAATCTCTCCGCACCCCGGATTTCGGCAAAATCCGCCCCAAAAAAATCTCTAACGCGGATTTTGGGTGAACACCTCCGTGCTGGCGATGCAGGCCTTCAAGGAAGGCCGGATGAAGAACGGCGAATGCGGCATGGCAAGCGACAACCATGGGATCGACTGCGATCCGGGAGACAGCGACTGAAATCAGGCGGAAAACCGTCCAAGTCAAGTGCGGGGAGTTGATAGGCTGGGAGCGGGGCCTCGTCGCCCGGGGCCGCCACCACGAAAAGGGGCGAGAACTGCCTCAAGGCCCAGCACATGAAGAAGCTGTTCCGAACCGCATCGACAGCGCCGACCGCAGCATCCCCAGGCTGAGCTGCCGCTTTGACCGCAAGGCCTGGGACCGCCTCCGGGAAACGCTGCTCGGCAAGAGCCTGATCCCACCGACCGCGGCGACTTGACCGATGACCAGATTGTCCATGGCCACCGCTCCCAGCACCATGTCGAGCGCGCCTTCCGCGACCTCAAGGATGCCCGGCACATCGCGCTCCGGCCGCAGTACCACTGGACCGACCAGAGAATACGGGTTCACGTGTTCATCTGCGTGCTGGCCCTGATGCTGCAGACGCTGCTCCATCGACATCTGGACAATCAGAGCTGCGCGCTCTCCGCGAGGCCGGATGCTGGATGAACCGGCGGCCATCAGGGAGGTTGGGGTCGTCTATCCGCCCTCCGCAAATGAAGATGACCCTGTCGGAAATGTCCGAAAACCAGAAACGGCTGTACCAGATGCTGGAACTCGACCGCTGCCGCATCCGTTAAGTCATGCACACCTCGAAACCTGCGCTCGTCCCGATTCCGCTCCGGAAACCGGGATGCCTCCCAATCGTATCAATAGGCTATGGCTGCCCCGCCCGCAGATTCGGGAAAATTAGCGGCCCCGGCTTGCCGAACTCGGCAAACTCACGCTAAGGCGTAGAATGCCTATTGAATCTGATTGTCTCGCTCCATTTTATTCAGGCGCCTTCTTGCGGAAAACGCAGAGCGGCTGGCAGGAAACTTGTCGATCACTTCTTGCAGGTAGTCGGCAGCCTGTTCAAACTGTTCGCGATCGTAATAAATGTAGCCGATCTTCAATATCGCTTCAGGTGATCGCTGACTTTCCGGAAATTCGCGAATAACGCGCTCGAACGCGGGCAATGCAGCTTCAAGATCCTTGGTAACATAGTTTGCTTCAGCAATCCAGTAAAGTGAATCATCCACGAGATCGCTATCCGGGTAGTCGCGAACCAACTTGCCGAATGTTTCGACAGCATCTTCATAGCGACCTTCACGTAAATCCTGAAACCCATTGTCGTAGATGGCTCGAATGGCTGCCGGATCAGCTGCCAATGTCTGAGTTCCTTCATCTTGCGAGAGTGGTTCACCAGATGCTTGCGAATCTGATTCAGGTGACGGCGACTGATCTTCGGCTGGTATTACCGGATCGAGTGTAATGGTAACCTCAGGCTGTTCAGTTTCTGGCGAGACATCACCGTGCACCTGACGTTCAAGTTGCCGCATCCGGCGGTCCAAATCGTCATAGAGTTGTCGTTGGCGGGTTCGGTTTTGCTCCAATTCAAACTCAAGAACCTCGACCTTGCCCGTCAGTTCCTGCACTTGCTGGGTCAAGCTGTTCACCAGTTCAAGCGTTCTAACACCTTGCTGTGAATCGGAACCTTGGTCGATATTGACCACGTCCACGGTTGCTTGAGCCACTTCGGTTGTCGATGTCGGCTCGGCGGCCTCTGCCGGCTGAGTCGACTCTTCCGCAGGAACGCAACCCGACAAAACAACTGCCGAAGCAGCAATAACTAGCCAGCCATGTCTAGGAATGGACATATCAATCATGCCAAGCAAATCAAATAGCCGCAACGCAGTCGTCTAATAGATGATTTCAACTCGTCGGTTGAGACTCCACGATTCTTCATCATGCCCATCGGCAACTGGGACTTCCTCGCCGTGGGAGATTGTCGTTATTCGAGAGCCGTCGATGCCGAGTTTTTGCAACTCCAGATTGACCGCGTCGGCTCTTAGATCACCAAGCGCAAGATTATATTCTCTGGTGCCGCGTTCATCCGCATGCCCTTCAAGCAGTACGGAGAGGCTGCGACGAGTACTCAAATATTCTGCGTGAGCCTGGATGATCTCCCTTCCTTGGTCGGTTATAAGACTTTCGTCGTAATCGAAATAGATAATCTTCTGATCAAGCAACGATGCAGAAGCATCGGCGGCCTCACCGGTCGCAATCCCATCACCATCGATAGCGGTAGATTCGATAGTATCAGAACCGCTAGCACCTGCTGTACTATCCGATTCGGAGGACGCTCCTCCGGCCTCATCTGTCGATGTGCCCGCGCAAGCCGCTAGTGTGCTTGCCAATAGGAGCATGGCGAGTAGTTTGAATACATTTACGGACATGGAATCATGGCTCCTGCATTATTTGTTCAAGATTCAATATGGGTTTAGTTGCGGATTTCCCAAGCGACTTGGCGAACACTTCCGCCTGAGACCGGTATTTGCGATTGAACCGCACCGTTGGGCGAGAGAATAATCAACTGCCTATCTCGTCCCTCGCGGATATATATAACCATATCACCATGAGGAGAGAAATTGGGCGAATCGTCGATATTAGACTTTGATATCACCAGCGTATAGTTGTCTTTGATATCAAATAGTCCGACCTGGCTGCCATTGCCCTGGTTAGTGATCAGGACTAGCCGCTTGCCATCCGGGGAAAACTTCGCCCCTGCATTGTAGTCGCCCTCGAAAGTCAGCCTTCGAGGTGCCGAGGAGCCATCTGCTCGCGTGATATAGATCTGCGCCTTGCCGGACCGGCCAGAAGTAAAAACTAAGTTCTCGCTATCCGGCGACCATGACGATTCCGTATCAATTGCCAAATTGTCAGTAATGCGGGTTAGCAAGCCATCTAGCAGTGACAGCACATAAATTTCGGAATTGCCGTTCGTTGACAGCGTAAAGGCAAGTCGACTGCCATCAGGCGACCAGCTTGGCGAGCGGTTTTCGCCATTGAACTCGGCTACCACGCGGCGCACCCCTGTTTCTACCGTTTGAACGTATATTTTCGCTCGCCCTTGTTCGAGGACCGAATAGGCGATTTGCGAAGAATCGGGTGACCATGAAGGGGATATGATCGGTTGGGTATCGCGGAAAATTGTCTGCGGATTATTTCCATCATAGTCGGAAACAACTAAAGAATGCACGATTTGCCCGTCAATCCGCTCGGATGCGCAGTAGGCGATTCTGGAGTCGAAAGAGCTTTTTGCGCCAATCAGTTTACCGAAGATTTCGTTGGCGATCAGATGAACTGCCGCCCGAAGCTGGCGAGGACGCACGGTATACTGCATCGCTGCAACCTGAGATTCGTCGAAAACATCTAGCAACTGGAATCGAAGATTTAATCGCCCGTCCTCAGCCGTGCGCAAGGTTCCAACAACAAGGTAGTCGACCTTGACCAGCCGCCAATCGTTGAATTTGACCTGTTCGAGCGTGTTCGGCATGCTGAGAAAACTGTCTTGCGCAAGCGGCGCAAACCGGCCAGTTCGGATCAGATCATTCTCAATGGTCTGGGACACCGGCTCGTCCGGCTGCACGTCAGAAGCGTTTGCGAAGGGCACGACGGCAATCGGAATTCCGCTTTGAATGCCTTGATCAATCTCGATTGTGACCACTGCGTGCGCCAGATGCCCGGACAACATGAGCGCACTGGTCGCAGTCAGCAATCTATAAACAACACCCGATAGAGATTTCATCATATGTTGGCCGGTGTGCGGAAAGAAAAATTGAACCTGCGTATATAGTCGTAGATTTCGGGGTCCTTCGGTATGGGCAATGGAGATGCCTTGCGGATTGCATGCAGCACGGAGCGGTCGAATTGCTTCGAACCACTCGAACGAGTGATTTCAGCCGACACCACGACTCCGCTTGGATCAACTTCTACCAGCACGCCGGCCTCGGAATTGGAATCATTGCCGATACGAACCCAATTGCGTTCCACTTTCTGCTTGATCGGTTCGGTGAATTTCGCCATTTCGCTAAGTGCTCTGCTTCTTAGTTGCTCGTCACGATTGCGTATTGCGTCAGCTTGAGCTTCCGCTTCTTGCCTGGCGCGCTCGGCCTCGGCTTGTTCGGCTTCGCGCTTTTGCTGCTCGGAACGTTGGCGCGCAGTCTCTTCTTGCCGGCGTTTCAGTTCTTCAAGCTCTTCAGCGGCTGATTGGCGCTGCCGCTCAAGAGCGGCCAGTTCCTGCTCTTCTTTTTCTCTTTCCTGCTCGATGCGCTGGACTTCCTCCTGCTGTGCTTGGCGCTGCCGCTCAAGTTCCTGCGCACGCCGCTCTTCTTCCTCGCGCTGCTTCGTTATTGCGGCCAGCCGTTCTTGTTCCTGCTCGCGCTGCTGCTCAAGCCGCTGCTGCTCAAGTCGCGCCTCATCAAGCTTTTGCTGCCTTTCGATTTCTTCCTGCTTTTTGATATTTTCTTGCTCGAGCAAAAGTGCAATCTCTTGGTCCAATTCGCTTTCGGAAATCGCCGTCGCTTGCACCGGAGTCGGGTCAGGGGGGTTGTCTCCGAGATTTAGCGAAGGCAGCGATCCATCGTTAAAATAGACATTCACGCCTACGGCGGCAACAATCGCCAAGTGGATCAGCACAGCCCAGAAGATTGACTTGCCAGCGAATTTCGAAGGGCCAGGCTTATTGCCAGTTTTTTTCGGCATAGGGCTAGAATTCCTGCGTGTTGCGTGTCACGATGCCCACATTCTCGACCCCGGCACCTTGCAATGCCACCATAGCTTGGACAACGGTGTCAAAATCTACCGCACGGTCACCTCGAACGAGAAACGCGGTAGCGGGATTAACGTTTTTCACTGCCGCCGCCTTGAGCTGCAATTGACGCAACGTTATCGGTGTATCGACATCCTGATTGACAAAATACCGGCCCTCGGCATCGACGTGAACGACAAATGGAATGCTTTCTTCAGAAGTGATCGTTCTTGAGTTCGCTTGCGGGAGCTGCACATTAACGCCCTCGGTAAGCAAAGGCGCGGTGACCATGAAAATGACGAGCAAGACCAGCATTACATCAATGTACGGAACAACATTGATTTCGTTCATCAATTTTCGGCGATGTCCCTTATAGGCCATGGCGGCATCACTTCCTCAATGTGTGCTGCCTGTTTACTATGCTCAGAAATTCTTCCGAGAATGTCTCGAACCTGCTGAGCAATTGATCCGCTTTGTAGGAGAACCGATTGTAGGCGATTACCGCCGGTATCGCTGCAAAAAGCCCCATTGCGGTTGCAATCAGCGCTTCTGCGATGCCGGGCGCGACCGCTGAAATCGTGGCTGTTTGCAACGAGCCAAGAGCCCTGAATGAATTCATGATCCCCCAAACCGTTCCAAACAAGCCGATATAGGGACTAGTTGAGCCGACGGTGGCAAGAAATGAGAGATTCGAGTTGATATGATCTTCAGCCCGATTGAGCGAAACTCGCATCGCGCGATTCACACCTTCAACGATGTCAGTGCGTTCGATGTCTGGTCGCGCCAAAAGCCGGCTGAGCTCGCGATAGCCATCTAGAAAAATCAAATCAATGGCTCCAGAGCGGCTAGAGCGATTTTCCCAGTCGCGGAACAACGCCCCTAAATCGCCGATAGACCAGAATGCTTCCTCAAACTCGTCGGAAACCTCGTTCAGCCACTTCAAGGTGAACCACTTGTGAAAGATCATCGTCCATGAGATGAACGAGGCAAGAACTAAAACCAGCATTACAAACTGCACCAGCAAGCTGGCGTTGAGAATCAGGTCAACAAAAGACAAGGCTGTGCCGGTCGGTACTAGTTCTACGTTTTCCATTTCATCAACCTATCGCTCAATTCCCCAGGCACACGGCAAACCCGCATCGTTTTTGGATCCACGCATGCAATGCGCAGCCGTCCGCAAGATATCCGCTCAGCGTTTCGCATAATGCTTTGTGAAATGTCCAAACTCGCCATCCCCAGTTGTTCCAACTCGACAGAAACCCCAAGCCAATCGTTCAATCGCGCGGGCGCGAAAAAATCCAGCACTGCCGATCTAACTACAAAGACAACCCCACTGTCGTCATAGGCACTCTTCGGAGGCAAGCCGATGCTGTCGAGCCAGTCAGTGCGCGCACGTTCCATGAAACGCAGATAGTTTGCGTGATAAACCACTCCGCCCGCGTCGGTATCTTCATAATAGACACGGTATTGCGAATGGTGAAGAACTTTAGGTAATTGTACCAAATTAGACTATCGCGAATTTATATCAGAGTACCTTGCTGACGCGACTGATGATCGATCCCCATATGCTTCCAAGCCTTGAGCGTCGCCGCCCGCCCGCGAGGCGTTCGTTCGAGAAACCCTTGCTGCAAAAGAAACGGCTCAATCGTATCTTCGATGGTGCTGCGCTCCTCGCTAAGTGCCGCCGCCAGGGTATCGACGCCAACCGGCCCGCCTTCGTAGTGCTCGATCAGCACAGTCAACAGCTTGCGGTCCAGTACGTCCAGACCGTTTTCGTCGACATTCATCATGTCAAGCGCTTCAAGCGCAGTGTCGCGATTGATGCATCCACCGCCGACAACCTGTGCGAAGTCGCGCACTCTTCGCAACAGTCGATTCGCGATTCGTGGTGTCCCGCGCGCTCTTTGCGCAAGCAGCCGGATTCCTTCTTCGTGAGCATCGATTCGCATGATCCCTGCCGATCGATCAAGGATATGAGACAGTTCATCGACTGTGTAGTAGTCAAGATGCTCTACGATTCCGAACCGGTCTCGCAACGGCGATGTAAGCAAACCCTTGCGAGTCGTCGCGCCGACCAGGGTGAACGGATTCAGTCCGAGCGTAATGGAGCGGGCGCCAAGTCCTTGCCCGGTAATTACATCCATTCGATAGTCTTCCATAGCCGGATAGAGCACTTCTTCGACCACGGGCTTGAGCCGGTGAATTTCGTCGACAAAAAGGATCGCGCCTTGTTGCAATCTCGTCAACACTGAAGCGACATCACCCGGCTTGTCGAGTGCCGGACCGGATGTCTGCACCAAGTCGACCGACATCTCATGCGAAAGAATGTGCGCAAGCGTCGTCTTGCCAAGGCCTGGCGGACCGAAAATCAGAACATGATCAAGGGCTTCGGAGCGTTGCTTTGCCGCGTTTGCAAAAATTTCAAGGCGCTCGCACGTTTTTTCCTGCCCGACGAACTGGCGAAGGCTTTTTGGCCGGATGTGATCGTCAAACGCGGCCTCGGATTCGCTCTCCGCCTCTGGCGATATAAGTCGGGTGTCTTCGTCTTTCAACGTGCAGCCGTCCCTACGCTGGCCAGCGCCATGCGCAAGCCCTGCTCGACCGATTCGATGTCTTCGCGTATTGCTATGACCGCCTGACTCGATTCCCTGCTGCTATAACCGAGTGCAATCAGCGCGTCGATTATGTCGCGCACCATTGCACTGGAATTACCCAAAGAATCTTCAGCATCAGCGATTTGCGAATGCGAATATTCATCAAGCTTGCCGCGCAACTCTAGAATCAAGCGATCGGCAGTCTTAGAGCCGATTCCTGGCACCTTCTTAAAATCAACCGAATTTTCCAGACGGATGCTTGCGGCCAAATCGGCAACCGACATCTCGGACAGTATCGACAGCGCGACTTTGGGGCCAATGCCGTTGACGGTGAGCAGAATGCGGAATACTTCGCGTTCGGCAAACTCCTGAAATGCATACATGGATTGCGATTCGGCACTCACAGCTAAATGGGTGTAAAACTGCGCGCTCTCGCCTTGCGGCGGCAAATTGGCAATAACGCGCGAGGTTGTATGAACTTCGTAGCCAACGCCGTTCACATCGACCAGGATTACGGGCGGACGGCTCTCGCGCACAATGCCGTTCAGGTACCCGATCACCTGGGCGCACCGACATTGTTGGTAGCTGGCGGCTGCCTGAATCTGTGCGCTTTGAGCGTATCTTCGAGCGATTCAAGCATGGGCAAATGCTGATGATGAGTAATCGCGCATGCAAGCGCATCGGATTCATCTTGCTGCGGCTGCTCAGTCAAAGAGAGTATCGCTGTGACCATGAACTGAACCTGCTCTTTCGTGGCATTGCCGCTGGCTGCCACAGTTTTTTTGATTTCACGGGCGGCGTACTCGTAAATTTCCAGATCTTTCACAGCGCAAGCGCAAATCGCCGCACCGCGGGCGTGTCCGAGCATCAGCGCGGATTTGACATTGACCGCAACAAAAACCTTTTCTACAGCTATTGTTTGAGGCTGATACTGGTCGATGATGCTGCTGATCCCGCTGAATATCTGATTCATCCGTTGCCCCAGCGAATCGCCGCGGGTGCGGATGCAGCCGCTGGCGATGCGGCGCAACTGGCTGGAACGTCCGTCGATGATGCCGTAGCCGGTAATTCTTGAACCTGGATCTATACCGAGTATGATCATTGCCTACTCCATAAATTTTGCATTGGTGTAGACATCCTGCACATCATCGACTTCGTCAAGCGCATCCATCAACCGCATGACACGATCAGCCGACTCGCTATCGATTTCCATATCGGCAGTCGCGCGCTGCTCCAGGCTTGCCTCTTCGTAGGTCAGGCTTGCATGATCGACCGCTTCAACCACAGCGTTGAGCTGTTCTGGCGGCATTGTGATTTCGATCGAGCCGTCATCGGTCAACTCCAAGTCCTCCGCACCCGCGGCGACGACAATGTCCATGACCCGCTCTTCGTCGCAGCCGGGCGGCATGCGAATGACGCCGACACGGTTGAACAAGTAGGAGACGGAGCCTTCGGTGCCAAGATTGCCGCCGTACTTGGTCAGTGCGTGACGAACCTCGCCAACGGTGCGATTGCGATTATCGGTAGAGCATTCGATGAGCAAAGCGACCCCGCCGGGACCGTATCCTTCATAGGTCACATCCTGATAGTCATCGCCGCTGGAGGCACCTGTACCCCGGTCGACTGCTCGATTAATGACATCACGGGACATGTTGGCGGCTAGCGCCTTATCGATTGCGCTTCGTAATCGGGGATTGGCATCGACATCACCGCCAGATTTTGCGGCCACGGCGATTTCCCGGATCAGCTTTGAAAAAAGCTTTCCGCGCCGATTATCCTGCGCAGCTTTGCGGAAGCGGATGTTTGCCCATTTGCTATGCCCGGCCATGAATTTCCGTGCGGCTTTATGCACCTGAAACTGAACTGAAATTATATCATCGAACGTTAGCGCCTTGATTGCGCAAACTCGATAATGGTCAAACTGTCATTGCAGACTGTAATTTGGCATTGAGAAAAAGAGCGACAAAAAATAGAAAATAAGAATCTTGCGATTATCTCAATGAGCAACACCGCCCCACGGTCATCGTCGGAAGACTTCGGGTTGATCAACTAGGCAGCACAGATTCGCGTCGGTGCAAAAAACTGCTATGAATGAAGCAAATAATGGGCAATCTATTTGTTTGAACGAAATTGATAAATCCAATATGAATCGCTATCGAAACCGCCAGTTTAACGAAAAGAGCTTGCAGATACCACACCTACAAGTTAAGCAAGACATCCAAAATAGCTGCCCAATCAATGAATAAGGGATCAAGCCCACATTTCTTCTATTGGTACCGCCCAAAATTTATTGCCGTACGGCAACATCTGTCGACCTCGGTAGAGCACAATGCCACAAACGAAATCATCGCCTGTCTGTTTTTCCAGTTCCTTAAGTCCTTTGAAGTCTGTTTCGGCGACCGAATCCCGCCCTTTGATCTCAATACCGGCAAGCTTCCCACCTAATTGCTCTAGCACGACATCAACTTCTTTACCATCACTGGTCCTGAAATGATAGACATTTAAAGGAAGATTCGCGAACGAAATCAGTTTCGACAATTCACTGATGACAAAATTCTCGAACACTCGTCCAAATTTTTGCGGTTCAAGAACTTCGGCTTTTCCAATATCGATTTGCTGTAGAAAGCATAGCAAAGAAGTATCAATAAAGTAGCTCTTTGGAGATTTAACGATGCGCTTGCCTATATTTCGGAACCAGGGCCGCACATCCGAAGTAAGGTAAATCATCTGCAAAAGCGTTCGATAATTCTTCGTCGTAACCGCATTCTGACCGACCGACCGGGCAATATCTGACTCATTGATCAATCCGCCCGTCCTTGCGGCCATTACCTCGAGAAGGTTTGGAAGCACTGTGAGTTTTGATATGTCTGAGATTTGCCGAACATCTCTCTGCAACAGCGTAGCAATGTAGGAATCGAACCATTGCCTGCGCTCGCTGTCGTTGAAACTAGATACTTGAGGGTATGTCGCACGTTCTATCATTTCAGACACATGCGAACTACGATGGTCGGTCTGTAAACGAAAACTACCGTTCATCAGTCGAGTTAGAAAATCCCCCTTGCCTCGAGATATTTCAAGTGCCGAAAGCGGATAGAGAGTCAGCACTCGCATCCTCCCAACTAGCGCATCAGAAAGCTCTGGCAATGCCAGTATATTAGCAGAACCGGTTAACAGGTAGCGGCCATTAGCAGTTGCATGATTAGTGCTTCGGGCTTCATCTGCGAGAATCTTTAGAATCCTGAAAAGACGTGGAACCATTTGTATTTCATCCAGAATCAGCCTGTTTGAAAACGATCGGATGAAACGCTCCGGGTTTGCTTCAGCCGCTCTGTATTGATTGAAATCATCGAAGCTGACGTAGTCAGCCGGCCAAGAAGTCGAGGCGAGGTGTCGGACAAGAGTAGTTTTGCCCGTTTGTCTTGGCCCGTTGATGTAGACAATCGGAAAAGTTTTCAGAGAATCCTCGATTAAGGCACTTAATTGGCGCTCTATCATCAAAAAATAAACTTTTTAAAAACACATATTTTCATATATCGGCACTATATTTTACAAATATTGCTTTTCGATTTGCAAAATAAGGCATTTTTAGCGCAAGAACTTCATCAACGATGGCAAGTCGGGCCTAGTTGGATGTCAACAGACTTGTTGGCGACCAACATGCTCTCTACATTCAAAAAGACCCATCGAATTCAGCATCACGTCAATCCCGCCGGCAATAGTCCATCACTGCCGGCCATATGCGTTCGGCTTTATCATTCAATTGCTTAGATTGAATTCAATATGCTGCGAAATGAACTTGGAATTAGCGATAATTATTAAAAATTCTGCAAAAGTTTAGCAGGCATAGCATATCGAACACTGTTGGCAACAGTCTCTTCTGCCGCCTTGATCCTGCGGCACGAAAATAACAGCTCTTGTCGGATTTGCGGGGTGATTGCAATCGCTCGACAACAAGCAGATTAGCAAAAGCCATGATCAGCTTCGACATTCTTGTATCAGATCTAAAGCTTGGCGATTCGACCAGGACCACACAGTCTTGATCGCCGATTCGATATTTTGCCAGCAATACTCACTATGCTCATTAGGATTGAGGCGAACATCGCAGACCGAATCCAGCTCAAGCGAAAACATGTGCTCAACGTTATAAACCGTTCCTTGCGGATATGCCGCTTTGTATGCAGGTAGAATTTCAAATTTGAATACCCGCTTCCAGTCATGAAGATCGGATTTATGGATATCGATGCCGGTTTCTTCACGAAGTTCTCGCACTGCGGCCTCAGCGGGCAAGATTTCGTGCCACTTCATGCTCCCCGTAACCGACTGCCAGAAGCCCGTTGGATGTACTCTTTTAAGCAGCAACGCGTCGCCACCTTTCGTATAGACCACCAACAAAATGGATTCGGGACGCTTGAATCTTGACAAGTCTTCACGCACCGTTCGAGCCAACATGCGCTGGGGTACGAGAGGGAGGGGCGCTCGCTGTTAGATCGACTTGGCAGAAGGCTTCAATCTGAGTGCGAGTTCATTTAGCTGGCTAGGACTGATCTCATTTGGCGCTTGCGTCAATGCGCAGTAGGCGCGTTGCGTCTTGGGAAAGGCGATCACATCGCGAATCGACTCTTCTCCCGCAAGCAAGGCCGCAATTCGGTCGATGCCGAATGCGATCCCGCCATGCGGCGGGGCGCCTGTTTGTAGTGCTTCAAGCAAAAATCCGAATTTGGCTTGAATTTCGTCGTCACCTAGCTTCAAGGCGTCGAACACCTTTTTTTGGATATCAGCGCGGTGGTTTCTAATTGATCCACCGCCAATTTCAACGCCATTCAAAACCAGATCGTAGGCTCTTGAATTGACGCTTGACGGATCGCTGGCCAGCTTGTCGGCATGCTCGAGGTTCGGCGAGGTGAATGGATGGTGCGTAGCATGCCACCGCTTTTCGGCATCGTCATACTCAAGCAGCGGAAAATCTACAATCCATGCTAGTTTCCAACCCTCTTCGAGCAGCCCTAAATCCTCACCAACCTTGTCACGCAGCGCGCCAAGCGAGGCATTGACAATGGAGCGGTTGTCTGCCCCAAAGAAGATCAGATCGCCACTTTGGCTATTCGCATGCTCGACAATCGTCTCTACTGCCGACTCGGATAGAAACTTCAGAATCGGCGACTGAAGCCCATCAATTCCTTTCGACCTGTCGTTGACCTTGATATAGGCGAGTCCTTTTGCACCGTAATCGCTGACAAAATCTGTGTACTGGTCAATCTGAAGGCGTGTCAGGCTAGCGCCTTGCGGAATATTCAGTGCCGCAACACGCCCATCCGGCAGATTTGCAGCCCGATTGAACACTTGAAATTCTACCTCGCGCATTGCTTCGGTCAATTCCGTCAGTTCGAGCGGATTCCTAAGGTCGGGGCGGTCGGTGCCAAACCGTCTCATTGCCTCTTCATAGCGCAACTTTGGAAATTCCGGTCCGACGCTCACATTCATTAGCTGCATGAAAATCTTTTGAAAAAGGTTCTCCATCAACTGGATTACATCTGACTCGTCTACGAATGCCATTTCCAGATCGAGCTGCGTGAACTCCGGCTGCCTGTCGGCGCGCAAGTCCTCGTCACGGAAGCAGCGAACGATTTGGTAGTAGCGCTCAAACCCGGATATGACTAGCATTTGCTTGAACAGCTGGGGTGATTGCGGCAGCGCATAGAACATGCCGGCATGCACTCTGCTGGGCACCACATAGTCTCGTGCGCCCTCTGGAGTCGAGCGCGTCAGCATTGGGGTTTCAATGTCGACAAACTCGTTTTCGTCAAGAAATGAGCGTATCTCCTTGACCAACTGATGGCGCAATCGAATGTTGCGCTGCATCCGGCCCCGGCGTAAATCAACATATCGATACTTCAGCCGCAACGCCTCGTTGACATCTTCATCATCAAGTTGAAAAGGCAAGCTAGCCGCTTCATTTAGCAAGTCGATGCTTTCAGCGACGATTTCGACTGCGCCGGTCGGCAGTAACGGGTTCTCGGTTCCTTCTGGACGGATTCTAACGAGCCCACGTATGGACAAGACATACTCCGAACGGATAGATTCTGCCAAGGAAAAATCAGCCAGCACACCAGGGTCGGCGACTATCTGAACGATGCCGCTTGAGTCGCGCAAGTCGATGAATATGATTCCGCCGTGATCACGGCGGCTGTTTACCCATCCACATACCTGAACCGTTTCACCAACGGCCGGCTCAAGGATTTGAGTACAGCGATGGCTCCGCATGCTATTGACCAACTAATTCGCCGCCGCTCGATCCGGCAGCAGTGCTAGAATTTGAAGCGGCACTGGATGCTTTCGATTTCGAGGACTTGTCGTCAGATTTCGATTTTTCATTCTTTTTGGATTCAGAATCCGCTTTTGGCTTATCAGAGTCTTTCTTTTTCTGGTCGTTGCCGGATTCGTTCTTTTTATCGTTGTTTTTGAAATCCGTCTCATACCATCCAGTGCCTTTGAGTTTGAACGCCGCCGCAGTCAGCTTCAAGCGCAATTGTGGCTGGTTGCAACCTGGGCAATCAATGATCGGCGCTTCGCTGACACTTTGCAGAACCTCAAACTCGTACGAGCAGGCTTGGCATTGATATTCGTAGATTGGCATAGCAAAAAAGATTGCGTGGAGACTTCACGGATATATGAGATTCATCTAGTGAAATTCAACTGCCGATGAGCTGCGAAAACAATCTACTGCCCGCCAACCGCCGCACGCTCTAGTAAAATGGAGCCGGTTCTCACCGATCTTCGCGGATCCATATCGGAGCCTATCGCTATGATCGATTGAAACATATCCTTCAAATTGCCAGCGATTGTAACTTGTTCGACCGGGTACTGGATTTCTCCGTTTTCCACCCAGAATCCTCCGGCTCCGCGCGAATAGTCCCCGGTAACCGTATTGACGCCGAAACCGATAAATTCGGTGACGAGCAAACCGGTATCCATGGTGCGCAGCAGTGCTGCAAAGTCTTGCGCGCCCGGATCAGCGGTGAGATTGAACACGCCCCCGGCGTTGCCGGTGGTCTTCATGCCCAATTTGCGCGCTGAATAGGAATTGAGCACATAGCCTGTCAAAACTCCGTCTGAAACGATATCGCGCGCTTTGGTTGCCACGCCTTCCGCATCATATGTTGAGCTTCCGATTGCTCTTTTCAGGTGCGGTTGCTCATGAATTCGAACCCATGAAGGAAAAATCTGCCGACCAAGGCAATCGACCAAAAATGAAGTCTTCCGATAGAGGTTCGCGCCGCGAATCGCCTCCACCAGATGCCGCAGCAAGCTGCCGGCTACCGGAGCTTCGATCAAGACCGGCACTTCGCAGGTTTTCATGCGCCGCGCATCAAGGCGCTGCACAGTACGCGTAGCAGCAGTTTTGCCAACCAGTTCAGGAGAGTCCATCTGCGTTGCATCACGCACTGCGTTGTACCAGTAGTCACGCTGCATGCCGCTCTCCGATTCGCCGACAACCACACATGACAGGTAATGCATGCTGGATGAGGTGCTAGTAAGAAAGCCATCGCTGTTACCCAGTGCCGCATGCCTTGCCGATGTCGATACGGCAGCACCTTCGGAGTTGACAATGCGTTTGTCCTCGTTTCTGGCGGCATTCTCGCACCGCAATGCCAGGTCGTATGCTTTATCCCGATCAAGGTCCCATGGCTGGTTGAGTTCAAGATCAGGGAATTCGCTGGCAAGCCTTTCCGGTTCAGGCAATCCATTGCACGGATCGTCTGCGGTTCGCTTGGCGATCGAGCACGCCGCACCTACTGTATCCATAATCGCTTGAGTGCCGAAATCTGAGGTTGTCGCTGAACCAGATCGATTGCCGAAGTAGACTTCAACGGAAAGATCTTTTTCGTTGTGATGCTGGACTGTTTCGACCTCGGCGAAACGGACATTCATTTCGTATCCGCGGGTTCGCTGAGCATTGACGCGAGCCGCGGTCGACCCTTGCTTTGCAGCGCATTCAAGGGTTTGCGCCACAATGGATTCCAGTTCAAGCTGTTCAGCCAATTTTGGCTCCGGACGACTTAATGAAGTACTCATGATGTTGCTAGACTTTTGCACCGCCGACAGTGATTCCATCGATTCTCATGGTGGGCTGACCGACTCCGACCGGTACGCTCTGCCCATCTTTGCCGCATGTCCCGACACCCGAATCAAGCTGCATGTCATTGCCCACCATGGAAACCTTGGTCATGGTATCTGGTCCGCTGCCAATAAGCGTCGCGCCTTTAAGCGGATAGGTGACTTTGCCTTTTTGGATGCGGTAGGCTTCGTTGGCTGAAAACGAAAATCTGCCCGAAGTGATATCGACCTGACCACCAAGGAAGTTCACCGCATAAATTCCGTCATCAACAGATTCGATGATCTCTTGGTGAGAATGTTCGCCTGAAAGCATATAGGTATTGGTCATTCGGGTTAGCGGCAAGTGCGCATAAGACTCGCGCCTACCGTTGCCGGTGGGCTCATGCCCCATCAAGCGAGCGTTGGTCAAATCCTGCATGTAGCCTGTGAGCACTCCGTTTTCGATCAGTGTCGTATATTGCGTCGGCGTGCCCTCGTCATCAATGTTCAAGGAACCGCGACGGTCCGCCAGCGTGCCATCGTCAACAATCGTGCACAGATCTGAGGCAACCTTTTCACCGATGCGTCCTGAGTATGCCGATAGCCCTTTGCGATTGAAATCCCCTTCAAGGCCATGGCCAACGGCTTCATGCAGCAGGATGCCGGGCCACCCAGGCCCCAGCACCACCGTCATGGTACCGGCCGGGGTTTCTTGCGAATCCAAATTCACGACCGCCTGCCTAGCCGCTTCGCGCGCAATGCCGGTCGCCGTTTCCGAATCGGTCAGAAAATCGTATGTCCGGCGTCCTCCTGCACCAGATGAACCGGGCTCGCGGCATCCATCTTGCTCAGCAATAACCGATACGTTCATCCGAATAAGCGGTCGCACATCCGCGCTCATCACGCCATCAAGACGGGCTACAAGGATAATTTCGTAGGAACCGCTTAAATTTACGATTACTTCAGTGATTCTAGAATCATAATCCCGCGCCGCCTGTTCCACCTTGTGCATCAGGTCTATCTTTTCGCTATTCGACAGGCTGTTCAGCGGATCATCGGGCTGATACAGTACCGGAATGCCTTCAGGCTGGCGGACAGAACCTTCCAATCTGCTTACGCCGATGCCTTGAGCAATTCCGCGGGCGGACTTGGCGGCATCGGTAAGTGCCGGCAAGGTCAAATCATCAGAAAATGCGAATCCGGTCTTGTCGCCGCTCACGGCTCGAAGCCCCACGCCTTGATCAATCCCGTAGCTGCCGGTTTTTACGATGCCTTCCTCGAGCGTCCAGCTTTCTGCGCGGTGATATTGGAAATAGGCATCCGCGTGATCAATGCTGCTCCCGCTCAGCTGACCCAAGAGGCGACTCATTTCGATTTCACCAACGCCTGCAGGCTCAAGCAAGGCATTTCTTGCGGTATCCAGATATGTTGAACTCATTTTGCTGATCCAGTATTGCTTTCATTGGTATTGCCAGACCGCGCTGAAGCTCTTCATTGACAAAGAAAGTTCAGCACCTTATCGACAATAGTGCGCCATTTTAATTCAAGATTGCGGAGTGAATGGGACAGGTTGCGTCGTCCTTATCCGAAGGTTGATCTACAAGGTAGTTTCGAGGGAAAGCATTAGCTAGTTAGAAGTGGACAAACCCGCCTGCGGCTTGCAAGCTTACACGGAGGGAACAACATCGCAACTCTGTCCGGGGTCAGATTTTCAAACAATTGGCCGACCAATGGATCTCTGGCAACTTGCTGCGGCTTTTCAATGCCGAGCATTTGGCAGTTCAGCCGGGTTGACGCTTGTTCACGTTCGTCGTTGAATCGGATTTAAGCGAGGCGCTTTGCGGCAGGGCCTTGAAAAGCCGTGCCCGCGACTCGCCGCTTGGCCGGCATGGAGCCCTGCCCGACAACAGCAATGGATGCGTCGAAGGCGGCCGCCGCAGACGAGGCTTCGGGATTCCGGTCCGGCAATAGATCCGAAAGCGCCTGCCGAAGATGCCGCTCGGGCAAGCCGAGAAGAATCACTTCAGCCGCCCGCTCATCGAGAAGGGAACGCCTTGGGCACGAACCACTCCGCATTGACGATGCTCGCGCTGTCCCCGGTCGCCCGCACCACGAACAGCCCCTGCCGCTCGGCGTACTTCGCCGCCTCCGACTCGCTTCTCAAATACGCCACTGCACCGTACACCCGCTTGTGCCCGTAGTCCGGGAAATAGCGCTTGAAATCCTCCATCGCCGACAAGAAATATTTCACCATGTCCGGAGTCAGGGTCGTCTTGACCTCCACCGCCACCGCCTCGTCGCCATTGACTACCAAGATGTCGAATTCCTTTTGCTTGCGCTCGCCGCCTGGTGTGCGGAACTCCACCTCCACCCGGCGGGAGGTCTGGCGCACCTCGATGCCGCGAGCCCGCAACAGCGGCACCAGACTGCCCTCCACCAGCGACTCCACTAGCCGCCCCCACTGGGTGTTGAAACGGCTGTCGGTCGCTTTCAGCTGCCGGTCGGTCGCTTTCAGCTGCTTGTCGGTCGCTTTCAGCTGCTTGTCGGTCGCTTTCAGCTGCTTGTCGGTCGCTTTCAGCTGTCGGTCGGTCTCCTTCTGCTCCTCGGCCACTTCCCGCACCAGCCTCTCCGTTTCCCTCTGGCTCGCGCGAAGCTCCTCCATGCCGGCCTGAAACTTGCGCATGTTGACATCAAACTTGTCCATGCCGACCTGAAACTTGTCCATGCCGACCTGAAACTTGTCCATGTCGATCCGGGTCTCCCTTATGAGCTCCCAGATTTCCTCCGCCGCAGCAGAACCGTTCGCCATTGCAACACCTGATTTTAATTGAGATTCGAGACTTTCTTCGACCGACTCGGGCTTCCAGTCGCGCAAGGGCGCGTCACAAGCAGCCGAATTTTCTGACCACATTGACTTCCTGATCCAGTCGAAACGCGATTTTACCCGTTTTTGCACCACGGATGCGATTTTCTGTACGGGTTCAATACATGTGAAACTGCCAGGCGGCAAGCATTCAAAGCCTGTGGGAACTGCACGACCTAAATACCTGATTGCTCTTTGACTAACAGAAAATCGCGAATTTCTACGATCTCGCGAATCTCTCCCAACATAAGCCTCTAAAACATGGTCCTGTCATCGCCTCGGAAAACTTGATGTCACAGTGTCCCGTATTCCACTCAAGGATCTTTACCCGTTCGTTTGCATCGATTGCGATGTCCCATCCGATGATTGCCAATTGCGGGATGCCTCCATGCAATGCCTCGCAGAGTTTTACCGCCTCATTGAACTTTGGAACTTGCTCATTTTCAAAAATAAATCCAGTGGATGCTGACGATCAAGTGCCGTGTGCAACTTGCCCCCATACAGACCTTCGAATGCCACAACGTTCATTTCGATGTGGCCAAACATGTCAGCTACGGAACCTGATGTATTCATGATTCTTGGAGGACAGACGGCACCGCGCATTACCGGGGAGGTTTCTATTTTCACTTGCACTTTGCCGTTATTGACCAAGACACGAGTCTTGGCATTGCTTGCAACTGCAGCACGTTGAATTTGCAATCGAGAGTCGTTACTTTTGATCGCATGAATAATGCGATCAAAAATTTCGTTGATTGCTTTTAACGCGTTGGCGCGGTCGCCCATCGGCAGATAAGCCAAATCAATATCGACAGAGATTCGTGGCGTATCTCTGTAGAACAGATTAATGGCAGTGCATCCCTTAGGCATTGATTGTCGCAATTTCAAAATTTTTGATTGCTGCATTGACTGCCTTGTCAGGTGCTCCATTCGCTTCAAGAAGCAAACCTTCAATCTTTGTTTGAGAGGGCTGCAAGCTTATATTTGTGGAAATGGATGGTGTCATCAATTTTCTGGCCAAGGAAGTTTGCGGTAGAACATTCTCACGCGCTCGAAACACTCATCGAAATCCGGCAGATTCCCGGTTTCAAGCTCGATCGTGTTCCAGTCGGCACGCGCGCGCCGTCTGACCTCAGGATTATCCATAGAATCGGAACCGGGATTAATGGCCCGCGATTTGCACTTTGCGACGAGCATTTTAAGCACCTTGCTAAGTGCCAGGTCATCCAAGTCCGGATCCCGGATCAGGATATCGAGATCGTAGACATCCTGTTTCCTGTACCGGTCGCGCGAGGACTGTTGCAGCAATGCCCTGCACTTCTCTGCAATCATGTCGATCAGGGAGTAGGCCAGCACGGTGTTCTCATCCGATATTTGGAGAATCTGGATTTCTTCTATAGTTTCGTTGAATGAGATATCCATGGCTATGACGGAACGGGCCTTGCCCTCCAGCAGTTTTTCATGTTGCCTTGTGCCCCGGTCGGCATAGCCGATCTTGATTTTCAATGCTGGGGAAATCGCTTCCAGAAAACGGTTTCCCGGCATCTCCTTCACGCTCTGGACCTGCAGGACAGTTTGAGGATGCCCACACTCCGATGCCGCACGCAGCAGGGCTGGATCAAGCGCCTCCCGTAATATATTTCCTATCGATTTATCGGGTTCCACCGTGTCCGCAACGGAAAAATCGACATCTGCACTGAGGCGCACACTGTCGTATACAAGTCCCATGAACACCCCTCCCTTGAGGTATAGCACCTCGCGTAATGAAGAGGTTATTGCGATTGCATGGAGAATGATCTGGGTGATCTCACGCTGCCGCCGGGTCGTTCCGGCCGCATCACGAACCCACCGGACAATATCGACGGCTGCCCCTGAATCAGACATTCAGGGACAGCTGCCACGGTTCAGAGTAGCGCGAAGCATAATCCTTCGATGGATCCAGCTTGCAGCTCCCGCCCCGTTGCGGAGCCGAGAACTTCCAGGCTTCTATTTTTTCATGATGAATCTTCAGTCGTTCCGAGAGGATATATCCCGCACGGCACTTGACAATCTTTTTTGGAAATCCGTCAACCGCGGCGACGATTTCCTCGACCCACTGGCCAGCGTACTCCTCATAGATTTCCAGGACATGCCGCATGCCGCCGCAAAGATCCTGCCTCCTGAGCATGTCGAGAAACGTTTGCCCGATAGTGGCAAGGCGCATCTGGCGCCCCTGCACGACAACGGAATTTCCAACCGGTTTGCTGTCGATCATGCGGATGGGATGACCTCGAATCGAATCAGGGTGTTTGATTCTTCGTAGTTGGAGGTATTTCGGGGGTAGCGGTCGAGGGTCATCTTCCATCATTTCCATTAATCGCATCCTTGACTCCAATGCATTGGCTCTAGTGAAAATCACCTCTTGAGGAGCACGATCCGTCAGTCCCCACCACTGCATGGCGGACAGGTGTGAAACATGGCACAACGGATCGGCCAGGCACACGATGTCTTCGAGCGGTTGGTCGTGCGCGACAAGAACACGCATGACCCGCCCGTTATAGTCACCCCCCTCGTCAATTACCCTGGCTTGAAGCAGAGACCTGTAGACCCTGAAATACTGGGGCACGCTTGGATCAGGATACATGTCTTGGATCATTCGAAAAAGCTCATAGGGCGTAATGACGGCTTGTCTCCGCTCCCTCAACCTGTTTTCCAAAAGCAATCTCGTTCGGCTCATCGGCGTTCAATCAAGTTAGTTAACGAAATATAACGAATACTATTATCCTTAGGATAATAGTATTCTATTATAGTATATATATCCTAAGGATATATATACTATAATATTTTATAGAGTTAAGTTCAATAGGAAAAACTGTACTATATGATGCATCGTAAACTCGGAGAAAGACAATGATAAAATCAGGGTAAATCGGAATTTTCAACAACACCTATAAATCGGTATTGAATATGGTGGATTGCATGGAATTCCGGGAATAGCTCGCAGACCAGCACGGAATAGGGATGAAGTTACTTCAGTTTGAAATTTCAAGTTCACCTCTTTATCTATTGGACAAATCGGCTTGTTGTCAATGAAATATGTTTTCGAGCGCTTCGCGTTGTAGTGCGTGTTTTCTGGGATTTTGTGATTTTAGTTTCCGCAAGTTCAACAGTTTCCATTGCACTGCGGGAAGATCTAAAGCCTTGCCATGATCAATTAATTTGAAATTTGGCTTGGCATTATGGACAGAAAGAAGAAAATCGGCAACATGACCGGTAAGCCGATTTTCGATATCAATGTGCAGTTTGCGACGGGTTTCGATGAGAGAGTTCACATTTACTTTCACGTTGGTCATACCTGAGAATTCCATGAAATACTGTTTATCCATGACCACATCGCCAGGCTTGAGCAATTCGTGCATTGGTCGCCTAGAACTTGCAACATAGACAAGAAAAACGTGGAACAGCTCATCCGTGATGCCTTCATTTTCATACAAAACCTTGATATCAAAAAAACCACGTGGATGCTGGCGATCAAGTGCCGCGTGCAACTTGCCCCCATATAGATCTTCGAATGCCACAACGTTCATTTCGATGTGGCCGAACATGTCAGCTACGGAACCTGATGTATTCATGATTCTTGGAGGACAGACGGTGCCGCGCATTACCGGGGAGGTTTCTATTTTCACTTGCACTTTGCCGTTATTGACCAAGACGCGAGTCTCGGCATTGCTTGCAACTGCAGCACGTTGAATTTGCAATCTAAAGTCGGTACTTTTGATCGCATGAATAATGCGATCAAAAATTTCGTTGATTGCTTTTAACGCGTTGGCGCGGTCGCCCATCGGCAGATAAGCCAAATCAATATCGACAGAAATTCGTGGCATATCTCTGTAGAACAGGTTAATGGCAGTGCCTCCCTTAAGTGCGAAGGCATTGATTGTCGCAATTTCAGGAATAATGCTCATCAATAGTCGCGTCTGTTCAACATAGTGCTCACGCATCGATCGCCTGCCTCATATCGTCCGAGAAAACCAATTTACCCGGTAAAGATATTTGGTATTTTGAATGGAATGTGCCACCAGGTACCAGGGCGCGAGGACCTGACCCGAAGTCTATCTTCGATGTGTCCAAATGTTTGCGCCATGGGTGATTGTGCCTATCAGCGTAAACAAAAAAAAGCCGACGCACTTTGACGCTACGACAAAGTTCAAGCAACATCATGAGCAGATTCGGGCGCAATGCCGCAAGTCCTTCAAAAATGTAGTCCAGGTTCGTGAAACTGGCGTTATTCGGCAATTCGTCCAAAGCTTCAAGGATGGCTCGTTCCGGAGTCGAGGTTCTTACAGGCCAACGCCACACTCTTATCGAATGACTGACTCGTTCAACCTCACGTTCAGAGTCAAAAATTCCAGCATGGTGGGAGCCGAAGAGGGCGCGACGATGCACGACAACTTCGGTTTGCATCGGCAATCGCTTCACCCACGATGGCGCATAGCCATAGAAATGAACTTGCCGCTCTTCTCCCAAATTTAGGTGATGTGCGAAGCCAGCATAGTCAAGTGCGTTTTCTCCGCCCAAATGGACATCGCAGTTCATTACCCACTGCAACGAGAGCAAAGGAATCTCCCAAGATGCAACAGAATCGTTTGGCGGCGCATTGGGCAAAGGGCGCCTGTAGACACCCCAAACAACACGCTCAAGCCAACCGCTTTTGATGTAATTATGGATGGATTTTGGATCAATTCCCTGGTTGATCAGCCAAGCCGTGTCTACCATGAATCCCGGTGGGACAGCATCAAGAAGAGGCTTTAGTCGTTGCTTTCGTTTTTGACTGCTAGTCATGATTTAGGGGTTATATTACTCAGCATGCGTATTCAATATATAGCATAAAAACGGCTTATTACCAATAAATATTGATGAATTCAAAATATTGATCAATTGGAGCGACTGTAGTCAATGAGGCAATTCACCAATTTAAGAGACATTGTCAAAAGTAGTGCTTGGCGGGCGGGCGGCATTCAAGCGGCCATCTGGTCGTTCGGGTGCTCCGCTTCGATTCCGTCTTTGAATTGCATCCCTTCCACACCTTTCCAAGCTTTCTAAATCCGCTCAGGCGCCGGCGGCTCAGACATCCCCTCGAGTGCTTCGTGCGGTGCCGGATCGTCGATAGCGTCGACTCGATCGAATTGGTCGTGCGGATGCTCTGCCAGCGGGCGGCCGGAAAGCCGCACAACGCCATCAGCTCGTCGCGGTCCTCCGGCAGCTTCTCGGCGGCCTTCGGTTGCTTCTCGCCGCAGGCGTCGACAAAGCTCTTGAACGCGGCCTCGGCATCATCCCGGGTCTTAAGCCATCCAGATCTGCTGCAGCGCCTGCTTGGCTCGGGGCTGGACGCTTTCGGGCAGGACGTTCAGGATGCTGCCCGTCTTGCGCAGCCGGCAGCGCCGGTGGCGGGTGTGCGGATACGCCTGGTCCGGCGCGGCCCAGAATCCCGGCGCCCCGTCGCCGACCGACACTAGGGCGCACAGCTTGACATCCTCGGTCCGAAGCCCGCATCAGATCCCTGCCCGGATATGCGCCCAGCGGCGAGCGGCGGTCGGACAGGTACTCTCGGCACCATTGCTCCATTTCCCCGTTCCACTGCTCCGCCGGGCGCGACACGCACTAGGCCGAGAATCCCCGCGCCTCGGGCCCCGGCAGAACCTGAAGGGTCTCGGCCATCTCGCCGCTGGACGCGCCCTTAAGATGCAGCCACGGCACGAACGCCTCGACGCTCGCGGCCTTGCGGACCTGCGGCGGAACCGGCGCGGACCGGAACGCCGCCGGCTCGCCGGGGCAGGAGCGGGTCTTGGGGATTCGCACCGACACCGGCCCCGCGCCGGTGAAGTATCTCGCGCCGCGGCTGGCAGCCGCTTCGAACCGCCGCCTTGCGGCCGTCCGGCCTTTCGACCCCGTCGCAGCGGGCGAGCAGCTCGCCCGACTCGGCCTCCAGCGCCAGCATCCGCCGCGCGCAATCTCGGCCGGCGGATCGGAGAACTTGTCGTGCGCTTCAAGCGAAACAGGGCTGTTCTTGCTCATTAGTGGCGTACCTCTCTGGTTGTTGCAGATTTTTTTCGAATCTACCGTCAGACCAGATACGCCGCTTTTTTTCAACCCCCATCAAACACTACTTTTGACAATGTCTCTCAAACCTTGCCGCCAAATATTAACTTTACAAATCATAGGAAACTCATCTGATCCGAAATAGAAGATATACAAAAATTAAGCCCTGTTGAGTTTTTACAAGAAAATTACTTGGGCGATTTTGCTCCGTTTTGCATTAGATAGAGATATTGCAAGTTCTACATTTTTACTCCGTATGCGTATCTTGGATTTCTATAAGGTTTTGGCATCGTTAACATTCGACCAACCAATGCATTCCATTCAATCGGAACAAACCGGCATCCTATGCCGCTTTGTGGGTAAAACGTCATTTCCCCGAATCTGCATACGCCAAATAGATCGTAGAAATCCACTCGAACAAACGGGCAACCTTGACTTAGCTGCTCGGCATGTCGAATCATATTGTCAAGAGACTCAGGTCGTGGAAAATCCCCTTTTCCTTGGTCATCTATTTTTGGATACTTTGCATCGGAAAATGGCATCAATTTCCAATCCAGGTCAAAGTAAAGCCTCTTATGCATGGTGAATCCATCCTTGCAAACCATCACAAACTTTGGTCGACCATTGAAACAAAATACTTTGTAATCAATCAGCTGATTAAATTGATCTTCAATGTATTCTTCAACCAAAACCCTAGGTTCAATATGCCAGTACGGCCATTCAGCTTTTTTGGAAGAAAACTGATTACAAAGATGTTTTTCAATGCTTACCAGCCTTTCCTTTGTGGCGAATTTGCGATTCTTGACAATCAGAACATCTCCGCCACCCCATCGATTGGTTTTAATTACAAACTTTTCTGGAAGTGATTCAATTGGTATATCTTTTGTACTATCGTAAACGCCAATTAGCTTATTCAGCAATGCAACTTGGCCTGTCATTTCCAGAACATAACTTCTCACCGATAATTTATCGGTCAACCTGATGTAAAAACTTCGGTGATCATTGAGTTTTAACCACTCAATTTTTTCTGCCAAGGTCAACGGTTTACATAAATTTAACCGTTCTCCAAATCTACCCCATCTCCAAGATACATAATTTTGATGTAATTCCGAAATCATTTCCCAAAGCTCAGCATCACAGGGAGCATGACTTCGCTTTTTCAGGTATTTATTCACACTGCGATACAAAATCCTATGCTGCATTTTCAAAAAGTTCTTTGTTCGAGCTGGAACGACATCAAGTGCTAAATCTGCTTGAATTTTTTTTGCGACCCAAGAGACAACCAAATGCTCTGCCTTATTCACGAGATTTCACTAAATTTACGTTGTTCATATAGACTTTCGAACAAATTCACATACTCCGGCCCTATTCTATTCATGGTGAATCTAGCAGCTCTTTGCTTTTGGAGACTCTCAGGAAGAGGTTGCTCCAGCATTTGTCGAATCGCTTCGGCTAAAGTACCTTCATCGTCGCTGGGCACAAGAGTTCCATATTTCCCGTTTTCCAAAATTTCTCGTGGGCCATACGGGCAATCTGTGGACACTATGCTACAACCACAAAAAAGTGCTTCAATCAGAACATTCGGAAGTCCTTCACTTAATGACGAAAGCACGAACACATCGCATCTTCGCATGAAAGGGAAAGGATTTGCGACCCATCCAGGCAAAGAAACAAGATCTCCGATCTTCAAATCATGCACCTGATGTTCGATTTTTTCCCTCTCCTCACCTTCACCCAGAATTATCAACTTTGCATTTGTCGTCTGAGCAACAGCAGCAAATGCATCCACTAACAAATTGTGATTTTTAACCCGCGTTAGGCTACCTACAGCAAGTACTAATTTATCTACCCCCCCCCCCCTTACACTCCGGTCAACCCATTCATGGTTTGAAATCTGCACAGAAAGTTTTTTGATCTCGGGGCGAGCAACTGCGTTATAGATTGTAGATGCTTTATATTTTGAACATAATTCATGTGTGACCAGCTCAATCCTTGAACCCTCGGATACGGTGTGCACCCAATCCGCCTTTCCCAATAGACGTTTATAGATTTGATAAGCTCTCAAACGTTTAAGAGTATTGCGACGATAGGCTAATGTACCATGAATCGAACAAACTACTATCGTATTAATCTGTGCTATACGCAGGCCAACAATTGAACAAAAAAAATCGTTTGCCAGAGTCGCCACAACAATGTCAGGTTTACTGGTCGCAAAATACTCGGATAAGGAATAAGAGCTAGTCACGTATCGATTAGAAGCTCTTGGTATCACTCTCAATCCTAGTGGCCAGCAAAGTATAACGTGGCGTGTGAAATCGAGAAACTTAACAGAATCTGACTTGCATACCCACATTATTCTTTCACTGGGTATAGAGCATGCCCATTCAAACTTGCGTGAAGCAAAATACTTATCTGTGACAACAATATGCACGTTGTTCGGAAGCTCTTGAAGTAATGGACCTGTGAAATTCCGAATTACTAGATCAACTTTGTAGTTCAATATCGCTAGATACTTGACCAATTCAATGGTTGAACGCTCCGCCCCTCCTCCAGCCATTGAAGCAACTACAAACGAAAGATGTTTTTTTACCCGTTTATCATCGGAATTTGCTCTAGCATGCCCGGTTGGCTCCATTGACAATTCTCCTATACAGAACAAAGGCTACAATTGATCAACAAAACCAAGATGGATTTTCTTCGCTTTGCCCGTTATCCTGAGACCTATTAGCTTTAAACGAAAGGGAAAACGCCTAATTCGATTTAATGCAGTCTTTTGCTTTATTTTCCATAACTTCGGATTTTCCCAATGAGCAATATCGGACTTGCCCCCCCCATTTAAGCGTTTTTGACGTGCCATTGCGGGAACGACCTGGATCGGACGCAATCGGCGCGAAGTTTTTGAGTATGACATGTCGAATAAACGGTGCGAAATTTGTAATTCCAGATTTCCGCCTTCTTTTTGCGCGATTAGTGCCCCTTCTCGAGAAATAAAATATGCGGCTGCACCTCCTCCATACTGAAATCGAAACATTTCACGCAATTCACGACCGCTTGATGTTCTGCTAACGGGTTGGCCCAGCAAGTAAGCTGTCTCCGTATTTACTTCAAGATTCACAACCGCGTGAGATTTTGGAAACCAATCATAGGATTTGAGCAACTCAGGCAAATCACTAGCAAGTTGAACATCATCTTCCAGTATCAGTGCAAATTGATGATTGGATTGAGTGAACTGCTTCATAGCTTTAAAGTGACTGAGAGCAGATGCTGAACAGCCCATGCTGATCAAGCTTGACGATAATCGCCTTTGTTCTATTCCAACATTAGCACTTTTGCGAGCTAGCTCTTCGGCATCAATAGCTGACACGCGCTGATATTGAATGCCTAAAACATCGAGATCAGTGGATACCGAACTCCAACGGTCTGGACGACGATCAAGATTAATAACGTAAACAGGAATTTGTACCATTTTTGGTGGCCTTTTCAGTTTTGACTTTTTTGCAAATCATGAACTAAAGCGCTCATTCCCAAGTTTGCCAATTTTGCATGGTTGGACGCACCTGGTTAAATCGGCGACGAACCTTTGACATAGGATCATTGAATTTGTTGATTTTCCATATCATCGGCACCACCCTCTTTGCGAATGAATACTTAACTCTCTCTGGCACAGTTGCTCGCGCGAGATATTTGGTCTTCCTAATGCCGCCACCTATGTGCTGGATATAGGGTTTCTCTAGCGTAATTGTTCGGTAACCGAGTTCAAGATAGGCATACGAAACGATTTTCTCACCACTGTGATGCCGACTTGACCTAGCGACTAGATTTGAATATGGCCCGACAATTCTATAGTCCCGCATTCTTGATAAACCAGGGTTAAAGTTAAAGCCTGAATACGGATAGTTTGCGCTACCAACGTAATATGCTATTCCCTTGTCAGTTTTGAGTTTCGGCATGAATTTTTGCTTGGTAGATGATTTGTAAACACCACGTATTCCAACTTTTGAACAGCTGTCAAATTGACGCATAATGTCGAAAGAATCGGATATGAAACCGGTGGAAAAAAACTCCCAATCGTCTTCGCAATGGAATAGCCAATCAGTTTCTATTCGTGAATAAAGCTTATCGATAGATCGGAGTTGTCCGATTCGAGTTGGGTTTGTAATCAATTCGAAATTTGTCAACAATCGAATTTTTTCAATGACTTTTTGCGGCACTGTATTACCACAATCTTCGATAATCACTATTTTTTTAACGTTTCCTTCCAGGCGAGGCAACAGTGACTCCAAAGTTTGGATCAGTAGATCAAATCGCCCACAGGAGGTAATTGCAACAGTATATGGGTCCATTGACATTGGTTGAACTTTCACCTAAACCACACGAATATGATTGGGGTTATTCTTATTTCAAATTTTCGAACGATAGTCCGCTAATGCACCTGCGAAAAGCTTTTCAAACTGTAGTCCAATCTTCGAAATACCAAACGACTCGGCACGTCTTTGGAGCAAGGAGACCGGTGGAGTTTCGTTCAACGCATCATTAATAGCTTTGGTCATCGCGTTCTGGTCATATACGGGGATAAGTCTTCCATATTTTTCGTTGTCCAAAATTTCTCTCGGCCCATGTGGGCAATCGGTAGACACGATATTGCAACCGCATAGCAGTGCTTCGACCAGCACGTTGCCAAATCCTTCGTAGTCAGATGACAAAACAAAGACATCGCAATGTTTCATATACACAAATGGATTCGCAGTCCAGCCCGGGAGAGAAATATGGTCTGACATATCCAATGAGTCAACTTGTCTTTCTAGATTCTCGCGCTCGCCTCCCTCACCCAAAATAATTAATTTTGCGTTTTCAAATTTTGCATGAACTCCTACGAAAGCGTTGACCAGCAACTTGTGGTTCTTTGCTTTTCTTAAGTTGCCCACCGCGAGGACTATTCTCAAATTAAGATCGACTTTTTTTTCTACCCATTGGTGATTAGTTTTTTCTTCTGCTAGTGTTTCAATATTTGTACGCTTGGCAGGGTTGTAGATTGTTGTAACTCTGCTGCTCGGGCATAGGTTTCCTGCAATAATCGCAGACTTTATTCCTTCTGAAACAGTATGTACATGATCTGCTTTGCATAGAATTTTTGTGAATATTTGGCAAGCTCTTTTTCGGTTATGTTCCAAAGAGCTAGGATAGATATTGTTTCTTATCGAACATATCAATACCGCAGGAATCCGACTAATCGACAAACCCAAATATAGGCAAAGAAAATCGTTTGGCAAAATCGACATCGCTATTTTCGGACGCATATCTTCAAGATAATCGGCGATATCGCATGCATAAACTACGTATCGATTTGCCCTTCGTGGAAGCACTTTCATTCCGAGGGGCCAGTTTGGAACAAGATAGCGCAAATGGCGAAAAATCTTGATTTTGCCGGTTGAGCGTGCGATATAGAAGTTTTCGGGAGGTACGGAGCACTGCCATCGTGATTTTCTTTTGGCGTAATTTCGATCAACCACAACAAGGTTGGTCCTTGCAGGGATATGTTCGAGTAGCGGTCCAAAAAACTCGCGAATCACTAAGTCCACATCGTAGCGTTTTTGCAACAAGTACTTTATGATCTCAAGAGTCATGTATTCTGCACCCCCCCCCGTCATTGAAGTGATAACTATGCAAACACGACATTTTGTCGAGCCGGAGATGATTTTGTTGTTCTCGTCGATCATTTATTGTCGTCTTTTGGCTTTGGCCGCCTGGAACCCCTCATAGCACATTGCTGTTGGATCAAACATATTTTGAACAAGCTAGCTTGGGGAGTAGGATGTGAATAACAGACTGAAATCTATTTGCGATAGATCGACGAAACGTCAATATTGGAAAAAAAGCCGCACCCTTTGTGTCTCTCCCAGCATCTTCATTCGCAAACACCTAATTTGATATGGAATTCGCGTAATGCGATTTGAAAGCCGTTTCCGATAAAAACGCGCGAAATCCGGAGACTTTACTGTAGGGGCAATGTCTGAATCTTTATCAGTGACAATTTGGCGAGCGAAACCAGGGTTAACTTGAAGTGGTGCCAAACGCCGTGCGGTTGGCGAACTTCGAACCTCATAGAGCAACCGGTCCATTGGCATGGCCAGCTTTGACTTCGATTTCAAGATAATTGACGCACCATCCTGAGATACAAGATACGCTCCACTACCACCAATGCCACCTAAAGATTCGCTAATTTCTCTTCCGCAACTTGTTCGGCCAACCGGTAGTCCTTGCATGTATGAACCGGGCCATGTAACCTCTAAACTAATTACTCCGTGACCTGGATAACTCCAAGAGCTTTCATTTAACATGTTGACAATAGACGGAGACAATTCAACGTCATCTTCAAGAATTAAGCATGCGAAGCGTTTACTCTTTCTGAAACGCTCTAGTGCGGAGTAATGACTGTGAGTACAGGCTTGTGCTCCCAAGCTAAAGGACTTACCCCCCCCCCTCAACTGTTTTTTGAACATTTCCAAAAAAACGAAGATGATGCTGTTTCGAATAAACCGGCATTGCAGCATTTCTCCAATCAAATGCAGCGATTCTTTCATAAGCTAAACCAATATCCTTCAATTGACCTCGCATCTTTAACCAACGGTCTGGACGACGATCAAGATTAATAACGTAAACAGGGATATGCATCAGTTTCTGTAATCTGTTTAGAAATCTAATGGCAACGAGTTTGCAGACCGTGAACTAAAGGCGCCAATAAATGTATTCGCGTTTTTCATAACGCACTTCGCTTCAATGATCGGCCGTCTCATCAGCACCCGCCCGCGGTAAACTCAGGCTCCGCCATGGCACCGGCCATCAGCCGCTCATACTGAGGCAGCATCTTCTCGGGGCGAAAGTCCGATGCCCTGCGCCTCAAGCTATCGCCATCCGGCTTGACACCCAGCGACTGCGCGATCGCCGAAGCCAGCGCCTGCCGGTCGCCGACGGGCACAAGCCTGCCCCAGCGCCCGCCTTCCAAGATCTCGCCCGGCCCATGGCGGCAGTCGGTCGACACAATCGCGCACCCGCACGCCAGCGCCTCGATCAGCACATTGGGCAAACCCTCGTAGTCTGAGCACAGCACGAACACCTCGCAGCGACTCATGTACGCGTAGGGATTGCGCTTCCAGCCCGCTAGATCGACGCGGCCGCACAGGCCCAGCGACCGGACATGGCGCTCCAGCTGCTTGCGCTCGCCGCCCTCGCCGAGAATGACCAGCTTCAGCCGCTCATCCGACGCGATGTCGGCAAAAGCGTCGATCAAAAGCCCGTGATTTTTCTGCCTGGCCAGCCGACCGACCGCCAAGACCACCCTGTCGGCCGAATCCCCTTTCGCAGACAGCCAGGCATGCTCGGGCGAAGCCTTGGCCAGCTCGCCGATCTCCTCGCGGCACGACGGGTTGTAGATCGTGACAATCCTGCCATCCTCGACAACCCCCAGCGAAGACACCTCGTCCTTGAGGCTGACCGAATTCGCATGCACCCGTCGCGAATGCCCCAGCAGCTTTTTGTAGATGCGATGCCGATTGAAGCCGCTCGACTTGGCGATCGAGTTGCGGATCGAAGCGACCACCGGCACCGAAACGCCGCTGATCCGCATGCCTGCCAAAAGGTGGTAGTACGCTTCCGATGAAAAGCTCAAGCCCACGTCGGGCTTTCTGAGCAGGAAATACTCCGCAAAGGCGAAGCTGCGCCGCACGCGCACATAGCCCTTGCGCGGAATCTTCCTCGGCCAATACGGCCAAAGAGGGACAATGTGTCTAAGGATTACCGGCCACGAGGCGGCCGAATCGCGAGGGGGGGGGGTACCTAGTTGAACAATTTGATCATCCGCCACAGAGCATGGCCAGTCGCCATAACCGCTCCCAAACGCGAACAGGTTCGCGCCGGCAGGAATCTCCGCAAGCAACGGGCCGCGGAACTGGCATAGCAGCAAATCGACAACATGGAAGCCTTGCAACAGATGGGCGACCAGCCCGAGACAAACCCGTTCCGCCCCTCCGCCGTTCATGCTGTCGATCGCGAGCACCACATGGCGACCGCCTCCGCCTGGCCGATTCAAATCATTCATACGCGTGGCAACTTCTTTCGATTCTCCGCGCCTCTCGGAGCAAGAGCCGCATCAGCCCCAGCCATCAGCGGCCGCTCCGAGGCGAAGCGCGGACGTTAATATAACCGAACCCGCCCCGGTTTGCCCGACTTCGAAAATCCGCCGCCTCAGCCATCCGATTGCCGTAGACAAGCTTGACGCAAGCAGCCAGGGAATGATGCGCGAAGAGATTCGATGCGCTCCGCATCCAGATCCCATACTACAACTCCATCTCCGTGCGCTTGCACTGCAACCACGGTCCCCCACGGATCGACAATCATCGAATGTCCGTAGGTCTGGCGTCCGCCCGGGTGTTCGCCATGCAGCGCAGGAGCCACAACATAGGCGACATTCTCAATCGCTCTCGCCCGCAAAAGCACCTCCCAGTGAGCATGGCCGGTTGTCCTCGAAAAAGCAGAAGGTACCACCAGCCAAGTAGCGCCGCTCTCGCAAAGCCGCCGATATAGCTGCGGAAACCGCACATCGTAGCAAATCGAAAGCCCTACAGCCCCGGCAGGCGTATCTACCACCTCAAGCCTATCGCCGGGCTCGGTATAGCGCGATTCCGAATATTGCTCACCATCAGGCAAAGCCACATCAAAGCGATGAATCTTGTCGTAGCGTGCAATCTGCTTGCCCTGGCTATCATGTACAAAACTGCTGTTGCGCACCAGACCTTCCCTATCGGCAGTTGTGTAGATTCCTGCCGATATGATCCACATCGAAAATTGGCTCGCCATTCGGCTAAGCGCACTCTCGACCAAGCCGCCTCCTTGCCGATGCTCGCCGGCTTGCTTGCGCTGCGCATCGTCGCGAGGCATCAGCGCAAAGCACTCAGGCAGAACGCAAATGACAGCACCCTCACGCTTCGCTTCGGCGACCAGCTTGGCTGTCTTTCTCAGATTCTGCGCCTGATCGTCGCTGGCATTGAGTTGAATCGCGGCAACACGTGTCAAGGGGATTGTCTCGAGTCGACAACCAGTATTTGAAGCGAATCCGGCTCTCCTGATGCGGGTTCTATTGCAATATCGGCAGACTTGATGCCCAATCCAATCAGCGTATCCCGAACCTCGATGGCCCAGTCATTGCCCGCATCGCCGCCGGGGTAGCGAATAATCAGTTTCGCATCGGCGAACAAGCCGAATTCGTTGACCGCACGACGCAATTGGGGGATGCTTAGCACCGCTTCAATCGATACCGGCTGCTGCCACTCGTATCGAAACAGCCTCGCTTCAAAGTCCGCGGCAACGGATGCTTGAACAAGCATCAAGACGCAAGCTATGGCACTAAGACGGCCTCTCATGGCTCTACGCTACTGTGCTGCGTTCGCTTTAACTAGCTCGACTTTTGCATCGCTCCAAGGACCTGTGACGCGATACTCAGTCAAAGTTACCGCCCGCAAGATCTTTTCATCCTTTGACGAGCGCTTTTGCAGCAAGTAGGCCAGAATTCCCGCAGGGAGTCCGGCAATCGTGGTGACCAGCGTCGGCACAGCGGATGAAATCTGCGGTTCGACCAGCACTGTCAAATCATGGGTTTCTTTCCCCCAGTCGGATGTTCCCGCAATCGCCATGTCCGCTCCGGACCCCTCTACCGTTAAGCCTTCGACTTTGACAATGCCTGAATCCAAGGTAGTCGAGCCTCTGATCTTCTCGAACTCGAAGCCTTTCTGGAACGTATCGCGAAAATCCAACGACAATCGGCGCCTCAGACTGCCGAAATCAAGCAGCGAAAGCAATTTCGCGCCGGCAGAGTCAAAGTCCAGTATGACCCCGTCATCGGCTCTGAAACTAGCCTCGCCGGAGATCCCTCCAGGCGACCAGTTCGTCAAGGCATCGTTCCAGTTCAGTGCGGCCGTGAGTTTGGCTGTTCCATCAACCGCGAAATTCTCATAGCCAAGATCTTCCATCGCCAGTCCGAAGTCGCTGGATGTCATGTCGAGGTCCAGCCGGGTTCTCTGCTCGCCTTCAATCAATTCCCAGATACCGGTCGCATTGATGGAAAGGGGCTCTGATTCAAACCGGGCATTTTCGATTTTCCAGCCGGTCTCGACCGGCACGCCCCGAAATCTTGCTTTTCCCAGCTTGTACTTTCCGTACTTCGTATCATCGCATGAGAAAATAATGGTCGGAATGGTTGTTGGATCAACCGGAGAACGCGTAATCTCATCGCCCGATTGCGGAAGGCGGCACTTCGACATGCTGATGATTAGCTCTGGCGGCTCCTCAAGACTCGCGTTAGTTCGATAATCAAATACGCCCTGCAAATCTTCGCTTTCCAGTTCCATTTGCCAGCCTTCGACTGTACGCAAAAAATTCGCTTTGACGTTATCGACTCGTCGCTGCCGCGGCAATACCATGGTGCCGGCGGCAACATCAATGGCTTGAAGGCTCGATAGCGCCATCGCATCTTCTCGCTCAGCGCCGGCACTGGTCAATTCCGACCATCCTTGCAAATCGAGTTCCTGGGTTGCGATTGAAGCGCTAACCCCATCGGCCGGATGCTCCGGCTTTTCCACTCCGACCCCCGCCGTTGCGCTAACGAGGCTCCACTTGCCAGAAGCCTTTGACATGCGGGCCGAGCTGCTGAGCAAACCTTCTATGTCGATATCTATTTCGCGATACTCGCGCCCTCGATTCCGAATCTCGATGCGGACCGGCAACTGAGCATCAGCCGCCTTTTTGATTGGCGCCGGAAGCGACACCTCAACTCCCGCAAGTTCTGAGGAAATCAGGATGTCGCTTTCGTCTTTGCGCACCTCATAGCTACTCCGATAAGCCATCGTGCCGCGCAAGTAGTCAGGCAACGCAGGTCCAAGAACCCTGCTCATGGTCTCGGGCTTCGCGGTCCCGGAAACCGAACCCACGATCTCCCAATCGTCCTTTTCAGCGGCGCCGGTGAAGACCGCCTCTGAACGTCCCCCAAACGCCATGGCGGCAACGCTGCCGCCAAGCAGGCCATAACGACCAAACTCCACAACACCTTGAAGATCGGAAAGAGTAGCTCCGTTTTCGAGCACGGCGGTTGCTCCATTAAGGTCCATGCTTCCACTCATGGTAAACGTTCGCGCTTTGCGCATCGGCACAACAAAGTCGGCAGATGCAAGAACCTCGCCTTCCCCGCTTGCCACGAGGCGCAATTTTCCCGGACGCGCACTTCCCTCAGACCCGAATAGCTCCAGCGCTTTCGGAATCGGAACAACCATATTTCCTGACAAAAAAAGATCCGGCTCCGGTTCCAGCACATTTTCAACCACTGCGTTCACATCACGTGCAACCAGGCCTGCAACGGTGCCTTCGAGCAGTTTCGATTCGAATCGCGTGCCGCGAATCGACACTTCGCCTGCCCCATTTTCGATTGGAGGCATGTTCTTGCCATAGTTGAAGTGCAGATTCGAAAATGTGCCATCCATTTTGATATCCAGAAGCTCAAGCTTGCTCAGATCGGACATTTGTATCGCGGCATTGAGTTCCGGCACCCACATGGAATGCAGGTTGTTCGACATGTAGCGATGGAACTTCTCTGGAAACGACTCTTTGAAATGCTGCATCAGGGCGACAAAGTCGAGACCCTGCAAACGCAAATCAGCCTCCACAGAGCCTGAGCCTGGGAAAGCACCTGACCCATCCGGCCTCCATCCACCAGAACTCGCAATCGACGCGGCGGCGCCCTCCGGCAGACCGGCAGCAAGATCCCTATCTTGCGCATTGATGTCCCAATTCGCAAAAATAATTTGGCCATTCAGCCACTGCGCATCGACTTCAGCACTTACAACCGTCCGAACGTGGCCCAGCGGCAAGCGAGGAATATTGGCAAACTTCAGCCAAGCCAGGTCAAAATCAGTCACAGCGACCTGCAAATCGGCTTGCGAAGCGCGACCGTCTTGCCCCTCAACGACATCCAGCTGAAAATCGAGCGTCGACTCGCTGTACAGCTTGGTTTTCGCTGATCCTATCATGCCAATTCCGTCAGGCTTTTCGAAACTGCTTAGCTCGAACGAGCTTCGCAGCTCGATCACCGAATCGTCAAGTTCCCAAGCGATATCGAGCTCGCCTTGTTCAACCGACATTTGTCGCACTTTTGCCAGTGCGGCGATACCGCTCACGGGCGTATCGTCTCGCTCTCCTTCTTGGCCATCAGCCTCGACAGTCATGACCTTGCCGCTGATTCGCGGGCGCAAGACTTGAATTCGCTCGAACTGCAATTGACCCGAAAGGATAGAATCCAGAACTGGCTGAACTTCGATTTGGTCTGCGACAAAAGACAGATTCGCCTGCTCGCCCTCATGGGTCAGTTCCAGTTGTTCAATACGCAAGGTCGGAGTAGCAGCGAAAAGCTCTAGATCAATGCGATTGGCAGCGACGTTGTAGTCGGTCGCATCATTCACCCAAGCGACAATGGTTGGGGCGAAGATGCCGATATTAGCCAACACGATAACCGCCAGAATAGACAAAACGACAGCTAGTCCGGCTATGGTCGATACTAACCTGACAGACCATTTGATCACCGGATTTGACACGATCTAAGTCCTTGCTCGATTGATGTTGCTTGCTTTTAACTTGTCCGACACCGTCGCGACCAAATCAACGCCGGTGCCGCTTTCTCGCTCAATACCAGAAAAAGCCGCTCCAATCGCTACATTCGACCGCCTTCATCCCGAACCGCCGCGAAACAGCTTGTTCAGATTCAGGTACCGCGACACCATGCTCGCGAAGCAACGCAACGGTCTGATCAATCGGCATTCCAACCACTGTGCTGTAGCTCCCATCGAGACGGCAAACAAATCGGGATGCCGCCCCTTGAATCGCATATGCGCCCGCACGACCGATATACTCGCCCAAATCCAAATACGTGTTGATGCTCTGGCTAGACAAAGTCTTGAATTGAACATTTGTGTGCTGCATTTTAACATCGCGGCCTTTATCCGACACCACAGATACTGCGCTATATACCTTATGGCTGCGACCTGATAGCGCACTGATCATTTCAAACGCCTCATTGCGGTCTGTCGGCTTTCCAAGCACTAAGTTATCCAGTGCGACTGTGGTATCCGCCCCTACGACGACAGCGCTCTTCTCACATGCGCCGGAGCCGGCAACTCGCAAAGCTTTTTGCAGGGCGAGTCTGCTCACATATGCCGAAGGCTTCTCGTTGGATTCAGGTCGCTCGTCAATATCTGGAGAAACCGCCTCGAACCGCACTTGAAGGTCGTGCAGGAAACGAATGCGCTGCGGTGAACTCGAAGCCAAATAAAGTCGCAAAATTGCTCACTCGCGATTCGCGTCGCGTCCGATAGAATATCAGCAATCTGAATGCAAATCAGGCGATTTCGCCAGCCAGGCTGGTCTGCGAGGCATCGAGCAGCGAAGGTCTCCAGTGACTTTCCAGGTCATAGAATTCTCGTGTTTCCCGAAGCATGATATGCACCAGCAGGTCATTGTAGTCCAAAAGTACCCACTGCCCATGCTGTTCGCCCTCAATACCGATCGGGCGAATGCCTTCATCTCGCAATGCGTCAATCACCGATTTTGAGATCGCGCGGACGTGGCGACTCGAGGTGCCGGTGACAATGATCATGTAGTCGGTGATGTCGGTCATCTCCCGCACATCGATGACCTTCGTATCCACGCCTTTTGCATCGTTGATCGATTCTTTAGCCTGTTTCAGCAGTTTTTTGGGGTTCAATTGCGATCTGCCTCCTTTTAACGATAAAGTTTATGTTTTGCGACATAGCTCGCTACAGCAGCCGGTATCAGGCCGTCCACCTTGTCACCTTGAGCAATTTTCTTGCGCAAGCGCGTCGAAGAGACATCTACCGGCGCAGCGTCGATGCGGCAAATCGAGCCGCAGACGTTTCTTTGGACAATATGCGGATCATCATTCAGCTTAAGCCCATGGTTGGCAACGCTGCCAACCATACTAGTCTCACCAAAACGACTCACTACAATGATGTTGGCAAGGCGCAGCACCTCTGCCCACCAGTGCCATCGATGAATTTGGGAAAACGCATCCATGCCGAGTATCAAACACAGCGGCCTAAATTGAAACTGACTGCGGAATTGCCGCAGTGTGGGCACCATGTAGGACTTGCCAGCTCGGCGGATTTCACAATCGTCTGCGACGAACTGAGGAATGTCGGCAAGCGCAAGAGCAACCATGTTTAGACGATGCTGCGCAGGGGCACGAGGGGTGCGCCGATGGCCCGGGCGGGCGCTGGGGATATATCGAACTTCGTTGATTCCGGTTTGGCGGCAGACATCCAAAATGGGCCGAATATGCCCATAGTGGATCGGGTCGAATGTGCCGCCGAATAAGCCAAGCGCGTTCATGCAACCTGATGCTTATACACCTGATTCGCCTTAAACTGCCAATGCAGGGCCGATTTTTCAATAATCGGCGCAATCGCGCTAGTTTGCCTCAAACGAACCAGTCTCCCACCTCTAACTTCTGATGGTGCCATCGCCATAAACGACGAATTTTTGGATCGTGAGTCCTTCAAGTCCCACCGGTCCCCGTGCATGCAGCTTGTTCGTGCTGATGCCAATTTCAGCGCCAAGGCCGTATTCGAACCCATCTGCGAAACGGGTGGACGCATTGACCATAACCGAGCTTGAGTCGACTTCGTTGACAAATCGCTGAGCGCTGGTGTGATTTTCAGTCATGATGCAATCGGTATGCGCCGAGCCGTAGTGCGCAATGTGCTCAATCGCCTGTTCAAGATCATCGACAATCCGAATGGCCAGCACCGGTGCAAGATATTCGGCATACCAGTCATCTTCTGTCGCAGGCACGGCATTTCCAAGCAAATCGCACGTCGCGGCGCAACCGCGCAATTCGACTCCAGCTTGCGTGAACTTAGGGGCGACAGTCGAAAGAAAAGCGGATGCGACAGGTTTTGCCACCAGCAAGGTCTCTATTGCATTGCACACGCCATAGCGATGAGTTTTGGCATTAAACGCCACTTTTTCGGCTTTTTCAAGATCTGCATCCTTGTCGACATATACATGGCACACGCCGTCAAGATGCTTGATCACAGGCACTTTGGCAAACTCGGAGACAGTCTCGATCAACCCCTTGCCGCCTCGCGGAATGATGACATCGATAAAATCTTCTAGTGCAATCAGCTCGTGTATCACCTGCCGGTCGGTCGTCTCGACAAACTGCACAGCATCGGCAGGCAGTTGCGCGAGCTTAAGACCTTCACGCAAGCACTCGGCGATTGCCTGATTCGAATGAAACGCTTCGGAACCTCCTCGCAAAATCACCGGATTGCCCGACTTGATGCACAGTGCGCCGGCATCCGCGGTCACATTCGGACGCGATTCATAGATAATGCCGATCACGCCGATGGGTACGCGCATGCGGCCCACCCGGATTCCGGATGGGCGCTGGCGCATTTGCGAAACCTCCCCGATCGGGTCCGGCAGATCAGCGGTTTGCAACAGGCCATCGATCATGGCCCGAATTCTATTCTCGGTCAATTCCAGCCGGTCAACCATCGCTTCAGGCAGCCCTGCCTTGCGGGCGTTATTCAAATCGGTCCGATTGCGGCCCTTGAGCGAACCCTTCGAAACATTGATCAAATCCGCCGCATGCCTGAGTGCGGCATTGCGTGCGCTGGTTGGCGAGCTGCCCATGGCGCGAGTCGCGCTGCGGGCGGTGACGGCAAGCGCATGCGCATACGATCCGATATCGAAATCGGATTGGACTTCGGCATCTGTCGATTCAAGCGTCAAGTTGTCGTACCCCGCACATCATCAAGGCGGTTCGTTCCAGCTCGCTCCATGCATCGCCGTGGCTCGGCGCGTCTTGTCCTTTAATGACTCGATCAGCGTGTGCGATTCGACTTAAGATCGCCTCGCTGCCGCGGGCTCCGATGCGCCGCACCGCCTTTTCCATCAATGCTTGCTTGCTCTTCCATACACCCATGCTATTCATTGCGCGCCTGACATTGTCGCCAGAAGCAACCATGTCGGCGCAAGTTGATATAGCCCGCACTTCCCTTGCGAACGCCCATAATATCAAAATAGGCTCCTCGCCTTCGTTTCGCAGCGCCTGCAGCAACCGCAACGCGCGGCTAGCGCTGCCAGCCACGCAGGCATCAGCTAGCGCATAGACCGTAAACTGACCTTGATCAGAAACGACCAGGTCGATCTGCTCGCAGGTCAGCCTTTCGCCGTCATAGCCCATGGCGATCTTGCGCATTTCATTTGCCGCGGCCAGCATATTGCCCTCGAACAGATAGGCCAGCCGATCAACCACATCTCGCTCGTAAAGAATCTTCCTTCGGTCTAGAGCGGATTTGATCCAATCGCGGAATTGCCGTGGGTTCAAGGGACGATTATCGACGCATATCGCGCCTTCTTGCCACGATTTGAACCACTTCGACCGCTTCATGGCCGAGTCAACCGCTCCAAGCACTAGCACCATGATCGTATCGGGATCAATCACCTGCATGCACTGCGCCAGAACCTCGCCGCCGGCGGTGCCGGGTCGGTCGGTAAGCAAGCGCATTTCGACAATTTTTTTCTTTGAGAATAGCGACATTGACGACAAGTGCTGCGCAACGACCGACCAGTCGAAGTCCCGTTCGGCAATCAACGCGATGCGTTCCTCGAAGCCGGCTTGACGCGCCGACCCGCGGATCATGTCGACGCATCTTTCAGACAGGAACGATTCCTTCCCACAGATCAAGTAGCGGGACTCGATCTGCTCTTTCAACCGAGAGGCGAGCGCTTGGCGCGTAAGATCTACCACAAGCTCCTCACCGTGTCACAATTTCCTCCGACTCGACAAAAAAGACTAGCTTGTCGACAATCTTGCGTGCCGCCTGCATGCGCAACTCAGCGAGTTGCTCTGCCTCTCTAGTATCCGAAATCGTCTCTCCGAACGAAAGTTCGGTCTCATCGATCGATACTTCTACAGCGCCTTGCTTCAAAGGCGGGCCTCGTTGCGCTGCGCGAAAAGAATATTCAAGCGCATACGCTTTGGCTCTGAATGTCACAGCACCGGTCGTATCAGGCGAAAGTTCGTCAAGTTCGAAATCCTCATCGCTTGCTGTGACCAGCAAATCGTATTCACCGCCAGCAACCCGAAACCCGTGTTCACGCATAGCGATAGACAGGATGTGCGACATGTTCGGATTGGCGCCGCGAACCTTGATCAGATAGTCGGCTGGATTGAACGAGGTCTCGGCCTGCCCGGTTCCGCGCAATTGATAGGCGCATCCGCTCAAGGCGATTGCGACGGTTAAAACGAAGATAAGATGAAGCGTACGCACGAGATGACCTCAGACAACGATATTGACAAGTTTACCCTGAACGTGGATAACCCGCCGCAACTTCTTGCCATCGACATGGCGGGCCACGCGCTGTTCTTGCAGGGCAACTGCAAGAACAGCGTCTTGATTCGCATCGACCGGCACTTCAATCTGCGCACGCAGCTTGCCATTGACTTGCACTGGAATGACGATCTCCTCGCGTTTCAGCGCCGACTCGTCGAGCTTAGGCCACGATGCGTCGATTACCGCTTCCGACATGCCGATACGCATCCACAATTCATGGGCGATGTGCGGGACAATCGGTGCCAGCACCCGAATCAGAATCGACACCGCTTCTGCCAAGGCATCGACACCCCACCTGCATTGTGCCAATAACTTGCCGCTGCGCGAGATGGCGCTGAGTAGCTCCATGCAAGCAGCGATGGCGGTGTTGTAGTGATGCCGCTCAAAATCGTTCAGAACCCTTGCCAGCATCGAGTGGGTGCTGTAGCGAAAATCTTTGACCACTTCGTCAAGCGCCCGGCCAGTCCAGTCGGCCGCATCAATTCGCTCCATATCTCCCTGCATGAACTCGCGCACCATCGGTCCCGCTTCCACCACGGTATTCCAGAGCCGGTTCAAGAATCGATACGCTCCCGCAATCGCTTCGTCGCTCCATTCCAGCGAATTTTCCGGCGGCGCGGCAAACAGAATGAAAAGGCGCACTGTGTCCGCTCCATATTCGTCGATCATCGTCTGCGGATCGACCACATTGCCGACCGACTTCGACATTTTCGAGCCATCCTTGAGCACCATGCCCTGCGTCAGCAGATTGGTGAACGGCTCATCCGACTCGATCAAGCCGGCATCGCGCATCAGCTTGTGATACAAGCGCGCATAAAGCAGATGCAGCACGGCGTGCTCGATGCCGCCGATGTAGTGGTCGACCGGCAGCCAATAGTTAGCTCTTTCGTCGATTTTCGACTCTGCTCCCGGGCAGCAGTAGCGTGCAAAGTACCAGGAAGAATCGACAAAGGTATCGAAAGTGTCGACTTCGCGGCGGCCAGGCTCGCCGGTTTCCGGCACCGCCGCCGAGACGAAGTCATCATCTTCTCGTATTGGCGATTTAACGCCTTGAAACTCGACATCTTCAGGAAGGATTACCGGCAGACCCTCATCGGGCACAGGATGGGCTCTGCCCTGCTTGTCATAGATCACCGGAATCGGGCATCCCCAATAGCGCTGCCTGGAAACTCCCCAATCGCGCAATCGGTAGTTCACGGTTCGCTCGCCGTTGGCGTGCTCGGTCAAATAGTCGGCAGTAGCGTTAAAGCAGTCCTCGAAACCCAGCCCGTCGAATTGTCCAGAGTTGCAGGAGACGGTGTTGTGCTTGTCCGCATAGGCACCCTGATCCAAGTCGAAATCGCCAGCATCCGGACGCACCACCTTGCGAATTTCTAGATCGTACTTTTTGGCGAATTCCCAGTCTCGCTGGTCGTGCCCGGGCACTGCCATGATGGCGCCCGTACCGTAGCTGATCAGTACGAAGTTGGCGACATAGATTGGAATGCGTTCTTTGGAAACGGGATGGATCGCCATGACCGGCAACCTGATTCCCTGCTTTTCCATGGTTTCAAGCGCCACTTCGGAAGTATTGCTTTTTTTGCATTGTTCGACAAATTGGGCGATTTCATGCGATTGCTCGGCAAAATGCCTGGCTAGCGGGTACTCGGCCGCGACCGCCGCATAGGTAATTCCCATCAGCGTGTCGGGGCGAGTCGTGTAGACTCTTAGCGGCTGATGATCGCCTTCGACCTCGATTTCGAATTCGACACCTTCCGATCGTCCGATCCAGTTGCGCTGCATCGTCTTTACCGAATCCGGCCACCCGGTGAGGTTGTCCAGTTCATCCAGCAATTCTTCAGCGTAGGCGGTAATGCGAATGAACCACTGCGGAATCTCGCGGTGCTCAACCGGCGCTCCCGAACGCCAGCCTCGCCCTTGGCTGTCAACTTGCTCATTGGCCAGAACGGTCTGTTCGATTGGATCCCAGTTGACGACCGACATTTTGCGATAAGCCATTCCTTTTTCGATCAAGCGAGTGAAAAACCATTGCTCCCAGCGATAGTATTCGGGGCGGCAGGTTGCCAGTTCGCGCGACCAGTCGTAGGCGAATCCGAGGCGCTTGAGCTGGACGGTCATGTCTTCAATATTCTGGTAGGTCCACTTGGCGGCGGGAACCTGGTTTTGGATGGCCGCATTCTCCGCCGGCAGACCGAATGCGTCCCAGCCCATCGGCTGGAGCACATTTTTCCCAAGCATTCTTTGATACCGGCTCATGGCATCGCCGATTGCATAGTTGCGCACATGCCCCATGTGCAATGCCCCAGACGGATACGGCAGCATCGACAGGCAATAGAACTTCTCCCGCGAAGGATCTTCGACTACTTGGAAGCTCTTGTGCTGTTCCCAGTAGTTTTGCGCCGTCGATTCGACTGTTTCGGGTTGGTAGCGATTATTCATAGCGTCGGCTATTGTACTTGCGGCTCTAGCGAAATTGTGGCGGGTTGGATGATTTTGCAGATGCCCGAATGAATGGCTCAACGAGCGCGCCGGGTTGCCGCAAGAATATGGCTGGTATCGCATATCGTCAACACATGTTCGGCGCGGCGGGCCTGGTATGGTCTTTTCACTTACGGACATACCAGATAGTTGTTCTCATGCGGATACAGCGAGTGGAACGCCGATAGCGATTTTCCAGAAAATTCAGCGGGGCTTATCTTGAATTCATAGACATCAACTTCATCGAAGCCTGCCTGCACAACGAAATCAATCTCGCGCTGAGACTTATCGCGCCAATAATGAAGCGTTGATTGATCGAAACTTGTTTGCAGCGTATCCAGCACAAGATGTTCCCATAGAATGCCTCGATCATCTGCACGAATGGAATCCCAGCCCCTCTGGTGGCAAACGAATCCTGTGTCAAACCCATAGCATTTCGGTCGATCCACGATCTCGCGCGTCCCGTTTCCTGAAAATGGTGCCAGCAGATGGATGGCGTGCGCCGCTTCAAGCGCATGGGCATACGATTTGACGGTATGCCGGCTGAGCCCGCAAAGCTTTGCCAGCTTGGTATAGTCGAGCAACCCTCCGCTTTGGCGCAGCAGCAATTTCAAAAGAGCGATGAAACCCTCTCGGTTGCCTACTGCGAACAACTCCAATATGTCACACGCAAATGCGGGTATTCATCGGCTGCGATCTTGAGTAGTGTGCTGGGGTCGTTCAGCCGGTGCATCTGATCGAGCACGACAACCCTATTCGCCTCGCAGTTGCTCCAGAACAACTCTGGATCGCCGGTGGCGAGTTGGGTCGATGGCAGATCGCAATTGAAGTACTGCGCCTCGGGCAGCATTTTTTGCGAGAGTCGTCTTTCCTGATCGACGTACGCCTGAAAGCCAAACGATTGGTCGGCGCGACCACGCATCGTTGAGTTTTTCCAGTCAAATTTCCCGGGATACAATCATTTCGACCAGCAGTGCACACGCAAGTTTTGGTTGAATGATGGAAACCAATATACATTTGGTCGTCTATTTGTATAAATTGATTGCCAATTTGGCTCGTTCAACTATTGGCTTTGCGGGACAGTTATCTTGCATCCATAACCTCTGCTTCATCAAAACCTATACAAACGGCGAAAATTGGATTCATCCCGACACTTATGGCGATACGGGCAGATTTCAATAGCCATTTCCATGCTTGGGGGCACCATGATTACAACTTCTGGCACGATGGTGAGCAAACTCATTATGAGCGGTTGCGCTTTCGCAGAAAGAACGACGAGCACACGAGAAATTTGGCGCAATAGAAGTTGCCATCGCGATTGAAAGAACCCCTGATTCGTCGATGCCTCCCCACATTCGCGGCCCTTCAAGGCTAGTCCAGAGAAACGGAGCCTACAGGTTGCACCCGGCATATATGCAAGACCATCAAGTTAACAATGAAAAAGCACAAGGATGCCGGCCATTTGGATTGCATTTTCGTGAAACCGTTAAGCCGCCCCTTTCACACACCGTCGCGCATAGTATCAATCTCATTGTCGATCAGGCTAGCGCCGAATCGGCATATTGTGACTGATCACTAGCAGACTATCCGTAGCAATTGTTTAGCTGATAGTTTGCGCATCGATCCGGTTTGCGCGGAATTTTGCCAATCGTTGACAATTGAGTTACACTTATGCAACTCAAATCAGTTTGTGTTGCACTTTCGAGCAATAAGTGCAACTCGATCAATTTTTCATATACTCAAGCTAGCGATTTCCTTAGGCATAGCTGGTCTCACATGTATCTGAACCCGGACACATCAGTGCGAAGGAGACTTCGAAACCGCGACAAGACGGGCTCTCTGAAACCGTAAGTTGAACGATGTTGAAAACGGCATTTCTCGATTATCTGGCAAAGGCGAACGCGGCGAATCTGAGGAAGGATCGCATTTCGAAACTGGAAAGGCCCATGCTCAGTGCCGAGCGAAGGCTTTTGCATCGCGAAGCGACGGCCGATTTGGTCTCTCGCGAAGATGGAACCGACACCGACATTCCATGGAATCGGATTGCCAATCTGCATGAAAACTATCGGCGCCATGCCTGGAAGCGGCGTGGGCTGACGCTTGACCTCTCAAGCCCGAATACTTTGGCGGAAAAGATCGAATGGCTGAAGTTCAACAATCACGACAAGCTGCTCATTCGACTTTGCGACAAGCTGGCCGTCAGAGACTATGTTTTGGAGAAAACCCGAAACCCCAGGCTGTTGAATCGGATAATTGGGGGGGGGGGCGGAATCGATCGACGGACTCGCGCTTGAACGCTTGCCGCAAAAATACGTCGTCAAGTCGAATCACTGGAGCGGCGATGCCCTGATTTGCAGCGGAGCGAATCCGATTCCGACAGACCGGATGAGGGAAATCGATCTGAGGCTGAACAGCAGATACGGCGGCTATGGAAAGTCGGAATGGCCCTACTGGCATATTGCGCCCCGGGTATTTGTCGAGGAGTATCTGGAAGACCAGTTCGGCCAGCTCGTGGACTACAAGATATTCTGCTTCAATGGGGAGCCGAAACTAATCATGATTTGCAAGGACCGTCAAACAGAAAACAAAAAACTGTTTTTCGATTCCGACTGGAAGCTTCTTCCAATCACCGATCCAAAGTATCCGACCATCGATGAGGGAACGAGGTTTCCAAAGCCCGAATCGCTGCATGAGATGCTGGACTACTGTTCAAGGCTGTGCGAGGATGTCCCCTTTGTCAGGGCCGACTTTTACGACGTGGAAGGAGATTGCCGATTTGGCGAGCTCACGCTATATCCTGAGTGCGGCATCGATTGCAGGTTTCAGCCGGCCGAGTGGAATGCGATCATCGGCGGGTGGCTGGATTTGCCGGAATCCTGTCGAAATCCGAAATTCGCCTTCGGACCGGAATACGCGCCTCGCGGCTCTGGGCTCGGGTCGAGGCGATGATGGATTTGCGCATTTGGAATTTCAGCCTTGCGCGATTAATCCGATTGCGCCGCCTTGGCGAGCCGGCTAAATGACGAGACTACAAGTCAACACCTGTTCTATAACGGTTCGCGCTTTGGGGCGAATCAAGATCGCTAGATGCCGCTCAGGTCGGGTCTTCTGGAGAGCTAAGGACGGGAGGCACTGATCGACTTGGAGCGGGCGACGCGTTAAATATTTTCCTGATTATTACTAATCATGAGCTCGCTTCTTGACATAATAAACCCATTTTAAGTAATTGATTAATCAGCTAGCGTACGCCGTACACCGAAATCCTGCCCAATTCCAAAAAGATCTGAGCCGCGTCAAATTCCTTCAATACTGCGGCGACGAGGACAAATGCATCAACGTACTGGTCAGGCTACGCTGAACCAACAGCTTGCCGCGCCCGAACTGCGGGCACGATAAAAGTTGCCATCTGCCCCCCCCCAGCAAGCTACGTCAGCACTGCTGCTAAAAGCGGCAGCCTCGGCGATTGCCGACATCATCTTCGAATCGTCCAAACCGCCCTTGATAATCTGTTTACACGCGACCTTCATTCTGACAAAAACCAAAAAGAGAGTCTCGCAGATGCGGCTACACCGCCAGCTTGAAATTTCCTGCAAGGCGGTTGAACGCATGCAACACAAGCCGATTCAAGCGATACCGGCAATGCTCCAAAACGATGTTCGCCTTCACAGAAACAAACCCATAGATCCATCTTCTTGGATAGATTGCTTGTCAAATAGCCGCGTGAATCATAGATGCCAGTTCTCGAGGGCTGAGGATTGGCGCAATTAAATTTACTCAAGAAAAATAAAACTTATTCTCATGAAATATTTTGTATACATTAATATTTCTTAAGCAAAACTCGTTAACAGACATTGAGATCAATGATTAAATCAGACCCCAGCCAAACACCTTTCTCGAGTGCGGACAGTGCCGCCATTGAGGGGTACGACGCGGCATTAGAGTGCGCTTTTTCGTTTCGAGGCGATGCTATCGCAAGAATTGACAAGGTGCTGGAGCAGCGGCCCGAATTTGTCATGGGATGGCTGTTTCGCGCCGCATGGCTGACCCAAGCCATGGAAGATCGGATCTACTATGACATGGTCGATTCAGTCGAGCAGGTTCGCAAACTCCAGTCTGTCAGCCCGATCAATGATCGAGAACGAGGATATTTGATGGCGCTGGAATGCTGGCTGAAGGGAGATTTTTTCGGGGCCGTGCAACACTGGGAGCAAGTACTAACCTATTACCCACTAGATCTTTGTGCGCTGGGTCTGGTGCATTTCACCAATGTGCTGCTTGGTGATGTGGCTGGTCAACGCGATGTGGTCGCACGGGTTTTTGATCTTTGGGACGAGTCCATGCCGGGCTATGCACACGTACTGGCGTTCTACGCTTTCGGGCTTGAAGAAAATCGCGACTTTTCAAAAGCTGAGGAATTCGGCCGGCATGCGCTAGCGCTGCGACCAGATCATCCGTATGCAGTGCATGCCGTGTGCCATGTAATGGAGATGCGCGGGCGCCAATCGGGCGGCATACGCTTTATGATGGATCATGTCGACCGATGGGGCAGTTCCAACTTTGCCAATCACCTTTGGTGGCATACCTCGCTCTTCCATCTCGATTTAGAGCAGGTTGATCAGGCATTGGCGATCTTCGACCAGCATCTGATCGGAACTAAGGACAACGCGGAAAAATACGAGGAGCTTGATGCTGCCGCCTTGCTGTGGCGCCTCAAGCTTGTCGAGGCCGACACCAAAGACCGGTGGAAATATTTGGCCGACCGCTGGGAACCTGCCGCGCAAGATACGCTATACGCGTTCAATGACGTGCACGCGATGATGGCGTTCGTATCGGACGGCCGAACATCGGCACAGCAAAAACTATTGACAGCCAATGAGCGCTACGTGGAGAGTGCGTCGGATGCAAATGTCGCCATGAGCCGAGAAATCGGGTTGCCATTTTGCCTCGCGATCAGAGACTTTGCCAATGAAAACTACATCGAATGCGCTGAACGCCTAATACCGGTGAGATACTTGACCCACCGCCTAGGCGGCAGCTTCGCTCAGCGCGATGTGATTGGCTGGACACTGCTCGAATCGGCACTCAGGGCAGAAAACTTTCACCTAGCGCTGGCTTTGGCGAATGAACGGGTCGCACTGAAGCCAACTTCAATTCAAAACTGGCGCGCTGTCGCCCGCGCCCATAAAGGGTTGGGCCATATCGCCCATTCGCAACGCGCAACCGCCAAAGCAGAGTCGCTGCTGGCCGCATAAGGCTCCGGCAATTGCCCAAATCACCTTGTTACAAGCATTTCTTTCATACGGCAAATTGAATATAGTATGGCAAGAATTGCAGCTTTTGACCCATTGAATTCGTGCCAGTGATATCGATTCAGAAACAAGCCTCTTGGCCAAGATTGCACCTGCGGCCACCTTGCTTTCTGCGCCTAATTGGTCTCCACGTAAGCAGCGGCCTATCCAAAACGCGAATTCTTGCCACACCAAACAGCCTTATGACATCTGGACATGAATAGGTTCTTCGCCGCCGAATTTACTCAAGAAAAAGTGGTTGCAACAGTAGCCGTCGCGCTTTTCGTTTTGTTCTCCATTTTCCTTGCCGGATTTTTTTCCGCCTCCAATCTGATCGGACTGGTGCGCAATATCTCGATACTAGGGATTCTTGGAGTCGGCATGGCGATTGTGATCATTGGCCGAGGGATCGACTTGTCGGTCGTTTCAATTCTCGCGATATCTGCGGCATTCTTTATCGAATTGCTGCACACCGATATCCCCATTTTCTTGTGCTTGCTGCTGGCCGTCGGGTTCGTGCTGCTGATCGGCATTGCAAACGGCGTGATGGTGGCATACGGTGAAATCCCTCCAATTTTCGCAACGCTCGCCATGGGACTGTTCGTATACGGCTTCGGGCGCTCGCAACTGATGTCTCAGGATGTCGCCTACATACCGGACGAATTCATCCCGATATTCGACCTTGGAACGATCAAGCCGCTCGGCATCCCGATTGAAGTTTACGTATTCATCGCCGTATGCATCGTTGCTTCATTGTTCTTGCGCCGCACGAAATACGGTCGATACACCTACTACATGGGCGACAATTTTGAGGCGGCCAGGAACGTCGGCATCCCGGTTCGCCCAATGCTGGTTTTGCAATACGTCCTTTCGGCGTTTTTTGCCGCTGCCGCGGGCGCGATCGTGGCAGGCACCTTGCTCAGCATCAACACCAGGATCGTGAACTCGACCCTGCTCTATGATGTCATTCTCATTGTCGTCATCGGCGGCATCGGATTAAGCGGCGGCAAAGGCGGAATTCGCAATGTCGTATTCGGGGCCCTTCTCATAGGCATTCTGGTTAATGCAATGACAATACTCGATCTTGAAGATACGCATCAAGCACTAATCAAAGCTTTGATCCTGCTGGTGGTTGTGATTGTGGATACAGTATTTAATCAGCGCAATGAGCAAACCGAAAAGCAGGGCGACATTTGAACGCTCTTGGCACGACAAGGATAGGCAAGGAAATGGGGCAAGCCTGCAAGGCTGAGCGCTTCAGAAGCGTTGCACGAGAGCTTGCGGAACAATTCGCTTCGAAAGCGGCAAAATGGGACCGCGCCCGCACCTACTGCTGGGAGAATGTGACTGATTTGACCGATGCCAAGCTGATGGGCATGACCATTCCCAAAGAGTACGGCGGACAGTCGGCATCATTTTATGAAACAGTGCTCGCGGTCGAGCAAATTGCGCAAGCCTGCACACTGAGTGCGCGCATTTTAGTCGAGTCCAACATGGGCGCGATCAGCGCGATCATGGCCTACGGAACCGAGGCGCAAAAGAGACTTTGCGCACCCTATGTGCTAGCTGGCGACAAGCCCGCGATCTGCATCACCGAACCGGAAGCCGGCAGCGCCGCCTCGCAAATGCGTACAACTGCAACCCGATGCGGCAACAAGTACATCATCAATGGCATCAAGCACTGGATTACCGGAGGCGGCATCTCGAAGATTCACTTGATATTTGCCAAAGTGGTCAGCGAAAGCGGAGAAGATCTCGGAATCGGCGGGTTCATCGTGCTGTGCGACCCGGTCAACAATATCAAACCAGCCGGATTCAAAGTGGCGCGACTAGAGCATACCATGGGCTTATGCGGCATGCCGGAAGCGGAATTGCACTTTGAGCAGCTCGAAGTGGAACGTGATTCGTTGCTGGTCACGCCCTCTGGCTTGAAACGAGGATTCGCCGACTTGATGAACGCCTACAATAGCCAGCGAGTTGGAGCCGGGACAATTGCTATGGGTGTGGCCGCGGGCGCATTGGAACTGGCTAAGAAGCATTTGGTCAAGCGCCATCAGTTCGGCCGGCCGCTTGCGGAATTCCAAGGCTTGCAATGGATGCTTGCCGATATGGATGCCAATGTGCATGCATCCCGACTGCTGCTCTATGAGGCGGCGCAATCCCGGGGGCCAGGCGGCAGCCGATTTCCCGACCCGTCGATGGCCGCTCGCGCAAAAATGTTTGCCTCAGAAGCTGCCATAAAAGTGGTCAGCGACTCCTTGCAGATGTTCGGCGCACGCGGATATGGCGATCAAGAGCCGCTTGAGCGCATGTACCGAGATGTTCGAATGTTCACCATCGGCGGCGGCACGGCACAGATACTCAAAACGCAGATTGGGAGCAATCTGCTTGGAATAAAGACACCGCAAACGCGCGATGGCTACCTGCGCGCGTCGCAATCGAGCGACATGCAAACTGACTCGCGAAACAAATGAGAAACCGGCAAACAACAGCCTCCGACCTTGTTGCGGCGCGACTTTACGAAGCAGGGTGCCGCTACGCGTTCGGGATATCAGGTGGCGAGGTGCTGACGTTAATCGACGCTCTCGAACGGGCCGGCATAGAATTCATTCTGGCAAAGCATGAAAACAGCGCCGGCTTCATGGCGGAAGGCGTTTGGCACATAAACAAGGCGCCAGGAATTCTTGTTGCAACCGTCGGGCCGGGCGCCATGAACGCCGTCAATGTTGTCGCAAACGCGATGCAGGACAGAGTCCCGCTGCTCGTGCTGACCGGCTGCGTCGACGAGGCTGACGCTTTGACCTATACCCACCAGGTCATGGATCATCAAGCCGTATTCCAATCACTGACCAAGCAAACATTGCGGCTGAATGCAGAAGGCGCCGACGTGGTCGCGGACAAGGCGATTGCGGTCGCGACACAGCCAAGAGCGGGGCCTGTGCATATCGATGTTCCAATCAGCGTCGCCAACCAGCCTTCCAGTCCATCGCGGCTTCGCCGCATGGTGATGCCGTCGCCTTCAGTGCCAGCGGATCCGGCGCAGATCGATTTGGCGCGCACATGGCTGAGCGAAGCGAGGTTCGCTGTCATGATCGCAGGCCTTGATGCCGTAGCAGAAAACGCGTCGGGCTCCATCCGTTCGTTCTGCCAGCACTTCGGCATGCCGCTTATCACAACCTACAAGGGCAAAGGGCTGATGCCGGAAACGGGTGATCTGTCGCTAGGCGGGGCCGGCCTTTCCCCGCTGGCTGATAGCATTCTTGTTCCGTTTGTGCAGAAAGCCGATCTGATTATCTGCGCAGGCTACGATCCGATCGAGATGCGCATCGGGTGGCGGGATATTTGGGACCCAAATCAAACCCGCGCTATCGACATTTGCGCGGAACCGCCATTTCACTATATGCATCAGTCGACGCTGAATTTTGTCGCCAGCGTGCCTGCAACGCTTGATTTGCTCAGGCAAGATAGCCATCCGTGCAAATCATGGCCTGTGGATGAAGTCGTCGAGATCAAGCGAAAATTGGATGAAGCTTTCGTCGCCGAACCTGATTGGGGACCAGCCGCAGTGATCGCCGGTTGCAGAGATGCCATGCCCGACGACACCATCGCGACTGCCGATTCAGGGGCGCACCGGATCTTGCTGTCTCAAAAATGGATTTGCCATCAGCCCTCCACGCTGCTGCAATCCTCCGGCCTTTGCACCATGGGCTGCGCGGTGCCTTTGGCGCTCGGCGCAAAGCTAGCCGCACCCGACCGACCGGTCATTGCATTTAGCGGAGATGCCGGGATGCTCATGGTTGCCGGCGAGCTTGCAACGGCAGCCGAACTGCGCCAAAACACGATCTTCGTCGTATTTGTGGATTCAAGCCTCGCTCTGATTGAACTGAAACAGCGACAGCGCGGCCTGCCAAATGCCGCAGTAGATTTCGACATGCATGACTTTGCAACTCTGGCCAAAGCATTCGGGGGCAACGGGTTTACGGTGCGAAACATGAACGAATTGACTTCCGCCTTGGATGCCGCTCAAGACTCCGAAAGATTCACCTTGATTGCGGCAGTAGTGAATCAAAGGGCGTACGACAATCGAATTTGACCGGCTTTCGACTGATTTTTAATCGGATTATGACGAGAACGACCAATTTGAATATCCCGCAAGCCCGAAAGAAGAAGCAACCACTTCAAACATGGATCAACACGCAGATGATCGCAGAACGACTCAAAAACGCGCAACCGCCGACAATCATGCAGCTGGTGCAAAAAGCCAAGCAATTGAAAGCCGAAGGCCACCCGGTCATTGACTTAGGCATTGGCGAACCTGATTTCAACACCCCTGATCACATCAAGCGCGCAGCGTTCGAAGCAATTGAGAACAATCTGACTCGCTACACGATCGTTGCCGGCGAGGCAGAACTGCGAGAGGCAATCGCGAGAAAGTTCGAAAGAGAAAACTCTCTGCGGTACTCAGTTGAAGAAATTTCTGTCGCTAGCGGTGCCAAGCAGGCGATCTACAACACCATGATGGCAACCGTCTCTGCCGGCGATGAAGTCATCATCCCTTCGCCCTATTGGCCATCCTATGCGGACATTGTCTCGCTGTGCGAGGGAACTCCGGTCGCGGTTCCATGTTCGCATGAACGGCGTTTTGCCATCTCTGCGGAGCAGCTCGAACAAGCAATCACGCCGAACACCAAGTGGCTTTTCCTCAATTCGCCAAGCAATCCGACCGGTGGCGTCTATTCAGCGGAGGCTTTGGAACAGATTGCCGCTGTATTGGAACGCCATTCGCAAGTCCATGTGATCAGCGATGACATCTATGAGCATCTGATATTCGAAGGTGCTGAATTCGTATCCATACTCAATGTAGCCCCGCAACTTCGAGAGCGCACCGTGCTGGTCAACGGCGTTTCCAAAGCATTTTCCATGACCGGCTGGCGCATCGGATACAGTGCCGGTCCCAAGCAGCTGATTGACGGCATCAATACAATCCAGGGTCAAAGTACCACTCATGCCTGTTCGGTCTCGCAAGCGGCCGCGCTTGCGGCGCTGAATGGGCCAACCGATTTCATGGCGGATCGCGCCGCCGTGTTTGAAAGACGCAGCAAAGCGGTCGTTGCGGCGCTTGCGCAGACGCAAATTCTATCAGTCATGCAGCCGCAAGGCGCCTTCTATGTGTTCCCTGGATGCCACAACGCCATCGGGAAAGCGACACCGAGCGGGCAACGGCTTGCCAATGACATCGACGTTTGCAACTGGCTGCTTGAGTCGCATCACGTATCGACCGTGCCGGGCACGGCTTTCGGGCTATCGCACCATCTTCGACTATCGACAGCTGCATCTGATGCCGACTTGACTGCGGCTTGCGAACGGATTGCGCAGGCTTGCAACGGATTGAAAGATTGAAGAAACCCTTGGGCACAAAAGCGCAACAAGCATTGCTCTCACCCGGGCAGGAAGCCGCACTCGCACAAATCTGTTTGCTTCCGAATCAGTTCGCGCATAGATCAAGAATGACCAAAGGCAAGATCTAGGCAACGAGATTTTGGATTTTCGCCAGATAAAAACGTTTCTCGCTGTAGTGGATGCCGGATCGTTCGTTTCGGCTGGCAACAAGCTGGGACTGTCGCAATCAGCCGTCAGCCTGCAGATCAAGTCGCTCGAAGCGGAACTGGGCGTATATCTGTTTGACCGTTCAACACGCCCGCCGACACCATCGGCTCGGGGGATGGTTCTTGCTGACCATTGCCGCAAGATCGTCGAACTATTGGAAGAAGCCAAAAAAACCGCATCCGACCAGCTGGTGCGAGGGAAACTGACGGTTGGAGCCGTGCCCAGCAGCTTGTCAAGTTTCCTGCCTGCTTCAATCAGCACGCTGCGCCATGAGCATCCGCATTTGCAATTGGATGTCAGAAGCGGAGGTTCTGCCGAATTGGCTGATGGCCTTGCCCGAGGAGAACTTGACATGGCCGTGTGCACTAAGCCGCTAGTGCTGCATCCGAGCCTGACTTGGCATCATATTGCGGCGGAACCCTGCGTAGTCATCGCTCCATTGCATGCCCAAGGCCAAACTGACGTTGAGATCCTGACCTCGAACCCATTTATCTGGTTCAATCGAAAGTCCTGGGCCGGAAGATGCATCGAACAAGAACTGAACCGTCGCAGAATCAAGGTGTCAGCCAATATGGAAATCGATACCCTTGATGCAATTTCCTCGCTGGTTGGCGCAGGCCTTGGCGCATCAATAATTCCACAGTGTTTCGGTGCCAGGCCACTTTCGCGCAGACTTCGCAGCGTGCCTTTTGGCAAACCTGCATTCAACCGCGACATCGGCGCGCTGACACTATCGCAGTCGGTAGTATCGCCGCCGCTTGCGGCACTGCTTAAAGCGCTGAAGACGCAAAAGCGGGGCTGAACTGAACGAACGAACAGCAAAAGCGGGGACGATGCGACCTAAAGCGGCACTGATAAACATGAGAAAAGGACTCTTGTCGCGCAAGTTCCTAGCATGAGGGTCATTCATAACAATGAGCTCAAGCACCTCGAAACCATCAATTTTACTCAAGATAAATATCATCTGATCATATGCTAGGGCTGTTATACATGCACACAGGAAATAAGCGCATGAATTGGAGAGGTCGCCATGGCCCACTGAGGCTTCCCGACTCCGGCTCTGCGCCTATTTTAAAGCTTCAAGCAATGGTCGAATGCACAGAATCGTTGTTAAAAAAAACCGGCGCATGTGGTCATGGCTCGACGGCTCGCTTGCGGCTTGAAGTCGCTTCGCATTCTTTGGATGAACGCAAAAAAGCAAACTCCATAATGCAGGGGGGGGGGGCACGCTAAATTTAATCCGATCTTGGGCCGCAGCCTATCACGTCCACACAGAATTCGAAGTCGAAAGTTCGGCAAGAAACGACATGGATGGCACGAATCTGTTTCAAGACATGCTAGCGAGCAGAAAAATGCGCTTGTCAGCTGGTTGGAATGCGCTGCAACGATTAGCGTGTGAAAAACCTGCTCCATAATGCTCTATGCCGTTAAAATGGAAAAATTAATTTGGAAATTATTGGCAACGGAAGATTTAGCATATTAGTCAGGCAAAACTGACATCATGTAAAGGCAGATGCCATAAGTTTTGCCCAGCGGATGAAATGGGTAGAATTACCCTTTCTGCTACGGGTATGCCGCAACTTCAGCAAAGCGCTCATGCCGGTTTGCAAGGTGTCTTCTAGCTTGTTCGCAATTTGCATATTCGCATTCACTCAAAGGAGGAGATTATGAAATCAATTAGATATTTTGCACGATACCTGACACTGGCGGCCGTATCGCTGGCGATCGGCGCTTCCTCAGCACTAGCGCAGGAGGATCCGGGGCCTGAGCTGGCACGCCAAGCTTTGGAGGGCAAGCGGGTCATCCTGATGCCGATGGCGATGGGGTTCGACCTTGCCCAAGGCTGGAACTACTATATCGGCAAAGAAGTCCGTTCATGGGGCGGCATATTCGAAACGCGCGATCCCAACTGGAGTGTTGAAGCCGGTGCGCAAGCGCTCACCGACGCGATCGCCAGCAAGCCGGATGTCATCATTGTCCATAATCCGGACCTGCGCTCGTACGTCAAGCTTTACAAGCGGGCCCAGAAAGCGGGTATCTACGTCATCCAGATCGATAACCGCAGTGCGTACAACACAGAGGCTTTCATCGGAAGCAACTGGGAGACGCTCGGCGAGCTAGAGGCGACAGCCGCGCTCGATCACTGCGGCGAGGGAACTTCCGGCAAGATCGGCCTAATCCAAGGTGAGCAAGTCAATGCATCAAGCATTGATCAGTACAACGGCATCATGAACATTGTCGAAGCCAATGATCACATCGAAGTGGTTTCCAAGCCGTATTCGGGCTGGGATGCGACTAAAGCGCAAGCGGTAACTACAACGATGCTGCAACAGCACCCGGACCTTTGCGCAATCATCGACTTCTGGGATGGCACGGCCGTAGGGACTGCGGCAGCGATACGCGCAGCTGGCAAAACTGGCGAAATTGCGCTGATCACTACAGGCGGCGGCGAAGAGGTGGACTGCAAAATGCTTAGCGAAGGCACCATCGATGCGCTGGTATCCACCGAGATCCCGAAACAGTCCCAAGCGGTGAACGCCACCATCAAGGTACTGCTGCAAAGCGGCAAGCCCGCTGGCGAATTGCAGACATTCCTTTACACCCATGAAGTGATTACCACCAAGGATGACATCTACCCCGGCTACTGCTGGAGTCTGGAGCGCAACGCGGCCAGCCTAGCGGAAGAAATGGGCGGATAAGACGCCTTTCAATCTGCGCCTGCCGGTCCAGCACAGTGCCCAGGCGCAGATTGGCACTGCAAAAGATTTGCCAGCATCTTTACTCAAAGATCAAAACTTTGCGCTGCCGCCATCTTGATCTGCAGGCAGGCATGAATTCGAATCGGCACTGGAAATGATTTCGAAGTCCTATCTCAGCAAACTGCGCTACAACTACGTTCCGGATCATCTGCTCGGCGAGTTGCTGACCAAACGATGGGTCGACAATATCGTCCCGATCATCTTTTTGGTCATCACCATCGTTTTACTGAACGATCTGATCGACGGATTTCTCTCGCCCCAAAGCCTGAGCGACGCTGGGCGCCAGATGGGCGAGTTTCTGATTATCGTGTGCGGTGTTTCAATCGTCATGATCGCCGGCGGAATCGACCTCAGCATCGGCTCGATCTACGCGCTTTGCGCCCTGACCGCCGTCGCAGTCGTCAATTTGCTGGCTTGGCCGGTGCCGGTCGCTTTGGTCATTTCGATCCTGGTTGGGGCCGTATTCGGCGCATTCAATGGCTATCTGATCGGCTACTTGAAGCTTCGTGCCTTCCTTACGACGCTGATCACATTCGTGATCGGGCGCGCAATCTACGATATTGCACTCGATCATCTGGGCACGCCAATTCAGTTGTCCTATGTTGATTCGGAGCTTTGGGACTTTATTGGCGACGGCTCTGTTGCGCTTGTTCCGGTCAGCTTTATTTTTGCCGCGATCGTCTTGCTCGCAACGCATGTCTTTATCAGCCGATCGCGGCGAGGCTGGCATATCAGCGCAATCGGCGGCTCGCGCCGGTCCGCGTTCAACACGGGCATCAATGTAAAGAATGTCGTGTTCTCAACCTACGTCATCTCGGGCGCGTGTTGCGGCATTGCCGGCTTTTTGTTTGGCGCTCGTCTAAACGGCACTGGCCCGGGAACAGGCATCGGCCTTGAAATCCTGGCCCTGACCGCCTGCGTGGTTGGCGGCATCAGTCTGGGCGGCGGGCGCGGCTCGATTGCCAAGGGCGCACTCGGCGCACTGATCGTGCTGACCATCAACAACTCCCTGATTCGGATGGGCTATCACAGCGGCACCAATCAGATGGTTCTCGGCATCATGCTCACATTCGCGGTAATTTTAGACATCCGCTGGTTAAGAAACCGCCACAAGGTACTCGACAAGATCTATGTTGCTCCGGTCTACACTTCCATGAAAAAGCCCCTATCGGCTTTGCCGAATGGAGGCACCGACTATGCGCTCAATAACAAACTATCTGAATCGGAAATAATCGGAGCCGGCGAAGTTGAGGGCCCTGAGGATGTCATCTTGGATGAAGACGACCATTTGTACTGCGGTTCGCGCCATGGCGACATTGTGAGATTTTTTGCACCAGACTATAAAAAGTGGGAAGTGTTCACCCATATCGGCGGATTTCCATTGGGGCTTGCATTCGATCATGACAAGTCCCTTAAGATATGCGTTGGCGCAATGGGACTCTATTCGGTAACACCCGACAGGAAAGTGGCGCGTCTCAGCGCGGAAACAAATCGTTCCTATTTTTCAGTCGTGGACGATGCGCGCCTTCGAGATCCCAATGACCTCGATATCGGTTCTGACGGCAAGATTTACTTTACCGATTCCACCACGCGCTATGACGCACATGAGTGGGCTGTCGACAGTGTCGAGAACAGGCCGACCGGCAGAGTGCTTGTCTACGATCCGCAAACCGGCAAAACGAAAACCTTGCTGCGGCGACTAAACTATCCCAATGGCGTGTGCATGGCGCATGATGGCGAGTCTTTCTTTTTTGCAGAGTCCTGGGAATGCAGGGTTAATCGATATTGGTATCGGGGCCCCAAAGCCGGCAAAATGGAATGCGTCATTCGGGACATGCCAGGCTACCCCGACAACATAAACCGAGCCTCGGACGGGAACTATTGGATGGCCTGGCTAGGCATGCGCACGCCAACGTTCGACCTCATGCTCAAGCGTCCTCGCGCCAGGCGCCTGATGACGCGCAGCCTCCCCAAGGATGATTGGCTGTTTCCCAATATCAATACGGGCGGAGTGATCAAATTTGACGAAGCCGGCAATATCGTCGAGACGCTGGGAGACCTAGGCGGCAAGCATCACCCAATGGTCACCTCAATGCGAGAGCATAAGGGGCATCTATATATCGGCGGCATACTGAACAACAGAATCGGCAAGTATAAACTCGACAATGCGGACCCTCGTTGGACAGGCATTGCATCCTACTGGGGAAAGCAAGGTTGATTATTGACGAACTATTCGACCGATGCGTCGAACAGTTGCGAACAAAAGCGATTGTGGTTCCGCCATTGGACGGAGTCCTGCGTCCAAACAACAGGCTGGACGAAGCGGCAACAATAGCCGAACGGATTGACCAGCCGGATAACGCAATCGAAGTTCGCGGGCAATTGTGGTTTTCTTCCGGCAACCGGCTGTTGAAACTGAATCCGCTCGAAGCATCTGAAAAACCGCAGCTCGTCGAGGAATTCGAAAATACCATCACCTGCATGGCCAGCAAGCCGGATGGAATCGTTGCGATTGGCTACGACAACGGCACGATCGCCATTGGCGCGATAGAGCGAGAGCGTTTCGAGCCTTCGATTCACACAGAACGCATGCATTGCCCAACAGCTTTAGCGTTCGATGATCGCAATGCGCTGATCATCTGCCGAGGATCAAAGGAGGTGAAAGCGACCGAGATGGCCCGCGACCTTTTGCAGATTGGCCGGACAGGTTCGGTTGTAAAAATAGATCTTTCGACCAAAGAGAGCCACTTTGTCATTGGCGAACTTGGCTATCCCTATGGGCTAGCAACGTTACCTGACAGCGACGACATTCTGGTGGCCGAATGCTGGAAGCATCGAATTTTGAAGGTTTCGACGACCGGCCAGTCCGCTCCCGAAGCGGTTGTGAGCGATCTGCCGGGCTATCCCGCCAGAATGTCTGCACTGCCCGACTCGCAGCTCATGCTGTGCCTTTACGCGCCTCGCAACCGTCTCATCGAGTTCGTGCTGAGGCAAAGCGAGTTTCGCAAAGAAATGGTCAGCACCATTGATCCTGAATACTGGATCGCGCCCACTTTGAAGAGCGGACAAAACTTTCTGGAGCCTTTGCAGCAAGGCGGGGTCAAGACGATGAACATCCACAAGCCCTGGGCCCCATCCCTGTCTTACGGCATGCTGATCCGCCTAGACAATGGGAACAGACCCGTTGACAGCTATCATAGCCGTGCGAATGGGACGCGTCACGGAGTAACAAGCTGCTGTCAAATTCAAGACCGTGTATTCGTCACCTCCAAAGGCGGTGACTGCATTGTTGAACTCGCCCAATAAAAAGAGGATGCGAACGTGAACACAGTCGTAAGGCTGGAGAAGATTTGCAAGGAGTATCGCGGCACAAAAGCCGTGCACGACATCGACTTCGATCTTCGCCAAGGCGAACTGCACTCAATCCTCGGCGAAAATGGCGCTGGCAAATCCACCTTGACCAAGGTCATGGCGGGCGTTGTCGAGCCGACGAGCGGTTCGATATTCGTCAATGGCGAGGAGATCTCCTTCAGCGGCCCGGCGGAGGCATTGAACATGGGGATTGCGATGGTGTTTCAGGAAACCAGCCTGGTGCCGTCCATGACTGTCGCACAAAATCTGTTTTTGGGAAATGAAAAATTCTTGAATCGCCTTCGAGGGATCAATATCGCAGCTCAGCAGTTTCTTCAATCGTTGAACTTCACTGTCAGCCCGACAGACTTGGTGATGTCTTTAGGAGCGGCTCAGCGGCAGATGCTGGAAATCGCAAGAGCGGTCAGGCTCGATGCGAAGGTGCTGATCTTCGACGAGCCGACTGCCTCGTTGACACCCGAAGAGAAAAAGCACCTATTCTCGCTTATTCAACGCTTAAGAGATGATGGGGTTTCAGTGATTTTCATTTCGCACGCACTAGAAGAGTCGCTTCAAATCAGCGATCGAATCACGGTATTGCGTGACGGGAACAAAATATTTACTGAGCACACCGAAAGCCTTGACCGCAACAAGGTTGTGCAAGCAATGGTGGGACGAAGTCTTTCCTATCAGATATACCAGCCCAAAAGCCTGGAGGACATTCGGCCAGCTGGGGAGAAAATCCTCAGTGTTCAGGGCTTGTCCATGGGCAGCATGGTCAAGAACAACTCGTTTTCGATTTTCTCTGGCCAAGTAACCACCATTTTCGGTCTTGTCGGTTCTGGCAGAACCGAAACCGTAAAGATTATTTCCGGCATCTACAAGCGAGACTTTGCCCGCGGCGGGCAAATCAATCTGCACGGCGACCCGATTCGCTACCGCGTTCCGAGCAAAGCGGTCTCGGACGGCATCGTCTACGTGACAGAGGATCGGAAGACCGAAGGATTCTTCGACACCATGACAATCGGCGAAAATCTCTATTCAGGATTCCTGTCCTCGAAGTTTCACAAAAAGGCGACAGTGTCCATGAGCGAGCTACGGAAGATAGCTAGCACGTGGATCGACAAGATGTCGGTCAGGGCGATCAACGACAATGCAAAAGTCGTTGAATTGTCAGGCGGTAATCAGCAAAAGACGGTTATCGGCAAAACAGTGATTCAAAAACCTAAGCTGATCATCTTCGATGAGCCAACGCGCGGCGTGGACGTGGCGGCCATTGCAGAGGTGCATGAAATTATTGGCCAACTAGCCGACGAAGGATTAGCCGTAATCGTCATCTCTTCGTATCTGCCCGAAGTGCGCAAGCTATCGGACCGAATTTTGGTATGCCGTCAGGGCCGTGTTGTGGAAGAATTCTCTCCTGCCGACGTTACTGATGAAGCCATCATGTTTGCCTCAGTTCACTGAGCCCGGCAAAAACAGACGATATCGACGGGCATCCCATTTGCGCCAATGCCATCTTGGCGAACAGACTTATCGTGCGATTTCGTCCGCGGAACGCTTGAAGCGAATCAAGTTGCTGTGCTTGATGACATTTCAAAATAGCTATCTTGGGGATAGGCGCCTAATTGTCGCTCGGAATGCATTGCCATCTTGATCATCGAGAAGCTCGATGTCCGAATACGCCTTAAGCGCACGCCTGATCCCGCTGCCAAGCCCCCGATACGGCAACAATCTTGGCGCGAACGAGGCAAGAATCGGATTTCGAATATTCGAGTTGCCCAGCTTGATGTTTTCGACTGTCAAGTTGTTCGGCAAGCGGCCCGGACTGACAATTTCGACTCGGTCCGCAAACACCAGCAGCTTGACCGGTGCCGAAACAAAGTAGTCTCGATGGATGAGAGCGTTGGCTACCAGCTCTTGAAAGACAACTCTCGGAATCTCCGGTTCCCCAAGCGAGTTAACACTCTGACCGTTTTGCACGTGCTTTATATTTGAAAGCGCAAACCCGACCGTCGCTCGAAACACATCGGCCAGCTTGCCTTTAATGTCCTGGCTGTCAATATAGTGAACATCCTCTATGGCAATTCCGGGGAAAGCGACAGCTTTCACATGAAAAACAGGCAATTTATATTGCGGCCGCAATCCGAACAAAAGAATGCCGCCGATATTCAGCTGTCCATCTTTTGCCAAGTTCATGCTTTCCAATAGCCGGGCTACCGGCATTTCCTGATACTCCGGCAATTCTCCAAATTCCTTCTCGAAATACGCATCGAAATACGCTTTATCGATATCCGATACGGAAGAGCTTTTTACAGGAATTGCATCGGCATGAACCAGCGCCGCCTGCTGAAAGATCCTCAGCAATTCTTCGCGAGCATTTACCTTGCGCTTGTCCGCTCCCACCTTCACATAAACATGGAGATTCCTATCCATGTAGGGCTTGCTGACTCCTTCAGGAACCTCTACGACCATTACCATGCCGTTTGGCAAAATGAAATTTTCGGTTGCAGGGCTGATTGGAGGGCGCACATGTTCGACAGACGCATTGGAAACAAGCTGGTTGATGCGCCTCATGTCATCGGGCGTCAGTCCTGAGATCCCTCCATTGTCCGCCACCCCGATCAAGATCAAACCGCCTTGTGAATTACTGAGCGCGACCATTTCGGTGGCAAGACTGTCGGCGCGAATTACATCAGATTTAAACTGATGCTTAGTGTCTTCGCCGTTCTTTATGAGTTTCAGCAGGTCTGCGGTATCCATATTTTGCGAACCATGTTTTCTTGCTGCGCACGGCAAATTCCAATCTTCCAAGAAAACGGGAGATATTGCCAAAAGCCGTGCTTAGGGCTTTCAAGCAGCTACCTGGTCGCGGGTCTCTCCCGTCTCAATTCCGTCTTTGAATTGTACACCCTCACACCACCTGCCGAGCTTTCTGAAGCCGCTCGGCCGCCTTCGGGCACTTGTCCCCGTAGGGATCAACGAAGTCCTGGAGCACCGCCTCGGCATCATTCCCGAGTCTCGGCCATCCAGATCTGCTGCTGCGCTTGCTTGGCTCTAGGCTAGGCGGTTTTATACGGATCTCGGAGATGTTGCCCGTCTTGCGGCAAAACTAGCAGCGAGTCTCCGGATTCGCCTAATCCAGGCATCGCCCAAAATCACAGTGTGCCGTCGCCAACCAGCAGCTTCGGCACGTTCATGCCCATCAGGTCCTACAGTGCCTCGTTTCCAGCTGCCGGCCAACTCGCGCACGCCGTCCTCGACCGCCAGCAGGTATCCAAATCGACAATTAGACCTTGAAACTGCCTGCTAGTACCTGGAAATCACCGAATTCAGAGCATGGTTCTTGCTGGAGGACACCGGCGGCCCGCGCCGCCGCGGTCAGTTGCGCAACGGAAAGCCGGGTCGAACCCTAGGACTACGACCAAATGCTATGCAACCAGTTCAACGAGCGCGGCGGCTATTCCGCCGGAGCTGCCGCAGGTTCTTCTCGCACGGCGACAGGCTCGATGCCATGCATCTCGGATTCGTCGTTTTCGTACTGATCTTCAATGCGCTACGCAGTGTTGACACGCTCTAGTAGGCAGACTCGTAAGCTGCGCAGATTTCCGTTTCGGTCTTGCCTTCCAAGCATGCCATCTCGCCCAGCTTGTGCTTGACATAGACATCGGCAAAATCCGCCGGAAACCAACTCCTAACCGTATCGTCCTGACGGAAGCAATCAAGGGCGGATGCAAGGGTGTCAGGTAAGCGAACGATGCCTTTTTTCCTTAGCGCATCGACACTAAGCAGCGACAAATCTTCTTCGGTGGCCTCTGGACAACTGAGATGTTCTTCAATGCCTTGGGCTCCAGCATGAACAAGTGCTGCCAAACAAAGGTAAGGACTGGAAGCGGCATCTGAAGCACGAAATTCAAAGTTGAACTGATCAGCGACAGACACGTCGCTCAAATCTGACACCGGACATATGCGAACCGCCGACTCTCGATCTCGGAAGCCCAAGTTGTTATAGGCTGCGCTCCACCGATGCGGCGTTAGTCGGGTATAGGAAGCGACGCTTGGCGCAGTCAATGCGACGACCCGGTCTAGATATTTCAAAATGCCCGCCACAAATCGTCCTGCAATATCGCTGAGGCCGTGGCGACTATTTGGATCATGCGTTATCGAGCGGTTTTTGTCATCACGCAAACTCATATGAATATGAACACCGTTGCCGACTCCAAAGGGCGAGCGCAACGGTGCAAAGCTGGCCCTAAGCCCGAAACGTTCCGCTGTAATTTTCACAAGTTCACGAATGATCGTCCCTTGATCGGCAATCGCAATACCGCTGACCGGTCCTGCCGTTACTTCGAACTGATCAATGCCGTATTCCTTCATGAAGGTATCCGGTTTCAAATCTGCCTGATCCATGGCAGAAAACAGCGCTTCTGCAAACGATCTCTGGGAACGAAAACCATCGCTTGTATAGGCGCGGCCTAGCACACTGCCAGCGTCTACAAAATGAAATTCATGCTCGAAGGCGCCATATAGATGAATTCCGGACACTGCCACCAATCGCTCCAATGCCGATTGCAGTATTGAGCGAGTGCAAAATTCCCAGGCAGTTTGATCGGTTTTTCGAATGTTGCCGATTACAAAGCGTTCGACTGGCAATCCATCCTGGTAATCGACCTCGACGCGCGTCGAAGGATCTGGTATCAGCACCAGATCTCCGAGGGCGCCGAACGGACTTTCGGCAATCGAGTCGAAGCAAGTAATTTGGACATTGGTTGGTGTCCAGCCAACTCCGCGCTTTAATCGTTTTTCGAATTGACGCAACGGAAAAGATTTTCCGCGAACCTTGCCTGCGATGTCGCTTGTTATCGCCAACATCAGCGGTTCGTTTATGATCGGTTTCTGGTTCATTTCACGGTTTGCAATTTGATCGCTAGTTATATTCAGCTAGGTAAATCTCCAGATTATAGGGCGTGGCAACGGCGGCAATCTACGAATGGCGCAAAAGGGCAGTGGCCCAGTTTGAAAAACGGGTGCAATGACCGGAAAATGTTTCCCATTGGAGTAGAGCCATGAAACCATTCTGTAAATCCCCCCCCCTCGCTAAACTAGCGGCCTTCCTGCTGCTGGCGGTGCTGGCAGGGCCCAGTACGGCACAGCTGGTCATTCCGGCAACCACCGGGGCGGATGCCTGCACACAAGGGGGCTTGTCGGAGATTCGGGCAAACCAAATAAGACACAATAGTGGCAGTCCGTCAACCAACGCTATGCAAGTTGTCCTGCCAGAAATCACAAGTGGCAACGCTCAAACTTGGATTGATCAACAGGTCTTGAATTTTCGAGCGGCGGTGATGGAAAACGGGGGCAGGTCGGCTTTGATTGGCGACAAAGCTCTGGGAACTGCTTCATTAGGCAGTCCGATAGCATCAGCGACTTTCACTGCGGGGCGCCTGAAGAAGAACACGCGCTATGTCGTGGTTGTTTATACAACTGATTTTTCCCGAAATGCCTCAAACCCCTATATCCGCACCTGCTTCAAGACGCGAGGGAGTTTTACGAATGCGGAGCAGCGGCTCACCCCGGCCGGGGACTTGCCGACGCGCGGTTCCGGAGGCTACGGATGCTTTGCGGTGGCAGCCACGAGTCAGGACATCAGGGAATGCCTGTGCTGGGGCACGCGCGGCGGCAGCCGGTTCAACACCGCTACCGCCACCAGGCAGGCCCTGGGATGCGGCGACAGCAGCTAGCCCGTGCTGGACCGACAATGGAAGCCTGCCGGGCTGCTTCGGAATGCCGTTGAGGAATTCCGTGAATACCGGACGGGAAACAGGCGGCATGGAAGCCGTCTCCTTCCCTGTTGGGTTTTGCGGTGTGCAAACTGAGCCACTACCCGCAAAAGCGGAGATTTCGCTCCGGCACCTGCGATCACGCACATCGACACTATACGGATCTCAAGGGGCCCGGGCCAGCATTATGCGCTTGCTTGAAAGGGTTTTTCGGCATCCGCACGAAGGAGCTTGCAAGCGAAGCTGGCCGGATAGCACCGAGAATCGATGCCTGATCTCCTCGACAATCTACCCAATCAACTTCAGCTTCGCTATACGAACTTGCGGAATCGGACAACTCCGCCTGCGACAGCAAACAAAATCCATCGCGAATTGTTCAATGCTTCGATCATTTCACCCAGCGCAACCCCAGAAACCTTCAAGATTTTCTCGGTTGCCAAAGCATTGGGCTGTATACGCACAAGAATAGTCCAAACCCGCAACACCAGAAAACGCCGGCGACCACCCACATCGCCACAACTTGCTCGAAGACCAGAGAAGCTAATGCTCTCAACATGACCGCCGCAATGACGAACGCATACATGGCGAATGTCGCTGCTCCGGCAGTCAATTTTCTGCCGGTATGCCCAAGTGTCACGCGAGTCATCATTCCCAATGTCATGATGCCGACACCGCCAACCAGCCAAAAATGATGCGCTGAAGCAAAAATAAGCAAGTTCTCCCATAAGATTCTTCCACCCATGGCAAACATTCCAAGGGCCACAAACAAATAGCCGATATGCAGGATCCATACTAGCGGCTCCGACAAAGTCTTGAAACCTTGCCAACGCAATAAGCGGCCAACTTGCAACAATCCTCCAGCAAACAGCGCATAGCCTGTCGCAGGCGAGCTCGGGCGCAGCACCCACATCAGCAGCACCGCAAACGTCACCAGCAATGCCAGTTTGTCCAGCAAACCGAATTGAGCCGGCAAAGCGTCGCAGTTCTTAGCCTTTAGCCAGTTGCGTGTAAACGCTGGAATCACTCGCCCGCCAATCACCGCAATCATCATGATGACGGCAGCCAAGCCTAAACGAATTCCGAAAGCGACATGGCCGCGATCAAACGCTTGCAGGTGAAACATGGCATTGCCCGCAACAAAAACGCCAAGAATCGCGATCACGACGAGATTTTTCCAGTTTCGCGCTGACACGATATCCTGCAGCACTACGCACCCTAGCGCAAGCATGAAAGAGATATCGGCCAAAAGCACAACTAGTGCTGGAAGCATTGCTGACAACAGCACTGCGATCCGGCCGAAAATCCAGACAATGAGCAGAACTAGTAGCGGAATTCCCGCAAGCGGCGGCCTACCCGTCCAATTGGGGACCGCAGTTAGCAAAAAACCGGCAATAACCGCACTCAAATAACCAAACAAAAGCTCGTGCGCATGCCAAGAAACCGGGTCATGCGCAATCGGCAAATCAGTCAAGATTCTCGCGAGAATCAGAATCCAGATGACCATGCCAAGCACGGCCCAGATTGCGGCAACGAGAAAAAAGGGACGAAACCCAAGTGAAAGAAACGCGGACGTATGCTGATTGCGATTCAACGTTGGCATTGATATTTTTCTGCAATCATCATCGTAGCGCTTGCAACAAATTTGATGTGTTTCTTCTATTTTTGCGGAAGCATCCAGATTCTATGGCCAGATGGTAGTCCAGCTGGCCTAGGCTTTTGCCCGCAGACCGGCAGCAGCAAATGCCCAGCGCATATGTCGTTAAATTTTGCAAAAAGTTGTAGACCGCTTTATGCGAAACTGGTGTATATAGTTCAAATTGCTTGGATCGACCACAAAGTCGACCGGGATCAATCATCTGAACAATGAGGAAGTGTGTCCGCATGGCTCGTATCGTAAATTGCCCTATTCTTAAAGCCGAAGCCGAGGGGCTAGACGCTCCGCCATATCCTGGAGAATTGGGAAAGCGCATCTACAACAATGTTTCCAAAGAGGGTTGGAAGCAATGGCTTGAACGACTGGTCACCATCATCAACGAAAATCAGATGACCACGGCTGATGTTGATTCGCAAAAAGTAATTGAGCAGCACATGCTCGGTTTTATTTTCGGCGAAGGTGACATGGGACAGCTGCCGCCAGGCTTTACGACGCGTCGAAAGAAATAGGGACTAACTCCTTCGAAACAGATCTTAGAGTCCGGCGATAGACTTCGCGGCTGCGCAAATTGCGATTTTGAAAGTGCCATTGAAATGCGCGGTCTAGCAATTTGCGACTCTCTGCTTTGGCCTGCGGCGACTCGATCGTCTCGCATGCCAGCGATAGCAGCGTCGCTCCGCGTACCGACTCGGAATCCGCAGTCTCAATCGCTATAGGGCCAACTCCGAACTCGTAATCGTAGTTGCAATCACGCTGAATTGGAGTTTTGCGATCACTTTCGGTGTCTAGAATCAATCCAAGGCCAAGCTCATCAAGCATGCGTTTTTCGAAGACCCTTAGCACACTAGATAAATCCGAGCTGTCCGCTATCTCATTCATTGCAATCAGGTATGCATCGAACAAGCCTGAATGAGCATCGTGAACATGCAAGAACCTGATAATGAGCTCGTTTAGATGATTTGCGCCGTAAAATGCCTCCCCGCGTAGCAGGCGAGCGCCGGGCATCACAGATGCCGAAATAACGATAGGCACCTCCCCTTTGCCAGACCACCCGATCGAAATGAGATGAAACGGCTGCAGCGCGCTTCGTTGCCTCGACTTGGCTCGCCGAGCCCCCTTGGCTAGAAGGTTCAAACGCCCATAATCGCGAGTGAAGGTGTCGACGATAAGGCTCGATTCGGTAAACGGCACCGTCCTCAATACGAATGCGTCTTGCGATTCGACACGCAAAATCAATCAGCCTCCGCATAGCCAAATTGCTCAATGTGCCGCTGGCTTTCAGTCCAACGCGGCTGCACCTTGACCCATAGCTGCACAAGAGCGTGTTTGCCCGATCTCGCTTCTAGATGCTTGCGCACATTAGATCCGATAAGCTTGATTTTCTCCCCTTTGCGGCCGACGAAGATTTTTTTCTGGCTTTGTGTCTCCACCCAGATGAGTGCATCAAGCTCTACCAAGTTTTCGTCAACTGTATACTTCTCGATTTGAACGGCGCTGATGTAGGGGAGTTCGGCTCCAAAACTTCGAAATATTTGCTCGCGCACCAGTTCGCCCACTTGAAAGCGGTCGCTTTTGTCAGTAATAAATGCATCAGGAAATAATGGCGGACCAGACGGAAGCATTGCGCTGATGCAATCTTTCAATGATTCAATGCCCTCCCCCTTTTTCGCCGAGACCGGAACGATTGTTGTCAGGCCAGTACGGTCGGCAATCTCTTTGATCACAGGTAGCAGCGCATCGCGATTCTTCAGTCGATCAATCTTGTTGATTACAACAATTGTCGGCACTCCGGCCGATCGCAACTGATGCCAAACTGCTTTGTCATGCTCATGCAATCCTTTCGGCTCAAGCAGCAACAGCGCCAAGTCAACTCCTTGCATGCTTGCCACAGCGATCTTGTGAATTGAGCGGTCCACAAGTCGCTTGCCTTTTGCGTTGTAACCAGGCATGTCTACGAAGACGAACTGGCGTTGCGCCTCATTCAAGATCCCCAATATTCGATATCGAGTGGTGTTCGCCCGGCGTGAAGTGATACTGATCTTGCGCCGAACGAAGCGGTTCAGCAAGGTGGATTTGCCAACATTGGGACATCCAGCCAATGCGACAAGGCCGCTGCAAAAGTCGCTATTGTTTCCCATCTCGAAGCAATTCGTAGGCTTTCGATGCTGCAGCCTGCTCGGCGGCTTTTAGCGTTCGATCTTTGCCTGGCACAGGCTCTTTTAGATCCGGCACACTGCATTCAACCGTGAAAACCGGTTCGTGATCACTGCCAGATGTGTTCACAAGCCGATACTCGGGCAACCCTTTTCCTCTTGCCTGCAAGTATTCCTGCAATGCTGATTTGCTGTCTTTTCGCCTTTGCCTGCGAACTTGGTCGATCAGATCGCCAAATTGATGAGAAACGAACCGCAAAGCCGACTGATAGCCGGCATCAAGATAAATTGCGCCTACCACCGATTCAATCAGATCCGCTTGCAAATTCCTCATTGCGCTGTCGTTTGTCATTTGAAAAGATTTGCCGATGACTGCGAATTCGAGCAAATTCAGCTGCTCTGCAACTGAGCTCAGCGCATGCCGGTTATTGACTACGCCACTTCGACTGTCCGAAAGATCTCCTTCGCTTTCGAAGTCGCCCAGCTTGAAGAGCAATTCAGATACCGCAAGATTGAGAACCGCGTCACCAAGAAACTCAAGGGTTTGGTAGTTGCACCTATCTGCGCTGCCATGAGTGAGCGCCTGCATAAGAAGCTGCTTGTTTTGAAACGTATAGTCAAGCAGGGATTCAAGCCTGCTGAGGCGGCGAGCAGTGTCGGGTTGACGTTTAGGGTTCAGTGTTTCGGCTGGCAAGATGGAGCCTTTCGCATCCAATTAGCGGTTACGGCAATGCGCCACAGCACAACTATTCGATCGCCTCTGCGATTCTATTCCAGTTAATGCCGCTACCGCCGGCCACATCCCAACTGAACCAGATGAGAAAAGCTTGACCGATAATGTTGTCGTCCGGCACAAATCCCCAAAAGCGACTGTCGTTGCTATAGTCTCGATTGTCGCCTAAAACGAAATAATGATCTGGCGGCACCGTGAAATTCATTCGAAAATCAGTGCGAGTGCTTTTTTCCTCGTTTATCTGAATGAGATGAGGGGCCTCGCCCAGGTTTTCATGAAGCACTGCAACGGGAATCGAACGCTGTTGAGGGGTAACGAGCGATGACTCGTCGACGATTTGCTGAGCGATTGGCTCGCCATTGATAACAAGCTGCTTATTGTCGTAGATGACATTGTCGCCAGGCAGCCCGACTACGCGCTTGATGAAGTTTACAGATTCATCATGCGGGTATTGGAACACCATGACATCGCCTCTTTGCGGACTGCCAATCTCAAATGCTACTGCGTTCGTCAATGGTATTCGAAGCCCGTATCGATACTTGTTTACCAGTATGAAGTCGCCATTTTGCAGTGTCGGCAACATTGAGCCTGATGGGATGCGGAACGGTTCTATGACAAACGAGCGAAGCAAAAATACAATCAGCAAGATCGGAAAAAATGCCCGTGCATAATCGATAATCCACCGAGCTTTGCTCTGCGAAGGTCCGCCAACTCCTATATAGTTTTTGGTAAGCAACCGCCATAGCGTGTCGAGCAACCAGATAACGCCGGTTACAGCAACACAGATAAACAAAATAAGGGCGAAATCCATTTAACGCATCCGCGGCTGAACTGTCGGAAATTTTTGTGATCGAAGCGCTGAATTTGTTGCTTAAGCGCAAACCGTATGCACAATAGTCAATCATTCGGCAAACGGAAACTGCAAAGGAGACGCGCCGAAGTTAGCTTGCTTACGGTAGTTTACGACGCAATTATACTTCAACAACAAGCCGCGACACATCACGGGCCAGGGTTTTCCCACGCTAATTGCAATCATTCGAATGATCGTTTTCGATCATCGGCTTGCGTGCGGGACCGGCTTTTTTCGTTGCGATGGCGCAGGATATGCGCCCACAATGGCATTCACTTAAGGAAAAGGGTGCATTCACTTAAGAAGGCGCACCGCTCCGCCGGCCGCCCCGCCGCCATGCTGCCGGCAGCGCCGCCTTGCCTGATTTGCGGTTCGGGTTGCGGAAGCGGTCGTCGGGGCGCTTCGACACTCTCGGATGCGACCGTCCGGGCCGCGTCTTGCCGGTGCAAGAGGCGATGCCCTCGACCATATTCGAGACCGCTTCGGCGGCCAGCCGCGCATGCCCGAGCACGGCCGCCTCGAGCTGCCGGGCGACGGTCGCCGGCGCATTTTTGAAGTTCGCCTGCACGGCGGCGCCGTCGTCCGCGCAGGCGCCGACCGCCTGCTCGGCGAAGTTGCCGAGCGAGCGCGCCGGCGCGACGATCGCGGAATGGGCGAACAGCTCCTGGCGGACCCCGCGCCCGGTGCGGGCGTGGAACTGCTCGACCTCGGCCAGCTGCTTGGACACTTTGCAAAGCTCCTCGATGCCCCGGCGCCCGCGGCAGATGTCGCCGATCGCCGGCAGCGGCAGCCGCTCGGCATCGGCCGGCGTGGCGGCGATGAAGAAATCCTCGCCGCCGGTCTCGATGCGCGCGCATCGCGCCGCGACCGGCTGCGGCGGCGGCTCGCCCGGATGCGACCGGCGCCATTTGCGCCGGGCATCCTTGCCTGGAAGCGCCCGCGCGATGCACTCGCTTTCGCCGCTTTCGATGAACCGCTCGAACTGCGCCGCGCTGCTGCGCTGCAGGCGGTTCGCGCAGTCGACATTCCGGCGGACATGGTCCCATAGGAGCTCGAACGGGCAGCAGCCGCGGTCGCAGGCCGCGACATCGCCGGCGCTCAGGCGCGGCAGATGCGTCGCCGCCAGGCTGCGCTCGCAAAGGCGCGCCGAAAGCTCGAAGTCGATCGGCATGCGGTCGTCCGGGCGCTGCAGGCAGCTGCACAGGCCCTGCGGGCAGCGGGCGCCCGGACTCGGCAGGCTGCAGCCGTCCTCGAGCAGCTCGCGCGGCACGCTGATCTTGGCGCCGTCGACCGCGAACAGCCACCGGCCGCGCCAGCGCTCGACCTGCTCGTCGCCCAGGCGCCCGGCGATCCGGCGGCGGCATTCGGCGAACGCCTCCGCGCCGACTTTCATCCGCGCCGCGCACATCGCCGAGGCCGCCACCGGATGCTCCTGCGGCAGCGGCGCGCCGAGCAGGCGGCACTGGTCCCGCAGCTCGCCGGGCGCGACCCGGCAGCTCCGGCGTCTGCGCGAGAACGCCGGCCGGAACACGAACAGCGCCGCCAGCAGCGTGCCGATCGTGCGCCGCCGCACCCGCCAGCCGGCATCGCGGGCCTCGGCCGTCTCGGCCACGATGCCGACAAAGTCGCGCCACAGCGCGACGAACCGCCCGTCGGCCGCCGCCTGCGCGAGCGCCGCGGCCTTTTTCTTGCGCGTGCGCCGCTCGCGGCGCAGGACCGCTCTCGCATCGGCCTGCAGCGCCTTCAGATACACGTCCTTGGGCGCCTTGCCCTTGCTGCGGTCGCCCGCGCTGCGGCCGGCATGCTCCCAGCCCGCGGCGCGGCAGCTCGCGCCCTCGCGGATCCGCCCGTCCACGAACGTCTCGACCAGCGCCGGGCGCGCCTGCCAGTCGTCCGCCAGCCGCGCCGCCGACAGCGACAGCGCATGGCTCGCCAGATTCTCCGCCCGCACCCGCGGCAGGATCAGGAACCTCGAGTTGCAGACCACCCGCTCCAGCCGCCGGTTGAACCGCCGGCCGTCCCAGCCGATCCACTCGTCGCGGCGCCGAAGCCTGTTCGAGGCGCGCTGGAACAGCAGGCATCCCAGCCGCCGGCCATCGCCGGCGACGATGAAGCAGCTCAGATGGCAGCCCGCCGGCCGGCATGCCCCGGCTCGCGGCAGCGGTCCGCCAGCTCGTCGGACAGCGCCCGGCCGCCTTCGGACTGCGCCGCCTCCAGCGACACCCCGCCCAGTTCGGACAAGCCGCACTCGAGCCGCTCGCCCGGCTCGCCGGCCGCAGTCCTGTCCGGCGCCCTGAGCGCGCCGCGCAGCTTCCTTTCATGCCGCTTCGCCGGCAGCGCCGGAACACCCTGCGACTCGAGCGTCTCGAGCAGCTTCAAGCCCGCATGCACGCTGTCCTCGCCGGAACCGGCGCGCCAGTCCGGATGCTCGCACACCGTCCGAGCCAGCTCCTTGCGGCTCAGCGCCGGAAACAGCTCCACCGCGCGCTCGGCCTCGGCCAGCTGCCGGCGTGCGGCGCGCCGCCCGCAAAACGTGCCCAGCTTCAACTTCGCAATGCTCTCGTCCATCTTCGAATCCCCTCGCTTGCATCCGCCCGCGCAGCACGCGCAAGCGTTCGAGCAATCTATTATCGAATATGCCGAGGCAATTGCCGACCCCCTCGGCGAAAAGGTCCGGGCCGGCCCTCCTTTCCCGCATTGTCAAAAGCTTGCGTCCGCTAGAAAACGTCGCCTCTTGTCAGAATGCCATTGTATGCGCCCATGGGACTTGCGGTATGCAGACAGCATCCGCAGCGCCGGCGCGGCATTCGCTCCGGAGAGGTGTCGTCGGGTCTTGCGCGGCCCGGCGAATACGGCCTGCGGGACGAGCTGATGGCGCGACGCCGCGAGCTCGGCTTCCAGTGCTTCGCGGGGCGCGGCTTGCGCTATGTTGTCGAGCGCGACGGACGGCGGCTGTGCCTGAGCGGGTGGCAGGTGGGCACGCTGAAGCCGGAGTCGCGCGACGCCTGGGTCGGCTGGACGCCGGAGCAGCAGTGGCGACGGCTTTATCCAGTCGCGAACGGCGCGCGCTTCGCGAGGCGGGGCGTTCGGTCGTCCGCCGGTTCTTGCGGAGACATTCGCGGACGGTTCGCGCCATCGCGGGCGCATGCAGTTCGCGGGCGGGCCGCTCGCGCAAGGGCGGGAAATGCAGTGCGCGCTATGGCCGCAAAAAGCGGGTGCTGGCCGAGGCGCTGCGGCGCGATGCGAGGCGGATTCTGAGGCGCGGCGGCGATCTGCCGGCGCAGCCGAGGCAGCTCGAGCGAATCGACTCCGACGGCGAAAAGGCGCGCAGATGCGAAGCGGCGCTGCTCGCCGATCCCGCCCAATCCCTAAATCCTACGCCTTGCTGGTCTCGAAGCTCTGCCGACACTCCCATTTTCCAGACCCGGTAGGCAATCCCGCCGCCGCTCCGGGCAAATATGCAATAGCGTGGGAAAAACCTGGGTTGCCTGTCGATTCGTCCATCCTAGAAAATTACCTGGTCGGGATCCCGACCAGGGCCAGGAACGCAAAGCCCGCGCCCAGGATGGCTATCGTTATCGCGATCTGGGCGATTCCGAATCCGACCGTCCAGCGCAGGTTGTCCTTGTCCCGCTTGGCCGTGTCGGTATCCCGCCTAGCCATGTCGGCATCCCGCCTGGCCATGTCGGCCCGGAAACGCTCGAGCGTTTCCTGAAGGTCGGACTGCAGTGTCTTCATTCGTTCCTCGCACGGCGTGCTGTTTCTTCAACTCGGCAAGGTCTTTTGCCTGTTCGTGACTCGCGGATTCTTCCATGTCCCCATTCTATGCGATCGTCAGCCGGTTTTTCAATCCCCTTAAAATCGCGTTAGGGTGGCTGCAAAAGGGGATAAAGCCTTGCATAATGCGGGTTTTTAACAAAATCACATTTCACCCGTTGGGTGAACCCGATCGGAGCAAGGCTTTATGGACATCCGATCCTGCAAGATTTCGACCACGAAAGACAAATCGGCTTCGCGAAGCGGCCTGGCGGCGCTGGCCGAGCTGATCCGCAAGCTGGGGCTCGACACCCATTTCGAGCGGCTGATGCCGGGGGCACAACCGGCGACGTTCATGCTGATGATGCGCGAGGGCTCGCGGCATCCGGGCGCAGCGGAGCGGAGCGGCGCACGCTGCATGCCCTGACGCTGGCGGACCGCCGGCTGCTGGCGGTCGCGCTGCACCATCGGAAAAGGGCGGCCCTGGACATCGACGCGACCGCGGCGCTGCGAGAAGTCTTCGGCGGAGTCCGCATGCAAGAAGGAGCGGGGCTGCATGCCGATCGTCGGCCACATCGCCGAGACCGGCATGGCGGCGGGTGCGGAGTTTCGGGGCGGCCCGGTCTCGCCGAACGCGCGCAACTTCGAGTTCGTCCGCCAGTGCGAGCGCGCCCTGCCCAAGGGCGCCGAGGCGCATCGCGCCCGCATCGACGCGGCCGGCTACCAGGCGAGGATCATCAACCACTTCACGAGCCGGGGAATCGGCTACGCGATCCGCGCCAGGCTCGACGCGAGCGTGGCCGAGCAGATCAGGGCGCTGGACGAGTCGCGGTGGCAGCCCTTCATCGAGCGCGACGGGACGGCGAGCCTGGCGCAGCAGACGGCGCGGTTCCTGCACTCGATGAACGACACGCCCGAAGCGTTCGCGGCGGTGGTGCAGCGGCTTAGAAAATCCGGCCAGCAGGAGCTCGAGCTCGATTGCCCGCAGGCCGGCGACACCCTGTCGCAGGGCGGCTACATCTACCGGGCCTTGGCGACGAGCTTCTACCGGCGGAGCGACTCGCGGGCGTTCCGCTGATGCAACCGCAGGGGGGAAGACTCGGAGAACCGCATCCGCGAGCTTCGCAGCGGCTTCGGCGCGGCGCATCCCCCGTGCAGCGACTTCGCTGCCAACGCGCTGCATTCCGCGCTGCGCATGCTCGCGTTCAACCTGTTCGCGCCGATGCGCCAGGCGCTGGATGCGAGCTGCGAGTCGATGCGCATCGAGACCTTTCGCCGCCGGCCCTGCTGCAGGGCCGGCAAGATCGTGCGCCATGCCAGAGGGCGGGCCTTGAAGCTGTGCGACGCGCGGTCGGCATGATCCGGGCGATGGCCCTGGCGCCGTAGCCGCCGGAAACGCAAAAAAAAGCATCGCGCGCACGACAAAAAAACCGGTTGCATCCCGGCGCGTTGCGGACTGTCATTGATCTTTCGCCCCGGTTCCGCTCCTCCGCCCTTTTCGGCCGCGTCCCGTCCGCAAACCCGCCCGGCATCGCCGCGGCGAACGCCAAAATCTCTCCGCGCCCCGGATTTCGGCAAAATCCGCCCCAAAAAAAATCTCTAACGCGGATTTTGGGTGGACTGTCCGGGTTCAGATACATGTGAGACCGCCCGCCTCCTCCCGAAGGACGTAGTCCGAAGGGAGGAGGCGGGCGGCGCGAAAATTTTTCAGGTAGCATGGAGCCAAACAAAAACCATCGCCGAAAGGCGGGAGGACGCACCATGCAAATCAAATCTCCGCACCGCAAATTTTATCGCATCGATCCGATCCGCGAACCCGTTTCGACCCAGGCCGCCGAGCGCTTCGACCTGATCCGGCTCTACGACGAGCTTCGCAGCGAAGGCGCCTCGGAACGCGCCGCGCTCAAAGCGGCCGGCTGCTCCAGGGCGACGCTGTATCGCTGGAAGCGGCGCCTGCGCGAGCAGGGCGTCCGCGCCAATGGACCGACCGCGAGCTCGAGCTGGTGCGCCAGGCGCGGCAGCGCTTCCCGCTGTGGGGGCGCGCCAAGATCCGCGCCGTGCTGGCGCGCGAGCGCGGCTTCGCGCCCAGCGAGTCCGCCACCGGGCGCATGATCGCCCGCCTGGTCCGCACCGGCCAGGCCGAGCCGGTCGCGTTCCATTACGGGCGCGTGAAACCCAAGCGGCGGCGCAAGTTCGACCGCCACGCCCGCCGCTGGCGCTACGGCGCCCGCGGGCGAAAGCCCGGCCAGATGGTGCAGATCGACCACATGAGCGTCGCCATCGAGGCCGGCTTCTGCGTCAAGGAGTTCAAGGCGGTGTGCCCGGTCTCGAAGCTTTGCTGCATGCGCGCCTACTCGCGCGCCACCGCCGCCTGCGCCTCGACGTTCCTCGGCCGCCTGATCCGCCAGGCGCCGTTCGATATCGAGTCGGCGCAGGTCGACGGCGGCAGCGAGTTCATGGCCGAGTTCGAGACCGCCTGCCAGCGCCGCGGCATCGAACTGTTCGTCCTGCCGCCCAGAAGCCCTAAATATAACGGCTGCGTGGAGCGCGCCAACGCGGCCGGCCGCTACGAGTTCCACCAGTCCTGCGACGGCGAGCTCAGCGTCGGCGCCCTGAACGTCGAGCTGGCCGAATTCGAGCGCTTCTACAACGACTACCGCCCGCATCAGGCGCTCGGGCAAACAACGCCCATGCAGGCGTATAATGAAAACTTCGACCAAGGCGCACTTGCCGCCTGAAAAGTCTCATATGTATTGAACCAGTACATGGACTTGCAACCCCGGCAACGATCGGATAGGATAGGAGCATGGCAGAACCTACAAACCACGAACTATCGGAACGGATCGCCGTTCTGGAGTGAGCGAATGAATACATCGTATGAACGACTGCTGGCCGACATGGCCAGGCGGGATGCCGAGATGGCCAAGCGCGACAAGGACAACCTGCGCTGGCAGATCGGGCTGTGGGTGGCGGCGGTCGTCATTCTCGGCATCATCATCCGGTGGCCGAGCGTCCCCGCCATCACAGGCTAATCCATCCCCTACTACTGCTACTACCGCCTCATCCCGTTGGACTTGAGGCCTGGCCGCGTTGCCCCCCCCCCGTGGGTGTGGGATTGTCTGGCCGCGGTCAGCGGTTACCCAAATCGACCGTGATATCACACCATTCGGCATAGGGCGGCCCGCCCGCGGCCTGCCACGCCGGCGACAGCCATCGGGCCGGCCCGCAGTGGGGTTCGGGACGGAAGGTGGCCCCGTAGCCGTCAAAATTGGTAATGGCAACAAAGCCCTGGGGCGGCTCTGGATTCTTCAAGTTCCAGCATCTTTGGACATTGGAAGTGCTCGCGTGACACACCTTGCCCCAGACTCGCACCCGGAAGTAGCCCCTCATATGGGAGGAGGCGGGCGGTCCCGCATGTATCTGAACCCGGACAGCAACGGGTCATCGAGAACAAGAACCGCTTCATCCGCGACACCGCCTTCGTTGAAGACGGCGGCCGGATGCGCACCGGGCACGGCCCGACCAGCTCGGCGCTGTGCAACAGCATCGCGCTGGCGCCGGACCGCTCGGAAATTCTCAAGTACCTTTTCAGCAGCGCCCGGATCGCCTTCGGGTCCGCAAATCGGCATCGCGCAAGGCCTCGCCTTGCCGCCGGACCCGCCCAATCCCCGAATCCTCCGCCCTGCCGATCTCGAAGCCCCGCCGACACCCGCATTTTCCAGACCCGGCAAGCAATCCCGACACCGCTCCGGACAAATATGCAATAGCGTGGAAAAAATCTGGGGTGATTTTCAAACTGAGACGCTATCCCTTTTTGTGGTTAGATTTAGAGATAATTGCTTTATTTTTCTTCCCGCGCTATGCGTCCCGGCAAATTCTTAGTCTAAGTGTTCAGCGCGACCTGCAACGGCTGGCGCATGAATTGTTTGCGCAAAAATGGATGCAACACTTTGTCAGTGACCGGTTTGGAATGGTCGCTGTTTCCACACAATGGAATCACCAATAGAACGAACTGTCGAATCCGGGACTTCACCGATTACCGTGATGTTGTGCGGCCCTATGACTCGACTGTAGGCATGAACCGCACCCAATCGACTCATCCCATCAAGAACCTCTTCACGATAGCCGGCGGCGGCCATGCGAAAAAATATCGAGACGCTTGACAGGCCATCCGAAAACACCAGATGCTCACGATCGGCACCCGCGCCGTCAGCGGGCGTGCGACTGTGCTCAATCTTCCGGTAACCATCCGGCACCATCCCTATCTCCCATGGAAAGTCGGATGCTTCGGCACGAAGGACGCTTTGCTGGTCAAAGTTCCATATGAAATCGATGCCACTATTTGTCCAATCTGTATCCCATAGCGGCTCGCCATCACCAAGTTGCAACTCGACAAACATGTAACTGTCGACCATCTTTGCATCATGATCGAGTCGGTCCGATCTCAGCACTAAACCTGTAGCTCGATCAATCCACAGGTCAAGTCCGTAGCGATATTGATCCTTCGGATGAAATGTGACTCGATCAGCCTGACGCCCGATCATGCGCCGGGATTCACGCATCTCGATTCTATAGTTCTTTTGGAACTGGCTGATTTGTGAAGGATCGATGGCGGACGAGCGAAACACCGACGATGCATCAGCTTTGTAGTAGCCCTGCTTGGTATCCGGGAAATAGCACCAGATGCCGGAGCCAGTACGAACGATCTCTTGCGAAATGCCATTCATGGACACCAAACGCTCCTTGAATCCAGCCTCATCGACAACATGAACAATACTGACAACCTCCTTGTTGTCCATGTGGGAGTAGACATAAGTGCCGCGATAATCATATTCAAGCGCAGCGTTTTGCATTTTCAAGAGCAGGTTTTCAAGCGTCTCAGCCGCATGCACAAGGCCCGAAGCCGCAGCAAGCGCTACGACACATCCTATGGTTAGGGCTAGATTGCGCAAAGAAATATCAAACAAGAGGTTATGCCAAACAAGTTGCGATTCGCCGTGCAATCAAATCAGTTTATGCTGCGGTCATAGGCAACGAGCTGCAAGTGATTCAGGCGATCGTCGACCGCGAAATCCGTATGGCTCAGCATCATTGTGCTGAGCAGATCCTGCTGATAGGCGCTCAATGAGATGTCAGACCGCCATCGGGTCCGATCAACTGAAACATCCGGAATCAGCTCGGCATTGCGACTATCCTGCGCTATATTTGTAGACGCTCCAGGATATTCGCCATATGGCGGATTCGCAAAAAAAGCGACAGCTGCCAAGCTGGCCGCTACTGCGCCGCCGCCGAACCAAACCGGCGCCTGTCGCATCGATTGCACTACACACGCTACAGCTTCACGCAAAATTTCGACCAAACCGCGCTGCTGGGTCGGGCTAATGCCCGTCTGCTCACGCCGCGCGATAGCGAGCGCCGCACAAGCAGCATCCGTATCATAAAGGTAGCTGGATCGCTCATTTCGCAAAACGCTCCGAATCAAGTGATACTGTCGCCAGCATTGCTGAAGGCGGGTATCGTGGCAGAGCTCCTCAAGCAATTTCTTGCTTTGCTCTGCACTGCATTCATTATCCATCAGGCTCGATAGATCGTTTAATTGCTGCTTATCCATAGTGGTGGCGAAAAAGTGATGTGCAAATTATCAATTGATAGACGCTCTATCTGCTCTACTTGTGCTTGCCAAGCTCTATGCCCGTCTCCTCGAATACTTTAGTCCGCGCCCGATTGATGCGCGAACGCACGGTGCCGTCTTTAGTATTGGTTATCCGTGAAATCTCTTCGTATGTTTTCAATTCAACATCGCACAAAATAAGCGCTTCTTTCAATTTCGGTGTCAGACTATCGATGGCCTTGGCGATGCTGCGGGCGGTTTCGTTGCGAATGGCTAGCGATTCGGGGTCTTCTGAATGGTAGGTCGCTTTGTGCACCGTGCTCGCACCCATGGACCAGCCTGCCGACCCGCCCCCATCCTCATCATCGCGGGAACCTTGCGAAGAAAACTCGTCATATGAAATGCCTTGAGCTGTCGGAGTGTGCTTTATTTTTTCAATCAAATTCAATGCCAAATTCCGGCCAATCGTGAAATGCCATGTCTTGAACGAGGAGCGCCAGCTGAAAAGATTGATTCGGGTGATTGCTCTAGCATAGGTCTCTTGCACAATTTCCTGCAGATCAAAATGGTTTAGACTGCCGAACTTTCTTGCAAGAAAGTCCCCCAATTCAAACTGGTATTTGTTTACGATAATTCGCCAAGCACCGTCATCTTCAAGCCTGATACGGGTCAATTCTTTGTCGATCGCACGCTTTGCTGCACGATCGCCCGATTGAATCGCAGCGGCCAACTGCCTTTTCAACTCCGCAGCTCGCTCGAATCTGCTTTGTATCGCCTGAATTAGTTCGCGAATATAAGCTTCGTCTATATCGTCTTTTCGCATTGTCTGCTTGACGTGACGCGCCTACGCATCGCCAATGTATTAACATACGCATAGACAACGCAAGCGCTCAAAAAGTTCAGTAAGTTTCGATCGGTGAATAATACTTGACCGAACCGACACTGGCGCAACTTAAAGCTGATTTAAACAATCGGGCATTGAACCCACGCCTTCAATCGCCTTCGTTCCAATTCGACCATCAAGTAAAATCGATGAATAGTTCGATTGAATACTTTGAAATCGCTCGCTAATCATGCAATATTCATCAGACATTGCCGTCGTCGGCAGCGGGCTTGCAGGATTGACTTTAGCGCTCAATGCCGCGAATGCCGGATACAAGATCGTCATCATCACAAAAGATGCCCTTAAGGAAAACTCAAGCTATTACGCGCAAGGGGGAATAGCGGCGGTATGGGGCCTGGATGACAGTTTCGAGTCTCATGTCGAAGACACCTTGACCGCCGGTGCCGGGCTTTGCAATAAGGCGACTGTCGAATTTGTGGTCAACCGCGGACCCGAATCAATCCAGTGGCTGGTCGATAACGGCGTGTTCTTCTCTCGCCGCGCCGAGTCCGGGAAACACGCTTCCGAGTTTCATCTGAGCAAGGAAGGCGGGCACTCTAGGCGACGAGTCATTCATGCCGCGGACTCTACCGGCCGAGATGTCGAAAACACCTTGGTCAGTCAAATCGAAAGCCAGCCCAACATTCTGGTTTTAGAAAACTACATCGCGATTGAATTGATCACAAGAGCATCGCCCGACTCGCGTTCCGGAAAGGCATGTCGAGGACTCTACGTGCTTGACATCAAGAGCAACGAGGTGCACACCGTTGCATCTCGCTATTGCGTGCTCGCGACCGGAGGCGCCTCCAAAACCTACCTGTATACCAGCAATCCGGACACCTCCACGGGCGACGGGATCGCGATGGCATGGCGAGCTGGATGCCGCATAGCAAATTTAGAGTTTGTCCAATTCCATCCGACCTGCCTCTATCACCCGCATGCCAAGTCGTTTTTGATTACCGAGGCGATACGTGGCGAAGGCGGCAAACTTATCCTGCCCAGCGGCGAACGATTCATGCAACGCTATGATGAGCGCGAAGAGCTCGCGCCGCGAGACATCGTTGCTCGAGCCCTTGACCGCGAAATGAAAAGCGCCGGACTCGACAATGTCTATCTCGACATTTCATTCAAGTCGCGCTCGTTTTTGGAAGCTCATTTTCCCAATGTTCTCGCCAAGTGCGCCTCATTCGGGATCGACATCGCAACCGAGCCGATTCCGGTTGTGCCGGCTGCGCACTATACCTGCGGCGGAATTGTCACCAATCACCAAGCAAAGACCGATATTGACAGGCTATATGCTATTGGAGAATCCGCATCTACCGGATTGCATGGCGCAAACCGGCTTGCCAGCAACTCGCTTCTGGAGTGTCTTGTTTTCGCGCATGCTGCGTTTAAGGACATCGACCGCAGCGCTTCGGACAGCAACCCGCCAGAAGACAGTCTGCCGCCATGGGATGCAAGTCTGGTTAGCGACCCAGATGAATTGATTGTCATTGCGCACAATTGGGACGAATTGCGACGCGTCATGTGGGACTACGTGGGCATTGTCCGCACGACCAAGCGTTTGGTTCGTGCGCTACACCGGGTTAAACTGCTTGCAGACGAAGTTCGGGACTTCTACAGCAGTTTCAGCGTTAACCGCGACTTGATCGAGCTGAGAAATCTCGTCTTGGTTGCCGAGCTTATCGTGCGATGCGCCTTAGAACGCAAGGAAAGCCGCGGACTGCACAGCACTCTCGACTATCCTAAAGCGGACGATCGGTTTATGCGCGATACGGTTCTTGAACCGCCTCCACGTTGAGCGGTTTGATGACTGATTTTTTTTGCAACAGGGATGGCTGACACCTTAACGCCGCTCAAAGCAATAGCCGTTACATGACTCATGGCACTTTTTGACAGAACAGGCATTCTCGCAATTTGGTCAGAGGGTCAAATCTTAATACAATATTCAAAAAGTGATTTTTGTTAAGCAGGAGCTTGATTTTGTTGCCAGCTCGCGATGGCTTCGCCTTTACAGACGATTGACCGCATCAAATCTAATGAACAAGTTTCGCGATATCGGAATGCGGAGCTGCCCGTTCCCTGCTTCCGCTTGAAAAGATATTCGAATAAAGGATTTCAATCATGCAGCAGTCTTTGAGTCGCCGCCGGTTGCCGGATGGAATTCAGGACTTCCGGACGATTCGCGAGGGAGGCTACTACTATGTGGACAAGACGCCGCTGATCACGCAGCTGGTGGACGAAGGGCGCCACTATTTTCTGTCTCGCCCGCGCCGGTTCGGCAAAAGCCTGCTTGTTGACACGATCAAGAGCCTGTTCGAGGGCCGCGAGGAGCTGTTTCGGGGACTGGCAGTACACGACCGGTGGGACTGGTCTGCGCGGAATCCGGTGCTGCGACTCAGCTTCGGTGCTAAGTATGGCGAATCTGGCGATCTTCAAGGCAGCATTCTCAACAAGTTGAGAAACATCGAAGAGACGGCCGACCTGCCCAAGAAGCTGTTCGACAGTTCAGGTCCGGAGTATCTTGAAAACCTGCTGATCAACCTGCACCGCAAGTCTGGCAGGCAGGTAGTCGTGCTGGTCGACGAGTACGACAAGCCGATTCTGGATGCTCTAATCGATCCTAATCTGGCGGAAAAGAACCGCGACTATCTGCGCGGGTTCTACGGCGTGATTAAGGACAACGCCGAGCATGTCCGGTTCGTGCTGGTCACCGGCGTGAGCATGTTCACGAAGGTCAGCCTGTTCTCGGGGCTGAACAATCTGAAAAACATCAGTCTCAATCCCCGCTATTCGAGCATCTGCGGGTTCACCGAAGAGGAGCTTGATGCGGTGTTCGCGCCGGAGCTCGAGGGCCTTGACCGCGACGAGGTCAGGCGGTGGTACAACGGCTACAGCTGGCGCGGCGGCGAGAAGGTGTACAACCCGCACGACGTGCTGCTGCTGTTCGATGAGCGCGAGTTCGAGTCGCACTGGTTCGAGACCGGCTCGCCGGCAGTCCTGCTGGACTTGCTGGTGCGGCGCAAGGTCGATCCGATGTCGCTTGAGAACCGGGTGGCGAAATCGGATCTGATTTCGAGGTTCGATATCGACGGCATCGAGGTCGAGGCGCTGATGTTCCAGTCGGGGTATTTGACGATCGTCGGCGAGGAGCGCCGGAAGCGCGGGCGGATGTTCACGCTCGACTATCCGAACCAGGAGGTCCGGCAAAGCTTAAGCTCGAGTCTGCTCAAGCATGTGACGGACCGGGACTTGGAGGCGGAAAGCCGCGGCGAGGAGCTGGGCGACTTGCTGGCGGCGAACGACTTTGCGGGCTTTGCCGAGCGGCTGCAGGCGTATTTGTCGGGGGTGCCGCACCAGTGGTATGACGCCGGCGAGGTGGAGCGGTTCGAGGCGCACTATGCGAGCATGCTGTTCATGGCGTTTCGCGCGGTGGGCATGGATATGAGGCTGGAGGACGCGTCGCGCCGCGGGCGTTCGGACATGACGCTGCTGCACGAGGGGCAGGTGTTCGTGCTGGAGTTCAAGGTGGCGCAGGCGGGCGGCGATGCGGGGCCGGCGCTGGCGCAGATGCGCGAGCGCGGCTATGCCGACAAGTACCGCGACCGCAACGAGCCGGTCCACCTTGTAGCGCTGGCATTCGGCCGCGGCGAGCGCAACCTGGTCGGCATCCGGACCGAGCCGGCTTGAAACCCAGATGCCCACGATGAACTTTTTGCGAACCTGAGACCCTCGATTCAATAACCCGGAAGCCAAGCCTTAGCGTCAACCAAGCTTTCGACACTCTGCCCATCCGGCACAACGCCAAGCCCCCGATCCACCGCAATACGCGCGACTTCGATCGCAATACTCCGGCTCAATGACCGGATACCATCCAATTCGGGCAAAAGTGAATCGCCAATTTGCAAACTTCCTCCGCTCGAATCCCCAATGACCCGAGCAACAGCCGTCAGCATTTCGTTTGTTACGCGCCGTGCATGCACCGCCGTTAAGCCGAGTCCGATTCCAGGAAAAGCATAGGCGTTATTGCACTGAGCAATGTTGTAGCAGACACCGCCATAGGTGACTGGCGCAAACGGGCTTCCAGTTGCAACTAAAGCGCGGCCATCAGTCCAGTAGATTATGTTCGCCGGAGTTGCCTCAGCCCGAACTGTCGGGTTCGAAAGCGGAAAAATTATCGGCCGCGTGGTACGAGAATCCATGGCGAGAACCGCCTCTCGGGTAAACAGTCCAGACTGTCCAGAAACCCCGATGAGTATGTCGGGAGCAACGTTCCTGATTACATCAATCAGATCCATGCCGCCTTTCCAGTCCGAAAATTCCGAAACGCTGCGCACGAATGGTCGCTGATAGGGTTGCACGGAAGGCGAGTCCTCGCGCAACAATCCATCGCGGTCAACCAGATAGACGGAACGCGATGCAAGACCAGGCGAAAGGCCGTCGGCCTCCATCATTCGTGTGCATCCGCGGGCGATTCCGCAACCTGCAGAACCTGCCCCGACTATGACAATCTTGCAATCCTGCAACTTCTTGCCAGCCGTAGAGCAGCCGGACATCAGGCTGCCTACCGTAACCGCTGCGGTGCCTTGAATGTCGTCATTGAAGCAGCAAAGCTGGTCAATGTATGCTTCAAGCAGCCGAGTGGCGTTAGAGGGTCCAAAATCTTCAAACTGCACGACAGCATTGGGCCACTTCTTGTGCAACGACATCAGCACCAAATCGATAAAGTCATCGTATTCCTTACCTCGAACGCGATCGTGCTGCCAGCCGACATATAGCGGATCTTGCAACAATTCTTGATTATTGGTTCCAACGTCCAGCAGAATCGGCAGGCACACGTTGGGGTCGATACCGCCAAGCGCCGTATACAAGGATAGCTTGCCAATAGGAATCCCCATGCCACCGACTCCCTGGTCACCAATGCCCAGAATTGATTCGCTGTCGGTCACCACAACAATTTCAACAGATTCGTTGGATACGTTTCCAAGGATCGAGTCTATATGCTCGCGCTCAGGATAGCTGATGAATAAACCGCGGGGCTTGCGGTAGATTTCCGAAAAAAGACGGCAGGCATCGCCGACAGTGGGCGTGTAGATGATGGGAATCATCTCCGCGGCATACTTGATCACCAAGCTGTAGAACAGCGTTTCGTTCAAGTCTTGAACTTGCCTCAGATAGATATGCTTTTCAAGGTCATTCGGTTTCGCTCCGAAGGCCCTGTACGCGCGCTCGACTTGAAGTTCAAGAGACTCTTCGTGATACGGCAACAGACCAAGCAAGCCATTTTCGATGCGCTCCCGCCTAGTAAACGCGGTACCCTTGTTGAACTGCGGCAGCTCGATCAGCTGCTGTCCGCGCGGGCGGTCTCCGTTTTTTATAGCCATTATCGCAATATCCGTCGCACAACAACAGTTAAAGATTGCCAAAGCGCAACTTCCACCCTATGAATCAACCAAATCATCCTTGCAAAACAAATCGCTGGCAAGATCATCCAGCTCAAAGATCACATCGTCCGACTTCATAGTCTCGCTTGATGCGATCAATCATCTTCTCATACCGCTCGTCTGGCGGCATCACATTGTCCAGCACCCACAGATTCAATTCATCGTGGCCGCACTCGATCAGTTCGCTAAACGCAATGATCTCTTCTCGCGATAACAGTTCGTAATTCCGCTCGATAAATCGCAAAAGCAACGTGTCTAGTTCGCGCGTTCCTTGACGACACCGCCAAATTAGCCGATTGCGGGAAACGCGGCGGCTGCACGTCAATGTCGGGAGGCAAGCAGCATTTTGATCTCGGCGATCGCCTTGCCTGGATTGAGATGCTTCGGGCATGTGTTCGTGCAATTCATAATGGTATGGCAGCGATAAAGTCGAAACGGATCTTCAAGCTCGTCTAGCCGATCGCCGATCGCTTCATCGCGGCTGTCAGCTATCCACCTATAAGCCTGAAGCAAGATCGCGGGCCCCAAGTAGCGGTCGCTGTTCCACCAATAGCTCGGGCAGCTGGTCGAGCAACACGCGCACAGAATGCATTCATAAAGTCCGTCAAGCCGAGCACGCTCTTCAACAGATTGGCGAGTCTCGCGGTCCGGCAACGGCGAATTGGTTTGCAACCATGGTTTTATGGAGGCATACTGGGCATAGAAATGCGTCAGGTTCGGCACCAGATCTTTGACAACTTCCATATGCGGCAACGGGTAGATGTTCACCGTGCCCGAAACATCCTCGATCGGCTTGATGCAAGCCAAGGTGTTGGTGCCATCAATGTTCATGGCGCAAGAACCGCAAATTCCTTCGCGACACGACCTGCGGAAGGTCAAGGTCGAGTCCACTTCGTTTTTAATCTTGATCAGGGCATCTAGCACCATCGGGCCGCATTGGTCAAGGTCGAGTTCGTAGCTGTCGGTACTAGGCGATTCGCCCGATTCTGGATTCCAGCGGTAAATCTGGAATGTCTTTTTGTTTCTACCTGATGACTCAGACGGAAAATTCCGTCCCTTGCGAATCCTCGAGTTTTTCGGCAATCTTATCTTGGCCATACGCAAACCTGCTTTTAGTAGACTCTGGCTTTCGGTGCAATAACATCGACATCGTCAGTCAATGTATACATATTTACGGGGCGGTAGTCCAGCGTCGTCTTGCCATCGCTGTCCAGCCATGCCAGCGTATGCTTCATCCAGTTCTCGTCATCGCGATCCGGATAGTCATCCCGAGCATGCGCTCCCCTGCTTTCCGTTCGATTGACCGCCGAATGGGCAGTTACAACTGCCTGACGCACCAAATTATCCAGTTCCAGCGTCTCGATCAAATCGGTATTCCAGATCATCGAACGATCTTCAATGCCGATGTCCTTCAGCTCTGCCCACACTTCGCGCAAGCCCTCGATGCCCTCGTTCAGCGTTTCGCCTGTCCGAAACACAGCGCAATAGCGCTGCATCACGCGCTGCATTTTATCGCGGAGGTGCGCCGTCCTGACTGGACCTGAGCAATGGCGCAGCCGATCAAAATGATCAATGCATTCATCATGAATGAACCGCGGCAGCGAGCGCTTGGACTCATCGTCTCGGACAAGCCGCGTTGCCTGCTTGGCGGCCGCGTCTCCGAATACGACCAGATCCAGCAACGAATTAGACCCAAGCCGATTTGCGCCATGCACTGAAACACAAGCTGTTTCACCGATAGCCATCAAGCCGCGAACGCACTCATCTTTGCTTCCATTTTTGCCTGTGAGCACTACGCCGCGATAATTGGTCGGAATCCCGCCCATGTTGTAATGCACTGTCGGGATCACCGGTATCGGTGTTCTGGTAACATCGACACCAGCGAAAATCTTGGCTGTCTCGGAAATTCCCGGCAACCGCTCCTGCAACACCTCAGGCCCCAGATGCTCCAAATGCAGATGGATGTGATCGGCATCTGACCCAACGCCCCTGCCGGCCTGAATCTCCATCGTCATCGATCTGCTTACGACATCTCTCGAAGCCAAGTCCTTAGCATTCGGAGCGTATCGCTCCATGAACCGTTCGCCATCGGCATTGGTCAAATAGCCGCCCTCTCCGCGGGCGCCTTCTGTGATCAGGCAGCCCGAGCCGTAGATGCCTGTCGGATGGAATTGAACAAACTCCATATCCTGAAGCGCCAAGCCGGCGCGAAGCGCCATCGCATTTCCATCGCCGGTGCAGGTATGCGCAGATGTGCAAGAAAAGTAGGCACGGCCATAGCCGCCTGTCGCCAGTATGACCACTTTCGCCTGAAACCGGTGCAAAGTGCCATCTTCCATGCACCATGCCATAACGCCCCGGCACTCGCCATCGCTCATCAGTAGATCAAGCGCGAAATACTCGATGTAGAATTCCGCCTTGTTCTTGACCGCTTGCTGATACAGCGCATGCAAAATGGCATGGCCAGTCCTGTCGGCAGCCGCACAGGTCCGCATCGCTTGCCCTTCACCGAAGTGGGTCGTCATCCCGCCGAAGGCGCGCTGATAGATGCGGCCATCTTCTGTGCGCGAAAACGGCACTCCATAATGTTCCAGCTCGACAACAGCATTCGGTGCCTCGCGGCACATGAATTCGATCGCATCCTGATCGCCCAGCCAGTCCGATCCTTTGACCGTGTCGTACATGTGCCACCGCCAATCGTCTTCATTCATGTTGCCCATCGCGGCGCTTATCCCGCCCTGCGCGGCAACCGTGTGGCTGCGAGTCGGAAACACTTTGGTAATGCATGCCGTGGTCAGGCCCGAAGCGGCCACGCCAAACGCAGCGCGCAAGCCGGCGCCGCCGGCGCCGACAACGACAACATCGTACGAATGATCAATGACTTCGTATGAACTGATCGACATGAAAAGACCTTAAAGCGCGAGTTGAAGAATTGAAATAATGCTCAATATCGCAAGAACAACTGAAATGAATTTTGTGCAAAGAATGCAGGCAATCTTGATGCCTTCGTGGTGCACATAATCTTCGACAACCACCTGCAAGCCGAGTTGCAGGTGGTAGAACATCGCCACGATGAATGCGATCAGCAAGGTCGCTACCCACGGCGATGCCAGCCATGCGTATACGTCAAGAAAGCATGCGCCTGACATGGATGCCAGGGAAAAGGTGAACCACAGTGTCAGCGGCACCAGCGCGACTGCGGTGATGCGCTGCCACCACCAGTGCGCAGACCCCTGCTTGGCAGAACCGAGTCCTGCTACGCGCGCTAAAGGTGACCGGAAGCTCGCCATTACAAGCCTACTCGCAAACTGCGTATCCGACGACCCAAACGGAAGCCGTCAGCGCCAGGGCTGCTATAACCACAGCCCAGCCGCTGCGATATACCTGGTGCAGCGCGAACCCTCGCCCGCTATCCCAAAACAGATGCCGAATTCCGTTGCACAGGTGGTAGAAAGTCGCAAGCGTCCACAGGAAAAGAAAGGCCCTGCCCACGCCGCTCGACAAAAGGCCATGCAATACTACAAACATCTCGCGTTCATACGCGACGGTGCTAAGCCAAACCGCAATCAGCACGGCGCCGCCAGCAAGCACGATTCCAGTCATCCGATGAAGTATCGAAAGCACTGATGTGAGCTGACGCCGATAGATCTGAATATGCGGGGAAAGTGGGCGGGGATGCTGGTTCATCGCTAGATCAAGAGGTTTATAATCCAATCCTTATATCTGAATAACGGCTTCATGCGAAAAATGAATCAAAAATCAATGCATCTGCCGCCTTTTTCCCAGTCACCGTAGCGAGTCGGATTCGGCATTGGCTTTTGAATTTGACCAGATTGATTCTCGAGCGCAGGCGGCTTTTGCCCATCGCTTGCAACGCGGGGCGCCTTTACGTCCGCAGCGTTGCCGCACTTTATTTTGTCTGCATCGGCTACCATCTAATAACTGAGCGAATTGTGATCATCACTTTTGTTGCAGGCCAAATATGAAATTTGAATCGATATTGCGAATTGAACATTATGGACTGATTCACGTTACCGGTTCAGAGTGCGAGTCATTCCTCCAGCGCCAAATTACTAACGATGTAGGACTCGCCAGTTCGAGCCGCTTTTGTCTTAGTGCATATCTTACTCCGACTGGACGTGTGCTAGCCAACTTTCTTGTGTTGCGCCACGACCCCGGGTTTTTACTTGCCGCTTCTTCGAGTGTCGCCGAAGCATTCGCGAATCGTTTGAAAATGTATGTGATGCGAAGTGATGTGAATATTGAAATCGCCAGCGACCTCGGAATCGTCGGCATCATAGCCGAGCCTATCGCCGCGGCAATGGATAAGCTTGGCATCAAGTCCGCTCCGCAAACTGCCGGCGACCTTGCTTCGATCGGTCCATTGACTCTCTTTAGACTACCCGGCACCCCGCCCCGCACGATAATCATAGGACCAAAAGAGCGCCTACAGGAGTTGGATCCGGCACCTGACCGCACAAGACATTGGGAATTGTGTGATATTCGTGCGGGCATCCCGCTCGTTGAATCCGAAACAGCGGAAACTTTCACCGCGCAGGCGATCAACCTTGATTTGATCGATGCGGTCAGCTTTTCCAAAGGGTGCTTTCCAGGACAGGAAATTCTCGCCCGTCTGCATTACCGCGGCAAAACCAACCGGCGAACAGTTCGGGGCATCGTTTACGGTGATCATGCGCCCACGCCCGGCATGTCGGTCAACAGCGTTGAAATCGTCGGTAGTCAGCGAGGAACAATCGTGAACTCCGCCCCTGGACCGGATGGGACGGCGCATGAAGTGCTCGCTTCGATACCGTTGCGCTTTATCGGCCACGACAAACTTTCACTGGAGGATTCGGCCGCATTGACAATTTTGCCGGATGGACTGCCCTACGCTCTGCCCGAGATCACATAATCCCAATGCGCTATTTCCGATCTATCGCAGGGTCGATAATCTTGTAGAACGTTTCGCCTTCTTTGACGAGTCCGAGTTCCATTCGGGCACGCTCCTCCATGGCCTCCTCTCCAAACTTGAGGTCGTTTATTTCAGCAGCCAAATCATCGTTTTGCGTCTTTCGCCGCTCGTTCTCGCTTTGCTCGACGGTTAAGGCGGCTCTGGTCTGCGACAGGGTGACCAGCGATTTATCGCCAAACCAAAGGGTCCACTGCAAATAGATCGCCGCCACCGCAAATACGACTGCTGCAAGTCTCCATTTTGCTTTAACTGTCATAACTAATTTATTGTATTACGTAAATAATTAATCGTTCGATTCATTGAATTTCAAATGAATCCATAGAGCCCGCGCCGCTACTGCCCAAGCGCTGCTCGATTCTCAAAAGCCGATTGTACTTCGCAACTCGATCTGTACGGCATGGCGCGCCAGTCTTGATTTGCCCGGCACTGACCGCTACAGCGAGATCAACGATTGAAGTATCCTCGGTTTCCCCTGAGCGATGGGAAACCATGGTGCGGTAGCCGGCTTCCTTTGCCACTCTGATTGCTTGCAACGTTTCGGTCAGCGTTCCAATCTGGTTGATCTTGATCAGGATTGAATTTGCAACCCCCCACTCGATTCCGCGCTTAAGAATTGACGGGTTGGTAACAAATAGATCATCGCCGATCAGCTGAACTTTTTCACCAACTTGGCTGGTTAGGATTTTCCACCCGTCCCAGTCCTGCTCTGCCATCCCGTCTTCAATAGAAATAATCGGAAAGCGCTCAAGCAGGCTCTGCAGATAATCGGCAAACCCTGCGGCATCCATATTCAAGCCCTCTGCTTTGAGCCTGTAGCAACCATCTTCGAAAAATTCCGAACTCGCCACATCCAAAGCGATGGCAATGTCTTCGCCAGGAGTGTAACCCGCCGATTGAATCGCCTCCATAATGAAATCGAGCGCCTGTGCATTTCCTTCCATATCAGGGGCAAATCCGCCTTCATCACCAACCGTTGTGCTAAATCCGCGCTGGTTCAAGAGTTTTTTCAAGTGATGGTAGACTTCAACCGATTGACGCAATGCCTCGCAAAACTGATCGGAAGCAACCGGCACAATCATAAACTCCTGAAAATCGATATTGTTGTTCGCATGCGCACCGCCATTGAAAATATTCAGAAACGGTCGCGGCAACATCAGCCCGCTTGAATCATCCAGATACTCGTATAGCTCAAGGCCCTTCGACCGGGCAGCCGCTTTGCAAGTTGCCAATGAAACGGCAATAATTGCATTAGCCCCGAGGCGCTGCTTGTTTTTGCTACCATCCAAATCAACCATGATCGAATCCACTTCGCTCTGATCAAAGGGCGATATGCCTGTCAAAGCCTTGCCGATCGCTTCATTGATATTTTGCACAGCGCCGAGAACGCCTTTTCGCAGATAGCGCGAACCATCGTCATCTCTAAGCTCAACCGCTTCACGGCTACCTGTCGAGGCGCCAGATGGGGCTATTCCTCGACCGATGGTGCCATCGTCGAGTACGACCTGCGCTTCGACCGTCGGATTGCCGCGAGAGTCGAGCACTTCGAGCCCGCGAACAGACTTAATCACCGGTAGCTTTGCCATAAAATCCTCTTAAATAATTTGAACCCGATCTTTCACGGCACGATCAATCTCACGCAAGTCATACAAAAGAGCCTCTAGCTTTCGCAGTGGCCAAGCATTCGGACCATCGCTTGGAGCGTTGTCGGGGTCTGGATGCGTTTCCACAAAAAGCCCTGCAATCCCGCAAGCCGTCGCCGCTCGGGACAAAGTCGGAATGAACTCCCTTTGGCCGCCTGATGCGCCATTGTTTCCGCCCGGCAATTGAACTGAATGGGTTGCGTCGTAGACGACAGGGCATCCTGTATCGCGCATAATGGCCAACGAACGCATATCGACCACCAGATTATTCCAGCCATAACTCGAACCTCGCTCGCAAACCAGAATAGCATCCTCGCCACCTGCCCTGACCGCCTTATCGACGACATGAGTCATTTCATGCGGCGATAGAAACTGCGCTTTTTTGATATTGACGATCTTGCCGGTTGCCGCCGCTGCCTGAATCAGGTCAGTCTGACGGCAAAGGAAAGCGGGCGTCTGCAAGATGTCGACATATTTTGCAGCCTGCTTGGCTTGCTCGGGCGAATGAACATCAGTCAGAACAGGCACACCCACCGATGCGCCAACTTTTGCGAGAATTTCCAGCCCTTGCTCGATTCCAGGACCGCGATACGAATCGATTGAAGTCCGATTCGCCTTGTCGTAGGAGGACTTGTAGACAAACGGGATTTCAAGTCGAGCGCATATTTCCTTGATCTGCGATGCCGTGTCGATAGCAAATGCTTCAGACTCGATCACGCATGGACCGGCAATCAAGAAAAACGGCTGATCATTGCTTGCCGGCTTGCCTGCGATTTTCAATTGACAGCCGCTCCATGGGCAAATGAAATGGCGTTTTTACGCTCAAGCGCCACTTCTACTAGCCCGATGAACAACGGATGGCCCTTGCGCGGCGTCGAAGTGAACTCGGGATGGTATTGGCAGCCGATAAACCACCGATGGCTCGGCAATTCCACGATTTCAACCAGATCATCGCCCGCTGCGCCGGTAAACGCGATACCGGCCTGTTCGAATGCTGCACGATACTTGTTGTTGAACTCGTATCGATGGCGATGCCGCTCGCAGATGATGATGCGCTGATACAGCTGTTTCGCTAGCGAACCGTCAGACAGCTTGGCCTCTTGACCGCCTAGACGGAGAGTGCCTCCGACATCGTCATCGGGGCCGCGCTTTTCAACCGAACCGCTCTGGTCGCGCCATTCGGTAACCAGAGCAATCACAGGATGCGGCGTGTCAGGAGCAAACTCAGTACTGTTGGCACCTTCTAGGCTCATCACATGACGCGCAAATTCCACCATGGCAATCTGCATGCCGAGACAAATTCCAAGATACGGAATGTCGTTTTCACGAGCATACTGCACCGCAAGTATTTTCCCCTCTGTGCCTCGCTTGCCAAAACCGCCGGGGACGATAATGGCATCCGCCTTATCGAGAATGCGCACGCCCTCGCGGGCGACTTCCTCGGCATCGACCAGTTCAACGGTCACTTTGGTACGTGTTCGAATGCCCGCATGGGTCAAAGCCTCGGTCAACGACTTGTAGGAATCCGCGATATCCAAATACTTGCCGACTAGCGCGATGACGACTTCATCCTTGACGTTGCGACTTCGATCAATGACATCATCCCATTCTGAAAGATCTGTCTCCATGGCATTGAGCCGAAGCTGGTCGACGATGATTTTATCGACTTCCTGCCCATGAAAAAGATGCGGTATTTCATACACGTTGCCGGTTGTCACGGCAGAGACCACCGATCGCTGCTGCACGTTGGTAAAAAGCGCAATTTTGCGGCGCGCTGAATCAGGAAGCGGATCGTCGGTGCGGCAAAGCAGTATGTCCGGCTGAATGCCAATGCTGCGCAACTCCTTGACAGAATGCTGGGTGGGCTTGGTCTTGATTTCACCGGCGTAGTCGAGCTTCGGAATCAAGGTCAAATGAACGAACAGCGTATTTTCGATGCCAAGCTCGATGCGAAGTTGACGAATCGTCTCCAGAAACGGCAGCGACTCGATGTCGCCGACAGTGCCGCCGATTTCCACGAACGCGACTTCATAGTCCTTGGCACCTTCATAGATGCATGCCTTGATTTCATCGATAATGTGCGGTATCACCTGCACCGTCTTTCCAAGATAGTCGCCTCGTCGCTCCTTGCGAATGACTCGTTCGTAGATCCGGCCAGTCGTGAAGTTGTTGATTTGGCGCATTTTCGTATTGACGAACCGCTCATAGTGGCCGAGATCAAGATCCGTTTCCGCCCCGTCCTCGGTCACAAACACTTCGCCATGCTGAAACGGGCTCATGGTGCCTGGGTCGACATTGATGTACGGGTCAAGCTTCATCAGCGTGACCGCTATTTTGCGAGCCTCGAGCAAAGCTGCCAAAGACGCAGAGGCTATGCCCTTGCCCAGTGAAGAGACAACGCCGCCGGTGACAAAAACAAACTTGTTCATCGAGATATCTTCATGCGACTAAATCGACTGAGGTGTACCAGGCAGCGGTTTGAGAGCGCAACGCTGCTGGCAGAAAGACACCATTCGGACGGTGTTATAGTTTATCTCAATTGAGTCAATTGTGCAGAAATAAAATTCTGGACTACCAGCACAATCATTCGACAATTTTAGAGCTTTTTAACACATCGCAGTGCATCGAAGGTCGGTGAAAATACGATAAATCCGTGAAACATGGCATCGGTTTTTTCGAAGCGCGCGACAACTCTGCGGAAACCTTTAAGCCTACGCAACAAACACTCGACCTTGTTGCACCGCTTGTTGTACAGTAGCCGACCGCATTGCCAAAGTCCTCGTGCGCAACCGCTCTTTGGTGGCACCAAGGGAAGCGATGCCGCACCGGAGTGCGTGCCGTGGCGGCGGGCTGGCGCGCGAGCGGTGGCATGCCCGAGGCGCATCGCCGAGGACTGGCGCGCGAAGCATGGCGCACGGCTGGTGCTATCGGGCGGCACTCCGGCAGGCGGTGTGGGTCAAGCCCCTGTCGCCGGGCTGGCGCGAAGGGAGTATGCCCGCACGCATCGCGGCAATGGGGCGGGCGTGGACGCGCAAGCCGGGCCGCCCGCTACCGGCGATATTCCTGGCCGGGCAAAAGGCGGCATGCCGGCTGCTGTCGAATCCGAGAGCGGCCATGCAGCATGTCTTGCAATCCCGTTTCGAGGCCACAGCGGAGCACATCGAGTCGGTGCAGGTCGACGGCGGCAGCGAGTCCGTGGCCGAGTTCGAGCGCTCTGCAACGCCTGCCGGCCGCATCAGGCGCTCGGACAACGCACGCCCATGCAGGCGTATAATGAAAACTTCAACCAAAGCGCGCTTGCCGCCTGAAAAGTCTCACATGTAGTGAACCCGTACAGTCCGATTCGGCCGAGAAAAATCTCAAAACTCAATTCAGATTAGTTGAAGAAATGACGAATGGTTCAGCAGCAGCGGATGAAATCTGGGAGCTCATGAGGGAGTTCAGGCTCGACCTGCGCGCGAGCCAGGAAGAAATGGCCGCGTTGCGGAAAGAAGCGGACGAGCGGCAGAGGAAATTTGACAAGGGCATGGAGGAATTGCGCGCGATTCAGAAAGAAACGAAGAAACTGGTGCAGGAAGTGGCCGAGGAGCAGAAAAAGACTGATGAGCAGCTGAGAAAAACCGACCGGCAGCTGAAAGCGACCGACAACCGTTTCAACACCCAGTGGGGGGCGGCTGGTGGAGTCGCTGGTGGAGGGCAGCCTGGTGCCGCTATTGCGGGCCCGCGGCATCGAGGTGCGTCAGACCTCCCGCCGGGTGGAGGTGGAGTTCCGTACGGAAAGCGGCGAGAAAAAGCGAAAGGAGTTCGATATCCTGGCGGTCAACGGTGCCGAGGCGGTGGCGGTGGAGGTCAAGACGACGCTGACCCCGGACATGGTGAAATACTTCCTGTCGGCGATGGAGGATTTCAAGCGGTATTTTCCGGACTACGGTCACAAGCGGGTGCACGGCGCGGTGGCGTATCTGAGAAGCGAATCGGAGGCGGCGACATATGCCGAGCGGCAAGGGCTGTTCGTGGTGCGGGCGACCGGGGACAGCGCGAGCATCGTCAATGCGGAGTGGTTCGTGCCCAAGGCGTTCCCGTCGCAGGGAGCGGGCGGCTGAAGCCGGCTGGGGTTTAAGGCGTAGCGGGACATTTCAAGGCTACGCCTTAAACGACCAAAGCGCGGTCGGCGACCCTCAAAGACTAGCCCGCAGAGTTTGTTTTCACTAATCTTTTTCAGCGCTTCAAGTGGCACTCGTTCATCAGCGCGCTAAGCGCGGTTGTTGTTCGCGATCAACAGTCGCAATCTTCAATTCCGAAATATTCATCAGGTCTCGTTTCAGTTCAATGCCGATGAACCACGCACAAGATATTTTCTCCGACTCAACAAATGCAGATGAATAATAATCAAACCTGCCTTGATCAGCCCAAAATCCGCGTTAGGGATTTTTTCGGGGACGGATTTTTCACCGAAATACGCGGCGCGGGGAGATTCCGGCGTCTGCGGCGCCAGGGCCAGCGCCCGGATCATGCTGACCGCCTCGCTCAGGCAATGCGCCGCGCCGAAGCCGCTGCGAAGCTCGCGAATGCGATTCTCCCTCCGAATCATCCCCTCTGCGGTTGCATCAGTGGACCGCCTTGGAGTCGCCTCGCCGGCAAAGGCTCGTCACCAGGTCCCGGCAGACATGACCGCCCTGCGGGCAGTCGAGCTCGAGCTCTTGCCAGCCTGATTTTCTAAGCCGCCGCACCGCCCACCGCGGACGCTTCGGGCGTGCCGTTCATCGAGTGCAGGAACCGCGCCGTCTGCCACGCCGGTCTCTGCGATGCAGCCGACGACCGGCATTCAGCCCTTTTCCTTCTTGCAGGCGGACTGCGCCGACGACTTCTCGCAGTGCCGCAGTCGCGTCGATGTCCAGGGCCACCCTTTTCCGATGGTGCTGCGCGACCGCCAGTAGCCGGCGGCCCAAGTCGCCATCGCCCGGACTCTCGCGACCGCCTAGCTGATACGCTGCGCAGCACGGCTTCAGCGCCCGGCTTCCGGCATGATGCATGATCTTGCCCGTCCTGCTTCGCGCCCGGCGGCGCAAGGTCTTGATGCGCATCGACTCGCAGCCTTGGACCCGGCACATGGCGCAACGTCGCGAACAGGGAGCAGATGATCATGAAAAGGTCGGAATGAAGCGCATCGGCATCGAATTCGTCGCACGGCTCGTTGCCGCAGCATTGGCGCATGCCTCGCCCTGCGCAGCCGGGCGCCGATTGCCAAAGCAGGCGCGGCAGCAGCGAGACCGGCTAAACGAAATGGCGATTCGCCGCCTGTGAGATTTTTTACAACCCGAGCCGGTCCCGGCACTTCACCACCATCATGTGCACGGCTGAACGAATATGAATTGGCAGCTGGCAGCACCGGTCGCTATTCGTCCTGCGGTTGAATCGCAGGTGCCGCCTCGACATCATGGACGAAGGCTGCCATCTGAAATCTGAACAAATTCGATACTTCATTAATCGTAAGGACATTATGTTGTGCCGGATCTATCGAACCTCAACCGCTCAAATCGGTTCTAGTTGTATTGTGATTCCGTTTTGACCTTCTTTGGCCGCATACTTTGCTGAAACGATATCGGGCGAAACCAAAGCCAGATCATCTCCAAAGTAGATAAGCGGCAGCACTTTGCGCTCCCAAGTCGGGATCGAACTTTCGCTAAGCAGTTTCTTGACCTTGCTCGAATGCGTTCTGCCTGGCAGAATGATCCGCTCGCCGCCTGTTCGAAACCTGACTACGGCTGTTTGCGAAATCCCGCGCATGCACAAGCCTGCGCCGCAGGCGCAGACCGGATGCAGTCGTATCCCCGCACTCTTGATCGCAAGCGAAGACCGAAGATCCCATTGAAACGCCTGCGTCGAATCGGGCACCCGCTCTGAGCTGACAAGATAGAGATTTCCCTTGAACTTGCGCACCGAATGATCGCGCCACTGCATCTTGCCCGAAACGCTCCGCGACCTGACGACTCGATCAATAAAATCGTCAAGCATGCTTTGCGGCGGTTCAGGCAAGCCGCCTCGGCGAATCCAGCAGCGCAGCAGATTCACTTGCCGATACCTGCTGAGATCGCCGATTAGACTGCAGCGTAGCTGTACGCCCTCACTCAAAAAGCCGCTGCCGCGAGTCGCGCACCTAGCGATATCTTCATCCGCCAGTTCCTCCAGCGCGATGCGCGCTTCAGACATCAGTCGCGCAGCCTGCGCCACCTGCCTAACCGCTGATGGCCACCGCTCCTCAAGCGCGGAAATGACTCGGGAACGAACAAAATTGCGCGAATAGCGCACATTTTCGTTCGCCGGATCTTCAATGAATCGAAGTCCGAAACGCTCAACATACTCAGCGATTTGTCTTCGAGAAAAGTCAAGCATAGGCCGGATCAGCAAACCCCCATTGAACGACACTACCGGCTGCATCGCAGAGAGTCCGCGCGGCGACGCACCGCGAACCAGATTCAAGATCAGCGTTTCAGCTTGATCCGACTGATGGTGAGCTGTCAAAAGCACGCAGCCCTTAGCCATCCTGCCGCGCAGCCAATCGTATCTCGCATCGCGAGCAACGCCTTCACTCACCCAGCCGCCCCGCATCCGCAGCCGCGCACTATCGAATTCGACTTCCAAGTCCCTGCAGATCTGCTCGCAACGCGACTCCCAACGATTCGACTGGAAACTGATGCCATGATTGCAGTGCAATGCGCCAAGATGCTTGATGCGCCCGGCATCGCGAAGAACGCTCACGACATGCAATAACGCCATAGAATCCATCCCGCCACTGAAAGCAACAAAAAACCGGCTGTCCTTGCTGATCCCCAGCTGATCAAACAAAATGTCGGCAATGGACTGCGAATCAAAATTCTGCATCAGTCCGTTAATCCAAGCGACAGCAATGTCGGTTTGCTACCTATTTGACATGCTCGAATTTGCCGTACGACATAAGCCGCTGATGTCTCGCCGACTTAAGCTCGGCACCATTCATCTCGGCAAACTGTTGCAAACGCTTTCCGATCGCGCCTCGCAGCGCCTTGGCAACCTCATCGTAGTCCCGATGCGCACCCCCGAAAGGTTCGTTGACAATTTCATCGATCAATCCTTGACTCAGCAGCGTTTTCGCCGTCATGCCCATGGCCTGAGCCGCCTCCTGTGCGCGAGCGGAGTCTTTCCACAGTATCGAAGCGCAGCCTTCGGGAGAGATAACCGAGTAGACCGAGTATTGAAGCATAATGACATGATCCGCAATCCCGATGGCGAGTGCGCCGCCTGACCCGCCTTCACCAATGACCGATGTAATGATTGGTGTATCCAAGTCGACAAATGTATAGAGGCTCGAAGCAATCGCCTCGCACTGGCCGCGCTCTTCAGCATCAATGCCAGGATAGGCGCCTGGCGTATCGACGAAGGTTAGAACGGGCAAGGAGAACTGCTCCGCCAGCCGAGCCAATCGCGAAGCCTTGCGATAGCCTTCAGGCTTTGGCATGCCAAAATTGCGCTCAATCTTGGTATTGGTCGTCCTGCCCTTTTGATGTCCGATCACCACCACGCCCTGTCCATCGAATCGAGCCAAGCCAGCCACGATTGAACGATCATCGGCAAATACACGGTCGCCATGGATCTCTTGAAAGTCCGAGAACAGCCGATCAACATAGTCTAAGGTATATGGCCGCTTCGGGTGGCGCGCCAGCTGCGTGATCTGCCATGGCGTAAGCGACGAAAAAATGGACTCGGCCAACTTTTTCGATTTCTTTTGAAGCTTTGCTATTTCTTCAGAAAAATCGACATCGCCAGCTTCGCTGATTCGGATGAGCTCTTCGATCTGTGCATCGATCTCGTCAATCGGCTTTTCGAAGTCCAGGTTCACGTTCACAATTGATCCTCCAATTGACTGCTATGCCGCTGCAGACTCAGCTTGAGGAACATTCAGCCGAACCTTTGAGTAATCGATCGCCACATTCTCTTGCCCGACTGCTTCGCGCAGTTCCGTAAGCAGCCAATCGCAAATGCATGCGCGCCACGATTCGCCCAGCCTGAATGTCGCCGACTCTCCAAGCTCATTGCAATACTCGACTCTGACTGACTGTCTTCGAACCGCCCCACCGCCCGACTCGGCAATTATCTTCTTGATGCCGCTCAGTGCATCCAAACTGACAGATTGCCGGTCAATGCGGATGATCAGCTCCGCTTCAGGCTGTGATCGAACATATTCGGCATCGACGACCGCGTCCGCGATGAACTTCACCCCATCGGAGCGATCGTCAGCAACCGGCTTGCCAAAGACTACAACGATCGCATCGTCTTGGATTGCATCTGAGTACAGGGAAAAGGCTTGTGCGAAGACCGACACCGGTACGCTTTCGCTCGGGTCCGTCAATTCGAAAAAGGCGATTCGGCTACCACGCCTCGTGTCTACAATCTGACGATTGCAAACCCAGCCCTTGAGCGTGGTCGTTCGCGGATTTTCTGCGTCAAGACTGCCTATGGGCGCGCATCGCAAACCGTCCATCTCTTCGTAGACATGCTGCGCCGGATGACCATCGAAGTAGAAGCCGAACGCATCGTGTTCATAGCTGATTCGCTGCTGGTCGCTCCAAGGGGCGCTTTCTATGTAAGCGAACTGCTCATCTTTGCTAGTATCGGCGCCAGCGTCAAAAAGATTCATCTGCCCGGCCATTCGATCTTCCGACATAACCCGAGAAAACGTATGCAAAGCATTAGAATTATTGAATATTTTTGATCGATTCGGATCAAGCTGATCAAAACATCCAGCGGAAGCGAGCACCTCGATTGCAGTCTTAGTGAATACTTTCGTAAAGGCGCGCTCAACAAAATCGACAACGCTTGCAAAAGGTCCGCCTGCATCTCGGGCAGAACAGATTGCCTCTGCAACCGGCTTGCCTATATGCTTCAAGCCTCCGAAGCCATAAAGGATCTCATCTTCCGCGACCGCCGTGAACTCGAAGGATGAACGATTGATGTCGGGCGGCAGAACCTTGATGCCCAGCTTGCGCGCATCCGAAATAATCTTTGTTGTTGTATCCGGCTTGAAATCAACTGACATCGAAGCAGCTAGGAAATGCGCCGGATAATGGCACTTAAGCCAAGCGGTTCGAAATGCCAGCAATGCATATGCAACCGAATGCGACTTGTTGAATCCGTAGCCAGCGAAACTCTCCATCAAATCAAAGACATCCCCGGCAAGCTGTTCTGGATAGCCCTTGCTCTTTGCACCGGTCACAAAGCGGCTGCGCTGTTTCGCCATCTCGTCAACCAGCTTCTTGCCCATCGCGCGACGCAAAAGATCTGCCTCGCCAAGCGAATACCCACCCATCACTCGGGCAATTTCCATCACCTGCTCCTGATACAGCACAACGCCGTAGGTCGTGCCAAGCACATCTTTCAAATCCGGATGCGGGAACTTAATCGCCGATGAATCGTCTTTGCCCTTGATGAATGCCTGATCCATCTTTGTCTGCAGAGGGCCTGGTCGAAATAGTGCCAGCAACGCGACGAGATCTTCAAACCTTCGGGGCTTGGAAGAGACAATCAAGCGTTGCATGCCCTTAGATTCAAGCTGGAAGATACCCACGGTATTGCCGGTCTGGATGTACTTGTAGGTCTGCTTGTCGTCAGGCTGGATATCGGATTGCTTTATTGGCGCACCCCCTTTGGCAGCCTGGTCACGATTGATTGATGCAAGCGCACGCTCAATCACGGTCAGCGTCGTCAGTCCAAGAAAGTCGAACTTCACAAGACCGATATCTTCCAGATCATTCTTGTCGTAGTGAGTGATGCCCAAATCGCTTTCGGGGTCGGGAAAGGTTGCCGCAAAATCGGTAATCTCCGACGGCGCAATGACCACGCCCCCAGGGTGCTTGCTGACGTTTCGAACGATGCCTTCAATCACTTTTGCCGAATCAAACACCTCCTGCACACGTGGCTCGCCTTGGTATCGCGTCTTTAACTCCGGAGTCTTTTCCAGAGCCTGATCCAGAGTAATGTCCAGTTCACGCGGAATCAAATTCGCAAGGCGATCATAGAAACTATAGTCAGGCTTGATGGCTCTGCCCACGTCACGCACCGCGGCGCGAGCGGCCATGGTCTGATAGGTGACGATCTGCGCCACCCTGCTCTTTCCGTAGGTGTCCGAAACATGCTGGATAACGCGGTCGCGCTGTTCAACGCAAAAATCGATGTCAAAGTCAGGTGGCGACACCCGCTCGGGATTTAAGAACCTTTCAAATATCAAGCCGTGCGGAATCGGGTCGATGTCGGTAATGTTCAGGCAATAGGCGACTAGCGAGCCGGCACCTGAACCGCGTCCTGGTCCGACCGGAATTCCTTGCCGCTTTGCCCATGCGACGATCTCGGCAACAATCAGAAAGTATCCGGCAAACTTTGTCGTCCTGATAATCTCAAGTTCGCTGTGCAACCGTTCAAGATAGATCTTCGGCGCACCGTCTGGAAAATGCCCATTCAGCCCCTCTTCGCTATTTTGAAGCAGAAGCTCGTCAATGCCGATGTTATCTCTTGCATGCGGATATGCCGGAAGATGGGTAGTCTTGAGCTGAAACTGAAAATTGCATCGTTTGGCGATTTCCTCCGTGTTCTCGATTGCAGATGGAATATCTGCAAAGCATTCGGCCATCTCATCGGGGGATTTGAAATACTGCCGCTCAGTGCACGCTCGCGTCCGGTTTGCAGTGGACAAGGAGACTCGCTCATTAATGCACAATCTAAGTTCGTGCGCTCCGTACTCTTCCACATCGATAAATCTTGGCTGGTTGGTCGCAACAAGTGGAGTGCCAGTCGCCTGCGCCAGTTGCACAGCCGCTTTGCAATAAAGCTCTTCAAACTCCGCTCCTACCCGAGTCATCTCGATATAGAAACGCTCAGGGAACAGATTTCGATAGGTGTTGGCGAGTTCATACGCCTCATCAGACCGACTTTGCAGCAAGCGTTGCCCGATTTCTCCGCTTTGAGCGCCAGAAAGGGCAATGAGTCCATCGGTCCCCTCATTCAGCCATGAGTGCGGGATGCTTGCAACACCAAGGGACTTTCCCTCACGCCTAGCTCGGGTTAAAAGCTCGCACAAGGTTCGATAGCCTTGCATATTCTGGCACACCAGCACCAAAGAAAAAGGCTTGCCGGTATCGTCGGGGTTGCGAACCAGCGCCTCGACACCCAAGATTGGCTTGATTCCGTATTTCAAGCAAGTCTTGTAGACCTTAACCGCACTGAAGATATTGTCGCGATCAGCTACACCTATCGCAGGCATGCCAAACTCGTGCGCGCGCCTAACCAGATCATCGACACGGATGATGCTGTCGGAGATCGAAAACTCCGTGTGAACGTGCAGGTGTACAAAACTCATTAGACTTCGAGATGGTTGAACAAGATATTCGAAACCCGCTTCACTGGAGCAAAACTTCGCCTGTGAATCGGGCATGCGCCATGCCGATCAAGAGCATCCAAATGCCTCGCTGTACCGTAGCCGAAATGCGAGTCGAAGCCGTATTGAGGATACTGACTTGCAAACTCAATCATCAATTTATCGCGAGCAACTTTGGCGAGGATGGAGGCAGCCGAGATTTCCTCAATTGACGCGTCGCCACCTACGACAGCCCTAGCAGCAACCGGAGTTTCCGGACAGCGATTACCATCAATCAGGGCAAAATCTGGCGCAAGTTCAAGATTGGAAATTGCCCGCGCCATCGCCATCATTGTAGCCTGCAAAATATTGTGCCGCTCAATTTCTGCGACACTTCCAACACCAATCGCCCAGCATACGCTGTGGAGGCGAATTCGCTCTGCCAAAGCGATGCGCGCACGCTTGCTGAGCTGTTTCGAATCTGCGATTCCATCGATCTTGTCATTCTTGTCCAATATAACCGCTGCGGACACGACTGGGCCGGCCAAAGCACCTCGGCCTGCCTCGTCAACTCCCGCAATTCGTTCAGCGCTCATGTCGCAGAATGCTTTCGATTTCGCCAGCGGCCCTATCGCTCGCACCGCATCTTAGCTTTTCAGCAATGCCGGTGAACAAGTCGATCTGCCGGGTTCTGTATTCGTTGTCGTCGAGCAGCCTGTTCAACTCAGCAACAACATTGTGGGCGGTTGCATCAGCTTGAATGAATTCAGGCACAAAAGGCTCTCGAACCAGATGATTGAGCACACAGAAGTGATTCGTATTTGCCAGCAATTTCACTAGTATGTAAGTCAGCCGCGATACCTTGTAAGCGACCACGAGCGGTTTTGCGAGCAGCGCTGCTTCAAGCGCCGCCGTTCCAGATGCCAGCAAAACCACATTGGCCGACTTCATGACCTCGATCGACTGATCGCCAACAATCTGTATTGGCGGCGCTTCTTTAGATGAGGCAAGCTCAGCTTCGAACATCTGCTTTATTTCATCGGTTGCTGCAGGCATGATGAACTTAAGCTGCGGGCGCTGACGCGCCAGCAATGCCGCCGCTTCCACAAACAGCAATCCTAAGCGCTTGACCTCCACTGTCCTGCTGCCCGGCAGCAATGCGATGACTATGTCATGAGAGGCGAAGCCAAGCTTTTTCCTAACATCGTCTTCACCGACAGGACCAAGCTTATCGGCGAGCGGGTGACCGACATAGGCATGCGCGACCCGATAACGCTTGAACAAGCCGCTCTCGAAAGGAAAGATGGATAGAACTTTCTGGGCGGCACGGCGAATCTTCCGAATCCGGTAGCCTCGCCAAGCCCACACCGCCGGACTTACATACTGCACGGTCGGGATACCCGCACGGCGCAACTTCAACTCCACGCCCAGATTAAAGTCTGGCGCATCGACTCCGACATATATGTCAGGCCGCTCGCGCAAAAGCTCCCGGATCAAATGAGCCCGGACACTAAGAATTTTCGCAAATCTTGCAAACACCCCCTCAAACCCGATGGCGCTGATACTTTCAAGCGTGTGGATGGCTTTGGCATGACGCTCGATCATCGCCGGGCCGCAAATCCCGACTACTTCAAAGTCGATGCCTCTGCGGGTCAGCGCGTCCATCAGACCCGCAGCCAGATTGTCTCCAGAAGCTTCACCGACCACCATTGCGATTCGATACATGGGGCGAACGCCTTGCTATAACATCTAGACTGAATGATCCCCATTGGAATGATGAGGGCAAATCAGCGTACAAACCCGCGTTTCGAGGAATTCAGAAAATCAAGCATATGCTCGGTATGGGCGCACTTGCCGATATTCGCCAACGACCCTTGCCGTACGCCTGAAATCGGCATGCGCATTCGGAATATCGCCTGATATGCGCATTTCAGGTTATCGATTGCCGCCTCGTCGATTTCGTTTCTACGCAAGCCGATCGAGTTGATTGCAACCGCCTTGGCCGGATTGCCTGCCACCATGACATAGGGCGGAACGTCCTGACGGGCTACCGTGTTGATGCCGGTCATGCAGTAGGATCCGACTCGGCAACGTTGGTGGATCATTGTAAACCCGCCAAGCACCGCATGGTCACCTACCTCGACATGGCCTGCAAGGCTGGTTCCATTGGTAAATGTCGAATGATCGCCAATTTTGCAATCATGAGCGATATGGACGTAGGCCATGAAGAAGTTGTCGCTGCCGATTCGCGTCACACCCCCGTAATCGACCAGCCCCCGATGGAATGAAGCGAACTCGCGCACAACATTGTTGTCACCGAGATGCAACTCGGTTGGCTCGTCTTGGTAGTGAATCGACTGAGGCGCGCCGCCGAGCGAGACGTGATCGTGGATCAGGTTTGCCTTGCCGATACGGGTGCCGCTTCGAATAACGGCATGATTGCCAACCCATGAACTGTCGCCGATTTCGACATTCGGCTCAATAATCGCATAGGCATCTATGCGTACACCCTCGCCAAGCCGCGCATCTCTGGAAACGACAGCCTTGGGGTCGATCATTCCACTTGCTGAAAGGTGAACAAAAATTCTGCACTGCAAACAACGTCGTCACCAACCGTCGCTGTCGCAGCAGTCTTCCATACGTCCTTCATTCGACGCACTGAGCGGGTCTGTATTCGGATGCTGTCTCCAGGCACCACTTGCTTTTTGAAGCGCGCCTTGTCGATGCCGGCGAATAGGTAGACTCTGTTGGGATCCGACTTGGCACCAAGCGCCAAACTCGCCATAACTGCTGATGCTTGCACCATCGCTTCGACGATCAGCACACCTGGAAAGATGGGCCAATGCGGGAAATGTCCGGTAAAAACATGTTCATTGGCAGTCACATTCTTGATTGCAACAAGCCAATCGTCATCGTAATCGATAATGCGGTCGAGCAGCAGCATCGGATACCGATGCGGGAGAAGCTCCTTGATCTCTTTAATACCTAGCGATGGCATGGCAACGATTTGTTTTCTCTTTGTTGCAACAGCTTCATCCTACTCGCTAAGCAATCGCAAGCGGGCTAGGGTTTTGCGCCATTTCGTTGCAGGCTGTGCCGGCAACGTGGCGGAGTACTCGCCAGCAACCGTAATCGACTTGGTCACCATGGCACCAGCATTAACTATGACATCATCGCAGATTTGCAGATGATCGAGTACCGAAGACTGGCCTCCGAACATGCAGCGCCGGCCGATTCTTGCGCTACCGGCAATGCCTACATTGCCAGCGATAATGGTGTCTTCGCCGATCGACACGTTGTGGGCAATCTGCACGTTGTTATCGATCTTGACGCCATCTCCTATCGCCGTGCTATCCATTGTCGCGCGATCGATTGTGGTTGCCGCGCCAATATCGACCTCGTCGCCAATCAACACGTTGCCGACATTCGGTATCTTCAGCCATCTTTTGCCTTCACGGGCATAGCTAAAGCCTGGGCTGCCGATAACCGCGTTAGCGGAGACATTGCAATTTCGCCCTATTGCGCAATCGCGGTAGATGACGACATTGCTGTCAATCCGGGTGGATTCGCCAATTGATACCCCTGTGCCAACATACGCACCGCTGCCGATAATCGCATGTTCGCCAATTTTTGCATCCCGTTCAATCACTGCACCGGCACAAACCGTCGCGCCGGGAGCGATCACAGCTTGGTCGGATACAGTTGCCGAAAGGTGGATGCCACGGGCGTAGCGCTCTTCGCCATGCAGGTGCGCAACGATGCGGCCGAAAGCCGCACGGGGATTGCGCGAGATAAGACAGTCGCCGTCAAAATCGGCTGCATCGGTCTCCTTGAGTATGACGGCACCAGCGTTCGTCCGGTCCAGATCGCTGCGGTAGCGCTCATCGCAAAATACAGCCACCGCATCTGAGGTGGCATCCTGCAGCGATGCGATGCGCCTTATCGTTCTTGTGACATCCCCTCTCGCACATGCGCCAGCCGCTTCAGCCAGTTCATCAAGCGTCCATTCATCCTTTGCGTTGACCTGATCGGCAATCACTGCGCTTCATTGAACTCCTGATTCAGCTCTTCCAGCACCTGATCGGTGATGTTGATCCTAGCGCTTACAAATACGACGGGGTCTTGCAGAATCAGATCGTATTGCTGATCGACGGCAAGCTTGGAAATCACCCGGTTGACGAGTGCTTGCAGTCTTTCCAGCTCTTCGTTTCGCCGGATGTTGAAATCTTCTCGAAGCTCTTCTTGGCCGCGTTCAAGCCGTCTGGCCAGCTTGCGAACTTCCTGCTGCGCTTGCGAGCGGGATTCCTCGGACAAATCGGAGTCGCCGCGCAAATCCTCCTCTAGCGCAATAATCTCCGCCTGAAGCGCGCGCAAAGCCGTTTCACGCGGCGCTAATTCAGCTTCGATTTGTTCAAGCGCAACTCGGCCTTGAGGAGCCAAGTCGATGATTCGCGCCGCTTCGACGAAGCCGATCTTCAAATCGCCATTGGCTTGTTGCTGCTGCGCTTGGGCGGTGCCGACGGCTGCGACAAATCCAGCTGCCGCAATCGCTCCGGTTACAAATTTCATGTTGATCCACATACGTCGTTCTACGGGCGGTTTAATCGAGAAAAGACCCTAAGGTTACTTGCAAATAATCCAGCTTGTCGCCCGGTTTCTTGCGATGCGCGAATGACCGGCTGATTTGCAGCGGACCGATGGGCGAGAGCCAAGTGAAACCAAGGCCGGCCGACCCGCGCAGCTCGCTGAATTTGACATCGTCGAACTCGTCGAACACGTTGCCGAGATCGGCAAACGCAAGGAACCGCCTATCGGCGGTGTCCGCAGTTCCAAAAATGGGCAGATAGACTTCGCTGCGCCCGATCAACCTGACGCTTCCGCCAATCGGATCCGCATTAGGGCATCGTTCAATAACTGTTTTCCCTTCCATCATCTTCTCGCATAACTCTCTCGGACCCAAGCTCTGCGCGTCAAAACCGCGCACGGTGGATGAGCCGCCAGCATAGAACCGGTTATAGAAAGGCAATCGTTTCGTCGATCCCAAACCGTCGCCGTAATCCAGCCCGCCAAAGACTTTCATCGTCGTCTTTTCGCCCAATGAGAAATACTCCGATGCGCTCGTTCGCGTTACGTAGTAGCTCGCATCGCCGCCAACAAGTTCGAATGACGCGGTTCGCTCGCCTCCCGAACTTGGAAAGATTGAACGGTTTCGATCGTCGCCTCGAATGCTGATTGTGCCACGTCCGACGCTAGTGCGTCGATTCTTGTCGATAAACGCGCGGTCGCGATAGTCGATCACCGCGCTCCGGCCGGTAGACAGCTCACGATATTCATACTCGAAATCGGTCCCCACTCCGACCGTCGGAGAAATGGGAAATCTGTAGCGCATGCCAAAAGCGAGGTAGTCGGATTTGTACTCGGTAATTTCCGAGTCGGTCAAATCTTCCTCGCTAACATCGATGTGGAAGCCTCGCGCCACTCCATCAAGCGTGTGATAGGGGTTGACAAAGTCGATTCCAATTCGCGTTTCATAGTCGCTTCGCGTTATGTCCGTCGACAGACGCTTGCCGGTTCCATACAGGTTGCTTTGCGAAAGATGAAGGTTCAGCACCACCGTGTTGTCGCTTCGATAGCCGACGCCAATGGAGAAACTGCCGGTCAGGCGCTCTTTGACCTCGACAATGATATCGACTTGGTCCGGCACGCCGGGCACCGACTGCGTCGAAAGGTCAACCGACTCGAAAAAGCCAAGCCGGCCAAGCCGCTCCCGGGATTCGGAAATTCGAGCAGCCGAGTATTCGCCGCCCTCAAATATGCGCATCTCCCGACGCAGCACTTCATCGCTGGTCACGATGTTGCCAATAAACACGATTTGCCGAATATACGTCAAACGCCCTGGCTCGACCACATATTCGACATCGACAAGCCGCTCATCTTCTTTGATGTCAGGATAGGCTTCTACAGATGCAAGCGAATATCCTTCGTCTGCGAAACGCTCAATCACGTTCTGACGCGATTCATTGACTTGGCCGCGCGAAAAGGTTGTTTTCGACTCTTTGGCGACCATCTGCTCAATCTCGCCGATATCGACGACATCCTGGTCGGCTACGACTGTCACTTCTCCAAAAGAAAACTGCGGCCCTTCATCAAGGGTAATAACAATCGACACGCGCTGCATATTGTCCGACAGAAAAGCCTGCGACGAGACAATCTGAAACTGTATGAACCCCTGATTCTGATATAGCGTTGTGATTGTTTCGAGATCTGCGGTCAGCTGAGTCCTTGAATATCTATTGTTGCGATTGAATAGGCCCAAGGTCTTCTTGGTGGTGAGCTTCATCTCATCGCGGATGTCCTTTTCGCTGACAGACATATTGCCAAGAATGCGAATCTCCTCGATCAGCGCAACTTTGCTTTCGGCAATCTGGATAAACACTTCAACACGATTTCGATCAAGCGCAACAATCGTTGCATCGACTTGCGTCGCAAACCGGCCAGTAGCCTTGTACTCCTGCCTCAGCCCTTCGATAAATTCTTCAACCTTGATCGGATTGTAGACTCGTCTTGCGGCGATTCCACTCGCTTCCAGAGCGGCTTCAATTTGTTCAGTCTTGATCCTCTTGTTGCCTTCAATGGTAATCTCGGCAATCAGAGGATTTTCCACCACAGTGATGACAAGCGTGCTTCCGTCTTGCTCCAGCCGGATATCATCAAAAAAACCTGAATTGAACAAAGCTTGGATCGAGCGCGCTGAAAGCTCATCGTCGATCTCGTCGCCAACCTGCACCGGCAGCAGCACGAACACCGCCCCGACGGTGATTCGCCTCAAACCTTCGACACGTATATCCTCGATTGTGAACGGATCAAAACCCTTGGCTGAAAATGAAACCGTGAGCAACGCCAAGGCCGCGAAGATTTGCAGAAAAGTTTTCGGCTTCAAAGTCAATGGATTTTCGTCAGAAGATGAGATTCGTAAAATCATTATAAAGCGCAAGCGTCATGATTCCAGCCAGCATTGCGATGCCGATGTAAAGCGCCCATTGCGCAACAGTTTCACTTGGAGGCGAGCCGGTGACCGCTTCATACACATGAAACAGCAAATGCCCGCCATCCAGCATCGGAATCGGCAGCAAATTCAAAATGCCCAGACTGATGCTGAGCAGCGCCAGAAAAGTCAGATAGGTGTCGATGCCCGACTGCGCTGCCTGCCCGGCATAATGCGCGATGGTAATCGGGCCGCCAAGCTGGTTCGTCGGCCTAGACAGATTAAGCATTTGCGCCAATGCCTTGACGGTCATCGCGGACATCTCCCAAGTCAATGCCGCTCCACGCCAAATGGATTCCAGCGGTCCGTATCGCACCAGCACACGATGCCCGTAAGCGATATCATCTGACACTGCGACCGTAATGCCCAGCCGTCCAACTATTCTGCCCTCGCTTTCGACAGTTTCAGGCGTGACCGACAATTCGATTTGATCTCCAGAACGGTCAACCACGATTGCCAGCGATTGCCCAGCCGCCTGGCTCACAATCGAAACCAATTCTCGCCAAGATGCCACCTCGGCACCGCCCACTTCAACGACCCGATCACCCGGCAATATGCCGGCACTGGACGCAGGCGAGTTGTCCAGAACCTCCCCGACCACTGGATCAATGCTTGGCAGTTGCGGCAATATGCCGTAAATTTCTTCCCAGCGACGCGCATCAATGTCCGGTATGCCGCCCTGCGCGGCACGCAATTCCACATTTCTGGCAGTTCCGCCCGCATCTTGAACCTCAAGCAGCAACGGCTCTCCGCTGATCGCCCGATCAATGATGCGCATGCGGTTTTGATTCCAGCTGCGATTGTCCCGGCCGTCGATACGCACAATTTCATCGCCTGGCTGAAGTCCGGCCTGCTGCGCAGGTGAGTCTGGAACGACTTCGCCAACGATTGGACGAACGCCCTCGACACCAATGAGAAAAACCGCCCAGTAGAGCAAAGCGGCAAGCAAAAAATTGAACATTGGGCCAGCTAGCACGATCGCCGAGCGCTTATACAGAGGCTGGCGGTTAAACGCGCGGGGAACTTCTTCCGGACTGACCTCGCCTTGATTTTCATCCAGCATCTTCACGTAGCCGCCAAGCGGTATTGCCGACACAACGTACTCAGTCTCGCGATTTTTCGGCTTAAAGGACAGAAGTGCCGGCCCGAACCCGATCGAAAATCGCAATACTGAGACTCCAACCTTGCGCGCGACCCAATAGTGTCCAAATTCGTGAAACGAAATCAGCACACCGACAGCGATCACGAAAAAGATAGCGCTATGCAACATCCCAGTCATTAATTCATGCTTGCTGTAGCGGGGAAACGTCTAGTCTCGTCTCGAGGCAATGAAATCAGAAGCGATTCGGCGAGTCTCGAGATCAACTTGGAGAATCTGCTCAAGAGATTCTACCGGTTCGTCGGGAGTGCCCTCCACACAATGGCGGACCGTATCCGCGATATCGGTAAAGCGCGCTGCATGGCGCAAAAACGAGTCAACAGCGACTTCGTTTGCAGCATTGAGAACGACAGACGAGGTGCCGTCCAAGTACGACACATCGCGAGCGATTGCCAAGCATGGGAACCGCTCCCAGTCAGGCGGCAAAAATTGAAGCGAAGGCAAGTTGGCAACATCTAGCGCTTCGGCGCCTCCATCGGCCCTATCCGGCCAAAAAAGAGCATTCGCGATCGGAACTCGCATATCGGGAGTCGCCATTTCCGCAACGACTGATCCATCTTCATATTCAACCATCGAATGCACTACACCCTGCGGATGAATTATAACTTCGATCTGATCCGGGCTGGGGTCGAAAAGCCACCGCGCCTCGATAATTTCGAGGCCCTTGTTCATCATCGTTGCCGAGTCAACCGAAATTTTTGCACCCATGGTCCAGACAGGATGCGCAACAGCCTGCTCAGGGGTGATATCGCTAAACTGATCTAAAGGCAACGTTCGAAACGGCCCCCCGCTGCCGGTGAGCAGAATCCGCCTCAATCCAGGAATGGGATTAAACGGCAAATAGGTTCCGCTTGACGATGCGCAGCACTGAAAAATGGCGTTGTGCTCGCTGTCCACTGGCAAAACTGTCGCGCCGCTCGCTTTTACCTCCTTTCGCACTAGCGGACCGAGCATAACGATCGGCTCCTTGTTGGCAACCATCACCCGTATGCCGGCACGGATCGCCGCAACTGTCGGCTTCAAGCCAGCCGCGCCGACCACGCCCGTCACAACGATATCGGCTTCCCGACTGCCGCATATCTCTTCTAGGGCCAACTCGCCCGCGAGCACGGAAGTCGCAACCTTTTCCCGTCTCAGGCGACTCTCAAAATCGGCCACATCGGACTGCTTTTCGATCACCACATAATTCGGACCGAATTCGATGCACAGATCAAGCAGCTTGTCATTGGGGGTTCGCGCTGTGAGCGCATATAGGGAAAACTTTTCGCGATGCAGGCGGATGACATCCAGCGTGAGTGTGCCGATTACGCCTGTCGCGCCAATTAAAGTTACACGCTGCATGAAACAGTACCACTAAGTCTGAATGAGAAAACTCTTTGTAAAAAAAGCATAAGCTGGCAAGGCGGCAAGCGAACTGTCGATCCGGTCGAGGATGCCGCCATGGCCAGGCAGAATTGCGCCGCTGTCCTTTACGCCAGCCGAGCGTTTGGCTTTGCTGACGAACAGATCTCCAAACACCGACAAGATTGCTGTAAGCATGCAAATCGCCGCCAGCGAGGCAATCTTTACAGGATTCTGCGGCCAAGCGATAAACCCTGCGATCAAGGCAAACACAAGTACGCAAAACATGCCGCCGGCAACCCCCTCGATGGTCTTGCCCGGGCTGATGTGCACCGCGAGTTTCCGCTTGCCGAACGCTTTTCCGACAAAATAGGCGCCGGAATCGGCCAGCGCCACCGTAGCAAAGGCTCCGAGCAGCCAAAACGCGCCCTGCCTGCTGCCATCTTGCAGGCCGCTGGCGGCGAACATCGCCGATGCGAGAATCAGCACCGAGCAGGCGATGCAGCTCGATCCACGCTCGCTTTTGACCATCGGGTAGATCAGGTAGCCTGCGATGCCGGCCCAAAACAACACGGCAATCCCGTTCAGCAAGACCGCGTAGGACTCAAACTGCAGCATCGCGACGAATAAAGCCGCGATCAAAGCAACATGGCCGATGCGCCGAGACAATTCGCGAACGCCGCACAGCCTTCCCCACTCGAGTCCGGCCGCCACCCCGACCGCGAGCATAAGGCATTCAAACCAGAAATCGGGAAGCAAGAAGATGCCGGCCGTCAATGCGGCAGCAAGCAAGCTGCCCGTGATCAATCGCTTGGCAAGCATAAAATCACGCCTCGACCGCCGCCATCACCTGATCATCGGTACGCCCGAATCGGCGGATCCGCCTGGCATAAGACCGCAGCGCCAGATCAAATTCCTTGCGCCCGAAATCCGGCCAATAGGTATCGGTGAAGTACAGTTCGGTGTAGGCGAGCTGCCACAGCAGGAAGTTGCTCATTCGCTGCTCGCCGCCGGTGCGAATGAACAAATCGGGAGGCGGAATATCTGCCGTGCTGAGATTTTGCTCAATTGTCCGCTCCGTGATCTGATCCGCGGACAGAGTGCCAGCAGCGATTTTTTGCGCGATCGAACGGCATGCCTCGGTCAAGTCCCACTTGCCCCCATAGTTTACAGCGATCGTCAAATTCAGCCGATGCTCCGATCGGGTAAGCGAAACCGCTCCCTCGATTCGCGACTGAACTTCCTCCGGCAGTCGGGAGCGATTGCCAACAAACCGCAACCTGACACCGTTTTGCTGAAGCGCTTGAACCTCACGTTCAAGCGCCCTGGAAAAAAGGCGCATGAGCCATTGAATTTCGTTTTGCGGTCGCCGCCAGTTTTCGCTGCTGAATGCAAATAGGGTCAAATTGCCAATACCCCGATCGACGCACGACTCGACGAGCGTACGAACATTTACCACTCCGCGCTGATGTCCTTCGAGCCGGCCGGCGCCTCGTTTCTTGGCCCATCGTCCATTGCCATCCATGATAACCGCAACATGATTCGGCAAGCCTGCGGCAGCACCAGGAAATTCGGAGTCGTCGCTGGGCGAAAAGATTGAAGTTTGCTTCATGCTGGCCTTACCGGATGCGATCTAGACAGCCTTAGATAGTCATGATCTCTTGCTCTTTCGCGACAACGATCTTGTCGATCTCGCCAACTTTCTGATCGGTCAACTTTTGCACGCGATCCATGCCGCCATGCTCTTCATCTTCGGTGATCTCCTTTTCTTTGCGCAAGTCCTGCAAATCGGAGTTGCACGAGCGGCGGATATTGCGAATGGAAACCTTGCAAGCCTCTCCTTCTGCACGAGCGACCTTGGTGATCTCTCGGCGACGATCTTCGGTTAAGGCGGGGACCGGCACGCGGATGATTTCGCTTGCGCTTACCGGATTGAGCCCCAGATCGGCTTCAACGATCGCTTTGTCAATGACCGGCACCATCGACTTGTCCCATGGGACGATCGATATTGTTCGCGCATCGCTTACAGTGACCGACGACATCTGATTCAGCGGGGTAGGCGTACCGTAGTAGTCCACTTTGACATGCTCAAGCAAACCGGTGCTGGCCCGCCCAGTGCGAAGCTTGGAAAGCTCCGCCTGCAAATGGCTGACAGATAGCGCCATTTTGCTCTCCGCATCGGCTATGAGTTCATCAATCATGATCTCCCTCTATCCTGATATTAAGGTTCCAATATCTTCGCCAGCGCAAGCTCGCGCGACGGCACCGTCTTGCCATGCGTTGAACACTCGAATCGGCATGCCATACTGGCGACAAATCGCAATCGCCGCCAAGTCCATCACTTCGAGCTGATCATCGAGCACCTTGTCATAGCTGATCCGATCATACGGCTTTTCGTCTTTTGCAAGGTCATCGGGGGCCCCGCTGTAGACCCCATCTACCTTAGTCGCTTTAAGCAGTACGTCCGCACCGATATCGATCGCCCGAAGACTTGCCGCCGTATCGGTCGTCAACAGCGCATTTCCGGTTCCGCCGGCAAATAGCACAACGCAGTTTTTTTCGAAATAGCGCTCGAAAGAAGCACCGTCATACTGCTCAACCATCGCCGGAATCGCTAACGAAGACTGCACAACGGCATTCACTGATTTGCTCTGCAAAGCCTGTTCGATTGCGATTGCATTCATTACCGTGCAAAGCATGCCGATCTGATCCGCTCGAACGCGAGAAAGCGGCAACCCGAAACTGCTGGCACCGCGGAAAAAGTTTCCGCCTCCAACAACAACTGCGACCTGCGCACCATCGGTAACAACACGTTTCAGCTCATCGCAGACTCGGTCGACTGTTGCGCGTTCGAAACCGCTTCCAGCACGCCCTCCAAGCATTTCTCCGCTGAGCTTAAGCAAGACTCTGCGGTGGTTCGCGCTGGCTTTACTTCCACTCATAATCCCAAGCGGGCGACTAGCCAATGTCTTCCCCGAGTTCGATACGGCGAAACCGTTTGACGCCGGCATTTTGAGATTTGAGCAATTTTTCCACCGACTGGTCCTGGTCCTTGACAAAATCCTGTCCGAGCAACGTATTTTCCTCTGCGAACTTGCGCAGTCTGCCTTCGACAATTTTCTCCATGACGAACTCCGGTTTACCGGATTGGGCCGCCTGTTCGGCGTAGATTTCTCGTTCCTTGCTGATGACTTCATCCGGCACTTCATCAGCGCTGACCCACTGGGGACGCATCGCAGCGACGTGCATGGCAAGATCGTTTCCAAGTTCATCGTTGCCGCCGCTGATTTCAATCAGCACTCCGATTTTGCCGTTGTGATTGTAGGCGGATATCCGCGCACCATCTTGCGCCTTGACGACTACCATGCGCCGCACAGCGATATTTTCTCCAACTTTAGCGACAACAGCGCGACGCGCCTCTTCGACGCTCTCGCCGCTTTCCATCCTCATCGCATGAAGTATGCTTACGTCGCCGCAATCCTCGCCGATGGTCAACGCGAGTTCGCCCAATGGCAGCGCGTAGTTGCGAAACACATCGCCACGAGCGACAAAGTCGGTTTCGCAATTGACTTCCACCAGCGCCGCGACTTTTCCGTCTGGGGATACGGCACTGACGATCAGTCCGTCGCTGGCTGTGCGGGACGATTTCGCATCGGCCATGTCTGCGCCCTTTTTGCGCAATGCCTCCATCGCCTTTTCCTGATCACCATCGCATTCTGCAAGGGCTTTTCGGCAATCAAGGATTCCTGCGCCGCTTCGGTCGCGCAGGTCTTTCACCATTGCTGCGGTGATTTCCATCGGTTTAAGTCCTCTTTGTTTCGGTAGTTTGTATGAATTTAGGCATCATCGCCCGAAATCAGCTCGCTACGAGCAACCTCTTAGCAAGTTTCATGCAGATCGCAAAAAGTGCGGCGCAATGCTTCCGAGCAATCTTTTCCTCGAACGGTCTGCCGGCGGCGAGCATTCGCCGGCCTGGCGAGAGTGCAGCGGGCTAGCTTTTTGACTTGCAAGCTGGCCGCCGCACTTCTTTAATGCTCGGATATCGCGCAAGCCTGCAACCGGATTTGCACAATACGCCAATACTGAACGACTATTGCTCCGCCGTTTCGGGCTCATCCTGACGCGCTTCGGCGACTTCGCCTGCCGGTTCGGTTTCGAGTTGCGCCTCCGGCTCCGATGCCTCTGCATCGGAATCTGATGCTGGTGCTTCCGGCTCTGACGTTGTTAGCTCCGGGTCTGCCACCTGCTCTTGCTCCTTGCTTTCTTTAGGCAGCGGCGCTACCGCTGCCTGAGCACCGGTCACATTGGCGAAAGACACTTCGGCAACGTCCGCACCCGCTCCATCGACATCAACCACATTCCCAGCCTGCGAACCAGAGGCCGACGATGCCTTGCCTTCGAGCACCGCATCAGCGGCTGCTGTGCAGAAAAGGCGAATCGCGCTGATCGCATCATCATTGCCGGGAATCACATAGTCAATGCCATCCGGGTCGCAATTGGTGTCGACCACTGCAACAACCGGAATGCCGAGCTTTTGCGCCTCCAGCACCGCGATGTTCTCATACTTCACATCAATAACGAATAGCGCGTCTGGCACCCGCTGCATTTCGCGAATGCCTGCCAAATTTCGATTGAGCCGAAAACGCTCGCGCTCAATACGCATAATCTCCTTTTTCGCCAAGTCCTTGCCATCTTCTGATGACACCAGTTCGTCAAGCTCGTTAAGCCGGTTGATCGATTTCGCAACAGTGCGGTAGTTTGTCAGCATGCCGCCCAGCCATCGGTGATAAACGTACGGACAGCCGGCGCGCTGGGCCTGATCAGCAATAATGCCGCTCGCTTGGCGCTTGGTGCCTACAAACATGATGGTACCGCGCTTGTTGGCCACGCGACTTAAGTAGCTCATCGCCTCGTTGAACATGACCAGCGTCTGTTCAAGATTGATGATGTGGATCTTGTTTCTGTGCCCGTAGATGTACGGGCTCATTTTGGGGCACCATAGCCTTGTCTGATGTCCAAAGTGGACACCAGCCTCCAGCAGCTGGCGCATGGTAATATCGCTCATGATTCAGGCTCCTATTCGGGTTGGTCCACCATGGCGTCAACTTGCCGACCTTTCGGCACCCGGACAAGTTGCAAGCAGGCCATGTGAGTAGTTGAATTATTTTTCCAATTATACAGGACGAATTGTGGCAACATAAAACCTTGCGACAATTCCAGAGTTGATCTGTTCTTGCAAGTTCTAACAAGGAGAATCATGCGCCAACAGATTCGCCAATGGGCCATCTTTTTCACTTAACGCACCAATTGGGATGGAAAAATGACCGAAGAAATTCACGACAGTCTCGAAAATAATCTATTCGAGCGCATTTTCAAGTTGATGCATGGCACCGAGTGGGCGCAGCGCATGCAGGAACTTATGGTGGAATTCTACATGCCGGCTGCGCGTCGGCGAAACATGAGCGCGGACGAATACCTAGTCAATGCGGGCATCGAAAGAATAGTGATTCTTAGCAGATTAGTGTTTGATGAACTGATGACCCGCCAGTACGGAAGGCACGGGGATATCAATGTTGTGAGCGATTTCATTGCAAAAATCCAAGGAGTGCATTCAAATTACGAGCTGAGCAAGCAGCTGGAGATCTGCGAAGGAGTTCGCGCGACGCGCATCAGCTTGTATGAAGTCGTTGATATCACCCGCGGCGAAAGAACGGTGCTCAGAGATATGATTTATGGCGGAGATGACATCGCGATCGAACACACCGCCCTACTCTCGGAAATGACTGAGCTGTGGCAGTGCATGGCGGGCAGGGTCATTCAACTGGACGATGTGCCATTTCTGGTTCCAACCTATTTGCAGTATGACCAGCAAATTGCAGGCGATTTTTTGGAAAAACTTGAGGGGATAGTTTCCAAAAAGCAAAAGCTTCGCTCAGGCAAAAAGAAATCCGACAGCCAAAAAAACGACTTTTTGCGGAAGCGGATTCTATCTGAATTGCCTATGGCGCAACTTTTGGCTGACTCATGGAACACAGCAATCGACCAGAGGGGCGAGATGCGGTTCGGGCTGCCTCCGCTGAAATTGGGAACTGTGGAAGGAGACACCTTCCAGATTTGCGAGGTTGTGTTCCGTGTCCGCAAAGACTGCGATTCGGTTCGCCGCAAGCTTGACAATGTGCCTCGCCTATCGAGGATGCCGGACGAAGATCAGAAATGGAACTGGCTTGCGCCTGGACACCAGCTGAAAGAATATCTTCAAGCCATCCCGAACGACGGGCCGCAAATCGAGCAAGCCAAAGACGAAGATGAATACTTAGAATTTATCGGAACTGTCGAGCTGCGTTCCAGCTCAGTGAAGCTGTTCGCAACATCGAAGGAGCGAGCGGAAGCGGGCCGACGCCTATTGGAATTCCACTTAGGCGATCTGATATCGAACCCCATGACAAGCCATGTCAATTCTCTCGAGGAAATCAAAAAAATAATGAAATCGTTCAAGCCTGGGTCCAGCAAACTGAGCAATCCGGAAATCCTCACCGGCATGCACAGCTCGTTTCGAGATATCTATTTTGCAACTTGCCTTGATGCGCCTATACAAGACTATGATTACAAAACGCCCCGAGAGATGGCGAATTCGCCTAAGGATCGAAGAAAGGCTCTTGAATGGCTGAAAATGCGTGAATCTACAGACATCTTAGTCAGCCGGGAGGAAAATCGAGAGCCTTACGATTTTGCCTGGCTGTGGCTTGCGCTCGGATTCGACCGGTCCAAAGCCTCGCCTAGATCACGCTGACAACGGGCTCGGGCCGGCATGGCGCTGAGCAAGCAATCGCCTGTTTATTCGACATGCGCGGAGGCTCGCTACATAGCCGAGAAACCAGCAGACAAAATACTCTGATGCATTGATTTAGCTCTAACTGTCCTCGAAAAGTTTGCAAAAATAAGCGGTTACTGATAATAATTGATGGATGTCGAGTATCAGTTCGCGCACATTTTGGCTTTAACCGCTGTTTCAAGTGCGGTCAGAAGAGTATCCGGCGGGCAGATCCACTACCGCTTTCGCCATAAAACTCCCGTATCGCCTGAATGCCACAAATGAATGTCATGCGAACGCACCGATTCGGCCACACTGAGTTGCAGTGCAGATAGCCCCACTATCGCCAAACCGGCAGCCAGGACAGGGCAAAGGCAGAAATCGCGTCGAATTTCGCGCATGCTCCTGAAAAGGCGACAGCTTCGCATCAAACCGGGCTCGGTCGGCAAAAATCAGGATCGCGCCTGCAGATATCTATTCAATTTGAATGCGAGCAACCTTAACTTGGACATCAGCGCACAAACGCCGCGTTGATTGCAGCGAAACACGGTCCAGATTTTGCCAGCGGTCAGGCCGCCAACCGCATCAATAAACAGTCTAACCGAAACATTTGCGAAATAGCCGCCATCGAGGCAAACCAGAGAACTGCAAAACGAGTATCATTTCCGCATCTTCGATGATTTCTCATACGAACTTTGGAAATATGTCAATCACGATCAAATCGCCTGAAGAAATTGAAAAAATGCGCGTTGCAGGCAGGCTAGCGGCTACCGTCCTCGACATGATCGAACCGCACGTCACCGCCGGCGTGACCACCAATCATCTCGACAGCATATGCCACAACTACATCACTCAGGAACTTGACGCGATTCCCGCGCCATTGAACTATCGAGGTTTTCCCAAGTCGATCTGCACATCGCTCAACAACGTGGTCTGCCATGGCATTCCGAATGACCGGGAGTTGAAAAACGGCGATATCCTCAATATCGATGTCACGGTAATCAAGGACGGCTATCACGGCGACACCAGTCGAATGTATGCGGTCGGGGAAGTTTCAGTGATGGCTAGGCGGTTGAGCAAAGTCTGCTTTGAAAGCATGGCTGAAGGCATCCGCATCATAAAGCCGGGCACGCGCCTCACCGACCTGGGACGCACCATTCAGCGGCATGCCGAATCGCATGGCTACTCCGTTGTGCGAGAATACTGCGGGCATGGCATCGGCAGAGAATTTCACGAGCTGCCGCAGGTGCTCCACTATGCAAGCGGCGATACGCTCGAATTGCAAGAAGGCATGACATTTACTGTCGAGCCGATGATCAACGCGGGCAAAAAGGCAACCCGGCTCCTTGACGACAAATGGACTGTGGTAACCCGCGACCGCAGCTTGTCCGCCCAGTGGGAACACACCGTGCTGGTGACCGATAGCGGATATGAGGTATTGACGCAATCGCCCAATCAGCCGGCAATCTGATCCTGCGCAAGCCCTCTTGCGTCATGTCCAGGCAAACCGAGAGCCGGCTATGCATCACGCAACGGCGCATCGCTGATCCTTCATGAATCATGACCGGGAAATCTCTGTGTTTCGTCAGCGCCTGTCAGATGGACAGAGCCGAATGCGCACTCTGCACAACAAGCGGACCGCCGCCAATCGGATCGTCACGTTTCGCGTCTCGCTGATTGATGAAATTCTGCGCGATGCATGGCAGCTTTTTTCATCAGACGCATCGGCGACGACGCAGGTCGCGCTTGTCGCTGTTGGCGGCTATGGCCGAGAGGAGCTCAATCCGCATTCGGATATCGACATCATGTTGCTGGTCGATTCCTCTACCGATGATGATGCGCTCGGGATTATTCGGCCATTTATCCGATTTCTTTGGGATATCGGACTGGAAGTTGGCCACAGTGTGCGTTCGATTAACGACTGCATTAAGCAGGCGCGAGCCGATGTCACGGTTGCAACGAACCTGCTTGAGGCACGCCTTTGCGCAGGCGGCTCTTCACTGCTGGAGCAGATGAATTCCAAGATTCGCAAGGCGCGCATCTGGCCAATTCGAAAATACTTTGCGGCCAAGCTCAAGGAACAGGAGCTCAGACACCGAAAGTATGCCGACACCGCCTACAATCTGGAGCCCAACATTAAGGAGGGACCCGGAGGGCTTCGAGATATCCATATGATTATCTGGATTGCAATGCGCTACAGTGAAGGTCGCAATCTTCATGATCTAGTCACTCACGACTTTCTCAGCGAAGATGAATACGAAACACTGATCAAATGTCGCAATCACCTGTGGCAGCTGCGCAATTCCTTGCACTTTGTCATCAATCGACGCGAAGACCGTCTGCTGTTCTCGCATCAGGTCAAGCTGGCTGAACAGTTCGGCCTCGTTGATGACAATCGCAACCAGGCGGTGGAAAAACTCATGAAAAAGTACTTTCGAACCGCGAAGGAAGTCCGGCATCTGAACACAATGGTGCTGCAATGCTTCAACGAGACGGCCCTCGCCCGCCCGAACAGGCGAGTCAAGCCGATCAACTGCGACTTTCAGACCATCAGCGGCTATCTGGACTTCACATCGACCGCAACCATCAGCGAAAAGCCCGAGCTGCTGATCGAAATCTTCGCACTCATGCAAACGCAGCGCAAGATAAAGGGCATCCGCGCTTCCGCATTGAGAAAAATCAGAACCTCGAGAGCGCTGATCGACCATCGGTTCCGATCGCGCCCAGAGGCATCCGAACTGCTGATGAGGGTCATCTCCAATCCGAATCGATTGGCGGAAGCGCTGGAACAAATGGACGACACCGGCTTGCTCGGCGTCCTGATTCCCGAATTCGGCTGCGTCATCGGGCAATTGCAGTACGATCTGTTCCATGTCTACACGGTGGATGCGCACTCGCTTTTCGTAGTCCGAAACCTGCTAGAATTCAACAGCGAATCGTCTGAGCGGCACTTTCCGCTCGCCCATTCGATCATGAAGCGGATCGCAAAGCCGGAACTGCTCTACATCGCAGGCTTGTTTCATGACTTGTCCAAGGGCCAGGGCGGAGACCACTCCGAACTAGGCGAGACCCAAAGCTACCAGTTCTGCAAGCGTATCGGACTCAGTGAATATGACGCGCACTTCGTGGCCTGGCTAGTTCGTCATCACCTGGCCATGAGCTTTACGAGTCAGCGCGAAGACCTCAACGACTCAGACGTTATCTCGCGTTTCGCTGCGACCGTAGCTGATCAGGAGCATCTGGATAATCTGTACTTGCTGACCATCGCAGACATGCGCGGAACCGGTCCGACAGTGTGGAACGACTGGAAAGGAACGATGCTCGAGCTCGCGTATGCAGCAACCTCGAAAGCGTTGCTGGTGGACTCGCCGCTGAAAGCCAACGTGCAGAAGCGCATTGCCGAAATACAGCACGATGCCGAAACCGCACTCAGCGATTCGGCGACCGCCAAGTCGGCCGCAAAGCAGTTCTGGAGCTATTTGGACGACGAATATTTCTTGTGCTACGATGCCGACACGCTCGCATGGCATGCGCAAACGGCCTGCGGTGTCGGAGCGGTAGATCTGCCGATCGCGGCGTGCCGCAAGCACCCGACCATCGACATTGTTCAAAGCCTCATTCTTGCTCCGGCGTTCAAGGATGTGTTCACCATGATCACAAGCGTGTTCGACCGGCGCGGCCTGAATGTCGCCGAGGCGCGAATTCATCCGCTTAGCACCCGTCTAACGCTATACTCTTTCGTCATTCTCAGAACGAAGGAGGCGCCTTGGGCATCGGGCCGCAATCTTCGTGATCTCGAACATGACATTCGCCAGTCGATCATCAGCAAGCAGCTTGACCATAAGCCGCCGACCGTGACGCGCAGCCGCGCCGCAAGACATGTGAGAATACCGACGACAGTTTCGTTTTCCCAGTCGCCTTCAAAAAACTACACCATGATGGAAGTTTCCGCATCGGATCGGCCCGGAATGCTGTACCTTGTCGCTCGGTCGCTGCTCGACTTCAATATTAGACTGCTGTCCGCGAAAATCACGACTAGCGGAGATCGGGCCGAAGATATCTTCTTCATCGTCGACCGCGACGACCATCCGATCGTTGACGTTCAGCGGCAAAACGAACTTTCCACAAGAATCCGCAACCTTTTGGGAGAGCCGGCGGACCAACCTTGAATAGCATAGGGAATACCATGAGCAACCTGCAAAGCAGAATTGAAGATGCGTTTGAACATCGATCAGAATTGAGTCCGGAAAATTGTCCTCGGGATGTTTCCGAATCAGTCGCAGAAGCATTGAACGGCTTGAATCGCGGCACTTTACGAGCCGCCAAGAAAACCGATGATCACTGGGAGGCGGTTCAGTGGGTGAAGAAGGCCGTGCTCATATCCTTCCGGATCAAGAGCAATTCAGTGGTGCGCGATCAGTTCACGGCGTTCTACGACAAGGTCGATACCAAATTCTCGGACTACAGCGAAGACGACTTCAAGGCGGGCGGCTTTCGCGTCGTTCCGCCTGCAACAGTGCGCCACGGCGCCTACATCGGCAACGATGTGGTCTTGATGCCAAGCTATGTCAACATCGGCGCATTTGTCGACGATGGCACCATGGTCGATACTTGGGCGACCGTCGGCTCCTGCGCTCAGATCGGAAAGCGAGTCCACCTGTCGGGCGGGGTCGGTATCGGAGGCGTGCTAGAACCGCTTCAAGCTGCGCCCACTGTGATCGAGGACAATTGCTTTATCGGAGCGAGAAGCGAAATTGTCGAAGGTGTCGTAGTTGGAGAAGGATCGGTCATTTCGATGGGCGTCTACATCGGCCAGAGCACTAAAATCTACAATCGTGCCACTGGCGAAGTCCACTATGGTCATGTGCCACCGGGGTCGGTCGTTGTTTCAGGGACTCTGCCCGCTTCGGATGGTTCCCACAGTCTTTATTGCGCGGTAATCGTCAAGCATGTTGATGAGAAAACGCGGCAAAAGACATCCTTGAACGAATTGCTGAGGGTGTAGACGAACGACTGCCTGTTTGACACCGCCCTGCCCGACGACGATTCGAACGCAGGCAAGCAAGCAAACATAAAAACCACTTCGCAACCATCAACCGTCCCGAATTCGAGCATTGTTGTTCCTATTCAGGACAATGGCTTGCTGATCCGGGGCTATAGCCAGTAGACAGATCAATCTCAGAACCGATCGCCCGGTCTCATGCTCATCGCGACATTCACCACAGACAAGCCGGCCTGAAAATGCGGCCATTCTGTCGAAACATGCCAAAAAATATCCCATGAGCATTCTTTGGCAAAAATAGGGATGACGGCATGGTTCAATTGGAACAAGCGCTTGCGTGAACCTCAGGGTCATGTTTTAGCTTTGGTTTCTACAAAGCCAACAATACGGCCGTAGCCCGTGATTTATTCAACATAGAAACAAAATGAGTTTGAAAAATAACGCAAATGAAAGAATTTGAAGAGATTCAAACCTATTTTGTTTCTTAGGAGAAGCTCGCCATTTGGTTATATTCGCGAGTGATACTACAATATCAGGAACGCTGGGGTTTGCGGATCATTCATGAAATTTCCGGCGTTCTGCAAGGCAATGCTGGAGCCGGTCCTGCGGCGAAGAAATGCTAGATTGAAAATACTGCAAAATCTGAAAGAACATTAGGTTGTCGCGACGCTCCCTTGAAACTCCATTCATAATCAAGTCTTCGATCATGCGACAGCATTTGACCCGACATCTGCTACCGGAAGGAATCCAGGACTTCCGTACGATTCGCGAAAATAACTACTACTATGTAGACAAGACGGGTTTAATCGGTCAGCTGATTAGCGAGGGGCGGCACTATTTCCTGTCACGCCCGCGCCGATTCGGCAAAAGCCTTCTACTGGACACTTTGGAGAATTTATTCGAAGGAAACGAAGATTTGTTCCGAGGTCTCGCGATACATAGCCACTGGGACTGGTCAATGCAATACCCTGTGGCGAGGATCAGTTTCGACGGCAAGTTTACGGAAGCTGGGGAGCTGGAAACAGACATCATCCAGCAATTAAAAAGCATTGAGCATCGCCACGGTCTTTCAAGCGCGGATGAGTGTGCGACCGGACCGACACGTCTTCGCAGCGTGCTTGAGCGTCTGCACGAAAAAACCGGGCACTCTGTCGTGGTGCTGGTCGACGAGCACGACAAGCCGATTCTTGATGTGCTGGATGACCCTGAAATGGCGAAGGCGAATCGGAACTACCTTCGGGGATTCTATGGCATCATCAAGGGTAGTGCTAAGCATGTTCGCTTCGTGTTCGTTACCGGCATCACCATGTTCTCTAAGGTGAGCCTGTTTTCGGGCTTGAACAACCTGGAAAACATCAGCCTTATCCCGTCGTATTCGACCATCTGCGGCTTCACCGAAGAAGAGCTCGACACGACATTCGCCGACGAACTCGAAGGCATCGATCGCAACGAGATCAGAAGATGGTACGACGGCTATAGCTGGCGCGGCAAAAACAAGGTCTACAATCCCTACGACGTTCTGCTTGTGTTGAAACGACGCGAGTTCGAGGCCCACTGGTTCGCAACTGCATCGCCGACGTTTCTGCTCGACTTGCTGGCAAGGCGCAAGATCAATCCCATGTCGCTTGAAAACAAAGCGACAAGAGCAAGTCTGATGTCGACATTCGATGTTGACAAAATGACGGTTGAAGCGCTGATGTTCCAATCTGGCTACCTAACTATAGTCGGTGAGGAGCGTAAAAATCACCGAACGCTGTATACGCTTGACTATCCGAATCGCGAAGTTCGTCAAAGCTTCAATGCGAGTTTGCTGGAGCATGCGACTGATCAAGGCCTCGAGGCGGAATTCAGAGGCGAGGAGCTTGGCGACCTGCTGGCCGCGAATGATTTCGACGGATTTGGTAAGCGATTGCAGGCTTATTTGTCCGGGATTCCGCATCAATGGTATGACGCAAGCGAGGTAGAGCGTTTCGAGGCGCACTATGCGAGCATGCTGTTCATGGCGTTTCGCGCCATCGGAATGGACCTCAGACCGGAAGATTCATCTAGTCATGGCAGATCGGACATGACGCTGCTTCACAGGGGTCAGGTCTTTGTGCTTGAATTCAAGGCGGCACAGGAAAGCGTAGATACGGATAAAGCACTGGATCAGGCAATGGAGCAGATGCGCAAACGCGGCTATGCGGAAAAGTATCGCGACCGTAACGAACCGATTTATCTTGTAGCGCTGGTGTTCGGCAGCAGCGAGCGCAACCTTGTTGGCATTAGAGTCGAACCTATCTGACAAAGAAAGAAAATCCTATGGTAGTTAGTGTATATGATTTTTTTTCAGGTTGCGGCGGCGCGAGCTGCGGCTTTCGGGCGGCAGGCATGAAAATATCGTACGCGCTTGATCTTGATGCTGATGCCGCAGCAAGCTTTAAAGCCAATTTTGCGGAAGCGTACTTTGAACATGCAGACATCAGGGATATTTGTATCGAGTCGATTCACAACCGTATGGAAAATGAACGCAACAACTTAGTGTTGTTCACCGCATGCGCACCTTGTCAACCATTCACCCGCCTTAACACCAACAGAACCGAACTTGATCGCGACGAACGCAAAACGCTACTCTCTCACTTTACAGCCGTAGTTGATCATTGTCACCCCGATCTATTGTTTTTGGAAAATGTTCCAGGGTTGCAGATGCTTGACAGAACCAGTCAACCTTTTGGCAAATTTCTAAATTCGCTTAACCATCTGGATTACAGCGTTGATTATCGGGCGGTTCGCCTGGCGAGGTATGGCGTCCCCCAAAGCCGTCGCCGTCTCATTCTAGTAGCAAGCCGGCATGGCAAAATCTCTCTCCCCAACGCGACCCACGGGCCAGGCACTTCAAATGATTCATATGTCACAGTTCGAGATTGCATTGAGCGTTTTCCACGAATTTATGCAGGCGAAAAACACCATGAGCTAAGCAATCATGTTGCCGCAAAACTATCAGTGCGCAATCTGGAGCGGATTCGAGCAACTCCAGAAGGCGGTGGTCATAGCGACTGGCCGGACCACTTAAGACTCGAATGCCACAAAAACTTTTCAGGCTATTCCGATGTTTATGGACGCATGTCATGGGATGCTCCAGCTCCAGGACTGACCACACGTTGCGTAAGCTACTCGAATGGACGTTTCGGCCACCCGGAGCAAAATCGCGCCATAAGCATTCGAGAAGCCGCATGCTTGCAAACTTTTCCGAAAAGCTATATTTTCAAGGGTAATTTCACATCGATGGCCCGGCAGATTGGAAACGCGGTTCCAGCACGATTGACGAAGATTATCGGCTGGCATTTTATCAAGCATTTGAATAATTTAGAGACATCATCTTGACAACTACATTCAAGACTCGCGCCCGAACGCTCGACATGCTTGGGAGACAGCAGATCGCGGGTATCCCAACTGCGATTAGTGAGTTGTTTAAGAATGCTCATGATGCCTATGCGGACAATGTTGAGATTGACTACTATCGCCTGGAAAATATTTTCGTTCTTAGGGACGATGGTATCGGAATGAGCAAGGATGACTTCGTTACTCGGTGGCTAACGATAGGGACTGACAGCAAATTCGACCAGACTCGATCTCCACCACCTGCAGACCCTGATAAACAACCTCGTCCCATGCTTGGGGAAAAGGGTATTGGAAGGCTCGCCATCGCCACGATTGGACCACAAATTTTGGTTCTCACTCGCCCGAAAATCATAGATGCAGAAGCGCAACTCACAGTCGCATTTATTAATTGGGGAATTTTTGAATGGGCGAACGTTAATCTCGAGGAAATTCAAATCCCATTACGCACCTTTCCTGCGGGCGATCTACCTTCACGACAAAACATTCTAGATCTAGTGGATCAATTTCGCACCACTGTTAAAGAAATCGGAAACAACATCGGAGTCGAAAAGCGGCTGGCTGACAGCATCCTTGATGAATTGGATGAGTTTGATGTTGTCCCAGAGACAATTGACTCCTACCTGCCAAAAATGTCTTTGAAAGGATTTGGGCATGGAACCCACTTTGTAATCAAACCGGCATCACAGCTGTTGTCAGAAGACATCGATGGTGATCGGTCGACAAGTAGGGGTTTAGCCTTGAAAAAGGCCACACCCCTCAAAAAAGCATTGCTAGGTTTCACCAACACAATGAAACCAAATTCCAACAGTGTGCTTCGCACCGCTTTTCGAGATCATAAAACAAACGAACTATTTGATGACTTAATTGGTCAGGATGAATTCTTCACCCCAGAGGAATTCGAAAACACAGACCACCACATCCACGGTCGATTTGATGAATCCGGTCAATTCAAAGGCGAGGTGTCTATATATGGTGAGCTAATTCACGATCACATTATTTCTTGGACAGGAAGTCAAGTTACAAGGACAGATTGCGGCCCTTTCCACATACATTTCGCAGCATTCGAAGGCGAAAACAGACACTCAACTATCCCGTATGAAGATCACGCCAAGCTGTCGCAAAAAACTGAAAAAATTGGCGGGCTCTACATTTACCGAAATGGCATCCGAATTCAGCCGTATGGCAACACAGACTACGACTGGCTCGACATCGAGTTCAGAAGAACAAAGAGTGCTTCTTATTACTACTTCTCGCATAGAAAAATGTTTGGAACCATCGAAATTGATGCAGAAAACAACAGCGATTTAAAGGAAAAAGCAGGACGCGAGGGATTTCAGGAAAACAAGGCCTATCGTCAATTCCGATCGATCCTCCAGAACTTTTTTGTGCAAATTGCCGCAGACTTTTTTCGATCTGAGGGAATGCATGCGGGCATTTTTGATTCACGCAAAGCCGAACTATCCAGGGAAAACATAGCAAGAAAGCATCGAGAGCAACTTGTTCGCCAGAAAAAGAAGAACTTCCAAACCGATTTAGAAAATTTCTTTTTAGAACTGCAGAAAAATACGCCTCAAGAAAAGGTCTTAAGTTTAACGGATCAAATTGAGAAGCAACTCAAAGCAACCAGATCCATAGCAGATCACGAGACCGCCGCTGTCAAAATTATCGAAATTGAGCGTAAAGCTAAATCCGCAATTCGCGAGCTTGAGGCGGAATTTCGTGTGTCGCGTCCTCGGATTGGACTGAGCAAAACCATGCACCGCGATTGGAACGCATATCTTCACGAATTTTCAGCTCTTCAAGATAATGTCTTTCGACCGACTTACGAATTGATAGAAAACTTGATCAGCGAGGAATCACAGAAAGCCAAGTCTGCAATCACTCGACGCCTACGGACCGAAGAATCACTCAACGATCTTGGGCGAGAAGCTCGCGCGGCCACTGAGACTTCCAGCCGGGCGATTAGAGAGCTAGCGGACAGAATTGCTATTGACGCGCGAAAAACGGCACAGCAATCACTGAAAAACGTGGAGTTGGAATTTCGTGCGGTACTGAGCGACTTTCAGCGAACGGAAGTCGACGGAATGTCTGACGAGCAGTTCGTTCAAACTAGGGATGCATTGGAGAATCGAGTCCGCGACGCTATGGAAGAGCAAGAATCTCTGCTGAGCTCGATTTTGGAGGAACTTCAAACCTTAGATGTAACCGGAAAAAACTCTACCGTAGATCAAATAATAGCTATAGAACAACGGAATCTTTTGCTGGAGGAAGAAGCAGAAGTTGATGCTCAGCTGGTGCAGTTGGGAATGGCGATTGAGATAATCAATCATGAATTTTCAGCAACGATCAGATCAATTCGTAACGCACTACGTCGTCTGAAGGCTTGGGCTGACGTTAACGAAGAACTGCAGAATCTTTATTTGAGTATTCGAACAAGTTTTGATCATCTCGATGGCTATCTTACACTTTTCACGCCATTGCAACGTCGACTATACAGAAAACCTGTTATGATTCGCGGTTCACAGATCAAGGACTTTCTGGCAGAATTATTCGAGGCACGTCTTTTACGCCATCACACTACATTGAAAGCCACTAAATCGTTTAGAAACGCTAAACTCGAGGGCTACCCTTCGAGTTTTTACCCTGTTTTCGTCAATTTAATGGATAACGCGATTTTTTGGCTTTCACAACAAAATCCCGAAAAGGAACGCACTGTTACACTTGATGAAGCCGAGGGGGCTTGGCTTGTCTCCGATACCGGTCCAGGCATTAACATTCGCGACCGAGAAGCAATTTTTGAGTTTGGATTCAGCAGAAAGCCTGGAGGACGTGGGCTGGGTCTGCACATTGGACGTGAAAGTCTACGTCGAGTAGGATTTGACTTAATATTGATCGAAAAAACAGAAGGGGCAACCTTTGGCATCAACCCCTTGAAGGAGTCGCAATAGGCATGGCAGATCAATTTGAAAAAAACGCACGACGATTAGCGACTCGCTTTCTCCGAACTGCCGTTGTAATCGACGACGCAGCCTACATGACTTCTGCAGGAAGAAACGAGGAACCGCATGGAAACCTTGCAACTCCTACTCCTCATTCGCCGGCTCCAGCGGATGATTTTGCCGATCAAGCAAAAATAGAGGACATTCACTCACTAGACGCAAAATCAATTATGGATTCATTTTGGGCACTAGGTGTGATCTGCAGCGTAACCAATCCAATAGACGCTGAAATCGAGGCGGCTCGAAAAGCGGATATTGTGATATTGGATTGGCTACTGAAAGATGACGATTCAGAATACACATTAGCACTATTACGAAAATTGCTAAAGGATGAAAGCGAGCAACATTCGCTCCGACTCGTCAATATCTATACCGGAGAAGCACAACTGTCGAAAATTGGTGAAGAGATATTCAGCGAACTTGAAAAACTTAAGCTTGAACCAAAGCAATCTGATGGACTAAATGTTTCAATCTCATACCAACATGGGCAGGTCGAGTTATACGCAAAGGATCATGTTAATTTATCTAGCCAGCTAATCGACAGAAAGATCTCTGAGAAAGATTTGCCAAGCAGATTGGTGGACAGATTCGCCGATATGACCTCTGGCCTGATACCCAGTATTGCCTTGAATTCTCTAATTTCGATTCGAGAAAGCGAACATAAACTATTGAACCAATTCAATAGTAAATTGGATCCGGCTTATCTAACTCATGTATCTTGCCTCGCAGACCCCATTGAGGCTGAGCAACACATTGTCGCGCAAGTTGCCGAAGAAATTCGAGGGCTTATTAGTGCGTCTGTTGCTGAAGAGTCGCCGGCAGGTGAACAAGCAATAAAAAATTGGATCAGACAAGATAAACGATTTGATTTCAAGTTTGGTGATGACAAAATTCTTAACATTGATGAGACTATTGAGCTAGTCACATTTGGCAAAACGATTTCGAATTCGAAAATCAGCAAGAATTGGATCAATAAGAATTTTGAAAAATTAACGTCAGGTTTTGCTTGGGTCGAAAACATTGACGGCGTTGATGAACAGTTAGCATGGATGATGAGCTTTCGTACAGTTCATAACCAACCGCCGCCAACTTTATGGTCAGGAACCGTCGTTACATTCACATCGAATGACGAAGAACGACACATGGTCTGTTTGCGACCTCGGTGCGACAGCGTCAGGCTTAGTGATAGCGAACCAACGAGGTTCATCTTTTTGCCTCTGGTTAATTCGGGCAAGCAGTGCAAAAATCTTCTCGTGGTGAAAATAAACAACAAATTCAAAAAGCTGAGTATAGATTTTGATACAGGTTCATTGGTTCGAAAAAAGTTCAAACCATTGGAAAGACAAAGAATTGTTGCAAGGAGGTGTCGAACATCGAACGGTAATTTTGTTTTTTCAGATATCAAAGACAGGAGATATATATGGAGAGGCGAACTAAAACCAGAATATTCTCTTCGTTTAGCGCGAAAATTCGCTGATAGGCTCAGCCGAATTGGACTTGATGAATCAGAATGGATTAGGAGGCAGAGCAAAGGGTAAGTTTCCCAACTGCGAAATGTTTCAGCAATCCCTTCAGCTTAACATCGTTAGCAATTGCCTGGACGAGCGCATAAACCGAATAGTTTTGGGTTCAATTAATTTTTAATTTTAATTGCCTCGAAAAAAATCGGTTTGCGCAGCAATAGATTTAAATATTGCAAAATCGCTAACTTAAAAAAGAATGGTTAGCCTGAACCAAAACTAAGCCATCCGTCGGCTGAACAGATTCGAGGGATGCAAGACGAGGATGAATAGTCTTTCGACTGTCCAGCCGAATGTTCTTTTTTTGATATCAATTTCTTCGTTTCCTCTAATTTTTAAGCGGAAAAACAGTACAGCACTCGCAAATGCACTTGAAGAAATGCTCGGTGAATATCGACTGATCGTCACATAGGTTCATCTGGATGAACCTATGTGGTAGCTATGCAGCTAGCAAGTTCAAACTTTCACAAAGCGGCCGAAGACTAACTTTCTGCATATCTTGCCGAATCGCAAGAATTACAAATGATCTGGCAAAGATTCCTTCCGCTTTGGCATTGAAGACAACAGCAATACACAAGCTATTTACAGGTCAGATCAACAAATGATAGAGTCAGACGCTTACTGATGTTGCCGGCTCGCCTTGAGAATATTCTTGACTACAACCTAACTTTCCAAAGAACACTTTTCACCGGCACGATCAAGACGATCTGTCGTGTTGGGAGCATCCGGCCCCTCAAAAACAACTCGCCCACCCCTCCAGAACACAGCGTAATGGCCAAGTCGACGCTTTCGATCAAGCTCGCGAGACACTGCCCGTCTCAGCGATTTCAATCCTTCCTAAGCAAATTGATCAGACTGATTCATTACGCTTCAATTTTTCCAGCTGTTTAAGCACTGCAGGTTCATATACAGTTCGATGCTCACATTGCTGTGTGAAAATTAGCCGTGGTTCATCGTCAGCATTACAGTAACAAATTGCCCGATTCGGCAGACTGGCATATTCATCGAAAAAATTGTTCAAGCTGCGAAAGAACCGTCGCTCCAAAACGTCTTCTGGAATACCATGCCCGCCGTGACGAACTCGCTCAGCGACTCGCGACCTCGCCAAATCCAAACTTTGTAACGATAAGTATAGCGTCTCCACTCTCCAGCCCATTGACCGTAAGTCGCCGATCAGATTACGGTACATAAGGCCTGACAAAGTAGTTTCAAATCCAAAATCCTGTCGTCGTAGGATATTTTCCTTTACCTCGCGCAAAAACGCTCGGCCCGCAGCAAAACTTTTGCTATCCGGCGCGAGAGGCGCCAACCCGGCGGCGATAAGGTCGGCATTTACAAAATTTGCGCATTTTGCAACATTCGGCAGATAGTCCAATGCAAAGGTGGTTTTTCCGGCCCCATTAGGACCGGCAATAATCCAGCACACCGGTTGATCGCTTGAATCCATTTTTGTCATTCGTAAGTAGACGCAACCCTTGTGCATATGCCTGATAAAGAAAAAGATATCTTCACCAACTACAGCAACCCTTTTCTCAATTATCATGGCGCACAATGACCGAATTTAATGGCATCGTTCAAATTTCGTCCGCAACAGTACCCGCCGCAGACTGAATAAAGATGACACCATCGTCGCAACATATTCAACGCAGGATGTTTCGTATGCCAATCTCGTTTGTTTTTAGAAGACGTTTTCCACATCATCGCCATGACTAAACTGAGCATCATCATGAAACCATGACTTTGTTGACAATGCTGGCCCGCGCGGCGCAAGCGCAAGTTTACCGTCAAGTTTGTATTGGCCAATTCGATCATCTGATTGCAGGGAAACTACCCCAAGCCGCCAAATTGCCCATAGCTGTCACCCAACGACCGTCAATCTCTCCAAAACCCCATGAGGTGCAACGGTTTGGCACCTGTCTTCTATCTCACACCGGAATCGGCATTTGCGAAACAGATAGGCAGCTCGATTCGACCTGCAGGTCAGGGAGTATGAGTTTGCGTTTCAAGCAGAATGCTCCGAGGCGAGACGGATGTAAGAATCTCATAGGCTATGGTACCCGAGTGATAAGCGACTTCCTCAACGGGAAGGCCATCCCCGAATAGCTTGACTCTGGTTCCAACCTCCGCTTGCGGTTGATCGCTCAATGAGATCGCGAACGTATCCATGGATATCCTGCCGACAAGCCTTGCCCGACTGCCATGGATCAGCACTGAGCCGCCGGGCGAAGCGCTTCGAGGATAGCCATCTCCATAGCCGCAAGCGACAATGCCGACCCGGGCATCGCCCCGACTTACCCAGTCACCCCCATATCCGACAGCTTCACCAGTTCCCACTTGATTGATAGCAATCAAGGTGGAGTAGATATTCATCGCCGGGCGCAACTTCAGATCGGATGCAGATTCATCGGCAAAAGGCGATGCGCCATAGATCATTATGCCAGGGCGTACCCAGTCCAGATGGCTTTCGGGCAGACTGATGATTGCCGCCGAATTGGCAATGCTTCTTGCCAATTCAATATGTTCCGTGCAACGCAGAAACACTTCAAGCTGACGCGCCGATGCATCGCTTTCACGTTCGTCTGCACGAGCGAAATGGGACATTATGCGGATTTCGCCGACTTGCCGTATCTTCTCAAGGCGCAATATCGCCGATTCAACTTGAGCGGGCGCAAATCCGAGCCGGTTCATGCCGGAATTGATTTTCACCCAGACATTGGCGGGGCCATCGAAGCGGCCGGACTGAAGCATTTCGATTTGCGTGTCGCAATAGACTACGACATCAAGATCGTGCTCGAACACATCTTCCAGCTGGACCGGATCAAAGAAGCCTGACAGCACGCATATGGCCTGTGCCACCCCAGCTCGACGAAGTTGCACGCCCTCTTCTATCGTCGCAACCGCGAACCCTTGCACGCACGATTCGAGTGCTTTTGCAACTCGAACAGCACCATGGCCATACCCGTTCGATTTGACAACCGCCATATGTTTGGCGTACGGCGCATATTGACGAGCTCTTAGGATGTTATCGCGCAGCGCTTCAATATTGACTGTGCCGAACACCCGCATGATTGCACCCGATCCCGCCGCATGGGACAAGACTTAAGTCGTCAACTCAATAGGTATTAGCCCACTAGTCGTGCGTACCCGACCAGATGCGGTCCTGATCGATGTGATCAGCGAAACGGGTGTATTGATTCAAAAAAGTGAGGTTGAACTTTCGTGTTTCACCGTTTCGGTGTTTCGCGACATTGATTTCCGCGGTACCATAGGATTCTGTCTCCGCATCGTAAGCCTCTTCCCGATAGATGAACAAGATGACATCGGCATCTTGCTCAATAGCGCCTGATTCACGAAGATCGGCTAGCATCGGACGCTTGTTTGGGCGATTTTCGACATTGCGATTGAGCTGAGACAGTGCGATGACCGGAACATCTAGTTCTCTGGCAAGATTCTTCAGATTGCGGGTAATGTTGGCCAATTCAGTCGCCCTGTTGGATTCGACATCCTTTTCCTGCAGCATCTGAAGATAGTCGACAATGACTAAGTCCAAACCGATTTCGTGCTTCAAGCGGCGAGAACGGGCAATAATCTCGAACGGAGAAACGTCCGGGGTCGCATCAATGTATATTGGAGCATCCGACAGCATCTGCACCGCACCGGTGAGCTGCTCCCAGTTTTCCATCTTTTCGCGCTTATTGTCTCCCAAGTTCCCTTCGCGGATCCTTTTCGAATCGATGCTGCTTAATGAGGACAGCATGCGCATTGTCAGCTCCATGCTCGACATTTCCAAGCTGAAAATCGCCACCGTCATCTTTTCTTTCACTGCAACAAATTCGGCAATGTTCAACGCAAGCGTCGTCTTGCCCATGCTGGGGCGTCCGGCAATGATAATCAGGTTCGATTTTTGAAACCCTGAGGTGATTTCATCCAAATCGGTAAAACCGGTTGGCACTCCAACCAGCCCGTCCGCACCCGCCTTATGCATCTTTGCGATTTGATCAAGGGCATCGGCCGCCGATGAACCGACATGGACAAGGCCGATATTCTCGCTTTGCTCCTTGCCTAAGTCAAACAGCAGCTGCTGCGCATCGGAGAGCACCTCCTTGGCTTCTTTTTCGCCATGGTTGTAGACGTTCCGCTGAATTTGCCGAGCGCATTTTGCAAGCTTTCGCAAAATGGACTCATTTCGCACCACTTGGCCATAGCTTTCGACATGTACGGCGTGAGGCGTCTCGGTACAAAGCGCAACCAGATAGCTGCTGCCGATTTCCTCAAGCTTATTGGTATCGCTCAGCCATTTGGACACCGTGACGATATCCGCCGCACTGCGATTCTGAATCAGACTTTGGATCGCGCTATAGATTTCCTGATGCGCGGGGACATAGAAATCTTCCGGCCGCAACATGGCGGCGACGCGCTCATATTGCTCATTGTCAAGCAGTATCGATCCTAGAACAGCTTGCTCGGAATGCAAGTCTGATGGCGGTATGGGCGCGCCATCCTCAACAGCAGGAGTTGTTGGTGCGTTCCTGCCGACTGACTCCACTTCCTATACCTGATACGGCTGCTGCTATTTTGAATCGGCTGACTCTTTGACCACTTCAGAATCCGCAGCATCATCCTCGACCGCGTCGTCGTGAGAAGCAGTAGGCTCTTCGGATTGCGCCGGCTCGACTTCAAGAGCTTCAGGATTTTCCGCAACTACCTCGAGCGTGATTTCGAATTCGACTTGCGGGTGAATTTTTATAAGCACTGGAAAGCTTCCGATCGACTTGATCGCTCCGTCATTCAGGATAATCTCCGATCGGAGAATCTCGGTTCCGGCCTGTGCCGCGGCATCAATAATATCGATGTTGGTGACCGAGCCATACAAGCGTCCCGTCGAATCGATGACACTGCGTGTGAAGGTGAGCGTTTTGATCGCTTTTTCGGCCCTCGCTTGAGCGACATCGAGGCGCTCTTTTTCCTCTTTTATCAACTGAGCCTTGCGCCTTTCAACCTCTTCCACTGCGCTGGCAGTCGCACGAACCGCCTTCTTCTGCGGCAGAAGATAGTTTCTGGCATAGCCCGGCTTTACAGTAACTGTATCGCCCAGCTCTCCAAGCTTAGCAATCTTTTCAAGCAGGATAATTTGCATTGCCACTCACCTTCAGAGCTAGTGCGAATCGGTGTAGCCGATCAATGCCAGATAGCGCGCTCGCTTGATTGCGACGGCCAACTGACGCTGATAGCGCGCCTTGGTTCCGGTGCTACGGCTAGGAATAATCTTGCCGGATTCCGATACAAAGCCCGAGATGAGATCCAAGTCCTTGTAGTCGATTTCGGTAATGCCTTTAGCGGTAAATTGACAATACCGTCTGCCTCTGTATCTATGTCTCATTTTTTCGTCTCCGAATCATCTTCGCTTTCGGTGCTTTCGGCATCATGCTTGTCTTCTTCGGCATCTACGCCGCCTGTCTGATCATCTTCGGGTGTTTCGAGTTGTTGCGCGTCCGCATCCGCTTTTGCTGATTCATTCGATTCGCTGTTTTCAGATTCAGCCGCCTCTTCTTCGCCGGCATCGGTCGCGGCGTCTACTTGTGCAGATTGCGGTTCACCGATCACTTCGACTTCGTCACTTTGCACTTCACTTTCTTGCGCTTCAGCAGCGGCGGCTTCTTGCTCTGCCTGTTTCTTGGCCTCTTCCGCCTCGCGTGCTTCGCGTTCTGCTCGCTCCCTTGCTTCCTCTTCCCTTCGGATTTTATCCTCTTGCTCTTGCTGAATGATCTTTTCCTTGATAGGCGAGTTTCCAGTTACTGCACGGTCCATCCGCACCACTAGGGTGCGGACAATGGCATCATTGAATCGGAATGAATTTTCGAGCTCGTTTTTAACTTCAATCGAACACTCGATGTTCAACAGGAAGTAGCCAGCTTTGTGCAGCTTATTGATCGGGTAGGCAAGCTTCCGCCTACCCCAGTTTTCGTATCGGTGGACAACACCGCCGCCGCGCTCGATGGTATCTCGATACCGCGCAACAATATCTTCCACCTGGTCGCTTTGATCAGGGTGAACCAGCGCGACTATCTCATAATGACGCATTTTAACGCCTCCTTTCGGGTATCAGCCTTATCTTCCGGCAACAGTAAGGCAAGGAAGTTCGGTCAGAATGCCGGACATAGGCATTTTACTTCAATATAACCGGGTCGACGAGAATATTTCGCGCCTGAAAGAAAAACCGTGGAAAAGTTGAAATCTTTCAATTGGAGCTGAGCACGATTGCGACCGGTAAAATTCAAGTCGACTCGAAATCGCGAAATGATATTCTCGCGCTACTACCAGGCTTGCCGTGCCTGCCTGCTGCGAAGCGCATTCGCGGCAAAATGCTCATACGCTCGCAGAGAAGGTCGGTCCCAAGGCGTACAATAATCCCAGTCGTCCGGGCATATAGTATCTTTTGGCGGATTCTGATGGATGCGGCTAATAACGCCAAGTTTCTGTATCTTGCCATGGATAAGCATCCCCAACCTCGCCCCGCACACTCAAAGCCAGTTGTGAACGCCCGATTCGCCCGCACCGCCTTGCCAGATTGAAACGTATTATTACATGGAAAGGCTGACATTTGATTAGCGCGGCATGTAAAATTCCAGCATGGAAATTGCTATTGGAATGGCCGTAAATCCTATTGCGTCGCTTGCACCCGAACATTTTCTTGAATTTATTGTCGCGGCGCTTACGGTAGGGGCATGGCGATTGCTAATCGGCAGCAATGTCAGAAAAAACAACGTTGGCACAACAATAAATTTACAGCCTGGAAAAACCTACAACGGTTATGGCAGTGAGCGTGGCTAATAGTTCATTTTCATGCGGATGCGAGGTTGGTCCGACATCTCCGATCAGATACCAGGCCGACCAAAATTTCGACAAGTTACAGCACTCCTGCCGTTAGTGCCGACGTGCTTAAAAATTGACGTAAGACATACAGACGAATAAACGGGCATCATGACTGACTGCAACGTTCCCAACCGCACTGTCTTTTGCCACGACAACCTGCATGTGCTGCAAGGCATCAATTCAGAGTGCATTGATCTGATCTACCTCGACCCGCCGTTCAACAAGAACAAGAAGTTTACAGCGCCAATCGGCACTAGCGCTGAAGGAGCAGAGTTCAGCGACATATTTCGCGAAGAAGACATAAAACAAGAATGGCTTTCCACCATTAAAGAAGATCACCAAGAGCTTTACCACTACTTGAACGGCATCAAAGGTGTCGGCAAGCCCTACAACTTTGCCTACCTGGCCTACATGGCGATCAGGCTAATCGAGTGCAAAAGGGTCTTGAAAAGCACAGGGGGCATTTACCTGCACTGCGACCCGACCATGAGCCACTACCTGAAGACCGCAATGGATTGCGCCTTCGGCGAAGACAATTTCCGCAACGAAATCATTTGGCACTATTACAACGGCACCTCAAATATTCGCAGAGCTTATGTTCGCAAGCACGACGTGATTCTTTTTTTTGCCAAGGATTCGAAATTGGCCATGTTCAATGAAGATGCCGCGCGAGAAGATTACGCTCCTGACAGCAACTTCGTGAAGAACCCGGCATCATATCGATCAATCTACATGCCCAACCCGCTTGGCAAGCGGATGCATGACGTTTGGCGAGTTCCGACTATCAACAACATGGCAAAAGAACGAACCGGCTACCCGACCCAAAAGCCTCTGGCCTTGCTTGAACGCATTGTCGAGGCCGGAAGCGAGCAAGGCGCGATGATATTGGACCCATTTTGCGGCTGCGCAACAACCTGCGTGGCCGCCGAACGTCTGGAACGGCAATGGATTGGCATTAACATATCAGTCAAGGCGTACGAACTGGTCAAGGAAAGGCTCACGCAAGAAGCCGCCGACCCGCATGACTTGCTCAAATACCGAAACGAGATACACCTCAAGACCGCTCCGCCCAAACGAACCGATCTATCGATTGACTACAGGGAAAAGAAGTTTGTCTATGTTGTTTCGCATCCGTCCTATCCTGGCGAATACAAAGTCGGCATTGCCAAAAACTGGCAAACGCGTTTGAATGCCTACCAGACTTCCGATCCTGATCGGCAGTACAAAATCGAATTCAAGCTGGAAACGCCCTATTTTCGTGAAACAGAGCGACATATTCATGAAACGTTCCCCAACAAGCACGAATGGGTACAGGGCGGTCTGAAAGAGATTATCGATGCAATCAACGAATACAAAGGAAAATAGGCAATGAAATATAAACCGAAACTAGATCCAGAAAAGGATTTAAAAGGCGCAACGCCAGAAGCGCTTGCGTACGCATTGCTACGCTCGCGAAACGTATCAAAGCTTGCTGGGGACCGAAAAATCTTGGCAAAGAAGCTTGCGCCCGACCATGCTGGCGGCGGTATCCCGCATCAGTTTGATAGCATCTAGGCCGCGAATGTTGTGCGCTAATTCGTGCCGGTCGGCCCCGAGCGAACCACTTGTGCTGCTATAGCAGTTCAAGTTCAAAATTGGGGTTTGCGCTTTTCAATGAACGCGCGAACCCCCTCGGCAAAATCTTGTGTATCGACGCAATCGATAAAAGCGGCCAATTCCTGACCCAATTGATCTTCCAGGTCGCGCTCGAACGATTGACGGATCAATGATTTGGTCCTGCGAACCGCATTTTGCGGAGACGATGCGATCGCTTGCGCCATCGCTTTAGTCGCAGATTCAAGCTCATCGTCTTCGACCACAGAATTGATCAGGCCTAACTCGAGTGCTCGCTGCGCGTCAAGCCGGTTCGATAGCAGCACAATTTCCATCGCCTTTTTCATGCCGACCGACCGCGGCAGATAGTAGGTGCTCCCGCCGTCTGGCGAAGTGCCCAAAAATGTGTATGCTGATGTAAACATCGATTTTGTCGATGCCACAGCCAAGTCCGATCCCGCGACAAGACTTAGACCGAACCCTGCTGCCGCCCCTCTGACGCTGGCAATAAGCGGGATCGGCAAACTAGCTAAGCGACGAACAAATTCATGCACGGAGCCGATCAAATCGTTAAAAGCGGCGAACTTTTCTCGTTCATCAACCTCAAGCAGTTGGTGAAAATACCCGATATCTCCGCCCGCCATGAAATGGTCTCCCACTCCCTTGATCACCGCGCATCGAACGCTTCGGTCATTCTCCATCTCGGCGACTATCGCAAGCAGCCGGGCAACCATCTCGCGATTCAGCGCATTGAGCTGCTTTGGCCGATTCAAGACCAATTCTGCGATTCCCATGGAAACGGAATAAAGAACGGGATCAGTTTTCATTGGCATTCAGATGTCATAGCACCTTTGCGAGTTGCACTTTGCTTAACACCTTCGCAAATGCTCGCGTTGGGAATTCAGTACAAAACCAGGCTGCTCGCCCCTTCTTTCAAGCCTCGCTGTTCAAAAAAGCCAGGCGGGGCTTCCAAGGCATACAGAACCGGCTCATCAGAACCATAAAAAACGGCATCAGGATCCTCTCGCTGCTGCGGCTCCATTCGCTGAATTGAAACCACTTCCATATATTCATTGATGAAAGCAATGTCGAGATCACCGTGCACATTGAACATATGAAATTGAGTTTTTTTGGGGCGATCGAATACGAATAGTATTGCACTAGTAGCCATGATTTGCGGACAGATATGCTGGAATCCTGCGCTTTGCTCCCATGGGGAATCCGCAACTCGCACACGCAGACGGTAAGTATGCCCCGAACCATTGTCAAGCCCGATCCGACGCTTTTCCATGGATGCGAATTCAGGCGTCGATGCCTTGCATTGCATCGACTGCGCGAGTGACACTTGGCAAACTAGCGCCGACGCCATCGTCGCGCTAAGCCAGAGCGCTACGAACCACTTGGCAGACCCGTTCAACATCTGAGTCAGGCATATCCGGATAATTGGGCAAAGAGATCGCTTCGGCGCAGGCCGCAGCGGTTTGTGGGAAAAATTCATCTTGATCGGCAGGTTGCGAGTCGCTTGCGTAGGGCTTTTGCTCATGCAAAGGCATGGGGTAGTAGATTTGATGCTGAACTTGCTCTTGGTGCAACGTCTCACTGAGCCCATCTCTTTTGGCAGTGCGAATGGTGTAAATGTTATACACGTGGCGCACGCCTTCGCGTTCACTAGGACATTCAACATCTAGCCCTTCGAAGCTGCGCCTGTAGGCATCGGCGATTTCACGTCTTCTGGCAATGGCTAGACCGACATTAGGAAGCTTTATTTCCAATAGCTTGGCTTGCACTGCGTTGAGCCTGCTTGTGCAGCCGACAAGCTGATGGCGATTGGGGCCTGTGATGCCATGATTGCGCAATAAGCGAAGCCGATCAGCTAATGCATCATCGTCTGTCGTCACCATGCCGCCATCCCCGTAGGCACCAAGAATCTTAGTCGGATAGAAACTGAAGCAACCGACATCCCCCAAACCGCCCGCCGGCTTTCCATTTTCTGTTGCTCCGAACGATTGAGCGGCATCTTCGATTACTGCCAACCCGTGCCGGGCCGCAATGTCGCGGATGGACCGCATTTCAGCCGGCTGACCGAAGAGGTGGACCGGGATGATTGCCGCGGTGCTTGAATCGATCGCCGCCTCAAGGCAATTAGGATCGAGATTGAAATCGCTTCGGCGAATATCAACGAATTTTGGCTTGGCACCGATTAGCGAGACGGCTTCAGGCGTCGCGAAAAAGCCGAAGTTTGGAACAATGACCGACTGACCCGGCTGAACGCCAAGCGCACGCATGGCCAGCACAAGCGCATCAGTGCCGCTCGATACCGCTATCGCATGCGCCACTCCGACAGCTTTCGCAAGCTTGCGCTCAATGCCTTGTACCGCCGGTCCAAGAATGAAATTGCCTTTTCGGCCAATTTCACCAATCGCCTCGAACCATTGCAGCTCAAGACTTTCATATTGGGCAGTCAAGTCAAAATATGGAACTGGGCGCGGGCTCATGCTTCCTGCTCGATCTCCCGATAGACCATATTCGCAACGAGCAATGCCGACAGCCCATCTTGAGCCGTCACCAGCGGCTCAGCATTGCCAGACAAAACTTGCACAAAATGTTCTATTTCCGACTCCAGAGTATGCTTTTTAGCAATAGTGATCGACTCTGCGACCAATGCGTCGCCGTCTAGCTGATTCTCCTGCTGCGCAGAAGTTGACGTTATGCTCTGGTTTAGCAGATCCAAAGTCAGATATTGGTCGCCATCATAGACTTCGAACGTGCGGATTCTATCATTGGACACTCGCGAAGCCGTTACGTTTGCAGCTGCTCCGCTTTCAAATTCAATCCGCGCATTGGCTATATCCACATGCTCTGTCACGACCGAGGCCCCAACGGCGGACACATTTTTGACTGGCGATTTGACCAGTGCTAAAATCAGATCGATGTCATGGATCATCAAGTCGGTGATCACATCGACATCGCCATTTCTTCCTGCGAACTGCCCGCATCTTTGAGCGTTAATGAACTTAGGCTCGCCCATTCTGTCAGCAACCGCCATCACAGCGGAATTGAATCGTTCCTGATGCCCCACAAGCAATCGAATGCCATGCTCATCCGCCAATTCGACAAGGCGCTGTGCTTCATCGACCGTAGAAGCTAGCGGCTTTTCCATCAGAATATGGACACCCGCTTCGATGAACGGCTTGGCCACGGCGAAATGGCCGACCGAAGGCACAGCGATGCTCACCGCATCCACCAGTCCGATCATATCTTTAGAATCTTCAACATAGTCGCATTTGAATTCTTTGGCGGCCTGTCGTCCTAGGGTTGGATCGATATCGGCGACAGCTACAAGGTCTACTTCAGCTTGCCGCATATAGTTGCGAACGTGCAACCGTCCCATGTACCCGACCCCGACAACTCCAATCCTAAATTTGCCTGGCATGAATCTGCGCTCACCATTAAATGTGACCATTTTGAGCCTGATGCATCCCGTTGTTCCGACGCGGCACAATAGAAAACGCAAGACTAAAGGCATGCATTATAGGCATTGGGCCGTGTACAGGACATGGCGATTCTGCAATCGCTCTTCGGCTAGTGCCGCCATCGGCGGGTTAGAGGCCATTCAGAAAGTCAAAGGCCGCAATTCTCAACAAATAACAAGACGAAATGCCTAACGCCGACCAATATCTCCTAGCGAGTCTAAAACTTGAGTAAAATTCAGGAAAAGATCCGTTGCGGTTTTGCGGTTGCGGGCGCTGAGGACATTAAGCTCTTTGCCGATTACTCATACCATTGAATACGGTAGCTTCATTGTGCGTCTATGCATTACGATTCAAAGTTCTGATATTTGTCGATTCGACGAAAGAACCAAAAGCCTGAAGAAACTGTTTCCAGCAATCAACGATATGCCAGGAATTCAAGCTCAAGCAATCTCAGATCAAACTAAAGTTTCAGAGGCGCATCCTCCCCCGGCGAAGGATTCGGCTTATTTCGGTGATACAGGTCAACCAATTTGGGCTGGAAAATTTCTAAATGGCTTGATAATGATTTCCTGCCTACAATATTCAACATGGGAAGAGATTTGACCTTACGCAAAGCGTCGATTGAATGCCTCTTCGGATTGCTGAATGGTCAGGTAGCCGCTTGAATGCCGATTTCGTTTATACGCCGCCTCGAACGCAAGTTAGCGTTTAACCCGTCCGAAAGCGACGTTCAAAAAGAACGCATGACGATGCTTGCTGCAACCTCGCTTTTGCTGGAGGCGGCGCAGGCGGATCAGGATTTCAGCGAAGAAGAACTAGAGCAAATACGCACTTCACTGATCACCAAATTCGGCATGCTCAAAGAAGATATCGACGCAATTATAAGCGAAGCGAAAACCGAACTTGAAGCGGCTACCTGCCTACACCAAATCACATCGGTGATCAACAGCAACTGGGACATTCGCAGCAAAGTTCGCCTTATCGAGGTTTTGTGGCGAGTCGTTCTATCCGACAGCAAGCTTGACCCGCATGAACGCCATCTCATGAGCAAGCTGCAGGGCTTGCTTCATATTCCTCAATCCGAGTTCATTGCTGCGAAACTTCGCGTACAGACCGATTAAGCGCCGCCGCAAATCCTGAAATCCGCAATCTACCAAGGCACGTCATCGCCAAGATCGTCGATCGGATCAGCTGACATTTGGCTATCCGAGCTCTCTTTAGACCATGATCCGCCTTCGTCCGCGCCGCCACTTTGTTGGCGCCGCTGACCTCGATAACCGCCGCCATCCGCTCCGCCGCCACTGCTGAGCATAACCATTTCGCTACCAATCACTTCGGTCGAATAACGATCTTGACCAGTTCTTTGATCCTCCCATTTTCTCGTTTGGAGACGGCCTTCGACATATAGCTTTTGTCCGCGAGAGACGTACTTGTCAATCGTTTCAGCCAACTTGCCGAAAAACACGACCCTGTGCCACTCTGTACGCTCCTGTCTTTCGTTTGAATTTCGGTCAAACCACGAATCGGTCGTCGCGAGCCTTAAGTTGACGACCGGATTGTTGTCTTTGGTATATCGCGTATCAGGGTCCGCGCCAACGTTTCCCACCAGGATGACCTTATTTACACCTCGACTTGCCATGTTTTTTCTCCTTACTGTCTAGGTTCTACATTAATGCGGTTGGCTCCGCTGCAACTTCCCTAGCCGATTTGCATAGCATACACAATTTTTGATCCCCAGCTTGATGTCATTATGTTGTTTTTTGAACTCGAAACGCATTCGCGCAAAGTGCCCACAGCGCAACAAGAAGTGCGCAAAAGACAAAAACGCCGGAATCTCCGAACCGCCCATTCACCGCCCCTCCGAGCACACCGCCGAAAAACGCACCCAAAAAGGTGCAGGTGTTCAAACCGCCCATCGCCACACCGCGCAATTGCGCGGGTGCATGACGCACTACTGTTGCCGGAAAAAGTGCTTCAAGCGTATTGAAACCAACAAAGAAAAGCCAGAAACCGAACAGCAATAGTGGTGACGTGTTGATACCGAAATACATCGACATGAAACCGCCGATTGTTGCAAGCGCAGCAATTGCAATAACAATACTTGTCCGCCCCCGCCCTGCGCTAAAGCGAATCAAAGGCGCCATCCCCGCGACAGAAGCCATAAATACGGGAACGTAGTACTTCCAAATCTCGTCACTAGCAATGCCTGCCGCTTCGACCAGCGCCTGCGGGAAGGCCACAAACAGAGCGACGATTGATATGTGCAGCACAAACGATCCGGAATAAAAACGCAGCAATCGCCGATCAACCAGGACCGAGCGAAAGTTCCCCTGTTCGGCTTTTGGCACGGCAAGCGACTCCGGATCTGGCACCACGAACAAGATCAGGATCAGCCCGACTAGCGCAAGCGCAAACGCCACCCAGAAAAGACCGCTCAAACCGACTGCGCTGTCCAAAATGGGCGAGAGTACCAACGATAGGGTAAATGCCAGCCCAATCGACACGCCCATGAACGCCATCGCCTTGTTGCGGCGTCTATCGTCGATCAGGTCGCCGACCAGAGCAAAAACCGCCGCGGAGATAGCCCCCGCTCCTTGAACAGCGCGCCCTATGGCAACACCGACTATCGTGTCCGCGAAAGCGGCAATCACGCAGCCGATGGCGAACACCAAGATTCCGGCAATGATTACAGGCTTTCTTCCCAGCTTGTCGGAAGCCATCCCGAACGGAATTTGCAGCATCGCCTGGGTCAATCCGTAGATGCCAAGCGCAAGTCCGATCATCAGCGGTGTCGCGTCGGGGTATTCATTGGCATGCAGCGCCAACACGGGAAGAATGAGAAAAAGCCCCATCATTCGCAGACCGACGACTGTTGCGAGCGACAATACTGACCGCCGTTCTATGGGGGAGAAAGGGTTCTTGGTATCCTGCACAAAAAAACCGATATTGCGAAAGGTTCAAAAATGAGCATATTATTACTTGTTTTGCCTTGCACAATTATCAAGTGAGCACAAAGGGTCAAATTTACGTCCACCGAGCGCGGACTCACAACCTTAAAAACGTATCAGCCGCCTTGCCGCGAGATCAGTTGACCGTGGTGACTGGACCGTCCGGTTCCGGCAAGTCGTCTCTCGCCTACGACACAATCTATGCCGAGGGTCAGCGACGCTACGTTGAATCGCTATCCTCCTATGCCCGCCAATTTCTCTCGGTCATGGAAAAGCCCGATGTCGATTCCATCGACGGGCTGTCGCCTGCGATCAGCATCCACCAAAAGGCCGCCCGCTTCAATCCGCGCTCCACGGTCGGCACCGTCACCGAAATATACGACTATCTAAGACTTTTGTTCGCACGCGTCGGCGAGCCTCGATGCCCGCAACACGGCACTGCGCTGGAAGCGATGTCGATAGCGGACATTGCCGACCGGATCATGGAAAAACCGCCCGGAAGCCGGATTGCGCTGCTTGCGCCAGTTGTCAAAGGCCGCAAGGGCGAGCACGCTCATGTGTTCGAATCGCTGCAGCGCGACGGCTTTATTCGAGTGCGGGTTGACGGCACGGTTTTCGATATCGATGAAGTTCGCAGTCTAGAAAAGAATGCACATCATACCATTGAAGTCATCGTAGACCGGATCGTTCTACGCCCTGATTCGCGAACACGCCTGGTTGGATCGATTGAAACCGCTGCGAACACAGCTGACGGATTCGTCACATGCTGCACCATCGCTGCCGATGGCAGCTTTCAAGCGCCAGAGTCGACATTCAACACCCAATACGGCTGCCCGATTTGCGGGTATGTGCTCGAGGAACTCGAACCGAGGATCTTCTCATTCAACAATCCTAAGGGAGCCTGTACCAAATGCAGCGGCTTAGGCGAATACCTCTTCATCGATCCGAATAAAGTCATTCCGAATCCAGCAGTGAGCCTGTCACACGGTGCCATTGGCGGCTGGAATCGCATCCAGCACTATCACTACGCAATGCTTAAAGGCTTGGCCGAACACTACCGGTTCGACTTGGATGCGCCATTTGAATCGCTGCCTGAGCCTGTGCAGCAGGTTATCCTGTACGGCAGCGGCGAACAAAAGATCAAATTTCGCTTCTCATCCGCCTCCGGGACATCGGCACGCAATCGTCCCTTCGAGGGCGTCATCCCAAGTGCCGAGCGACGATTTAAAGATTCGGCATCCGAAGCGGTCCGGGCTGAACTATCGAAATATCAGGCAAGCCGGCCATGCGATGAATGCGGCGGCAGCCGTCTTGGCATCGGGGCTCGCAACGTCTTTGTCAACAACAAGCCGATTCATGAAACCACACGACTCAGCATTACCGATGCGATCGAATTGTTTAGCGATCTGAAATTCGATGCCCAGCGCGCACCGATTGCAAAGCGAATCATTCGCGATGTGACGCAACGACTCAAGTTCCTCGCCAGCGTAGGATTGACCTATATGACGCTTGATCGTGCCACCAACACCTTGTCTGGGGGAGAATTGCAGCGCATTCGTCTGGCCTCTCAGGTCGGTTCGGGTCTTGTCGGGGTTACCTACGTTCTTGATGAGCCTTCGGTTGGCTTGCACGATCGCGACAATCAAAAGCTTATCGACACCCTGTGCAGCCTTAGGGATCTAGGAAACACGATCATTGTAGTTGAACACGACGAAAGCACGATTCGCGCTGCCGATCATGTTCTGGATCTCGGGCCTGGCGCAGGCAATAGAGGCGGGTCAATCGTGGCTTCCGGCACACCGGAACAGATTCAGCAATCCGAACAGTCTCTGACCGGCGCCTATCTAAGCGGGCAGAACCGCATACCGATTCGTCTTCCACGAAACCAGCCGAACCTTGACCGGAAGCTCACCATCGAAGGGGCACGCGGGAACAATCTGAAAAACATTCGCGTCGGCATCCCGCTTGGGCTGCTCATTTGCGTCACCGGCGTTTCAGGTTCAGGCAAATCCACACTGATCAACCATACGCTCTACCCCGCTCTGTCACAGAAGCTGCACCACTCTGGTCTGCAGGCAGCTGATCATGACGGATTGGTTGGCACCGAGCACATAAACAAAATCATCAACATCGATCAGCAGCCGATCGGCCGCACGCCGCGCTCGAATCCGGCGACCTATACCGGGCTTTTCTCGATTCTTCGCAGCCTTTTTTCGAACACCATTGAGTCTAGATCGCGCGGCTACGCTCCTAGCCGATTCTCGTTCAACGTGCCAGGCGGCAGGTGCGAAGCCTGCAAAGGCGACGGACTGGTGCGGGTGGCGATGCATTTTTTGCCGGACATGTTCGTCAATTGCGAAACCTGCGATGGCAAGCGGTACAACCGCGAGACGCTAGAAGTCACCTACAAGGGACTGAATATCGCTGACGTTCTGGATTTGACGGTGGACAATGCCATGGAGATGTTTGACGCGGTTCCGGCACTCAAGCGAAAGTTGCAAACACTGCAGAACGTCGGCCTCGGCTACATCCGTCTCGGACAAAACTCGGTAACGCTTTCAGGCGGCGAAGCCCAGCGAGTGAAACTCGCGCTTGAACTATCGAAACGAGATACAGGCCAAACTCTCTACTTGCTGGATGAGCCGACCACGGGTTTGCATTTCGAGGACATCAAGCTGCTGCTCTCAGTTGTCTACAAGCTGCGCGACCAGGGCAATTCGGTGATCATAATCGAGCACAACATGGATGTGATCAAAACAGCCGACTGGATCATCGACATGGGGCCGGAAGGCGGCGAGGATGGCGGCCGGGTCATCGCCGAAGGCACCCCGGAGCAAGTTGCCGCGACACCCAACTCTCACACCGGAGCCTGCTTGCGCGCCGTGCTTGACCGCGCGTTTTACGAAACCGGCGACTTGCGTGCGGCAAATTGAGGCTCGGCGATTGCCTATAATAGAGTCCAAACAATCTGTGACTCTCAAATCAAGATTCCCCATGGATAAATCCAAAGCAGACATCGACCCGCAAGAAACCCAAGAATGGATCGACGCGCTATCCAGCGTGATCGACCGTGAAGGCCGCGAGCGAGCGCATTTTCTGATCGAACAGCTGATCGACAATGCGCGTCGTGACGGGGTGCACATTCCGCATCGTCCGACCACCGCCTATCTGAATACCATTCCCACCGTTCATGAAGAGCGAAGCGATGGCGACCATGCGCTGGAATGGCGTATTCGCTCGCTGATTCGCTGGAACGCTTTGGCCATGGTAGTGCGCGCCAATCAGAAGACTTCCGAGCTTGGTGGTCATATTGCCAGCTTCGCCTCGTCCGCTACGCTCTACGATGTCGGATTCAACCACTTTTGGAAGGCGCCTACCGGCAGCAGCGAAGGCGACCTGATCTTCTTCCAGGGGCACTCGGCGCCAGGCATCTACGCCCGCGCTTTTTTGGAAGGCAGACTTTCGGAACAGGACCTTGAAGGCTTTCGCCAAGAAGTCGACGGCAACGGACTATCGTCGTATCCGCACCCTCGCCTGATGCCAGAATTCTGGCAATTCCCGACCGTTTCCATGGGCTTGGGGCCGATCATGGCAATCTATCAGGCTCGTTTCATGAAGTACTTGCACAACCGTGGCCTGGTCGACATGAACGGTCGCAAGGTCTGGGCATTCGTCGGCGATGGCGAAATGGACGAACCCGAATCCATGGGTGCGCTGTCCATGGCAGGGCGTGAGCATCTGGACAATCTGATTTTTGTCGTCAACTGCAACCTGCAGCGCCTCGATGGTCCAGTTCGCGGCAACGGCAAGATCATTCAGGAGCTCGAAGGCGAGTTTCGCGGCGCCGGCTGGAACGTGATCAAGGTCATTTGGGGCTCCTATTGGGATCCGCTCCTGATGCGCGACAGCAAGGGGCTTTTGCAGCGCCGGATGGAAGAAGCGGTGGACGGCGAGTTTCAGGCATTCAAAGCAAAAGGCGGCGCCTATACGCGGGAACATTTTTTCGGCAAGTATGACGATCTGCGGGCAATGGTTTCGAACATGACGGATGACGACATCTGGCGCTTGAATCGCGGCGGGCACGACCCGCATAAGGTCTATGCCGCATATGCAGCAGCAGTCAAGCATGTCGGTCAGCCAACAGTAATTTTGGCGAAGACGGTCAAAGGCTACGGCATGGGAGAATCGGGCGAAGGGCAGAACATCACCCACCAGCAAAAGAAGATGGGCGAAGATGCGCTGATTTCGTTTCGCAATCGATTCCGAATTCCGCTGACTGACGAGCAAGTTGCCGAAACGCCGTTCTATCGCCCGCCCGAAGACAGTCCGGAAATCCAGTACATGCTTGAGCGGCGAAAAAAGCTGGGCGGCTCACTGCCGGTCCGTCGCCGCTACAAAGGCAAGATGCCAATCCCCGAATTAAGCGCATTCGATGCTCAGTTAAAGGGCACCGGTGAACGCGAAATTTCCACCACGATGGGATTCGTGCGAATTTTGACAACGTTGACACGCGATAAGAACATCGGCTCGTTGATCGTGCCGATTGTGCCGGACGAATCGCGAACCTTCGGCATGGAGGGCATGTTCCGGCAACTGGGCATCTATGCCCCTTTCGGTCAGCTCTATGAGCCGGAAGATTCGGATCAGCTGATGTTCTACAAGGAATCGAAGCAAGGCCAAGTGCTACAAGAAGGTATCAATGAGGCGGGGGCTTTCTGCTCGTTCCTCGCCGCCGGCACATCGAGCAGCAATCACGGCAAGGTTATGATTCCTTTCTACATCTTCTATTCGATGTTCGGCTTTCAGCGCTGCGGCGACCTGGCCTGGGCTGCCGGGGATATCCGTACTCGCGGCTTTTTGATCGGCGGCACAGCAGGCAGAACGACGCTTGCGGGCGAAGGCTTGCAGCATCAGGACGGACACAGTCTGATTCTGGCAGCCACGATCCCTTCATGCGTCGCCTACGATCCCGCATACGTCTACGAGCTTGCAGTGATTATTCATGACGGCTTGCGAAGGATGTATGTCGACCGAGAATCGGTCTACTACTACATCACCTGCATGAATGAGAACTACTCTCACCCTGCGATGCCAAAAGGTGCTGAGGAAGGCATTATCAAGGGCATGTATCGAGTGCAGAAATCCAAAAAGCGCGGCAAGAACGTGAAGCGCCTGCAACTACTGGGCGGAGGCACGATTCTGCGAGAGGTTCTTGCGGCAGCGCAGATCCTGGAATCGGAATACTCTGTCGCGGCCGACGTGTGGAGTGTCACAAGCTTCAACGAACTAGCGCGAAACGGGCAGTCGATTGAACGGGTTAATAGGCTCAAAGAGTCCGGCAAAACCGAGCTCAGCCATGTCGAACAGTGCCTATCCGACACAGAAGGGCCGATTGTTGCCGCGACTGACTACATTCGCCTTTACGCTGAGCAGGTTCGCGCCTATATGCCTCGCAGCTACACGACGCTGGGCACTGACGGATACGGCCGGTCGGATACCCGCAAGAACTTGCGATATTTCTTCGAAGTCGACCGCAATTCCATTGCGGCTACAGCTTTGAAGTCTCTTGCGGACGAAGGTTCGCTGGATGCGAAGACCATGGCGAGCGCCTATAAGAAGCTTGGCGTTAACCTGGAGAAGCCTGACCCGGTGACCGTATAGTTTTGCGTTCACTCATCTTCAAATGTTTTCGCATTTTTGCACAATACTGTCTCCGGCATCACCCGAGTGGAGCGCGAGCAAATAAATTCATACGGTCAGCCGGTCGGCTTTCCGGTTCGCGATTGGACGGCAAGCATGTTTCCGCCGCGCACTGCAATGGTCGGGCGGCGTTGTGCGGTTGAGCCGCTTGAGTTGAGTCGGCATTCAGGAAAGCTGTATGATTCCGGTCTTGATAAAGCGTCCGCTTCCGACTGGACTTATCTTCCCGAAGGGCCATTCGAGACGCTGGCCGAATTCGCAACATGGCTGAAAGACAGCAATGAAGATAGCGGGCGGGTGGTGCACGCCATTGTCGATGTGAAAACAGGCAGCGCAGTCGGCGTCGCAAGCTATCTGAACATTGCTCCTGCAACCGGTTCGATTGAAGTCGGATACATCCTGTACTCGCCGCAACTTCAGAACACCGCGGCCGCTACCGAAGCAATGTATTTGATGATGCGCCGCGTCTTTTCCGAGCTCGGCTACCGGCGGTATGAGTGGAAATGCGATGCGTTGAATGCGCGTTCACGCAAAGCGGCGCAGCGCTTGGGTTTCACATTCGAAGGAATCTTCCGCCAAGCCACGATCTATAAGGGACGCAATCGGGACACCGCGTGGTATTCGATCATTGACCGTGAATGGGGGCGATTGAACCATGCCTTTCAAAGTTGGCTAGATGATGCAAATTTTGATTCTACAGGAAACCAAAAGCGTCGCCTCGAGGAATTTATAGCGGACTGCTGTACTGATTAACCGTAGCAAAATCCATGCTCGCTGAAGAGTGCGAAAAAACCTAAAAATAGGACCGAAACACCGGCCGTACTGAACCCGGACTCCTATTCTAGATATGCTGGAAGACCGTAACAGGCAAAGCTTCCGAATCGGTCCCGTTGCGCCTTAAACAAATCCTAACGCCGACTTTCGGCCGCAGGTCAGCAAATCCTATCGTTCACTGCGATGGAAACACCTTGGGAGTGAAGTCCGGCGCATTGACAATGCTCGCGCCGTCGCCGGTCGCCCGCACCACCAGCAGGCCCTGGCGCTCGGCATAGAGCGCAGCCTCCGAATCGTTTCTCAAATACGCCATCGCCCCGTAAACCGCCTTGTCGCCGAAATACGGAAAATACCGCTTGAAATCCTCCATCGCCGACAGGAAATAGCGCACCTTCCCCGGCGTCAGGGTCGTCTTGACCTCCACCGCCACCACCTCGGCGCCGTTGACCGCCAGGATGTCGAACTCTTTCCGCCTCAGCTCGCCGCCGTCGCCGACGAACTGAACCTTCGCGTTGGTGGATGTCTGATGCACCTCGATCCCGCGGGACTGCAACAGTGCCACCAGGCTCCCCTCGACCAGCGACTCCACCAGCCTCCCCCACTGGGTGTTGAACCGGCGGTCCGTCTCTTTCAGCTGCTTGGCCGTCTCTTTCAGCTGCTCTTTTGTTTCCTTCTGGCTCGCGCGCAGCTCTTCCATTTCCTTGTTATGAATCGTACGCAGCTCTTCCATTTCCTTGTTATGAATCGCGCGCCGCTCTTTCATTTCCCGGTCAAATTCCCTCTGCCGCTCGGCCGCCTCTTTCCGGCTCGCGAGCATGTCGGCCCGGGTCTCCCTTATGAGCTCCCAGATCTCATCCACTGTTGTTGAACCATTCGCCATTGTCGCACCTCACCTGAATTGCGGCCTTTCCCGGCCGAACCGAACATCCGAGCAACCAAGAGCTTGCTCGGAACTGCGCTATCCCTCATCCATGCAAGCATGATTTTATCCATTTTCGCCGACGTGGAGACGACTTTCAGTCAACTCGCACGAGCGTCAAGCGACCAACCATACAAATCTGCGCTTCGCGATGCCGACGGTTTTCCGCATTGCGTCTTCAGCCGGCCACGCATCATCCGCCTGCATCTATCCGCGGCACGACTCCACCGATTGCCGCAAAATTCCTGTGAAACGCCTCGCGATCAATCCTGCACAAATCCCGACACGCTGCGAAGGCCGCTCCAGGCCGACGACGCAGACCGTTCGCGCCCTGGAGCTATTCTTCAGTACGGCAGAACAGCCTTCAAGCGAATCAAGCCAGACCGCCCGAAGGGATTGTCCCGCTAGCGGAATCGGAGAATATGCAAGCAGTGCAACCATCGCGCGTTCGAACAAAATTTAGCCTCGGCCGACTCACTGTTAAATGAGCATCAGCGATGGCCAGAACGGAACAACACAATCAGTTAATGCAAGACGCAAACCTGAAACTTCGGTGCAATATCGCTCATTTTAATACTGCTTTTTAGCCTGATAGCTTGAACTAGCCGTTCCCATGATGCTCTCAGTTGCTGTTCGGTGAACAGCTTTAGCAAAAAATATTTTGCGATATGCACTGGAAATTCATTGTAGAATAGAGTTCGCTTTTTGAGGTGGTTGTTGCTAAGTCTGCCCGACCCTGTTCGCAACAACTTAAAACGGGAAGTTTGGTGAGCGAAGCCAATCAATCGGGCTAGCGCATCGCGATTCCAGCACTGCCCCCGCAACGGTAATCGGCTACAAAGCCGTAAGTCCGGAACCGCCCTTTTCAGTGTATTGCTTTTGTTTAGCGGAGGGCTTAAACGTGACAAAAATCACTCCACACCACTCTTCCTCCTTCGACATGTGTTTCGGGTTTGCAAGGAGGAAAGCAATTTTCATCGCTTTATTGCTTTTTGTGTCGACTGCGTTTGCGTGCATGTTGCGCGGCAGCGTTCAGGTCTAACACGCACTCGCATTTGCAATGCAACGGTTACGCTTGACGCGTAGCTTCGTTGCTGTTTGGTGACTTGTTCGGCAGCGTGCTCTGCAAAAGCAGGCAAACCTCGTATCGCTTTGGCAGCACATGACACCCTCACGATTAGGAATCGATTGGAGTGAATTCGGCATGACTAGCAAAAAAGAATATGCAAGCACTGCCAGGGTATTAGCAGCTTTGTTGATTGGCAGCACTTTGCGGAAGCCATGCATGGCCAGTTGCTGGAAGCGCGGTCAGTCTCTACCCAAACCATTAGATCGTCCGAACCGCTTACCAGAGTGCTTGAACCTTTAACTCCATGCAATCGCGTGGTTCCGTGCGGCCACTTGCATGTTCATGGGCCAAATAATGTTCAAACTATATCAATAGTGTTTTAACTAAAGGATGCATACAAAAGAATCGTTGCCTGATCAACCGGAATTGTCAAATAAATCTTAAATGGCAAGTATTAGTGAGCAAAGTCGATTGTAGGGATCCATTTCGCAATTCTAGTGCGGAACGTTCAGCGAGGACTTGGCTTCAAGCTCGAAAACCGACCTTATGTGTATCTCAATCATAAATTAATCAGATATATTCAATGCAATCATATAGTTACTCGAATACTGAATTTTTCCTTAGTGCTACTAGCCGCTACGGAAAAACCGGCATTATGCAAAAGGCGTTTCAATTTTGCATCGCGATGTCGTTATTTGCTGTTGTGCAAGCTATCGCGGATAAACTGCCCGAAGAAGACGAAACTACAGCCGAAGAAATTGTTGTTACAGCCACGCGCATTCCGACACCTTTTCGCGAAACGCTGCCATCTACCGCGATCATCACAGCGGAAGACATTGAACTTCTAAAGCCAAAAGATATTGGCCAGCTGCTAACCCTCAAGAGCGGACTTAGTTTTCGGGACAGCGGCGGCAGGGGCACGAGCGGCGATCTGTTTATTCGAGGAACTCAAGGTGATCATGTTCTGGTTCTGATTGATGGCGTTCGAACCGCTAGCGCAACAACAGGCGCAACCGCACTTCAACGGATCCCTCTGAGTTCCATTGAGCGAATTGAGATTGTCAAGGGTCCAGTATCCGGAATCTATGGATCGGACGCAATAGGCGGTGTAGTCCAGATATTTACAAAACAGCAACGCCAGCAGGGGGCTTCGGGGTCAATTGAAGTTGCAAGCGGAACCGATAACATGCGCCGTCATACCGCTCAGGTTGGTTTTGGAGAGGAAGATTTCAGTGTTTTCGCATTGGTTTCGAAAGAATCCACAGACGGAATTGATCGAACCCACTTCAAAGGCGGTGGAAATGAAGATAAGGACGGTTTTAAGAGCGCGTCAGGAAACTTGTCATTCAAGGCGGCATTGCAAGAAAATCTTGAATTTCAGCTCAACCGGTTTCAAAGTGCTGGAAGGGTGGATTACGACAATACTTCCGATTTTGGGTCAGAGAACAATAAAACAAATAAGGGAAGAAACTGGCATTTGCGAAACGAATTATCGACAACGTCAGCACAGATCGACTACCAGCACTCGGAGAACTTGAACATTAAAGTGTCGATTGGGCGTGGGACCGATTTCAACGAAGACTTCAGACCAGATAGAACTTCTTCGCGTCGAACTCACTTCAAAACAAGCAAGACAGATTATTCGCTTCAAGCCAACCTAATCCTATCTGCCCAGGATCAAGTTTCAGGAGGCATCGACTACCAAAAAGATGAAGTTGACTCTACGACCCCTTACGCCAAAACTAAGCGGTCGAGTGAAGGATATTTTTTGCTTTGGCAACGGCAAGGCGATCGTACAGGAACAGTATTTAATGTGCGCTATGATGACTTTGGCTCTTTCGGCAACACCACAAACTACAGCCTGCAACAATCCTTCAAGTTAACCGAAGAGTATCAAGTGGTTGTGGGCCATGGCACAGCTTTTAAGGCTCCGACTATGAACGATCTTTACTGGCCTGGTAGTGGCAATCCTGATCTGGAGCCAGAAAAAAGCAAATCCTTTGAGTTGTCGTTGCGTGCAGATTATGGTGATGCGTTCTGGCAAATAAACGCCTATCAGACTAAGGTAAGAAACTTGATATCTTGGAGTGGCACTTCTCCGTCAAACATTAACAAGACGACCATGGAGGGTGTCGAAATTGAAGGCTCCAAGAATTGGAGCGACTATTTCGTTCGCGCAGGCTTGGATTATCTGGAAGCGAAGGATGACAAGACAGGAGGTTTTCTCGATGATCGTGCACGCGCCTCTGGTTCCTTTGAGTTTGGAAGGCAAGTCGAGAAAGTGTATTTTGGGATTGATGCATTTTTCGAACATGCACGGTTTGGTCTTGGGGAAAAATTACCGGGTTATTCAATTTGGGGAATCAATGGACAATACGAAGCATCGGATGCTCTTTTGTTTTCGGCGCGAATCCGAAACCTGTTCGATAAGGAATACATCACCAATCTGGCAAGCTCAGACAATCCCTACCAGAACGAAGGTCGTACAATTGAAGTGGCGCTGGAGTATCGTTTCTAGCGATATGCGCTATCGCGTTAGTCTTACGCACGGATGGTTGTGGCATACGACTCTGTCATCAGCGCAGTAGGCAACTGATCAGGAGGCAAGAAACCGATGAACGAACAAAGCATCAACGAAAGACACAAGCAGAAAATGCAGCGACTCAAGAAAAAAGTCGATGCGCGAATCAATAAGGCAGATATCGAAAAAGGCGTACTGGTTGTCTTGACCGGCAGCGGCAAAGGCAAAAGCAGCTCTGCGTTCGGCATGGTGGCAAGAGCTCTCGGCTACGGACAAAAAGTCGGAGTTGTTCAATTCATCAAGGGCAACCGAACTACCGGCGAAGCGTTGTTCTTCTCCAAACTTCATCCGGAAGTTGATCACTACCAAATGGGCACCGGCTTTACTTGGGACACGCAAGACCGTGTTCGCGACATCGAAGCGGCGAAGAAAGCATGGCAAGAGGCGGTCAAAATGCTGACCGACGAATCATACGACCTGGTCGTCCTCGATGAGCTGACCTACATGCTTGGGTACAAGTATTTGGATGCCTCCGAAGTTCTAGACGCAATTTCGAAACGCCCTCAAATGCAAAGCGTGATCGTCACCGGCCGCGGCGGCGGTGCCGGCTTGCGCGACTTGGCTGATACCGTGTCGGAAGTCAAGGAGATTAAGCACGCCTTCAAGTCGGGAATCAAGGCCCGCCCAGGCGTTGATCTTTAGCCCTAACTATTCGTTTGCATCGGCGAGCGCTGCATTGATACCGGGATGCCAGAGTGCGATTGATGTCGCCAAAATCTTGTTTCTTGCTGCTGGCCGGGCTTGCAGCTGTATCGGCCTTTGCCGGCCTGCTCGTTGGCCCCGTGCCTGTATCGCCGACGGTGCTCATTGACCTTGTCGGCTTGGAAGCAACCCAGACTCGCGATCAAATGATCATCCAGTCCATTCGCCTGCCACGAATGATACTGAGCTTTCTAATCGGCGCAGTACTGGCAGTTTGCGGCGCGGTGTTGCAGGGGTTGTTTCGAAACTCCCTAGCTGACCCCTCTCTGATCGGGGTGTCCGCAGGCGCTTCCGCCGGAGCAAGTTTTGTCATCGTTTTCGGCGCACTGCTTTTCCCGTATTCAGTTCTTGGAATATCAGCAGTGTCGATCGGAGCTTTCGCCGGCGGTCTGGCGGCGGCTTGGACCGTGTATCGACTGGCAAGCAGTCCCGAAGGCACCTCTGTCGCGACTATGCTGTTGGCCGGGATTGCCATCAGCGCCTTGGCCGGCGCACTCAATCAGTTGTTCAGTTTCTTGGCAGACAACGACATGCTGCGGCGCATCAGTCTTTGGCAAATGGGCTCTTTAGAGACCGCAGACTGGCGGCAGATTGCGTATTGCGTCGTGGTTTTCAGCATACTGATGGTGGTTCTGCCTCGCGAAAGCAAAGCCTTGAACGCAATGCTGCTTGGAGAGTCAGAAGCCCGTCACCTCGGCATCGGTGTCGAGTGGCTAAAACGGCGCTTGATCATCTACACATCATTGGGTGTCGGCGTAGCTGTTTCAGTTGCCGGAATAATCGCCTTCGTCGGGCTTGTGGTTCCGCATCTGATTCGATTGCTGATCGGTCCGGACCATCGGCATCTATTGCCAGCCTCGGCGTTGCTGGGCGGCATCCTGCTGGTATCCTCGGATGCTGTGTCAAGGGTAGTGGTTGCGCCCTCTGAATTGCCGATCGGCGTGGTTACCGCGGTATTGGGGGTGCCGTTTTTCATCTCCATATTGGTTCACCAACGTGGGCGAGTCTATGCTTAGAATTCAGTCAGCCACGCTTTCCAGCGGTGACATTAGACGTGTGGACGGCATGAGCCTGACTTGCCGGCCCGGCCATGTCACAGCATTGCTCGGTCCGAATGGTGCCGGCAAGACCAGCCTGCTGAAGCTGCTTTCCGGTGAAATTGTCGCAGACTCCGGCGAGCTATGGCTGAACGGCCGCAATATCCGCGACTGGGAACCGGTCCACCGCGCACGCATGCTAGCCTGTCTGCCGCAACAGTCTACGCTTAACTTTCCGTTTACAGTCGAAGAAGTGGTGCTGATGGGTAGAACGCCCTACGATACCGGCGATAAAAAAGATCGTGAAATTGTCCGCCAAACCCTGCAAGCGGTCGACAGCTGGGATTTGGTCGAACGCAACTATGTGGAACTATCGGGCGGTGAAAAGCAGAGGGTGCAACTTGCACGAGTGCTTGCACAGATTTGGCAGCCGGCCATCATCGACGGGGTTGTGCAAAATCGTGCGCTTTTGCTGGATGAACCCTCGGCCTCTCTCGATATTGCACACCAGCAACTGCTACTTGGCATCATTGATGACTTGGCGCTGCAAGACGTGGCCGTCGTGATTGTGATTCATGACCTGAATGTAGCGCTTTGCTGTGCGCACCATCTCGTTTTGATGTCAGGCGGGAAATTGGTCAGGCAGGGTACTCCAGCCAAATTGATTGAAGGAGACACGTTGGCCAAAGTATTCGGAGTGGGATTTGAGTTCGTAAAGCACCCGAAGACCGGCAAGCCGGTCGCATTGCCTCGGTGACAGCATCGGCATGTCTGCTAGATTGGAACTTATATTGGGTGGAGCCCGTTCCGGCAAGAGCCGATTAGCTGAGCTGCGCGTCAATGAAAGTTCAATGAAAAGGATCTATATCGCCACCGCAACAGCGCAAGACAAGGAAATGGCTGAACGAATCGAGCTGCATCAAAAAAGGCGCGAACTCGCCGCGCCCTGGCAACTGATCGAAGAGCCGCTTCACTTGGCAGGCGCTTTGCAGTCCGTGCACAGCGCCGACAGTTGCATACTAGTTGATTGCCTGACGCTTTGGCTGAGCAATTGCCTGCTTGCCAAGTGCTGGGAGTCGGAGCGAGAGCAATTTTTCACCGCTTTGACGCAAGCGTCAGGCAGAATCATTTTCGTTAGCAACGAAGTAGGCCTCGGCGTGGTGCCGATGGGTCAAATCACACGCGCATTTGTCGACGCGAGCGGGCTGCTGCATCAGCAGCTGGCATCGCATTGCGACCGCGTAACGATGACAGTTGCCGGCATGAGCATGGAATTAAAATCACAGGAGTGAATAAAAATGACTTGGTGGACCAAACACGTAAAACCCATTTGCAGGGAAAGTCGCGAAGCGGCAGCATCGCGGCAGCTGCAATTAACCAAACCTCCCGGCTCCTTGGGGCGATTAGAACAGGTCGCAATCGATTTCGCCGGCTGGCAGGCGCGGCCCCTGCCCTCGCTGAAGCGGCTTTGCGTACGCGTGTTTGCGGGTGATCATGGCGTTGTTGATGAGGGGGTTTCCGCATTTCCGCAGGTAGTCACTGGCGAGATGGTGCGAAATTTTGCTTCAGGCGGTGCCGCGATTTGCGTACTTGCCAAGATGCATAGCGCGGACTTTGCGGTTGTCAATGTCGGCACCGCGACGCCTTTGGAGGAATTGCCCGGGGTGACCAACATGCAAGTGGCAAACGGCACTTCGAACTTCTGCAAGCAAGCGGCAATGACAGAAGATGTCTTGCTAAAGGCGCTTCAGGCTGGCAAAGAGCATATCCCTGAGCAGGCAGACTTGTTCGTGGGCGGAGAGATGGGAATCGGCAACACCACTTCTGCCTCCGCGCTTTATTGCGCATTGCTGAATGCGCCTGCCAACATAATGGTCGGTCGCGGCACGGGAGTGGACGACGAAGGGCTAAAACGAAAAACCGATGCGGTAAAAACCGCACTGGCCTTGCATGCTCAAAGAATCTCGAACGGCATACTCGATACGATGCAGTGTGTCGGCGGGCTGGAGATCGCAGCACTAGCCGGTGCCTATATCGCGTGTGCGCAACGCGGCATCCCAAGCCTCGTCGATGGATTCATATCGACTGCGGCGGCACTTTGCGCGACGCGGCTTAACAAAGGAGTGAGGGATTGGCTGCTGTATGCGCACTGCTCGGATGAAGCAGGGCACGAAAAAGCATTGTCGCTGATGGAGGCAAGTCCGATGTTGAAAATCGGGATGCGCCTAGGCGAGGGCAGCGGCGCCGTCACCGTCTACCCCATTTTGCAATCAGCATTGAAGCTGCACAGCGAAATGGCGACATTCGAGCAAGCCAGTGTCAGCACTAAATCGGACTGAAAACAATTCTTCAACGACAATAGACCTGCTCAGACACGGAGTTTGCGAAGGGAGCGGCTCTTTGCTTGGTTCCACTGATGCCGCATTGCGGCAAGCGGGCTTTGATCAGATGCGGGCCGCGGCCGCATGCCATAGTGGATGGGATGCAGTAATCAGCTCGCCGCTAAGAAGATGCGAAGAGTTCGCGGAATGGCTATGCCATGAACGTCAGCTGACGCTGCAAGTCGATGAACGATGGCGCGAACTCGACTTCGGCGACTGGGAAGGCCGGGGTTTCAATGATGTTGCACACGAGCAACCAGAATTAACCCGCTTGTTCTACACCCGTCCGCAAGAGTTCTGTCCGCCCAATGGAGAGTCGGTAGCCAACTTGCAAAAGCGGGTGGCGGCGGCGTTTGACGAATTGCTCGACCTGCATCGAGGCCGTCATGTGCTGGTTATTCAACACGGCGGCACGTCGCGGGCGCTTTTGGCGCGCATTCTGCAGATGCCACTTGCCAACATGATGCGCATTGACATACCGCATGCCTGTGTAACTCGCATTCGCGTCTTTCATGACGGTGATGAAGACCATCCTGTATTGATAGCGCATATTCCGCAACCAGTCCAACGATGAGTCAGCAACGCTTTTTGTATTCGATGCTGTCGCTGCGGTCCGCGATGCAGTTTTTGACCTGTATTCCAGTCGGTTCGGCCGAAAGCGTGCCAACGCAGGCACACAAAGACATGTCGCTCTGGTTTCCGATGGTTGGGGCAGGCATTGGCCTGATCCTGGCATCCGCATCTTGGGCTACATCCGCATTGCATGACTTGTTGCAGGCATCCTTGATCGTCACGCTTTGGGTTGTCATTACCGGCGCATTGCATCTAGACGGGCTAGCCGATACAGCCGACGGTTGGGTCGGAGGTTTGGGCAACCGTGAACGGACGCTTCAGATCATGCATGACCCGCGAAGCGGGGCGATGGCGACAACTGCGGTTGCGTTGACTTTGATCTTGAAGGTTTCCGCTTTGACAGCCGCTTTGGACTGGACAATTCTTGTCGTGGCGCCTGTGGCAGCACGACTTCTGATCATTCCTGCATTTTTGTTCTTGCCGTATGCTAGGGAAAACGGCATCGGCGCAGATCTGAAGCAGGCGCTGTCGAGCCGGAAAAGAATGCAGGTCATGGCGATTATCGCGATTTGGGCACTGTTGCCGCTGTTGCTGACCCCCGTTTCGCTGTGGTTGATGCTCGCCGTAGTGGCTGGCATCGTATTTTTTGTTTGGCGGTGGTTCATGATGCGCCGATTGGGCGGGTTTACGGGTGATTGCATCGGCTTGCTCATCGAGTCGGCGGAATTGGCTCTACTGATTGCTTTTGCGGCATACGAGACTGGGTTTTGATGGTTTTTGTTGTCATCATTCTAGCAATTATTGCGGATGGCATTTTGGGCGAGCCAAAAAAGTGGCATCCTTTGGCCGGGTTCGGCTCTGTCGCCCAGGCCGTCGAGCGAATCAGCAACAAAAGCAAATTTGAGCGAATTTCCCCATTTTTGCGAGGCTTGGCTTGCTGGCTTGTGCTTGTGGTGCCGTTCGCCATAATCGCTTGGCAGGCGCTTGCGTGGATGCCTTTGTATTTGCAATCAATCGCAGAGTGCCTGATTCTTTATTTCACCATCGGCTGGAAGAGCATGCAGCAGCATGCCAAAGAGGTTCACAGCTACCTGATCGCCGGCAACATTCAAAGTTCCAGACAGTCGGTTAGCAAAATTGTCAGCCGTGAAACGAAGGACTTGAACGAGGATGATGTTGCTCGCGGGGCGGTCGAGGCGGTTATAGAAAACGGCAGCGATTGCGTATTGTCGCCAATTTTCTGGTTTGTGCTTTTAGGTGCACCGGGTGCGCTGATGTTTCGCCTAGCCAATACCTTAGATGCGATGTGGGGCAACAAAACCGAACGCTACATCCAGTTCGGTCGCGCTTCAGCCAGGATCGATGATATCCTGAATTGGGTTCCTGCCCGCTTGACAGCTCTTGGCTATGCCATGTCGGGAAATTTTTCCGGAGCCATGCATTGCATGAAAACTCAAAAGGCCGAGACCGAGGGACCGAATGCGGGCTTGGTTATGGCAGCCGGCGGCGGAGCGTTGGGGATCAAACTAGGCGGTTCCGTGGTCTATCATGGCCAAGTCGATGAACGCCCGGTGCTAGGCCGGGGCCGTGAGACCGAAGCCAGGGATATTCTTCGCGCAATCTGGCTGGTATGGCGCACCATTGGAATCTGGCTGATAATCACTGCCATCGCAACATCGTTCGCGGTGCTGCGCAATCAGATTGAAGCATCATGAATCGAATTGCCGGCAAACGAGTTTGTGGCCGGACAGAGGCGCAAGCAATCGCGCCAGCAGACTATTTCATTGCAAAGATTTCAGTCAATTATTTTCGGACGCGGCTGGCTAAATGTTTGTTCGTGATCATCAGCGTCGTTGCAACGACCGCATACGGCGATTCCATCTCTGTAATTGACGACAGTGGCTATGAAATTGTTCTAGACAGTCCGGCGCAAAGAATCATCACTTTAGCCCCTCACCTTACCGAACAGGTCTATTCGGCTGGCGGCGGAAACCGAATCGTGGCGACTGTCAATTACAGCAACTATCCTCTGGCAGCAAAAGAACACCTCAGAATAGGCAGCTATAAGCAAATCAGTTTCGAGATGGTCGTTGGATTGAATCCCGATTTAATTCTGGCCTTCGGCGGCAACGGCTGGGAAATGATCAATCGCCTGCGCGATTTGGGCTATACGGTATATGTCGATGAGCCGCGCGAAATGGAAGATGTTGCATCAGCATTGATGCGCCTTGGAACACTGCTAGGAACTGAAGCGCATACCGCTCCGGTCATCCAGCGATTCAAGGCTCGGCTGACTGCGTTGCAACAGCAATTCTCGGAGCAGCAAACGCTACGCGTGTTCTATCAGGTCTGGAATGAACCGCTCATTACGATAAACGGCGAGCACCTGATTTCGAGCGTGATGCGCCTATGCGGAGGACGCAACATATTCTCAGATGCAATCCCCATGGCGCCGAGAGTCAACGTGGAGACTGTCGCATATCGGGATCCTCACGTAATCATAGCGAGCGGGCATGGCGAGCAAAAACCTGAATGGCTTGATAACTGGAAGCTATGGCCGGCGATCACGGCGATCAAGAACGATCATCTGTTTTTCATCCCGCCGGACATTCTTCAACGGCATACCGTCAGAATACTGGACGGTGCCCAAATGATGTGCGAATTCTTGCATGAAGCAAGAAGATCGAGCAAATGATGCAAAAGCATCACTGATTCCTTGAAACCGCGCTAGGGTGGCTACAAAACGGGATAAAGCCTTGCATAATCGGAGCTCTGCGCAAAATAGCCTTTCACCCGCAGGGCAACGCTGCGCATGTTGCGCGGGCGAACAGCGGAAACGATCAGGTCGAGAAGCATCGGGGCAGCCGAGCCGGCCGGTGCCGCTGCCGCGAGCACTGGAATCTCACCGCGCCGCGGATTTCGGCGAAAATTTCGCTCGCAAAAATCTCGAACACGGATTTTGAGTGATTCACTTTGTTGCGGCAAACCACGCCATAAGCGTATACTTGCAATTTGACCGCATACCAAAGCTCAGAATGCAGCGGACTGGACATGAGTGGTTTAGCATACAGAATGACACAGGCAAAATAGCGCTGGCGAACGATGGCAAAGCATTATGACCACGTAAACCCGCATTCAATAAGCCTGTCGTGATAACAGGCTTATTGAATGCGACAGTTCATCGAACGACACACCTTCTGGTCGATCGTAATCCTTTTGCTATGCGCAATATTGCTGTGGCTGATATTCGCGGTATGGCCGTCTTGGCTAGTGGAACTTATCGGCCGCAAAAAGACCTTCGTCAACACCCTTCTGAACGGGCTGACGCTCGCAGGGCTCTATTTTCTGGTTGCCAGCGGCTTTACCCTGATTTTCGGATTGATGCGCAACGTCAATCTCGCGCACGGCTCGATGTATCTGCTTGGTGCCTACATCGGCTACGAAGTCGCCGAAGCGAGCGGCAGCTGGTTTTTGGGGCTAGCGATAGCCTTTGTCGCCATCAGCGGCAGCGGCATCCTCATGCAAGTGTTCGTGTTTCGCAAAATGGAGGGCGACGACCTGCGTCAGACAATGGTGACGATCGCCATTTCGATCATCGCCGCAGATTTGATGCTCGCCATATGGACGGGCACTACGTACCAGTTCGCTCCGCCTGAATGGCTTTTTGGCGCGGCACAGCTTCCGATTGTCTCGGTGATCAAGTCTTCAGGCGAACCAGTCTACCTTAAGTATCCGGTATACAGACTCGCCGTACTGGCGGTGGCCATTGTTGTCGGCATCTCGCTTTGGCTGTTTTTGAACCGAACCCGCATAGGCATGATGATCCGCGCCGGAGTCAACGACCGCGAAATGCTTGGCGCTTCCGGAGTCAACGTGCCGCTGGTATTCGCGCTGGTATTCGGAATTGGCGCAGGACTGGCAGGATTCGCCGGAGTGGTAGGCGGAACAGCATTGTCGATTGCGCCTGGTGAAGACATTCGCTATCTGCTGGCTTCCTTGGTCGTGGTGATTGTTGGAGGACTCGGTTCGGTTCCAGGCGCGGCGATTGGTGCATTGATCATCGGACTTGCCGAGCAGTTCGGCCTGGCCTATTTCCCAACCTATGGCGTAGTGCTGACATTCCTGATCATGGTGTTCGTGCTTGCCGTGAGACCGCAAGGGCTGTTGGGGAGCAGCTGGAAGCGATGACACCATCCCGCAACTGGTTTCTTGGCAGTTCGCCGATTAGCGCAATTCAGCCAGCCTGGCTGCTGGTTGCGCTATTTCTAATCGCCTACCCCGCATTTACCAGCGATTTCTTCACCTTTCAGATCGGCGCCTATTCCCTTATACTGGGCACTATCGCGCTGTCGCTGATGATGCTGGCAGGATACGGAGGCATGATCAGCCTCGCTCAGATGACCGTAGCCGGATTTGCCGGATACCTGGTGGCGATACTCGGAGACAACAGCGTAGGCGTGATGGGGCTTGGCTGGCCTTGGTGGCTGACGATCGCCATCGCAATTTTATTGGCTGCGCTATTCAGCGCCTTTATCGGCGCTATTTCAGCGCGCACCGAAGGCATCTATACCATCATGATCACGCTCGCCATAGCGGTCGCCTTTTTCTACTTCGTCCGGCAAAACTATACGCTCTTCAACGGCTTTACCGGTTTTGCCGGCATTGAGCCGCCCACGCTATTCGGCATCTACTGGCGCGACCCGGTGCCGTTCTACTACTTGAGCTTGTTCATCGCAACACTCGCGCTGTGCTCGGTAATCTATATTTCGCGCTCGACTTTCGGCTTGGGCTTGCAAGCGATACGCGACAATCCAAGACGCATGCGCTCGCTTGGCTTCAATGTCACATTCCATCAAATATTCGCCTATTTTCTGTCCGGCATTATCGCTGCAATCGCCGGCGTGCTAATGGTCTGGTTCAACGGCCGAATCTCGCCCGGGTCAGTGGGTGTCGACATCGTAATCGATATCTTGGTTATTGCAGTCATTGGCGGACTGCGTCATCCGCTTGGACCTTTCCTTGGCGCCATTGCTTTCGTTTTGCTTGAGAACTTCGCTATCGATCTGATTGATCGTGAACGTTTCAATACAGTGATCGGCCTAGCGTTCCTGCTCGTCGTGCTGTTCTCGCCCGACGGACTCTTAGGCTTGTGGAATCGGCTCAGAAACAAATTCACCATGGCAAGGAAGGCGCGCCTTGATCAGATCAAATCTAGCGAGCTCGTCAGCAATATTCACGAGTCGTAGACAATTCCTAACCAATGCATTTAAGGAGGAAATAATGCTTAAATCAATCAAATTCACTTTGCTAGCCATCGCGCTCGCCGCAACATCGACCACCTCGATGGCGCAAGGCACGATCAAGATGGGAGCGCTTGCGACCCTGGAAGGCGCATTCACCGTGCTGGGAGAGGACAGCATGCGCGGCGTTGAAATGGCGCTTGCAGAATTCGCCGGCAGCGCCGGCGGCATGTCGATTGAACTGATTAAGGGGTCATCCGACGCATCGCCCGACAGCGCGATTCGCGCTGCTAGAAAGCTTGTCGAGCAAGATGGCGTGCAAATTCTGATCGGACCGCTGTCCGGCTCCGAGGGTCTTGCGATCAAGGACTACGCAAAAACGCAGCCCAACGTGACATTCATCAATGGCTCTTCGGCGGCGCAGGACACCACTTTGCGCGATCCAGCGGAAAACTTCTTCCGTTTTGGCACTGAAGGGGCTCAGTGGATGGCTGGGCTTGGCGAGTATGCCTACAACGAAAAAGGCTATCGCAATGTCGCCGTTTTGGCAGAGGACTATTCCTTTCCGTACACGCAGGTGTTCGGCTTTTTAGAGCCTTTTTGCCGTTTGGGCGGCAAGGCTCCGGTCGATGCCAGATTCTGGGTGCCGATTGGCAACAAGGATTACTCGTCGGTCATCGCTGCATTGCCGGATGATGTCGATGCGATCTTCGTCGCGCTCGGCGGCGCCGATGCAGTCAACTTTCTGACTCAGTACGAGCAAGCCGGCGGCGAATTGCCGCTGATCGGCGGTTCGATCACAGTCGATCAGACCGTCCTTGGCTCGAAGGGACGAACCCGAAGCTTCGTAATCGGAACGCCCTCCGGGGGACCGATTTCGGATACTTGGGACGATCCGCGGTGGGCCGATTTCGTTGCTACCTATCAGGGCATGTTTCCGGACGGGTTTCCGTCACCGTCGCTGTTTGCCCACGCCTACTACATCAACACCAAGGCGGCTCTGCTCGCGCTTGACGAGGTGGGAGGCGACTTGTCGGATGGCGGAGCAAAGTATCGCGCAACCCTCTCTTCCCTAGAGTTCGAGACGCCGACCGGCATGGTTAGCCTGGACGAGCGACGAAATGCGATCGCCGACATCTTCTTGACCGAAGTCATTGAAGGCCCTGACGGCAATTTGCTCAACAAGACCATCAGCGTCACCAAGCAGGTCAGCCAGACGCTTGGGCTTCCGTACGAAGAGTTTCTCAAGTACGGTGCAGTCGGTCGCGAAAACCCCAAGTGCGAATAGGCAATCTGTGCCGAATTCCCGCACGAGCGCATTAGCGCATCTGCAAAGTTCCGGCAGCAATGCGCTGGAACTCGAAGCCATCAGCCGCCATTTTGGCGCGCTGGTGGCTCTTGCCGACATCAACATGACGGTTCGCGCAGGCGAGCGTCGCGCAGTGCTGGGATCCAACGGAGCGGGCAAGACGACCCTATTCAATACGATTACAGGCGATTTTCACCCCACGACCGGACGTGTGCGCCTGTTTGGAGAGGATGTCGTTGATATGCCCAGCTATGAGCGCGCCCGCCGCGGCTTGCGGCGAACCTATCAGATATCGCTGCTGTTCGGCGGTCTTTCCGTCATCGACAACACCTATCTTGCGTGCTGCGGCGTCAAACGGGGACGCTACTCGCTCGCAAGGCCGGGCAAGGATGACAGTGCCATGGAATCAGCCGATTCGCTGATTCATGCCGTGCATCTGGATTCCGAGCGCGAATCCCTGGTCGCTGAACTGAGTCACGGACAGCAGCGCCAGCTCGAAATCGCCTTGGCGCTAGCCGGCGCGCCGCGGTTGATCTTGTTCGACGAACCGGCGGCGGGACTATCCCCGACCGAACGTTCCGAGCTCGTCGAAATTCTCCAATCCTTGCCGGATCACATCAGCTACATCATCATCGAGCATGATATGGATGTTGCATTAAGAGTGGCAGAATCCGTAACAATGATGCACAACGGCCGCATCTTCAAGGAAGGCACGCCAAGCGAGATCGAAAACGACGCTGAAGTGCAGGAGCTTTATCTGGGGCGCGCCGATGGCTAGCGTCTCTCGCGACCGCCGCCGCAAAGCGCCAAGCCATGCGCTGCAAGTGCGCGACTTGCACGTCTACTTCGATCAGTCGCATGCCTTGCAAGGTGTGAATCTTGCGCTTACCGAAGGCGTTCATGCTGTAGTCGGGCGCAATGGCATGGGCAAGACTACGCTGTGCAATGCGATTATGGGACTGGTGCCGGCGCGGCGCGGCTCGATCAAGTTCAACGGGCACGAAATCACTGGCCTGCCATCCCATCGAATCGCATCGCTTGGGATTGGCTACACGCCTCAAGGCCGGCGCCTTTGGCGCTCTTTGAATGTCGACGAGCACCTTCGGCTGGTCGAATCTGGCGGCAGCTGGTCTGTTTCGCGCATTTATGAAATTTTTCCGCGACTAGCTGAACGTCGCCGATCCGGTGCTGGTCAGCTTTCCGGAGGAGAGCAACAGATGCTTGCGATCTCGCGGGCATTGCTGCAAGATCCAGAACTATTGATCCTTGACGAACCGACTGAAGGGCTCGCCCCTTTGATTGTCGATCAGGTCGAGCATTTGCTTGCCGAACTGGCCTCAGAGCAAAACGTATCGATCCTGCTGATTGAACAGAACATATCGGTTGCAACTACGGTTGCCCAAGAGGTTGCAATCATGGCGAACGGCCGCATCAACCGCATCATTGCGGCCGCTGAACTGGCTGGTGATCGCATTTTGCAGGAACGCCTGCTAGGTGTCGGCCGCCACTCCCATGATGACATGGAACTGACGCAGTCTAAGAGTTCCGAATCCGAACCGGACGAAGCAGATTCTCCGGACTTGCCACCCATGCTTGAACCAATGCCGGAGCGCGATCAGCCGCAAAGATCAGAACCCCACAAGTCGTCGGCAACCTACATCCCGCCAACGCGATGGTCAAGCGCAGCATGGCTCGAACGTCAGCTGGGCCAGTCGATTGAGCAGGTGCCTGACACGTCGAGCGAAACAATGTCGCGGCCCTTCGATACGAAGGTGGAACCTTTATTCAAGGAAAGGCCGCGCGGTTTGGCGGGTAAAGACGGCAACGGGGTCATCTACGTGGTGGGCACCTACGACACCAAAGGCGAAGAGCTGAACTACATCCGAAATTGCATTGCAGAGCAAAGTATCAGCGTCAAGTCGATCGACCTTTCGACCTCCGGCAAACCATCTTCAGCAGACATTCCGCCGCATGTTGTCTCCGCCTATCACCCGAACGGCTCGGGTGCTGTGTTCAGCGATGATCGCGGTGCCTCGGTGCGCATGATGGCACAGGCATTTGAAAACTACGCCCGGCATTTGCATGATGTCGCCGGCATGATTTCGGCAGCAGGTTCCGGCGGCACGGCATTGGCCACACCGGCTATGCGCTTGTTGCCTGTCGGGACCCCAAAAGTGATGATCTCTACGGTTGCCTCCGGCGATGTCAGTGCCTATGTCGGTGCATCCGACATCACCATGATGTATTCGGTCGCCGACATACAGGGATTGAATCGCATATCCAAAAAGGTGCTGGCAAACGGCGCTGGCGCGATCGCCGGAATGGTAAAGAATCGGCGCGACCGTGCAAGACCGGCGGATCAGGACAAGCCCGGCATTGCATTGACCATGTTCGGTGTAACAACCCCAGCGGTCCAGCAGGTCGTCAATCTGCTGGATGATCAATACGACTGCGTCGTGCTTCATGCGACCGGCACTGGCGGTCGATCAATGGAGAAACTAGTCGACAGCGGCTTGATCGTCGCAGCGCTTGATCTTACAACGACCGAAGTCTGCGACATGATGATGGGGGGAGTGTTTGCCGCCGATGAAGATCGTTTCGGCGCTTTTATCCGTACACAGATACCTTGGGTCGGGTCGGTTGGAGCGCTTGATATGGTCAACTTCGGCACTAGAGACTCAGTGCCGCATCAGTATTCGAATCGAACCTTTGTCGAGCACAATCCGCAAGTTACGCTGATGCGAACCACTGCTGAAGAAAACTGTCGCATAGGCGAGTGGCTAGCTTCACGGATCAACCTGATGGACGGTCCGGTTCGATTTTTGATACCCGAAGGCGGCGTATCGGCACTGGATGCGCCAGGTCAGCCTTTCTATGACCCCGAGGCCGACAAAGCGTTGTTCGATGCGATAAGCGAACATGTTCGCGAGTCGGCTAATCGTCGCATCATTCGAACGCCGCATCACATTAATGACGCGGCCTTTGCACAGTTCGCGGTGGACGCACTGGAGCAAGTCAAACCATCGGAGCGAGGAATAAAGTATGGCTCGATTTGAACGTCGGCAGCTGCTTGAGAAGTTTCAAGGCATGAAAAAGCGCAAAGAGCCGATCATCGGCGGCGGCGCCGGAACCGGATTATCCGCAAAATGCGAAGAGGCAGGCGGCATCGATCTGATCGTCATCTACAATTCCGGCCGTTACCGCATGGCCGGGCGCGGCTCCTTATCCGGTCTGATGGCTTACGGCAATGCCAACGAAATTGTCATGGAGATGGCTAGCGAAGTGTTGCCGGTGGTCAGGTCTACACCGGTGCTTGCCGGCATCAACGGAACCGATCCGTTCTGCATGTTTAGTCACTATCTGGACCAGATCAAGGCGGTCGGGTTTTCCGGAGTGCAGAATTTCCCGACTGTCGGGCTGATCGATGGAACATTTCGCGCCAATCTCGAAGAAACCGGGATGTCCTACAGCCAGGAAGTCGACATGATCGGCATGGCCCGCAAAAAGGATCTCCTTACCACACCCTACGTGTTCAATGATGATGATGCGCGAGCGATGGCCGAGGTTGGAGCAGACATTATCGTTTGCCATATGGGATTGACCACAGGCGGCTCAATCGGTGCCGAAACCGCCTTGAAATTGACCGACTGCCCCGCGCTCGTCGACAGCTGGGCTGAAGCGGCTTTGAGCGTAAATTCCGATGCGCTAATCCTTGTGCACGGCGGGCCGGTATCGATGCCCGAGGATGCTGAGTACATCTTGAGCAATACTGAAAACTGCCATGGCTTCTACGGCGCCTCTTCCATGGAGCGGCTGCCGACCGAACAGGCTCTTACCGAACAAACCAAAGCCTTCAAGGCAATCAATTCAAACTGAGAGTGCAAAATCATGACTGTTGGGCTCATTGGATCCTTGATTCTCTATCTCATCTTATCCATTGTCGCGATAGCGGTTGCCGTCTATCTGCTGCATTGGCTCTACCATCGCTCAACCAAGGAGGTGGCTTTTGTCAGAACCGGCTTCGGCGGCGAGAAGGTAGTGATTGACGGAGGCGCGCTGGTATTGCCCATTGTCCACGAAATCACCCCGGTCAACTTGAATGTGGTTCGTATTGCTGTATCGCGCGCCAAGGAAGATGCCATCATCACCAAGGACCGCATGCGAGTGGATGTTGAAGCAGAGTTTTTTGTGCGGGTCATGCAGAAAAAAGAAGCGGTATCTGCCGCTGCTGCGACGCTTGGGCGAAGAACGCTCGATGGGAGCGAGCTTGCCGAGTTGCTTTCGGGCAAATTCGTCGGCTCGATTCGTTCCATTGGCGCAGAAATGACTCTGGATGAAATGCACGAAAATCGCGGTGAATTGATGACTAAGGTTGAACAGCGCGCGGCGGTCGCGCTCGCCCAGAACGGGCTGGAGCTCGAGTCGGTCTCGATCACCGATCTGGATCAGACCCACTTGGACTATTTCGATCCATCGAACCGGTTCGACGCAGAGGGCATGACGCAACTCATCGAAACAATAGAGGCGCGTCGCAAGTTGCGAAACGACATCGAACAGTCTTCCATGCTGGCGATCCGCACCCGCAATCTGGAGGCTGAAAAAGAGACTTTGAAGCTTGAGCAGGAAAGCGAAAACTCAAGGCTCGATCAGCAGCTCGCATTGGAATCCATGCGGGCCGATCAGCAAGCCGCGGTTCAGCGGGCGCGATCGGAAAAAGAGGCCGAAGCTGCAAAGGCGCGAATCGAAAGCGAGCAAATGACTCGCGCCAGGGAAATCGAACGGCAAAGAATTCTGGATGCGGAAGAAATCAAGGCCCGAGAAGAAGTTGAAAAAGCCCGCATCGCCCATGAGCGCGATTTGGAAGAGGCGCGCATCAATCGCGAGCACAAGATTCGCACTCATGAGATCAAGCAACGCCATGATACCGAACATTCTGAGCTAATTGCGAACGAAGATCTGGAACGCTCGAAGATTGTCTCGGCTCGTCAGTTGCACGAGGAGCGCGTAGGGGCCGACGAGGAAATGGAAGCTAGGGATATAGCGCGCAACCGCGCCGTTGAACTGGCTAAATTGACAGCCAATCAATCCGTGGAGGAAGCCAGGATTGATCAGGAAAAAACGCTAGATACAGCGCGAATTGAGCGCGACCGCCAAGTGCGTGCCGAACAGATCGCCAACCGTCAAAGCGTCGAGTCTTCCGAGATTTCAGCCCGCGAGCAGATCGAGCGGGCGCGAATCACGTCGGAGCGAGGACTCGACGAGGCGCGAATTGCCAAAGAGCGCGATCTGAAGCGCTTGGATATCGAGCGCGAGGCGGTGCTGGAACTAGCTGAAATCGAGCGACAAATCAATGTTTTAATCAAGCAATCCGAGCAGCAGGCCGCACGAGCCGAGACCGAAAGCGCGAGAGCGAAGGCGGTCGAAGCACAAGAACGTGTGACTACTTTGCGTGAGCAGGAAATCGCCGAGCGCATTGCCGCGGTTGATCGGCTACTTGCTCAGAAAGATGCCGACACGATGAAGATCGCCGCCGAAGCAGAGCAGGTCTCTGCCGCGGTAGCAGCTGAAGCGCAGCGACTGCAAAATGAAGCAGAGAACATTCTGTCTGAAGATGCCCGCACGGGCCGGTTGCGAAGCAAGCTGATCGAAAGGCTCGAAGGAATTGTGCGCGAGAGCGTCAGGCCAATGGAGAAGATCGACGGCATCAAGATACTGCATGTCGATGGGCTTGGCGGCAGCAGCGACTCAAGCCGGCGTTCGCCCACAGATGAAGTGATCGAAAGTGCGCTTCGCTACCGGGCGCAAGCGCCATTGATTGATGAGATGATGAAGGGCATCGGCATCACGGGCTCCAACATCGCAGGAATGGGTGATATCTTCCGATCAGCCCGCGATGCGCAAACACTGGCGAAAAGCCCTTCGGCTTCGACCAGTGGCGATTCTGACAGCAAGCCGAACGAGTAAAGTGATGCCTTCCGTCTATGTTTCATCGATTATCAGCGCACCTGTTGCCAAGGTATGGAAAGTGGTTCGCAACTTCAACGCATTGCCGAATTGGCATCCGCTTGTCGCAAACAGCAGGATCGAGGGCGGCGAATCTGCAGACCGGGTGGGTTGCATACGCGCATTCCGGCTCAGCGATGGCGGAGTCATTCGAGAACAATTGCTGGCGCTATCGGATTTCGACTACTGCTGCATCTATTCGATCCTAGAAAGCCCCATGGGCGTATCGAACTACGTTGCCACCTTGAAGCTCAACCCGGTGACCGACGGTGACCGCACGTTCGCAGAGTGGTCGGCCGAATTCGAGTGCGAAGCTGGCAAGGAGGCCGCACTGACCGAGCAGATCGGGCGAGGAGTGTTTCAGGCAGGCTTTGACGCGTTGGAGCAACAATTGAGAACCTGACATGGTCCGAGTGGTTCGCAGCACGGTCATTGACGCACCGGTTTCAGCGGTGTGGGCGGTGGTGCGGGATTTCAATGACCATTACCGCTGGCATCCGGCGGTAGCAAGCAGCTATATCGAAAATGCGCGGAGCTCAGACGAGATCGGCGCAATCCGCAATTTCAAGCTTACAGGCGGTCAGCGACTGCGCGAGCAATTGTTGACATTGTCCGACAAGGATCACAGCTTTCGCTACGCGATTGTTGAAAGCGAGATCCCTTTGCGCAATTATGTTGCTGAGGTCTCGCTTTTCACAGTTACGAACGGCAATCAAACATTCTGGTCATGGCAATCCCGTTTCGATACCCCGAAGGGTCAAGAGCAGGAGCTAGCCGCTGTGGTCGCAGAGCAAGTCTATGAAGCTGGCTTCGAAGCGGTGCGGGCGGTGGTAGGTGAGCGAAAGCGATTAGAGCGGCCAGCAATTGCTGAAGTTGCAGATGAAACTGCGCTCAGCGGGCATGCCATGGCAATAAGCAGATATGGAGGACCGGAGGTGTTTCAAAGTCGAACTGCCGCCGCAAGCTTGCCACAACCGAACCAGGTCAGAATTCGCCAGCATGCGATCGGGGTGAACTACATCGATGTGTATTGCCGCACCGGCTACTTTGGCTTGGCCAGTCCGCCAGCAATACTGGGGATGGAGGCGGCCGGCGAGGTGGTCGATGTTGGAGCGGACGTTGCGCACTTGCAAAAGGGACAGCGTGTCGCCTATGCCTGTCCGCCGCTTGGAGCCTATGCATCGGTGCGCACTATGGATGCTGATCTTGTGGTGGCTTTGCCGGATTCGATCGACTACAAGCTTGCGGCTGGCAGTCTGCTAAAAGGAATCACTGCCGAGTTCTTGCTGCATCGGGTTCATCCGCTGTCAGAAGGGCAGATAGTTCTGGTGCATGCCCCGGCCGGCGGTGTCGGCCATCTTCTTTGTCAGTGGGCTCGCCATCTCGGCGCAACTGTGATCGGAGCTACGACAAGCCCGGCCAAGATTGAAGCAGCAATTGCGGCGGGTGCTCATCATGTCATTACGCCTGGCGAGATGAGCTTGTCAGATCAGGTTCGTGAACTGACCGATGGGCACGGCGCTGACGTGATCTATGATGCAGTCGGGCGGAACAGCTTTGCGCAATCGATTGCCAGCCTTGCCGTTTGCGGGCACCTTGTCAGCTACGGCCAGGCATCAGGCGACATCGGCAACCGGGACATCGGTTCGCTCGCGTCGTGCTCAGCGAAAGTCTCGCGGCCAAACTACCTCCACTACGCAGGCTCGCGGAAAAGTCTGGAGTCGATCACAAAGCGTCTATTTTCAGCTATCGAGCAAAAGATACTGAAGATTCAGGTCAAGCACAAGTATGGGCTCAGGCAAGTAGCAGAGGCGCACCGCGCCTTGCAGCAGCGCGAGACATCCGGTGCAATCGTGCTGATCCCAGAACACTGATTCGAGGTGGTGCGCATGACAAGCCTCAACTTTGGCAGCATGGCGATCGAAGACCAGGGCGACGGTCCCGCAATTGTAATGGTACATGGACTTGGCGGGTCTTCAAACAGCTTTCAAACACTGATGCAAAATCTTGGCGAGTACCGGGTGCTCCGCCCCGATTTGCCTGGCGCAGGCCGTTCACGCTATCGTGCAAGCCTTAAAGGCATCTCCGGTTTGGTCTCTGCGGTGAGGGAAGTATTTGCGGTGGCAGGCATTCAAAAGGCACACCTTGTCGGCCATTCGCTGGGGACGCTGGTTTGTCAGCATATGGCTGCACAATCTCCTGAAATGGTGGCGAGCTTAACCTTGTTCGGTGCCATGTTAGAGCCGCCACCTGAGGCGCGCCTTCGGCTAAAGGAGCGAGCAATAGACGCCCGCGCTTCCGGCATGGCCGGAATAGCTGAGGCAGTTGCGACAGCGAGCATTGCCGATGAGACGCATCGCAACAACCCTTCAGCTCAGGCGTTTGTTCGCGAGAGCCTGATGCGACAGGACCCGATAGGGTATGCAGCGCATTGCGAGGCACTGAGCGAAGCGGCTGCGGCAGACCATGGGCTGATCCAATGTCCAACCATGCTGATCGCCGGCGGGCATGACAGTGTGGCGCCAGTTGCCATGGCGCAACAGCTAAAGGCGAACATTCGGCATGCGCAACTTGAAGTAGTCGCGGGCGCAGGACATTGGATAATGGTTGAAGATGCAAGACGTTCAACCGGACTTTTGCGCAATCATCTAGAACAAGTGGCGGGATAGATCAAGATAATTATTGGGAGTATTTGTGATGGCAGAGAATAACTACAGCTGGAACGGCAGCAATGGGGCCGCCCGCAACAACCAAGACATCTTGTTCACCAACGTCAAGATTCTGGATGCCAGCGGGAATGTACCGTATAGCGGCGAAGTCATGGTTTCGGGCAATCGCATCAAGTCAGTATCGCGATCGGATTCGAATGGCTATTCGTGGGGCGGCAATGGCAGCGTGCGGATTGATGGGCGCGGCATGACGCTGATGCCCGGATTGATTGATGGACATCTTCATCTTTCGTGGAACAACGCTCCGGGCATCGAACCGATTCAGATGATGCCGGTTGAAGAGCACGTCATCAACTGCATTGAGATGGCGAAAGTTCTGATTGACGCCGGTTTTACAGCCGGGTGCGGCGCTGCTGCGGCCAAGCCGCGCTTGGATGTAGTGATTCGAAACGCGATCAACGAGGGAAAGTTTCCGGGACCTCGGTATACGGCAGCCGGGCCAGAAATCACTTCGGTCGGAGGTCTTGGCGATGCGAGCCTGCCGCACATACCGCACGAAGGACTTAATCTTGGAATTGTTGTTTCCGGGCCCGAAGAGGTCCGTCGCACGGTGCGCGAGTTGATCAAATGGGATGTTGATACCATCAAGATCAACCTTTCGGGCGAAGAGATCACGGGGATGCCAGCTCAGCACAATCAGTTCTCCGACGAGGAGATTGCGATGGCGGCCAGCGAAGCGAAGCGGCGCGGAAAGAAGATGGCAGCGCACGCCCGCTCCAAGGAGTCAATCAAAAAATGCGTCGAGCATGGTATCGACTTTGTCTACCACGCGTCGTTCACTGATGAAGAGGCTTTGGACATGCTCGAAGCCAATAAGGACAAGCACTTTGTTGCTCCTGGACTAGCCTGGCTGATCAATACCGCGCGCAACGCGGCTGAATACGGAATCCAGCCGGGCACGCCGATCACCGAAGCTTATGAACGGGAATTGGAGGCGGCGCTTGAAAGCATGCAAAAAATGCACCGCCGAGGCATCCGTGTTCTGATCGGCGGGGACTACGGATTTGCGTGGACTCCTCATGGCACCAATGCAAAGGATATCGAGTATTTCGTCGATATGATCGGCATGTCGCCGATGGAGGCGATTCAGGCTGCTACGCGCTATGGAGGAGAAATTATGGGAATGGGCCATGAGCTTGGCATGATCAAGGAGGGATATCTAGCTGATCTATTGCTGGTCGATGGCGATCCGGTTGCAGATGTTCGGGTGCTTCAGGACAAAAAACGGCTGGTGATGATTATGAAGGATGGAAAAATTCATAAGCAGCCTGAACCGCGCGATGCCGGCATGATGCATGACATTCGGCTTGGTCGCGAGTCTGCGCTCGGCAATTCAGCTGTTCGAGACTGGTGAAAGGTAGCGAATGCCCAAGCAGGCAAACACCGGGATGCGCGATATGTTAGTTCGCTGCAAAGTGGTCGTGTCCGAAACCGCTTCTACTCGAGGCTATGAGTGGTCATAGTCCGCCTTCGGCTACCACGCTGTAAAGAAAAGAACAAGAGCCAGATACCGGCAAAAAGTCCATCAATTTAAGTGTTTGCATGAACTGCGCAGACATAGTTGAACATCTTGTTTTCGATAAGCTTGCGTGATTTCGAATCCTTGATCATTTGGTTGCTTTAGCAGATTGCTAGATTGGCGCCATTTTGAAAAAACGCCGTCTGTTCAGCGTGAATGCTTCATGCCGATATCACTCGGGTTGGAGCAGGAGATCAATCCTTGCCTCATTTTCTTGCTCAAACGGGTTGATGATTTCAGTGCTTCCAAGCCAGCAGCCATCCTACATAGCATCACTAAGCATTACTGTGCAGCCTGATTGCTGCGACATCGCCCAGAGCATGGCATCCCAGAAAGAAATTATGTGCGCTTCAACGAAGCGGGTCGCGTCAATCAATGCTTCAGGATTCGCCTCAGTCAACGTGAAAAGATCCATGCATTTCTCTAAGAAATCTTTTGCATGATCAACGGGCAGGATTTGCTTGCGCATAGTGGCATAGAAAAAAACTCTGCCAGTACTTGTACAGGCAGTACGCAATCACATAGCACGTCTCTATTGATAATGAATTTGGATATTTCGTGACGGATGCCTGCGTCAAGGTCGACCGCGTAAACAAGGTTATTCGTATCAATTGAAAATCGATGTCTAGCGGTCATAAAGTTCCTCACGATTGACCTTCAACCCGCCCATGGATGCCCCCTCTTTCATAATCTCCGACAAGCGTGAGCGAGATTTTTGCCACTGAGCATTCTTAGTCTTGTCAATAATTTGAGGAGTTAAGGTTGCAATGGGCCTGTCGCGCCTTGTGATTATGAAGGCCTCGCCATGCTCTACTTCGCCAACCACTTTCGAGAAATTCTGGTTTGCAAAAGTTAATGAAACTGTTTTCATAATCATGCTCCGGAAAAATATGCGGTATATACTATTTTATAGCGATGCAAATGAGAAAACGTAAGACAAGTTTTTTCTGCCGCTCAAGCTTTGCAGAAACTAAAACTCTCCGGCATGGCCTTCAGGTTCACGCAAGCGTCCGTTCCAATCGGATAATGTCGCCATCCTTGTCCAGCGCTTCGAGCCTCGGCCGCTTGACCTGGCGGACCTTGAACTGCCGCTGCTGGAGCTCGGCCTGCCGCGCCGGCTCTTCACTGCCTGGCTTGCCTGGCACCGCCATCGCGTAGACGATGCGCGCGAGCTGGCGTGCGGCGGGTCGGCTATCGCGCAGCAGCCGCGATGCCGGTCGCCGAGCGGGCTTTGGTCGCGCCGCAGGCACATCGCGCCCGCCCGCAGCGACTGGCCGGCGATCTGGGCGCCGCCGCGCCCTTTGGCGCGGTCGAGCCGCTTGCCGCCGGAGATGCTGGTGCCCGGAGGCTATCGATGCCGTCTGATCGATAGTGTCGAGTGCGCGGATATTGTGTCGGCCCGCAAACTCGCCGACATAGCGTCCGAGATACTCATTTTGCGTTACCTTGGCTTGCCGGGTGCTGAATTTGCCATTGTGTCACTGCCTCTTGTATACTAAACCGATGATGCCATTATTACTTGATGATGGCAGATGATGGCAAAATTTTCAACAAACATTCCATATTTATTTAGCAATGAGCGTGAATGTGTTATCTGCCGCCAAGGAATTGGGGAAATGTTCAAATTGGACATTATCTAATCTGGAAATGCAAAAAATGCTTTACATTGCCCACATGTTTTTCATGGGAACCCGTGATGGAAATCTTTTGCTGAATGGGTATTTTGAGGCATGGGATTTAGGTCCAGTTCATCCCGACCTTTATCGAGAAGCAAAAATATATGGATCCAGGCCTGTTAGAAATATTTTTCATGCATCAAACGATGTTGATGATGAAATAAAGGAATATCTAAACTATTCATATGATTTTTTTATCTCGATTTTCAGGATCAAAATTAGTTGCAATAACTCATTGGAAAGATGGCGCATGGAGCAATAACTACATTCCTGGCGTGAGAGGGATCAGAATACCGAACGAAGATATATTGGACGAATACGAGCGCAGAGTCAAAAAAGCAAAAAGCAAAGACAAAAGCGAATAACTGAATTAGAAGATTCTCGAAAAGAAGAAAGGTTTTTGGCAATAGTATGCGTGATAGTTCTTTTAAATTTGTTGTTTTGGTACCCAACTGATAATTGGGCGGTTCCTGTTGCAACCCTAATACTGCAGTTGCTTGTGTTAATCCCTCTTGCAAAAAGATATGGCATGGAAAGTATTGCAGAATTAGCCAGCAGAATCTTGTACGGAATAAGAGACGGAATCAAAGGTAAAGATACCTGACTACTTTCGTCACTATTGCATGTAATTCCCAAAATTCGCTATTCCACCTATTGATAAACTTCGTAATCACCTCTTACACAAGCTTATACAAAAACTTGCAGTGGCGGCAAGAATGCTTTTTTGCGATGCTTTGTCGCGCGATGAAATCGCTTCGCTGACAACATCGGCACGAGACGAAAAAGGTCAAACCGTCGATGAATTCATAACTGACACGCCGCACGCAGGGGTATTGGCACCTTCGTTGGCATGCGAACGGTACAAGATTCCAATTCCGTCATTCGGCAACTACTTGCGGTCATTGCCGCTACCTGATTAGGCGTGTCATGCGGGATGATCCAACGGATGCATGGGTAGTAGCAATGTTAGCGGACGTTACTAGAGGAGGAAAGGAAGTTAACGGGACGGGTTGCGTTTTTGATTGGACTGAAAGCAATTTGAGCGTTTTTCCTCATCACTCTTTTCCATTAGGCGGTTAATGGCAAAGTCGATAACAGTTACTCAACAATAATTATTATCAAAGTATATGAATCAATCGAGTTTTGCGAAACCGCTGCCGGCCCAGCCGCTCGACGAAAATGATTGGCTTGATCGGACCGACCGTGCCGAAGTCGGCAGGGAGCCATTTTTTTGCGGACGCGATACCGAGTTTGAAGTTTTTCGCCGAGTAGCCAACAGCCTTCAGAGAGGCAATGTTGGCGGTGGATCAATAATCTTTCAGGGTGCGCCCGGTGCCGGCAAGACGGCGCTGATGCAAGAATGCATGGAGGCGGTAAGGCAGCATTCGACCGCTCGAGAACCTTGGGTTGCCGTATCGCTCGCACCAGGAGGTTTGTGTTCGCCAGCCTATGTCATGTCTTCTCTTATAAGGGCGACTGATACGGAGATTCAGCGATTATCCAATATCGAGTCTGGCGCGAAGACGCAAAAGGTGAGGCATTTGCTCGGTCTTGGCAAAAAGATAATTGAAGAATTGTCCCGCCGCGGATTCACGGTAGCGGGGATTTCGGTCGGTGGCAAGTCGGATATCGACAAACATTCGGATTTTCAGATTTCGGCAGAACTTTTCGGGCATGCCGCTCCATTGCTTAAAAACATTCTCTTTGTCGTCTTTATCGATGAAGCTCAAAACACACCGGTACAGCCAACGACGAAACAGGTTCTTGATTGTTTACACCGAGATTCTCAGGGAATTTCTTTGGTTACCACTTTTTTCGGTCTGAGCAATACCAAGACCGTACTGGCACAATGCGGGTTGTCGAGACTTGCTGACGAACGAGTCGCCAATCTTGAGCCGCTGTCAGGCGAGGATTCGAAATGCGCCTTAAAGCGAATGCTAAATTCGTACTACAGCGGAACGGAAGGCGAAACAGATATATGGGTCAATGCATTAGCGGAATTGTCCCATGGCTGGCCGCAGCACATCAACCGGATTGGCGTGGCGGCCGGGCGCATCATTCGTGCCAATGGCGGCAAGCTTGAGCAAGCTTTGCTGGCCGAAGCCGTTGAAAAAGGCATTGAGCGTAAAAACGCATACTATGATGCTAGAATCGAGGCAGGTTCGTATCGTGCAAGTCTGTATAAGAAGCTGGCATTGGCGGCAAGGCGGGAAGAAGGCTCTTTTTGCGACACTTTGTCGCACGATGAAATCGCTTCGCTAACAACATCAGCGCGAAAGGAAAAGGGTCAAACCGTCGATGAATTCATAACTGACGCACTATACGTAGGAGTATTGGCACCCGCCGCTGGCATACAGGAACGGTACAAGATTCCAATTCCATCATTTGGCGACTACTTGCGGTCATTGTCATTACCGTAGTCGTTTCGATTCGAGTGAATGGTATCTGGCTCATGCACATAAATCTATTGGACTGCAAAAACTCAAAGAAAAATCTTTGCAGCGATTCAACTCTTTTCTATTAATTTTGCAAAACCAACGTTTTAGCTTTTACTTCAAAAAGAGTTACGGCGGTCAAGTAACACGTTCCCAATCTATCGAGTTGCACGAAAAATAGCCTGCTGAATACTTATATCTAACTGCACTGTTTAAGTCAGATTGCTAGATTGGCATCATTTTCTTGCTCAAACGGATTGATGATTTCAGTGCTTCCAAGCCAGCGGCCATCCTGCATGTCCTCACCGTGCAGCCTGGCTGCGCCGTTGCCCAGAGCATGGCATCCCAGAAAGAAATTCCGTGCGGTTCATAGCGTTTCAAGAGCCAGCGAGAGGGCAGCTGACAGTTGCACATGGACCGGCGGACATACCGACGCTCTCCAGCAATAATCATGCTACTAATCTGGCGATTTCCACAGCTTCGCGGATAGTTTCAGAGGCTAATTGCCGATTTGGGTTCTATAAAAGACACGAGGGCGACCGTAGCCGCCCACGTTGTTTGTCACGAACCGCGGCGCGAGGTCATCAAGTCATGGCACTGCGACCGTGAAGACCGCACACGCGGCTCTCAGTTCCGGGGTCAACGAAATTGTCGGCAGTCTATCGCGTCCGCCATCTGCCGGCCCGGTCAATTCGTCGTTCAGCCCACGCTGGTCTTCCAAGCGGCATCCATAATGTTATTCGAAGCCGTCCTCGCTGTCCGTGCGCACCCACGTTCCCGACGCGTTCTGGCCCTGCACAGGCACGCATGGACTTGATTGCGCGCACCGCCGAAGGCGAAGCTGCTCGCCCGGGTGACCAATATTATCGTAGCGGGCGAGGGGTCGGTCCAGGTCGGCCGCCGTGCAGAAGCAGAGCTTCGAGATGGCGGTGTTCCGGCGCCAGCTTTCGAAAGCCCGCGTCGTGTACAGAACGGCGGCATAGGGCGTGTTCTGCTTTAGGCCGGTGAACATCTAGCTACCCGCCGCCAAGGGGGATGTCGAAGTGACGGCTCCGAAGCTCCAGGAAGATATCAAGGGCGATGACGGTCGGTTCTCGAACACTGCCACTCGAACCGGATCCGAACTCCCTAAGCTTCCTATCGCGGCGGTTATGTTTGCCAGTGGAATGCTGGGCCGGGAAATTCCGATGGAGTTTTCCGAAGGCACGATAGACACCGTTATCGTCCCGGCTATCATCTGATTGAGGCTTGCGCAGGTGCCGCTCCCTGAGCCGCTACCCGAAATGCCAGAATAAGAGTGCTCGGTGGATAGTTGGAAAACCGGCCGTGCCTGTACGCGGAAAGCGCCGGCGTGTGCCGGCGCTTTCCAGCAATAACCATGCCGCAAGTCCGATGATTTCCGGGGACTCGCGGACAGTTTCAGGGGCTAATTGCCGATTCGGGCTTTGGCCGGGCCGTGGGGCGACCTGTTCGATTCCAGGAGCTTGACAGTCACCTCGAACGTGTTGGGCCAGGCACGATACCAGTCAGGGACAGGGTTTCCAACCCGCAACGGGGCATTTTCAACCAGTTCATTGCGCACTTTCGTGAACTTGACCGTAAACCGCATGTCCGGCTTGCGCTCGCAATCGTGGAGCACATTGATATCCGTCTTGAGCGTTGCGGAGTCCACTCTCAGTGCACCGCGCTTTTTTTGGAAGTTGGGGCAATCCCCCGTGCTTTTGGCGGTGCCGTCCACTGTCCGGTACAAGTAGTAGAACTCGCCAGTGCGGTAAGGCGGTTTCGGACCGTGGGCCTTGACGGTCGCCCTCTGCCCCTCGGTTACCGTGATACCGGGCGCACTGAAGCTTTGCGCCTCGGCGGAGGTGGCATGCAGGGCGGAACCAGCGAGCGCAACACTGGCGCACAGACCGGCAAGTGCGGTGCGAACGGTGCCTCCAGCGATTGCGCGGCGACGGGTTTTCAGGTTTGGACGATTGAGACTTTTCATGTCGGCAAGCTCCTGTGAACTGTTTGATTACTATGAATGGCTGCATAACAGCAAGAAAAGCCTTCATTGTCAAGAAAATGCACCGGTTCAATACATATGAGACTTTTCAGGCGGCCAGCGCGCTTTGTTCGAAGTTCCGATTATGCGTCTGCATGGGTGCCGTTTGTCCGAGCGCCTGATGCGGCCGGCAGGCATTGCAGAGGCAATCGAACCGGGCCAGCTCGACGTTGAGGGCGCCCGCGCTCAGCTCACCGGCGCAGGACTGCGGAACCTGCAGTGGCCGGCGGCGTTGGCGCACGATCAGGCACGCATGCAGCACAGTTTCGAGACCGGGAAAACAGCTTTGAATTCCTTGATCGCGAAGCCAACCATCGATGGCGATGCCCGCGTGGTCGATCTGCACCATCTGGCCGGGCTTTCGCCCGCAGGCCCGCTTCCGGCGGCAGGGCGTGACTCGGGAGTAGCCGGCCGCCTTGAGAGCGGTAGCTTGCGAGGCGCCCTCGCAGCGAAGCTGGTCGAACAGCGCGAGCTTGTCGAAGCACTCGACGGCCTGCAGCGAAAGTTCGTCGCGAGTCGGATCGAGATGATAAAATTTGCGGTGCGCACATTTGATTTGCATGGTGCTTTCCCCGCCTTTCGGCTGCTGGATTGTTTTCAAGCACTGTGCCACCTCAAAAATTTTCGCGCGCCCCTTCCCTTCGGACTGCGTCCTTTGGGAAGGGGCGGGCGGTCCCGCATGTATCTGAACCCTGCCAACATTTACGCTGTCGGCGCAACGGCTTGCTGGCCACTTGATCTGGTGATAGCCAGTCCGGTGCTGGCCAGACTTGCCACGCGCCTCGGCATCGAATTGCCGTCAGCTCAGGCCCAGATGCCCGATGCGCATCGGCGGGCAGGCCGCTCCAGTACTAGATCGTCTCGGAGTTGCCCGGCGTTCTAGGCAGGACCGGCTTTGGCGCGGGAGTCTGTCAGCTGGGACCGCGAGACCAGCTGATCGGCTAGTCGCTCGAGACAAGCGTCGCGAATATCGAGCTGGTGATCTACAACCGGCATTCCTGATCCTGCCGGTGCCAAGGCTGACCTCTTTCGCGCCGAGGATGGCGTGCAAGCTGGTCGCCGAAGACTGGCGAGCGAATTATGTGGAATTCGCGCAAGCAGAACACTCACGAAAAACTTTTCGCGTTGCAGTACCCCCCCCCACCTCAATTCAGCGAACGAACAAAAGATCGGTGGAATACGATGTAACCGGTTTCGACATGCGCGACATGCTTTTTCATTTGCACATGCAACGCCGGGAGCTGGTGGAAAGGAACTGACGGAAACGCATGATGCTCGCAGTGGTAGAGCATATTCCAGCTGAGAAAGCGAAAAAGCGAATTCGAAACCGTGGTTCGCGTATTGCTTAGCATGTTGCCGCTTAGCTCGCAACCGGCATGTTCGGCTAGCAAAAAGCCCCGAAGCAAAACCATCCCGAACAGTAGCGGCACAACCCAATAGTGAAGCAGGAATGCTGATCCCAAAACATAAGAAAATCCAAAAGCCGCCAAATACAACCCGACATGCCACCTCGCCTCAGCAATGATGCTCTTGCGGTCCGATGACGGAATGAACGGCGCTGCGACTCGACCAGCAGCATGCGCCGCAAGCATCTTTAACTGCGGAATCCAGTAGGAAGGGATGCCGGTCATGACCAAGCAGTACTGATAGATCGTCGATGGCTTTGCAATGGCAAGCTCTGGATCGTTTTGTTCGTCGTTGGTATGCTTGTGGTGCGCAAAATGAAACAGCCTGAAATACTTCGCCGGCAATAGCAGAATCAGCCCAGCAACAGCGGCAATGATCGTATTCATTCTGCGACTGCGAAATGCTGTGTTGTGAATGCACTCGTGAAGCGGTGCAAAAATGAACCCCAGAGCAATGCCATGTATGATGTAGGCAGGCCATTTCCACCACGAATTGAGCGAGATCGAAACCAAGGTGCCGGTTGCGGCAATCAGCAGCAAATGAATGCCTAGCTGCTTCAAACCCGCCAAATCGCTCTTAATGCAAAACGCCCGCAGCTCGCTTGCAGAAAGCAAATCGCGTCGAAAGACAAATCCATCCATCATGGAATCCTATGACGAAATGATCAAGCGCAGTCCATCTGTAAGGCGATCGATCCCTTGCATGCAGATGTCCTGCGCAAGCGCACCGTAGGATGCGCGTAGGCAACACCGATCCTCGATTCCAAATGCTTGGCCCGGTATCACTGCGACACCAAACCGTTCAATGAGCACTTTGACGATGTCCATATCCGTCATTCGCGTATCAGGAAGTTCAATCAAGGCGTAGAATGCGCCGTCAAGGCTGCTGAAGTTCACTCCTTCGAGTTCATTCAGCGCTTTTGCTAGATGGTCGCGAGCTAGCCCGATGTGAAGTATTTTGTCGCGGCAATAAGAAAAGCCGCCCTTCAAGCACTCCACCGCAGCGTATTGGCTGACGACAGGTGCGCAAATCAGGTTGGTGTCCTGAATCTTTCGCACCGCTAGAAACAGGTGCTTGGGTACAAGCATATAGCCGATGCGCCAGCTCGCAAATCCAAAACTCTTACTCATCGAAAAAAGCGAAATCGTATGCAAACTTGCTGATGCCGCCGATGCAGGCGAGTAATGCTCAACGTTGTCGTAGACGAAGTATTCATAGGCTTCGTCGCTGATGTGGTAGAGATCTCGCTCTTCGCACAATTGATTGATCGTGCGAATCTTCTCAAAATCGTATACCGCGCCAGTCGGATTGTTGGGCGAAATAGTCACCACCGCTCGCGTTCGAGACGTGATGGCTCGTTTGATCGCTCCGACAATGGGCTGGTGCTCGCTGTCGACAGCCACCGAAACCGGTACGCAATTGGCGATCCGTATCGCCATCTCGTGGTTGAAATACCATGGATGCAAAATGATCACCTCATCGCCCGGGTCGCAGATTGCAAGCACGGCATTGAGAAAGCCCATGTTGCTCCCTGCGGTCACAATGATCGCATACTCAGACGGATCGATTTGGTTTTCCGACTCGATCTTTGCGCTGATCGCATCGCGAAGTTGCGAAATGCCCTCGACGGGTTGATAGTGGTGGTTGGCAATGCTGGCAAACCGCGCAACGCCGTCTAGCGCAGCCTCAGGGGGCGGAAAATACACCACCCCTTGGCCAAGAGAAATCGTTCCAGGGTTTGCTTCGATCAAGTCGGCAACTTCCGGAATGATCGGAGCTTGGACCTCATTAACGCGATGCGATTCCAAGCGCACGGCTCAAATCTCAGACGACAACCAGATCCACGCTTCAGCCGCTATTTCGATAAGACGCCAGGCCAATTGGCATCGCCACGCTCGATATTCCCCGCGGGATCTTGACTCCAAGTCTGGCGAACGCTTTTGTTGTAGTTCAGATAAAGCTTGTCATCGACAATCGACCATGCATCAGGGTCGGTTTTTGCGGTGTAGTTGTTTGAGACCGCCCAAGCGCAGTAGCCGCCATAGCGAGGCGCCCACTTTTCTGGATCTTCCACAAACATATCGCGATTTTCTGCTGAAGCGAAACGCCATGTCGCGCCATTCCACTCAGCTTTATAGTCGTTGTTGCCCTTGACCGGCATTTTCTCAAGGTGATAGGCAACTGCATCGTATCCCCTGATGGCATATCCGCCAAAGCCGGCGGTAAACACGGGCGGTTCATCGGCAACTGCAATGTTGGTAGACGCAAGCGCGACCACAATTGCAAGAATCCAGCGTTTCGGATGTAGTATATGCATGTTAGTGTTCCTCCAGAACTGGTCAGCTATGTCGCCAGCCTGCTTCGCAGGCAACGTGCACTGATTATCGCATTTGCAAAGGACCGATGCATGCCGATTAGCTGTGATCTTGTTCGGTCTTTGAATACAAGCGCCACAGGATGAAGCACTTGATCAAGGCGTACCCACGCCTTCATGCACAGGATGCAACACATCCAGAAGCTGAATTTTGCTGATAGCCGCGGTTGCCATCAGGCCTTGGCATCAGAAGGGCGGCTCGCTTGTCGGCCTCAGTCGACTTGATCAGCTATGTCGGCAGACAAGGTCAGCGCATAGCGGATTGTTCGCTTCAACAGAGGCCATTGGACCATCACCGTTTTTTCAACCTCTGCCGGAACGCCTTTTGACGCACTGAGGGCGTCTGCGTGAGCGGCATCAGCGCTTCAGATCCCGAAATCACTGCACTCACCACAACTTGTCGGTTTTATCCGAATTATCCGATAATGTACATCATGGGCGAGCACGACACAACACCTCAACACTCTTCCGCAGAGGATTTGGCAGTCGAAAATAGCGTGGAAAATACGTCGGAACCAACTCACCGATCAACGATAATGAATATAATCGCTTCAAGTCCCTTGACGATGAGTTATTCCTTGAGTCATTAGTAGAGAAAATGAGCAAAGGCGAAATCGTAGCACTACAGGACATCGGCGACTTCTCCGATGTAGAGATTATCGAGATTCTCGTTAAACCCGGTGATGCGATCGCAGTCGAAGACCCCATCCTGACTCTCGAAAGCGACAAGGCCACCATGGAGGTTCCATCTCTTGTGGCCGGCACGATTTCAGAAGTTGTGGTTGCGGTTGGAGACAAAATATCACAAGGCGATCCCCTGCTTCGAGTCGAATCGGCACATCCCGATGCGCACATGGGAGGACAATCAGATGGGCAAGCGGGTGCTGAAGAATCGTCAGTACAAGTCAAGCCTTCCGACGAAACGCCTCAACAAGGAACGCAAATGGTGACGCTGCAGGACATCGGCGACTTCTCCGATGTAGAGATTATCGAATTGCTTGTTAACGTAGGCGACACCATCGCAGTCGAAGATCCTATCCTGACCCTGGAAAGCGACAAGGCCACTATGGAGGTACCATCGGTCGCATCAGGCAAGATCGCCGAGATCATCGTCTCGGTCGGAGACAAGATATCAAAAGGAGATGCTTTGCTGAGAATCGAAGTCGGACAAGTAGTCGAGCCCGATCAAGCGGTGCCGGCATCCGCAAAAAACGAACCGGCAAGCGATGCGGCTACTATCTATGAAGAAGATCAGATCGCACAGCCGTCGCAGGATTTTGGCCCACTGCCCTCACCGCCTCCTTCACTACCGCCGCCTGCGGAGATTTCAAAAAGCGCAAAGCCGCATGCGAGTCCCAGCGTACGTCACTTCGCCAGAGAACTAGGAGCCAATCTTGCAAAGATCCGCGGAACCGGACCGAAAGGAAGAATCACCAAAATTGATGTAAAGAACTACATCAAAGAAGCGCTTCAAGTCAGCGAAGTGCCAGCAACCGCAGTTGCCTTTGGTCCGCCGCCGATTCCAGAAGTCGACTTCAGCCAGTTCGGCAACATTGAAAAACTCGCAATATCCAAGATCAAGCGCATTACCGGTAGCCGGTTGCACCGGTCTTGGCTAGACATACCTCACGTCACCCATCACGACGAGGCTGATATCACCGAATTGGAATCTTTTCGCAAGTCGGTTGGACATGAAATAAAGAGCCAAGGAGTTCGGATCACTGTTCTGGCGTTTATCTGCAAGGCGATCATTCACACTCTAAGAGAGTTTCCGACCTTCAACGCATCGCTCTCACCAGATGGCGAATCCTTGATCTTGAAAAAGTATTTCAATCTAGGCATCGCTGTCGACACGCCTAACGGACTTGTTGTGCCGGTCATCAAGAATGTGGAAAATATGGGCGTGCGCGAGTTTGCAGCGCAATTGCAGGAAGCAGGCGCGAAAGCTCGCGAAGGAAAACTCACTCCGTCGGATTTCGAAGGTGGTTGCTTTACGATTTCAAGCCTGGGCGGTATCGGGGGAGGGTTCTTCACACCAATCATCAATCCACCCGAAGTTGCGATCTTAGGCATCAGTCGGCACCAAAGCGTCCTCGTGCCCGATAGCGCCGGATACCGGGCCGTGATCAAACTCCCTCTTTCGCTATCTTACGATCATCGCGTTGTTGACGGTGCCGAGGCCGCACGATTTATGGCACACCTTTGCAAACTGCTCGAAGACTCAAGGCGTATTCTGCTCTAGCGGATTCATACGAATCCAAATCCGGTCAATCTGAATTCCATGGCGCAAGACCCAGCCAGCATTGATGCCGATATCGCAGTTTTGGGATCCGGGCCAGGCGGCTACACCGCCGCCTTCAGGGCCGCTGATCTTGGCAAAAAAGTTGTGCTTATCGAACGCTATCCGACTTTAGGCGGAGTCTGCCTCAATGTCGGCTGCATTCCGTCAAAGGCATTTCTGCACGCCGCTAAAGTCTTATCCGAAGCGAATGAAATCAAAGAGTGCGGAATCGACTTTGGGAAACCCAATATCGATACAGAAAAGTTGCGCAAGTGGGTGATGAAAGTAATCTCCCAGCTAACCGGCGGACTGGCAGGACTAGCGCATAAGCGCGGTGTGCAAGTTGTGTCAGGATACGGTCAGTTCACCTCTGCGCACCAGATTAATGTTGTTCACGATGACACTGTGACCCGTGTCAATTTCAGCCAAGCGATTATCGCAGCCGGCTCTCAAGCTGCCAAACTCCCGTTCATCCCGGAAGATCCTCGAGTCCTCGATTCAACCAGTGCGCTAGAATTGAAGCGAATTCCCAAACGGATGCTGGTGGTCGGCGGCGGGATAATCGGCTTGGAACTTGCAACCGTCTATCACGAACTTGGTACGTCGGTGACCGTTGTCGAAGTGCTCGATCGATTGGTGTCTGAAGCCGACCCCGATCTTGTCAAGCCGCTTGAGAGCAGAATTTCGAGTAAATACGAACGCATTATGCACGGCACACGCGTTACCTCGGTCGATTGCGAGTCCGATATGCTGTCGGTGCAGTTCGAAAAAAACGGTGAAAAGTTCGCGGATCAGTTCGACAATATCTTGGTCGCTGTCGGGCGCCAGCCGAACGGTGCAAAAATCGGCGTAGAAAACGCTTCAGTGCGCGTCAGCGACGACGGCTTCATCGCGGTCGACCGGCAGATGCGAACCAACATCGCCAACATCTTCGCAATTGGCGATATAGTTGGACAGCCGATGCTTGCTCACAAGGCAGTCCATCAGGGCAAGGTGGCAGCTGAAGTGGCGGCCGGACTAAAGGCTGGATTCGATACCGATATCATACCCTCGGTTGCCTACACAGACCCGGAAATCGCATGGGCGGGCCTTACTGAAAATGAAGCTAAGCGCAAAGGGGTCGAATACGAAAAATCCTCTTTTCCTTGGGCTGCAAGCGGTAGAGCTCTATCCACGAACCGCTCCGAAGGATTAACAAAACTGCTATTCGAGCCCACGACCAACCGGGTTATCGGGGCCGGAATGACAGGGCCCAACGCCGGGGAATTGATTGCCGAAGCAATGCTTGCAATCGAAATGGGTGCGGACGCTCAAGATCTGGCGCTGACCATCCACCCGCACCCGACACTTTCAGAAACGATCGGCTTTGCTGCAGAAATGCAAGAAGGCACGATTACCGACCTTTACATGCCCAAGCGCAAACCTCGCCGCAAATAACCCTGTCTTGCCTATGCGCGACTTTCGATTTGCTTGAGGCCGCCCATATAGCTTTGCAGCGCTTCAGGAACATCGATGCTGCCATCTGCGTTCTGGTAGTTTTCCATCACTGCAATCATTGTCCTTCCGACAGCGAGTCCGGAACCATTCAGGGTGTGCAGCGGTTCGGGCCGGTGCGTTTGTGGGTTGCGCCACCGTGCGCTCATGCGGCGAGCTTGAAAAGCCTCGCAATTGCTGCAAGATGAGATTTCCCGATATTTATTCTGCCCTGGCAGCCAAACTTCTATGTCATAGGTCTTGGCAGCGCCAAAACCCATATCGCCTGTACACAGCACAACCACTCTGTAGGGCAGATCAAGGTGCTGCAAGATTCGCTCAGCATTGCCGAGAAGCTCCTCCAGGGCATCATACGATGACGCAGGCTCGACGATATGCACCAGCTCAACTTTCTCGAATTGATGCTGGCGGATCATGCCGCGCGTATCCTTGCCATAGGACCCTGCTTCTCGACGGAAGCAGGGCGTATGGGCGACAAGCTTGATAGGCAAGCGCTCCGCATCTACAATTCGATCCTTGACAAAGTTCGTCAACGGCACCTCCGCTGTCGGAATCAGATAGAAATTGCGATCATCATCCAGTCGGAACTGGTCATCCTCGAACTTTGGCAACTGGCCAGTCCCATATAGCGCGCCGTCATTGACAATGAACGGCACGTTCATTTCCCGGTATCCATGATCCCTAACATGGGTGTCTAGCATGAATTGGGCAATCGCGCGGTGCAGCATTGAGATTTCGTCACGCATCACCACGAATCTCGAACCCGCGAGGCTAGCACCCAGCTCAAAATCAAGCAGGCCGGCTTGCTCGCCAAGTGCAATGTGATCTTTGGGGTTGAAGTTGAACTCGGGGAGCTGACCTACCCGCCTGATTTCCAGATTTGCATCTTCATCTGAGCCAATCGGAACCGAATCATGCGCAAGATTCGGAATGCCTGAAAGAAGTCTATGGTATTCGCTCTGCATGTCGCTGAACTGTCGTTCCAACTCGTCTAAGCGATTGCCGACCCGCTCTACATCAGCGAGCAGCTGCGAAGCATCTGCCCCGGTCGATTTCAGCTTGCCGATTTGTTTCGACATCTGATTGCGCTGACTGCGGGCTTGTTCGGTATCCGACTGTATCGTTCGGCGCCGCGACTCCAAATCTTCAAAATAACTGACATCAAAATCATAGCCTCGAGGCTTTAACTTCTCAGCAATCGTTTTGTATTCATTGCGTAGCAATTGCGTGTCAAGCATTTTTGCCTTCCCCACTGCCGGCGGCAGCGTGTTGGTTTGTCTAGGTGTTCGCTGGATGTGGTGCCGATGGTTTTTCCGCAAAATTTGGTAGTGGCCCAGTTTGAAAATCACCCCGTTCTGCATGAAATGGATATAATCACCGATATATCATTTCACTGGAAAGAAAAAATGAAAGATTATATTAATTTATACCCCCCCCCCTCGCTAGATTAACCGCTTTCCTATTGCTAGCGATGCTTGCCGCGCCGGCGATAGCGCAGGTGGACCAGTCCATTATTCAGGGTGCAACAGGGACCGGGACCTGCACAAACCTCCAGGAAATAAGGGCCGATAGACTAACTGTATCGACCGCGCCGACCCATAACAGCATAGGAATTTCCTGGTCTCAACAACAGCGCATTTTTTTATTGTTCGGTATATCAGTAAACCTTGGGAATGTTCTCCAGGTTTCCCTGGCAGTGGCTGAAAACCGAGTGCCACCATCTCTAATATCTTCCCAAAGACTCGGTACTGTTACAAATCTGGCCCCCCTGGCGGCAGGTAGCCATACCTTCACCGGCCTGAAGCAGAATACGCACTATGTCATCGTTCTTTACTCAACTACCAGTAGCGAAAGTTGGAGCAACAATAGCGCTCTTGCAAGGCTCTGCTTCCGGACGGCGGTCGATCCAAACCGGCCTCTCGCCCACTACGGCGATATCGGCCACTCCGGGACGGCGGGCGGGTGCTATGCCATCGGCGGCACGCAGGCCCAGAGACAGACTTGCCTGTGCGGGGCAAGAAACCCATCGGGCCAGTGGCGGTGGAACGACGGCAACGGCTACAAGTACATTCTCCACCCCGAGACAAGAACCGAATGGGGATGCCCGACGAACTGACGGTGCCAAGGCCGGCCGACACCGCATGGCTTCTCCGGCCTGTGGAGGCATCTGCCAGATCCGTATGGAAGTCCAGAATTCCGGCAGGAAAAGGCTTCTGAGTCGCTTCCCTGCAGTCAGGTTCTGCAATGTTCAAACTGAGCCACTATTCAAAATTTTCATATGCTCAGCAATTCTTTTCTCGATTCCTCGGTCAACCGGCTCGTAGTATCGAGCAGGCACCATTTCGTCTGGAAAATATGTTTCTCCTGATGCAAAACCGTCCGGCTCGTCATGTGCATAACGGTATCCTTTTCCATACCCCATCTCCTTTTGCAAACGTGTCGGCGCATTTCGAAGCCTCATCGGCACTTGCAAATCGCCTTTTGTCTTGGCATCGGCAACAGCCGAATTGAACGCCTTGTAGACTGCATTGCTTTTCGGTGTACATGCCATGTAGACGACAGCCTGGGCAATCGCAAGTTCCCCTTCCGGGCTACCAAGACGCCGATAGGCATCCCAGGCCGCCAATGCGACTTCCAAAGCGCGCGGATCCGCATTGCCGATATCCTCGCTTGCGATCCGGGTGACACGACGAGCAATGAATATCGGGTCGCAACCGCCTTCCAGCATGCGCGATAGCCAATAAAGCGCCGCATCCGGGTCGGAACCGCGAACCGACTTATGCAAAGCGGATATCTGCTCGTAGAAAACATCGCCGCGCTTGTCGAATCTGGCTTGCGGCAGACCGGCAACCGAGGCGGCCATTTTGGCATCGATCTCAATCTCGCCGCCGGCTATGCTTGCTGCAATCTCAAGGTAGTTCAACGCCCTTCTGGCATCGCCGGCCGCCGATTCGGCAAATACCCGCTTTGCCTCATCGGTAACACTAACACTGTTCGGCAAAGCCGCCGCTTCGCTTGCCAATGCACGTTCAAGGACACGAATCAGATCTTCTTGCGAAAGCTGTCGCAATACGTAGACCTTAAGGCGCGACAAAAGCGCGCTGTTAAGTTCAAATGCCGGATTCTCGGTGGTCGCTCCGATAAATATTAGCACACCGCTCTCGATGTACGGCAAAAAGGCATCTTGCTGAGATTTGTTGAATCGATGCACCTCGTCGACGAAAAGAACCGCCCTGCGGTTAGCTTGTCTTGCTCGCTGCGCCTTGTCGACCGCATCCCTAATGTCCTTCACGCCGCTTGCAACAGCGGAAAGCGTGAACATCTCCGCATCAAACGATTGCGTGATGATCCTAGCAAGAGTTGTCTTGCCGGAACCCGGCGGACCCCATAGCACCATGGAGTGCGCGATGCCGGCGGCAATCGATTCGCTTAGCGGCTTGCCAGGTGCCAGTAAATCTTCCTGCCCGATTACAGCGGACACGCTTTCAGGGCGCAATGACTCTGCCAGCGGGATGAATTTATTTTGGTCCCCACTCACACTGGGCTTGCGTCATTTCGGACTATGGGCGTGTTCGACACCGCATGAACTGCATGTCGCGAAGCGGCTACTGCGCTTGAACGACATCGACTCCTTCTGGGATTTCAAACTCGAATGTTTTTGCATTCAAATCCGGATTCTTCAAGACATCGTTCATCTTGATTCGGGTGGTATTGCCCAGCGCATCGATCATCTCGACGATTTCAAGATGGTGCTGGCCGAACGCCATGCGCATCTCGTCAAACTGCGATTCACTTTTATCTTTGGGCTCAATCGAAACCCACAGCAAGCGTCCTTGCCTGCCCAGGTCGCCGACATCGTACTTCTGTTCGATGGTGCCCATGCCGGAGAGAATCTCCGCAGGCGTCTGACCGACAAAACTTTCCGCATCGCTGACCGTAACTTGATCAAGTTCGACATCATGGATCCAGGTCGTCTTGCCATCGCTTACGATGGTCTGCATGAACGGACTGACATATTCCCAGCGAAACAGATTGGGACGCTGGATCCACACTAGGCCGGCACTCTCTTCCACCACATGAAGCCCCTCGTCAAGAACCACCTGGCTAAATTCTGCGAACATTGTAGTATCTTCTTTGAAAAAGCGCACCATGCGCTCTGTTGCAGTAGATCCGAACGCGACTGATGCCTCAATCGCTCCCAGCAAAGCAAAGCCAGCTGCGAGAGCATTAAGGGGATGAGAAAATTTTGCAACCATGTCTAATCCTGCGGTGGAGGAACCAGCACTTCGCGCTTGCCTGTCGAATCGGCAGGAGTAACCACTCCGGCAACCTCCATCGCCTCAATGATTCTGGCGGCACGATTGTAGCCGATGCGAAACTGACGCTGGACGGAAGAAATTGTCGGACGGCGCTGCCGAATCACATAGTCCACAGCTTTATCGTAGAACTCGTCGCCTTCGCCACCAGTGTCATTGCCGGAAAATCCTGAATCGCTTGAGTTCGCAGCCTTATTGACGACAACATCTTCCACATACTGCGGCATATCAACGCTCTTCCAGTGATCTACAACCCGCTTGACCTCATCATCCGAAACGAATGCGCCGTGAACTCGCGCAACATCGCTAGTGCCAGGTGCGATAAACAGCATATCCCCCTGTCCCAGCAAAGTTTCGGCACCCGGCTGGTCCAAAATGGTACGAGAATCGGCATTCGACGCAACCTTAAACCCGATACGGGTGGGGATATTGGCTTTGAGCAGGCCTTTAATGACATCTGTCGACGGTCGCTGTGTTGCAACGATCAGATGGATGCCGGCAGCGCGGGCACGTTGCGCAATGCGGATAATCAAATCTTCGGCCTTTCGCCCCATAACCATGATCAGATCCGCCAACTCGTCGATGACTACAACGATGAACGGCAACTCTGTCAAGTAGACCGGTTCATCCGCATCCTCAAATGACGGATGCGGAATCGGTTCGGAATCGCGCACCAGATCATTGAAACCGTCTAGGTTGCGCACCTTAAACTTTGACATGAGCTCATAGCGCAACTCCATTTCCTGTATGCACCAGCGCAGCGCGTTTTCGGTCTTCTCCATATCGGTAATGACCGGCGTAAGCAAATGGGGAATTCCCTCATAGACGGAAAATTCCAGCATTTTCGGGTCAACCATGATCAGCCTGAGGCTATCAGGAGTCGACTTGTACAAGAAACTCAATAGAATCGCATTCAGACAAACCGATTTGCCCGCCCCGGTTGTTCCGGCAATCAGCAGATGAGGCATTTTTGCAAGGCTCGACACGACGGTACCTCCGCGAATGTCCTTGCCGAGGACTACCGTCAAGGGCGAGGCACTGCTTTTGTATTGTCTTGATTGCAGGCCATCAAACAGCCGGACCGTTTCGCGGGTACGGTTTGGAACTTCAATGCCGACATGGGAACTGCCGGGAATGTTATCGACCACTCGAACACTCGATACCGATAGCGACCGGGCAAGATCTCTGGACAGGTTTACGATTTGACTTGCCTTGATGCCGGGCGCGGGCTCGACTTCCAGTTGCGTGATGACCGGCCCAGGGCGCGCGTTGTCGACTCTCACCTCGACCCCGAAATCCTCAAGCATTTGCTCTACCCGCTGGGACATCTTCTCGATATCCTCTTCAGAGTAGGCATTTTGTGATACTTCTGGAGCATCAAGCAATGCAATTTCTGGCAACTTGCCACGAATTGAACGCTTAGCCTTCGGCTGCGGGGCAGCTTTAGGTTTTTCTTCAGCTGCAAATTTGAGAGTTGGGGTTGCGGTTTGAGAGCTCATGCCCGAAGGCGCATCGTCTACCCCAACACCGAGGGAACCGAGTTCGGGCTCATTACGTTCGGCTATGTTAAGCTTTCGTCTCTTCTTTTTTGACTTCGGCAACTTGTCGCGCAAATTGTTCGATGATTTTTTTGAAGTGGCAGTTTTTCCGGCATCCGACATCTCGAGTTCGGAAGGTTTGGCCATCCGTTTTCGTCTGTCGGGCCATTTGCGAAACATCGCTCCACCCATCGCGAAAAGGAATTTGCCCACGAGCTCCGAAATTCTCATCCAAGGCAAGCCAATGAGCATCGTTCCGGCAATCGACATCGACAAGAACATGGACACTAGGACTTGCCACGGCAAATAATTCGACAAGCTCTGGGTGATCACGCCGCCGAGCACGCCACCGGACGGGCTGGACAAATGGGTACTAAATCTCAGCCCATAGATGTTTTCAAACCCGCACCCGCCAATCAAGGTCAGAAAAAAACCAGCAAGAAAAATCATTGGTGCGAGCAGCTGGTCTTTGTCGTTGCGTTTCCAGCGATAAAGATACTTCCAACCGAACATACCGAAGCAAATCGGAATGAAAAATGCCATGGAACCAAACAGTGAATACCCGATGTCTGCTATGTAGGCCCCTGCCACGCCTCCGATATTCATCACTTCAGGAGATGAACCCGAATGCGTCCAGCCTGGGTCGCTTGCGGAGTAGGTAGCCAGAATCGCGAACATTGTCAAAGATGCCGCCAAAACAATGACCATCGCCATGTCGATTCGGGCGCGCGGCAAGGAATAGCTTATGCTTGGATATTTCATTGAATGAATTCTGGCTCTTGGAAATATTTCCAGCTATTTGGCTGATTATCAGAGCGCTTTAGCCGTACTAAAGTTTTGATTGCTTGCAAGCCATTAGTTCAACCGAAAAGCAATTTTGCTCAAATTGAATTCGCACTGCCGAAAAAGAAGAAATATGACATCTACCGAATGATTCACAGAGGCGAGGCCCGCTTGATGAATGAAAGCAGCATTCACACGAATGGCGACTCGGGTAAATTTCCGCAATAATGATTTAAGATCAACCTTGATCGTATTATCTTAAATCCGATCAATTTAATCAAGCGAAATCAGTATGTTGTATTATCTACTTGACAAGTGTTCCATTGTTTCGCCGGCATCGAAAATAGAGGGCAAACCTTAGCGAAACTGCTTGGTTGATTTTTACGTCATGTTTAAGGCTGCAAATACTGATGTTTAGCATCTGCCAGAAAAGTCATATATTGGAAAACAAATCTTCAATGGCAACGGGATGAAATACAGCTATGAAATCGATTCGAATGGGCTCATACGGCTAAATCTTCGAAATACATATGTAAGGTATCTGCTCGCCCCCAGACCCTTTGTAGAAACTAAATTCATAAGTGATTGATATTATTGAATGCCGAAAGTTGGCGCTTCTACGAGGTTGGTGGACCCGCCGCGGCGGGGCTAGAGTGTTCATAAAGAACTAAAATCGCAAATCATTGATATTGAAAGAACTTCGATGCAGTTCTTTGCCCGGGTTTGTCCACTTTTATAATCAAAATTTTGCAGCTGAAATCAGACACAGAACTTAGGACTAGCCGACAGCATTCACCAATCGTCTTTCACCGCACTTGGATTACTCGATTATCCACAACCGATCAAATATATAATTCATGCAGTCGGCTTTTTCGTTGCCGGTCTAAAGCCAGTTGCGCAGTGCACTATCGCCCTAAAGCGTACAAAACTAGCGGTACCGTTCAGCAACTTTACGAGCATATTTTTTGGCACACGCTACAAACTTGCCATGGCTGAACACTGCAAATTGCTTATTCTTGGATCGGGTCCGGCAGGCTACACGGCAGCTGTCTATGCCGCTCGATCGAATCTCTCCCCCGTCCTGATTACAGGCATCGAAAAAGGGGGACAGCTTTCCAAGACAACAGATGTCGACAACTGGCCTGGAGATGAAAGAGGCGTGCAAGGCCCAGACCTCATGAACAGAATGGAACTGCATGCGGCCAGATTCGATACAAAAATCATCTTTGACCATATCGATCAAGTATCGTTTGACCGCAGACCATTCGAAATCGTTGGGCAATCCTCAACCTATACATGCGATAGCTTGATTATTGCAACTGGTGCATCGGCGAGATATCTCGGACTTAAGTCCGAAGAAAAATTCATGGGCAAAGGCGTCTCGGCATGCGCGACTTGCGACGGTTTTTTCTATCGCAATCAGGATGTCGCAGTTATTGGAGGTGGCAATACCGCAGTCGAAGAAGCGCTCTACCTCTCGAACATTGCAAAGACCGTCACCTTAATCCACCGCCGCGATAAACTGCGTGCAGAAGCCATCCTTCAAGACAAGCTATTCAGTCGCAGTGAGGCAAAAGGCGGAAACATCCGCATACTTTGGGAGCACGTGCTAGACGAAATCACAGGCGAAGATGCGGGAGTAACGGGCGCCAACGTCAAGCACGTTAACACCGGCCAAACCATCGCAATCGACGTGCATGGCGTTTTCATCGCAATCGGCCATACCCCAAATACCAAAGTTTTCAAAGGCAAGCTCAAAATGCATGATGGCTATATCGAGGTTGCAGGCGGATTAAACGGCAATGCGACTGCAACCAGTGTAGCCGGCATATTCGCAGCCGGCGATGTCGCAGATCATGTCTACCGACAAGCAGTGACTTCCGCCGGCACCGGGTGCATGGCCGCGCTGGATGCCCAGAAATTTCTAGAAAATCAATCAAATCTGTGAGTACTCGTCCGAAATTTCCCGATAGCGAAGCATCGGAGGTTTTTAAAAGTGAAATGGAAAGGGCTGGTGTCAAACCGATTCGTCATGTGGCGCGAGCATCGGTTAAACACCTCAAACCGATTTTTGTTCACAGCCGACAAATTGAAGATGACCGGCAAGTTATGAGCGAGTTGCTAGCCACCTCGCCAGAATCGTCGTTGCACGACATCACCGCCAACGAATCATGCCGAAAGGAAGGTCTGTCGGTGAAAGACTTCAGGAAACTGCAACGCGGCAAATTCACGATAGAGGACTATATTGATCTGCATGGTCATACCGTTGCTCAGGCAGAAAAGCGGATATCGGAGTTTATCAGCGAATCGCTGACCACACGCAATCACTGTATTCGGATCGTGCATGGCAAAGGGTTGCAGTCTAAAGATGGCATTCCAAAATTGAAAAACCTGACATACAAGGTGCTCTTTCAATCCCAGCACGTGCTTGGATATTGCAGAGCCCCGCAGTCCGATGGCGGCGGCGGAGCGACTTGCGTGTTGCTCAAGCCGCAGCGACGACGCTGAACTCATCGCCCGTTCAAGCGTATCTGCTGTGCGTTCAGGCAGTACTTGAAATCGAGCATACCGCGAACGCAGCGATCCCCTCCTCACGGCCTGTAAAGCCCATATATTCAGTGGTCGTAGCCTTGACATTGACCAGATTGGCGGGCACGTTTAGGTCAGAAGCGATATTTTCTTTCATGGCCTGGATATGAGGCCCCATCTTCGGCTGCTGCGCGACGACTGTAGCGTCGACATTGGCGACTTTGCAGCCATGATCCTGAAGTAGCGACACAACCTTGCGCAACAAGACACGGCTGTCGATGTCCTTGAAACTGCTGTCCGTATCGGGGAACAGTCCGCCGATATCGCCAAGGCCCGCCGCGCCAAGCAGCGCATCGATCACGGCATGAATCAGGACATCCGCATCCGAGTGCCCCGCAAGTCCCTTTTCGTAGAGGATTTCTACTCCACCAATCACCAGTCGCCGATTTTCAACCAGCCTGTGAGCGTCAACTCCGATTCCTGTCCGATACATTTTAATGCCGCAACCTGTTTGAACCTTTTAACCGGCTGAAAGCAAGGCTTTCGCAATCAGCCAGTCGTCCGCAGTGGTTATCTTGATATTTCTTGGCGGTCCGATAACAATCTTCGGAGACATGCCGATCACTTCAATCGCCTGCGACTCATCCGAAACTTGAATACCGCTCTGTTCCGACTTGCGCAACGCTTGCTTTAGGATTCCGACCTTGAACATCTGCGGTGTCTGTGCACGAAAGATGTTGCCGCGCGGCAGCGTCTTTTCGATTCTCCCTCGATCCGACTGCTTCACGGTGTCGTAGACAGGCGCACACATGACAGCGCCGTTTTGATCATCCTCCACACTGTCCAGCAAAAAGTCGATATCTTCGTGCCGCAGGAATGGACGATTCGAATCGTGCACTAAAACCCAGTCTGCTTGAGAGACATCACGTTCGATCAAATGCTGCAGCCCATTCAGCACAGTGCTCGCTCTGGTGTCACCACCTTCGAAAATGCCAAAAACTTTCGACTCAATTGCCTTGGCCGCTTCTGCCGTATCGCTGTTGGGCGACAATCCGACAACAACGCCATCAATTCTGGGATGGGAAGCGAACGTGCCTACGACTCGCTCAATCATCATCTGGCCGCCCAGATCAAGAAACTGCTTAGGCGTCTTTATGCCCATGCGGCTGCCAATTCCGGCAGCCGGTATCAATGCCCAGTATCCTAGGGTCTTCGAGGCTTGAATTTCAGTATTCATCGGCTACGATGCCAAAATAAAATAGTTGCTGTTAAAAAATTCTCCAAGGCTGAGATGCAAACCAGATCACCGCCAAGCATTTGAACATCCCGAACATTATTGTACTGTGCTCTGACGAGCATGCTCGGCCATTCGCAGGATGCTACGGGGACTCCGGCATCCAAACGCCGGCAATAGACCGTCTCGCACAGCGCGGTTCGACATTCGCCCGCGCATATTCGCCTTCGCCGATTTGCGTACCCGCCCGAGCCAGTCTCGCCACCGGCTTGCAGGTTCATGAAACCCGCTGCTGGTCATCTGCGCAACCTTACCATGGACAGACCGAAAGCTGGATGCACCGCGTACGAGACCGCGGACATACGGTGATTTCATTCGGCAAGCTCCATTTTCGCTCAAGTGAAAACGACAACGGCTTTACGGAAGAGATTGCGCCGATGCACGCGGCTAATGGCGGACTTGGCTGGCCGCAGGCGCTGCTTCGAAACCCGCTGCCCCCATTCGACGAATCGAAAGAACTCGCGCAAGGGGTTAAAAAAAGCGAAAGTGAATATACCCAATATGACCGCCACATCACGGCTGCAGCCTGCGATTGGCTACGTACATATCCAAAGCGCATCAAGAACAATCGATGGGCTCTTTTCGTCTCTTTCGTCAGTCCTCACTACCCGTTGAGCGCACCTGGTTCATTCTATGATTTATATTCGGGACAGGATTTCCCCCGGCAGACACGCTTTGAGGATGCCGAATCGACAAAGCACCCGATTATCAAGCAAATACGAAAATTTTGGAACTATGATGACTACTTCGACGATGCCTTGCGAATCGAGGCGCAACGCTGCTATTACGGGCTAGTGAGTTTTTTGGACTACAACATCGGTCAAGTCCTTCAAGCTCTCGAAGATTCCGGGTGCAGCAACGAAACCCTCATCCTCTACACTTCCGACCATGGTGAAATGCTCGGGCATTTGGGTTTTTGGACCAAATCGGTCATGTACGAACGTGCTGTCGGCATTCCACTTATCGCGGCAGGACCAGGTTTCAAGCATGCCGTTGCCGATACACCGGCAACTTTAACCGACATTGCGCCGACCATAGAGCATGCTATGGCCATCAGTCACAGCTATGGCAATGGCAGCTGGCGCGGGCAAGCGTTGCAGAAGGTTGCGAAGCAACCCGACCCTGATCGGTTCATCATCTCGCAATATCACGACGGAGGAACGCCAGTCAGCTTCTACATGGTGCGCCATCGCGAGTGGAAATATGTCTACTATGCGAAGCAAAATCGATCACAGCTGTTCAACTTGAACGAAGACCCTGATGAAATTCAAGACTACTCGAAAAACGAAGCGCAAGCGTCGCGCGAAAGCCGCATGTGCAAGCTCCTGAAGCAGATTCTCGACCCGGAACTGATCGCAAAAAAGTGCGAGCAAGATCAGGAAGATCGGGTCGCGCAACTCGGCGGAATCGAGACGGTCGCAAATTTGCAAGGATTCAACCACACGCCAGTCAGCTACTGACGCATGCAGGACTGCAACCTCAGGCGGCTCCGGTCAACAACGAGCGCAAATTCAATCAGCCGATTATTAGGCTGTAAAAGTTCTGAATCTATTTACTGGCCTGTCAATTGCGATCATCTGATTTCATCATTGCAATTGACGTAAAAAAAACTTGCAGTTATGCTACTTCCAAAAGAATACGCAGACCACCTGCATCAGCCGAAGCCAGCAAGAATCGGGGATCTGTCGATTGCATGTTAGTCGGCGATACCTGGAGTTAATTTCGTGAATGTCAATCTGAAAGATGTTTCGACCTCAGGCCAGCAAAGCCTGTTCGCACAATACGAATTGAGCGACCGGTACTTTGACGAGATGTTTGCTGCCAAAGGTGTGCCGCGCGACCACTACGTCAAACTCTGGAAAGTACTGAATGACCTGTCCCTAGACGACATTTCCGGCATGCAAGAGCGCGCCGAGCGATCTTTTCTGCATGAAGGTGTCACATTCGCTGTATATGGCGAGGAAGGCAGTCAGGAGCGCATCATTCCAATCGATTTCCTTCCTCGCATTATCGATGCGCAAGAATGGCGACTGCTTGAGGACGGACTGCGCCAGCGATTGCGCGCAGTGAATCTGTTTCTTGGTGATGTCTACGGCGCCAAGAAAATACTGGCCGACAACGTGCTGCCGGTCGATCTAGTTCTTGACTGCCCTCACTATCGGCCGGAAATGAGCGAGGTTAATCCATCTCAAGGAGCTTATGTTTCCATTTGCGGAACCGATATGGTTCGAACCAACGACGGCTTCATGGTTCTGGAAGACAATCTTCGCGTTCCTTCGGGCGTCTCCTACATGATCGCGAATCGCCAAGCTGTCAAGACCAGCCTGCGCAATCTGTATCGACGCTGCAAGGTTCGGAGCATCGAAAACTATGGCAAAATCCTTCGGCAAACGCTTGCAGAACTGGCGCCATCGGGCAATTCCGACCCTTGCATTGTGCTGCTTACGCCAGGAGTTTACAACTCAGCGTTCTACGAACATATGTTTCTCGCCAGAGAAATGGGAGTCGAGCTAGTGCAAGGGCAAGATTTGATCGCACATAATGGCTGCATCTATATGCGAACGACCAGCGGTTTGCGACAAGTCGACGTTATCTATCGGCGCATTGACGATGACTATATCGATCCGCTGGCGTTTCGCCCCGATTCGCTGATCGGCGTTCCTGGTCTATTCAATGCCTATCAGCTTGGCAATGTGATGATCGCCAATGCAATTGGCACCGGTGTCGCTGACGATAAGAGCGTCTACGCCTACATGCCCGACATCATTCGCTACTACCTATCAGAAGAGCCCTTGTTGGCAAATGTTCAGACCTATCTTTGCCGCCGGCCGGATCATCTTGAATACGTGCTCGACAATCTTGACAAGCTGGTTGTTAAGGTCGTCGGAGGATCTGGCGGCTACGGCATGATGGTAGGACCGCAAGCAACTACTCAGGAGCGATCGAACTATGCCGCTAAAGTAAGGGAAGATCCTGCCAACTATATCGCCCAGCCGACACTCGATCTTTCCCGGTCCCCTTGCCTCTCCGAGGTCGGGGCCGCCCCCCGACACGTGGATCTTCGCACATTCGTACTTAACGGAAAGGAAACCAGGCTTGTTCCTGGAGCGTTCTGCCGAGTCGCCTTAAAGCCGGGTTCGCTAGTGGTAAACTCCAGCCAAGGCGGTGGCGGGAAAGATCTCTGGGTCTTGCCGAAATAGAGCCATGCTGTCCCGAAGCGCGCAAGGACTCTACTGGATGAGCCGCTATTTGGAGCGCGCGCGCTACTTATGCCGCCTGCTCTCTTCCCAATTCGAGGCGTTCGAAGACAGCACGATCGAGGAAATCGATGCCAACTGGCGAAGAATATATCAGGCGCTCGGCAGGCAGCCGTTCGGCGGGGAAATCGGATCCGGCAACGACGATGAAGATTTCATGCTGATCGACTCTTTCACGCTTGCTGACGACTGGACATTTGAGCCGACAAACCCCAATTCCATCCATAGCTGCATTGGTTCGGCTCGCGAAAATGCGAGACAGGTGCGCAACGTTATCGGCGGCAATTTGTGGTCATGCCTGAACGGGGCGTATCTTGGCATCGCCGATCTTCGCATCGGCATGATATGGAATGATCAGCCACGCGAATTCTATCGCCGCACCAGCGAAATGCTGCAAACGATTTCCGGCATCAACGATAACGCATGCTACCGGGATCATGGGTGGCATTTTATGCAGCTGGGCAAATTCGTTGAGCGATCTCAACTGATCGCATCTTTGGTGAATGTTCACCTGATGACATTTCCATCGAATCGCAAAAACAACGAGCCCTATTGGCGCTCATTGCTGGAGATTTGCGAAGCGCGCGTCGCGTATCACAGGCTTCATTCTCTAGCTTACAAACCAAAAAACGTTATTGATTTACTTGTAAGTGACCCACTACTTTCACATTCGATCTACTATTCATTGCTACAGATTGAAACAGCGCTTGAAAGCGTATCGGAGGGCATGCCTTTGCAGAACGCGAAGCAAGCCAACCAGCTTCTGCGCAGCAAGCTGGACCAGCAATGGAGCAAGTGCAAGGCCAAGGACAGCAAAGCGTGTCAAATGCTAAGTGAAATTGCCCATGACTGTCGCGAGCTGCATGACGAGATCGTCGCGGCTCACTTTGATTATGATGTGGAAAGCGCTCTACCGGCATGATTGCTGCACAGCCGCATCAATATCACATCGAGCACACTTCACGATTTCGTCACACCCGCCAGGTCGAGCGATGCATTTCGTGCGTGTGGCTTCAGCCTCGCGAAGATGTGAACCAGCAACTTCTGTCATTTAAATTGGAGCTTGAGCCGACGGCAGCGATTGTTGCGTTTACTAATTTTCTGGGCAATACGGGTCATGTCTGCAGCAACTTCAAAGCCCACCGGGAACTTACTGTACGCTCTACTTCCGAGGTTTCGACCGTCGGTCAGCCGACGATACCAAGCGCACTTGCTGTCGATGCCTGGGAAGAATTATCGAATCACGCCACTGTGGTTGAAAACTGGCACTTTCTGGCCCCCAGCGCCTATGTTTACAATTGCGAACTGCTCGATCGGTTCTGCAGCCAAAACAACATCGTGCAAACAAGCGATCCGCTGACTTCAATTCTAGAAGCATCAAGCAGGATCAACAGCCTTTTCAACTACGCGCCCGGCAGCACGACTGTTGACTCTCCAATCGAGGAGATTCTCGGTTCTTGTTGCGGCGTGTGTCAGGACTACAGCCATGTTCTACTATCGATTGGCAGAAACTGGGGGATCCCCAGCCGCTACGTATCGGGCTACTTGCATCTTGAAGGCGCGTCCGGCGAGCAGACTCCATCCGGTGAAAGTCACGCATGGGCCGAGTTTCTCCTGCCCGATCTCGGCTGGGTAGGCATTGACCCGACCAACAACTCACTAGCCGACCACCGGCACGTTCGTGTTGCCGCCGGTCGAGACTATAGCGACGTGCCTCCCATTAAGGGAGTTATATTCGGAGGAGGTAAAGCTACGCTCGACGTACAAGTCATTGTCAAACGCGAATCATCCACCAAATCAGAATAGGGATTCTGTTAGCCGGCCAGCAAGCAGGGAGCATCCATCTTCGCGCGAGTCGCGAAGTGAATGCCCGAGCACTCTGCAATCACAGATAGTCTGCGCTTGATGCGAAAAGATATCGGCGCAGAGCCAGCTCACCGAGATGTTTTCAGACAGTACAGGATGAAAGTGTTGAAACTAGCTTTGTCGATATTTCCGATTGCTACCCGGTTTCGGCATCAGACTATAAGCCAGATTTCTGATCTTGATTGACTTGATCAGCTTCGTCAGCACGATCATGCAGGCGCGCAAGGTCAAATTGCGCGAACTGCCGACGGTCTTGCATGATGCTGTTTTCATGAGTCCTGCAACCTTGGTGGGTTTTCCACTCTTATCCGACAAGTGAAACCGGTTTTGCTGTAAAGTCTGAATTTTACAGGGCTTCCACATTTCGTACAAATTCTCCTTTCGGATCAGCAGAACCATCAAATCAACTCTTCGATCGACCCTTGAATATAATTCCTGCAGCATCACCATTTGCCCGCTCATCGCCAAGGAATGGATCAAGACCTTCGGAAATGCCCTCTGCTTTGAATCCGCCATTAATTGGCGCAAGCCAGCACAAAATTATCTGGTCTGGCCTCTACGGCAGTGCGAGCGCACTGGCCATCGCGTCGTACGCAGCGAAAAGCGGCAAACCATGCTTTGTCGTATGCGCCAATGCCCGCGAAGCCGAGTCCATGCTCGAATCGCTACGGTTTTTCGTCAGCTCCGCCGCACAATTCCCGCTTACCATATTTCCAAGTTGGGAGTGCCTCCCATATGACGACTTTAGCCCTCATGCAGACATCGCTTCAACGCGAATCGAGCTTCTCCACCAACTTCCGACGCTTGTGCGCTCAATTGTCGTCATTGCAGTCGACAACCTGATGCAACGGGTCCCTCCACAGGACTATATTGTCGGCTCTGCATTTAATCTCAAGGTTGGCGAGCTGCTCAAATTCGCGCAATTTCAGCAGCGACTCGTAAACGCTTCCTACTACCAGACACAGCAAGTGGAAAGCCCAGGCGAGTTTGCGGTAAGAGGCGGTATTGTCGATGTTTTTCCGGTCGGGTCAGATCTGCCGGTCAGGATCGAGCTGTTTGACGATGCTATCGACACGCTGCGCTACTTTGATGTCGTCACCCAACGCTCAATTCGCAAAATAAAATCGCTGCGCATGCTTCCAGGCAGTGAAGTCAGAACAGATGAAATCGGCGTAGCGCGTTTCCGGCAAGGAATGCGAAAACACATTGATGGCGATCCGCGAGAGAACGAGGTCTATCGAGACATTGGCGTGGCTCAAAAGCCGGAAGGCTCGGAATTCTACCTGCCGCTTTTCTTCGACAATACGTCATCCATCTTCGACTACCTTCCAGAAGATGCGGTCATCTTCGCAACCGAACGAATGGAAGATGGTGCAAATGAATTCTGGAATCAGGTTCAATCGCGCTATGAGGCGGCCACCGAAAATCATTTACGGTTCCCGCTTCCCCCAGAACTGCTGTATCTCGACGCTCAGGAATTAGGCGAGCAAATCAATGGAAGGGCGATGGTCCATTTGAACACTAATGATCAGCACGCCGATTGTGTCTTTGATTCGCTACCGCCACTTGATGCAGCCATCGAACCTGCCTCGCAGAATCCCTATCAGGCGTTGCTTGGCCATCTTGCTAACGGCGCAATCAAAACTCTGATTGCGATTGACAGCCTTGCCCATCTCAATGCTGTCGAAAACCAGCTGTCCCGATCTCGAATAGCATTTAAGCGAGTCGACTCATGGCAAGAATATACCGAGGACGAATCCTCGGGCATTTTCACAGTGAATGCCGACATGGTATGCGGACTCAATTTGCCGAGCGAACAAATCTCCGCGATCTCAAATAACGAAATTCACGGCAGACGCAGCCAAGTTAGGGAACACCGGTCTCGCTGGAGAGCGCGGACACCCGACAGCATCATTTCCTCCCTCGAAGAATTGCAGCCTGGCGATGCCGTGGTTCATGACAGCTATGGCATAGGTCGATTTCAGGGGTTGAAGTCGCTAAAAATCAATGGCCACACAAGTGAATTTCTAGCCATCAAATATGCTGGCACCGATACGCTTTACGTGCCTGTCTACTCGCTCGATTTGATCAACCGCTATGTGGCCGGCGATACCGAGGATATCCCGCTTCATTCGCTAAGTTCGAAAAAGTGGGCAAATGCAAAGAGAAAAGCTAAAGAACAGGCATTCGATGTTGCAGCAGAATTGATTGAAACTCAATCGCTCCGCGATAGTTTCGAGAGTGTGCCGTGCGCAGTGGCTGATAGCGACTATTCCGAGTTCAACACACGATTCCCGCATGAATTGACCGTTGATCAGGATGCCGCGGTCAAGGCGGTGCTGTCGGACCTCCGGTCCACGCGTCCGATGGATCGACTTGTTTGTGGAGATGTCGGGTTTGGAAAGACCGAAGTCGCCATTCGCGCCGCATTTGTTTGCGTTTCGAGCGGGCAACAGGTCGCAGTTGTTACTCCGACAACCTTGCTTGCTCAGCAGCATTTCGATGTCTTCTCTGAACGGTTTGCCGAATGCTCAGTGGCAATCGAACTGCTCTCTAGACTGCGTGCCAAGTCCTCCGCAGCAGATGCTGTACAGGGTCTGCGAAACGGCAAGGTTGATATTGTCATTGGTACACATCGCCTCCTGCAGCAAGACATAAGGTTCAAGAATCTCGGATTAGTGGTCATTGACGAAGAACACCGCTTTGGAGTTCGGCATAAAGAGTATCTGAAAAAACTGAGGACAGGAGTCGATGTGCTGACCCTGACAGCTACGCCCATCCCTCGCACCTTGAGCATGGCCCTTAACGCGATTCGCGATATTTCAATCGTCGCGACGCCACCGGACAGCCGCCTATCGGTTCGTACTTTCCTGCGCCAGTGGTCGGCCGGCTTGATTCGCGAGGCATGCATGCGTGAGCTTGGTCGCGGAGGACAGATTTTCTACTTGCACAATGACGTCAAATCAATCCGCGCTGCCGCCAAGGAACTGGAGAGAATCGTCCCGGAAGCGCGAATCGATATTGCGCACGGACAGATGCGCAAGCGCGAGCTTTCGAGCGTCATGCGAGATTTCTACATGCAGAAATTCGATATCCTTGTCTGCTCGACCATTATCGAAAGCGGGATCGACATACCCACCGCGAACACGATCCTGATCAACAATGCCGCACGCTTCGGTCTGGCGCAACTGCACCAGCTGCGGGGCCGGGTCGGACGCTCGCATCACCAAGCCTACGCCTATTTGCTGGTGAATGATTTTGCGGGTCTTAAAAACAACTCCAGATTGCGGCTTGAAGCCATCGAATCATTTGATCAGCTTGGCATCGGCTTTGTCATCGCCTCCCATGATCTTGAAATCAGGGGTGCCGGCACGCTGCTTGGTGATTCGCAAAGCGGAGCGATGCACGATGTGGGATTTTCGCTTTACAGCGAATACCTTAACGAAGCAGTCAAGAGCTTGCAAAAGTCAGGCCGAACCGCAACCGCAACGACCGCAATTTCCACTACTGTTGCAAGCGAGGTCAGTTTGAATGCCTCAGCGCTATTTCCCGAAGATTGGATTTACGATGTCAATTTGCGCTTGTCAATTTACAAGCGATTGGCTGCCGCCAGCAGCATTGCCGAAATCGAAGATCTGGAAAGCGAACTTCGAGACCGATTCGGCAAACCGCCCGAAACAGCAAAAAGATTGTTCGAGGTCGCGAAAATCAAGCAGCGGTCCGCTAGATTAGGCATCAGAAAACTGACTATCGGCGAGAAGAATGGAAGCATTCGATTCGAATCCAATGCCAACATCAATGCCGCCGGCTTAGTTGAGCTACTCGATTCCTACCCTGGCGAAATTCGTCTCAACGAAGCCGAATCATCAATCATATTAAAGCATGATTTGAAAACGATTGAACAACGCGCAACGTCCGTGCATCGTGTTCTAGACGCAATAACGCCGAATTCGGATACGCTTTAGAGCAACAAAGCCGCTAATCATCTGGCGGGAGATCGTAGATGCGTGTCAATTCCTGCTCAAAGCCAAAGTTTCGCATATCTTCGACTCGCATCGGATACAAGATTCCGTCCAAGTGGTCGCATTCATGTTGCACCACCCGCGCATGGAAACCGCTGACTGTTCGGTCAATTGTTGCGCCATATTGATCAAGTCCCGTATAGCGTACTTGCGAATGCCTTGTCACTAAGCCGCGCATGCCTGGCACACTCAGACAACCTTCCCAGCCCTCCTCAACCAAATCGTTCAAGATCTCGATTTTGGGATTGACCAGAACAGTGAAGGGGATTGGCTCTACCTGAGGATATCGCGTATTAAACTCGAAGCCAAAAATGATGACCCGTTTCATGATGCCGATTTGCGGGGCAGCCAGCCCAGCCCCATCTAATGAATTCATCGTATCGATCATGTCCGCAACCAAAGCGTCGAGATTTTTCATCTCGCTTTGTGCTATCGGCTCTGACACCTCTAGCAACTGAGGGTTTCCCATCTTCAAAACTGATTGAACCGCCATAACTTACCGCTCCTTTATTCGTCTTGAAAAAGCGCAAGCCAAAGGGGAAGCTTGTCAGCCAAGACTTTCGCTTGTTTTTTTGCAAACTCGTTCAGTGTACGGATTCAATACATATGAGACTGTCAGGCGGCAAGCGCGCTTTGGTCGAAGTTTTCATTATACGCCTGCATGGGCGCCGTTTGCCCGAGCGCCTGATGCGGCCTGCAGGCGTTATAGAAGCGCTCGAACCGGGCCAGCTCGACGTTCAGCGCGCCCACGCCCGGCTCGCCGGCGCACTCGACACAGCCATTGCAATCGGAGCTTTTGGGCGGCAGCACGAACGGCGCCTGGCGGGCCGGGCGGTCGCCTGCGAAGCCGGTCGAACAGCGCAAGCTTGTCGAAGCGCTCGGCGGCCTGCGGCGAAAGTTTGTCGCCGACCGCGTCGAGACGGCAGAATCTACGGTGCGGACATTCGGTTTGCATGGCACCTTCTCCCGCTTTTCGGCTGCTGGATTGCTATCAAGCGCCATGCTGCCTGAAAATGTTTTCGCGCGCCCGCCCCTTCCCTTCGGACTGCGTCCTTCAGGAAGGGGCGGGCAGCCCCGCATGTATCTGACCCCGGATATCATGTTGCTTACGAACCTTCTAATTCCGCGTCAGCGGGATTAGAAGGCTCAATTGGTCCAAACCAGAGCTGGAAGCGATGCGCCGGCTTGCCGAAGCTAGGCCGTTTCGCGAAATCGCGCGGCATCTTCGCTGGCGTATCCGGCGACGAGGCGATCGGCCCGAGTCGATGCGCGCAAGTCTTCAATGATGCCGGGCGCCTGATCGACAGGCAAAGCGCAAGTCATCTCGCTGCTGGCAAATCCGGTTCGAACGCGGCTTAGCATGCAGCCGACGCTGATTGCGGGCTTGCGCCGCTCCTTCGCGACCGCGATGATATGGCATTGCGGCTTGCCTTCAAATTGCAAGGACGGCACGGCGGCATGCAGCTGCATCGCCTGTTTTGCGTTCAACCGAAGAAAGACGATGTCCGGATCAACCGGCGTTTCAGCTAGCGGCCCGTAGATCACCGCCGCCGGCTTTGATTGAACGGTCGCAATACGGGGAAAGATCTCGGGGCTGACCCACTTCGCCTCGCATAAAGCCTGAACGTCTCCTCGAGCAGCGGCTTCTTCGAGGCCGATCATGCCATGCGTCAGACTGCCCACGCTGCAGTTTCCATGATCTTCGGGCAGGGTTGCGAAGGTTTGATCCGAAGCTTCAGCCCAGAACACGCATCCGGCCGACACAGCGCCGGTGCGCCCATCTTCGGTCTTGGGCGGATACTCGCTCCGGTAGCGTTCGATGCCGGCCGGATGACTATCGCGAAAAGTGATGGCGAGCGGCGGATGCGAAAGGCTGAGCAGTTCTGTCAGGTCATCAGCCATGTTCGAGTAGTCGGGCATTGTTTTGCGCTCCTGATTTAGATAAGCTTGCTCAACGCTTCAATATAACCGAATTTGTACTGATCGGGTCATTGCACTCATCCGAAAATAGAGCAAAATCCTCTGTCCGGACGCAGATTTTAGCCGGCCGGCGGTGATGGACCGCCCGGATTTTCAGCACAACGCTGCGCAGCAGGATTTTTGATGACGGTTCCGGCGATCGGGGATTTGTTCGGGCGGGCCGCCCCGCCGCCAGACGGGACCAGCCGGTTCCCTGCTGGGCCGGCCTTGTCCGCCGCGGCAGGGGTCATGGCCTTGTGTCGGCTGGCAGCGGCGGATCAGGATCCCGGCAACCCCCTATACGGCGATTCCTCGCAGTAGAGGTGGGACGGGTCGTGGAAGTGCTTGGCCAGGCCACTCAGGAACCCCGCGCTCGGCGGGGGCGCAGAGGTTGTCCCGTCGTCGTCGGTGCCGTATCTACCATCATCGCCAGGCGTGGGGATGGTTCTTTTCAGGGTCCGCCTTACGCTGGAATGCCGGCTCTCTGCGGCGCAGATGCAGGTACTTCCGCTACTACCGTTTCTAAACTTATAGACCACGCCGCCGGACGTCGCCGCCGGATTGGCGCAGTCGTCATTGTCCCGTATGGTAAAGGTGTGGCTGCTTCTTGCCGGGTCGACGGTGTAGCCGGGGCCGTTGGCGATGACCAGCATCACTTCCGTGTCGCCGGTGTCCAGATTGTCATCGCCCCAGCAGATGGCCCGACCCTGCGGAATCCCCGGCTGCGTGTTGCCCGAACCTCCGGCCGACCACCTCGCCAAGCCGCTGCCTGCGATCCTTTCATTCTTCGCCGCAATCCAGCCGCTGCCATCCGCCTTTTTCAGGAAGTGGCCCCCGTGCCGGTCCTCGAAGCGGTTGGGGCCGGACCGCACGATGACGATCACCCGGGCGCTTACGGCTGATGCAAATTGTGTGGCTGTATTGGCTTGTCCGACGGCGATCTGGAAGCCGTCGGAATTGCCTAAGACGCAGTTGCCGCTCTCCGGTGTACTGTCATCGAGTCCCAGTGTCACGTTGAATCCGATTTCGGGCACTTGCGCAAGTGCTACTGCCCCCCCCCCCCGCTCGATGCGATCAGGATGGCTGCGATTACCATTAGTCGTTTCACGCTTAGATTCTTCCATGCGTATGGTTAACAAATTCAGTCTAGTATAAGTCAAGTCCCGGTACTGGTTCAATACAATGTACTGGTTCAATACATGTGAGACTTTTCAGGCGGCAAGTGCGCTTTGGTTGAAGTTCTGATTATGCGCCTGCATGGGCGTACGTTGTCCGAGCGCCTGATGCGGCCGGCAGGCTTTGTAGTAGCGCTCGAATTTGGCCGGCGGTGGTGCGCTCGAGACAGCCATTGCAATCGGAGCTTTTGGGCGGCAGCACGAACAGTGCGATGCCGCGCTGCTGGCAGGCGGTCGAGGAGCTTCGAGGCGCAGGCGGCGGTGGCGAACGAGCAGGCGCGCAGGCACCTTTTCCAGCGGTAGAGCGTCGCTCGGGAGCAGCCGACCGCATTCAGGGCGGTCGGCTCGGTCGCGCCTTCGCGTCAAAGCTGGTCGAACAGCGCGAGCTTGTCGAAGCGCTCAGCGGCCTGCGGCGAAAGTTCGTCGCGGATCGAATCGAGACGGCAGAATCTACGGTGCGGACATTCGGTTTGCATGGCACCTTCTCCCGCCTTTCGGCTGCTGGATTGCTACCAAGCGCCATGCTGCCTCAAAATTTTTCGCGCACCCGCCTTTCCCCGGCATGATTCGAAAAACTTCAAAACTGACCGCTTAACCAGATACAGCTACATTTGCCAGCCATTAAAATCAAATGCGCTACACCTGTTAAAATTAACAAATTAGACTTGAAATCTCTGCGCCTTCGTTTCGAATTGAAAAACCTGCAAAATTATTTAGCGCGATACCTCGGTACAGCGGCCCTAATGCTCGCCTCAAACGCAGCTCCGGCAATAGCGGCCCCTGCCCAAGTCGAGGTGATCGTATTTTCATACAAGGAAAATATTGTTAACGATGATGAATGGTTCGCTCGGCGATTCGAAAAAATAAATGTTGAGCAGTCGAGTTTTTCCGAATTGGAAGACAAACCGAAACCGAGCGAGTCACTACAAGACAAAAACCGGAACACTGATCATCCGCACCCTGTCCCGCCCACGCAACTGAATAATATTGCTGAGCGTATTGACGAACACCCCGACATGGAGTTGCTGACACACTTGAGCTGGGTCCAGGAGCCAAATCCGAAATCAATCACGAGGCCGATCTATCTGGATGTCGAGTTCGACAACTCGGCGATATTCTCCGATTTGATCCTGTCCGGCACAGCGATGCTCTATGAAGTCCAACTGCTGCTGCAATTCGAAATAGACGCAACGCTCAAATCGCAGCCCGACGAGGTAACCGACACCGCCTACTATTCGCAACCAGTATCGCTCATTGAAACTGGCCCGTCCTACAGAATTTTCGAAAGGCGGCGCGTCCAGATAGACGAAACCCACTACCTTGATCACCCAAAATTCGGCGTCATCTTCACCGTGGTGCGACCGTGAACAGTCGCTTGCGGAAAATCAAGGCCGAAGCAAGCGAGGCGCGTGGTCAAATTTTTCGGGAGCTAAACGAACGGCCTCTTCGATTAGTCGCTTTAGATCCCTCGCTCCCTGTTCAATCGCTTTTTCGATCTGACCCTGACTGATTGGCGCTGCCTCAAGTCCGGCAGCCGGATTAACAACTAAGGAAATACAGGCATAGCAAAGCCCAAGCTCGGCAGCGAGGCTTGCCTCAGGCATGGCAGTCATTCCGACTATTTCACCACCGTCTCTGGCAATCCGGGTAATTTCTGCTGGCGTTTCGAACCGCGGCCCTTGCGTCACTGCATACACGCACCCATCGCGCACAGCAATGCCGCTTCGGGCGCTCGCCTCCAATAGCAAGCCGCGCATCTGGGGCGCAAAAGGATAAGTCATTTCCAGATGAGCGACATCTCCGTCATCACCATCGAAAAACGTGGCCTCACGTCCCCAAGTATAGTCAATCAATTGATCAGGGATAACCAAATCTCCAGGATTGAGATTTTCCAACAGGCTTCCGACAGTGGTCGTAGCCATAATTCCCGAGACGCCCTGCTCCTTTAACCCCCAGATGTTTGCACGATAGTTGATTCTATGCGGCGGAATGGAATGCCCTTCGCCATGCCTTGGAAGGAATACAAAACACCTGCCCTCGCAGGAATCTATTACAAAGCCTGCCGATGGTGCGCCATAAGGCGTGTCAATGCGATCGATGCCTCGCTTTACTGCATCTGAAGTTATTGGCGCCAAGCCGCTGCCGCCAATGATCGCTATCGCGGCCATGTGTTGCGCGGGTCAAATTGGAGGATGTTCGGCAAAGGCGCGCGTCAGTCGTGAATTGCTCACATTTCCGCTTCAAGAGCCACGCTGTCGCTGGCCAGTTCCCTGTGCTTGATGCATTGGATCGTGTTCCAGCTCCTGCAACCAGGGCACTGCCAGTGCAAATTGCGAACGGTGAATCCGCATCGCTGACACTCATAGCGGATGTCAGCCTCAATGGCTCGACCAATCATCTTTTCGAGCAACTGAAAGTCCTGCTGATTGGAAGAGTCGTGCGCATTGCCTCTCAGTTTCAGCAAAATGAGCCGATGCAGACTCTGCAGCGACGGATTGCGCCTGATCCAGTCAGTCAAAAATCGTTCGGCAGGCTCTCTGCCTTGACGCGATTCCAAAGCATCCACATAGGCGATCGCAAGCTGAGCGTCATTTATCAGCTCGGCATTCATCCGCAAGAATTCTTCGAGCTCTTCAGACCGACCCAAAGTCCGATAGCTAGCGGTCACCAATCCTACAATTTCAGAAACGTATTGCGGCTGTTTGTGTTCGATCATTCGCCATGTGTCGACTGCACTTTGGTGATCTCCATGAATAACCTTCAGACGCCCAGACTGCAAAATTGCCCGGATGCAGTTGCGATCGATCTTTATTGCATCTTCGATATACTTCTCCGCTTCTTCGTAACGTCCTTCGGTAATGGCGACTTCGGCAAGCTCGCAGTGATATTGCGAAAGAATGGAATGGTAGCCTTGAGATGAAATTCGATTCAATGTGCGGGTTACATCGATGCAGCTGCCCCACTCTTTTTCCTGCTCATAGATGCATCGCAAGTACTCCAATGCCGGCTCGCGATGTTTAGAGTCACGCTTCAAATCGCCAAAAAAGCGTTCCGCGCGATCAAACAGGCCAGCGACGTAGTAGTCCTGCCCAAGCTCGAACAGCGCTTGCATGCGCTGCTCACCAGTCAAATCGTTTCGAACGATCAGATTTTCGTGGATTCGCGTCGCACGCGCAATTTCGCCGCGCCGTCGAAACAAGCTGCCCAGCGCAAGATGGATTTCGATGGTTTCGGAATCCGCTTCCAGCATTCCGAGAAACATTTCAATGGCCTTGTCATGCTGATCATTGATCAGAAAGTTGATGCCGCGAAGATAGACCGAAGACAAGTGGTCGCGCTCAGTCCTGCGAAAGCTGGCCGCTCTAGCAGCCAGCCAGCCCGAAGCGGCAGCTGCAGGCAGCAGAATCAGCAACCAGACCGGGTCCATGGCGTTAAGTCCGCGCTTCCTTAACGTGTTTTGTCGAGGTAAAAACTTTGCGCTTTAGCGATGACAGCAGCGTTGCCACGATGCCGCAGAAAATGCCAATCAAAAAGGTGATAATAAGCAGCCATGACAGCGGACCTTCCCACGCTAGTCCAAAGTAGTAGTTGACTGCTACCAAGTGCGCGTTCTTCAGCGTGAATGTCACTCCCACAACAAGAGCGAGCAATAGCAAGACAATGATCGAAATCCGTTTCACTAGCAACAACCACTGTTCAAAACGGCAACCACCTAGGCAAGTGCGACAGGCACTTGCGACCTATTGCAATATTGTAAAAAAATGCTACTCGCTGAATACAGAATCAACTCGCTCCCGCAGCCTGCGTCCAGGCTTGAAGTGTGGAAAATACTTTCCAGGCACTTCAACGGAATCGCCAGTCTTCGGGTTGCGACCGATTCGAGGCGCACGATATCGAAGCGACATGCTTCCGAAACCACGAATCTCAATCCTTTTCCCTTCAGCCAAGCCATCGGCCATCGTATCAAGAATGGCGCTGACAACCAAAGTGGAATCTTCGAATTCCAGCTCCAAATCGTTCTCTGTCAGTTTTTGGATCAGCTCTTGTCTAGTCATAAGCACATACCAAACGATGCTTGTGGGAACTTGCTATGATTCAGATCGAATCTTTTCCTTGATCTGATTTTCCTCGATCTCTGTTGCCAGCGAGGTTCGCATCGGCACATCGCTTTCTTTAGAATACACCTCAATTTCCTGCCGCTCGCGCTCGACTTCGAGAACTTTCACTGACAAGAAAATCTTTCGCGACTTGCGCTCTATGCTCATGATCTTCGCAGTTACTTCGGAACCTTCAGCGAATTGTTCTGAAGAGTCTTTGGATAACTCGGACGGACGAATGATACCCGTCACACCATCTCCAAGCCGCACGTGAACACCCTTTTTGTCAATGCTTGCAACAACGCCATCAACCACCGACCCCTTGCTGTGGATACCGACAAACTCCAGGTAGGGATCACCTGAGACCTGCTTGATGCCGATCGAGATTCGTTCCCTTCCCGCATCGATCGCGAGCACAACGACTTCGACTTCCTCGCCCTTGCTATACTGCTGGATGACTTCTTCACCGTCCTTGTACCAGTCAAGGTCATTGATATGAACGAGCCCGTCGATATTGTTTTCCAGCGATACGAAAATGCCGAAGTCTGTGACCGACTTGATTTCGCCGACAATGTGATCGCCGGGCTTGTGCGCTGCCGCAAACTCGGTCCACGGATTCGGCAAGCATTGCTTGACTCCTAGAGAAATGCGATGGCGGACAACGTCTACCTCAAGCACCATCACCTCCACCTCATCGCCAACGTTGTAGACTTGCGGAGGGTGAACATTGCGGGAAGTCCAATCTAGCTGCGACACGTGCGCCAGTCCACGAACCCCTTCTTCCAATTCGACGAATATGCCGTAGTCCACTGCACTGGTCACCACGCCTATAACCCGCGAACCCACTTTATAGCGGCGTTGCACGTTGAGCCAAGGGTCCTCGGTCAGCTGCTTGAGGCCAAGAGAAATTCTCGACTTGTCCCGTTCAAACTTCAGCACCTTCACCGAAAGCGTCTCGCCAACCGAAACCACGTCGGACGGGTGCTTGACTCGCCGCCAGGCAAGATCGGTGATATGCAATAGTCCGTCAATGCCGCCAAGGTTTACAAACACGCCGTAGTCGGTCAGGTTCTTGACCATGCCTTCTACCACCTGCCCCTCTTCAAGGGTGGATAGCAGCGCTTCTCGCTGCTCATTCAATTCTTTTTCAAGCGCAGCACGACGAGACACAACCACATTGTTGCGCGCCCGATCCATCTTGATCACCTTGAACTCAAGCGGACCTTTTTCGAATTGGAACTCTTCATCTGCTTCGGTCACTGCGCGAATTCCGTAAAGCGATCCGGGCAAGAAAGCTCGTATACCCTTAACCGACACCGTGAAACCGCCTTTGATTCTGGCGGTGATGACCCCTTCAACAATGGTCTGCTCCGCAAATGCGGCTTCGATTTCTTCCCACGCTCTGGCGCGGCACGCTTTCTCGCGCGATAGGCGGGTGCGTCCATGACCATCTTCAAGCGCTTCGATTTCGACTTCGACCTCTTCGCCTACCTGGATGGACAACTCGCCTTTCATGTCCTTGAATTGCCATAAAGGAATTTCGGCTTCGGATTTCAAACCGGCACTAACGATGACCGTTTCCTTACCAATTTCAATAACTTCTCCGAGAATTATCATCCCCGGCCGCATTTCCGCATCCTTAACGGAACTCTCAAATAGTTCGGCAAATGTCTCTGTCATATCAATTTGGCTACCGAAATGTGTGATGGTTCTATAGTGTTCAATGTGTCTTGCACCTCACGGCAATTAGAAATCATCAGGCTAATGCGGACGAAACCCTGTTAGCAATCGTTCTCACGACTTGCTCCAAAGTCATGTGCGTGGTGTCAAGCGTGAAAGCGCCGGCAGGAACCGATAAAGGCGCATGCACACGGGTCGAGTCGCGACTATCCCGATTTTTCATTTCTTGATAAAGACCCTCCAATTTAACATAGTTGCCCATTTGTTTCAACTGTTCGTGCTTGCGTTGCGCCCTGACTTGCAAATCCGCGGACAAATAGACCTTCATAACCGCATCAGGAAACACCATAGTGCCCATATCGCGGCCATCAGCGATCAACCCGGGCAAGCGACGCATATTGCGCTGAATCTCGAGCAACCCAGTCCGCAATTCTTGCTTGGCGGCAAGCTTTGAAGCCGATTCTCCATAGCCGGATGTGCGCACCTCAGATGTAATGTCCACACCATCAAGCAAAACCCTTGAATCACCGTTGTCCAAGTCGGGCATTGTTGCAAAGGCAGATGCGCAAAGCCGCTTGACCGCTACGTTCGGATCGACTTGATCTTGCTTGACCACATAGGCGCACGCGCGGTAGAGCGCTCCGCTATCTAGAAAATGCCAACCTAAGGCAATCGCAAGTCGCTGCCCGACTGCGCCTTTGCCAGATCCGGCAGGCCCGTCAAGCGTTACAACTGGCGCGACAATCTTGTTCAAACGCGATCACCTTGGGACTGGACCAGCTCGACACCTGCTTGTGTGGCCAGTTCGACAAACCCCGGAAACGATGTCGACACGCATGCGCAATCATGAACCAACACGTCGCCGGCTGCCCGAGAGCCGGCGATCGAAAACGCCATAGCGATCCGATGGTCGCCGAAGCTTTGCACTGCCCCGCCACCGACCTTGCCGCCTTCGATCACCAATCCATCGGGCTTTTCTTCAACACTGACATCAAGGCTTCGCAACCCAGCCGCCACTGAAGCGATGCGGTCGCTTTCCTTGACGCGCAACTCCTCGCAGCCGGCAAGCCTGGTGACACCATCGGCGAAAGCCGCGGCAACGGCTAGAATGGGAATTTCATCGATCATGCAGGGAATCAGGCTTGCCGGCACGTCGATTCCGCGAAGCACTCCTTTTCCGAGAACTCGCAAATCGGCGACCTGCTCGTTGCCAAAAGTTCGCTGGTTACCCACTTCGATCGCACCGCCCATCATCTTCAGCGCGTCAAGCAATCCGGTTCGTGTCGGATTGATGCCGACCGACTTGATGATCAGATCGGATTGCGCGTCAAGCAGTGCTCCGACGATAAAAAATGCGGCAGACGAAATATCCCCCGGCACTTCGACTTCGGTCGCCTGAAGAACATCCCCTCCGGTTACCCGGACCCATCCCCCGTCTTGCGCGACCGCGGCGCCGAACTGTACAAGCATCCGCTCGGTATGGTCGCGTGTTTTTACTGTTTCAAAAACACCCGTTGTTCCGTTCGTGTAAAGTCCCGCCAGCAATATTGCCGACTTTACCTGTGCGCTTGCAACATTCATGCGCCATTTAATCGAACTTAAGTTCTGCGACGGCGATATCTTCAGCGGCGGCGTGCCGTCATCCGATGTCAGCACCCTCGCTCCCATGCTCGCCAGAGGCTCGGCAATGCGCCGCATAGGACGCTGCGACAGCGATGCATCGCCAATCAGTTCGCTTGCAAATAGCTGGCCGGCAAAAACACCGGCCAGCAGGCGCATGGCAGTGCCGGAATTGCCGCAATCAATGGATGCTTTCGGAGCCTGCAAGCCATGCAAGCCGCGTCCATCTATTGTGACTATACCGGTTTCGTCGCAAATTTCGATCCCGCACGTCCGAAATGCCCTCATCGTAGAAACAACATCGTCTCCGCGCAAAAGGCCCTTGATGCGCGTGCGCCCATGGGCAAGCGAACCAAGCAGCACCGATCGGTGCGATATAGACTTGTCCCCGGGCACCCGCAATACGCCTTGAATAGAGCCGCCCGGACGTATGCGGAAGTTTATCAATTCATTCGAGCTGCTTGTCATCGGCGTATCGATGCGCTTAAACGCTAACTGCGCTTTTTCTCAAGCCACCTGCTGCGCGAACGTTTTGCATCGCTGAAAACTTGATGAATCTCTTCAGTTCGATCATGTCGAATGCAGTCGCTAAGACCGGCAAGGTGGTCGATGTACTCATCTAGATGTTGCGTTATCTTATCCGCGTTCATAGCGCAGATGTCGCGCCACATGCTGGCATCGCTTGATGCGATGCGGGTAAAATCGTAAAATCCGCCCGCCGCATACTCGAAACATTTCTGGCCGATCGACAAGCTGTCGATGAAGTGAACCAGCGAGAAAGCGAGAAGATGCGGGAGATGGCTCGCGCATGAGAGAATCGCATCGTGCTCATCGCTGTCCATTTGCCGGACGGACGAACCCACGCTTTCCCACATGGCGCGAACAACCGCTGCAGCGTGTTCATCCGTTGCCTGTTCGGCAACGATAATCGTGTAGCGATCGACAAACAGTTCACCAAATGCTGCGGCCACCCCTGAATTCTCCGTGCCGGCAATCGGATGTGCAGCGACAAAATTGCCATAGTCCGAACCGAAATGGCGCTTTGCCAATTCGACAACGCCGCCTTTCACGCTCCCGACATCGGTGATGATGGTGCCTGAGCAATCGGCTGATGCGATTTGCGCGAACACTTGATCCGTCGCTTGAACCGGCACCGCCACGACAACGATATCTGAATCTGCGACTTCAGCCGCCACATCGCGAGCCGCCCGATCAATCACTTTGAGCGATAAAGCGCTCTTTAGCGTCGCCTCGGTTCGGCTCACGCCGACAATCTCCCCAATCTCGGCATTCTGCCTTAAACCCAGCGCAAGCGAGCCGCCGATCAATCCGACTCCGACGATGGTAATCTTGCTCGCTGTGAACACTGTTCAATCGTCAGACTATGGCGCCAATGCGCGAACCGCATCTAGCATCCGATCGTTTTGCGACTCTGTGCCGACGGTCACGCGCAGATGATTCGGCATCTCGTAGCCGCCAGCCAGCGGGCGAACGATAATGCCGCGCTGCAACAGATTTTCGTAAGCTTCGTTTGCCGATGCCCCAAAATCGACTGAAATGAAGTTGCCAACCGAGTCAATATGCCCATATCCCATTTCTGAGAATTCCCGCTTCAACCTGGCCAGCTGCGTCGTATTGAGCTGTCTGCTGCGAACAACGTGTTCATCATCCAGCAAAGACGCAACCGCTGCGTCTGCCGCCAGAGTGTTCACGTTAAACGGTGCGCGAACCCGATTAAGCAAATCTGCAATTTGCGGACTCGACACCGCATAGCCCACCCGAAGTCCAGCAAGTCCGTAAATTTTAGAAAACGTGCGTGTCACGATCAAATTTGGATAGTCCGCTAACCACTGCGTGCAATCCGGGTAGTCCTGCCCCTCGACATACTCCGCATAGGCTTCGTCAACCACGACCACCACGTTCGGTGAAATGAGATCTAGAACCGCTCGCAGTTCGCTCGAGCTGGCCAAGGTTCCAGTCGGATTGTTCGGATTAGCGATGTACACGATCCGGGTCTGTTCGTCGACTTCATCAGCCATTGCTTCAATGTCATGGCCATAATGGCGCGCTTCCACTACTTTGATGGTCGCTTGCGTACATACCAGAGCCAAGTAGTAGACAATGAATGCATATTGCGAAATGACCCCCTTGTCCCCGGGTCGCACAAATGTGCGGGCGATCAGTTCGAGCACTTCGTTCGAGCCGTTGCCCAAAGTGATCTGATCCATCGAAATGCCGTGCCTGGTTGCGAGTGCATTCTTGAGCCGCCAGCCGTTTCCGTCAGGATAGGATCCGACATCGGCGGAACGATCGCGAATGGCTTGAACTGCCATCGGCGACGGGCCCAAAGGGTTTTCATTTGATGCCAGCTTGATCGAGTCGGAAATGCCATAGTTGCGCTCTAGCTCATCTACCGGCATACCCGGGTTGTACGGAGCAAGCGCAGCGATGCCTGGAATCGCCGACGAATACGGATCAAACGGTGCGGACATCAATCAGTGCGAAAACTTAGGATATGAGCCCAGCAACTTGAACAGGGTCGCTATGCTCCTCAGTTCCTGCAACAGCGCAACGACATTGTCATCTTCGGTATGCCCTTCAAAGTCGATAAAGAACACATAGTCCCAAAGGGAAGCCCTGCTCGGACGCGACTCGATCTTGGTCATGCTGATGCCATGCTCGGCAAATGGCTTGAGCAACTCAAGCAGCGAACCTGGCCGATTTTGCCGAGATATCAGAATGCTTGTCTTGTCGCCGCCGGTCGACTTGGTTTCGATGTTGCCTATGATCAAAAATCGCGTCGTGTTGCCCGACTGATCTTCAATGTTGGCCCGCAACACCTTCAAATCGTAGATTTCAGCGGCCGCGGCACTGGCAATTGCGGCGGCTTTCGGATCGCCGATGATGCGCCGGGCAGCTTCCGCGTTGCTGGTCGCCGTCTTGGTTTCAGCATGCGGCGCGTTCTTCGCAATCCAGCGCCGGCATTGCCCGATCGACTGGGGATGAGCAACAATTGTTTCGATTGATTCCAAATCGTCCCCGCAACTTAGTAGCGAGTGATGGATCTTAAGGTCTATTTCCCCGCAAATCTGGCTGGACGACTCGGAGATGCAATCAAGCGTGCTCGCCACAATGCCTTCGGAAGAATTCTCGACCGGAACGACGCCGAATGCCGCCCTGCCGGCTTCGACCGCACGAAACACTTCGAGAATGGTCGACTGGTATGAAATCTCGATTGCATGGCCGAAATGCTTGATCGCCGCTTCCTGAGTATAGGTGCCCTCAGGTCCTAGCAATGCGACGCCAATGTCCGATTCAGCAGCCCTGGTCAGTGAAATCAGCTCAGCGAAAATCCGAATCATGCGCTCCGTTTCAAGCGGCGCACCAACATTCCTTCGCGCAACATCGCGCAAGATTTTCGCTTCGCGCTCAGGCACCAAAAACTTGGGCAAATCGCCCGATTGACGCTTGATGTCGGCAATTTCCTTGCCGATCTCAATCCGCCGGTTGATCAAGGTTTGCAACTCGATATCGATCTGATCGATTTTGTCTCTTAGCAATGCAAGAGCTTCTGTTTGCTTCGAGCTGCCGGAGGTTTGTTCACTCATCGGCCGCTCTCTATTCGGCAGTATCATCCACTGGATTGGGATCTTCGATATCGCGCCGCGAATCGTCTTCGGCATTGACCACAATCGCCGCACCGACCAAAGCCTCTTCTTCGTGCAGCCTCATCAGTCGCACACCTGCAGCCGAGCGGCCGATTATTGAGATGTTCGACGCTTTCATGCGAATCAGCGTGCCGCCGTCAGTAATCAAAACCAGCTCGTCGGTTTCGCTCACCATTAAAGCGCCCATGGTTTCGGTGTTGCCCCGCTTTTTCGATGGCAAGGTTACAACTCCTTTGCCGGCGCGTCCTTTTTGCGGAAAATCCGACATGCAGGTGCGCTTGCCGAGGCCGTCGCTACTAATCAGCAATGCGACTGAATCTTTATCGTTTTTAGGGACGAGTATCATCGATATGATCTTCTGGCCCGACTCAAGCTTCATGCCTTTGACGCCGCGTGCAGTACGTCCCATGGACCGCACGGATGATTCGGGAAACCGGATGGCGCGCCCCGCATTGCTGAACAGCATCACATCGCCCTCTCCGTCGGTTATGCTCACGCCGGCGAGCTTGTCTTCGTCGCGCAATTCAATGGCCCGCAAGCCATTGGAGCGCACATTGGCAAAGCGTTTCAATTCGCATTTCTTAATGCGCCCAGCTCGAGTCGCCATGACAATGTACTTGGCATCTTCAGATCCGTCCAGCGGCAAAACGGACGTAACCTTTTCATTCTCGCCGAGCTGGAGCAGATTGACCAGCGGCCGACCTCTTGCCGTGCGTCCGGCCAGCTGCAACTGATACACCTTGATCTGAAAAACCTTCCCCGCACTGGTGAAGCAAAGCAGCGTGTTGTGCGTGTTGGCTACAAACATGGTGCTAATGAAATCGTCATCCTTGCTGGTCGCGGCGATCCTGCCTTTGCCGCCGCGCATCTGCGCGGAATAGCCGGATACAGGATGACGCTTCGCATAACCCTCGTGAGATATGGTCACCACCATATCCTCGCGCTTGATCATGTCTTCGTATTCGACACCGATCTGCTCTTCGACTATCTGAGTTCGTCGCTCATCATTCTTTGCAAACTGGTCACGCAAGTCTTTAAGTTCTTGCTTGATCACATTCATGAACTCTTGAGGCGAGTTAAGCAGTCTGATGTTGGTTTCGATCTTTTCTAGAATCGACTTGAACTCGTCGATGGTGGCCTGACGCTCAAGTCCTGTCAAGCGATGAAGTCGCATGTCAACGATCGCGGCCGCCTGAGCATCGGAAAGCAGGTAGCCATCTATGGTAAAGCCCGGCGTGTCGGCAGGGATATCGCTTGGACGGTACTGCTGCGTGTTTTCGCCTAGCATGCCTTTTACATCATGCGGAGGCCAAATGGCTCCCTTAAGAGCTGCAACCGCCTCTAGCCGATTGCCCGAACGGCGAATGGCCGCGATGATTTCGTCAAGGTTGGACAAGGCGATGGCTAGACCTTCCAATATATGGGCTCTTGCCTTTGCCTTGCGAAGCTCGAACAGCAACCGCCTGCGGGTGACTTCGCGGCGATGTTCGATAAATTCTCCAAGCAGATCTTTGAGAGAGAACCGTCTTGGCTGATTGTTTGCAAGCGCAACGAAGTTGATTCCATAGGCCGTTTCGAGCTTTGTATGAATGTACAGATAGTTCAATACCACTTCGGCGACCGCATCAGACTTAAGCGCAATCACCACTCTCATGCCAGACTTGTCTGATTCATCGCGAAGGTTCCTGATGCCTTCGACTTTCTTTTCCCGCACCAGCGAAGCGATCTTCTCGATCAATCTAGCCTTGTTGACCTGAAACGGAAGTTCGGAGATGACGATGCAGTCGCCTTCCGACTTCTCGCCGGGCACAATTTCGGACTTCGCTCGAATGCGAATGGAGCCGCGGCCGTCGCGATATGCGTCGATGATGCCCGCATGTCCATTGATTATCGCTCCAGTCGGAAAATCCGGTCCCCCGATGAACTCCATCAAATCCGAAAGGCCCAGATTGCTGTCGTCGATCAGCGCTAGACACGCAGAAATGACTTCGGAAAGATTGTGCGGCGGTATCTTTGTCGCCATGCCGACGGCGATGCCGTCGGACCCGTTCACCAGCAAATTGGGCAGGCGGGCGGGAAGGACGAGAGGCTGCCGCTCCGTCTCATCATAGTTCGGTCCGAAATCGATGGTTTCGTTGTCGATGTTCTCAAGCAGCTCATGGGCAATGCGCGACAGCCTGATTTCCGTGTACCGCATCGCGGCCGGCGAGTCGCCGTCTACCGACCCAAAGTTGCCTTGACCGTCAATCAGCGGATAGCGCAAGGAAAAGTCCTGCGCCATGCGAACGATCGCATCGTAGATCGCCGAGTCTCCATGCGGGTGATACTTACCGATCACATCACCGACAATGCGCGCCGATTTCTTATAAGGCTTGTTCCAGTCGTTGCCCATCTCGGACATCGCATACAGAATCCGCCGATGCACCGGCTTCAACCCGTCTCGAACATCCGGCAGCGCACGTCCAACGATCACGCTCATCGCGTAGTCGAGGTACGAGGCGCGCATCTCCTTTTCCAGGTCGGCAAGAACTGTTTCTTTTGCAAATTCAGAGATATCCATTAAGAAATCGGAGATGGAAGATAGTCAAGAGGCGCCTTCAAAAAGACACGAAGGTAAGAAGAGATGAACCAGCGGATATTTTACCAGATACGGCGATCATTTTCATATCCAAGATCGACCTTAAAATCGCGTTAGGGTGGCTGCAAAAGGGGATAAAGCCTTGCATAATGCGGGTTTTTAACAACACAAAATTTCACCCGTTGGGCGGACCCGATCGGAGCAAGGCTTTATGGACATCCGATCCTGCAAGATTTCGACCACGAAAGACAAATCGGCTTCGCGAAGCGGCCTGGCGGCGCTGGCCGAGCTGATCCGCAAGCTGGGGCTCGACTTCCATTTCGAGCGGCCGGTGCCGGAGCCGGGCAGCAACCGCGGCTTGCGCCCGGGGGCGTATTTGACGACGTTCATGCTGATGATGCACGAGGGCTCGCGGCATCCGGGCGCGGTGGCGCAGCTGCGCGAGGAGCGGCCGCTGCTGGAGCTGCTCGGCATCCGCCGGCTGCCGGGCGACGATGCCTTGGGCCGGTGGCTGCGGCGCTGCGGAGCGCAGCGCCGCACGCTGCATGCCCTGCAGCTGGCGGACCGCCGGCTGCTGGCGGTCGCGCTGCACCATCGCAAAAGGGCGGCCCTGGACATCGACGCGACCGCGGCGCTGCGAGAAGTCTTCGGCGGAGTCCGCATGCAAGAAGGAGCGGGGCTGCATGCCGATCGTCGGCCACATCGCCGAGACCGGCATGGCGGCGGGTGCGGAGTTCAGGGGCGGCCCGGTCTCGCCGAACGCGCGCAACTGCGAGTTCGTCCGCCAGTGCGAGCGGGCGCTGCCCAAAGGCGCCGAGGCGCGTCGCGCCCGCATCGACGCGGCGGGGTATCAGGCGAGGATCATCAACCACTTCACGAGCCGGGGAATCGGCTACGCGATCCGCGCCAGGTTCGACGCGAGCGTGGCCGGGCAGACCGGGGCGCTGGACGAGTCGCGGCAGCAGCCCTTCATCGAGCGCGACGGGGCGGCGAGCCTGGCGCAGCAGACGGCGCGGTTCCTGCACTCGATGAACGGCACGCCCGAAGCGTCGTCCGCGGCGGTCGTGCGGCGGAGGCGAAAGTCCGGCCGGCAGGAGCTCGAGCCCGGCTGCCCGCAGGCCGGCGACACCCTGTCGCAGGGCGGCTGCATATGCCGGGCGCTGGCGACCAGCTTCTGCCGGCGGAGCGACTCGCGGGCGGTCCGCTGATGCAGCCGCAGAGGGGAAGACTCGGAGAACCGCATCCGCGAGCTTCGCAGCGGCTTCGGCGCGGCGCATCCCCCGTGCAGCGACTTCGCTGCCAACGCGCTGCATTCCGCGCTGCGCATGCTCGCGTTCAACCTGTTCGCGCTGATGCGCCAGGTGCTGGATGCGAGCTGCGAGTCGATGCGCATCGAGACCTTTCGCCGCCGGCTCTGCTGCGGGGCGGGCAAGATCGTGCGCCATGCCAGGGGCCGGGCCTTGAAGCTGTGCGACGCCATCGGCATGATCCGGGCGATGGCCCTGGCGCCGCAGCCGCCGGAAACGCAAAAAAAAAAGCATCGCGCGCACGACAAAAAAATCGGCTGCGTCCCGGCGCGTTGCGGACTGTCATTGATCTTTCGCCCCGGTTCCGCTCCTCCGCCCTTTTCCGGCCGCGTTCCGGCCGCGTCCCGCCCGCAAGCCCGCCCGGGCATCGCCGCGGCGAGCGCCAAAATCTCTCCGCGCCCCGGATTTCGGCAAAATCCGCCCCAAAAAAATCTCTAACGCGGATTTTGGGATCGACAAAATTGCTTCGTTTTCGGATTCTGCAACTGTACGCCGCGCGATGCGAATGAAGCGGTCTGATGCAGCCGCCTGTTTCGCTTTCGGAACAACGCGGGCAAAATAGCATTTGCGATCAATCGTCCACCTAGTAATCGGCTTGCTTCGCGCTAAAGCGAGCGACGCAATTCAGCCTGGTCGGCAATTTGCATGGCATTACACCATTTTTCCGAAATACGCGGAGTGTTTTGAAACTTCGACAGCGCCAAGCTAGTCATCAAAGCGCATCGTGCCGGGATAATCCGTAGCTGAACCGGAAGAAAATCAATGTCGCAAGCGATCTGCGCATCCGCTCATCAAGCAAAAAGCAGGCTTTATAGATCATGCCGAAAAGCTCTGTGGCTTGAGTTTCCGATTGACTGAATGGCCATCGGCTTATGCCAAAGCTGAGATGTCGCTACAGATTGCGTCGGAAACGTATTTGCTTGTCGAAGCCGTTTTGCGAGACGCACTACTGCGCAGAGGGCAGAGCATCATCAGGACCAGAGTACTGATCAGTTGATGGGATTTTGCGTTTCATGCGCATCCTTAGCGTTTCAAAGGATGACAAAAGTGCAGGAACAAAGAACAGCACGAGAACCGTTGAAAATCCAAGCCCGAACGAAATCGCAGCCACCATCGGTTTCAGAAATTCCGCCTGAGTCGAATCTTCAAACAAGAGGGGCAAAAGCCCGGCAATCGTTGTGATCGAGGCCAGCAAAACCGGTCTGAACCGTCGGCACGAAGCCTCAATCATTGCCGACTTGGAATCCATCATCGCCTGCTCCATGTTCTGCTTGTATCGAATGACCAGCACGATAGAATTATTCACTACAATCCCTGACAGTCCAATGATTCCGAATATGGAAACAATTGAGAGCTGAAACCCAAGCGCATAGTGTCCCCACATCGCACCGACAATTCCAAACGGTATCGCCGCCATGACGAAAATTGGCCAGACATAGGATCCAAATGCCCAGGTTAGCGTCAGGTAGATCAATAGCAGCGCGATTGCCCCGCCAAACTTCATCGATTCTTCGACTGCGGTCTGATCTCTTGTTGATCTGCCGTAGGTCCAGTCAACACCATGCTTCTTCACAAGATTCGGCACAATGTTGCTCTCCAGTTCGGATAGTACCTCGCGCACATTATTTCTTGTTGGATCTACATCGCCTGTAACGGCGATCGTAAACCGGCCGTCCTTGCGCAAAAGCACATCGAACCCGCGCTGTTGATCGAATCTGACCACATCCAGCAACGGTATCGACTGACCGGAGGGAAGCTGAATCCAGATATTCTCCATATTGCCAAGAAAATTGGTCTCTGAGTCCGGCAATTTAGGCACAACGTCGATCTCCTCAGACCTAGAAGTAAAGGATTGAAGCGTTTGCCCCTCGATTGCCGGACTAAGCTGGCGGGAAATTTCCTTAGTGTTCAATCCTAGCGATTCGCCTCTAGGTGTCAGCGTCATCACGCGCTGCTGATAGCCGTAGCTGGTATCATCCTTTACGCCATAGACTCCAGCTAGCGTTTTCAGGTATTGTGTCAATTCTTCTGCGGCTCGCTTGACGCGATGCCGGTCGTCACCAATCAGGTTGATTTCAATATCGGCCCCAGCTGGCCCAGCACTTGGCAAGAACAAGATCAGATTCTCCAAGCCCGGCGCATCCTCAAGTTTTTGCTCCCAGGTGCGCATGAACTGCGCCGTGCGAACGTCTCTGGAGTCAGAAGGAACCAGCTCGACTACGACTGAGCCGTGCTGACTGCCAAGCGCATCGGTATCATCCACCTGAACGACTACGCCGTGCTGAACGTAGTGCGAGGAAATGAGTCCGTCACCCAATTCCGATTCCGTTTCAAGCAGCGCTTTTTCAACCTGCGCCAGATAGTCGTCAATCTTGTCGCTTGGCGTACCTGCAACAAAGCTCGCATTGGCAAAAATCCTATCAAGTTCGGGCGTTGGGAAAAACGTATATCCCAGCCGCCCGGAAGCGACCAATCCCACGGTGAGGATCACGATTGCCAAGCAAACCGAAATCGCCAGCACCGGCCTGTGGATGCAAAGGCTGACCAGACTTCGGAACGGCCCATCTCGAAACCGCGAGAAGCTCCGGTCCACCGCTTGAGAGAATCTGGATGGAGCCTTGCCGCGCAGCTTCTTGAACGAATGATTCAGGTGACCGGGGAGAATCAGAAACGCTTCAACCAGTGAAATCGCGACAACGCAGACCACTACGATGCCCAAAGAGGCCATTATTTGTCCAATTGGCCCTGGAACAATGGTAACCGGCAAGAATGCGAAAATCGTTGTTGCCGATGCGGCGAGAATCGGCAGAAACATCATTCGCGCCGCGCGCTGCACGGCTTGCGCGGCCAAGTCGCCATGATTGAACCGGTGCAAGGCGTCTTCACCCACCACAATCGCATCATCGACAATGATGCCGAGAGTCATGATCAAGGCGAACATGGTAACCATGTTCAATGAACCGCCAACCATATAGAGCAAGCCTAATGCGCCAAAAATAGACACTGGAATTCCTGCTGCGACCCAGAATGCCAAACGGAAATTGAGAAAGACGAACAAGACTGTGAGTACAAGCAGCAAGCCTACAAGCCCGTTTTTCACAAGCACCGAAAGACGCCCCCTAAGCGAAACCGATCGGTCGTCGTGAATGAAGATATCGACGCTAGGAGGCAGCGTCGGCTTTTTGCTGTCGAACCAGGCATATAGAATGTCCGCGTTTTCAAGCGTGTTGGCTGATTGCAATCGTTTCAGCGTCAGTATGGCTGCCGGCTTGCCTTGAAACGCCACGGTCACCTGATCGGACTTGGCACGTCGCTGGATCTCAGCAATATCGCCAAGCTTTACCAGACTGCCATCATCATCGGCTAAAACAGTAATATTCTCAAATTCACGTTCACTACGCCGCTGCTCGATGAATCGCAGCTGACGCGCGGCATCGTTGCGGCCCAGCAGGCCCACCGGGGCATCGATAGATGAAGCTCGAATGCGCTGCCCTACCTGATTTAGATTCATTTGAATTTCACGCAGTCGCTCGCTTGGAATCTGTATGGATATCTCCTCTTCGGGCAGACCGGAAATATCCACTTTTCCAATTCCAGCCGCCAGCAGCTCGTCGCGGTAGTCGTTCACCAAACCCCGCAACTGATCGGGATGCGAAGCGGTAACGATCACTTTGGCTACGACTTCGTATTGCTCAATCAGAACCACTTCGGGCAATTCCGCCTCTTCCGGCAGCGAGCTGGCGGCAAGCGTCACAATTTGCTTCGCATCATCAAGCGCGTCACTGATATTCGCACCATCTTCGAACTCGAGAACGATTCGCGACCGTGCGCTTCTGGATGTGGATGTAATCTGCTTGAGATTGTCCATGTTTTTCAAATCGAGCTCCAATCGATTTGTTATCGACCGCTCGACGTCTTCAGCGGATGCGCTTTGCCATGTCGTGTCTACCGAGATTGCCGGCACAGTGAAGGATGGGAAGAACTGGAAGTTGATGCGCTGAAAGGCACCGATTCCCAAGGCGAGAACGACCAACATCAACACGTTCATTGCGACAGGATGCGTCGCGAAGATTTCAAGCAGGCTTTTTCGTTCCATGGCGATATGCGGCAGACATGCGAAAGTCGGAATTACAGCTCATGCGGCGGCGTATGTGGGAAAAATTATACGTGTATTGCCCGACTGGCAGGATTGGCAGACTTGCACCAAACGGTGCGCTCATTATCGAGAACAGGCGACACTCTCATATCTGTCAACGCTGTCAGGTTGACTGCTTTTGCATGTAGTATTGGAGCAAGCCTTCGTGCATCGCTTGAACCCGCCTGCGAAGTCCGATCGACTGATCGGATCCTTTTGGGAGATGCAACAGATCCTTGATCATGTTGAATGCTCGAGATGGGTCGTCGCAATCGTCACGTCGCTCAAAAACTGTCGACATTGACGGATTTGCAATGAGCAGACATGCGGGAAACCATTGCGGGGTGATTACATTTTCCACGTCGGCCAGTTGGGTATTGAACCACACGCTTTGCAATGCCTTATCCAGAAAATCGGGTGAACCAACCACTTTGGGGAAGTGTTCCGGGGCACAAAAGCAGATTTCAGTCCATGACTTGCGCGCATCGATGTGCTTGCCAAGCATCCACTTCGCAGTGCCCATTCGTGTCAGAAGGTCCCAATGTTTTCGATAATCCGGCACGGATAGTACTGATGATTCTACTTTTTCCCATTCACGGCATTCAAAATAGGCTCTTGACGCATGGCTACTCGGATCAGAGGGGTCGAACGGTTCATTTTCGAGAGCTGTCGCGATTTCGCGCCACAATGGCCGAATAAACCGGTCGAGCCGGTCAGTCTGCAAGGTCATTAAAACTTTTGCGCTCGGCTCCCATTGCCGCTCCATTTGCCGTAGATTTTCTAAGGCGTGGTCTTTACCTTGCGGCGGCGACGCTTCCACCGCCAAAATCAAACTCTCCGCTTCATGGCGATGCGAGAATTTCATATCCACCTCGGCGAGCTTGGCTAGTACGGCCCGCGCTGAATCGGCTTCGCCTTCAATCAGGCATTCGACCAACTTCCAATGCAAGGAACGCTGAACGCTGTTGTCGATGAAAAGATCAAGTTGTCTTGCATTTTTCTCGCGTTGAAAACGCGAAAGCAACAGCTCGTTTATGGCACGGTTGCAGGAAGCGGGTTTATCGGCTGCAGAATTTTGATCTTGGCTGCCGCGATCCTGATTGATAGCAAAAAAATTCAATTGGTTTACGTGTTTCTGAGCAAAATCAAGATGTTGGCACAATGTTGAGGCATCGAGCGTGAAGTATGAATCGAGAGTTTCGATATCGCCGGCATTCCAAAGTTGCCATCCTTCCAAGACAACCCATCCAGAGGTGACCAGCAAACGCAAAGGCGAGTATTCTCCAGTATCGCTGATAAGACGGTCGACATGTTTGATAATTTCGTAATGCTCATGCATGGGTGCAAATCTACTGCGCTGCGCCGAAATTCAATCGAGACAGCCTTAGCATCGGTAAAGAAAAGTTCGGATGCTTGATTGAACTTCGGCGATTCGACAGACGGATTGCATCACCCCGAAAGTTGAGCCGAACTTCCAATTGGCACAACTGCGCCAAATACACAAAGATTGGCAAGACTCAGAAAGATGATGCCAAGAAGGCGGATATGCGGTATCGGCTTGTCTCCATCGCCTACTCGGATGACAAGGCCACCTTCGTTGGTCCCGCATTAATGGGAAGAGGGGAATGGTTTCGTGACAACACTGCTACAGCACCCGCTTTGCACACGAAACGCCCCTTACGTCAAACTTCAATGAGACGGCAACTTAGCGGCAGCACTGCAAAGTTTGATGCATAAGCATGTCCAGCTGAACGATACCGGATTCACCCGATGACAGCTTGCAATGCCGCCAGCAAACCTATCCCCGTTGCGATCATCGCACCCATTCGAAAAGTCAAAGCTTTACCGAGATTGTCAATTCTGTCTTCTAGACGATCCACCCTGCCATTTAACGCAACAATCTCGCGGTGAACTTGGACAAGCCTGCCATCCAACTCGCTGCGAACCGCGCCTATCTTGCCGTCCAGCTCGACAATCCTGCCGATCAGCTCGACGCGAACCTCATCTATCTTGCCGTCCAGCTCGACAATCCTGCCGATCAGCTCGACACGAACCTCGTCTATCTTGCCGTCTAGATTGTCAATCCTGCCGATCAGCTCGACGCGAACCTCGTCTATCTTGCCGTCCAGCTCGACAATCCTGCCGATCAGCTCGACGCGAACCTCGTCTATCTTGCCGTCCAGCTCGACAATCCTGCCGATCAGCTCGACGCGAAGATTCTCAAGATCATCCTTGGTCGCGACATTGGCGACCAGATGCTCGTGGATGGTCCGCGCTATCCCCTCGGCCTGCTTCTCGCCGAACGCGTAGTCCCGCTCAAGGCTCCTCGCAATCGAAAGCGTGTCGTAGGCATGCGCCGCCAGACTCGATGCCATTAGAAACGTCTCCTTTGTTTTCTGCATTCTCTTCCGCACACGGATTACCGCAATCCGCGCACTTTCGCAACACTTATTCTACACGATCGGGCCGGCTTGCAGATTGGAAATTGCCACGTTGGAACCGCAGTCCGACACTCAACCGAACGAATCCAATCGCTCAGGCTTCGCCAGGCTTTCAGGCATGCACGGACATCGTGCCAAGCAGTGGAAGCAGCGGCATTTTCCGACCTGCCCTTGAACAGCTCGCCTAATCCGCCCGAATGCCCCCTTCGCCGCCTTTCATGCAACCTGGCGTGCTGTCGACGAGAAGCGCCGATGCCTTGCTCCGCGTTGTCTGCGATATCTATCAAGAGCATCCTTTCGATTCGCGAACAATATCAGCGCAAGCTGGCAACAACGCTGGGACCGCAACGGCATTGAATAATAAAATAGTTTTTGTTTTCTGGCAGACACTAGCTAGTGCTTGCCAGAAAACCAAAATGTGATATCGTTGCTGATTGAAAACAATTGCTTAGCGGCGAGCGGCGGCGGCGAAGAATTCGGCGGAAGCGCGGATTTCCCGCCGAAATGGGGCGAAACGCCCCGTTTCGCCGCAATCTTCGAGGAAAAAGCGATGCGCTTGGCCCACTCCGCCCAGCTCGAGATCGGCGCCGTGCCGATCGAGAACATCCACACCGGCGCCAAGTCGCGCGACGACATCCCGGCCATCCTGCTCGGCCTGCGGCATCTTTGCGCAAGCAAGGCCTTGCGCCGGCGGGTGTTCGAGCTGCTCGAGGCCGAGGTCGCGCCGGCGGCGCGCAAGGACGCCGGCCGGGCATGGACCTTTGGCGCATTCTGGCGCTGGCGTGCCCGAGCAGGGGCTCGGCTGCGACTTCGACCGGCTGGCGCACATGGCCAATCATGACGGGCTGGTGCGCCGGATGCCGGGGCATTCGCCGGCGCTCGGGCAGGCCTGCGAGCAGCAGGCGGCGGTCGACAACGTCTCGCTTTCGGGTCCGAAGCTGCTGTCCGGGATCGGGCGGCTGGTGGCCGGGTCGGGCCGCGAGGCGGCCGGAAAAAAGCCTGGCGAGCCGTTGCGCGGGCGGGCCGGTTCGTTCTGCGTGGAGACCGACGCGCACTATCCGACCGATGCGGACCTGCTGCGGGACGCGCTGCGCTGCGCGGTGCGCACCGCGGCCAGGCTGGCGGACAGCGCCGGGCTCGGCGGCTGGCGACAGCATGAGCATCTATCGCGGCAGGTCAAGAAGCGGTTCGACCGGGTGCGCGTGTCGAGGCGCAGCCGCAAGCATCCTGGGCGGGTCGAGCGGCATTTGTCGCTGAGCGCCCGCCTGGCCGGGCGCGCCGAGGCGACGCTGGCGCAGGCCGCCGAGCTGCCGCTGACGGCCTGCGAGCACGCGCTGGCATGCGAGCTCGAGGGCTATCTTGGCCATGCGCGCCGCCAGCTCGAGCAGGCTAGGCGCCGGCTGCTCGGGGGCGAGACCATCGCGCACGGCGAGAAGGCGTTCTCGATCTTCGAGCCGCACACCCGCTGGGTGGCCGAGGGCAAGGCCGGCGTGCGCCAGGAGCTGGGCGTGCCGGTCGCCGTGGTCGAGGACCAGCGCCGGTTCATCCTGCACCGCCGGATCATGTGGCAGGGCGGCGACGCCGGCCATGCGGCGGCGCTGGTCGAGGGGGCGATGGAGCGGTTCGCCGACCTTCGGGCCTGCAGCTTCGACCGCGGCTTCCACTCGCCGGCGAATCAGGCCGAGCTCGGCGCGCGGCTCGACGAGTGCGCGCTGCCGGCCAAGGGCCGGCCGAATGCCGAGGCTGCGGCGCGCGAGGGCCAGGAATGGTTCCAGGCGGCGCGCCGGCAGCATCCGGCGGTCGAGTCGGCCATCAATCATCTGGAGCATTGCGGGCTCGGGCGGGCGCGCGCCCATGGCGAGCGCGGCTTCGAGCGGGCGGCGGCGCTGTCGGCGCTGGCGGCGAACCCCGAGCGGCTCGGGCGGCTGCTGCGGGACCAGGAGCGCAAGCGGCTCGCCCGCCGCGCGCGCCTGCGCGCCGCCTAGCGTCTCCGAACCCGTTTCCAAGCGACGATCCGGCTGCCGGAGGCGCCCGCCTGGGCGGATGCCGCCCGCAATCCTCTTATGCGCCATTTTTTGTCGCATTCGGATGCCCGCCGCTGCATTCCGACCCTCGCCGCCGTCGCGGCAGCCGCGCCTTGCGCTCCCCCGGCACCGGCCGATACTTGAAATCAGAGGTTTTCTGGCAGACACTAGCTACACAGAATCAGGGTAAACCTTGAGTATTTCACATCGAATATATTCTTGCTGCTTATCTTGCGCGACTTCTCCGGAATCGGCATAGATTTCCGTGACATCTTGCAAAATCACATCAAGCAGTGCGGCATCATCCCCGCTTTGCTCCGCAACCCTCAACACGGTATCCCCTGCGAATGTTCGAATCGGGTTCGCTTTGCTGCCACTAAGCACCATCAAATCTTTGCCCCTGACCACCGCTTTGATATCGCGCTTGAGTCGAGACCGAAGCATCAATATTCCTTGATCAGCCACGCCCAAGTGCTCGCTCTTGTGGACATTCATCGAACCTTGACTGGTCCACACGTCCCAATCGCCGGGATTGGCCTGGCGCTCGTGATATGAACGCCCCCCGGTCTGCCCTGCGAGATCCAGCATCTCCAAACCAACACAATCGCGGGCGCCCATGCGCAGCGAATCATCGCTTTCGTCGAAGTGCCGCCAGCCGAACTTGCGGCAATTGACATCGTCTATCGGCACGACCCATGTTGTCAGCGCAGATCTTCCAAACACCTTTGGCTGGTGCTTGGGTTGAAAGATCGCGCCTTGTTGAGACAAATTCGGTAGCAAGTAGTCGTAGAACCGGAGAAACACCAGCTCGCCTGAACGTCTTGCAAGCGCATAGAAAAAACCACCCGGCCGCTTCTTGTAGTTGACGACTGGCAATTGGGCGAGCATATCCTCATCAGCTGATTCTACCCCGCTTCGGCCATGCAAGAATGCGCTATGAAACTGGTCCATCGCGATTTCCGATGCCTGTAGCCAGTTGCATGGCGAATGAATCGCAAACGGCACTAGAACATGGCCCGAAATGTTCATCGAATCCAAATAGGGAAACTTCGGAACACACTCGGGCGGCCCCAGATACGCGAATATCAGCCCTTTAAGCTCCTTGACGGGATAGGCACCTTGACAAATCTGATGCCGGATCTGGCTATCGTGCGGTTCGCCAGGCGTCTCAAGAATAGTGCCATCCACATTGAAGTGCCAGCCGTGATAGCCGCAGCGTATGCCGTGCTCCTCGATTCGTCCAAACTCCAATGAAGCTCGACGGTGCGCACAATGGCGATGGAGCAAACCGATCTTTCCACTGCCATCACGAAACACGACCAGATCTTCTCCGAGAATGCGCACCGCCACCGGCCGGCCAGCATCCAGTTGACTCGCCATCGCTACCGGATGCCAGAACCGCCTCAAGTACTCTCCGCCTTCGGTGCCCGGACCCACGTTCTTGAACCTCAGATCAGGTTCAATCGGCGCACCTGCAGAATAGCCGCCGTACGGGCGAGCTGGCGGTCTCGCTTGCTTATCCTTCGGTTTCATGCGGATTCCACTGTCAGCATTGCGGCGTTTTTGTGGTTGATTTTCCCAACTGGATGTGGATGAATTGCGTCGCGACGCTTGCAAACAAGTCGATTCCTTCCAGAGATGTTTTCGCTACCGCAAGCGGCCGAGCCGCATAAAGCTATCAATACTAAGCATCACGACACCTTTGTCTTTCGATAGCGTTGAGGTGTTTCGCCTTCAGTCGCCGTCCAGGTAGCGAGTATTCTAACTCATCAGTCGCCCGGTCAAAGCACTAGAGCGAAAGGTCTGCGACTAGCGGCGGGATTCTTCCAGGCTGGAGAATTGTCCATTCATCATAACCACTATTTCCGCGGCATATGGCGGTATCTCAGCGTCGACGGATGGCTAAATTTGATCAGGATTCATATGCCGCAAAGCGACTCACCAAATTCCGGCGAACCGGAATATGTGGTCGTGTCTCAGTTTGAAAATTACCTCGCTCCGCAGTCTGAAAGTGGTATAATCATCGGAATAAAGTTCCAGTTTTAGAGGAGAACCATGAAACCATTCTTGAACCCCCCCCCTCACTAAATTAGCAACCTTCTTTCTGCTGGCAGTGCTTGCGGCGCCGTCCGCGGCGCAGACGACCGTAACCAGCAACGGGCGCGAAGGCCCGACAGCTTGCCTGGTGGGTCAAAAGGAGATCAATGCCACGGATCTATCCATCACGGCACTTTCCACAGCCCAAGTGACCTTCACTGCTCCGCAAATAACATGGAACCAGTACGTCACGCGGCTTGGCGATGTGCCTGCACCAAGCTCAGCAACTGTGCTTTTCGTTGTTAAGAACGCCCGCGCAGATACGGAAGTGGGGAGAAAACCCAATGCACTCATCAGAGGGGTAACGTTACCAAGCGACACTCAAACCATAAGTAACTTGGTTGCGAAGACATCTTATTATTTGGAAGTTACTGTGACTTCAGCGGGTATTCCGGCTCAGGTGTTTGCCCGGCGCTGCTTCATGACGGGCGGCACCTACACCATGAATGCGGCCCCTGGAACTGGAGCACAGGGTCATGAAAATAACTTTAACAGCGGGTGCTTCTCGATCAGCCCCCTGACCCAGCAGCATGTCCGCAACTGCTGGTGCGGGCGCAAGACCACCCTGCCCCTGTTCAGCTCGACCCAGGACAACACCGCTTTACTGAACAGGTGGGGATGCCGGTAGCGGCCCTTGCCTGACACGGGCGCGGCGGCATCCGGACCGTCCCGGCCGTTGCGGACCGCCGCCGCCCGTCTTCCGGCGGCTGGCGGCGCCTGCGGGCGCATTGTTGGATGCGCCGAAACCTCGTCGGCAAAGCCTGCAAGGACATTTTCAAACTGAGACACTACCGAATATGTACTGACGCGCTGTCATCCAAAAACCAGAAAAACGACGCTGATATGATTTGACTCCCTCCCGCCTTTTGATGCCTGCCATCATTCCAATGATACCGTATCGTTCAACCTGGAAGGTTGGCGGTGCGTACCGGGATTGCGATGCCGGATTAAAATGCCGGCATGCGTAGGTTGGATGCCACAGTTCCGTGCTTCGTCACGGACCGTCATCGCTCTACAATCGCGGGTTGCGTCGGGCCGGCGCGCCTAGTTCTTCGAAGCATCTGGGGCCTTGCGCTGCAGTGGCGGGTCTGACGCGGCGCGAACCGGCAGCTCCAGGCGCTTTCGATCAGGATGCACCGCTACTGTGCTCGCTGGGCATCAACCCCAGATACACCATGAACTGCGAGGCGCTCGGCAAGCATCGCAGGCCACCGACTTCGGCGGCCTGCGATGGCGCTGAGATGATCGATGCCGCGCAGTGCGCGCAGCGAGTCGACCAGATCGTCCGTTGCCACTGCTGCGACTTGCGAATGAAGCTCTCAGTCGAGCTCGGCCAGGCACTGCTCCTGGCTCTTCAGCAACGACAAGGCCGCGGCCAGCGCGATCTGCTGCACCGCGACGGGCAGCTTCGCGGCCTTGATCCATGCCCGGTTCACATCCGTCCACTTGGCGCGCTTCCATGCATGATCGCCGAGACGCTTGGGGATCAGCGACGGCGCGACCGCCGAGCAGCGATACCCGCACTGTGCAAGGACCGCAACAGCACGCAGCCACACGGACCGGCCTCGTAGGCCGCATGCGCCGATGCCCGAACCGCCGCTCGATCCGCTCCACCAGCCTGACCACCTTCGGTGCGGTGTTAGCCAGCGAGCCGCAGTCGATCACCTCTCGACCGGGGCGGTCGCTATAATCATGCATTCCTGTTCCGCCAGCGGTTTTTTTTGAATACGCGCATCATGCATCATGATATGCGCATCCAGCTCTGCGGGAGAACAGGTCAAAACATACAGTCTACAGTGCGCTTCAAAGGCCACGGCAAGCGATCAATCCGGGTAAACTTGTTCGATGGTACGTGAAATCACTTCGAGAACTACCGCTGTCTCAAGAGTCGACAAACAGTTTAACCTAGCTATCCTGACTTTGCTGGTCGGGGAGAACGGTGCTGGCAAGGCTTCGTTTTTGGCATTGGTTCAAGTATTGCTTGATATGACTATACAGCGTCACTGGTGGCGGCATGCTGAATTTCAAAAAAAGCCTATATTAATCTAATGAACATTTGATGAAATCGCACACTGCCGAGTTGGTCGCGGCCCAGAGCGCCGCCAATTCCCATTGCTTGGCATCTTTTGAGGCAGGAGCCTTGGAGACATCCAAACTTGGAAGAATCCTATTCAGGCATACTGTCTCAAAGTCATAAAATCAGATTTTTATGAGACTTTTTAGGCCAGTCTCGGGTGATAAGCCCACAGGATTATTGAATGAAACTTGATTTTGTTGACGTGCATGTTTTGGCTGATGGATTCTGTACAGTTATGCAATTGCCCCGTATTATTTTGCGGAATGCATTGTCAATCAATGCCCAATCGACAATATCAACCTTAAATGGAAGGTCCGATTCTGAAAAATCTTCCGACAGCCCAGACATCAAATCGAGTGATTTAGGATTGTCTCCCAGAATAGCGATATCTAAATCGGAGAATTTCTTCGCTTTTCGGGATGCACGCGAACCAAAAACCAAAACTTTATTTTCTGGCACATGCCGCTTCAGGATATCTCGTACAATTTTCCAGTGCTCAGGTTTAAGATCAACTTGTGGCGAATTTCTGCTCATAACAGACGTTCCTCCAATCTTTTGTAAAGGTAGGATGCTTCTTCAAGAAAACGCGGAATTTCCCCGACCACTTCCAGCGCAACATCTTCATTGTAAGTATGGCTGGTTCTGGACCGCATTTGCCTGTATCTGCGCCAATCGACCCATTCCCCAAGTAGTAGCCCTTGCTCATTACCAATGCGTATAAGATCCTGAAAAGTCATCTCGTCAAACTGTTCGGGGCTTGCTGATGCAAATTCCAGGTAGCGCTTCAAAATCTTGTGTCCCTGTTCATAAGTAAATTCAAAGCGCTGAATCAGCCCATCACGAATTTGAGCATCGCTGATGTCTAGTTGATACCTCGCCAACCCTTCTTCAAGGCGCTGAATGGCGCATCCGAAAGGATTGATCCCCGGCTTATCTCTAAACATTTTTTCCACCCTAATCCCTCCACCTGCTAGTGATTTCGTTCAATTGACATCATTGATCGAATGATCGGTCATCCTTATCAAGATTTTCAGATTCTGCCTGAAGTTTTAGAGCACCTCATACAGTATACGGAAAATTTCACAAGTCTGGAATTGCATTGCTCGACTCCATAGGAATAGGCGAATTACGGTGAGCGGCCTGATTGTCCTGTTTGGCTATGGGCTGCAGGTAGCCGGAGGTGCGGCAGTAGGCTTGGGCATGCTGTGGGGCACGGAAGGTGCCGCTGAACTTCAGCTTGATCCTAACCATGGGCACATCCTGCTCGGCCCGGTTGTTGGTAAACGGGACTTCGGGCTGTCGGGCGAACCTCAGAATTTCGATCTGGTGGCCGGCTAAGGCCTGTGCAGTTTTTCAGTTTCGCTTTTCGGTGCCTGAGCCCAGCGGATCCCTGCGGGGAGGGGTGAATTTCATTTGAGTTTACCTTGATTTTTTGGAATCTCTATCACTCAAAAATCCGCGTTAGAGATTTTTGGAGGCCAATTTCCGCCGAATTTGACGGTGCGGGCTAGATTCCGGCACCGGCTACGGCAACAGGGCCATCATCTGGATCATGCCGACCGCCTCGCTCGAACGCCGCGCCGCGTGCGCGCCGCACAGCTTCAGGACCCACCCCTGGCATGGCGCACGATCTTGTCAGCCTGGCAGCAGAGCCTGCGGCGCATCAACGCGAACAGTTTGAAGGAGACATGCACAGCGTGAAATGCGGCGTACTGGCATCGAAGTCACTGCACGGAAGATGCGCCGCGACACGCCCAGGCGCCGAAGCCACCGACACAGGGCGGCAACTTGCGAACGCCGAGCAGCTCCAGCAGCGGCCACTCCTCGCGAAGCTGCGCCACTGCGCCCTCGCGCATTACCATGAATGTCGTCAGACAAGCGCCCGGGCGAAAGCCGCGGTTGCTACCCGGCTACGGCATCAGGTGCTCGAAATTGTCATCAAGCGCGAACTTGCGCATCAGTGCCGCCAGGCCGCTTCGCGAAGCCGATTTGTCCTTCGTGGCGAAAATCTTGCATGACAGGATATCCATAAAGCCTTGCCTTGATCGGGCCCGCCCAGCGGGTGAAATGTGATTTTGTTGAAAACTTCGATTATGCAAGTTATGCAAGGCTTTATTCCTTTTTGCAGTCACCCTAACGCAGTTTTAAGAAAAAAGAGTCACAAATGAATTCGATGCAAGATCATTTGAAGCAATCAATGGGGGATCAGATATCCCTGCCGACGCTGAGTGGAATTACATTAACGATTTAGCCTCGATATTTGATCCGTTCGGTTTCGATTTAGCAGGCAATGGGAAGGCCAACGATCTTGAAGCAGTAAACGGTCGGACCAGGAAAGATCGAAAACAGCATGTGAGTCTGCAATTTGACAAAAAGATGGTTTAGCCCGCTTCGACAAAGCAACAATTGGCGCAACATCGATTCTGCTCTGGCATCTTATGCCGACGAGACACTTAGGCATTGATGTGCTTGCTGCGCAAGCGATGCCAAATACCGCGCTGATCGCAATTGAGGAACGAACCGATAATACCAATTTTGATGAATGACGGTTGAACCCGCACCCCTCCCCGCCCAGGATGAGCGGAAAAGTTTTGCATGGATACAGGCACCTAAGCGGCAACGTCGAATCGGTCGCACGGTACTCGTGCACTGTGCGGGCCAATCGTCTAAGGATAGGCAGTTGCCTTGAAAATCGGCTTGGCTGCTTAGGACAGATTGGAAGCGAAGATCAAGCAATTTTTCCGTCAATTTTTGTGCACATAAGAAAGATGTTTTACACATAAGTCCCGGGCGGTTACAAATTCAACTTTCGAGAAAAGATGCAATTTTCGTCTTCAATTCCAAACTGTCCTTGAGCTCGCATTCCCATATCACCAGAACCGACCACCCAGCCCTGGCAAGCTGCAAGCCTACCTCGGTGTCACGCTGAGCATTTTTTCGCAACTTAGGCAACCAGTAGTGCTGGTTGGATTTTGGGATCGAAGCAAGCTTGCACTTCGGATCGCTGTGCTGATGCCAAAAGCAGCCATGCACAAAAATGACTTTCTTGCGCTTTGCGAAAGTCAAATCCGGTTTTCCCGGAAGATCCGAACGGTGCAACCGGTAACGATACCCCATCGAATAGATCAAGCGGCGCACTATCATTTCGGGCTTTGTATCCGTCGCTCGAATCCGGGACATGATCTCGCTTCGCCGCTTAGTTGAAACAGTATCCGCCATCAACATTCTCGTTGTCTATACGGCGCTTGATCCTCTAAACGCATATCCGATGCCCACTTTTGGCAGGCAGACCGGTTTGGCTTGCTTTTGATCTCTGGCAAAGCCGGAAAAGCAATAATAATCCAAAAGCTTAGTATATCCTTCCAGCAATCTCAGTTGCCAAATTGCCGGCTAGTTTAGCCGGTCTCGCTGCTACCGCGCATGCTTTGGCACTTGACAACGCAGAGCGTGCGCCGATAGCGCAACAATGAGCTGCGCAACGCAAAGGGCGTACATCTTTTGCTTTCCACCTTACGCTGTTCGAAATGTTCAGAAAACGCCGGGCAAGGAAATTGTTCATGGAAACCATCGAAATCCTTCAACCCAAACGCCACATACTGTTTTCGAAAATCGCCGACTTCCGCCGAACGGCATCCTCGAGCTGTTTCGCAAATGCGGCACCTATGATGCCGCACCCATGACGGCGACAACCGGCCACCGCGGGTGACAACCCGCACACAAGGCCGACGGCGAAGCCGGCACTCGACACATCCACGCCGCCGCGCTTGGGATATCCATGGCACAGTTCTGCGAGCTGGATGAAGCGGGCTAATCCCTGTGCAACCTGCGCCTTCGGTCGAAGCGCAAAAACGGGGAATCCTGCAGCTTGAGGTGAACTCCCGCCAAGGAAGCAGAGATTCCCTTACTGCTTGCGTTGCGGCGCAAAACTTTTCAGAGACCGTCGACTTGGGTGTTGTCGAAAGCTCGATCAAACCCGCGGCAACGAATTGGTCGTGATACCGCTAGAAGTGCCTCTGAACGCGGAAGCCCTCAACCTTAGCGCGAATGCAATGACACGCCGATGCAGTGCAATGGAGCGTTAAGGCGGCACTCGCGGTCTCGCCCGAAGCGAAAGCGGGATCACGGGTTTCGCACGAAGGCAAGGATTTTCCGGCTCATTGACTAGACGGCATGCTCCCGGCGGAAACTGGCCAAGGCCGATGCTAAGGCGTCCTTCCGCAATGCGAATAGGTGCGCAGCGCCGGGTTGGGCGCCGTCGCGCTGGGGCGATACAGCTCGTCGATGCCGTCGCCATCCCGGTCCTGCCGGCAACTCGCCACCCTCTCAGGGTCGTAAAAGCGCGCCACGCCTGCACCGACATAGCCATACCCCCGGTAGTCGCACTCGCGTGCCACTGCTGCGGCGTCTTGGCCCGGCACGCCTCAAGCTGCCATTCCGGCTTGTCGTTGCAGAGGGCGCGCTGGCATGACTGACCGCCCGACCCCGGCACCGCCACGCACGTCCCGCACACCCGCGAGACCGCCTTGTCATACGACGAATAGCGCCGGTTGCCGGTCGCGACGAAGCTGCGCCCCCAGTCGCCGTTGTGCATCGCCAGCAGGCAGCTTTTCAGCCGCGGCCCCGGATCCTCCGGCCCCCGTTGCAGCTCTCGCCGCAGATGCACATCGAGTTGAACTTGCGCGCCGCATACGGCCCCAGATGCCGGAAGCAGTCGCTGTGGGCCGGCGCGCCCGCCCGCTCGAAGCAAAGCTTGAACGCATCCTCCTGCGGAAAGCCGCTCAGCGACTCCCCGCTCGGACCGCTATGCAGCTCGTAGCGCTCGTAGCTCTGCAAGTCGAGCAGGCCCTTGCCAGCGGCATACGCCACCGCACTCTTGTACACCTGCCGCTGGCACTTCGCGCAGTTCCTCCCAAAGCCACACCCGACGGCGGCTGTCCGGCCGTCGAATCGCCGGCTTGGCCGGCTGGTCCATCGGCAGTTTCAGGACGGATTCGCTTACGAAGATTTCCGAAGAAGATGCCATGCGGGCTAGTCTTTGCCCAGTCTAGCGGACGCATCATCATCGAGATCGCCATTTCCAGCGTCGACCGAATCCTGTTCCTGAAACCGCTTGAAAGAAATACCCGGCAGCTTTCAAGCCAAGCACAGCGCCCAATACCGCTTGGCGACACGTTCCGGTTTGAACAGCGAGCCTGCGGATGGACCCCAATTGCGATCCAACGCCCAGAAGACTTGAGCAAGCTCCACGAAACTTCTTTGCACCGCGCCGTCACAAGGCCAGCCAAAACTGCACCACGAGCACCACCCCAAGCACGAACAGCACCGCCTTTATGATTTTTCGATACCGGTCGGACGCTATGCGCTCACGCAGCCTTTTGCCTGCAAGCAGCGCGGTCGCCGCCATCGCGCTTAGCGGTAAGGTCGCAAGGGCGATTCCCCAGTCGTAAAGCCCGGTCATGCTGAACACGCCTACCTGAGTCGCCTTGCCAGACAAAAAACATAGATTGAAAAACGGCACCATCGTCGCTCTCGCCCAGCCCATTTCCAAAGCGTAGATGATCAGTATCGGCACCATCGTATTGGTCGCACCCGCCGAAAAACCGGCCGTAAGGCCAAAACCGATGCCCGAAGTGCGCGGAAAGCGATAAAGAAAACCGAAAACGGCTCGCCGCGACTGATCGATCGCAAGATATAGAAAGACAAGAACGGCCAGAAGTAGCTTGAACGGCGCTGGATCATTAATCGCGATCAAGTACGACCCGGCAATCCCTCCCACTCCGATCCAAACTGCAAACGGCATAAACTGCTTGATGCTGCCGCGCCAGCCTCGATCCCCAAAGATGCTGAGCACATTGACCACAATGGTCGGAAGCAGGGTGATCAATATTGCCGTTCGAACATCGGTAAAGACAGAAAGAATGGGAGTGGAGATGAACGGAAAGCCCAAGCCAAGTGCGCCATGCACCAGTGCAGCGGCAATCAGAACGGATGCAAACAGCAAAAAATCAACTGCTGTGAACGCATCGAGCATCAGCGCAAAATGCTTTTGCCTTCGCTCTGTACGTTCGTCTTTCGATCGGCTTTGGGCATTTTGAACTTCCGACTCAATGGCTCGAGCGGGTATTCCGTATCCGGCCGAGACTTCATCACCTGCCCTTGCCCTACACCCTGATAGTCGAAACCGGCATCCAGCATATCCTGCGCCTCAAACACATTGTGCAAGTCGACAAGCACTGGCTGCGCAAGCAGCTTAAGCAATCGCTTAGCATCCAGCTCGGCGTATTGCGGCCACGCTGTGGCGATAACCGCCGCGTCGCACCGTGCTATGGCATCGTACGGCTGCTCAAAATAGTTGATATCGCCGAGTTGAGCCTTGGCGACCGCCATCCCCTTCGGATCATGCGCATGAATCTTCGCGCCTTGGCGCTGCAGCTCTTCTATGATTGCCACGCTTGAACTGTCGCGCAGGTCGTCCGTATTGGGCTTGAATGTCAAACCGAGCATGGCAATCGTCTTGCCTTTCACCGAACCGCCGCAAGCTCGAATGATGCGATGCGCCATGCGGATTTTGCGCTGATGATTGATTTCCACAACCGTTTCAATGATTCTCACCGGAGCGCCAGCGTTTTTTGCGGTGTGGATAAGCGCCAGCGTATCTTTTGGAAAGCATAGACCGCCGTAGCCAGGGCTTGGTCGCAGGTATAGATTGCCGATTCGTTCATCCAGCCCGATGCCGTGCGCCAGTGCCCGGATATCGACGCCGGTCTGCTCGCACAGATCGGCGATCTCGTTGATAAATGTGATCTTGGTCGCAAGGAACGCATTTGCCGAATACTTGATGAGTTCTGCAGTTTCGAGGTTGGTGTAAAGCATCGAGGCGCCGCCTAGCGAAAGCGGCAGATAGAGTTCCGCCAGAATGCTTTTCGCACGTTCCGACTCAACTCCGATCACAACCCGGCTAGGACTCATGAAATCTTTCACTGCGGTGCCTTCGCTGAGAAACTCTGGATTGGATGCCACATCAAATTGATCAGAAGGCAGCAATGAATGAAGCAAATCAACGATTTTTCTGCCAGTGCCCACCGGAACCGTCGACTTGGTCACGACAACCTTGTAGTCATTGACTGCGGCCGCCACCTGTCGCACCACTTCGAATACATCTGACAAGTCCGCCGCGCCTTCTTCGTTGGCCGGCGTATTAACGCAAACAAAAATCACTCGAGAATCAACCACCGCGCTTGCAATATCTGAGGTGAAGCGCAAGCGTCCGACATCGATATTCCGAGACAGCAGATCTGGCAGATTCTCTTCGAATATTGGACTTTCCGCTCGTTTGAGCATGGCGATGCGCTGCTCGTCGATATCCACGCAAACAGTCTCGACACCCAGCTCGGCGAAACACGCTCCAGTAACAAGCCCAACGTAGCCACTTCCTACAACTGCAATCTTCATTCGCTATAACATACCGGTGAACAGTTCTAAACCGCGCATTATATTCGTGTCCGACCGCATGCTACCTACCGTTGCTGAATGTGAAATAATGATCGCTTGATCAAAAAAACCTGATAATCATGTCAATGAATGCAAATGCGAAAGTCTATTCGGTAAAAGAGCTGAACCAAGCGGTCAGGCACATAATTGAAAGCAAGTTTGACAGCATCGAAGTCGAAGGAGAGGTGTCTCGCCCGATGAAAGCCGCTTCCGGTCATGTCTACTTCACGCTCAAGGATGAGTCTGCACAAATATCCTGCGCGCTTTTTCGTGGCAGTCTTTATCGGTCAATGCACTCGCCAAAAGATGGCGACAAGGTTGTCGCGCTCGGTAATCCATCCATATACTCGCAACGAGGCAACTATCAATTCATTGTCAGAAATGTTCGGCTTGCCGGCAAAGGAGATTTGTTAAAGCAATATGAGCAATTGAAAAAAAAGCTCGCAGATAAAGGCTATTTCGAACAGAACCGAAAGCAGCCTATGACGAAATGCCCCGAGCGGGTCGGTGTCATAACCTCGGCGAGCGGCGCAGCAGTCCATGACATCATCAGAGCCTTTGCGAGGCGATTGCCTTCGACCAATCTATTGCTTTATCCGACGCTTGTGCAAGGCGAGTACGCAGCAAAAAACATTGCCGAGCAAATCAAGCTAGCCAACTCGCGCAAGGAAGTGGATGTGCTCATCATCAGTCGTGGAGGGGGGTCGATCGAGGATCTTTGGGCGTTCAATGAAGAAATTGTGGCTACAGCGATTTTTCAAAGCGAACTTCCGATCGTTACCGGCATTGGGCATGAAACTGACTTGACGATCGCCGATTTAGTGAGCGACTCAAGGGCTGCAACGCCAACAGCGGCGGCAGAGATGCTGAGTACACCGACCACGCAGGACATGATCAGTGAATTGCAATCCAAAGAACATGCGCTCGCAATGGCGACGAAAAAACACTTGGACCAAATGGGGCAAAGAGTCGACTTTGCCCATAGAGGGCTAGTGCATCCGAAGGAGAAGATTTCCTATTTCGCTTCAAAATTCGATCATGCAAGCGATCGGCTTAAAGGCTCAATGCTGGATCAGATTCGAAGCAAGCGAGAGCGATGCGATGCGATGCGGCAACAAATTTTGGCCAAGTCTCCGGTAGCAAGGATCGATGCGAATCGCGCTTTGGTTGATCATCTTAGCAACACGGTCCATTTAAGAACAGCTCATCGGCTTAGTGAAATCCGCTCATCCCTATCTTCGCTGTACGCCCGTCTCGAATCAATGGACCCCGATGCGACTTTGAAACGGGGATTTGCCATCGTTCGCCGCAAACATGACAACGCCGTACTTCGAAATTCAGCTGAAGTTGCGGCCGGGGAAAAAGTTGTCGCGCAGCTTCATAGCGGCATATTGCACTGCGAAGTCAAGGAAATCATCTCCTAAGTTAGATGCAGATGCGCAGGACCGCTAGCCAGCGCGGCGATGGAGGTTCTTGGTAATCGGAAAGCATGGAATTGCTATCGCGATAGCTTGCAGAATTAAAAGACAGATTTTGATCCGGTGCAACGCTTCGTATAGAGATGGTTCAATGCGTTTTTGATCCGGCTTTATGCTGGTCGCCTGCCATTCGTAATCCCAAGTCGCATGGCTGCCAGCAGTCAGTCATACTAGCCCCAGAGTTGCCAATTCACCAAGCAATGAACTAGAATTAATTATTTTTATCAATAGGTTAAGATTTCATCCTGTAGCGGCGCGGACACCAATCTCATAGAAATATGATTTAACTTAGTATTTTTGCGGGCGATAGAATCAATAATTTGCAATCGGTTTCTAAAAGTGCACTTTGCGTGGCCTTCACCATCGGGTCGCCGATGTGAAACATCCCTAAAAGCGAGACTAGCGGCAACCCGGTGCGACCACCGCTACGAGAACAAGGCAGAAAACGCCTAGCTTCCCGCAACGCCGTTGATCTTGCGCCGCAGCTTCTCGACTTGCTTCTTGCTAAGATCAGTGATCTCGACAATGTCCGCCGATGCCATGCCCTTTCTCAGCATCTTCGCCGCAACTTCCATGCGACTTTCTTGCCGGCCCGCCTCAAGACCTTCCACCCGGCCTTCCACCCGGCCCTCTTCACGAAAATAATCTACCGCTGACTGCACCATTTGCTGTTCCTCCTTCGTCTCGGCCTGCAAGCCCAGAATATGCTCAGGCCTGATGCGCGCATTGCAATCGCTAATATACCCGAAGATCAAGGCGGACATCCTCACTTGGTCCCCTTTCGGCACATGCCGGAGGCGCGCCAGCATGTCCTGCAAATCCTCCGCCTCGAACCGACGCGCCTTGGCCATCGCCCGAATCGGCGCGTCAATCATGCTGCCCGCCGCCAGACGCTCGCGATCAATGCGGTCCACGCTGATCGCCGGACTCTCGAACTCGAAGGCATGGCGCGCAAGAATCTCAAGTTCCGACGGCGGCAACCGCTTGGCAAACTGATCGGAAAAGCGCACCAACTCGCGATTTTTCGACACCCCCTGAAACACCACGATTGTCACAATCGGCATCTCGAAGCCGCGCCCCATATAGCCCAAGAACTGCGCACTTGCAATCTGCTCGACGAGCTTGCTGTCATGAAAACTCTTATGCTCGATCAGCAGCAGCAGCTTAGAACCGCTGACTTTGGTTTGCGCAAGAAACGCCAGATCGACAACGCGCTCGCCGTGCCGGTCCGCCTGAATCGCACGCGGCGCAAGCTGCAGTTTCGTCCAGTCGATGAGCTCGCAAAGCGGCGTACCCCGAAGCCCGAGCCGAAACAGCCGCACAGCATACTCCACGACACCGAACACGTCGCGGAAAAAATTGTCGTGCACCCGGCGCCGGCGGCTCCTGCCGGCAAATGGAACACTAAGCTTGCGCATGCAACCGACCTCCATAGAGAGTTATCCCGAATGTCACCGGGGTCGCATCGGCGATAAACGGAAAAAAGCCTCACTACGAGATTTTTCGCGATCATCGCCTGCGAACGCAAGAAAATGCATCGACGCGCTCAAATAGGCAAGGCCCGCGAACAATCACAGCTGCTTTTTCTAGCTGTCGCCTCTGCATTGCTCAATATGCGACTCGAGTTTTCCAAGAATACACCATTTGCGACATGCTGTGAAAGCGACTGTACGGGTTCAATACATGCGGGACTTTTCAGGCGGCCAGCGCGCCTTGGTCAAAGTTCCGATTATACGCCTGCATGGGCGCCGCTTGTCCGAGCGCCTGATGCGGCCGGCAGGCGCTGCAGAAGCGCTCGAACCGGGCCGGCTCGACGTTCAGGGCGCGCATGCGGCAAAGCTTCGAGACCGGGCGCACGGCCCCGGACTCCTTGGCCGCGAGGCCGGGGTCGATGGCGACGCCCTCGCGGCCGGTCTGCACCCGGACACAGGGAATGGCGCAACGACGCTGCCCGGCATCATCTGCAGCCGATGCCGGCCGGAGGCACGGCCATGCTCGAGAGCATGGGGCGAATCGGCGCAGCCTGTTTCTTGGCGACTGAAACTGAATGATCCGGCCATTGCCGGGGACCGGCGCGGGCGGCCGGCGCATTCGGACGCATGGGCCGGGCAAGCCCCGGGCAGCGTCTCAGCTTGACAATGCCTTTGCAGGCTTTGCCGACGAGGTTTCGGCGCATCCAACAATGCGCCCGCAGGCGCCGCCAGCCGCCGGAAGACGGGCGGCGGCGGTCCGCAACGGCCGGGACGGTCCGGATGCCGCCGCGCCCGTGTCAGGCAAGGGCCGCTACCGGCATCCCCACCTGTTCAGTAAAGCGGTGTTGTCCTGGGTCGAGCTGAACAGGGGCAGGGTGGTCTTGCGCCCGCACCAGCAGTTGCGGACATGCTGCTGGGTCAGGGGGCTGATCGAGAAGCACCCGCTGTTAAAGTTATTTTCATGACCCTGTGCTCCAGTTCCAGGGGCCGCATTCATGGTGTAGGTGCCGCCCGTCATGAAGCACTTTCTTGCAAACACCTGCCTGGGAATAGATCCTGCCTTAGACACATAAAATTCTAGATAATAGGGAGTTTTCGCAGACAAACCAAATCTGTTCGAGGTCGTACGGCCAGAATAGTTATTCCCGTTAATTATATTAGCTAATAGTATTGTGTTCACTGATGCCTTTGTTCTGGCATCGTAAACAGTGGCATTAAAATTGATATTAATGGGCGCTGTCGTATCGCCAAGCCGCCCGACGTATTGGTTCCATGTTATTGTCGGAGTAGTGTACCCGATGGAGGTTGTTGTCAATGCCGTGATGGATAGATCCTCGGCTTCGAACTCAGACTGACCACTCAGGCAAGCTGTAGGGCCTTCTCGCCCGTTGCTGGTTACGGTCGTCTGCGCCGCGGCCGTCGCCGCAAGCGCTGCCAGCAGCAGGAGCAGGGGGAATCTTAGCTTATGAGGGGGGGGGTGTGAAGCGGATCATGGGGTTATCCTCCAATTGCGATTGTGTTGACTATATTAGACTATTATTCTGCGGGATTTGCAACCGAATGTACTGGTTCACTACATATGAGACTTTTCAGGCGGCAAGCGCGCCTTGGTCGAAGGAGCGGCTATACGCCTGCATGGGCGCCGCTTGTCCGAGCGCCTGATGCGGCCGGCAGGCGCTGCAGAGGCGCTCGAACCGGGCCAGCTCGGCGTTCAGCTCGCCGACGCTCAGCCCGGCGGCGAAAGTTCGTCGCGGGTCGCGTCGAGGCGACAGAATTTGCGGTGCGGATATTCGGTTTGCATGGTGCTTTCTCCCGCCTTTCGGCTGCTGGATTATGATCAAGCACTATGCTACCTGAAAATTTTCGCGCACCCGCCCCTTCCCTTCGAACTGCGTCCTTCGGGGAAGAGCGGACAGTCCCGCATGTATCTGAACCCTGAAAGCGACAACGCGATGCACAGAACCTGAACCAATGCCTGAAGAATGCGCGACGGAGCCAATATTCAGGCAATATGAAAGCAAAGCGCACTGCGCTTATGCGAATTGATGGGACTTTAGACGCTGCAAAAATATCAAAAAGCACAGTGCGCCAGGTGAAGAATATCCATGTTGTTCATTCCCGGCACCGACCTACCAATCGGCGAACCTATTTGCTGTATGGATTGCTTGAACCTCTAAAGACAACTCTCACCGAGACGTAGGACAAACGGAAAGCGCCTTCAATATATCCTTCCAGAAATCGCTTATAGTGCCTAGGAACTTTGCCCACATTGTTGCCGTGAATCACCACAACCGGCGGATTGCATCCGCCTTGATGCGCATACTTCAATTTGATCGGGCGGCTCCCCGACCTTGGCGGCGGATGCTCGGCCATTGCACTTTGCAGCACATCGTTGAGCTTGCCTGTGGTCATCTCGACCATGGATGAACGATAGGCATGCACTACCGCTGGTACCAGCTTGCCGATGCCAACTCCTTTCAACCCAGATACGTAGAAGCAGTCATCCCGAATGAACGAGAGTCGCTTGCTCATGCTGCGCTCGAGCGAATCACGCTGATGCTTGCTCCTGACAAGGTCCCGCTTATTTACAACCACTAGCAGGGGGCGGCCCGTTCGGAGGATCAAGCCAGCCAGCGTCGCATCCTGATCGGTCGCGCCCTCCTCAGCATCGACAACCAAAATTGCCACATGCGCCGCTTCTATTGATCGCATCGACTTGATCACAGACAGCACCTCAAGCGTCTCTCCAATCCTCGAACGACGCCTCACCCCTGCCGTATCAATGAAACGAAACCTCTTGCCGCCCCGGGAGAGCGGCACTACAACACTATCTCTCGTAGTGCCAGGGGTGTCGCTCACAATAAGCCGCTTATCATCCGCAATAGCATTGATCAAGGTCGATTTGCCAACATTCGGACGCCCCAGAACCGCAACTTTGGGTCCAGGATCTTGCCAAAGCGGGTCTGATTGGTCAGACAGCGACTCAATAATCGCGCTGAACATGTCGCGCACTCCATTGCCGCGTCGAGCTGAAACCGGCACAACCTCGCCATACCTCAGACGATGAAAATCAACTGAAGCAATTGCGCCATCCAATCCTTCCGACTTGTTGACCGCAACTGTGACCGGCAAGTTGGATTTGCGCAGCAAATCAGCGATGTCCTCGTCTGCAATCATCAACCCGTCGGTTGCATCCACCATCAGCACTACGTGATCAGACTCTTGAAGGACTGCGTCGACTTGCTGTCTAATGAGGCTCGAAATCCAGTCGTCATCCTCACCGATGCCGCCCGTGTCCACAATCAGTACGCTGCGTCCGTCAATTTCGGCCATGCCGTATAGACGATCGCGCGTCACGCCTGGCGTATCGTCAACCAAGGCGTCGCGGGTATTGGTCAACCGATTGAATAAGGTGGACTTGCCAACATTCGGACGTCCGATTATGCTGACGACAGGCAACATTGAAGAATCCTGATAGCCGGTCTAACGAAGGTGTCGCAGCGACAGCGGCGGGTTGATCGAGGCAAGCGACAGCAACGCTAAGCAATTGCCGTTCAGTTGACCGCGGCTATTGCATAAGCCAGCACGCTGCCTGACCGAAGATTGACAAACAGGGTATCGTCTTGCACATCAAGCCCGTCGAAAATGACTCGATTGCGAACCCGCAATCGTCCGACAAGCTCGCCAGTCTGCGGCAAAATAATATGAATGAAGCCCAGACCGTCAGCAACCACCAGATAGTCCTCGACATAAGCCATATCGACAATGCCCCGGTGAATCAATTTATCCAGACTCCACAGCTTCGAGCCGTCAATTCGATCAAAAGCGTGCAACTCATCTTTCGAGCCGCCAGCATACACACGCAAAGTACTGGTCTCAAGCATCGCTTCCAGCGGCAATTTAGTAGCCCAAAGTTCATTATTGCTACGCAAGTCGTAAGCTACCAGATTATCGGGCAACGCCACTGCGTATAAAGAATTGCCGACAATCTCGAACTTGACATTGACGTTTTCCAGCCGCTCGGCATCGCTCAAACGTCGCGGCCCCGTATTGATCTGCCAATTGATCAGGCCAACATCCACATCAAATCCCAACATCTGTCCGCTAGCATTCCCGACCGCCACACTGTTGCCGTAGCCCTGCATCGTAGCGGTGCTGCGCCGGGTAAATCTCGGCTGATCAAATTCTGCTTTCCACAAGCGCTCGCCAGTCGCCGCATCGATCGCAACCAGTTCACCTTCAATGGGTCGCACAAACACGCCGCCGAGATAAAGCAATGGCGGATCAATTACCGCTCTGCCAATAGGGTGCCGCCACATCTGCGATCCATCAATAGCAGAATAAGCAATAACGTCGCCTGATTCAGACACGACTGCAAGTGTCGTTTCCGAAGCGCCAACCGCCGCAGATAGCCGCTCGCCCGTGTCGACTGACCACAGTTGTTCACCGCTTGAACGCTCAAGCGCCATTATGGTGCCGGACAGTGTCGCTGCGTAGATCGTTGATCCGACGTAGGCAGGATGCAAACTGCTGAGATTATTCTCGACTTCGCCGCCCAGATCTTTTTGCCAGAGCTGTTTCAGGAAAACGGTCGGCTCAATGCTCTCGAGCTTGGCAGGCTCCGGCGGCTTATAGGTGCCGCCGCACGATGCCAGAATAAGACAAAATGCAGCAGCGGCGCCAAATTTGGCAACCGTGCTAATGCTGTACATTGACATCATTCAGCTTCAAGTTGAGCAAGGCCCTGTACCCAGACCCTGGAGCTAGCGATTCGAGGCTGCGCTCGTACTGTTCATAAGCTTCCTCGAATCGTTGCAGGGCGCGTAAAGCATCGCCGCGCAATTCGTGATAGTGCGATTCGAAACCTGCGGTGTCGTCAATGTCGAGCGTGCTCAACGCATCTTCATAGTCCTGTTCCGCGTTCATGAGTCTTGCAAGTTGCAGTCGGGCGGCATGCGCGCTAGAGGTCTCGGCAGCATTGCCGATAACCCAGCGCAGCAATTCGCGCGCCTGCTCCGAATGGCCCAGCTCGTAATGGATTCGCGCCTGTATCAGTGCTGTCTTGCCAGCATAGGGGGTGTTGGGAAACTCGTTGATCAGTTGACCCGCCAGCTCGGTTGCCGAATCGAATCGATTTTCAACCACATCAAGCGTAATCCTCTCGTACAAATCCGATGCGGCCTCGGCTTTGCCGGTGGTGTAGGAATTCCAAGCGTTTACGCCGACCACAGTAGCCAAGCCAAGCGAAACGCCACCGATTATGGTCCAGCGATACCTTTTCCACCACTCCTTTATTTGCTCTAATCGTTCGTCGTCCACAACTATTCCGGGTCCTTTTGCCTTGTGCCGATGCAGGTATCAGTACGGACGTACCTAGTCGCAACCCAGCGCATTCGCGACGGCGCCCACAATGCCGTCGAGTTCGACAACTGCTTGATCACGTTTTGAAAGATTCTTCAACACGGCAGTGTTGGTCTTAAGTTCAGAATCGCCGATTATAATGGCAAAGTGCGCCCCGCAACGGTCCGCCTGCTTCATTTGCCGGGCAAGCTTGCCGCCGCCGCAGTTCATCGTGACGCTGATTTGCCCCAACCGCAACGATTCGGCGATTCGGATGCCTTTTCTTTCAGCTTCTGGCCCCAACAAGGCGAGATATACACCCTTTTTGCTCGACGCTTCGCCCTGCGATGCCGCCAAAAGTTCGATCAGGCGCTCAAGCCCGCAAGCGAACCCGGCACCAGGCACCGCGCCTCCGCCCAGCTGCTGGACCAGGCCGTCGTATCTACCACCGGCGCAAATTGCATTTTGAGCCCCCAACTCTTGTCCGCCGATCCATTCGAATACCGTGCCAGTATAGTAGTCCAAGCCTCTGACGAGTCTCGAATTCACGCGATAGGAGACGGAGAAATCATCCAGCATAGAGAGCAATTTTGAAAAATGCTCTTTCGAGGCACCATCAAGATGATCGGTGATGCAGGGAGCATCCGCAAGCAGGTCTTGCATCGACGGGTTTTTGCTGTCCAAGATTCTTAGCGGATTTGTTGAAAGTCTGCGCCGGCTGTCCCCATCAAGCGCACCGTGGTTGCGCTCGAAATATTCCACCAGCCTGGATCGGTATTTGGTGCGAGACTCCGGTGTGCCTAGCGAGTTAATGTGAAGCTCAGCACTGCCAGCGACACCAACCTCGCGCCAAAGCGCTTCGCCAAGCAGAATGATCTCCGCATCGATATCAGGACCTTCCCAGCCGAACGCTTCGATGCCTAGCTGGTGAAATTGGCGAAAGCGCCCCTTTTGCGGGCGTTCATAGCGAAACATCGGCCCCATATACCAAAGGCGAGCCTTTGTATTATGAATCAGTCCATGCTGGATGCAAGCTCGCGCGCAGCTTGCCGTCGCTTCCGGGCGCAAGGTCACTGCATCGCCGCTATTGTCCTCGAAGGTATACATCTCCTTTTCGACAATGTCGGTCGCATCGCCAATCGACCGCTTGAACAGTTCGCTTCTCTCCAGAAGCGGAAGGCGAATCTCGCGGTAGCCGTAGAGATCGCAAATCTTGCGGATCATGCGCTCTGCGACCTGCCACTTTGCAACAGCATCCGGCAGAAGATCGGGCATGCCGCGCACCGACTGAATATTTTTCTGCATGATTGTCTTCTGGATTCTGTCCGCTACTGAATCGCTATGGGCTCAGCCCGATGATCTCGCTGGAAACGCACCGTCCGTCTGGTTCGATCTTCGAACTTGCCCGCCAGCTGACCGCAAGCCGCATCGACATCTTCGCCGCGCGTCTTGCGCGTTATAGTCATCAATCCGGCATTGAGCAGCACAGTGCGGAAACGATCGATGGCGGCTAGGCTGCTGCGGCCATATTGCAAGCCAGATACAGGGTTGTACGGAATCAGGTTGACTTTGGCGGGCACTTCGGTCAAGCGCCGCGCCAGCTGCTGTGCGTGGTCGAGGCTGTCATTGACACCGCACAGCATGATGTACTCGAAGGTCACGCGCGCCCGGTGGTTGTCTTCCACATAGCGACAACAGGCATCGACCAGTTGTTCAATCGGGTATTTCTTGTTCAGCGGAACGAGCTTGTTTCTCAGTTCGTCGTTCGGAGCATGCAGGGATACAGCGAGACTGACCGGGCAATCCTGGCGCAAACGATCGATGGCGGGAACGACGCCGGCGGTGCTCAGCGTCACCCGACGCTTGGAAAAACCGTAGCTGCAGTCATCCAGCATCAAATTGAGCGAAGCGACCACCGGTTCATAGTTCATGAGCGGCTCACCCATACCCATCATCACGATGTTGGTGATCGGCTGCTCCTGCGAAGCATCATTGGAGAGCAGGCCGCGCGCCAAATGCACCTGCGCAATAATTTCAGCTGTGGTCAGATTGCGGTTGAATCCGTTGTGCCCGGTCGCACAGAACGAACAGGTCAATGAGCATCCCACTTGGGATGAAACGCAAAGCGTTCCGCGAGGCGGCTCCGGAATAAACACCGTCTCGATGCAGTTTCCGTCATTCAGTTCGAACAGCCACTTGCGCGTACCGTCAAATGACTTCGATTCTTTCGCTAAGGATGGCAGCTTGCAATCGGCGTTCTCGCTTAAATGCGCTCTAAGATTCTTGCTCAAATCGGTCATGGCATCGAATTGCATGACCCCTCGCTGATGAATCCATTTCATCAGCTGGTCCGCACGAAACGAAGGTTCGCCCAAGTCGTCAAAGTAGGCGATCAAGCCGTTTCGGTCAAGATTGAGCAGATTGCGTTTCAAGCCAGCCTCATGCGCTGAACAAAAAGGTGTCAGATTCGGCTGTGAATCTGGCCAGGTTCAAAGAAATATGCGATTTCAACTTTCGCCGTTTCTGGAGCGTCAGAGCCGTGCACGCTATTGCGCTCGACGTTTTCGGCGAAATCGGCTCGTATGGTGCCTGCTGCCGCATCAGCAGGATTCGTTGCGCCCATGATCTCGCGATTTCGAGCTATGGCGTTTTCGCCCTCAAGCACCTGAACCACGATGGGGCCGGATTGCATATAGGCAACCAGACTGTTGAAAAATGGTCGCTCTTTGTGAACGGCATAGAAGCCTTCAGCCTGCTCGCGGGTCAAGTGCATCATCCTGCATGCTGCGATGGATAAGCCGCCAGATTCGAAGCGATGGTTGATTGCGCCGATCAGGTTCCTGCTGACAGCGTCAGGCTTGATGATGGACAAGGTTTGTTCAATTGCCATTTTGGAATCCTATGTGAAAGAATTTGCCGATTGCTATAAGGTGCGCACGCTAATAGCAGGCGCAGTAAATGAAAACTATTGCCGGATCGGGTATTTTACGGAAATCGTTGCGGCCCGTGCGTGCTAGCTATGCCAATCTGCGGCTAGAGCGCTTCGCCGCGCAGTCCGTCATTGACGGTGCCGGTCAACCGAAACTGTTTCACAGTCCCTGCTTCAAGATTCTTTGAAGGCACATAAACAGGCAGATAGTTTTTCATCCTTGCTCGAACCAGATCGGTGCTTGCATCGCAGCGGCCCTCAATCAGAACCTGAGCGTTTTTGCCGACATAGCGATTCAAAACGGCAGATCTTACTTCATGCCCGATCGCTCGCAACCTCGCAGCGCGAGATTTGCGTTCTGCTTTCGGCACCTGGTTCGGAATCCGGGCTGCAGGGGTGCCAGAACGCTCCGAATAGGCAAACACATGCGGATAGGCAATCTCCAGTTCCCTTATCGCGGCTGCGGTATGATCGAAGTCTGATTCGGATTCGGTTGGAAACCCGGCCATGACATCGGCAGACAGTACCAAGTCGGGCAACGCCGATTTAAGTTCGGATACTGCATGATAGACCTGATCTTTGGTATAACGGCGTTTCATGCGCTTCAGGATGATGGGTGCCGCGCTTTGCAGCGATAAATGGATGTGGGGGCAAACATTGTCGTGTTCACGCATTGCGGAGATCAGTTCATCGTCAATGTGCGCCGGGTCAATCGAGCTTATGCGTAAACGCAAACCCGGGTGCCTGCTGGCAAGCTGCTGCACTAAAGATGCAAGCGTGATGCGATGTTCGCACCCTCCGTCGAAGTCCAAACCGTATGCGCCTAAATCGATCCCGCACAGCACAATCTCTGCAAATCCTTGCCGAACGAATGCGTCCACCTGACGGCTTACCGTGGTTGGCAAAACAGATTGACTTGAGCCGCGCGCCCTGTGAATGATGCAGAACGTGCATCCATTGTCGCACCCTTGCTGGATTTGCACGAATACGCGTGTTCGATCCGTGAAGCCGGAAGACATCGGGCTTGGCAATGCATGGATTGGGCTGGCCGGCAGCACGGCAGGAGCTTGTTCCATTTTAATTCGGTCAGCCACAAGCTCAGGAATCTCGAGCTTGCGAGAGCCTGGCACGACAAGATCGACACCATGAATGTCGGCACACGTTTCGGGCTGCATCTCGGCATAGCAACCAGTCACAACAATCAGTGACCGAGGATTGTCGCGAATTGCACGTCGAATGGCCTGGCGAGACTGCCGGTCGGCTTCTTGCGTAACTGTACAAGTGTTGATCACGCAGACATTCTGGCTTTCATCCGTCGAGGCGGATTCAAGGCGATAAGCGATCTGCTCTGACTCGTAGAGATTAACCTTGCAGCCAAGGGTTTCGACAAAGATGCTCATTGCACGATTTCGAATCGAAGTTTAACCGAATGATTTATGGCAAAGGAGGCGATTCGCGATACGGACGCTTGCGCTAGTCCGTCTCGCGAAGACGATGCAAACGGGCTACTGCTGGACAGTGAAGCTTTCGCCGCAGCCGCACTCGGCACTAGCGTTCGGGTTGACGAATATGAATGTTTCGCCCAGTTCGTCTGTTTTTAAATCGATCGTGGTGCCATCGATGAAATCAAGGCTGCCTCGATCGACAACGATTCGAATGCCGCAACTGTTAAATACGTGATCATCCGAATTGGCATCATCGACAAAGTCAAGCACGTACGCAAAGCCTGAGCAACCTGTTTCACGCACACCGAAACGAAGACTTTTTTCCTCGCCGTCGGACAGGTGGCGCCGCACTCGCGCAGCTGCTGAATCTGTTAGCGTTACCGACATGACTTGTTTATATTTAGATTGAAATCAGCTTAAACATTTGGAAGAATTTATCCCGCAATGCCTATGTTATAGCCAACTAGATCAAAACAGCTATATTTTAACGCAGGATAGGTCGAAACGCGAAAATAAATTGTTTCGCGAAAGCTGCCTGCCGTGGAAAACTGGAACGCCTATCTGCACGTATTTGCGAGATAGAACACTAGGTGACTAGCGAATAGTTCGTATACCTAGTGTTTGCCAGAAAAGTCATGTATCGAGAAATAAATCATCAAAAGCAACGGCATGCGAATCAGCCATGAAATCGAAGATTTCCGGGAATGGGCCTTGCAACCGCAAGATGCAGCCGAAATCGATTAGAATGGGCGGATGCGGCCGAATCCTCGAATTGAGAACTTCATGAAAAGATCAATAAAAGCAATATTTTTCATGCAAAAACAGGGTTTTCTGGCAGACGCTAGCTAGTCCTTTGCGGCGACTCCCAGCCTTTCAGAAAGCCATACCTTGATAACAGCTTGTCGAGACACTCCGATTCGGTGCGCTTCCCTATCCAGCAGCTCAACCATCCAAACAGGAAAATCAACATTGACCCGCTTTAAGCGCTTGTTCGGCCTTGTGGCAGTGGTCATATCCAAATCATCAATAACTTCCTCTTTGCCCAAATCGAATTTTCGATCAAAACTTGTAGCTTTCATGGATATTTACCTCTGACTTGCGGGCACGTCTGATCGAGATGATCCTTACGCGCCGGCCTCGAATGGTTGTAACGGCCGACCAATGAGCATCATTGATTTTTCCGATTGATATGAATCGAGGCCCATCCTTTGTTTTCGCTTCAATCTTGATCAAGTTTGAATCATTCCACAACGCTTGCCCATCACGAAAATCAATTCCGTGTTTTGTCAAATTGGAAGTGCTTTTCTTTTCGTCAAACTCGAATTCAAGCATAGAGAAAGTATGTATAGAAAGTATACCTTTTTTAACTGCAACCGTTCAGCTCTTTCAATCTTGCATCAAGTTGCTTTTTCTTTAGATCCGATAGATTTATGAGCCCTCGAATTTAGCTGCGGGAACCGCCACCTCGTAGAAACAGGGGCGCAGGGTCTGCAGAAAGGATCACCTGTTCAAGGTGTGCGCCTGCCATAAACGCATGCACCGAACTTGCGCGCAAGCAGTTCAAGGCCCACCGCAAGGTTTCCGCGACTTGCAGGAAACAATCCCTATAGAAATCCCTGCCTATTTCAGGTATCTACCAGTCAATCCGGTTCAACTTTGAGTGTCGCCAGGTTTCGTTTTTTTGCGCAGAACACCATACCAATTAAATGGATATTCTTGGTTCCATCGCGATACTTGCTCGCATAGTCGCGTTCGCGAATTTGCCGAATTGCTTCTGATGCGACGCGGTCCGCGTCTCCGCTTTTCGCCAGCATCTTAAACTCAAACAGAAACACCTGATCATCGCGCACAAGCACCAGGTCCGAACGACCTAGTCTAGTTGACTCTTCTGCCCGTATATCGCCATTCACGAACTGGAGACAAGCATATACGATCGATGAATACCAGCCTTCAAGTTGAGCCATGTCATAAGCACTATGCCATTGATTCGGTATGCCGTCCAACACAATACGCAATGCCTTGGCGAAACCATCGAAGTTTTTCTCTACCAGTAGCCCGGCCAGTTGCACTGACTCCATTGGGGCTTGCCTGCCCGGCCCATAAAGATGATTTAGATATCCTTGGTTCAGGCTCATGCGAACCTCGAAGTTCGGATAGTCTAATTCGTAAATGGTCTGTAAACCATCCCACTGTTCACCCGTGATTGTCAGAAAACCCGTCTGAAACATAAGCGCTTCGGCACTAATTTCATTAACGTCGAACGTAGACACAAAACTCTCGGCAACATTGAGGTTTTCGATGTCCAGCGGGGTGAACTGTCTGTCCATCATAATCCTGTAAAGGAATGCGGGTAAACCAGTCGTGAACCAGTGCGCCTTAAATTCTCGCGTATCGAACAGATTCAGGATCGCCCAGGGGTTGTAGACGGCATCATTGCCGCGCCAACTGTATCCGTTGTACCATCGTTGGATTTCGCGACGATCAAGCCCTTCCAATTCGGAAGCGAACACTGAGTCTAAGTCTGACTCGGTATAGCCACAGATTGTGGCGTAGCGCGGGTCAATACTGATGTTTTTCAAGTTGTTCATCGTGGAAAACAGACTCATCTTGCTAAACATGGTAATCCCGGTAACAAATAAAAACCGGATATGGTTGGCGCTACCTTTGATTGCGCCATAAAATCCTTGCAAATAATCGCGGTTTTGGATTGCCAACTCAGGATTGTCGATAGAGTCGAGTACTGGCTTGTCGTATTCATCGACAAGCACTACAACTTGTCGGTTAGTTGCGTCGTGCAAATACCATAATAGGTTCTCCAGAAATTGCGGGCCGTCATCAGAGTAGAATTCTGACGGAACATTATGACTGCGCGCAATTCTTTTCAAACGATTGATGACGTATGACTTAAGTTGTGCAGGTTCGCTGTAGTTTGCATCAAAACTAAGACGCACGACGGGATACTTGGCCGACCAATCCCAACGGTCGTGAATATGCAGTCCTTGAAAAAGCGGTTCATTGCATTCGAACAGTTCTTCAATCGTATCCAATAGAAGGCTTTTTCCGAATCGCCTCGGTCGCGACAGGAAGTAGTATTTCCCCTGACTTACCAGCCTGTCGATTTGGGAGGTCTTATCAACATAGTAGTAGTCTTCTGTGCGGATTGAACGAAAATCCGCAATTCCGATTGGAAATTTCATACGCTTCAAGGTGCAGCCAGACTACAAAACATTGAATTGATTGTACAGCAACGGTAGCAAGATCGATTTGTTTTGCTTTTGGTTTCGACGTTGCCCGATTCTCGTACAATCTAGCCGATCTTTGACACATAGTCCGAGTTTATCGGGCGCAGAGCAATTCGGTGAGCGGTATCTTTCTCCACATTTTTGACCTCACTCCCTAATCCTCTGCTTCTACTGATGGTTTTTGAATCAGCAAGGCTTGATCATGATCATTTTTCTAAAACTGCATGTACGCCCTAAATGTTAAGGACTGCGATGAAAATCTCGACTTTCAATCGAAACTACATTATCCTTACCCATAGTGGCGCACCTGCTTGGCTGGCTACCGTTTTTGGCAATCCTGCCGGACCATGCCGCTTAGTGCCTACTTTTCACCTGCACGCTACTTTTGTAAATAGCTCTTCGATTTTGACAATATCTCCAGTCATAATAGGAATTATTGTTATGAAAATACACAATCTGTTTATTAGCCATTCCTGGAGTTACTCAGACCAGTATGATGGTCTTGTTAATCTGCTAAACAGCATATCTTGCTTTGACTACAAGAATTATTCGGTCCCCAAATATGATCCCATTCACCATACCAATTCAGCCAGAGAACTTAAACAAGCGATCAAGGAAAAGATGGCACCCTGCGGAATTGTTCTCATACTAGCCAGGGTGTATGCTTCATATAGCAAGTGGATCAACATCGAAATTGATTTGGCAAAAAATGGTTTCGCATCTCCCAAGCACATCATTGCGATTGAGTACTGGGGAAGCCAAAAAACTTCGGAAAAAGTCAAAAACTCCGCCGAATGCATTGTGAAATGGCAGGCCAACTCGGTGGCGACCTCCATTCAGGAGTTGTCAAAATGACAGAACATTCAAAAAATGAATTGCTGGAAATCTACAAACTCCATGCGGAACTTGCTGACAGGGTTAGCCAGCGGCGCGAAGCGGCGAACCGGTTGCACATCGGTATCCTTTCCGGGCTGGGCCTGGCTGCGGGCATCTTTATCGAATCTGGCATCGCAGAATCTCTAAACTTCGTTTTCTTGGCTGTGGGAATACTCGGATCCGTGATCTCTGCTTCATGGTGGGTCGTGATAAGGTCTTATCGCCAACTCAACTCCGGCAAATTCAAGGCATTAGATGAACTTGAAAACGAGATAGCATTTCCTTTTTTTAGGCGGGAGTGGGAGATTTTAAAAGCAGGCAAAAAGCGGAACCGTTATTCGGAGATTACAAACGTTGAAACTTTTCTTCCGGTCGTATTTGGCGGTCTTTCCATGGGGCTTTTCATTATTGGACTGGCCCAAATGTCTCAGTGAAGATGCTGAATAGAAGGGGGTTGTTACCAAGCTCCGTCCATTCGGTCAAATGAAGCTGAATTGAAAATTTCAAAAGCTTTCTGCCGGAGGGCTGGGAAGGCATGGCGGCTTGAACTGGCGCATTAAAGGGTTTGCGCAAGAACAAGTCTGCTGAGTGCCTGCTTCGCGTGTTGCTACTTCATCCCGGTTGCGGCTATTCTCTGTCCGAAACCGTTGTGCGCGCCCGCCAGAGTGGTCTGGCGCAGTTGTCCCCGGTCGCCTTGATGAGGCGCCTGATCAAGTCTGGGCCATGGTCGCGGCGCCTATGCCAAGCCCTGCTTGCCGAGCAAGGCATGTTCCGAGACCCGCCCGCTGAAGCTCTTGAGATGCGTCCAGCGGATGCCGCGACGGTCAAGGAGCCCGGCAAGACGGGTTCCTTATGGAGGGTTCACTACTCGGTTCGCGTTCCGTCCCTCGTCTGTGATCATTTCAGTCTGACCGAGACCGAAGGGGTAGTCTTTCGCCCAGTTCCCGATTGCCAAGGGCGACTATCTGATTGGCGGCCGGGGCTATTCGACCGCGAAGGGCATCGCCCATGCTTGCGGATGCAGGCGGGCACGTTCTGGTCCGCGCAAGCACCGGGCCATTGCCCTTGCAGGTTTCGGAAGGCATGCGCTTCAATCTGCTTGAGCATGTGCAACATCTGCATCGTCCGGGCGAGGTTTGTGCTTGGCCGGCGGTCGCCGGCCCAAGAAATTCGTCCACTGCCGTCGAGGGCATAGTCTGCGCGATGCGCAAATCGGATGCCGCGATCGCGACCGCAGAAAAAAAACTGCGTGACAATGCGATATCAAAAGACCGAACCTTGAAACCTGAAACACTCGAATTCGCTAAATGCGTGATCGTGTTCACTATCTTTCCACTCCGCAATTTCCCGCTGAGCAATTGCCGCAATGGTATCGGATTCGATGGCAGGTCGGGCTGGTATTCAAACGGTTCAAGTCCATTGCCCAGCTTGGCCATCTCCCCAAATATAGCCCGGAAAGCTCCAAGGCATGGCTATGCGGAAAGCTGTTTGCCGCGCTGCTGACCGAACGACCGATCCACCATGTGGCGGCCATTTCCCCCTGGGGATATGAACTCCGGGTTGCGCAATATCCCGAGCGGGCGGAGGGAATTCCAATTCATGCTCCATCAGATTTGTCGAGCAGTCGGGCCGGACCTTCGCATCAGGGATGCGCTGGAAGATTGGACCTCGATCGCAGCGGGACTGGCGGAACCGACTCGGAAGCGAAGACCGCAGATGGAGCAATGCCAGTGGAATTGCGTCACACCTGAAAATGGAATTAAAACAAGTTAACGCTTATGGGGGTGGGGATTGTAGAGACCCTCCTTGCCGAGCCATTGGTAGCCGGTTGTACCACCTGCGGATTTTGTCCCGGTCAAGCCTTTCCAGTTCCGGGGTAAACACCGTATCCAGGTCTTGATCCGTGTATCCGCAGATGGCGGCCAGGCCAGGGCAGAGTCTGATATCATCCAGATTGCTAAGGCTGGAAGAAAAGCGGGTCTTCGACAACATCGTGATGCCGGTGACGAACACAAAGCGGATGTGTTTCTGCTCACTTTTCAGAATGCTGTACATGTCTCTAAGGCTATCCCTGTTTGTCCCGGTCCTGTCGCTGTCCTCCAGTAAATCCGGGACAGGCTTGTCATATTCACTGCCTACTGGCCAGTCTTCCATTGCAGGAAATACAGAATATTCTCCAGCCGCTCGGGAGCAGTTCGTATCGAGGGAAAGGTCTCCAGGTCAAATTCTCTCTCGATTCTGTACAACTGGTTGAGCACATGATTTTCCAGATAGGGCTTATAAACATTGCTTGACAAGGATGAAATCGTGTTGGTCAGGCAACTTCAGCCAGCGTGAAGGACGGGTGAAGTGGGTAACAATGCCGGGCTGACTGCCCATGACACCGCCTATTGCGAGGAGGATTGGCCTGCGTCAAGCCATCTTTATAATTTCCCCTTATAAAGATAGCTTGACATATGTTGAGGGGCTGGGTATTAACAATTCAATTACGGAATTTAGAAACCTTCAGTAGAAACACCTATTCCAAGTGAAGTCGTCTTACAGCCCCCCCCCAATCATCGCAAACAATTTCGCAGATTTCACCTTGACAAGGTGTCAAACGATGCCATGAATTGTTTGTGCTGACGTTTTCAACACGCACGAATTAGTCACACCTTGCTGTATCATCGTCCATGATCTCGAAAAACGCATAACCGAAGGGGTTGGACATCGAGGCGATGATCCTGTTCATATATCTACTGTCTTTACATTCGTCGTTTTTGGGCTGAACATACACCTTGACCTTCTGAGTCTTGGCCTGCATTTTGTCGAATTTGGCGCAGACTGGCTGTTCATTTTCAATTATTTTTGGTACCGGATTGGCAGACGTATTGGTCATTACAAGCATTTCGCCAGCGGTCTGATCCACTTGAAAGCAGAATTCAAGGTCGTAATAGACCGGCGTGAATATCGTATCTCTCACAGTGCCGAATATCGTTTCTCTTTCCGGGCCTAAATCTGTTGGTTTCTCTCTCTTTTCTGGAAATGCGCAAGTTCCCTTCAGTTCAAATTGAAACCATTGATCCATCAAACCCGCGCCTTCATTTATCGTCTGCCTGAGTGATCCAGTGGTATTAGCGGTGGTAGCTGCGGACATCTTGATGTTTTGGAGTCCGCAATAGTTCTCTGCAGTTGCCGGCAACGCCACTACTGCAAGCAGTAACAGGGTTGCTGATTTCATGATGAGAGGCAAGTTATGTAATTTGTTCATTTTTTCTCAAAATTATAATTTCGGCTATTATGCCCAATTTTGTTCCCTAAAAATACATTTTGTACGGGTTCAATACATATGAGCCTTAGAACCCCGCGCCGCGGGGCCCCAGCCTCGTAGAAACGGAGATTTTGCAAGTCTTATAAATTCAATTACTTATGAATTTAGTTTCTGCAAAGGCTTTTCAGGCGGCCAGCGCACTTTAGTTGAATTTTTTATTATACCTTAAAACCGCGTTAGGGTGGCTGCAAAAGGGGATAAAGCCTTGCATAATGGGGGTTTTAGATCAAACAAAATTTCACCCGTTGGGTGAACCCGATCGGAGCAAGGCTTTATGGACATCCAATCATACAAGATTTCGACCACGAAAGACAAATCGGCTTCGCGAAGCGGCCTGGCGGCGCTCGCCGAGCCGGTGCGCAAGCTCGGGCTCGACGCGCATTTCGAGCGGCTGATGCCGGGGCCGGGCAGCAGCCGCGGCTTGCGCCCGGGGGCGTATTTGACGACGTTCATGCTGATGATGCACGAGGGCTCGCGGCATCTGAGCGGAGTGGCGCAGCTGCGCGAGGAGCGGCCGCTGCTGGAGCTGCTCGGCATCCGCCGGCTGCCGGGCGACGATGCCTTGGGCCGGTGGCTGCGGCGCTGCGAGAAGTCTTCGGCGGAGTCCGCATGCAAGAAGGAGCGGGGCTGCATGCCGATCGTCGGCCATATCGCCGAGACCGGCATGGCGGTGGCGGCGGAGTTCAGGGGCGGCTCGGCCGCGCCGAACGCGCGCAACTGCGAGTTCGTCCGCCAGTGCGAGCGCGCCCTGCCCAGGGGCGTCGAGGCGCGTCGCGCCCGCATCGACGCGGCGGGGTATCAGGCGAGGATCATCAACCGCTTCACGAGCCGGGGAATCGGCTACGCGATCCGCGCCAGGCTCGACCAAAGCGTGGCCGGGCAGACCGGGGCGCTGGACGAGTCGCGGCGGCAGCCCCTCATCGAGCGCGACGGGACGGCGAGCCTGGCGCAGCAGACGGCGCGGTTCCTGCACTCGATGAACGACACGCCCGAAGCGTTCGCGGCGGTCGTGCAGCGGCTTAGAAAATCCGGCCGGCAGGAGCTCGAGCCCGGCTGCCCGCAGGCCGGCGACACCCTGTCGCAGGGTGGCTGCATATGCCGGGCCTTGGCGACGAGCTTCTACCGGTGGAGCGACTCGCGGGCGTTCCGCTGATGCAGCCGCAGGGGCGACGACTCCGAAAACCGCATCCGCGAGCTTCGCAGCGGCTTCGGCGCGGCGCATCCCCCGTGCAGCGACTTCCATGCCAACGCGCTGCATTCCGCGCTGTGCATGCTCGCGTTCAACCTGTTCGCGCTGATGCGCCAGGCGCTGGACGCGAGCTGCGAGTCGATGCGCATCGAGACCTTTCGCCGCCGGCCCTGCTGCAGGGCGGGCAAGATCGCGCGCCATGCCCGAGGCCGGGCCTTGAAGCTGTGCGACGCGCGGGCGGCGCGGCGGCTTAGCGGCGCCATCGGCATGATCCGGGCGATGGCCCTGGCGCCGCAGCCGCCGGAAACGCAAAAAAAGCATCGCGCGCACGACAAAAAAACCGGCTGCGTCCCGGCGCGTTGCGGACTGTCATTGATCTTTCGCCCCGGTTCCGCTCCTCCGCCCTTTTCGCCCGCGAAGCCCGCCCGGCATCGCCGACGCGAGCGCCGGAATTCCCCCGCGCCTCGGATTCAGGCGAAAATCCGCCCCAAAAAAATCTCTAACGCGGATTTTGGGTTCTTGCCGCGTCTTCGATGTCGGCACCCAGTCGCCACGAGATTGAAGCCCGCGTGCGTGATGTTGCAGAGAGATGGAAACCCCTTATTTTTCCTTCCCCGCCTTGAATTCTCCCCAGCGCGTTACGAGTTCAGCTCCAATCGAAACAAAAGGCTCCGGCGGCAATTTCTGAGGCGGCGGCTTACCCAGAACGATATCCAAAGATTCTGACTTATAGCCGCAAGCCAATTCTGCAATCAGCTTGCCATGCAAAGTGCCATGCGATGCACCAAGCCCGTTTTGACAACAGGCTGAATAAAGACCATATTCGAGTTCCCCAAAAGCAGGCACCGAGTTTCGACTTAGACACAGCAAACCTCCCCAGCAATATTCCATCTGCACATTCGGCAGGTTCGGGAAACGCCGCTTGAACGACCTTTTGTGATGCTTCGCCATCTGGTCGAGCCGACTGGTCGGTACCGAACGAGACGGTGCCCAAGTTATTCCGTTTCTGACGAGTATCCTGTCTCCGCCGATTCCTGAGATTCGCCGGACAGTGGATCCAAGCGAATCGGCAGGCGTGAACCCCCAAGACGCCTCGCCGCCAAGCGTCCTCACTTCTTCAGCAGTCAGAGCTCTAGTCATCGACCCATAAAGGTAGATATGCATCAATCGCTTGCTGAAGAAGCCGAAACTTTCGATATGTCCGTTGACTGTCATGATCACATTAGCCGCTTCGATCGCCCCTTCTGGAGTCTTCAGCGACCAGCCCTTCCCCCGCTTATCGAGTTGCAAGACTGGAGTATTTGTATAGATTTCGACGCCCGCTTGATGAACGCATTTTGCAAACCTGTCAAAATAAAGGCCTGGCTTGATCAGAGCATTGCCGAAGGTGGCCAAACCGCCGAGATAGTAGCTCGACCCTGAAATTTCGCGCATGTGCTGCTCATCAAGCATCTCGAATCGTTCGCCAAGTTGAACAAGATGCTCGGCATATTGCTCGTTGTGCCTCAGCCCCTTTTCGGTTGCAGCTGCGTTCACCTTTCCAAAAATCCCAAATGCCTCGGATGGCAAGTCGGTTTCCTCAGCCATGCTTTGGGCGAACTGGATGGCCTCTCGATTCATTTGAATCTGTTTCAGATCAGCATCTCGCGACCCAACATAGTCCGCGCTTCCCAAATTGTGCGGCAGATCGATCATGAAACCGGAATTCCGGCCAGACGAACCTTCGCAGATATCCCGTGCATCGACTAGCACAACTCCGCTGTCGGGCTCAAGCTGCTTCAGCCTTCTCGCTGCCGCCAAACCGGCGAAACCTGCCCCGACAACAGCAAAGTCGGTTTTGGCGACGCCTTGAAGAGGCGGATAGCTTTCGACCTCGCCCGCGATGCACCGCCACGCCGCAGGCCCCGGATCAAACGGTATTTTTACATCTCCCGGCATGGCAACCGAGCTATTGCGAACAATCCGCGTTCGTCAACGACTGAATATGCATCGCGATATTGATCGAAAGCCGGCAATACTGGATTTGGCTATGCTTGCGAAAGGCATTTGTCGATGCAATCGGTAATCTCACAGCAACTACGGCAACAACATAGATTATTAGGCAACCCAATCCTATACATCGGAGCGATCGTCGAATAAGGATGCTTCAGTGCGACCAGTTAAGTTCATCCTTCGCTGGAATTTCGCGTTCGCGCCTCGAAATGAAATCAAGCAACGCTTCATCGACCCCCTCGTCCATAGCGGGCAGCTCGTATGAACCAAGCAGCTCTTTCGCCCTTTGCGCGGCGCACTCGGCTACGTCAACCGACCCATCCGCAACCCATTGTTCAAACGTATTGTTGTCGAACAACTTAGGCATGAAAAACGCCTCTTGGAAATTCGACTGCGTATGCGGGTGTCCAAGGTAGTGTCCGCCCGGACCGATATCGCCCACCGCAGCAACTGCTTCGTCAAAATCATCCCAATTGACCCCTTCAGCCATTCGATAGCCCATTTCACACTGCTCGGCGTCAATCATGAACTTCGCCACTGAACAATGCATGCCCGCTTCGTTCCATCCCGCCGAATGCCAAACGTAGTTTGCGCCAGACAACAAAGTTGCCATGAACGTCGCAGCGCTCTCATAGCCGGCTTGAGCATCCAGAATCTTCGACCCTCCTAGCAAGCCTGAGGTTCGCCACGGCACGTTGTAATAGCGAGCCAGCTGACCAACCATGAAATTCATCAAGCCGATTTCAGGAGTTCCGGCCATCGGTGCTCCCGATGCCATCGAAACTGTCGAAAGATACTGCCCGTAGATCGCCGGGCAGCCTCGACGCACGACCTGCGTATAGGCCAGCGCCGCTAGCGCTTCGGCATTCAGCTGAGCAACCGCCGGTGCCGTCGATGCGGGCGTATTCGCTCCTCCCAAGACAAACGGAGAACACAGAATCGGCTGATTTCGCTTGCAGAACTCACGCATCGCCCCAAGCATCGTTTCATCCCAGACCAAAGGCGAGTTGCCGTTGCAGTTGCCGGTAACGACTGCGTGGGTCTCCATGTAGTCCTTGCCAAATAGAATCGCGCACATATCAAGCACATCAGCCGCATTTTTAGGCGAGGTGGTCATTCCCATAAACGTCTTGTCAGAGTATTTCATGGACGAATAGGTAATGCGCAGGTGCCGATGGGCCACCACGTGGTCCATCGGCTCGACAATATGGTGCGATGTCGAATGAATCGCCGGCGACAAATGCGCCAGCTTGTGAAACATGGCAAGATCTTCCAGAGTCGGCGCGCGCCTGCTATCACCCAGATCACGCAAATAGGGCGCACCTGCCATCGGAATAAATATGGTCGAACGGCCGCCGACTTGCACACTTTTTTCGGGATCTCGGGCGCACAAAGTAAACTGTGGCGGTATGCTAGCGATCAACTCTCTGACCAGCGCTCGGTCCAGGTGAACACGGAACTCATCGCGCACTTCGGCACCAGCCAGCTTCCAATCTACAATCGCCTGCGGGTCGCGAAAGATTACGCCGACATTTTCGAGGATATTCATGGAAGCGGAGTCGATCCGTTCGACCTCTTCCATCGACATCGGTTCAGTTAGCGGCAACCGCCCGACGAGCGCAGGCAGCATCGGCTTGATGACATTGCTTCTTGCAATTCTTCTATGACTTCGTCCGCCGCGTCGCTGGCCCAACTCCTCGGAATTGAGAAGTTCGCTCACCCGACATTCTCTTCAGGCGCGGAATCTGACAAATCGATCCAAATCGTCTTCAACTCGGTATACTGATCGTGTGCATGTATTCCGTTATCGCGACCGCCAAAGCCCGACTGCTTGTATCCGCCGAACGGGGTCGAAATGTCGCCTTCGCCATAGCTGTTGACCGTCACAGTGCCAGCACGAAGCGTACGGGCGGCGCGCAATGCCTTTTTTGCATTGGAGCTGTATATGCTTGCCGCCAATCCGTAATCTGTCTGATTTGCAACTTCAACCGCTTCATCAAAAGATGCGACCGTCAGCACCGAAAGCACTGGCCCGAAAATCTCCTCGCAGGCAAGCGGACTATCCGGCGGCACTCTGTCGAAAATGGTTGGTTCGATAAAATTTTCTCTTGCTGCGCCACCGGTAACCACCTCGGCTTCAGCAGCGCCGGCTTCGAGATAGCTGCAAACCTTTTTGCAGTGCTTGTCATCTATCAGCGCACCCAGATGATTCGACGGATCAAGCGGGTCCCCCGTCTTCCATTCACGGGTTCGCGCAACGATTCGCTCCATCAACGCCGGCTTGACGCGCTCGTGCACAATCAGTCGAGAAGTTGCCGAGCAGTTTTCGCCCATGTTCCAAAACGCGGCATTGACGATATGGCCGGCGACCAGGTCCAGCCCTTCAGCGTCGTCAAGCACGATTGCCGGATTCTTGCCGCCGCACTCTAGAACGACACGCTTTAGATTGCTGTCAGCTGCATAGCGCAGAAACTGCTTCCCGGTCTCAGTCGAACCGGTAAAACTGACCATATCGACATCGCCATGCAGGCCAAGCGCCGCGCCCGTAGCCAGACCTGCGCCAGGAAGAACCTGCAACACTCCGCGCGGAATTCCCGCTTCCATAGCAAGCTCGGCAACGCGAAGCGCGCTCAGCGAAGTCTGTTCCGCCGGCTTGACAATCACGGAGCATCCGGCTGCAAGCGCAGGCCCGATCTTCCAAGCCATCATGAGCAACGGGAAATTCCAGGGCAGCACCGCAGCGACCACTCCGACCGGTTCACGCACGATCACCGCAAGCGCATCGTCGCCACTAGGCGCAGCTTGATCATAGATCTTGTCAGCCGTTTCGGCATGCCACTTGATCGTTTCGATGGTCTCGGGAATATCAATCGTTTCACAATCACGAATCGGCTTACCGCTATCAAGACTTTCGATGACCGCAAGCTCTCTGCGATTTCTTGCAAGCAGCTTGCATAGCCGGATGAGAGCGTTTTTGCGCTCAGCCGGATGCAATTTGGACCAGCGGCCCTGATCGAATGCTTCGCGCGCCTTTTGTACCGCCCCGTCCACATCACCGGCATCGCAAGAAGCGATAGCGCAGATCTTGGTTCCAGTCGCGGGATTGACAGTCGTCAATCCCGGTCCGCTGCCCGCCATGAACCTCCCGTCGATAAACGGCGATCGCGGAAAGTCTATCGACTCTGCGATGGCTCGATATTCTTCGTGCGTCAAAAGATCGCTCATTTCATCTCCCGTTCAATAGCCAAGTTCATGGTGCAAATGATTTGCTCAAGCTCGCGCTTTTCATCCTTATTCAAGCGTTGAAGCGGCTTGCGCGGAGGACCTGCATCGATGCCGCGCAATGTCACGCCATGCTTGATGCACTGGATGAATTTTCCGCCCTGCTCAAGAACGCGCATCAACGGCAGCATCGCGGACATGATCCGTCTCCCCTTGTCGAAATCGCCTTCAACTGCGCAGGTTCGATACAGCGCGATATGAGCTTCCGGGGCAAAGTTTGATCCAGCGCAGACCCATGAACGGGCGCCCCAGGCGAAAAATTCAAGCGCCTGATCGTCCATTCCGCAGGACAGCTGAATATGGGGGTAATCTCTTGCCAGCATGTGCACGCGGTTCATGTCTCCGGAACTTTCTTTGATCGCACGGAAATTCGGATTTCTGCCGACGCGATCGAGAGTCGCTTCGTCCATGTTCACGCTCATCCTGCCGGGGTAGTTATACAGGATGATTGGCAGATCGGCCGCACGCTCGACCGCAAGACAATGCAGCGCAATCTCGCGTCCGGTCGGACAGGCATAGGGAGGTGTTGCGATCAGCAGCCCGTCGGCACCTGCCGATTTGGCCTGTTCGGCAAAATAGATGCTGTCTTCGGTGCGCATGGCGCCGGTGCCCACAATCAAGGGCAGCCGGTCTTTGACGACATCTTTGGCGAATGCCATCATCTCGACACGCTCTTCGACCGTCTGGACGTAGTATTCTCCGGTGGTACCGGCAACGATGATGCCGTGCACACCAGCGCCGATCAGAAATTCGACGACCTTGGCATAGGACTCCCAATCGATCGAAAAATCGTTCCGGTAGGGTGTGATGACGGGAGTGTAGATTCCCTCAAACTGCATGAGCCGCTCCATTCCGCCGACAAGGCGCAGACTGGGAAAGCGCTTGACGCGCTTTCCCGGCTATGATTTTACCTGATGGGCAGTTGCAGCTAATGCGCCGCTTTCCTGCCCGCTTCTACCCAGCTGTCGAACGTAGACTGATTGGCTGATATCCATTCTTCAACGTGACGCGCTATATCCTCTTCGGAATCTTCTCCATCGCGCATTTTGTTATTTTGCGCTGAAACGTCATTAATGTCCATGCTGGCCAGTTCAAAGACCGCTTTGGCAGCAGGATTTGCATTAAGAAAATCATTGTTGGCGACAATGCGCAGCGTATTGACCTCGAAACCTAGCTCCATGCCCTGAAACAGTGTGTCAGCTTCACGGCCATCAGGCAAAGACGAATACGGCACGGATATCCATTGCACATTATCTCCGGGAACCAGCACTCCGGAAACCCAATACGGCGTCCATGTATAGTAGACGATGGGTTCGCCGGCCGCCTCGCGCGCCACAGTCTCTGAGATGATTGCGTTGTAGGCACCCTGATTGTGCGTAACGGTGTCGCGCAAATCGAATTCGGTCAAATGATGTTCAATAACCCTTTCGCAACCCCAGCCTGGGGCACAACCAGCCAAGTCGGCCGTACCATTGCCATCAGCATCAAAGCGCTTAGCAATCTCAGGGTCTGTCAAATCGCCAATGTTTTGCACTCCCGCTTCATAGGATGCCGTGTCGACGAGATAGCCTTGCACAGCACCTGCGATAAAATCGCCAAATTTGGTCATCTTGTCGGCGCCGCCTGATTCTTCAAAGAAAACAGCGTGCAAGGGATCCCAGTGCACGGTTGTGAAATCGCCGTCGCCAGTGCCGAGAGCCAAGTGGATTGTCTGGTATTCGACTTCCTGAGGCTCGGCTATTTCATAGCCTAGCTCCATCAAGGCGCGATAGACGATCTGGTGCTGGAACTTCTCTTCAAGCAACGCGCCTTCGATCGGCCTGATTGTCACTCCCTCGCCAGGCATCATTTGATCTGCAAAACTAATATGAGAAATAGTCAACACGCTAGCAGCAAACGTGATGCAAATCGATAAATTACGGAGTGTATTCATATTCTAATTCCTAAAATTGATAATCTTTTCTTCGAGTTGGCAACAAGATTTCATTATTGGCCACCTATTGCCAATAGTGATTATAGCCGACTACATGCGTATGCCTGTATCGGCTGTACTGGTTCAATACATATGAGACTTTTTAGGCAGCAAGCGCGCTTTGGTCGAAGTTTTCATTATACGCCTGCATGGGCGTGCGTTGTCCGAGCGCCTGATGCGGCCGGTAGGCGTTGTAGAAGCGCTTGAATGCCTCTGCCAACAAATCAGACTGTTGAATTCGATCGCGAACTTTTTCACATAGCAATGCATAGCAGGCAAATTTATAGGGTAGAATAATTTTCAACTTGTCACACAAATTACACTGTAAAACATCACTACAAGAACGATCACCATGTTTGCCAATATCGCTCCACCGATGCCCGCATCCGCCGATTTCAGAGGGTATGCGCAATCTCAGCAGGCCGCATTTGATGAGGAAATCGCCAGAGTCGGGCCAGGTACGCCCGCCGGCGAATACCTTAGACGATTCTGGCATCCAGTCTACATCGCCCAAGACCTGGGCGAACTGCCTGAGGCAATCAGAATCCTCGGCGAGGATCTGGTTTTATTTCGCCATGGAAAGCTGCGCGACCAGATTGGACTGGTTCACAAACATTGCCTGCATCGCCGCGCTTCATTGGAGTACGGCAAATGCGAAGACAACGGAATTCGATGCTGTTACCATGGCTGGCTTTTCGCGCCGGACGGCGAAGTGTTGGAAACCCCGGCAGAAAATTCCAGGACAGCAGACCTGCTGCGGAGACGCTCGCGGCTCGGCGCTTATCCTGTCATCGAGTGCCGCGGCTTGATTTTCGCCTACATGGGCCCTCCCGAACTGCAACCTGACTTCCCGCTGTATGATGCTTTCGCATATGAAGGCATGACCAGCGCAACTTACAAGGCACCGTACAGATGCAACTGGATTCAGGTACTCGACGCAATTCTCGACCCGACTCACACGACGTATTTGCATAGTCGCAACAGCCACCCGCAGTTCTCAGAAGGCATGAAAGCAGAGGGCGTGCTGCACTTTTTCGAACGCCATGAAAACCACTTTCTAGGGTCGTCGACCAGGCGCGTCGGCGATAACGTCTGGATTCGCGTCAATGAGCTGGTACTGCCTAATTTCACTCAAGCCGGCTCCGCGTTTGCCGTTGACGGCACGCGACAGCACTACTTTGGCAGGTCTTGCTTCACCCGATGGGTTGTACCGGTAGATGATGAAAACTCGATCGCCTACGCATGGGCTAATTTCGGAGAACGCTGGGACCCTCATCAATACAACAATAAAGAAGGACACGAGATGATTGAGCAGGGAGAAATCCTTGATCGCAGCGTTGAGGAAAGAAAGCGCTTTCCTGCCGACTCCGAAGCGGTTGAAGGAATGGGCAGCATTTCAACCCACCGGGGAGAAAACCTGATGCCCACAGACCGCGGAATCACGTTGTACCGGAAACGGGTGCGCAAGCAAATTCGCGCACTTGGCAAACTTTCGGAGCCGCCACAACCGACCAAATCCGACAGCGGACTCGTCCAAACCTATGGACAGGACACTGTAATGAACTTGCCCGCCATAAAGGGGCAAGACGATCAGGCGTATCTTAAACGCATCGGAGCAGCAGTGCTGGACTTTCAATTCTCATTGGAAAATACTGACACGGATGCCCGTGACGAGGCGATCATACAAGGACTTAAGCAACTTGAAGCCAATGGAATCGACTAGGCGACAGGTATCGAAAATGAAAGTGCATGTCAAAAACAATCGCTGGCATCCGGGCTCGTTCCCAAACACGCCTGAAGGGGAGGCGGTATTTACCATATCGCGTGAACGCATTGATGCGGCGCTCTCGAGTTTTCCTGATCTGACTGGCAACGTCGACTTCTATATCGATTGGGACACCGACAACTTCAAATCATCCATGGCGGATGCGGATATCCTGCTAACCTGGGACCTTCCGACCAAGCAACTCGAGAGCATCGCTCCGCGCCTGCGATGGATTCATTGCGTCGGTGCGGGTGTTGAGCATATGCTGCCTATGACTTGGCTGCCCGATCAAACAACTCTGACAAACAACAAAGGCGTACATGCCGCCAAGGCCGGAGAATTCGGCCTAATGGCCGTTTTGATGCTGCATACGCAAATGCCGGCTGTAGCATTCAATCAACGTCAGGCGGTCTACGATTCAATCTATTCGTCACCAATAGCCGGCAAGACGCTCGTCGTGCTTGGAACTGGCAGCCTAGGAGGGTCAGCGGCGCGCGAAATCGGCAAGCTGGGGGTGCATGTGATCGGAGTAAACCGTTCCGGCAATCCTGTGGACGGCTGTAGCCGGGTGGTGACAACCGCCCAGCTCGATGAGGTATTGCCAGATGCCGACTATATGTTGATCGCTACGCCCGACACCCCGCAAACGCGCAGCCTGATGTCACGCAGACGGCTTGACTTGATGAAACCTACCGCGGGAATCGTCAATATTGGGCGCGAGGCGGTCATGGATTACGAAGCCCTTTGCGACAAACTGGATGAGGGCACACTCGCTGGCGCAATACTCGATGTTTTCGACCCGGAACCGATTGATTCCAACTCACGGCTTTGGAAGACTAGGAACCTCATCATTACTCCGCATATTTCGGCTGACGATGGAGATTCATACATACCGATGACTCTGGATTTGTTTTTTCGCAATCTTCGATTGTTCCTTAACAATGAGCCGTTGCTAAATCGTGTGCAGCCTGAACTGGGATATTGAATTGCGATAATGGCAGGGGGACAAGAACCGAAGCTGTTGAAATTCAGGAAATCAAAAAAGCAACTTGTTCGCGCATAAAGCCGGGCGCATCTTGCCATCTTACGATGGGGGCGGGTTTCCTGATCGATTATTGCAACCGCATTTAGTGCCGCTTTGGTTGATTGGCAATCTTCGAATGGGAAGTTGTTGATGCGACTTTTCACGCACTGCGAAAAAAGCATGCTGAAGCTGGTCGGAAATCGCTTACTGGCTTTCGCGAGATATTGAGGGTTGAAACTCTTTACCTCGCTTCCGCAGCATTCGGACTACCAGCCCAACCGGGCCGCCCTGCCACCAGTGCCGATGGCCGCGCTCTCGTCCGGTTCGCCCCAAACCCTGTGTAATGCGGTCCAAGACAATAGCCAGCACTACAATTCCGAAACCTCCGACAATCGCTTTACCCGCATCAAGCCTGCCCATGGCGCGCAGCACCTCATTCCCTAAACCTTTGACTGCAATCAGCGAAGCGATGACAACCACAGAAAGGGCCATCATTATGGTCTGGTTGAGGCCGGCCATTATGGATGGCGTCGCTAATGGCAGTTCGACTTTGAACAGAATTTGCCGCGGGGAAGAGCCGAATGCCCTAGCTGCTTCGACAACGCTGGCATTCACCTGTCGAATCCCTAACGATGTCAAACGAACTATCGGAGGCAGCGCAAACACGACCGTGACGATGACTCCCGAAACATTTCCGATGCCGATCAACATTACAACCGGTACAAGGTATACGAAAGCAGGGATTGTTTGCATCGTGTCTAGAATGGGCCGGATCGCAATCTCGAACCGGTCGCTCTTACCGGCCATAAGACCTAAGGGCAGTCCTAAAATGACACAAATAACCACTGAAGTCGTAACGACAGCGAGCGTTGTCATCGCCAATGCCCAGGCATTAGGATCGCTCAACCCCAATAGCACCAGACACAGCGAGACGAATACAGCAACCCTCGCACCAGCGGACTGCCAGGCAAGCAAAAAAATGATCCCCAGCATAACGAGGGGCGGGATTGTCTGCATGACCGACTCTACAGCTACGATCAAGTCATTGACAAACCATTTGATCGGCTGAACCACATCACGGTTTTCGGTAGCCCATGCCTTAATGCCATCCGCCCAGTCGGCAATCCCGAGATCCACGCTGTCAAACGGATTAAGAATATCGAAACGTTCCGGTTCAGCCATGCTTTAACTCTTTGATTCTGCCGCCGCTCCGTGAACTAATGATCTTCCGTCTTGCCTTGAATGCCGCGCAGTAGCGTACGCTTCGTAACGACACCGGCCACTTCGCCATCGTGCTTAACGACAATCGGGTGAACCGTTTCAATCGACAAATCCACGAGTGCGTCAAGATTGTCATCCGGCTTCGCGGTCAAGCACTGCGTCATATCCAGCGGTCCATTGTTTTTCTCATAAGCTTCCAGTGGCTGCATTACTTTATGAGCTGTGACCAGCTCGAGCTTTGAAATCCCTGCGACAAAGTCTGCCACATAATCGTCGACCGGATTAGTGACAATCTCCTCTGGCGTCCCAATCTGCACCAGAGCACCGTCTTTCATGATCGCGATGCGGTCTCCGATGCGAATCGCCTCGTCCAAATCATGAGTGATAAACAGCGTGGTTTTATACATTTCGGCCGAAAGATGCAGAAACTGGTCTTGGAGCTGCCTTCGGATTAGCGGGTCTAACGCAGAAAACGGCTCGTCCATCAACAAAATTCCGGGGTCCGCAGCAATGGCGCGCGCCAATCCTACGCGCTGCTGCATTCCTCCCGACAATTCGTCGGGATATCTATTCTCCCAACCGGCAAGTTCGACAGTGGCGATTGCTTCATCCGCCGTTTTGTATCTGCTGTCGCGGTCGATGCCGCGCACCTCTAATGCAAACGCCACGTTGTCGCGAACCGTCTTATGCGGCATTAGCGCCATGTTTTGAAAAACCATGCCGATTTTCGTCGAGCGCAATTCTCTAAGCTCAGTGGAAGTCAATTTATTGATGTCTTGGCCTTGAATAAGCACCTCTCCCGAAGTGGGGTCGATCAAGCGATTAATATGGCGAATCAGGGTGGACTTGCCGGATCCTGAGAGTCCCATGATGCAAAACACCTCGCCCTCACCGACATCAAAACTGGCATCTTGCACACCCACTACGCATCCAAATTCATCGCGAATCAAGTCTTTCGACAGTCCTTGACTCTGCACAGCCCGCATCGCTTCGTCAGATCGATTGCCGAATATCTTCCACAGATTGCGGCACTCTATGACAGTCGCAGCATCGTTTGAGACTTTTGAATATGACACGCGCATAAGAAATTGCTGCTCTCTATTTTTATTGCTTCAAGCCACCGTTCCAAAGCCGTGAGTATACAAGCGTGAATATGGACAGAGATGCATAATCACTTTGCCATCATAAACCAACTTCGATTCGGTTGGAAACGAAATCTAGTTTGTTTGAGTCGCCGAAACGCCAAATCTCTTGAAAAGAACTGATTTCAAACCATCATTTATTTGTTTTCATTGCGAAAAAAAGTCATGCAATGCAGTGATAAAACGCATACGCAACGCAGCTCAAGGCCATGGTCTTGCACTTCGGCGATATTGGGGAGGAACCGGCTCTTCATATTTAGCCAAATTGGGTCGAGACAAGATGCCGGCTATGTGGTGGTGATTGGTCTACGGAATTTTCCGATTGGCTTGCCAGCCGCTCCATTAGTTGAGATGAGCCGCCAAGCGACCACCCGCCGTCGACCGGTATGACCGCACCGGTCAAATAGCCCGCCAGCGGCGATGAAAGGAATACGGCAACCCTGCCAATATCCGACGCAGTGCCCAGCCGCTTGAGCGGAACAGTGTCGATAACCGAATTGATAAGCTCGCTCGTTGGCGCGAGCCGCTTCATTCCCTCAGTGTTCTCGATCGGCCCCGGCACAATGGAGTTAATTCTGACACCGTCGGCACCCCACTCCATCGCGAGCGTTCTCGTGAGCATGTCGACACCTGCCTTGGCCGCGCAAACATGCGACTGAAGGCGCATCGGCACGAACGCCTGCGGCGCTGAGATGTTGATCACCGAAGCGCCGGGTTTGACCAGATGGGCATAGGCGCTGCGCAATACATGATAGGTTCCGAGCAAATCGATGTTGACAACCGCGGCAAAGCCGTTCGGCGACATTTCGACTGCTTGTGCGGGAAAGTTCCCGGCCGCGCCGGAGATCAAAACATCAAACGGCCCGCATTGATTGGCGAAGTGCGTCAGAGCCGCATCAACAGCATCGCAATCGCGCACATCGGCGCTATAGCCTGATACAGGAGTGCCGAAAGCCTTAAGTTCGGCAACCGCAACATCCACTTTTTGCTGGTTGCGGCTGATCACGCCAATGCTCGCGCCGGCTTCGGCAAACACCTTTGCAACGCCAAGATTGATGCCGCTGGTGCCGCCAGCGACTACAACCGTCTTGCCGGAAAAACTCAAGCAGGAGTCCATGTGCGAGCAGCGCACGGCATGGTTTCAGCGTAAAATGCCTTGCCGAGCGGCAAGCACCGCGGAGCCGCAAAAGTTGAGCGAGCTATTCTTCAGGTTCCGGATTCATGGCATGCAGCGCCATGTAGATGATTGAAATTGCGATTCCCCACGCAGCGACATTAAGATGAATAGTGCTAAGAAAGACATCGAAACTCATCAGAATCAAACAAACGATAATCGCCGCGATGCCGAGTAAATACTTCATTGCTGATCTCCATCGGGTCGCGGCCTGCACCGGTCGCGACCATTCACAGTTCAAAGCCATGGCACCGAAGCCGAAAAGTGCCGATTCGACAGCCGCAAGACTTAATGCCAAGGCATTTAAATAATACTATACTTTGGCCGGCGCCCCGATAACATAGTGCGCCAACACCCGATTCACCGACTTGCCGCCTCATATGATGATCGCCGCCGAGCTTGATCCAGACATTCTTGACCTGTCGCACGAATGCAGCGCCAAGCAGCTCGAACGCATGACCGATGATGCATGCGCCTGGAGCGCCGATGACATCATTCCAGATGACTGCATTGTAGAAATCGACAATCGCGTCGGCGACGAGCTGCTGCGAATGTCCGACATCATGCAGCGCAACCCGCTGCCAACGATTTTGTATGAGCTCTCGCAGTTCGATATTCCAGCCACTTTGGAACTTATGCAGGAAATCCGCCGCCGTCTCAATGCGCCGCCGCATGTCGCTGCAATCAATCGAATGCCGCTCGACCGCATGCATGTTGACGATGCGATTGCCGCCTACTGGGTGCTCGGGCAGTCAATCGGCCGCAATGTCGCACAGAAATATGACGGCACCATGATCTATCACGTTCGCGATACCGGAGTGCCGTGGCAGTATGGCGTCCGCGCCTCCTACACATCGGTTGAACTTCTGTTCCACAATGACAACGCCTTCGGCATCGCCGTGCCGCACTATGTCGGATTGCTGTGCTTGCAGCCGGCAAAGGAAGGCGGGACAAGCCGATTTTGCAGCCTCCATACCGTTCATAACCGCATGCTTGAGCGCTACCCGAAAGAACTGCGGCGACTATATAGGCCGGTCTTGTGGGACAGGCAGGCAGAACACCGGCATGACGAACCCGCGACAGCCTATGCGCCAGTGTTCACCTACCGAAAAGGACGACTGAGAACACGTGCAAATCCCTGCCTGATCGAAAAAGGCTACCAAGTCGCAGGCATCGACATGGATCAAGCGACATCGGATGCGGTCGACGCACTGAAAGAAGTATCTGAAGACCCGCGACTATGGTTCGAGCTGCCGCTAGAGCGAGGGCACATGCAATACATCAACAACATCGACATCGCCCATTATCGAAGTGAATTCGTCGACTATCCGGAGCCCGAGAAAAAGCGTCACCTGATCCGAACCTGGCACCGCGACTCGGGCAAGTTGACCTACGACGGCTAATGCGCGGCATTCTGCCCGATTGCAAATAACAATCGACTAATGCAAAAGCAACTGGTTCTCGAAGCCCCAAGCGTCGTCGGCCAAAGGCGGCCGAATGAATTCTTAGCGCAACTACAAGAGCTTGCGCAAGAAGAAAAAATCGCAACGCCACAAGGTTCAGGCGATATCCGCTATTTCTTTGGAGAATTCTGGACTTCCAAACAGCGCAAATGCAATCGTCTGCACGAAATCAGCTACCGTGCCTGCTTTAAGCCTCAATTGCCGGCTTTTTTCATGGACCACCTTACTTCGGTCGGGGATGTCGTCCATGACCCGTTCATGGGTAGAGGGACAACGCCTGTTGAAGCTGCGCTTAAGGGACGCATTCCTTATGGCAGCGATATCAACCCGCTCAGCAAGGCATTCGCCGAACCGAGGCTCAAAGCCCCATCGCAGTCCGATGTGGCTGAGCGCCTTGGCCGCATCCCTTGGGATCGTTTCAAAGAATACCAGCATGATGAATTGCTGACATTCTTTCATCCGGCAACCCTTTGCGAAATCGAAGGCTTGCGAAACTGGCTATTCGAACGTCAAAAATCGGGTGCTTTCGACCATGTAGACAACTGGATACGCATGATCGCCATGAATCGCCTCACCGGCCATTCGGCCGGTTTTTTCTCAGTCTATACGTTTCCGCCCAACCAGGCGATCAGCATTGAGCGTCAACGCACAATCAATGAGCGCCGCAAACAGAAGCCGGAGCGAAGAGACGTGCCAAGACTAATCATGAAAAAAAACCTGTTGCTGCAAAAAGACGGCGTTCCGCACGTTGACGACTACCTGCTACTCACCTGCAAGTCCGACGAGACCAATGAAATTGCGTCCGATTCGGTTCGATTGACGGTCACGTCGCCGCCGTTTCTCAATATCGTGAACTATGAAGCAGACAACTGGATGCGATGCTGGTTTCTCGGAGTGGATGCAAAGAAGATTCACATCTCTAGCCACCGAAGTGTCGAGCCATGGCGAGCTTTTATTGCTTCGACATTGAAAGAGATCTATCGGATCACCGTTCCAGGCGGCTATGTTGCGTTTGAAGTGGGTGAAGTGCGCAACAGAACCGTCAATTTGGAAGAACACGTCATTGAAGCGGCCGGAGAATCTGATTTCGAGATCGTCTGCGTCATGATCAATCAGCAATACTTCACCAAGACCTCGAACTGCTGGGGCGTTGGCAACAATGCCCTTGGCACCAACACCAACAGAATCGTTGTGCTTCAAAAAGCATCATGACCAAGCTCAGCATCAATTTGAACAAAATTGCGCTACTTCGAAACTCGCGCGGCGCAAATTTTCCAAAAGTGACCGATTTTGCGGAGCTGTGCGCACGCTATGGCGCACACGGCGTGACAGTGCACCCGCGGCCTGATCAGCGTCATGCGACCTATCAGGACGCGCACGACCTGGCTTTATTTAGAGATCGTCACCCGCACATCGAACTCAACGTCGAAGGCTATCCGACTGCGAGGTTCATTAAGGCAGTCAAGTCCGCCAAGCCTGACCAATGCACTCTGGTGCCTGATGAGCCTGACCAGATTACTTCCGACCATGGCTGGGATACGGTAAGCCGCGGCACCTACCTGGCACCCATCATCGAGGAGTTGAGAACACAAAAGATACGCACTAGCATTTTCCTCGACCCTGATCCTTCGCTCATTGAATCGGCTGCAAAAACCGGCGCAGACCGCATTGAACTGTATACCGAAGCCTACGCTAAGGCTCATGGCACAGAACGCGAAGACGAAGTCTTTGAACAATACCGGAGCACCGCGCAGCTAGCCATCGCGAACGGATTGCAGGTAAACGCCGGACATGATCTGAATCAGAGCAATCTAGCCAAATTCCTGACCATTCCAGGGATCCAAGAAGTATCGATCGGGCACGCCCTGACCGTCGAAGCCTTGATTGACGGATATGAAAAAACAGTGCGAGCCTATGTGAGGCTCGTCGACTCAGCCTGATCAGCTCGCGACCACTTTTTGATGCTGCTCTCCGAGTCCCTGGATGCCTAATCGCATTTCGTCTCCGGGCTTAAGGAAAACTTGAGGCTTTAAGCCCATGCCGACTCCCGAGGGAGTGCCGGTAATCAGCAAATCTCCAGGCTCCAGCGTCATGTAGCAGCTGACATAGCTGATCAGATGCGCAACCGAAAAAATCATGTCATCTGTTGAACCGTCCTGAAGCCGCTTGCGATTGACATCCAGCCACATTGGCAAGTTTTGCGGGTCGGGCACTTCGTCGGCCGTCACCAGCCACGGGCCAAATGGGCAGAATGTATCAGCGCTTTTTCCCTTAGTCCATTGTCCGGTACTTTCAATCTGAAAAGCTCGTTCTGAAATGTCATTGGCAACACAATAGCCTGCGACATGATCAAGCGCATCCGCTTCGCCAACGTATTTCGCCTTGGTGCCGATCAATGCGCCTAGCTCCACTTCCCAGTCCAGCTTGGTGCTGCCGCGCGGCTGAATGACATCGTCATTCGGACCGCAGATGGAACTTGTCGCTTTCATGAAAATGATCGGTTCTTCAGGAATCGCCATGCCTCCTTCGAGGGCATGCGCCCGGTAGTTGAGTCCAATCGCAACAATTTTTCCGACGTTGGCGACTGGCGGTCCATAGCGCTGGGCAGAGGCTTCAGGCAGCGATTCGAGGTTCAATTCAGCAAGTTTCGCCAAAGAATCCGGCGTAATCACGCTCGTGTCGATATCAGCAACATGGTCAGACAGATCTCGAATTGTGCCGTCTTTAGCGAGTGCGCCGGGTTTCTCTTTGCCAGCAATGCCGTAGCGAAGTAGTTTCATGCGTTTAGACTTCCAGTATGCAAAATGTTAATTCAGTCGAACAATGCCCTCCAGCTGTCTGCCTGGCTATGGCGAAGTACCAATATAACCGAAAACGCCTTGATTGATCTTAAGTGAGGCGCTTGCGCTGTCGATTTCCCCAATTCAAATGACAGCCTTGCGGTCTCCGGCGCGCCTTTTCGACCGCGGGCGAAGGCCGGCCCGCCGGGGCCGGCCTTGCCGCAAGCCGGCCTCAGGGATTCCGCCCGCAGTGCGAATAGGTGCACAGCGCCGGGTTGGGCGCGGTCGCGCTGGGCGGGTAGAACTCGTACACGCCGTCGCCATTGCGGTCCTGCGCGCAGCCGGACGGCCCCACCTCGCCGACCGGGTCGTAGAAGCGCACTATCCTCTCACCCAGACTCGGATCGGCGTCCCACGCGCCGTAGGCCATATAGTCGCACTCGCGCTGCCACTGCTGAGCCGGCTTGTTCCTGAACGCGGCAAGCCCATCGTCAGAAACAAAACCCTTCTGTCTGGGGTCATCTTCGACCGTCAGCGTGCGCCGGCACGAAAACCCGCCCGGCACCCGCTCGCAGGTCCCGCACTTGCGGTAGACCGCCTGCCAGTAGGGCGAGCGCTTATCGCCCTCCCCGTCGCCGCCGTTGTGGATCGCCAGCAGGCAGTTCTTCAGCCCGTCGCTGGGGGTGTCGCGCCCGTTGCACAGCTGGGTATTCCTGCACCTCGACACGAAATGGCGCTGCATGCGCGGCACCAGATGCTTGTAGCAGTCGTTGTGGGCGGGCCGGCCGACCGCGACCGCATGATCCAGGCAAAGCTTGACCGCATCCAAGACCGGAGCGCCCCTCAGACTTTCCCCGTTCGGGCCCGTGTGACCCCGGTTGCACGTGTAGTTCGCAAGGTTGATCAGCCCCTTGCTGGCGGCGTAGGCGACGTTAGTGGTGTAGATCTTGCGCTCGCAGACCTCGCCAGGCCCGCCGTCGCCCAGCCATTCCTGCGCCCAGCCGGCGCCGGCAAAAAGCGTCAGGCAGGCCAGGGCCGCGGCGCGCGCCGCCAGGCGGCGGGGGGGGGGGTGAATTAAGCTTAAGCATTTTCATCATGTTTCAATCTCCGAATGAATAGCAATGCCCCGATTGTAAACCAGTTCGGCCGCGCCTGTACGGGCAATTTCCGCATTTTCCCCAAAGCCCGCGCCTGGCGGCGGCCGTCCGGCAACGAACGGCAGGGCGGACCAGCAGGTAAATCGGCAAATTGGCGGCAGCCGATTGAAGGCGGTATGGAATCGTCCTGTCGAGATGCAGCGATTAACGCTCATTTCCATGCGATACAATTATGAAAAACTGAACAGAAGCATCAACAAAAGCCGAGCAATAGGAAGTTACTGCCGTGGAAGCAACGACAGACCGCTTTTTCCCTCCGAAACACCAGCAGCCCCAAGACTGGGAGTGCCTAAACAGGTATCTCGCTAAGAGAAACCACTGGCTCGAAACCGATCCGCCGCCGCAACAATTCGTTGGCGGGTTCGGCAATCTCAATTTCCTCATCCGCATGGATGGCGAGCGCTTCGTCTTGCGCCGGCCCCCGCTCGGCCCGCTGCCGCCCGGGGGCAACGACATGGCGCGCGAGTACAAAGTGACATCAAGACTCTGGAAACGATTCCCGCTTGCGCCGCGCGCCATGCTGCTCTGCGAAGATGTTTCTGTGCTCGGCGCGCCGTTTCTGATCATGCAATACCGGCCCGGCATGGTGATCCGCATGAGCCTTCCAGACTCGCTCAGATCGAGCACGGCTGATCTGTCGAAGATGGCGGTCGAGGTTCTGAATGAATTCCAGAACGTAGACCCTGTGCAAGTTGGGCTCGATGATCTGGGGCGACCGACCGGATTTCTTCAGCGCGCCAGAACAGGCTGGATCAAGCGGTTCAAGGTAGCCGCGCTTGATGTGTATCCGCAACAATCTTGGCCAAAGTCGGCCGATGCGATTATGCATTGGCTGGAAGATCAAGCGATCCCGCCTTCCGAAAGCACCTTGCTCCATAACGATTTCAAGCTGAACAACATCATTCTGGACCCTTCCGACCCGGTCAAGCCGATCGCGCTGCTCGATTGGGACATGTGTACGCGCGGCGATCCGCTTTTCGACTTCGCGACATTGCTCAGCTACTGGGTCGAGCCCGACGACCCGCCGGCCTTGAACACGGTTGGACAGATGCCGACAGCCACCGCGACCGGCTGGCTCAATCGACGCAGGATTGCGGAATACTACGGCGCAATCAGCCAGCGCGACATGTCAAATCTTCACTACTACCGAGTGCTTGCCGCGTTCAAGCATTGCGTCATCTTCATGCAGATCTACGCACGATTTTGCCGCGGCACAACCACTGATCCGAGAATCGCCGATCTAGGGCCGGCACTGGACGAATTGTTCGACTTCACGCACGAAATCGTCAAAGGCCGCGTGTTTTGACCGGTATCTGCGCACTACTGCAATTCAAGCGGATAGGAAGTCAATTGTTCGTATCCGTCCTCGGTTATCAGCACCTGCTCCTCCAGCTTTACACCTTCGCCGCCATGCTTCGACCCCATGTAGGACTCGACACACAAGGTCATGCCGGGCTGCATGATGCCATCGTATCCTTTCGACTCGAAATCGACAAAATTCTTGATTGACGGATATTCGTCGGCCAAGCCGACTCCGTGAACGATGACGCCGTAGCGGTTGTCGATAAACTCGTCCGGAATCCGCCAAGCCTTTTGCGAATATTCGCGAAACGACATGCCAGGCTTTAGCAGCTCGGTATTGCATCTGATCTGGTCGACGGCGAGATTGAACACTCTGGCTTGCTCAGCGGTCGGCTTCACCTCGCCACAGATCCAGGACCGCGACATGTCGCAACAGTACCCGTACGGGCCGATCAAGTCGGTGTCGAAGCTGACCATGTCGCCCTTTTCAATCACGCGCATCGACGACTCGCGCATCCATGGGACTGTACGGGGGCCGGAAGATAGCAGTCGGGTTTCAATCCACTCCCCGCCCATCGCGACATTGGCTTCGTGAAGCTTGGAATAAAGAGCATTCTCGGTGATGCCGGGTTCCAAGAATGTCCGCATATGCGCAATGGCGCCCTCGCAAGCTTCAACCGAGCGGCGCATCAACGCCAACTCCTCAGGGGATTTGATCACCCGGGCAATCTCCATCAGCTCTTGCCCATCAATCATTTCGAGTCCCGCCTTTTGGAAGGCATGCAAAGCTGAGACAGTGCACCGGTCGATTGCAATCCGCCTATTGCCGCCGCCATGTTCGGCAACCACATCCGCCAATTCGCGCGCGTACTCGTGCACTGTCCGCTCTCCGCGAGGGCCTGACGAGAAAAAGTAGAACGCCTTCATGACGCGATATTCATCCACCGTCGGCAGCCCTTCGGCCAAATGAGGGTAGTTGCCAAAGTCCCATAGAATGACAGGGCCCTCGCACGGCACGAAGACTGCTCGCGCCTCATAGTGCGAACACCAAACTTGCATATTCGTCGCATCTGTAACGTAGCGCGTGTTCAGTTGGTCAAACAGCAGCGCACCGGCGAGATCTCGCGCGCGGAGCTGCTCGCGCACTCTCGATAAGCGGTAGCGCCGGACAATTTCAAGGTCAACCGGCGGAGTCGAAAACTCCATCGCTCCGTGTTGTCGATTATTATTCATGCGTATTTGTCACCTTTGGCAATTCGTTAAGCAATCAATTCAGGCCGGCATGTGAAAATTAGCAGCCGCATATTCGGCTTTCAGGCACTTGTCAAGACGCAGGGCATCGAAACCATCTTGCGGTCTGCGAGTGCCATGCGGACCATCTGGAACGATTCCGGATGCAAACACGCCGATTCACCCGGTCCGGCGCCTATCGTGCCTGATCAAAGCGGACCATCTTCCAAAGCTGCCAACTTCGGGACATGCAAAATTTCTCATAATAATACTTAATGTGGTATAAAAGATTTCTCAAATTGGGCTATTAGCCACATTGCATTTATTTGGAGGACACGTAATGAAAACAATCAAAGGCTTAACTGCAGGCTTTCTGAGCATGCTTTTCGGAATCGCTGGAATCGGTGCGGTTCAGGCCCAAGAGCTAGTAGTGGTTTCTTGGGGCGGAGCATACACGGCGAGTCAGCAAAATGCCTACCACGAACCCTATATGGCCATGAATCCCGGTGTCACAATTGTCAATGACGATTCCGCCGCCGAAGGCAAGTCTAAACTGCGCGCTCAAAGTGAGGCCGGCAATGTGACTTGGGCGTTGCTAGATGCGGTCGCCGCCGATGCCATTGCTCTTTGCGATGAAGGGCTGGTTTTGGAAATCGACCACGACACGGTATTGGCGCCTGCGCCTGATGGCACTCCGGCAACAGAAGATTTTGGCGATTTGATCGTCTCGCCCTGCTTCATTCCCCAGATCGTATACTCGACCACTTTTGGCTACCGTCATGATCTGGTCTCCAGAGCCCCTGAAGGGATCGTCGATGTGTTCAACCTGAGCGACATCCCTGGAAAACGGTCGCTGGAAAAACGACCGATTGGCAATCTCGAATGGGCGTTGATTGCAGATGGCGTTCCGGCTGACGATATCTACGACGCTCTCGATACAGAGGAAGGCAGAGATCGTGCATTCAAAAAGCTAGCCACCGTTAAGGACAGCGTCGTGTGGTGGGAAACGGGTGCGCAGCCGACGCAGCTTCTAGCTGACGGAGAAGTAGTAATTGCATCCGCGTACAACGGTCGACTTTTCTCAGCGATTGAAGAGGAAAAACAGCCGATCTCAATGATGTGGGAATGGCAGCTTTTTGACCTTGACGGCTGGGTCGTTCCGGTCGGCGGTCCGCATCAGGAAGAAGTGCTGAAGTTTCTCCGATTCGCCACAGACACCCAGCGGCTAGCCGACCAGGCGAAGTTCATCTCCTACGGCCCGACTCGAAAGTCGTCGGCACCGTTGGTTGGCACGCATGCAACGCTTGGAATCGAAATGGGTCCGCACATGCCTACAGCGCCTGAAAATGCTGTAAAGACATTGCTGTTCAACTATGAATGGTGGGCTGACAACCGAGACGACCTGAACGAGCAGTTCAATTCCTGGCTCCAAAGCTAGATCCGTCTCGAAACATGATAAGTTAGTGGCGGGGTGTCGAATCGAACACCCCGCCACCGGCTGCCGAACCCATCAACCCAAAACGCCTTAAGGTTCTATGGCACAAGCAGGAAGCGCTCCGCCAGCAGAAATGCTGACAACAGTCGACGGGACACCTCTGAAAACGTCCCTGGCGCGCGCTTTAAGACGCGAAAAGCTCAGGTCACTGATGCTTGTCGCTCCGCTTTTTCTCTTCATCGCCATCACATTCCTGATCCCAATCGGCGACATGCTGTGGCGCAGCATTGAAGATCCTATCGTTTCAACTTATTTGCCGCGAACCACCGAAGAGCTCAAACAATGGGATGCAACATCCAACGAACTTCCCGGCGAGAACGTTTTCGAAGCACTCGTTCTTGATATTCAGGAAGGCGCCCCGAACAAGGTGATCACTCGCGTCGGCAAGCGTCTTAACTACGAAAAGCCAGGCATGAACAGCCTGTTTCGCAAGGCGCAACGCCGAATATCCAGACTGGACAAAACCGGTCCCTACAAAGAAGCAGTCATAGAGCAGGATAGGAAGTGGGGACAAATCGAAACCTGGCAGCTGATCAAAACCTTCAGTTCCGACTACACGGCCGGATACTTCCTCGGCGCGGTCGACTTGCAAGTCGCGCCGGACGGCAGTGTGGAGTTGATGGAAGATGAGCAGCGAATCTATCTCGAACTTTTTGCCAAGACACTCTATTTGAGCGCCCTTATCACGCTGCTAACGCTGATTTTGGGCTATCCAATTGCCTATTTGCTGGCGACTCTTCCATCGCGAACCGGGAATTTGCTTCTCATACTGGTGCTCCTGCCATTTTGGACATCGCTTCTTGTTCGTACAACCGCCTGGGTTGCTCTGTTGCAAAGTCAAGGTGTCATCAATGACATTCTCGTGCTGCTGAACGTAATCGACACGGACAATCGCCTGCAAATGATCCACAACGCAACGGGAACAATCATTGCCATGACGCACATATTGCTGCCTTTCATGGTGCTTCCGCTTTACAGCGTCATGAAGACAATACCGCCGAGCTATATGCGAGCGGCAGTGTCGCTAGGCTCCCACCCTTTCAGGGCGTTCTGGAAAATCTACGCGCCGAATACGGTACCGGGCATTGGCGCGGGCGCGATTCTGGTATTCATCCTCGCAATTGGCTACTACATCACACCAGCGCTGGTCGGTGGCACGTCGGGGACATTCATCAGCAATCTGATCGCCTATCACGTATCAACCTCTTTGAATTGGGGGCTGGCGGCAGCTCTTGGCGTCATATTGCTTGGAATCGTTCTGGTTCTCTATCTGCTATACGACAAGATTGTAGGCATCAACAACATCAAACTCGGCTAGCATGCAAAAGTTCCCCCCATACCTTAGCTTGACCGAAAAGGCTTGGCACTATGCGTTTCGCCTGATTTGCGGTCTGATATTCTTGTTTCTGATTTTTCCGATACTGGTCATTATTCCGCTTTCGTTCAACGCTGTTCCGTTCTTCACCTTCACGCAAGAAATGCTGACATTCGACCCCGCCGGCTATTCCTTGCGCTGGTACGAGGATTTCTTCACCAATTTAAATTGGCGCGGGGCGGTCAACAACAGTTTTATTATTGCGGTATTTTCGACGCTAATCGCAACGACTCTGGGAACAGTGGCGGCACTTGGGTTGAGTCGCCGGCATGTGCCCTACCGAACCGCGCTGATGGCGATTCTGATTTCTCCGATGATCGTTCCTCTGATCATCTCGGCGTGCGGGATGTTCTTTTTCTATTCAAGAATCAACTTGCAAGGCACGCACATCGGCGTAATCCTCGCGCACGCTGCGCTTGGCACACCGTTTGTCGTCATTACGGTCACGGCGACATTGGTGGGATTTGATCGCAGCTTGATTCGTGCGTCAGCCAGTCTCGGTGCCGACGGAACCACCACCTTCTTCAAGGTGATTGTGCCCTTGATCTTGCCAGGCGTCATTTCAGGTGCATTGTTCGCTTTCATCACATCGTTCGATGAGGTTGTCGTAATTCTGTTTGTTGGAAGCTTCCAACAACGAACCATCCCTTGGCAAATGTTTTCTGGAATCCGCGAGCACATCAGTCCCACGATACTTGCAGTTGCCACGATGCTGGTGCTAGTCTCCGTGGCATTGCTCGCGACCATTGAATTGCTACGCCGACGAAGCGAAAGGCTCCGGGGGATTCGGCCCACCTAAGCTAAAAAAGGCTAATGAACTATTCGCTGGCCTTGTGCGCGCCAGTTAACATTCATTGAGATGGCTTTTTGATCGGACCAAGTCGATAGCCCGGTTTTTCGGTGATGAGAAATCACTTTGAAATTCGGTAGTCTAAGTCTCATCGCTAGGCATCGAAATTTGTTACAGCGCCAGCTTTGCGAGCCGCTAGGCTATCGATCTTGACAACGTTCCCATTAGATTCCTATTCGAATCGAAATATTCCGATGGAGTGCGCCGCGACTGGATGCGAACGGCTTAGCACGATGTCCCCTTGAACGACGTGATGCGGGAGCGATCATTGATTTTTGCCTGCTCTGAAATATAAGTTCGGACTTCGATCAATTAAACGCTAGGACAAGCGCAATGTGCAGCAATACACGATCTTGCAATGTCTTCGGCATATCGAGCGGGCTCCTTTGCCGTCTGGTGCCAGGTCGAGAACGCATCGACAGTTCGCTCAAGAACAATCTTTTCGCGATTCCGCGGCAGTCGGGCATATTTTGCAATGTGCTTCAAGTCCTGCATGATGAAGTCACTTGTTTTGCCGTTAGTGCTCAACTGATAAAATCTTGAGAAATCGCTACGTTCGGCGTGGCAAAGAGCGCAGGCAAGCGTGATGCCCCAATTGCCTCGACAGGTTTATAATCTTCGCTTCCCAAGCCCAAGTTACTATCTGAAAAAACATCCGGATCAACTTGCAGCTCCCAATGGAATTTTCTGATTCGTACGACTACATTGTGATCGGAGCTGGCACTGCTGGCTGCATCTTGGCCAACCGCCTTTCAGAAAAAACCAGCCACAAAGTTCTCCTGCTGGAAGCCGGCGGCAAAGATCACAACCCTTGGGTTCACATTCCCGTAGGCTATTTCAAAACGATGCACAACCCGAAGACAGACTGGTGCTACCGAACTCAGCCTGATTCCGGGCTAAACGGAAGAAGCATCGCTTGGCCACGCGGCAAGCTGCTGGGAGGATCTAGTTCAATCAATGGACTGATCTACATTCGCGGACAAAAGGAAGACTTCGACGAATGGACTAGTTTTGGCAACCGCGGGTGGTCATTCGATGAAATGCTGCCCTACTTCATCAAGTGCGAAGATCAAGAGCGCGGAGCTGACACGCATCACGGCATCGGTGGAATGCTTAAAGTATCCGATATGCGAACGCGCAGAGACGTCTGCGATGCCTTCATCGACGGTGCCGTGGAGATCGGCATTCCTCGCAATGACGATTTCAACGGCGCTGAGCAAGAAGGTGCCGGATATTATCAATTGACTGCGCGAAACGGCTTAAGATGCAGCACTGCAGCGGGCTATTTGCGCAAAGCGCGACCCCGTCCCAACTTGCATGTCGCTACCAATGCGCTAGCGCGTCGGATTTCGTTTGCGGATGGAAGCGCCAATGCCGTAAGTCTATCTCATGATGGAAAAGTCCACACGGTTGCAGCGAAGCGGGAAATCGTGATTAGCGCGGGAGCTATCAATTCACCGCAACTGCTAATGCTTTCCGGCATCGGCGATTCCTCAATGCTGCAAGCGCACCAAATTCCGACCGTCAAGCACATGCCGGGAGTCGGACGCAACCTGCACGACCACTTGCAGATTCGTTCCGTCTATAAGTGCAACGTCCCCACGCTGAACAACGAAATCAGCAGCCTGCTTCGAAAATCGCTAATCGGAGTCAAATATGCGCTGTTTCGTTCCGGTCCAATGACAATGGCAGCCAGCCAAGTCGGCATCTTTGCAAGGACCTCAGAACAAGTCGAGCGGCCTGACATACAATTCCATTTCCAGCCCTTAAGTACGGACAATCCGGGCGAAGGCGTACATGACTTTCCCGGAATCACCTCTTCAGTCACTCAGCTTCGTCCGGAAAGCCGAGGCACTATCGAGCTTTCGTCGCCGAACCCTGAAGACTACCCTCTAATCTATCCGAACTACTTAAGTTCGAATCTAGATCAGGAAGTTGTTGTCGAAGCAATGCGCGTTTCCCGCAAAATCGTCTACAGCAAAGCAATGAGCAAATTTATCGTTGAAGAAAAATTGCCCGGCATGCACATCCAGTCAGACGAGCAGCTTCTGGATTGCGCACGATCAATCGGAGAGACGATCTATCATCCAGTCGGCACCTGCAAAATGGGGCCAGAATCCGACAAATTTTCGGTCGTTGACGAACGATTGCGCTTGCATGGACTGAACGGCATCAGAGTCGTCGATGCGTCGATCATGCCAACCATTACCTCAGGCAATACCAATGCGCCTGTCGCTGCAATTGCTGAAAAAGCATCCGACATGATTTTGGCAGACCGCTGATCCCGACTAGTCGTTATCGTCCAGTTCCGCACCGGCGCCGCGAATACGTGAACGCTCGCTTGATGGAACAAAAGATTCCGCTGCAACCGCCTTGATATCACGCCAGATATGGTCCGCTATGAGTATCCTCCTGCCCATCACCCGCAGCTTGTAGTCTTCGATCGCCAGTTCGGAGAGATCTTTGGTTCTATCGAGATGATTGCAGCGGTCCGCCACGATGCAATGCAGCGAAATGATCGCACCAGGGTCAGTGTCATCCAACTCGTCGATCGGTCGCAGCGACCAGATCTGATTGTTGTGCAAATAGACTTGCTGACGAGGCGATTCGATGCCAAACGCAATCCCAGAAGTTGATCGAAGCGCCGACACTGCAAGCAGCATTAGCGGTATTCGCATTCCCAGCACCTGCGCGCAAACTTTGGAATCTTTATGCGACCAGCTGAGTGCGCACAGGTAATCGATCACTTCGATCGCAGAAAAAAAGCCCGCATCGCTGCTTACGTCTATGCTCCACCCGGCTTGCCCCTTGTTCGACATCTTGATGCCGCGGCGAGGCTGCCCGCGCAACATCGCCATAGCGCCATGCAAATTCTGCAGCCCGCCCAGATTCAATGCTGAAAGCCATGTCACCGCCAATGCCGCATCTTCGTCCGCGCCGGCTGGAAACCCGAAAACGAAGAAAGCCCTTTGACATGCGCGATAGACTTCCGCTTCCGAAAGCTCAGCCATCTCGCATTCTAATGCGGCGGCTAGAATCCGGCTACCGCTGGAAATGCCCAATCATCGGCATCCTGATTGCCGATCTCATCGGCGAGTGGCGCCCCTTGGAACAAGGTGATGCGCGTCCAGCGATCGGACTTCGGATCGAATCGGGTCGCGCCAAAGATCGCCAGCTTGCAACGAAGCAGATCAATCGGAAGGCAATCCTTTGACAGCAGATTGTCCCGGATCTCGCCATAGGGAAAATCCTTCAGGGAATGGATGCGGGTAACGATGAATCGGTACTGAGGATGATCTCGCAGGAATACCGCGACCGATTGGTCTAGGCGCGAACTCGACAACGACTGCAAGCATTGGTAGACGTTGGCAACTTCTCGCCCGATGCCAATCCGCAACTCCAGCTCTTGCCCCGGTTCTTCACTGCGTTCACCAAGCCTTGGTTCCTCTTTCTCCTCAGAAACATACCAGAAGTAATGCTGCGAATCAGGGTCGGCGTAGTCCGGCCGGAGTGCCCACGCATAGCTCGTCTCAATCATAGTCTTCAAGTCGCGCAGCGTCGAATGCGGTTCGAGCCGGCCGTCTTCACGAGCGCACATGTCTTGCTCAAGTTCGTTTACGAGCGAAGGATACAGTTCGAGCATGATGCTGTGCATCAATTCAATGCATTCTAGGCTCGCATGCTGTTCAAGCTCATCTGCGAGACTTGCCCAAGGCCATTTGGTCAGAAGTCGCTCTGTTCCTTGTGCGCAGAGCGCATCGACTTCATGTTTCAATGCGGCAAGTCGGGCCATTTGTCGCTCATCCTGGGTTTGCCACTGATCAATATGCACTCGAATTCGCTCAAGCAGCTGTAAATAACGGGACTGGGTTTTCTCATTGACCCAGGGCACGGATCTAACACGTTCGATAGCGCATTCACGAACCTTGATCCACTGATGGATCAGTTTGGGATGACGAACCAAAAACGGAGCCATGCCGAGACCGGTCGCATTGCCGACCCCGAGAAGTCGTTTCAAGTTTCGGTCCAATTGAACTGCCCTGCCCTTGCTCGCCTGGTCCGCGACATGCTGCACAAGCTTGAAGCTGAAGTGACGGACCATGAAAACAGTCAGCATTTCCGCCTGAAATGGCAACTTGAATGGCGTGTTGCGTTGCACCCAGTGAAAGTCCATCAACCCAAATTTTCCATTGCCGTATACCGCTGTTGTTCGTGCGAGGTAGCCGATGTCAGCAAGGGATTCCATGGTCGGCTGACGACCGTTCACCAGACTGTCGACAACCGCATTGAAGACTCTAACACTTTTGTTTGCGCGGCTCATCACGATTTCGTCAGCGCTCATTCGACCAGCTTCCTGCTTCGGCAATTCACTGCGGAGACGATTGATATCTTGCAAGCTGGTTGTTCCATTGCGCAGAGTGAACGACATGTCCCATTTGTTGGCGATGACACGGTCGGTACGATCTTTTTCATCTAGCGCGGAGGAATGCGCGACGAAGCTGAGCGGACCGTCCGGGGTATCGATCTGATACACAATGTCTCCAAATCCGCGATCGTCCAAGCTGTTGAACTGTTCGCTAATGCTCCAGTTTTCGGATTGCATGCGCCGGATCAGCGTGCGTGCAAAACTGATGCGAGTGGCGTGGAACGAGCCAAGTCGCTCCAGCTTCATGACGGTAGAAGGCGGACGCAGATTCATCTTGCTTAATCGCTTGACTACAAGCCGGTTCCGCTATTGCGGACCGAAGCCATGCTCGAAAAATCGGAACCAGTTGCGGCCCATTATTTTACCGACCTCGTCATCGCTGAACCCTGCCGCCTGAAGGCCTTGGGCTACGTTGGAAAGATCTCTCGCATCCTGATACCAGGGTGGATAATTCGGCCATCCGGAACTTGGAGATTTTGCCTCGCCGGGATCGGCATCGAATGTCCATCGGCCGCTTCTCATGTAGTCGAGCTTGTCAGCCCCCCAGCCGAGGCAAAGATCTGACCCGATGCCCACATGATCTATGCCCATCAACTCCACGGTGTCTGCGACCATGCAGCAAAATGCCTCCAAGGTGCATCGCGAGCCGCCGCTTAAGTGAAGCGGATAAAGGCTAAAGCCCAGCATTCCCTCATTTTGCGCTAGATCCTTAAGCAACTCATTAGACTTGTTGCGCAAAGACGAGTGAAAGAAAAGCGGGTTCGCATGGGTGATTGCGACGGGGCGTTCCGACATTGCAATCGCTTCTAGACTCGTTCGTTCCGAGGTGTGGGACAGATCAATAATCATCCCAAGCCGATTCATTTCGTGAATTACATTGCGGCCAAATTTGGTCAGGCCAGCATCATCGGATTCATAGCAGCCTGCGCCGATCAAGCTCTGGTTATTGTAGGTCAGCTGCATGATTCGTATGCCGAGTTCATAGTAGATTTCCACCAGCGACAGATCGTCTTCGATCGGCGAGCTATTCTGAAACCCGAGTATGATGCCGGTGTGTCTGGTTTGGTACGCCTTGGCAATGTCCGCAGCGCTCTGAATCGGCACAATCAAATCACTGTGGGTGCGAAACCAGCGATTCCAGCGACCGATGCACTCGAGCGTTTGCCTGCAATCCTCCCAATACGCCAAAGTAACATGAACTGCATCAATGCCAGCTTGGACTAGCTGTTCGAACTGGCCACGGTCCCAATTTGATGCCTGCAAAGCATCGATGACCGGAAACTGGTTTCCCAAAGTTGGCGAGCGTGACATGTTTTATTCTTTCGTCGCTATGCGCGAATTCATGCGATTATGCAGACATAATGATAAGCCAGCTCGCCATAGGACGGTAGTGATTGTACGGGTTCAATACATGTGAGACTTTCCAGGCAGCAAGCGCACTTTGTTAGAAGTTCTGATTATACGCCCGCATGGGCGCCGTTTGTCCGAGCGCCTGATGCGGGCGATAGGCGTTGTAGAAGCGCTCAAATTTGGCCAGCTCGACGTTGAGCGAGCCGACGCTCAGCTCGCCGGCGCAGGACTGGTGGAACTCGTATCGGCCGGCGGCGTTGGCGCGCTCCACGCAGCCGTTATGCTTGGGACTTTTGGGCGGCAACGCGAACAGCGCGATGCCTCGGCGCTGGCAGGCGGTCTCGAACCCGGCCATGAACTCGCTGCCGCCGTCGACCTGCACCGACTCGATGTCGAACGGCACCTGGCGAATCAGGTGGTCAAGGAATCTTGTGGCGCAGGTGGCGGTGGCGCGCGAATAGGCGCGCATGCAGCACAGCTTCGATACGGGCATACGGCCTTGAACTCCTTGACCGCGAAGCCGGCCTCGATGGCGATGCCCGTATGATCGATCTAGACCATCTGGCCGGGCTTCCGCCCGCGGTCGCCGTAGCGCCAGCGCTTGGCGTGGCGGTCGAACTTGCGCTGCCGCGCCTGGCGCACCAGCTCGAGCTCGGTGGCGGTCCATTGGCACCGCCGCACCCGGTGCGGGCGGCGGCAGCGGTCGTGCCCTCAAGGCGAAGCTGGTCAAACAGCGCGAGCTTGTCGAAGCGCTCGGCGGCCTGCGGCGAAAGCTCGTCGCGGATCGCGTCGAGACGATAAAATTTGCGGTGCGGATATTCGGTTTGCATGTCGCTTTCTCCCGCCTTTCGGCTGTTGGATTTGCATGAAGCACTATGCTACCTCAAAAATTTTCGCGCGCCCGCTCTTCCCCTTCGGACTACGTCCTTCGGGGAAGAGCGGGCAGTCCCGCATGTATCTGACCCCGGACAGTGATTTTTGTGCATGACTTCTGATGAACTTGGGAATATCCAATTGCAAACAGGCAATAAGGGTTCAGTGCAGAGGAGATGATTATTGCAATGGGCAATTTCTTCGAACAACGCCAAGACCATCGGTACAATCGATATCAAAGGTTTTATCGCATTGCCTGTTTTGCATTGCGAAAGCTACGATATGGACGAACTGCTGAAACTATCTGCAACTCAAGCTGTTGATCTGATTTCGCGACGCGAAATAACGCCTTTGGAACTTGTCGAAGCTTCAGCAGCTCGCATTGAGCAGGTGGAGCCGGCGATCAACGCGATGCCGACACGGTGCATCGAAAGAGCCGTGGAGCGGGCAAGGATGTTGACGGATCAATCCCCTAGCGAAATGGCGAGCATGCGCGGATGGCTTGGAGGTCTGCCGGTTTCGGTAAAAGATCTTGTTGAAGTCAAGGGGGTTCGAACGACGTTCGGCTCGCCGGTCTATGCCAAGCATGTGCCGTCGCAGTCGGATATTTTGGTTCAGCGCATCGAAAGTCGTGGCGCAATCGTCATGGGAAAGTCGAACACGCCCGAATTCGGTGCCGGCGCCAGCACGTTCAACGAAGTGTTTGGAACAACCTGCAACCCGTGGGACACTAGCAAATCGGTTGCCGGTTCATCAGGCGGCGCTTGTGCTTCAGTGGCAGCCGGTGAAGTCTGGCTGGCCACTGGGAGCGATTTGGGCGGAAGTCTTAGAACACCCGCCAGCTTCAACTCGGTGGTCGGGCTAAGGCCAAGTCCTGGAAGGGTGCCGCATTCATCTCAAACTCCCTTCGACACGCTCCATGTCTATGGACCAATCGCGCGCAATGTCGAAGATGCCGCACTGTTTCTCGACAGCATGGCCGGGTTTCATGCATCAGACCCGCTCAGCTATCCTGAATCATCCGTTCCTTATGTGGAAGCCGTATCGAAATCGAAACCGCCGCTGCGCATTGCGTACTCACCAGATTTAGGGATCACTCCTATCGATTCTGAAGTCGAAAGCATATGCCGACGTGCAGTAGAAAATTTCGCCAACATGGGATCTGCTGTTATCGAGGATTGCCCGAATTTGAAGTCGGCCATAGACTGCTTCAATGTTCTGCGAGCAGCGAGCTTCGCCACGACGCTTGCACCTGAGCTGAGACGCAATGCCCGCCTGCTGAAACCGGAAGTCGTGTGGAACATTGAGCAAGGACTTAAGCTGACAGCAGGCGATATTGCCAAAGCTGAAAGGCAGCGCCGCCGAATTTTTCGATCAACCGTTCGATTTTTCGACAACTATGACCTTCTGGTTTGTCCTTGTGCCATTGTGCCGCCATTTGACGCGCAGTTGCGCCATGTCGAATCATTGGATGGCGAATTTTTCGACTCGTACTACGAATGGATTGCAATCACCTTCGCCATAACGTTGACGAGTTGCCCAGCTCTCGCCTTGCCGGCAGGATTTACAGGCGAAGGACTGCCAGTCGGGCTTCAGCTGATTGCTCCGCCGCGAGACGAGAGCGGACTGCTGTCCGCCGGCTATCTCTTCGAGCAGCAATCCGGGATATTCAGCCATCTGCCGATTGATCCCGTCGTAGTCTAAACAGGCTGCGCGGTGTCGGTTCTGCAAACCTCTCTTTGAAGTTTAAACAATTTTTTTGTCGCTTTTATGCAAATACGAATAACCCAATGGGAAAACTCGAAGGATCGAAGTGGCGGGCTATTGATCATCGCTTTGGAAGTGATCTTTGTGCATTCAAAACGGCTATAATTCTAGTTTCAGGCAAGGTTCGCCACGTTTACCGTCACGAAACGCGAACAATCATCATTCCAGTCAAATTACGACTGATATTTTCAATTAGAATCGGGAGCAGCCCGCGACCGAATATCAAGATGCCCGCCATGAACGACTCTCCGCGTAATACCGAGCCGCAAGCGAATGGCGCTCTTGCCAATGCTCTGAAGCGCATGCATCCCGACTGGAATGACGAAACGCTCCACGCAGAAAGAACCAATGTGCTTCAAGTGCCTTCAAATGAAAGTGCGTCCGCTTTTAACCGATCTCCCATACCAAGCGGAAAAGGCAAGCAACCAGACATATTGATCGCGCCACCTCAAGGACAGCCGGTGATCGTTGAAACGGAATTCGATCCCGCGCTGACGGTGGAGAAAGATGCAATCGGAAGAATCGGGACACAATTGAGAGGCACTGGCGATAGCATCGAAGGCGCGCTGTCGGTCGTTCTGCCGAAAAGCCTAAAGCATGGAAACCTGGATGAAGTGGAAAACGCCACTTACCGGTACGCCACCCATTATCTAGGAAAAGATGGTGAAATCGCTCGCTGGCCAACCGAGCAATGGCTTACGGGCACAGTCGAAGATATCGCCGACGCGATTGAATTCGTGTCGATATCCCCGCGTCGAATTGCTTCTACCACTTCAATACTTGAAACTACCGTTAGACAATGCGCGGCAAGGATATCTGAGTGGGCGGGCGAACCCGCACTCAGGAGAATTGCAGCAATGCTGCATCAGGATGAAGGCGATCAAACGGTCAGGATGGCGGCAGCCATATTTGTCTCCGCCTTTGTCTTTCACTCAGCGATAGAAACGCAACAAAATGTGCCGCCGGTTCCTGCCTCAGGCTCAATATCCAAATTCGGCCTGCTCGCCATCTGGAAGGAGATCCTCGAAATAAACTACTGGCCAGTTTTTGGCATCGCCCGGAACATATTGAACGAGCTATCCGTAATTGCCGTGCCGAGGGTGATGGACCGAGTTGCAGATTCTCTTTCTGAGTTGTCGAAACTGGGTACAACCACCTATCACGACCTTACCGGCAGAATGTTCCAGACACTAATTAGTGACCGGAAGTTTCTTGCCACCTTCTACACTTTACCTGAGTCGGCATGTTTACTAGCCGAACTGGCACTTGATCGTTTAGAAATAGACTGGTCAGACAAATTCGCAATTGAAAAATTGCAAGTCGCTGATTTTGCTTGCGGAACCGGGGCGCTTTTGTCAGCTGTACAACGCTCGATTTACCGTCGCTACCGCAGGACAGGCGGCGACGATAAAGAGCTGCATTCGAAACTTATGGAGCGCGTACTTGTTGGGCTGGACATAATGCCCGCCGCAACCCACTTGACCTGCTCAATCTTGTCAAGCTGTTATCCGGCACTTGCTTATGGCGAATGCCGAATACATACAATGCCCTATGGAAAAGAAGCAGGCGGATTGCATCTTGGCGCTCTTGATTTTCTTTCTAAGGTAGACGAGTCCGCTTATTCTTTGTTTTCACCTGGCGAGACACTGAGCGGAGGTGAAAAACCCAAGACGCAAGGATTTTCGTTCACAGTCAAACACCACTCCTGTGATGTCGTGATCATGAATCCGCCGTTCACTCGGCCAACTGGCCATGAAGGTTCAGTGAAAGAAAACACGCCTGTTCCAAGTTTCGCAGGATTTGGAAACAGCGCGGAAGATCAAAAAGCGATGTCTAGAGCGCTTAGTAGACACCAACGAGAGTTTGGGAATGGAAACGCCGGGTTAGCTTCCAATTTTATGGACCTTGCTCACCTTAAGCTCAAAGCGGGCGGGATTCTTGCACTTGTATTGCCATTCGCGGCCGTTCAGGGCCAAGCATGGAGAAGTGCGCGCGCAATGCTCGACAAGCACTACAGTGATATCCACATTTTGTCAATCGCAACTCATGGGATACAGGATAGAGCCTTTTCGGCCGATACCGGGATGGCGGAAATCCTAGTGGTAGCAAGAAAAACTCCAGATCCGAAGGCAAGCATCAGTTTTTCGAATTTGCGATCAAGGCCAGTTTCTCTATTGGACGCTGCGCTTACCGCGAAAGAACCAAAGCAAACTGCACAGTCTGGCAGCATCCTAGAAGCCGGATTTGTAGGCGTTGCATCTAATAATCTTATTAATTCCGCGCAAAGTCTTTGCGATGGGAAATTGCTGCTTCCTAGAATGGCTGATCAACTTCAAATTCCGACAATAGCACTGGGCGAAATCGCATCTCGAGGACTCTACAGCTTAGACATTAATGGTGCGCCACCCAGAGGGGCATTCATAAAACGGCAACTTCAACACAATGAAATTCCTGAATATCCGTCACTATGGAATCACGATGCCGAACGCGAATGCAGGATGGCGGTACACCCCGACTCATGCTGCGATGTGCAACCAGGATACGAATCCAAAGCAATGCAGGATTGGCATCGAACTGCTTCGCGCTTGCACTGGAATGCAGATTTTCAATTGAATTCCCAATCACTCACCATGTGCCTGACACCCGACAAATGTATTGGAGGCAGAGCATGGCCGAACGTTATTGCGCATAACGCGGACCATGAAAGCGCGTTGTTGCTTTGGTCTAACACAATACTGGGAATTCTGATGCATTGGTGGAAAGGCACTCGACAGCAAAGTGGCCGTTCCATAATCAAAATAACCGTTATTCCTGACTACACTACCATCGATCCGCGGGAATTGACTGCCGTTCAGTTGCAACAATGCGACTCAATCTTTTCTGAATTCAAAGATAAAGAATTTCTACCTGCAAATGAAGCATATCGAGATAGTGCTCGACAGGCGCTGGATCGCGCTTTTCTGTGTGATGTCTTATCATTTCCGGAATCCCTAATGCCTTCTTTGCAAGTCCTGCGCGATCAGTGGTGTGCAGAGCCGTCGGTCCACGGCGGGAAAGCAACCCGAATTCAAACGCCAACCTGAATCTCTGCCGGGTTTCTTCATCCATCGCTTCGCGCAAGCAGCCTAAATTGGCTTTTGCGCATTTCCAGACTACCGGTATCAACATTCACGCTCCAAAGCTGAAAACACGCATTAATGATTTATATATGCATCATATAATGTTTTTATGATTTATATATGCATCATAATCTCAAATGCCTAAATCCATGCCTCGCCCCTACTCGCGCTATTGTCGAACTGCATCGACACTTCTCGGCGCAACGATTCGCGCGGCGCGCAAACAGCGCAGAATGACCGTAAAAGCGGTAGCTGATCGCGCTGGAATCTCTAGAGCGCTGCTGCAACGAATCGAGAAAGGCGATCTAAAGTGCTCAATCGGCGCAGTATTCGAAGTGGCAACCATAGTCGGCGTTCAGCTTTTTGATGCCGACCAGAGCACTTTGGCAACGCATTTGCATCAAACCGAAAAAGAGCTCAAGCTGCTGCCTAAGTCAATCCGCAAAAAAACCAAGACCGTGCGCGATGACTTCTAGTGGCGAGCGAGAAGCTTTCGTCTGGATATGGCTGCCAAATGCAACAGAGCCTATTGTAGCTGGACGGCTGGAATCCGACGGCGGCTATATCTGGTTCAACTACGGCGAAAGCTATCTTGAACGGACTGGAGGCATTCAGCGCGCCATATCGATCTATGAGCCGGAGCTGCCCTTGCAAGCAGGCATATTGCCCTTGGCGGATGGCCTAATGATGCCCGGCTGCATCCGAGATGCCGCACCTGATGCATGGGGACGACGGGTTATTCTCAATAAATTACTGGGGCTCAAGGGGGCTAGTTCAGATACTGACAGGCTAGATGAACTTACCTATCTGCTTGAATCCGGCTCCGATCGTATCGGGAACCTTGACTTTCAACGCTCACCTACCGAATACGCGCCGCGCATCGCTCATAATCCATGCTTGGAAGATCTGCTTAAATCGTCTGATCGAATCGAAAAAGGACTCCCTCTCACGCCAGAGCTGGATCAAGCATTGTTTCATGGCAGTTCGATTGGGGGCGCACGACCGAAAGCGCTGCTGCAAGACGGCGACAAGAAATACATAGCCAAGTTTTCGACCAGCACGGATTTGTATAGCATCGTCAAAGCCGAGTTCATCGCAATGCGGCTAGCGGCTTTGGCGGGACTGAATGCCGCACCGGTCAAGCTGACCAGAGTCGCTGGCAAGGACGTGCTTCTGATCGAGCGATTTGATCGCATCTCAAAACAAAATTCATGGCTTCGAAAGTCATTGATCTCTGCGCTCACATTGCTCGGCCTCGACGAAATGATGGCACGCTACGCCAGCTATGAAACTTTTGCCGAAATCATCCGTCACCGATTCACAAGCCCGAAACAAACCCTTCACGAAGTATTCTCGCGACTCGTATTCAACATTCTTTGCGGCAACACCGACGATCACGCGCGCAATCACGCTGCATTTTGGGATGGCCATGATTTATCGCTCACGCCCGCTTATGACATCTGCCCGCAAAATCGGGCGGGCAACGAAGCTTCGCAAGCAATGCTGATCTGCGGGAACAACAATCTTAGCCAGCTTAAATCCTGTCTGCAAACAGCGCACAACTTCTTGCTCTCAGAGAATCAAGCTTGCAACATCTTCGCAAAGCTCACCACTGCAATCGAGCAACATTGGGATGAAGTTTGCGAGGAAGCCGAACTGAGCAATGCGGATAAGAATCTGCTATGGGGAAGACAGTTTCTAAACGGTTTTTCAATCGAGCTGTAAAGCGGCGCTCGGCAAACGCAATCGACTTCACTAAAAAATGGGTTGCCTGCCAAAGATTTTGAGGTTGAAGAAAATCTTGATCGGACGCCCTTGAGCCAACCCCCTTGCCGCCCACTAAAGCAGCAAACGATCGGCAATCGAGTCAACAATGGCCTACCCAGCCTTTCTGACCGACATGTAGGCGTGCACATAGTCCATCGCATGTCGATTCGGTTCTTGCCGAACCAAATCGACATATCGGGCGTAGAACTCCTCGACCAGCTCGCGTCTTTCCTGCGCCGGCCGCTTCGAACTCAGTCCGCTGAAAAAGACATTCTCGCTCCAAGACCTCAACGTCGGAACATAAGCTTCGGCAAATGATGCCGGATCGCCGACACGATCAAACTCCGCACGATACGGACATTCGATCAATCCGGTGAAAACCGTTTCAAGCTGCAGGCCGGAACGCGACACGGCGCTTTGCGGATCATCAAAAGGCGCACGGAATTCTTCAAGCGTCTTGTAGAACTGCGGGAACACGGTAGCCTGATACTCCAACTCTTCAATCAATCCCTCAGCGGCCATATCAGACCACAAGCAATTGAAGCTGTCGAACATGTTCGCGCTTCGCGTGCTTCCAAGGTATCGGCCTTGCTCATCAATGCAAAAATTGGCCATGACCAGTAATGCGCCAGGCGCCATTTCCGCCGCACGATGAATGAGAATCCTCTCCCAATCGGCAAGCGCAAAGTTTCGAAACACTCGCCATTGCTCATCTTTGGCACCGACCGCATGAACATGGTCGTCAATCGCCCCCGGCATCCTGGACAGCCAATGCATTGCTGTCGCTGAAAATCCGATATCTACCGACGAATCAGGGACAATCTGCTTGTAGAACGTTGTTCCTGCACCGCTAACGAATACTTCAGGAAAATCGCTGAGGTATCCCGAAACTCCATCGACCTGCCCATGCAGCATTCGGAACAATGACGAAAAATCATTATGAGGCAAATCGGTATAAGTCACGGAGATTTGCTGGCTTGGCGCTTTCCGTCTTACCTTGGAAACGATCTTGCGGACAAGATCCAGCGAGGTGCCGCCATCAGCTGCGCCGTAATCTACGATGTTGAAGGAACGGCCTGCAGGCTGGAAATTCACTCGATCGATTGTTTCGTCAATCAATTTGCCGGCACGATCAACCACATGCTTAGCGCCCATAGTATTAGCGGAGTAGTATCCTCCGCCCTTCATATGTATGTTTTGATCTATCATTTATTGCCTCGATTCCGAATCGGCCGGCGAAAGCCTTGGTTGTGCGTCTTTGTGAATGATTGTATACAAAACAAAACTGCAATCACGTCTGCCTTGCGAGGGTGTAGCGCCTCATGTTCGCATGACAGCCATAAAAGTTGCCCGCCGGCACCTTGCCAGCGAAACCGAAATGGAATTTCGCATTTCGTTCAGGTAAAGCGAAATATATAATTCGATTCCACAAACATGTGTCGACATGCCGACACGCTCTTGCGATTTGACAAAAAGCAAACTCCTGAACTTGCAATTCAAATGAAGACCGTCGTAGTTCCTTTGGCTTTCCTTGCGGCTTTCTGGCTCGCACTGTCTGGCTACTACACAGGGCTTCTCCTCGGTTTCGGTGCTATATCGTGCGCTTTCGTCTGTTTTCTCGCGCTGCGCATGGACATCGCCGATCAAGAAGGCCATCCGGTCTACCTGGTGTCATGGAGAATCATTCCGTACCTTGGCTGGCTCATCAAGGAAATCCTCTCATCCAGCGTCACCGTAGCCCGGTTCGCCCTGTCGCCGAAGCTTAGGATTGAGCCGGCAGTCGCGGCGCTTGATGCCAGGCAGATGAACGAGGTCGAAAAGGTTCTGTATGCAAACTCGATCACGCTGACACCAGGCACGCTCACGCTGGATGTTGCCGATGACCGCCTCATAGTTCACACAGTGCAGCACGATTTGCTTAACGCCCTAAAGCGAGGCGAAATGGCTTCCAAGGTGCTTAAAACAACAATCCACCCTAAGGCAAAGTAGATGATTCTAGCCGCTGCCCTGATCGCGATACTCGTCGGCATGAGCATGCTGCTCATCCGAGCCTTGCTTGGACCGACTATCTACGATCGGCTATTGGCAATTAACAACTTCGGCACCAAGACCGTGCTGGTAATCGCAATCTACGGGTTTGTAACCGGCCGTCCCGACTTTCTAGATATCGCATTGGTCTACGCGCTTTGCAACTTCATTGTGACCATTGCGGTGTTGAAATTCTACGAATACGGCGACCTCGGGCATAGCGGTCAGCAAATCGACGACGAATCCGCATGATGGAGCTGACTTTCAACCTGCTGCGCGACATACTGCTGGTTGCAGGTGCCTTGTTTGTCCTTTCGGGCAATATCGGCGTACTGCGATTCCCGGATTTTTTCACTCGCGTCCATGCCGCCGGGATTACCGACACGGCTGGCATTGGACTGATTCTGCTCGGACTGATTGTCGAAGCCGGGCTCACTTTGGTGTCACTAAAGATCTTTTTGATGCTGATCTTTTTGATGTTCACAAATCCGACCTCGTCGCATGCGCTCGCAAAAGCCGCCGTCCATGGCGGCATGAAACCTGTTGCCGACTTTGAGGTAAAGCAGCTATAGAAACCCTTGTCAACATCGTGTTGCTGTGCTTTCTGCTGACAATCGGCATCGCAATCGCATACGCCAGAGATTTGTTCACAGCAGTGATGCTATTCGCGATCTACAGCGCCTTGACAGCATGTCTTTTCGTGGTACTCGACGCTGTGGATGTCGCATTTACGGAAGCGGCGGTGGGAACCTGCATTTCCACTATCTTGATGCTTGGCGCACTAGCCGTAACAAAAATGCGGTTTACCAAGGTTCAGCACTTTCCAAGACTGCTTCCAGCAGTGGTGGGAGCAGGCATTTTTGCAGCGATTCTGTTATTCGGAATGTCAGGAATGCCGGACTTCGCCGATCCTAACGCTCCGCCCAACACCCACGTCATTCCAAGATATCTGCTCGATTCCCCCAACGAGATCGGCATCCCCAACGTTGTGACATCGGTGCTTTCGAGCTATCGGGGCTACGACACGCTTGGCGAGGTCGTTGTGGTGTTTACCGCTGGCATCGGCGTTATTTCACTGCTCGGCGCGCAGCGCAAACGACGCAGCCAAAAGCGCAAATCGAGCCAATGAAGCATCATCCGGTACTCCATGTCGTCGCCAAGCTGCTGATGCCGTTCATCATGGTGTTCGCGCTGTATGTCCAGTTTCATGGCGAATACGGACCAGGCGGCGGATTTCAAGCTGGCGTGATATTCGGCGCAGGATTCGTGCTGTACGGAATGATCTTCGGCATCAGCACGACCCTGATGGTGGCGCCAGAATCGGTGGTTCGCGCTGTTGCGGCACTCGGCGTGCTTGTTTATACCGGTGTCGGCGTCGTCGCGATGTTGCGCGGGGGCGAGTTTCTCAACTACAGCGTGCTACTTGAAGATCCGGTGGTTGGACAGCATGTTGGCATCATACTGATTGAACTGGGTGTCGGGCTGACGGTGGCAGCGGTAATGATCAGCCTGTTCTACTGCTTCGCTTCGCATCGCCTCTCGCAAGACGAAGACTAAGAATGCCAGACTTGCTGTCACAAATACCGGCGTCGTTCAACTACTGGGCCGTTGTAGGGCTGATGACGTGCGGGCTTTACATCATCTTTGCGACCAGCAACTATGTGAAGAAAATCATCGGGCTCAATATCTTCCAAACCTCCGCGTTCATCCTCTATATCAGCATCGGCAAGGTCAAAGGCGCAACCGCCCCCATACTGACCGAATCTCACCAGCTTTATTCCAACCCGCTGACCCACGTGCTAATCCTTACCGCCATCGTCGTCGGCGTAGCGACAACTGCGGTCGGCTTAGCGCTGGTTATTCGCATTCGCGCCAAGTTCGGCACCATCGACGACATCGAAGCGCACGAAGCAGCACAAAGCGAGCGAGATTGATGTTTACGCAACATTTGACGGCGTTGCAGATCGTCATCCCGCTTCTTGCCGCACCACTATGCGTACTGGCTTGGAACCACCGGATTGCCTGGGCAATTGCTGCGCTAACCGGCATCGCCTGCAGCATCATCTCGCTCGCGCTGCTTTTGCAAGTCAACATGACCGGCACCATCGTGTACTCGCTCGGCGGCTGGGCGGCACCTTGGGGGATAGAATACCGCATCGACTATGCGAATGTATTCGTGCTGCTGATCATCAGCTTCATCTATCTGGCCGGGATCATCTACGCGCCGAAGAGCATCAGCGCCGAAGTTCCGCAGCATCAACAGAAATGGCTTTACACCGCCTGGATACTCTGTTTCATGGGTCTTTCGGGGATCACCGTTTCGGGAGATGTCTTCAACGTCTTCGTTTTTCTCGAAATCTCCTCCCTATCGTCATACATTCTGATCAGTCTCGGCAAGGATCGGCGATGCCTGACCGCGGCCCTGAGATACCTGTTCATGGGAACAGTCGCCGCGACTTTCTTTCTCATCGGCATCGGCTTGCTGTATGCGTTGACCGGCACGCTGAACATGGCCGACCTCGCCGAACGCGTGCCGCAGCTTGCGGGCAACCGGACCGCGCAAACCGCCTTCATTTTCGTCATCATGGGGCTCGGCATCAAGATTGCCGTATTCCCTTTGCACTATTGGCTGCCGAATGCCTATGCATACGCTCCGAACGCGGTGACCGTGTTTCTCGCAGGTACATCGACAAAGGCCGCAGTCTACGTGTTTGCGCGCATGATATTCGGCGTCTTCACCACCGATTTCGCCCTCGAATTCGCGTTTGTCTTCAACCTTCTCGTTGCCGCCGGCATCGCAGGGGCGTTGATCGCATCGACAATCGCCTTCTTTCAAACCAACCTGAAGCGGCTGTTTGCCTGGTCGAGCATCGGTCAGATCGGATACATGGTGATCGGCATCGGGCTCGCTTCAGTGCCGGGAGTCGCAGCTTCGTTCGTTCATCTTTTCAATCATGCACTGATGAAGTCCGCAGCATTCATGGCGATCGGCGGACTGATACTGATGACCGGAACCGCATCGATGGAATCTTTAACCAATGCTGGACGCCGAATGCCCTGGACCACGGCGGCAATCGTGGTCGCAGGACTCAGCCTGATCGGCGTTCCGTTTACCACCGGATTTATCAGCAAATGGTATCTGGTTTCCGCCTCGCTAGAAGGCGGCCTGTGGTGGCTTGCGGGAATCGTCTTGATCGGATCGCTAATCACCGCAGCCTATGTCTGGAAAATAGTCGAAGCTGCCTACTTTAGAAAGAATGACACAATTTCTGTACAACGCTCAGAAGCGCCCGCGTGGCTGCTCGTCCCGACTTGGGTTCTGGTCATTGCCAATATCTACTTTGGCATTCATGCCACCTTTACCGGATCCCAGGCAATTCATGCTGCCAATTCGATCATGAGGCTGATTCGGTGATCGCGGCCCAAAACGCACTCGCGCTATCGATAGCATTGCCGCTTATTGGCGCTATCCTCATCAGGCTGCTTGACAAGCGCCCGAATGCGCGGGAAGGCGCGACGATCATCAGCGCCGTCGCCACCTTCGCGCTGGTGGCATCCATCTATGCCAACTCAAACGGAGGATTCGATGCATCATTCACGCTGATCGAACCTTTGCCCGGCATCGCGCTTTCGTTTGCTTCAGAACCGCTGGGAATCCTATTCGCATTGATTGCAAGCTTCTTGTGGATCGTCACATCAATCTATTCGATCGGCTACATGCGCAGCCATGGCGAAGCGAATCAGACCCGGTTCTACATGTTCTTCGCGATTGCGATCAGCTGCACGCTTGGCATCGCTTTTGCAGCCAACGGCATCACGCTTTTTTTCTTCTATGAGGCACTAACGCTGTCAACGTTTCCCCTGGTAGCCCATGCAGGCCACGAGCACGCAAAGCGTTCTGCGAGAGTCTACCTGTTCCTGCTGCTCGGCACCTCGATCGGACTGCTGCTGCTCGCGCTAATCTGGACGTATGCAGCAACCGGCACTTTGGATTTCACAGAAGGTGGCGTATTTTCCGATGAGATCGATACGGTCTTGCTCAATACGCTTCTGGTTTTGTATGTTTTCGGGGTCGGCAAAGCTGCGCTGATGCCTTTTCACCGCTGGCTTCCGGCAGCGATGGTCGCCCCAACTCCGGTGAGTGCGCTACTGCACGCCGTCGCGGTAGTCAAGGCAGGTGTTTTCACCATTTTGAAGATCGTCATCTATCTCTTCGGAATTGATCTGCTGGCCGAGCTTTCGATGCACCAAATTCTGAGCTACGCGGCAGCTTTCACCATCATCGCCACCGGCATCATCGCTTGTCGGCAAACCAACTTGAAGCGATTGCTGGCCTACTCGACAATCAGCCAGCTTTCCTATATTGTTCTCGGCGCGTTGACTGCGACTGCATGGGGCGCAATCGGAGGGGGCATGCATATGCTTATGCATGCCTTCGGTAAAATCACCCTGTTCTTTGGGGCTGGAGCCATCATGGTTGCTGCGCACAAGACTGAGGTGAGCGAACTTCGAGGCATCGGCTATCGGATGCCGTTTACAATGATCGCCTTTTTTATCGGAAGCCTGTGCATCGTCGGTGTGCCGCCGACTGGCGGCATGTGGAGCAAGTGGTTTTTGCTGCAAGGCATTGTGCAGACCTCGGATTGGATTTTGATTCTTGCCCTGATTGCCGGCCCCATGCTGAGCGTGGGGTACTTAATGCCGATCTGCATTCGCGCATTCTTTCCAGTGCCCAGCGAAACAGGCGCAATCGGCGAAGCGCCATGGGCGATTCGAATTGCAATGGCGACTTCGGCCGCGGGCTGCATCTTTTTGTTTTTCGATTCGGAATTTGCGCTCGATCTGCTCAACACGGCACTCAGATGAAGCTGACACTGAACGATCATGGATAAGCACAGCAGCCAAACACAGCAACAGCGGCCTCGCGCCGCCGGTCTTCGAAAAATTCTCATGTGGTTCTACGTCGTTTGCGCACTGTCGTTTGTGCTCGATTTGGTTCTTGTTCGTTACGCGGTCCATCCATGGGATTGGGTGCCGTTTTTCTACTGCGTGTTCGGATTCGTGGTATGCGTTATTTTGGTCGTCATTTCAAAATTCATGCGCATCCCCTTCATGCGTGCGGAAAACTACTACGATGATGACTGAAATTCCGTCATTCGTCGTTTTCTTCGTCGGTGCGCTCGGAATTTTCGTGCTCCGCGGCACCGCGCGAGCACTGTGGTTCATTGCGGTTCCGCTTGTCAGTGCAGCGATGTTGATAAGCTCGACTGGTTCAGGCTATGAGTTGCGGTCCGCTGTCGCCGGTTTCGACCTGATCCTGCACCGGCCCGACACGCTCGGTCTCGTGTTTGCCTATGTTTTTCATTTGGCATCGGCTTTAGGTGCTGTCTTCTCTTGGTGCTATCGTTCTACGACTCATCAGGCATCAGCACTGGTCTATGCCGGCGGTGCCGTCGGTGCCGTGCTATGTGGAGACTTGATTTCACTTTTCATCTTTTTCGAGATCATGACTTTTTCCGCTGCGATGCTGGTATTCGATGGCAAGACCCGATCATCCACCGGTGCCGCCTTCCGGTATTTGGCTATACAGATATTCGCCGGACTGCTGCTATTAGTGGGCGCAGTAATGCACTACAGCGCCACCGGGTCCATCGAGTTCACCCATATCGGTCTATCGGACTCTGCGTCATACCTGATTTTCTTTGCGTTCGGCATCAAGTGCGCTTTTCCGCTCGTGCACAACTGGGTAACCGATGCATACCCTGAATCAACTCCCGCAGGAGCAATTTTCATGGTTGCCTTGACCACCAAGGTAGCCGTGTATTCGCTTGCACGAGGATTTGCGGGCACAGAGTCGCTGGTCTATATCGGAGCTGTGATGACGTGCTTTCCAATCTTCTATGCAGTCATCGAAAACGACTTGCGCCGAGTATTGGCGTATAGCATGATCAACCAAATCGGCTTTATGGTTTGCGGCATCGGAATCGGAACCGAGCTGGCAGTCAACGGCGCGGTTGCCCACGCCTTTAATCATGTGATTTATAAGGCGCTGCTAATGATGACGATGGGCGCTGTGCTCTACAGAACTGGAAAAATAAACGGTTCCGACCTTGGCGGCTTGTACCGCTCGATGCCGATGACCACCGGTTTGTGCATCGTGGGAGCCGCCTCGATATCGGCGTTTCCCCTATTCAGCGGCTTCATCAACAAGTCGATGGTCATGTCGGCGGCGATCTACGAAGGCTATCATATCGTCTGGATTGCGTTGCTATTCGCGTCTGCAGGCGTATTCCATCACGCAGGCATCAAGGTGCCTTTCTTCGCATTCTTCGCGCACGACTCCGGCATCCGTTGCAAGGAAGCCCCCATCAGCATGCTGATCGCGATGACCGTCGCAGCGATTCTTTGCATCGGCATCGGAATTTTCCCGGAGCTGCTTTATTCGATTCTGCCATACGGCACCGACTACGATCCATACGACACCTCCCGCGTCCTGGCGCAGATACAGCTGCTGGTCTTTTCAGCGCTGGCCTTCGTATGGCTGAAACTGTCCGGAATCTATCCGCCGGAACTTCGCAGTACCAATATTGATGCAGAATGGATCTATAGAAGGGGCGCTCGCCTGATCTATCGGCATGCGTCGGCGATGGTGTCAGCCTCGATCCAGGCGTGCTACGCGCGGTTGATCGGATCGTGCCGTTCGACACTCAACTTTGCGATTGGCAAATACGGAGAATCTTCCAATTCAGCGAAAACCCCGCATTTGGGATCTATGGCGCTGTTCGTATTTGCAACTCTAGCTGGCCTGCTGATCTTGATGTTCGTCTGAATCTGACGAAGAAAGTGCGTCTGGTTTCGCTTTTGGATTGCCGCCGTCGTAATCATCGGCAGATGCCTGCTGCAATCTGCGCCAGACACTGCCTTGCTCGCATTGGCTATCGAGATAGTCTAGCCACTGCTCATGCAGCGCCAATTCCTCATCATTGGCTCTCTTGACGGGCAATTCAGCACCCGCATACTCTTCGTCAACTTTCGATGAATCGGTCTGTCGAGTCATCGAAATCTCGCCTTGACTAAACTGCATGGACGTCTGCCCACCAGTCATCGCCTTGTACACACTCAGCAGAATCTGCGCGTCGACTAGAGCGCTATGCTTGGTGCGCTCTGAAAGATCAATGCCGTAGTCAGTCGCTAATGCATCCAGGTTGTTGCGCCGGCCTGGCCGTAATTCGATCGCAACCCGAATCGTGTCGATGATCTCGTTGCACAACGTTTCAATCGACCCCAATTCATTACCAGCTTTTTTCAGTTCAGCGTTCAGAAAACCTACATCGAACTCAGCGTTGTGGATGATGAGGTCGGCGCCTCGAATGAAATTGACGAATTCATGAGCAATCTCGGCAAACTGAGGCTTGTTTTCCAAAAAATCATTGGTTATGCCGTGAACTTCGAGCGCCTTGTCATCGATTGGGCGGCAGGGATTGATGAATTGGTGGAACGTCTTGCCTGTCGGCACACGGTTGTCTATTTCAATGCCGGCGATTTCAATGACTCTGTGTCCTTCGTGAACATCGAGTCCGGTCGTTTCAGTGTCGAGCACAATTTGGCGCATAGAGGTGTTCAGTTGAATTGAAATCGCCGCCTAAGCAAGCAGGCTTGAAGCTGTTCATCTGTTTCGCTATTCGGCACTTAGATGCCAAGCACTCTCTGTGCGCCCCGCGCATCGGGGCGTACGAGCGGATAATATAAAGCATAAAGCGCGCAACAGCCCATTACTTAGGTATTGCTTTTTTAGCAAGCTTGTCCACATACTCGTTCCATTCATTTCCGCTGTGAGCCTTGACATGAATCCATTGCACCTGGTGCGCAGAATTCAATCGATCCAAATCCTTCCATAAATCGGCATTCTTGACATCTTCTGTCTTATTTCGCTTCCAATCTTTCGCTTTCCATTTTTTTATCCAGCTGGTAATCCCGAGGCGGACATACTCAGAATCCGTATACAGTTCAACCCGGCACTTGCGCTTCAAGCACCCTAGTCCTTCGATTGCCGCGGTCAATTCCATCCGGTTGTTGGTCGTCGAGCGATCACCGCCCGACAGTTCGGCCTGATTTCCGTTGCAAAAAAGCACAACGCCCCAGCCGCCCGGGCCTGGATTTCCAGTGCATGCGCCATCGGTGTAGATCTGCACCGTTTGAATGCGCGAAGGTTTGGGCGTAGGCCACTTTTCTTGCATCATTCGCGCCCGCTGAAATCGAACAGCAGCATCATCCCTTTTGAGTGCGGTCCGCTACGGCGTGGAACAACCGGCGCCTCGACAACTTGGACTTTCGCAATGCGGCGGCACTCATGCGAAAGCCTGCGACTCTTTTTCTCGCGACCAGGATATAGATTGCGCCAAAGCCTGGCCACCATCTTGCACCGGCGACCTCTAGGCTACGCAACTGGTTCAATCGCCGACCTTGAACGAATGGCGGTCGAAAAAATACGTACTCGCCGGCAAACACCTCGAAACCAAGCAGTGCCAGCCAGTCGCGAACTCGAATCACAGAGTACAGGTGCGCTTCGCCGATGAAAGTGCCGGCAAATCGATTTGTATATTTCGCCGCCCCGAACAAACTTCGAGGATTGAATCCTGATATTGCCAAAACACCGCCAGACACGATGCACTGAGAGGCTTCGCGCAACACATCATGCGGATGGTCGCTGAACTCCAGCACATGCGACAGAACCATAATATCAACCGAGCTGGATCCGAATGGCAAGTGCTCTGCATTCGCAACAACGTCGGTTCCGCAGAATGCCTCGAGCGTACAGGACACATTAACCCGTGTCCTCGACAAATTCATTGCCGCCAGATTCAAATGCGGCGAGCTGGAAGCCTGCACCGCGGCAGGATAGTACCGCGAGGGCAGCAGGCGATTGAAAACGACCGTCTCCGCTTCCACCATAGCAGCACCAAGCGGCTGGTCAAACCATCCAGGCGCTAAGTCGAAATGGTCGGCTGTGGTCACAATCCATTAAACCTCGTGTCAAATGCCCGCGTAGTTGTGATGAGCGGCTCAAATCTTTCAGCTATTCGCCAAGCACCAATTATAAGATCGGATGCCATAACAAACTTCAAGCTTCATTATGCTGACCAAACTAAGAAAACTGACAGCGAAAGCTAAAGATTGACACTACGCCACACAAGCAGAGCATGGCGAGAACTTTCCCGACTTACAGAGTCAAATATAGTAGAATACTCTGCCCTGCTTGCGATATATGCCCGGCAATGCTTATCGGTTGCAAGCTCTGATTGAAAAAAGATCATGCCGCAATACTCAAGATTGCCGATGCATTACTCGTCGCATTAGATCGAGTTGCACAGCCCTAAGCCGATCAACGACAGAAAGACTCAGCAAAGTTGCCGAAATAAACAGTTTTCTTCAAGAAACAACGTGCGGAATACGATTCAAGAAATCGATTTGCGTTCGTTTGATTATTTTTTGCAGCATTTGGCCAACTTGATTAAACGTTTGACATTGCATATATTGACTTGAGGGCGGCACTCTTAATATATTGGTTAAGCGGATGCCTTTTTGCTCAGTTGCCTTATAGACTGAAATCGACCACGCAGATAGGTTGTGGTCACCGATTCCCCGTTAGCCGGGTTTTCCCTAAGCGTGCCTGATTACACATTCAATTCAAAACCTGCATCGATCCTATCGGTGATGGCATCGGTTGCGTTGCTTGGAAGCGCCATGGTTTGGCCGCTCGCATCCCAAGCGCACGAGTCAATTTTTCATATAGGGCACGACAAAGCGCATTCGGCCTCATCAACGGTCGCAACTCTCTACAACCGTGCTAAGACCCATCAGCCGACCGCGACTCACGCCTACTCAGAAAATTTATGGAACGACATCCGAAGCGGTTTTCGCCTGCCAGAACTTCGCTCCGACTATATTGCAGAATACGAAGAATCATTCTCAAAGCATCCGGAAAACCTGAAAAAAACATTCAAGCAAGCTAGACACTACCTGCCCTATATCGCCAGCCGCGTCAAAGCGCGCGGCTTGCCTACTGAAATCGCGCTTCTGCCATTTGTCGAAAGCTCATTCGACCCCTATGCCTTGTCTCCGGCCGGGGCGGCAGGGTTATGGCAATTCATGCCGTCAACAGCAAAAAGTTTCGGCTTGCAAATCGACTGGTGGTACGAGGGTCGTCGAGACCTGATAGCCTCAACCGAGGCGGCACTTGACTACATCGAGTTCCTCCATGAGATGTTCGACCAGAACTGGTTCCACACCTTAGCCGCCTACAATGCGGGCGAAAACCGGATTGTGAAGGCTATAGAAGCCAATTCCGGGCGCGGAGCCTCCATTGAGTACAGTGCATTGCGACTGAGTGCCGAAACTCGGCGATATATCCCGAAACTGGTGGCGATCAAGAACATTGTCGCTCAACCGGAGAAATTCGGGATCGAACTGCTGCCCATGCCCAACTCCCCCCAGTTTGAAGTAGTCGACTTCGGTTCGCACACAGACTTGAGGATTGTAGCGCGAATCGCCGGCGTGTCCGACCGCGATTTGTATCGCCTCAACCCTGCACTAAGACGTTTAGCGACTCGGCCGGAAGGCCCGCACAAAATTCTGATTCCGCTCGACGAAGTCGAAATCGTCCGAACTGCAATGAATTCGGCTGATCTTTCGCATCGAATCAACCACATTGCCTACGAAATTCAGCCCGGCGACTATTTGGGCAAGATTGCCGAGGAGTTCGAAGTCCCGCAAAATGCAATCGTCTTTGCCAATTCGCTAACTTCCGCCGACCGAATCCGTGCCGGCGATGTTTTGATGATTCCGCTCGTAAAGGCGGGATTGAATCCCCGTACGCTTGAAAAATTTGCCGAGGCAGTGCCTTACTCGCGTCGCTACGAGCATCGTGTTCGCGCTGGAGAAACACTGTGGAGTATTGCGAATCGGCACGATGTGCGAATTACGCAATTGACCAAGTGGAACAAAATCAACCGCACAGATTTCATTAGACCCAATCAGATCATCATCATCTATATTAATCAGTAGAGCGTGGCAAACAGCGCTTAGCTGACCGTCATCGATTCGCAAGCAGCTCTCTGACTCTTCGCAAATCTTCCCAGACTTTGGCTTTCTCGGTTGGCTTGCGCAGAAGATACGCTGGATGGTAGGTCACGACCACTTCAATGCCGGTATCCCGGTATTCATGCCGCTCATGTCGAAGCTGGCCAAGCGGACGCTCAGTATCTAGCAACAGCTGAGCGCTAATTCGGCCTAAAGCGACGATTACAGAAGGCTTGATCAGTTGCAGCTGTCTTTGCAGATATGGAGAACATGCTCGTGCCTCATCAGGCAAAGGATCGCGATTCATAGGCGGGCGGCACTTGAGCACATTGGCGATGTAGATGTCCTCCCGCATCAAGCCAAGCGCAGCAAGTATCGAACTGAGAAGTTGTCCCGACTTGCCGACGAACGGCTTTCCTTGAATATCCTCATCCTCGCCGGGAGCCTCTCCGATGATCATCAGATTCGCCTGCGGCGATCCTTCGCCGAAAACCACTGCTGTCCGAGAGCGGTTCAGATTGCACTTACAGCAATCGGATGCCGTCTTAGCCAGTTCCTCCAAGCTCATAGCTGAATAGTCGGTCGGCAAATCTGCAGGCGCAGGATCAGGCATCGGTGCCATTGGACTCAAAGATACGGGAACTTCAACCTCTTCGACAACTCTGGCATCATCATCGTTGCTACGCAAACGCCAAACTTCTACACCCATGCGCTCTAGATAGCTTAATTGCGAGCTCATACACCTTGACTCGCGATATCGCTGGACTGCGGATTGAATCGGGTTGCGGAAACATCTAGACGGTTCAATGCGTCAATGAACGCCTTTGCAGACGCGATGATAATGTCAGTATCCGCACCGTGGCCATTGGCCACCATGCCATTGCGCCTCAGACGGACCGTCACTTCGCCTTGCGCATCCGTTCCGCCTGTAATGCTGTTTACCGAGTACAGATCAAGCCACGAATCCGAACCCACTGCCGCCTTGATCGCTTTGAATGAAGCGTCCACCGGACCGTTGCCGCCGCTCGTCGATTGGACCGTTCCACCGTTTATTCGAACAGTGACATCGGCCTTAGATGGCATTTCTGTATCCGATGTGGCGATCAGGCTGACAAGACCAATCTTGTCGTTTTCAGACTGCAAGGTGGAGTCGGCGATCAGCCCGATCAAGTCATCATCAAAAATTTCATGCTTCTTGTCGGCAAGCATCTTGAATTCCGCAAATGCTTCATCCAAGCCAGAGCCGGCATCGAACGTGATGCCAAGTTCGGTCATTCTTTGCTGAAATGCGTTGCGACCCGAGTGCTTGCCGAGAACCATGCGGTTTTGGGACCAGCCGACATCTTCGGCCCGCATTATTTCATAGGTCTCGCGTTTTTTGATAATGCCATCCTGATGAATGCCGGACTCATGCGCAAATGCGTTCGCTCCCACGATCGCCTTGTTCGGCTGCACTGGAAAACCGGTTACGCTTGAGACCAAGCGGCTTGCCGGCACGATTTGAGCCGTGTCGATGCTCGTATCACAAACAAATATGTCGCGGCGCGTGCGCACCGCCATCACAATTTCTTCAAGCGATGCATTGCCGGCGCGCTCGCCTAAACCGTTGATCGTGCACTCGACCTGCCGTGCGCCTCGTTGCACCGCGGCGAGCGAATTGGCTACCGCGACACCAAGATCGTTGTGGCAATGCACTGAGAAAACCGCCTTGTCCGAATTCGGCACTGAGCTCATCAAGCGCTCGATCAAATCGCCAAATTGATCCGGCATATTGTAGCCAACAGTGTCTGGAATATTGACTGTTCTAGCTCCCGCATCGATCACAGCCTCCAATATCCTGCAAAGAAAGTCGAAATCGGATCGTCCGGCATCCTCTGGCGAGAACTCCACGTCGTCAACCGCATTTCTTGCCTTTTTTACGGCCCATACTGCTTGTTCAAGCACCTTGTCGGAGTCCATGCGCAATTTTTCTTTCATGTGGATCGGGGACGTTGCGATAAACGTATGCAATCGGCCCGAAGCGGCCGGCTCAATGGACTCGATTGCCTTGTCCAGATCATTTTCGATTGCTCGTGCTAGGGCGCAAACCGTGCTGTTTTTGACCTCGCTTGCGACTTGCTTGACCGCTTCCAAATCTCCAGTGCTAGCGGCAGGGAAACCAGCCTCGATCACATCCACTCGCATCTTTTCCAGCATTCTTGCGATCGCAAGCTTCTCTTCGGCAGTCATCGACGCACCGGGGCTTTGTTCGCCATCACGCAAAGTCGTATCAAAAATGATCAATCTGTCTTCGTTCATTGGGTATTACCTGTTACATATCCATTGCCTATCAAATTCAAATGCAATGCTTCGCTAACCGATATTTCGGTTGCGGCAAAGCGGTATAGAGAATGTGAAAAGATATGCAGCGCCTAGCGGCGCAGCAGAAGCAGGCTTAGTGATAAAGAGAGGGATTGGGTAATCGCGGATTGCATAGGAATACGTTATAGCAGATTAGCGGGCAAAAATCAAACCTGTGTACGGGTTCAATACATATGAGACTTTTCAGGCGGCAATTGCGCTTTGGTTGAAGTTCTGATTATACGCCCGCATGGGTGCCGTTTGTCCGGGCGCTTGATGCGGCCTGCAGGCGCTGCAGAGGCGCTCGAACCGGGCCAGCTCGATGTCGGGTGCGCCGATGCCCGGCTCGCCGGCGCAGGACTGATGGAACTCGTAACGGTCGGAAGCGTTGGCGCACTCAACGCAGCCATTGCAATTGGAGCTTTTGGGCGGCAGCACGACCGGCCCGATGTCGAACGGCGCCTGGCGGACCGGGTGGTCGAGCGGCTTCGAGGCCAGCAGACAGCCTCGGACTCCTTGACCGCGAAGCCGGCATCGATAGTAACACTCATGCGGTCGAGCTGGATAAGCAGGCCGGGCTCTCGCCTGCGGGTGCCGCAGCTCCCGGCGCTGGGCGGGGCGGGCAAACTTGCACAGGCACTTTTCCAGCGGCAGAACGTGGCTCGGGATCAGCCGACCGCCTTCAGGGCGGTCGCTTGCGAAGCGCCTTCGCGACGAAGCCGGTCAAACAGCGCGAGCCTGTCGAAGCGCTCGGCGACCTGCGGCGAAAGTTCGTCGCGGACCACGTCGAGACGATAGAATCTGCATTGCGGACATTTGATTCGCGCGGCTCCTTCTCCCGCCTTTCCGGCTGCTGAGATTGCTGTCAAGTGCCAGGCTGCCTGAAAATTTTCGCGCGCCCGCATGTATCTGACCCCGGACATGATCTATGGATTAGCAACTGCGAGCCTGTTTTTCGGTCCTCATCATGTTTGCCAACCGCAATAACATCGCGGTCAAGTCGCCGTTCCTGCAAGCATTGCGTCAATTGAATAGGCATCCACCCGCTCAGACAATTGCCGTGCAACTTCCCTATCGCACAGCACGATAGTATCGTTCTGTGCTTCACAACCTTCAGCAAATGCGACTGATTTTATCCAGCATTATTGCTCCAATGCTCGAAGTCCTACCTGCATGCAACAAACAAGAACCCATGTTCGTGCGGGTGTTAAGCGTGTAGATGTGATAGATTGTTCAATTATGCTTGGAAGTGTGTATTTTTGGAGATGTCTAAATGAATAAGGTGCACTTTGATTACGCCGCAACTATGCTGGTGGTCCCTGAAGTCGCTTCTGTCATGTCAAATTGCTTGACATATAAATCTCTCGCTAAATCTGCGTCCGGCTTGGATTCATGAGCAATTGACCCGATGGTGCTAATCGATAAGCGACAGGAATTCTTGCCAACACTCTACCTTTTCCTCGAATGATTTGACATTCTTGCCTGGGGTCGGGCTTGAAGACGGAAGGCAACACGCCGGCATACCGCGCTTGCATTGAAAATGGGATTCCTGAGCCAATACCGGTTGAATAGGCACCAAGCCTTCGTGCCGTTTAATCCGATTGCCCGGATCGGCGGGTGTTTTTTCCGGATCAGGCTATCGAAGGGGTTGACGATGTGAGATCGTATATTCGAATCGAGGCTTTCTCGCCTCTCAGCTTCTTTCAAAACATCTCAAAGTGCGATTCTGTGTTTGCGGAGAAACGCTAGTTTCGATTCGTAATCGTCTTTAATTGGTTCGCTATAGACGCAAGACGGTATCCGCCAGAAATGGTTGCGAGGGTTCGCACAGTATTCGCTCATCTCCAGTGAGGTATCACCTGGTAGTGAACCTAAATCAAGATCCGCGACTTTCATCAACTATAGGCCTAAGCCCATGCTTCAGCAACATTTGCTGGTTTCCTCATCAAGCAAATCACTCAATGCCAAAGGATGGATTGGATGGATTGTCAGGCAGTCAAGACTATATTTAACTCTCGGCTGCAATCTCCCTTAAACCCGCTCTCACTAGCGTCCGCAGGTCGCCCAGAAATAAATTCTGTACCTGATTGATTATCAGGTGATAAAAACGTGTTGTAGAGTATCCTTTATTTCAGAGTAGCCCGAATATCGGGTTCCCTCCGACCAGAGCAATCATCAATCAGAAGCGCCATATCTTTTCTCGAATCATGTCCTGCCTGCCGCGGAAAACATTTCATCGGTAAACGACTAATGCAAAGGTGCCTTGTCGGAATCAATCTTATTGCCGATATGGCCGGCCCATCCCGACCCGCAACCGCTTAGAGTGTCGCGCGAATGCGTTTGCGGCAATTCCACAGGATACTGCTTAATAATATACCTGCGAAAACTTGGAATAGGACACCGAGCAACACCGTCGCTGTATTCCTGAAGTATGCCTTGGTGAATCAGTTCAGCGTAATAATCGCGAGCATTCATTTCATCGGGTAGTTCCTGTTCAACAATTCTGGTGCGTTCACCTTTTTCACTCAATTTCCTGATGATTGAAATCGCTTGACTTGGGCTACAGCCGTCGTCAATCTCTCGAACTAGCATTGCCAAAAGTTGGCCTGAAATGCGCAACACCGGACTCAGGCGGCTACGATAGTACTGGCGACGGGCATCTAGGCTGTCGCGTTCAACCTCCTTAAAGTCGACCCTGCTCGTGTCACAGCCGCACTGCCGATAAATCTTTGCGAACGAAGTAAGGCAGTTAGCGATATGCGATGGCCAGCCTTCGGTGCCCGCAAGCAACGCGTCGAACTCTGCTTCACGCGTGTTCAGAGATATCCCGTAATGCTCGCAAAATCCATGTTTAAGCTCATCCATCTCATCGCTCGTAAGGCAATCAAGAGCATGCACGAAGTTGCGCGAAAGCCGAGTAAGACCCAAGTCGTTCGCCCGCACTTCGGTGTCAGAAAGTCCGCTCAGCACAACCGTCAGGGGTAAATCATAATTGTTGTCGTGAAACTCTTGAAGCAACTTTCCCATCGGTGAATCGCGGTCGCCAGTGGCGTTCTGCGCCTCATCAATACCAATCACCACCGGAAATCTCCACTTTTCTCGCGGCAATAATCTGGCGAGAGTTTCAAGACCAAGGGTCAGCGGAAAATGTTGCTCAGTTCTACTCCTTCCGGCATTTCCCTTGATCATGCCGCCGCTTACCGAACCTTCTCTATAGCCGGTCTCAGTAACCAGTCGAAGAAAGTGCGACTTCGAGCTGGGGTCCACCAATTCGGCGGTATTTCTCAAGATAAACTCTGGACAGGTGGACAGCCAGCCGCCCTGGAGGTAAAACATTCTCGGAACCGGCTGGGCACGGACACTGCCTCCAGCCTCCAATGTAACAAAGTCGCCGTTCGCCCAGCGCTCCTCAAGATGTCGCAGCAGCGAACTCTTGCCCGCTCCTGGAGCACCGTAGACAACCCGCGTTGTCGCGCTATGCTGAGCGCTTCCTGAGACATGCCTCGCCCAACTTGCCGCACAAGCGTTCTCGATATCCGCCACAACATTCTCGCGACCGGCAAAATAGGGTGGCGGGTCCTTATCCCTCGTTATCGTTGCAAAATCATCGAAATCCGCCGGACGGACCGAATGGCGGGTTGCAGTTCTATTGCCCATCTTCCGCGCTGCCTGAGTGATGCTTTCTAAGAAAATGCAATTTGCCTACGCGCCCACGAGAACCAGAACGGGCGCAATTGCGACGAAAATCCAATATATCACTCCCTCAAAATTAATTCAATTGCCCGCAAATTGACAACTGCAGCAATCTTGTTTCGAGCCTTATAAGTCTTCGAACCCTGCGCCACGGGGCCGTTATCAACTTTAGAAAATACATAATATCAATCACTAATGAATTTAGTTTCTACAAAGCATTGACAGTTCCAATTGCACGCCATGGTCGTTTTTCCGCTCCTGCAAGCATTGCGTCGAACAAACTGGCACCCGTCAACCTCTCGCCGAGCGTCACACAACTTTCTTCTGGCAAAGCCTTTGGCCATTCACGGTCCAATCGAAGGCATACCGTTCGCAAATATAGATCCAAACCGCCATAAAAGCATAAGCATTTAATTCCATTCAATTTTATGATGAAGAAATAGTGCGCCTGCAAGGCGAATTGCTAGCATATAATCACAATTAGATGAATACGAAATCAAACGCTTCCGAGTTCGGCGCCATTTGCTGACAACAAATTGGCTCATGGCTTTTTTGGTCGTGGACTTTACCGGCCCGACTCGGAAAATTAATACAAGTGCTTCTTCGAACTATTGTTTTCGTCCTTGGTCCTGGGATTTGCTCTGATTTGAATTGATATCCACCAATTTGACGCAACTTGCGAAAACGAAGTAACTAAGCAATTTACAAAACGGCATAACGACTGCAAACTGCCAAAGGAGTTTTTCTGGTATGAAAATGCACACCACGCATGATGCGCCGAAACAAGACATTGCACTGCCTCCGGCCCTGGCAAAGATTAACTATCACGTGTTAGACGACGCAATCTTGAAGAAGATTGTCGACCCGGATATCTACTACGCGTTCGCACGATGTCGAGCCACCGGAGTCCGAATGGATAAGCACGATGCCGACGAACTTGCTGTATGCATCCGCGAGTGGGCTCAATCGAAAGGCTGCATCGGATACTCTCACTGGTTTTCGCCCATGCGAGGACCAATCCACGGCGAAAAGCTCGAAACCTTCGTCAATATCGATTTCAGCACCAATAAGCTGGTAGTAAAGCTTTCCGGTTCGGAACTGTTTCAAACTGAAACGGACGGCTCCTCTTTTCCCAACGGAGGCTTGCGCGACACCCACGAAGCGGCGGCCTATATGGGCTGGGACACCGGCTCGCCCCCTTTCGTATACCGGGATACGCTGTACATCCCTTCAGCGTTCGTATCTTGGACCGGCGAGGCGCTGGATCAGAAAACACCTTTGCTACGCGCTTCCATGGCACTAAATGAGCAAAGCCTCAGACTGCTTGAGCACCTCGGCGATACCGAAACCACAGAAGTGCTGTGCAACGTCGGGTGGGAACAAGAATTTTTCCTGATCGATCGAAGCAAGTACCTGGCCAGACCAGACCTCGTTGCGACCGGACGCACACTGCTGGGAGCAGCGCCGTTGAGGGGACAGGAACAATCGACCAACTACTTTTCCAAGCCGGCACCGCGAATCAATCGCTACATCGCTGAAGCCCGCGAAATCATGTGGCAGCTTGGCATATCGATTCACTGCACCCACAATGAAGTGGCCCCGGCACAGCATGAGATATCTCCGGTTTTCACGCTTGCCAATCAGGCCGCTGACAGCAATGTCCTGGCCATGGAAGTGCTCAAGGATTTGGCGTTCGACCACGATTTCGCGATTCTCTATCACGAAAAGCCTTTTGCCGGAATCAACGGCACCGGCAAGCACAACAACTGGGGATTAAACACCAAAGAAGGTGCCAATCTGTTTGTTCCCGGGAAAACAGAATTCGAAAACCGCCGATTCGTGGCCTTTGTTGCCGCGTTGCTGCGTGCCGTCAACCAGCACGGAGACCTTTTGCGTTGCGGCGTATCGACAGCCGGGAATGACCACCGTCTCGGTGCGCAGGAAGCGCCTCCGGCAATCATCACGCTTCACGTTGGCAAAGTCCTGGAATCGCATCTGAAAAGCGTTGCGAATGGCGGCGCAATGACCGGATACGGCGACAAGGGGCGCATTGTTGAAGTTATCGCCCCGGTTCCGGACATCAGTGCCAATCTTGAAGATCGGAATCGGACTGCGCCATTTCCCTGGTGCGGAAACCGTTTCGAATTTCGTGCGGTAGGCGGAAACCAGCATATTGCATTCCCGCTTGCAATGGTAAATGCCGCGATGGCAGAAAGTGTCAGGCACATGTGCGCGGAAATCGACTCCGGCAAGGATGCCGATACCGTGATACGCGAAACATTGCGCGAGAACGAAGGAGCACTGTTCAGCGGCAATGGCTACTCCGACGAGCTGTATGAATTCGCAGAACGAAACAAACTGTTTCACCTGAAAAGCAGTCCAGAAGCTTATGAGCAGTTGACGGCAGAAAAGAATCTGAAGTTGTTCGCAGAATTGAACTTGCTCAATGAGCGCGAGGTCAATGCGCGAAAGGTGGTTCTGCAGGAAGCCTTTGCGACAGAGATTCAGATGGAGGCGCGCGCCATGCTGCAGATGCTGCGCACACTCGTGATTCCGACAGTCATCGAAGATTCCTTGAATTCGAGCAATTCAGGTTTTGAGTCGGCTCTATTCGACGAAAAGCAATCGCTTGTTCAGCAGCTCCTGACGGAAACCGACGCTTTGGCAGAAGGGTTCGATGCGTTTCCAGAGGATGACCCAGGCAAAGCGGCATTCTATGCGCAAGAGACAATCAAGCCCCTGATGCTGACCGCGAGGACTACGGCTGATCGGCTGGAGATCTTGGTTGACCAAGGCTTATGGCCTTTGCCGACCTACTCTGAAATGTTGCACGACCATCAGTAGCAGGGGGTTGGCTATCGGATCGAAGAACACCCGTTCTTCGAAAAATCAAGCTATCGGCGTTGCAGGTTGCGGACGGTTTTTTCGACCGCAACCAGTTCAATGCTTCAGTTCGCCTTCTGATTTTTCCGCCTTATCAGCGAAACTGATCCCTTTCGATGGATCTAGGCCATGGTCATCTTCAAAAAAAGATGTCGAAACGCGGTTTTTTCGGCCTTTTTTGAACGCCCACATCACTGGGCCCGAGAGCGCATAAGCCAAAGCCGCCGCAAAAAGCATGCGAGGCGGATCAAACGAAATCAGAATGATCACCAGAACCATCGCAATCGCAGCAACAAACGGAATCTTGCCTTTTAGATCGAATTCTTTGAAGCTCAAAAAGGGTACGCTGCTGACCATTAGCGAAGATAGGCACGCTACCAGCACAGCTGTGGAAACGATCACAACGCTGTTGCCGCCCAGCTGCGCGTTATGCATGACCCACATCCACGTAACCAGAAGTCCTGCGGCCGGCGGGCAAGGCATGCCTTGGAAATATCCTGGAGGCACGGACAAGGTGTTGAACCGCGCTAAGCGAAGGGCGGTCGATGCTACATAGAGAAATGCGCAAAGCCAGCCTATCTTGCCTAAGTTGGATATCGACCATTCAAAGACTACGAGCGCAGGCGCCAAACCGAAACAAATCACGTCGGAGAGGCTGTCATATTCTTTTCCAAAGTCGCTAGTCGTCTTCGTCAGTCGTGCGACACGGCCATCGAGCCCATCCAGAACCAAAGCAATCAGGATAGCGATAGCGGAATATCCGAAGTTGCCGTATGTGGCTTGAATGATTGCGAAAAAGCCGAAAAACAGCGCCCCTGTCGTCAACAGATTCGGCAAAACATAGATTCCGCGGTGTTTCGATCTATCTTGCATCAGATAATTCTTGCGCTGCGAGTGTTACGGACAGAAACGGCCGATCGGTTTTTTGCAATCTTCCGAAGAGCATATATCTTGCTATCCATTAGCTTGCCGCAGCCTGTTGAGCATCTCTGCTGATCTTGAAGCAGGCAATTCGTTCTACCGCCGTGCAACAACCGCCATTAGACTTCATTGAATCCGTCTAAATCTTCTTTCATGCCTTGCAATTTCGATCTGCTCCTTCCCGCAGGCCCGTGTTTTCGTAGATGAACTGATCAAAACCGGTGTTGTTTGGAGAACTGTATATGATCAATATGGTCGCACTTTCCAGCATCGACTCGATGCAAGACTACGCCTTCAACCTATAGTGCCGATCAGATCTGATCCTCCTTTAACTTTATCGCCCACACCTACACTGATCTGACTTTCAACCGGCAAGAACAGCTCCACTCTAGAGCCGAATCGTATAAAGCCGTACTTCTGACCAAGCGCAACCTGATCGCCTTTATCGACGTAGCACAGAATTCGCCTGGCGATCAAGCCGGCTACCTGTACGCATGTCACATCGGTGTGGTTGTCGGTTCGGATGGTAACGGCATTGCGCTCATTATTGTCTGATGCCTTATCTAGCGCCGCATTGAAGAATTTTCCAGCACGATACTCCCGAAACTTGATTTCGCCTGCAACCGGTGCGCGATTGGAGTGCACGTTGAAAACATTCAAGAATATGGCGACACGCCGCGAAGGCTCGCCGGTATAGGGATTGGCCGTATCGACGATAGAAACCACTTTGCCATCCGCCGGCGAAACGATTCCCCCCGGGACTGAAGGAATCGAGCGCTTAGGCTCTCTGAAGAACTGCACTACAAAAGCGCAGATCAACCAAAGAGGAATCGCCCAAAATGCTCCGGCTGACACATGCACGATGCCGGCCGCCAGGAGCGAGACCGCGACGAAGGGAATTCCTTCGCGAGCGACAAAAAACATCAATTCACATCACGGTCTACAAGCCTGCCCGAAGCGATCCAGGGCATCATCGCTCGCAACGTGGTTCCAACTTCCTCGATGCCGCGGCCAGAAGACTTCTTGCGCAAGCCGTTAAACCGTTCGCATCCGGCGGCATTTTCGGCCATCCATTCCTTGGCAAACTCGCCGGACTGGATTTCAGAGAGCACTCTGCGCATTTCCTTGCGTGTATCGTCATTGACGATTCGGGGACCTCGAGTCAAGTCGCCGAATTCAGCCGTATTGGACACCGAATAGCGCATGTTCTCGATACCGCCTTCATAGATCAGATCGACAATCAGCTTCAGTTCATGCAAGCACTCGAAATACGCCATTTCGGGCGCGTAGCCCGCATCGACCAGCGTATCGTAGCCCGCTTCGATCAATGAGGTCACACCGCCGCAAAGTACCGTTTGTTCGCCAAACAGGTCGGTTTCCGTTTCTTCGCGGAATGTTGTTTCGATCACGCCCGCACGGCCTCCGCCAATCGCTGAAGCGTATGAGATCGCGATATCGCGCGTGGTTCCGGATGGGTCTTGATGAATCGCGATCAAGCATGGCACGCCGCCGCCGTCAACATAGGTTGACCGCACCAGGTGCCCAGGCCCCTTCGGAGCAACCATGAATGCATCGACATCGGCAGCCGGCGAGACAAAGCCGAAATGTATATTGAAGCCATGGGCAAACGCGATAGCAGCCCCCTCTTTCAAATTCGGTTCGATTTCTGCTTCGTACAGACTCTTGGCCAATTCGTCCGGCACAAGAATCATCACCACGTCGGCGCTCGCTACCGCCTCTGGCACACTCGCTGCGGCAATGCCAGCCTTTCTGGCCTTTTCGAACGATACGGAACCTTTTCTGAGACCGACTACGACATCCACGCCGCTGTCTTGCAAATTGCCCGCATGGGCATGACCTTGAGAGCCGAACCCGATGACCGCCACTCGCTTGCGGCGAATCAATCCTTGATCGGCATCGCTATCATAAAATACTTTCATTTTCTGTCCTATAGCCTTATCTGGTTGATGTAGAACGTGATGAGGAAACCGTCAATGCGGTATCGCCTCTTGCAATGCCCGTTACGCCGGACCTTACCACTTCCAGAATCTTCGCCACTTTCAAAGAAGCCAAAAATGCATCCAGCTTCTCACCTTTTCCGGTAATTTCTACTGTATAGAGCGAATCCGCAACATCAATGACCCTGCCCTTGTATATTTCTGCAAGACGCAAAAGCTCGTTGCACTGCTCTCCGGTTGCGTTGACCTTGATGAGCATAACTTCGCGCTCGACATACTTCTGGGACTTGGTCAGGTCCATCAGCTTGTAGACATCAACCAACTTGTGCAGCTGCTTGGTAATCTGCTCGATGACAGAATCTGGACCATAAGTGACAATGGTCATGCGAGAGAGCGTCGGATCTTCAGTGGGCGCAACCGTCAAAGTCTCAATGTTGTAGCCACGGGCGGAAAACAAGCCAGACACCCTTGCGAGCGCCCCCGCTTCGTTTTCCAGCAAAACTGAGATGATATGACGACCGGGTTTGTTTGCTCCGTCCACTTATGCGAGCTCCCGTTCAAGCGGAGCGCTGCCGTTCGGGCTCAAGTGCATCTCGTTGTGCCCGCTACCAGCCGCAATCATCGGATAGACGTTTTCGTTCTGATCGGTAATGAAATCCATGAACACCAGCTCGTCTTTCATTTGCATCGCCTCTTTCAATGCGTCTTCCACCTCCGAGGGCTGTTCGATCTTCATGCCGGTATGCCCGAAGCTTTTGGCAAGGTCGACGAAGTTCGGCAGTGCATCCATGTAGGAGTGCGAGTACCGCCGATCATAGAAAAACTCCTGCCACTGCCGAACCATTCCCATGTAGCGATTGTTCAGATTGATGATCTTGATCGGCAGGCTGTACTGCTGGCAGGTCGACAGCTCCTGGATGCACATGATGATGCTAGCCTCTCCGGTAACGCATGCAACTGTGGCATCGGGATAGGCAAGCTGCACTCCCATCGCGGCTGGCAGCCCGAAGCCCATGGTGCCGAGACCGCCGGAATTGACCCAGCGCCTCGTCTTGTCGAAGGGATAGTGTTGAGCTGCCCACATCTGGTGCTGTCCGACATCCGATGTCACGAACGCGTCGCCGCCGGTCACTTCGTAGAGTTTTTCCAGCACAAATTGAGGCTTGATGAGGTCGCTTTGGCGATCGTACGACAACGATTCGACCGAGCGCCACGCTTCAATCTGCTTCCACCATGCCGCAATGCGCGAAGCGTCCGGCTTCGAACTCGAGCTGTTGATCGCCTTGACGAGAGCCGCAAGCACGTGCTTGGCATCGCCGACGATCGGAATCGTCACCTTGACGTTCTTGCCGATAGAGGAGGGATCGATGTCGATGTGAATGATCTTCGCATATGGAGCGAACTTGGCTAGTTCTCCTGTGATTCTGTCATCAAACCTGGCTCCGACTGCCAGCATGACATCGCAGTCATGCATCGCCATGTTAGCTTCGTAGGTCCCATGCATGCCCAGCATGCCGATGAACAAGTCATCAGTTGCGGGAAAGGCCCCCAAGCCCATCAGCGTGTTGGTGCAAGGAAACTTCAGCATCCGGACTAGTTCGCGCAACTGTGTTTCGCCTCCCGACATGATCACGCCTCCGCCGGCATAGACCACCGGTCTCCGAGCTTGCAGCAGCAGTTCGGCAGCGTTCTTGATCTGCCGCTGATGTCCTTTGATGGTCGGGTTGTACGAACGCATCGAAATCGACTTGGGATAGATGTACTCGGCTTTATGCGCCGTCACATCTTTCGGCACATCGACGAATACAGGGCCTGGCCGTCCGGTACTGGCTATATAGAACGCTTTTTTGATGGTCGTGGCGAGCTCGCGCACATCGGTAACCAGAAAGCTGTGCTTAACGCAAGGCCGGCTCACTCCGAGCGCATCCACCTCCTGAAAGGCATCATCGCCAATCAGATGCGTTGGAACCTGCCCTGAAATAATGACCATGGGGATTGAGTCCATGTGCGCTGTCGCTACGCCGGTAATCGTATTGGTCACGCCAGGCCCGGACGTGACTAAAACCACGCCGGGCTCGCCGGTAACTCTTGCGTAGCCATCTGCTGCATGCGCAGCACCTTGTTCGTGCCGGACCAGGATATGCCGCACATCATCCTGCTTGTAAAGTGCGTCATAGATATGCAGTGCGGCACCGCCAGGGTAGCCGAAGATGTACTTGACACCTTCGTCGCGGAGACATCTGACGATTATGTCAGCACCTGTCAGTTCCATTTGCACACCCCCACCTTCGAATTCATCGGCGAATCAGTCGAACAATACAGAAATTGGATAAGCAGGGAATTATATTGATTGCGCGCACATGCGCCAAAGATATTTGGCAGTTCAGCCGGGTTGACGCTTGTTCACGTTCGTCATTGAATCGGATTTAAACGAGGCGCTTTGCGGCAGGGCCTTGAAAAGCCGTGCCCGCGACTCGCCGCTTGGCCGGCATGGAGCCCTGCCCGACAACAGCAATGGATGCGTCGAAGGCGGCCGCCGCAGACGAAGCTTCGGGATTCCGGTCCGGCAACAGATCCGAAAGCGCCTGCCGAAGATGCCGCCCGGGCAAGCCGAGAAGAATCACTTCAGCCGCCCGCTTCGCACGACGGGAACGCCTTGGGCACGAACCACTCCGCATTGACGATGCTCGCGCTGTCCCCGGTCGCCCGCACCACGAACAGCCCCTGCCGCTCGGCGTACTTCGCCGCCTCCGACCCGCTTCTCAGATACGCCACCGCGCCGTGCACCCGCTTGTCGCCGTAGACCGGGAAATAGCGCTTGAAATCCTCCATCGCCGACAGGAAGTATTTCACCATGTCCGGAGTCAGGGTCGTCTTGACCTCCACCGCCACCGCCTCGTCGCCGTTGGCCGCCAGGATGTCGAACTCCTTTTGCCGGCGCTCGCCGCTGTCCGTGAAGAACTCCGCCTCCGCCCGGCGGAAGGTCTGGCGCACATCGATGCCGCGGGCCCGCAACAGCGGCACCAGGCTGCCCTCGACCAGCGACTCCACCAGCCGACCCCACTGCGTGTTGAACCGCTCGTCGGTCTTCCTCAGCCGCCGGTCGGTCTTCTTCTGCTCCTCGGCCACTTCCCGCACCAGCCTCTCCGTTTCCCTCTGGCTCGCGCGAAGCTCCTCCATGCCGACCTGAAACTTGTGCATGTCGATCCGGGTCTCCCTTATGAGCTCCCAGATTTCCTCCGCCGCAGCAGAACCGTTCGCCATTGCAACACCTGATATGAATTGAGATTCGAGACTTTCTTCGACCGACTCGGGCTTCCAGTCGCGCAAGGGCGCGTCACAAGCAGCCGAATTTTCTGACCACATTAACTTCCTGATCCAGTCGAAACGCGATTTTACCCGTTTTTGCACCACGGATGCGATTTTCAAGTAGCCATAAGAGGACAACCATGTGGCAATGCAAGAAAATCTTCGCTCTGCGAACCGGCAGCGCAAACTCAGAGGAGAGTGAGTCGCAATATGCTGATTGGCGCAAAAGAAAATCCGTTTTTCCATTTTCGGCCGCTTTTCAACAACTGCCACAGAAGATGCGCATTGAATTGTCGCGGATGCTTTAGGCAAGAATGCGGCATTCGATTACGAGTTGAAAATCGAATGCGCGTCTTTGTAGTTCACCGCCACGATGCCATCGCTGAATTGTCTTGCCTCTCCGTTGTAGATTACGTATCCGGACTCCAGCGTTGATTCGCTATTCGAAAAGCGCAAAAGTGACTTTTTGAAGTGCGAAGAAAACGTAGCAGCAGACTTGACTTCGACTCCGACCAGATTCGGTCCGCTGGCGTATAGCAAATCTATTTCGTTGCCGCGGCTATCACGATAAAAGTATAGATTGGGGATCTGGCCCCGATTGTATCGCGTTTTCAAGGCTTCGAGAATGACCAGATTTTCAAACAATTGGCCGACCAATGGATCTCTGGCAACTTGGTGCGGCTTTTCAATACCGAGCAAGTAGGCGAGCAGCCCGGTGTCCGTAAAGTAGTATTTCGGAGACTTGACAGCTCGCTTGCCGAAATTCTTGAAATAGGGAGGGAGTTTGAAAACAATGAAAGAAGCTTCCAGAATCGAAAGCCATTCCTTGACCGTCTTGGGATCTGCCCCGACATCCGATGCCAAAGACTGATAGTTCATCAACTGCCCTGCCCTTCCAGCGAGCAGTCGCATGAACTTATCGAATGCGCTGGCGTTCTTTAGCTGAATTATCTGGCGCACATCTCTTTCGATATAAGTTTGATAATAGTTCGCATAGGCAGTACTTGGTCGTTGATGCTGGTCATATATGCGCGGAAGAAACCCGGTAAAGACATATTCCTCGAACGTGTCGAAGGTGAGTGATGCCGCCTTTAGCTCTTCCATCGAAAATGGCAACAGATTGAGAATGCCGGTCCTGCCGGCCAATGACTGGCTGATTGCAGCTTTCAGTTCCAATTGATGAGATCCGGTCAGAACAAACTGGCCGGTCCTGCCGGAACTGTCGACTATGCCTTGAAGATAGCTGATAAGGTGGGGAGCCCGTTGAATTTCGTCGAAAATACATTTTTCAGGATATTTGGATAGGAAGGCCCTTGGATCTTCCTGGGCATATCTGAGAATGTCGGGAGCTTCCAGGCTGACATACGCATAATCCTTCAGCAATTCTTTCGCCAAGGTTGTTTTTCCCGCCTGCCGGGGCCCGAGCAAAGTAACAACCGGGTATTCGTCCAGTTGTTGCAGCAGCTCCTCAGATAAATGACGGGGAATCATTCAAACAGTATATATTGCACATAAACAGATTACAATTCCGTTTTTGCGCATGCTGGCAAGATGATGACCGATCGCTGGGGTGCCAGATTTTTGACAATGATTCGCAAGCGCGCCCATAAACCGTGGATGACACCGCTACTCGGCCTGCTGCATTGACCATTGGTTCTGAAATATTGTGTCCATTATTATTTTTCCTAGCCCGTTCTGCTCGAATCCCGCTTTCGCGCGATGACGCGAGACGTATCACAGCCTAAGACGGTCATAGCCCCGTTCCGCCGCGATAAGAGCGCACAACATAATCGCGAAATGACCGCGCCGGCAATGACAATTCCGCACCTCGACACCAAGCAACCCCTACGTCCATGGTTGGCACTTCCTCCAGTACCGGCCGGGTCTCGACTCGATTGCCTTCGAGAGACCAAGGGCGATACACCATGTCCGACAAGATGGCAACTCCCATGCCAAGCGAGACCATGCTGCGAACCGCTTCAACCGAAGTCGTCGAAAAAATAATTTCTGGACGATGATCTGTCTTTTCCCAATAGCGCATGGCTGTATTGCTTGCCTCGTCAACCGTTAGCATGACGTATGGCTCTGTAGCAATATCCGCTAAAGACACACTCTCGCATTCCATGAAGGGATGGTTGACGCTCAACCAAAGTTTTCTGCGTGATCGAAGCAAAGTTTCTGAATCAATATTGGATGAATCGCGCAGATTTGAAACCAGCATTAAGGCCAAATTCAGCTTGCCGCTCAACAGTCCTTGCTCAATGTCCTCTCTGTCATGCTCCAAAACATGGATATTCACCTTTGGGAAGATTCGCTGAAACCGAGCTTGCAGACTCGGCAAAAAATAGGCGGCGATCGTAAATGAAACCCCAATGACAATGTCACCTTCAACACTTTCGCTCGGCATGTAGGGCATACGCGTCGCTTCGGAAACAGCCGCTATGATATTCCGCGCATGTTGCAGAAACTGCTGACCTTCAAATGTTAGAGAGACGCCATATGCCTGGCGCGTAAACAAGCGAAACCCCAGCTGGTTTTCAAGATCCATGATCGTCGTGCTGACCGCGGACTGAGACACGTTCAAGTCCGCCGCTGCGAGAGAAATCTTTCCCTTGTCCGCTGTTGCGATGAAATAACGAACTTGGCGGAACGTAATCACATCTACCCTAGAGCTTTGTTGCGTTAATCTGCTCCCTTCATCATGACAAATAAATTTGCTGCACGGCAGGCAAAATGGTCATGACGAGCTCAATGAGCGAATTAAATCCTAATTCGAAATGGCAAATTATGAACGCTCCTACTGCAAAAGTTCACGAACTTTTTCAAGTTGCGCGTTTCGCTCACTTCGCGCATTGAGTGCAGCATCCATGTCCACTGCCACGAATTGGGCTTGCGTGTTCGGCTGCAATTGCCCGATAAGATCCATATCTGATGAAATAACGGTACCCAGCATGAAGTACCCTCCGCCCGAAACCGCATCGCGATGCAGCACAATTGGCTCAGTACCGCTTGGCACTTGTATCGAACCGTAGGGATAGCAGCTGTCGACAATGTTCGACGGATCTGATCCCGCGCCAAAAGGTTGCTCCCGCTCAACAAATTGCAACGCTCTGCCGCCTCGAAATCGATAGCCGATGCGATCAGCTTCGGTTGCAACTGTCCATTTGTCTTCAAAGAAGATCCGCCTTGACTGTTCCGTCAGTCGATGCCAATAAAGTCCAGGAATCACCCTCAATTCTGCTAGTGCTTCAGGCAGCCTCCTCAAATGCTTCGGAATGCTCAAACCCTTGCCTGACCGGACCGAATGCTCGCCGATCTGCAATTCGTCTCCTGCTTGCAAAGCACGTCCAAGATAGCCGCCTAAAGCGCCGAGCGCATAGGTTGACCGGCTTCCGAGTACAACAGGCACATCGATTCCTCCAGAAACCGCAATATAGGCGCGGCCTCCTTTTTGCAAGAAATCAAAACTAAGCGTCTGGCCCGCCCCAACTTTGAATGCGGTCCATGTTTCCCGTGGCTCACCATCAACTTTAGGAGGCAATTCACCGCCCGTGACCGCAACTGTAGCATCTTCGGTAAATTCCAAATCAGGCCCCATGAAGACCGTCTCCAGCCCAGCATCACCTTCATCATTTCCGACCAGCCCGTTCGCAACTCTCATAGCATAGCGGTCCATGGCACCAGAAATAGGGATTCCCAGGTGATAATAGCCGGGCCTTCCCAAATCCTGTACAGAAGTCGCCAGACCCGGTGCAATAACTTTAATGGCCATCGAGAACCTCCCCAATGCTGGCGTTGTATTGATCCATATCGGAATAAAAGGTTCTCAATGAGAAATCAAAATTCTGCATTCTAGGCTCGTAAGAATTACTTTCGACCATCGCCACATATTCGGCATAGGCATCTCGGTCAATCGGCCTGAATTTGACAATGTCTCCCGGATTGAAGAACACCATGAAGTCACGCAAATAGGAAATGTTTTGATCAGGGTCATATATCGGCATAGGAGTGATACCGAACATTTGATAGCCGCCGGCACCGCGAACGGAGTAGACGCACGAGAAACAGCCTCCATAACCTACCGTCAGCTTGGGTGTATCAGTTCGCGGACGCAGGTATTTCGGCACTTCAATTTGACGTTTCCGTTCAACCATCTGGTACATGAACGGCAATCCAGCAACAAATCCAACCATCGTCACAAACCACGGGCTAGCCGAATGCGCCTGAATGAATTCATCGACGGAGTCATATCCATTAATCCGGGCCGCATAATCCAGGTCGCTACCGCCCGGATCTTGGTGACGCTCTCGAAATCTCATCAATGTTTCGTAGGTCCAAGGGTCGTCGTAGTAGACAGGGAGGTCGATGATCCGAGTTTTCAACTCCGGCCCTGTCGACATCGAGGCGGATTCAAGCTGCTTAAGCTCAAGCAGGAGATCGTTAGGCTTGATTCGATCCGGATTAAATTTGATCTGGTACGATGCGTTGGCCGGACATATTTCAGTGATCCCGTCGATCTGACTCTCTCTGACCGCATTGGTGATTGACAGGCTTTTGAAAAACGCCTCAAGCGACATCTGTTCATCGATTTCGACAAAAATATGCTCATCACCGCCGAAAGAATAGCGAGCTGCCATAAATACTACCTCATTAGTTCAATGCTGACCGGCCTAGCCTAGATGGGTTTTCGTGTAGCCATTGTTCAAGAAATTCGGTGTGAACCCTGTATTCCATTACTGCAGGGTCCGATACCAATGCCCGATGCAGCGGAATTGTCGTATTGATGCCGTCGATTTGCAGTTCAGACAAGGCGCACTTCATCCGGCGCACGGCGTTTGCACGGTCCTCATCCCATACAATCAACTTCCCAAGCATCGAATCATAGTACGGAGGGACCTCGCTGCCTGGAAACAGCATGGAATCAAAGCGAACCCCCGGCCCACCAGGGACTGAGATCAATTCTACGATGCCCGGGCTCGGGAAAAAATCTTTTGCGGGGTCCTCTGCATTGATTCGGCATTCAATCGAGTGCCCACGAACCCTGATTTCGTCCTGCTTCAGGCGCAACGGGTTACCCGCTGCAATCAGCAGCATCTCGCGAATCAAGTCTAGCCCGGTGATGCATTCCGTTACCGGATGTTCCACCTGGATGCGCGTATTCATCTCAAGAAAATAGAACTCTTCGGAACCTTCATCGTAGAGGCACTCGACAGTGCCGGCACCTCGATAATGAACGTGCTGCGCCAACTTCACCGCGGCCGCGCATATTTTCTGGCGCACCGTATCCGACAGGCAAGCCGCCGGGGCTTCTTCCCACACCTTCTGTCGCCGCCGTTGCAGCGAGCAATCCCTTTCGAAGCAATGGACCACGTTTTCGCCATCCCCCAAGACTTGCACTTCGATATGCCTAGCGCGACGAATAAACTTTTCAACAAACAGCCTGTTATCGCCAAACGCTGCCTGCGCCTCCGCACTAGCCTGCGGAGCCAAACGCCGCAATTCGTCTTGATCGTTTGCGACCCGGATGCCGCGTCCACCACCGCCCGCCGATGCCTTAACCAATACCGGGTAACCAGTGCGCTCCGCAACCTCGCACATATCATCAACTGAATTCATCGCCGATGAACTGCCGGATGTGATTGGCACTCCGACGGATTGGGCAGTGTTGCGAGCCGCTATCTTGTCACCCATAAGTCGAATCGTTGCTCCGCTAGGGCCAACGAATGTTATGCCTGCTGCTTCTACCGTCTCAGCGAATTGCGCATTCTCTGCCAAAAAGCCATAGCCTGGATGAATGGCATCAATATCGTTCTGTTTGGCAATTTCCACGATGCTCTCAATATTGAGGTAGGACATTGATGCCGGAGGCCGGCCAACTTCCACCGCATGGTCGGCCATTCGAACAGGCAACGAATCTTTATCGCATTCACTATAGATTGCGGTTGTATGGATTCCCAATTCTTTTGCAGCCCGAATTATTCTCACGGCGATTTCGCCGCGATTCGCAACCAGCAATTTGTTCATCATCTTGCCCGACAAGACGCATTACTCCTTCAGCCCCATCAATGGCTGGCCAGCAACTACGGCCTGCTCATTGTCTGCGAGATATTCCAAGACCGTGCCCGATGCATCGGACTTAACTTCATGAAAAGACTTCATGACTTCGATCAACCCTATTACGTCACCCGCCGCACACAAATCGCCCGCCTGCTTGTATGGAGGCTGGTCGGGCGCAGGCTTTCGATAAAAGACCCCCGGCAAAGGCGACAAAATTGACTTAACTGACATTGGCATCTCCTAAGAATATGTTCGTCTGAATCCCGTCTTTTGACTTAGAAAACTCGCTTGCATTGATGCATTCACCCACTAAGCATGGAAGCTCGCGACCGCGACAAAGCTAGACTTCCCTAAATCGAATCCTCACACCGTCAACAAATCCGCCTACCACTCGCTTTAACATGGCACCAATTGAAATGTCTTCGACATGCGCGCTTTAACCCGCATACATCAGTGTGTCGGATAGATTGCCGCGTTGACCGCCTGCGCAACTTCGATCGCATTTGGCGTATCGGAGTGAACACAAACACAGTCTGCGCCGACTTTCACCCCTTTGCCATTGACAGAGTCCACCATCCCTTCTTCTACAGCTCTCAATACCCGTTTCGCTGCCAACTTCGGTTCGACTTCGTCATGTTCTCGCGAAATAATCAAGCTCCCGTCGTCGTTGTACTGAAGATCTGCGTAGAATTCGGAAATGAAAGCATGACCTCGCTCAACATATATTTGTTCATGCAAGGTGCCTTTCATTCCAAGAATTGGAACGCCGAATATGTCGACTGCATCACAGACCGCATGCGCAATTTCACCGTCTCGCGCCGCCATTCCATACAGTGCGCCATGCGGCTTGATGTGGTTGAGTTCCATTCCTTCCGCCTGCAAAAATGCCACTAGCGCACCGACTTGATAAATCAGGAGATTCGCCAGCTCCTCGCGCTCGACCGCCATTGCTCGACGTCCAAAACCCTGCAGATCAGGCAAAGATGGATGAGCGCCGACGCGCACCCCATGCTGTTTAGCCAATCTGACCGTTGTTCGCATGTGATTCGGATCCGAACCATGAAACCCGCAAGCAACATTTGCCATTGATATTAGCGGCATCAGACCAGCGTCATCACCCATACGGTAAATTCCGAAACTTTCACCCATATCGCAATTTATTTCAGTATTCATCTAACACACCATTGATTAAACGTAAATCCGAAAGACGCCACAAAACTGTAAAGCCGTTCTTGGCAGCTGCGATGCGGCAATCAGTTTCTGAGTGTCGAAATGTAGCGAAGTCTGAGCTGGTCCGCCACGACTGCGAAAATCAGCAAGATGCCAATCACGACAATTTGCAAATAGGATTCGATGCGCGCCAAGTTCATTCCGTTTTGCACCAGTCCGATGAACAGTGCGCCAAAAACAACATTCTCCAGTCTGCCGACCCCGCCCCGCAAACTGACCCCGGCGATAACGCATGCCGCGATCGATTCAAGCGGCATGGTGGCGCCGATATTCGCCTCACCTGTATCAAGCCGCGCAGTCAGCAGGATTCCGGCAACTGCCGCCATGGCACTGCACAATACATAGGCCAAAAAAAGTGCCATTCTTGTATTGATGCCTGATAGTCGTGCAGCCTTCATGTTTCCGCCGACGGAGTACAGATGTCTGCCAAACCGTGTCCAATTCACCAACACATACAAAACGGCAATGAGCGCCAAAGTAATAATCACTGGCACTGGAATGGTCAAAAACGTTCCGAATCCGAAGATGTCGCCAAACTCGATGGGCATCCCGTATACCGGAGTGCCGCCAGTCAAGTAAAGTGCAAGCCCGAATCCAACAGACGCCATGCCGAGACTCATCATGAATGGAGACACATTGAAGATCGAAATGCCGATTCCATTGACAACGCCAACAGCTGTGCCAGCCATGCCGCCTGCCAACATTCCAATAAGAATTGAAAGCCAGACAGCATCAGGCATTGCCGCGTAGGCCATTGCCATCGCAGCGGCGCAAACTACCGAAGTCAGCGCTAGAATCGTTCCAACTGACAAATCGAAGCCTCCCGTCAGCAAAGCGAACATTTGCCCCATCGAAACCAATGTCAGGTAAGTTGACTGTCGCACCACATTCATCAGGTTGCGTCCGGTTAGAAAGTTATCTGAAATGACGGCGAACACAATGACTGCTATCAACAGCAAGAAAGGCAGTACGCCTAAGCGCACCAGTGCGACTTGAATAAAACGCAGAAGCTTCGCGGTCATTGGAAACCGTCCTTTAGAATTGAATTCACGCCGCCTGCCTATCGAAGCAGTGCTTTAGAACATTTTCCTGCGACAGTTCTTCGGCAGGAATCTCCGCGCTCAACCGCCCTTTGCACATGACATAGACACGGTTGGTCAGGTGCAATATTTCGGGCAAATCTGACGAAATCAGCAGAACCGCCGCACCGGTTTCACACAAGTCGCGAATGAATTTGTAGATTGCGACTCGGGTGCCGACATCGACCCCAACGGTCGGCTCGTCAAAAACGAACACTTTGATTTCGCGAGTCAAGCACTTTGCGAGTAGAATCTTTTGCTGATTGCCGCCAGAAAATTGTCCTGCATCCCATTCAATATTGAGTGGTTGCAATTGCAAGCGACCGGCAAGATCTCGAACGCTGGAGGCTTCCGCATTCCTCCTTAGCCACGCACCTTTTGAGTAGTTTTTTGTATTTAATGCAGGCAGCGCAACATTTTCGCGAACGCTGCGCATCATCATCAGCCCTTCATCACGGCGGTCGGCAGGGATATAGAACAAACCGCGCTCGATAATTTGGCGGGTTGACATATGAGCGATGCTTTCTCCATCAAGCGAAATGTCGCCTCCAGTCTTTGGGATCAGCCCAAAGCAAGTTCGCCCAATCTCAGATTTTCCGGATCCGACTAAGCCGGCAATCCCGACAACTTCACCGCTGTGCACGTTCAGGCTTACATCTGCCACAGAATTATCTGCTGTGAAAACGTGCGACATTTCAAGCATCTTTTCTCCAAGGCGAAAATCAAAGCTCGGGAAAAATTGTTCAATTATGCGCCCAGTCATCAAGCCAACCAGCTCACTTTCAGATGTGCTTGCACTAACCGTGTCCACTAATCTTCCATCCCGCAGTACCGTAATTCGGTCTCCGATACGTCGAATTTCATTGATTCGATGAGTAATGTAGATGATGCCCACACCTCGAGACTTGATCTGTTCAATCAGAGAAAACAATTCTTCGGTCTCTTGATCAGTAAGCGATGCGGTCGGTTCATCTAGAATCAGCACCGAAAGATTTTCACGAAACGCCTTTGCAATTTCAACCATTTGCTGCTCTGCCCTAGACAGAAAGGCCACCTTGATGCACGGCTCAAGCGGAAATCTCAACCGGTCAAGTATTTCCGCCGCTCGCTTTTGCATGGATTTTTTCTTCAGAACACCATTTGAGGTCTCCTCAGATCCCAAAAACAGGTTTTGCTCGACGGAAAGCTGGGGAACGAGCGAGAACTCCTGAAATACAGCACTGATCCCCAAGGATCTGGCGTGATGAACTGACGAAAGCTCTATCGGCTTGCCCTTGAACAGGAACCGTCCGGCATGCGCTCTGACGGCCCCTGCGATGATCGAAATCAAAGTTGACTTGCCGGCGCCGTTTTCGCCAAACAAGACATGGACCTCACCGGCCGCAAGGGAAAAGTCCACATTGTCGAGGGCTTTGATCCCCGGATATTGCCGCGTGATGCCCGTCAATTCCAGGAGCGGCGACTTGTTCATGCTTCACAGAGCCGAAATCGCCGCTTCGCCTTATGCAACCTGGAACTGACAATTGACTCGTCAGTGCGCATCCGGTCAACAGCGTTTAGTTCACCGAGAAGGTTGCTTTGAATCCATCTGGCGCGAGCGACGACCCCCGATCAAACGTGTTGATGTTGTTGGAGTCGATAACGTAGAGCGCTGGGCCGACATGCTTTTCGTAGGACTCCCCCTCTAGAATTCTGACGGCTTGATCGATTGCGATCCGTCCCTGAATCACAGCGGAGTCAGTGGGTGCGGCCAGCATCTGGCCACGCCTTATTCCTTGGAAGACGCCTGGCGTGAAGTAGTAGGCCATGACCTTGACCTGATCAGTCATGTCTCGTGCCCGAAGCAAGCCGGTCGCCGCTTCTGCGGTTACCGCAGTCCCGACGACATATTGGATATCCGGATGCGCTTCCAACGTGTCTTCCACCAGTTTCAACTGCACCTCTTTACCCGTGTCGCCATACTTGGTTTCAACAACTTCGATGTCGGAACCGGCCACTGCTTCTTGAAATCCGGCGTTTCCCGCTTCTACCCAGCCCGCTCCCGGAGGGCCAGGAAACCATGCCACTTTCACCTTGCCCGAACCGGCAGGGTGAGCCTTGGCAATGTACTCGCCAGCTTTATAGCCCATTTCACCAAATGAAACCAAAGACTTAGCCGATAAATCGGACGAAGACATGCCGTTAATCACATCAATCACCGGGATGCCCTTAGTGCGAATCTCAGAAACGAGATTGTTCAAACCGTCAAAGGATATCGCACCGACCACAACAGCATCCGCTCCGCCTGCCACACAATCTTCAATTTGTGAAACTTGCGTGTTCAGGTTGGTATACCCACCCGCTTCTACGAGCTGCATCTTGACTCCGAGTCGCTCGGATTCGGCGACCACACCGTAGTCAACAGCCAACCAATATGCGTCTTTCATGTGCGGGAACGAAACACAGACATGCCATTGCCTGGATGCCTTTTCCAGGGGAACATAGTCAACGGTAGAGCGCGGGCTGGCCATATCAAATGGAGGGTCCCAGACTTCTACTGGATATGGGTACCAACTATCGTCAGCACCGACGTGGGCCGGCAGAACAAATGATGCAATGCAAAACAAAAACGCAAGTGCCGATTGCGACATTCGCGACAAGCCCGCCACCTTTTTTCTCTCGGTATTCAGTTTCATGGCATATTACTCCGTCAATGTATTGAATGTTTGCTATACCCTGCCGAAAAGAATGGTGCGACTATACTTTTCCACCTCAGAAAAGATTTAATCCGGCATCAAGCCGCTCACTCAATTTGCCGACAGAATTGCTGTCTCAATCGCAATATACCAAACCGCTTTACATCTTAAAATACAATATATTGATGTATATTATCTATATATTAGATATCTTATTCCCTAAGCTCGAAGTGGCGGTAGCTGCTTAAAAAAAGCGATAAATTCGGCCTGTGCGCCGAGTTGGACAGCAAGAGGAAGTGTCAGCAGCTAATGCGCGGTCAGCCGCAAAGAGTGAAAAATGCTCTATCGGGAAGCGACCGCCCTATCCTAATCTCCACAGAGTTGCGCCATCGGCTTGATCCTCGATCTCAACTCCCATAGCAAGCAGCTCGCCGCGCAGGCGATCAGCCTCAGCCCAGTCCTTATTCAGTCGGGCCTGCTTGCGCAGCTCGATCATTTGCTCGATTTCGCGACGTTTTTGATTATCGTCCCGGCCGTCCAGAAACTCCTTTGCCGAAATGGGCATCAACCCCAAAATGCCGGCAAGCTCTGCAACAGTCTCGCGCAACACGGCGGCTTGTTCGGCCTGATCGCTTTCCACTGCGCGGTTCAGCGCCCGAACCGTTTCGAAAATAAGCGCAAGAGCTTCCGGCGTATTGAAATCATCATCCATGATTTCGCAGAATTGCTGAACGATAGAAGCATCCGAACGCGCTCGGCTCGCGCCAAAACGCTCGGAATTCGACAGCGCAACGAAAATGCGTCGCACTGCGCTCCTTGCATTATCCAAATTGTCTTCACTGTAGTTGAGCGGGCTTCGATAATGTCCTGACAGCAGCATGTATCTCAAGATCAATCCCATTCGCTCGCGGCTGGAATCTAAGTCCAATATTTCCCGGATCGTCAAAAAGTTCTTAAGCGACTTCGACATCTTCGTCGCATCAACCTGCAGATAGCCGTTGTGCATCCACAAATTGGCAAACTTGCCGCCGGTGGCGCCGACGGATTGCGCGATCTCATTTTCGTGATGCGGAAACAAAAGATCCATCCCGCCGGCATGAATGTCAAAGTGATTGCCAAGCAAGCAAGTCGACATCGCTGAACACTCGATATGCCATCCCGGACGCCCCCTGCCCCAAGGCGAATCCCACCATGGCTCGCCCTTTTTCGAGCTTTTCCAAAGTACAAAGTCCAGCGGATCTTCCTTGCATTCGTCAACGCCCACTCTCGCGCCAGCCTGAAGCTCGTCGAGATTCTTGCCCGACAACTGGCCATAGGCATCAAACGAGCGCGTTTTGTAGTAGACATCGCCGTTGGATGCCGGATAGGCGAACCCTCGCTCAATCAAAGCCGATATCATGTCGATAATCTGCGGGATGTACTCCGTTGCTCTGGGCTCGTGATTCGGCTTTGCGATTCCAAGAAAAGCCAAATCTTCATGCATACAGCCGATAAACCGGTCAGTCAGCTGCCCGATTGACTCGCCAAGTTCCCTGGCGCGCGCGATAATCTTATCGTCGATATCGGTGATGTTGCGCACATAGGCAACCTCATAGCCGCGGTAGCGTAGATAGCGGATCACCGCATCGAACGCCACCATGACTCGCGCATGTCCCAAATGGCAATAGTCGTACACCGTCATGCCGCACACATAGATGCCGATCTTTTGCTCGTTAATCGGAATGAGCGGCTCTTTTTTATTGGTCAGGCTGTTGTATATGTGAAGCATCGAATTGGCACCAGTAAAGACTATCCTGAATATTAAAGTGGCGGCAAAGCGGGTATTATAGATTTTGCACTTGCCAAGACAACGAGACACGCCCGCATGCGCACCCGATTCGTATCCGATATCCACATTGATCCGAACCGTCCGCAAACGTTTGAACGGTTCAGCGGCTATCTGCGCCGAATCTCGTCAGACTGCGATATCCTCTATATTCTGGGCGATCTGTTCGAATATTGGATCGGCGATGACGGCATCGACTTGCTCGGGCATCGGCCGGCGGCTGATTTGCTCTGCGACATCGCCCATGCCGGAGTTCAAATCCGCGTCATGCACGGCAATCGAGATTTCCTCATCGGCAAGGATTTTGTGGCTCTTTTCGGCGGCGAGCTGATTCCCGACCCCAGCGTTGTTGATATCTGCGGCAGCAAAGTTGCGCTGTTGCACGGCGACAGCCTGTGCACCGATGACACCGATCATCAAGAGTTTCGAGCCATGGTCAACGCGGCCGATTGGCAATCATCATTCTTGTCGCTACCGGTCGAAGAGCGTCAGCAACGCGCAGTCCAGATGCGAAAGCAAAGCGAGTTCAGCAAGGCGAATAAGGACATGAAACTCATGGATGTGAACACAGAAGCCGCTTGTGCAGTCATGTCAGAACTGGGTGTCCAGGCCATGATTCACGGGCATGTGCATCGCCCGGGCATTCATCGGCATCAAGCCAACGGGGCAAAGGCGATTCGGTATGTGCTGGGCGACTGGGATAGCGGGCGGGACGGCGTAATCAGTGTCGGGGCAGACGGCAAATTCTTGCTCCACCAGCCAGATTAGCGCCATGTCGCATATGTTATGTCTGCATAAAACGCCGCTCGCGCCTGATGAAGCCGAACCTTGCCTCGGCGAGGCCGGATTATCAAGCGCATGGCCGCAAAAGGCTCATGCCTGAGGTCATGCGCACTTGCGCGAAGCAGATTTCTTTAATCGTAAAATTGTCTTGATCGTCAACGCATTGAGAGGAATAGTTCGGGCCAGTCATAATTTCCTTCTCTGATTTGCGCTATCGTCCCAAAAGCACGAGGGAAAGCTGCGGCACAAATGCAATCAGCACCGCCACCGACAGCATAGCAAAAACATACGGGAACACGTATTTCGCGACGTTCAGGATGGATTCCCCGGTCACTCCAGATATCACAAACAAGTTCAAACCGATCGGCGGCGTGATAAAACCAATGCCCAGTGAAGTCACCATCAAAATGCAAAAGTGAATCTGATCCATGCCGATCTGCTGCGATAGCGGATAGAGCACTGGCGCAATAAGCACAATGTTCGGCACGGCCTCCATAACGCATCCGGCAAAGATCAATATGCCGATGATCAGCAACAGGATGTAGTTGTAATTCTCTGTTAACGAGAGCACTTGCTCAATAAAGTATTGCGGCACCGATAAGGCGCCTAGTGCTTCAGCAAGCGGCAACGACAGCGCGACAGTCGGCAAAATGACACCATTGACCTTGGCTGAGCTGACCAGCATTTCAGGGAAATCGCTTAACTTCAACGTGCCTTGAAACAATCCAATCGTGATGATCAGAACCACCGCAACCGCCGCCGCTTCAGTGGGCGTGAAGATGCCCGAATAGATGCCGCCGAGAATGATGAACGGCACCAACAGCGCATAGCGCCCATCCCAAACCGTAGTCAGCCAATGCCTTAGCGAAAACTGCTGCGTTGAATTTTCATAGCCTCTGAAGCGGTTGACCAGCACGTTGGCCGCCATGATCGAAATCAGTACAAGCACCCCAGGCACAATCGCCGCGACAAATAGCGTCGAAGCGGATATTCCGAGTATCAGTCCGATAACGATATAGGCGATCGATGGCGGAATCAGGATTCCAGTACAAGACCCTGAAGCAACCAAAGCGGCCGCATAGGGACGGGGATAGCCAGAATTAGTCAGTCGATTGATGGTCATGCGCCCAAGCGCCGCGCAGCCGGCAGCATCGGAACCTGAAATGCATGAGAAAAATCCGCAGCCCAGCACCGTCGAAGAGCCAAAGCCCGAGCGAAAGCTGCCTGCTGTGGCTTCGGCGATGTCAAGCAGCTTGTTCGACAGGCCGGTGCGCACCAGAACATCGCCGGTAAGAATAAACAGCGGCACCGCAATCAGGGCAAACGCATCCATGCCCTCGAACAGACTCTCCCCCAGCAGATGCAATGGCAGCACCTCAGTGAAATGCAGCATTGCAATCACGCCAACCCCCATGCAAACCCACATCGGGATGCCAAGCACGAGCAATGCGGCAATCAAAAGAAGCGGTCCGCCTACATCCCATCCGAACTCATAGGCGACAGCCGGCTGCTGATAGAGGTTGTACATGATGCCGGCGCTATCCGAACAGTTTTCTGCCAGTGAATGGCTCGCGACCCAATCTGAGATACATAAGGTCGCGGCGCATAGACTGGATAAGCCGGATCAGAATCAGAGAAAAGCCGAAGGGAACCGCAAGCGTGAACCATGCCTGATTGATCCGCAAACCATGGGTCGCTGCGCCAAAGCGCAACGATGTCCCGACTGAATCGAGCGACCAGTAAAGTGCGGCACAAGCAAAAACCAGGGTAACAATGTCGCCAAACAAGTAAAGGATGGCGGCACCCTTCGGGCGCATAAACTTGAAGATGATATCGATTCTAATGTGAGCGCGGTCCTTGACCGCCGCGGCAGCGCCAATCCAGACAAGGTAGATGAACGCATACCGCGCGGTTTCTTCACCCCAAATCGAGGAGTACTGAAATAAGAAGCGTCGGATCACTTCCACAAAGATGACTGTCACGACAAATGCGTAGAACACCAGCAAAAGCCAGCGTTCGCCATTTCTGTCGAATGCGTCAATCAATGCCTTGATACGCATCTGTTCACCCTAAAACCCGATGACAAAGCCACCGTACGGCCAACTCGATGCATTCAACACTGGATCAGTCGCACGGTTCATGCTCCCTACACGTTATGCACAAAGTAGGTACCCTGCGTTTGCGATGCTTCGAGCATCTTGTGAAAGTTCTCCAGCGAGCCGGCAAGCCTAACCTTCCATTCATCCCATTCAGGTCGCTGATGGCCAGCAACATCGCGGAACGCAGCAATCTGATCTTCGCTGAGCTCGTGAATCTGAACTCCCGCTTTGCGCATTTCGGATGAGGCGTAGGCAAACGCGGCCGGCACCTTGGCAAGATTCTGTCGGAACGTGACATCGCTTGCAAATTCGACACCAGCCTGAACATCCGCAGGCAGGTTCTGGAACCACTCCAAGTTGCAGCTATACACCTGAAGACCGTGCACGGACTGGGCAAGACTAACGTGCGACAAAATGTCGCCGAACCCGAAAATGTACAAGCCGGACAATACCGGATCCAACGCATCGGCAACGCCTTGCTTTATCGCCGATGGCGTTTCACCCCAGGCTACCGGCGTTGGGTTGGCGCCCAGCAATCTGTAGAACTGCTGAAGCATCTTCGAGCCGGGCACCCGAAACTTCACGCCGGCAAGATCTTCCGGCTTCAAGATCGGATCCATGCCTTGCCTGACCGCAAACGTGCGCGCCGAGGTCGAGGTATACCAAAGGGCCTTGAATCCGGACGCATTTATTTTTGGATCGACCACAGATTTCCACACGTCTGAAGTAACCAGGTTGACCACCTCTTGGTTGCGGGCGCACATGTACGGCATGTTGATCAGATCGGCTTCCGGCGCAAATGGTGCAAAGTTGGACACCGAATGCTGAGCAACCTGGATGACGCCGCTTTGCACTTTTTTCGCCAACGCGCCTCCGGCTCCCAGTTTCTTGCCCGGTGCCAGGTTCACGTAGATCTTGCCATTGGTCATGTTCTGGATGTTCTCCTTAAAATCCAATTGCATGATCGGGTACGCCCTGGACACCCCAATGATGTATGCCGTTGCAAAAGTCATGGTGTACTCAGCAGCATCCTTGCGTTCAGCTTCTTCTTTTGCGGTCTGCGCCGTCGCATCCTCCGACATAAGCATGCCCCCGGCACCGGCCATCATGGCCGCTGTGAAACCATATTTCGCAGTGGCCTCAAAAAACTGGCGCCTTTCCCCGCTCGCCGGCAATTCGGCTGTATTTCGCATTTTCATGATTCAACCTCCTTTGGTTTTTGTGACGCATTAGCCATCGACTGCTCCTTGAACAAGGTGCCGATAACAAAAAATATTACGGCCGCAAGGAGCAAAACGAACTCAGCCACGCCTTCAAAATGAACAATCATGTCAACCCGGTAGGTGACTTCAATTTTTCCGATAATCAGATTGACTACAAAAAGAACGACGCAAATCGACGAAAGGATCAGGTAAAGTCGGCTTTGCTTGAACATGGCCGGCTAATGATCTGCCATCTGCGGCGGAAGCGACGGTTCGACATATGGAAACCTTGCCAGAGCCTTGGTATCAGCGGCCCCAGCGTTTCTGACATATTTTCGATAATCGCCAGCATTGACCGCATGAACGTATGAAGGTTCGCCACCGGTCACACGATGAATAAACAGGCGCTGGAGCTGACTTTCAGTAATCCGTGAGCGCAAATCGTCGGGATCCCACGAATCCATTGCGATTGCGCGAAGCTCGCTCAACTTGCTGAGCGAATCCGAATCGTTGGCAAGGTTCTGCATTTCTGCTGGATCTTGGCGCATGTCGAACAGCAGCTCTTCCTCACCTTCCAGGTGCATGTATTTAAAGCTATTTTTCAACACCATGCGACTCGGCCCAGTTGAACCGTCAGCGGAAAACTCCGAGATCACCGGATGATGCCAGTCTACATGCTGGTCGGCAATTATCGGGTACAGGCTGTGTCCGTCGATCTCTTCAAGATTGCCGCAACCATTGCCTTCAGTAGCCAAATCCAGCAGTGTCGGCAAGAGATCAACCAGAGAAACTTCCTGATCAACTCGGTTCGGCGCAAACTTGCCCGGCCAGCACACTACCAGCGGCACCCGACATGCCCATTCGAAAAAGTGCTGCTTGTACCACATCCCGCGTTCGCCCATCATGTCGCCGTGGTCAGCTGTGAAAATAACAACCGTGTTGTCCCTAAGCCCGGTCTTATCGAGAACATCAAGCAAACGGCCAACCTTATCGTCGATATAGGAGATATTTCCCAAATATGCATGTCTTGCATTGCGAATCTGCTCCTCGCTCACCTGATATTCGTCACGCCCTTGGCAATAGTGCAAATTTCTGCTGAGCATGTCCATTTCGTCGACAGCGATCTCATCAACCGTAGGCATGTCGATGCGTTCATGATCGTATCGATTCCAGCATTCTTGCGTGGTGACATAGGGAGAATGCGGATGCGTGAATGAAACGGTCATCAAAAATGGCTTGCCGCCAGGTTGGCGGGCCAGGTCATACAGTCTCTGGATGCTCGCGAATTCGACTTCATCGTCAAAATCGATTTGCAATGACCGGATGCATCGGCCTGCCTCGATGACTGGCGCCATGGTCAAGTTGGTCGGACGAAACCGGCAACCTTTTGACCAATCCACCGTCCACGCAAAGTTGGCAGGATAAATTTCGGTCGTAAGGCGTTTTTCGTAACCATGCAGCTGGTCAGGACCGACAAAGTGCATTTTGCCACTCAGAATGGTTTGATATCCGAGCTGACGCAGGTAATGGGCAAACGTAGGGTAGTCGGCTGGAAATTCACTCGAATTGTCATACTGCCCAAATCGGTGCGGCAAAATGCCAGTGTGCATGGAAGCTCGCGACGGCGCGCAGATCGGAAAGTTGCAATAGGCCCTTTTGAACACGACGCCTTGATCGGCAATGCCCTGCAGATGCGGAACTTTGCCTGGACCTGTTGAATCCAGCGGCAGGATCGGGCCACCCAGCTGGTCGGCCATGATCAAAAGGATGTTGGGCGAGACTGACTGCGTCATGGCAACCTGCCGGTTTGCATCGCTTCGGCAATCTGCGAGGTGCTCATGGGAATTCGGGTCGGAGGCGGCGGCTCCACCCGCGGCAACCGCGACTTGCCCTTCGTATCATCGACCTTCCGGTTGCGCACAAACCGTTTCGAGTCATCTTTGCAGTAAATGAAATCCCACTCAGGCTGCATCCCTGGCGACATATTGATGACGCTCCGACGTCGCTGGCTAGCCCTGACTCGCTGATCTATTTCGTCCGGGTCCCAATGCTCGAACAAAGCATGCTTCAGCTGCGACTTTACCGCTTGACTGCTTGAATCCTTCGCAAGATTGGTCATCTCGTCAGGGTCTTGCGATACGTTGAACATCTGCTCGTCGTGACCATGCGTATACATGTACTTATGGTCACCCATTCGAATCATCCGGCACGGCACACATGGACCGATCGCGAGATAATCGCAGAAAATCGGATGCTCAACAGTGCCGCCTTGCAGGGCAGGCATCAAACTATTGCCTTGCAGTCGGCCTAGCGGCTCGGTTTCACCCAGCATGTCCAGCAGGGTTGGCAATAGATCAATATGGGAAACTGGCGCGTCTATCTTTGATGGCGCCAATTTTCCGGGCAAGCGAAGAGTCAACGGAACACGCGCCGCGGCCTCGTAAAAGTGGTGCTTATGCCACATGCCGCGCTCACCAAGCATCTCTCCATGGTCTGAGGTGAAAATCACAAGCGTGTTGCCGGCCAGGCCGGTTTGTTCCAGCACTTGGAGCAAATGGCCTATTTTGTCGTCCAGGTACGACAGCATGCCGAAGTAGGCGCGTCTTGCGTTCCTTACATGCTCAGAATTTATGTCGTGCAGATGCCGGCCGTGGGCGAAGTAAAGCCCGCGGCTGTGGTAATCAAGCTGTTCAAATGGCAGACCGCGAACGTCGGGCAGGTCGATATCTTGCTGCGCATAGCGATTCCAGTATTCCTCGGTGATCGTAAACGGATGGTGCGGGTGAGTAAACGAGACAGTCAGGAAAAAGGATTGACGCCCGCGCTGTCTGGCCAAGTCGTACAACATCTGAGTGCTGCGGTAGCAAACCTCGTCGTCATAGTCGATCTGCAGCGAACGGATGCAGGGCCCTGCCTCAATGATTGAGGCGCAAGTAACGCCAGAGGTAATATAGCTCGGTCCCTTGTCCCAGCTTGGCGCCCAGGCGTACGACGACGGGTACACATCGGTCATGAGCCGGGAGTCGAAACCATGCAGCTGATCCGGGCCGATGAAATGCATTTTGCCGCACAAAGTCGAGAAATAGCCAAGCTTGCGGAGGTAGTGCGCCGCGGTTGGAATACTGGCTGGAAATTCGCAGGCGTTATCAAAAGCGTTGACGCTGAAAGGATGCCTGCCGGTCAGAAGCGCAACGCGCGCTGGAGCGCAAAGCGGTGCGGCGCAGTAGGCGTTTTCAAACAGTACGCTTTCTGATGCCAGCTTATCTAGATACGGCATCTTTGCGACCGCGTTGCCATACATGCTCATTGCGCGAACCGTCATCTGATCGACCATCAGCAGTAGAACATCAGGTTTTCCGTAGCGTCCAGTCATACAGCTTCTTGCTCGAACGAATTGAAAATATGCATCAGCGGTTCCAAGTCAAGATCCATGGAAAGCAAGAATCGCTCAATCGCGAAATCGATCGTCTGTTCAGTCACAGACTTGTTTGATTGGATGATTCGGACCGCGGAACGATTCTCGCTTGATGCAAACTCGTTCCACGCCTCGACGAATCCCTCCATGTAATGGCGGCATCGCCCGACTCTGCCAGCGACAATCACAACTTCAGGGTAAATTGCTTCGCATAGTTGCGCCGTGTACATGCCCAAGGCAAAACCGCCTTCGCGCAGAATTCTTTGTGGGCGGGCATCGCCACGCGATGCTGAATCAATGATTTGTCCAAGTCTGCGATTGTGGCTGGACAAATTCTTCGGCTTGAACAAGACCTGCGATTCGTCATCCATTCGCGCAAGAATCCCGAAACCGGACGACACGGTGTTGATGCAACCGAGATGACCGCATTCGCATTCAATATCGTTGATATTCAACGGAACATGATTAATCAGCCCGGCGGCAGAGTTTCGACTGCGAACCAGCCTTCCATCCAGCATCAGGCTCGCCCCGACGTAGCCAGTGCCGATGCGCAATATCAAAACATTGTCGCAGCCGCGCGAGTGACCAAATAGTGACTCTGACAGATTCACCACGTTGTTCAAGTTTTCAATGGAAACCGCCAGGCCGGTTTGCGACGACAGCAGATCGCGAATCGGCACGTTTTCCCATTGATAGATCCGAGAGTCCACCACCAAGCCGTTCAGCGGGTCTATCTTGCCTGCAAGGGCGAGAGCAATCCCGATAACCTGGTTGCAATGGAGATGATTGCGCCCGATCAGTTCACGCGTCAGATCCGCAATTCTCCGAATTGCGCGGTCAGGCGATGCCAAATAGGGAATGTCGAGACTGGCGAAGTCTTTGATCGCGCCTTGAACATCTGCGAGAGCAATGCTTCGGTTATCCGCATGAAGGCTAATTCCGATGACATGCGCTATCGCGCCGCTGATCGACAATTGCGTTTCCTTTCTGCCCGGCACTCCGTTGCGAGGCAGCTGAGCGCCTTCCACCACCAAGCCGGCCGCAATCAGTTCACGCGTGATTCGGGTAATGGCGGTCGCGGTCAGGCTTGTGCTTGCGGCCAATTTCGTTCTTGACACCGTGGCTCGGCGATAGATTTCAGACAGCACCAGCTTTCGGTTGTAGCGGCGCATGCCGGCGGTCGATTGAATGGACATATCCGTCATAAGCGTGATTCTACACGACATTAATTGCTAACTGTGAGCAAATTAATATCGCGACAGTCAAATCAATGCTGGCCGGCAACCTGTCGCGGACACGATGCGCAAGCATCAGCAAGCTGCCCTTTCAGTTCTACCACAGCGATTTCTCCGCGACCGGGGCATTCATTGCTGGTAGTGGCTGCATCGCTCTATTTCACAAATTGAGAGGCAAGTAGGCACCATTGCTGCACCCAAATGCATCCGCTGCATTCCAGCTTCCACCCATGCGGCTTCAAACACGGCTCATGGCACGAAATTACCCCGATGCCGCAGCAATGCCCTCAAACCATTCATCGATTCACCGGGATGGGTTTGCAAACATTGTCCGCCGGCATCCCGCTTCTTCGAAGTTGCACTGAGCAGTTCAGCCATTTGTCTCGAACTCGCCATCGCGTTGAGGTCGATTTACGAACGGATTTCAGTCAATTCGTCGCGCAGACCGGCGGCAGAAGTTCCTGCCGCGCTCGATAGCTGATAACGATCTCCAAAAAATGCCAATAAATCGGACACTTTCAGTGGCATCGAATCTTCGACCTGCATAGCGACCGGCTTGAAGCGCCGTCTTCGCAAAGATTGTCCTGCTCCGCTGATTAGCATTTTCGCCTCACCCATATCAAAGACCGGCGTATCGTGCAAATCCGCAAGCTCGGCGGGTCAGATTTGGCAATGAACCTGTTCATTGCTTCAAAACGAACGGCAGAATCTGCCACGAAGCTCTGCAGCCGGCGCACGGCACAAAAGATTCCGGGAAATGCAGGTCAATCATCTTAAGCAGATTCTCGCCACATATGAGGCGTTGCAGTTATATTAGTGGCAAGATTCGCCGAGCTGGCATCAAACCTCACCCGAGCATGAAAACCGAACATACGAATCCAAGCGCAACATCCTTCGCGCAAGCAGAAACAAAACCTTGCGGACCGGTTGCCGCGATTTCGCCCGCGTCGCTGCCTTGCGTATTGCGTGTCGCGATCATGGCGCTAATCTTGGTTGCCAGCGGTCCCGCCTATGCAAAAGACACATTAATCATTGGCATCACCCAGTTTCCATCGACCCTGAATCCTCACTTTGACTCCATGTTCGCGAAAAGCTTTGTACTCGGCATGACCTCTCGACCCTTTACAGTCTACGACAAGGACTGGAAGCTGGTCTGCCTGCTCTGCACCGAAGTGCCAACGATGGAAAACGGCAAGGCAATCGTCAAAACCTATGGCGATGGCAAACAAGGCATCGCCGTAACCTATGAAATCGACCCCGAAGCGCGCTGGGGCGACGGGATGCCGGTCAGCTCGAATGATGTCGCATTTACAATCGAAGCTGGAAAGCACCCTGAATCGGGGATGATCGGGTCCCAGGAATATCGTCGCATTCGGTCCGTCGATATCATCGATGAAAAGACCTTCACGCTTCACATCGACCGAATCACGTACGACTACAATGCCTTGGGACTCCAGCCTCTGCCTGAACATATCGAAAAGGCGAACTTCGACAATCCGCGCGAATACCGCAATCGATCAGCATATGACACCGATTCCTATAATCCTGCACTCTACTATGGGCCCTATCGGGTCACCCGCATCGAACCAGGCGCCTATATCGAATTGCAGCCCAACGATCTGTGGGCGGGTCAGTCCCCTCACTTCGACAAGATTATCGTCCGCATCATCGAAAACACAGCTGCACTTGAAGCCAATCTCGAATCAGGTTCAATTGACTACATCGACGGCGTGCTGGGACTGACCGCAGATCAAGCGCTCGCGTTTCGCAAGCGCTACCCAGACAAGTACAACTACAATTTTCGCGTTGGCCTCATCTATGAGCATATCGATCTGAATCTGACCAACCCGATTCTCAGCGACCTCAGAGTCAGACAAGCTCTACTGCTTTCGATCGACCGAGAAGCCATCAGCCAGCAGCTTTTCGAGGGAGTGCAACCAGTTGCCCATGTTTTCGTGAATCCCCTTGACTCAATCTATCATGAAAATGCCATGCGCTACCCATATGATCCCGATGCCGCCGCCGCATTGCTAGACGAAGCCGGCTGGAACGACATGCGCGATGGCATACGCCACAACTCCGAAGGACAGCCGCTAAGACTAGAGTTTGGCACCACAGCCGGCTCACGCGTACGCGAAACCGTCCAGCAGGTGATGCAAAGCCAATGGCGCCGCTCCGGCATCGATGTTCGAATACGCAACCAGCCGGCACGAGTATTCTTTGGTGAAACAGTGCTAAAACGACAGTTCGGCGGCATGGCGATGTTCGCTTGGATCGTCTCCCCAGAAAGTTCGCCTCGGGACATATTGCATTCCGACCACATACCTACCGAACAAAACAACTATTCAGGAAGCAACTACATGAGCTATCAAAACCCTGTCATGGATGAACTAATCGATGCGGTCGAGGTCGAATTGAACTTTCAAAAGCGCAAGAAAATCTGGGCTGCGATTCAAGACGAATACGTCAATGACCTGCCGGTGCTTCCGCTATATTACCGGGCAAACCCCTACATCATCCCAAAATGGCTCAAGGGGATCGAGCCCACCGGAAATACCGCTCCAACCACCTATTGGGTCGAGCACTGGACAGTAGAACGGTGAATGCTTGTCTCATGCATTCATAATACCAACCGCCGAACCACAGTAGGCAAGGAGATCTCAACCTGATGATTCATTGGATTTTGCTAGGAGTCCTTTGCATTGCGCTCATCGCGCTGAGCTACTACTCCCCCAAATTAGGATTTGGATTGCTAGGCACATTGGCGCTGCTACTGGGTGCGCTCTACTATCTTGACCCTTGGGGAGATCAAGCAAATCATTTTGACATCGATCCTGATCTTGTCGCATTGCAAAAAACAAGCATGACCGGCGCCTACGGAGATAGCTGGAATTACAAAGGGCGGGTCACCAACAACTCATCAAGCGCCTTGACCGACATTCAGATAAAAATCACGATGCGCGACTGCGCAACCGAAGATGCCAACCCAGATGAATGCGTCATCATCGGCGAAGAAGTCGACTTCGTGCCGATCGTCGTCCCGCCGCGCCAAGCTCGGGACTTCATCAACAATGTGTCTTTCAAGCACGCGAATCCAAAAGGATTTGTGCGCTGGAGTTTTGAAGTCGCCGGTATACGGATTTCCAGATGATCCCCTTCAACAGGCGATCAGGAACACTTTGATTCGCCGCAATTCAGGCATGTCAGGCAGCCGTCCAAGTAAACCATGGCCACAGTATTGCAAACCGTGCATAGTTGCGAACCGCTCGGAAATCCGTTCTCATAATTTGCATCCTGCTGCGTTCGCTGTTCAAACTCAATGCGTTTCGCTTGCAAGTGCTCCCGCGTCGATTGAGGCATCTGCTCATCTTTGATCATGCCGATCGCCTTCATATGAGTCTCGATCACTGAACCGATCTCGGCCACGATCGAAGGCATGTATTTACCGCCCTTTTTGAAGTAGCCGCCCCTCGGGTCGAACACTGCCTCCAACTCTTCGACTAGAAATGTAATGTCACCGCCTTTGCGGAACACCGCCGAAATAATGCGCGTCAATGCCACCATCCACTGAAAGTGCTCCATATTCTTGGAGTTGACGAAAATTTCAAATGGGCGCCGCCGTGCATAGGGCGTATCCGGATTGAGCACGATGTCGTTGATGGTGACATACAAAGCATGCTTGTAGACCGGCGGCTTCAGCTTATAGGTCGAGCCGAGCAGCTCAAGCGGCCGCTCTAATCGCTCATGCATCTGCACGATATTGCTGACATCAACCTCGCCATTGAAATTAAGGCCAGCACCCTTTGCCGTTTCGTTAGCGACACCCTTTTCGACTACCTTGTAGTCGACAATTGTGCTTTCGATTTTCTTGACCATTAGCTGATCCTCAGAACTTTCCGTAATAGCCTTCTTTCAGAGCATCGTACAAATTGGCCGCCGTGTGAATCTCGCCGTCATACTCGACTTCCTCATTGCCCTTGAGCTCAATCGTGCTGCCGTCATCGAGTCTGAACTGATACAGCGTATCTTCCAGATCGGAATCACGCACCAGTACGCCCTGGAATGCCTCAGGATTGAAACGAAACGTCGTGCACCCTTTCAATCCGCTTTCATAGGCATCCATATAGATTTCCTTGAAATCTTCGTACGGATACTCGGTCGGCACATTTGCGGTTTTGGATATCGACGAATCCACCCACTTTTGCGCCGCCGCTTGCACAGCCACATGCTGCTTGGGAGAAATCTCGTCAGTCGTTACAAAGTAGTCCGGGAGCGTGTGTCCGTTGTCACTACATGCCGATGCATCGGGGTCGACCAGCTCGCGATAGGCGAGCAGCTCGTACGAGTAGACTTTGACACTTTCTTTCGATTTTTTTCCTTCACGAATAACGTTGCGCGTATATTCATGCGCGAAAGACGGCTCGATGCCATTGCTGACGTTGTTTCCGATTGACAAACTGATAGTTCCCGTCGGTGCAATCGAACTATGATGTGTAAATCGAGCGCCATGCGCGACAATCTCATCTACGATTTCTTGCGGCATCTTTTGCATATAGCGGCTGTACTTCGCCAATAGCACCGATCCTTTGACCTTATCGCCCAGCTTTATGCCGTCTCGCGCCATCTCGGGGCGCAGATGCAGCATTCTCGGCGTTATCTCGAAAATCTCATCCATGATCGGCGCCGCGCCTTTTTCCTTTGCCAGTTCGATACCTGTCTCCCAGCCTTTGATTGCAAGTCCGTGCGCCACCCGCTCAGTAAATTCAAGCGATTCCTCAGATCCGTACTTGATTCCCATCATCGCGAGCGCCGATCCCAATCCCAGAAACCCCATGCCGTGACGGCGCTTGCGGGTGATTTCTTCGACCTGCTCCTTGAGCGGCAATCCATGCACCTCTACAACGTTATCAAGCATTCTAGTGAACACTGAAACCACTTCGCCGTATTGCTCCCAATCGAATCGAGCTGTATCCTGAAATGGATCAATAACGAATCTAGTCAGATTGACCGACCCCAGCAGACAACTGCCATGAGGCGGCAACGGCTGCTCGCCGCATGGATTGGTCGCACGGATATCCTCGCAAAACCAATTGTTGTTCATCTCGTTGACGCGATCGATGAGTATGAAACCAGGCTCTGCAAAATCGTATGTCAGTTTCATGATCGCATCCCACAGATAGCGCGCGTTGATGGTGCGATAGACTCGCATCAGCACTTCACCTTCCTGGTTGCGAATATATGATTCCGATTCGCCCGGCCAATAGCGCCACAGCGTCTCGCATCCTTTATCAACTTCAGACTGCCGGGCGGGAAATACTAGCTTCCAAAGATCATTGTCGCGAACTGCGCGAACGAAATCGTCCGTGATCAAGCATGACAGGTTGAATTGTCGCAACCGTCCGTTCTCGCGCTTAGCCTTGATGAATTCCAGCACATCGGGATGCGATACGTCGAACACACCCATCTGCGCACCCCGACGACCGCCAGCGGAGGACACGGTGAAGCACATTGCATCAAAAACATCCATAAACGGCAACGGCCCTGAGGTGTTGGCACCGGCACCGCGCACAAAAGCACCTTTCGGTCGCAACGTGGAAAACTCATAACCAATCCCGCAACCCGCCTTAAGTGTCAACGCAGCTTCGGTCAGCGACTCCATAATGTCCCGCATCGAATCTGAAACGGTTCTGGATACCGTGCAGTTGATTGTGCTCGTTTCTGGCTTGTGCTCAAGCGCACCCGCGTTCGAAACGATGCGTCCGGCAGGGACAGCGCCATTTTGCAATGCCCACAAGAACTGCTCGAACCAGTACTGACGATCCTGAGGCTTTTCGACTTGCGACAAGGCTTGCGCAATTCTAGCAAAGGTGTCGTCCAGGCTTTGATCTATCGGCTGCCCGCTTTGAGACTTCAATCTGTATTTTTTATCCCATGTGTCGTAAGACGCGACCTGCAGCCGGTCTATAGGACTTTGACTTTGCCGCGACACTTCGGCAAGATTTGATCGACCACCATTCATTGTTTAGCAGAATGACTTCCCCTCGATTGCTATTTGTTTTTATTGCAATAACTTACGGCTGTTGCAAGTTTGCTGCAACATTTTGATAATAGCGGCACAGCAACTGGACCGCTCTAATCATCTACATGCGGGAATATATGATAGCAAATTGCCGGTATGCTAAAAAAATAATTCCTCCGCGGGAAAGGCTATTTCACGCAGGCAGTACACTTCAAACTGGCCGCCTTTTGCGAAGAACTGCAGTCGTTCGGCACGTGCAACCGGTTTGAAAGCAAGACTAGGCAAAGATCAGGCGCATCTTCGAGAACCTGCATAAGCACCTTCAAGTAATACTATACTTCAAGCATGGTCAGCCGCGCTAAAGCAGAAAAATGGTACCGCACCGAGAAGCGACCGGACGATGTCACTTTGATTTGCGAACCATGGATCAAGCAATTCTACCGCTGCAACATCTGGCATGTCCGCGGTCGAGACCGCGATATGCTGGTCGACAGCGGAATGGGGCAGTCAGCCTTCGCGAGCATGTCCCGCTGGTCACGCAAAAGGCTTGTCTGGCGGTCGCAAGCCACACGCATTTTGATCATATTGGCGCGCACCACGAATTCGAGCATCGCCTGGTGCATCGACTAGAGGCCGAATTAATCTCCGAACCGACCCGGAAAGGTTCGTTGGCCGACATGTTTGTCTCTGACGCCATGTTTACCGCTTTGCCGCCCATGCCCTATACATCAAGCGAATATGCCGTCAAGTCGGCACCTGCTACACGCTTGCTCGGAGATGGAGATGCCGTAGATCTGGGTGATCGGCAGTTTCTTGCAATTCACACCCCGGGGCATTCTCCAGGCGGCATTGCACTGTTTGAAAGCGAAACCGGCATCTTGTTCACAGGCGATATAGTCTACGACGGGCCACTGCTGGAAGATGCCTACCACTCCAATGCTGAAGACTACTATCGCAGCATGGTGAGACTGCTCGACCTGCCGGTAAACATTGTCCATGCCGGTCATTTCCCGAGCTATGGACGCGACCGGCATCGCGCCATAATCCGACAATGGCTAGAGCAAAAAGACAATTGCAAGTAGCCCGCGTCAGTTCGCAGTAGTTCGCTCCCGGTAGTGTTCAACCAGCTATGCCGATGCAGGGCAGCTTTACCAGTCCGAGTCATTCGCCGGGCTTGAATTTGCCAGTTTCAACTGGCCGTAAAGCCCATTGAATCAGCATGCGCGCAAAGCAACCTTAAACAGTCCTGCCACTGAGTTGGCTAGCGGCCACTTCGAAGACCGGAACAACCGCTGGATGCAAAAGGCGATGCGCAAGACATCCGCTGCAACAGCAACCCGCAAAGAGCGACAACCGATCAGCGGAGCCATGATCGCTCGCCCGGATCAATGCATCGTCCGCAATGCATTGCGAATCGGTGCAGTCTGTCACTTGGAAAGCTCTCCCTGATGCGAAACAAGACACAGCTAAGCAAAAACACGCAAGGGATTCTTTGCCTAGTCGGCTCTTTGTTGTTTTTGACGATCAGCGATTCAATCATCAAGTGGCTCAGCCCCTTCTACCCTCTACATCAGATTACGCTTTTTCGGGCCATAGTCGCAATTGCCATTTTGCTCATCTTTGCCGCATTGTTCAGAAAACTTGCTTCGCTTCGCACCGCAAGACCAAAGCTGCACTTGCTTCGCGGGCTGCTGATGGTGCTCGCCAACGTATTCTTCTTTCTTGGCCTTTCAGTGATGCCTCTCACTGAGGTGGTGATCCTGTTTTACACCGCCCCATTATTCATCTGCATTCTCGCCAAGGTGTTTCTCAACGAAGTGGTCGGACTGTCACGATGGGCCGCCATCGCATTCGGTTTGCTGGGAGTCATAATTGTCGGCGACCCGCGAGGCGGCGAGCTGGAATGGACTTTGGTCTTGCCAATTCTAGCGGCGCTGACCTATTCGTTTATGACCATGATGACTCGAAGACTCGGCATCAGCGATTCGGCCGGCGCACTGACGCTCTATGTTCAAGTCTCCTTCATTCTGGTCAGTGTTGCAAGCGGGCTGCTGATCGGGAACGGCCGATTTGACATTTTTGAGCAGGCAACGCTGAGTTTTTTGCTGCGGGCCTGGCAGTGGCCAAGCATGATTCACCTGCAATTGCTTGCGGCCTGCGGGATCGCGGTCGCTATCGGTGTGTACCTGCTGTCCCAGTCATACAGAATTGCGCAAGCCTCAGCAGTGGCGCCGTTCGAATACGCTTCGCTGCCCTTTGCCATAAGCATCGGCTATCTGGTCTGGGGAGATCTTCCGAGCGCAGCAGACTACATTGGCAGCACGATAATCATCGCAAGCGGCCTGATGGTTGTCTACTTAGAGCCGCAACGACGCAAGTATTCTGCGAACTAGATCAGGAACAGCTTGCACATCCGCAAACACACCCAGTCGACACCCTATATCCAGCAAGCTTCAAGCAAGACCTCGGCGATCATCCAGTCAGCCCTGATGGCCTCCATTTCAATCCTCCGCTGCCGGATCGTTGCGCCATACCGACATCGGGGGACACGCGCAACTGACATTGCGATCGCCATAAACATTGTCGACTCTGCCCACCGGCGGCCAATACTTGTCCTTCCATACCCAATCGAGCGGAAAAAACGCTTGACGCTTTGAATACGGTAGCTCCCACTTATCGTCAATCAGCATGTCGTAGGTATGCGGCGCATTTTTAAGCGGGTTATTTTCTGGATCCGATGCGCCCTGCTCAATTTGCGCGATCTCTTCTCGTATTGTCGCCATCGCCTCGCAAAATCGGTCGATTTCACGCATCGCCTCGCTCTCGGTCGGCTCAATCATCATCGTGTCCGGCACTGGAAACGAGATTGTCGGCGCATGGAAGCCAAAATCAATCAGACGCTTAGCAACATCCTCGACTAGAACACCTGAATTGGCTCTGATCTGGCGAAAGTCGACGATGCATTCATGCGCCACTCTGCCATTTTGCCCCTTGTACAAAATCGGATAGTGCTGCTCCAGCTTGGTTGCGATGTAGTTCGCATTCAAAATCGCAATTTCCGTTGCCGCGCGCAAACCTGCTGCCCCCATCCCGTAGATGTAGGCCCATGAAATCGGCAGTATGCCCGCCGACCCCCACGGTGCCGCCGACACGCTGCCAATGGTCGACTCCGTACCTGCGTACGGGTTGACCCCGTGGACAACGCTGTGACGCGGTAGAAACGGCGCAAGATGTCGCTGAACGCCAATTGGCCCCATGCCCGGACCGCCGCCGCCGTGCGGAATGCAAAACGTCTTGTGCAAGTTAAGGTGCGCCACGTCTGCGCCGAACTCAGCTGGACGGCAGAGGCCGACAAGAGCATTCATGTTCGCACCATCCAGATAGACCTGTGCGCCGTGATCATGCACAAGGGCGCAAATGTCCATGATCCGATCTTCGAATACGCCGTGCGTTGAAGGATAGGTGATCATCAAAGCCGCGACCTGATCGCTAAATTGCGCAAGCTTCGCCTCAAGATCGTCCACATCCACATTGCCCTGATCATCGCAAGACACGACAATAACGCGCAAACCAGCCAGCGCCGCGCTCGCCGGATTGGTGCCATGCGCCGATTCGGGAATCAGGCACACATCGCGATGTCCTTGGCCGCGCTGTTCGTGATAGCGCTTAATGCACAAAAGACCCGCATACTCGCCTTGCGATCCCGCATTAGGCTGAAATGAAATCGCGTCGAAACCGGTAATCTCGCACAGCATGGTCTCAAGTTCTTCAATCAGCTGATGGTACCCCTGCGTCTGATCAAGCGGCGCAAACGGATGAATCGCGCTAAACTTGTGGAATGTCACCGGCGTCATCTCGGTGGTCGAGTTCAGTTTCATGGTGCATGAGCCAAGAGGAATCATCGATCGATTCAAGTTGATATCTTTCTGCCCAAGGTGACGAATGTAGCGAAGCATCAAGGTCTCGGACTGATAGCGACTGAATACTGGATGATGCAAAAATTCGCTGGTGCGGACCAGCGCGGACGGGATGCTCTCGGAAACCTGCTGATCGATCTCATCAATCGAGATCTTCGAGTTCGCATGAGTGTCAAAGACAGCCCATAAACGTTCTAGATGGACTCGCTTGGTCGTCTCGTCGAACGAGAGTCCGAGATGGTCGGCATCAACGATGCGCAAATTGATTCTCGCTTCGAGCGCGCGCGCCGCAATCCGGCGAGCCTGACCATGGGCATTGACGGTAAGCGTGTCGAAATAGGCATCATGAACAACGGTGTAGCCCAGTTGGCGCAGGCCGTGCGCGACGATTTGCGTAAATCGGTGCACCTTGGCAGCGATCGCCTTAAGCCCTGCAGGCCCGTGATATACAGCATAGAACGCTGATACGACTGCAAGCAGCACCTGAGCAGTGCAAATGTTGCTGGTCGCCTTATCGCGCCTGATGTGCTGTTCGCGGGTCTGAAGCGTCATGCGCAGCGCCGGCTTGCCTTTGGTGTCGACCGACACGCCGATCAAGCGACCGGGCAAGGTGCGCTTATAGGCATCTCGAGCTGCCAAAAAACCTGCATGCGGTCCGCCATACGCCATGGGCACGCCAAAACGCTGGCTGCTGCCAACGCAGATGTCAACATCGAACTCGCCGGGCGGCTTGAGCATGCACAGCGCCAGCAGGTCCGTCGCCGCAGTTACAATCGCCTTGCGTTGATGAGCCTGCTTGACAACATCTGTCAGGTCGAAAATCCTGCCGCTCGAGCATGGATACTGAAGCAAAATGCCGAAATACTCTTCATGATCACCAGCCAGCGCCTCGATATCGCCAACAATGATCTCAAATCCAAGCGAATCCCCCCGCGTACGCACGACATCCACCGTTTGCGGGTGGCAATCGCTGGACACGACAAATGTATTCGATTTGCTCTTGGAAACCCGCTTCGCCATCGTCATGGCTTCGGCGGCTGCGGTCGCTTCATCAAGCAAAGATGCATTGGAAATCTCCATTCCGGTCAAATCCGCCACCATGTGCTGAAACAGGAGCAACGCTTCGAGCCGCCCTTGGCTGACTTCGGCCTGATAGGGGGTATAGGCTGTGTACCAGCCGGGGTCTTCAAACACGTTTCGACGAATGACGCCAGGCAAAACAGTCGGGTAGTAGCCCATCCCGATCATCGAGGTGAACACCTGATTGCGCTCGCGCATGCGCCGGATGTAGCCAATCGTCTCATGCTCCCCCAAAGGCGTGGGAAGATCGAAGCGCCGCGACGACATGAGCTTCGCCGGAATGGTTTGCTTGATCAATTCATCGACAGACTCGACACCAAGCACTTCGAGCATCTGCTCAACCTGGAGGGTGCCCGGCCCGATATGCCTGCGAACAAAATCGTTGTGGCTCTCCAGTTGCGCCAGGGTCATTGCGCATCCGGCAGAAACTTTCGGCACAGATTCAAGCATCAGAAAAGCTTGCCTTGTTCGTCGGACAGTTTCTGCACCAGCTCGACATATTCATCCTCGCCCATCAAGTCATCGAGCTCGCCAGAGTTGGACAGAAGAATTTTGCAGAACCAGCCATGATCTTCGGCGCTTTCGTTAACTATTTCAGGGGTATCGGGAAGATCTTCATTAACCTCTATGACCGTTCCGGATACCGGCGCCTTGACATCCTCTGCGGCCTTTACGGATTCCACCACCGCTAGTTCCGAGCCCGCTTCAAATTCGTCCCCCACATCAGGCAACTCGACATAGACCACATCGCCAAGTTCTTGCTGCGCAAATTCAGAGATTCCGACGATTGCCACATCATCGGATTCCATACTCAGCCATTCATGATCTTCGGTATAGAGCTTGTCAGTCATTGTGATGTCCTATAAAGATTGGTTTATGATTGCAATTCAGCTGGCATATTGGTGCTGTATAAATGGCAGCCGAGCCAATGCTGCTGGCTGCGGCTTGCCTCTGATCATCAGATTCACCTGAAGATCGGGTGCCGCATGCTTCCGATCGACATATCCCATCGCGATCGGTGCATTGACTGACGGCGCGAATCCGCCACTTGTGACAATTCCGATTTCATCGCCATTCGGCAACGCGATGGGCACCCCGGCTCTAGCCGGAACATTGGTCTGCGGCAAAACGCCGGCAAAATGCTTGCTGGGACCCGATTTCATTTGCTCGAAAATGATTTCATCTCCATAGAATCCGCCCGCACGCTCGCCACCAGGACGGCGCGGCTTTGAAATAGTCCAGCTGATGCCTGCCTCGACGGGTGTCGTCTGTTCTGTCATGTCCTGTCCATACAAACGCAAACCCGCCTCCATGCGCAACGAATCCCGTGCTCCCAATCCGGCAAGATTCACGCCCGGGCGCTTGAGCAAATCCCAAGCAAATCCGTCCGTAGCCGACTTTGGCAACGAAATCTCGTAACCATCCTCGCCCGAATACCCCGATCGGCTGATGTAGAACTCTTCCCCATCGATCTCGTATGCGCTAACTGTCATGAACCTCTGCTCGCCCACCGTGGACGCAAAATGAGCAAGTGATTCGGCAGCTGTCGGGCCTTGGAGCGCAAGCAAGGCTCGATCCTCGAGCGCTTCAACCTGATCATCGCCAAAATGGCTTCGCAAGTGATTTAGATCGTGCGCTTTTCGCGCCGCATTGACCACCGCGAAGTAGCGGCCGCAAAAATTCGAAACAATCAAATCGTCGAGCATTCCGCCGCGCTCGTTGGTAAAGCAGCAGTAGCGCATCTTTCCATTTCCCAGAGATTCAATGTCGCTTGGAATCATTCGTTCGAGAATTGCGGCAGCATCGGAGCCATTGAGAAACACCTGGCCCATATGAGAAATGTCAAACAAACTGGCAAATTTTCGCGTATGCAAGTGCTCTGCGATGATTTTGGTCGGATACCACAACGGCATGTCGTATCCGGCGAACTCACCCATTTTGGCACCCATTACGGTGTGCATCTCGTAAAGCGGGGTTCGCATTCGCGAACTGCCCAAACCATGGCTTGATGGCGGGTTGGACATTGTCAATGCGCAGGCCTTGTTTTAGTGCTGTCGTTCTTTTCGATCGGCATACGATTATAACTATTGCATTGCGGTTGGTTGTGCGCGATGAATCGAACATGGTATGCAGACTTCTCTGGGCTGAAAACACTATCGGATGCGGAAATTGGCCGAGTGAATCGGAGTCCACCGAAAAACATGGTCAGCTGGTAAATTTGCGATAGATGTTCGATACGCTCGCTGGAAGCTTGCTGATGTCGCTGACTACCGTGTAGTTCACCTGGCCATACATATGCGGCAGATAGCTATGAGCCTGAATGTCGATCGTGATGCAAAACGGGTGGATGCCGGCATGTTTCGCTTCAATTAGCGCACGGCGGGTATCTTCAATTCCATAATCGCCGCGATAGCCGTCGTAGTCATCGGGCTTCCCGTCCGACAGCGTGATCAAAACTTTGGTCTTGGCATCCACTTCGAGCAGGAGTCTACTCAAGTGACGAATGATCACGCCCATGCGGGTATAGTCCTGCGCCCGAATGCCGGCGATCCGGGCCTTGATCCGGTCGTCGTAGGGTTCGTCAAAGCGCTTGATCCGGAACAGTTCGCAACGCTTTCTAGTCATACCCGAAAATCCGTAGATTGCATATCGGTCGCCGAGCTTCTCCAAAGCTTCGCAAAGAAGTATTAGGCTTTGCTTTTCGGCATCATTGATCCAGCCCTTGGTCGAGCCACTGAGGTCTACCATGAATACGACAGCCAGGTCGCGGTCCAGTCGGCGGCGCGTGGTGAACAGCCGGTCAGACATTTCCATGCCCGTTTGGTTGTCGACATAGCCATCAACCACCGCCTCGATGTCAATATCATCGCCGAATTTCTGTCTGCGCATCAATCGCTCATCGCCACGGAGCACTTCGAAGGTTTTGCGGATTGCGTTAACCAGGTGTGCATGACGTTTGAGAACTTCCTCGACGAAGTGGGGTTCTCCAGCAGGCATCTCAGTCTCGCGAAGATGGCACCAGTTCTTGCGATAGTGTTTTCGGCGATAGTCCCATTCGTCATATTGGAGCCTTTCTGATTCGGCGCAGTGCGGATCGGTCTTTCGATGATGAGAGTTTAGATCGGGTCGATAGACCTCGCTGCCAGCGGCTGCAAGGTAGCCATCCGGAATCATCCCGAAATCCTGAACAATGCTCGCAGCTGTGGCAATCAGGTCGGGCTGCGGCGTAATCAGCTCTCCGTCGATTTCGACAGTCATGCTGTCTGCTGTCAAGCCGTTTTCGGCTTTTGGCATATCGATGCGCAACAAGCTCGGCTGCATGTTTTGACGCCGCACCGATTCTTCAGCCGAGCCCATATTCTCCACGAGCTTCGACAGCATGTTTTGGAATTTCTCCTTTTCCCGCTCGACGCGCCTTGCGGCGGTCAAACGCACCCGATCAAGGTCTATCGAAGCTCTAAACTGCGCCGCCCCAGGCACCTTCGATTTGCTTTGAAGCACCCGGGCGGCGACAGCAAGCGAATCATGAACATCGGCATCCGCATCGCGCAGGCGCGACACGAGATCTTCCCATTGTTTGCATTCGATATCCGATAGCGCCTTTGAATGCATTTGTCTCATCGTGCGGGCGATTCCAGGCAATTCTCTTTGAATGCAAGACAGCAGCCTGACTTCTTCGACAGCTTCGAATGCCTTTTGCGCCTTAGCGGGGTTTCGATGCGACGAGAACGCGCTGCACAAGAATGGAATGCCGGTTTTAGGATTTATTCGAAAAGTTCCAAAGCGTGTCTGCGCCCACAGATACGTAGTCATGGCCTTGAGCAGCTGAAAGTTGAGCTCAACGCTTTCAAGATCGCCGACAACAGACGGCAGAAACAAGGTTTCAGTATCTGTCCAAGGGATTTGATCTTTCTTGACATCAAGACTGCGCCCCGAAACGCCGATAAGGTATTTGCCGAGCACCCCAAATCGGCTTTCAAGTGAAACCGAAAGCGCATTTTGATCCAGATCTTCAGCGAACTGATCGACATCGCGAAACGATGCGCTGCCTGGATACAAGCCGTGGCGGTCGTAGACATCCATCGCAGATATGATCCAAGCTTCCACGCCGCTGAAGTCCATCAGGTCGAACGCTTGCTTGGCGTTCTCGACAAACTGGTAAGCCAGTTCTGAATTGGATTTCGCGACAACGCCCGCCCAATGCAGTACGAAGTTCTGCATCTGACGGTCCATGCTGGATAGCGATTGTGCCAAATCGTCCGCAGTGCGGCGAGAAGACAGCACCGCGCTTAGTATGTCGTTAAGGCGCTCTTCGACATGTTGAGCAGGAAGGGATTCGATCATGCAGTACCGCAAACAGGCGCGTCAATCTTATGTCTGCGCTGGGACTCCTTAAAACAGCGATGTAGCCATTTCGTGTATCGAGGATGAGATTTCAGGGTCATCTGTCAGCGTATGAGTAACGGCTGCATCGCATGCTTCGACCGGATCAGTGCCGGCGACGATAAGTTTTGCGGCATGGACCAGCAAGCGCGTACTGGCACCCTCTTCAAGTCCGCTTCCTTTAAGGTTGCGGGTCATGCCTGCAAAACGAACAAGCGTCGAAGCGGTCAGGTGGTCGACTTCGGATTCGCGGGTAACGATGGTTGTCTCCAAGCCAGCGTCCGGGTAATCGAATGACATGGCGACAAAGCGTTGGCGAGTGCTTTGCTTAAGATCTTTCAATATACTTTGGTAGCCTGGATTGTAGGAAATTGTCAAGTGAAACTGTGCACTTGCGCGCAAAAGTTCGCCGGTCTTTTCGATCGGCAAAATTCGGCGGTCATCAGCAAGCGGATGTATCACGACCGTGGTATCTTTTCTGGCTTCAACAATTTCGTCCAGATAGCAGATGCCGCCAACCCTTGCTGCGTGCGCAAGGGGTCCGTCCACCCAGCGCGTTTCACCGCCAACGATCAGGTAGCGGCCGACAAGATCTGAGGCCGTCAGATCATCATGACAGGAGACCGTCACCAAGGGAAGATGGAGACGCCAAGCCATGTATTCCATGAACCGTGTCTTGCCGCAGCCAGTCGGGCCTTTAAGCAAGACCGGAATGTGGTTGGCATGAGCGTTTTCGAATAATTCGACTTCGCGATTTTGCGCAGCGTAGTACGGTTCAGCGGCAATTGCATAGTCTTTGATTTCAACTCTATACATCGAGAAACACCAGTGCGAGCTATGCCGGCATTGTCTTTCGGTCTGTGCGCCGCTTGGCACGTTCACATGCCGAATTTGCTCGGCATCGCACGCTATGATACATCGACATCAGCAACAAACCGAGATGGCAAACCAAAAGAGTCTGATGTCAAAAGCGACACCGGGCATCCGCCAGTTCGCGAAAACAAAATAGTATGTGTGTCGCAAATAGTCCGGTAGACAATAAATTTGCGGCATTGACTCCGTCTACACGCAATGCAAACAAGAAATTATCGAGGCAACTAAAACACAGCAAATCTTCATTTCCAATCCGATGAGTGCATTCGAGCGCCACAACTGTTGATCTCGGCGAGATGCGCGACCAAAAACTCAAGCGGCCTGAAGATTTCTTACTCAAAATTTCTCGAAAGATGCTAAAAGATTAGAATTTTTCTTAATCAATAAGACAGTATTTGTCATTAATAATCTTGCATCATCACTATCTTCTGCTATACTGAATTAATCAACATGATTTAATGCCAGCTCCGCTCTAGAGCTCAACACATGATCAACGGGTTCAATCCAGACATGCAAATTTTCCATCGTCCAAATCCTGTTCGCGGCAGTCGGCCGCACGACCTTTTCATTCGGCTCGCTCTAGCTATTTTAGAGTGCGCAGGCGATCTGTGCTGGCTCGCTTTTAGCAATTCAATCAGACGCTTGAACCTCGCCAAGCTGTCGTTCAAGTCACCCGAGCTGTTCAACCCCGACTATGAGGAGCGGCGGGTTGACAAGCTGCTGTCGGTGCCATTCGATAACGATGAAGTGCTCAATATACTGGTGGAGCACAAAAGCTACGACGACCCGCATGTCATGGACCAGGTTTATGAGTACATCCGTGCAATCTACGCCAGCAAAGAAGCGGGGACAGACCAGGCGATTGTGATCATCTTGAGCAATTGCGAAAATGGCTGGAAGCAGGACCTGTGCGAGCAGGCCGATGAGGACCTTGACGTGCTCGACAACCTTAAGTTGAGAATATCGTTCAAGACGATAGTGGTGGACGTGTTCGATAAGTCGCTGGAATCTCGAATCAGTGAGTGCGCGACAGAGGTGGTGTGGAAATTGATGCGAGAGATTTGGAATCTGAGCGACGAGAAGGTATCAGAGCATCTTCAGATGCTAGACAAGATGCCGGGCGAGTTGCGCAATAGCCTGATACCGATCGTGATGGATTACATTCGACGGTGTCATCCACAAGCGTATAATATTGACCGGTTAAAAGAAATACGAAAACAGGTCATCAAAAACAGCAAAGAGGAATTTGACATGTATGAAGAGCATTACGCAATATGGAAGCAAGAAGGTGTGCATGAGGGCATCGAGCAAGGCATCGAGCAAGGCATGAAGAAAGGCGTGAAGAAAGGCGTGAAGAAAGTTGCAGGGAGACTGCTTCAAGAGGGTGCCGACCATGACCTGATCAGCAAATGCACCGGCCTTAGCAAAAAGAAGATTGAAGAACTTGCAAACGAATACGATTATCCAGACTAGCAATACAATCCCGCCAGAATCGCAGGTGTCAGTGGCTGTTTTGTTCGACAACTAAACTAGCCTTTCATTAGATGCATTGCATCAGGATAGCCAATTTTCCACAATTGGTTATTGCAATACCCACGCCTTAATTCTCGCTAATAATCCACTATGGCACGATCTTGCGTCAATTCGCTTCGACTGAATGACGAGCTACGCGACACAATCACCAAACGCCTGGACGCATTTCAACGAACAGTTGAACACGACAGTTCACTGGTGCCAGCATCTGTCGCTCTGACACTTGTCAACGAAAATGCGGAAAAGAACGGCTGCTTTCTTCTGACACGACGCTCACAACACATGAAGCGTCATCGAAGTCAATATGCGCTTCCAGGCGGATGTCTGGACCCGGGCGAAACAATTGTTGATGCCGCACTTCGAGAATTGCACGAAGAACTCGGCATAAATGCTTCTCCCCACGATGTGCTCGGCATTCTTGACGACTACCGCACACGATCGGGATTCAACATTTCGCCTGTTGTGATATGGGTTGGTGATTGTGAAAGTGTCTGTCCTGATCCGGCGGAAGTCGAAATCGTATTCCGCGTAAAACTTCACGAACTGCTTGATCCGGAAGCACCGGTTCTCGAACCTGCCACCGAAGGCGGTCATACAATTCTGTCGATACCATTGAAAGCTATCGGTCATCGCATCTATGCGCCAACCGCGGCTATTTTGTACCAATTCCGAGAGGTTGCGCTACTTGGAAAAGGCACGCGAGTGGCGCACTTTGACCAGCCGCGCTTTGCTTGGCACTAAGGAATGCCCGCTACAATGAATCGTCTTGCCTCGATTCCATGCAGCGGTGCCGCGTGGAAAACTGCACTGCAAGAAGCATGATCGGTTGGGGCACACTACCACCGGCATTCATTTTAGGTACAAAGACGCATGCACTTAAGAATGCGCAACAAACACTAAAATGCGCGGCACTCACTGAGCCGGGCAATGGTCATTGAAAATTGGCTATCCTGCACCAGCAACCCAAAGCGCATTCGAAAAGCTTGTCTACTACCGAATTAAAGTAAAACGCTATCAAGTGATTCGGATTGGAACTGCTGCAACAGTAAGATAAAGATTCCGATTCCAACGAGGTTGCGAGTCAGCAAGGCCAAACACCATTCGGCACAAGCGAATTTAAGCTCAGTAATTCAGAAATTTACGCAGTCATGAATAGCGCAAAAAAGTTGCTCTCTGTACACGGACAATCAAGGCAACCGTCTTGCTCCAAATTGAGCGCATTCAATACACGCAGAAAACAAACCTTAAACAATATTCTTCCTCTGTACCGACACATGAGCCAGCAAACTTGATGCGCCTTGCTTGTACGCCTCAAAGGCACCCTGGAAATCTCCTTGATCCTCAAGAATATTCGCCAACTCCACATTGGCTTCATCGCGCCCGCCTCGTTCGATGCATTCGCTGAAGTAATTTCTCGCTTTAGTCCACTCCTTATTCTTGACCGACAGCCTGCCACAAGTGAGTAGCAAATCGGCGTCATCAGCGTGAGCTTCAAGCCATTCAACTGCGCGTTTGTATATCTGATTGAAATCAAGACTCCCGCCAATGCATCCATACAAATAAGCGAGATTCGAATCCCATTTGCTGTCGAGCGCCTGGCGCAACACCTTTTCTGCTTCAAGATAACGCTCAAAATCCAAAAGCCTATTCACATAGCTTTCAATGATCCGAGGATCGTGATATCCTTCGGCCGGAACCTGCTTCCAAATCTTCAGCAACTCGGCTGCGGTATCAGTAGTCGCAAATTTGTTTTTGTATGCCTGATCGGCCAACTCATTAATCTCGGCAGTTGCAAACGCCTCGATTTTACGCAGACTTGGCAAAAGGTCATAGATATCGCTCCAACTGCCAGATTTTACATAGGCTTCAACAAGTAGTCGCAATGTCGCTCTGCTGTTGGGGATGGACCGTCGAACCTTCTTTAGGGTTTCGATCGCCTCTTCGATGCGACCCTCGTCAATCAGCAATTTACTGCGCACTAGATCAATCACTGTTCGTGAAGCAATGTTGCCTTCTCCCGCACGTTCGAGCAAACGGTCGCGACGGGATATGTCGCCTCTTTGCTGGGCAGAGTATGCGGCTGCCAAATAATCGATGATCGACTCATCGGCTCGATTAGCGGTCGTGGTTAAATGCTTTTCGGCTTTATCCCAATCGCCTTGCACAAGATGAATATAACCCTTCACCGACTGCTCGCGGCTGCGTTGCGCTTTCATTTTCCTATAAACTTCGATAACCTTGAGAGGCATGCGCATCACGCCCGCGACAAGACTGTGGAGAACGTAGGCGATCAGCGACAAAATGATCAAAGCGCCAATGATCAGGGCTAATGACATTTCGATCTGCCAAGTGCCCCATTGAACAAAAATATAGCCGGGCTCTTGGACAAGATAGTACGTGCCAAGCGAAACGGCGAGCACCAAAATTGTAAGCGTTACCAAAAAGCGCATTGCTACACCCTCAGCCGCTGGAGACAATCCCTCTGAGCAGAGCGATTGATTCGGAGACATCGGGGATTTCCGGCTCAACCGGCAGCACCGCCAATTCCGAAAGATTCTCAATAAAGCGGATTACGCTAGGATTAGATTCAGCAAAATACAATCGGACCCAAGCAATTGCTGATTCCAAGTTGGCTTGGTAGATTTCACCGCGCGATTGAAGGGCTGCTAGATGCGCAGAGTGCAACTTAAGTCGCAGGTTTTCTACCGCATAATACTGTTGCTGCTGGCTAAACGCAGGCGTGATGTGATCATCGGTGCTTCGAACTCTCACAAGCAACTTCAGATCCTGCAAAACCTGATTCCAGATTCGAAATGCAACGTTTTGCCCACTTAAATTTTCCGTCTGATTTTCTACATTTTCTTCTGAAGAGCTGCTGTTGCCGACGATTTGCTCGACCTGTAAAGGCAAGTCATCGACCGCTTCAGCTATTCCAAGCAACCGAAGCGCAATGGCCGTGGTGTCGTTTCGTTCTGATTGCTCGAGCCTTGCGATCTCCTCATTCAGCGCTTTTCTCACAACGACGTGGCGAGGATCTTCCAAGCGCCCTAATTGCTCGTCGGCAATCTTGCGCGTCACCACAGCGGTATCGTAATCATTGGCAAACTGAAGCCTGTGATTGCCAATTGAGAGGATTTGAAGAATCTCCTCCACTTTCCACCGCTCAACGCTCCGATCTCGCTCGCTTTTGAATGCCGATAGCGATGCTACAACATCTTGTAGCTGGCTTGAATGCAGATCGTTGGCATTGTTCAGAGCCTTTATTTGCGATTGAAGATTTGCGGTCAGAGCATTGGATTGCCCATTTGAAGCATTAGCCGCATCGATTTTCCGAGTCAAAATTTCTGATCGCTCGACGACCGCGCTGATATCGGGGGCAAGCGCGAATTCAAACCGATACAGTCCGTAGCCGGCTACTGCGGCTGCGCCAATGGAGAGCAGAATTGAAACAACAGTCCATCCGCTTGGCGACTTTGGCGACTTTCTCGGCGCAGATGGCCTGGGATCAGGCAGGTCGGTCTTGTTGTCTTTAGCCATCTTTCAGCACCACGGTGGTATGAATTTGCAGGGGTGGCAAATTGATGCGTTGTCCATTGCTCAATTGTCGATAAGGTCTTTGACGAAGTGTCTTTGTCAGTAAAAACAAGCAATCCTAAATCCAGCCAGAATGCCCGCAAACCGATTCTTCGATCTCAGCAATCGTTGCCGCATCAGACGGCTCTCGTGCAATTCTGACATTCATATAGCCTAGCGCATGCAGATATTGTGCGATTCTGAAACTGTAAACTACAAAAACTGAGCCAGACAATTGGGCTGATAATTCCTCTCCCAGCATGGAGAACAAATTTCGGGCTCCGGCAACACTGGCAACGACAACGTAGCCAATTCCCAAACTGTTCAGCTGGCATCTGAGCGGCCCGACTTCGGTGTCAGGCTGGTTAATTCGGTAAACCTGATATGTTGAAAGTATACGGCACTTTCCGTCAATTTCCGCTTGCACCAGTCCACTACCGCCCTCGCCTTCGAAAACTGCAACAGATTGCTGCGTCAAATTGCGCATTTCGCGCGTTGCGAACAAGAACTTCGCACCAAAGCCGGATTCAGGCACGACAACGCGTTTAAGTCCAATAGCAGAGCGGGCAACTTGAGCAGTTTTCGCACCAACCGCAGCGCACTTCATTCCAGCTGGCCAACTTAACGCTTTACGCTTAAGCCATTCGCCTAGTGCATTGACGGCATTGACGCTAACGAAGATTCCGATATCAGGATGCGATGCACCGTCGAATGCCGCTTCGAGTCCTGCCCTATCGGCAATGCTTTCAATCTCGATGGTTGGGAATTTAATGACAGTAGCGCCATTTCGGCGTAAATCGATCGCCAATTCGTCTGACAAATGTGCCGGACGGGTAATGAGCACAACTGCGCCCTTCAAAGCTTCAACCATTCGACGAAACTTCGCAGCATTTGATAATTTCTTCCGCCCCATGTTCAATTAGTGAATCAGCCAGCATATCCGCCACAAATTCACTATTTTCTGCCGAACCGCTCGCCGTTTCGAAGATTTGTCTATTTCCATCAGGAAGCGCGAGTGATGCCAGCATGTAGATATCGCCGTTTTTTTTGCTAGCGTAAACTCCCAAAGGCGCATGACAGCTCCCGCCGAGCCTTCGGTTAACTTTGCGCTCGGCACCGACTGCGATCCAGGTGCTAAAGTGATTCAAAGGCGCGATCAGCTCACGAATGTCATTGTCGCAACTTCGGCACTCGATGCCCATCGCACCCTGTCCAGGTGAAGGAATAAATTGCTTGAGCGGCATCGATTCGGCAATCCGCTCGTCAAGCCCAAGACGCTTCAGGCCAGCTGATGCCAGAATAATCGCGTCATATCGACCCTCATCCAGCTTGGAAAGCCGTGTCACTACATTGCCTCTTAGCGGCGCGACTATCAAGTCGTTCCGCATAGCGAGCAATTGGCTTTGGCGCCTCAAGCTGCAGGTTCCAACCTTGGCGCCCCGAGGCAAATCCCATACAGAGTTAAACTTGTTGGAGACAAAGGCATCGGATGGATCGTCGCGTTCAACAAAGACAGGAATATCAAATTCCGGCGCCACATTAACCGTCACGTCCTTCATCGAATGGACTGCGATATCAACTCTTCCATCAAGCAGCGCCATTTCCAGCTCCTTGACGAAAAGATTCTTGCCGCCAATTTCGAGTAGCGGCACATCGGTTCGCTTGTCGCCTTCAGTCTTGACATGGCGCAACTCTATCTCAAGCCCGGGGTGCAAGCGGGAAATTAGCTGAGCTACATGTTCAGCCTGCCAGACGGCCAATCTGCTGCCGCGCGTTCCAATGCGAATTGAATTCATCGGCAACTCACTCGTTTATTCGCTTCACCACAATCGCCAATCAAGCGGGGATGCAGGTCGGTGCAGCGGATCATTCGCAGCAAAAATTGCCGGCGCGCCTTGCAGAGGAATACCGGCTGATCGATATCAACTTGATGCCGCCCGAAGCTCCATTCCTTTCATTCGCTCTCATTATGGTAAAACGACGGAACAAACGTTTGGTCTGACAATGGCGGCCTAACATAGCCGACGCCATCCTTTCGTTTCGGCAAAGCAATCGGTTCAGGCGTCAGATCCTCGTATGGAATCATGCTCAAGAAATGATGGATGCAATTCAGCCGCGCTAGCCGCTTGTCATCCGCATTGACCACAAACCAGGGGGCTTGCTTGATATCTGTATGCGCAAACATCTGATCTTTCGCTTTGGAATATTCGACCCAGCGCGCCCGCGATTCGACATCCATTGGCGACAGTTTCCAACGCTTATGCGGCTCGCCTATCCGGCTTTGGAATCTTTTTTCCTGCTCCTCGTCAGAAACTGAAAACCAATACTTGACCAACTTGATCCCCGATCGTACCAGCATACGCTCGAATTCCGGGCAGCTGCGCATGAATTCGCGGTATTCATCCTCGGAGCAAAAACCCATTACACGCTCGACACCGGCGCGGTTGTACCAGCTTCGATCAAACAGGACAATCTCGCCCGCGGCCGGCAAGTGGATGCAGTATCGCTGAAAATACCACTGTGTTTTTTCGCGCTCTGTCGGCGCAGGCAGCGCCGCCACTCGGCAGATTCGCGGACTAAGGTGCTGGGTAATCCGCTTGATAACGCCGCCCTTGCCTGCGGCATCGCGGCCTTCGAATATGACGACAACCTTCAACCCCCTATGCTTGACCCATTCTTGCATCTTGACGAGCTCAAGCTGCATTCGAAACAGTTCAGACTCGTATACTTTTTTCCTGATTCTGCTTCTAGGGTTGCCGGCTGATGCTTTAGCGTTTTTTGAATCCATGATTTTACATTGTCCGGGTTCAGATACATGTGAGACTGCCCGCTCTTCCCCGTAGGACGTAGTCCGAAGGGGAAGAGCGGGCGCGCGAAAATTTTTCAGGTAGCATAGTGCCTAACAAAAATCCAACAGCCGAAAGGCGGGAGATAGCGCTATGCAAATCAAACATCCGCACCGCAAATTTTATCGCCTCGACGCGATCCGCGACGAACTTTCGCCGCAGGCCGCCGAGCGCTTCGACAATCTCGCGCTGTTCGACCAGCTGCGCCTCGAGGGCGCGACCGAGGCGACCGCCCTGAAGGCGATCGGCTGCTCCCGGGCGATGCCCTGCCGCTGGAAGCGGCGCCTGCGCGAGCAGGGCGTCCGCGCCCTGGCCGACCGCTGCCGCCGCCCGCATCGGGTGCGGCAGCGCCAGTGGACCGCCGCCGAGCTCGAGCTGGTGCGCCAGGCGCGGCAGCGCTTCCCGCTGCGGGGGCGCGCCAAGATCCGCGCCGTGCTGGCGCGCGAGCGCGGCTTCGCGCCCAGCGAGTCCGCCACCGGGCGCATGATCGCCCGCCTGGTGCGCACCGGCCAGGCCGAGCCCGTCGCGTTCTACTACGGGCGAACAAAGCCCAAGCGGCGGCGCAAGTTCGACCGCCACGCCCGCCGCTGGCGCTACGGCACCCGCGGGCGAAAGCCCGGCCAGATGGTGCAGATCGACCACATGAGCGTCGCCATCGAGGCCGGCTTCTGCGTCAAGGAATTCAAGGCGGTGTGCCCGGTCTCCAAGCTGTGCTACATGCGCGCCTATTCGCGCGCCACCGCCGCCTGCGCCTCGAAGTTCCTGGACCATCTGATCCGCCAGGCGCCGTTCGATATCGAGTCGGTGCAGGTCGACGGCGGCAGCGAGTCCGTGGCCGAGTTCGAGACCGCCTGCCAGCAGCGCGGCATCGCCCTGTTCGTGCTGCCGCCCAGAAGCCCCAAATACAATGGCTGCGTCGAGCGCGCCAACGCGGTCAGCCGCTACGAGTTCCACCAGTTCTACGCCGGCGAGCTGAGCGTGGGCGCGCTGAACGTCGAGCTGGCCGAATTCGAGCGCTTCTACAACGCCTATCGCCCGCATCAGGCGCTCGGGCAAACAACGCCCATGCAGGCGTATAATGAAAACTTCGACCAAAGCGCACTTGCCGCCTAAAAAGTCTCATATGTATTGAACCAGTACAACCTCTCGTGAAAAGGTTCTAATGCAAGTATACTGATAAAAATAAATTTACCACCTTCATTGTCCCGATGGCCACTCATGACTAGCAAGCCTTGGAGCGGGCGATTCGCAGACCAAACCGACCCGGATGTCGAAGCGTTTACCGCTTCGGTTTCATCCGACAAGCGGCTTTATCGACAAGATATTGCTGGATCCATGGCGCATGCGCGCATGCTGAACGCTGTCGGCATACTTTCTGATGGTGAATTGGATGCCATCGCTTCCGGCCTGAGCGAAATTCTGAGGCAAATCGAAGCGGGCACCTTCGGGTGGTCTGAACAGCTCGAAGATGTCCATATGAACATTGAGATGCGTCTCACTGAACTCATCGGTGAAGCCGGCAAAAGGCTGCACACCGGGCGTTCTCGCAACGATCAGGTTGCCACCGACCTTCGACTATATACAAGAGACTTCATCGACAAGCTGATTGAAGAAGTGCTGGCCTTGCAACACCTTTTACTCGATATCGCAGAAAAGGAAGCTGACACCATCATGCCGGGCTACACCCACCTGCAAGTTGCGCAGCCAATCACTTTCGGGCACCACTTGATGGCATGGTTTGAAATGCTCGACCGTGACCGCTCGCGATTTGCAGATGCCCGCAAGCGACTCAATGCGTCCCCGCTTGGAGCAGCTGCACTCGCCGGGACCACTATTCCTATCGACCGCGATGCCACACGTGAAGAGCTTGGCTTCGATGCGCTCTGCCACAATTCGCTCGACGCGGTTTCGGACCGGGATTTCGCAATTGAAACGTCTTCGGCCTGCGCGTTGACCATGGTCCATCTTTCGCGCATGTCGGAGGAGATCATCATCTGGGCATCCGAGGCATATCGCTTCATCGAGATTTCCGATGCATTCACGACCGGATCGAGCATCATGCCGCAAAAAAGAAATCCCGATGTCGCCGAAATCATACGAGGCAAAAGCGGACGTGCTTGCGGACATCTTCAATCGCTGCTGATGCTGATGAAGGGGCAGCCGCTCGCCTACAACCGTGACAATCAGGAAGAGAAAGAGGCTTTGTTCGACTGTTTGGACACCGTTGAAAAATCCATTAAAATGATGAAAGGCATGGTTCAGGACATGCGTCCGCAGCGTGAGCGCATGCTGAAGGCGGCAGCGGATGGATTTGCCACTGCTACGGATCTAGCTGAATCCTTGGCAAAAGCGAAAGTTCCGTTCAGAGAAGCGCATTCCATCGTAGGTCGAATTGTGCAATACTGCGTCAAACATGAATGCAGACTCGAAGATCTAGATTTGCAAACTTTCAAATCATTTGCACCCATGATGGATGAGTCAATTATCGCGACATTGACGCCTGAACATGCGGCGGCGGCACGCAATCACAAAGGCGGCACCGCACCAGATCAAGTCAGGTCAGCTGTTGGGCAAGGCCGCGTACGCCTAAGCGGCACGAAACTTTGAATGAAAAGATGAATAAGCAACATGCATTCGCTAAAGCCGTGACCGGCATCGCTTTTTGCGCAGCGCTTGCGCTTGGCGGATGCGGCAAAAAAGGGGACCTTTACCTGCCGAAGTCTGAACATGCGCCGAACGCCGCACAAGTGGCAGCAGTCATCCAGAGCCAGACTGCCGCTGTGAAGTCCCATGCGCATTGACAATGTGCGCCTAAGCGACATTGCGCAATCCTACGGCACCCCCTGCTACGTCTATTCGCAAGCTGCGCTTGAAGCGAACCTGAATGCCTATCGTCGGGCATTCGAAAAACTTGGCGGCGATGTCTACTACTCTGTAAAAGCGAATTCCAATCTCGCCGTGCTGGCCCTTATGGCACGACTTGGCGCAGGATTTGATATTGTTTCTGGCGGCGAACTGCGGCGCGTGATGATCGCTGGCGGGGCACCGGCGAAGACTGTGTTTTCAGGGGTCGGCAAGTCGAAAGAGGAAATCCGTCTCGCTCTTGAAAGCGGCATTTCTTGCATCAACCTCGAATCGGAAGGCGAAATGCTGCGGGTCGAGGAAATTGCCGCGCAACTCGGCATAAGCGCGGCGATGAGCTTTCGCGTGAATCCGGACATTGATGCCGATACCCATCCGCATATTGCCACCGGGCTCCACGATGCGAAATTCGGAGTGAGTTTCGAACAGGCGCGCCGCTTGTATTCGCTCGCGCAGCAGTCGGAGCATCTCGAGGTTTCAGGCATTGCGGCGCATATCGGATCGCAAATCGTCTCGCTTAAGCCGTTCATCGAGTCGCTTGAGCTGATACTGGATCTAGTCGAAACGCTTGCCGGCGACGGCGTGGCTATCGGGCGCATCGATCTCGGCGGCGGACTCGGCGTGCGCTACCGCGACGAAGAGCCGCCCTCGCCTGCGAACTACAGCGAGGCAATCGGCGAAACCCTCAAGCGGCGAGGCGTCCAGTTGCCGGTATCGGTCGAGCCTGGAAGGTCGATCGCCGCGCAAGCGGGCCTGCTGGTATGCCGCGTCGAATACATCAAATCCTCGCCGACCAGGAACTTCGCTGTCGTTGACGCCGGCATGAACGATCTTGCGCGGCCCGCCCTATACGATGCCTGGATGGACATCGTGCAGGCGTCGGAATCAGATGAAGCGCAGCGGCTTTACGACATTGTCGGCCCGGTGTGCGAAACAGGCGACTTTCTCGGCAAGGCCCGAAGCTTGAGGATTGCGGCCGGCGATTTGCTTGCGGTTCGCGATGCCGGCGCATATGGAGCGGTTATGGCATCCAACTACAATACGCGGCCGCGCCCGCCCGAAGTGCTCGTGCATGACGGCAAGGCCGAGCTGATCCGCGAACGCGAGTCACTTTCCGACCTGACCGCAAAGGAGCGGATTCCAAGCCGCTTGCGAACTTGAGCGCCGCGTCCGGCGCCGGGCGAAGCTTCGGTGTCAGGCCAGGAAATCATGCGCCCCCTCCGCGGCAAAATGGCGGCCCGAAAGCCGCCATCATGCTCAGCATCCGGTCCGCCGCATCAGGAAGGCCCCTGATACGGCGAGTCCGGGCAGTAGTTCGTGGTGTCGGCGCGCCAGGCTCGCTGCTTTTCGCCGTAGGCTTCGTCGTAGCCATCATCCCCCTTATTCACCCATACACGGTTTCCATCAACGAGCCTGTATTGCGGGTGCCAGGGGCCTTCTTCCGCGCAGGTGCACACGCCCCACTTCAAGCCGCCTTGGGGGTGGGGCATGTAGTATTTGCCGCCAGGGGCGTTATCCGGACTGGCGCAGCTCTCGCCGGGAGTATCCCGGACCGTGATGTCGACAGACCGCATGTCCGGATTGACCGTATAGCCGGTTCCGGGCATGAGAATGACCCGCACCACGCTTGAGCCGGTGATGAGGAGATCGTCCGCAAAGCAGGGCGACCCCATCCCGCTGAAAGTACTAGAATTCAACTCCGCCCATGATGTCGTGGGGCTGGTCACCTGGGTGCGCGACCGGTAGACCGCGGGTGTTGTCTCGATATAGGCCGGCACGCCGTAGTCCCGAAACCGGTCATGGCCGGAGACGGTGTGGGCGAAGATATTGACTGTCACGCCCCGTGCGTTACTGCTGGCCATGATCTGAGCCGGCAATCCGTTTGAGACATCGCAACGCCCGACCGGACTTTCGTTGATTGTCCCAAAACCCTGAGTTATCCTAAGGCTGATCTCGGGTAGAACCTGCGCGGCCACCGGCGAGGCTAGGCTGAGTGCCAGCGACGCAGCGGCCAATTTAGTAATGAGGGGGGGGGTGTTAGGTTCTTCATTTTGTTTTCACCTCGAAATCAATAGAGTTAAGGTTATTATAATAGCTTTGGCTCCTGCAGAACGGGCCCATTTTCAAACTGAGCCGCCGCTCAAAATCGGGGCCGGATGCCATGCGGCATCATCGAACTCAGTTCAGCTGGGATCCCGCCCCATGGTGTAGAACTCGTCATTAGGACGCATATCAAGGAAGTTGGCCATCCGGTTGCTCATTCCGAAAAACGCTGAAATGCCGGCAATATCCCAAACATCTTCATCCTCGAACCCGGCATCACGCAACATTCGAAAATCCTCCTCTTCGATCGCTTTAGAGTTGAGCGCAACCTTCATCGCGAAATCAATCATCACCCTCTGGCGGGGAGTAATATCCGATTTTCTATGATTGATCGCGACCTGGTCGGCGACCAGAGGGTCTTTAGCGCGAATTCGCAATATCGCTCCATGGGCAACAACGCAATACTGGCAATTGTTCGCCCCGGATGTGGCGACAACAATCATCTCGCGTTCCGCTTTGGTGAGTCCACTAGCTTTTTCCATTAGCGCATCGTGATAGTCAAAGAACGCACGGAACTCGTCCGGCCGATGCGCCAGAGCAAGAAACACATTGGGAACAAAACCGACCTTCTCCTGGACGGCAAGGATGCGCTCGCGAATTTCTTCAGGCAAGTTCTGGATGTCGGGGATTGGATAACGGCTAATCGGTTTGCTTGGCATCGGCTGAGTCTCTTTGAAAGTTCAACTTGGTTTGTGTTTTAAATTTCGGCTAGCCCCGCATGCGAAATCCTTTGGGGTCATAGAGCGGCTCGGGCTCAATGATTGCCTGCTTGGGCTGGCCAATAATCTCAATGCTGTATTCGCTATCTTGACGGACCGCAGTTGGCGGAATGTAGCCTAGAGCGATGCTCTTGCCAACTGTGTGGCCAAAAGCGGCCGAGGTGACGATGCCGACGACTTTGCCATCGCAGACAATCGGCTCGCCACCAACCGCATCCGCTTCGTCGGCATCTACGCTGAAGCACGTCAAGGTCCAATTGCGGTCAACATCTTTCACGCTGAGCAGATGCTCCCGGCCGATGAATTCGCCTTTGTCGAATTTTACGAAGCGATCCAGAAGCGATTCAAATGGATTGTACTCAGGCGTATATTCGCGGCTCCAGCTTCCGTAGCCTTTCTCAAGCCGAAGCGAAAGCAATGCGCGCGACCCGACTTCGCGAAGTCCTTGGTCGGCTCCTTCGCTCAGCAATATGTCTCGCACTTCGATTTGGCGCTCAGCCGGAAAATAGATTTCGTAGCCCAGTTCTCCGGTAAATGCAACCCGCGCCATGAGCGCTTTGGCCGAACCGATGCTCACCCCGCGCATGCTCATGAACGAAAACGCTTCGGCGGAGAGGTTCTCGCCGGTTACCCGCTGCATGATCGCGCGCGAGTGCGGACCCGATACTGAGTAGCCGGCGTACTCCTCTGACAGATTGCAAAACTCGACTCCCGATGCGAACCAGTTCTTGTGAAACCAGCGCCAATGATTGCGCTCAGCCGCCCCTGCGCCGATCAGCAGAAATTCATCCTGCTTCATTCGGGCAACGGTAAAGTCCGCAACGACTCCGCCTCGTTCATGCAGCATCGGCGCAAGCGCCATGCGGCCAAGACGGGGAAGACGGTTCGCGCTCAGCCGATCAAGCCATTCCTTGGCGCGAGGTCCTCGAACGATATACTTTGCATAGGCAGATGTCTCAAGCAAGCCGGCCGCTTCTCTGAGTGCGCGGCACTCTTGTCCGACAGGATCAAATGACTCGGTACGGCGAAAAGAGAATGTCTCGACCGCTTCGGTGCCCTCAGGCGCAAACCAAAGCGGAACTTCCCATCCAAATTGGGCGCCAAAAAACGCCCCATTCGTCTTTTGGTGCTCGTAAGCCGGACGTGTACGCACCGGACGTCCTGCAGTGCGCTCTTCGTAGGGAAAGAAAATCCGAAAACGCGAGCCATAGTTGTCCATCGTGGTGTCAAGCACGTAGTCGGGAGTGACCCAGTCGCCATATCTTGCGACATCGATAGGCCATAGATCAAGACTTGGCTGCCCGTCTAGAATCCATTCTGCCATCATTTTGCCCAGTCCACCGCCAATGCTGAAGCCTGGGATCAATCCGCCGATGATGAAATAGTTTGCCAATCCAGGCACAGGCCCGAATAGCGGCAGGATATCTGGAGTCCAAATCATCGGGCCGTTCACGACGCGCTTGATGCCGGCAGTTTCGAGGCATGGCATCCGGTTCATCGCGCGGGCAACGTTGTCGCCAATGCGCTCGAGGTCGTCGGGTAGCAGATCGTGCCCGAAATCAAGCGGGGTTCCGTCGACCGCCCAGTGTCTACCTTCGCGCTCATATGCCCCGACCAGCAGGCCGTTGCCCTCTTGGCGCATGTAGTATTCGCCGTCATTGTCATGGATCAACGGAAATTCGCGACCCAGCGCTTCGATTTCGGGGATGCTCTCTGTAACAAAGTACTGATGCTCGATCGGCATTAGCGGCAAATTCAGTCCCGCCAGCTTGCCGACTTCGCGTCCCCAAAGACCTGCACAATTGACGACATGGTCAGCGGCAATCGTTCCTTGCGGCGTCTCGACGATCCACCCGCCGCTGGGCATCGCAGTGGTCGCAGTGACTGGGCAATTTCGATAGATTTTAGCTCCGCGCTTGCGCGCGCCCGCCGCATAGGCGTTTGCCACGCCGCTGGGGTCGATGTGCGCTTCGTTCGGCTCCCACATCGCGCCGTAGACATCGTCTAGTTTGAGCAATGGGTTCATTTGGCGAACTTCGTCAAGCGAAATCTCGGCAAACTCAAGGCCGAGATATTTCGCTTTGGAGCTTTGTATGCGTATCTGGTCGTATCGCTCCTGGGTTGTGGCAAGATAGATGCCTCCGACCGGATGCACGCCGCAGGACTGGCCAGTTTCTTCTTCCAGTTCCGGATACAGCGTGATCGTGTAGTGGTGCAGCTTGGACAGATTGGCGTTATCTTGCAGTACATGAGTATTCCCTGCCGCGTGCCAAGTCGACCCGGAGGTCAATTCGGATCGCTCAAGCAGCACGATATCCTTGCCGCCTTGCTTGGTCAGGTGATAGGCTACGCTGCATCCGGCAACTCCGCCGCCGATGACGACTGTATGTGCGGTATTAATCAAAAAACTGCTCCTGTAGAGGTTGGCGCGAACGGCTCCAGACAAATGATGCCAACAATTAGAATGCGAGGCAGCTAAAAAGGAGCATCACCAGCACTTTGGGAAGATGGCGTAAAACCTCTCATCTTGACTCCGCTACCGGCAAGCGCACTACCCTTGCCGGTACGCATGAAATACAAAAAAGACGCATATTCAAAGCAAAAAACAGCCGGGCGCACGGTAGTAAAGCGAGCATTGCTCGCATCACAGTCTGCTCGCGAATGCATTGCTGATACAGCTCGGCAACGACACAAAAATTGCGTCGGCGATGCTGAACCGGCCGAATAGCCACGGCCCGTTGTCGGCCAATCGCCCGCGGCAGTATAGCCAAATCGCCTCAATTCGATTAATATCAGCAACAGCAGCATCACTTAACCGGTATTGCGAAAAACGGTTGCGTATGTTCACTGGGGCTTCGCTGCGCAATGAGGAAATCGCTCACCCAGGCATTCCATGATTGCGATGGTGTCCCGCACTTGAACCGCATCATCTATCAGCATGGGAACTTTGCCGCCAGAAAATCGTGCGCCAAGTTGGCGATATATTTCGTCGCTCGATAGATTTTAGCATTTGTCATGGTACCGGTAGGCAGTTCTTAGGTGCGAACAGCCATGGACGCCTCGACCAAGTCGAAGGATTGCATTTTCCAATAATGGGCTTGATCAAGGGGACATGCTGCCGCGCTGTTCTAGATGATTTCAAGAACCCGCTCTGGGGGCCTTCCGATTCGGGCCGCCTCGCCGCTGACGACAATCGGCCGCTCGATGAGTATCGGATTGCTGACCATAGCTTCGACAAGCCGCTGGCAATCCAATCCGAGATCGGCAAGATTCATATCAGCATACGGCGCCTCGCGCTTTCTCATCAAGTCTCTCGGCCGAAGATCAAGCATTTGGAGCAAATCATTCAATTCTTCGCGGGTTGGCGGAGTCTTGAGATATTCGACAACTTCAGGTTCGATGCCTCTGCTGCGTAGAAGCTGAAGAGTCTGACGCGACTTTGAACATCGTGGGTTGTGGTAGATTTTTACCGGCACAGCTTTACCCTTTCGGCAAATTATATATCGCGAAGCTAAAACAAATCACGATATGAACAGACCGAATGTTAAGACTGCATCTTCATATGGGCCGGCATCGTCCAAAGGTGGAGCGCATAAAAGCGCTGACAGAGTCTACCGTCGTCCAAACACTTGAACAACCAGCCCGTTTAGCCTATTCTTTTGCGCCTTAGCGACCTGTAATGTCATGCCTTGAAGTTTGGCCATCATCTCTACGACAGCGAAACGCCGCCTTGCTCTTTTCGAATGGCGACGAAACGATCAATAGCCTCCACTCGATCATGCTCAATTGGCGGCGGCTCGTATTGCTCAAGCAGCGATTTGCAGATGCGATGCGCTCGTTCGGTCGCGTCAACCGATCCATCATCCGACCAAGTCTCGAAATTGCGCCAATCCGAAAGAATTGGCTGATAGAACTCGTCCTGATAACGTTCCATGGTGTGCGCGGCCGAGAAAAAGTGCCCGCCTGGCCCTACTTCACGGATCGCATCGAGCCCGAGCGATGCCTCGTCCACAGCTACCGGCTTGAGCACTTCGACCATCGCTTGAAGCATTTCAGCATCGATGATGAATTTTTCGAATGAGGCGCAAAGACCTCCTTCGAGCCAGCCAAGCGCATGGTGAGTGAGGTTCGCATGTCCCATCGTGGCGGCCCAGATCGACATTTGCGATTCGTAGGCTGCCTGCACATCAGGCGCATTCGATGCATTGACATTGGAAGACCGATAAGGCACCCCGTAGCGGCGAGCAAATTGACCGCCGATTAATGTGGCCTTGACGTATTCTGGCGTACCGAAGGCAGGCGAGCCAGTGCGCATGTCGACATTCGAAGTGAATCCGCCATACATGACCGGCGTACCCGGATTGACCAGCTGGGTAAACGCAATTCCAGCCAGCGCTTCGGCATTCTGCTGCGTTATAGCTCCGGCCAGTGTAATCGGCGCCATTGCACCAGCGAGCGTAAACGGCGTAATGATGATTGCCTGTTTTAGTCTGGCGAGTTCGATGATCCCCCAAAGCATCGGGATATCGAACTGCAAAGGGGAATTGGCGTTGATTACGGTAAAAACGCTTGGCTCGCGCACGAGCTGCTCATCATCAACTCCCCGATTCAGGCGGGTTATCTCAAGCAAGTCTAGCACCCTTTCCTGTCCGAGCGAGTAGCATCGGTAGACCTTGTCGGTCAATGTCACCGTGGCTCGTGCAGTATCGAGGTGCCTGGTGGCCGCGGATAGTTCGATTGGCTCGACCGGATGACCCGGTATCGCCTGAGCAATATTGACCGCTTGCGCCAGCCGAATAAAATCGCAATAGTCTTTGAAATTGCCAGACCGCCTTCCTTTTATCACGTCACTTGCATTTGGAGGTCCGGCTACTGTCGAAAACGCCAGCCAGCTGCCTCCGATACGAAGATTCCTTTGCGGGTTTCTCGCATGCAGCACGAATTCCTTAGGAGCATGGCTGATCGCTTCATCAATTAGGCCGCGATCGAATCGAACCCTCGGATCATTTGAGCGCACCTCAGCCCCGGCTTTACGAAGAATCTCGCGGGCCTCGTCGAGCAAGAAATTGACCCCGATTTCCTCCAGTATGGACAAGGAGGCATCATGGATCCGATCGACGCTTTCTTGAGAGAGGATTTCGAGCGGCGGATAGGGATTGCGCACCTGTCCAAAAGGCAGTTGCTGAATTTTGTCAGCTTGGGATGCGCGCTTGCGCGATTGTCGAGAACGACGCACTACCGATCCTTAATCGGTTGTCCGCACCGTCCAAACCATACCGCCACACGGTGGGTCGCCTAAGATAGGAATCGAGCGGTTCAAGTCTAAATGGTGCGGCATCGGCTATTATTGCGCTTAAGTCACCATTATTGTATCGAAGATTCGTCCAGCCAGCAGCATTCATTTACCCGAAGCAAAAAAATGAGAGCGAATCCGCTTGCAAAGTCAAATTTGAAGGGTTGAAAAATTGGCTTGTTCAACGAAAATGATTGCCGAAACCATTAGCACCGAATTTTATTTTTCTTCACCTTCATGTCACTGCTATTGCAAATTTTCCTGCGTGGTTTTAAGTGCGCTTGGAGCAGTGTCTAGGTTGATTGCCAAATCTGAAAAATGGAAAGATCGGCTGAACTTCAAGCCCGGCAAAGCTACGGATTCTGGGATTCGACGCAATCGGCGCACGGCACGAAAACCGGTCGGCATGGGCAGGATGCAGCGATGCGGTGCGGCTTGCCGCTGTAGCGGACCGGTTGCCAGCGTGCGCTTTTAGTTGCCGTGGCAGAGCGTACTGCGCGCACGGCGCATGCGCCCGCGATAGCGCAAACCGTCCACGAATGTCTCCGCAAGGCGCTATCAGATGGCCGAATGCCCGCTCCCGCTCCCAGTGTAGCCCCACTCAGGAGGGCGTACATGTGCTTCAGCGCTTGCGGCGGCCTCCATCCTCACACTTGCAGGCTAGCTCGCCTGACCTATCAGCCGATCTCGACTTTCGAAAGCCTGATCGCATCCGACAGTTTCGAGCACCGTTCGGTATAGCGTCTGACCATCTTTCCCTCAAGCTCCTAAGTCCCGATTCCTTCTATGAATGCGGCCATTCCAATCGCCTGGTGATACTCTTCCTGCATCATGGTCGTCCGTCAGGCATCGACTGCGAGAGGGTAAAATGTTCCGTGGGTTAAATTCGATCTTTATTGCGTCGTGTTAAAACCACATTCATAAATTTCATGTCAAACCGCGTCAAGTGAACCAGGAAGCTTTTCCCAAGCCACCACCAGTCGACCCTTTGCCTGAGAAGGTTTGGCTAGTCCAACCCGACCGCGCCGAAGTAGGGCGTGAAGCTTTTTTTGCGGGCGCGATTATGAATATGAAGTTTTTCGCGAGGCGATGATAGCCTTAAGCTACGGACGCGTCGGCGGCGGCACATTAATTTTCCAAGGTGCGCCGGGAGCAGGAAAATCTGCATTGATGCAGGAGTGCATGGAGGCGATCAGACAGCATTCCACACCCGATGACCCTTGGGTTGCGGTCTCAATTCCGCCCGGATCATTAGCTTCGCCGGATGATGTCATTCTATATTTGGTTGGCGCGGCAAACAAGGAAAGTCAGAGGCTTTCAGAAATCGACCCAGATACAACATCCCGAAAGCTAGATAAATTGCTGAGCTTCGGCGAAAAATTGTATGAGAATTTATTGGAACGAGGCATTCAAATAGCAGGATTCGCGGGCGGCGGCAAATCTGGCGATAATGATCGTTCATTTTCTGCGATGCGAGCAGGGGCGGTTTTTTTGAAAGCCGCTCAATTGCTTGAAAATATCCGTCTTGTGGTGTTTGTGGATGAAGCTCAGAACACGCCGGTCGAAAGTGCAACCCGTGACGTTCTTGACTGTCTTCATCGGGACGCTCAGGGCATTGATCTTGTTACAGCGTTTTTTTGGTTTAAGCAATACAGAGGCAGTATTGAAGCAATGCGGCTTGTCGAGGCTTCCCGACGAACGAATCATAGATTCTAGAGCCCCTTTCGCTGAAAGATACGACCGATTCATTGAAACGCATGCTCGAAACCTACTATATTGGCACGGATGGCGAAAAGACGGTCTGGGTCGATGCACTGGCCAAGTCGTCGCAGGGATGGCCGCAACACATCAACCGGGTCGGGGTGGCCGCAGGCCGAGTAATTCGCTCCCATGACGGGCGACTGGAACGGCATCTGCTTGAGCAAGCACTGGCGAAAGGAGAGGAGCGAAAAAACGACTATTACACTAGGAGACTTGCCGCCGGCGACAGGTTTCCCGCTTTGTATAAAAAGTTTGCCCTAGTTGCATCCGACCGCGACGGCATCCTATCTGAAGAGACGCTCAGGCATCTTGCAGCATCAACACTGGCACCAGCGCAGGTGTCATTCGACAACTTCCTGAGTAAAACCTTGCATGCAGGATTGCTGGCTCCGGTAGCAAAGCTGCCATATCACTACAAGTTTTCGATACCATCGATACGCCACTACCTATGCTCACTGCCGGTGGATTTTCCAGACACCGAATAAATCGGCAATTTAGCTGAAATTCATAGAAATATAGATTTCTTATAAAATAAAATCAATTACTTATAAATTTATTTTCTACAAGAGCTTTTCTTATCATGGCTAGTGGCATTTGTCAGTTGAACATCGCCCGAAATCAATTTATCAATGAGAGCGTTGCGAATTTGCGTCAGCATTTGACAGGCATGAACGTTTGCGATCAAGCGATCCAGTAATGGTTGCATAAGTTGTTGAAATTCAATTGCAACATCTATAGGTGGGAGCGGCACTTTGAAGGCGAGCATTGCGCTCCAGCTACCACTTGTTCGAACAGAGCTAACACGCGGAACTCGAATACCAATTCAACCGCCGATATCGCCTTGCAGACAATGATCCCAAGGCTTACCCGTGTTGCCCTGAGAGCCTTTGCTGATGCATGAGAGACTCCTGGAACATGGCTATGCTAAGTGGCAATTAGGAAATTTAATTCTTGGTCAAAGCGATGCGGCTAGTTTATCTTTCGATATCAGGTGCGGAACCAATATGTCGCGAATAATTGCAAGTGTTTTTGCTTGAGTGCGGTAGTCGATAACTTGTTCAAGCATCGGCGTAGCGATGCTATCAAATTTACCGAACACTTTTTTATTTCCTGATATCACATAACTAGCCTTCACTGGTTCAGGCGGTACGCGCTGATGGCTTTTTGAAGTTCCCGTAACCATGGTTTGAAACATGTTATGAAACTTTTCACTACAAAAAAGCGAAAACAGTAAACTGCGAGAGCCTAAATTATGCGGCGTAAAAACCAAGAATTCGGTCGAGCAAACTTGTTTGTGATTTTTGGCTTTATTCGGCAACCAAATACGGGGAATATGCGGGTTTAATTTAGACAAAAATACTGCGCCCGAAGGCACAGCCGTTTTGTTGCTCTTGATTTTGTTCCCAATTTCAACGGCCGGTGTTCGATTCTTGTCGAAAGCTGGAATGCTGAAATGTTCGAAATAGCATTTCGGTGTCTCCGATGGGTTAACAGAAGAAGTGTGATGGTTTGCTAATTCTTCCAGACGGTAAACCCTCCAGCCTTGTGGAATCTTCCCCAGCTCGGAATCGACCAGCCGGTCGGGGAACAGGTCCGCCAGATGCCGGGGCAGGCCGGGGTCCTTGCCCGCCATCTTGGCGCGCACCGGCTCGAAATCGACGAACCACGACTTGAACAGGGCGCGGGCCATCTCCTCCAGGGTCCGGCACATGCGCCGGTTCAATTCGATCTTGTCGTCAAGAGTTCCGAGCATGCGGGCGATGGCGCGCTGCTCAGGCAAACTAGGGAAAGGAATTTCAACGAGCCCGATATCGTTTTTTCGCAATCCGAATCTAGTAATTCCATTCGCAAAAGAATGGAACTGTTGCTTGGCATCATCGTTAGTCAGGGCGTAATACAGAAATGCGCCGTCGATTTTTGATGCTTTCGGACGGAGGATGGCCAGGTGATAGCCGCAAACCAGCCCATCAATCTTGTCTTTGATCAGTGTTGGCACTCCAATGTCATCGTATTTCTCTGAATCCTTCGTTATGACAACATCGCCGGGAAGCAAGGTGCATTTCTTTATTTCATTTGCAGTGGCAGTCGCAGCCATGAAATCCATGTCATGACGTATAAACGGGTTGTTGTAGACATCCATGTAGTTGCAAAGTCGAACCTGTTTTTCATCTTCCTTGGATTTTTTGTCGACGCTGCTAAGTGTCAGATCGGTTACTTCGCCTAGATTGACCCGCTTCCAAGCTGGCGAAGCCGGATCACTGGGCCTCGCATTTTTTCGTGTCAGTTCGACATGCTCTCGAAGAATGGTTTCGCGGAAAGACTCCGGCACCTCGTCCCAGACAAACAGATCCACCCGGAAGGGCAGGTCACTCTCCTCCAGCGCTTCGCGCAGGTCGCCGACCTGCCGCGATTGCGCAGAGCCGGCGAATACCACCAGATCCAGATCCGACTTCGGACTCGAGGTCCACTTCACGCGAGAGCCGTAGGCCCAGGCGGCAGTGCCCGGAAGATAGCGCTCGAGCAAGGCGAGGATGAGAGCCCGCTCCTCAGCGGCAATGTCAATCCCCGCTTCTATTCCCATCCCCTTTCGCTCATTGTCTGATATGTACAGTCTGCCAGCGGCTGACCAGCACTGGCGAGTTTGTCCGGCACGACAGCCGCAACCGATAGCAAAGTGCTTTGCAAAGCTGGCACTTGATACGCGACCGCTCCAGACAGTTTGATCCAATCCGTCTTCAAGCGATGCCCCGTGATTCGGGATAGGACTGAACGCGCCTGCGCGCTACGCTTGCAGCAAATTTCACAGCACATTATTTCGAGGCAAAAATTGAATAAATAAAGACAAGGTTTCAAGTGCTTAACAAATACAAAAATGCCTTATACGCATGCCGTCATAGATAAGAAAGCACAACCGCAGAGCGATAAGAGACAAAGCGTCAAGCAACTGGAATCGATAATATGAAAAAGGCCAGCACTTCAAGCAAACGCAGTTGCAAGATGACCAGGCCATAGGCGAGCAGTTCGGTGCAAATAGGATTTTGTTCTTCAGCAAGGCACCTTTAGCGATTCGACTTCACATTTTAAGACAGCATTCACCTGCCACTTCCTCACCTCGCGATAACCCTTAAGACACTCTTTCACGGTAGCCCCACTTCAATATTCTCGAAAAGGGCGTATATCGGAACATGCATCCCCTAGGAGACCCGGTCGACGCTGATTTTGATGGATTGCGTTAACTGCCCAACAGTTCATCCAGGTCGTCATGACTTTGCCCAATTTATCCAATGCGGCCTCGGAACACCGTGGGGTAAATTCGGCTTGAATGATCTTTTTCACACCCTTGACCGAACCCAACAATTCGGATAGCACTCAGTCACAAAAAGGAATTTGCACCAAGCAAAACGGTGCAACCAACAGGCTACACCGTTTCACTCATTTCGGTCTTACAGTTCGCCAATTCGTGAGCTTAGTCAGGTTTCTGATTATCGCGCCGCCAACTTGGCAGTCGATCGACTCATCGAAAATCAATCATTCATCCAGCCATACCCATTCTGGGAAATCGGAAGACCCAAGATTTCCAAGCGGCGTTTTCGGAACACCACGCACATTCGTGCGAATCGCATCCAGCACATTCAAATGCATCGGAATAACCATGCCGCTTTCATTGTGGACCAGCGTCTGCATTTCGCAATACATCTGATGCCGCCTGTCAGGATCAAGCTCCGCCAATGAAAGCTTCAAAAGCTCGCCCATTCGCTCATTGTCCCAATAGGTATCGTTCCATGCCGCTCCGGGCGCAAACGCAAGCGCAAGCATCGAGTTCACGGTCGGGCGCATGTTCCAGCTCGTAACATTTAACGGCTCGACTCTCCAGACAGAACCCCAGTAGCCATCATTCGGGACCTTCTTGATCTTCAAGTCGAATCCGATTTTAGCCAAATTTGTCTGCATCAGCAAGCAAGTCTCCTCGATCCCTGAACCCACCGGCGCAACATAGCATTCCGCGGTCGTATAGCCCGACTTATCTAGGTGCCACTTGGCCTTGTCTGGATCAAATTCTCGGATTGGCAACTCATGACAGTAATCTGCGCCATAGGCCGGGTTGATTGGCTGATCGTTGCCCACTGATCCATGTCCTTTTAGAATTCGATTAACGATTCGCTCGCGATCCTGAATGTATTGCAGGCCTTTGACGAAATCGCCATTGCTGCCCGGCTCTGAAGTCTTCAGTGCGCAAATGCCGTTCCAAGCTCCAGCGGGAATCGATATCATCTCCGCGTCTTTCGATTCGTCGATCTGCCTGATTGACCGCGGTTCGACATCGGAAATCATATGCACGTCTCCTGCTATGACCGCATTGGCACGTGCAACCGCATCGGTGATCGCGAATATCTCTACAGCATCAAGCGGAGCCGGCGCACGCCAGTAGTCTTCGTTTCTTGTGCTCAGCGAACGAACACCAGGCTGGAAATCCTGCATAATGAACGGACCAGTCCCGTTGCCATCGCCCTCAGTGCCATCCTTGATCACCTTCATCTGATAGACTCCACCAAGAAGAGTCGGCAAATCTGAATTCGGCGTGTTTAGTACTGCCTTGATCTGATGGGGACCAACCTTCTCCCATCTGTCAACAAACGAAAAAATATCCTTCACAACCGAAGTCGACCCTTCGGCGATGTGACGGTTCATGCTCCAAAGCGCATCTTCTGCAGTTAGCGGAGAGCCATCATGAAAATGGACATCCTTTCGCAGATTGAAAGTCCACTCCTTCGCATCTGCGCTTGGACTCCACGACTCAGCAAGTTCCGGCTGAGCAGATAGATTTTCATCCAGCTGGCAAAGGGCGTTGTAGTGCGCGCGAGCGCGCGTGTAGTCGATCGCGGATGTGAACAGATTTGGATCAAGGGTGTCGCCAGGACCATGCACACTGACCGCCGCTCGAACCATGCCACCTTGCTTTGGCGTTGATGCAACTGCCTCGCGGCCGGATGCCAGCAGATTGTATGCTGCGGTCATGGAAACGCCGGTAGCTGCCATGACTTTCAAGGCATCGCGGCGCGTGTAGCCACCTTTGACAGAGCGCTCGACCAGTGACTTGCCTGCCCCGTCGAGGTTGTGATACCCAATTTCTTCGGAATTTGCTTGGTTTTTTTGGTTTTTCACTGTCTTACTCCTGTATCGTAGTGTCAATTCAATATAATTTCACCAGCATTGAATGATAATGCATAGCCGACAAATAGACGCAATTTTCAAATTTTCGGTAGTTGCTCAGTTTGAAAGTTTGCCTATTTTTGACAGGAAAACTGGTATAATGAAGGAAAATGCAACCATGAGGAAAACACAATGAAGCAATTACTCACCCCCCCCCTCCCTCGCTAAACTGACAGTCCTGCTGCTGGCGGCGCTTGCGGCCCCGGTGCAGGCGCAGCTGGTCATTCCGGCGACCATCGGCCCGGATGCCTGCACAGACGGTGGCATGAGCGAGCTGAATTCGATAGCAATTTTCTTACCATCCAGCATAGCAAACAGTCTCACATTATCCATGCCGCCAATTTCAGCTGCCCAGTATACTAGTGCCTTTGGTACTGCTGTTCCGCCTGAAGGCATTCCGCTTTCTGTAGGAGTGATGAAAAACGAGAGCGGCGGTTCGGCTGCGGCTGAAACCCGGTCGCTTGGAACGATCACGAGCAGCACTCCCTCAACAGCTAAGACTGTCACCTTCTCCCTGGATAAGAGTACCCGGTACGTTGTTGGATTGATGAGCGAGGGTTCGTTCATAAGCCGCGCCTGCTTCAAGACCCGCGGCGAGTTCTCGAACGCGGAGCAGAACTTGAAGCCTGACGGCAGCCAGTCTGTCGGCACCCCGTCCGACCCTTTCAAGTTCAACCGCACCGGGTGCTTTGCGGTGGCCCGCACCCGGCAGGACGTTGCGGACTGCATGTGCAACGGCACTAGGGGCGGAACCCGGGTCCTCGCCGGCCAGACTACGGGGAGCCAAGCGGCCAGGAAGCATTGGAAGTGTCCGAACCTCGACAGCTGATCCATCTGATCCATCCGGTCATCGGGAGCGCGGGCCGCGCGACGGCGTCAAGCTGGCACCGGATACCAGTGGAATGTCGCGGAACATCCCGGATACAGGGCGGCCCCGCGGCCGCCCTGTCCTGCCATGCGTCTTGGCGATTTTCAAACTGGGACACTACCCAGAGAAAACAATGAAACAGTTGACGAAATTCACCCCCCCCCCCCCTTATTTGCCGTGCTATTGATCGCGTTGGAGGCATGGTCAAATGATGCCGTAGCGCAAAGTCTTGCTCCAGACATTCCGCAAGGAAAAATGACGATAGTAGCTGATCCGAATGGAACAGATATTTCTGGTAATCACCTGACTTTCAGCGTTAAGATCATAGGTGCGGCCCATTCAATCCCAGCAAGTGGTTTGAGGGTTGGCTATAGGGTTGCTTCCACATCAACCGAGTCTACTAAAAAGTGCGTCGACTCCACGAAGCACTATGGAAAAACCATTACATCAGACACAACAAGCATTCGTGTTGAACGAGACCAAAAATGCGGCGGCGATGCTCACGAAGCCATAGTTGAGTTGAGCAGCGTGGGGTTCGCAATAGGTGGTGCTTGGAGTGAATTTCGTAGACAGATGCCAAACATATTGAACACCGGCTACCGATTGCCCACGATGCTATGGCTCACTGAGGCCGGAAAGCGCTTGAGCTACAGCTTTATGACAGCGTCATCTTGATCGCAAACGTGCGGCCTTCGATCCCTGATTCTCAAATAAATGAAAGAAACTTCCAACTGATCCGCCGCCGGATAGCAGGCATGCTTGACTTAAGCGAGCTTCGATCCTCCAATCCGTCGCTTCGCAAGCGCACCACTTTGAGCGAAGACATAGCCGATCTGCCGCGCAGCCGGGTCCTGCTCGAAAAATACTATCTCGGAATGCCTTTGTCTGAACGCGAAATCGCGGCATCGATCGGGATCAGCAGAACACCCCTGCGCGAGGCGGTCCGCAATTTGGAACGGGAGGGACTCATCGAATATTCGCCGTCCAGATGCCCAAGATTGGCAGATCCGACGCTTGGCGAGATCGCCGACTATCTTTGTGCGCAAGGTCAACTGCAAGCACTGGGCCGCGAACTAGCCTGCGCAAATGCGACTGACCAGGAGCTGGAGAATATTGCGAGCTTGAATGACGCGATGATCAAGCGCTACAGCAAAGATGAGCCGCTAGAAAGTTTTCAGCGCGACATGTCGGTACACGCCGCGACCGTCGCGGCAGGACGAAATGAACCGCTGATCCAGATACATGCAACATACAATGCCCGCCTGTGGCGCGCACGTTTCATATCTTCTCAGCACCGGATAAGCTGTAAAAGAACATTCGAAGAACATCGCGAGATTGTCAATGCCTTGCTCGAGCGGGATGCCGGCAGAACTGCAAAAGCTTTGCGACATCATTTGACGACAGCAGTTTCAAATATCGCATAGCCTTTAAGGAGCGAAAAGCGAGAGCAGTTCCGCCAGCAAAGGAAAAGGCATAGACACAACCATCGTCCAGTAGGTTGTCCAGATACTCCGCCGCAAGCGCACAAAGCGAGAGTCAAATGGTAAAAGATGTGACAGGTACAGGCCCAACCATGTCACCCGCGCGCTTCAGTCGCGGACACGATGCGCAAGCATCAGCAAGCTGGCCCCTCTATTTGCTTGGAATATCCGACTTCCGCTTGCAGGCCTTGAGCTGGCCTGGTACAGGCGGCAGTCGCAGTAGGGGATAGTCCTTAGCCTGTGATGGCGGGGACGCTCGGCCACCGGATGATGACGCCGAGAATGACGACCGCCGCCACCCACAGCCCGATCTGCCAGCGCAGGTTGTCCTTGTCGCGCCTGGCCATGTCGGTATCACGTCTGGCCATGTCGGCTTGCATGTCGGTTTTCCAGTGGGCCATGTCGGCCCGCAGCCGATCCAGTGCCGATTCTGTTTCAGCCTGTTTCGTGTTCATTCGTTCCTCCAGCACGGCGTGCTGTTTCTTCAACTCGGCAAGGTCTTTTGCCTGTTCGTGACTCGCGGATTCTTCCATGTCCCCATTCTATGCGATCGTCAGCCGGTTTTTCAATCCTGTGTACTGGTTCAATACATATGAGACTTTTTAGGCAGCAAGCGCGCTTTGGTTGAAGTTTTCATTATACGCCTGCATGGGCGTGCGTTGCCCGAGCGCCTGATGCGGCCGGTAGGCGTTGTAGAAGCGCTCGAATTCGGCCGCTCGACGTTCAGGGCGCCGACGCTGAGCTCGCCGGCGTAGAACTGGTGGAACTCGCAGCGGCCGGCGGCGTTGGCGCGCTCCACGCAGCCGTCATACTTGGGGCTTCTGGGCGGCAGCACGAACAGGGCGATGCCGCGCCGCTGGCAGGCGGTCTCGAACTCGGCCACGGACTCGCTGCCGCCGTCGACCTGCACCGACTCGATATCGAACGGCGCCTGGCGGATCAGGCGGTCGAGGAATGTCGAGGCGCAGGCGGCGGTGGCGCGCGAGTAGGCGCGCATGTAGCAAAGCTTCGATACCGGGCACACCGCCTCGGACTCCTTGACCGCGAAGCCGGCCTCGATGGCGACGCTCATGTGGTCGATCTGGACCATCTGGCCGGGCTTTCGCCCGCGGGCGCCGTAGCGCCGGCGGCGGGCGTGGCGGTCGAACTTGCGCCGCCGCTTGGGTTTCACGCGCCCGTAATGGAACGCGACCGGCTCGGCCCGGCCGGTGCGGACCAGGCGGGAGATCATGCGCCCGGTGGTGGAGGCGCTGGGCGCGAAGCCGCGCTCGCGCGCCAGCACGGCGCGGATCTTGGCGCGCCCCCACAGCGGAAAGCGCTGCCGCGTTTGGCGCACCAGCTCGAGCTCGGCGGCGGTCCACTGGCGCTGCCGCACCCGGTGCGGGCGGCGGCACCGGTCGGCCAGGGCGCGGACGCCCTGCTCGCGCAGGCGCCGCTTCCAGCGGCAGGGCGTCGCCCGGGAGCAGCCGATCGCCTTCAGGGCGGTCGCTTCGGTTGCGCCCTCGAGGCGAAGCTGGTCGAACAGCGCGAGACTGTCGAAGCGCTCGGCGGCCTGCGGCGAAAGTTCGTCGCGGATCGCGTCGAGGCGATAAAATTTGCGGTGCGGATGTTTGATTTGCATGGTGCTCTCTCCCGCCTTTCGGCTGATGGATTTGTGTGAAGCACTATGCTACCTGAAAATTTTTCGCGCGCCCGCCTCCTCCCTTCGGACTACGTCCTTCGGGAGGAAGCGGGCGGTCCCGCATGTATCTGAACCCGGACAGTCCGGCAGTTTCCCGGCAGCGGCTCAGCTTGGAATATCCGACTTCCGCTTGCAGGCCTTGAGCTGGCCTGGTACAGGCGGCAGTCGCAGTAGGGGATAGTCCTTAGCCTGTGATGGCGGGGACGCTCGGCCACCGGATGATGACGCCGAGAATGACGACCGCCGCCACCCACAGCCCGATCTGCCAGCGCAGGTTGTCCTTGTCACGCCTGGCCATGTCGGTATCCCGCTTAGCCATGTCGGCATCACGTCTGGCCATGTCGGCTTGCATGTCGGTTTTCCAGTCGGCCATGTCGGCCCGCAGCCGATCCAGTGCCGATTCTGTTTCAGCCTGTTTCGTGTTCATTCGTTCCTCCAGCACGGTGTGCTGTTTCTTCAACCCGGCAAGGTCTTTTGCCTGTTCTTGACCTGTGGATTCTTCCATGCCCCCATTCTATGCGATCGTCAGCCGGTTTTTCAATTGATTGTACGGGTTCAATGCATATGAGCCCTCTAGCCCCGCGGCGCGGGGCCGCCATCGACTTTAGAAACAGGGGGCATGCATGCCTTGGAACCTTAAAATCGCGTTAGGGTGGCTGCAAAAGGGGATAAAGCCTTGCATAATGGGGGTTTTAGATCAAACAAAATTTCACCCGTTGGGCGGACCCGATCGGAGCAAGGCTTTATGGACATCCAATCATACAAGATTTCGACCACGAAAGACAAATCGGCTTCGCGAAGCGGCCTGGCGGCGCTCGCCGAGCTGATCCGCAAGCTGGGGCTCGACACCCATTTCGAGCGGCTGATGCCGGAGCCGGGCAGCAACCGCGGCTTGCGCCCGGGGGCGTATTTGACGACGTTCATGCTGATGATGCACGAGGGCTCGCGGCATCTGAGCGGAGTGGCGCAGCTGCGCGAGGAGCGGCCGCTGCTGGAGCTGCTCGGCATCCGCCGGCTGCCGGGCGACGATGCCTTGGGCCGGTGGCTGCGGCGCTGCGGAGCGCAGCGCCGTACGCTGCATGCCCTGCAGCTGGCGGACCGCCGGCTGCTGGCGGTCGCGCTGCACCATCGGAAAAGGGCGGCCCTGGACATCGACGCGACCGCGGCGCTGCGAGAAGTCTTCGGCGGAGTTCACGTACAAGAAGGAGCGGGGCTACATGCCGATCGTCGGCCATATCGCCGAGACCGGCATGGCGGTGGCGGCGGAGTTCAGGGGCGGCCCGGTCTCGCCGAACGCGCGCAACTGCGAGTTCATCCGCCAGTGCGAGCGCGCCCTGCCCAAGGGCGCCGAGGCGCATCGCGCCCGCATCGACGCGGCGGGGTATCAGGCGAGGATCATCAACCGCTTCACGAGCCGGGGAATCGGCTACGCGATCCGCGCCAGGCTCGACGCGAGCGTGGCCGGGCAGACCGGGGCGCTGGACGAGTCGCGGCGGCAGCCCTTCATCGAGCGCGACGGGACGGCGAGCCTTGCGCAGCAGACGGCGCGGTTCCTGCACTCGATGAACGACACGCCCGAAGCGTTCGCGGCGGTGGTGCAGCGGCTTAGAAAATCCGGCCAGCAGGAGCTCGAGCTCGATTGCCCGCAGGCCGGCGACACCCTGTCGCAGGGCGGCTGCATCTACCGGGCGCTGGCGACCAGCTTCTGCCGGCGGAGCGACTCGCGGGCGGTCCGCTGATGCAGCCGCAGGGGCGACGACTCCGAAAATCGCATCCGCGAGCTTCGCAGCGGCTTCGGCGCGGCGCATCCCCCGTGCAGCGACTTCCATGCCAACGCGCTGCATTTCATGCTGTGCATGCTCGCCTTCAACCTGTTCGCGCTGATGCGCCACGTGCTGGACGCGAGCTGCGAGTCGATGCGCATCGAGACCTTTCGCCGGCGGCTCTACTGCAGGGCGGGCAAGATCGTGCGCCATGCCCGAGGCCGGGCCTTGAAGCTGTGCGACGCGCGGGCGGCGCGGCGGCTTAGCGACGCCATCGGCATGATCCGGGCGATGGCCCTGGCGCCGTAGCCGCCGGAAACGCAAAAAAAAAGCATCGCGCGCACGACAAAAAAACCGGCTGCGTCCCGGCGCGTTGCGGACTGTCATTGATCTTTCGCCCCGGTTCCGCTCCTCCGCCCTTTCCGGCCGCGTCCCGCCCGCAAGCCCGCCCGGCATCGCCGCGGCGAGCGCCAACATCTCTCCGCGCCCCGGATTTCGGCAAAATCCGCCCCAAAAAAATCTCTAACGCGGATTTTGGGTGGAATGGATGTGCCGAACAAGAGGCCGATATGCGCTCCGGAGACCTTGATCCCGAATACGGGTCTGGTCCGCTGCGCGCGCCGTCCCGTCATTGGCGGCGCCGGGCGACCCCGCTGCAAAGACTGGTCCGGCATGGATGCGAGCGTTCGGCGCATCGCATCTGCTGAGCGGCCGACGAGGAGATTGCAGCATGGGCGGAGCAAGCAAAGCCAGGGTTGCGGCGGTCTATCCGGACAGCGCCGGCACCGATATCGCCAAGGACATCCGCCTTGCCGGCGGCCGGCAAGGCGAGCAGCCGGCGGAGTCGTTCGGCGCGACGACGGGCGAGTTGCACCGGCTGGCCGACTGGCTGGAGGCGCATTCGGTCCGCCAGGTCGCGCCGGAGTCGACCGGAGTCTGCCGGATCGCGCCCTATGAGGTTTTGGAGCAGCGCGGCTTCGAGGCCGGGCTGGCCGATCCGGCCGGGCTGCGCGCGGCGCATGCAAAAGGCGCCGGCGCAGATGAACCCGGAGCTCGATTCGGCGCTCAGCGACATCGGCGGCAAGACCGGCCTGCGGATCATCCGGGCCATCGCTGCGGGCGAGCGCGACGGCGCCCGCCTGGCCAAGCTGCGCGACCGGCGCGCCGAGGCCGAAGAAGGCGCGATTGCCGCGGCCCCGGCCGGCAACCGGCGCGCCGAGCATCTGCCGTCCCTGGAGCTGGCGCGCGAAAGCTGCCGGCGCCGCAGCGGCCGGATCGAGCGGCTGGAGCAAAGCATTCTCGCCGCGGCCGAGCGACTTGCCGGCGAAGGCGAAAAGCCTGGCTGGGAGCGGCGGATGCGCGAGGCGATGCGGCGCGCCTTCGGCGTGGACCTGGCGGCGGTCCCGTCGATCGCCGCCGAGGCGATGCCGGCGGTCTTCTCGGCGGTAGGACCGGATTTTTCCATGCTGCCCGGCGAGAGCAGGTTCTGCCAGCGTTCAAGGCCAGCGCGCGCGCATCGTCTACGCGATGGCGGCGCAAGGCAAGCCATGCAGCGAAGAGCCGGCGCGGCAGTCCGAGGTCCGCCAGCTGTTCCGCCAGGCCAAGCGGCCGGGGTTCGACGTGCTAGACAAGGATGGCGACATGGTCCGATTGGAACAGGCGCTTGCGCGGACCTGAAGGCCATGCCGGAGAGTTTTAGTTTCTGCAAAGACTTTTCAGGCGGCAAGTGCGCCTTGGTCGAAGTTTTCATTATACGCCTGCATGGGCGTTGTTTGCCCGAGCGCCTGATGCGGGCGATAGGCGTTGTAGAAGCGCTCGAATTCGGCCAGCTCGACGTTCAGCGCGCCCACGCTCAGCTCGCCGTCGTAGAACTGGTGGAACTCGTAGCGGCCGGCCGCGTTGGCGCGCTCCACGCAGCCGTTATATTTGGGGCTTCTGGGCGGCAGCACGAACAGGGCGATGCCGCGCCGCTGGCAGGCGGTCTCGAACTCGGCCATGAACTCGCTGCCGCCGTCGACCTGCATCGACTCGATATCGAACGGCGCCTGGCGGATCAGATGGTCCAGGAACTTCGAGGCGCAGGCGGCGGTGGCGCGCGAGTAGGCGCGCACATAGCAAAGCTTCGAGACCGGGCACACCGCCTTGAACTCCTTGACGCAGAAGCCGGCCTCGATGGCGACGCTCATGTGGTCGATCTGCACCATCTGGCCGGGCTTTCGCCCGCGGGCGCCGTAGCGCCAGCGGCGGGCGTGGCGGTCGAACTTGCGCCGCCTGGGCTTTGTTCGCCCGTAGTAGAACGCGGCGGGCTCGGCCCGGCCGGTGCGCACCAGGCGGGCGATCATGCGCCCGGTGGCGGACTCGCTGGGCGCGAAGCCGTGCTCGCGCAGGCGCCGCTTCCAGCGGCAGGGCATCGCCCGGGAGCAGCCGATCGCCTTCAGGGCGGTCGCTTCGGTCGCAGCTGGTCGAACAGCGCGAGCGTGTCGAAGCGCTCGGCGGCCTGCGGCGAAAGTTCGTCGCGGATCGCGTCGAGACGATAAAATTTGCGGTGCGGACATTTGATTTGCATGGTGCCTTCTCCCGCCTTTCGGCTGATGGATTTTGGTTAAGCACTATGCTACCTCGAAAATTTTCGCGCGCCCGCCTCCTCCCTTCGGACTACGTCCTTCGGGAGGAGGCGGGCGGTCCCGCATGTATCTGACCCCGGACACGGACCGTTTCTGCAAAATATTGCTATTGCTGGGCAAATAGGAGTAAAGCGCAAATCTAAAGCCAAGCTGCGCAAGATCTTCAAGCCGTCTTCGGCGACGGTCATCGACCAAATCTGAGGCAGGCACTCTCAGGTCGCGCACGCCCATTTCCCAAAGCGCCAGCATCGCATAGTCGTTGCGAACTGTCTTGCGGTCGAATTCATCCAGCGAGCCGGATGGCGGAATCTGCACCAGCTCATGCCAGTCCTGGCGCAGATCAAAACCTATAAGCGGCTGCCGCTCCAGCCTTGGCCGCGAGGTCGGAGCTGTCAGCATCACACTCGCGGCAGTATCGCTCTGCAATTTGCCATTGGCATAGCGCACGTACTCGAACTCATGCCCCCGCTCATAGACATGCACCAGAAAATAGCCTAGCTTGGCAACATCGTTGCGACCAAATTCCGCCTGTTGCGGCGCGATGCGAAAGAGTTCGCTAAAGTCCTGCCGATTGAACGCAGTCGAAGGAAGCAGATAGCATTTGCAGCCGCGGTAGACGTTGTACCAGAAATGGTGAACATGACCAGCAAAAAGCCCCTCAATATTGAACTCTTCAATGAGTTTGAGAAATTCTTCGCGAACGCTTTCGGACAAGTTGTCGTAGTGCTCATCCTCGTTTTCTGCGAGCAAGAAAGGCGGATAGTGACTGCAAAGAAAAATTCGATCACGCGCATGCTTTTCAAGTTGCCGCCTTAGCCACTCGCGCTGTTCAAATGCTAGTTCAAGATCGTATCCCATGACCTGCGCGTTAATACCGATAAACGCCACTCCGCCATGACTAAAGTTGAAATAGCGCTTGGCAAACCGCCGTGTCCAGCCATCAAGAGACGACTGGCGCACCGCACCTGCAGGGGACCAGGGCAGAGGCTTTTCACCTACGTCATGATTCCCCGGAATGACATGCAATGGATGTTTCAATTCAGAAGTTAACTCGAAAAAGCGCTGAAATGCGCCTTCGTGCAATTCGACTTCGGATGGAACCGGGTGAACAACGTCGCCGAGATGGATCACTGTTTCGACATCCTGACGATTGATATCTTCGATCACGGATCGAAGCCGCTGGTTCGCCAGGCGATTGACCGCATATGGCGCTTCGGTCTCGAAATCATTCTTGTTCAGATGGGTATCGGCAACAACCGCTACTGAAAAAAGCTTGGCTCCGCTCGCTGGCACTTGCATGGTATCGCTGCTGCTGTCAAGTTCCTATCGGAGCGCTGTTGTTTTTGCTCTACGCAACAACACAGTGAGAATATGTTCAATCCCCAAAAGCGCTGTACCGAGGACTTTTAGCACCTGCTCTTCACGGATTGACGGATGGCGGCCCAAAACGGCGCGTGAAACCACTAGCGGTTCTGGGGCTCTGACCGGCATGTTGCCAACAAATACGCCAATCATCCCATCGGCCTGAAAAAAAATCCGAGCACTATTCAACGGAAAACTGAATTACTTGCGGGGGATCGATTCTCAAGCAAAGCTCAATCTTTTGCAGAACAGATCAAAAATGCCGCGCGGAAACTGAATGCCGGCGGCAAATGAAAAACGCCGCAGGCGGTATCGGCATATCGATTGGGCCCGGACCGCCCATTGGTTCTGATGCGGTCGTCTCATCGTGTGGCAGCAAATCCGCTCTCGGTTAAAAAGTGGTAGATTGCCAGCGATTGAGCGGCATAACGGTTGGTCAAGGTCGCAAATTCAAGCTTGCACTGCGCAAATTCCTTATCGACGAGATCCGCAACCGCTTCGACTACCGCTTCGCGATAGACCGCGCTTTCGATCATCGGACCCGAGAGCAAGAATCGCTGCGGATGCAAGTACGCATTCGCAACCATGATGGCAAACCCGAGAGAATGACCCGCTTCTTTCAAAGACCGCCCTCCTGGAACCGGCGAATGCTGCGCATCCTCTTTGATTGCCTGTGTTATGTCGGCAGCGCATTGTTCGAGCTTCGCATCACGATTAACCGAATCCATAGACTGGTTGATAACGGCAAAGCCGCCGGCCATTGCATTGATCGGAAGCAGTTTTCCGCGCTGGTCGGGAACTTTCAGGGATTCAATGACGCCCACATTCGACTCGCGTCCCCGCAAGAGCCGGCCTTCTGACATGATGCTGCAACCGATTCCCAATGCACAATTAAACAGTATGACATTGTCAATGCTGCGCGTGGAGCCCCAATGGCGGGCTGCGAGATTCTTGGCATTGGGAATGTTCTCAATGGCAAATGGCATACCTAAAATATGATCGAGCATTTCGTGCGCGTCGACGTTGTGCCAGCCAATCGGAACCGCGTCAAAAATTCGCCGATCAACAGGATCAACCGCACCGGTTAGCACGATTCCGCAACCGAACAAAAAACGTCGATCAATGCCAGTTTCATCGATGAGAAGATTCAACTCCTTAGCGCAAGAACGTAGCAGACCGCTAGGCGAATCCAGCTTCGAAAAGCGCAACTGCTTGCTCGCCAGGGTTTGATTTGCAATATTCGCAACCACAACATCTTGGCGAAATACGTTGATGGCAATCGCTGCTACATATCCCCCATGCTCGGAAACCCGAAGTCCGATCCGCCTTCTTCCTGGACCGTCTCTTCCAATTAAGCTGCCTGTCTCTACGATAAGCCCCGCCTCTAGCAAGCCACGAACAATCCGTGACACTGAAGCGTCAGTCACTTCAAGACGCCGCGCGATTTCCGTTCGCGGCATGGGACCATACTTGACAATTTCCGACAGAACTCGCTTCTTGTTGCGATTGGAAATGGCTGCGGCTATTTTTGGCGGCTCAATTGTCAGGTCACCATTCATCGCTTTACCCGTAATAGGCGGCGCATATTCATCATTAATGACATGAGATTGATTACTTCCTGTAGATCGACAAGAGCGCGACTGCATGGCATCTGCGGCCAATAAGCCGGCATCCGTGATTGCTGGGCTCGCTACGATCGGCGTTTACAGCTTCGCAATAAGCAGGCTACCCTGATCGAGCCCTCCTCCCTTGAATCTGCATTCAGGCCAGAAGTGACAGCTGATTTGGCTGTGCACACTCTTTCAGCAATCGAGTCCAACATTGCCAGCCCATCTTTAGTCGCAAAAAGTAAAATCGACGGATTAGTACTGCCACTGTCAAATGTTCGATCTCAAACAGCGATTTCGGCAATCTCTTTTACGATACCTCAAAAGAGGGATGAGTTCACGCTACTATGACTTTTGGGTCTAGACTTATTCTTAATAGCAGTTAACTGCATCATTCCATATCGATGCTAGACGACTAAAACGCGACAATCGAAAGTTGAGTATTTCTGGGCAATTTACCCGCCGGCTTGGGTGCGCTTTTACATGGCGTTGTAGCGGCGGCACCCGATCAATTCGAAATGGTGCAGTTCCATGCGGCGTGCTCCATATGATGGCGGCACCAAGGCCGCTGAACAAGCGAGGCGCCCGAATCCGGGAGCAGTTATCGCTCATAGCAAGCTTTCAGATCCATTAAGTCTTTCTGAAGATGCAACCGCAAAGCGGGGGGATGCGCCGCGAAACATGGCAGAAGATGGGAATCTAGCCGAAACTGGCCAGAGCACTCGGGTTCGCGTTGCAAAAATTACTATTTGACGAGATCGAGGATTTTGTCAGAAATCAGCAATTTGCTTCCGAAACGCTGACCGAAATGCCCGGAATCGCAATACAATAACCCTAAGTCCAATACAGTTCGCACAGGCATGCAGGTTCATACCGATTGCGCGCCCTTTGCGTTTAACGAGCTAGCAACGGATCCGGACATTGGCAAAAAAACCGAACATACTGGTCATACAGACCGATCAGATGAGCGCTAAGGCACTCTCAGCGTATGGGCACAACCTCGTCAAGACGCCGCACATCGACCGGGTCGCACAAAGCGGCATCGTCTTTGAACACGCCTACTGCAACTTTCCTCTTTGCGCTCCGTCACGCGCTTCGATGCTCACAGGCCGCTATGCCAACTCTATCGCGGTGTGGGACAACGCCGCCGAGCTACCCGCCTCGGTGCCGACATTGGCGCATTTTCTTCGGTCAATCGGCTACTACACCGTACTGGCCGGCAAGATGCACTTTATCGGACCTGATCAGCTACACGGCTTCAACGAGCGGCTGACCACGGACATCTACCCGTCAAACTTCGCATGGACACCGGATTGGGAGGCTGGGGAGTGCTATCGCCCGACCGGCCTCAACATGCGCGCCGTGGTGGATTCGGGCATCTGCACTCGAAGCTTGCAAATCGACTACGACGAAGAAGTGGAGTTTGCGAGTACGCAGAAGCTGTACGATTTGAAGCGCTGCAACGCGGAGCAACCTTTTTTGATGTGGATTTCATTCACTCACCCCCACTCTCCCTACGTCACCACCGAACATTACTGGAGCCGATACCGGCACGAAGATGTCACAATGCCGGCTGTGCTGGAATTCGATCTTGATCAAATGGATGTGATGAGCCGATGGTTGCATTACGCGCATGGCGGCGATTTGCATGAAGTAACCGAAGAGCATATCTTGAACGCGCGTCATGCCTACTACGGAATGTGCTCCTATCTCGATGACAAGATCGGGCGGCTGCTGGACACCTTGCAAGCGCTGGATCTTGATTCAAACACAGTAGTCATCATCACTTCCGACCATGGCGAAATGCTTGGCGAAAGAGGCATGTGGTTTAAGCAGTGCTTTTTCGAATGGTCGGCCACTGTTCCGCTGATTTTCAGAATGCCTGGGAATCAAGGCGGCCGGACCGTGCCGGAGCTGGTCTCGCTGATCGACTTGCTGCCGACGATGGTCGAGATCGCAAGCGATGGCAAAGAATTGCCTGAAACAGCAACGCCGCTTGACGGGCGCAGTCTTGTGCCGCTTCTTTCGGGCAGCCGCGTATGGAATAACGAGATCATATCCGAGTACACCGGCGAAGGAGTCAACACCCCGTGCAGAATGATTCGGCAGAATCGATACAAGCTGACCTATACCCACAAGCATCCGGCATTGCTCTATGATCTCGAGAACGATCCGCATGAGCTCACCAATCTGGCGACTGATCCGGCCTACGATGCTGTTTGCGATGCGATGCTTGCAAAACTGCTACGAAATTGGGACCCGGATGCCATCTACAAGTCCTGCTTGCAGAGCCAGAAGGAGCGCACATTCATCCATCGATCAACCGATGGCAAGCCAGGCTGGACCTATTGCGTCAACCCGAAAGATGAAACGCGCTTTGTCCGCAACGCAAGCGCCATCGGGACAAAAGCTAAGGCGCGCTATCCATACATACAGCCGACCCCGTTTCTGAAAGAAGAATCTCAAGGATAGATTTAAACGAGCTGATATCGGGGTCGCGCTGGCGGCGAGTCATGGATTGCCAATAAGGTTTTCACTGCAATCGCTTCCAACCCGATTTGCGAACTCAATCACTGACCATCGAACGTCATCATCATGCGCAAAGCTGTAGCGCTTCTTTCCGGCGGACTCGACTCAATGCTCGCAGTCAAGCTAATGCTTGAGCAGGATATCTATGTGGAGGGCATAAACTTTTTCACCGGCTTCTGCGTCGAGGGGCATACCCATTCGATCCGCAACCGAAAACGCACCACACCGCTTCGCAACAATGCGCTGTGGGCGGCCGAGCAGCTCGGCATCAAGCTTCACATAATCGATGTCATCGAGCCCTACAAGCAGGTTGTTCTCAAGCCACGGCATGGATACGGAGCAAACCTAAATCCATGCCTCGATTGCAAGACCTTCATGGTTGCTCGCGCACGCGAGTGGATGGAACAGAACCAATTCGACTTCATTGTTACAGGCGAAGTGCTCGGTCAACGCCCCAGGTCGCAGCTCAGTCGCGATTTCCCGGTGGTAGCAAGCGAATCCGGAATCGGCGGACGTCTGCTACGTCCGCTCAGCGCAAAGCTGCTGCCCGAGACACTTCCTGAGCGCAAAGGATGGGTAGACCGTGAACGCCTGCATGAATTTTCAGGCAGAGGCAGAAGATACCAGATGGAGCTTGCGAAGCAATACAACTTTGTCGGCTATTCGCAGCCGGCTGGCGGCTGCTGTTTTCTTACCGACCAATACTACACGCGCAAGATGCGCGATCTTTGGGCGCATCGGGGCACGAAGACGTACGAGTTCGACGATATCATGCTGCTCAAAGTCGGACGTCACCTGCGTCCCAAGCCGGAATGGAAAATAATCGTCGCACGAGATGCTGGCGAGACCGAATACCTCAACGGATACCGCAACAGATATCCTCACATCGCCATTACCAGCCACTCTGGGCCAGTTTCGATTATCGACGGCCACATAGCGAACGACGATATTGTGATAGCAGCACGGCTGGCGACGCGATTCGGCAGCGCGAAAAACGCCGTCAAGGTCGATGTGCTTTACTCCGAACCCGGCGGCAAGTCCCTCGCGCTATCAGTGAAGCCGATGAAGCCGCAAGACATACCTAAGCCATGGTACGTGTAGAACACAAACTCGATGCAAGACATCTGGTCTGTCCGCTGCCAGTCATTCGCACTCAGGAACGGGCGCAGAACCTCTCAGCCGGCGATGTGCTCGAAGTACTGGGCACCGACCCGGGCGTACTAGTCGATATACCTGCCTGGTGCCGCGTGCATGGGCACAAGCTCCTTTCAACTGAATCTGCAAACAACCTCCACACCGTCCGCCTGCGGATCGTGCGCTAATTGCGGCCCTTCCGGCTGCAACCTTGCAGCACGCCGTTATTGCTTCGCCCAAATAGCGCAAACAAGCCTGCGCTGCTCATATTTTGTGCATTTCATGAAATTTATGCACTACAATTAAGCATATTGAGGAGAAAATAGCTACTTTTGTTGATAAATTCATCGCGTTTATTGGCATGATTATTGCTGTAACCTATTTGTGACTCGCACGCTTCAGCGAGCACATTAATTTGCAAATTACACCTATAGGAGACTGGACATGTCAGTTGAAAATGCGATGAAAGCGATCAAGGATTCGGGCGCAAGGTTCGTTGACTTGAGATTCACCGACACACGCGGCAAAGAGCAGCATCTATCGATCGCCGCAAGCCACTTCACGGAAGCATCCTTTGAAAGCGGGATCATGTTCGATGGATCTTCGATCGCAGGCTGGCGCCCGATTGACGAGTCCGACATGACGTTGATCCCTGATGCGAACACGGCCATGCTAGACCCGTTCGCGCATGAACCGACCATGCTAGTGCGTTGCGACGTGATCGAGCCCGTATCCGGCGAACCGTACGACAAATGCCCGCGAAGCATCGGCCGCAAAGCGGAGCAGTATCTCGCATCCACCGGTATCGCCGATATCGCCCACTTCGGACCCGAAGCGGAATTCTTCGTATTTGACGGCGTGCGCTGGAATAACGAGATCAATGGCGCATTCTACGAAGTGCTGTCCAATGAGGGCGCATGGAGCTGTGCGCAGAGTTTCGACGAAGGTCCCAACATGGGCCATCGACCTGGCATCAAAGGCGGCTATTTCCCGGTGCAGCCAGTCGATTCGATGCAGGAGATTCGCAGCGCCATGTGCCAGGCAATGGCCGATATGGGGATCGATGTTGAAAAGCATCACCACGAGGTCGGCACCGGCGGGCAGGGTGAGATAGGCATCAAATACGGCACGCTTGTCCATCAGGGCGATGCCATTCAGGCCTACAAATACTGCGTTCACAATGTGGCGCACGTGCATGGCTTGACAGCCACGTTCATGCCCAAGCCGCTGGTTGGCGACAACGGTTCAGGAATGCATGTCCATCAGTCCCTATCCAAAAATGGAAGCACGGTTTTCGCTGGCGACGGCTACGGCGGGCTTAGCGATACAGCATTGCACTATGTAGCGGGCATCTTCAAGCATGCCCGTGCAATCAACGCCTTTACCAACCCGACTACCAACAGCTACAAGCGGCTGGTGCCAGGGTTCGAAGCGCCTGTGCTACTGGCCTATTCGGCACGCAACCGATCTGCGTCGTGCCGAATACCATTCTCGCCGATCTACTCCACGCGCATCGAAGTCCGATTTCCCGATCCATCCGCCAACCCGTATCTCGCATTCGCCGCGATGCTCATGGCGGGGCTTGATGGCATCAAGAACAAGCTTGATCCGGGCAAGCCGCACGATGAGGATTTGTATGAATTGTCACCAGATGACGAAGCGAAGATTCCGCATGTCGCCGCTTCGCTCGGCGAGGCGTTGAACGCCTTGAACAATGATCGGGATTTTCTTAGAGCCGGTGGTGTCTTCACCGATGACATGATTGAATCATATATCGAGCTGAGAAGCGAAGAAGTCGATCGGCTTCGCCTCGCGACACACCCGGTCGAGTACGAAATGTATTACAGCGTTTGATCTGAGGAGCAATCAGCCGCAACAAATCTCAATTAAGGCTGACTGCAAAATTGCCGAGCGATGCCGAATCGAAATTTTTCAATACCCAGTCATTCGGTAATTTGCAGCAGTGCGCAAGCCCAACTTAGGGATCAAGGATGTGCAGAATAACCTAAGCAGTCCTGCCCAAGAAAAAACCTGCATTGAGTTGGCCAATTCAGCTGCCGATGTGCTCAGCAACTTGAGCACATCGGTTGTCGTCTGCGATTGCAAGCTGCGCATCAGGCTGATCAATCCCGCCGCACAGTCTTTGCTTGATGTCAGCGAGAAAAATGCGGTCTGCGCAAGCATTGCGCAATTTCTAGACCATCCCGACGCGGCAGCAATCTTGAGCGATAGCATCAATCGCTCGCAGCCAACCATTATTCGCCACATCAACATCGTCGATTCCAGCAACCGCACAAAGCTAGTGGATTGCATGCTCTCGCCGGCTCCCGCCGACCCGGCGCAATGGCTCATTCTCGAGTTCAACGAAATCAACGTGCTTGCGCGCGATGCGCTAGAGCGCAAATTGGACCGCGGCCATTCCGCCAATACCGCGGTGATGCGCGGCCTGGCCCATGAAATAAAAAATCCGCTCGGCGGGCTTCGCGGTGCCGCCCAGCTGCTGGGTCGCGAGCTCGCGGATCAAAAACATCTTAAGAACTATACGCGAATCATTGTTCAGGAAACCGATCGGCTTTGCAATCTGGTAGATGCCATGTCAAGTCCACAGGCGCCGCTGAAACTGAATGCCGTCAATGTGCATGAAATTCTAGAGCATGTGCGCATGCTGGTGCTGGCTGAGACTTCGAGCGGGATTAGCATCGCTCGCGACTATGATCCAAGCCTGCCGCCGGTGCTTTGCGACCGGGAGCAAATGATCCAGGCGGTGCTGAACATCGTCAGAAACGCCGGCGAGGCGGCGCAAGACAGCAGTGTGCAGTTTCGCACACGCGTCATGCGGCAGGCCACCATTGATTCGATGCGTCATTCAAGCGTCGCGCGAATCGATATCGAGGATGATGGACCAGGAATTCCGGCAGAAATTCTTGAGCATGTTTTCTATCCGATGATTTCGGGGTCGCCGCAAGGAGATGGCTTGGGGCTATCCATCGTCCATCAAATCGTCAAGCGCCATGGCGGGCACATCAGCTGCGAGAGCAAACCTGGCCGAACTTGCTTTACGATTCTATTGAAATTCGCAGGGCGGCGCACGGGGCTATCCGTTGTGCCAGTCGACAGCGGGCGGTCATGAGCTCGGCGAGCGAACCTGTCTGGATCGTGGATGACGACCAGCCGATCCGCTGGGTCCTTGAACAGGCTCTTAAGCGAGAGGGCATTGAATCGCGTTCTTTTTGCGATGCCAGAGAGGCGCTTAAAGCCTTCGATGCCGGCAAGCCCGCGGTGGTTGTAACCGACATCCGCATGCCCGGGTTGAATGGACTGCAATTTCTCGACTTTATCCAAAAAAGAGAGCCATGCCTGCCGGTCGTAGTCATGACGGCATTCTCGGATCTGGATACGACAGTCGACTCATTTCAGCGCGGCGCTCGCGAACATTTGCCAAAACCATTTGACATCGATGAGGCGGTTACACTGGTCCGAAGACTGCTAGAGGGAGCCGATGCGAAAAAGGCGGACGAAGCGGATGCCACCCCCGCCTTGGGCAAGACCATCGTGGGCTCCACACCCGAGATTCAGGAGGTGTTTCGTGCAGTAGGACGCTTGTCGAAATCCGATTTGAACGTGCTGATTACCGGAGAATCCGGCACCGGCAAGGAATTGATTGCGCGAGCCCTATTTGCCAACAGCATCCGGTCGAAGCGGCCGTTCGTGGCGATCAATGCGGCCGCAATTCCGGCTGACCTGCTCGAATCGGAGCTGTTTGGTCACGAAAAAGGCGCATTCACCGGGGCCAATCAGCGACGAATCGGGCGCTTTGAACAGGCCGATGGCGGAACTTTGTTCCTTGATGAAATCGGTGACATGCCCCATGACCTGCAAAGCAGGTTTTTACGCGTACTTTCCGAAGGCCGTTTCTACCGCGTCGGCGGCATTGCGCAAATTACGGTCGATGTGCGCATAATTGCGGCTACCAACCAAAATCTAGAAGAATTGATCGAGGCAAAATTGTTCCGCTCCGATCTGTATCACAGGCTCAATGTGGTGGGGATTCGCGTACCGCCGATCCGCGATCGGGCGCAGGACATCCCCTTGCTGATCAAGCATTTTTTACGACGGGCTGCTGATCAGCTAGACATTGAAGAAAAGCATGTCACTGATGAGGCCATGCAAATATTCATGTCTTACCGCTGGCCAGGAAATGTGCGGGAAATCGAGAATGTTTGTCGCATGATGACGGTAATGACGCCTTCTCGAACCATCACTGCCGGAGATGTTCCGCTCGCGGTCGACATCGTCGATGCGCAAGGCGAATGCGACCCGGATGCATTCGGACCATATGATTGGGAAGCGCTGCTGCGTCGCAGTGTCGCGCAAACTCTCATAGACAACCCTGAACTGACGGCAGACATGAAGCTGCGCTTCGATCGGTCGATGATCGAAACCGTCTTGAAGCATACCGGCGGGTCGAGAATCAAGGCGGCAGAATTGCTTGGCTTGAGCCGGAATACGCTGACGCGCAAGATCAAGGATCTTGGCATTGCCTAAATTTTGCCCGGAAAAGTTCAGAAGTGCGGAATTGAACTTCAACCCGCAGCGCGCTCGAATAGGGTATTGCAAGTTCGACCTGCTGCCTTAAAGCCGCGTCAGGGTGCCGCAAAATGGAGTAGAGCCTTGCATGGCCGGGTGTTCGCCAAAACCGAGCCTCATTCGTCTGGCGGACCCGGCCGGTGCCAAGCTGACACGGATAGACGGTCCTGCAGGATCTCCGCTGCGAAAGGCAGGCCGGCCTCGCGAAGCGGCCTAACGGTGCCGGAACGCCCCTGCACAGTGAATTCCGGCGAAAAATCCGACCGCAAAAATCCCTAAAGCGGATTTTGGGTATTGAGGCTTATGCCGAAAAACATTGAATTGAGCCGACAAGCCGAAATTATGCTATCACTTGCATTTGATTTTCCCGCGCTAATGGAACAGCGCGATTGCCCGTTTCCAACCATCGGCTTGTACGCGGGATTAGCTTTCTTCGTTTCGATCGTGTATGCGCTTGCGCCAGTATGCTGGCGCAATCATGGCTTGCATCGACGGAGCGGCATCCGCGGCCGTTAATTTTCGGCGCCGGTCCAAGGCTATTGCCGCAGCATGGGGAAGACCTAACGACGAAACGCAGGTTTTCTGGTATATTTCCCAACGCGGGTGTTCCTCTTTTCGCTGACGACTCGTTATCGATTTGGAACATCCGCTTATGACACTATAATGCCCCCTCTCGGGTCACATGACCCGCTTAGATGCCAAGTAGCGAAAAAGAGGGTTTCCACTTTAACCGGCTGCTTGCAGCTCAATCGCAAGTTGTTCATATTGCCAAAACAAAACCGCGACTTTTTGCCGATGGAACAGATTAAACTATGACAAATAGGTACAAATTCACTTCCGAATCAGTCTCTGCCGGACATCCTGACAAGATCTGCGATCAAATTTCTGACGCAATACTGGATGCCGCTATCACCCAAGACCCGGATAGCCGGGTCGGTTGCGAAACTTTAGTCAAGTCAATCGATAAAAAAGGGGAAATACGCCATCATGTCGTTATTGCAGGCGAGGTTACGACTTCGAATCAGCTGGACTATGAATCAATTGCACGGGGCGTTATCCGAGATATCGGCTATGACTCCGATGTATGGGGCTTCAACTACGATACCATTGATGTCACAGTCTTGGTGAACGAACAATCATCCGATATCGCGCTTGGCGTCGATGAGCATGAAGAAAGTGCGCAAGGTGCTGGTGATCAAGGCATGATGTTCGGCTTTGCCTGCGACGAGACAGCCGACGCTCTCATGCCGTGGCCGATCACCTACTCCCATCGTCTGGTACAGCGGCAGGCGGAAGTTCGACGGCGGCGATCGTTCGATTGGCTGGGACCCGATGCAAAATCACAAGTTAGCGTTATCTATGAGGGTCATGTGCCGGTCTGCGTCGATACCATCGTGCTATCCACTCAGCATGCCGAGCACATTGCCATGGACGATGTCCATGAGGCCGTGATTGAAGAGATCATCAAGCCGGTCATACCCTCTGAGATGATGAAAAACAATCCCAAATTTCTGGTCAACCCAACCGGCAAGTTTGTCGACGGCGGACCCAAGGCCGACTGCGGGCTGACTGGCCGAAAAATCATTGTAGACACTTATGGCGGAATGGCGCGGCATGGAGGCGGCGCATTCTCTGGCAAGGATCCAACGAAAGTCGATCGCTCAGCCGCCTACGCGACGCGTCATGTTGCCAAGAACATCGTCGCTGCCGGTCTCGCTAAGCGATGCGAGGTGCAAGTCGCCTACGCAATCGGCGAAGCTGACCCGGTTTCCGTAATGGTCAATTCATTCAGTTCATCGCAAAACAACATCGACGACGACGCAATCGCCCGCATCATCGACGATGCATTCGACCTTCGACCAAAATCAATCATTGAAACGCTCGATCTTAAGCGGCCCATATACCGAAATACCGCGGTCTATGGGCACTTTGGCCGACAGGACTCCGACTTTAGCTGGGAAAGAACCGACCGGGCCAAGCAGATTGGCGCGAAATAGACGCAGACCGAGTAAACTTGAAAACGAACTTATTATCTAGAGGAAAAACGGATGACTGCCGCATTGCACTCTATCTCTGAAGACTACAAGGTGGCCGATATCAGCCTCGCTGACTGGGGCCGCAAAGAAATCGCCATCGCTGAAACCGAAATGCCCGGCCTAATGGCGCTGCGCGAAAAATACGCTGACCAAAAACCACTTAAAGGCGCCCGCATCGCAGGCTGCCTTCACATGACAGTGCAAACCGCGGTGCTTATCCGAACACTGGTCGAGCTCGGCGCTGAGGTGCGATGGTCGTCCTGCAATATTTTCTCGACTCAGGATCACGCAGCTGCCGCAGTGGCGGCAGATGGGATTCCGGTATTCGCATGGAAGGGAGAAACTGAGGAAGATTACTGGTGGTGCGTAGACCAGACAATCTTCGGGCCCAATGGATGGCGCCCGAACATGCTGCTGGATGACGGCGGCGATCTGACCATCGTTGCGCATGAAAAGTATCCCGACGTGATGAAGTCGGTTTGCGGCCTTACCGAAGAGACGACAACCGGTGTGCATCGCCTTTATGAAATGAAAGGCAAAGGCACACTGATGTGTCCGGCTTTCAACGTCAACGATTCGGTAACCAAAAGCAAATTTGACAACTTGTATGGCTGCCGAGAATCGCTGCTGGATGGAATCAAACGCGCAACTGATGTCATGATCGCGTCAAAAGTTGCGGTGGTTTGCGGCTACGGCGATGTCGGCAAGGGCTGTGCGCAGTCGCTGCGCGGTCAAGGCGCCACGGTGATGATTACCGAAATCGACCCGATCTGCGCCATGCAAGCCGCGATGGAAGGCTACCGGGTAGTGACCATGGAAGAAGCTGCACCGCTAGCCGATATCTTTGTGACCGCCACCGGAAACTGGCACGTCATCACCCATGAGCACATGGAAGCGATGAAAGATCAGGCCATCGTTTGCAACATCGGACATTTCGACGGCGAAATCGATATCGCTTCGCTACGCTCGCTGGAATGGGAAAACATCAAGCCTCAAGTGGACCACGTCATCTTCCCGGACGGCAAGCGGATCATCGTCCTGGCCGAAGGTCGGCTAGTCAATCTCGGTTGCGCGACCGGACATCCGAGTTTCGTCATGTCCAATTCGTTTACCAATCAGGTTCTTGCCCAAATCGAGCTTTGGACACGGGCGAAGGAATACCCAATTGATGTGCACGTCTTGCCGAAGGCGCTGGACGAAGAAGTAGCACGGCTGCATCTAGACAAGATCGGCGCCAAGCTAACGAGACTGAACGAAGAGCAGGAAAAATACATCGGCATTTCGGCCGACGGGCCATACAAGCCGGGATACTACCGATACTGATTGCGTTGAAGCGTGAAAGCTCGCTCGCGCAATCACCCATACTGGACTAAATGCGCCTCGCATGGAGCTTTTTGCAAGCTCCATCAAACGAGATGCTTTTCAATGCATTTTAAAAGCCGGCCGACTGGCTTAAAGCTAGCGAAAGAAGCTACTTGATCAGGCGGACAAATCGGGTAGCAGCTGGCTTTCTAGGATCGCAATCGAGTCTTTCAGTTGCAACTTTCGCTTTTTCAGCCGCCTAATCTGTAGTTCGTCAACATTGCGGTCCGCGGCCAGACGTTTCAAAACGTCATCTAGATCGCGATGTTCGGTTTTTAGTTTGTTGAGTTTTCCTTTAATGTCCTCTGAACTTTCAACCATGGATTTTTTCCTAATGTGGGGGTATAGCAGGGAAATGTTCGGCATCTATCGATGAAACTTGATCGATAGAAAAGAAACGGATGGCCGTATTCTCGCACATTGTGCTTTACGCTTCTTAGCTGAAGCGATACGCATCCGGTAGAAAGGCATCTTGAACCATGGTCTAATCCTACCACTAATTGACCCGCGTTCCAAAACTTTTTTTGTGAGCGCGCCATGCAGAATAAATTTATTGCGAGAAACCGCCTGCAAAACTTGTAGCGCATAAGCCGCAATAATAGGTCAACGACCCACTGTGATACCTGAGGGAGAATTGCATTATCGCGTGACTTTGGGGAATTCCGGCGGGAAAGCCGAGCGTTCCCGCACGATTACAGTGGCCTCGACACAATAGACATCACTCCAGCGCGGAAAGGATTCCGATTCAAGGCTCACGCCCGAGCATGCGCCGCAGTTCTTCGCGTGTTAGCGTAGCGCCGAAGGCAACCTTGCCCACTATCTTTAATCAAGGTTTCAAAGCGTTTCAATTAGGCTATAAATCCAGCTTATGATTCAGTTCAATCAGGAGTAATTTTAATTGCGGCGCGCCGGCTTGATCTACTTTTGTTCGGCTCGACAGAGGAAATGGCAGTGGAAAGCTCGCAGCCGCGACTTAACTCAGAAGGGCTGGCCCTCGCTCAAGCTGGCCCGGTCCGCCGCAGATAATCAGCAAACAGCGGCACTGTAAAGTCTAGAACGCCATAGCCGGAGCTGTAGATCATTCTTTTTTTGATTATCTTAGCGCGCACGGGGCTAATCGACCCCAATGTCTTGCCCAGTGCCGTTGCGACTTCCGCGGTTTGATACGGACCGTCGCCCAAATCAGCCATCGCGCGTACAAACATCATCTCGTTTGGCGTTAGTCGATCTGTGTGCATCCTGAAGAAGCCGTCGTCGAGTGCGTTAAGCGCACACCGCCGTGCATTCAACGCGTCTTTGGCATCCATTGAAGGGCTTTGCGAATTATTCCAAATTTCGGATCCCCAGGCCTGAAGGTAGAACGGGTAACCTTGGGTGCCTTTCGCAATTGCATCAAGTGCGTCTGCTTCAATGGAAGCACCTTCGTCTTCGATGGGTTTGCGGATGGCCAAACGCGCGTCGTCCAAGCCTAGTGGGCCAATTTCAGGGTACGCGAATAGCCTCTCTGCGCAAGATTTTGCATCACCCGCCAGTTTGGCCACTTGCGGAAGACCTGCACCTACAAATGTGACCGGTGCCTGAATTTGGTTCACCCGGTGTAGCGCGACAATAAGGGCCGACAAATCTGCCTTTTCCAGATACTGGATTTCGTCAATTAACAACGTCCATCCTTTGCCGGCAGCCGAGGCGGCGCGCCCGACAGCAATGAGCGCATCCGGCAGGTCTTTCTCAAAATCGCCACTGTCGGCTTCGCCAGGAACCGCGTCCACTTCAATCGACGCACCAAAAGCCGATAGTTTATTAACCGTGGAAGCTAAACTTTTCAGTACACCAAGGCCTTGGATAGCCAAATCCTTGGCGGCCTCTGCCGTCGAGAGACTGCGTAGAACCTTGCGGATGTCACCTGCCAGCATTTCCGCCAAAGACCGTCCTTCCAGGGCTTCAAGGCGCGTAACTAGATGCTTTTCCTCATGAGCGACTCTCTCGATTGCGTTCAGAAGTGCCGTTTTGCCCGTTCCTCGCAATCCCAGCATCATCATGTGACGCGAATATTTCCCAGCTGCGGCGCGACGCAGCGACACGCGCACCCCATCCAACAAATCTTGGCGACCTGCCAGTTCCGGAGGCGTGGCACCCGCACCTGGGGTAAATGGGTTTGCAAAGGGATCCATTTGACTTATATTATTTTATAACGCATTATAACAAATAATGCTATAATTTGGTTATATCTCGGTTTGAAATTTCCAACAATTTCAGAAATTCTCTCGAAAATAGTGTATAAGCGGCAGAAGGCTCGCGTCCCGGCTTGAAAATGCACTTTCCCCGAGACGCGGCCGACGCTTTGGCGACATGCCATCAACCGACCTGAGGACGACATTATGGAACGCATCATGACACGCCTTGCACCCCCCCCCCCTTGCCAGGCTGACGGCCCTGGCGGCATGTCTCGCCGCCGCCCTGCTGGCCCTTGCGCCGGCCGCGCAGGCGCAAGACCTGCCGACAGCAGAACAATGCAATGACAGGCGCCTGTTCACCATGGAGAAGTTTTTAGTTGGCGGTGATGGCACCTTGACCGAAGGTCAGCCGATCATAGGCCTGAATTTATTCCAAGTCCATAGGGCGCCCGGTTGCAATGGTATAGATCTGAGTTTGCTGAATGAAGTGCTTTTCTGCGTGAATATCTGGGACACAACCCCATGCGAGGGTGCCTTTTGCCGACCCCTTCGCACCAAGATTCAAGGAGGGGTTGACACGGCCACATTTACCACGGACTCTGTGTGCGCTATCCTGGCCGCGGGCTCTCCAAACCAGGGTTTCCTTGTGGCGGCGACGAATGACAATGCGGTCAGGGACGATCCCACAAACCGATTCATCGTCGCCCTGAAGGTCAATCCGCGCCAGCATGTGGTGTTCAACATCCGGGACAACGACTGACGTGATCGATGCTGCAATGCCACGCCTGAACTTCCACGAACGCCAAGAACTCATTCACGGCGCGGCTTTCGATATTCTCAAACAAGGCGTAGAATACTCGATCGTTGACGTGCAAACTAAAGGAGCAAACCATGAAATTCACGAAAATATCCCCCCCCCCTTCCCACCGCTAGACTGACGGCCCTCGCTGCCGCCACGATGCTGTGCTTCCTGCTGCTTGCAGGACCGGCGCATGCGCAGACGCCGCCTAGCTGCACCTCCAGCATCTGCACCGTCTCGCTTGCATCTGTTTCCCAAGTCGTAGACGGCTGCGGCGAGCATGCCACGCCCGGCCGCATGAAGCTGACCCTTTCGAGCACCAACCCCAGCGTGACGCGGCAGAGCTTCAATATCAACATAGGATTTATTACCTCAAGCAATGATTTCAGCTCCACTTTCGCCGACTGGGAATGGCGGACCCCGGCAATAGGCGGGAATGAATGGAGAAACCCAGATGGGACAAGAAACATCAATTTCTCCGGCGGCGTGCTCGGCGACAACTTTATCGAGGTGCGGCCCAAGGCCGGCGCCCGTGTCTGGACGAACCGCAATCCCAGAAATATCAATCAGGGCCCCGGCGAGCTGGTGGTGCCGGTCTTCAGTCCGCCTAACAACAGGTCGCAATGGACGCGAGCCGGCAGTGCCTACTTCCTGTTCACCGGCGGCAAGGGCTGCGCAAGGGTCGGTTTAGGCGGCGAATTGCTCGGCGGCAACCAGTAGGTCGGCATTGGCGGGCGATGGATCTTCTTGGCCGATGCGGGAACATGAGGCCAGGGCGGATGCGGCGGCTCCGGGCGCATCCGCTCATGCCGGCGCGCCATCCATGCTGTCTGGCTGGCCCGGTGCGGATTTCCGGCAGGGGGGGGGGGGTGAGCCTGCGCTGCCATCAGGCTGGCAGCGCAGCTCGCTACATCAGCAGGTCTTTTCTGTCCTTGCGGGCCGCCTGGCATCTGTGCCGCCCGAAAGGGCTTGCACGAGTCGGCATGGACGCGCAAAGATAAGAGATTTTCTAATTGCTTCTCAATCCGTTCCCATTCTGAATATGCCGAGGCTTATCATCAAGCTGCGGTTTCAGGCTGAACTTTATCTTTCAAACTGAGACGCTATCTATAATTTATTAGAGTTTGCTCTAAAATCATTAGAGATCAGTAGGTGTGATCGCATGGCAGAACATGCCTTCGTGCGCCACGCCATCGAATTACGCTTTCGTGTCCTTCACCACAACCCTAAAGCAAAAGGCTAAACGGTGCCAAATTTAAGCAACTACTGATTGCAGGGTTCACTCTTTCGCTACTTGTCGCCATAACTTCCAATCAGTGTGACGCGGCTTTCTCTTGAAGAGAGCTCGCAAACTCTAGTGCCTCGCCCAGTTTGGTTGTGCTCAGGTCGTTATCGGTGAGTTTCTTCAATAATTCTGGATACCCGCTTGTAGCGAATCGGTTTTCAAGTTCGCCAATACTTCAAGAGGTTCGACGCGCCTCGGCGGCTCGTTGCAATTTCTGATACGGACGCGTTGCAGCCGGTTAGCCGAACACAGCAAGCTGCTCGTCGGATGCAATCGAAAAGTTGGGCACCCAGTATCACATGGCACTAGGTAAACATTGCCAAAGACTTATCGACCTGTGCTGGAGTGCATCAGATCATCCTCTTTCCCCATGGCAACAGCAGGTTCTCCCGCAACAACTATTGACCGCTGATGCGTTGGCCGATGCCGGATTTGCTGTTGCAGCCGCCCCGCAGCACGAACTGACTAACTTGGTGGGTGAGCGCAAGACGGCGACCGCGCTTGACCCCAGATGCCTGCGAGCTTGTCCAAGACCCTTTCTACCGTTTCGTGTGCGCCGGAATTTATCGACCATGCTTCCATAACACGTACACGGCTTGGGGTACTCTCGTCGGGACGCTGCTATCCTGTTGGCATTCGTCGCTGCGCTCGCATCCAAACGCGCCGATTTTGACGGTGGTGTAGAAACTGAGCGCTTTACTTTATTTGAGCTTTTCGGTCAACGCTTCATTGACGCAGGGATGCAAAAACTGACGCACGTCCCCGCCAAGCTGAGCAATTTCTTTCACCAAAGTCGCCGAAACAAAAGCATTTTCTTCTGATGGTGCGAGAAACATGGTTTCTATATTCCGATCAAGCTGACGATTCATCCAAGCTAGCTGAAATTCGTATTCAAAGTCGGAGACCGCGCGCAACCCCCTGATCAAGACATTGGAATTCACTTTCGCCGCAAAATCAATCAGCAATCCGGAGAAGCCGACGACTGTGATTCCTGTCAGACCGGCTGTAGAAATGCGAACCAGCTCTATGCGCTCTTCTAAAGCAAACAGCGTTTTTTTGTCCGAACTCGTGGCAACAGCCACGATGACTTCATCGAATAGATTTCGGGCGCGTCTGACAAGATCCAGATGACCATTGGTCATGGGGTCGAAGCTGCCGGGATAGATCGCTCGGCGATGAGTGGGAGCCTCATTCATCAGATAAGTTCAGCATGTTTAGCCATTGACAACTTGGAAATTCTATCAGTGTTCAATAATCACTCGCAAACCGCAGCAAAGCGTGCAAGCGTTGACCGCTTTGGTGAGAACGAATCACAGTCCACGGCGCACCCGGCAACAATGCGTCGTCTCGGCGCTCCATTTCAATATAGGCCACGCCACCCGCTTTAAGGCATCTGCTCTGGTCAATCCATTTTAGCGTATCGAGCGCAAGACCCTGACGGTAAGGCGGGTCAATGAATATCACGTTGAATAGCAACTTGCAGCACTCAAGATAGCGTTGCGCACGTGCGCGCACGATCATTGCATTATCGGCACCTAGTTCGTCAGTTGTTTTTCTCAGCCCGCGGATGCACTGCAAGTTGCTATCGACGAAAACCACCTGCTTCGCACCGCGCGACAACGCCTCAAATCCAAGTGCACCGCTTCCTGCGTACAAATCGAGGCACTGAGCATGGTGCAAGTCGTCGCGAAGCCAATTGAACAGCGTCTCCCTCGCCGCATCTGTCGTCGGTCGAGTTCCGATTTTCGGATTGAATTGGATGATTCGCCTGCCCCAGCGACCAGCAATAATTCTTACTTTGCCGTGCATCTTGAACTCGCGTTTAAACAATAGCGCCTGCGCCGAAAGACATCCGATATATTGTTCGCGACGACAGGCGGTAATGTCGGATTATCATAGCCGAATCGAAACCTTACGGCTAAACCTTCTACGAAATCGAATGCAATCGACAGCTGATAACCTAAAGCGAGGCAGCGGAATCCTGCAAGGCTTAAAAAAGACCAAAAGCGGATTCTTCGATAAATTGACCGCGCTCGTCGGCGGGCGAGGAAAGATCGATCCCGCAACCCTCGCAGAACTCGAAGATACCCTGATAATGGCGGATGTGGGCATCGATTCAAGCATTGCAATCGTCAGTGCCGCAAAAGCGGTTGCCAAGTCGAAACCAAGCGACGGCGATGCACTGGTCAGCGCAATCAGAGCCGCGCTGCTCAACATCCTCAAAGATAGTGAAAAACGAATCGTTGTCGACGATTCAAATCTTCCCCATGTCATCCTCATGGTTGGAGTCAACGGTGTGGGGAAAACAACCACGGCTGCAAAAATCGCGCATCATTTTCAATCTCAAGGGTACCCGGCGATGATGGCGGCATGCGACACGTTCCGCGCGGCTGCTGTCGAACAATTGCAACTGTGGGGCGAGCGTGCCAGCATTCCGGTGATCGCCCATCGGTCAGGGTCCGACCCGGCGGCGGTCGCCCACGATGCCATGCATGCCGCCATCGCAAGAAATGCGTCGGTGCTGGTTTTAGATACTGCTGGTCGGCAGCATTCCCGAGACGATCTGATGCGTCAAATCGAAAAAATAAGTCGTGTCGTCGCGAAGATTGAGCCATCTGCACCGCACAGTACGCTGATTGCGATTGATGCTGCCACAGGGCAAAATGCGATATCGCAAGTAGAGACATTCAGCAAGCATGTCCCGCTGACGGGAATCTGCATATCGAAACTTGACGGCACTGCTAAGGGTGGAATCGTAGTCGCGCTATCGCAACGGTTTGCGCTACCAATCAGCTACATCGGATTCGGCGAAAAAATAAACGATATCGACGAATTCCACGCTGCAACCTTCGTCGATTCCCTGTTATCGAAAGACGCAACGCAACAATCGCCATAAAGCCGCCAAGGGGCGATGCAGCCGCTCGCCCCTTGCCGAGAAACCTGCGCAAAATTGCAACACTCGAAGCGAATTATTTTTGGAACTTTCGGATTTGTTAGCACTCTCACTTGGTGAGTGCTAAAATAGCATTCAGATTCAGTTGGAATCTAACAGTTTAATTAAGCATTACGGAAGAACTATGTCGCAAAATCTACCACTCGCAATAGATATACAGTCGAATGGGCTGCACAGCTATTTAGCGTCGGTAAATTCACAGCCGATGCTTACCGTTGAGGAAGAAAAAGATCTGGCCGTGCGGTTTCGCGATCAAAATGATCTGGAAGCTGCGCAACAGCTAGTTCTCTCGCATCTGCGCTATGTCGTACGGGTTGCAAGAGGCTTCATGGGCTACGGACTGCCAATCAGCGACCTGATCCAGGAAGGCAACATCGGCCTGATGAAGGCTGTCAAACGGTACGACCCTGACCGCAATGTGCGCCTGGTTTCGTTTGCTGTTCATTGGATCAAAGCTGAAATCTACGATTTTGTCCTGAAGAACTGGAAGCTGGTCCGAATCGCAACCACCAAAGCCCAAAGAAAGCTGTTTTTCAATCTGCGCAAGCATCGGGCTAGCCTCAAAGCGATGAGCGAAGCCGAGATTGAAAAGATGTCCAAAGACCTTGATGTGCCGCTAGAAACAGTGCGGGACATGGAGGTTCGCATGGCAGGTTCGTATCTGTCATTCGATGGCGGCCCTGATGATGATGAAGATTCTCAACATCTCGCACCGGCAAGCTACGTCGAAGACAACCGCTTCAATCCTGAGCGCATCTATGAGCACGAGTCTAATGAAGCTCACCAGCATCAGCAAATCAAGCAGGCGCTGACAGTGCTTGATGACCGCGCTAAAGATATCGTCTCAAGACGCTGGCTATCTGAAGACAGCAAGCCCACTTTGCAAGAGCTGTCGGAGCAATATGGCGTGTCCGCGGAACGTATCCGTCAGATTGAGGCGAATTCGATGCGCAAGATGCGCAAGTTCATCGAATCTTCAGAGCTGTTGCCGGCAACGGCATAGTATCAAAGGCCACCACCCAACTCAGGCAGGCCATCTGATCAAATCGATCTCGGCCTGCCGCACTTAGCATCCGGATGCAAAATTATTGGATGTTTTGAGTTGCGCTTTCGCTTCCTAGCCCCCTAAAACCATTGGTTAGGAGGAAGGGATGACGATCCATAAGCGTTAAATTGCATCCGGGGCCAGTCCATGTGAGACTACCCGCCTCTTTACGTGTGAAGAGGCGGTCGTGCGAAAAATTGCCACTTATGACTGAGCTTTGATTGAAAGTTATAGTGCTTGTCGATCAATTTTACTGTTTTTATTTCTCGGCAATGAGATATTGCCAAAAGTAGTGCTTGAGGCATTCAAGCAGCCATCTGGTCATTCAGATTTTTCACCTCGATTCCGTCTTTGAATTGCATACCTTCCACCACCTTTCCAAGCTTTCTAAATCCGCTCAGGCGCCGCCAGCGCCGTTCGGCGTACAGTCCGAGCTCGGACATCATGCACAGCATCCGCCGGCGGCTCAGGCACCCTCTGGAACGCTTCGTGCGGTGCCAGATCGTCGATAGCGTCGACTCGATCGGGTTGGCGGTGCGAATGCATGTAGGTCGAATCGAATCAATCTTGCGAACTACCCTGAAGTTCGTATCGCTATAATTCACTACAATTAGTACATTGCTTACGATCTCAGCAAAGTGCGCATTCATTCGTATTTTTCCAAACAAAATAGTGCAAGCGGTGCAAGTGCCCATTTGTGAATCGCTTCAGACCTTAAGCTTCAATGAGATTTGACATCTAGGCGATTACATTGGGGTCGCCGGAGCTCGAATAGCCGATTGAAATGCTCGTTTGCCAAAAGAATTAAGTGTTGCAAAGGCATTTGAGGCATTAAGACAAATCTTGCCAAACAATGGGTTTCTAACGTCATGCGCTGGTGCCGGCCAAAATATCTCGACATGAGCGGTCAAAACAATCAAGCAAATTTAGAAGCTCAAGTGACAAGCGGAAAAGAACAACCTGAAAAGCTCTTTGAGGATCTTCTTAAAGAATACGAAGTAAACGAACCCGCTAATCAACAAGCAGCGAAACTAGTTTTAGCCTATCAGCTCTTTAGAAAAATCAAGAGTCAAGGACTATCCAAATCAGAGATGGCCTGGCGCTTGCAAACTAGCCGTTCCCAACTTGATCGGCTAATAGATCCAGCAAATGATGACGTGACGGTCGGTGCATTGTCGCGGGCTGCAAAGGTCGTTGGATGCAATCTACGCATAGAGCTTGCGTAAACCGAACCTGCTTGAATCTCGGCATGATTTGCAGTAGGCACCCAGGCATTTTAATATCGGCTCAGAGACTTAGAAACAATCAACGAGTCGCCACCCCCCATCAATTCGTCAGAAACTTTGCCAGTCAAGAATAATTTAGTCGATGGAATACTGGAAATGGTTCAATTCCTCCATCAAGGCTCTGCGCCTTTTGTCCACACAAGTTTTTTCTTACACATCGGACATCAATCAGACGCTACGCCTGGCTAAACAATGGAACAAATTCTCGCTTGGAGTGCGCAGCTAGCGGATGTTACGCTCGCTACAGCAACACAATTCATAAACTATATCCCCCAAGTTTTGGGGGTCATCGGATTTCTGCTCGCTGGGTGGTTGATCGCCCGCATCGGTAAAGCGCTCGTTGTCAGGCTAATCCGATTGCTCAACCGAATTCGGCCGCGCACCAAAATTGCCGGCTCAGCCGTCTTCCCCAAAATCAACGACTCTCTTGCACAAGTGATTGCACGAATCGTTTTCTGGGTCGTAATACTGATTTTTGTGGCGCTATCGACCGAACTGCTCGGTCTTGTCTTGTTTGCCGACTGGCTCACAGGCCTCGTGAACTATCTGCCGAAGATTCTCTCTGGCGCACTAATCATCTGGGCAGGAATTGTCTTTAGCGGACTGACCGCACAGGCGATCAGTACGGCCGCAGTGCACCTGCAAGAATCTCAGCGAGCCGCGCTATCCCGCATTGCCCAGGTTTTTATTCTGGTCGTCCTGATTCTCATCGGTGTCGATCAGATCGGCGTTGACATTACGCTGGTCACGACGATTCTGTCGGTCACCTTTGGTGCGGTACTGGGCGGATTAGCCATCGCTTTCAGCCTCGGCGCCCGCCATCTGGTTAGCAATCTAATCGGCGCACGATACTTAAATCCCGACTACCGCATTGGGCGGCGCATCAAAGTTGATGATCATGAGGGCACGATTTTAGAGATAAATTCGGTATCAGTGATTCTGGAAACCAATCAAGGACGCGTTACCATTCCGGCACGGCTTTTTTCCGAATTGCCAAGCGTACTAGTTGCCGAGGATCCCAAAAATGTCTGAACGCTTGAAGCTTGCTGAATATTTCGTCAACAACTACCAAGCCGCTGCAGTTGACGAATTGCAGCAAATGCCGGCAACGGCAGCCGGCGAACTGATTGAAACGCTCGATGATGAGCTAAGTGCGTCGGTGTTGCATTCAATGCCGCCCATCGCTGCGGCACGATGCATCGAATCGGTACCGAAAAAGTCAGCTAGCCGCTATCTCGACGCGATGAACGCCAAACAAGCAGCGGCGATACTGCGGCAAACCGATCTGGAGATCCGCAAAGAATTGCTCAGCCTGATGTCGCGTCAGCAATCGTTTCGGGTTTCAGTGCTTTTGCGCTACCAAAAGTCTCTTGTCGGTGCCTCGATGGATGTCATCACTGTCAGCCTGCGGCCGCAATCCACGATCGGCAATGCCCAACAGCAAGTTGTGGCGCAGAACTACGCGCATACGGATATCTATCTGGTCAATAGCCAATATCATGTGCAAGGCACGGTTTCGTATTTCGACTTGCTGGGACATGAAGACACCGGCAGGCCTGTATCCGACATCGCAAAGCCATCCGCTCGTCCAATCTACGCTTCACTGACACTGAAACAGGCTATCGAACACAAAGAATGGTCCGAACAGGAAACTCTCCCGGTCATTGACCGCGACGGAAAGCTGATCGGCATCATCCGCTTTATCGACCTTTGGCGAATCATGGTCGAACATCCGCCCGAGGCACCCCAAAGTCGGCAAAGTTCTGAAGCATTCGGCATTGCAGAACTGTACTGCCTCGGATTGGCGGATCTGGTGTTTGCGGCTTTATCCACCAAGCGCAATATGAGTTAACCTGCAACGCAGCATTGCGGAGAGCAAGATATGGCGAATAATGCAAAACCTCTGGCAGCCGAAACAATGTTGATCACTCGCTTTTGCCGCGAAAATCCGAAAAGTGTCGCGCAACGGCTTGAAATGCTTTCAGCACAAGAGGCGGTTGAAATCCTCGACCGGATTCCAGCCCAAGCTGCCGTACCGGTCTGGTCTGAACTGTCCGCACAAATAGCTTGCGAAATGATAGAGAACATGTCGCAGTCCGACGCGATAGAAACACTCGAAACGATTGATCCGGGAAAAGCGGCATCTATTCTATCGATCATTGGGCCAACCATGAAAGATTTGCTGATCAGCAAACTGGATCAAGGGCTCGCTAACGAAATTGCCGAGTTGATCACATATCCCATCGACAGCGCAGGCTGGCTGATGGATACCAGAGTCCTTTTGTTTACTGCCCACATGACAGTCTCGCAAGCGCGAAAAATCCTGCGTGCCAGACATCCAAAACAAGGGCTGCATGAACTTCATATCGTCGATGAGCAAAAGCGCATTCAATCGGTAGTACAGCTCAACGAGCTGGCCCTGGCAGAATCTGACCAAACATTGGAGACTCTTTCGCAACAAGTGACCGCGGTGGTAAAACCGACCGACACCCGCGAAGAAATTATCGAACAGATGGAATTGTTCGGGCTGGAAGAGCTCGCCGTGATTGATCACGAAGGTCGGATCCTGGGCGTGATACGCCACTCGACGCTGATTGACGTGATTCGGGAGGATGTATCGGTCGACATTCAAACCATGGTCGGTGTGAGCAAGGATGAACGGGCATCATCCGGCAGTTGGCTCGCGATCAGAAAGCGATTGCCATGGATGCAGGTCAATTTGCTCACGGCATTTGCGGCAGCCGCAGTAGTAGGCATATTCGAAAGTACGATTGCCAAGTTTACCGCACTCGCCGTTTTACTGCCCATTGTCGCAGGACAGTCTGGCAATGCTGGTGCTCAAGCACTGGCGGTAACAATGCGCGGACTTTCTTTACGCGAAGTGCGAGTTAGGGATTGGCCAAAGATGGTTAGAAAAGAAACGGTAGTCGGATTCTGGAACGGCATCGCAATCGCGGTCGTCTGCGGCATTGCCGTCTACATCTGGAGCGGCCAGTTCGGATTAGTGATTGTTATTACCTCTTCGATGATTCTGGCCATGATTGTCGCCGGTATATCCGGTGTGCTGGTGCCGGTTGGCCTAAAGCAAATCGGACAAGATCCAGCCGTCGCCTCTTCAATCGTTCTGACAACAATTACGGACATCGCCGGCTTCTTTGCCTTTCTCGGCATCGCGACCATTTTGTCCGGAATGCTGGTGTAATGCCAGGTGCAGGACTGTAGTTTCGGCCCTATTTGATGCGGCGCGAAATCCGCCTAGACACTGCTTGGTCGAATCTTGCTACCCGCTATTGATGAGCAGATGTTCGATCAACGCCTTTTGTGCGTGCAGCCGATTTTCGGCTTCCTGCCAAACCACGCTCTGCGGCCCGTCGATCACTTCGGGAGCAACCTCCAGACCTCGATAAGCGGGAAGGCAATGCATGAATACCGCATCCGGGCTGGCAATCTGCATGGTTTCAGGACAAACCCGATATCGATCGAACGCTTGTCGCCTTAGTTCTTTTTCGGATTCCTGCCCCATGCTCGCCCAGGTATCCGTTACCACAATATGTGCGCCGCGAGCGGCTTCCAGCGGATCCTCCACCAGTCGCACATTCGCCGAAGAAGCAGCAACAATCATCGGATCGGGACGAAATTGTTCAGGAGTCGACACCTTGAGATTGAAATCGAATAGCCTAGCGGCATTAATCCATGAATGGCAGACATTATTGCCGTCGCCAAGCCATGCAACGGTAATTCCTTCGATGCTGCCGCGCTCCTCCTGCCAAGTCTGTATGTCGGCAAGCAGTTGGCAGGGGTGGAACCTATCGCTCAACCCGTTGATCACAGGCACCGAAGAATTTTGAGAGATTGTCTCGACGACCGAATGCGAACCGGTGCGCACCACAATGATGTCCACCATGCTGGACAGCACTCTGGCCGTATCGGAGATTGGTTCGCCGCGCGTCAGCTGCGAATCGGCCGGAGATAGAAACAAGGCACTCCCGCCAAAGTGGCTTGCGGCCACCTCGAAGGATACTCGAGTGCGTGTCGATGACTTTTCAAACACCAGTGCCAAAGTGCGGTTTTGCATCAGCTGCGGGCACGAGCGCGATGAGCGCCACTGCGCTTTCAACTCGATAGCGCGTGTGACGATACTTCGCAGTTGCGAAGGTGACAAATCGCTAAGCGACAAGAAATGCTGCATCATCCCGCGACCGGCCGCTTCAAACTTTTACCGCAGAATAGAATGCGAAAACCCGGACGAAACCGGGCTCTCGCATGGTTGAAAGTGGTTCTACGCGAGGCTAGTGGAACATGCCAAAGTGTCCGATTGAACCGGTGACCATGAAAAATAGCATCGGAATGGAAAACATCGTGTTCGTGCGCGATGCCAAAAGAGCCACCCGTGCAGCTTTCGCCTTTTCGGCATCAGTCGCGTCCACCAGGCCAAGCACTTTTTTCTGATTGGGCCAGATCAGCACCCAGACATTGAACAGCATAATTGTCCCGAGCCAAACGCCAATGCCGAGGTAGGCATGCGGGCCGGTTAGCGTGAATGCGCCGGCAAAGGTTTGAGACCCGAGCAGATACAGCGCACCAGACAGCCAGGTCACGACTGCTGCCCAGCGGAACCACAGCAACGCACGCGGTGCGATATGCTTTGTGATGCCGGCGGCAGTACCGTCTGCCTTGGCTTTCGCAAGTCCGGGGACTTGAACAAAGTTGAAGTAGTACAACAAGCCGATCCAAGTGATGCCGGCAAGTATGTGTATCCACCTGTCGATAAGGAAAAATTCAACGGCCATCAGCCCACCTCTTCCGAGTCAAGTTCAATGGTGACATGCAATTAATCATGCGCCGCCAAGCGGCAGAAATCCGCTCGCGAACAGATACAGCACAAAGGTCAACACAAAGCCGGCAATAATTGTTCCGGCGATGGAATCAAGAGGGTTTTTCATGCTTATAGTCTCCTTGTGTTTATGTGGGCAACAACTGTTTCTTGCAAGGTAAATAACACCTAGCATTATGATACCTTTGAAGCAATATCGCTTCAACTGAATGTACTGGTTCAATACATATGAGACTTTTCAGGCGGCAAGCGCGCTTTGGCTGAAGTTTTCATTATACGCCTGCATGGGCGCCGTTTGCCCGAGCGACTGATGCGGCCGGTAGTCGTTGCAGAAGCGCTCGAACCGGGCCAGCTCGACGTTCAGGGCGCCCTCGCGGCAGCCGCGATGATGTGCTTCCCGCTGCTTGCAGGACCGGCGCAGGCGCAAACGCCACCTCGCCGCAACCCTGGCATCTGCACAGTCAAGCTCGAATCCGTCTCCGGCGGAATCTTCGTGGACGGCTACGGCGATCACGCCACGCCCGGCCGCATGAAGCTGATCCTATCGTCTACCAACAGCACCGCGACGCGGAGCAGCTTTAACATCTCCCTGGGTTTTCTCGAAACGCGCAGTGACGTCCGCGCCGGTGCCGAGTTCACCGACTGGGAGTGGCGCACTGCGGGTCAGAACAGGGGGACTTGGCAGAACGCGCTCGGCGGGAGGAACTCCATTGGCTTCGCGGACGGCGTGCTCGGCGAGAACATCATCGAGGTGCGCCCTAAGGCCGGCGCCTACATCTGGAGCAATCGGAATGCCAGCAATCCCATGGCCGGCCCGGGCCAGCTCGTGGTGCCGGTCATCGCTCCGCCCAGAAACACCTCGCAATGGACGGAGACAGGCAGTGCCTACTTCCTGTTCACCGGAGGCGAGGGCTGCGCAAGGGTCAACGAGTGGGGCGAGACCGACGGCACCACCCAGTAGCCGGACGCAAGCCTGCCGCAGCGCCCTTGTGAAGAACGAGGATGCCAATACCACCAAGTGGCTTGTCTAATATCGATTCCGCTGGGTATTTAGCTACCTTCAAAGGCGGAGGTAATAACTGCGGCCCGCCCAACTGGCCCACGCCAGAGATGCGAGACGCGGGTGCCCCGCCCTATGCCGCGTGGTGCGACTTCACCTTTACCATAAAGTGAAGCGGGACTGACCGAAACACAGAATGGGCGACTTCGGTCGCCCTGTTCATTACCGGTTTCAGAAGGTATACGTGGACCAATATGCCGTCAATAAGAACTGAGTTAGACAGCAAAACTTAGATCTATGGTGCTGGGGCAGGCAGTTGCGCCGCCAGCTTGGCGGCGGTAGTCGAAACTTAGGTCGCAGGTATTCCGGCGATCAACACGCCGAGGATCGTAGTCGCCAGCGCAATCCCGCCGAGGATCGCGAGAAGGAGTCTATTTTCCCGTTTAGCCATATCGGCCCGTAGCCGTTCATATGAATTATTCATGTCACGCTCCAACAGTTCAATTTTATGTTCAAGTTCTTTATTAGAGAGTTCACTCATACGCGCATTTTATCCGTTGCCAACCGGGTTTTCAAGTTTTTGTACTGGTTCAATACATATGAGACTTTTCAGGCGGCAAGCGCGCTTTGGTTGAAGTTTTCATTATACGCCTGCATGGGCGTGCGTTGTCCGAGCGCCTGATGCGGCCGGCAGGCGTTGCAGAAGCGCTCGAACCGGGCCAGCTCGACGGTTGATGACCGCGCCGACGCTCAGCTCGGCGACGGCATCGGTTGCCCCAGAGCGCGGGGGTCGCTCTAGAGCAACCGACCGCCTTCAGGGTGGTCGCCTCGACGGCCTGCGGCGAAAGTTCGTCACGGACCGCGTCGAGACGACAGAATCTGCGGTGCGGACATTCGGTTTGCATGGCGCCTTCTCCCGCTTTTCGGCTGCCAGATTGCTGTCAAGCGCTATGCTGCCTGAAAATTTTTCGCATGCACGCCCTTTACGCTGTTGCAACGACTGTAAAGCAGTTGGAGGTTATCGATGTGGCTTGTTCCGTCTTTAGAGCGCGGGATAATGCGGTCGATTGATTTCGCTTTTATTCATGCTAATCCATAAATCCGCGCACGACGGTTAGACATAAACAGACTAGTTGTATAATCTAGTCTAATCTTTTATCTTGATTGTAATAGATCGATTATGAATAATACGATCGGAGCGTTTGAAGCTAAAACACACTTGCCGCGCTTGCTCGACCGCGTGGCGCATGGAGAAAGTCTAACTATAACCAGACATGGCAAGCCCGTTGCACACCTGATTCCCGTCGATACCAACAGGTGCCGGGCGAAAAAGGCTGCCACACGCATAGTCGAGCGGCGGCGAGATATTAAATGCGTGTCATTGGATGAGCTTAAGAGTACTATTCATGAAGGGCACCGTTATTGATGCCTATCGTTATCGATAATTCGGTATTCTTGACGTGGTGTATGGGTGACGAGAATGACCCTGTGGCGGAAAATGCCATGGTGCGCATTTTCGAAGAAGGCGGCGTTGTGCCGCGCATTTGGTGGTATGAACTGCGCAACGCGTTGTTGATGAATGAACGGCGTGGACGGATATCACAGCAACAGGTGTGGGATACGCTGACTGACAGTCAGATGCTGAACCTTTCAATTGACGATAACCATGACGAGGCGCAGATACTTAATCTGGCGCGTCAATTTGATCTGACAGTGTATGACGCGGCATATTTGGAAACGGCTCTAAGACGAAGCATGCATCTGGCGACACTGGATAGAAAGTTGCGTACGGCGGCGGAAGCGATTGGGGCGGCGGTTATTCAATAGAGCAAGAGACAATGCAACAGTGCGTTAAGCCACATGAACTGTGGACTGAAAGCATGTCGAAATTGCATTGTGGAACAAACCACTTACGGGCCTAAACATCTGCCGAACAGTCCATATAGCAAAACTGCGCACATTGAACCCGGTCGCACCGCAAATCTCGCTAAGCTGCTCTCGCATGCTATGAGCCCGAACACAGGTTTGCACTACGCCTTACGAATTTGGATAGCCCTCAGAGTGGAAGAGCCTGCGACTCAAGAACTGTTGCCGCGAATCTTCACAGTGGAAAGCGAATGATCATTCTTCAGGACTGACCTTGCTGTCTATGCGGATGAGAACCATGCGATACCGCATCGGAATTACCGAAGACATGGCGATGCGCGAAAACAGGCTGATCATTGTCACGCTCGGCAACATCGGTGTTGCAATGGCAATATTTCTCTATTTCGGATGCTATAGATCTATCATTCTTCATTGCATCAAATTCCCCAAGCATTGCCAATACCGAGAATATGCGGATCGTTTACTGGCTGTTGATGACCCTCGACCCTCGGAGCAGCTTGATCCTCGTAAGCATGACTATTGGCGTGAATGCTTGAGGTTCGCTGCCACTAGATATCTTCAACTTCTCCGCTCACAAAGGCAATGCGCCTCAATTTGATGAATCAGACTTGCATGAGGATTCAAGGAGTGTGCAAAACCATCCTCATCTTGCGGAGTTATATTTGAGCCCGGCGCAACGCATGCGCCGAGCACAATCCCTTGCCGGCGAATTGCAATTCGACATTAACCTGCTATACAGGCGACCCTCCCCCCAAAAAAATCCCCGCACAATCCGCAAGCAGCCACAGTATCCCTTATAATTTTTCGCTTGCTACCGGTCAACAATCGTTTAAACCGAGGAAATCGTGCCTAGAAAAATCGTACTTGCCTATTCCGGCGGACTCGACACGTCCATCATTCTGCGCTGGCTGCAGAAAACCTATCAATGCGATGTCGTAGCATTTATCGCTGATATCGGTCAGCGCGAAGACCTCAAAGCGATCGAGGACAAAGCGCGACTGCTCGGTGCGGCTGAAGTCTTTGTCGAATATCTTACTGAAGAATTCGCTGAAGACTATGTCTTCCCGATGTTTCGGGCAAATGCGATGTATGAGGGTCAATACTTGCTTGGCACCTCGATCGCACGACCGCTGATTGCGGCCGAGATGATCGATATCGCCAAGCGAACCGGAGCAGATGCAATTTCGCACGGCGCAACCGGGAAAGGAAACGATCAGATTCGTTTTGAACTTGGCGCCTATGCGCGGATGCCGGATGTTACTATTATCGCGCCCTGGCGCGAGTGGGATCTGATGTCTCGCGAAGCGCTAGTCGCCTATGCCGACCGCGAAGGCATACCGGTCGAAAGGCGCACCAGCGGCCAGGCGGACTATTCGATGGATGCCAATTTGTTGCACATCTCCTATGAAGGTGGTGAATTGGAAGATCCCTGGGCTGAGCCGCCGGCAAGCATATGGCGATGGACTTGCGACCCGACCTCCGCGCCGGACCAGCCGCAGAGCATCGTCATCGAGTTTGAAGGCGGCGACGCGGTCGCAATAGACGGGAAGCGCGGCACGCCTGCGCGAATTCTTGATCGTTTGAATCAACTAGGAGCAAGCCACGGCATCGGACGAATTGACCTGGTCGAAAATCGCTACATCGGCATGAAATCGCGCGGATGCTACGAAACTCCCGGAGGAACGATTCTGCATGCGGCACACCGCGCGATCGAATCGATAACCCTAGACCGCGAACTTGCACACCTTAAAGACGACCTAATGCCTCGCTATGCGAAACTGGTCTATAACGGCTACTGGTTCAGTCCGGAAAGAATTGCGTTGCAGGCGCTGATTGACGAATCGCAAAAGCATGTCAACGGCTCGGTGCGCCTGCAACTGCATAAAGGCAACGTGATGGTGACTGGCAGATGTTCCCAAACCGATTCGCTGTATAGCGAGAAAATCGTTTCATTCGATGATGAAACCGGTGCCTACACCCAAAAAGATGCGGATGGATTCATCAAGTTGAATGCTCTGCGGCTTCGTGTCGGCGCTACGAGAGCACCATCGCCCTGAACCGAACCGCACTAGACTGACGACGCTATCCTATCAGCGGTGAAGCAAGCCAATCAGCAACACCTCAAGACCGCGGTCATTGTCCCGGTCTACAATGAGATGCCGGCAACAATCGCGAACCTGAGTCAATTTTCTCGCATTTCAGGCGTAACCGAATTGATCATCGCAGATGCCAGCGACAATTCATCGACCACGTGCGCCCTTGAGCAATTCTGCTCGCAATCGAGCATTGAAGTCCGTCTGGTGCGTTGCGCCGCGCCTCAGCGCGCTTCGCAGATGAATTCAGGCGCTCAGCATGCTGAAGCGGAGTTGCTGTGGTTTGTTCACGCGGACACGCTCATTCCGCCAGACGGCATCAGCTTGATGCAAGAAGCGCTTGATTCGGATTTTCGCTGGGGACGATTCGATGTCGAATTCGATACTACGGCATCAATCATGAAAGTGGTCGCATGCATGATGAATCTGCGCTCAGCAGTGAGCGGGATTTGTACAGGCGACCAAGGCATATTTGTCGAGAGAACGCTGTTTGACAAAGTTGGAGGATTTCCAGTAATTCCCCTCATGGAAGACGTGTCTCTTTCCAGGCGCTTAAAGCAAATCCATCCGCCGGCGCGCATCCGAACGCGCATCCGCACCTCAGCGCGGCGCTGGGAATCGAATGGCTATGTTCGAACGATCGCGCTGATGTGGACACTTAGACTGCTACATTCACTCGGCGCGTCTCCATCAACGCTGCATCGCCTGTATGAAGGGGCGCGAAACTGACATGAACGCTCCGATTCTTGCCGTGCTCGCAAAAAAGCCTGTGCCAGGCTTGGCAAAAACTAGGCTGTGTTCCGACTGTTCTATCGAAACAGCGGCAAAGATCGCACGTTCGCTAATCGAACATACGCTCCAAACAGCTTCAAGCGGCTGGCCAGGTCCCATCCGCTTGCTGATGAGTCCGGACGATGAGGATAAGGGTTTGCGCCAAGTCGCTGATAATGCCGGCATCAAAATGTGCAAACAGGGGCCAGGTGATCTCGGCTTGAAAATGGCGGCGGCAATTCGCGACGGATTAGAGAGCGGCTCTCCAGTGGGGCTCACCGGCAGCGATATCCCCAGCATGACCCCTGAGCACTTTCGATGCGCTTACGAACAACTTGAACAAGGGCGGAATGTCTTGGGGCCATCCGCCGACGGAGGCTTCTACTTCATCGGCGCTCAATCGTGCGTTTTTGAGCTCTTTCGCGATATGCACTGGAGCACTTCCAATGTCGCGCAAACCATCATCGAACGCGCCAAGTTGCAGGGATTCAATTTCGACTTCATTCTTGAATGCCTGCAGGACGTAGACACTTGGGACGATTTTCGGGTTGCTGCGCGGCAGTTGCCTGAATTGAGGCAGTATCTGGCCGTACAATCGGACATGGATCGTTCGTCGAACCGCAAATCTGCTTGAGCGAAGGGTTGCAATGGCATCTGTCAGCGAATCCCGGCCTGAAAGCAGCAAGCTTGGGTCGCATGCGAGCTACAAGCCGATCGTAGGCGACGATATTTATCATCCCCGCTTTTGGGGGAGCTGGCTGATCGTCGGGGGCCTGTTCGCAATCAGCCGACTGCCAAGAAAAGTCGCGTTGCGCATCGGCGCAATCGTTGGCAGGATGTTCTACTTGTTCAACAAAAAGCGCCGCCACTACACGTTGACGAATCTTAAAATGTGCTTCCCGCATTGGCCCATTGAAAAGCGTCAGCAGACAGTACAGGATCACTTCCGCCTGTATGGACAGGCAGTGGTCGATCTAGGAATGCTTTGGCATGCGAGCGAAAAGAATCTCAGCCGCATCATGAACATATCCGGCATAGAAAACTGGTACAAGGCAGTCTGGGAAAAGCGCGCTGTCATCATACTGACGCCGCATATGGTCGCGACCGATATCGCCGGTGCCATACTAGCTTGCCATTTTCCGGTTTGCGCCATGATGAAGCAAATGCGCAATCCGCTACTCAACCACTATGTCGTCAAGGGTCGGGCCCGTTTTGGATTTCAGCTTTTTCGTCGAGATCAGGGAATCAAACGATTGATCACCGCGTTGAAAAATGACGTTGCCTGCGTCTATATTCCGGATCAGGACTTTGGGATCAAGTCGTCCATATTTGTGCCTTTTTTTGCCACCAAAGCGGCGACACTGACAACGCTGGGCCGCCTTGCCCGAATCACCGACGCTGTGGTTCTGCCTTTGTTTGCGCATCTGGAACCGGACACTGGCCTATACCGCGTGGATATCGGCAAGCCGCTTGAAAATTTTCCAGCCAACGACACATACGCGGATGCGCGAGCCATGAACGCTCTTTTTGAAGAAATTATTCTTCGTGCTCCAGAGCAATACATGTGGACCTTGCGCTGGTTCAAGACCCGCCCGGACGATGAGCCGTTTCCGTACTGAACCAAGGCTCGGCGAGCTTTGGGGCGGCATTGCCGCCACGGTCTTATGGCGGTTCGCAAGCACCCTGCCCTCTTATGTGAGGTGGCATCTTGGACGGGCGCTTGGCCTGGCGGCATTCGCTCTCGCAAGAAGCCGCCGGGTCGTCGTGCAGCGCAATCTCGAACTTTGCTTTCCCCAATTCGACCCCGACTACCGCGACCGCTTGGCGATCGAATGCTTTCGCCAATTCGGATGCGGCATTCTCAGTTGGGGGTTTGCCATTTTCGCCAGCTCCGGGCGGATCAGAATGGAAGTCAAAATAACAGGCAAAGAAACCTTAGATTCGCTGCTCGAAAACAATGTTTCAGTCATTTTGCTATGTCCGCATTTTGTCTCAGCGATGGTCGCCATGCGCACGATCAGCGAACACACGCCCATGATCGCGATGTACGACGCGCCGATCAACCCGGTGTTCAATCTTGGCTATAAAATCGCGTTTGAGCGACACCGCAGCCCCTACCGGCTGATCAACGCTCTGTATCGTGGCAAGGGCGCGCATGCTGTGCAAATGCATCACTTCAAGCATAGTCCGAAAGCAGTGCTCAAAGCGCTTGATCAGGCTATTCCGTTTTTCTATTTGCCGGATCAGAACGCAAAAATTCGATCTCAGCGAGTGTTCGCGCCTTTTTTCGGCATTCAAGCAGCAACCTACAGTTCACTGACAAAACTGGCCATGTTCCGAAACTCGCGGGTGCTGATGTGCTACCCAATTTTGCTGCCGAAAGGTCGCGGCTACGATTTGCATCTCGCGCTGCTGCCTGAAGATTTCATATCCGGCGATGCGCAACAGGATGCGGAACGAATGAATGCCGCAATCGAACGGCTTGTGAAGGACGCGCCTGAACAATACTTTTGGCTTCACCGCCGCTTCAAGGCGCATCCAGAAAATGAGCCGCGGCGATATCCACGGACCCGTAAGCGCAGGCACCGGAAATCAAAGTGACGTGATTCAATGCAAAACCTTGCGAAAGTCAGGCGACGGGAACAGGTGCCGGCTGCATGTGCTCGGCGCGGTCAGGCATGGCCGCCTCATGCCGCATGGAAAAAGACCTGCCTCAGCCCTGGCGACAATACCGGGCAAAAGCATGCCAACGAGGTCGGAGCCTGCATTCCGCTGCCGGATTCGATTGCGCATCTTGCCGGCGTGATTGGCCAGCACTGCAATGCTCGCCAAAGTCGAGATCGTGCGCCGCATTCTCAAGCGAGTCGGACGAGTGTCGAGGCGAGACCTTCAAGTTCCCCGGCATCGAGGACTCTTGCGGCATCACCAGCCTGAGCGCCGGACAGGCCGACGCCAAGGTGCTGCTGGAGCATGACCGGGCGCACTGGTCGATCGAGCAGTCCATCGCACTCTCGACGGCCTCGACACATTCGACGAAGGCAACTGCCGCATCCGGGCCGGCTTCGGGCCCGAGAACGCGACCTCGCTCCGACGGCTTGCGATTGCGACGGTTATGCGCCTTGCCAAAAAGATCAAGGCGACGACGGAGATGCCGGACCGCAACTCGCGGCGGCGGCTCGACTACCTTTGCATGATCCGCAACATAGCGCTCCGGACCGACCGGTCGCTCCCGTAGCTAGCCTCTTCACCGCTATGAGACGAAGGCGGAAATGACCTCGATTGGCTGAAATCGCCTTCAGTGCCAGGTCGGGCCGGCGTGATTGCCAGCCTCGCCACAGCGGCCACCCTGTTTTTCTAAAAACATCGCACCCTTAAAACCGCATTAAGGATTGCCAAAAGGAGCAAAGCCTTGCATAATGGGAGTTTTCAACAAAAGAACTGTTCACCCGCCGGGTGAACTCTATCGGGGTAAAGCTTTATTCCTTTGCACAATGCCTCTATTGCGGTTTTAAGACGCATTATTTCACTGTTGAACAAAAATCAGCCTGTATAATCAGGATGAAAACCAACCTAACCTAGGAGACAACCTCATGCCCCCCCCCTCACCTTAAAATTGGTTGCATGCCTTTTCGCAACTTTGATGCTCTTGCCGTTGGACGGCGTGGTGCTGGCCTGTCCATCCGGTAGCAACAACGGCGCAACCTACAGTCCGCCCGTGCCGGACTTCTGCTTTACAGATAAAGATAACGGTGTCAGAACCCCAGGCTACCCAAGCGACTTCTGCCGGTGCCGCAGCTGGGCCGTGGTGTGGTATCACCAGGCAGCGGAAAATTTTCAGGTAAATATCTTGGATGGAGCTGGCACACAGGTTCAGGTGGAGCCGGCGGATGCTGGCACGGCATGGCCCTATCCGGGCGGACTGAGAGTGAATTACAAGGTCGAGGTGAACGGCACATTCAATGAAGGTCACCATCTGATCATTTCGCAGGATTTGCCGTCCAAAGCTGTGAACGCGCGCAACCTTCTGACAACGGGCGGTCCGGGCGACACGCCCCTGAACGGCATTGTCGACCCTGGTTGCAACAACATGAAGTTCATGATCACGGGCGGAAGATTTCAGAGCACGAACTTTTCCATGATCTTCGGCGGAGGCACTGCGAGGCTACCGTTTATGGTGCACCCCTATACACTGGATGGAGATACAACAAGCGCGACGGCGGAAATTTGCCTCGGCACCAGCTGAATCTGCAAACCTGCCGACCGGAAAGGCAAGGGTCGTTTGCGGAGCATCCCCCTGCAATCAGCCGCCTGACCTGACTTCGATTTCGGAGGTATAAACCAGTCAACCCTTTATGCACGGATAAAACCAAAAAACCTACGTTGCACTTTCTACCAGCGAGCCCAACCTTGTCCGCCGTGCTCGCGCTGACCGCCAGCGTGTCGGCGATCGTCCGTATAGTCCAACCATCAACAGCACGGTCGCGGCAGCTACACTGACGCAGCGTTCGGACTGGGTCAATCTAACATGTTTAGATTCGCCAATTTTTGGTTTACTGCACATCAATGCTGCCGCGCATAAGCTGACCAAAGTCACCTACTCGGCACTTTGAAGCCAACACCCCTAAATCGATACCGCTTGCGACTACAAGGCAAAAATAGTCGACGCAAAAGTGGCTGACGGTGTGGGCCAGGCAACCGTCACTGATGCTGGCGATCTCAGCAGGGACGGGAAACTTTAAGCGCAACGCCTCGGCAAGGTTTGGAGTCCAACATCCAAAGTTCTAAAAAATCGCCTACAATGGCGAATGCGTTGCCCTTATGCGGGCACCCGCCTTTTTCCGACGGGTCGACAAGGCAAAGACAATGAACAAGGAGGAATATATTCCGATAACATCGAAACCCCTCCGCAAGGATTTAGTCGGTTGGCAGCAGAATTTTGGGCAATTGCGATAAGCAAGTACATTGGCAGCAACTTCAATCGCAAGCTAACGCGAACCATTTTTTCATTTCTCCCATATGAGTCAAAACCTGTTTCCAAAGCCTGCACCGATAGCGCCCTTGCCGGAAGACGTGTGGCTAAATCAGGTCGATCGTTCTGAAGTCGGCCGTGAACCATTTTTTACCGATCGCGATGCCGAATATGAGGTGTTTCGCAATTCTGCGCAAAATCTTGCCTCGGGACGAATAGGCGGAGGGACGATGATTTTCCAGGGGGCGCCTGGAGCGGGCAAGTCGGCACTAATGCTTGAGTGCATGGAAGCGATTAAGTGCCATTCGTCACCCGAACATCCCTGGGTTGCAGTTTCTGTGAAGTCTCATTCGTTGGCATCCCCCGTCACCGTAATGCGTCGAATAGTCCAGTCGGTCAACGAGGAGAACGAACGACTTGCAGGCATCACCCCCGACCCGATCAGCAGCGGCATGCGGCATTTGCGCGAACTGGGCGCCACACTGTTCAAGCAACTGTCGGAACGAGGAGTCACTGTGGGTAGCGTTTCGGTAGGCGGCAAGCCCGACCCGGCGAACAAACCGCAAGTTTCGATGCCAGCGGAGCAAGTTTTTCTCGATGCGGCGCCTTTACTTGAAAAAGTTTCTATTGTGGTGTTTGTGGACGAAGCGCAGAACACGCCAATAAGCCAATCGGTCAAAGATGTGGTGGATTGCATTCACAACCCACCTGGGAACATTCCGCTAGTTGCGGCATTTTTCGGCCTGAGCGACACCAAGCAGGTATTGCGCGATTGCGGTCTGTCAGGGATTGCGCGAAGACGGGTGTGCAACCTTGAACCGCTTTCGATAGAGGATGCGGCAATCTCCCTTCGGCTCATGCTAAATGCCTACTACTCGGGAACGGATGCAGAAAAGGATAAATGGGCAAGCACCTTAGCGGAACTGTCGCAAGGATGGCCGCAGCATATCAATTGCGTGGGAGTTGAGGCAGGTCGGATACTTCGCTCCAATGAAGGGCGCGTGAAACGGCATCTTCTAAATCAGGCACTGGAGCAAGGAGCGAATGGCAAGAATGAATACTATGAAGGTCGCGTGGAGGCAGGTTCCTGTCGTGCCTGGGTATACAAGCATCTGGCGGTGGCTGCAAGCAAGGCGGGAAGAGCGGTGCTTGACGCACTGTCGCATGATGAAATCGACATGCTGACCGCATCTGCACGTCAAAAAATCGGTCAAACCACGGAAGAGTTTGTGTCCGATGCATTGCATGCTGGCCTTTTGGCTCCGACACCAGGAGTGCCTGACCACTATAAGATCCCGATTCCCTCACTCGGCGACTATCTGCGATCGCTGCCTGTTGGCCCCCCGCAAGCTGACTGAATGCAATTGACCGAACGACTTGCTGTGACAATCGCTGTATCTTTGGCATTTCAAGCTATTTGATTCGCATCGAGGATACGTGCCAATCACAAGTCGAACTAAGTGTCAATCGCGCCAATAGCTGGTAGTAATAAGCACCAGAAATGTCACCAATTCCAGCCGTCCCAGCAGCATTGCAAACGACAGCACCCATTTGGATGCTGAATTCAGGCTGGCATAATTCTGGGATGCATCGCCAAGCGCCGGGCCGAGATTGTTCAGACATGCTGTGACCGTAGAATAGGCCGTCACCAGGTCGTTTCCTGCCGCAAGCAGCAGCATCGCGAGCACTACGAAACTCAGGACGTAAAGCGCGAAGAATCCCCAAACTGCGCTCACCACCGTATCGGGAACTACGGCGTTATTCATGCGAATGGGCACGATCGCATCCGGGTGCACCAGCTTGATCGTCTCGCGATGGCCCTGCTTGAACAGCAACACCACGCGCATGATCTTCAAGCCTCCGGCCGTTGAGCCGGCGCAACCCCCCATAATGCTGAGCAATAGCAGCATCGCCGGCAAAAACAGCGGCCAATGCGAAAAATCGGTTGTCGTAAATCCGGTCGTCGTCGCGGTTGAAACCACCTGGAAGATGCCGTGAGATATAGCATCGTCAAAAGTGCCATAGGTCTTCGATGCAATCAGCACAAGCGGCACAACGACAATGCTGATGCCGATGATCGAAAGATAGGTCTTGACCTCAATGTCGCGCGCATACCCAACTAGGGTTCGGCCGCGATACGCGATGAAATGCAATGCGTAGTTCATCCCTGACAGGATCATGAACACAATCGCCACCGCATTGACCAGGCCACTGTTGAAGTGCCTGAAGCTGTCGTCGTAAGTTGAAAAGCCGCCGATCGCAATCGTGGAAAAGCTGTGCGTGATCGCATCAAACAGGCTCATTCCCGCATACAGGTAGCCTAGTGCGCACAGCACCGTCAGCCCAAGATAGATGTACCACAGGGCCTTCGCTGTCTCGGTAATCCGTGGTGTCAGCTTGGCATACTTCATCGGCCCCGGGATTTCGGCTCGGAACAGCTGCATGCCGCCAATACCCAGCATCGGCAACACTGCGACCGCAAGCACAATAATTCCCATGCCGCCAAGCCATTGCATCTGCTGACGGTAGTATTTGATTGATATAGGCAGATTCTCAATGCCGGTGATGACGGTTGCCCCAGTGGTGGTGAGGCCGGACATCGATTCGAAAAACGCATCTGTCACCGCAATGTCGGGCTCAGTCGAGAACAAGAATGGCAAAGAGCCAATCGTCGCGAAGGTCACCCAGAAACCGACCACTGCCAGAAACCCTTCCCGCAAGCCTAGCGGCTTTCGGTAGTTTCGAACCGGCATCCAGAACAGCAAGGCGATGATGAGCGTGACGATCAGCGACCGCGCAAATACATGGAATTCCCCATCCTGAGCAAAGTAGGCGATTGCCGCCGGCGGAATCAGCGTGATGCTGTACAAGGCAGTCAGAATGCCCAGTATCTTCAGTACCTGCTGATAGCGCATGAGTTGCAGACCGGCGAAAACGCGAATCGGACAGAGAGATGGGCGGCTAGGTAAACCCGATATCGACGGCAAACAATCTTTCCAAGTGGGCAATCTGCTTGCGGTCCTTGTCCAAGACGAATAGCACGATGTGATCGTTCTCCTCGATCTCGATATCATGGTGCGCGATCAGCACCTCGTCGCCGCGCGAGATGGCACCAACCGTAGTGCCTTGCGGCAAGTCGATCTCGGCGATCTTGCGTCCGATTACCTGCGAGGTTTTGCGGGCAATCGCCTCGATTGCCTCAGCGGCACCACGATGCAATGAATGAATCGCTTCCATGCGACCGCGCGCCCTGACGTAGCGAAACAGTTCGCTGATTGTGACCAGATTGGGTGACACCACCACATCAATGTTGTTCTGAGTGGTCTCCAGCAATTCGGCATAGGCGGTATTGTTAATCAGCGCCATGGTACGCTTGGCACCCATTTTTTTGGCCATCATCGATGTCAGGATGTTCGCCTCATCATGATTGGTCACCGCGCAGTACACTTCAGTGCGCTCAATGTTCGCTTGCTCCATGATTTCCATCTCCGCTGCGTCTCCTTGCAGCACCATGCAGTTTTCTAGTTCAGCGGCCGCTCGCTCCGCGTTTTCGAGATCCAGCTCAATCAACTTCACGACAAAGCCGCGATCGGCAAGCTCTCGTGCCAGGCGCACACCGATCTTGCCAGCACCGACCAGCACCACTCGTTTCCCGTATGATTCGTCGATCGGCCGAAGCTCGCTGATGACATCGCTGATGTTCTCCCGAGCGGCGATGAAAAAAACCGTGTCATTGACCTGAATGACAGTGTCGCCGTGCGGCATGATCGGCGCATCGTCTCGATAGATCGCAGCGACTCGGGTATCCACGTTAGGCATATGCTCGCGAAGCTCCCTGATTTCATGGCCGACCAAAGCACCGCCTTCCAATGCGCGAATGGCCGCCAGCTGAATTTTGCCATGGGCGAATTCGACAAACTGAGTGGCCCATGGATATTCGATCAAGCGCATGAACTGTTCGGTCACCAATTTTTCGGGGCTGATGATTCGGTCGATCGCGATGTATTCCTTAGCAAAATAATGCTGATGCTCAAGGTATTCGAAGTTGCGCAGCCGGGCAATCTTGGTTGGCTGAACGCCATCTTCAAAATCAAGGATGGCGCTGATCAACTCGCACGTGACAATGTTGGTGTCGTCACGGTCCGTAACGGCGAGCACCAGATCAATATCGCCGATGCCAAGCTCTTTTAGCAGCGAAGGATCTGCGGCATTGCCTGTAACGGTGTTGATGTCGAGCCTGTCGCGGATCCGGTTCAAAGTTGCTTGATCAGAATCGACGAGCGTGACATCGTTGCCCTCGGCCGAAAGCTCGCGCGCAACGTTGCCGCCAACGGTGCCAGCGCCGAATATTGCTACCCTCACTTTTCCGCCTGCTCGGCAGAGCCGGGCGCGATATCGATCTCGTATTTTTTCAATTTGCGGTACAGGTTGGTGCGGTCCATGCCGGTGCGAGCCTGCATCTCCTTGTAGCTGGCACATGATCTTAAGTTGTAGATCAAATATTCGCGTTCAAATTGTTCGCGCGCCTCGCGAATCGGCAGATCGAACCTAAGGTCATCGTTCGACGATGATTCAGGCGGATTGTAGGCCGGAATATCGAATTCTGCGAGCAACGGATTCAGATCTGCGGTTGAGATGACATCGTTCGATGTGTTCATCAGCGCCTGGCGAATGACATTTTGCAGCTCCTCGACATTGCCGGACCATGAATGGTTGCGCAGCCGATTCAAGGCTGAGGTAGACATCCGTCTATAGGGCAGCCTGTCGACTTGCGAAAAATGGTCGGTAAAAAAACCCACCAGTTCCGGTATGTCTTCAGGCCGGTCGCGCAATGCAGGCAATTCGATCACTGAATCGCGCAAGCGATGAAACAAATCTGAGCGAAAGTAGGCGTTTTTCACAGCGGTCGCAATGCCTGGTGTCGCGGTGACGATCATTCTTGGCAACACGCTCTCGCCTGCGGATTTTTGAATCTGCTCCAAACGGTTGAGCAGGCTTGTCAGACGCACTTGAAGCTGTCCGTTGAATCCATGCATGTCAGGAATAACCACCGTGCCATCTAGGCCGAGCTCTTGCATTTGCGCAATCATTTCGTCAATGCTGGCGTTCCCGAGCAAATCGAATATGACGAACTTGGAAGGATCTTTTTCAGCCTGAGCGTGAATCAGATTGGCGACAAACTTCTTGCCTGAGCCAGGCTCGCCAATGATCATGACAGTGGTGGGGTGTCGAGCGATGTTCTTGACTTGGCGCATTACATTGGCAATCGCCGCACTGGAGCCGACCAGCTTGGATTTCACGATCTCCTTGCGGGCGGCGCGAAACGGCGTCGATTGGCGGCTGCTCACGGCATTTCGGATGGCGACCAAAAGCCGCCCCATCGAAACAGGCTTTTCCAAATAGTCGTAGGCGCCGTATACAGTCGCTTCTACCGCGGTTTCGACCGTGCCGTGCCCCGACATCATGATGACCGGCGTATCGAGTCCGGATTCGCGCCACTCCTTCAGCAAGGTCACCCCATCGTCTCCAGGCATCCAGATATCAAGCAGGATTGCGCTGAATTGAGTGAGTCTGACGGCGCTTCTGGCCGCATCTGCATCGTGCACCGTAGTGACCTGGTAGCCTTCATCGGAAAGAATTTCCTTGACCACCTCACGAATATCTGGCTCGTCATCAACGACCAGGATTCTTAGTGTTTCTTCCTGCATGCTCATCTTTTGATCAGACCGTTCAAATAGATTACAATTTCTGCGCCGCCTTGCGGCGGATTTCGCGCTTCGACAACTCCGCCGTGCTCCGCGATGATTCGCCGTACGATCGCTAGACCAAGTCCTGCGCCCTTTTCCTTGGTTGTCGCATAAGGCTCGAATACTTTGCCAAGCAAAGACGGATCGAATCCGGCACCATTGTCGGCAAAGCGCAGCTCTATCCGGTCGCCGGAGTTGCGACGAGTGGTGATCTTGATTCTGGCATCGGCAATCTCGCTCATTGCCTGCACGGAATTGATCACCAGGTTATTGAGCACTTGCACCATGCGATTGGAGTCCGCATGGATTTCACCAACATTTTCTCCCAGATCAATCTCGATTACCACGCGAGTGTCGCCTGACTCGTGCAATTCCGCGACATCGCGCACCAAGTCATTGAGGTTGAACCATTTTGGGTTGAGCTGGGTAATATTGGCATAGTCGCGAAATTCGCTGACAATGGCCTGCATTGAGCTGAGCTGGCGGAAAATTGCGTTAAACGCGTTTTCGACCGACGGGCGCACATCTTCTGAAAGCTTGTCTAGCGTCTTGAGCTGAATCCGTTCGACCGACAGCTGGATCGGCATCAGCGGATTGCAAATCTCATGGGCAAAGCGTTGCGACACCTCGCCCCAAGCGGCCAATCTTTGCGCTTTTTGCAACGGTGTAATGTCATCGATGACGACGACATAGCAGCCATAGACCCCAGATGATTCAGGCAGCCGCGTGGCGCTACAGGCCCATGAAAGGGAGCCCATGTCGGAACTGATTGAAATAGTATCCCCCCATTCGTTGTCACCTCGAACGATTCCATTTTCAATAAACTTGCAGAGAGGTTCAAGCTGAGGCGCCGCATCGATCAATTCGGCTAGCGTCTTGTTTTGGAGCTCGTGCAGCGGCAACTTCATGATCTGTTCTGCGGCGAGGTTCAAGTCGATGACGCGATTGCACGGGTCGATGAGTACCACTCCAGTCGATAAATGCTGCAGCACCGTCTCAAGATACAAATGCTGCTCTTCGGCCTGTTCCTGACTCTCGCGCACCTTGTCGTGCGCCGCCTTGATCTCGTTGGTCATGTCGTTGAATGATGTGACCAGCACACCGATATCGTCCGACGAATCCACCTCCAGGCGCTTGTCGTAATTGCCGCTCGCAACGGCCAAAGTGCCTTCAGACAGCGTTCTGATGGGACGCACCAGCTTTTGGGCAAACACGATGGCGACCCAGGTCGAAAGCATCAGCAGAAACATGGCAACGAAGGCCAATGCAAGGACGAGGTTGAATTTTAGCGAATCCACCAGAAACAGAAAGCCTGAATATTCTTGCCGCGCCGATTCAATGCTCTCTCCAAGCTCGGTATAACTGGCCGGCAACAGCGCCAAACCCTGCAGATAGAAATGCTCAACGGTACCGGCGATTGGGAATTTGACCAGCACTCGCCATTGCAGCGCTCCGTCGTCGGATATGACTGGTCGCCACACCGGACCATCAACTCGAACCTGGCTTAGCATGGTTTCATCGATGCGAGGCACACGCAGTGTTTCGAGCTGAATATCGCTAGCAACGATCGCGCTTGATGGTCCGTCGAATTCGCGAAAGTAGACGATTTCGGTCAGGTCGCGCGCTTCACGCACATTGTTAATTTCCCGACCGATTATGTCAGGATCTGAGACCGTGGTAAGGCTTGCTCCCATTTCTTCCAATGCGAACACTACACTATCCTTCCAAGCATCGACCGAAACCGTGCCCAACTGAACCGCATCGTTAAGCGCTTTGTCAATGCGTATATTGATCGAACCGTCGACGCTGCGATTTAGCGCGAAGTAGGAAAAAAAGTAGAACAGAATGATCGAGGCGAGAGTCAGCAATACATAGCCGCGAATCATTCGAATCGTCAGTCTTGTGCCTGGCTCTTTTCGGCGCAAACGCTTCAGCAGCCGATACCCGTAAATTACCAGCATGAATGTAAGCATCAAAACGCCGGTAACGTTGAGCAGAAATATTTTCGGCAGATGCGGTTCAAGCGCTTGACTTTGCAATGTTGCGGCAATCAAGCCGAACATTGCCACGCTTAGCATGAAGACTAGCAATGCCGTCATCGCGGAAACTTTGCTTTGAAACATCTTCATTGGACTTGAAATTCGATCCATTTGCTTCTAAGTCGCCATGCCGAATTGAGGTAGCCCTGCATCTGAAGCGTACCTGGGAGCTTGGTGCGGTCCAGTCCAATGCGCATTTTCGCATGGGTCGGCCGGTCACTTTGTCTGTTATCGGGTGGCAACTGCAGTTCATACTGCCGAGTGCCGCCAAGTGCCGCTATCGCATCACGATATCGGTCGTATGCGCCGGATATTGCGGTGTCGTGCGATTCGACCACGTAGGTCACTGGAAACGTCCGAAAGCTGATCACTTCAACGAGCCGACGCAAAGCGATGCGCTTATCCCAGAGGGCGGCACGTTTAGAGTAGACGATGATTTCAGATTTGAGGGTCATTGGTATCCCTGACTCAAGCGCCTTGACGACCACGCCGGTAAACTCATGGCTGATATTGGCTGTAACAATGAGCAATTCACCGCGAATCTCGGCCTGCACTTCATTGATCGTGAACCCATAGACTCGGGTCGGAAGCGCGATCAGCAACAGCAAGCACAGTGCTGGCGCGGCGCATGAGCGCTGTCTTGCAAGGATCATCGCAAGATCCTGTTTGGATTTTTTTCACGGCGCAATCTAGCATAGAAAAAACCGTCGCTATCGTGTCTTCCTGGAATCCTCTGCCTGCCTGCTCCTCGCGATTGACCGCATATCTCAGGTATTGGTTCGACCATGCCGTCACTGACTTTGCTGAAAAACCGTTCCATCACCGCTTCATTCTCTGCGGACACGAGCGAGCATGTCACATAGACCAGCTTGCCGCCGGGTCGAAGCAGCGGCCATAGCGCTTCGAGGACCTTGCCCTGGCGTGTAGCTAGAGCGTCGATATCCTCAAGACGCTTGTGGTGCTTGATGTCCGGGTGGCGCCTGACGACACCAAGCCCAGAACACGGTGCATCAATCAAGATTCGATCAAATGGCTCGCCATTCCACCACGTATTCGGCTTAGTCGCATCTGCGCAGTGCACAGTGGCACTTCGCTTTGTTCGTTGAAGGTTTTCCGCCACTCGCCCGCATCGATCCTGATCCAGTTCCACGGCCACCACTTCGCCGACCTGTGGGTGCTGTTCGAGAATCTGCACAGTCTTGCCGCCTGGCGCTGCACAGGCATCCAAAACCCGCTGACCATCTTCGACCTGCATCAATGGAACGGCTATTTGCGCCGCAGAATCTTGCACCGACACCCAGCCAGCTGAAAATCCGGGCAACTTGGTCACGTCTGCCGGTTGTCGCAGCCGCACACCCCAAGGTGAAACCGGGTCGGTTGACGCGGCAATGCCGGAATCTTTGAGCATATTCACATACTCGCTTGCGTTGCAGACGTTTTCATTGATACGCAACACGGTTTGGGGCCTAGCATTGTTGGCTTGCAGAATCGCATTCCAATCATCAGGCCATTCATCGCGAATCAGCTCGATCATCCACTGCGGGTGGGAGTAGCGCGAACAATTCGGCAAGGCATCGGCAGAGTATTCTAACCGATTCGCGGCGAATCGGCGCAAGGATGCGTTGATAACTGCCGCGGCCCAGAATTTTCGGATTACGGCAGTCGCATCGACTGTCGATGACACTCCGGCATAATCGGGCACCCGCATGAATTCGAGCTGGTAAAGCCCGACCAGCAAAAGACAGTGCAAGTCGCGGTCTTTTCGCCTAAATGGCTTGTGTAGCAGTTGCTCGGCATGGTGTGCAAGTCGCCAGTACCATCTGACGACACCATTGACCAGTTCAGCAAAAAAGCTCTTGTTTTTCTCGAAAATATCTTTGTGATTGCGCTCAAGCGCCCGGTCCATTGCGACTCCGTCAAATACGATTTGGGCAATCGCTTGGGCGGCGCAGGCGCGCGATATGGCGGCCTGATCTGTCCGATTGTCTTCCATCGGCTTGATCAATGAGCTGGCGGGGGGCCACTCAGCTGTGTCCCCGCGGCGATTTGCGCGCCGGCAAGGAAGCTTGCGATCGGCATTCGGCTTTTGCCTTGCCTTTGTATCTCTTTGATGCTGATGCAACCGGATCCGGTTGCGACCACAAGCTCCTTGCGGCTGGCGCGAACGACGGTTCCCGGCGGCGCATGCGATACGCCATTGCCTGAGCATTCTGCGGAATAGAACATCAGCTGAGTTTCGCCGAGCCACGATCTTGCCTTTGGCCATGGCACAAAGGCGCGGATCTTGCGCTCGATTTTCACTGCGCTGAGGCTCCAGTCGATTAGCGCTTCGGACATATTCAGCCGATGCGCATAGCTGGCATGCGCTTCATCTTGTGCGGTCGCGGCCATCTCACCCGCGATGATGGCGGGCAGGCGCTTCGATAGCGCGTTTGCGCCGAGCTCGCTCAAACGCTGTTGAAGCGACTCGGTCGTATCACGGTCATCGATGGGCTCGCTCACCGTATCGATCACATCGCCCTCATCGAGCCCTTCGTTCATTTGCATGATGGAGATGCCGGTTGCAGCGTCGCCGGCTTCAATCGCCCGGGCCACCGGCGCAGCACCCCGCCAGCGAGGCAAAAGCGACGCGTGAATGTTGACGCACCCGAGCGACGGCAATTCAAGCATGCGGCGTGGAAGCAGCAGTCCGTAGGCTGCGACGACAATGAGCTTGGGATTCAGGCATTCGATCTCGTCAAGGCACTCAGATGTAATCCGTTCGTATTGCATCACATATAAGCCGAGCTCATGGGCACATCGCTTCACCGGCGGTTCGGCCTTTTTGCGGCCGCGGCCCTGCTTGCGATCGGGCTGTGTCAGCACCGCCTTAATCTGGACTTGATCGCATGCTGCAAGTGTACGCAGAGACGGCACGGCGAAATCCGGCGTTCCGGCAAACAGCAAAGGAATTGGCATGATTATGTCGAATTTGCTAAGGCGCGAGCGCGAATCCTGAGAAGATGCGGCTAAATCGCTACTGCGGACCGGTTTCGCTCGCGCTTTTGCGTTCTGGCGCGCTTTTCAAAATGGCGCTTAAGGCGCTGCTGGCGCAGCCGGGATAGATAGTCGGCGAACAGTTTGCCGTTTAGGTGGTCAAGTTCATGCTGAACACAGGTAGCAAAAAGATCGGTCGCCTCTTTTTCATATTCAACGCCATTGCGGTCGAGAGCACGAAATTTTATCCATTCGCTACGCTTAACCTGCTCGAAGTAGTCGGGAAATGACAGACAGCCCTCCTCCATGACATGCTCTCCCCGCCGGTCGATGATTTCGGGGTTGATAAGCACATTGATGTCGTTCTGCTCGCGGGATAGGTCAATAACCACGATACTATGTGGAATGCCGACTTGAATCGATGCCAAGCCGATACCAGGCGCGGCGTACATGGTTTCGATCATGTCATCGACGTGTTGGCGAATCTGATCGTCCACAACCGCTACGGGTTCGGCAACCTTTCGTAGCCGAGGGTCCGGGTATATCAAAATGTCGAGTATGGCCATAAAGACAGGAGTAGTTGGCGTCAATCAGAGGAAATCTTCGGTGAGATTGCTCATCAGCAAAACATCGAATCGCGCTTGGGCGAACTTCGCCGACTATTCGACTAGCCTTGATCCAGCAACGATAGGGCCGTTGGCCTGTTAGTTAGTGTTTGCCAGAAAACTCTGATTTTGCATTAAAAATATTGTTTCTATTGAAGTTTTAATGAGATATGTCTTTCGAAGATTTAGCCGTATTTAGCCCATTCGAATCGATTTCGACCGCATCTTGCGGTCGCCGGACCGATTTTCGAAAATCTTCGGTTTCTCATCTAAGAAAAATTAATTAAAACAACAACTTTAATGCAAAATCAGAGTTTTCTGGCAGACGCTAACTAATTTAGCGAAAAAAAAGGGGGGGATTTTTTACGCGTCATGACTCGTATCTCGTATGTTTAGGAATGATTGAAGGAATCTTAAGCTTACTTTGTGGGCATTCCGGCCAGTGCAAGAAACGCAAAGCCCGCGGCCAGGACGGCTATCGTGATCGCGATCTGGGCGACCCCGAAGCCGACCGTCCAGCGAAGATTGTCCTTGTCGCGCTTGGCCATGTCGGCCCGCAGCCGGTCCAGCGCCGATTCTGTTTCAGCGTAATTTGTTTTCATGCGTTCCTCCAGCACGGCGTGCCGCTTTTCCAATTCCGAAAACTGCTTGATCAGATTTTGATCATCATTTTCCGCCATGTTCATATCTTATCCTATCGCTGTCGAAATTTTCAAGTTGCTGTACGGGTTCACTACATGCGGGACTGTTCAGGCGGCAAGCGCGCTTTGGTCGAAGTTCCGATTATACGCCTGCATGGGCGTGCGTTGTCCGAGCGCCTGATGCGGGCGATAGGCGTTGTAGAAGCGCTTGAATTCGGCCAGCTCAACATTCAGGGTGCCGACGCTCAGCTCGCTGGCGCAACTCGCAACGGCCGGTGGCGCGCTCGGCGCAGCCACTGCAATCGGGGCTTTCGGGCGGCAGCACGAACAGTTCGATGCCGCGCCACTGGCAGGCGATCTCGAACTCAGCCACGGACTCGGCTGCCGCCGTCGACCCGCAGCGGCCCGATGCCGAACGGCGCCTGGCGGATCAGGTGGTCGAGGCGCAGGTTGCGGGGCGCGCAGGCAGGCACCGCTTCCAGCGGCAGGGTGCCGCCCTGGAGCAGCCGGCCGCCTTGGGACGGTCGCTTGCGAAGAGCTCGGCGGTCTGCGATTTAGCGAAAAGGGGGGAGAGATTTTTTGTGCGTCATGACTCGTGTCTCGTATGTTTAGGAATGATTGAAGGAATCTTAAGCTTACTTTGTGGGCATTCCGGCCAGTGCAAGAAACGCAAAGCCCGCGGCCAGGACGGCTATCGTGATCGCGATCTGGGCGACCCCGAAGCCGACCGTCCAGCGAAGATTGTCCTTGTCGCGCTTGGCCATGTCGGTTTTCCAGTCGGCCATGTCGGTTTTCCAGTTGGCTATGTCGGCCCGTAGCCGGTCCAGCGCCGATTCTGTTTCAGCGTAATTCGTTTTCATGCGTTCCTCCAGCACGGCGTGCCGCTTTTCCAATTCCGAAAACTGCTTGATCAGATTTTGATCATCATTTTCCGCCATGTTCATATCTTATCCTATCGCTGTCGAAATTTTCAAGTTGCTGCACGGGTTCAATATATGCGGGACTTTTCAGGCGGCCAGCGCGCTTTGGTCGAAGTTCTGATTATACGCCTGCATGGGCGCCGCTTGTCCGAGCGCCTGATGCGGCCGATAGGCGTTGCAGAGGTGCTCGAACCGGGCTAGCTCGCCGTTCAGGGCGCCGACGCAGGACTGGCGGAACTCGCAGCGGCCGGCGGCGTTGGACACTCGACGCAGCCGTTGCAATCGGGGCTTTCGGGCGGCAGCGCGAACAGCGCGATGCCGGCAGGCGGCCGAGCAGCATCGAGGCGCAGGCGGCGGCATCGGTCGCCCAGGGCGCGGTCGCTTGCGAAGCGCCCTGAAGGCGAAGCTGGTCGAACAGCGCGAGCCGGTCGAAGCGCTCGGCGGCTTGCGGCGAAAGTTCGTCGCGGACCGTATCGAGGCGACAGAATCTGCGGTGCGGACATTCGGTTTGCATGACGCATTCTCCCGCCTTTCGGCTAATGGATTTTTGTCAGGCGCCATGCTGCCTCAAAAATTTTCGCGCGGCCGCACGTATCTGAACCCGGATAGAATCAAGACCGAAGCAACGGCTATCTCCAATTGCATTGAAGTCGCAAAAATCCTGCGAGCATGCCTCTATGATCAGCTCCCGACTGGCTGGAATCAGAATTATCCATCGAACATGAAGCTTGCGCTTGATATGGCAAATTTATACTCGAGGATCTCTGTCTAGCGCGAAACCATCATCTAAAGCATGCCAATACATGAGCAAACTTCTATCCATAAAATGCAGTGACTGCTGTAACATGAATGCACGATACCGATAAACTTGCACTAATCGATATTTCTTGCATAATCACAATTTTCCACGAACACCAAATCGCCATGCATAACCTCCTAGTCGTCGAATCACCATCGAAAAGCAAGACGCTTGAGCGCTACCTGAAAGGTGTCCCAGACACGACCTATACGATTCTGGCAACCGGCGGGCACATCTACGATGTCGCCAGCAAACCAGGTCAAGTCGACATCGAAAACGGCTTCCGCATGAACTATCAAGTCATTCAGACCAAAAAGAAGTTCGTCGATGCAATTGCCAAATCGATGAAGCGGTCCGATGCGCTCTATCTTGCAACAGACCCTGACCGCGAGGGCGAAGCGATATCCGCCCATGTTCACGAGGAATTGATCAAGCGCAAGGCATTGCAGGGCAAGCCTGTGTATCGGGTTGCATTTAGCGAAGTAACCAAATCCGCAGTCCAAAATGCTTTGAATCATCCGAGAGAGATCTCCAAAGATCTCGTGGAGGCCCAGCATGCAAGAGCGGCACTCGATTATCTAGTCGGGTTCAACCTGTCGCCGGTTCTATGGAAAAAGATTTCCAACAAAAGCAGATCCGCCGGGAGAGTTCAGAGCCCCGCCCTGCGCATGATCGTCGAGCGGCAAAGGCAAATCGAAGCGTTTCGCGCACAAGAGTACTGGTCAATCGAATCCGACCTGATGGCAGGCAGCGCGTTTATGGCCACGCTTACCCATTTCGACGGCCACAAGCTCAAGGACAAAGAGATTGGCGACGATTCGCGCGCGCATCAAATCGTCAGCCAGATCGAGCAGGCACTCGACCGCGCCGCAAGCAATCAACGCCAATTGGTAGTGCAAGGCATCGACAAAAAAACTGTCTCGCGCAATCCGGCGGCACCGTTCAATACCTCAGGTCTTGTGCAAGCAGCCTCCGGAAGGCTGAACATGCAAGCGCAAACAGTCATGTCTACCGCACAGCAGCTGTACGAAGGCGTAGCCATCAATGGCGAACACACAGGCTTAATCACCTATCTACGAACCGATTCGTTCCATATGGCAGAAAGTGCGCTGACGCAGATTCGCGCATTCGTCAGTAAAGAATTTGGAGATGATGCGCTGCCTGATAAGCCGCGACGCTACAAAACCAAATCGCGCAATGCGCAAGAAGCCCACGAAGCTATACGACCCACAGATGCTTTTCTGACTCCCCAGAGCATCCGATCTCAGCTAACAACAGACCAGTTCCGACTCTACGAGATGATCTGGAAGCGAACCATCGCATCACAAATGCTGCCCGCGCTATACGACAAGACCTCAGTCGATCTAGGCATCGAATCGCACGTATTTACAGCAACAGGGTCAACGCTCAAAAGTCCAGGCTTCAAAGTTGTCTATGGGGTGAATGCGGCGGGAGCATCTGATGCCGGCGAAGATGGCGGAGCCAGCCACGATGACGATGAAGAACGCACGATACCACCCCTCGAAGAAGGACAGCAGGTCAAAGTGGAAGCCATAAGATCCGAGCAGCACTTTACTAAACCTCCGGCGCGCTACAACCAGGCATTGCTTGTCAAGGAACTCGAGAAGAACGGCATAGGCAGACCTTCCACCTATGCATCCATAATTACTAAGTTGCTACAGCGCGAATACGTCGTGCTACAAAAACGGGCTTTCTACGCCACTCACCTCGGCTGCGTCGTGAGCGACTATCTTGTCGAACACTTCAACAACTATGTCGACTACGAATTTACCGCGCACTTAGAAGAGCGACTTGACGATATCGCAGGCGGCGAACTGCGTGGCGGTCATGTGCTGGAAACGTTTTGGCGCGACTTCAACGGCAGTGTTCAGGAAACCCTGGAAAGCGGCGCCCGCTACGAACGTAAGCTGGGTGTCGATACGGACTCTGGGCGGGATGTACTGATTCGTTACGGAAAGTATGGGGCGTATATCCAAATCGGCAGGCGAGAAGACGAGACAAAGCCGGAATTCCGACGACTTCCACCGGATATGGATCCCGGGCTGGTCACGTTCGATGACATATCGGAAATTGTGGCAAACAAACCTGTATCGCGGGAGCTGGAGGGCATGCCGGATGGGGTAACGGCTGTCGCCCGCACAGGGCCGCTTGGCCCCTACCTGGTGGTTACCAAGGAAGATGGTTCGAGATTGAATGTTGATCTTCAAGGAAACGACCCGCGCACAGTCACCGCGGAAACCGCCATCAGTTTGATTGAGGATGCTTCTTCAGGCAAGCGAAATTTAAATGTCATCAATGATTTTGATGGAATCATGGTGCTTCGCGGGCGCTACGGTCCATACGTTACCGATGGGAAAATCAATGCGACGATACCCAAGACCATCGACCCTGAATCGCTGGACGAAGAACAAAGCAGAAAAATCCTCGAGAACAAGAAATCTGGCGGCGGCCGCCAGCAAAAGAACATCATCCGCGAGCTTGACGACGGATTGAAAATATTGGATGGACGCTACGGTCCGTATGTCACAGATGGAAAAGTCAACGCCTCATTGCCAAAAGACTCAGATCCGAGCAGTTTTGATCTTCAAGCTTGCAAGGACCTGCTTGAAAGCAAAAAAACTCAGTCGAAACGCGGCGGACGGAAACGATAACAGGCACGGCAATGTTTGCTGATACCCACTGGCGCATACCGACATAGCGGTTTTCTTTGTTGGACATCACAACCCTTATCAGCGGGCGGTAGTGTCTCACTTTGAAATTCACACTGTCCGGGTTCAGATACATTTAGCGATCTGGAAAACAACACGAGTTATGTCGTCACCGTTCACCTTGATATTGCTGGGTCCGCCATGAGCTCTTTAGTAAGACGCTGCTTCAAGACGCGAGGAGAGGTTTACGGCCGCCGAGCAGAATCTATATGCAGATGACAGGCCACAAGTACCCACAGCAGATAGAACCGGATCCTTTGCGGTTGCCAGAACGGGTCAGGACATCAGGGAATGCCTGTGTGCAAAAAGACAGAACAGCTCCAGTACGCTTGTAAACATTTTCGCCGGGGCAAGCGATAGGAACGCGTTAGGGTACAGGGGTGGCGGCTGATTTTGGTGAACGCGGCGGGACGGTTTTCAGCGCGCTCTTTTTTTCAGACGGCATGCAAACAAATAAACCTTCATGAATGCCGAGAATTAAATAGATACCCTAACAAAACAGCTATAACAGGTATTGCTAACTGAACAACCCATTTAACTGTCCCCAGTTTCCAGTTTGCAAACTCAACTTTCCAGTCTGCAAGTTCAGCTTTAGTTACTGCGTCGTTTTTCAAGTGCTCGATATTTGCCTGCATTTGTCCAAACTCTATTTTCAAATCCGAAACATCCTTGCTGACAAATTTTTCTGGTTCGTGAGAATCCTTGTATTGCTTTTCATTAGCCATCAGGATTCCTCTACATTTTCCAGCCATTCCCATAGCGACCCTTGTGCGTAGCCTGTGCGTAGCCTGCATAGGAGCCATTTAACTTGAATACCGCTCCTCGCACTCCATCATCAGTTTCTTTCGAAATTGAAGAGTAGTCTGCGATCTGACTTGACAGATCGTTGCTTGCAACAAGCATTACATCATTTCTTATTTTGTAGGAATTGTTATCGTATTTTTTTTTGAAGCAGCGCCATGCCTTTTTCTGCCTCTCTTGTAAACACAACAGCATGAAGATTTAAAGGCATTATCATTTACCTCAATTTGTTTCGAAATTCCCTATTTTAAGGTCTTGCGTTTTCATTTTTAAGCGGCCATAACGACTATAACAGACCGGTCAACTTATGGCGCTTTTGATTGCATCATTGCCTTCTCCACGAGTTCTCAGGCAATTCAAGTATCGAGTATGCCATGCTCTGATTGAGGTTCGCAATCATCATCACCCGTTCCATATGGTCACGCTTGAACATGCCTTCGATTAGATTTGTACAAAGTAGCGGCAAAGCAATGTCAGGCGAGATGTCCTGACCCAACAGATCACTGATCATTTCACGCCCGTATTCTGTACATGCCCGGTAACACGTTAATAGGATTTCTTCGGTTTCCTTGTCATCAATCAACCGACCGGCACCTCCGTTCGGGTCGTATTCCGCGAACTCCGGGCGATGGCCCTTTATCGTTGGCACTGGAACGCCGCGTAAGGTGTTCACCGCCTCAAGCCAACACTTGCCAGCGGCTTTGATTTCTTCTTCATCAGGTTGCTTGAGCGTACGCATATCGCCGGTTTGAATAGTCAAGCACCGCATGATTTTAGTGTTGCGTTTTGCCTTTATTTGAATTATTTTTACCAACTATAACAACGCCATGTTTTACCACACTTAACAAAATTTTACATACCTTTGTCAAATTAAGTATGCAATTCTGTTATTTTGACCCTTTGGCGGTTGATGCGACTACAGAAGCAGATATCGCGCGACACAAGCGGGAAGACGAAGCAGAGGCATTGCAAGATATGGCGCGACGCACGCGCCAAATTCGGCAACGAATCGGCCTAAGCCAGATGGAGTTGGCACGCCGCATAAACGTGTCACCTGAAACAATCCGCAATTGGGAACAAGGCAAGCGATACCCGACCGGTCCAGCCCGTGCGTTGCTGCGCATAATTGACAAGTCGCCTGAGACCGTGCTTCGCGTTTTAACCTGACCTTAGATCATTGAGACCCTGCGAATTCGACTGCCAGCTTGACCGCCTTTCTCCATTGGCCGAGCAAGTCTTCGCGATTGGAATGCTTCATTTCGGAATTGAATCTTCTTTCAAACTCCCAGTTGCCGGCTATCGACTCCAATGAAGCGAAAAGGCCGGTTTGAATCCCGGCCAGATACGCGGCGCCAAGCGCTGTCGTCTCAGTGTTCGACGGACGATCGACCGACACATCGAGAACATCGCTCAGAAACTGACAAAACCAGTTGTTGCTCGCCATTCCGCCATCTACCCGCAACCGGCTAATTTAAATCTCTGCACACAGCATGTCGACCATCGAGCAACATGACCTTTCATCCAGCCTGAACAAGACAAGCCGAGTCCGTGGCGTTCTATTACGGGTGTGTTAAAGCAAGTGGCGGTGAAAGCCCAACACAAAAATGCACGGGCATATAATCGGAATTTCGACCCAAGCGCGCTTGCTGCCTGAAAAGTCTCATATGTATTGAACCCGTACAAATGCTTGAAAAAAGTAGTCCAATGAACTATGGTAGCAGAGTTGAATATGAGTGGGACGATGCGAAGAACAACCGTTGCATCATACAACGAGGTTTTAGCTTTGCCTATGCCGTGCGGGCATTCTCCGATCCACAAAAAATCGTTGTCAAAGACACACGAATGGATTATGGCGAGGATCGCTATCAGTTGACCGGAGTGATCGACGGGCGGACCTACGTTGTTATATATACGCCACGCGGTTCAGCCATCCGAATCATCTCAGCTCGCAAAGCCAACTGGAGAGAGGCCGCAGACTATGAGCACAACGCGAATCGAAGTTGATCCCAGCGATCCATCCACCTTCCCCGAGGGCTATTTTGACCCTTTGGCGGTTGATGCGACTACAGAAGCAGATATCGCGCGACACAAGCGGGAAGACGAAGCAGAGGCATTGCAAGATATGGCGCGACGCACGCGCCAAATTCGGCAACGAATCGGCCTAAGCCAGATGGAGTTGGCACGCCGCATAAACGTGTCACCTGAAACAATCCGCAATTGGGAACAAGGCAAGCGATACCCGACCGGTCCAGCCCGTGCGTTGCTGCGCATAATTGACAAGTCGCCTGAGACCGTGCTTCGCGTTTTAACCTGACCTTAGATCATTGAGACCCTGCGAATTCGACTGCCAGCTTGACCGCCTTTCTCCATTGGCCGAGCAAGTCTTCGCGATTGGAATGCTTCATTTCGGAATTGAATCTTCTTTCAAACTCCCAGTTGCCGGCTATCGACTCCAATGAAGCGAAAAGGCCGGTTTGAATCCCGGCCAGATACGCGGCGCCAAGCGCTGTCGTCTCAGTGTTCGACGGACGATCGACCGACACATCGAGAACATCGCTCAGAAACTGACAAAACCAGTTGTTGCTCGCCATTCCGCCATCTACCCGCAACCGGCTAATTTCAATACCGTCAGAACCGATCGCATCCATCAAGTCGGCAGTCTGGTAGGCGACCGATTCCAGCGCAGCGCGCACTAGCTCGCCCTTGCCAGTATCTCGATTCATTCCAAAAATCGCTCCTCGGGCATTCGGATTCCAATGCGGGGCACCGAGACCGGTAAGAGCAGGCACTAGAAAAATGCCTCGATTGTCATCAAGTGCCGCAGCGAGTTGCTCCGATTGCGCGGCATCATCGATCACGTTGATCTTGTCTCGCAACCATTGCATCGCAGCACCGGCAACGAATATGGAGCCCTCCATCGCGTAGCAAGCGGCGCCGTCCAATCGGTATGCAACAGTGGATAGCATCTTGTGGTTTGACTGAACCATATCCTCGCCTGTATTGACAATCGCGAAACAGCCGGTGCCATAAGTGCTTTTAGCCATGCCAGGTTCAAAGCACGCCTGCCCAATCAGCGCGGCCTGCTGATCTCCGGCAACACCGCAAATTGGCAATGAAGTTCCCAGAACCGATTGATCGGTCGCTCCAAATTTATCGGCGCAATCCAGCACTTCGGGAAGCCCGCACTCGGGAACGCGAAACAGCTCAAGCAATTCTGGATCCCACCGCTGCTTGCGAATGTCAAACAACATGGTGCGCGAAGCGTTGGTTGCATCGGTCAAGTGCAATCGACCGGCAGTCAGTTTCCAGATCAAGTAGCTGTCTACCGTGCCAAACGCCAAATCGCCGCACTCAGCCCGCTTTCGAGCGCCAGGAACATGGTCAAGAATCCACGCATACTTGGTCGCAGAAAAATAAGGATCAAGCAAAAGTCCGGTTCGTTGCGGAATCTCTTCAGCAAGCGGTTCCTGTCTAAGCGTTAAGCAATGCGCCGCAGTTCGACGGTCCTGCCAGACGATCGCATTGTAAATCGGCTCGCCTGACTTGCGGTCCCAGACCAGACTGGTTTCACGCTGGTTGGTTATGCCGATCGCCGCTATCTCGCCCGGCAAACTTCGCGAATGCTCAATGCAGGCGCGAGAAACTGCCAATGTTGTTTGCCAGATATCCTGCGGGTCATGCTCCACCCATCCGTCATGCGGAAAATGCTGCTTGAATTCCTGCTGCTTGGCGAATACAGCCTTGGCATCGCTATCGAACAGGAGCGCTCGCGAACTCGTGGTGCCCTGATCAATACTAAGAATATAAGCGCTCATCGCATTGCGCCTCCACGAAATCTGAAGAACCGATTCTTGCATCGACATACTCGGCTAAAGCGGTACGCTGATTCGAGGACATCCTGATACCTTGCCTGGTCCGTCTCCAGATAATGTCATCCGCAGTAAGCGCAAACTCACAGTCAATCAAGTAGTCTACCTCCGCCTGATAGAGCCCAGGGGCAAACTGACGACCTAAATCTGAAATTTGATCACGATTATGCAAAATGGCATGCGCCTGCGAACCGTAGTGCCGCGCGTATCGTGCCAGCATGCTATCGGGGAATTGCGTGTATTGTCGAATCAATTCGTCCGCAAACTCGTCGATAAGCCACCCGCCAATATCCCCGCCCGGCAACGTGCCGCCGGCAGTCCAATGTGGCTTGTCAAAGCCGTCGATGCCACTGAGCAGCTCAAGAACTCTTTCCGCCAGAACCCGATAGGTAGTCAACTTGCCGCCGTAGACCGAGACGATCGGGGCCATTGAGTCGTCATGCTTTAGCTCATAATCACGGCTCAACTGACTAGCATTTCGTGCCCCATCGTCATACAGTGCGCGAACCCCGCTGAAACTCCAGACCACATCTTGTCGGCTAGTGCTCTTCAGCAGGTATCGGTTGATCGAGTCGCACAAATAGCCGATTTCGACATCGCTGATGTCACAGCGCATGTCCGGATCTCCGGCTTCAACCTCCGTAGTGCCAATCAAGGTGAAATCATCTTCATAAGGTATGCAAAACAGAATTCTCCCATCATCATTTTGGAAAATATAGGCATAAGGATGATCAAACAGCCTTCGAACCACGATATGACTGCCGCGAATCAAGTGGAACCGCCGCCCGGTTGCATCATCATGATACTTTCCACCGAACTGGTCAACCCAAGCGCCGGTTGCATTGACAACCGCACGCGCACGAATTCGGCAGTCGCGACTAAGCATGCTTCGCTCGCCGTCTGCGGCGAGCGAGACCCACCACAAATCGGATTCCCGCTTAAGGTCGATGCATCGTGTCCGACTCAGCACATGCGCGCCTGATTGCCGCGCCGCCAAGACATTCAGTACAACTAGCCGCGAATCTTGCACCCAGCAATCTGAATATTCGAAACCATGTCGTGAGTGGTTCTTTAGCACCTGTCCGTGAGGTTGGCATCTAAGATCAACAGGCTTTGACTTTTTCAAGATCGTCATCGGTGCCATCGAATCGTAGAGAAACAGTCCTGTTCGAATGAGCCAGCGCGGTCTGAGCGACTTGTCATGCGGGAGGACGAAACGCAGCGGCCAAACAATATGCGGCGCATTGCGCATGAGCACCTCGCGCTCTTTAAGGCAATGCCTGACGAGCCTGAACTGATACTGCTCCAAGTAGCGCAAGCCGCCATGAATCAACTTTGTGCTCGCCGAGGATGTATGCGCGCCAAAGTCATCCTTCTCGCATAGCAAAACCTTCAAACCTCGACCAGCGGCATCTCTGGCAATGCCCGCCCCATTAATGCCGCCGCCGATCACCGCCAGGTCATAGACGATCTGATCATTCAATTCGATACGCATCGGATGCTAATCAGTGCAAGTCGGCATGAACTGCATACTACACGCGCCAGAAAACGAAACCAGCCCACAAAAGTGACATTGCCAAAGCGCCCCATAGCGGGGTTGAAAACGCCCATAGCCAGCCAAGAAAAATGAATACGCTGCCAAGCAAGCTGATGAACAACCGATCACCCCGCGTAGTGACCAGCCCGAACACGCCGCGCCTCGGATCGCTTCCAGGGCTGAAACGCTCCCAAATGCCCATTGCCGCAATGCATAGCGCAATGAAAATAAAGAACAAGGCCGTCGGCCAGGTCCATGCCATCCACGACAGATCCAGCATCGTTCTAAACCCTGCCTAGCGAGAATCCTCTAGCTATGTAGCCACGCACAAAATAAATCACAATCGCTCCCGGAATAATCGTCAGCGCGCCGGCAGCAGCAAGCAATCCGAGCTCATAGCCCGCAGTGCTGGCCGTTCGCGTCATCGTCGCGCCAATGGATTTGGCGGCGACCGAAGTGAGGGTCTTCGACAGCAGCATTTCCACCCACGAATACATGAAGCAGAAAAATGCCGCCACTCCGATCCCCGATGCAATGGTCGGCATGAATATCTTCACAAAAAACCGAGGAAACGAATATCCGTCCACATACGCCATTTCATCCAGTTGCTTCGGCACACCGGACATGAATCCCTCCAGAATCCACACGGCAAGCGGAATATTGAATAGGCAGTGCGCGAGCGCCACTGCAATATGCGTGTCGTAAAGATCAATCGCCGCATACAGCTGAAAAAACGGCAAAGCAAACACCGCTGGCGGTGCCATGCGATTGGTCAGCAACCAGAAAAAAAGATGCTTATCGCCTAGAAATCGGTAGCGGGAAAACGCATACGCCGCCGGCAAAGCGAAACAGACCGATATCACCGTATTGATCACCACATAGATGATGGAATTGATGTAGCCCCTGTACCAAGTGGGGTCGGTGAATATCTTGATGTAGTTCTCCAGCGTGAAATCCAGCGGAATCAGCGCGAAAGTGCCAAGAATCTCGTTGGTTGTCTTGAACGACATGTTGAGCAGCCAGTAGATTGGCAGCATAAGAAACACAATATAGGCCGTTGGCACGAGCCATCGATGCATCGGAACGGATGATTTCACTTTACTGTTGCTCGTTTTTCATGATTAAGGTGTAAAACACCCAGCAAACCAGCAAGACGACAAAGAAATAGATCAGCGACATGGCCGCTGCGGGGCCGAGATCGAATTGGCCCAGTGCCAGCTTCACCAGGTCGATCGATAAAAATGTCGTGGAGTTTCCAGGGCCGCCGCCTGTAAGCACGAACGGTTCGGTATAGATCATGAAGCTGTCCATGAAGCGCAGCAAAATCGCGATCGTCAAGACACGCTTCATTTTGGGCAGCTGAATCCAGACAAACACCGCCCAGCTTGATGCGCCATCAATCTTCGCAGCCTGGTAGTACGCCTGCGGAATCGAACTTAATCCTGCATACGCCAGCAGCACCACCAGCGATGTCCAGTGCCAGACATCCATCAAGATTGTGGTAAACCATGCCGAAAGCGGCTGCTGCGTAAAGTTGTAGTCGATACCGATCGCGTTGATAGACCGACCGAGCAAGCCGATATCCGGCAAGGCGAATATGTTCCACATTGCGCCAACAACATTCCATGGAATCAGCAATGGCAAAGCCATAAGCACCAGGCACACCGAAACCCAGAACCCCTTTTTGGGCATGCAAAGCGCAATTGCAACGCCAAGCGGAACCTCGATCAGCAAGATGATCGAGGTGAATGCCACTTGACGCAAAAACGCATCGTGAAAGCGATCGGAATTCAAGACCTGCTCAAACCAGCGCAATCCCTCCCAAAAAAACAAGTTGTCGCCGAATGTCTCTTGCAGCGAGTAGTTGACAACCGTCATCAATGGAATCAGCGCGTTAAAAGCGACTAGAACGACAACCGGCAACACCAGCAGCCATGCGCCTTGTTTCAAAGTCTTGTTCATGGCTTACGGATTGCTCCCATCAGCGATCCAGCCATCGACGTACAGATAGGTCCGTTGCGGATCTAACTGTATTTTCGCATGTTCATTTGGGATCGCTTGCTCTTCAGCGCATATCACCTTGATCTCATCGCTTCCGCGAGTCGCATGCACAAGTTGATGTCGCCCAAGATCATCAACGCGTTCAATTTCTACTGAAAACCCCTGCTCGCTAAACCGGATGAATTCAGGCCGTATGCCCACTTCAACTGTTGCGTCAGCCGCCGGCAAGGCAAAGCCGTTCGCCGGCCTATTTTGACACGCGATCGTCACCCCTTCATAGATGGCATCGCCGCCAGCAATATGACACGGCAACACGTTCATGCCCGGCGAGCCGATGAAATAGCCGACAAAGGTATGCCTGGGCCGTTCGAACAGCTCCACCGGCGTGCCGGATTGAACCACTTTGCCCTCATACATGACCAAAACGCGCTCAGCAAACGTCAGCGCCTCAGTCTGGTCATGGGTGACATAGATCATTGTCGTTCCCAGATTTGCATGCAGCTCTTTTAGTTTAGAGCGCAGCGCCCACTTAAGGTTCTGGTCGATCACAGTCAGCGGTTCATCAAACATCATGACGTTCAAGTCTTCACGCACAACCCCGCGGCCAAGTGAAATTTTCTGCTTGCCATCCACCGATAATCCGGAAGCGCGCTGGTGAACGCCTTCTTCAAGGTCCAGCATTCTTGCGATCTCCATCACCCGGGACTTGACGATATCTTCAGGCACCCGGCGGTTGCGAAGCGGGAACGCCAAGTTGTCAAAAACGCTCATGGTGTCATAGATCACCGGAAATTGAAAAACCTGAGCGATATGACGAAATGTTGTATCAATGCCGGTCATGTCTTGACCATCAAACAAAACTTTGCCGGCAGACGGCGAAATCAACCCGGAAATTATCCCCAGCAGCGTGGTCTTGCCGCATCCGGACGGTCCCAGCAACGCATATGCGCCGCCATTTTCGAACTGCGCGCTGATGTGCTTCAGAGCGTAGTCCTCATCGCGCAGCGCTTTTGGCAAATAGCTGTGCTGAACGTCTTGTAGGGTAATCGTTGCCAAGTAATTCCTTTCTCTTCAGTGTGCGGAAATGCCGTGCTCGTCAAAATAATGGCATCCGCCCAAGTTCATGTGCACCTCGATTTGAGACCCTGCCGCGAACCGATGCACTCCAGCTGATTCGGAGATCCAGTTGTTCCCCTCGATGTCAAAGTGAATCAAACTTTCTGAACCGGTCAATTCTGCAATTTGCACCACACCGCTTGAAAGCGCGACACAATCCAATTTGTCCGATCTCGTCAGGGTCAAGTCGTAGGGCCTAACACCAAGCGTGTACGGCCCGTCGGGCTTGCGCTTCATCGCATCTGGGCACGGCCATTCGGCGACATCGGCGAACCGAATATGATCAGCGGATTTTACGACCGAGGCCAGATTGATCGGCGGGTGGGAGAAGATTTTCGCGCAATGAAGGTTTTGCGGCTGGCGATAGATGTCGATCGTCCGGCCATACTGTTCAACACGCCCCTCATGCAGAGCCGCCGTGTACCCGCCCAGCATCAACGCCTCTTCCGGCTCGCTGGTTGCATACACAACGGTCGTGTCGGATTTTTGGAACAACCTGGGCAATTCATCACGCAGCTGCTCACGCAATTTGTAGTCCAGATTGGCCAGCGGCTCGTCTAGCAAAACCAGCGAAGCATCTTTCACCAGCGCTCTAGCCAAAGCGGTGCGCTGCTGCTGTCCGCCCGACAAGTTTGACACGTCCCGATCCAGCATGTCCGATAAATTGAGCAGCTCCGCGATGTCGCCGACCCGCCTTTTGATTTCTGGCGACGGCATCTTCTTGACTTTAAGCGGCGATGCGATATTCTCGAAAACAGTCATGTTCGGATAATTGATGAACTCCTGATAGACCATGGCTACACTGCGCTTTTGGACTGAGACCGAGTTCATGCTTCGACCATCGAACAGCACTTCGCCGGCTGAGGGTTTTTCCAGTCCCGCCAGCAGTCTGAGCAAGGTCGTCTTGCCGCTCAATGTTGCACCAAGCAGCACGTTGAATTCGCGATCCTGCAATGCGACGCCAGTGGGATAAATATGCGTCGCGCCGTTGACAACCTTGGTTATGTCCCGTAATTCAATCGACATGGCTCGCAACTCAATCCCTTACCGGATTCCCTCGATTTTTCTCATTCACTCGCATACATGTACAGCAACATCGTTGTTCGCCGCAATGCCCATGAACGAATTCGGCACCGGTATATCGGTGATGAAATGGTCGATTTGTTTCAGGTCGCAAAGAAACACAGGCGCCTTGCGCGTAAACTTGTTCCCGTCAGCGACAAGAATCACTTCTCGCGCGTGACGAATCATGGCCTTTGCCACACTAACCTCGCGCCAGTCGAAGTCGGTGATTGTGCCGCGGCTGTCAATCGAAGACGCGCCAATAACAGCGTAGTCGACTCGAAACTGGCTGACAAAATCGGCCGTCGCATCGCCAACGATTCCGCCATCTTGGCGGCGAATCTGCCCGCCAGCGATAAAGACTTCGATTTGATCCGATTGAACCAGGGTATTGAGCACATTCAAATTGTTGGTCACGACAAGCAGGCCTTCATGCCTGCTTGCCAGTTGTTCGGCCACTTGTTCAGTGGTAGTGCCGATATTGATAAATAACGAGCAGTCGTTCGGTATGATCGCGGATGCCTTTTCGGCGATTCGCGCCTTGCCCTCGGCCGCCAGCAACTTGCGGGTGCCATAGCCGATATTTGCGACGCTTCCGCGGGTGATCGCTCCGCCATGGATTCGCTCCAGCAGCCCGGCACTTGTCAGCTGGTTCAAATCGCGGCGAATTGTCTGAGCCGTGACATTGAAGCGTTCGACCAGCCGATCAACTTGGACCAGTCCTTCCACCTTCGCGATTTTCCATAGCTCTTTCTGACGAAAGTTAAGGTCGGCAACAGTTATCGGGCGGTCTGGCATCACCGTGAATGCATAATTGACATGGAAGCAAGCTGAACTTACAAGAGGCGACCGGTCCGCCCATTGCTGAGGCGAAATTCGGTGAACGGCGCAATGCAGCTATCGCAAAGTTCGCGACAACCGCACTGAATTTGATTGCATTGGCGTTTATTTCGCCTGCCGGGCACGAATGCTAAAGGCAAGTCCATGCCCGGCACACAATCTATCGCTATCGTCGATTACGAATCGCTCCAGCGTTTTACCAGCTCATCATAATTGACGGTCTTGCCCTGCGGCTTTTCGTCCACCATGGCTTTGGGAGAGCCTGGCTGTCCAAGCCAATAAGACGCATCGCGTTCCTCGTTAAGCCTCGGTCCGCAACCGCCGTAGGTACCGTTGCGCTCGTCGGCAGCTTGCATTCGCGCCATGACCTGATCCATTTCAGCGGCCAGACGATCCATTGCTTCTTGCGGCGTGAACGCGCCGGAATTGACATCTCCGATTTGCTGCCACCAGATTTGCGCAAGTTTTGGATAATCCGGCACGTTGATGCCTGTTGGCGACCATCTCACACGATCGGGAGATCGATAGAACTCCACCAGCCCGCCAAGCTTCGGCGCACGTTCGGTGAATGACTGATGTCGAATGTCACTATCGCGAATCGGAGTCAGGCCCACGTGCGTCTTTTTCAAGGAAACGGTTTTTGACACGGTGAACTGAGCATAAAGCCAAGCCGCCTTGCGTCGGTCGACCGGAGTCGATTTGAACAGCGTCCATGAACCGGCATCCTGATAGCCCAGCTTTTGACCCTCTTCCCAGTACGGGCCATGCGGTGAAGGAGCCATCCTCCAAAGCGGGAAGCCGTTGTCGTCGACGGTGTTGTTGCCATCTTCTTTCGGCGCAACCATCGAAGCGGTAAACGCGGTGTACCAGAAAATCTGCTGAGCGACGTTGCCTTGGGATAGCGCAGGCAACGACTGATAGAAGTCATAGCTTGCCGCACCCGGGGGGGCATATTTTCGCAACCACTCATCCCATTTGCGGATGGCGTAGACCGCCGCTGGCGCATTCGCGGCACCGCCGCGGCTTACCGAGGCTCCAACCGGATTGCATGTTCCTTCCTCCATGCGAATGCCCCATTCGTCGACAGGAACACCGTTGGGCAACCCCTTGCTGCCTGCACCAGCCATCGAGAGCCAAGCGTCAGTCATGCGCCAGCCCAGGTCTGGGGCGCGCTTGCCATAATCCATGTGGCCATACACCCGTACGCCATCAATTTCCTGCACATGCACCGAGAAAAATTCGGCGATGTCCTCGTAGGCGGACCAATTGACCGGGACACCCAGATCATAGCCGTAAAGCTCCTTGAATCGGTTTTGCAGTTCGGGACGGTTGAACCAGTCATGACGGAACCAGTACAAGTTCGCAAATTGCTGGTCAGGCAACTGATACAGCTTGCCATCCGGACCGGTTGTAAAGTCCTTGCCCATAAAGTCGTCGACATCCAAAGTCGGCAGCGTTACGTCGGAACCGTCGCCAGCCATCCAGTCAGAAAGGTTGACCGCCAGCTGCAATCTCGAATGCGTGCCAATCAAATCGGAATCGTTGATATAGGCATCGTACAGATTTCGATTGGTCTGCATTTGAGTTTGCACAGCCTGCACCACTTCGCCTTCACCCAGCAATTGGTGATTGACCTTGATACCGGTAATGTCTTCGAAAGCCTTGGTCAAGACTTTCGATTCGTATTCATGTGTCGGAATCGTCTCTGACAGCACGTTGATTTCCATTCCCTGGAATGGTTTTGCGGCATCAACGAACCATTCCATCTCCGTCATCTGCTCCGCCATAGACAGCGTGGACGGCTGAAATTCAGACTCAACCCACTCCTTTGCCTTCGCCATGTCCGCGCTTGCCACGCGAAACAGACATGCGAAAGTCCAAATCAGCGCAATCGACACTGCGAAAATTGTTCTTCTATACATGCTTAGGTTTTGCACTCCTCAATACGTTTGTAAAAAATGGTTGGTTTCGCAATGATACATTATTTTCACTAATGCTTATTTTTTTGTTCAATTTTCTTATTTTAGTTCTAAATAGAATATTTATCACCATATTTGCTCAATCGGCAAGCGGATGGACTTCGAACGTTCCGGCGAACGGAAAATGAGTCGAATCGATTCGCGCACCTTCGGCCCGAGCGGATGAGCAGCCAAGGCGTTCGATGGAGGCGATAAAGATTGATTGAGGTTCGGGCGCATTTCCAGCTCTGCCAGCGCCGACCTAATTCAATCGATTTCGTGCGCGCAAAGGCGACTGAAACGAAAATCGAAAACAAAGCGATTGGCCGCTTTATTCGCAATCAGGAATCTTGCGCTATAGTTGAGATATGCCATCAAGTCAAAGCACCTCGCAACGTCGCAGACTGCCGGTCGGGATTCAGTCTTTTCGCGCACTGCGCAACGACGGATGCTACTAAGTCGACAAGACCGACCTGATTTAACAGCTAATCGACGAAGAACGCTACTACTTTCTGTCGCGACCGCGGCGCTTCGGCAAGAGCCTGTTGCTGGACACGATCAAAATGCTGTTTGAAGGACACGAGGAGCTGTTCCGAGGCTTGAGCATATACATATATGACCGCTGGGACTGGTCCAACACTCATCCGGTGATACGTCTTAGCTTCGTTGATTTGGTGAACAGGGAAACTTGTCTGGCGGTCACAGGTTTTTCTGAAGAACCAAGTTTCCGTTTAAGAAAGCCGGCATCAAGCAGAATTGCGAATTTCATTGCAAAAAAATTCCAATGCAAACTGTCATGCAACAAAAAATGGCGGGTTTAGCGCGCGGAGACTGAGCTCTCTTGGATTGTAGCGCACTTCCCGCCGGTCTTTTATGCGCGAGAATTTTATATGATGATGTATGCTCCGCACAAGATTTTGTACTGGTTCACTACATATGAGACTTTTCAGGCGGCAAGCGCGCTTTGGTTGAAGTTTTCATTATACGCCTGCATGGGCGTGCGTTGTCCGAGCGCCTGATGCGGCCGGTAGGCGTTGCAGAAGCGCTCGAATTTGGCCAGTTCGACGTTCAGGGCGCCGACGCTGAGCTCGCCGGCGTAGAACTGGTGGAACTCGTAGCGGCCGGCCGCGTTGGCGCGCTCGACGCAGCCGTTATATTTGGGGCTTCTGGGCGGCAGCACGAACAGTTCGATGCCGCGCCGCTGGCAGGCGGTCTCGAACTCGGCCGCGGACTCGCTGCCGCCATCGACCTGCACCGACTCGATATCGAACGGCGCCTGGCGGATCAGGTGGTCAAGGAATCTTGTGGCGCAGGCGGCGGTGGCGCGCGAATAGGCGCGCATGTAGCAAAGCTTCGAGACCGGGCATACGGCCTTGAACTCCTTGACGCAGAAGCCGGCGTCGATGGCGACGCTCATGTGGTCGATCTGCACCATCTGGCCGGGCTTTCGCCCGCGGGTGCCGTAGCGCCAGCGCTTGGCGTGGCGGTCGAACTTGCGCCGCCGCTTGGGCTTTGTTCGCCCGTAGTAGAACGCGACGGGCTGGGCCCGGCCGGTGCGGACCAGGCGGGCGATCATGCGCCCGGTGGTGGAGGCGCTGGGCGCGAAGCCGTGCTCGCGCGCCAGCACGGCGCGGATCTTGGCGCGCCCCCGCAGCGGAAAGCGCTGGCGCGTTTGGCGCACCAGCTCGAGCTCGGCGGCGGTCCATTGGCGCCGCCGCACCCGATGCGGGCGGCGGCAGCGGTCGGCCAGGGCGCGGACGCCCTGCTCGCGCAGGCGCCGCTTCCAGCGATACAGCGTCGCCCTGGAGCAGCCGGCCGCTTTGAGCGCGGCGCGTTCCGAGGCGCCTTCGCTGCGAAGCTCGTCGTAGAGCCGGATCAGGTCGAAGCGCTCGGCGGCCTGGGTCGAAAGTTCGTCGCGGATCGCGTCGATGCGATAAAATTTGCGGTGCGGATATTTGATTTGCATGGTGCGTCCTCCCGCCTTTCGGCGATGGTTTTTGTTTAGCTCCATGCTACCTGAAAAATTTTCGCGCCGCCCGCCTCCTCCCTTCGGACTACGTCCTTCGGGAGGAGGCGGGCGGTCTCACATGTATCTGACCCCGGACACGATAGTAATTCCAGCTGGATTTTGCATCCGGGCGATGGAATTGACGATAGAGATAGAAGCATTGAGACACCCTGCGCCTGCGCAAACGGGGCAGGCTAATTTATCGACTATGCTCGGAAGGCATAAATGACCTTGATAGAAACTCGATACCTGACTTTAGCTTTAGAAGAGCGGCGCAGGAATTTTCGTTCATTTGATTTACAATTCCTTTTGAACAAAGCCGCTTCGCGGCAAATTCACTGGAGATTGACTGACTGCCTCTGCGCCTTTGCCTTCTTGAACAGCTGTGGCGACATTGCTAGCCTGAAACCAACCAACGTGCGTCAAAACTAGCCGACCATCAGCAACATGGAATCTCCGACCAATGCATTGCCCTACTTCCCTATTGCATCAAAGGGACTCGCCACCGCAAACGTGCTGACGCAACCGGTGCCGGAAGGAAAATTAAGCATGGTCATTACCTACTTGGAAATGACTAAGCCTCCAAGCCGCATCTTGCGCAGCAAACGCTCAGAGCATCTGTCGATCATTCGCGCAAATCCACCGACCATCTCGTTCTATCGATTTCTCTACAACTCTGTCGGCAGCGACTGGCTATGGTACGAGCGAAACGGGATGCCCGATGAACAGCTTGCAGCGGTCATCGAAAGACCTGAGACTGAAATCTATGTTCTTTATTTTCAAGGCACACCGGCGGGATTTGTGGAATTCGATCATGCTGCGGCCGAAGAGACAGAAATTGCCTACTTTGGACTTATTCCGGAATTCATCGGTCGTGGCCTCGGGCTGTATTTCCTGCGATGGGCCGTAGAGACCGCTTGGATCAAGGAGATTGATCGCCTATGGGTGCACACCTGCAATTTTGATCATCCCAACGCAATCGCAATCTATCAGCGAGCCGGCTTCTCGCCATACGCACAGGAAGTCAAAATCATTGATGACCCTCGGCTCGCCGAATGATCGGTGAGCCGACCCTTGCCCGGAAAAGCAAATGAAACAATCCGCGAACGAGACACTTGATCACCTTTCCACCCCGGAATTGCAAACGCTTGACCGCGAGCATCACCTGCATCCGTTCACTGAGTACAAGTCGCTTCACGAAACAGGGAGCAGGATCATTTCGCGTGCTGAGGGTATCTACGTCTGGGACTCCGACGGCAACCGAATCCTCGACGGCATGGCCGGCCTTTGGTGCGTCAATATCGGATATGGGCGCCACGAGCTGGCCCGGGCAGCCGCGCAACAACTGAAGCAACTGCCCTACTACAATACGTTTTTTCAAACCTCGCATACGCCGGCAATCGAGTTGACGAAAACTCTTGCTGAAATTACGCCTGACGGATTCAACTCCGCATTTTTGACCAATTCTGGATCCGAGGCCAACGATACAGTCATTCGGATGGTGCGCCGATACTGGGACCTGCAAGGCAAGCCCGAAAAGTCGATCATCATCAGCAGACTCAATGCATACCATGGAAGCACCATGGGAGCTGCAAGCCTGGGCGGCATGGACTATATGCACCAGCAAGGCGGCATGCCCATACCCGACATCGTCCACATTCGCCAGCCCTACTGGTTCAAGGAGGGGCGCGAGCACTCCCCCGATAAATTCGGCGAAATATGCGCCAATGCCTTAGAGGAAAAAATACGAGCCATCGGAGCCAACAAGGTCGCAGCCTTCATTGGCGAGCCGGTACAGGGAGCGGGCGGCGTCGTGATTCCGCCTGAAACCTATTGGCCAAAGATTAACAAGATCTGCAAAAAATACGGAATCCTGCTTGTCGCCGACGAAGTTATCTGCGGATTCGGCAGAACGGGAAAGTGGTTCGGCTCAGACTTTTTTGGCATTGAGCCCGACTTGATGACACTGGCGAAAGGGCTATCTTCCGGCTATCTGCCCATAGCCGGTGTCATGGTTTCAGATAAAGTGGCTTCCACTTTGATCGAAAGCGACGAGGAATTCGCCCACGGATTCACCTACTCGGGTCATCCCGCCTCTTGCGCTGTCGCAATCGAAAACATCCGCATTCTCAAAGAAGAAGGCATCATTGACCACGTTGCGCAAATCGCCGCGCCATCCTTAAATGCGCAATGGAGAAGTCTTGAATCCCATCCCCTGGTCGGCGAAGCGCGAAGCGTCGGGCTACTTGGCGCACTTGAGCTGGTCATGGACTCCACCGATAACATGCCCTTCGACGCTGCCAATAAGGTCGGGATCAAGTGCCGCGACCTGTGCATGAATGCAGGGCTGGTCATGAGGGCCGTCGGCGACACGATGGTCATATCGCCGCCTTTGATCATCACAGAATCGCAAATTGAAGAGCTGGTAGACATTGCGCGAAACTGCCTAGATCAGCTTGAACGACTTGTGTAGGCCGCCAAAGCGGATTTTGATCATGGCACGAACCTACACAGGCTGCGTCAAGGCGATAATTGCGGACTGGAGCGGCACAGTAGCCGACCCCTATGTCATCGCGCCGGCGGTGGCATTTGTGCGCGCCTTCGAAAAATCAAATATCACGATCTCGATTGAGGAAGCACGCGGTCCAATGGGTCTGCGCAAAGACCAGCACATCAAGGCGCTGACTGAAATGCCCGCCATTCGCGATAGGTGGCAAAACATTCACGGCATCGCGCCAACCGCCGAAGACTTGAGACAAATCTATGCCGACTTTGTGCCAATTCAGCTCGAATGCATCGCACAGTACGCAACACTACTTCCTGGTGTCGCCGATACCGTTTCGCAGCTACAGGCTCATGGCATCAAGATAGGCAGCACAACCGGTTTCATGCGGAGCATGGTGGATATTCTATTGCGTGAAGCAAAAAAGCAGGGCTATGTGCCTGATACGACCGTGGCAGGAGATGATGTTGCCAACGGGACACGCCCAAAACCTTTCATGATCTACCGAAATCTCGACTTGCTCGATGTCCACCCGGTGCAAGCGGTAATCAAGATCGACGATACCGCAAGCGGCATCGAGGAAGGGCTCGAAGCTGGCTGCTGGACTGTGGGGATTGCGCGCTACAGCAACTACATGAACATCAGCGCCAAAGAACAGGTCGATTCGCTATCAAAAGACGAGCTGGCGGAACGTCTCGAATTCGCCCGGTCGATGCTCGCAAAATCTGGCGCGCACTACACCATCAATGAGTTTCCTGAGTTGCTCAATGTCGTCGAAGATGTGAATGGCCGTCTTTCAAGCGGCGAAAATCCCTAAACCGACACCGCTGCTTCGACTAGGCTCTCGACCGGAACGCTGGGAGCGCGAGATGCTTGATCCAATTTCGCGCCTCGGTATAGCGTCTAGCAGTATCCATGATATCGGCATCGATTCCGAGCGCCCATTTCAAGTCCTTGCGTTCAGCATCCTCATGCACCGCATCCAGGGTGTCGGCATAGGCCTTGGCGCTTTGCTCGCTGTCAAAGAATCCCATGCCAATGAGCCTCTTGGCGCGACATCGGATCAGCGCAGCCATTTCATGGAGGTTGTATTCCGGATGATACTGAACCGCCCACATCACTCCGTTTCGATATCGAATCTCAAGCGCCTGAATATCCGAATAGGCATTTTCGGCTAGCACGGTCGAATTGGGCGGCGCAATCGAGATTTCGTCTTCATGGCTTGCAAACGAGTCGAATACCGCAGATTTGCCCTCAAACATGGGATGGCTTTTACCCGACTCGGTCAATGCAACCTTGCGAGCGAAACCCATTTCTCGGCCTTTTGGATTTTGTCGCGCCACCCCGCCGGCTGCGATTGCGCCGACCTGCATCGCCCAGCAACTGCCCATCATAGGGGTGCCCGCATCAAACACTCTATCGATCAAGTCAATTTGGGTACGGACCGCCGGCTTGTCTGGCTCAAGCACAGACAGACTTGAACCGGTCATCGTCACACCGTCATACGATGCCAGCTCTGCCGCGTCGGGAACTGGCGTGTCGTCATCAGCCGGAGTAGCAATGTCGATTTGCGCGTTGGGGGCAAGCGACAGCAGCAAATTCTTGTAAAGGTCGCTAGCGATCGTCATTCCGCTTTCGGCTAGTGCCGCTCGTTCCGCGCGGTTATAGCCCTCAATAACCAAAAAGCGCAGCGATTCAGTAAACATGGATCGATTTCTCAGACAGATGATTGAAGCTATGGGGAGCTCAGCGAATTCAAGATCGCAGGCATATCCTTGTAATCATCGCATACGGCATCAGCCGTATTGCCATCAAGGTCCGTCGCCCGACTGCCCACAAACAGTATGGCGCGCATATTCATCGCGCGAGCGCCTTTGATGTCGTTGTGCTCGCGATCGCCGATGTGAGCAATGCGCGACAGTTCGACTCCAAGCTGATCTGCCGCAGACTGAAAAATTCGAGGATGCGGCTTCGACCGCCCTACCTCATCGGAGAAGGCGAACCCGCTGAAATACTGCAGGAGATTGAATTTTTCGAGCCATCGGCGAAGTTCTCGCCCCGGCGTAACGATCGCATCCGAAATGACCGCAAGCGAGTAAGTGCCCGCTAGCTGCCTCAATATCTCCTCAATGCCCTCGACCGGCTTTGGAGGCACTTCGACTTCCATTGTTTCCAGCTGCCAAATCGCCGAGTCAAGCGCTTCGGCCGGCACCTTTACCGCCAGCGACTTCGCAATCAGCTCAAGCCTGTCAGCAACCGTCCATGTTGCGTACTGATCGTGCCAAGTCTTGTTAAAGGCGGCATCGACCGCATCATAGGCGCAAACCGCCATTTCAAAGGGCACAGCGGCTTCTGCGTTGAATAAATTTCCGACAATGTGCCGCCGTTCATCGTATTTGGACCTGAGCCCGCGCTCCTGGCGGTCAAGTTCATCCGAATCATCTTGAATGACTGTATCCCAAAGATCGAATGTAATTGCTTCAATCATATCAAACAAAAGTAAAGTGCATGTTGGCCCGCTTCACCTGAAGGCATGCCTGATCGCGGGGCCCTTGCAATCGACTACCAGACCGGCAATTCTGGCAAGCGCCGACCACTCCATCTGCGATCACCAAGAACGTCGGCGCTCATCTGGAACGCCGCCATCCATTTTAATCGGGCAAGAACGAGCTGATCATTCGAAACAACGCGGATGCGCTCCGTTTTAAAAGTCCGCATCATCATGACGCCTTCTACAGCAATGCTGAACCCATGTAATGATGCCCAGAACAACCCATGCTGGCACGGATGCCGCCAAAGCGTACGCGGCAATGCCGAAAGGCCCAAAAAGTCCACCGATTAATACGAAAAAACCAGATATCGGCACCAAAATCACTGCCAGAATATAAGCTGCAATGCGGCTGCGCCGCAGCATCTTTCTTATCGCTATGGTAAGCGGCACACCGCAAGGCCATGTCATGATTAGCAAAAGACTAATGTTCTCCACCCCCAACAGGGGGCCCAAGCGAGGATCTTGAAAACCATCAGCTAGAAAAATCCGGCTCGTTGAGATCAATATTACTGTGACCGGCAACCAGATCGAAATTAGAAATGTCTTCATCCTTCAAACTCCAACAATCTAGAGCCGCTTCGCAAACTTGCTCGCAGTCTCATCATCATGTCACCAAGATGGCCTTCGTTCGGCCGGAGAGCTTGAAGCGAAAAGATTTCAAAGCATCTCGTTCAGACTCCTGTAAATTCGCAATGAGATCAGGCTTTCTATGCATGGAATTGCGCACGCTATGTCTTTCATTCCCGCATCTGCGGATGCAAGCATTGAATGAATCAGCCAGAATGCATCTTATGGTGTAGGACTATGTCCCGACATGTCAATCGCCGTCAATTATATGCCCAATCAGTCAATCTGAATTTAATGAAGTCGCGTAAATCTGAATTTACGAATGACATCAATTCAAATATCATGCCTGACCGATCTGGAATTTCAGCGGCAGCAACACTCAGCAATTTTTTCACGAATGTCGAACCCGTGGCCAAAACCTGAAACCAATCGGGGTTGTGCTGCCACTGCAGTTCACCCATGATTGACCAAATTTTGGAAGATCAGCTTGAAAACGGCATGAGAGCCTTGCACAGCTGCAAAGCGGGGCAAATATTCTCGAGGCCGTGCCCACAGCATCGTCAATGTGTGATGAAAATGCCCATTTCAAGCCAGTCATATCAATTGCGCAGTCGATAAAATGACCATTGATCTTGAAGAACTCCAACGATTCATCACGCAATCCGAAGGCGCCGACCCGCCGTATTTTGCTGGGCGGCAAGCGGAGTTGGATTTGATTGCAAATCAAGCCCGCGACCTATGGGTCCACTTCGAAAGAGGCCTGCACAGAAGCCTGAGCAAACGCTCGCATATCGTATACGGCGCCCCTGGAGCGGGCAAGAGCTCCCTTTTGAGCGAGCTCGGCCGCAGGCTGCATGCCGATGAACAGTCCACAGGGCAACCACGTCTGCTATACGAAAACAGCGCTGATTTTATGGCCGCCCCAAGTCGCTGTCTCAATCGGATAGAAAAACTTTCCAATCTGAATACGAGTAAATGGACTGAGCGATTGCGTACGCTGTCTTGCCGCATCCGCGGCACAATCAACCTCGGCTTGATCAACGCTAGCCTGAACCGTGACGAAGCGGCATCGCATCCGCCTAGTTCCGTAATGGAGCTAGCAGACAGAATGCCACCGGAACGCTGGGAAACGCCGTTGATCCTAGCCATCGACGAGTTTCAAAACATCGGGGGCGAAGCAACTTCGCCGCATATCCTTGCCCTACAGTCGCTACACGAGGCAACCTGCGGATTGCCGATCATGCTCGTGGCGGCAGGATTAGGCAGCACGATCAAGCAGGCTAAGGCGCTGGGATTGACGCGCGGGGTCAAATCCATTGGCATTGGCTGCCTCTCTGACAGCGAATCGCTTGATCTAGTCTATGGCTGGTGCAGGCACTATGGCATCAATACTGAAAAAAATGAGCACGAACTGAACCGACTGGCTAGTGATGCTGAGGGGTGGCCTCGGCATTTGCACCATTCCCTGCAAGCACTCGCAAAAAGTCTCGTGCAACCCAATAGCGACGGAAGACTTGATCAAGTCGATTGGCAGAGTGTTTCATCTGCCGCAGCGCGACTGCGCAAACAATACTATAGACATCAGATGAGCCCTCAAATGCAACAATCCACCGCCCTGCTTGCCGCGGTCATGAAAGACTCGACGACCAACTCCGGCAACGACGCGCTTTTGGAGAGTGTTGAAAGGCACACAAGTTCGCATCAGGCCGCTCACTGGCGACTTCCGGAAGATATGACACCGGCAGGCTATTTGGACCACCTTATGCACCAGGGGGCACTGCAGGCCAATGACGACGATACCATCTCTTGCCCCATTCCCAGCTTTCGATCTTATCTGATCGAAAGAGGAAGAACTCGGCAGTAGCTCAGTTTGAAAATCGCAGAATCCGACTTGCAGCGTCATCGGGCCCACGCGCTTGCCGCACAGCGGGCAGATCATCGCGACTGCCGCCTCTAGCCGGATCTGGTCTTGATCTTGCCGAAAGCCCGATGACGATCACCTGACCTGGCGCGTCTTGGATCCCATAGCGAACCCGGCCTCTGAAAATGGACAAATCAGCAGCTGTCGAAACGGATGGCTGTCGCGGGGCTGAAAATGAAAACAGGATTTTCTTCAAAACACCGATCGGCAAGGCAGAGTCGAAATGATTTTCCAAGGTCGGCACTGCTCAGTATATGGACTTCCCTTTTTCAATGACTCGGGAAATGGCAAGCAGAAGTTCAAGGAGGCATTTGAAAAGCTTTTGGAATGGAAAAGCTGCGACGCGCAAGTTTCTCGAAAATTCATCGGCGCACCTTTCACGCTTCTACGGCCCGAACAGGCTGCCCGCCGCACAGGCCGGCGACCGTGCTGGCGGAACCGGCATTGAAAAGGGCGGCCGAAGCCGCCCCTTCCGTGCCTCGGCCAGCGCCGCTTCACCGTATGTCAAAGGTGAAGTCGCACCACGCGGCATAGGGCGGGGCGCCCAATGCCCGCGCCTCCGGCGTGGGCCATATGGGCGGGCCGCAGTTCTTGCCTCCCCCCTTGAAGGTGGCGAAATACCCGTTTGTGTCGACATTACCCGCGCCTCTGCTTGGTATTGGCTCCCTCGCCGGGCGACATACGCTGTTAGAGCTGTAGCACACCTTGCCCCAGATCCGGACGGTGAACATGCCGGTGGAGGAGATATGGCGACCGGTCGGCGCATTATCCGCGCCCTGCTGCGGATTCGGCGGACAGGGAGGGCTTCCACGATTGGCCGTGTACGTTCGTCCACGAACGGTGACTGTTCTCGAGCATTTTGGCTGGCCCCAGTACGTGCAGGCTTCGGCGATGGGCTGTTTGTGGGTGTACTTGCCGGTGGCGTTGTGGAAGCCGACCAGCCGCGTCGCCTCCCCGCTGCCGTACGCGCACCGGGATGCGGCGCCTACCCCGAGGACCGCGGTGCCGGGCCAGTCCTTGGCCTCGATGTCCAGGTCACTGATAGCAAACGGAATTTGCATGTCGGTGAATAGGGGGCCGTTCAGCGAGGTGAGAGGTTCACTGTAGTGCCTGCCCTCGTTCTCCAGGACCACTGTGAGGTAGTCGAAGTTACCGGGGAACCTGAATGTCTGCGCCGCAGCGGGCCCGGCCACAAGGGCGAGACCGGCGGCTAGGGAGACCGCCGCCAGCAGCAGAAGGGTTGTCAACTTGGCGAGGGGGGGGGTGAATCAGGTAAAAATTTCATTTGCATGTCCTCATAGAAATCACATTCCAGCGATTGTAGCAATTTCAGCTTGCAAAATGGGATAACTTTCAAACTGAGCCACTGCCAAGAACTCTGAACCCTTGATGCTAATGGGCGGAAATATGATAATTGGAGCGTTTGCCTGAACAGTCATAGAAGCGGGCAAGGCGGCTTTCGGCAGCCATATCCAATTAAAGAAATGTTTAACTTTCCAGCGGCTTTTGTACAGCTCAGTGATCGTCAGAGCTAGCCGTTGCTGTTATTAGCGGAAGCTCAGTCGCAATGTTCTTCGCGACAGATCTAGCGACTTTGGAGCATCACGCCTGCGAGGCCTGAAAAATGTTTTTTGCTCATGCTAATATACATGTCATGAGCACAGAATCTCCAGCAGAACGCCGTCAGCTGCCGCTCGGCATCCAGACCTTCTCCACCCTGCGCAACGAGGGATGCTACTATGTCGACAAGACCCCCCCCCCTGATCCGGAAGCTGGTCGCGCAGGGGCGATACTACTTTCTTTCCCGCCCACGCCGTTTCGGCAAGAGCCTGCTGCTCAGCACCTTGAAGTCCCTGTTCGAAGGCCGCGAGGAGCTGTTCCGGGGGCTGGACATCCACAAACACTGGGACTGGTCCGTCAAGCACCCGGTGGTACGGCTCAGCTTCGGCGGGAGATACGCCACCACTGAGGAAGTTGAGGGAGAGGCGATTGAACAGCTAGAGGGCCTTGAAGAAAAGCATGATCTCGCCCCGGCCCTGTCCGCAAGCACAGGGCCTCAGCGACTGCGGAACATCCTGCGTCGCCTGCACAGAATCACAGGGCGGCAAGTGGTCGTTTTGATCGACGAGTACGACAAGCCGGTTCTTGACGCATTGGAGAAGCCGGAGACTGCCCGGGCGAACCGGGATTGTCTTCAAGGGCTGTACGGCATCCTGAAAGATGCCGACGAGCATGTCCGGTTTGTATTCGTTACCGGCATCACCATGTTCTCGAAAACCAGTTTTTCTTCGGGACTCAACAACCTTGATGACATAAGCCTTGACCCTTCCTTCTCTGCCATCTGCGGATACACCGACCACGATCTGGACACCGTATTCGCCCCGGAGTTCCCCGGACTCGATCGGGACGAGATTCGCAGGTGGTACAATGGCTATCACTGGCTTGGGGAAGATAAACTCTACAGCCCTTCCGATCTGTTGTTGCTCTTCAAAAAACGCAAATTCCAGTCCTATTGGTTTGCAACCGGTCAGCCAGGTTTTCTGTACCGGCTAGTGAAGGAGAAGGGAATCAGTCCGATGGAACTGGAAACCCTCGTGACAGACATTGACTTCGTTTCGAATTTCGAGCTCGACAACTTCAGCGTCGCTGCGCTTCTGTTCCAGGCCGGATACCTGACAATTGCGAAAGAAGAACGTCTAGGCCATCAGACTTCGTTCCGTCTAGGCTATCCGAACTTCGAGGTGCAAAGCAGTTTCAACAAGGGACTGACCGAGTATATGACAGGCCGGGGACAGCAAGCCGGGTCGGCAGGAGAAGAGCTGATTCGTCTTCTCGCAAAAAACGATTTCGAGGCATTCAGGGAGCAAGTCCGGGCATACCCTGGCCGGAATTCCCCATCCATGGCATGACAGCGGGAACCTTGGCCGCCATGAATCCTGGTATGCGAGCTTGCTGTATATGAGTTTCCGGACCACTCGGGTCAACCTCACGGCAGAGGATATGTCAAGCCATGGTCGGTCGGACATGGCGGTACTGCATCAAGGCCAGGTCTTTATCCTTGAATTCAAGATGGCGGAAGATGCGGCGAAAACGGAACAAGCCCTAGACGGCGCGATAGCGCAGATGCGGCAACGCGGCTATGCGAACAAGTATCGGGACCAGGGCGAGCCGATTCATCTGGTTGGCTTAGTATTCGGCCGCAAAGAGCGCAATCTACTGGATGTTCGTGCTGAGAAGATTTGACTTCTGCGGCTGTCTCAATCTAGCGATCATTTGCTTCGGCAAGACAGAACGAAATATTCTGCACATACTGATAAGCATGGTGAATAGATGGCCGACTAAAAGTCAGATCGACCCGCGCACAGAAGAAATCCCGATTCAAATGCTGCAATTCAACCCACTACTGCCTCAACGTCAGGTTGAATAAGCCTGATCACAATTGTTCGCCATGAACAGTCAGCGACACCGCAAAGAGCCGCGCCATGCGGCGCTTCGTCTTATTTCTTTCGCACAACATGCGTTGCCGCACATGCCTTCGCGTCACTCGCGGCAACAGTCGCAGCTTGTGCCGGCCGCCGAGGCTCTCTAAACCTGGCGACGGCTTTCCGCATAGCGAAAGCCGCTAGTCGCATTTGAATCGTTCAACGCGCCGGCACTATTTTCTTACTGGCCGATTCCAAACTCCCGAGCATTGTGCCGCAACCAGTGCCAAAGGTCATCGCCGAAGGTCTGCATCGCATAAATGTCATAGACGGCATCATGCCGGCGAATCATGACGCTGATGTGACCAATCAGTGAAGAAACAACCGATTGGTCACGCATCGCATCAACATCCGCCGGGCATCCTTTCTTGAGCAAGCGCAATGCGTTCGGTCCGGACACCCTTACAATCGACCGGGCGGACGACAGATCAACCGTCGTAGCATCAGTTTCCTGAAACGCTTGTTTCAATCTGACTCGCAGCTGCGCAGGTTCAACCGTTTCGGATTCGATCATCCACATCCCAGGGCCATTCCACATCACCAAAGTGTCTTGCCCAAGCACTGAACTGCCGGATTCGGGCAGCTTCAAATAGCCGAATGCATTGCAAAATTCTTCAGCTTCGCCATTTCGCAGACCGTTGATCTGGAACAGCGAGGATATTTGACGCTTTTCCAACGCAAGCACCATGTCAAACCCTCGTCCGCTCGCCCGTCGGGTCGAAAAATATGTGATTGGAAATCTCAACCGGAACCGACATGCCCGTTAGCGGCGACGAGGCATAGACCATGCTCCCGTACAGCTGCCTGCCATCCACAACCAGCGCCAACGCGATGTGCTTTTCAAGATGCGGGCTATAGCATACCGAAGTGATGTGGCCCATGGTTTCAGCCGGAGGCTTGCTGTCGCTGTGCGCTACAATCTGCGCTCCATGCGGAATCGGACGACCATCGGCAGAGGCCAATCCGACCAGCTGCTTTCTCCCAGATTCAAGTAATGCTTCACGTTGCGCCATCCGCTTGCCGATAAAATCTGCATCCTGTTTCATCATTCGTTCAAAACCAAGATCCTTCGCAGTCGTTCGGCCATCAAGCTCCGAGCTGACAACATGCCCTTTTTCGATTCGCAACACGGACAGCGCTTCCAAGCCGTAGGTCGAAATATCCCATGGCTTGCCCGCTTCTAGCAAAGCCTCCCAAACACTTTCGGCATACTTAGAGGGCATATGGATTTCAAAGCCAAGTTCGCCAGAGAAGCTGACGCGAAAAACTCGCACTTCGACCCCGGCAATCGCTCTTTGCACAAATCCCATATACGGCAGTTCGTCGCTGTCGACTGAGCCACCGTCAACAACTGCGCTCAGCACATCGCGACTGCATGGGCCTGCCAGCGCCAACCCTGACCACTGATCGGTAACAGACGTTAGATGAACATGCAATGTCGGCCACACCGTCTGCGCGTAGAACTCCAAATGGGACATGACTGAGGCCGCATTCGCGGTTGTTGTCGTCATGTAGTACTCGCAATCGTCGATGCGCGTCGTGGTGCCGTCATCGAAGACAAAGCCATCCTCGCGCAGCATGAGTCCGTAGCGGACGCGGCCAACAGCAAGCGACTTCCACCGATTGATGTAAACCCGTTCCAGAAATTCTGCCGCATCGCGGCCCTGCACCGCAATTTTTCCAAGCGTCGACACATCTGCGATAGCAACACTCTTGCGCACGTGCAGCGTTTCGCGAATAATCGTATCGCGGACTTGCTCCCCTGGCCTCGGATACATTGCAGCACGCTTCCAAATTCCAGTATTTTGCATATCGGCGTTATGGCGAACATGCCAGTCATGCAGGGCGGTTCGCCTGACAGGCGCCATGTGCGCACCATGCTCGTCAGCCGCTATTGCGCCGAGAGAAACCGGGGTATAGGGCGAACGAAACGTTGTATGTCCAACCGCTTCAATCGGCTTATCGCGCAGTTTCGCCATTTGCGCCAGCCCAATCACATTGCTGGTACGGCCTTGGTCGGTGCCCATGCCCAATGTCGTGTACCGCTTAAGGTGCTCGACCGACAAGTAGCCTTCGCGAGATGCCAATTCGATATCGGCAACCGTGACATCATTTTGTATGTCGACAAAACGCTTTTTTCCGCCGCCTGAGCCAGTCGGTATTTTCCAAATGGGCTTCATCGGCTGCTGCGCAAGCTCGTCAATATCCGGCATCTGGCTTGACGTTTCACCCACGAATCCGGCATCCGAAGCCGCCGACTTGCCGGCTGCGCAACCTTGTCGAATGCACTCGCTTACGCAGGCCGCCCCATTCGCGCTGCCGGCAACGTGAATTCCGTCCTTAGCTTCAGCGCAATAGAATGCCGCTGTTTGCGAGTCATAGCGCAATCTTCCTTGAGCCTGGGAGAAAAGATGAAGCGTCGGATTCCAGCCGCCGGAAACACACAATACGTCGCAATCAATCGTCTGCGGCTCAACCACCGAGTCGTCATCAATTAGCCGGCCCACTTCGACAGCGCTAACCTTGTAGAACCCTTTCACCCGGGTTACCGCATGCCCTTGCAGTAGACGGGCATCGCCGACATGGGCTAAAGCCGCTTCGCCAGCTGGATTCGCCCGGCAATCTATCACCGCCGCGACCTCTGTGCCAGCGTTGCGCAACGCCGATATGGTTGCATAGGCGCTGTCGTTATTGGTAAACACGACCGCCTGTCCGCCGATTCTGACGGCATATCGATTGGCGTAGCCGCGCACAGCCGAAGCCAGCATGACCCCCGGCTTGTCGTTGTTGTGAAAAGCGATAGATCGTTCGATCGCGCCTGTCGCAAGAACAACTTGACTGGCGCGAATCCAATGCATTCGCTGGCGATCTTCATGCGGTTCGGGAAGACGCTTGTGATCCGCAACTTTCTCCAATGCGATCACCATCTTGTCGTCATAGAATCCTACCGCAGTCGTGCGCTGAAGAATCTCGACATTCGGCATCGATTCAAGCTCCTCGACGGATTGCGCGAGCCATGCCGATGCCGCAGATGCGCCGGTTTCGTCAAAGCGCATTCTGCCTCCGGCTCCGTGCGTTTCATCAACTATAAGAACGTTCGCACCGGATTGGCCCGCTGAAATGGCGGCGGCAATGCCGGCCGGCCCAGCGCCGACGATCAGCACATCGCAATAGCGGTAGAGTTTTGAATAGGTGTCGGGATCTGGTTCGGTGGAGGATTTTCCCAAACCGGCGGCTCGACGAATATGATGCTCATAAAACATCCAAGCTGAAGCCGGCCACATGAACGTCTTGTAGTAGAATCCTGCCGGCAGCAAAGGCGACATCAGATTGGCCATGGCGCCAACATCCAGTTTCAGATGTGGCCAGCTATTTTGCGAAAACGCTTCCAGGCCATCGAACAGCTCGATTTCGGTTGCGCGCTGGTTCGGCTCTGCGCGGTCGCCAACCCGCATTTGAACCATTGCGCTCGGTTCTTCGACGCCGATTCCGAATATGCCGCGCCGGCGGTGGTACTTGAAGCTGCGCCCCACCAGCCTCACGCCATTGGCAAGCAGCGCTGAAGCGAGCGTATCGCCATGGTAGCCAGTATAGGTCTTGCGATCAAATGTGAACTTCAACCGTGTGTTGCGGTCGATGCAACCGCCTTCATGGTGGCGATTGAGCTGATTCGCCGCCATGATCAATTCTTGGAAACTGCAGCAGCCGTGCGACTGCTGAGCACTTTGTGGGTCATGGTGTCGCGTTTAACCCGAATCCACTGCCGGCAGCCGGCGGTGTGATGCCACCATTCCTCATGTTCGCCGCGCGGATTGCTGCGCGTATAGACATAGTCATACCACTGCTCATCGGAAGCATCCGGCTCCGGTCGCTCCACTGTTGCGTCGCCTAAGTAGGCGAATTCGGTCTGCGGGCGATGGCCGCACCATGGACAAGGGATCAAAAGCATCGCAGGTTCACATCATAAGTCAGTGCGCGTTCGGCAATGCGCCGTCGCCTTTTTCGTCGAGCAATCGGCCTTCTCTAAAACGCTCAAGCGTAAATTCGGCATTGAAGCGATGCGGTTCGTCTTGCGCAATTGTATGGGCAAAGCACCAGCCTGAGCCAGGGGTCGCCTTGAATCCGCCATAGCACCAGCCTGCGTTCAGATACAGCTGATCAATCGGGGTTCTAGAGATGATCGGGCTGCCATCCATCGACATGTCCATCACGCCGCCCCAGCTTCGCATCAACCGAACCCGACTCAGACACGGAAACAGCGTAAGCACCGACTGGACAACATACTCGACCCTCGGAAAATTGCCCCGCTGCGCATACGAGTTGTAGCCATCCAGGTCACCCCCGAACAAGACCTCGCCCTTATCTGTCTGATTGATATAGACATGCGACGCGCTCGACGTGACAACCGTATGGATAATCGGCTTGAGCGGTTCGGTCACCATTGCTTGCAGCACGTGCGATTCGATCGGAAGCTGCAATCCGGCCATGGCGGCAACCCTGCTAGAGTTGCCGGCGACCGCAATCCCGACTTTGCCAGCCTTGATTGTGCCGCGCGAGGTTTCGACAGAGACGATTCGGCCGCCTTGCACGCCGAGTCCGGTCACCTCGCAATCTTGAATAATGTCCACCCCAAGCGCATCTGCCGCTCGAGCGTAGCCCCAGGCAATGGCATCATGGCGGGCCGTGCCGCCGCGTCGCTGAAGCAATCCGCCAAAAATCGGGAAGCGCGTATTTTGCGAACAATCCAGATGCGGCACCATTTTCCGGACCTGATCGGGCAACAGAAGCTCAGCATCGATTCCATTGAAACGCATCGCGTTGCCGCGCGCCGAAAACGCTTCCATCTCCGAATCGCTGTGCGCCAAATTCAGCACTCCGCGCTGGCTGAACATGACGTTGTAGTTTAGTTCTTGGGACAAACCTTCCCACAGCTTCAGCGAATGCTCATAAAAATGCGCATTGCCATTAAGGTAGTAGTTCGATCGGACAATCGTGGTGTTTCGACCAGTATTGCCGCCGCCAAGCCAGCCCTTTTCGAGCACCGCCACGTTGGTAATGCCGAAATTCTTAGCGAGATAGTACGCAGTCGCAAGACCGTGGCCGCCGCCGCCGATGATCACTACATCATAGGACGGTTTCGGCTCCGGATAGCGCCATACCTTATCCCAATTGCGATGCTGGGTCGCCGCATTGCGGAGCAAGGAAAATATCGAGTACTTCTTCGTCACGGCTTGCTATATCAAGGTCAGGGCAACTCGCCGCTTTGAAGATGCCTGACGATTGCGCCGTTCGCATCCAGCAGCTCGTAGCCTCTTAAATCTTCAGGGGCGACCCACTGCAACGGCTGCCGCTCGCATGGCTGCGGTTCGCCATTATATTTTTCAATGACATAGAAATTCAACATCACCCGCTTATCCGGATAGTCGTAAGGGAACGAAATGCAGTGCCGCGACTCGACCACCTCGATGCCGATCTCTTCGCGAAGCTCCCTAGAAAGGGCTTCTTGGTGCGTTTCGCCCTGTTTAAGCTTGCCGCCGGGAAATTCCCATTTGCCATGGTGCACGGAATTGTCGGTTCGGCACCCGATCAGAACCTGGCCGGCCTGGTCGAACACTAGCCCCACTGAGACATCCAGCCGGTCAGCTTCGGTATTCAGCATTGATTCGAACATAGTCGTGACTTAGATCGGATGTCCATACAGTGGCCGAACGGTTCCCCATGCCGAGATCGATATGGATCGCAATATCGCTTGCCGACATCGCCTCCAACCCTTTTGCCTCGCTGTATCGAGGATTCAGTGCGCCGGCGGTCAAGACCTCTACGCCGTTGATCGAGATGTTGACATGCGACATTTCCAAGTCATCGATCATGCTTCGGCCAACCGCTGCGTAGATTCTGCCCCAGTTGGGGTCGCTTGCGAACAGTGCAGTTTTAACCAGAGGCGAGCCGGCTACAGCATGGGCTGCCTTGAGACAATCCGCCATAGACCAGCCGCCTGTCACTTCGACGGTAACGAATTTTGTCGCGCCTTCGGCATCGCGCACGACGTGCTGCGCCAGCGAGCTGGCAACATCAAGCAGAGCGCTGTCGAACTGCTCTTGATCTTGCGGACCGGAACTGTCCAGCACGTTGATGCCGCTCTTTGCGGTTGCCATCAAAACGCAAGCATCATTCGTTGAGGTATCTCCATCAACCGTGATTCGATTAAAGCTTTGATCAACGGCTTGAGCCAGCTTCGCCTGAGCCGCTTCGCTAGGCAGCCCCGCGTCTGTGGCAATAAACGCCAGCATCGTCGCCATATCGGGGCGGATCATCCCTGCCCCCTTGGCGATGCCGGTGATCGACACCTCGGTGCCTGACATGGTAATCGTCCTAGACGCAATCTTGGCGTAGGTATCGGTCGTCATGATCGCCTTGGCGGCCTTGTCCCAGCCATTTTCATCAAGCCGGTCGACCGCTTCAGGCAAATGTGCGCAAATCTGTTCGGCGGGCAGCCGCTCGCCGATCACGCCAGTGGAAAATGGCAACACCGAAGTTGCATCCAGCCCAAGCCTGGATGCGACCGCTTCGCAAACGGCCATGCAGTCTTTGTGCCCTTGTGCACCAAGACCGGCATTCGCATTTCCGCTGTTCACAACCAAGGCGCGAATCTGGCCAGATGCCAAATGATGCCGTGCTACGCTGACCGGTGCGGCACATGCCTTGTTCCTGGTAAACACTGCGGCGACTTGCGTCCCCTCGGCCAACGCAAACACCGCGACATCGTTGCGCTCGCGGCGATTCAGTGCCGCCGTCACGCCGATGCTCACACCGGAAATATAGGCAAACGGTTGCGAATGATCATACATGGGCATCGATAATTGGATTCAAAATCCTTCCTAATTGCTCCGAATTCTAATCGTGTTTTTCAGAGATATTGTCAAAAGTAGTGCTTGACGGGGGAGCGGCATCCGAGCGGCAGTTCAATCCAGAGCTTCGAAATACTTTATCCCAATTGTAGTGCCGTGAACTCATCTCGGTAAGTGCAACGGAGGTGCAACTGCATTTCTTCCTATGCCAACTGATGCGGTTGTTGGTTTCAAAAAAATTACCTGATTAGCACTTAACATAAGTCGTGTTTCAGGAGCTTTGCTGGCCAAGCGACGCTATCGAGGCGGTGCCGGTCATCTGCACAGCAGCCGAACGCCGGGAAATCGTTCAGTCCGAAGCATTTCTGGAACGGAACGGTGTTTCATTGAATGGCATTTGTTCTTTTTTATCATTAATTTAAATCGAATTCGTCATGCTGAAAAATACACTTACGATTCGTGGTAATTAGGAAAAATTATGCCGCTTTTGCACAGCACTGCTTGTACTTCTTGCCCGAACCGCAAGGACACAGCTCGTTGCGGCCGACTTTCCGGCCTTCGCGAACAAACGGAGTCGCCACTTGCTTAGCTGCTTGCGGCGACTGCGATGGCAGTTCTGGCAACCCGGCCCGACCCGACCCAGGCAATTCCATCTCCGGCTTGTGAAATTGCATCTTGGGAGCAGCGCGCGGCACCACAAGCTGAGAATCGGGCGGATTTTCCGAAAGCACCAACCGCGACAAAACGCGAACGAACTCCATGCGCACGCCTTGCAGCATAGCGGTAAACATCTCGAAAGCCTCGCGCTTGTACTCCTGCTTGGGATTTTTCTGCGCATAGCCGCGCAAATGAATGCCTTGCCGCAAGTGGTCCATATTCGAAAGATGCTCTTTCCACTGCGTATCGAGCACCATCAGCATGATCGACTTTTCGACTTGCTTGATTGCCGCCTCGGCACCGGCAAATCGATTCGTGTAGTCGTTGACCACTTCGGACTCGATGCGGTCAAGTATGTCGGCCTGGTTAAGGCTCTTGTCTTTCGCCCAGTCATGCAGCGGCAACTTCAAGTTGAACGCGCGCTCGGTCTCCTTGGCAAGACCGTCCACATCCCACTGTTCATCAAGACTGTCCGGAGGAACGAAATTGTGGAAAACCGTTTGAATGGCTTCCTTGCGCACAGACCTCACCATGTCTGAGATGTCGTCAGCCTCCATCAGCTGGCTACGCTGGTCGTAGACCACCTTGCGCTGCTCATTAGCCACATCATCATATTCGAGCAGCTGCTTGCGTATGTCGAAGTTTCTACCCTCGACTTTCTTCTGCGCATTCTCGATCGCCTTTGTTACCCAATTGTGCTCGATCGCTTCGTCTTCTTCCATGCCCAGCTTTTCCATCAGACTCGCAACCTTGTCGGAGGCAAAGATTCTCAGCAGGTTATCCTCCAAAGACAGGTAGAATCGACTTGAACCCGGATCTCCCTGCCGACCCGAGCGCCCCCTGAGCTGATTGTCGACCCGGCGAGATTCGTTTCGCTCCGTGCTCAGTACATGCAATCCTCCGGCCGCTACCACGACATCATGGCGCTCTCGCCAATCCGCTTTCGCCTTCTCAATCTGATCGGCCGGCTTATCGGCAACTTCAGCAAGCTCCATCTCAAGGTTGCCGCCCAGCACGATATCAGTGCCCCGGCCTGCCATATTGGTTGCAATCGTAACCGTACCCGGCCGCCCCGCTTCAGCCACAATCATCGCTTCGCGCTCATGCTGCTTTGCATTGAGCACTTGATGCTTGACACCCGCCTTGCTCAACAGGTCGGACAAGTATTCCGAAGTCTCAATCGATGCTGTACCCACTATAACCGGCTGGCGCTTTTCGACACACGACCGAATGCCGTCAACAATCGCTCTAAACTTCTCGGCTGAAGTCCGATAGACCAAATCCGGCATGTCATCTCGAACCATCGGACGGTCCGTCGGAACGACCACTACCTCAAGCCCATATATTTGCTGAAACTCTTCGGCTTCCGTATCAGCCGTTCCAGTCATGCCGGCGAGCCGGTCGTAAAGCCTGAAATAGTTTTGAAACGTAATCGATGCCAGAGTCTGATTCTCGCGCTGAATCGCCACGCCCTCTTTCGCTTCGACTGCCTGATGCAGCCCTTCCGACCAGCGTCGCCCGGGCATCATTCGACCGGTAAACTCGTCAACGATGACAATCTTGCCATCATTGACGATGTAGTCAACATCACGCTGGAATATCGAATGCGCCTTCAATCCCGCCTGAACATGGTGCAGCAGGCTGATGTTTGCAAAATCATACAGGCTGCCGCCTTCTTCAAGCAGACCTTGCTTGATCAGCAGCGATTCGGCATGTTCGTAACCGTCGTCGGTCAGGTAGACTTGGCGCGTCTTTTCATCAACGCTAAAGTCTCCGGGCCCGTCCTCTTCCATCTGACGTTGGAGTCTCGGGATGACTTTATCGACATCGTTGTACAACTGCGTGCTGTCTTCGGCAGCGCCGGAGATAATCAGGGGCGTTCGCGCCTCGTCGATCAGAATCGAGTCGACTTCGTCGACAATTGCATAGGTCAGCTTGCGCTGAGTGCGCTGCTCGGAGTGAAAAGCCATGTTGTCGCGCAAATAGTCGAAGCCCAGCTCATTGTTGGTTCCATAAACCACATCGCAGGCATAGGCATCGCGCTTTTCTTCGGAGGGCTGATTGGGGCAGATCACCCCTACGGTGATTCCAAGAAATTCGTAGATGGCGCCCATCCATTCGGCATCGCGCCGAGCGAGATAGTCGTTGACGGTGACGACATGCACGCAATGACCCGCTACCGCGTTCAAATAAACCGGCAGCGTTGCAACTAGAGTCTTGCCTTCGCCAGTGCGCATCTCGGCAATTTTGCCGCGGTGCAGAACGACTCCGCCGATCAGCTGCACGTCGAAGTGCCGCATGTTCAAGGTTCGCTTAGACGCTTCGCGCACCACCGCGAACGCTTCCGGCAAGACGCTGTCGACCGACGCGCCAGCGGCAATCTTCTCTCGCAGCTGCGGCGTCTTGGCCGCTAGCTGATCATCGCTTAGCGCCTCAAGCTCAGACTCTAAGCGATTGATCTCGGCAACGATCTTAGAGATCTCGCGCAATATTCTGGCGTTGCGGCTACCGAAAACCTGCGTCAACATGCTGTTGAATTTCAAAGTTGCGCCCCTTGTTCGTCTCAATCTGCCTGTTTACCGTTCGCTTGTTTCGCCACGCAAAACTTTGAATTGCGCATAAGCATAAGCCCATCTCTCCTAGCACTGATTATCCCAAGCGTTTGCCGCAAAACTGGATCGTTTCACAAACAATGATCATATAGATAGCGGCTTGACGCGTATAATCAATAGCCTGATCGCAACTAGCGCGCACCGAGCATCGCTCGAGTCGCCTTATGCGACAGGAAAACAAGCCAATGCGGTTTGAAGGCCGCCATCTGCGTGTTCACGAGACTTTCTTCACTACTAGACCAATTCAAAATTTCGCAGCCGACCGAATCGCCAATCTATGCGCACTGGACTAAATCGGCCGGCGAGGCGATTTCAGCGCATACGCTTGACCTGTCCATTCGCGATACGACATTGGATGTTGTCCTCGACTCTCCCACCTGGGCTCACCAATTGCTGCACGAGCAGCAATCGGCCTTAGCTCGCATGCAAAGTCATGGCTACCATAATCTAAGCGAACTCTCGATTCGCGTAAAAATGCCGAACACGGCAAAAAAGAGAGCGCCGCCAAAAAAAAATTCAAAACCAAAAGACTGGACCGTAAGCCCCGAAATGCGGCAGTTGTTCGAGTGTTGCGCAGAAACCTCCGAATCTCCGAAACTGAAGTCGGCCTACCGCAAGCTTAGTGAGCTAGATGTCAGCGAATAGACTCGCCTGATAAGGGCGCTTGAACTCCGGCGGGCTGAGCCGCTCCAGCTAAATCGATGCGAAGCACCGTTCAGGCGGTAACCGGCAATGGACGAATCATCGTCCTAGGCATGTCGGCATAGTCTTCGAATTCGACAAACTCCCACGCCGATGCATCGGCGCGCAGCTCTTGCAAAAGCCAGTTGTTCAGATGATGCCCCGACTTATAGGCTGAGAACGCTCCGATTAGCGGATGCCCTAAAAGATAGATGTCGCCAATTGCATCCAGAATCTTGTGCTTGACGAATTCGTCGGTATAGCGCAAGCCTTCGTCATTCAGGATGTGGAACCCATCCATCACAATGGCGTTTTGCAAGCTGCCGCCCTGCGCAAATCCCGCTTCCTGCAATGTTTCAAGATCGGCCATAAAGCCGAATGTCCGCGCACGGCTGATTTCTCTGACAAAAGAGGTATTGGCAAAATCGACGGTCAGTCCTTGACGCGAGTTTTGTACCACCGGATGATCGAAGTCGATGTCGAAAGAAATCTTGAAGCCATCATAAGGCTCGAACATGGCCCATTTTTCGTTGTCGGCAACTTTAATCGACTTTTTGATGCGAATGAATTTTTTCGAGCCTTTCTGCGTATCAACACCAGCTGACTGGATTAGAAACACGAACGGACCTGCACTGCCATCCATGATCGGCACCTCGCCGTCAGAGACATCGACGTAGGCATTGTCGACCCCTAATCCGGCAAACACCGACATCAGGTGCTCGACCGTGGACACTTTTGCGCCATCTTTCTCCAGCGTGGTCGATAGCCGTGTATCGCTGACATATTCAACTCTTGCAGGTATTTCGACAATCGGATCGAGATCGACGCGTCTAAAGACGATGCCCGTGTTCAGCGGAGCAGGCCGAAGCGTCAAATAGATTTTGACTCCGGTGTGAAGCCCGACTCCAGTACCCTTGATCACATTGGTGAGTGTTCTTTGGCTTATCATGCTTAATCCTAGTGTGTCAGCAATCATTCTCATGGACGCTCGCTGCATGCTGTCTATTACTACGCTGTCTATTATATTTGCATTGCGCGAGCAAAATACTTGATCTTATGCGAATCTTGCCGTATCCGGCATGTGTTTATCCCGCTCCCCGCAACCTGCAACAACGACTTCATGTGCTTGCACGGGTAAATTTTACAAATCTTAATATTTTACCACATGAATTCATGATTAATGTCAAATTGTGATTGAATTTGACATTGGCGCGAAAAACATGCCGATAAATTGCAACATTCAGTACTGTGCGGCATTGCTAGGTCATCGACCAAGCAAGCAGCCAAGCGCATTTTCCACAAACTACCAGTTGGCGGAGTAGCCTCTTCTTTCACGTTTCCTCAAAATCGCCGGCCGGTCATTGTCTTCCATGGAGTTGCCTATGCTTTCGAATGATCCGGCGCCGTCAGCGCCACTCGGTTCAAGCAGCTCTGAACCCAGTCCGGTCGCAACAATCGTCACCCTGATTTCGTCACCAAGCGAATCGTCGAAAACCTGTCCGGTAATAACCGTCGCATCTTCGGAAACCACGCTGTCGATCAGCTGGCCGATTTGGTAGAACTCTTCAATCAACATGTCCGAGCTCGCAGTGATGTTGATCAGCAAGCCCTTCGCATTCGACACATCGACATTGGTGAGGAGCGGATTGGCGATGGCATGCTGCGCCGCGCGCACGGCGCGATTTTCCCCGCTCGCAGCCCCGGTGCCCATCATCGCCGAGCCTGCTTCGGACATGACGGTTCGGACATCGGCAAAGTCGACGTTGATGTGCCCTGGTCGCAGTACCAGCTCAGCAATCCCTTGCACCGCATTGAGCAATACATCGTTCACTTTAGCCCACGCTTCTTTGACTGATAGATTCTCACGCTGATCGAGCAGTTTTTGGTTCGGAATCGTGATCAGCGAGTCGACTTTCGACTTCAATTCTTCCAGTCCGGTATCAGCGGACTTTATCCGCTTGCGACCTTCAAACTGGAATGGCATGGTCACCACCGCGACCACTAGCACCTCATTGTTGGTATCCTTGATTGCTCCAGATATGACAGGCGCCGCGCCGGTACCCGTACCGCCGCCCATGCCGGCGGTAATGAAAACCATGTCTGCATCTTGAAGATTTTCGATGAACAGCTCGCGATCCTCCATCGCAGCGCGTTTGCCGATTTCCGGGTCGGCGCCAGCACCGAGGCCGCGGGTCAAATCATTGCCGAATTCAATCTTGGTATCCGCCTTGCTGCGCGATAGCGCCTGCTGGTCGGTATTGGCGACATAGAATTCAACTCCATCGATTTGCTGATTCACCATGTGATCGACTGTGTTGCTTCCGCCACCCCCGACTCCAATCACCTTAATGGTCGCCTGCTGTGAGACGGAATTCACTGGCGTTAGCAGATACTTGTTGCTTGCGATTGCCTTCATGCTTATGCTCCGTAGTTGCTTGGGATAAAAATATTCAAATGCGTCTTTGTCTTCCGGTTCAATCGGTTCGTCGTGCTGATCTATGGGCCGCCTCTTGCACCAGCTCTCTCAAGCGCCGCATCGCTGATGTCCGAGTGGCGGCCGAAATTTCTGAGATAGTCAAGCAGTCCGGGACGATAGCTCGAGCATTCCTCCTCGTCGTGCTGCTCGACTTGCTCAGCAATGGCGCAACTTTCAAGACCGATCTGACACAATCCCACCACTGTTGCGAAGCTCGGATGATGTACAACTTCACTGAGCGTCGAGCCGTATTGCGGAGTGCCGGCGCGAGCCGGAGTGCCGAAAATCGCCTCTGCAAGCGTGAGAATTCCATTCATGCGCGCACCCCCGCCTGCAATGACGATGCCTGAACCGATCGCATCCATATGGCCGCCTAGCTCCAGAGCGGATCGAATGTACTGAAACAGCTCCTCCATCCTCGGCTCAACAACTTCAGCCAAGCGGCGATGGCTGATCGTGCGGGCGGGACGGTCCGTTGTTTCGGCGACTTCAACCGCTTCGCTTTCGCCAACCGACGAACTGAATGCATTGCTGTAGCGACGCTTCAGCTTTTCGGCAATTTGCGAAGACGTTCGCATCGTGATCGCAATGTCGCGCGTCACCTGCGCGCCAGCAATCGGAATGACCGACGAATGTCGAATCGCGCCTTCGTGAAAAACCGCGATATCAGTGGTCCCTTCACCAATGTCAAGCAGGCATACGCCGAGCTCCTTCTCGTCATCGGACAGTACTGCCTTGCTTGTCGCAATCTGATTCAGAATGATCGATTCAACTTCCAAGTCGCATTGATTGATGCATTTAAGCAGGTTCTGGATGGTGCCTGCTTTTCCGGCAATAACATGCACCTTCGACTCTAAGCGCGAAGCGCTCATGCCGATTGGATCGCTGATGCCATCAACGTCGTCAACCATGTAAGATTGCGGCATAACGTGAATAATCTTCTCGTCAGCCCCGATCGAAACCGACTGCGCCGCCTCGATAACTCGGCTTATGTCTTCGGCAACGATTTCATCATCCTTTATCGTAATCACTCCCGAAGAATTTTGGCTCTTGACATGCGCACCGGTAATGCCTACAAAAACGCTGCTGATTTTGCGTCCTGCCATCTTTTCAGCCTCTTCAACCGCGGATCGAATAGACGCTACGGTCTGCTCAATGTTCGACACCATGCCCTTTTTGATGCCGAGGCTGGCTGATTGTCCGACTCCGATAATTTCCATTTTTCCGGACGGAAACAATTCGCAAATGACAGCACGCACTTTGGATGTGCCTACATCCAGTCCGGCGATGACTTGCACTGACTTGCTATTCATGGTCTATCTCCAAGTTTCATTTAAATTGAGTCATGTCTACGCTTGGCATATCGGTCTTGGGCCGCCCGTTCCAGCGGATGGCGACACCGTCGGGATAGCGCATGTCTGCGCTCGCGATCAGGCCAGCGTGCGGTTCAAGTGAACGGTACAGTCGCAAAAAGCGTACTAAATTGGCCTCAGGGTCCCTACTGCCGAGAAAAACCTTCATTGAATCGAATGGCGCGGCATCGCCAGAGGCGTCCGCCGCATCCCGTTCGGCTTCATGCGCCAGCCCAACCTGCCAGCCACCCTGATTGGATCTCGACAGCGTCATGATGCGCCATCCGCTTTGTTGCAAAAGCGGCCGCCAATCGTTTATCTTTTGCAGCATCTCCTTGCCGGCATCGGCCGGCCCGCTTAAGATTGGCACATCCGGATTTTCGTAGCCGGGAATTGCAACTGGATTGCCGGCATCATCCAGCCACATGTTTTCGTTCCAGCGTGTGCTTATGACGCGTTCATGCACGTCGATCTCAAGCGTTCCGGGCGGCCAGCGTCTGCGAACAGTCGCATCGGCGACCCATGGCACAGACTGCGCCGCTTCGGCCACCGCGACCAGATCGATGCGGAAGATGTTGCGCGAAACAACCGACGCAATCGCGTCTTGAATATGGTTAGGATGCGCATTATTGACTCCGTTGACTTCGATATTGACGAGCGGAAACCGGTTGGGCTGGAACAGATAGTCCACAGCAAATCCAACGATTGCCAGCGCAAATGTCAACGAAGCGATCAGACCGGCTCGAATGTGTCGATGACTGCGAGCCGGAACCGGTTCGGGCATTGGAGGCAACGGCTCGGCATGGTGAACGACCGGCGTTGCGACTGAGCCGTCTTGCCACAAGTCTTTGTTAATCGAACGAATCATGCGTCAGCTCCTGCGTTCGCAGATTTGCCGATTATGCCGACCTCGGTCGCCAGAATGATCCCGTGCCTATCTTTGACCTTGTCAACAATGTGGCAGATCAACCTTTCGATGTCCATGGCGGTCGCCCTGCCTCGATTCTCGATAAAGTTTGCATGCTTGAGCGATACGCAAGCGTTGCCGATAGCAAAACCTTTCAGTCCTGCCGTATCGATGAGACGCGCTGCAAAATCGTTTGGCGGATTGCGGAAAACCGAACCCGCATTGGCGGTCTGCACAGGCTGCGACTCGGCACGCTTTCGAAGCAGGCTCTTGATCGTCTTTTTGCCGGCATCGACAGCGCAAGGCTGGAGGTTGAACTCAGCCCCGGTGAACCATTCGTCTACCGGCATCTTTGCAAACCGATAGCCGTATTCGATTTCAGACGCGCTCAGCTTGCTGCACACGCCGTGGCGGCTTATCGTGTCGGCGTGGCCTACAATGTTCCAAGTCTCGGTACCAAAGCAGCCGGCGTTCATCGCCAATGCGCCCCCCACCGTGCCCGGTATGCCGACCAGAAATTCGGCGCCGCAAAGAGACTTGCCTACCGCGAATCTAGCGACCTTCGAGCCAGGCACGCCAGCCTCGGCGTAGACTGTGGCGGGGCCACTTTGACGCAACTTGTTCAGTCCTTTGGACGTGCACACGACTGCTCCTTCGAAGCCGCCGTCGCGAACCAGCAGATTGCTGCCGAGCCCGCACCAGGCGATCGGCAGCCCGTTCGGCACGCGCTTGAGGAACCGCCCGAGGTCGTCGATGCCGGCCGGAGTGTAAAACCACCTCGCCGGCCCGCCGACGCGCCAGCTCGTATGCTTGCTCATCGGTTCGTCTCGTCTCATGTCGCCCATCAAGCCTTGAGTTGAAATATCCAATCCTCTTTCGCTCTCGCTCATATCAAACTAAGCATTCATCTCCTGCATGCAGTGCTCTACAATCGTGTCGATTGCATCGACCGCAGCGAGCTCTCCAAGATGTTTCGACATGCGCGCAAGGCGCGACCGGCAATTTGCAAAGTCTCGCAAGCGCTTCTCGATCTGTTCAGATAGCGAATCCGATTCTTCCACCAGATAGGCGCATTCGCGCCGGGCGTAGTACTCGGCATTCTTTTTTTGGTGATTTTGCGCGGCATGCGGATAGGGAATCAGAATCGACGGCGTTCGCGTCGCGGCAAGTTCCGCCAAGGTCATTGCCCCTGCTCTTGAAATTGCGACATCGGACCATGCGTAGACTCGCGCCATGTCTTCGATGAATTCGGTTACCCGAGCCCCGATTCCAAGTTCCGCATAGGTGTGCTCCACGGATTTCGCATTGCCGCGGCCAGCCTGATGCAGGACTTCCGGCCTGAGCGCGGGCTCAAGACCGGCGATGGACGCAGGCACGTGCTCATTCAATGCGCGAGCGCCTTGGCTGCCGCCGAGCACCAAAAGACGCAACTGCCTGTTCGAGTCGGCAGCGGCATCGAAAACCTTCTCATCGACACAGATGATATCGCCGCGCACCGGATTGCCGACATGAATCGGATGCCGGCTTAGTGATGTATCGGGGAAACCGGTTAGAACTCGGCTGGAAATGCCTGCCAGCAAGCGATTCGCAAGACCAGGGACCGCATTCGACTCATGGATCAAAAGCGGACGGCGCAGCAACCAGCTAGCCAGCCCCCCGGGGGCGCACACGTAGCCCCCGACTCCAAGAACCGCATCCGGACGACGACGAACAATGACGACCATCGATTGGAGCACTGCAAATGTTAATCGAAACGGCAGCATCAGCCAGCGCGCCAAGCCGGCACCCCAAACCTTTTGGATCGAGATTGAATCGAATTCATAGCCTGAATTTTTCGCGATTTCATCTTCCATGCCATTTCGCACTCCCAGCCAGCTAACCGACACGCCTTTGCTTCTCAGCGCATCCGCTACCGCGAGTGCCACATAAATGTGCCCTCCTGTTCCGCCAGCCATAACAATCATCGAATTCATGTCTCGCTGCAACTGGCTGTTTCGCGTTGTACCGAAAACACAATCCCGATTGCCGCCGAGTAGGCAATAATGCTGGTGCCGCCGAGGCTCAGAAATGGCAATGTCAAGCCTTTAGTCGGCAGAATCCCCATATTGACGCCCAAGTTGATCATGGCGGCCACCGCGATCAGAAGGCCGATTCCTTGCGCCATCGCAGCACCGAACAGATTGCCAACACTTCGCGCATCCCAGGAAATCTGGAAAATGCGCCATATCAGAATGGAAAACAGAGCCAGCACGATCGCGATGCCCGCAAACCCGAATTCTTCTGCGACAATCGCGATGATGAAGTCGCTGCCGGCATACGGGAGGTAGAACAGCTTTTGCACACTGGTGCCAAGTCCAGTTCCCAAAAGTTCCCCCCTGCCGAATGCAATCAAAGACTGCGTCAACTGATAGCCGTCTCCCCATGGATCGGTCCACGGGTTCCAAAACGATGTGATTCTCACGATGCGGTAAGGCTCGATCAAAATCATCAAGACTAATACCCCGATCGAAACGGCAACAATCGCCGCCGTGTGCTTGTAGCGCATGCCATGCAAATACAGCATCGCAAAAATTGTCGAGCAAAGCACCACCGCGCTGCCAAGATCCGGTTCCAGCATCAGCAGTACCGACGCCATTAGCGCGATCGCAATCCCTGCGACGGGAAACCGGTCCATCTCAAGTCCGATGGCGCGGCTGCGTTGTTTTGCCACATACCATGCGGTAGCAATCACAATGCCCAGCTCAGAAAATTCCGAAGGCTGAAATTTAAGACCGAACACGCTCAGCCACCGGCGGCTGCCATTGATTTCCATGCCGATTGCAGGCACCGCCACAATTGCCAGCAATGCCATCGATACCAGCAAAATGACAGGCACTAGTCTTTTCAGCACTGATGTCGCAACCATCGACATGGCGAGCATCGCTGCAACTGCAAGCAGTATGTAGAGAATCTGCTTGCGCAAGTAGAACAAAGAATCCGACTGTTCGTAGGCTTGCGCGATCGTGGCAGAAAAGACCGCCACCACCCCGATCGCGGTCAGCGCTGCGTACACTAAGAGCAGCGCCGCATCGAAATGCGGCCCGATTGCGGCTTCGGCCCTGCCACTCGGAACTGGCTCAACAACGTTCATGAATAATGCATTTGCACCGTTCGGGTAAAGACTTGGCCGCGAAAAACATGATCGATGAACATGTCGAACGGCTCGCAACCAGGACTGAAAACGATGTCATCTCCGAATTCCGCCATCCTTGCGGCCATGTCCACTGCGTCAATCAGGTTTTCCGCGTAGGCCGATTGAGTATGGCGCTTGATCGAATGATGGAAGCGCTTCCCCGCTCTGCCGAATAGCACGCAGCCTCTGAGGCTGCCGCTGACTTTCTTGACCAAAGACTTGAAATCAGCGCCACGGTCAACACCGCCGGCAATCAGCACCACCGGCCGATCTGCCGCCAGTACCGCGGCAGCCGAAGCATTCAGATTAGTAGACTTGGAATCGTTGATCCAGCGAACTCCGTCATCGTGCACACCGATTTGAGTGCAACAGTACGGGAGGCCCTGGTATTTCATGATGCACTTGATCGAAGATTCGGCTGAATATCCGAGCGACTCGAGAATCGCCGTGGCAGCCAGGATATTGAGCTCGTTGTGGGAGCCCGCAAGGGCGAATTTATCTACAGCCGCAAGTTTCCTGCCGCCGCGTGCAAACCAGCGGCGCCCGTCTAGCTCGACAATGCCGTAGTCATGATCGTGTTCAGGCGAGCCAGACCCAAATCGCCTGCCCTCGCCTTTTCCGTAAAGCGATGCTGAAAGCGGATCATCGCAATTCAGCACGGTTTGAACCGCGCTATTGAACATGCCGCGCAAATCGGATTCATGCGCCGGCACTCCCGAGCGCATGCCGTCGTCATTGGCAAAGTTCAAAAAAGCGGCCACCTCGCATTTCAAAGATCTGGTCTGCGCGAGCATGGATAGCGAAGACACCTCAATAATGTAGGCATCCGGCGCTGAACCGGACAGCATCTCAAGCACTGGCACACCGGATGTGCCGCCAATCCTAGCCCGGCCGCGCTTGCGCACAATGACATCTTTAACCATGTCGGCTACCGTCGATTTGCCGTTGTTCCCGGCAATTAGAACCACTGGCGCGGTGCGGCTTCGAGCGAAAAGCTCTAGACTGCTTACGACCTCGCATCCGTATTGACGGGCCAGCTTCGCAGTGCGCTCGCAACTGACCGAATTGCCGGTCAGCACGACAATGTCCGCATTCACGAGCAGCTTCGGCTGAATCTCGCCTTTGTACAGCACGACACCAGGAAGCTCTGTCTGCAACATGCGCTGCAGAGGCGGCGACTGCTTGGAATCGACAATCTCGACATCGTAGCCTTCGTCAACCAGGTATGACGCGCAGCTCAGTGCCGTCTTGTTCATGCCGATGACAACAGCATTTTTCCCCTGCTGAGCAAGATGTTGCACTGAATATGCCGCTTCCATGTTGCTACCTCCGATAAATGTCGAATTTTCTATTCCTATCTGATCTTTAGTGTGACCAGGCCCGCTAGAACAAAGACTAGGCTCAAGATCCAAAATCGCACCACGATTTTCGATTCTGTCCATCCTTTAAGTTCGAAGTGATGATGAATCGGCGACATCAGCCACAGTCGCCGACCGACAAGCTTGTATGATGCGACTTGAAGAATCACCGACATGGTCTCGATTACGAAGATGCCGCACATCACCACCAGCACGACCTCCTGGCGAACCATGACGGCGACGACGCCGATGGCGCCGCCTAGCGATAGCGCTCCAACATCGCCCATGAACATTTGCGCGGGATGGCAGTTGTAGAACAAAAACGCCAAACCCCCGCCAATCAGTCCGGTGCAAAAAATCAGCAGCTCGCCGGCGCCCTCAACATACGGTATTGCAAGATAGCTGGCAAACTGGGCGTGCCCTGTCACGTAGCAGAACACCGCAAAGCCAGCCGCGATCATGACGATCGGCATTGTCGCCAATCCGTCTAGTCCATCGGTCAAATTGACCGCATTGCTCGCAGAAACCAATATCAGGGCGGTAATCGGAACGAACCAGATCCCGGCGGCGATGACAACATCCTTTAGAACCGGAACGATGTAGTCTGTATGGGATGGGTCCGAGGATGTTTGATACAGCACCACGGCAACAGCTAGTGCAGCCAGCGTCTGCAAGGATATTTTCTGCCTCGCACTGAGTCCTTTTGAACTCTGGCGCCTGATTTTCAAGTAATCGTCCGCGAAGCCTATTGCTGCAAACGCGAACAAGGTGCCTAGAGCAATCCAGACTAAGCGCGAACTAAGATCGGCCCACAACAGGGTCGACAAGGTCACGCAAAAGATTATGAGCAAACCGCCCATGGTTGGCGTGCCCGATTTGTCAGCATGAAAAGGAACGTCGTCCTCGCGAATCACTTGGCCGATCTGGAACCGGCGCAATAGCTGGATCAGCTTCGGTCCGAGCGCGATGCCAAGAATCAGTGAGGTCAACACGCCGCAAATGCCGCGAAATGTCAGATAGTTGAACACATTCAACCAGGAAAATCGATCCACCATCGACAACAGCAGTTCGGTCAGCATGAGGCGTCGCTCCCGGCCAGCAAGCCTGAAACCACCCGCTCCATGCGCATGCCGCGGGAGCCTTTCACAAGGACTTTCGATTCGCGGCTGATGTCGGCGCACAAATCGGCAACGATGTCGCTGTGGCTATCGTAGTGACGCGCGCCGCGGCCGAATTCTTCCACTGCAAAGCGCGACCATTCGCCGATCGCATAAAGACGCCCAAATCCAAGATGCCGCGCCTCGTTTCCCGCCTTGCGATGCAGCTTCTCAGCGTGGCCGCCAAGTTCCAGCATGTCGCCGATTACCAAACGACGGTCGCCGCCTAAGCTCGAAACCAAGCGCATGGCTGCAGCAAGGGACGAAGGATTGGCGTTATAGCTGTCGTCAAGCAGTTCTCCGCCTGCGCAATGGGTCTGCAGGCAAAGCCTTCCTGCCACTGGGCGCATCGCCTCAATGCCGTCACATGCGTTTTGCAGGCTTGCGCCAGCGGCGATCGCCGCGGCACAGGCGGCAAGCGCATTGGCCGCATTGTGCTCGCCCGGCAAATTCAGACGAATTTCGGCCTCGCCGACCGGGGTGCGCATGTATAGAATCGAGGTCAAGCCATCAATGGTGCAGCGACCAGCAACGTCAGCCTCGCAGTGCAGCCCGAAAGTAATAGTTTGGCAGCCGGATGCCGCGCGTTGAAACAGCTCGAAGTGCTCGTCATCCGCGTTGATCACGGCTATACCGCCCGCACCAAGCCCATCTACAATAGTCGACTTTTCCAAAGCGACTTGCTCGACCGAGCAAAGATTCATCAAATGAGCTTGACCGGCATTGGTGATTACGGCTACTGTGGGCTGCGCAATCTTGCTCAGCTGCGCAATCTCGCCAAATTGATTCATGCCGATTTCCATCACTGCAAACTGATCGCTCCTTCTCAACTCAAGCAGGGAAAGCGGCAATCCCACGGCATTGTTGAAATTCTTCGGCGAAACGGCTGTTTTGCCGCAACGCGAGAGAATGGTCCCGATCATGGTTTTGACCGTCGTCTTGCCATTCGAGCCGGTGACCGCGACGACAGGCATGTCAAACTCATTGCGCCACTTGGCCGCCAAAACACCGAGCGAAGCTTCAGTATCGCGAACCACAATCTGCGAATTGATGTCGGCGGCTTGCGCATCGACCATAGCTGCAACCGCACCCTTGCTGAAGGCTTCGCCGACAAAATCATGTCCGTCGAACCGCTCACCCCGAAGCGCGACAAACAATTCGCCGCCGCGAACGTCTCTTGAGTCAGTTGTTACGCCTAGCACGGAGGCGTCTCGCCCAATCAGGTGGCCGCCGACAGATTGTTCAACGAAACTCAGGCGCATCATGCAGCGGCCTCCAAGATGCCTCTTACTAGCTCGCGATCATCAAACGGTGTGTGCAAGTCCTCGTAAATCTGCGATTTCTCGTGGCCTTTGCCGGCAATCAGCACGATGTCGCACGGCCCGGCATTGGAAATCGCCAAACGAATCGCTCTCGCGCGATCGTGCTCCACGATTGGACGCGAGTTCATCCCGGCGAGTATCTGCTCGACAATCTTGCTCGGCGGCTCATGGCGCGGATTGTCATCCGTGATCACAATCTCGTCGGCATACTGCTCAGCGACCCTGCCCATCTGGGGGCGCTTGCAAGTATCGCGTTCTCCGCCGCAGCCGAATACGCACCAGAGCTTTGCATCAGTAAGTTCGCGCAGGCTGGCAAGCGTGTTCTTGAGCGCATCGGCGGTGTGGGCAAAATCGACATAGACACACGGTTTTGACGCATTTTGAGTCGAAATGCGCTCCAAGCGCCCGGGCACCGGCGACACGCCGGACAGCGAGCTTTGAATGTCGCGCGGCTTAATTTCAAGCGACGACAATATGCCTGCAGCGGCGGCCACATTAATGGCGTTGACTTTGCCGACCAGATCGGTGCCGATGGTGATTTTCGAATCGGCGGCATCCATTTCCAAATCGACTTCGAGCTGATGGCGATTAGTGCGCACACCGACGATTTGTATATCTTTGAAGGCGTTTCGGTTGCGTCCGCTGCGGCCCGCATCAATATCTTGAGCCGCTCCATAGGTTATTGTGCATTCGCTTTGCATCAGCCCGTCGGCCAGCATGCCTACTGATTGCTGCTGATCGCCATTGATAACCGCGGTCTTGGACTCAAACTGCTCAAATAAAGAACGCTTCGAATTCCAGTATTCGTCCTGATTGGCGTGGTAGTCCAAATGGTCGGTCGCGATATTGGTCAAGGCGACGGTATGGAATCGAGTGCCGTGCGGCCGATATTGAGCCAAGGCGTGAGAAGAAACTTCCATGCAGGCATATCTAGCGCCGGATTGAACAAATTCAGATAACTGAGACTGGATGGAGATCGCATCGGGCGTGGTTAGCGAACTAGGGGTAACGCTTCGTGGAAAGCCGGAGCCAAGCGTTCCGATCATTCCACAGGGATTGCCGAGCGACTCAAGCGCATTCGCGCAAAGCCAGGCGACTGTGGTCTTGCCGTTTGTACCCGTGATCCCTACAACATTCATCTTGCTTGACGGGTGATCGTAGAATCGCGACGCGATTGTTCCAGCGTAGCGGCGAAGCTGTGCCACGTGGCAGACGAGCGCGGATTGGCCGCCAAACTTTCGAGCTGGCGCTTCAGACTCGCACAGCACCGCCGTTGCGCCAGCACCAATCGCATCGGCGATGAAGTCATGACCGTCATGCTTGTTCCCGGCGAGCGCGATAAATAGGCTGCCTGGCATCGCCTGTCTGCTGTCAATGCAAATCTGCTCTACCGGCAGGTCATTGCGCATCTGCTGCAAGACGGGGAAGCCGGCGAGCAGATCGCTGAGCCGGACGCGCCTTTGTTCAACTGCTGCAGGTCGATTCATGCTCTAGACCGCTTTCATATCGAGCTCGCCAACTTTGGCAAATCGTCATACGGCTCATTGAGCAAGCGCAACGATTCGCTGACGACATCGCGAAACACCGGCGCCGCCACCAAGCCGCCATAGTGCTCTCCTGCCTGCGGGTCGTCGACCACGATGATGGCTGCCAAGCGAGGATCGGAAACCGGCGCATAGCCCACATAGAAGACCAGATGGCTATCCGAGCTGTACTTGCCATCGATAAGTTTTTGGACAGTCGCCGTCTTGCCGGCCACGCGGTACAGAGGCACCTTCGCACGTCTCGCCGTGCCGGTCGCAAGCGAAGTTCGCTCCAGCATCGAAGAGACGGTTTGTGCTAGTTCTGCATCGATCACCCGAGATCCAGCTTGACCGTCATTGGCGCCTTTGAGCAGCGTCAGCGGCTTGAGCAAGCCATCGTTCGCAAAAACCGAATAGGCTTGAATCGCCTGCAGCGCAGAAACAGAAAACCCGTAGCCGTAGGAAAGCGAAGCATGCTCCGAAATTCGCCATCGGTCGCGATCAGGCATTCGACCTGCCTGCTCGCCAGGCATCACGTTCTGGGTGCGGGAACCGAATCCAAAACGCTGGTAGAAATCAAGAATTTCGTTCGGGTCAATGTTCATGGCGATCTTGATAACGCCGACATTGCTACTGCGCATAATCACATCGGAGACGTCAAGTGTTCCAAAATTGCGAATGTCTTCAATCCGATATCCGTCTATCTTGATCTCGCCTGGCGAGGTGTCGATCATTGTGCCAGGCTTGACGATCCCGTCTTCAAGTGCCTTTGCAACCAGAAAAGGCTTGATTATCGAGCCCGGCTCGAATACGTCCGTGACCGCACGATTGCGTACTGTGTGGCCTTTTCTGCGGTGCGGATTGAAGCTGGGTGCCGTAGCGATTGCAAGAATCTCGCCGGTTTTCGGATCTGCCACCACGCCGACAGCATGGGCCGCCTTGCTGTCGTCAAGCGCCTGTATCAGCCGCTCATAGAGAATCTGTTGAACTCGAATATCAATGCTCAGCTGAACATCGTCTCCATCCTGCACGTTTCTCAGCGAGGCGATGGCTTCAACAGTGCGTCCGTGGCGATCATTGATTACCCGGTTCAAGCCAGAAACGCCCTCGAGTTGATCATTCAGCGCCAACTCGACGCCTTCGAGCCCGATGTCGTCAATGCTGGTAAGCCCTAGCACGCTGCTGGTTTTGCTGCCGTACGGATAGAAACGCCGATACTCGCGTATCAGCGACACGCCCGGAATATCCAGTTCCTCGATCGCCTCTGATTCCGAAGGCGAGATCTGCCGCTTAAGCAGAATGCCTTCGCGTCCGCGATCAATGCCTCGATCAATTGCCCGCCTCAATTCCGAATGCCCGATGTCAATAGCAGCGGCCAGCTCCGGAAAGCGTTCTGATTGGAACTTCACAATGTCGGGAACTGCGAGAACCGAATCGACCGGCGTACTGATTGCCAAAGTCTGCCCGTTGCGGTCTCGAATAATTCCGCGATTGGCGGCGATGGTTTGATTGCGAACAAATCGCGCCATCCCCTCATCCTGCAAGCGGTCATCTGCGATCAATTGCAGATACGCGGCCCTGCCCGCAAGCATCGCAAGCCCAACGACGAGAATCATGACGACGGTGGCATCGCGAAAAGTCAATTGATGACGGGACCTGATCAATTTCCCAGCCCCTCGCGACGCGACCGATCGGCGGAAAGCGCAATTAAATAGAACTCGTCGGGCGGACGCATTTGAAGATCTGACTGCGCCCAGCTTTTCAAATACACGCGACTGGAGAACGCTTCTTTCTCAACCAGCAGGCGGCGCCAATTCAAATTCAGCTCATCGCGAACCTCATGCGCGTTCTGCAGTTCAGTGAATGTAGTGCGGATTTGGTGCTGTACCCGGATGATCGAAATCGCGCTGACCATGCAAACAGCGGCAAACATAATTGCAAGCGCGCGAATCACGACGCACCTCCGAGGCGCTCTGCGACCCTGAGTGTGGCGCTGCGCGCACGCCTGTTAAGAGCGATTTCTTCTGCAGTCGGTCGAAGTGCCTTGCCGATGATTTTGAGTGTCGGGCTGAAGTCTGAAGCGGCAAATGGCAAATGCGCAGGACCCGGAGCACCGATAGAGGCCGACCGCATGAAACGCTTGACGAGGCGATCCTCGACAGAGTGAAACGTGATCAGGACCAGCCGTCCTCCCTGCTTGAGCAGCTCGACCGATTGCTCAAGCAAACGGTTCAATTCACTGAGTTCCCGATTAATGTGCATGCGAATAGCGAGAAAAACACGGGTTGCCGGATGCTTGCCCCGTTCGCGCGTGGGAACGCAGTCGCTAATCAGATCTGCTAGCTGCAGAGTCGAATGAATCGGTGTTGCGGCACGTGTCGCGATCACTTTGCGCGCGATCCGCTTGGCAAACCGCTCTTCGCCGAGCGATTTAAGCACATTGCCGAGTTCATCTTCCTGAACTGTTTGCAACCATTGTGCGGCAGAGATTCCGCTGCTTTGGTCCATTCGCATGTCAAGTTCCCCATCCTTGGCAAAGCTGAACCCTCGCCTTGCATCATCCAATTGCGGAGACGAAACCCCAAGATCAGCGACGATTCCTGCGATCGGAAGTTTTGGCGATTGTCGGCGAACTGAGCTTTGCAGTCTCGAAAAACGCGCTTGGATTGCAACCACTCGCTCATCGTGGCCGAATTCACTTCGAGCAGCCAAAATCGCTTCGGCATCGCAGTCAAGCGCGAACAGCCGGCCGTGCTGGCCTAAAGATTTCAGGATTTCACGACAGTGTCCACCTCGACCATAGGTGGCATCGACATACGCTCCAGACGGCTGAATCGAGAGGGCCTCGAGAGTTTCATGCAACATTACGGGTTTGTGTGACTGCAAAACAGCGACCTGCGAATAGTTTTATGTTTGTTCTTGTTCCGCGACCACCTCGCGGCGCAATCCGGCTTAAGGACACTAGCAATTAATTAAGGCGACTTAAGATTTCGTTGTACTTATCCGGATTGGCAATCATGTCTTCCGTCATCTGCTGTTCGGCACGATCGAATTCGTCCCGATCCCAGATTTCGATCCGATCTCCGTTTCCTACAAACAAAGCCCGAGTCTTCAAATTGCACTTTTCGCGCAACTCCTTGGGTATGAGCATCCTGCCAGCGGCATCAATCGCCACCGACTTGGAGTTTCCCAGCACTCTTCTGCTCAAGCGCCTAAACTCGCTGGTAAAGTTCTGGGCTTTTTTCAAATCGCTTGAAATAACAGACCAGCGGTCACCAAGAAATATAGTCAGACAATTTTCGTGCACATCTCTCGTGACCCAAACCTGCCCACCATGCGCATGCGTCATGACTCGCAACATGTCAAGTTGCCCCTTGGGCACTTGGAAGCGGCCCTTGGCATCGATTGAAATTTGATCAATTCCTGAGAAATCAGCGTCCATGATATTGCTACAATTTCAGATTTGAAATTTTATACACCACTAATTTACTACAAAATTACTATTATCTTACAATAATTTTAGGCATTAAACAAGATAATTATTTATCAATACATTTTATTTTGTGGTTTTCAATTTAATTAATATATTTTCATAGAATACCAAATAAATACGTTGCATAATAGCAACAAAATGCACTTCAAGATCATTCTCGCTATCGCAATCCAAGCCGCTGGCTTGGTGCGATGAGACGCTGCTGGCTTTGTAAGAATCGGAGACGATCAGTCAATCCAAGATTGGGTAGTTTGAAACCTACAGCATGGGAATGGCTAAACAATGCGGGCGCATGAAGCTCATGCCCGCCGCTATGGCGTGGAGGGAAAGTAGACTGCTTCGCAAAGAGGCAAGCCACAAAAAAGTTGAATCGAACGACAAGCGATTATTGCGCAAGAGCTGACCTGTAAGCCGGGTTCTGTAACATCTGCAAAGATGAAGGCAGCCATTTATCTGGGATTCGCGTCACCGCGAAACTCTAGCGATCTACCCGGGTTAGGCACGGGCAATGCCATGCAACCTCTATTCGATCTTGCTCCAAGTGGGGTTTGCCCTGCCGTTCGCGTTACCGAGAACGCGGTGCGCTCTTACCGCACCTTTTCACCCTTGCCATCTGTGCGGAGTTGCCGCATGGATTCGGCGGTATGTTTTCTGTGGCACTTTCCGTCGGCTTGCGCCGCCCAGGCGTTACCTGGCACTTATGCCCTTTGGAGCCCGGACTTTCCTCCCTCGCCAACGCAATTGGGACGAGAGCGACTGCCCGGTCAGCTCTTGAATATGAGTATACACTACGTGCACAAACCGTTGACTTTGCCGCCAATTTTTCGTTCGCTCTTCAGGGTTGAGCAAGCGGGAGGGGTTACTGCCAAGGCATGCTGATCGCCATCACCAAAGCAAATTCGGTTGAAACTCGCTTGCGAGGGTCGGTTTTGACACCGCTAGTGTCATTTTTCATAAGTCCGTTTACGGTGGGTAAGAAGAGCAGGATCATTGCCATAATGAAACACCCTCCACCGGAGCATTCGCTGCGGCCAATCATCATGCCCGAGAAATTTCGGCACTGTACCGCCGAAGATCGGGCTCATCTTGAGCGCTGAGCGAAACGATTCAATCCAGCATATTCGGACTCAGTCGGTTTTCCATTCGTTTTTAGCTCACTGTTGCAGGTCACTGCCATTCGGGCATCCATGGCAAACACATGTTTCAGCCGTCCTGGTGAACTTGCCGATGTGCCGGGCAACGTTTTTCTTGGTGTCGTCGGGATGCACTTTAACGCGGTCGTGCCGTGCAGCTGTCAGGTGTAATTGTTCTGTGAGATGCATAGGGCAAGTGTATTTGTGGAAAACTTGCTTCACTGGCTAAGGACTCTCGCCATAATAAACTATCCAATCAATGTCTTGGTTTGAGCATATAGTTCCATTCGCCATGGAACGAATTCCGGCGGATGTTCAGCTCTTTCATCTGTTCATCGGACACCTTGACGCCCGGCAGATACTCGCCGTCATCCAGTCTGGCCTCGACCCTCAGTCCGGCTTTGGTGGCGGTCGCCGCGATCAGGGACGATCACCCGATAGCTGCTCAGCGGCCGGCCGTGCCAATTGTGCGTGATCTGAGCGAACATGATGCGGCGCTCAATGCGGTTCCACTTGCTTGTGCCAGGCGGAAAGTGGCACACCGAGACAGGCCCAGTCCAAGCTCGTCGACCAGGCGCTGCAGCTCGTGCTTCCACAGCCGGCTGCGGATCGAGTTGGAGCCGCGTCGCCTACGGACAGGCCAGCCGCCCATATGAAGCAGCGCCACCACCGCCGGAGCGTCTCGACCGCGAACGCAACGGTGTCGTGATCCATGCCGATGCCGGCACAGCCGGCGTTTTCGCCGATGTCGCAAACTCCTCAGGGAATCGCCTGGCCAAGCTCGGGATCCGAAAAGTCGTGCACGTCTGCCCGCGGCACGTTACCTGCGCGATACCACTCGCGCCCGCCGTTTCGATAGTCTCCGACGAGCTCCTTTTCCTTGGCATCGACTGAAACCGCGGGCTGGCCAACGCACGAACGCCTTGACTCGCTCGCTGATCCGCGCAAACTAGGCATCTAGGCATCGCGGTCCAGGTGCTACCGCGCTGCGGCCAGGCGCGACGCGCTCTTGCTGGTCGACCGCAACGGGCGCGGCATCGTTTTGCTGAAGCTCTCGGATGCCCGCGTACGCAGTTGTGCGGGACATGCCGTGGCTTTGGCGACCCGGGAGATGCCGCCCCGACCGATGCCAGCGGGTGCGCTCGTCTAGGTGGGGACTGAGCATCCGGTATTTCTTTTCGGTCGCATCTACGTCCCCCATGCTGGCATATCAGCACCTGTAATGTTTGGGAATTACATAGATGCTACACCATAGGCTGAAGCGGCGCAGATTTTAGAATGAAAGTTGCGCGGGTTATTATTTGGGAGATCGTGAATTGGGACTGACAGTATCAATTAGTTTGTTGAGCATCAACGATACATCTTTCAGACCCATTGCTCGAGCAACTAACAGTAAGGCTATTCCCTCTAATATCCCAATTATCAAAGGACCGCCAAATGATTGCATTGAGGGGAATATCAAAGCATCGAAAAGAATCACCAGAAGAACTATCCAAACAAATTGAATTTCTTTGCATCGAGTTCTCTCTTTTACTAAGGAATCTTCCAGGTTCTTTATTCGTTGATCGACAGAGTCAGTATCTTCTTTGAAGAAAGAATCATTCTGATTCACCAAGACGCACCTTCTCAGTCTCTTTTAGCTCGTTTGGTGTATTCTTCCAAGATGTCTTCATTTGGAATAATATTGTTCGAATAATCAGGGTCGTAGTTGTTAAACCATGCTCCGTCTTCCCAATGAGTAATAGCAATTAACCGAGACCCAGAAAAGTCCGAAATCCTATCGTAGGTGGTGCTAAGCGTTTTGGCTTCTAGTGTGCTTTCATCCAAATTAGGATATCTGCGAAAAATATTTATTACTGGTTCAGCACCAAATATTTTTGCCTTGTGATACAGTTCAGGATGAACTGGACCAAAATCCCATGCCTGAAAATGTCCTTTTACTAAAGGTGAATCCAATCCATACTCACCCAAGTGAATCATGTGAGCGAGATAGATAATTTTTTGAAGTTCAAGATTGGTTTTTGACCAATCAGAAAGATTGCCAATATACTTGGCGGCGCATAGGACGGAGATAGACATAACTGCGTAAAACCTATTTTATGCTTGAAATTATAGTACTTTAGCCTCTTTTTTATCTTTTCTCATAAATCGCCATTCTTTCTTAGGTGAGATATTGCCAAAAGTAGTGCTTGGCGGGGGTTGAAAAAAGCGGCGCAACTGGTCTGGCTGCAGATTCACAAAATCTGCTTATCAAACCAGAGAGGCATGCCGCTCATGAGCAAGAACAGCCTTATTTCGCTTGAAGCGCACGACAATTTCTCCGATCCGCCGGCCGAGATGGCGGCGAGGGTTCTCGGCCTCGTGCGTGTCGCGCCCGGCGGAGCAGTGGAACGGGGAGATGGAGCGATGGCGAGAGGCCGACAGCTGGCTCGAGGCGCTAACGGACCTGAAGGGTCGCGGCATGAACGCGCCGAAGCTGGCGGTCGGCGACGGGGCCCGGGATTCTGGGCCGCGCCGGACCATGCGTATCCGCACACCCGCCACCGGCGCTGCCGGCTGCACAAGGCGGGCAGCATCCTGAACGTCCTGCCCAAAAGCGTCCAGCCCCGAGCGAAGCAGGCGCTGCAGCAGATCTGGATGGCTTAAGACCCGGGATGATGCCGAGGCCGCGTTCAAGAGCTTTGTCGACGCCTGCGGCGAGAAGCAACCGAAGGCGGCCGAGAAGCTGCCGGAGGGTCGCGACGAGCTGATAGCCTTCTACGGCTTTCCAGCCGCGCACTGTTGCAAGAGTCAGATGCCTCTTTTGAGGATAGCTGTCGCTTGAGGCGTTTTGCACAACTGACGCGGATTTGGCTGATGCTCTGATCGCCCATAAATCGGTAAAATCAGGCTCAATCCATGATTCAATGACCGAATTTTTTACATTCGGCATCAATGCGTTGAAATTCCAAAAGCGAGCAAACCCTGTTGAGCTTGGTGGATGCGGTCGTGCGCTAGCATTGAAGGTTTGGCCATATTCATAATCTATTGAAATACGCTTCGTGCGCCTTGTCGGTTAGCCAGCGCCACACGTAGTCTGCAAAGCTTCTTCGCACAATCACTTCGAATACGGCATCCTCGCCTCTTGTTCGATTTATGATGGCGACACGCGCCTTGGCAAGCATGGTCTGCACACATTGCGATGCCTTGAAACTTCGGGGGTGAAGATCAAACACGACACCCCTGCTTAAAAGATCTATCGCCTTGGCTCCAGAAACGACAATCGACGTAAAGCCGCTTGACTGATCGGTCCATGCGGCATGATCGCTATCGCAAAATTTTTCAAGCAAATCCGAGCAGCGCCTGTGATTGTCGTTCGACGTAATGAGCAACCACTCGTCGGTTCGCAGCCATAGGCAAGTCAGATATTCTTTTTCGGTATAAGTATTCGCCTTGACCGGCAAATTGAAGCCGGAACCAGACAAGATACGATCTCGCAAACCCTCATCGACCCTGAGGTTGAAGTAGCTTTTGAATGGATGCTCTGCGACTTCCACATCCGCCAGATCCAGCGACGGATGCTTGCCGGTGAAGGAGAATTCAACCAAAGGAGAGTTTTCAATCATAGCATGCGGCCCTAGTTGAAATCACAGCTGCAACCTCATTCATGCGCCCATCGAAACCTTCTATGACAATTCCGCTATGGCAACACTTTGAGATGGCCTGGGCCAACCCCCGTTTTCTACGCGATATGCATACTCGTCGATCTGAGTCTTCTCGGCTTAGGGTTAGATCTTTTTGAAATTGAGCCAGCTTGGTATTCGACAAGCACATCGCTATGGACCTGAATGGATTAATCATACCTGGGTTTGATAAATTCGTCCTCATCGGAATTGTCGGCATGATCAGGAATGCGCGTGCATTACTCATATTGCTGCCTTATATCCTCGATAAATCGCGCCGACTTCATTCTTCTGGATCATGCACGTGGATTCAGAGATATTGTAAAAGTAGTGCTTGATGGGGTTGAAAAAAGCGGTGCATCTGATCTGGCTGCAGATTCGAAATAATCTGCAGCCAGCCGGAGAGACATGCCGCTTATGAGCAAGAATAACCTGGTTTCACTGGACGCACACGACAAATTTGATGACCCGCTGGCTGAAATGGCGCGCGAAGGCCCTGGCGAATGCTGGTGCTGGAGGGCGAGTTTCCCCATCCGCCTCGGCGGCACCGGGAAGCCGGACGGACACAAAGCGCCAGTTCAAAGCAGCTGCTGAAGGGTTGCGACGAGCTGATGGCGTTGCGCAACTTTCCGGCCAGCACCGGCAGAGCATCCGCACCGTCAATCCGGTCGGGTCGACGCTATCGACGATTCGATATCGCACCAGGCTTTCAAGGGAATGCCTGAGTCGCCGGAGGATGCTGTGCATTCCTTTAAGCTTGGAATCTGCGCCGAAAGGCACTGGCGGCATCTGAGAGGATTCAGGAAGCTTGGAAAGGTGGCGGAAGGAATAGGATTCAGAGACGGGATCGAGGTGAGGCACTTGAACGACCAGATGCCGCTTGAATGTCGCTCTCCAGTCAAGCACTACTTTTAGCAATATCTCGCCGACACACTCGGTAATGCACAAGTCAGTACCAGTATCAGTGATGAGCTTATCGTTAGAAGCCGTCGCATGATCTGTCCTCATATTCTGCCTGACGCGATATTGTAGTTCTGTTGGCAGTAAGCATGACATAAGCTTGGGCTCTACAACCACAACCCAAACCCGATGGCCACCAGTCTGCCTAGTCATTTCGCACCCTTTCTTCGATTACATGGTTTGCAGAGCATCTGACAATTCCCAGCTATCGTCTTGCCGCCCTTTGACCATGGATCAATGTGGTCACCTTCCATTGCATCAAAGTCGAACGCCTTTCCACAATGTGGGCAAAGACCGTTCTGTCGCTCAAATGCCTCCCTCTTCATGGCAAGCGTGAAAGCCTTAATGCTCAAGTGCTTTTCATTGCAGTCAAGAAGATAGGGATAGATGCCGGATTTTTTGGTTACATCATCATCCATCGCAAGCCGCTTAGTCTCGGCTTCAAGATTATCTGAGTCAAAATCATCGTCCTTGAACTGGTTATAGAGCAACCCCCACTCCACGCCTTTCATCTCCCTTCGATAGACCGTGAACGTTGCGTTCACCCAGTTAATCACAGATTGAAAATAGTTCCACAGCGTAATGGCACTATTGTCGTGCTGATGTTTTGACATGTAACCTTCAATGTCGCCGTCATTCATCCAACGAATTGCTGTCTCAAGATAGTCTTGACGAATGCTTGAACCTTTCAGAAGATTGCTGCTGATTGCGTAGGCAGGACACCCCGGACGGCTAAAGTACCGCTTGACATCCGACACCCAAGGGCCATGATAGACCGCGTTTCTAAGCTCTTGTTTGGTTAGCGTCTCACCAGCGATGTTGATGGTTTCAAACCACTTGAGCCTTTCACTGTCGGTTCCAGTGCAGACATAGACCATGAGCTTGTAGTCGAGTATTCGTGCTTTCTCATCGCTTTGTAGGTTGTGAAAGGCGAGATTGTCAACGGAAAAGTCGCCTTGCACGTACTGACAAATTGATATGGTGCGTTGCTGCCCGTCAATGATCTCGAATGTGTCGTTGCCGCGATCGGCCCAGTACATCACGTTCAGGGGAAAGCCCTGCTGTACGGTCTCAATCACGGCGTTGCGCTGCTTGTCCTGGTAGACAAATTCACGCTGGTAAGGTGGGCGGATGTCCAACTTGCCGCCGTAGCCCATAACGCCACCGTCCCCGTCGTCGCGGTACCCCTCAGCCAGGTCTTCAACTGTGAGTTCGAGGAGATCAATCTTCATGGCGATGGCTCCGGCTTGCGGTTGCGGATGAGAATGCGAGCATACGCTTGCTGATAGTAGTTTCCGCCAACGATGTAGTGATTCTTGGCAATCGGGCCATCGATCCGCAATGCCGCGCCGTCATTCAGTTTGGTCACTTCACTGCGCTTGCCGGATGTACTGACCTGTACCTGTTTCGGATACGTCTTTGTTGCCGCCCCAAACCACGTCTTGGTTATTCCAACAATCTCAAACTGATCCGGGTTGTATTTGTCAAGAAATGTGATGGGCACGCCCATTGCCCCCTTCCAGTCAACCGGAATATCAGCAGTCCTGCCCACTTCGATGGCATCGTAATTGTCGTAATGCGGGTAATCCTCTGGCGTGTATTTGCGGTACAGGATCAACTCCTCATGGCGCTTGTTGTGGTCAAGGTTGGTAAACCATCGCACACCTTTGACCCTAATGAACTTTCTTCCGTCACTATCAATCCTCCAGCCAGCTGCTGTTACAGGATAATTGTCAGGTACTCCAAACTCCCGATCGCCACTGCTAATGCTTGGCCCGTACCATAATTTGTTCTCCTTAACAAGCGGAAATATCTCTTTGTAAGTAACCGCGTTCATATTCCCGATGATAAGAAACTTCTTGTCATACTTCACCAATTGAGCCACATATTCCCGAAACAACGAAAAAGGCGGATTGGTAACCACAATATCGGCTTGCTTGAGAAGTTCAACACACTCCGGGCCTTGAAAATCGCCATCACTTTTTAACTTTGTGATCCCAATATCTTCTGCGTTGGGCACCGTGTCGCCCGCACGAAAACCATCGTATTCCAACTTGATTGCCCGGTCCTGATCACGCGTTGAAAACAGGTCCACTTGCTGGTTTTTGTAGCAGGTTGTAACCAGCTTCTTAAGGCCAAAATGCTTGAAGTTGTGCGAGAAGTAATGGAAGAAGTTGGAAACGCGGGGATCGTCGCAATTGCAGTAAACCACCTTCCCCTTGAAGTGCCCCTTGTAATGGCGCAGCTCATTTTCAATGTCAGAAAGCTGGGTATAGAAATCATCGTTTTTACCGCGCTTGGCAGCATGCAGGTTGGTGTTTTGACTCAACTCTATCTCTCCTGATTATGTAATGAGATCAGGGGGTGAACCTGCAAAAGCTGTTTTCGAATTTCCGTTGCGGCAGCCCCAAGATCAACGGTGGCAAATCGAATCTCATGGTTTGTCTGGGGTCAGATACATGTGAGACTGCCCGCTCTTCCCCGTAGGACGTAGTCCGAAGGGGAAGAGCGGGCGCGCGAAAAATTTTTGAGGTAGCATGGCGCTTAATGAAAACCCAACAGCCGAAAGGCGGGAGAAGGCACCATGCAAACCGAATATCCGCACCGCAAATTTTATCGTCTCGACGCGATCCGCGACGAACTTTCGCCGCAGGCCGCCGAGCGTTTCGACAGTCTCGCGCTGTTCGACCGGCTGCGCCTCGAGGGCGCGACCGAGGCGACCGCCACGCTAAGCGCCGGCGCTACGGCACCCGCGGACGAAAGCCCGGCCAGATGGTGCAGATCGACCACCTGAGCGTCGCCATCGAGGCCGGCTTCGCGGTCAAGGAGTCCGAGGCCGTGTGCCCGGTCTCGAAGCTGTGCTACATGCGCGCCTACTCGCGCGCCACCGCAACCTGCGCCACAAGATTCCTCGACCATCTCATCCGCCAGGCGCCGTTCAACCTCGAGTCGGTGCAGGTCGACGGCGGCAGCGAGTCCATGGCCGAGTTCGAGACCGCCTGCCAGCAGCGCGGCATCGAACTGTTCGTGCTGCCGCCCAGAAGCCCCAATTGCAACGGCTGCGTCGAGCGCGCCAACGCGGTGAGCCGCTACGAGTTCCACCAGTTCTACGACGGCGAGCTGAGCGTCGGAGCCCTGAACGTCGAGCTGGCCAAATTCGAGCGCTTCTACAACGACTACCGGCCGCATCAGGCGCTCGGGCAAGCGGCGCCCATGCAGGCGTATAATGAAAACTTCAAACAAAGCGCACTTGCCGCCTGAAAAGTCTCATATGTATTGAACCAGTACATGGTTTTGAATCACAGCAGCCTTGTCAACTATACTCCCCACCGAGGGGTGAAGGAGCAGACCCGAGGCTTTTTCGGTAAAAGGATCACCATGACCCTCCTGAGACCTCAAATAAGCATAAATCTGATACATGTATGCGCTGCGCAATGTTTCTTCTCGATACCAGCCATGCTTTACAATGGCGTTGAACTTCGTGTCAATGACAATGCGGCTCCTCGTGGGCGGATAGTCGAGAGTGATATCGGTTTTCATTGAAGGGAGAATATTACCGATGCCAGCACTCCCGTTTTCAATTGGCCAGTGAATCGTTTTGCCCGCCTTGACGCGCCACCCTCTCTTGGATAGAACAACATCATAGAATCCAGCGATCCCCTTCTCGTAAAGCTTCCGAACCCAGTTGATTTCTCGATCTGGTGATGACAATTGCTTCATGCCTGCAGCCTCTGTGGGCAAGGCTAAATTGAAAGCCAGATGAGCCAGAACAACCATGGGCTGATCATCTACATCATGCCGCCCAAAGCGATTGATGGAAACCTCACTGCGATTGGGGCATTCCCCGGCCACGCCCATACGTCTCAAACTGACCACCAACACCCGACATTGATGGGCCCGTTTTTTCTTTGAAACGATTTTGGATAGTGCTTCAAGTGCTGCCCGCACATAACGATTTCGAGCTGTATCAACCGTCAACTCATGAAATCGGCAAGCCACCTTACCGCGATCCAGTAATCGATGCCGCTCGGTGTTCAGCAGATCGATGCGTCCGCGTACGCGACGAAGAACAGCCTCACGCGATTGGTAACCGTAGCTTAGATTGCGCTGAATGCGGTGCTCAACGCGATGGCAAAGCATCTCTGCAACCAGATCGGGGATGTCGTCCGGGTTATCCTCGACAGCAACCTTTGCCCTTTCAAGATCCCTGAATAAATCAGAAGAATACAGCATGAGCAACCAAAGGTTGCGCACTGGAATTTGACCGATATAGCCAATCCCTTCGTGAGCAGTGGCAGGCATCACGTCAGAAGCCTTCCAGCAAATGCGCTCGCTCCTCTTGGGACTTCTCGAGATTATCGAACCAGTATTCATCCAGCAAAGGCCCAATCTCGGCATCAACCACTTGACGAAACCATTCCCGAGCGTCACCAAGCCGATCAACCGTCGGTGTGACATAGCTGTGTCCCACTCGAAACTGAGCGCCGAGACTGGAGTCGCCTGAAATAGTTTTGTTCAGGCGGGTAAGACGCTCCTCGATGTCAAGCAAGAGTGCTGAATCAATGCCATACTTGGACTGAACCCAGTCTCGCCAAGGTTGGCCGAATGCAGGCTCGAGATCAATGAAAGCGAAACGGCGACGCAATGCCAGATCAACCAGAGCAAGAGAGCGGTCGGCAATATTCATTGTGCCGATGACATAGAGGTTCTTGGGAATAAAAACACGCTCGTCATCGAACTGCTTATAGGACAGTTCCAGTGCTGCACTTAGTGTTCTCTTGTCCGCCTCAAGCAACGTCAGCATCTCGCCGAAAATCTGCGCTGGATTCCCGCGATTAACCTCTTCAATCACAATGACATACTTTGACTCTGGATCCTTCTTCGCGGCACCAATCATTTCCATAAAGGGGCCATCCACCAGTGTTAGCTTGCCATCGCCTTCAGGTCGCCAGCCCCGAATGAAATCTTCATAAGAAAAATTCGGATGAAACTGCACCGATCGAACTTTACTATCGTCGCATTGCCCCATCAAGGCAAAAGCCAATCGCTTGGCGAGCCAGGTCTTTCCAGTACCCGGCGGCCCTTGAAGGATCAAATTTTGCTTGGTCTGGAGGTTGCCCAGAATTTTTGTGAGTTTCTCTCGGGCAATAAAACATCCGTCCGTCAGAATGTCATCAATAGAATACGGGTTATTCGGGGGTGTAGGGGGCTTGACTTTCCCATTCTTATTATCCTTGGTAAGCCGCGCCTTAAGTGATAGCTCTGGAAATGAGTGGACGGGGCAGGCATCCTCTCGGAAACGGGGTTCAAGGGTATCTAACAACGCCAGATAATCAGTGGCATTGCACAAATTCTTGGAGTCTATCTCGACAATCTGAATCTTGAGTTCCTTGCTGATGTAAGACCGAGAATAGCTATCAAGGGGCTGGAATTTCCAAGGACGAATCCAATACAACCCCATGGTGAGATTCCACTTCACGCCATGACAATCTTTCGCTTTGTCGTAGGCTGAGACAAATGCCGACCGTGTTTTCACGTCATCCGATTTCGCAAGGGCAATTGCACAGGCAAAAACTTCCCATAAAGTGTCAATGTCATCGGGCTGGCGATCTTTGGCATGCCCGAAAAACCATGACTTAATGATGGGCATATTAGGAACGCCTGCAAAAGAACCTGGTGCAGAATCAGAGACCCCAAGTAGATCCGCGAGTCCACTCGCGATCGCCTTGCGATTTGCATCGGTGAGCGCTCGATTGAAGGTTCCAATCACTGTAAATGGGTCAATGTCCGTCAATGGAGCAAAGCGTCCATCCGCAAAGATGTCCGTCAGGCTGATGAAAGACTTCTCCTTTGAGGCAATCGAATGGATTCCAGCAATTAATTCATCCCTCCTGTTACGAAAACCAAGGAGTCCATCTGCTATTGCCTCATAAAACCCCGTCCAGTGGAACAAGGACTTGTCGCTATCACTAATATTTTTCATCGGAGTCATAATATATATTGGTAGGTCGAATTCACACGTGGAGATATTGCCAAAAGTAGTGCTTGGCGGGGGCTGAAAAAAAGCGGCGCAACTGGTTCAGCGGTAGATTCGAAAAAAATCTGCAACCAACCAGAGAGGCATGCCGCTCATGAGCAAGGATAACTTAGTTCTGCTGGACACGCACGAGAATTTCTCCGACCCGCCGGCCGAGCTGGCGCGCGAGGGCACGCGGCGGATGCTAGCGCTGGAGGCCGAGGTCGGCTAGTTCGTTGCCCGCTACGGCGAGGCCAGGATGCCGGACGGCCGCAAGGCGGCGGTGCGACGCGGCTGCCAGCCGCGTCGCGAGATCCTTCACCGGCGCAGGCCCGGTGTCGGTGCGGATCCCCAAGACCCGCTCCTGCACCGGCGAGCCGGCGGCGTTCCGGTCCGCGCCGGTTCCGCCGCAGGTCCGCAAGGCCGCGAGCGTCGGGGCGTTCGTGCCGCGGCTGCAGCTTAAGGGCGTGCCGGCGGCGAGATGGTCGAGACCCTGCAGGCACTGCTGGGGCCCGAGGCGCGGGGATTCTCGGCCTCGTGCGTGTCGCGCCCGGCGGAGCAGTGGAACGGGGAGATGGAGCGATGGCGAGAGGCCGATCTGTCCGACCGCCGCTGGGCCTGCATCCGGGCCGACGGGATCTGCTGCGGGCTTCGCGCCGAGGATGTCAAGCTGTGCGCCCTGGTGGCGGTCGGCGTGGACGAATGCGGCATCAAGCGGCTTTTGGCGGTCGAGGACGGCGCGCGCGAGTCGGCCGACAGCTGGCTCGAGGCGCTGACGGACCTGAAGGGTCGCGGCATGAGCGCGCCGAAGCTGGCGGTCGGCGACGGGGCGCTGGGGTTCTGGGCCGCGCTGGACCAGGCGTATCCGCACACCCGCCACCGGCGCTGCCGGCTGCGCAAGACGGGCGACATCCTGAACGTCCCGCCCGAAAGCGTCCAGCCCCGCGCCAAGCAGGCGCTGCAGCAGATCTGGATGGCTTAAGACCCGGGATGATGCCGGGGCGGCGTTCAAGAGCTTCGTGGACACCTGCGGCGAGAAATATCCGAAGGCCGCCGAGAAGCTGCCGGAGGACCGCGACGAGCTGCTGGCGTCCTGCGGCTTTCCCGCCGCCCGCTGGCAGAGCATCCGCACCGCCAGCCCGATCGAGTCGACGCTATCGACGATCCGACATCGCACGAAGCGCTCGAGGGGCTGCCTGAGCCGCCGGCGCATGCTATGCATGATGTCCGAGCTCGGACTGTGCGCCGAACGGCGCTGGCGGCGCCTGCGCGGATTTAGAAAGCTCGGCAAGGTGGTGGAAGGAATGCAATTCAAAGACGGAATCGAGGCGGAACATCTGAACGACCAGATGGCCGCTTGAATGCCGCCCGACCGCCAAGCACTACTTTTGGCAATATCTCATTCACGTTTCGCATTTCACACACCCTGATATTTGCCACACCACCTGCATTGTGAGATATGCAGAGGCATTACAAGACTGACGGGTTAGATTGGTCGATTCCTGCACCGCCAACCCTACAGGGGTGATTTATGTGTTTATGTTGGGGTGAGAGTCAATATCCTCGAGAAGCCTAAGCCAATTAATTTCCGCAAAACCTTTGTAGACATTCCGATAGAAATTAAGGTCTTCGAGAAGTCGGGGTTCTGCCGTCGATTCCACCCCTCCCTCTTTTGCAGCACGTTCAGTCCCAGATTTGACAAACCTCGCGAAACCTTCCCGTGTGCCCATAGCCTCCCGCAAGTCGAAAATTTTTGGGGGTGCATATAAAAGCCGCCCGCCGTCGCCCTCGGCACCGTCAGTTCGTGGTACAGCCTAGCCGGGCTCGGCCCAAGGCGGGGAGAATCCACTTGCAGGGCGTGTCGTCAGAGAGAGTCGTGCCAGGCTCCACCGTGCCCGTCCGCGCCCATTTGTCCACTCTGTTGCGCGCCCGAGCGACATGTCATTCGGCACTTTGCCGCACTCCTTCAGAATCGTAGAAAATCGGACTGCAAATGGTAGCCGGAATAAGTTCGTCCGACATGGTTGATGCATAGATCACGCTCCCCATGCGGCTGTGACCGCCTTTAACGACCGCCAGCGCGATCGATTGCTGCAAATTTTCGCTCCAGTAGCTTGAGGTGACGTGCCCGATCATCGGTGTCGGCCGAACCGCCGACGGACGTTCGATTAGCTGCACCCCTTCCGGCAGAACTTTATTAGGGTCGGATGTCGCAAGCCCTACAAACTGCTTGCGGTCTGAACGCAAGCAGTCCGTTCGACTGAGCGATCGCTTGCCGATGAAATCCTTGCCCTTGGCAAGCATCCAATTCATGCCAAGGTCGGTCGGCGTGATGGACCCGTCGGTGTCCTGACCAACGATAACAAAACCCTTTTCGGCTCGAAGAACATGCATGCTCTCTGTGCCATACGGCGTGATGCCGAATTCTTCGCCAGCTTCGAAAATCTGCTTCCACACATGCAATCCGTAATTCGCAGGAACATTGACCTCATAGCCCAGTTCGCCGCTGAAACTGACTCGGAACACCCTCGCTTCGATATCCGCTACAGACAGGTTTTGAACAGTCATGAACGGAAAATCTTGATCTGCAAGCGAGCTATCACCGGCAATCAGCTTGCTGAGCAGATTTCTGGATCGAGGGCCTGCAATCGCAATAACTGCCCAGTGGTCGGTAACAGAGGTGAAGTAGACCTGCATCTGCGGCCACTCTGTCTGATGCCACTGCTCAAGCCAAGCCAGCACATGCGCGGCACCGCCAGTAGTCGTAGTCAAGTAGTACTTGTTATCGGCCAGCTTGGCAATAATGCCGTCGTCCATCACCATGCCGTCTTCGCCTAGCATCAATCCATAGCGACACCCTCCATCTGTCAACCGATTCAAGGAGATGGTGTAAATGCGATTGAGGAACTCCATTGCATCAGGACCGCAAACTTCAATTTTGCCAAGCGTCGAGGCATCCAGCATGGCGACTGCGCTTCGCGCCGCTACGCATTCCCGATCGACTGCTTGCTGCATCGTCTCGCCGGGCTTGGGGTAGTACCACGGACGCTTCCACTGCCCGACATCCTCGAAGTGCGCGCCGTGAAGCAAATGCCATGGATGCATGGCGGTCTTTCGAACAGGGTCAAATAGTTCAGGTCCTACGTCTCTTGCAGCTATCGCGCCAAATGTTACTGGCGTATACATCGGTCGGAATGTGGTCGTTCCGGTCAGACCGATGTCCTGATCAAGCTCCTTCGATAAAATGGCCATGCCATTGACATTGCCCATCTTGCCTTGATCGGTACCGAATCCAAGCGCTGTGTAACGCTTGACGAGTTCGATTGAGCGATAGCCTTCCTGAGCGGCAAGCCGAATGTCGTCCGCTGTCGTGTCGTTTTGAAAATCCACGAATTTCTTCACCTTGCGGCGCGATTTGGGCGAAGGAACCAACCAAAGCGGCCGAATGCCGTATGGCTGATCCGAAAATTGTGGAAAAGCAGGCGCGTCGGCATCTATTGCTTGGCAGCCTGCATCTTCCGCTGCCGCCAATCCCGCCCCAAAACCTCCTTCAAGCGCCGCTTTCAAGCTGAATTTACCGCACGCGGCGCCAGCCGACACTTGGCGCTGCACCGCCCCATCCGGCACAAAGCAGGCAAGCTCATCGTTGAAGACCGGCCTGCCGCCCGATTGCGCGTAAAGGTGCACAGCCGGGCTCCACCCCCCGGATACCGCAAGCAAGTCGCACTTGATAGAAACTTCGGTGCTGACCGCGGAAGCATCTTCGGAAAGACGCATGATATCGACACCGGCAACTCGCCGCGACCCCTTCGCACAAACGACAGCCGAGCCGGCAAGCAGGTGAATCCCCCGCTCCTTGACCAGCTCGCACTCGGCACCTTGCGGCTCTTTGCGCGCATCGACTACCGCTGCAACCTCGATGCCGGCATCATGCAGGTCCAAAACAGTGCGGTAAGCCGTATTGTTATTGGTGAACACCACGGCAACATTCGCAGGCCTAACGGCATAGCGATTGACATAGGCAGAAACCGCCGATGCGAGCATAACGCCAGGCAAATCGTTGTTGCCGAAAACCAAAGGACGCTCAATTGCGCCGGTTGCAAGCACCACATGCTTCGCACGCACTCGCCAGATGCGTTCACGTGCGCTATCAGAGTTTGCCGCTGCCAGATGATCGGTCAGACGTTCATTGAGAACAACAAAGTTGTGGTCGTAGTATCCGGCCACCGTGCACCGCGGCAGCAAGCGCACACTAGGGTTGTCCTTCAATTCAGCCAAGGCTTTCCAGACCCAGTCACAGTCCGCATCGGGCGAAACCCGCAACAGGCCGCCCCCAAGCTCACTTTGCTCATCGGCAATGATCACCCGCGCACCGCTTCGCGCTGCGCCAATTGCAGCCGCGATGCCGGTTGGCCCGCCGCCGGCAACTAGCACGTCGCACCAGGCATTGAGCTTGTCATAGCGATCAGGATCGGACCGCTTTGGCGCGGTGGCAAAGCCTGCCATATGCCTGAGAACGCGTTCGTAGTACGGCCATAGCTTGCCAGGCGACATGAACGTTTTGTAGTAGAAGCCCGCTGGCAGCAATGCCGAAAAGGGACTGAGTCCGGCATAGATGTCTAAACTTGCATTCGGCCAGCAATTCACGCTCGATGCAATCAAGCCTTGATGCAAATCCGTCTGAGTGGCGCGAAGGTTCGGAATCGCATGCGCGCCAGCCCCGACCTTGAAGATCGCATTCGACTCTTCGGGGCCGCTGCCGACAATCCCTCTCGGTCGGTGATACTTGAAGCTGCGGGCGACCACACCGACATCGTTGGCCAGTAGCGCCGATGCGAGCGTGTCGCCAGGATGTCCGCAATAGTCCTTGCCGTTAAAGCGAAACGAAATCGTTCTTTGACGATCGATTCTCCCGCCGCTTGGAAGTCTTCGAGTCTGATCCATCCCGTTTCCTACTCGACAGACTCGCCGTGCTTGTAGACGCGCACAAATTTGTAGCTTACGGTGTCGCGCAAGGCGTTGAACCACTTGCCGCAACCGGCGCTGTGGCACCACTGCTCAGCGTGTACGCCTTTGGTGTTGGTACGCATGAAAAGATAGTCCGCCCACTCGGCATCCGACAGTTCATCGGGCTTTTCCGGCCGCACGATGTGAGCTTCGCCGCCGTAGGAGAATTCGCATTGATCGCGCGGACCGCACCATGGGCATTCGATGATCAGCATCCATACACTCCTGAAGCTGGTCCGTTCAGTGAGCCACGCCGGCGGCACCGTGCTCATCGATCAGCGCACCGGATGAAAATCGCTCCAGACCAAACGCGGCATTGAGCTCATGCGGCCGGTCTTGGGCAATGGTATGCGCCATCACCCAGCCGGACCCGGGCGTCGCCTTGAACCCGCCTGTGCCCCAGCCGCAATTGAAGTACATGCCTTTTACCGGAGCTGCGCCGATGATCGGGCTTGCATCCGGACAAACGTCTACAATGCCGCCCCACTGGCGCAGCATGCGCAAGCGCGAGAAGATTGGAAACAGCTCGACAATGGCAGCGACATTGCCCTCGATAGTTGAAAAGCTGCCCCGCTGCCCATAGCCGCAGTAGGCATCGACTCCCGCACCGATAACCAGCTCGCCTTTGTCTGACTGGCTTACATAGCCGTGTACGGCGTTCGACATGACGACAGTATGCAGTACGGGCTTGATCGGCTCTGACACCAGCGCCTGCAAAGGATGGCTTTCGATCGGCATCCTGAATCCGGCCATTTGCGCCAAGACGCTTGAATGTCCCGCAGCGACGACACCGACCTTGTTGGCATAAATCTTTCCCCTGCTTGTCTCGACACCAGTCACTGCGCCGTCTTCAATCGCGAATCCGGTCACCTCGCAGTTCTGAATGATGTCCACGCCGCGCGCGTCTGCGGCCCTAGCAAAGCCCCAAGCCACCGCATCGTGGCGCGCAACGCCGCCGCGCGGCTGAAAAGAGGCGCCAAGCACGGGGTAGCGCGCATTGGCGGACGTGTTCATGACGGGCACCTTGCGCTTGATCTCGGCCGGCGTGAGAATCTCGCTGTCGATGCCGTTGAGCCTGTTCGCATTGGATCGCCGATAGATGTCGCGCATGTCCTGCAAGCTATGGCCCAGATTCATCACCCCCCGCTGGCTGAACATCACATTGAAATTCAACTCCCGCGATAAGCCCTCCCATAGCTTTAAGGATTTCTCATAAAGGTGGGCTGTCTCATCCCACAGGTAGTTCGACCTGACGATGGTGGTGTTGCGGCCGGTATTGCCGCCGCCTATCCAGCCTTTTTCGAGTACAGCGACATTGGTGATGCGGTGCTCGGCAGCCAGATAGTAGGCAGTTGCCAAACCATGGCCGCCACCGCCGACGATAATGATATCATAGTGCGTCTTGGGCGACGGGTGCCGCCACATCGCCGGCCACTGCGAATGCGCCTTGAGCGCATTGCGGGCGAGCGAGAAAACAGAATATTTTTGCTTGTTCACAGCCTAATGGGCCAGCGGCAAATCAGGTCGTTCAAACTAGCGGTATACAGGGAACCGGTCACATAGCAGCTTTACTTTGCGCCTGACACCCGCGATTGTGTCCGGGTTGCCGATACCGTCGAGAATATCGCACATCCAGTGGGTCAGTTCACGCATCTCGGCCTGTTTGAATCCGCGCGTCGTCGAGGCCGGCGACCCAATCCTCAAGCCGCTTGTGACAAACGGCGAACGCGGATCGTTCGGCACAGTGTTCTTGTTGACAGTTATGTTGGCCTCGCCTAAAGCCGCTGCCGCATCCTTGCCGGTGTAATCCTTGCCGATCAGATCAAGCAGGAACAGATGACTGTCGGTGCCGCCTGAAACCACCTTGTGGCCGCGCTCGATAAACACTTGCGCCATAGCCTGGGCATTGGCGACAACCTGTTTTTGATAATCCTTGAATTCCGGCTCCAGCGCTTCTTTGAACGCAACTGCCTTTGCTGCGATCACATGCATCAGCGGTCCGCCCTGCCCGCCCGGAAATACAGCGGAACTGAGCTTCTTCTCGATTTCTTCGTTGCCTCGCGCAAGAATCATTCCACCGCGCGGTCCGCGCAATGTCTTGTGCGTCGTGGTGGTGGTGACATCGGCAATCGGCACCGGATTCGGATAGACGCCGGCTGCGACCAGTCCCGCGACATGGGCCATGTCGACCAGCAGATAGGCGCCGTTGTCATCGGCGATCTTTCTAAAGCGCTGCCAGTCCATAATCTTGGAATAGGCGGAAAACCCGGCGATGATCATTTTCGGCTTATGCTGAGCCGCCAGAACTTCGACTTGGGCATAGTCGATCAATCCGTCGCTATCGACCCCGTACATCACGGAGTTGTAGATTTTGCCGGAAAAGTTGACCTTCGATCCGTGCGTCAAGTGGCCGCCGTGATCTAGACTCATGCCCAAAACCGTGTCATGCGGCTGAAGCAATGCCATGAAGACAGCCGAATTGGCCTGCGAGCCTGAGTGAGGCTGAACATTGACGTAGGCGGCATCGAACAATTTCTTGGCGCGCTCCACTGCCAAATCTTCGGCGATATCAACGTATTCGCAACCCCCATAGTAGCGCTTGGCCGGGTAGCCTTCGGCATACTTGTTGGTCAATACCGAGCCTTGCGCTTCCAATACTCGCGCACTGGTATAGTTCTCGGACGCGATCAGTTCAATATGCTCTTCCTGGCGAATTTCTTCGCTACTGATGGCATTCCAAAGCTCGCTATCATAGTCGCGAATCGTATCCGATTTGTTGAACATGCTATTCCTCGAAATTAGTCGTTGTGATGGGCGGTTTGCCGCTTGTTTCGGGCGAGTCTCATATTGTATAGATAACGCGATATTCGTGTGGCGAGATTTGCGCGGTTGAGTGGTTGCCGACCCGAGCATGGCGCTCAATTGAAATCAATCCTGACATGGTGCCCGCCGAAAGCCTTCGAACTTCCGATAATCGGGTTCAGCATCCATTACAATCAACGCCTATGCACTAAACGGCGATTGCCGGGTGCGAACCGCATGAAACATCGAAGAGTTTTGCGATTTTTTGAATGGCTCGATTTCAACAAAAACCGCATCGAATGCTCTAGAGTCACAACACAAAACCCCAATGAATCATGAAAGTGCAGAATCGAATCATGCAAACGCTTAATCGGGCTTTGCATCCGTCCCACTTGGAAGTTGTCAACGAAAGCGGCATGCACAACGTTCCGAAAGGATCAGAGACGCATTTCAAGGTTGTTGCCGTTTCTGATCGATTCAACGAAATGCCATTGCTGGCGAGGCATCGTGTGATCAATGAATTGCTCGCCGAAGAAGTGGCCGGCCCTGTTCACGCCTTGTCTGTACATGCGATGACGCCGGACGAGTGGACAGCGAGTAACCGCGAGTCGGCAAGTTCGCCGCAGTGTCTCGGCGGAGGTAAACGGGATCGCCTATCCTAATCCTCCAACCCTCGGCAACGCGGCTTCCCGTTTCCAGCGGAGACGTTCTGCCTCTTTTCCCAACGCTGCTTGCTCTTCCACAAGGCGCCAAATGGGTTCAGTGGATAGCGGATTGCTCGATAGAGCTTGAAGGCGCATGACGACCGCGCACGGCATCGTCGGATATCCTGCCGCGCCCGATCAGATATTGCCGAAAGCTCGGTATCGGGCAACTGACCATTTTTTCGTCATCTTCCTGCAAGGCGCCGCAATGAATCAGATGCTCGTAGTAGTCTTCGGCATTCATGCCGCGCGGCAAGCGTTCACCGAAACTCGCGCCAGACCGGTATTTTGCCGATATTTTCTCAATGAGATCGACTACTTGAGCTTTTGACTGACCGCCCTCGACCCGATCCATAATGCGAGAGAGCAAGACCGCAGATCCATTCATCTCATCGCTATTGCGATCATGATAGTATCCGATACGCCTCTTCAGGCTGATTTTGCTGGCTTCGTCAAAATCCACCTTGCTCATATCGCATCCGCACTCAAGATAGACCTTAGAAAACGCCAGCAACGCATTGGCAAGGTGCGACGGCCAGCCCTCGGCAATCGCGAGTACGTCGTCCAGACGCGACTCGTAGCCATCGAGCTGAATGTTAAAATGCTTGCAAAAGCCGTGCTTTAGCTCCTCGACTTCGTCTGGCATCAAGCGCCCCAGCGAGTGCTTGCATTCTTGTTGCAACCGAGACAATCCCAGCTGGCGAACTCTTTTGACAGTATCCGAAAGACCACCCAAAACCACGATCAGCGGCAAATTGAGGTCGTTTGCGTGGATTTCCTGCAGGAACAATCCGGGATCTGAAGCCCGCTGCTCTGGCAGATTCTGAGTTTCGTCGATGCCAAGCACTACCGGTCGTGTCCAGCATTCTAATGGAACCGCATCAACAACCGCCTGAAGACCCGACCCCACAGCATAGTTGGTTGTGCTCTCGCGACTTGCGCCACCGCCTCCCAAACCGACACTTAAACCGCCTTCAATCCGCTTAGACTCGCTTTTCGATACGCCTACCTTTTTCTCACTGCCTGGCGCAAGCAATTCAATCAGCCCCATCGACACCCGCTGCCTATCCCGAAAGACTGCACTTTGCATGTACAGCATGATGGGAGGTTCTCCCAAGCGAGTTCGGCCATCTGAACCAGCGGTGGTAAAACGAACGCACTCCCAGCTATCTCGCAAGTGTTTCAAAAATGCTGTCTTGCCTGCACCGGGGGCTCCGTAAATCACCTTAGTCTGGGAATCTTGTTGACGCTGACCTGCTGCATGGCGTTCCCAGCTGGCAACGCACGCATCCTCAATCTCTCCCAAAAGAGATCTGCGCCCCGCAAAGTACGGCGGTACATTTCTATCGCCGAACTCTTTAACGAAACTCTTGAAATCTGCATAGTGGGCAGGTCTTTGGGGATATTTACTGGTATTCAGGGAACTGGTGACGAAGTTGAATGATATGGAGCGAACAACTTGCCGACTCTTCGATATCTGAAGTATACACTTCACCCGAATGCTTAGCGATCTTTTTGAAACGGCGATGATGCCCCATCCGCAAATAAAGCGCACAACAATGATTTCACTCATGCAATCGCATGAGCATGCGGCTAAGCGTCTGCGCGACGCCTGATGATCTGGACAACGCGCAACGTCATCACCGACTCCCCGCGCTGGTTGAGCGTGTCGCAAAACAACTCGACATACCCGCGGTCCATCCGCGTTTTCGAGGCCCTGGCGCTCAACACCTTTGCCACCATGTGCAGCGTATCGCCTGGCCGAACCGGCAGCTTCCACCGCAACTCGTCTATGCCCGGCGACCCCATGCCGTTGCACAATGTGCCTTCTTGCAACAGCATGCGAAACGTCAGGGCCAAGGTTTGAAATCCGCTTGCGATCAAGCCCTGGAACTGCGATTCGCTCGCAGCTTCGGCATCAATGTGAAATGGCTGAGGATCATATTGCAGGGCGAAGTTTATGATCTCGCCCTCCGTGAAGGTTGCTCCGAGACCGTGAATCTCCTGACCAACCGTGAAATCTTCAAAATACATGCGTCTAACTTCTATCGGCATCGACTGCCGCGCCAAAGTAGCGCGAAATGGTGATGATGGAACGGTCATAGAAATAGTTCATCTGCTCAGTCGCATAGCGATACTCTGCGCCGACCGGACAACTCAGCCTGGCGAGACACTTGCGCGCGCAAGGGGAATTCTCTCTGAGCCTGAACAATGAGCAGGTTTCAAGACCGAAAGAGCCCGGTTCGGTCACTGCGCCCGGAGGACAAGAGGTTTGGCAAGGCTTGTCGACGCACGTATCGCAAGGCGAATGCCACTCGGGCACAGCCGTCGGATGCAGGCGAACCTCGACCAGAAGCACCGCTCGATACGCGAACCATAGGCCGAACTTCGGATGTATGCCAAGGCCGATTGGCGACACAAAGCTCCAGCGAGCTCGCTTTCCCAGCTCCGTCAGCGAAATCAAGTACGATGACGGATAAAGAAGTATCGCTTTGCTTTCAAGATATTCTGCTGCATAGGCCGTTGCCACGCGAGCGCTAAAATCGTCGATCGGGTCAGCGCCTTGGCAACCATGCTGCTCCATCGCATGCCATAAAGCGCTGCCTGCGTTTCCAATCAGTACTAGGCTATGGTATTTTTCCAGTTCCGAAACCGGCATTGCAGGCCCTAGCACGTCTTTTACAGCGTCAGTATCAAAAACGAATTTCATGTTAAATCCGTTGGCGTTCAAAAACTCGTCGCCTTGGTCCAATTTTTCGAGGTTTGTCGTCATTTGCCAGATATCCGGTTGCGGTCCCGCCAACTTCTCGGCAGCCATGCAAGGCCTCTATCGTCGCGTCTGTGAAAAGATGGCATCTGCGCGACATTTTAATCAATGAAACGGCTTGCATAATGACGATTGAGGCAATCGGCCACCGCGGCGCAAGAGGCTTGCGGCCTGAATTGACGCTGAGCGGATTCCAAAAGGCGCTGGATCTTGGGGTTTGCGCGATCGAACTCGATGTAGGCATCAGCCGCGACCATGCCGCCATGGTGTATCACGACTTTCGACTCAATCCAGCGATAACACGAAACAATCAAGGCCGGTGGATTGCCGGTAGTCGCCCGCTTATTCGCGATCTTTCAAAAAGCCAATTGCAACAGTACGATGTCGGCAGAATCGATCCGCAATCACCATATGCGAAACAATTTCCCGATCAAAAGCCCGAAGACGGCGCCCGGATTCCTACTTTGAGGGATGTTGTGAATCTGATTCGCTATCGCGCGCCTCAAACCACAATCTACATTGAAGCCAAAATGTCTGCCAGGCATCCCGATTTGACCCAGCCCCGAGACCTATTCGCCGATACGCTTGTTGATCAGATCGATCAGATGGGCATCGCATCAATCTCAGTCGTAGAGTCGTTCGACTGGAATCTCCTTGCTCGGATTCGAAGCATCTGTCCTGCGATTAAAGCCGCACCCATCACATCAATGCAGCCCGGCATCGACAATGTCGGTCATGCGACCAAGGGGATTTGGACGGGCGGCCCGACGCTTAGCAAAGCAGGCGGGTCGATTGTCGATTTGGTCTGCGAGTTTGGTTGCGAGACATGGTGCAGCGATCATCGCGATCTAACGCCTGAGCGCATCGGCGAGGCGCAAAACCGCGGATTGAACGTCATCGCATGGACAGTCAATCGCCTTGAAGACATGCAGCGGATGCGCGAGATGGGAGTCGACGGCATCGTCACCGACTATCCAGACCGCTTGATCAATTTCCTCAACTGCGAAACTTAAGGCTGCCCTCAGCGACCTGTCGCAGAACGAAGTCGGCAATTTCCTCATAGTCGTTCAAATTCAGTACCTCGACTCCGACATTGAGCGATTGCGGCGAATCGGTTGCGACCGCGATGACATGCTCGTCGCTCACCGAAAGAAGCGGCGTGCGGCGAGATGCGCGATGCACCTCAATCTTGGGAAACGGCTCTTGCTTGAAGCCTTCGACAATAATGAGATCCAGCTGCTGGTCTGAATAGAATTCAACGAGATCGCTCAACCGGGGCTCAGTCCGCGTTCCGGCCTGCTCCTTGATCCATGCAACACGGTCCGTGGAAGCGATGAGCACTTGCTCGGCCCCCGCCTTTCTGAATTCGTGGCTGTCTTTGCCGGGCGTATCCACGTTGAATTTATGATGCGCATGCTTGATCATGCCGATGCGCAGGCCGCGCCTGCGAAGCACAGGAATGACACCGCTTAGAAGCGTCGTCTTGCCGGTGCCGCTATAGGCCGCAAACCCAATCACCGCGTGCTGCCTAGACTCCATCTTCCATCCTTTGCTTGCTGACCCGATCGTGGTCTTCTCGGGTATTGATGTTGGTGAACAGCTCTGGCGTATCAGAAAAATCCGCCAAAATATAGCGCAGGCGGGTGAACCATCGGTCAATCTTCCGCTCGCCAGACTCCAAAAACCGCTCGATACTGGCAAACAATTCGCATCGCGCCATCATGAATGTCGGCTGCCAGCGGTTTCCGTCGGTAGCGACCACAACATCATACTGACCGCGATCAATTGCCGACATGCGCTCGACATAGTCAGCGGTGACCGAGGGGCAATCGCACGGTGCGCTGATCAGCCAATCGGTTTCAACGGCCTTCATCGCGCTGGCGAACCCGGCAAGCGGGCCGAGATAGCCAGGCATGCTATCGCGCACGACTTCAACACCGAACCCGCGATAGGTTTCGAGGTTGCGATTGGCGTTGACAATCACACGCGCAACCTGCGGGCGAAGAATCTCAATCACGGCCTGGCACATCGGCACTCCGCTTATTTCAATCAAGCCCTTGTCTGCGCCGCCCATCCGGGTCGCCTGCCCTCCAGCCAGGACGACTGCGGTAATCTCAGATTTTTCAATTTTGCGGTCTAGCGAATTCATCGGTTCGTACCAGCTGGGCCAGCTGATCGGATGCTCGACGGGATAATCCGCCCCTGTTCGATCTCGATTATCCGATGAAAAGCGAGTTCTGGCGCGCTCTCATGCATCGCAATGCACACTCCGATTCCTTCGCCGACTAAATTGTTGATCAACCCGAAGGTCTGCTTGCGGGAATCCTGGTCCATGCCAGTTGTCGGCTCATCCAGCAACAAAAGGGCTGGCGCAAGAATACGGGCACGGGTCAAGGCGACGCGCTGTTTTTCACCCCCGGACAGCTCGCGCGCATTTCGCTCAGCAAGACCGGAAAGCCCGGACCATTGAAGCGCATCCGACACCTTATTGTTGACTTCGCTATTTCTCATGCCGCCCATCTTCAAGCCATATGCGACATTATCGGCCACCGAGCGATCAAACAGGTACGGCATCTGGTGCAAATAGACGACATTCTTGCGAAATGCGCGATATGCCTGGCTCCAGCTTTTGGAGGCTCCGTCGATTATCACCGATGCGGTATCGGGTGCAATCAGGCCCGCGCAAATCTTGAGCAAAGTGCTCTTGCCAGCACCATTCTTGCCGCGAAGCATCACGCATTCGGAACGCTTGAGGCACAGCTCCTCGATGTTGATCACCAAAACGCCCTTTAGGCGCTTTTTGATATTGCGAAATTCGATTAGCGACCTAGATTGACTCACAGAACCTTCCTCGCGCCTTAGTAGCCCGCCTGGTCGCGACCGCGAAATGCGGCAACCGCGAAATTCAATGCGAGCGCGAGTATGATCAGCACCACACCGAGGGCGATACCTTGCTCAAAATGCCCTTTTGACGTCTCAAGCGCGATGGCTGTGGGTATGTTTCGCGTGTAGTGCAGGATGTTGCCGCCGACCATGATCGAACAGCCCACTTCGGATATGACCCGCCCGAAACCGGTCACGATGGCTGCGATCAGCCCGAAACGAACTTCGCGCATGATGGTAAACATGGCCCTGATCGGCCCGGCGCCCAAAGTGCGGGCAGTCTCCCAGGCGTTGCGATCAACCGCCCGAAATGAAACATGCGCCATCGCCACAAGAATCGGGAATGCAAGAATCATCTGCCCGATAATCATCGCACTTTGCGTAAACAAAAGCCGCCATCCTCCGAACACGCCCTGGCTGTAGAGCAGCATGTACAGGACAAGTCCGACCACGACTGCCGGCAATGCCACCATGGTGTTGGCAATGGTAATTATCGCGCGCCGCCCTGGAAAGTGTGCAAACGCGAGAACAAACGCCAGCACCAAAGCGAACGGCACAATGTAGAAGATCGCGCGAACCGATACCGAAAACGAAATGCCGACGATCGCCCAGATTTCCGGATTTCCAGAAAAAAGGAGGATCAGGGCGCGGACAGTGGCATCGATTAGATCATTCATTGCTGCGGACCCGGCGGCAGGAAACCCGCGTCTTCAAAGTGCCGCTGCAGATCGATTCGCGAGGCTGGCCGCATGCGAGCGAACATTCAATCCAGCGGATAGAACAACTGCTCGCCGTTGACCTCGTACAGCGAGATCAGCCGCTTGACCTCGTCCGAGGTGAGCCAGTCGATGAACTTCGCGGCAAGCTCGGAATTGACATGCGGGTGAAGCTCGGGGTTGACGGCCATGACGCCGTAGACGTTTCTGCCATCCTGCGAGCCTTCCACATGAATCGGCAGCGACAACTGATCGCGCATGAAAAGCCAGGTCGCCTTGTCGGTCAGCGCGTATGCGCCGAGTTCGTCCGCAATCTGCAGAGTGCGCCCCATTCCCTGGCCCACGTCGCGATACCAGTCACGATCTGGAGATACGCCGCTTTGCTGCCACAGCCGCAACTCTTTTTTATGCGTACCCGAATCATCGCCTCGGCTGACGAAAGCGGAGCGGGTCTGGTATATCTTTTTGAACGCTTCGCTCAAGCTGCTGCTGCCGTGAATGCCGGCCGGGTCACCGGCGGGTCCAACGACCACAAACTCGTTGTACATGACTTCGTGGCGGTTGACCGCATATCCCTGCGCGACAAGCTCGAGCTCAGCTTCTCGAGCGTGAACCAGCACAATATCGACATCGCCGTTTTTCGCGTGACTGAGCGCACGGCCAGTGCCTACGGCAATGGTGTGAACCGTGGCCGAATCGGATTGCTCAAAGTTTGGAAGCAGGTGCGCGATCAAACCTGAGTTGTCGGTGCTTGTTGTTGTCGCAAGACGAAGAACATCGGCGCAGACCGCCGCCGCAGGCAGAAGAATGACCACCGCGAAAACGACAATTTTGCGGCGCATTGAAAGTAAGTTGCTGTGTCTTCGGGTCATTCGAGCAGCGTTAGGCATCCGAATATGTCCGTGAAATGGCGCATATCAAGGGTGTTAAGTTCTTCTGGTCTGATCCTCAACGAGCTCACAGAGAAGCACTTTCCGCAAGATCAGCCTTAAGCAATTGAACCGGCATGTTCTTCAGCAGTTTACACAGGCAATCGCAGCATCCGTGGTTCAGGCAAAAATTGTCCATTTTGCCGGTCGCAAAGGGCTCACAGCATACCACGAACTTTCGAGTGCGGACTGAGCTGAAACAGCATTTGTGCTAGGGTCTCTGCCGCTACGATAGCGAGATTTACTTTCGGTAAAGTCTGCGTTCATGCTGCATTGAAGAATCCTTATGGATTCGGAATCGCTTTTGGCTGGTATGAAAGCACAACAGATCCAGAATACCCATAATAGGCCATTGTCATACGATGGAGAAAGGTTCGTCCCAAAAGCGCGCTGTACGGCTGCCCTCCTGCGTGCAAGTGAACGCTGCTGAACGCCCCATACTGGGTGAATCGAAGAGCGGGATATGGATTTGAGCTAAATGGACATTCACGCTGCCCTGTCCGTGCGCTCCTGAAACAATCCTTTGATTGACAACGGGCAAACCTAAGGTGGCGGCGACAGACGCATCAATGCAACTTTCCGTCGCTCCAGTATCGATCAAGGCACTATATTCGTTGGGAGGCAAATTCGGAGTGCTATTGACTTTTGGACGAAAACCGGGGTCAAACCCAATCATAACTTTCAAGGTTGGGCCAAACTGAATCAAATGACTGGGGAGATTCAGGAAACCACATTCAACTTGGCTCATGGCGGGCTATGGGCTGATAGAGAACAGATGCCGGAAGTGTAATGGGGGGCGGCACCAACTTCCCTTATGAGATAAGGGCCTGAACCGAAACGCTCGACAGCCTCCTCCGCAGCAGATTCGAAGGAATCATAGATTCCGGCTAGCTTCTTGTTGTGAACGACCACCCGCTTCCCAAAGTGGTCGATTTCAAGGGTGCGCTGCATGCATTCATAGGCAGAAATTTCTTTAGTCAGAGTTGACATGGTTTATCGCCCTGTCCTCGCGGAATAATGTAAAAACCTAGCATAGTAATTTAGGACATTGTACGGTACTTTGCAATGCCTTTGATCTATCGCCTCTAAACACCCAAAATCCGCCCCCAAAAAATCTCTAATGCGGATTTTGGGCGGCGCTGGATTGTCGGATTCGGAATTGCGCAGATTGTGCCGACCCTCGCCGTGCTTGGCGCCGGATTCGCATTTCTTGGCATCCTCATCGGTTTGCCCGACTGATCTTTGAATGCCTGCTTGGTCTCAGGTGCCGACCCATTCTTGGCAAGAAAACCTGCCTCTGACTTCAGGGCTGCATCAAGTTGGCCAACTTGGCGAATTCTCGCCTGACTTTGAATAGTTTTCGAAATTAATTCCGTACGCTTGATGAGATATCTCCATAGCCGTCCCTGCGTGGAATTGCCCGACTTCAAGAGACTTTTCGAGGCCTTGCAGAACTCCTTGATGCCTCAGCATCCCCATATGAGTTTCTTCGCCGATCGCCTCGAGCGGGATAGTGCGCGACATCGGCGAGCACGGTCGTAACGATGAAATCATCCTCGCTTCGGTTTTGACCCTCACGCATCGCATCGTCGTCGGCTCAGTGTGTCCCGCAAGGATGTTCCTTGCCACACTTGGCCAGGGGCACCTTTGCCCGAAACCCGTACGCACGATGCGGTCGTGCTCGTCGCCATGCGAAGCAAAACCATAATCCATCGGCATGTGGCCACCTAGCGGTATAGACGACTAACTACCGCATAAAGAGCAGAAGCACTGTTTTTCCAGCAATAAATGAAGGAATCTATCTGGGGAGTGTTAACGCTTGAAGGCTTAGTTGCGGATAATCCTGTCTCGCTATTCCCAACCGCGAAACAGTGAAAACTTGCCCATGGAACTCATGCAAGCCCAATACGAGCGTATTGCTGCGCTGCGGCCGAAAGGCTTCGCAACCGGTGCACGGTCTGCGGGCGCATGAGCCAGTAGTCGAAAATCATTCGCGGCACTTAGCATCTTTGTGAGAAGATGCTGTTGAAGTGCGCCGCTTCGTTGCTTTTCTTAAGTGCTTTAATGCGCATTCAGCTCGTCTCACGTCTCGCAAGCAATTGATCAACACTGGAAACAACTTCATAGCGAACCGAGGATCTATAACTCGTCAAGGCCAAGAAATGCGCTTTGCAACACTTCATCTTTGCCGCCTCCGAGTAGCGGAGATCATTCAACGAAGTGCTGCCTTTTGTCTCAACTACAAAGTAAAGCTTTTCGCCATCTTCCGAGTTTAGCAACACTGCCCAATCCGGGCTATATTTCCCGATCGGGGTCGGTACGCGAAACCAGCGTGGAAGCTTAGCATAAACTTTAACATCGGCGTTCTTTTCTAAATCTTCAGCGAATTGAGCTTCGGTGCTAGATTCATAAATGACACCATCATAGATGGACTTTTCGGATGGGCGAATGTTTCTTAGATACCCGGTCAATTCCTTCTCCTTGAAGAGTTCCTGAGCGAAATATGCCTCTTCGCCTATGCGGTGATATTTGATACCGTCAACCAACGCTCGCTGCTTGCAAGCATTTATCACCTGCGCCGCGAGTTCTATGAACTTCTGCGGGTTGAACTTAAATTCTTCAAGCCGGCCACTTTGGATTAGGATCTTGCAAATACTACGCCGTGTAAGGTTCGTACGATCTTGAAGTTCGGTGAGCACATTTGGCAATTCGATATCCGAATGCTCAAGCACAACCGTCGCTTCTCCTCCAATCGCAGTTGCCTGGATGCCGGACTGGCCAATTGACAAATCCGCTTTTCGCCATTTCAAGCGAGCACGCGGGATAAGTTCAGTGCTCCGCAAAGCATTGGCAGAGTCATTCAACAAAGCTTCATTGTCGAAATTGAGGCGATAAGTGGTTTTGTGCTTGATCCGATTCCAGAGCGCCTTGAATTCTTTACTGTCGAGTACGGCTTGACGTGGACGGACGGCCCTGCGCTCGTCGGCATTCTTGATTTCTATGCGCCCAGAAAACCTTCGCAAAACGGAAACGACCCCCGCACGGTGTGCTGAAAGTTCTTCGGGCAGGTGCAAAGAGTCGTCCCTGACCGCCTTGCGAAGACAATCCTCAATTCGTCCTTGGCAGTCGATATAGCCCCTCGCCAGCAAATGGTCAAAGATTTTCTTTGACTTATCCAGACCAAGGGTTAAAGATCCGTCGCCTGCTGGCGGCAATTGCGCAAACTGATGCGGCTCAATGATGCCGAAACGGACACCGGTCTCTTCCTCTATTTCACGCTGAAGCTTCTCGGCAAACTCTTCATAGCTCTCCCTTGCGATTACCGTCAGTGTATTCACCGCAAAGCCATGCTGTCGCCGTCCATCCTGATCGACACATAGACGCAATCCGCGACCGATGGTTTGACGACGTTCGCGCTCGGTCTGTATATCGCGCAGGGCGCAAATCTGGAAAACGTTGGGGTTGTCCCATCCCTCGCGCAATGCTGAATGGGAAAAAATGAACTTTAGCGGCTCTTCAAGTCTGAGCAATTTCTCCTTGTCTCTCATGATTAGATTGTAGGCGCGCCCGGCGTTGTCTCGATTTGTCTGATTGTTGTCAGAAGTATCGGTCCAACCGCCCTTCTTGTCTATTGAAAAGTAGCCGTCGTGGACATCTTCAGCAACAGCCGAATACCCCAGCTCGCTGAACTGCGATTGATAGTCTGGATGCTTTGCGAGTCGGCGGTATTCCTCCTCAAAAATTAGGGCGTACTCGCCCTTGATCGCGTTGCCGTCCTCATCGTAGCGGCGATACCTTTCTACTGAATCGATGAAGAAAAGACTGAGCACCTTGATCCCCTGCGGGCGAAGCCGCTTTTCCTTGTCGAAATGCTCGTGAATTGTTCGCCGGATCATCTGGCGTTGAATGGCCGCGCTATCAACATCGCCCCACGCATCGCCTTTACGAAGAAAGCACTCGCCACCGGGAACACGAAGTTCCAAAAACGCATTTAGCTTCCCTGCTCGAATTTCACCAACCCGGCAATTGCGATAAATCGCGCGTCCTGTGGTTTGCTCCAAATCGTCGCCATCTTCAACCCACCTTTCAGTGCGCCGCACCCGTCCGGCCACTTCTACATCAACCTCAATTCTTGCACTTACGGCGCCGCGCCTGTTGCTCGTCGAAATTAAGCGCACATAGGGACTATTACTAGTATCTTGCACTGTCGCGGATGCAATCTCGACCTGTTTAACCAACTTGCGTTCGTAGGCATCGATCGCGTTCAAACGATAAACCATGTGGTGTTTGTCAACATGCGTTGCCGAGTATCTGAATGTGCAGAGAGGATTCATAGAGTCGATGGCTTTCTTGCCTCTTCCATCAAGGCCGCCGTCTACTGATTGCGGTTCGTCTACAATCAGGATAGGGCGGATTGCCCGTATAATGTCGATTGGCTTTTCCCCGCCCATCCTCTCGCTATCCTTATAAAGATTGTTGACATCTTTTTTGTTGATCGCTCCGACTGTAACAACCATGATTTGTATCTGCGCACTAGTAGCAAAATTGCGCACCTGACCGAGTTTTGCCGAATCATAAACAAAATACTCAAACGGTGTGCCCGAATAGAGGGTTCGAAAATGATCTTCGGTTACTTGCAATGTCTTATACACACCCTCTTTCACTGCGACAGATGGCACGACAATGATAAATTTAGTAAATCTGTACCTCTTGTTCAATTCAAAGATCGTGCGAAGATAGACGTAGGTCTTGCCTGTTCCTGTCTCCATTTCTACAGTGAAATCACCAGAAACCAAGGATGCTGATGGCAACAAATCGTTACGCATCTGGATGCTATTTAGATTAGTCAGAATCTCGTCATCCAGCAACGCCAATCGGTTGCCGACGCCTAAATCATTCTGAATGAACGACAATCTTTTCTGCAAACTGGACCGGGCAGTAGATACTGAGAATTCGGTCTGGCATATTTCCTGGCCACGGAACAGTCCGCAAATAGCATCCACAGCCTGCAGCTGAAAATCAAGATCAGGTTCAAAATGAAGTTTCATGCACCCCCCCCCACCTTCGGCTACCGGCCCGTGTCTGCTTGTTGCAAGAATCCAATAGGTACTTGTAACGGCTGGGAAATATACTCTTTGAAACAATTTCATAGCTAAACTTTGACTTGCCGACTTTGCGAAATACGAGGACACAGGGTCTGTCGCGGTATTCGAGGTCGCTAATGGTGATTCGCGCTGTATTGTTGCGAAAAACTCTCATCGTGAGTATTTTTTCAACTGCACATCCTTTCGCGCACAGATGGATATCCTTTGTTGAGCCAACCCCCTTCAATCCAAAAAAATCTGCCGCCACCTGTACTGGAAGCTGCATTTGTCGCCCGTCTCCGCCAGTCTCTTTGGGCATCACCTCAACTACCAAATCACCAGATTTCGCGATTGCTCCACGCGTCTCCCCCGTCGATTCGTCTTTCTCTTGCAAAATGAAAGTCACAAACCCTTTCTTCGCACGGTCCTTCTCAAAACTTCGTCGCTGCCTCATGTAAGATTCAAGTAAATTCGAACTCAGTTTTATGCTACCCTGATCAACTAGCTTGGCCCATCGAGTAAACTCTTGGGGAACCTCACTAGCCTTCACGAGTAAAGCGAACTCTACATTGTTCAGCAACCCATCTCGAGTCAAATTGTTACTCCCTACCCACACAATATTTCCCTCTCACCCTGCAACCACAGCAACTTTGGGTGGTATATGCCCTCGTATTTGAGCATCAAACGTACATTAACGCCTTCATGGCTGATTTGCTCAAGCGCATCGGGGTCGGTAATGCCATGATCTGTGCCGACATAAAGCAAAACGTTACGTTCAGGGACACGCTTCTTCCACTGGAGTATGGGGCCGCAAACCTGATCCCATCCTGATTGTGTAACTGCATAGAAATACATGGAGAGCGTTTTGCAGAATTGATCAGTGCTCAGCGTAGAGATCAAAGAATCTTTGAATGCCGCCACACGCCATCCACCCGAGACCCAAGTCGGAAGATATTGCGGTTGAGACGGCACTATATGCTCCTAACCGAGGAAAATCCTCTTTCGAGCAGGAAATGCGTCAAATTAACCTTCGCAACATCATCGGCAAAGGCATTATCGCGGAAAACGCAAGTCGCTTCTCCACCAGGTGACAGTTCATCGTGCCATGATGCGATTTGATGTCCGAGAATCTCTGAGTCGGAAGTTGTTACCCGTGATTCAAGGCATGCAAAAAGCATGCCTCCATCGACTGAATAAACTTGTTTGCCGGAAATCTTGCGCACCTCGATCGGCGTACATAGATCGAAACCGAGCTTAAGGAATAGTTCGTAGAGGATATCTTTCTCGGTGCGGTCCGTTTTCAAACTCTCGATGTTCAGTTCTAAAGACACCTCCAAACGTTCCGCATCCGCCTCCCATTCTCGAATGTTCGTTGAATCTAGCCGGAAGGCGCGAAACCCGAGATCGCCAGTAAACATCGAATCAATCTGATAGAGGTTTTTCGCCATGCGCCGCAAATACTCCTTTGTCAGCTCAGCAATGTTGAGAGGTTTTCTTACATGCTCGAGAAACCGGGTTGCAGCTTGCTGCTCTTTCTTTTTTTGATCCAACGGTTCAGGCAACTGAACTAAGATAAACCTCCGAGGCAGTCCATCTTGAAAAGTTTGTTGCCAGACACCGCCGGCAGTTGTTCCAGAGCCGGCAAAGAAATCCAATATAATGTCGTTTTCGGCAGTTATTGCGCGAACCAGATATGCAATAAGGCCATGCGGCTTGGGGTAACTCATCACATCTGCTCCAAATAAATTTCGCATTTCCTGCGTTCCATCCTCGTTTGTTGGAATCCCATTTACGCGATGCGATAGTAAATTAGAGGTTTTTTTCGCCTCGCCTGACCGGTTGATATAGTTCGGGCGGAACGGCACCTTGCTGATTAGAATTTCGGCATTGGCGGAAACGAATTCATCGAGTTTCTTCTGTGAATAGCGCCACTCACCACGAAGCCGAAATTCATTCTCGTTGACACCATCTTTAATGCGCATGTCATCAAGAAGCTCTGTAACTATATTGCCTTCTGACATATTCTGCGCAGGCACTAACTGATCTGCGCAGGAAAATGTGACAGAAAGGGCGGGGAAACGCAGAACGCTTATCGAGTTTCCTGCATTGTTGAACGGATATTTTTTTCCGACTTCGACGGAGCCTGCTACAAACGGGGGAGCACGATCACGTGCCTTAGCATAGGCAACTATATAGTCGGTAACTGAACCCATGTTGCGGTCTAGAAACGCAGGCTTTTTCTTTTTTTCCCACACGAAAGTGCCACAGAAATTTTCAGTTCCGAAAATGTCATCACAAAGAACGCGCAGATTGTGAACTTCGAAATCATCAATAGATATCAATATCACCCCCTCTGAATTTAGCATTTGCCTAGCCAGCAGCAATCTTGGGTACATCATGTTTAGCCAAGCTGTATGAAATCTGCCGGAGGTATCGGTATTAGATGACAATTTTTGAGATGCCTCATCAACTTGACCAGTCAATGTCAAATAGTTGCGAAGATTGTCATGGTAATTATCCGAGTATACGAAGTCATTGCCAGTGTTGTATGGAGGATCAATGTAGATTAGCTTGACTTTGCCAGCATAGCTTTTCTGGAGCACCTTTAGCACTTCGAGATTGTCCCCTTCGATCATGAGATTCTTTGTTACATCCCAATCGACACTGTCTTCGAGGCACGGACGTAGAGTTCCGGTTGATGGCGTGAGCGCAAGTTGACGAGCCTGACGTTTCCCATGCCAATCTAGACCATACTTCTCCACTTGGCCACCCGTAGTTGCACCAAGGATCTGCTTTAGGATGTCAAAATCCACCATTCCTTCGGAGAATACTTCGGGGAATAAAGCTTTCAGTCGATCGCGGTTCTCGGCAATAATATCCAAGGTGCGACTTTCAGCGTCGCCACCGACAAGCTTGTCCATCATGTGTTCCTGCCTAAAAGATTTTTCCCAAACCAAACAGACGATCTAGCCGTCCTTTTCCTTTCAATATTGTACGAATTGACCAACTTGGCGAATCATCGCGCTTTCATATTTGCTCGGTGCTTAAGTGTGCAGAAAATCTTGGGGAACCAACGGCATCGACCATGAGTCAAACTCTTGATTTCCAGTCTGTTCTACCAACGAATCAGCGCGGGCTTGTCAATTCCGCTGAGTTGGGGGAATTTGCACAAGAAAGTCCGTGCCACCTTCTTATACCGCGAATCTATGCAACTGCAACACGCCAAGATGCCAGCAGACAACCGCATGCTTCAACGCTTCGGTTTCGCAGCCAAGATATTCTTGATTGCATAAATCGCAGTGTCGCAAAGAAGAAGCATCGACACGAAGTGCAACCTCATCTTATCCCAACCTATATTTGAAAATAATAAACTTTACCACTTTTTTTGATTTACGCGTCGCCGCAATGAGTGATACGCCAGTTCCAGCGAAACCGATAACAAAACACCCTTCAAGCCAAAGGTGTCGATTTGTTCAATCTACTGTCAATATCGCGAACGATATGAATTTTAGCCGACAGTCTCGTTCGTATCATCCCACATTATTGAGTTTGCGAATGATTCGCTGCCGTTGCTTCACGCACTTCGATCAAGATGCATAGCTGCCCAAATCAATTGCCATCTTTTTCAATAAACAATGCTTGACTCATCCTCAATTGCATAAAATCAGAGCCTTGATTAGATTAAATATTGAATGGAGCACATGGATGCGGAGAACGCGACCCGCGATCTTCATCAGCCAAATCGATCACCACAAATATTCACCGAAATTTATTTTTTGGTTTATTATTCTTGCCAAGAATGGCTGGGTTTCGAATGCCGGTTTAAATCGCCGGTTTTTCTTTGCTCGTTTCCAGCAGTTGGCAACCCTGTTCATAGAACATAAAATAGCCTCGGCACCACCTGAATTGAACGTGTTGGCTCAAAATTCGCATATCACGCGCATGAAATGGTCGCTCCCTACAGGCGCGAACCGCATCCCGGTGACCCAGGCCGGCATCACGCTGGCCGGAGTCGTCATATTTGCGTTCGTCAGCTTGCCCGCAGCCTACTCGGCGCTGCTCGGAGGCCTTGCCTGCGTCGCCCCCAACGCCTATGCCGTTTGGCGTGTTTTCGGAGCGGGAAGAGATCAAACTCATTCGGGCCTGCGCACATTCGGCTTGATGATTCGAGCGGAATTTGCCAAGTTCGCGCTGACTGGCGCGATATTCGCCCTGATTTTCTGGCTCGTGCCGGACATCAACCCATTTGCGATGTTCACGGTGTTCGTCATCGCATTGTTCGCCGGCTGGATCGAAGCCGGTCTGCGACTAGACGCATAGCCTTTAGCAACTTCAATATTCACTTATCGGCCCTTTGGATCTCGCCATGGCTTCCGGCACGCTTACTTCATCGGAATACATCAAGCACCACCTGCAGAACCTGACGTTCGGCAACCACCCCGAAAACGGATGGTCAATTGCGCACAGCGCCGCCGAAGCATCAGAAATGGGGTTTATGGCGATTCACGTCGACAGCATGTTCTGGTCGATCTTTCTCGGCGCGATGTTTCTGCTGGTGTTCAGGCGGGTCGCCGCGAAAATGACCACCGACACCCCGGGCGGGCTGCAAAACTTCGTCGAATGGATCATCGACTTCATCGAAGACAACGTGCGCGGCTCTTTTTCCGGCAAAAACGACCTGATCGCGCCGCTGGCTCTGACCCTGTTCGTCTGGGTGCTGCTGATGAACCTGATGGACCTGGTGCCGGTCGACTGGATTCCGGAATTGGCCAAGCTGCTCGGAATCGAATACATGAAGGTGGTGCCGACCACCGATCCGAACATCACCTTTTCGCTCGCGCTTTGCGTTTTCGTGCTGATGATCTACTACAGCATCAAAATCAAGGGAATTGGCGGATTCCTTGGCGAACTGACCCTTCAGCCTTTCGGAAGGTGGATGATGCCGGTCAACTTGTTCCTGGAAGGGATCAGCTTGCTGGCTAAGCCGCTGTCGCATTCATTGCGTCTTTTCGGCAATCTTTATGCCGGCGAGATGATCTTCATCCTGATCGCTCTGCTCTACAGCGCAGGGCTGGCTTTCGCTGTGGCGGGAGGCATCCTGCAATGGGCTTGGGCCGTATTTCACATACTGATTGTTCTATTGCAAGCGTTCATATTCATGGTGCTGACGATCGTCTATCTGGATATGGCGCATCACAAGCATTGATTTAACGACATTCATTTAGAGTTTGCTTTTTTTTCGGAGATAACACTATGGAAGCAGCGTTGTACTTTATTGCCGGCGCCGTACTGCTCGGCATGGGCGCAGTTGGAGCAGCCGTAGGCATCGGAATTCTGGCCGCACGATTCATCGAAGGAATCGCTCGCCAGCCCGAATTGCTGCCAATGCTCAGAGTGCAGTTTTTCATCATGATGGGACTGGTTGATGCGGTTCCCATGATCGGAGTCGGAATCGCATTCTACATACTGTTCGCTGTAGCCTGACGCGGCCCGCGCGTCGCGCACATGCGTTTGCAGCATCAGTCATAGGCAAAAGGCAATGTCATGAATATTAATTTGACACTGCTGGGCCAGACGATCACGTTCATCGTTTTCGTCTGGTTCTGCATGAAATTTATCTGGCCGCCAATCATGACGGCCCTTGAAGCACGGCGCAAGACGATTAGCGACGGACTGGCCGCCGCCGAAGAAGGACAGCGTGAACGCGAGCAAGGCAAGCAGCACGCGCAGGAGATCATTGATCAGGCGAAAGCTCAAGCCCAAGAAATCATCGCCCGCGCCGAAAAGCGCGGTGCCGAAGTAATCAGCGAGGCCAAGCAGGACGCGCGAAGCGAAGGCGAGCGCATCCTTGTCGCTGCAAGGAGCGAGATTGAAATGGAATCCAATCGCGCTAGAGAAGAGTTGCGCATGCAAGTCGCGCAGCTTGCGATCGCCGGCGCCCAGCAAATTCTAGCCAAGGAAGTCGATGCGAGCAGTCACGAGCGAATGCTCTCCGACTTGGCTGATAATCTCAGAAACTAAGATATCCACACCCACGTCATGGCCCAGCTGTCCAATATCGCGCGCCCTTATGCTCAGGCGGTGTTCGAGATCGCTCAGGAGTCGGCAGATTTCGATGCCTGGTCGCAAAATCTGCAACTCGTCAGCGAGATTGTGAGCAATCCGAATATGAGCGCCGTTATCGAAGACCCCAGAATCGGTCGTAGTGCGACGCTTGATCTGGTGCTTGAGATTGGCGGCGAGGCTTTGAGCGAACAGACGCGCAATCTTATCCGGGTACTCGCGCATTATCGACGGCTTGCCGCAGTGCCTGCCATCGCGCACCAGTACGAATCGCTTCGCGCACAGGCTGAAGGCATCATCGAGGCAGAGCTCGAATCGGCTTACCCGATGAGCCAGGAGCAGGAAGACGTCGTCGCCGATGCGTTGCAAAGCCGCCTAGGGCGCAAGATCCGCCTGAAAAGCAAAGTCAACGAAGATTTGATTGGCGGCGCGGTCATCAAGGCGGGCGATTGGGTAATCGACGGCTCCGTGCGCGCAAGGCTAGACAAGCTCGCGAGTGCGCTCGGCGTGTGACCGAAGCAACGAAACTGAAAAAGATGCCATCATTGAATTTGAGGAAAACCTGTAATGGCAATGCAATTGAACCCGTCCGAAATTAGTGAACTGATCAAGGCAAGAATCGCCGACTTCGATGCCTCGGCGCAAGCCCGCAGCGAAGGAACCGTGGTATTGCTGACGGACGGCATTGTCCGCATACACGGACTCGCCGACGCGCTGCAGGGCGAAATGCTGGAATTTCCAGGCGACACCTACGGCTTGGCGCTCAATCTTGAACATGACTCGGTCGGTGCGGTCATTCTTGGCGATTACGAGCATATTTCCGAAGGCGACACCGTCCGATGTACTGGCCGAATCCTTGAGGTGCCGGTCGGCGAGGGTGTTCTCGGCCGCGTGGTCGATGCCCTAGGACAGCCTATCGACGGCAAAGGGCCGGTCGAGTCGGTCGGATCCGAACCGATCGAAAAAGTGGCACCTGGCGTGATCGCGCGCCAGTCGGTATCGCAACCGCTTCAGACCGGCTTAAAGTCAATCGATTCGATGGTACCGGTCGGCAGAGGCCAGCGCGAGCTGATCATCGGCGACCGGCAAACCGGCAAGACCGCGGTTGCGATCGACACCATCATCAACCAGAAAGGCACAGGGATCAAGTGCATCTACGTTGCAATCGGCCAAAAGTTCTCCAGCATCGCGAACGTGGTGCGCAAGCTTGAGGAGCACGGCGCGATGGAGCACACGGTGGTGGTTTCCGCGTCAGCCGCCGAAAGCGCGGCGATGCAATACATTGCTCCATATTCCGGATGCACCATGGGCGAATACTTCAGGGACAACGGACAGGATGCGCTAATCATCTACGACGACCTGACCAAGCAGGCTTGGGCCTACCGCCAGGTCTCGCTGCTGCTGCGCCGCCCGCCGGGACGCGAAGCCTACCCCGGCGACGTGTTCTATCTGCACTCCCGACTGCTTGAACGCGCGGCACGGATCAATGCCGACTATGTCGAATCGATCACCGGCGGCAAGGTCACCGGGCGCACCGGTTCGCTAACCGCCTTGCCGATCATCGAAACCCAGGCAGGCGACGTATCTGCATTCGTGCCGACCAACGTGATCTCGATTACAGACGGACAGATCTATCTTGAAAGCGATCTGTTCAATGCCAACATCCGGCCGGCCATCAATGCGGGCCTTTCGGTCTCGCGTGTTGGCGGCGCGGCGCAAACGCCCATCATCAAGAAGCTCGGCGGAGGCATCCGGCTTGCGCTAGCGCAATACCGCGAGCTGGCTGCATTTTCACAATTTGCCTCGGATCTTGACGAAGCCACGCGCAAGCAGCTGGAACGCGGCCAGCGGGTGACGGAGGTCATGAAGCAGCCGCAGTACTCGCCGCTTTCAGTATGCGAAATGGCATTTGCCCTGTTTGCTGCGAACGAAGGCTATCTCGACGGCATTGAAGTCGGCAAAGTGGTCGATTTCGAGCACGCCATGCAAAACTACATGCGCTCGAACTATGCCGAGCTGATCGAAGCCGTAAACGTCAACCCGGCGTACGACGATGAGACTGCAGATAAATTCAAATCCGCGATGGACGATTTCGTCCAGAATGGAACCTATTGAACGCAGCTGTCGCCAAGCGATTGACCAATTTAATCGGAAGGTACTGAATCAATGTCCGGAACCAAAGAGATTCGAACAAAGATTCGCAGCATCCAGAATACGCAGAAGATCACTTCTGCGATGGAGATGGTCGCTGCAAGCAAGATGCGCCGGGCGCAAGATCGGATGAACGCGGCGCGTCCGTATGCCGACACCATTCAAACGGTGATCGGGCATCTGGCGCACGCTCATCTAGAGTACAAGCATCCTTACACCGAAGAGCGCGAGGCCAAGGCGGTCGGATACATCGTTGTCAGCTCCGATCGAGGTTTGTGCGGGGGCTTGAACATCAACCTTTTCCGCTCGGCGGTCGAGTCCATCTCGCAGTGGAACGAGCAGAATATTCCGGTGCGATTCGGCATTATCGGCGTGAAGGGAATCGGCTTTTTTCGACGAATCGGCGCAGACGTGCTGTGCCAAGCGTCGCATCTTGGCGATGCGCCGCAAGTCGTCGAGCTGATCGGCGCAGTGCGGGTGATGCTCGACGCATACGAAGCTGGCAGCATCGACCGACTCTACCTTGCTAGCAACCGATTCGTCAACACCATGACGCAAGGGCCGACTATTGAGCAGATTCTGCCGGTCAAGTCCGCCCAGCCGGATGATTCGGCATCCCATTACTGGGACTACATCTACGAGCCGGAATCAAAAGTGGTCATCGATGCGCTCATGACTCGCTATGTGGAGTCGCTGGTGTATCGAAGCGTGGTAGAAAATATCGCCTGCGAGCAATCGGCGCGCATGGTCGCGATGAAAGCGGCATCGGACAATGCGGGCAATCTGATCGACGAACTCAAACTGATTTACAACAAGGCGCGCCAAGCCGCGATCACTCAGGAAATCTCCGAGATCGTCGGCGGCGCAGCCGCAGTCTAAATGCAATCTGCAAGACAACAGCATCACGAATGACATAGGACAAGAGGCAGTCATGACACAAGGCAAAATTGTGGAAATCATCGGCGCAGTAGTGGATGTGGAATTCCCGCGTTCCGAAGTGCCAAAGGTATTCGACGCGCTCACGGTAGAAAGCACCGGCCTGACACTGGAGGTTCAGCAGCAGATGGGCGACGGCGTCGTGCGCACCATTTCGATGGGGTCGAGCGACGGCTTGCAGCGCGGGCTCGGCGTCACCAACACCGGAAAGCCGATCACCGTGCCGGTCGGCGAACCGACGCTTGGACGGATCATGAACGTCCTGGGCGAGCCGGTTGACGAAAAAGGACCAGTCGAGGCCGAGCACCGATGGCCGATTCATCGCAAGGCGCCAGGTTTCACGGAGCAGGCTTCAGCAGTAGAGATTCTCGAAACCGGCATCAAGGTGATCGATCTGATCATGCCGATCGCCAAGGGCGGCAAGATCGGACTATTCGGCGGTGCCGGAGTCGGCAAGACCGTCACTCTTATGGAGCTGATTCGAAATATCGCAATCGAGCATGCCGGCTATTCGGTATTCGCCGGAGTCGGCGAACGAACCCGAGAGGGCAACGACTTCTATCATGAAATGAGAGAGGCGGACGTGCTCAACAAGGTGGCGCTGGTCTACGGGCAAATGAACGAACCGCCCGGCAACCGCTTGCGCGTCGCACTTTCAGGGCTGACCATCTCCGAGTATTTTAGAGATGAAGGTCGCGATGTGCTGTTGTTCATCGACAACATATATCGCTACACGCTCGCCGGCGTCGAAGTATCCGCACTGCTCGGACGCATGCCGTCCGCGGTAGGCTACCAGCCCACGCTGGCAGCGGAAATGGGCATCCTGCAAGAGCGCATCACTTCGACGCGCACCGGCTCGATCACCTCTTTTCAGGCAGTCTATGTGCCGGCGGACGACTTGACCGACCCGTCGCCAGCGACAACTTTCGCGCATCTTGACGCGACGCTCGTGCTGTCGCGGCAAATTGCGGAACTGGGCATATATCCTGCGGTGGATCCGCTGGATTCTACCAGCCGCCAGCTTGATCCGCTAGTGGTGGGGCAAGAGCACTACGACACCGCGCGCGCGGTACAAGGCACCTTGCAGCGCTATAAGGAATTGCGCGACATCATTGCCATTTTGGGCATGGATGAGCTATCCGAAGACGACAAGCTGACCGTTTCGAGAGCGCGGAAGATTCAGCGGTTCCTGTCGCAGCCGTTCTTTGTCGCGGAAACATTCACGGGAAGCGCTGGAAAATACGTTTCGCTGGCAGAGACGATCAAGGGGTTCCAAGGCATTGTCGATGGCGACTACGATCATATCCCCGAGCAGGCGTTCTACATGGTAGGGCCGATCGAGGAAGTGGTCCAGTCGGCGGAACAGCAGGCCGCTTAGAGGCAATCGACCAATGAGCGCCATTCGGGTAGAGATCGTCAGCGCCGAAGAGTCCATCTGGAGCGGCGAAGGGACGATGGTGTTCGCTTCGGCGGAACTGGGCGATGTCGGCATTGCGCCGCAGCACGCCCCCTTGCTGACCCGGTTAAAGCCGGGCGAGGTGCGGGTGCAGCAAGACGACGGCAGCGAGCAGTTTTTTTTCGTCTCCGGCGGCATTTTAGAAATCCAGCCGCATCAAGTCACCATATTGTCCGATACCGCGGTTCGCGCAGCCGACCTTGACGAAGCCAAAGCGCTTGAAGCGCAGCAGCAAGCGGAACGAGACATGCAGGAAAAGACTTCCGAAATGGAGCTCGCTCGCGCCAAAGCGGAACTTGCACAAGCAGCCGCTCAGTTGCGCGCGGTGCGCAAGCTCAAGCAGATTCGGCGCTAGCGCGCCTATAGCAACCTCGCGTGGCGACGGCCAAGCCGCGCCGCAGCATTGATTGTGGAGAAGCTCCGTTGCCGAAAATCGAAGCAATCATCCTAGCTGGCGGGAAAGGCGTACGCATGGGCTCAACTAGGCCCAAGGCGCTTCAGCTGATCGGCGGAAAGCCGATGCTGGCGCATATTCTGCTCAGCGTACGCAAAGCCGGCATTAACCGAATGCACATCGTGCATGGCGAATCGGCTTGCGAGGCGCTAAAAGCCGTCGCACCGGATTCGGATATCAATTGGGTCTTGCAAAAATCTCCGCTCGGAACAGCTCACGCTGTCATTCAAGCGCTGCCGCATGTCGAAAACGATTCGGTAGCGGTGGTACTCTACAGCGACAATCCATTTGTCAGTTCCGAGACAATGGTCAATCTCGGCAAAGCGGCCGAACATGGTCGGCTAGCCTTGCTGACCGGTCATCTTGACGACCCGACCGGTTTTGGCAGAGTCTTGCGTACCGGCGAGGGGCAGGTGGCCGGCGTTGTCGAGCATAAGGATGCAACCGGACAGCAACTGAATATTAGCGAAGTCAACATCGGGCCGATTGCGGCAAGATCCGAATCGCTTAAGGATTGGCTGCTGCAAATTGGCAGCGCGAACAGTCAAAGCGAGTATTATTTGACGGATGTTGTCCAAATCGCGCTCGATAGCGGAGCTAAGGTAGAAACATGCGCACCGTCAAGCCCGATCGAAGTCAGCGGCGTGAACAGCAGAACCGAGCAGGTTGCGCTTGAACGCATGCATCAGCGCGAAAATGCCGAAAGACTCATGGAAAGCGGCGTTTTCATCGCCGACCCCAATCGATTCGACTTGCGCGGAAGCTGCAGTGCCGGAAAGGACTGTTCGATCGATGTCAATGTCGTTTTGGAGGGCGATGTCGTTTTGCACGATGCCGTTCTAATCGGTCCGAACTGCATCATTCGCGATTCGCTTCTGCGGTCCAATGTGACGGTTGAAGCGAACTGCGTCGTTGAAGGCGCAGTGATTCATCAAGGAGCGACAATTGGCCCATTCGCGCGCATTCGCCCGGGTTCGACTGTCGGAGAACAAAGCAGGATCGGCAATTTCGTCGAGATCAATCGATCAAGCCTTGGCAATCGAACCAAGGCCAGCCACCTATCCTACATCGGCGATTCCGCAGTTGGTGACGAGGTCAATGTCGGCGCAGGCGTAATCACCTGCAATTACGACGGTGAAAAAAAACATCGAACCGTCATTGGCGACCGGTCATTTATCGGCTCGAACGCCGCGCTCGTTGCCCCGATTGAAATCGGCAAGGATGCCGTCGTCGGGGCCGGCTCGACATTGACCAGATCTGTTGAAAACGGACAGATGGCGGTCGAGCGTTCCAAGATGCGAGCATTTCCTGTCGACCGCCTGCGCAAAAACAGGCCATCCGGGTAGGCGCGAGGCTCGGCCATGTGCGGAATCATTGGAGCTGTGTCGAGTCGCGATGTAGTGCCTCTGCTACTAGATGGATTGCAACGCCTCGAGTATCGCGGCTATGACTCAGCCGGCATCGCAACGATCAATCAAGACGGAGAATTTTCGCGTACGCGTTGCGCCGGCAGAGTGAAAACCCTTGTCGACATGATCGGCAACGGGCACGCGATTTCCGGAACCACTGCTGTCGGACATACGCGCTGGGCAACCCATGGCGCCCCGAGCACGATAAACGCGCATCCCATCATCGCGAATCAGCGCATCGCAGTGGTTTGCAATGGAGTCATCGAAAACTACGAGCAGCTGCGCGAGACTCACCGCAAGGACGGCATCGATTTTGAATCTGAAACAGATACAGAAGTGATCGCCCATGAAATAGTCCATTACATTCATCGCGGCGAGAGCTTCATCGGCGCCATGCGGTGCACGGTGGAACGATTGAGCGGGTCGTATTCGATTGCAGCCATTTCAGTTTCGGATCCGTCGACGATTGCTGTTGCGCGCCAAGGCAGTCCGCTTATCATCGGGATGGGCAACGACGAGCTGTTTGTCGCATCGGACATGATCGCATTGGCCGATATCGCCCACTCGGCGATTGTCTTGGAGAACGGCGATGTCGCGCAAATCAGCTTTGGCAACTCTGTGCAGGTCTACGATGTGCACGGCCATCAAGTTGAGCGTGAGCGGCTGCCGCTGGAATTGCGGGCCGACCCGATTTCGCTGATCGGCTATTCCCATTACATGCAAAAGGAGATTTTCGAGCAAGGCACGGCGGTCGCAGAAACCTTAGAGAACCGAATCGCATCGAACCGTCTGCTTGAAAAGCAAACTTTCGGCTATGCCGCTGAAGATGTATTCGATCAGGTGCAAGCTGTGCAAATCATCGCCTGCGGCACCAGCTACTATGCGGGACTTGTCGCAGAAAACTGGCTTGAATCATTCGGCATGCCGTGCCGCGCCGAGATTGCAAGCGAGTTTCGATATCGCGAGCATGCGGTTCCCGAAAATGCGCTGGTCATCGCCATCTCCCAGTCGGGCGAAACAGCCGACACGCTTGCAGCGCTGGATGAAGCGCGGCGAATCGGCTATTCGCACTCGCTCGCCATAACCAACTCGCCGTTCAGTTCGTTGGTGCGAGCGAGCGACCTGGTTTTGCAAACCCATGCCGGTCCAGAAATCGCAGTGGCATCGACCAAGGCATTTACCACGCAACTGGTTTCGCTATTGCTGGTGAGCATTGCTTTGGCTCGGAGGCAAGGCTTGAGCGAATCTGATGAAGCGCACATCATTGAAGAATTGCGCGCCTTGCCATCAAGAATCGATCGTACCTTGGAACTGGACGGGCGCATTGCTCAGCTTGCCTCGGAGTTTGCAGACAAGGACCACGCGTTGTTTCTTGGCCGCGGAGCGCACTTCCCGATCGCGATGGAGGGCGCATTGAAGTTGAAAGAGATTTCCTACATTCATGCGGAAGCCTATCCGGCGGGCGAACTTAAGCATGGCCCTCTAGCTTTGGTCGATTCCAGAGTGCCAACGGTAGCGGTTGCGCCCAACAATTCCTTGCTCAACAAGCTTAAGGCCAACATTCAGGAAGTGCGTGCGCGCAAAGGCCGCTTGTTCGTGTTTTCGGACTCGGGGGCGCCAATCACTGGCGACGACTTGATCGAAATCGTCCGAATCGCGTCATCTGGCGAGTATACATCTCCCATTCTGCATGCTGTCGCATTGCAGCTGCTGGCCTACCATGCAGCTGTCATCAAGGGTACAGACATCGATCGGCCTCGAAATCTGGCGAAATCTGTGACCGTCGAATGACGCTCGGCAACTCCATGATCGGCATCAATTGCGGTTTAGCAAAAATGTGCGATGCAAGCACGATGGTTAGGACTGCGACTGGCTAGTGCCGCACCTGCTTTCGATTGAAAGCAGGAATTGCCCATGATCTATTTCAGTGATTGATATGCATGATGCTCCATGCGCAATGTTGGCGCAATGGCCACAGAGCAGAGGCAAACAAATCTCGCAGTGCCGCTACCAAACGAAACCCGATAACTTTCATTGGGAGTCGGCAACACCGATACCACGGTAAACACTACCGAAGTCCATATCCAACAACAAAGCAGTTGACGGGCAAGAAAAGATGAAAAAGAAAAAACACAAACTATTAGAAGTGCATCTAACGAACTTAATGTTCCCCGTGTATACGGGGATGAACCGATTCCTGCTTGACTTCCTACTTCGGTAGTGTATCAGTTTGAAAATTAGTTGTCCGGTGTCAGATACATGTGAGACCGCCCGCCCCTTCCCGAAGGACGCAGTCCGAAGGGAGGCGGCGGGCGCGCGAAAGCATTTTCAGGCAGCATGGCGCTTGATAGCAATCCAGCAGCCGAAGGGCGGGAGAATGCGCCATGCAAACCGAATGTCCGCACCGCAGATTCTGTCGTCTCGACGCGGTCCGCGACGAACTTTCGCCGCAGGCCGCCGAGCGCTTCGACCAGCTCGACCGGCTTCGCTGCGAAGGCGACCGCCCTGAAGGCGATCGGCTGCTCCCGGGCGACGCTCTACCGCTGGAAGCGGCGCCTGCGCGAGCAGGGCGCGTCCGCGCCCTGACCAACCGATGCCGCCGCCGAGCTCGAGCTGGCCAAATTCGAGCGCTTCTGCAACGCCTGCCGCATCAGGCGCTCGGACAACGCACCCCCATGCAGGCGTATAATGAAAACTTCAACCAAAGCGCGCTTGCCGCCTGAAAAGTCTCATATGTATTGAACCCGTACATCATATGTATTGAACCAGTACATTTATAATATTGTGTGAGAAAGAGTGGCATAATACGGAAAAACAACCATGACTTGGAGAAACCGACAATGAAACAACTTTTGAACCCCCTTCTCAAAATCGCTACCCCACTGTTGCTGGTGGTGACCGCCGCCCAGCCCGCCGGAGCGTATATAGTTGGAAATGCAGCATGCAACTCATGGCTGCCCGGAGTGCAAACCACGCCTGTCAAGACTGAAAAGTACAAGGACTGCTGGCCAGACTGTCTTACCAGCATATCCCCGAGGCACAATTTTGTGAAGGTCACTATAGTTGACTTCACGGTGGCTAACTTCGACGGGCCGTTAAAGCTAGCCGTGATGTCGAACGATTCCCGGTTAAGTGAGTCGCCGTACATGCAGGTCAGGGATCTAGGGAAAGGAGGAAACACCTCAGTCAGCAATTGGTGGAAGTACCAGTTCGACGGTCTACAGCCGAGGCATTTCTACACGGTGGCGATCTACAGCACTGATTCCGGCTACGGCCTGGAAAAGCCTTTTTACCGCGCCTGCTTCCTGACTTCTGACGAACCTCCATCCGAATGACTGCCCTCCATGCGTTGTTCTGTGCTGAGGATCGATCCGTGCCAGTCGGTATGGGAGGCAGGACGAGGCAGGGATTTTCGGTTGCCGGTGATGGATGAACATCTTGGGGCGTATGCCGAACTGGCCACGATGAAAATTCCTGCTTGGCTTCCGGTTAATAATGTTTGGTGTTCCCCGTGTATACGGGGATGAACCTATTTCGGCGGCATGGCCCGTGTGGTGCGGAATATGATTTCTCATTTGGTGGAAAAGCCCGGGGCTATTGCCCGCCGCGAACCATTGCCCCCTAACCAAGCCTGAACATCAAACGTCGGCCCTCGGCTGGAGGCATCAGCCTAAACGAAAATTGCGGACAATCCCCGATATCGGCATAATTCTACCGCAATCGAAAATCCGCAGGCCCGGCCCTTGCGATTCCCGCCGTGGCGCAGCTCGTTTTCTCGCCGGCCGGCACCGGCTTAAGCACAGAATCGCCATGCTACCTCAAAAATTTTCGCGCACTCGCCCCTTCCCTTCGGACTGCGTCCCTCGGGAGGAGGCAGGCAGTCTCACATGTATCTGAACCCGGACAATCCTCGACAATCCGCATTTAATCTGGTGTTTTTGAGGACTCGCATGAACCCATGCATGAACAAGCGCAAAGCGAAACTGTGTTTACACCTAGGTCACCCTTAGCCACGCACCGCTTTTATTCAAGCATATGACGAAGTTTAAATGGATATTGCAGCGACCTTGGTTCTCAATTCCCTGACTTTGATTAGCATACTGATGCTCGTCGCGCTGGGCCTGGCGATCATCTATGGATTAATGGGCATTATCAATTTGTCTCATGGCGAATTTGTGACGGTCGGCGCATTTACTGTCGCCTTGGTGCAGAGCTATGGCGGAAGTTTCTGGATTGCACTGGTGCTCGCAGCGATATTTGGCGCAATATTCGGATTTCTAATTGAGCGATCCTTGATCCGCTTCCTATATACTCGACCTTTGGCTACCGTGCTTGCAACGTGGGGTTTGAGTCTGATCATTCAGCAGTCGCTGCAGCTGATATTTGGCGCAGCACCACAGAAAGTCATCTCACCGGTTTCCGAATCAATTCAAATTTTCGATGCCAATTACCCTGCATATCGGTTGGTGCTAATTGCATTTGCATGTTCGATTGTGACGCTGTGTTACGCCTACATCAGAAAGTCAAGATTTGGTCTCGACGTTCGAACTATCATACAGAATCGGGAAATGGCAGAGGCGCTAGGCATCAATGCGAAGCGTGTCTACATCATCGCCTTTTCAGCCGGTGCCGCTATTGCCGCTATTGCAGGCGCACTTATTGCTCCATTGACGGCGGTCGTGGCGCACATGGGCGTGAACTACCTCGCACGCTCGTTTTTTGTCGTCATCGTCGGAGGTGCCGGCAATGTACCTGGGGTGGTCGCTGGAAGCGCTGTTGTCGGTGGAACCGAAACTCTGCTGACCTATTCAATCTCGGCAACCTTGTCGCAAGCATTGGTTCTGGTACTTGCAATCATTATCGTCCGATTTCGGCCGCAAGGGTTGATTCCGTGACTTGCAAATGATTGCGAGAGTTCGAAAGATGCAACTTTCTCGGCAACGGATGCTTTTTTTGGCGTTGCTGTGCGCATTCGTGCTCGCCTTGGCCGCGCCCTCTTTTCTCGGATACTACGCCACGACCCTTTTGCGCGATGCGTTGGCATTGTCCTTGCTGGCGATCGGACTAGATCTAATGTGGGGCAAAACGGACATTCTGAGTTTCGGTCATGCCGCGTTTTTTGGAGCTGGCGCCTATGGCGTGGCTGTCGTATCTACGAAATTCGGAATCGACCTGGCCTATGCTGCCTGGGCAGGGTTGCTATGCGGCATTGCAATAGCAGTGGCGGTGAGTCTGCTAGTTGGATACTTTCTGATCTACGCCGGCGTGCGCGGAGCCTATTTCACCATCGTAACGCTCGCGCTAGCAGTCATCATGGATCATATTGTTGTCGGATGGTCTAGCATCACAGGCGGAAATGCCGGATTGCTCGGCATACCTCCTCTTTATTTCCCCGGGTTATCCGGCATGGCGCCGCTGACCCCAGACGGCACCTACTGGTTTGTTGCCATCGTTGTCGCGATTGTGGTCGCAAGCTTGCGGTATTGGTGCATGGGGGATTTTGGACTTGTGCTAAAGTCAATCTGCGACAACGAAAAACGGGCGCGAGCCCTTGGCTATGACACTTCACGACATTTGCTTATCGTATTTGTTGTCTCGGCGGCAATCTCCGCCTTGGGCGGCGGCATATATGCGGCTACTGTCGGGTTCGTGGCACCCGACATTGTAGGGTTGCTTTTGTCGACCCAGGCGATCGTCTGGGTAGCCATTGGCGGTAGAGGCACACTAGTCGGGCCGGTTGTCGCCACAATATGCGTGATTTGGCTTGAGCAGGAGATAAGCAGCATCGATACCAAGTTGTGGCCTTTGGCTATTGGATGCCTTTTCATCATGGCAGTATTCTTATTTCCCAATGGAATTGTGGCAAAGCTGGAAGACATTTTTTCTCGATCAAAAACGGCGGATGGCCAAAACTCCGGGCCGGTGGCAAAATGAGCGGAACGTTGCTTCGCGCAATCAATCTTTCCAAGCGGTTCGGCGGAGTTATAGCGGTAGACAATGTTTCAATGTCTATATCCGCATTAGAGGTCAAGGCCATCATTGGCGCGAACGGCGCAGGCAAAAGCACTTTGTTCAATATTCTGTGCGGGACATTCCCGCCCGACACCGGTCAACTGTTCTTTCAAGATGCTGACTTGTCGAAATTGCCGCAACATCAATTTGCAAAACGAGGAATAGCGATCAAGTTTCAGATTCCCAGCGTGTTCAACACAATGACGGTTGGCGAGAATCTATTTGTGGCATCGAACAAAAAGCAAGCCAAACAGAGTGAGTCGCAGTGCGTTGAAGAAGCATTGTCGTTGATAGGACAGTCGGATCTTCGAAATACTAGTGCCGGAAACTTGTCGCATGGACAAAAGCAGTGGCTAGAGATAGGCATGGCATTAATGTCCAATCCGAAACTTCTGCTGCTGGATGAACCGACTGCCGGCATGACGGTTGCAGAAACGCAGGAAACCGCAAACCTGATTCATCAATTGAGCCAACGGACAGCGGTGGTCGCGATCGAGCATGACATGAGTTTTGTTCGTGCGCTGGATTGCCATACGCACGTCATGCATCAAGGAAGAATGATTTTGGAAGGAGCGTTCAGCGACTTGGAAAACGACCCTCTGGTTCGTGATGTCTATTTGGGCAAAGTCTAATGCTGCAAGTCGAAAACATCAGTTCCGGATACGGGGCCTTGCCCGTAATCCATGATGTGACATTTTCATTGGAAAAAGGCGAGACGCTGGTTATTCTCGGTCGCAACGGCGTTGGCAAGACAACGCTGCTGAAGACGATCATGGGCATTGTTGAGACTACTTCCGGCAACGTTGCGCTAAATGGCGAGAGCATCGTGCAACGGCATTCTTATCAAAGGGCCCATGCGGGCCTTTCCTACGTTCCTCAAGGCAAGGGGATATTTCCTCAATTGACCGTTGAAGAAAATCTGCTTGTTGGATTGAGAAGTCGCGCTGACCGCGCAAATGCCATACCGGACCACATCCTAGATCTTTTTTCAATCTTGAAACCACTGCTCAAACAAAAAGGCGGGACGCTTTCAGGCGGTCAGCAGCAAATACTGGCTCTGGCTCGCGCATTGTGCGGAAATCCCAAGGTGCTCATATTGGACGAACCTTCAGAAGGAATCCAACCCTCAATCGTGCAGGAAATCGGTGAACATCTGCGCGATTTCAATCGAAATATGGGACTCACAATTCTGCTGGTAGAACAAAACCTGGAGCTTGCCCGTTCGGTAGCACTTCGCTGTCTCGTCATGGAGAAAGGACGGATATCTGTTACGCTGGACGCGGAGCAGCTCAACGACGAAGAATTGGTCTTTCGAGCACTTTCCATGTAGGCGCGCAACCGCTGCCGATGGCAGCAAGCAAATCCAATTGACTGACGATAATCGCTCTTGACCGATAGGCTCCGCCGCCACATCTATCGAAATGCGGCAATTTGCATTACTGCACAACGAGCTATGGCGGACTGTTGCTAGCAGCTCGATGCGCCGACAGTATTCGCTGGCGCGCTACTCGCACCTTTTCGATGAGACGAGGCATGCTCGCCACAGCATTCGGCAAATTGTTCTGCTAGTTGCAACAAGCGCTGGTCGGAGTCTTTAGCGCCCACGAATTGCAAACTGCCCCAGAAATCGTGCTCTGCCACATACCATGGGCTAGCGACAACTGGCAATCCTGTCTGGTTGAATGCCGCCGTATACCGAATCAATGCTTCCAAGACGCTGTGCCGCCGACCATCAAGTACAGCTGAATCAATGCCTCTATCAGGTGTCGGCATAGGGAGGGTCGGCAGAATCAGGATATCTACCGAATCAAAAACTTGATTCAAGGTTTTGGCAAATCGCAAGCTGCCTTGCGATGCTTTATGGCAATCGCGACTACTATAGGAGCGCCCCAGCTCGATGCTGTCAATTGCGATTTTCGGATAGTCCGCAACATCTTCGGCGAACTTCTCCAAGTGGTAGAGTGCCGCTTCGGTCAGCGACAAGACCAAATGGTGCGGCAAAATGTCTTCAGGTGACGGAATTTCTACTGTTCTGAAATCGAGTTTGTTTTTCTCGCAGCATGACTCCACCTCAAGCATCATTTTTTGCACTTCTACCGAAGCGTCGTAAAAATAGGACTTGGGGATGCCGATCCGCATGTTTTGCAAATTACCGGATTGTTCGCACTCGGCCGGCTTCGTGAACAGAGCTTCGGAAATATAGCGCAAATCGGGTAGTGAAGCCGCCATTGGCCCAACGTGATCATACGACAATGCAAGTGGACGGATGCCTGCAAGCAACTCCCTGCTATAGGTCGGCTTGAAGCCCGCAATCGCGCAGCATGCGGCTGGAATTCGGATACTTCCGCCAGTATCGGTGCCAATTGCAAACTTGCAAAGTTCAGCAGATACTGCTGCTGCGGATCCTCCGCTTGAGCCACCAACAATTTTTTCTGGATATTTGGGATGTATGACCTGCGGCGTGGTCACGCCAAATGCGCCGCTGTCGGTGGCTGTCATGCCAACAACGATTGCGCCGGCATGCCTTATGCTTTCGATGATGCGGGCATCTTTTTTCGGTCGAAAGCGTTTCAGTTGAGGCAAGCCCGCTGTACAGGTTGCTGATTTGGTGTTGATGTTGTCCTTTATCGCTACTGGGATGCCTGCGAGAAGGCCAGCCGCTTTACCTTCAGATATTGCTTGATCTAATCTTCTTGCTTCGCGCAATGCGGATTTTCGAAGGATCGACGTGACCGCGCCATGAGGGTCGCTTTCGATGCGATTTATGAAGTGAGTACAGAGACAGTGAGCAGAAATTTCTCGATTTAGTATTAATCGGCGAATTTCCTCCACCGGCTTGGATCTGACTTCGTCCATGGATAAGCAAATCTGCGACGTAAGTTATGGGAAGACGCAGCCAAGTTTGGAGTGAGAAAGGCATCCAAAATGAAACACCCCGAGCGTGATATTGCTCGGGGTGCGGATTGAATAGTTTCGGTCTTTACGGCCAAGCTACGCCAAGTTGCATCCCGGAACAGCGGGCGTGATGGCACCAAAGTTTTCGATAATGTCATACAAGCCATCATTGCGGCACCGGCCAATAATGCTATTGGTTGCAAGGTGCTGATTTGCAGCATTAAAGGTAACAGGCCCTTGAGGCGCTTCGAATGCTACTGACCCCATTGCATCAATCACCTTTTCGGTATCAGTTGACCCCGCTGCGTCGACCGCTTTTGCATAGAGCCAAGTTGCAATGTAGGTCGCTTCAGCAATCGAGTTGACAACCTTGTCTTGTCCGAATGCAGCTCGATAGTTCTTCAGGAAGGCAGCATTTGCCGGGGTATCAAGCGTCGTGAAATACGATTGGTTGACGATGATTCCCTCAACGTCGGCACCGTCGACCGAGGTTGTGAATATTTCGTCCAGTCCATTCGTCAGCAGTTGGCCGCCCGGTCTATAGCTCGCATGCTGCTTGATGAAGGTTACAGCATCAGCACCTGCGAAAAGTTCCCATATTACATCCGGCTGCGCCGCACGAATACGGTCTAAGGCCGGGCCAAGGTCCGTTGTTCCGAACGGAAAAAACTCTGTTCCGAGAGTTGTTCCGCCAGCTTTCTCAAACGCCGCCGATATGGCTTCAGCGGTCTTGTGGGGCCAAGCATAATCTGATCCGAGAATGTAGACTGAGTTCCCTACATTTTCGGTGATCCAAGGCACGAAAGGGTCGACCGACTGGTTTGGGATCTGGCCGGTGCACGCCAAGTATCGACGACACTCGCCGCCTTCGTAGTAGGTCGGGTAAATCACAAGTTTCTTAGCCGGATCCGATACGCTCAATGCGGCCGCTCGCTCCAAGCTTGTGATCATTCCAATGATTACATCGACTTCATCTTCGTAGATGAATTTTCGAGTTTTGTCGATTGCTCCGCGAGTTGTAGTTTGGTTGTCTTCGATCAAATATTCAATCTCTCGACCACCGGCGCCGCCCGCACCGTTAATCTCGTCTACCGCCAGTTTGAAACAATTCAGTTGGGTTTCCCCAAGAATGGTTTCCAGCCCTGTAAGCGCTGAATGGAAACCAATTTTGATCTTGTCTCTTGCACTAAGGATCGCAGGGAATCCCAATATCCCAGCACTAACAGCAACGGTTGCACCCCCCCCACTTTTTTGAGGAAATCTCGTCTTTTCGTGTCGCCAGCGATATGGCTAGTTGGCTTATGTTGTCGTTTCATATGTCTTCCTTTCGAATACGAAGTTAACTAGTGCTTGCCAGAAAACCAAAATGTGATATCGTTGCTGATTGAAAACAATTGCTTAGCGGCGAGCGGCGGCGGCGAAGAATTCGGCGGAAGCGCGGATTTCCCGCCGAAATGGGGCGAAACGCCCCGTTTCGCCGCAATCTTCGAGGAAAAAGCGATGCGCTTGGCCCACTCCGCCCAGCTCGAGCTCGGCACCGTGCCGATCGAGAACATCCACACCGGCGCCAAGTCGCGCGACGACATCCCGGCCATCCTGCTCGGCCTGCGGCATCTCTGCGCAAGCAAGGCCTTGCGCCGGCGGGTGTTCGAGCTGCTCGAGGCCGAGGTCGCGCCGGCGGCGCGCAAGGACGCCGGCCGGCCGGGCATGGACCTTTGGCGCATTCTGGCGCTGGCGTGCCCGAGCAGGGGCTCGGCTGCGACTTCGACCGGCTGGCGCACATGGCCAATCATGACGGGCTGGTGCGCCGGATGCTGGGGCATTCGCCGGCGCTCGGGCATGTCTGCGAGCAGCAGACGGCGGTCGACAGCATGAGCATCTATCGCGGCAGGTCAAGAAGCGGTTCGACCGGGTGCGCGTGTCGAGGCGCAGCCGCAAGCATCCTGGGCGGGTCGAGCGGTATTTGTCGCTGAGCGCCCGCCTGGCCGGGCGCGCCGAGGCGACGCTGACGGCCTGCGAGCACGCGCTGGCGTGCGAGCTCGAGGGCTATCTTGGCCATGCGCGCCGCCAGCTCGAGCAGGCTAGGCGGCGGCTGCTCGGGGGCGAGACCATCGCGCACGGCGAGAAGGCGTTCTCGATCTTCGAGCCGCACACCCGCTGGGTGGCCGAGGGCAAGGCCGGCGTGCGCCAGGAGCTGGGCGTGCCGGTCGCCGTGGTCGAGGACCAGCGCCGGTTCATCCTGCACCGCCGGATCATGTGGCAGGGCGGCGACGCCGGCCATGCGGCGGCGCTGGTCGAGGGGGCGATGGAGCGGTTCGCCGACCTTCGGGCCTGCAGCTTCGACCGCGGCTTCCACTCGCCGGCGAACCAGGCCGAGCTCGGCGGGATGCTCGACGAGTGCGCGCTGCCGGCCAAGGGCCGGCCGAATGCCGAGGCTTCGGCGCGCGAGGGCCGGGAATGGTTCCAGGCGGCGCGCCGGCAGCATCCGGCGGTGGAATCGGCCATCAATCATCTGGAGCATTGCGGGCTCGGGCGGGTGCGCGCCCATGGCGAGCGGGGCTTCGAGCGGGCGGCGGCGCTGTCGGCGCTGGCGGCGAACCCCGAGCGGCTCGGGCGGCTGCTGCGGGACCAGGAGCGCAAGCGGCTCGCCCGCCGCGCGCGCCTGCGCGCCGCCTAGCGTCTCCGAACCCGTTTCCAAGCGACGATCCGGCTGCCGGAGGCGCCCGCCTGGGCGGATGCCGCCCGCAATCCTCTTATGCGCCATTTTTTGTCGCATTCGGATGCCCGCTGCTGCATTCCGACCCTCGCCGCCGTCGCGGCAGCCGCGCCTTGTGCTCCCCCGGCACCGGCCGATACTTGAAATCAGAGGTTTTCTGGCAGACACTAACTATGATCCCAGTATATGCAAACGCGCATGAATTGTCCATGTCTAATCTCAGCAGTTTGGATTTGGTGCCGCGGTTTCTGCAAACGAACCATAAGGAGAAGATGACTATTCGATTTAGATTCGATAAAGATTATATTGTCTTATATAATTATCATTTGAATGTTTTTTTGTTCGATATATATTACAATTATGAAATCTTACGCCAACAATGCATTACCGAAAGTGGCAAAACAAGCGCTGCTGAAACTAGGCTCTGATATCGCCATCGCACGCAGAAAGCGACGCATTTCCACGGTTTCGATGGCTGAGCGGGCATTTATCAGTCGCGGCACACTCTACAAGGTGGAACGAGGAGACCCAACCGTCTCAATCGGAATCTATGCGACAGTGCTCGTAATTCTCGGGCTGGCTGGCGGATTAGCTGAAGTTGCCGACCGGCGCAATGATTCTCTTGGACTGGACATTGAAGAAGACAATTTGCCCAAGAAAGTGCAACCCCGTCGTCGCCGCACTTCAGAATGACTGACGCTGTTGAAGTCTTTGCAGATACTGACGGCGAACCGCGCCGTGTGGGCCTTTGCCGCTATCTGAGCAAACGGTCAAGCCGAAGCTCGGTGTTCACATATGATGAAGACTGGTTGAGCTATAGCCGAGCCTTTGCCATCGACCCAGCAAGCCTGCCGCTTGATCGCCAGCCAAAATACTTCTCGTCAAAAGCGTCAACCCTTCCAGGCGCATTGAGAGACTGTTGCCCCGACCGATGGGGACGACTCATGATTCAACGCGCATTCCGTAAAGCCGGCGAGCTAAGAACATTGTCCGAGATGGACTATATGCTTGCGCTTAGTGATCAAACTAGAATCGGCGCACTACGATTCCGATTGATAGGACAGCAGTCTTTTGACCGCGGACTTGGGCACTTTCAAGTGCCGCCACTGGTACGATTGCCAGCATTGCTAAATGCATCCGATGCACTGCTGGCAGACACCGAAACCTCTGAAGACTTGAAGCTGCTGCTGAACGAAGGGTCACCCCTTGGGGGGGCGCGCCCCAAATCAGCTGTAATGGATCAAGACGGTTGCCTGGCGATAGCAAAATTTCCGAAGAACGACGACCATCGAAGCATCCCGCACGGTGAAGTGCTGGCCATGAATTTGGCCGCCTCCGCCGGCATCAACGTGGCGAAGGCGCGTCTTTTGAATGTGGCTGGCCGGCCCGTATCGCTGATCACCCGATTTGATCGCAAAGGGCATCATCGAATTCCTTTCATATCGGCGATGACAATCCTGGGCCTCAGCGATGGCGACCTTGCAACATACACCGATATTGCCGATGCGATACGAATATTTTCGCAAGCGCCGATTGATGACTTGCATGAGTTGTGGAGACGGGTCGTGTTCAATGTGATGATCGGCAATCTTGATGATCACCTGCGCAACCACGGATTTTTGTACAGCCGGAACAATCAATGGCGTCTAGCTCCCGCATACGATTTAAATCCAGTACCGCTACCGGAGCAGGCGCGTGAATTGACAACCTGGATTTCAGAAGAAGGACCTGATGCCGATCTCGATCTAGCCCGCCGCGCGGCACCATATTTTTCTCTCAATCCGGATCAAGCTGATGCAATCATCTCGCATGTTTCGAATGCTCTGGATGGATGGGAGAAACGCGCTAAGAATTTGGGCATGAGCAAGATGGACATCGAAACCTACCGCATGGCAATCAACATATCCGCTGCCGAAAAGTGAGCCAATCCTGGTTTCAGATTAGCGAGCTTGCTAGCCTTGCTGCAAATCGTTTCAAAAGTGTACAAGGGCAGGCCGGCGAAGTCTCGCCGGCCTGCCCAACTCAATCGAGTCGAAAACCAACCCGTTTGCAGATTAGCCGCCGGAGCGGTATTTCTCGTCCTCCTCCTTCAGTTTGGCGGATTCTCGCTTCAGCTGAACGATATGCCAAGCAATCCAGTACGCAAGGCCTGCGATAACCAGCGCAGTTTCGGTACCGACGAAAGGATAGATGGGGCCGATATCCGCTATCGCGCCAGCCCAGTTTTCAAATGAACCTGTAGTCATTTCTGTTTCTCCTGTCTGTCTATCCGGAGCCGCGGGCAGCGGACTCCGCTTCTAGAATGGCTTGCTCTTCAGCTTCCATCATTTTTTGAGTTGTGGTATCCAGCCCTGCGATTTCGACAGACTCCGGTATGCGCAGTATGCCGAAAGCACTGAGTATCTTCGACAGAATGAAGCCCGGCAGAAAGCCAAGCACACCGAACATGATGATCGCGCCAATGATTTGACCGACCGGGTTGATCGAAGCGAAGTCGGGATTCGGCGATGAAGGATATCCCCATAGCATGAATCCGCAAACCACAACACCGAAGAAGCCGGCATATCCGTGTACAGCAACCGCTCCTACCGCATCATCCACCTTGAAGCGACGTTCGACAAAATAATGCATCTTGTACATGAAGATGACGCCAACGATTGCGATAATCATGGCCTGGATCGGATGATAAAGATCATTGCCCGCCGAAGCTGCGATGATGCCGGCAAGTCCTGACGAATATGTCCAGAAAGCATCGCCTTTGGAAACCCAATAGCCTGCAAGCAGTCCGCCCGAGAGCGACATCAGGAAATTCAAGGTGATCGCACTCAAAGTGGTCGGGCCAAGATAGATATTGGTTGCCGAGAAAAACACGCCGTCTCCGCTTTGAACATCCCAAATCGGCACATTGCATGCGACGTAGAATCCCCAGAAACCGGTATAGATCAAAAACAAGCCGATCGTAACTAGCCACGGATTTCTCGGATTGATATTCCTAGCAGTGCCGTCCGGTGCAAACTTGCCGATGCGCGGCCCGAGTACAACCAAAACTCCTAGAGCAAAGCCTCCAGCAATCGCATGGATTACGCCTGAAGCATAGGCATCATGATAGCCAAGCAACTGTACCATCCAGCCTTCCGCATGCCATCCCCAAGCTGCATCAATGATCCAGAAGACGGAGCCGATGGCAACTGCGAGAATCCAAAACGCACCGGACTGAATTCGCTCGATCACGGAACCCGACACGATTGATGCCGCAGTCCATGAAAACAGCAGAAATGCCGCCCAAAACACGCCGTTGATACGCTCCCATCCATCAGCACCGGCACCCATATGGGCAGCCATGAGCTGACTGTTCGGAGTCGCATGCGGCGCTTCGACCAGCCCGCCGATGATCCCAGGACCGTTCGGAAACGCAAAGTAGATCCACCATCCAAAGAAAAAGAACGTGATCGTCACCAATGGAATCAGCATCGTGTTCTTCATCAGTGTGTGGACGTGGTTCTTGCGCCGCGAAGCGCCCACTTCGTACATGCAAAACCCGACATGAATCAGGAACATGATGACCACAGTAAGCCAGTAGTAGAACTCGGTAAAAATTACAACGAGCGCTCCCAATTGATCGTCCATAAACTACTCCCCGCTTTATTTCCTGAAGCTGTCCGCCAGTCGCTGAACCGGCTTACAGCACGTTTAACATTATGTGCATATCGTTTCCCGCCAATTCACGAGAAGCAACATTTCGGCGTTACATTGTAACGCAAACCAGACGGAATTCTGGCTGTTTGAAACGTTTGACCATCTATGTATTTGATAATATTACCTAATTGCCACTTAACATAAGCCGTGTTTCAGGAGCTTTTCTGACGCAAGCCACGCTTTCGAGGCGGTGCCGGTCATCCGCGAGGAGGCAGCACGCCAGAAAATCATTCAGGGCAAAACGTTTCTGGAGCAGAGTTTCAGTGAATGACATTTATCCTTTCTCATCATTGATTTAAATCGAATTCGCCCTGCTGAAAACACACTGGCGATTCATGGTCTTAGAAATTAGGTAGTGCTTGCCAGAAAACCAAAATGTGATATCGTTGCTGATTGAAAACAATTGCTTAGCGGCGAGCGGCGGCGGCGAAGAATTCGCGGACAGCGCGGATTTCCCGCCGAAATGGGGCGAAACGCCCCGTTTCGCCGCAATCTTCGAGGAAAAAGCGATGCGCTTGGCCCACTCCGCCCAGCTCGAGCTCGGCGCCGTGCCGATCGAGAACATCCACACCGGCGCCAAGTCGCGCGACGACATCCCGGCCATCCTGCTCGGCCTGCGGCATCTCTGCGCAAGCAAGGCCTTGCGCCGGCGGCGCGCAAGGACACCGGCCGGCCGGGCATGGACCTTTGGCGCATTCTGGTGCTTGGCGTACTCAAGCAGGGGCTCGGCTGCGACTTCGACCGGCTGGCGCACATGGCCAATCATGACGGGCTGGTGCGCCGGATGCCGGGGCACTCGCCGGCGCTCGGGCATGCCTGCGAGCAGCAGACGGCGGTCGACAACGTCTCGCTTTCGGGTCCGAAGCTGCTGTCCGGGATCGGGCGGCTGGTGGCCGAGTCGGGCCGCAAGGCGGCCGGAAAAAAGCCTGGCGAGCCGTTGCGCGGGCGGGCCGGTTCGTTCTGCGTGGAGACCGACGCGCACTATCCGACCGATGTCAATCTGCTGCGGGACGCGCTGCGCTGCGCGGTGCGCACCGCGGCCAGGCTGGCGGACAGCGCCGGCCTCGGCGGCTGGCGACAGCATGAGCATCTATCGCGGCAGGTCAAGAAGCGGTTCGACCGGGTGCGCGTGTCGAGGCGCAGCCGCAAGCATCCTGGGCGGGTCGAGCGGCATTTGTCGCTGAGCGCCCGCCTGGCCGGGCGCGCCGAGGCGACGCTGACGGCCTGCGGGCACGCGCTGGCATGCGAGCTCGAGGGCTATCTTGGCCATGCGCGCCGCCAGCTCGAGCAGGCTAGGCGCCGGCTGCTCGGGGGCGAGACCATCGCGCACGGCGAGAAGGTGTTCTCGATCTTCGAGCCGCACACCCGCTGGGTGGCCGAGGGCAAGGCCGGCGTGCGCCAGGAGCTGGGTGTGCCGGTCGCCGTGGTCGAGGACCAGCGCCGGTTCATCCTGCACCGCCGGATCATGTGGCAGGGCGGCGACGCCGGCCATGCGGCGGCGCTGGTCGAGGGGGCGATGGAGCGGTTCGCCGACCTTCGGGCCTGCAGCTTCGACCGCGGCTTCCACTCGCCGGCGAACCAGGCCGAGCTCGGCGGGATGCTCGACGAGTGCGCGCTGCCGGCCAAGGGCCGGCCGAATGCCGAGGCTTCGGCGCGCGAGGGCCGGGAATGGTTCCAGGCGGCGCGCCGGCAGCATCCGGCGGTGGAATCGGCCATCAATCATCTGGAGCATTGCGGGCTCGGGCGGGTGCGCGCCCATGGCGAGCGGGGCTTCGAGCGGGCGGCGGCGCTGTCGGCGCTGGCGGCGAACCCCGAGCGGCTCGGGCGGCTGCTGCGGGACCAGGAGCGCAAGCGGCTCGCCCGCCGCGCGCGCCTGCGCGCCGCCTAGCGTCTCCGAACCCGTTTCCAAGCGACGATCCGGCTGCCGGAGGCGCCCGCCTGGGCGGATGCCGCCCGCAATCCTCTTATGCGCCATTTTTTGTCGCATTCGGATGCCCGCTGCTGCATTCCGACCCTCGCCGCCGTCGCGGCAGCCGCGCCTTGCGCTCCCCCGGCACCGGCCGATACTTGAAATCAGAGGTTTTCTGGCAGACACTAGGTAATATTAATATTTTCGATATTTTGCGCGAGCAATCGCTTTCGCTTAGATGGCATGCCTCGGCTTGCGCAGGCAATACTGCCGCTAGCCTGATGAGCTATCCGGTCACCTATGCTGAACCAAATATCGCTGGCAAAGGCAGCAAGAGCCGGCAGGATTGCCCGTCAAACCGCACTGCGCTCGTTGCAGTGGCACAGCTAGCGAAAAATTCGCACCGCATCCAGATGCCCGCAATTTAACATCTAGCCTCTTTCTGGTACGGAAATTGATACTCTTGCAGCGTATCGCAGGTTCAGTTTCCGGATGCCTGATTGAAGTCGTCAAAAACCGGTTCATGGTCTTGGGCATGTATGCCGCATGCCATGCTTTAACAAAAAAGACTTGCCAGAGCCGAAAATCCTTCCGTCATAAGCGAGGCTGATGAATATTCAGCCCTGCAAAATCGAATCGGCCAGCAAGAAATTCACTTCGCGAGCCGCCTTGGTCTTAGTTTCGTCCAGACCGGCTTCGGACAGCTCATGCTCGCAGCGACGCGCAACCGTTAACCGCCTCGACCGCTTGATCATCCTGTAAAATAGTTTTCGACGTTGAACGGCCAAATACGCAACTTTTTCGATTGCGTCAATAGCTGGCGACTACTTTTTAAATGCATTGATCCATGGGCTTGCGAAAGGCAGTCAATTGAGAAAAACGCCCTTTCAACATATTTCCTCACTCCCTTACCCCATTCTATTGTGTGTTCTCCTAACCGCCTGTGGCGGCGGAGGGGGCGGTGGCGGAGAAAGCAGGACGAGCCCCGGCCCCAGTCCGACACTTTCGACCGCGACAAAGGTAGTCACCCGCTCGCACGGAGAGATAACGGTTAGTGAATACAGGAAAAGGCGTGATCAACTTGCAAGCCGCTACAGGTCGCATCCGAATTTTTCAAATCAGTACGGACTGGACTTGATTAATGCCGAGGTCGCCTATGCGAATCTCGAGCTCAAACGAGGCGCTGCGGAAGCATCCTCACCAGGAGGCGGAGTGAAGGTCGGGATCATTGATTCAGGCATTGATCAGCACTCGCCGGCTTTCAATCAAAACTTGATATCCGAATCCCATCTGAGCGGGAGCATGGATGAAACCCCAGCGAACTGGCGAAGTACAGATAGCCGTTCACACGGCACTGCTGTTGCAAGCATTATCTCGAACGTCAAAGGAACCGATGTCTGGAGCGGCTCACCGGGAATTCAGAATGCTCATTTTCATGGAGTCTCATGGGGCGTGACGCTTGAGGTGATCTCGATTCCACTTGGATCTGGCGGTGGAGACTACTCCCCGATAAATCTGAGCGTTTTGCAACAACGAGACAGCTCTCAGAACGCGATATTTGCAAATGCACTATCGAAGAGAATTGATTTTCTGAATTTGAGCTTTGGCTATGCTGGCACAATTTCGGCATATTCAGGGCAGCAAATTCGTCAAAATTTTGCGCAAACTATAGCCACACTGGCACAAGCGCAATCCGGAAACAAAACAATTCTGGTATGGGCGGCAGGCAATGCACGCGATCGCAACTGTGTCGCAAATCCTTTGTCTGGCACTTGCTCTGGTGGCAAGGCAATCGCGACCTCGCCAGAGATTCTCGCCGGCATGATGGCGAGAATCGATGAACTGCGAGGACATTCGATTGCCGTCGTGGCGGTTGATGCCGGCGGCGACATAGCCGGTTTTTCAAACCGATGCGGCATAGCGGCAAACTGGTGCATTTCCGCCCCCGGGCATCGGGTGAGCACAACGACTTACGGTGCGGCGGAAGACCCGAACAATCCTGGTCAAGTAAGCCGGAATTTGGTGCGCAGGGGGGTGGCCCGAACTAGCGGCACATCTTTCGCCGCACCGTTCGTCACTGGCGGGCTGGCTCTGATGAAAAACGTTTTTCGCAGCCAATTGTCCAATACGCAGCTGGTTGCGCGCCTTTTCGCCACGGCGAACAAAAGCGGCAAGTATGCGAATCGCTCTACGTACGGCCAAGGTTTGATGGATCTTGGCGCGGCAACCAGCATCGTCGGCAATCCGGTTATCACTAACAGCGCTTCGGTGAACAGTTCCGGTCACAGTCTGACAAATACCGGCTTGCAACTAGGCACGGCATTCGGTGATGCTCTCCAACGTTCGCTGAATACATACGAAGTCGTGGCGTTCGATCGCCTCAATGCGCCATTTTGGTTTGATTTGAGTGACTTCATAGGCTCATCCGGCACTAGCGACCTTTCCGAATCCTTGCATCACTTTATGAATGAGGAGGTCGCTGGCAAGAAGGCGACCGAAAAATATGGCAGTGCTATGTGGGAGTTCGCGCCGTCAAGGCTCCACTTCAATTCAAGTGGTCGCTCATCCGGTCACTTAGGCTTGGCAAAAGGTTCGCTGACTGCGTCTTTTGACAGCGGCAATAATTTGGCTCTCGCCTTTTTTGCCACTCCGGACAACGCTTCACAAAGCATGCCGACAATGGGTTTGGCAGTGTCTTATTTACCTTCATTTGCATTGCCATCCTATCTAACCCTAGGCGCTATTTCTGAAAGAAGCTCCTTGCTTCAGTCCAATAGTTCTGGGGCATTCGGCGAAATGGCGTCGAACTCTGTATTCTTTGGCGCTGGAACCAGCGTCAAGCTTGGCGACTGGCGGCTTACCGGTGAGGCGGAGCTGGGAATATTCAATCCTGAATACAGCTCTGGAATGATCAAAAAGATGTCTCCGATTACTACGAGTGCTTTTGCCATAAAGAGTGCGAATGCAATAGACTCTAAAAATTCTATTGCATTTGAATTATCTCAAAGTTTAAGGGTTGAGAATGGAAAAGCGGACTTTTCGGTGCCGGTGGGGCGAAATCATGAAGGGGCGGTGCTAAAATCGAACGTCAAAGCCAGCCTAAGCCCGAGCGGGCGGGAAGTCAGCTTTGCGGTTCGCTGGGACCGCCTCAATGGAAACCGGAAACGCTTTTCAGTTAAGAGCTCAATTGTAAAAGATCCCGGTCACGTTCGACATTCGCAACTGGAAAGCCAAGTAGTCGCCGCTTGGCGACAAGACTTTTAGCACCTCGCTACAAGGATGTGGATTGCGGTTCGAGTTCCGGTTCCAGAAGCGCGGTCGTCAAGCCGCTTGGACACGCCCTCCAGATATAGCCACAACACGAAAAACTCGACGCTCGCGGCCCTTTCCTGCATGCGACGGAACCAGTGCCGAACGGAACGCCGTTGTGCGAGCTGGTCTTGGGAATCCGCACCGATACCAGTTCCGCCCCGGTCTGGATCTCGCGCCGCGGCCGGCAGCCGCTTCGAACCACCGTCCTGAGGCCGTCCGGCCTTTCGACCTGGTCGTAGCGGGCGGCGAACGCGCGGCCCCGACCTCCAGTGCTAGCAGCTCAGCCAAATTGTCGTGCGCTTCAAGCGAAACAGCGCTGTTCTTGTTCACGAGCGGCATGCCTCTCTGGCTGACTGCAGTTTTTCTTCGAATCTACTGTCAGACCAGTTGCACCAGTTTTTTCAACCCCAGTCAAGCACTACTTTTGACAATATCTCCGGCACAAAAGCTAAGCGTATAGCAAGTGCGAGCAATCGAATTCAATTCGCTGCCAAGTTCAGCGGATACTAGGAAGGTTTTCGATTGCATTAACGCAATGAGACTTGTCGGCGCGGAAATCCGATACTCCATTCAACCATCTATCACTTCCGTCCGCATCTCGCTCAAGTCTGCCACCGGCCATGCTCCGGCTACGTGTCAAACGCAATAGCAAGCAACTAAATCGCCGCCCTTTCGCTCACACTCAATTGCTACGGACCAAAGTTAGATCGATTTTTTCAACGGACAAGAATCCAATTGCGAAAGGGAGTTGGTGGGTCGTGCAGGAATCGAACCTGCGACCACCTGATTAAAAGTCAGATGCTCTACCAACTGAGCTAACGACCCGAAAGCCTCTTTGCGAGGCTAGCTTTGCCGGAGCAGATGAGAAAACTAGCGGCTATCCCGAAACCGCAAAAACGCTAAATGCCCAATCACGGCACTTGAGGAATCGATAATGACACTTCGCTATCCGCACCTCGAAAGGCAAAACAGCGGCACTCGCTTCCAACTGGAACCTGATTATAGCCGACTAAGATAGCGTAATTTGCTGTTCAAAGCCAATCCCGCAACCGTGCTTTGCTGAATTGACACGAATTGCCGTCTCATCAAACAAGCCCGTAAAAGTGGGTCGGATCAAAATGCCAGCAGGGTCATCCTATTGGCCTGTGACCGATGCGCACAGCAAACGACAAATGCGTGACCACCAACCCAATCATTGCAGCCTCTTGATGACTGGATATTCGCTTGAAGCACGACTAGCATCAGTGAGTGCTGCAAGTGATGAGAGTACCAACTGCAACTGGGTTTCAATCGACTCCATTCGGGCCTCGAGCGAATCCATTCGGGTCTCGAGCGAATCCATTCGAGCTTCGAGCGAATCCATTCGAGCTTCGAGTCGATCTAAACGATTATCGACCATCTCAAACTTATGGTCCATGCGATCAACGATCGTGTCAAACCGGGAGTTCACCGCCCACACGCTCGCCAACATCGTAACGGTCAACAGCAACACCCAGCCGATAGAGGCAATCACAAGCGTGTATGTCCTCTGCTCTTTTACCTCGATGATATCTACTCTGTCCATTTTTCTTCTAGATGCAACGGGAACACGGAAAAAATGCTTTGGTTAAACAATTAGCACAACCAATGGACGATAGCCAGACCGCTTCGATTGTAGCAGAAAATCGCTTGTTATCACCGTGATTTGTTCGTCACCAGCAGTTCTCATGATGAGATTAGCATTTTCAAATGGCTGTCATTTCAGGAAAACATTTTCCTAATTGCCTGGACCGTAAGCGTATTCTTCAGCAGGGCGAATTCGATTTAAATCAATGATGAGAAAGGATAAATGTCATTCAATAGAACTCTGCTCTGCTCCAGAAGCATCTTGTCCTGAGCGATTTTCCGGCGTTCTGCCTCTCCGCGGATGGCCGGCACCACCACGAAAGCGCATCCCGCTTGACCGAGGCGCTGAGCGGTCGCCCAGCCATCGGGCACTGCCTCCGGCGACAAAAAACCGGTAGTGTCTCAGTTTGAAAATTGCCGAAAAACCCAGTGTGGACAAGGCAATCAGAGGCCGCCCGACGCGGGTCAGTCATCATCCACGATGGGAATCCGCAAGACCTGGTACGAGTTCGAGTTGTGCATGAGCACGATGAGATAGTTCTGGCGGTCCGCCTTGACGCTGTCATCCTGAACGTTGAACAGGAAATGGAGTTGGTGTTGGATTGTTCCGGGGTTTGTAAAGAATGTCGTATTGCAGACCGTCGGGCCGCGGTCGCGCTCCCATCCGGCGGTCAGCAGAAACCCGGTGCTGCCGCGGATGGACCCGTCACAACTGGCTACCGGCGCGCCCGGCGGGCAGGCGGTCGTATCCCACAGATCGACGCAGACCGTCAGCGGCTTGGTCCGGACGGGGCAGGTGGTCGGGAATTCCACGCCGATGATGGCCTGATTGCGACCGCGGCCTGCTTCATAAAGAGGGCTCCGTTCATTGGAAGAACCTGGGTCAGCTTGACATCCTTGAGTGTGCATTCGGTCTGGGCCTGGACTGCCGCCGGCGCGGTCAGAGCCACCGGCGCGGCGATGATGGTCGTCAGTCTTTTGAATGATAGTTTCTGCAAAGACTTTTCAGGCAGCAAGCGCGCTTTGGTTGAAGTTTTCATTATACGCCTGCATGGGTACCGTTTGCCCGAGTGCCTGGTGCGGCCAATAGGCGTTGTAGAAGCGCTCGAATTTGGCCAGCTCGACGTTCAGGGCGCCGACGCTCAGCTCGCCAGCGCAGGACTGGTGGGACTCGCAGCGGCCGGCCGCGTTGGCGCGCTCGACGCAGCCGTTGCAAATGGGTCTTTTGGGCGGCAGCGCGAACAGCGCGATGCCGCGCCGCCGGCAGGCGATCTCGAACTCGGCCGCGGACTCGCTGCCGCCGTCGACCTGCACCGACTCGAGGTCGAACGGTGCCTGGCAGATCAGGCGGTCGAGGAATCTTGTGGCGCAGGTTGCGGTGGCGGACGCGCTGGGCGCGAAGCCGCGCTCGCGCGCCAGCACCGCGCGGATCTTGGCGCGCCCCCAAAGCGGAAAATCATGACGGCACTATGACACCTTGCGAGACCGCGCCGCGGCGGCGAGGTCAAGGCGGCGATGGAGATGCCGAACCGATTGGCTCGGCGGGCATGGCCGCCTTGCGTCGCCAGCCTCCCCTATTCGCCCCAGACCGTGCCGCTATGACTCGAGCCGTATTTCTGAGCCTCGTAGGAGGTGCCTGTCGGATCAACAATCGTAGCATTGATGATGCGGGTGCGGGGCAGGCGGTCGAACTTTTCATACCATTTGCTAGGACAGTCCTGGTAGGGTGTCTTCCAGTTCCTAGCATCGGGCCAGTCCGGCGTCCAGTTCACCCGCGGGGAATGCAACACCAGCGCGAACGTTTCGGGGCCTTCCCTGCGATGGTCCCGGCGGGTTTCGACCCTGACCTCCTTGACGGTCTGGTGCCGGTTGAAAGTCACGGCTCCCGTTTTCGGCACATAGTCCTCGGCATTGGCCGTGCCGTCCTTAGTGCGAAACTGGTAGCGAACCGCGGCATAGGTCGCGCGGGGCTTTGTGATTTTGAACACGACGGTCTCGCCCTCCTTGACCGCCTGGGACAGCGTAACAATGGGTTCGGCAGGCTGGTAGGGCTGGCGGCAATGGCCATTGCTCAAATAGAGCCGTAACTCGGGATTGTCCTCAACCCAGAAGGCGACCGCGAACTGCGGGGCCAGCAAGGCGGCAAGCAACAACGGGAACGACAGAATGCATTTTCTTGTGAGACGGTTCATTTTTCAACATCCTCAAATTAGTTAATTCTCGAGATACTATATCATGCTTTCATTTTTTTGTCAAGATTGTTTTGCGCAGAGCCCACAGGCCGGTCTTCGTTCAAGCGCACGACAGTGCCGCGGACTGGAAAAGGATGGCGGCAAGCAAACCGGCTCCAGCTTGGCCGGACACCACTCTATTCGCGCTAGACCGGTGCCACAGGCTGCGTTCCCGGGCTCAAAGCCGGCCCTCGGCGGCACCTTTCAGAGCCGATGGAGATCCATCCATCAGTGCGCTGAAACGCGCCTCCCGATCGCCGCAATCCCAAGCTCAGAAAGATTCATCGCATCCCGCTGCAACCTAGCAACGCCGTCGATCCTAGCACGGCGCGATCGCGAAAGTCCAGCCTCGGAGAGTTGACAATCCAGGCATGGCAGATTTTCAGCAAACTTCGACCTGCCAAAAGCATCAAATGTCAAGCAACCGACCATGATGCAAGGGATTCACTCAATCTTCCCTGCACCGCTATTGTGCTGCCGCAATCAGGCCCCGGCTACTATTCCGCGATGAAATGTTCCCGCTCGCTATCAACCTCGAGGTCCATCGCTGCCGAAATAAGAGCCTGCGTATAAGGATCGGAGGGCTGGTCGAAAATTTGATCGGTCGTTCCCTGCTCCACGACCCGACCATCCCGCAACACGACAATCGAACTCGCCATGGCGCGGACAACCGACAGATCATGACTGATGAAGATGTATGCCAAAGCATGCTTGCGCTGCAACTCCCGCAACAACTCAATAATCTGCGATTGCACTGAACGATCAAGCGCCGATGTCGGCTCATCCAGCACCACAAGCTTCGGCTTTAGAATAATCGCCCGAGCAATGGCAATGCGCTGACGCTGGCCTCCGGAAAACTCATGCGGATACCGATGCCGCACCTCAGCCTCCATTCCGACTTCACGCAAAGCTGCGATGACAAGCCGCTCGCGCTCGGGCGCAGCCATTTCGCCGCTGTGAATGCGCAATCCCTCCTCGATAATTCCGGCAACGGTCATGCGAGGACTTAAACTGCCGTAGGGATCTTGAAACACGATCTGCATCCTGCTGCGCAATTCGCGAAGCTCCTTCGACAGCCGCCCTTGAATATCGCGGCCTTCGAATTGGATCCGGCCTCGACTCGATATCAGCCGAAGCATCGCCAAGGCCAAAGAAGTCTTGCCGGAGCCGGATTCGCCGACGATGCCGACCGTCTCGCCTTCGCGGACCGCAATGCTAACGCCCTCGACCGCTTTGACATGATCCGCCACCCTTCGAAATACGCCTTTGCGTATCGGAAACCAAACGCGCATTGATTCAGTTTCCATAACCACCCGCGCATCGTCGGAAGGCTTGCCCGAGCGCCCCGAAGGCTCCGCCGAGAGCAGCATTCTGGTGTAGTCATGCCGAGGCGAATGAAACACCGCTTCGCGCTTGCCTGATTCCACGAATTTGCCGGCACGCATGACATGGATCTCGTCGGCCATCTTGCGGACGATATTCAGATCGTGACTGATCAGAAGCAACGCCATATTCAATTGCCGCTGCAAATCGCGAAGCAGCTTCAGGATCTGCGCCTGCGTCGTGACATCAAGCGCCGTCGTCGGTTCATCGGCAATCAGCAGCCCCGGCTCGTTCGCAAGCGCCATGGCAATCATCACTCTTTGCCGCTGTCCGCCCGATAGCTGATGCGGGTAGGCATCGAGACGCTCCGATGCATTTTGAATTCCGACCAGATCCAGCAAGTCAAGCGAACGGTCGCGGGCTTGCGGCTTGCTCATGCCTTTGTGAATAATCAAAGTCTCACCGATCTGTCGCGCAATCGTGTGCAACGGATTCAATGAAGTTTGCGGCTCTTGAAAAATCATGCTGATCCGGTTTCCGCGATATTTCTGCATCACCGCTTCAGGCGCATTGATCAGCTCAGCGCCCCGGTAGCAGATGCTGCCGGAAGGATGAAATGCGCTGGGGTAGGGCAGCAGCTGCATGATCGACAACGCGGTAACCGATTTCCCCGACCCGCTTTCGCCGACAATTGCGACAGTCTGTCCGGCATCAATCTCGAAACCGACCCCGTCAACCGCTGCGGTCGTCTCCGCGACCGTTCTGAACGAAACCGAAAGGTCGCTGATCCGAACGAGCGGGCCTGAGTTGGATGCCGCGCTCATCAGGCCACATTCTTGCGCGGATCAAAGGCATCGCGAACCGACTCGCCGATAAACATCAGCAAGCTCAGCATGATCAGGATCACAAAAAATCCTGTCAGCCCTAGCCAAGGCGCTTGCAGATTCGCCTTGCCCTGCGCCAGCAGCTCCCCCAGCGATGCCGAGCCAGGCGGCAAGCCGATGCCGAGAAAATCAAGCGATGTCAGCACCGTCACCGATCCGGCCAAAGTAAAGGGCATGAACGTCAACGTCGCAACCATGGCGTTTGGCAGGACATGCTTGAACATGATTCGTGAATCGGGCACTCCGAGCGCGCGCGCTGCGCGCACGTAGTCGAAATTGCGGGCGCGAAGAAACTCGGCGCGCACCACGCCGACAAAGCCCATCCATGAAAACAGCAAAAGCAGGCCAAGCAGCCACCAGAAGTTCGGTTCGACCACACTGGCAAGAATTATCAGCAAATAAAGCGTCGGCAACCCAGCCCAAACCTCGATGAAACGCTGAAACAGCAAATCCAGCCAACCGCCAAAGTACCCCTGAACCGCACCGGCAGCTACGCCGATAGCCGCGCTGATTACCGTCAAAGTAAAGCCGAACAGCACCGATATCCTGAATCCGTAAATCAGTCGCGCCGCAACGTCACGCGCCTGATCGTCAGTCCCAAGCCAGTGCTTGCTGTCAGGCGCAGTCGGCGCAGGGCTTGGCAAATCCCACGCAACCGAGCGATGGTTATAGCGGATCAATGGCCAGATCATCCAGCCATCGTCCGCAATCAGCTTTTGAACATACGGGTCGCTGTAGTCGGCCTCGGTTTCGAAATCCCCGCCAAATGCGGTTTCAGGATAGGCTTCGAACACAGGCGCATACAAACTGCCGTTGTAGCTGACGATGAACGGCTTGTCGTTCGCAATCAGCTCAGCGAATAGCGCCACGACGAACAAGGACATGAATATCCATAAGGACCAGTATCCGCGGCGATGGGCGAGAAAGCTGTCCAACCGCCGCCGCGCAAGCGGCGTGATCTCCATTCCAAGGAATTTGGGCTTGGCATCAACCGGCATCGCAACGTTCGAATTCATGTCAGACCTCCCGCGCTTCAAAATCGATCCGCGGATCAATGACCATGTACATCAGATCGCCAATCAAGTTCATCAACAAGCCCAGCAAGGAGAAAAAGTACAAAGTGGCGAACATCACCGGATAGTCGCGGTTGAACGCGGCTTCGAATCCCAGCAAGCCCAATCCGTCCAGTGAAAAAATGATCTCGATGAGCAGCGAGCCGGTAAATAGAATGCTGACGAATGCGCCAGGAAAGCCCGCTATCACGATCAGCATCGCGTTTCGAAAAACATGTCCGTAAAGCACCCGGCGTTCGGTAAGCCCCTTTGCACGGGCAGTGATAACGTATTGCTGATTGATCTGGTCGAGAAATGAATTCTTGGTTAGCATGGCCAATCCGGCAAACCCGCCAATCACCATTGCTAAAACGGGCAATGTGATGTGCCAGAAATAGTCGGCGATTTTCGCGGGCCAGGACAACTCCTCGAAATTGTCAGACACTAGCCCGCCAAGCGGAAACCAATCAAGGTAGCTGCCGCCTGCAAAGATAACCAGCAAAAAGACTGCAAAAAGAAAACCCGGAATCGCTGTGCCGATAATCAAAAATACGGTTGTCCACCCATCGAAGTCGCTACCATCGCGTACCGCCTTGAGCACCCCTAGCGGAATCGATATCAAATAGACCAGCAGCGTGGTCCATAGCCCGAGTGAAATAGAGACAGGCATCTTGTCCAAAACCAGGTCTGTCACCGATTCATCTCGAAAAAAGCTCTCTCCAAAATCAAAAAGCAGATAGTTCTTGATGGTTTCGAAGAACCGTTCATGCAACGGCTTGTCAAAGCCGAAGCGCTTTTCCAATTCAGCGATAAACTCCGGATCCAAACCCTGTGCGCCGCGGTATTTGCTCGCGTTTTGCTGGGCAGTTGCCGCATCAGTCGTCGTGCCCTGCTCGATCAGCTCGCCGGTTCCGGTGCGGGTAACCCTCTCGACAATATCGCCGCCTGTCCCAGTCAATTGCGCGATTACCTGCTCGACCGGCCCCCCAGGAGCAATATGGATGACAACGAAATTGATCACCATGATGGCGAACAACGTCGGAATGATCAGCAGCAACCGCCGAATGATGTAGGCAATCACCGACTCGCTCCCCGACGCTTTCGCCGCATGCGCCACATCATGAGCATAAATGCCGCAATCGCGACCGCGGCGATCCAAGTCGTCGATTGTGTCGAAATTGGCTCCTCGCCCGAAGCGATCGAGACATCGCTCGCCATCGCTTGTTCGAGCGCCATCGCCTTTGCAGAATCGAACCACCACCGAGAGGTGCTTTCACCATCTTTCATGGGCGACAAAGGTCTGGAATACCGATCCCAGTAAAGCATGCGATCCTGCTTCGAGTGCCAGTTGGGAATGACATAGTGCCCGGCAAGAAGCACGCGGTCCAGGGCGCGTGTCCGCATTATGAGGGATTCGCGGTCTGGAGCATTGATCAGAAGGTCGACCAATTCATCGACGATCGGATCCTTGATTCCTGCAAGATTCCTGCTATGCGGCGCGTCTGCAGCGGCAGATGACCAGAAGTACAGCTGCTCGTTGCCTGGCGACTCCGATTGCCCCCAGCCACTGACAATCATGTCGAAGTCATACGTCCCAAGACGATTTCGATACTGGCTTCGATCAACCAGCCGGATGCTGGCATCAATACCTAGCTTTGCGAGATTGCGGGCAAACGGCAGAACTATTCGCTCAAAAGCCTGGCTTACCAGAAGAATCTCAAATTCAAGGCGCCGACCTGTTTGAACATTGACCCGCTTTAAATCCTGAATCACCCAGCCTGCCTCGTCAAGCAGATCTGAAGCGATTTTCAAGTTTTCCCGCGGCCAGCCGCTTCCATCCGTCTTTGGAGCCCTGTACGGCCCCTCAAACACCTCCGAGGGCAACTGATCCTTGAATCGGCTCAAGATTTCGAGCTCCTCTCCCTGAGGACGCCCGGTTGCAGCGAATTCGGAATTGGAAAAGTAGCTCTCAGTGCGACTGTAAAGATCATGAAACAGCAGATGGTTCGACCACTCGAAGTCGAACGCGTGGGCAAGCGCTTCGCGCACCCGAATGTCGGCAAACATGGCGCGGCGGGTATTCATGACAAACGCCTGCATGCCTGTCGGACGACTATGCGGAGCTAGCTCCTTTTTCAGCCAGCCGTTGTGAACAGCCGGGACATCATAGTCGGCGGACCAAGCTTTTGCCTGATTTTCCCATCTAAAATCGATCTTACCCGCCTTCAAGGCCAAGCGTATCGCAGTGTCGTCACGATAGTAGTCGGTACGACGCTGATCAAAGTTGCTCATGCCGCGATTGACCGGCAGATCAGCCCCCCAATAGTCATTGACGCGCTCCAGCTCCACATAGCGGCCAGGCTCGAAATCCTTCACGCGATAGGGACCGCTTCCCAATGGGGGTTCAAGCGTGGTTTTTGAAAAGTCCCGATCTGCCCAGTAATGCTTTGGCAGGACCGGCAATTGGCCAAGGATCAGCGGCAGCTCACGATTTTGATCGGTCTTGAAAGTGAAACCGACGCGCAGATGTCCAAGCTTCTCGGCCAGTTCTACATCCGAATAGTATCTCGCATAGTCGGGATCATGTTCGATCAGCGTGTTGAACGACCAGACCACGTCATCGGCAGTAATCGGTTCCCCGTCATGCCATCTGGCGCGCTCGTTGATGTTGAAGATCACCCAAGACCGATCCGGCGGCATCTCGACGGTTTCGGCGATCAGGCCGTAGTTGGTGAACACCTCTTCTGGATTGCCAACCATCAGCGTCTCCACTGAGCCGGTTGACGCGGCCAAGCCCTTGGGAATGAACGGATGAAACGAATCGAAGGTGCCCTGGGCGCCGAATCGCATCTTGCCGCCCTTAGGTGCATCGGGATTGACGAAGTCGAAATGGGTAAAATCACGACCATGCTTCGGCTCGCCATGCATCGCGACCGCGTGGACCGGCTCGACGTTCGGCTCGTATTGCGCTGCGGCTGGCATCATGAAGGCGCCATTGAAACCTATTGCAACAGCCGCCGCCAGTCCATGAATGGTGGCTAAAGTTTGTTTCATCAACTTTGGTGCGTCAAGATTTGATAGCTATGGATGATGCTTCTGACCGGCTCAAAATGGCGCACCTATATAGAACTTCATCCAGCGGATAAGTTGCATGGCAGCGGATATGCGGCAACTCGAACAGGCCTGCGCTTCCATCAGCACAATCTGTGAAACCTTGCTTGCAATCGATACCCGCCGCAAATGGTGGCCAGACTGCTCAAGGGCACGACAGGATCATCGCATCCGGCAGCATGCCGGCGCTCACGCTGACGGATGGGCGATTGCACCGCGAACCCAGTCGATTGCGCTCTTCGCCGCTTCGATAGCCGCACTATTGGCTTCACCATCCATCAACAAGGATACAACGCCGGGCGGCGCATCATTTCGCGCGCCATCGCCGAGCAAGTATTCGACGGCACCCTCATAAGTTTCGGGGTCATCGTGCTTGCGGAATAGAGCAAGCGCGGATACTGCACCACAAGCCGCGTCCTTGGCTGGAGCCAGCGCCTCTTCAAGAAACCCGCCGCCCTCGAGCAGCAAGGCCGCTTTCAGCTTGCGCTCGGCTCGCTCAATGAGCTTGATCGCCGTTCGAATGTGCGTGTCATCGCGTTCGGTCGTGGTGCCGTCAGAGCGCGGAAACAATTCACGCATCTCCGCAGTCGGCAGCTTGATCATGCCGGTTTGCGCCAACCGGTGCATCGACTGGTAGGTTGCAACGTCGATCACATTCAGCGACAAATCGGTCAACTGAGCAAGCTCACTTTCGATTTTCGCAACCTCGTCAGGCGCGATATCGATGATGATCAACACGTTCTGCTTGCCGGCGAAAACATGCTTGAGCATCGCCCCGCACCGACCGACGATCGAATCCGCTAGCTTGTCAAGCGGCGACTGCGGCTGATATCTTTGCGCGCGGCTTGGCTTGTCGCTGCCAAGCACCTCAGAAAGCTTTTCCAAAAATCCGTCGCGACTGCTCGGCAGATCCATTTCAGACAAATCGCCTTGGCCATCGATGACGCCTTGTGCAACCGTTCTTTTCGCATGAAGCAAGCCCAGCATCCGATGCTCGATGGTGTCTTCGCTGACGAGGTTGATAACGCTCACCGGACGGGTTTGGTGCTTGCGCCAGGCGCGCGAGATTCGTTGCTCCAGTCGTGCCGGATTCCAGGGCTGATCAAGATTGACGACCGTGTCGGCGACTTGCAGGTTAAGACCTACTCCGCCCGATTCCGAAGACAGGAAAAGACGGCATTCGGGGTCTTCCCTGAAGCGCTTTATTTCGTTGCGGCGGCGCTGTTGGGGAACGCTGCCCGTATGCCACGCAAAATCCCACTCCGACTCGATCGCAAATGTCCGAACCAGTTCCAGCATGGCGATCCACTCAGAGAAGATGATGATTTTCCGGTGCGGCTCTTCGAGCAATTCCGGCAGCAGCTTCTCAAGCTCATCCAGCTTGGGGCAGTCGTAGGGCTTGTCTTGGTCGAGGATTGCCGGGGTGTCGCATACCATGCGCATGCACCCAAGGCACATCTGGAGCCGCTTGAATTCATCAGAAAACAGCGGACGTTCTTTCGCGGCAGCGGACAAGCGCTTGACGACACGCTCGTAGTCGTCGTAAATGCTCCATTGAGCTTTCGTCATCTGCACGAAGTAGGTGTTGTCCGTCCGGTCCGGAAGCTCGCTTTCCACATCCAGTTTGCGTCGTCTGAGCATGACGGACGAGATCCGCCGGTTCAATTCATCAAGGTTCCGATAGCCAACCGCTTTTCCGCGCTCATCAAGTGTGTAGAAGTCGCGGTTGAATCGAAAAAGCGGCCCAAGCAGATCGGGGTCTAGAAACTGAACAATCGAATAGACTTCATCGATTCGGTTTTCCAGCGGCGTACCCGTTAGAACAAACGCGTAGCGACTGCGCAGCTTCTTGACCGCGCTGGCCGTCTTGGTTCTCCAATTCTTGATGCGCTGCGCCTCGTCGAGGATGATGATATCGGGCTGGAACGAGCCCATGATCGTTTCACTGTCGGGCATAATTTGCTCGTAATTGCACAGCGTGAAGAATGTTCGGCTTTTGTAGGCAGCTTCGCGCATCAAGATATTGCCGTAGACTGAGCGGGTGGGCAGGTCGGAAAACTTCTGGATTTGCTCTTCCCATTCGGATTTCAACGATGCGGGGGAAATGACTAAAACGCGCTCGACTCCCCGCAGTCGCTTCAAAAGCATGCACGCCGCGATCGCCTGCACCGTCTTGCCAAGTCCCATTTCATCGGCGAGCAATACACGCTCGCCGAACGCCATATGCAGCACGCCATCGGCCTGATAGGGCAGCAGCTGGTGCTTGAGGAAATCCAAAGAATTGGCCCCGGACTTCAAGCCCGCTTCGAAGCGGGCCCGAGCATCGACCTTGCGCTTCGCGAGCAACTTGGCTTCGTTGAATGATTCCAAGCGCTTCGACACGCGCATCAAGTCGGCATGGTTCTGCGCGATCGAATCAAGCGCCTTCAGCGCATCGGAAGAGCCGTGCGACAGCTTATTCAGGTTGTCGAAAATTTTCGCTTTCAAATTCGGGGGTAGCGACAATCCGTCATCTGGCTGCGAGATCCGCAACTTCCTTGCATTGGTTTCGTCAACGAATATTTCAATGCGCGGATTGAGCGCTTTCCGGTAGTCCGCAGTGCCATTTTTAGAAAGAAAGTCGCGTACGCTTTCGATATGCTTGCATGTGCCCAGCCGGTTGGTCAGAAAGTCGGCGCAGCTGCATGAATTGATCGGCTTGGAGGCTGAACGCCATTCAACCATGTAGGCCGCCCCGCTCTGCGATTCGACCCGATAATCGCAAAACGGCCAGAATTCTGCGTCGACTGCCTCGACTTTGGCGACTTCTGTTTTGCCCCGCCACTTGCGCCGGGCTATTTCGTCTTTATCGGTGGTGTGCCACCCTTTGAATTCAGGAGGCGACTCAGGTTTTTGCAATGCTTGTCGCTTGACCATATTGTTAGACCTGCTCGTGCTGTTGCCAAATGCGGATTGCAGCTGAATAATTGTCGCGGTGTGTTATATCAGTTCCAAACGGCAATTCTGCTTCAAGCTTCAGGATTTTCCCGCGCTCATCGCTGCGACGAAATCCAACCCGCTGACAAGCCTGTTTTGTGCTCGCCGGCATATTTTGAACGAGATTCGCGCCATCAGCGCCATTTTTTGCCAAATTGGCCAACTCCAAATTCTGTGCAGTCATGATTTGCGGCGGCGCAAGGCCAGATAAAATTAGCTCAGGAACACCCTGATTCAAGCTTAGCAATCGCGCGTCGAAAGTATAGTCCACGGCACTGCGGCGGCTTAAGCCGCACCGTTTCGACGGCCGGATGGCGAACGGCGCTTTTGATGCCATTGGGTGACAAAAGTGCCGCCTGCCGGTGCCGGAAAATCGCGCTGGCTAGTCCAGCGGCCTGCTATCGGCAATCGCCTGAAAAAACCTTTTTTGCGCCCCAAAAGCGCTAATGCCCGCACGGGGATACTAGTCAGTCGTCGATAAAGCGCCGGATGGCATGCCGCAATTTCCCATCCCTTCAAGCCAAGCCGGGCAGCGAAACCGGCGTTGCCGCGCTCGAACAATTCGCGCCTTAGTCCAAGCAGCAGACGCGGCAGCGGAATCCGCATCGGGCAAACTTGCTCGCAACGACCATTCAGCGTGCATGCGTTCGGCAGGTTGGCCGCCTTTTGCAACCCTGCCAGCAACGGCGTCCATACCGACCCCATCGGTCCGGGGTAGACCCAGCCGTAGGCGTGCCCCCCGATCGACAGATATACCGGACAGTGGTTCATGCAGGCGCCGCAGCGAATGCATCGAAGCAATTCGCGATATTCGCTCGCGAGTATCGTAGATCTGCCATTGTCAAGCAAGACAACATGAAACTGTTGCGGGCCGTCCCGATCTTCAGGCCTTTTCGGACCGCTGTAGATGCTGGTATAGGCTGATATTTCCTGGCCGGTCGCACTCCGGCCCAGCAAGCGAAGAAAAGTAGGCAGATCGTTCATCGACGGGATGATTTTCTCGATTGACGCCGTTACGATTTGAACCCGCGGCATGGTGCTGCTCAGATCGCCGTTGCCCTCGTTGGTGACCAGCACGGTCGAACCTGTATCCGCAATCAGGAAATTTGAGCCGATGATGCCCACATCGGCAGACACAAATACATCTCTCAGAACCTGCCGGGCTTCGTTTACGATTGATTCGCGATCTTCCACCCGCTGCGTCAAGCCATGCTTTGCATGCTCTCGGTGAAACAGATCGCTGATCTGGCTTCGCGTCTTGTGTATCGCCGGGGCAATGATGTGGCTCGGATGCTCGTCAGCCAGTTGGATAATGTACTCGCCAAGATCTGTTTCGACAACGTGCAGCCCTTCAGCTTCGAGTGCATGATTCAGGTTGATCTCTTCACCAATCATCGACTTGCCTTTTGCGACCAGGCTCGCATTGGCATCACGGCATATCGAAGCAATCGTATCGACAGCGTCTTTCGGGGTGCTTGCCCAGTGCACACGCCCGCCAGCGCTGGCGACATTGCGTTCGAATTCCATCAAGTAGTCGTCCAGATTTGCAAGAACATGGTTCTTGATCGTCTCGCCCCGGGTGCGAAGCTGTTCAAAATCGGCAAATCCCGAAACGGAGTCGGCGCGCTTGGCAATAAATCCGCCTCGCGCCTGGTTCAGTGCCGCCTGAAGCTCGATATCAAGCAGTGCCGCTTTCGATTGGGCCTTGAACTTGTGTGAATTGACTTGCATTTTGAGCTTGCGACGCCTGTCTTGGCTGAATATGACCAAAGTCCAACCATTACTGGATGGATGACCGGGCAGCGAGCCCGAAACAGCAATCAACCATGAAGCGGATCACTGTGACCTTGCCGGTTTTTTTACAAGCTGAAAAACGGCATCACAACGAAGGTTCGCATATCCCTGGCTTGCGGCCTCTGCCGGCAAGCATCTCCGCAACATGCATGACGCGAACTTTGCTGCCCCGCCGACTCAGTGTGCCTGCAATGTTCATCAGGCACCCTAGATCGCCGCCAAGCAATGTCGGGGCCAATGTTTGCTCTACATTGTCCGCCTTCTCGTTTGCAATTTGCGACGATATTTCAGGATATTTCACACAAAATGCACCGCCAAAGCCACAGCAAGCAGCCGGGTCGGGCAAATCGACAACAATCAGGCCCGCTACCTTGCTCAACAGATTGCGCGGCTGATGCTGAATTCCCAATTCGCGCAATCCTGAGCACGAATCATGGTAGGCGCAAGTGCCGGAGTGGGCCGCGGCTATAGGACAATTGCCGGCCAATTCAAGAAATTCTGTCAGTTCGAGACAACGCGACACAACGGATTTCGCTTGCTCTTTTTCTTTCGGATCGTCAAAAAGGTTGGCAAATCGAAGCTTGATAGTGGCAACGCACGATCCTGACGGCGCTACGATGAAGTCGTATGACGAGAACGTGTTGAGGAAGTGGCGCGCAATGCGCTTTGCGCCGCGAAAATCACCGCTTGAAACTAGCGGCTGTCCACAGCAGGTCTGCGCCTTCGGCACGTGGAGCTCAAAGCCTAATGCTTCAATCAGTTCAGCCGCCGCGAAACCGACCTGCGGTCGAAACATATCGACGAGACAGGTCGCAAACAGCGCTACGGACTTCTTTTCTGAGGCGTTTATTTCCATCTGGTAACCTTTAGTCATTGTAATTTACAGGCACCATGGATCTGCAACAAATTGAACATTGACACCAAGGCATCCAAATCTGCGCCATGGGCGGCTACGTCATCGCCCACGGAACAAAGTTATCAGGACAATTCGCACCAATTCAATCGGTTGCGGAATCCTTCAGGTTGAATGAAGCAAACCGATCTTAAATTGGGCGAGTCGTTCAATAATCAAATGCTGTACGCAGGCACAAGCACCGAAACTATAAACTCAAGCCGCCGCAAGCACGGCATAAGACTCTTATCAACACGGAGTAGCACCCTATGAAACCCGACCAATGCAGCCTTAAGTCCATCAAAGAAGCGATTGGCGAATATAGTCCATCGCTTGCAGATATGCGGAATAACCAGCATGCCGCGGTGAGCCTAGTGCTGCGGGATGGGGCTGATGGCAGTGAAATTCTGTTCATTGAACGCGCTCAGCGAATCGGAGACCCTTGGTCGGGCGAGATGGCTTTCCCGGGTGGCAGGCGCAACGAAGAAGATGCAACGCCGCACGATACAGCGGAACGCGAAACGTTCGAAGAAATCGGTATCCGTTTGCCCAGATCGTCATGTATCGGACGAATCGACGATCTTATCGGGCAATCGCCAAGTCCAGCGCCCGGACTTGTGATCTCATGCCTTGTTTATGAACTGTTGGGTCCGGTCAGCATATTCATGAATCACGAGGTGCAGGACGTGGTCTGGCTGCCTGTTGCATCACTCGCTTCGGACAAACTGTTTGTCGAGCGATTCAAGCCAAAAAAATACGTCGGTGAATTTCCGGGGATTCGTTGCGGCGAAGGCGACTCGCGGACGATATGGGGGCTTACTTATCGGTTTCTATGCGTGTTCTTTCAAGTAGCGAATATTCCATTTACCGCGGGCCAGGAGGAAATTCCATCCAGACCGCTGAGCGATTGCCCCTAGATTTGCAAGCTTCGCTGAGCAGGAAGCGCAAATGGCAATTTTTTGATCGCGATGATTCTATGGCTGAACACACATTCAGAGGTTGTACCGAGTGTACGAGTTCAATACATATGAGCCTTTTAAGGCAGCAAGTGCGCCTTGGTTGAAGTTTTCATTATACGCCTGCATGGGCGGACGTTGTCCGAGCGCCTGATGCGGACGGCAGGCGTTCAGGGCGCCGACGCTCAGCTCGCCGGCGTAGAACTGGTGGAACTCGCAACGGTCGGCGCTTGGCGTGGCGGTCGAACTTGCGCCGCCTGGGCTTGACGCGACCGTAGTAGCACGCTACGGGCTCGGCCTGCCCGGTCCGGACCAGGCGGGCAATCATGCGCCTGAGGCGGACGCGCTGGGCGCGAAGCCGTGCTCGCGCAGCCGCCGCTTCCACCGGTAGAGCGTCGCCCGGGAGCAGCCGGCCGCCTTCAGGGCGGTCGCCTCGGTCGCGCCTTCGCGGCGAAGCTGGTCGAACAGCGCGAGCTTGTCGAAGCGCTCGGCGGCCTGCGGCGAAAATTCGTCGCGGATCGCGTCGAGACGATAAAATTTGCGGTGCGTATATTCGGTTTGCATGGCGCTATCTCCCGCCTTTCAGCTGCTGGATTTTTGCTAAGCACTATGCTGCCTTAAAAATTTTCGCGCGCCCGCCCCTTCCCTTCGGACTACGTTCTTCGGGAGGAGGCGGGCGGTCCCGCATGTATCTGACCCCGGACATTTTCGAAAATCGGTTTTGCGACCGCACGATGCGGTCGAAATCGATTCGAATGGGCTGAATACGGCTAAATCTTCGAAAAACATATCTTATTAAAAATTCAATAGAAACAATAGTTTTAATGCAAAATTAGAGTTTTCTGACAGGCACTAATTAAGACCGACAAAAACGAGGAGGAAACTTGAAAACAGAGCCAATCACTACCCTTACAGACAATTTTGAGCTTCATTCCCAACAAACTGAAAATGGGGTTGAATATTGGCTTGCTCGCGATCTGCAACATCTTCTGGGCTATGACCAGTGGCGAAACTTTGCTCGGGTCATTTCCAAGGCTAAAGTGGCCTCCGAGGTTAGTGGACATGAGGTTTCAGACCATTTTGCTGATGTCAGCAAAATGGTCGATATTGGTTCCGGCAGCAAACGGGAAATCGATGATGTGATGCTTACCCGCTATGCCTGCTACCTAGTTGCCCAAAACGGCGACCCACGGAAAGAACAGATCGCCTTTGCTCAGACTTACTTTGCCATGCAAACCCGCAGGGCCGAGTTGATCGAGCAACGTATCCTGGAACAAGAACGCCTTTCAGCTCGAAAAAAGTTAACACAAACAGAGAAGGACCTATCCGAGGTCATATACGAGCAGACAGGCAATGATCGTAATTTTGGCATCATTCGCAGCAAGGGAGACTAAGCACTCTTTGGCAAAAGTAAACTACAAATGAAAGCTCAATGGAAAGTGGCCAATAGCCGTCCACTGGCAGATTTTGCACCGACCATTATCCTAAAAGCGAAGGACTTTGCTACGGAAATCACGATCCACAATGCCCGTGAAAACAATATGAACATTGAATCGCAAATATCGAGCGAGCATATCACCAACAATCAGGCTGTTCGCAGAACATTGATTGAGCGAGGCATACGACCAGAAACTTTGCCACCTGCAGAAGACATCAAAAAGCTTGAGCGTCGCATTACATCGGAAGAGAAAAAGGCACATAAATCACCAGATATTCTGGACAGTGATAATAATCATACCTAATTAGCGCCTGCCAGAAAACTCTGATTTTGCATTAAAACTGTTGTTTTTATTGAAGTTTTAATGAGATGTATCTTTCGAATATTTAGCCGTATTTAGCCCATTCGAATCGATTTCGGCCACATCGTGCGATCGCAAAACCGATTTTCGAAAATCTTCGGTTTCTCATCTGAGAAAAAATTAAATTAAAACAATAGCTTTAATGCGGTATTAGGGTTTTCTGGCAGACACTATATAATTCCCTTAACAAAATCCTGCACCGAAAGCTTTGCTCATTTCATCATTGGTGCACTCGAACGCTGATTCCTGCCTTGAACGTATATCGAGCCTTGCTTTACAATCCTGTTTCGATGCAAGAAGGTGGCGGAGCGGGATAGATCGCCGTTTCAGAACCGCTCGCGATTTGAAGGCACGCCTACTAACCCCCATATTCGATGCCATGACTAACGACGCGCACACCTCGGTAACGGATCAGCTCAACCGCCCAATTCGCGACATTCGGGTCTCGATCACCGATCGATGCAATTTTCGCTGTGTCTATTGCATGCCGAAAGAGTTCTTCGGATCGAACCATGCATTTCTCGAACGCAAAGATTTGCTAGACTTCGAAGAAATCAACCGGGCAATCAGAGCTTTTGTCCAAAATGGCGTCAAGAAAGTTCGCATTACCGGCGGCGAACCCATGGTTCGGCGCAATTTCACAGCATTGATCGGTTCGCTGGCAAGCATTCCAGGAGTCGAGGATTTAAGCATGACAACGAATGCGTCTTTGCTGACGCAACGTGCTGCAAATGAACTTTTCAATGCAGGGCTACGACGAATTACCGTCAGTTTGGATGCGCTGGACGACAAGGTGTTTCAAACTATCAACGATGTCAAATTCCCGGTTCAACGGGTTCTTGACGGCATAGGCAACGCGCTTGCGGCAGGCTTCAAGCCAGTCAAGGTCAACATGGTTGTTGCTCGCGGCATGAACGAGCACGAGATTTTGCCGCTTGTCGAGTATTTTCGAGGTACTGGCGTCATTCTGCGCTTTATAGAATTCATGGATGTCGGGGCGACTAACAGCTGGCAATTCGACAAAGTCTTGCCGGTCGCCGAGATCGTGTCGATGATTGACAAGGTCTACCCCGTAAAGCCTGTTTCGCCGACCTATCGCGGGGAGGTGGCAAAACGCTGGCAATACAGCGACGGCAAAGGCGAAATCGGCATGATCGCCTCGGTAACCGAGCCGTTTTGCGGCACATGCAACCGTGCGCGGCTTACTGCAGAGGGCAAGATCTACACCTGTCTTTTCGCAACCGGCGGATTCGATCTCCGCCAGCTGATCCGATCCGGCGCCACCGACGATGAACTGCACAATGCAATCCATAATCTCTGGTCGCAACGCAACGATCGCTATTCGGAGCTGCGCTCGAAAGAAACCGTCAACTGGCCGAAGATTGAAATGTCCTACGTCGGAGGATGAAGCCGGCCTCACGCCCGCCATTTCGACAGAAGACAGCAAGCGGCAACGATCCAGTTGATCGTGGTCGGATGTTGCAGGCAAATGCAAACAGCGCAACTTTATCATCCGGGTGGTTGACTGTCGAATTGCGTTGAAGCCTAGTAGTGTATCAGTTTGAAAATCCCGGTAGTGGCGGCTTTGCTGGAGGACCGTGCATGTCTGCATGGGAAAAGGGCGGCCCGCAGGCCGCCCCCGCGCACGGTCTCCGGCCCCCCTTGGGTCAGCGGATGCGCACCCCGTTCTCATAGACATGGCCGTGCGGTTCGTTGACGCCGGCGGGCAGGCTGCGGCCGCAGCCGGGGCCGCTCGAGATGAAGGAGGTGACGGAGGTCAGCTTGACGGAAAACAGTTTGGGATTGGAGATGACATCATCGATCCCGTAGGACATCATGCCGCCGCCCCAGCCTTGCCCGAAGCCCCTGATAACGGCCCCGGCCCTGGGCCGGATATCCAGGGTCAGGTCCTGGTCAACAGAGCCGGTCGCGAAACCGATACTCGCGCCGCCGACATCGGCCCATGGTCTTCCCTCGCGCCGCCATTCAAGCTGGTTCCTTCCACCTTCCGGTATAGTGCTGTGCTCGAGGCCCAAAACTCTTGAGCCAAAGTCGTCGAAGGTGACAGCGGGGTTGGTGGACGTCAGGCGCACGTGAAAGCGCAGGTAGTCGCCGCCGCAGCCCTGCACGTGGTAGCCGTTGATGTTGCCGGTGACGTGCACCGTGCATGTATCAGCCGTGCAGAGTTTTGCCTGCGCCAGCACCGCCGACGGCAGGGCCAGCATCAAGGCCGCCAGTGCGGCGGCAAGGGCTGTCAGGCGTCTATTGGAGGGGGGGGGGTGAAGCGATTAAAGCGGTGGTCATGGCTGGTGCCCTCTAGTTAGTGTGACTGCTCCCATCTTATCGGATACGCGGCTCGAAAGCAAATTATATTTTCAAACTGAGACACTACCTGAAGCCTTTAATGGCATGATAGCCCCGAGGTCAGCACTAAGGAAACAAGACTTGCTTCCGCAAATCAGCCAAAGTTGCATTTTTTGGCGCATTATCGCCATTATGAAAACGGATATCTCGTCGCTGAAGCAGAGTGGGCGGCCGCACCCACGTGCCGCATGATTCAGATTCCTATCTGGCATGATAAAATCATCAATGATGCAAGTGGCAGGCAGAAGTAGTTTGAATTAGGCACAGAAAAGGAGGGGGCCATGCCAGCAACCGACAGAATTAGATCGTTCGATGATGTTGAACGCGTCCAGCAACGCAACGAAGAGCGCTTTGCCAGTGTTAGAGACGAGATAGACGACTTGGCTGGGCGGATGTTCGGTGCGGTCGCGGAGATTTCCAACAGAGCTGATTCGAATCTGGAGGATGTCCGTCAGACGCTCAGGGAAATCAGCGAGCACTGGAAGGAAAGCGAAAAGAAGCGTCACGAGGAAGCAGAAAGACGGCAAAAGGAGGAAAACCGGCGGCAAAAGGAGGCAGACAGGCGGCAAAAGGCAGCAGACAAACGGCAAAAGGAGGCAGACAGGCGGCAAAAGGCAGCAGACAAACGGCAGGAAGCGGCAGAAAAGCAGCAAAAAGAGACAGAAAGGCAGCATGAGGCGATGATCAAGAAAAGTTATGCGCTAATGGACAAAGGCTCCGAGCGTCACGATAGGGAAATGGCCGCGATCAGCAAACAAAATGACAGAATCGCCAAAATGCTGGGCGATATGGGCAACACGCGCGGAGAGTTTGTCGAGCATATGGCGCTGCCTTCGATCAAGCGCATCGTTGAAGAAGAACTGAAAGCGGACTTTCTGGACGGTTTTCGCGGCGGAACTAAAGGCAGGCAGGTTCAGATCGACGCGTGGGCAACATCCGACTTAGACAATGCAGTATACGTGTTCGAGATCAAGCACAAGTTCCGAGAAGAGTCAATCGGACAAATATTCCGCCAGATCGAGAGACTTCGCGAACTGTTGCCGGACTACGCCTCAAGCGCAATCTACCCGTTCATCGCGGTGGGAGTGATCAGCGAAGACGATGAGCTGAAAGTATGGGATGCCGGCGTGCATCTTCTGAAGTTCGGCGATGGTGCATTTCGCTTGTGCGAGGCACCCACGGGATTTAAGCCGGCACATAGCCGCGGCATGAAAGGCCATGCGCGCATGGTGCCGCCGTATCCGGATTATTTGAGTCGGAAGTCCAGCTTCGCCGGGCGCAGGGCGCCAACGCATTGATAAGCGGACAAGCTCGCCTCCGGCGGCTACGCTTACGCGGCAAAAATCACATTGCAAATTCTGCAATATCTAAAATTTAGATATTGCAGTTCTTTATCAGACTTGCCCAGTCCGCTTGCACATCGAGGTAGCGCAATTGACCCATTTCGGAAATGTTCTCTATGCACAATCTGGCGGCGTAACAGCGGTAATCAACAATTCCGCAGCCGGTGCGATCGAGACGGCTAGGCGCCATCCCGACGTGTTCGGAAAATTCTACGCCGGCCGCGACGGGATACTTGGCGTACTCCACGAACAGTTGATCGATGTGAGCCAAGAGAGCCCTGAGGCTGTTCGCGCATTGCGTCATACGCCTTCCGGCGCATTCGGCTCGTGCCGCTACAAGCTGCAAGATCCCAAAAAACAGCACCACGAGTTTTCCCGGGTCGTCGAGGTGATGCAAAAGCACAACATCCGCCACTTTCTATATAACGGCGGCGGAGACTCAGCCGACACCTGTCTAAAGCTCGCTCAAGCCCTCCATGGGGTTATCGAAGGCGTCACAGTCAACCACATTCCGAAAACGGTGGATAACGATCTGCCAGTCACCGACAATTCCCCCGGGTTCGGCTCAGTCGCAAAATACATCGCCACTTCCACTTTGGAAGCGAGTCTCGACGTGGCTGCAATGGCGCGCACTTCAACCAAGGTGTTCATCGTCGAAGTTATGGGCAGGCATGCCGGATGGATTGCAGCGGCTGGAGGACTAGCTAGCACACCCGGACTGAGGGTTCCGGTAGTTATCCTGTTCCCGGAGATTCCTTTCAACCGAGCGGCATTTGTCGATAAAGTAAGGCAAAGCGTCAAGCGTCATGGCTACGTATCGGTAGTCGTCTCTGAGGGCGTGCGCAATGAAGACGGATTATTTCTTTCCGAGCAAGGAAGTCGCGATGCGTTCGGCCACGCACAGCTTGGCGGGGTCGCGCCGGTGGTTGCCAAAATCGTCAACGACGAACTCGGATACAAGTACCACTATGCAATCGCGGACTATTTGCAACGGTCAGCGCGCCACATTGCATCCGCTACCGATGTTCAGCATGCCTTTGCCGTCGGCGAGAAGGCGGTGGAATACGCCGCTGAGGGCAAAACCTCGCTGATGCCAGCGATTCGCCGAACTTCGGATAAGCCGTACAAGTGGGACATCGTTGCAGCCGACCTTCGCAAAATCGCCAACGTCGAAAAAAAGCTGCCGCGAAACTACATTTCGGAAGACGGATTCGGCATCACCCCGAAAGCAAGACGCTATCTTGAACCCTTGATTGCCGGAGAGAACTTCCCGCCATACGCGGGCGGGCTGCCTGCGTATTGTCGATTGAAGAACATCATGGTTCGCAAACGAGCATCGCGAAACTGGCAGTCCGACTGAAAAGGCTAGAATTCTAGGCCAACCCTCTTGGCTTATGCCGCAGTCGGCGGCAATATGCCGGGCACCTGCGACGAGGTGCCCGGCCATGAACCTGTTGCGCGTGACAGGCGAGCTACAGCAGCGGAGCAATCACCAGGCTGACGATCGCCATCACATTGATAAGAATGTTCATCGAAGGCCCGGAAGTGTCCTTGAACGGATCGCCAACGGTATCGCCAACCACTAGCGCCTTGTGCGCATCAGACCCTTTGCCGCCCAGATTTCCGCTTTCGACGTATTTCTTGGCATTATCCCAAGCGCCGCCGGCATTCGCCATGGTCAGTGCCAGCAGGACGCATCCGATCAGCGCTCCCCCGAGCATGCCGCCTAAAGCTTCAGCACCAAGCGGAGAAAACCCGACCACCACCGGAGCGGCAACAGCAAGCACGCCGGGCGGAATCATCCGCCTCAATGCAGCCTTAGTCGCGATGTCCACGCACCGGTCTGTATCCGGACTAGCCTTGCCTTGCAGCAGCCCTTCGATTTCACGAAACTGACGACGAATCTCGTTAATCATGTCAAATGCCGCATCACCAACCGCCGTCATGGTCATGCTGCTGACAAGAAACGGAAAGATGCCGCCGAGAAACATGCCCGCCAACACCACAGGATCGTTAATTTCTAGACTAAACTCGGGGTTAGACAGTGAAACCGTCTGGATAAAAGCGGTGATGATGGCTAGCGCAGCCAGTGCCGCCGCGCCAATTGCGAACCCCTTCCCGATCGCCGCCGTGGTATTGCCCAGCGCATCCAGCGAATCGGTAATTTCCCGGGTCTCTTCGCCTAGTCCCGCCATTTCGGCGATGCCGCCGGCGTTGTCGGCAACCGGACCGTAGGCATCGATAGCCATTGTCATGCCGACCGTGGCCAGCATGCCGACCGCCGCGATGCCGACACCATAAAGACCGGAGACGGCACTTGCGATCACGATGATGGCACCAAGCGTCAAGATCGGAACCACCACCGACTGCATGCCGATAGCGAATCCGGAAATCATGACTGTTGCAGGACCCGTTTCGCCGCCTTTGGCGATTTTCTTAATCGGGCTGCCGCTGGTGTAGTAGTCGGTCACCAAACCAATGATGATGCCGCCTACCGAGCCGACAACCACCGCGCCCCAGACCGCCAAGCTCACGCCCACGAGAGTCGTGACCAAAGCAGCAGCAACAATGAAGATGACCGATGCAGATATGGTGCCTACTCTCAGTGCGACCTCCGCAGACTTTGAAGACATCATGCGAACCAAAATGATGCCCAGCAGCGAACACACGATGCCGGCCGATGCAAGCGCCAATGGCAAGAACATCAGGCTGCTCTGAGTACCGAGATCAGAGTTGTATAGCGTCGCTGCAATCGCAATGCTCGCGATCATCGACCCGCAGTACGATTCAAAAATATCCGACCCCATGCCTGCGACATCGCCAACATTATCGCCAACGTTATCAGCAATCACGCCGGGGTTTCTGGGATCGTCTTCCGGTATCCCTGCTTCAACCTTGCCGACGAGATCAGCGCCAACATCGGCGCTTTTGGTAAAGATCCCGCCACCAACACGCGAAAAAAGCGCAACCGAAGACGCCCCCATCCCGAAACCGTGAATGGCATGCGCAGATTCCGGGTCGGAACCGAAGAAAAGATACAGGAGCCCAAGACCAAGCAGACCCATAGCCGCGATCGTCAGCCCCATGATCGAACCGCCAAAAAACGCGACGGACAAAGCGTCCGAGGCGCCACGGGTATGCGCTGCAGTAGTGGTGCGCATATTCGACTTTGTCGCGGTATACATGCCGATATATCCGGCAGTTCCCGAACATAGCGCACCCACCACGAAAGCGATCATCGACTTGATGCCGAGATCGGAAATGCCGATCAGTGCGGCGACCACGACTACGAAAATGGCGAGAATCGAATACTCCCGCCGCATAAACACCATCGCGCCCTTGTGGATCAGGTCCGATATCTCGACCACCTTTCCCTCGCCTTCGGGATAGCGTTTGACGATGCCAAAAACGATCCAAGCCGATATCAAGCCGAGAACTCCTAAAATTACAGGTATCCAGCCGTCAGGATTCATAAGATTCTCCAGATTATGAATTTAGTTCAATGGCGATACACTGCCGAAATACTTCCGGCAGCAAATACAAAGCGGTTGAGCAGAATTAAAAATCTGTGACTGCTATGCCGGTCGCCAAGATTGGCGTAAGCTCAAGGCGCCGCGCCTTGAAACATACGCGCCGACAAATAGAAAGCGAGCTGCACTCGATGTTGCTCGCACGTTATGAGTTCAGAACGAAATTTCCCTTTTTTCATGCTGATGCAAGCACGGTCCTCCGACAGCCCATGCGTGGTGCGCCAAGACCACGATACCGCGCTTCACGCCGCATCGAAACCTCTGCTTCGCCACTCGACGCCGAACCTGAGTGCGGCCGCCAATGCAAAACGCCAATCATAATGCCTAACCGGCTCAATTTCAAATCTTTTGCACTGCAATGAAAATTAAATTCACCTAAGTTCACAATTTTGGCCATGCTGCATTGCAAAATTGCCGTAAACCGAAACAGGCAAATCTCTGCACTTGACCGTTTTTTACATTCGATTAGGCGGAATCCGCTCCGCCGATAGCGCCGCGACGCAAGGCATGAACTTCGCTAATAGCCACGGAAAGCGTAGCAAAGTCATTGCTGCCGGTTGCCTTTAGCTCGTCTATCAGGTTTTCAAGACGGCGATAGCCAAGTCCTTTTCCCTTGATCCATTCGGCAACCGTTTCACGCGCCTTCTTACGACTGGAGTTTCGCACAATATCCAGGACAATGGCATACTGATGGCCATGCACATCATCGCGCAATCGAGATTTTGCCAATTGATGCCACAAATTTTCGGCCGGCAAATCCGCTACCTGATCGCGAATCCAGCGAAGATCAAGGCAGGCGCCAACCTCGAAATACGCTTCAGCCACGAACAAAACCGGCTTTCCGGTCTGGTTGGAGATTTCAACAATATCCAAGGCCGTCGATAACGGGAAAAAACCTGCAACAATCTTCGCAAGCGACTTTGGAACCTTGCTTTCCACCAAATGTCTAACCTGCTCGCGCATTGGACCTGCATCGGCGCTCGGCAGCGACTTCGGCAAACTGCCGGCAACCTGTTCGACACCTGCCTGGAACAGATTCACGACCTTGTCGATATCAAGCGGCAACTCGCAGTGACGCAGCACCCACATAGATGCCCGCTCAATCAAGCCGCTTGCATAAAGGAGCATTTGCGTCTGGATCTTTGCATCGACCACGTTGTCTAGCGCCTCGACCGCCTCCCACACCTTGTGCATCGCAAAAATTTCACGCACTGCGGTATAGGCTCGCGCAATATCCGGATATTCCGCGCCAGTCAGTTGACTAAGCCGAAATGCGAAAGTCGGGCCAACCCTGTTCACCATGCTGTTGGTAGCTGTGGTGGCGATGATTTCCCGCTTCAGGCGGTGGTTGAACATGACTGGCTGATATTGTTCGGCAAGTACACTTGGGAAGTAGCCGACAATCTCTCTGCCGAGGTATTTACCTTCGGGAAAATCCGAATTGAGCAGCTTTTGATACAGGGTGAGCTTCGAATAGGACAGCAGCACCGACAATTCGGGCATCGTTAGCCCCTGCCCGTTCAGAGCCCTTTCGCGCAGAGTTTCGTTGTCCGGCAAAAACTCAAGCTGCCGATTCAACTCTCCAGCCCGCTCAAGTTCGCGGATGTAACGGCGGTGCTCGCCCACCAGCTCAAGCGCCCGAGTGTTTGCGATGCTGATCGCCTGCGTCTGGTCATAGTTGTCCGCCAGCACATGGTCGCCGACCGTTTCGGTCATCTGTTCTAAACATCGGTTGCGCTGCTTTACAGTCATGTCGCCTTCGCTTACGACCTCGTTAAGCAGAATCTTGATATTGACCTCGTGATCGGAGCAGTCCACCCCGCCGGAATTGTCGATGAAGTCGGTAAAGCATCTTCCGCCGTTGAGCGAGTACTCGATCCGCCCGCGCTGGGTCAATCCCAGGTTGCCGCCCTCCCCCACTACGCGGCACCTCAAATCCTTGCCGTTCACCCGCACGGAATCGTTGGCCCGGTCAGCTGCATCGTCATGAGTCTCGCTGCTGGCTTTCACATAGGTGCCGATTCCACCGTTCCATAAAAGGTCGACCGGCGCCATGAGCATCTCGTGGATGAGTTCGCTCGGGGTGAGATCTGATTGCTCGATGCCAAGTGCGCTTTGCGCCTCGGGGCTTAGGCTAATGGACTTGGCGGACCGCTCATAAATTCCGCCACCCTTTGAAATCAGCTTTTCGTTGTAGTCCTTCCAAGTTGACCGCGGCAATTCAAACAATCGCTTCCGTTCGGTGAAGCTTGCTGCCGGATCGGGGGCCGGATCGATGAAGATGTGAAGGTGGTTGAAGGCACCCACAAGCTTTATATGGCGCGAAAGCAGCATGCCGTTGCCGAACACGTCTCCGCCCATATCACCGACTCCGACTACAGTGAAATCAGCGGCTTGGATGTCGGTCCCGAGCTCGCGAAAATGCCGCTTGACCGATTCCCAGGCACCGCGCGCAGTGATGCCCATTCCCTTGTGATCATAGCCGGCGGAGCCGCCCGAGGCAAACGCATCGCCAAGCCAGAAGCCATATTCTTCCGAAACCGAATTAGCAATATCGGAGAAGGTCGCGGTACCCTTGTCGGCTGCAACCACAAGATAGGGGTCTCCCGCATCGTAGGCCCTGACATCTTGCGGAGGCACAATTTCACCGCCCTTAAGGTTGTCGGTGATATCCAGCATCCCGCGGATGAACGTCTTGTAGCATTGCTCAACTTCGCGCTGCGTTTCTTCGCGCGCTGCGGGCAGCTGCTTGACGACAAAGCCGCCCTTCGAGCCGACTGGAACGATCACCGCATTTTTAACCAGCTGCGCCTTGACCAGACCGAGGACTTCGGTGCGATAGTCTTCCCTTCTATCCGACCAGCGCAGCCCGCCACGCGCCACCTTCCCGCCTCTAAGGTGGATTGCCTCGACACGCGGCGAATAGACGAAGATTTCGAACATCGGTCGCGGGTCGGGCATGCGGGTAATCCGCGCACTGTCGATCTTGAACGACATATACGGCAAGGGCTCTCCGTGCTCATCGTTTCGATAGTAGTTGGTTCGAAGCGTCGACATGATCGCATTCATGAAGCTTCGAAGAATCACGTCTTCGTCCAGACTCTTTACGACCTCTAGCCGCGAAAGCACGAAGTTGACCTGATCGGTGAATTTCTCCGCGCTATCGACCAATTCGGGGCTGAACAGCATCTCAAACAGATTGACCAGACGCTTGGTCATGTGCGGGTGCAGCGTCAGCGTTTCGATCATGTACGATTCGCTGTACTGGATGCCGATCTGCTTCAAATATCGGCTATAGGCGCGCAGCATGGAAACTTCCCGCCAATTCAGCTCAGCACTTAGAATGAGCTGATTGAAGCCATCATTTTCCACATCGGCATTCCAGATGCGCAAAAAGGCATCTTCGAAACGCTCGCGCTGAGCATCCGGGTCAATATCTAGACCGTCGGAGTGCGCCATCGCATAGTCGTGAATCCACACGACCGGACCGCTTGCGCACTTGATCTTGTAGGGCCGCGTAGACTCCACGCGCAATCCCATGTTTTCGACCACCGGCAAAGAATCCGATGGCGATATCGGATCATTCAAGTTGTAGATCTTCAAGCGGATCGCGCCTTCGGATTCAACCAGCGGGCGATAGAAGAACACTCTGATCGGACATGCCTTGCTGAGCTTTTCCATCCGTTCCATGTCAGCGGCGGCAGTTCGGGCGGAAAAATCGTCCTGATAGGCATGAGGGAATGCGTCAAGGTATTTGTCCATCAGCGCAATCCGGCGCTTTTCGCCGAATCGCTGCAGGGCAGCCTGTCCAATTAGATCCGACCAGTTTCGCGTAGCCGCCGTGACACTCTCGAGAATCTGCTCGTCGGTATGCTTTTGCTTTGTTCCTGGGACACGATGAATCGTATAGTTGATGCGGGCCAGCACCGACTCGGTGAAGGTTGCATCAAACTGCGATGATGTCGCGTTCAGCGAGTCCAGCAGGATATCCTGGATTTTGATCCTCAGATCTCTGCTATAGCGTTCGCGCGGAAGATATACCAGCACAGAGCAAAATCGCCCGTAGGGGTCATCCCGCTTGAATACTCGTACACGCTGGCGCTCTTGAAGTTCCATAATGCCTGCAACATCTTCGAACAGTTCATCGGCGGATATCCGAAACAAGTTGTCGCGCGGATAGTTGTCGACAATGTTGGCGAGCACTCGACCATCATAGCTATTGTCCGGAAGTCCGCTTCGGCTGATCACTCGCTGAAACTTGCGCCGCAAAAGAGGAATCGCTCGTACGCTTCGATTGTAGGCCGTAGAGGCGAATAGCCCGAGGATGACCCGAATTCCAGCGACCTGCCCGTGCCGATCATATTTTGCGACCGTAACCAAATCCATATAGGATGGACGGTGAATCGGCGATCTGGTATTCGCCTTGGTGATCAGCAAGGACTGCTCGCGCGGCTCGCTGCCGAGACCTTTCGATGGAAGAATCGTATCGATTTGCTCTTTGCAGTTGAGGATTCCGAGTAGTGAATCCTCATCCAGGTTCAACTTTGACTTCGACACCTGATTCAGTTCGCAATAGCCGAGAAAGGTGAAATTTCCGTCTTCAAGCCAGCGGCAAAATTCGATTCGATCTTCGTGGTCCTCGATGCCTTGGCGCTTCATTTCGCGTTCGATTTCATCAGCCGCTTCGAGAACTTTGGCCCGCATCGAAGCCCAATGCTCATTGGCCACCTTGATGTCGGCTAGAACCGAATCGAGTTGCCGCTTGATTTGTTCAAACGAATCAGAGCCGAACCTGCGGTCGAATTCAACATGCAGATAGGACTCCGCTGCACCGTCTCGCGTCTCGCTGGTGGCGGGATTCATCTTAGTGAGTGCGCCGTCCTTGTTTCGCTCCACGCAGAAAATTGGATGAACGGTCAAATGAATCGTCAACCCCAGCTTGTTTAGCAGCATGGCGATCGAGTCAACCAGAAACGGACGATCTTCGGAAACGATTTCAATAATCGTATAGTTGGATTGCCAGCCGTGCCGCTCGGCATCCGGATTGTAGATTCTGATGTTCGACTCGGATTCCTCGCGCTGTTTGCCGAGCTGCCAGTGCGCATGCGCACTGCCGAGCAGATCGGCGATGTCGCGCTCTTTTAAATCGTCATAGGAAACGCTTCGGTAGTAGTGCCGAACGAACTCCGCAAAGCCTTTGGGAGTGCCATTTGGCAGATTGACACTTTCTGCAATAACCCGGTCGATGACGACTTGCGTTTCTCGGGAATGAAGAATGGACATGATTACCTCACCGAACTTTGCGTGCCCGCTTTTTTACCGGCCTTTTTTCGCGACCGCGGATGGGCGCGGTCGTATTCCCTTGACAAGTGCCCGAAGTCAAGATGCGTATAGATCTGGGTTGTCGAAATATTCGCATGCCCCAGCAATTCTTGCACTGCGCGAATATCACCGCTTGACGCAAGAACATGGGTGGCAAACGAATGTCGAAGCATATGCGGGTGCACCTTGACCGGCATGCCTTGCTGCGCGACGCGCGTTTCAAATCTTTTTTGCACCGTGCGCGCACTGATGCGATTGCCGTGCTTAGTGACAAAAAGCGCTGTCTGGTGCGGCGGTGCCATATCCTTGCGGCAATCGAGCCACTCGTTGATGGCGCTCGCCGCCTTGCTTCCGACCGGCAGGTGGCGGTCCTTCGACCCCTTGCCGACAACCTTCATCAGTCTTTCACGCAAATTCAAGTCAAGCAAATCCAGTCCGACGAGTTCCTGCAGGCGGATACCCGACGAATAGAAAAGTTCGAGCATAGCGCGGTCGCGAACGCTCAGCGGATCGCTGCCTTTGATTTCAATCAATTGGGTTGCCTGCTCGATGGTCAAGGTGCGAGGCAGATGTTTTGGCGATTTCGGCGCCTTGATTCCATCGAACGGATTGATCGAGCAGCAACCTTCACGAATCAAATAGCGATAGAAAGTTCGCGCCGACGACAGCATGCGCTGGATCGTGCGGCCGGACAAATTGCGGCGGCGAAGCTGAGCCGGATACAGTCTCGCCGCGGAAATGTCCATGCGATCGATCGCCGGTATCTGCTGATGAAGGCAAAACGCCATCAAAGATTCCATATCCCTTGCATAGCTGCCGAGTGTGAGCGGCGCAAGACGGCGCTCGGTTTCAAGATGCAGCATGAAGTCGCGAATCAGCGAATCGTCCAGTCGCTGCCTGATCTTTTGCGCATCACTCATCGTCTCGCCACTGTCCGTCAAAAACATAGGCTGTCGTTCCGGCCAGCGTCACTTGGCCTCCCTCTCCTTGCCATCCGACCTGCACCCTTCCTCCGGGCAAATGGACATCTACTTCAGCATCGAGCAATCCCAATCGCCGACCAGTTACCACGGCTGCGCACGCGCCGCTGCCGCAGGCGCTTGTCTCGCCAACACCGCGCTCGTGCACTCTGAGCCGGATCGTGTTTTTGCTGAGCACCTGCATGAAGCCGACGTTGGTTCGATCAGGAAACCGCGGGTGACGCTCGATCGCTGCACCTAGCTCTGCAACTGGCGCCGTTTCGACATCGTCGACCGCAATTACCGCATGAGGATTGCCGATCGACAGGGTGGAGCACTGCACTTCGCCGCTTTCCAATTCGAGCGTATACCGAAGCCTTGTATCGTGGGCAACGAACGGAATCTCGTGCGGGTCAAACCGAGGCACGCCCATCTGAACACAAACCTCCTCTCGATTCACGATGGTGCATTGTAAAATCCCTTCGGACGTTTGGAATCTGACGAGCCCATTTTCAGCATAGCCCGAATCATGCGCATACCGCGCCAAGCACCGCGCACCATTTCCGCATTGAGCGGATTGCGAGCCGTCTTGATTGAAGATCGCAAGTCCGATTGGACCGTTGCCGGCCGAAGGCGAGATGACAAGAATCTGATCGCACCCGATGCCGGTTTTGCGGCGAGCGATCGTCCTTGCGACATCGGAGGATAGCTTGATTTCTTGCGCGATGCCATCAATGACAACGAAATCGTTGCCGAGCGCATGCATTTTGGTGAAGGTGAACATAGACCTAGACGAAACGATTCAGTGGACAGCAAAACAGATCAATTCATCGCGCGGTTAGCGAAATTCCCGTCCTGGCTACGCCAGTCCATCGGCATTTCGCTGATTGTTGGCGGCTTGCTGGGATTCCTTCCGGTGCTGGGATTCTGGATGATTCCGCTTGGCCTGGTTGTGCTTTCCGCCGACTACCGGATCGCCCGCCATATGCACGTCAATATGCGCTTGGCCTACCGTCGCCTGAAGCGTCGCTGGTCTCGCCACAGAACCGGGTCGCGTTAAAAATAGTCCCGCCACGGCAAGTCGATACCTGATACGTAAAACCATGGGTTGCCCAACTCCTTCTTGTTATACCGCAAATCTTCATCGCTACCCATAGCGAGCACCCTTCCGCCCGCGCATTCGACGATGCATTGACCGGCCGCCGTGTCCCATTCGCTGGTGCCACCGAATGCCACGTAGATGTCGGCAGCACCTTCGGCGACCTTGCAAAACTTCCTCGAACTGCTCATCACCTCGACCGACGAATCGAATCCGGCATTAGAGAGCGCCTCGGTGAATCTGTCGCGGTTTTGTTTTCCGCGAGATCGGTTGCCGAGAATTTTTGCGCAACCGTCAAAGGTCTTGCGTGCCGAAATTGGTCGAGATTCGCTAGTGCCGGCACGAATGACGAACGCTCCGATTCCCTGAGCCGCCCAATAGGTATCGCCGGTGACCGGTATGTGGACCGCGCCAAGCACAGGACGCGAGTGCTTGATCAACGCGATGTTGACAGTGAACTCGCCGCTTTCGGCGATAAAGCCGCTTGTCCCATCTAGCGGATCAATCAGCCAGTATCGATCCCAGAACTTGCGTTCGGCATAGGTCGGCATTGGCTGCGATTCCTCCGATAATGCAGGAAGGCCCGGCTCTATGCGCTCAAGTGCATCGATAATCATGTTGCTTGCCGCGTAATCCGCCGCGGTAACACGGCTACCGTCCGCCTTATAGCCCACTTGGCCGAACTGGCCATAGAATTCCAAAATCCGCTGCCCCGCACGGGCGGAAATATCGATTATTTCCGCGGCAAGATCTTCAAAATTATCAGAAAGCATATTGGAGTACATTTCAGCGGGGAATGGATGCTTGCTCCGCGAGGCTGAAATCGAACGAAAAGATGCAACCTTTGGGCATTGAGTGAAACGATGTTGCAATTATACTTTGTCGTAGCCACCGAATTCTGGATATGCCGCATATTGCAATGCGCTCAAGCCCTGACCATGCCAGCACGAACGATCACCTGCTCGCCTACGGCAAGCGAAACAATATGAGAAGATGCCCTTTCGCGATTAAAGGTTCGAGTCAGCTTGATCGGGAGGAGGCGTCAAGAAACCTCGGCACGGGTTGCGCAGCAAGCAAACTTCATGCAGCGAGAGCGCGAGCGGCGATCACGCAATTGCCGAATTGACCCCGCATCCGGCGTACAAAATTCGATGGCAATCATCAATCAGTATATCCAACGTGTTGCGTCGGGGGAGCTCATCGACGATTCGCATCAGCTCGATGCGGCCCGCGCATTGCAGAGAGTCTTGCAGGAGCTTGAACAGCAGCCAAGACGGCACTGGCTTGCGCTCAAGCGACCGTCGGTGCCTGGCCTCTATCTATGGGGCGGGGTTGGTCGCGGCAAGACCCGGCTGATGGATATTTTCTATGACCACCTCCGCTTGGAGCGCAAAAAGCGCATCCATTTCCACCGATTCATGCGCGATATTCATGAAGGACTTAAGCTGATTCGCGATACGCGCGACCCATTGGCAAGGATTGGCAAGGATTTGGCCCGCAACCATCGCATTATTTGCCTCGACGAATTCCTGGTCAAGGATATTGGCGATGCCATCATTCTCGCCGGCTTGCTACGCGCTATGCTTGATGCGGGAGCCACCTTGGTCATGACATCCAATACCGAGCCGGGCGAGCTGTATCGAGGCGGCCTGCAGCGTCAGCGGTTTCTCCCTGCAATCGATCTGATCAAAACTCATTGCGAAGTCGTCTGCATTGGCGACGGCACCGACTATCGCTTGCGCTCGATCGCTGGAAAGCGCTTGTATTTCACTCCATTGAACGAACGCTCTTCAAACGACATGCAAAGGGAATTTGAAAACCTTAGCGCAAACGAAAGCGAGATCACCGGCCCAATCGAAGTCCTTAATCGTGAGATCGCGACCATTCGAAGAACCCGCAATCTGGTCTGGTTCGAGTTTTCGGATATCTGCGACGGACCTCGCGCCAACGCCGACTACATCGAAATCGCCAACTGCTATCGCACAGTGATGATTTCCAACATTCCGGCATTAACCTGGGAATATGAAAATCAGGCAAGACGCTTTATCGAACTGGTCGATGAATTCTACGACCGCGGCGTGCATCTTGTCGCCTCGGCCGCTTTGGAGCCCGACCGTCTCTACTGCGGAACCCGATTGACGCAAGATTTCTTGCGCACCGCAAGCCGCCTGATCGAAATGCAGACCGAGCCATATTTGGCGAAGGCGCATTGCTTATAGCGGCCAAATTGGCGCAGGGTTTGGCGGCATTAATCGCAAAACCGGCCCGCAATCAGAACCAAAGCGCGACGATAGCAGTATTACAATACCACCGAACAGCGGCTAACCTGACACGGATGGAAACCATTTGCGCATGAAATCACCCAATATTGTCCTCATCATGGCCGATCAGCTCGCGCCTCACTTTACCGGCGCCTATGGCCATCCGGTTGTTCAGACGCCGACGATTGACCGGCTTGCCGAGCGAGGGTGCAAATTCGAGTCAGCCTACACGCCGTCGCCGATTTGCGCGCCGGCGCGCTACTCGATGCTATCCGGCCAGCTGCCGCTAAAAATCGGCGCCTTCGACAATGCGGCAGAATTCTCATCCGCAATCCCGACTTTTGCGCACTATTTGCGCATGATGGGCTATCACACCTGTCTTTCCGGCAAGATGCACTTTATCGGGCCAGACCAGCTGCATGGTTTTGACGAACGGCTCACGACGGATGTCTATCCGGCTGACTACGCATGGACGCCCGACTGGTCGAACAGCGAAGAACGAATCGACAAGTGGTATCACAATATGGACAGCGTGGCAGAAGCCGGTGTTGCTGCGACCACGTTTCAGCTTGAATATGACGACGAAGTGGCATTCTTCGCAACGCGGCGCATCTACGACTATGCACGCAATGCAGATAGCCAGCCATTCATGCTGACCGCGGCGTTTATCCATCCTCATGATCCGTACGTGGCGCGCAAGCAATGGTGGGAGCGATACCGTGCCGACGATATAGACATGCCGACATTGCGGCTAGGCGATTGCGCTATGGATCCGCATAGCGAACGCATCGTGGTTGGCTCGCAAATAGATTCAAATCCTCCTTCCGATGCACAGGTTCGCAATGCGCGTCATGCCTATTACGCCAATATCACCTATTTTGACAATCTAGCCGGGCAAATCGTCGGAACCCTTGAAGAAACAGGTCTTGCAGACAATACGGTAGTCATCTTGACCAGCGATCATGGCGACATGCTGGGCGAGCGAGGGCTTTGGTACAAGATGAACTATTTTGAGCATTCGGTCAGAGTGCCGCTGATCGCCGCCGGCCCAGGCATCGTGCATGCATCCACCTCGAGCCCATGCTCTTTGCTGGATCTGCTGCCCACCATGACCGACATCGCTGCGTGCAATGATGTCGATGCGCCAGATTTCAGAGTGCCGATTGACGGTCGCAGTCTTCGTCCCGAGCTAGAAGGCTCTGAACAGGACGGATCTACTGTCATCGCGGAATACTGCGCCGAGTGGACTGATCAGCCGATGTTTATGCTGCGATCGGGCAACTACAAGTACATACATTGCGACTCGGACCCGCCGCTGCTGTTCGATGTCGAGAACGATCCGAAAGAAATGAACAATCTGGCAGACAGTCCCGATCATGCGGATATCTCATCCGGATTTGCCAAACAGGTGGCGGAGCGATGGGACAGCAGTGCAATTCGCGAAAGCGTCATCGCTTCACAGCAAGCACGATTTGCTGTTCACGAGGCGACTCAGCACGGAGCTCGCGTTTCATGGGATTTTCAACCCAACCGGGATGCGTCCGAGCTATACGTGCGAAACCATCAGGATTGGACCGTTCAGGCCGAGCGGAGCCGTTTCCCGCAAATTTAATGCCATGGCCGCATCAGCATGCGCTATCGAATTCGTCAGACATCGCACCGATCTCGTTCAAGCGGCGCACGAGCGCTTGGCTGCTGCCAGAGTCCCACCTTAGGCTGATCAGCGCCTTGACCCGGCGTTCAATCATTCGGAGCGATTTTCGAAATGCGGCTTGCTTTACGAAGCGGTCGCCTTCGATCGCCGCTGGATCCGGCAGGCTCCAATGCGCCTTGACCGGGTTGCCGGGCCATAGTGGGCAAGCCTCGCCGGCCGCGTTGTCGCAAACCGTGACAACGACGTGCATTTGCGGTGCGCTTTCGGTGCCGAATACGTGCCAGCTTTTGGATTTGAGCAAGCTTTTATCGATGCCGTTTTCGCGCAAAACTTCAAGCGCAAAGGGATTCGGTTCGGTCTTGGGCTGACTGCCGGCGCTGAATCCGTTGAATGTGTCGGAGCCAAGCGCATTGAGCAGCGCCTCAGACAATATGCTTCGCGCCGAGTTTCCGGTGCAAAGAAAAAGCACGTTGCGTTTATCGTCCATGGCCGCGTACCTGAAGCGTTCGATATAGTCTTGTCACCAGTTGATCTGATATTGCAACTTTTGCAATGAATCTGAAAAACGACAAACCACAGGTTGTCCTTGTCACAGGCGGCAGTCGCGGAATCGGCGCCGCGACGGTGCAGCTTGCTGCGCGGCAAGGCTACTCGGTTGCCGTCAACTACATGAATAGCAAAACGGCTGCCGCACGTGTTGTGAATGATGCCGAATGCGCCGGCGCAGGGGCGATTGCAGTCCAAGCCGACATCTCAAGCGAAGCAGATGTGCTTCGGATGTTCGAGCAGGTTGACGAGCGGTTTGGACGCATCGATGCCCTGGTCAACAACGCCGGCATTCTCGCACCTCTTGCGACGGTGGCAGACTTGGAATTCAATCGTGTGCAGCGCATCTTCGCGGTCAATGCGATCGGATCGTTGCTTTGCGCCAGAGAGGCGGTTCGCCGCATGTCGAAAGATGCAGGAGGAAACGGGGGCGCCATTGTCAACGTGTCGTCCGGGGCGGCGCGACTTGGCGGCGCCAATCAGTATGTCGACTATGCCGCTTCGAAGGGCGCAATCGACACCTTGACCAAGGGGCTTTCGCTGGAAGTGGCTGATCAGGGCATTCGCGTCAACGCCGTGCGGCCGGGGTTCATCGACACGGACATGCATCATTCGGTGCGCTCGAAAGATCAGCATGAAGCCATTCGGTCCGCGATACCGCTTCGCCGTACTGGCACAGCCGAAGAGATCGCAAGCGCGATCCTGTGGCTGCTTTCAGACGATGCCGCCTATTGCACGGGCACCATCGTCGACGTGACCGGCGGGCGCTAAAGCAGAGGCGAAAAAAGCCAATGGCGCACTCAGTCCAGGGCAGGTTTTCGCCCGGTTGGAGGCTGAAATGATGCATATCGGCGGCATGCAATGCCGGCAGTGAATCACCGCCTGTCACGATGCTCAAGCAGTCGCGGCATCAATTCGACGAGATTGCAGGGCCGGCTTCGATAATCGAGCTGACTTTCAATGAGCATGTCCCAGGCATCGGCACATGCTCCGGCCGAGCCAGGCAGGCAGAAAATGTAGGTTCCGTTGGCAACTCCCGCAAATGCGCGCGATTGCAGCGTGGAAGTTCGGATCTTCTCGTATGACAGAACGCGGAACATCTCACCAAATCCGCCGATTTCCTTATCCAGCAAGGGTCGAATGGCTTCTGGCGTTCCATCTCTTCCGGTTACGCCAGTGCCACCGGTGGTCACAATCACCTGGATCGAAGAATCGACAATCCAGCCGCTGACCACAGCGCGAATCTGATAAATATCGTCGCGCACGATTTGTTTTTTGACGAACTTGTGCCGTGCGTCCTTTAATCGGTTGACTAGCAGATCGCCGGATTTGTCATCTTTTTCGGTACGAGAATCGGAAATCGTCAGTACCGCAATCGATACTGGTATAAATTCGCGTTGCTGCTTCGGAGAGGTCACGGTGCTACCACCTTTGAAATTGTTGTGATCAATTATTTGCTTCTATCCCGAGTGTTGGATTTCGCCTAATCGGGGCATGTTCCTCGAATAGCTCCTTGATCATCGTCACACAATACGGCAGGCCAAAAACTGCGCATCCGCGGCCGATTCCATAGAGTCTGCAAAAACCCGCCACTCGCGCTGCGATTCAAGCAGGTCCGGCCCAAACGCCGACAAAGTTATGCCTGCGGCTACCGAACGTCAGCGCCACAAGATGAATCGGCTCATCGCAGATGCGGCAGGAAACAATCCCTCTCCTCGCCGATCAACAACATCTTGTCCACATAGCGGCAGTTGTTTTCGAGGATCGCGCGACATTCCTGAACTTCCGTTCGGAGGCAGGTGTCGGTCCATAGACTTGGTCATGGCTCAAAACTCATCATTCAAATTGATCTCAGGACAAAGAGTCATGCACTTTAGGAAGTTTGCAATGCCTTTATGGCGATACCTTTAACCAGATATAACATCTAAATTCGAGTCATTGCCGCAAGCAGCGGGCGGGCCAGCGAGCTTGCGAGAAACTGAGATACCCATTGTAGCCAAACTTGCAAACTTATCCAAATGGCTGTACGGTTTCAATACATATGAGACTTTTCAGGCGGCAAGCGCGCTTTGGCTGAAGTTTTCATTATGCGCCTGCATGGGTGCCGCTTGTCCGGGCGCCTGGTGCGGGCGATAGGCGTTGGCGCGCTCCAGCAACTGTTGCAAATGGGGCTTTTGGGTGGCAGCACGAACAGTTCGATGCCGCGCCGCTGGCAGGCGGTCTCGAACCCGTACAATTTCTCCACAACATCCTTGGAAAAGGATAGAATAATGGAGTGGTGCGTTGCTAGCGGCGCACCACTCCAGTGAATATTGAAATTGGAGAGATTGGGCATTCTGTATTCAAAGTGCTAAATATTGAAACGGATTGGTTTATCCAAGCGGATGAGGGCATAAGGATAAGTTGCTCATGATTCCAAACAAGAAAAATGCATTCGCTATCACAACAAGCACATTGAGCTATAGGAGAAAATCAAATGATGCGACACGCAAAGAAATTTCTACCCCCCCCCCCTTCCATAGAAAACTAAAATCGCAAAGCGTTGACAATGAAAGAACCTCGATACGGTTCCTTCCGTGTCAGCGTGGCTGCCGGGGGCAGCCGCGTCCGCTTGCAAAATTGGCGGTACTCATGCTGCTTGCGGTGCTGACAGTGCCAGCGCAGGCGCAACACGTGACAATCGCCCATGAATCTGGAGGACAAGTAAAAAATAGAGGGACGATGCTATTTGGAGCATCTTACGATGCTACACAGAATCTGATCATCGAGCCAACGGGCTGGTCTTTTGCCAGTAGTGGCAGCGTTCAATCTTTTGGCGTGGGAGACGGGAGCGGTTGCTCGCTAAGCGGCGGGAGATGGGAGAATGGCGCATGGATTCCCGCACCACGAATAACTATGGTGCATTATTACCGAAAAAGCGACCGCTATGATGGCGGCGACCCGTTCGATTATGAGGCATGTCGGTATTACGCAGAGGGGCGTTGGAAGAGGTTCTCGATCGGTTCCTTCGGCGTGCGAGTATATGGCCGGGTTTGTTTGAATGGAAATGTTAATGGAGTGCCGCAATGCTCGGAATTTGGCCCAGGTGGAACTACTGTTGATGCCAGTGAGTGGTTAACGCATATTAACGGCAACGGTTACAGTGCAACCTTCGCACCGGGACGGTATTGCGGCCCGGCAAAATGGCCGACGCGGGAAAGTCAAGCACTAGGCTGGAAACCCTATGCTGAATGGTGCGATTTTACGGTTAGAGCTGACCGCTGATAACACCCCGTGATCAAATACAGGGCGGATTTCGGGCCGCCCTGATTGATTCAATTTCAACTGCTAGTGTCCTAGCTTAATCGAATAAAGTAGACCACAAGCAATTCGTGCAATCTCTCACTCGCGTTGCGGCCCGCATATCTCCCAAAATCCGCGTTAGAGATTTTTTTGGCGAATTTTCGCCGAAATCCGGGGCGCGGTGAGATTTTGGCGCTCGCGGCGGCGATGCCGGTGATGCGCATCGACGAGATCTCGATCCGCATCGACCGCAAAAGCCACTGGATCCAAGCGCATTCGTCCGCCCGCCTAGTTTTCAAGATGCGCAGTCCCAAGCGCGACCGCATCTCGAGCTGCCTGCAAACCATGAGCTTCATGGGCTGCGGCCCCTTGGCCGCAATCCAGACTGCCCGGGTAGTTACCGGTTCACTTTACTTTCGAATCAGTTTTTTCAAGTGCTGGGCGGATAACAAGGTAGCCGCTGGGAAAGCGTGGTTGAGGTCATGCTGCTACGTGTAACCGGTTATAAAATTGCTTCGAATAACAGGGGCATCAGACTTGCCGCATCCGACAATGAGACCTGCGCAAATCTGGATCGATTCGGTTTCAATGACGGCACCACGCCTGTCAGTTCAATGAAAGCGGCGGTGCGCGGGGGACTTGCTCATGTGTTACGAAAGCTAAGCGGCCAGAACTGCACTATGAGGGCAGATACTACTGCCCAGAATCACCATATGCAGGGGCGGAAATCTGATCATATTCTTACAAAATGGTGGCTTTCGGGTCGCCCCACTCAAGAAAATGAAGGAAATTTCAAACCGACCCACCATGCCAGCACCGTATCGCAATCGGAACCAGCATGCCATGCCAACGCACCATGACCGGCTCATCAAGCAGGTTTTAACTTCAACGCTCAGCGTACCGCCTTGACGATAGCGAAGCAAAGATTCGATTTGATCATTGCATGACTAGGTCGAGGTTTCAAACTTTTGCCCAAGACAATATTATCCTCACTCGCTTTTTCGACAAGGTGGTGGGCAATATGACTGGAAGCCAACAAATATCCCGATGCGAGTGAAATCTTGCAGAAATTTCGGTAGTGGCTCAGTTTGAAAGTTTGCCTATTTTTGAGAGGAAAACTGGTAGAATGAAGGGAAATGCAACCATGAGGAAAACACAATGAAGCAATTACTCACCCCCCCCCCTCGCTAATCGCTAAACTAACAGTCCTGCTGCTGGCGACGCTTGCGGCCCCGGTGCAGGCGCAGCTGGTCATTCCGGCGACCACCGGCGCGGAAGCTTGCATACAAGGCGGCTGGTCAGAGATACGCTCTGGGCTATTTTTAGGGACTCCCACACAAAACACTCTGTCAGTAACCGTTCCGCGAATCATACTTCTCGATGTTAGAAACCTTACGGGCGATAGCAGCTTAACATCGGCAAGAGTTTATGTGGCAGCTCAAAAAAGCGGGGTTGAAACGCCATTGCAGGCAACAGATTTGGGCACGGCAACCCAAGATACCGCCATAGCTTCACGAAGCATTACCTTCAGCAACTTAGAGAAGAATACGCGCTATGTAGTCATTGCATATTTGGCATTGGAATCCCCTTTCATCCGCCACTGCTTCAAGACCCGCGGCGAGTTCTCGACCGCGGAGCAGAACCTGTTTTTCGATGACAAGGAAAATGAGTGGAAACCCAACCTAGCCCGATATAACCGGACCGGGTGCTATGCGGTGGCCAGCACGAAGCAGGACATTCGGGACTGCTATTGCAACGGCACGCGCAACGGAACACACATCCTCGCCGGCCAGACTGCGGCGAGCCAGGCGCAAAGGCAGTATCTCAATTGTCCGGACCTCGACAGCTGAGCCATCCGGTCATCGGGAGCGCGGGCCGCGCGACGGCGTCAAGCTGGCACCGGATATCAGTGGAATATCGCTGAACATCCCGGATACAGGGCGGCCCCGCGGCCGCCTTGTCCTGCCATGCGTCTTTGCGATTTTCAAACTGGGACACTACCGAAATTTTCAATGAGTCGGCTGAAACGATTTCAAGCCCATTTCACTGGAATCCGGCGCATCGACGCCGAATCGGAACCTCTGGTCACGATATCTGCAATCAGTCTAGCAGACCGCGCTCTGTCAGCACTTTACGAGCGACCCGGAAACATTCCAAGCTCTGGGGTACGCCGCAATAGATTCCGACTACATGAATAATTGACCGGATCTCTTCCTTGCTGACGCCATTGTTCAAAGCGCCGCGGCAATGCATTTCCCACTCATGCATCTTGCCAAGCGCACCGATCATCGCAAGATTCATCATCGAGCGCGTCTTGGCGTCAATGGTTTCGTCCGACCACCCAAAACCCCAGCACCACTCGGTCATAGCCTCTTGAAACGGTCGCGTAAAATCGTCTGCCAGCGCAAGATTGCGCTCGACATATTCCGCCCCAAGCGTTGCCTTTCGCTTGCTCAGCGCCTTGTCAAATAATTCCTTATCCATCATTGATCCTCTTGCATGCCTGCATCGCCCCAGCCTTCACGCGCAATCGGCATAGACTACGCTAAGCCACTTCGACCGCACTGCGCATCCAGCTCTGCAATACTTCTATCGAGTGTTCAGAGTCGACGCCGAAACGCGGATCGATAACGAGCGGCCCCGGACTGTAGCCGCGACTGCCCAGCCCGCGCTGCACCGACTCGACCAGACGAATGTCCTCTTCGACCGTCGTTTCGCGGTCTTGCGCCGCCAGTTGCCGAACAACTTCAGAAGCCTCGCCATTGACACTGTACCAGCCGCGCCAGACTTCAACCGAATCAACGCCAAGCGGGCGCCAGTGATAGGTGTTCAGCAAATTTCCAGGATAAACCTGGTCACTCTGTACGGGTTCACTACATCTGTGAAGTTTTTCAAAAATCTGGCACAGATGAACTCTATGGCGTAAAGCCTCAAGTAGATCAATGGTCAATTTGGGCGCAACGAAAGACGCAGCAATTCAGGCAACCCAAAATGGCTATCAGTTTCACAAGATTATTTTGATGATCAAACAGCTCGATGCGATACAGTCGTTCAGCAATTCGGCCGAATTGCCCCACTGGACTCGCAGGCATCGCCTGGTAGCAGTACAATAATGCGAATCTCCATTGCGAATACAAGCTGATGCGGTTGCAATGAAGTTGATTATTCGATTAACCATTTTTAAGGAATCACATCGTGTCAAAACCTGATATCCCTCAAACGGAACCATACGGAATTGAACTAAAGCCCGGAGACTATTTCTGGTGCCGGTGCGGAAAGTCAACAAACCAGCCCTTTTGCGACGGTTCGCACAAAGGCAGTGAATTCGAGCCGCTCAAGTTTACGGTTGACAAACTGCGTACGTATTGGTTGTGCGGATGCAAGCATACGAATAAGCAGCCGTTTTGCGATGGCACGCACAGCGGGTTGAATTGATCAAGAAATTCAAATCGATATATCTGAAACGATGGTGTGCAGCCGTACTCAAGCTATCAATTTTTGCCATCCGCTGATCGTCTTTGTCCGCATTTCTTTCGTCACGGGTTTTCTTGCCGGCTCTTGCTCGGAATGAAGGCATGGTCAAATGCTAGTTACTGCCGATACATGCTGTTGCAGGTTGAATCAAGCTTTGGTTCAGCACCCGCTCAGCAAGAGGCATAGTGCCATGGTGCAACTCTTTCGATCAATTTCGCATTCGCAAATTTGCAAAGCACCCCAACCTTGATCAAATCAGCAACAAAACGAAAGGTCATCGCGATCACCCCGGGTGACCCAGCCGGCGTAGGTCCAGATCTTGTGGTGTCGCTCACAAAAAACAGATTGAACTGCGACATTGTCGTCATTTGCGACGCGAACGTGCTTGAAACACGAGCAAAACTGCTTGGATCAGCTTTATTTTCCAGTACCGCTTCTAGTTGCAACGAGTCGGTTCGGATCCACCACATCGGTTGCGAAACAATCCCGATCGCAGGTGTGCCCGACCCGCATAATGCGCACTACATTGTCAAAACACTGGATGCAGCAATCAATGGCTGCGTTTCGGGAGAATATGATGCAATGGTTACTGGGCCAGTAAACAAGGCGGTTATTTCGCAAGCTGGGTACAACTTCTCAGGACATACTGAATATCTGGCAGAAAAGACCGAATCAGACTGCCCTGTGATGCTGCTCGCTTCACCGAGCATGCGGGTAGCATTAGCAACAACGCATCTGCGCCTGGTCGATGTGTGTTCAGCGATTGACAGGCAGCGACTATGCGCTGTTATCGATGTGCTGCATGCAGATCTGCGCCGCAAGTTCGGCTTCGAGCCGCCGCGAATCTTGGTATGCGGTCTAAATCCGCATGCTGGGGAAGGCGGATTGCTCGGCGACGAAGAGCGAACAGTTATCGGACCGGTGATTGAAGAATATCGCCAAAAAGGGCTTCATATTGCGGGGCCGGCTCCAGCCGATACAGCGTTCGTTCCAGCAAGCCTATCGCAATTCGACGCTGTACTTGCTTTATATCACGATCAAGGACTGCCCGTCATCAAGCATAGCTGCTTTGGGGAAATTGCCAATGTCACGCTTGGGCTTCCGATTGTGCGCACTTCAGTCGACCACGGCACTGCTTATGATGTTGCGGGAACGGGACAAGCGGACAGTAGCAGCCTGGCCTATGCGGTAGAAACAGCAATCAACATTTGTCAACGCGGAATAGGCTGAAACGTAGAAACAATGAAAAAGCCGCCGCTTGGTCAGCACTTCCTCGTTGACGAACAAATTATTCAACGAATCATCGAGTCGGTAAGCCCGGACGAAAATGACACGATGGTCGAGATCGGCCCAGGGCATGGCGCTCTAACGCAGCGGCTTGTCGGGAAAGTCCGCGAACTTCATGCGATTGAAATCGATACGCGACTCGTGAGCGAGCTGCAAAGTCGATATTCGGAAAGCCAGGCCGTGATTCACTGCTCAGACGCACTTGAATTCAACTACTCGGCACTGCCGAAAACCAATGGAAAGATCAGACTTATCGGCAACCTTCCCTATTCGATATCGACTGAGCTTATCTCGCGCCTTGTCAACACATGCGAGATTGTTCAGGATATATGCTTTATGGTACAAAAGGAAGTTGCCAAACGCTGCACGGCGCGTTGCGGCACAGCGCAATATGGAAGATTGACGGTAACAGTTTCACGACGCATGCATTGCGAAACGCTTTTCGATGTCGGGCCTTGGGCGTTCAGCCCGCCCCCTCAAGTTGAATCTTCGGTCGTTTACATGAAGCCGAAGCAACTCGCTAGATCTTGTCCGCGTTCAGCAGACAGCTTTGATGAGCTGGTGCGTCTCGCGTTTGGTCAAAGACGAAAAACACTTCGAAATTCGCTATCAGGAAAGGTCACTGACGATATCTTTGAACGAGCCCTTATTGATCCCGGATTGCGGGCGGAGAATTTAACTGTCGATCAGTTTGAACAGCTGGCGAACCAGATTAAATGCGAGTTGTGAATAGTCGAAAGCCATCACCTGCAAGTCGCGCCGCTTCTCGGTTGATTAGCGCCGTATTCTTTACGATCTCTGCGGTTTCATATGCGGGGACGTTCGACTGCAGCGTTGTCTACGACGAGTTTGACCAGCTTATGCTGGGGCAATTTCTAGTGGAGCCTGATGCCTATGTGAAAACGCTGGATTCGCTGATAACCAGGACAGAATTTCTGGAACTGCAAACCAACCAATTCAAGCTGCAAGGGAATCGGAAAGGCTCGGGGATCGGCATCTTTCGCACCAATCAGAACAGTAGCGGCAAAATGACGTTCACCTGGGTGGAACAGCCGGCGGAGGCTGCCATACCGCTAATTGTCGATGAAATAATTGTATTTGAACGTGTCGCCGACGGATTCGGCCCTCATCGATTGAAAACAGCCTACATCCTGCCTGGTTTCGGAGTCGATCTTGATTCCGGCGCAGTTTTGGACAAGGGGGACCCAGCGGTAGACATGGCCTATGAACTGATTGATGGCGAGTATGTGATCCAAGCGGTCAATCCCGTTGAGATACACTTTCCGATAGAGTCGATGTGCATCTTGACTGAGTCGATTGAGAAGCTGCCCGAAAGCTGAGTCACATAAAAACCTTGCCTGCTGCGAACGATGCAATGGGTGTGCAATGCACCGGAGTCGCGGCATCGACAACACGTGCCTGTCAGCACCAATGTGGTCGATTCATTATCGCTTGAACGATTTGATCAGGGCGCATCTGCCGCTTCGCATGCCGGCGCGCTATGTCAAGCAGCGCTTGCGCGGGGCATAGAGGGCTCTGACATTCGCCGGCACCGAGTTGCTCGATGACCAACTCACATTCGATTCAAAATGCCGGCGGAGGGTGACAAAATAGGCGCTAAAAGTAAAGCTGGTCAAAGCTGATTTTCCTGCAAAGGCTGGCATTTACAAGGAAAAACGATCTATCTGGATAAGAACTTTGAACTTCGGTCGAGATGGATAATGAAAAGCAAATCAACCCCGACCCCGGCAGTGTCTCAGTTTGAAATTCAATTTCAGTCTGAAAATAGAATTCAGCGTAAAACTATAATATATTCAAAGTGAAAGTATATTAAGAAACGATGAAAACACTCTATACTATTTGTAGATTAGAATGCTTATGACTGAAGATCAATACTGCGAGCTGAAAACGTAGATCAAAGTTTTGGAGGAGCGCATGAATACAAATCAAGCGAAATATGAAAGCGCAATCGATCGGATGGACGCAAATATGGCCAATCGTGATCGCGATATTGCAAACCGCGAAATTGCAAAAACCCGATGGGCTGTTGGCATGTCAATTGGGATGGTGGTTTTGGTGCTCAGTGCGATAGGCTTGTATGCGAAGTTTCTTTTTGCATAGGCATGAGGTGAAGAGGAATGTATGCAAACAAGCATGAATTTTGGAAATATTTTTTTGAAGGCAATGAAAAGTGCCACCGCCCGCAAGCGAAACCGAACAAGGATGGTTCGTAGGGCGAATACGCTCAGTTTATTTTGGATATGTGGGTTTTGAAGAAATACGGGATTGACCCTTCAAATTTGGTTAGTGTGATCAGCCATAAGCAATACGAATTGCATTTAGAAAATTACAGGAAAGAATGCAAATGACCGAATCAGCACAGGATTGCCAGCAAACGATCGTGCTGACCAGTTAAGTAGCCACCCGGCTGATGCAAAGCGAAGCCACAGGCAGCGGCGGATTTCAATCACTGATTGCAAAACTGCAAAAGAATCTCAATAAAGACATAGGGAAAATAAACCTTGATGGCGAGGATATTGAGCGAATAACGCGATATGAAAACAACAAGCCCCGTACCAAAGGCACGGGGCTTTTCGCTGATTTAATTGGAGGAAGGACAAATGCCAAGCGGACCGCAAGGACAAAAAAGACCGGCTGACGTGGTGGGCTGCGCTGTCCATGTGGCAAAGATCGCCACTGGCGAGATTGAGGACGCATCAGGCAGGCCACGCCTGCCGAAAAAAGCCGTCGGCGGGCGGATCGGCAGCATTCGCAGAGCGAAGTCCATGACTTCAGAAAGACGAAGCGAGATCGCGCAGATTGCGGCGCAAGCCCGATGGCAGAAGTAAGCTCACCCCTCCCCCGATCGGTAAAGCAAACTGGGCCAACCAGACAATATGGACGGGTGACGATCTGCCCATAATGCGGGGCATGAACTCTGCCAGTGTGGATCTGATCTATCTGGATCCACCGTTCAACTCCAAAGCCAACTATGCAGCGCCGATCGTTTCGCAGGCCGCCGGCGCAAAGTTCAAGGATACCTGGTCGCTGAATGATCTGGGTATTGCCTAGCTGGATCTGATCGAGGCCAAGCATCCGAAACTCTGGCGCGTAATTCAGGCGGCCATGACCGACAGCGATAAGTCCTATCTGATCTACATGGCTGCGCGATTGCTGGAGATGTATCGCCTGCTGAAACCGACTGGCAGCATATACCTTCACTGCGGCCCAACAATGGGAGCGTATCTCAAGCTTTTGCTGGATGCTATTTTCGGACGGACAAATTATCGCAATGAAATTGTATGGTGCTATACAGTACCCGGCTCTCCCAAAACACGTCAATTTAACCGCAAGCATGACACAATTCACTGGTATTCGAGGGGAGGGGTATGGACATTTAACGGCGATAAAGTTCGTATGCCCCCATAAAATGTTAAACACAAATCGAAAAGATGCGGCTATTGCCGACGCTTTGACTCCAGAGATTAGGGATGCTTATCTTGCTAAAGGCAAAATTCCTGAGACTTGCGACCCAGATATTGACTACGCCATGCTGATCAAGCTGTTCGGCGGCGATACCGGATCAAGCGGGCATGAGCGAAAATAATCGCCTGCCGAATGCCAGGGCGTTCAGAAAAAAGATTGAAAACCATCTGCACAGCTTGAGCCTGTATTTTGTGCATTACAATTTTGTTCGCATTCACATCACAATCAAAGGCACTCCTGCAATGCAGGCGGGACTGAGCGATACGCTGCGAAGCATGGAATGGATTGTCAGCCTGGTCGACGCGCGGGCAGCAAATCCGAATCGACCAAAAACCTACAAAAAGAAAATTTCAAACTGAGACGCTACCCTGACCCAGATTCATCATCTTGATAGGTTGTTTCTGCCGTCGTTGGATATCGAGCGTTAGCCAATGTCGATCTTAAATCAAGCAGTTCAATGAATCAATATTTGCTACGGTGAAGCGGTCAATCGCGGAAAACCCGCCCGGCACGAAAAAAACTGTAGTCCTGCACCGTAAAACAGAACCATTAAGATGCAAGAAAGTAAAGCGCGCGTAAAAATCCCGCCGATCAAAACTCAAGGGATAAAAACTAAAGCACTGACACACATAAAGCAAAATATTAATTGGGATGGGAGCGGACGATGGCTAGAGCCGTTCCTAGGGTCGGCAATTGTTTTGCTAAATGTAGAGCCGGGAAAGGCTATCGTTGGGGATTCAAACCCTCACATAATTGAGTTTTACAAGGCAATTCAGAAAGGCACGCTTAATCAAGATACAGTGCGGCGCCATCTGGAAAGAGAGGGATGCAGACTATCTCAGTTGGGAGATGAGCATTATTACGAAGTAAGAAAGCGATTTAACCAAAATGGGGACCCTCACGACTTTCTTTTCTTGAATCGCTCGTGCTTCAACGGCCTAATCAGATTCAATCAGTCAGGGGGATTCAACACACCATTTTGCCGCAAGCCAGAAAGGTTTAGAGCCGCGTATATCACCAAGATTTGCAATCAGGTCAAATGGGTTTTCGAGAAAGTTCAAGGACAGAAATGGGAGTTTATCTGTTCCGACTGGCGTGAATTGCTAACAAACGTCGACTCGACGGATTTTGTATATGCCGACCCGCCCTATGCGGGCAGATATACCGATTATTTCAATTCTTGGAGCGAAAATGATGCGTCTGAACTTGAAAAAGCCCTGAAATCTTTACCTTGCAGATTTCTTTACTCCATGTGGTCGGAAAATAAATATAGGAGAAATGATCGGCTATATGAGGAATTCTCAGATTACAAAATTGAGACTTTTTCGCATTTTTACCATCTTGGTTCATCAGAAAATTTCAGAAATTCAATAACCGAGGCATTGGTTGTCGGGTGAAGGATGCCATTTCAAAAATATTGGCGGAAGTGAAGAATGAAATACAGCCTTTGAAAATCATTCTGATCTACTCGAAATCGAGTTCATCTGGCAAATCAGCCATGTTAAGAAAGTCACTACAACCGATTATCGCCGCAACCGTTCTCATCGCCTTTGCAACCGATGCGTTGGCGGTCGAGTGGAATGTGTCGCTTTGGGGCAAGCGCCGTGCATTGACCGAGCATGTCGAAAAGATCGCCGAACTTGTTTCGCAAAAGACCGGCGGCGAATTCACCTTGAATCTGTCCTATGGAGGGCTGTCCAACAGCCGGGGAAATTTGGACGGCATTTCGATTGGCGCCTTCGAAATGGCGCATATTTGCGCGTCCTATCATCGCGATAAAAATCCTTCAATCACTGTCCTCGAGCTGCCATTTATCGGCAACGCCACGGTTGCACAAGACATGGCTTTGAGTCTGGCAGTCTACCGGCATCCGGCCGTGGCCAAAGATCTTGCTCGCTGGAACGCAACGATTCTGATGCCCTCTCCCATGCCGCCATTCAATTTGATGGGTGTGGGCGAAGCGCCTCGCACTCTTGCAGACTATAACGGGCTGCCGGTTCGCGCTTTAGGCGGATCCGGCAAAGCCATGGAGGCGCTCGGCGCCGTGCCAACCTCGCTTACCGCTCCTGAAGTGCGCCAAGCGCTCGACAGCGGCGTGATCAAAGCCGCCGGATTTGCACAGCACGCCCATCTATCCTTCGGCATTGCAGAAGTAGGAAAATGGTGGACGACCAACCTGAATCTTGGGTCGATCAATTGCCCGATTGTCGTCAACCGCGACGCCCTTGCCGAGTTATCTGATGCGCATCGCGATGCCTTGCTCGGTTCGGTCGATGCGGCACTGGAGCACTATATCGACTACTACACCAACACAACGTTGACCCGGTTCGGTTCGATACTTGAAGAACGCGGCATTGAGAAAATCACCTATAGTAAAGACGAGGTGGAGCAATTCCGAGAGAAGGTCGCTCAACCGGCCGCCGAAGCCTGGATAATGGAAAATACCGCCAGAGGTCTTCCAGCTCAGGAGTTGCACGATATTGTATCAAGGCTCAGCGCAATGTAGCTCGGATGCTCGCCCCCCCCCCCAAAAAATCAAAGACCTTCGCAGCGGTTCGTTGCCAATGCAATCGCAGTCGCCTTGCTTGTCACATTTCCGATCATCATGCTACGGAGCTACCATTACAATCTTTGCAGCGCACCAGACTGGCATTTTCGCATTCAATGGTTAAAGTATGTCCATCCATAATTTAACATTTGATCGAATTGGGCATGCCATCAAGCGTCCTGAATCCGCCAGAACGAACGACGAACTGAAATTTGCGATTCTCGCACAAGGTAATGGCTCGTTGACGGGCAAGAAATAGCGTGAGACTGTATACGCGTTTCCGCCTTTCCAGCCAACGCACGCTTTCATGAGACTTTGAAAAACCGATTGATGAGATCAGGCGGAAAGCGCAAACCAACTGCAAACTGGTGCTTTGCTATTGATGCCGCAACATTGATGTAAACACCAATTCATAGTCCGAACTTTCGACCACACTGATTTCGCCGAATAAGGTTTGCCATTCGACAGCAGACAACCGAACGTTCGCATTTTCAAGATGTAGCCATGAGAAATGAACTGGTCCGCGCGATGCTGATGATGATGTTCGCGATGCTGATTCTCCCTGGCATGGATGCTGTCGCAAAGTGGCTCTCAGGCTCAATATCCGCAGGTCAGATCGCATTTGCCCGCTTTGCCTTTCAGACCCTGTTCATGCTGCCGCTGCTATATTTCACAGGCGGCAAGTGGACCACCAGCAATCTGCCGCTCCATGGGCTTAGAGGCGCGCTCATTGCCGTGGCAACACTGCTATTTTTTCACGGGCTGATGTATTTGCCACTTGCAGATGCGATTGCGATTTTCTTCATCGAGCCGATGCTTGTGACGGTTCTTTCCGTCCTGCTGCTTGGAGAAACGGTCGGCCGCAGGCGAATTGCGGCGATCATTGTCGGTTTTATCGGCGCAATCATTGTTATCCGTCCTTCTTTCACAACCGTCGGCTGGGCAGTGCTGTTCCCGGTCGCGGCATCCTTTTGCTTTTCGTTCTATATTTTGCTGACACGCAAGCTGAGTGCGAACGAGCACCCGATCAGGATGCAGTTCTTCGCTGGCGTTGCCGGAACAGTAGTGATCGCGGTCACGCTATTTGCCGGTTCATTTGCAGACATTGAAGCACTATCGGTCGTGCGTCCTACTGCAAGCCAGTTGCAGCTGCTAATCCTGCTTGGCTTTATCGGCGCAAGTGCGCATCTCTGCGTCGTGCATGCCTACCGCACCGCAACCGTAAGTCTGCTCGCACCATTTCAATACATTGAAATCGTAGGCGCGACGATTTTGGGGCTAGTGGTGTTTCAGGATTTCCCTGACAAGGTTACGTGGGTGGGAATTTCGCTAATTGTCGGTGCCGGAATCTTTATCTTCCGTCGCGAGGCTATTGCCGGCAGAGGCCCTCGATCGACAGTCAGCTAAATTGAAGCAGGGCTGGTCAAAGTGGTCACACCGTGAACCCTCATGCCAAAAAGCACTAGATTAGGCACTTGCATTGTACAGGGTTGGCGAAAAGCTCTGCGCAAGTGCAACCGGATGCCTTGGCATGTATTTCCGATCCAGTTTCGGAAAATCGGGCTTTCGAGATTATTGAGCCTTCTCTTGAGAGAGTAATTTGCGCTACACCATAGCGACCGGTCTGCTGATTTCCTAATGCAGACTGTCGCATCATAACATCACTCCAGACGGCTTGCAGTTTGCCTGGTTATTAATTCAGGGGCATAATCGCCACTTTTTGCGTTGCGCCCTTCAATACAGACAATGACTCGCTATTGCCCTGTTGCGAACTTTCTATTTGACCAATATCTGCACCAACGAGACCCATAGCCAGATCAGATGGTGTTTGCAAGCCGTTCGAATCATGCGTACAAATCCTGGAACAGCGCTCAAACGAAAGCGAATCCGAAGATATGGAAAAACAGCTCCTGGTCGCTGTTCAACAGTCAACAGAGCTGTGAAAGATTGATAAATTATGCTTATTTTGGAATAATTAGAATAATTAGACTATGTGGTCAGTTGAATACTTGAACGAAGACGTGTTTGCCGAAATGGAGGCGCAACCCAGAGATATTCGGGCGAAGTTTGAGCGCATCGTCCAACTAATACATGTGAACGGCCTTGAGCGTGTACATGATCCCTACATCAAGCATCTTGAGGGCAAGCTTTGGGAAATGCGCATCAAGGGTAGAAGCACGATTGCCCGCGCCATCTATGTGACCACTGCTGAGAAGCGTATCGTCGTTGTGCGCGTCTTTACGAAGAAGACGCGGAAGACACCCCGCCGCGAGCTTGATACCGCCCTAGAGAGGGCAAAGGAGGCAGACCAATGACAAAGGAGAAAAAGAAAACCATTCCCGTTCAGGCGGCCTTTGATGAATGGCGCAAAGACCCTGAATACTTGGCAGAGCTAGCCGCGCTAGAAGACGAGTTCAAGCTTGCCGATCAGTTCATCAAAGCGCGTGGCGCAGCGGGACTGACACAGCAAGAGCTAGCCGAGCGCATGAAAACCTCTCAGTCCTACATTGCGCGGCTAGAAGGCGGCAGAGAAACGCCATCTACGCGCACTCTCAATCGTTTTGCAGAAGCCACGGGACACCGTGTCGTGATCAATTTCGAGCCGCTTGGGGACATTGTATAGCTTGCTTGGCGCATATACGCTAATTGCGGCAGCCTGCAAACATCTCATATCTGCAACCAGTAGGGTCAACTACTGATCAAATTTAAGAGTTCTGTTCGTGTTAAAGGGCATGTGGTGCTTTTTCAGGCATGCAGGCAAGAACGGATAACGACGTTATATCCCTTCGCTCCCTACAGAGAGAAGAGACTGTCAGACAAGGCGATTGATGGCGTCCTCGATCTGCGCGGAGAGCGGATTCAGCTATCCTCGGCTCTGCGCAAGCGCAACCGGATACCTTGGCATGTATTTCCGACCCGATTTTGGAAAATCAGGCTGTAGAAATATTGTTTGACCAGCCGCCCCATTTTTCGCCCAGAGACAGGCCCTACGCGCCAGCATGGCAGAAAGCCTTCGAAAACGAAAAGCCCCCCCCCCCCCCTTCGCAACCTTGCCGCTATGCACAAGAATAGTCGCCAGACCACAATCAATGCAGCAGGCATAGCTTTTCTTCAACTTCGACATGCTCGAAACACCGACATGAAGCTCCGCCGGTTGCCGTCTTCAAGCTTGGTTCCCGCAATCAGATCTATCATGCTTGCTCGCACGATTAATCGTCCATCACTCATCCGGCTCCAATTGCTTGATGCCAGGATGGGTTTCATCAGAAATCGAGCACCGTCCAGACTCATTCATGCCGCTGCACACGCCGTAAAGATGCAGTGAATGGCCCTCCAAAGTAAACCCGAACGATTGAGCGACTTGAACTTGTCGCTGCTCGATACTGTCATCAATGAATTCAAGCACTCTGCCACACTTGACACAAACGATGTGGTCGTGGTGAACTTCATCGTTCAGCTCCCAATACGCCTTGTCCTCACCTGCAAACCGATGTCGCAGCACGATGCCGGATTGCTCGAACTGGGTCAGCACCCGATAGACGGTCGCAAGCCCCACTTCGTGACCTGCGTCACGCAACGCCTGATAGATGTCTTCAGCACCCTGATGCCGATCGCTTGAAGTTTCCAATACTTCCAGAATCAGCCTGCGGGGCAGCGTCGGCCGCAAGCCTGCTGATTTCAAACTCTGATTCGTCACCTCTCCTCCATTTCGCTCGGTCGCACATGCGAGCTAGTCGCTATAGTTTTATCACGAATCCAGATCGAGTGCGGCAATGCGTCACCACCTCACCCGCCAGTGCGTCTCGTAGCCGCCGGCTGATCGCCGGAAATGCCGCAAGCAAGCAACATCATCTGCCGCTTGATCGGCGCAAAACGATTCGTCGCGCTTAAGCCAAAGCCAAGCACTTTCCTAAGTGCTGGCTGATCATTCCTGAATCCTGCATCGAAACCATCCATTGCATGCATGATCGGTGCATTTGCAGTTTTGCGCCAGCGTTCATATTCTCTATACGCACGATGACTCCAAATTGGCTGATCGCCAGAACACCGGTTTTCAACCACTTCGGCAAGCGCAGCAGCATCCATCAAGCCCAAATTCGCACCCATTCCGGCAAGCGGGTGAATCACATGGGCGGAGTCGCCAATCAGCACGACACGCTCGGCGATATAGCTAGCGGCCTTCACGCGATTGAGTGCGAACGACACCCTTTTGCTAATCAGCTCCGTCTCACCGAGCCGATGCTCGAATTGCTCGGCAAGCACATGTCCAAACTGCTCATCCGACAAGGCCAGCAGGGCTGCTGCTTGCTGGCGCCCGCAACTCCACACAATGGATGAGGAACCATCCTTTAGCGGAAGAAACGCAAGCGGGCCCGTGCTCAAAAAGCGCTGAAACGAGGCATTCATGTGCGGAAGCGATGTTTTGATTTGCGCGACGATCGCAGTTTGGCCATAGCTGCGCTCCTGAACCGCGATGCCTGCCAAGGCGCGAACGGCAGAATTTCCTCCGTCGGCACCAACGACGAGGCCGGCATTCACGGTCTCTCCAGAGGCAAACCCGATTTGCATGGCGCCGCAACGTTGCCGCAATGATTGAATCTGAGCATGCTCGCGCAACTCAATTGATGCCGCATCGCGCGCAATACATGCCAATGCCGCCGTCAAGACGCTGTTTTCAACGATATGACCGAGGTGTGTGCGACCTATTTCGTCGCTGCCAAAGACAATCTCGCCGCCTGACTCGCCCCATACTTCGATGCGGCGAAATGGACAGCAACGGAAGCCGTCGCCATCATGCCATGCCCCGAGCCCTCGAAGGAATGCCTCTGAACCAAGATGAATCGAATTGACCCGAAGATCGTAGGCATCGCCAGCCGAAGCGCTAAACGCCCTTCGCTCAGCCACCAAGATGCGATGACCGAGCTCTTTTGCCGCGCATGCAAATGCTAGCCCGGCGACTCCGCCGCCGATCACAGCAATGTCATAGTCGATAGTGCTTATGACGAACTCCGATATTCTGAGACAATCCGATCAGCTGGGTGTTGCCGATGACGCTCCGGCCCATCGGCTCGTCTTCGCGTCCGCTGCGGATTCTTGCAAATGGGCAAAGCGCCGCAAGCTTCGCAAGCCCGTCGTTCGATAAAGCAAAAACCGCCGCCCAGGCGCAAACGCGCCAGCCGCAGATATGCCAAGCCGCCTGATCATGCGCAAGTTGCGACTCTCGCTCGCAAACAGCCGGACAAGACCATCGGTGAACAAGCTCACAGATGCCGCCTCGCTTTTTCGGCATCGTTCATAGCTCGACAATACAGACCGGCAGCCAATATCCCAGCCGCGTCGATGCTGTCGAATGAGCACATCGGCGAGCATGGCGATGTCTCGTAGGCTGAGATTCAGTCCCTGCCCCGCCACCGGATGAACAGTGTGAGCGGCATTGCCGATGGCGCAGACCCGTTCTTTGGCCGAAGGCTTAAGCGAGCTTTGCATCAGCGGGTAGATGATTCGCTTGCTAGCGACACCCGTCGCTTGCGCGTCGGAGCACTCAGCGATCTCGCCGTTCAATTGTTCAATGAACTCCTCAGGATCGCACTCGGCGAGGTGCATGCCGCCGCCTGAATGATGCGTCCAAACCAGTGAGCGCACGTTTGCTTGCGCCGGCAACAAAGCAACGGGGCCGCAACTTGTAAACAGCTCCAAAGCTGTACCATCATGCGGCCGGTTCATCTCGATCCGGCACACTAGCGCGTCGAATGGATAAGGGCTGATTCGCGCCTCAAAACCCGCCTGCTCGCAAAGCGGCGAGCGTCCTCCATCTGCGATCACCGCAAGCGAGGCTCGAAGCCGTTTACTCGAGGCTTTCGAATCCACTGCAACCAGAGCAAAATCTCTTTCAAGCGCAATCGCCTGCGCACTGGCAGGCGACAGCACTTCGATATTGCTCGATGCATCCAACTTCCGATACAGGCAGCGTCCGATGGCCCGTGCTGCAATATTCCAGCCCAGCGCTTCGCAAGAGATGTCTTCGGCCGACAGCACCGCCGAGGCGCGGGCACCTTGCTCTTGCACCACGATGCGGCAGATTGGAAAAATCTGGTCTGGCGCCATATCCCTCCAAAGGTCCCATCGCTCGAGCAGCACCTTGGTGCTGTAGGTCAGCGCAAGCAGACGTGCATCGAAACTCGGCTGACGCTCATCGTCCAGTTCCGCAGGTTCGATCAGGGCAACCTTCAGCTCAGAACCATCCAGGGCACACGCTAAAGCGGCACCTGCCAAGCCGCCGCCGCAGATCACAAGGTCAAAATCACGTTTGAAATTCACGAACGCAATTCCGATAGCACCCGATACTGCCGACGGGGCAGCGCCTAATCTCCACCAACCAGGGACTCGACATCTTGCGGCTTCTTTGGAACCGCGCTAGTCAGCACTTCGCTGCCCTGTTCGGTGATGACAACATCGTCCTCGATTCGGATGCCGATGCCATGAAACGCCTCAGGCACATCGTCGGTCGCTGAAATATAGATGCCGGGCTCAACCGTCATGCAGAATCCTGGTTCAAGCATCCTCGATTCCCCGTCGACCGCATAGTCGCCTGCATCATGCACATCCAGCCCCAGCCAATGCCCAACCCGATGCATATAGAACCGGCGGTAGATTTCTTTCTCCATGATTTCTTCAGTGCCGCCTGTCAAAATCCCCAAGTGCCTCAGGCCATCGACAATCACCGCTACCGAAGCGTCATGTACATCAGCATGCCGGTTACCCGGCACGGAAGCGGCAATTGCACACAATTGAGATTCAAGAACAATGTCGTAGATTTCCCGTTGCGCTTCGCTGAAGCGGCCATTAATCGGAAAGGTTCGAGTAATATCCGACGCATAGTAGTCCAATTCTGCACCGGCATCAATCAGCAACAGCTCTCCATCGCGCAGCTGGGCGCTGTTTTCCGTGTAGTGCAAGATGCACGAATTGGCACCGGACGCAACGATGCTCGGATAGGCAGGCTCGCATCTAGCACTTCGAAAACAGCGTTCGACTTCAGCTTGAATTTCATACTCCGTCAATCCCGGCCGGCATATGCGCATCGCCTGTGCATGAGCATGCGCGGATATGTCACCGGCGCGCCTCATAACCGCGATCTCGTCTTGGTCTTTTCGAAGCCGCATGCGCTTCAAGATGCTGGCAAGATCGACGATTTGCTCTGGCACCTTGATCCCGAGGCGCGACTTGGATTTGACCTGATTCAGCCAGCTGATCACACGTTGATCAAACTGCGCATACCGGCCAACCGGGAAATAGATCGCCTCGCGGCCCGACAAAAGCTGCGGCATCAGCTCATCTAGCTTGGCGATGGAATGCGCGATGTCGGCGCCGTATTCGGCAACGGCACCGTCAACCCCGGTGCGCCGGCCATCCCATTGCTCCTTTTTTGGATCATTCTCGCGACAAAAAAGGACGTACTCGCCATCCTCATGGCCTGGAACGAATACGGCAACCGATTCCGGCTCGGCAAAGCTCGTCAAATAGTGAAAATCGCTATCCGGTCGAAACGGGTAGTCGACATCGGAGTTGCGCTGCCTGACCGGGGAGGTGGGCACGATTGCAACGCCATTGCCGATCTGTGCCAAAATCGCATCTCTTCGCAGTTTGGAGTTCATCGTAGCATCGCCGTGTCCACGCCGAGATCAGAATGTCGCGATAGGCGGGCGGTCACAGTTTCAAAGAATAATTGTACCGCAGTACGTAAGTGCTCGGAGACTGTCATGAAGGCAAACTCTTGATCCTCTAGAGATTCGTCATCGTCCATCTCGACATTGGCTATTCTGCTGACATCATCGATGATTTCAGCGCATTCTTCAGGCATGCTGTCCGAAACTGCAAATCCGCCGAGATGAAGTCCTTCCAAAAAGCCCATGCACCATCTATTGACACTCTGGATCCGCTCTTCAAGAGGCTCGTCGTCCGGAGGCAGCACGACGGTGAAGCTGAACCCGTCCTCCTCGAATTCGCTGCGAATTTCCCGATACAAGCCGAGCACGCGCTCCGCCAATAGCTCATACTCTTTGTCCGGCACATATCCGCCGGACAGCAGCATCGGCAACCAATCGTCGATGTTGACTTCAGCGCAACCAATGCAAATCAGCCCGGTCAGCGAACCGTGAAACGATGACGCCTCAAGCTCAACGGAAAGAAGGTTCAAAGAATTCTGAACATCATCGTAATTCATCGTGTGCTTTAAATTGTCTACAACATGATCAGCTATGATTCGGATCTTAAACAGCACGTCTCAAGCTTTGCCAAAGCCGCGGAGACTATTCCTGCGACAATCCTATCCAGGACGAGCCATGCGGGCGCATGTATGCCAAAAGCAATTAACTCGCCGACTTCCCTGCAGAGCCGCCCATGCGGTGATCAAAGCAGGAACAAAGTTCATCCAGCCCCGACAATCAATCCGCTCAATCCCACGGGATTGGAATGCTGGAGACCTTATACCGCTTAAGCAGACGGCTCAGTGCAATCATCGCTCCTATGCTTAGTGCCAAAGTACCAATCCGGCAGCAACCGCTCCATTGAGCACAGGCCGCAAAGCTTTGCAAACGTGATGGCGGCAACAGGTTCGCGAGACGTGATTGCGCTCATCATGAACCCTGATCAAAACCGCAAAGTCGAAACCGCAGTGCTTTCACCGGCAACGCGTATCATTCTATCATAAGCTTTTGCCACTCGATCTCGGCACACGACATTTAGTCGAGCAACTACAGATTTCCCGTAGAAGTTTTCGAATCGAAAAATCGCCACCAAATCTATGATAAGATTGGAAGCAATTCGTTCAATGCATTAATCCCCTCTTTTATCTGCTCTGGCAGCAATACGCGAATGAGTCAACAGCTTGACGATCTAGAAAACAAGGTGGCTCAGCTAATTGAGCTTTGCTCCCGTCTGCACGAAGAAAATCAGCGGCTGAAAGCTGATTGCGAAGCAGCCCGCATCGAAAAAGTTCGCCTGCGAAGTAGAAACCGCGAAGCGTCTCGGCAAATCGGCGCTATCGTAAATGAACTTGAATTGGTGCTCAAATGAAACCGACTCCGCCTGAGGACAGTGTCAAGGTCCGCATCGCGAACGAAGAATTCTACGTATCATGCCCCGAAGAAGAGCAAGTCGGGCTACTGAAAGCGGCGCACTATCTCGATAACGAAATTAAGACGGTGCAGAAGTCGGGCCGCTCAATGAGCATTGAGCACAGTGCAATCATCGTGGCATTGAATCTTGTCGACGAGATGATCGTCATACAAGAAAGCGGCACCAGTGGCGACCAGTCGCCACGCATCGAAGCACTGTCAGAAAAAATTGATGCTTTTATTAGCAAGATCGTATAATTTGGGGATTCTATTCCAACTTCGGAGAGAAAGATGAAACATTACCGTAATTCACCCCCCCCCGCTCGCTAAACTAGCTCTTTTCCTACTGCTTGCAGTGCTTGTGGCACCCGTGCAGGCGCAGCTGGTCATTCCGCCTACTGCCGGAGCGGATGCCTGTACACAGGACGGACTGACAGGAAAAAACGAGAGCCTGATTCTGAACACAGGGAGCATCACTAATAACCAAGTGATTGTCCGCACCGCCAGTATGACGGCAACATCTCTTTCGAGGGGGGTGGGATACGATGTTAATCTGGAGATACTTGAAAATAAAGGTGCCGGGCAAAGAATAAGCAAGTCTGTAGATCTCGGAAGAATTGCAGACGCAACCAGTTCTATAGCTGAAAGTACCAATAGTTTTAACGATCTCAAAAAGAATACGCGCTATGTTGCCGTTCTTCATAACGGCCTTTTAGGCACTCTTTCCGTACTCGAAGGTCAGGTTATCGCAAGGCGCTGCTTCAAGACCCGCGGCGAGTTCTCGAACGCGGAGCAGAACTTGCAACCTGACGGCAGCGCCGACTTGACCAAGTTCAGCCGCACCGGGTGCTTTGCGGTGGCCCGCACCCGGCAGGACGTTACGGACTGCATGTGCAACGGCACCAGGGGCGGAACCCGGATCCTCGCCGGCCAGACTACGGCGAGCCAGGCGCAAAGGCAGTATCTCAATTGTCCGGACCTCGACAGCTGATCCATCTGATCCATCCGGTCATCGGGAGCGCGGGCCGCGCGACGGCCCCATGTGCAGCGGCTGCGTCGAGCGCACCAGCGCCGCCGGCCGTTGCAAGTTCCACAAGTCCTGCACCGGCGAGCTGAGCAGCGGCATCGCGCTGATGTCGAGCTGGCCCGGTTCGAGCGCCTCTGCAACGCCTATCGCCCGAACAGGCTCATATGTATTGAACCCGTACACATTGTGTAGTTAAAGTATATAATCCCCTATAATTTCCACTCGGTGGAATGATTCACAAGCCGCCTGTAGTGTTCGAGTCGGTTTATATGCCTTAGAACCTAAATCATATTTTGGGAACTGTCCGCGATCGCCGTTGTGAGCATCGCCTTGGCTTAGTTGTCGAGGATACGAAGCACCTGAAGCTGTCGCTCAAGCTCCCCCTTGGACATGCCGGTTCAAGGCCACCAATCCGGCACGGCACGTGCGGGCGGCTTTTTGTTTCGATCATCGCTTGGTCGATTGATGCTTGTTGAATTTGTCGGTTCCATGACCAGCTAGACAACGTTGCTTCGACTCGCTTTTCTCGCTCGCACCTTTGGTCCAATCCAATATTCGAAAGCAAGCCCGGGCTGCCCGGCGTGCGCTCGGCTCGCAGCATCAGCGCATCGCCGCTCGAAATATCGCCGCCGTCCTGTCCCATCACCCGCTTTTTTTGAAAAGCCGGCGAATTGCCTTCTACTGGCCCAACGATGGCGAAATTGATCCCACCATAGCGTTGTCCAAAGCACTTGCAAGCGGCAAATCATGCTACTTGCCTGTACTCTATCGTGGCGGCACTAACCGGTTGCTGTTCGCAAAGGTTCGAGGATTTAGCCGCCTAATGCCCAACCGCTTCGGCATCCCTGAACCCGACATCGCTGTGGAAGGCTGGGAGCTTGCGCAAAGTCTGGACCTGATACTTGCGCCGCTGGTGGCATTTGACGATACCGGGAACAGAGTCGGGATGGGCGGCGGATTCTACGACAATTCACTGAAACACCTGAAACCGCCGCGATCGTGGATTCGGCCGCGCATATTGGGCCTTGCCCACGAAATTCAACGAGTCGGGTCGATTCAGCGAAATGCCTGGGATGTTCCTCTGCACGGCGCAGTAACGGATCGGCAGATCTACAACTTCACACAATGAGGCAACCGAACAATGCAATTCTGGCTGATGAAAAGCGAACCTGAAACCTATTCCATCGACGATCTCGCCAAGGAGCCTGATCAGACCGACCATTGGGATGGTATACGCAACTACCAGGTACGGAACTTTTTCCGAGACGCAATGAAAATCGGCGACATGGCTTTCTTCTATCACTCCAACTGCAAGGTTCCCGGGATTGTCGGAACAATGCGCATCGTATCTGAAGCCTATCCCGATCACACCGCATTCGATCCGGAAGAGAAGTACTTCGATCCGAAAAGTGACCCCGACAACCCGCGCTGGCTAATGTTGGATGTGAAACTGGAGTCGAAATTTCCGCAAATTATCAGCCTGTCGGAAATGCGTGACGACCCGGCCTTGCAAGAAATGAGGATTCTTCAGCGCGGCAACCGTCTTTCAGTGACCCAAGTCAGCCCGAAAGAATGGCAGCACATTATCGAATTGTCAAAAGCAGGCAGTGGAAAGCAGGCTTTCAATCCATAGCTCAGCAACAGTGCTGCTGTCTATGCCTGCGCACGCGCCGGCGGCAGGCTAATCGCGCAAACGAAGCGATTCGGGCAAAAGCCGAAAACCAAGATAGCGCCACCCGCTACCTGAAACGGCTACGCTAGCAACAAACCTGCAACTTGAGGCCATCGGGGTAATCTCCATCGGCAGACCATCGGCATCAATTATGCGTGTCTGAGTCCACGCGTCATCGTCAACCAGATTCACTTCTTTCATCGGATAGGCAATGCCGACACCTTTCGCTTTTCCATAGGCTTCCTTGCGCGTCCAAACAGATAGAAATGTCATGCGCCGCTGCTCGGGGTCACTAAATCGCCGATAGCGAGATAATTCATGTACGCTGAATCGACGGGGCGCGATCAGATCATGCCGCACTTTTCGGTCAGCTAGTTCGATATCGATGCCAATTTCGCTTGAAAGACATAATGCATACAAAGCGAGCATCCCCGAATCTGTGGCATTGAACTGTATCGCTGGATGCAGGTGCAAATGCGGGTCTAGATAGGGCTTCCCCAGTTCGCCTAAACGAAAACTGATTTTTCTTGAATCGCAAGCAAGATAGCGCGAAAGGATTTGCTTAAGCACACCGCGGGCGCAGACATATCGAAACCTGGCATCCGGATGGCTGTAGCGTGCCGCGCGCTTGCGTTCACGCAAATCGAGGCATGACTCGCAGAATTTGAACTGCTTCTCAGACAACTGCAAATCAGCCAGCCACAGGTGGACTTGGCCGTGTTCAAGCGCGGGAGGCGCGTCAGCGATGCCCCATGCCGAGGCATCTTCAATCGACCCAGCCAGCATGTCGGAAAAACTCAAAGTTGATCGGGCGGCGCAGCTTGAGCGAGCTGGTTGAGCCTAGATAGCGCATATTCCTCGCCGTCCGTGTTCTTGCCGCTTGCCTTTTTAGTGAGTATGCGGTGCTGCAGGCCCTGCTTGTCAAATAGCAAGGTTCCAGCGGAGCCTGTCAATGCAACCACTGCCCCCTCGCCCGGAATGGCATATAGGCCAGAAAACTCTACTTTGGCGTTTTCGCTGCTGTCGTTCAAAAAAGCACCCCCTCACTCTCTCTAGGCAAGAAACATTCTATACGCAGGATTGTCCGACTCGTTCACGTTTGTGTAGCCGACAGTTTTCAGAAACGTCTTAAACTCGTTCATTTCTTCGGGCGGAACCTGAATGCCGCATAGAACACGACCGAAATCGGTGCCGTGGTTGCGATAATGGAACATGCTGATGTTCCAAGATTCTCCCATCTTCTGCAAGAAATCGAGCAGCGCGCCGGGCCGCTCGGGGAACTCAAAACGATATACGATCTCGTTGGCCGCATTTGGAGCGCGCCCTCCGACCATGTGCCGAACATGAATTTTTGCCATTTCGTTATCCGTCAAATCGACGACTGGATAATTTTGATCCTTGAGCGCCCGGATCAACCTTTGGACATCGACCGCGCCGGTTACCTGGATGCCGGCATAGACTTGCGCACACTTGGTATCGGCATAGCGGTAATTGAATTCCGTAATATTCGTCTGGCCGATAGTAGAGCAAAACTTTTTGAAACTGCCCGGATGCTCTGGGATTGTGACTGCCAGGATCGCTTCGCGGCGCTCGCCAATCTCAGCTCGTTCAGACACATGGCGCAGCCGGTCGAAATTCATGTTGGCGCCTGAAAGAATAGCGACGAGGTTCTTGCGCTGCTTCAAGCCCGATTGGATGTAGCTTTTGATTCCAGCGACCGCCAGCGCACCGGATGGCTCGACAATGGTTCGCGTATCTTCAAATATGTCTTTGATCGCAGCGCAAATCTGATCTGTGCTCACTGTCACGATCTTGTCCACGTGCTGCTTGACGAGCTTGAAGGTCTCGATGCCGACTTGCTTGACCGCAACACCGTCGGCAAAGATGCCGACTTCCTTTAGCTGGATGCGTCGTCCCGCCAATATGGAGCGGTACATGGCATCAGAATCTTCAGGCTCCACGCCGATCACCTTGACCTTGCCGTCGATCTGCTTGACGTAGGCGGCAATGCCGGCAATCAATCCGCCGCCGCCCACCGGTACGAAGATGGCATCGATTCTGCCAGCGTGTTGACGCAGAATTTCAAGCCCGATTGTGCCATTGCCGGCAATTATGTCTGGGTCGTCATAGGGCGGAATCATGCGAATTCCGTATCGCTTGCAATAGCGTTTGGCCTGTTCGCTAGCCTCAGCATAGCTATCTCCCACTAGCTTGACCCGGGCACCGAAACTGCGCACCGACTTGACCTTGATTTCAGGACTGGTACGCGGCATGAATATGGTTACCGGACAGCCTAGCGTCTGACCTGACAGCGCCACCCCTTGAGCGTGATTGCCTGCCGAAGCGGCAACAACACCCCGTTGCAACACAGATGCCGGCAAACGGGCCATCTTGTTGTACGCGCCGCGAATCTTGAACGAGAAGATAGGCTGCTCGTCTTCTCGCTTGAGCCAAATGCTGTGCTTCAGATGCCGAGAAAGATTGCCGGCGTAATCGAGCGACGTGTCGTTCGCGACATCGTAGACACGTGCGGTCAGTATGCGCTGAAGATAATCTTGCGCCACTTCTAATTGATTGAATTTTCGTTAAAATACATGGAGTGCCAAACTGACAAGCGTTACCACAATGCCTGAAACCGAAACAATGAAACGCTTAGCTGCGGAAGCGGCGTTAGATTATATAGAAATTGGGGACATCGTTGGAGTCGGTACCGGTTCGACAGTCAACTTTTTCATTGACGCATTAGCGAAAGTCAAAGGCAAAATCGACGGCACCGTTGCCAGTTCCAAGGCCACTGAGACGCGCTTGGGGGAACACGGCCTCAAGGTGCTGGAGCTCAACCAGACTGGAAATCTTCCGCTTTACGTTGATGGCGCAGACGAGGCGACGCAAAACAGGCATTTGATCAAGGGCGGGGGCGGCGCGCTGACCCGCGAAAAGATTGTCGCCGCCGCCAGTCGGCGATTTGTGTGCATCATCGATCAGAGCAAACTTGTCGATGTGCTCGGAGATTTTCCGCTTCCTATCGAAGTCGTTCCGATGGCGCAAAGCTTCGTCAGCCGGGAAGTTATCAAGGCGGGCGGGCTGCCTGAGCTTCGGCAGAACTTTACGACCGACAATGGCGGCATCATCATCGACGTGAAAAATCTTGATCTGGTGGACCCGATTTCGGTAGAGCGGCAGCTTGATTCGATTGCTGGCATTGTCTCGAACGGCATCTTTGCTCAGCGAAGTGCGGATGTCCTTGTTATCGGAGGTCAAGACGGTATCGAAGTGATCTAGATTGTTCCAACCAGATTCACATTTGACCTAACGCAAACCGAAATTTGCAGGAATCATTGCAGAGCAAAATGCGCGATTTCAGTTCGAAAGTCGTTGCCGCATTGCCGCCAACGCGCACCGATGTTGGCGGGTTGCATCCACGCAACAGGCTCCGAATAATTTCGAACCAAAAATGACAATGTAAAATAGCATCGATGGATACACACTCTTCCCAATTGGATTTTCAGCTGCGCGAAGACGATCCGCTTCCGTATCAAATAGTCGACGGCAACGATCCTCTAGGGTTGTTGCTGGTTTGCGACCACGCTGGTCGCCATCTGCCCGCTGCACTGCGCGACCGCGCACCATCAGAAGCCGAAATGCAAACACATGCCGCATCAGATGTGGGCGCTGTCGAGGTCGCAAGACGAGTGGCCGCCCTAGTCGATGCGCCTTTGATATCGCAGCCATACTCCAGACTGGTTATCGACCCGAACCGACCGCGCCGGTCGCATCAGCTCGCCCCGGCGGTTAGCGACGGCATTGTTGTTCCATTCAACCAAGATCTGACCGAAGAGCAGATCGAATATCGCTGGCGCAGTATTCATCAGCCCTATCACAATCAAATACAGGCGAACCTAGACAATCGCGAAAAAAAAGCGGCGGCGCTTGTCGCGGTCCATAGCTTTACGCCACAACTGCGCGACGGTGAACCGCGTCCTTGGCACATCGACCTGATCGTGCGCCGGCCATCCGCTCACTTCGAGATCATGCCGTCACGCCTTCAAGCATGTTTTCACGATTTGAAAATTGGCATCAATCAAGTATTTCAGATAGACGACAACTCCGACTACACGATTCCAGTCCATGCTGAAACGAGAGGCATTCCGCACGTTTCTATGGAAATTCGCAATGACATGATTGCCACGCAAGCGGCTATCAGCAAATTTGCCGATGCAATTGCAGATGCCCTAACCGCATGGCTGACCCGCGAATTCGGCAAAGGGGCTGCGACGCTCAGCGAGTCTAATCAATGATGAATCCGGATCTGCTGCGCTTCGCCGCACAGCGGATTAGCGGCGCGGTACTGAGCCTGCTTTTGCTGATTCATCTAGCAGGAATCATCTACGCTGTGCGCGGCGGTCTAAGCGTCGCGGAAATCACTGCCCGACTGCAAGACAGCGCATTTTGGCTGCCAATGTACGCCTTGATGATTGTTGCAGCCGTCATCCATGCGAGCATCGGCATCAGAAATATTCTCGCTGAGATGCAAAAGATTTCCGCCGCCGTGCGAAAGGCCATAGTTGCAGCCTACCTCATCGGCACCTCGATGCTCGGAATCTGGACCTTGAACACTGTGGCAGCGCTATCGTGAAAATCAGACGGCATTCAAGCTACGCCGCCTTCATGATCCATCGCATCTCGGGATTGAGCCTTGCCATATTTTTGCCCATTCATCTGCTTGTGCTGGCTCAATTGCTGCATGCGCCAGATCATGTCGAGCTATTTTTGTCCTGGACACAGACTCCGGTCGCCAAAGTCCTGGAGACCGGGCTTGTCGCATTGGCTGCGGTTCATCTGGCAGGCGGGGTGCGAATTGTCGTCTATGAATGGATGACCACAGAATTGCGGCATGGCCTATGGCTTGCCGCGGGGGTCGGTTTCGCCTTCCTGTTCGCGGTCCTTTTTCTGATCAATGCCCTATGACTGAATCAGCACGCGACATAGCCTCAAATCTGAAGCAGCTGGAAACCGATGTGCTGATCATTGGAAGCGGCGGCGCAGGCCTGCTTGCCGCGATACATGCCTATGACAAGAATCCGAAGATCAGCGTCACAATAGCCTCGAAAGGGCTGATTGGAAAATCAGGCTGCACACGCATGGTGCAAGGCGGCTACAATGTCGCGCTCGCACAAGGCGATTCAATCGAAAAACACTTCGACGACACTATCCGGGGCGGCGCTTGGATCAACGATCAGGAATTGGCGTGGACGCTGGTTAGTACCGCATTCGAACGCGTGCTTGAGCTTGAGAATCGGTATGGGTGCTTCTTCGATCGAAACCCAGACGGCTCCATTCACCAAAAGGCATTCGCAGGTCAAAGTTTCGATCGCACTGTTCATAAGGGCGATCTGACCGGCATAGAAATCATGAATCGGCTTATGGAGCATGTTCGCGAACGGCCGGTCCGGCTACTTGAAGAAACCCGCGCGATCGATCTGATACCGAGCTCGCACGGCAACTCGATCGCAGCTGCCCTGTTCTTGGACATCCGAACAGGCGAGTTCTTTCTCATTCGTGCAAAAGTGATCGTCGTCGCCACTGGCGCAGGTCCGACCATGTTCAAGTTCCATACTCCTTCCGGGGACAAGTCATGCGACGGCTTGGCAATGGCATTAAGGCTTGGCCTGAATCTTCGTGATATGGAAATGGTTCAGTTCCATCCCACCGGCCTGCTTGCGGGGCCGGATACAAGAATCACCGGAACCATCATCGAGGAGGGGCTGCGCGGCGCAGGTGGTCACCTGCTCGATGGCGAGGGCCAGCGGTTCATGTGCCACTATGACGACAGGAACGAACGCGCAACACGCGATATCGTCAGTCGCGCGATGATGGAACAGATGCGTGCCGGCGCGACAGGCCCGAACGGCGGCGTATTTCTCAGCATGAAGCATCTGCCTGCCGATGAAGTCGCCTCGAGATTCAAAGGCATGGTGCAACGCTGCGCCGATGTTGGTTTCGATTTGATTTCCGGGCTGGTTGAAGTGACGCCGACCGCCCACTACATTATGGGCGGCATCGAGATCAGTCCCGATTGCCAGACCGCCATGCCGGGCTTGCTAGCAGCCGGCGAGGACACTGGCGGCGTACATGGCGCGAACCGGCTAGGCGGCAACGGCGTCGGCAATGCCACCGTGTTTGGCGGCATCGCCGGCGATACGGCGGCGGACAGCATCAATGCTGATACCGAGTTTCGCGCAGCTGATGCCGACGCGATTGCCAAATCGATTTCCCGCGCATTGGCGCCATTGAGCCAAAGGCAAGGCAATCTCAATCAGATCAGAGAAAACCTGTACGATTGCATGTGGGAGCATGCTGGAATTCTGCGTTCTGCGGCAAGCCTTTCGATAGCTGACGCAGTGCTTTCGGAGCTTGATGGTCAACTGCGCCAGGTCGGCGTGCATAGCGGGCAAAAAGCGTTCAACATGAGTTGGCAAGACCACCTGAACCTGCAAAACCAGATTCTGGTCAGCCAATCCATCGTCCTAGCATCCCAAACCCGAAACGATTCTCGCGGGGCGCATTACCTGATTGATCATCCTGCAACCGGGTCGCTTGCGGATTCGCGCTATACTCGCGTCGCAATGAAGCAGGAAAAACTAGATGCCGAAACAGTCAAAGTAAAGTTTACACGACTCCACCCAGACACCGAAAGCTGACCAAGCCAACTTTGAAGCAATGATCACCGAGGATACGATCCGAGAAGCCGCTTACGAAATCACGCGTCAGGCGGCGATTCGCATTCCGCAAGACTACCGATCCGGCATTCGCGGCATGCGCAGCAAAGAGCAGCACCAATTAAGCTGCTTCGTTCTTGACACCATGATGGACAACTGGGATGCCGCAGTGGAGGACCAGCGCCCAATGTGTGCCGACACCGGCTTGCCGAGATACTATGTCAAATTCGGCAATGAGGCATCGCTTGGCGGCGGGTTCGTTGCTTTGGAGCGCGCCCTGCGGCGAGCAACCGCGGAAGCGACCGCCAACATCCCCTTGCGTCCAAACAGGGTGCATCCGCTCACGCGGGCCGATCACAACAACAACGTCGGCGCACGAGCTCCGGAGATCGAATACTCGGTCGAACCGGATGCCGACTGGCTAGACATTACAACCGTCCACAAAGGCGGGCTGTTCGGGACCGACTACCGTATGCTGTTTCCCGGCGATGGGCGAGACGGGATCAAAAAAATGTTTCTTGATACGATGATTCAATTTGGCCGCCGCGGACTTGCTTGCCAGCCGGCCATCGTCGGTATCGGCATCGGCGGAAGCAAGGACACCTGCATGGTGCTCGGAAAGCAGGCGGCATGCCTCAGGGTGGTCGGAGACCAGCACCCCGACCCCGACATCGCCGTTTTTGAAGACGAGCTCAAGAAGCTGGGCAACAGTATCGGCATGGGGCCTATGGGATTTGTCGGAAGCTCCATGGTTGTAGACTGCCACATCGAAGTCGCACATACGCATACCGGCGGCATGCCGGTGAGCGTGCACAGCTTCTGCCTGTCTTCAAGGCGCGCTGTGGTTCGCATCCATGCGGACAACTCATACGAGTTAAGGAATGATCCAATGTGGTTCACACCCTATCATCGGCGAGAAACTATCGAATGAGCCGTAATCACGAAACCATTGTTCATCTCAATGCGCCTTCGAGCAATGCAGATCTTCGCAAGCTAAAGATCAGCAATGTGGTATATCTCGACGGCATCATCTATACCGGACGCGAAGGCGCCTATCGGAAAATATTGGACGAAGGCATTAGTCCGCCGGTAGACCTTAAGGCGCTCTCGAACGTCAACTTCCATTGCTCACCGGCAGCTTCTGTGAATGACGACGGCAGCTACTCGGTCGGAGCGGTAACAGCAACTGCCAGCTTTCGCTTTTCGAAATGGATGCAGCGATGGTTCGAATTGACCGGTTGCAAAGTGGTGATCGGCAAAGGCGGCATGCCGCAAGAAGATTATGCGAACTACTTTATCGACACTGGAGCTGTGTACTTGACTACTGTCGGCTACGGGACAGGTGCGTTGCTTGGCCGCGGCATTCAACGCACATTGAATGCCTATTGGCTCGAGGAGCTAGGAATAGCTCAGGCAATCTGGGTTTTGCAAGTTAAAGGATTTGGTCCATTTCTGGTTGAGTGCGATGTGCGAGGCAACAGTTTGTTTGAACAAGCCAAGCTTGAAATCGACAAAAACATAGAATCCCTTTACGAAGGCTTAAGAGAACCGGCCCTTCGCCGGTATGGGGAGACATCCGATCGAACCGACGAAGTTGTCTGAACGTTCTTCTGCGCGAGTTAGCCTAATTGATGCAGGTGCAAAAGAAGATTCACCCGGCCCATAACCGCACGTCTGAACAAGACAACATCAGGTGACATTCCAAATTGCAGAGATCATTGTAAAGCGACGATACAGGTATCCCTCCCACTCTGCCCGCAGGCCTGGTTATTTTCTTCAGCGGCGGCTCATTAGTCGGTGGATCCTTCGCTTTCGTGTTCGCCACTTTCCAGAGATTTGACCGGTTTCGGGGCTGGCGGTTGCCAAGCTTTTAATTTTTGCCCCACAATCTCATAGAAATGCATAGCGTCTTTCTCGAGGTGTTCTATTATTCTATATCTGCTTTTAAACTGATCTTTTTTGAGGTCATTGATTAAGCGAACCTCGAATCTATGAGGTGCCATTTTGTGGTTTTTTTCGGTTTGGATTGCCGAAGGATTCTCGCGCAATTCCGCAATATTTGCTTCCGTAGGTTTGATTGTTCCGGGCCAATGCGCCCGGATAACCAATCTGGAATCGTCAACATCTTTTAACTGATTTAGCAACCATTTCACTCGTGGAGAAGTCGTTTGTCGATGCTTGGGGGCAGCCAGCTTCATGCTGCATGTTAAATTGCTCGCCATGAGGTCGACACACACCTCTAAATCCGAAGCGCAATCTGGAATTCTGAAAGACGCTGAGAGCGTCTTGTCGGTCAAAAGCTGAACTATTGCGGCATCGGTCCGTTTGCTAAAATCATCGGCAAACTGCTTTCTGATAACAGTTTGGACTTTGACACCAATATGTCGGGTGAGTTTTAAAGAAAGGTCGCGCTCCTCTTGGAACCAACATCCTATGCAGTCTTTAATATCTTCATTTTTCTTATCGAGTTCTACCCTATTCATTAAATTTGTTACTAAATCTCTCCAGTTGACATTCATTTGGGTGAAGCGAAGCACGCCACTGTTTTTTGAGTCCTCAAGATATCTCAAAAATTCACATAAGATGAATTTCTGCACCGGATCTTCAACGTGGTCTCGACCAACCATCTCGCATTCAGTTCGAATGTAAGTCCAAGACCAATGAAATAAGTCAACTTTATTGAGCAATGACTTGGGCAGATCTGAAACTTCTATCGGAGACTGACTAGGTTGCGCAACAAATTGATTAGAAATGGTTATGACTGCGTCGAATTTTCGATCCCTTGCGATCTCAAGATAATGTTCAATCTGCCCCGTTTCGAGCTCATTGTTCTTGATTTTCGCTTCAACCAGCGCAGTCCAAGTGGTTTTTCCCGATCTGACAACAATTAACCCGTCTGGTCGGCGTGTTCCCGAACTCGATTGCTTTCCTTTTCCATCGTTGCATGGAACAACCTCGGTCCAGCATTCTATTTGCGCGCGCTTTCCTACATTCACGCCAACTGTTTTCAACAAATCTTTTGCAAGAGCCGGCACATGCGAAAGAAGCGCTAAGAAAACCGATGTCAATCCCGTCTCTTGATTCGCTAATTTGGGGAAAAGGCGGGCGGGCTGTCCGTGTTCAATTCCTTGAGGTTTTTCCTGATTCATAGCTTTGCTCGCAAAATTGATAAATTAATGTAACTACTCAGAATGCTATTTCCAGATTATCTAGCTGTCAAGTAACGAGTGCACCCTACAAAGCCTGCCGCACTGATGCGACCAACTGAGATTGAGAGCGAGGTCGTTTCTACGAAGATAGAGTTTTTATGGTTTCTAATGTGAAATCCCAAGCAGATCAACGGTCTGCACGGTAGCGTCTTATTTTGAAATTTTTCTTGCATTTGCATAGATAAAGCCTCGAGAGCGAGCGTCAACACATGAAGGACTTATCAGTGACATACTTTACCCCCCCCCCTTCATTTAGAAAACTAACAACCGCTCTGGCCGCCGGACTGGTGGCCCTGACGCTGCCACCCGAATCCATGTTGGCGCAAACAGTGCAAATAGCGACTCTGTCCACCAAGTTTGAGCGAAACATGGTGGCTGGCCCCAAGGTTGAATGGGTCAACCAGTATGACGGCGTACGGAAGGTTCCGCTGAGACTTATGAGAAGCCTCGAAGAACTAAAAAACAATGCAAACGCCCTGGCAACTGGTCTTTACAGTAACGACCAGGAAGCTAGATTGGATGATGCGACGACGTTTTATTAAGATACCCGGTTCGCCTCATTCTATGCGGGGTTTGGCGGCCAGCACCAATAACTGCCATGCACAGATACAGGATGCGGCTGCCTACAACAGCTCGACGACGCAAGCGGGCTATGGATGGTCAGGCGCGATGTATGCCCGTCCGGGCCAAGATGTTTGTGTCTTGGTCTGGCTTCACGGCGACAACCTTTATTCGGCCAAAGGGGTTAGAGGTAGGATACACGGGGCAGCGTAAGTCTATTTTAAAGACCCGGCAAAAGACCATAGCGCACAACCCCTCTCCAGCACGGCCAGCTGGTCAAGGGGCGGGCAGTCTCACATGTATCTTAGCCCGGACACCATTTGAACCAGCTCGAAGCGAAACGCTGGTTTGGACAGTGCAGATAACCACAAACCAGCATCACCGCTAAGCACGCAAGCGTTCATTCCTCGGATCGAAAGGCGGCTCAGCCAGCACGGTCGCACAGCATCTTTTTCCGAGAATCGGTATATCGAACATGCTTCCAGGATCGGCAAATTGCGGCTCGACATACACGTAGGCCAGACTGGTCTTCGTGCGATGTCCATAGGAACCGCTACAAACGATTCCCATCGGACGATCGCCATCAAGCGCCGGCTCGTTGCCGAGACAGTCGGCATGGTCGGCTGCAACTGAGACTAGTACAAGCGATGTGGAAATGCCGCCATCTTTTCGTTCGATAACCTTATCACGTCCAATAAATGGCTTGTCATAGCGAACAAATCGTTCAATGCCCGCCTCGACCGGCGTGATTTCTGTAGTCAACTCGCTACCCCACCCCTTATAGCCCTTTTCAAGCCTCATCGAATTCATCGCGTATAGCCCGAACCAGCCTATCCTGTGCGCTTGCCCGGCAGCCTGCAGCTCGGCGCATAGCCTCTCCATCGACTCGATTGGATGATAAAGCTCCCACCCGAGCTCCCCGACATATGACACGCGCAAAGCAAGCACGGATATGTCCGCAACGGCTATCCGCTGCGCACTAAGCCATGGAAAGGAATCGTTGCTTAAATCGGCATCCGTCACCTTCGAAAGTACTTCACGCGACTTTGGCCCGACAATGCTCAAAACGCCGATGCTGTCGGTAACATCCTTAATGCAAACATTCTCGCCCGGCTGGATATGCTGATTCATCCAATCCAAGTCATGCTGTTGTGCCACAATCGCAGAGGTGACAGAAAATCGCCCTTCCGACTCTCGCGTAACCACGCATTCGCTCTCGATGCCGCCTTGCTCGGTAAGCAAGTGGGTCAGCGCGATCCTGCCATCGCTTCGCGGGGCGCGATTTGCTCCTATCCGATCAAAGAAGCTTTCAGCGCCGCTGCCTGTCACTTCAAATTTTGCAAACGCTGTCATGTCGGATAAGGCAACACCGGTGGTTACCATCTCGCATTCGGCGGCGACAGCGTCGAACACATTGGTTCGACCGAACCCGTATTCCTCTTCCGAACCGTCAAGCGAGAACCACTTGGCGCGCTCCCATCCATAGGTTTCCGCGAATACAGCGCCTGCATCGCGCAACTTTTCATAGATTGGCGTCGTCTTGACCGGGCGCCCCGCATCACGATGCTCGCCAGGATAGTGCACCTGATACATTTGCTGATATTCATCGATCGACTTGTCGATCACGTAGGATCCTGGCAAATTGGCAAACTTGCCGTAGCGTCTCGGATCCATCTCCCGCACGTTGATTTCAGTCTGTCCATGCACCATCCATTGCGCCAGATACTTGCCAGCGCCAGGACCTTGCGTGATCCCGATCGATGCGCCGCAACACAGCCAGTAGTTTTGCAGTCCTGCTGCCGGACCAAGCAGAAAACCTCCATCTGGCGTATGCGTGATCGGCCCGCAAACCACCCGCTTGATTCCAGCTCGAGAAAATGCCGGAATCCGGTCAGCCGCCGCGATCAGCGAATTTTCAAGCCTGTCCAGCTCCTCAGGCAGCAATTCCATGTCGAAGCCCCAATCAATGCCGTCAATGCCCCAAGCTACGGCATTGGACATCTCATACGGCCCGATGACCAAGCCTTGCTGCTCCTGCCGGTAATAGCATGATGCGACGGGATCGCGAACCACAGGCGGTTCATAAGGAAGCGCCTGCACTTCGGGTAGATTTTCCGTCACTAGATACTGATGAACCATGTTGACGATCGGCAGCCTGAATCCAGACATCTGCGCCACCTGATCGGCAAAGCTTCCAGCCGCATTGACGAGATGCTCGCACACGATTGACCCGCGATCGGTCTCGACTTGCCACTCTCCATTAGCCATTCGACTTACACCGGTCACCCGGGTCCGCTTGACAATATCCACTCCTTTGCTACGCGCTCCAACCGCCATGGCATTTGTGCTGCTCGCTGGATCCGTATGCCCGTCATTCGGAGTGTAGAAGCCTAGCTTGACCCCTTTGACATCAAGCAGCGGATGGATCTTGCGGATCTCTGAAGGGCTAACGAGGTAGTTGTCGACATCGATGTAGTCAAGAATGCCTTTGACGTGGTGGAACCAATCCACTTCGCCATCCGTGACTGCAAGACGCAATGCCCCGCAACCGTGCCATCCCGTCGCTTGGCCGGTTTCCTCTTCAAGCCGGTCATATAGTTTTATTCCGTAGTCGTGCACTTTCGCCATATTCAGGCTGCCGATGAAGTTGGGAATCAAACCGGCTGCGTGCCATGTCGAACCTGATGTCAGCTCGCCTTTTTCAATCAGGACCACATCATTCCAGCCTTCGCGCGGAAGCGCATACGCCAAGCCGACACCCATCGCTCCGCCGCCAATGATCACCACTCGTGCGTGTCTGCGCATTTTCTGTGCACTCTCCCGTTAATTGATGCTGTCGAAATTGACAATGTCAGAGACCATATTTTCGGGGGCGCCTAATCCGCTCGGCATCATGATCGATCGCCTATACTGCCTTAGCGAATTAGGGCTAAAGGCATTCAAAGGATGCTGTTCATGTTCAAAATTGCCATGCCGGTCTTCGCCGCGAACAAGCATGGCCGAATCGTACCCGCCGTTTTTTTGCTGAACAACGCTTGCGGCGATGTAGTTGATCGACAATCCCACTCGAGCCGTACCCGTGCGATTGGCCGCTGAACCGTGCAAAGTCAAACTGTGATGCATGGAAAACTCTCCGGGCATCAATTCAACTACATCGATTTCGCTCCTATCCGAATCCGAAAGCGACACGCTCTGGTTGTTCATCAGCATGTTGGTTGCATCATCATCCATAACATGAAGGCGAGAGCCTTTTCTGTGGCTGCATTTGACGGCCTGCATTGCGCCGTTTGCCTCGCTAGCCTCAGACAGCGCAAGCCAGACTGTCAGGACACTGTCCGCCGGTTGCAAGCCCCAGTAGGTCAAGTCCTGATGCCACCCGACATGAAGGGCATTGTCGCCTGGAGGCTTGACGAAGAATGTTGCGCCCCAAACCATGATATCCTCGCCTAGGACGGACTCGACTGCTCCAACAATGGAAGGCAGGGTGACCAATTCGTAGACCCATGGCGCCACAAGATGAGTCTTGATCAGCTGCTTGGAGGTGGTCCAATGCGCCATGCGCTGACTCAAGCGTTCATACTCCGGCACAAGCGACGATGCCTCGGCCGGATCTAGGCCGAAAAGCGGATACACAATGCCGGCAGACCAATAGCGGTTCAGCTGCTCAGCGGTCAAGCCAAAGCCAGCGTCAAGACATTGCGCAAGCATGCTCATCCTCCTGAATTTGTAAGCTGGGGGCTAGGTTTTATAGGACGGATCAAGCTGATCAAGCTTTCTCAGCAAAGCCGGCCACTCATAATGGCCGGAAGGTGCGAGGCCTTCATATTGCTTCGCGGCGCGTTCGCATACTTCAGTCGCAGGAAGGTGCAATGGCTGTCCGGCCATCATGGCATCAATCTGCGCTTGACACGACTTTTCGAAATAATGCATCCGGATGAAGGCTTGCGCAACGGTTGAACCGGTCGAAAGCAGACCATGGTTGCGCATGATCATCACCGGCTTGTCGCCAAGGTTTGCCGCCAGCCGCTCCCGCTCGCCCAGGTCGAGGGAGAGTCCCTCGTATTCGTGATAGGCAACACGATCATAGAACTGAAAACCGTCTTGCACCGTGGGCATAAACCCGTCTTTCAATGCGGACACTGCCAGACCCGCCCGGCTATGCGTGTGCATGACGCAATTGACATCGCTTCTCGCGTTGTATATGGCGCTATGGATGACGAAACCCGTAACATTGGATTCAGATGAATCAATGATCGAGCCATCCGGCATCATGGCCGGCACGACGACCTCGCCATCGGCGTTCAATGTAACGAGGTTGGAAGCGGTCACTTCGTCGAAGCGAAGCCCGAACAGATTGATCAGGAAACGATCCGGTTCTTCTGGAACCCGGGCAGAAATATGATTCCAGACGATATCGCTGTAGCCATAAAGATCCGTAAGGCGATGACAAGCGGCGAGATCAATGCGAACGCGCCATTGCTCTTCGCTAATATGCGGGCGTTGAAGGGGTTCTACAGCACGTAGCGCATGTTTTTTCATAACTTAGGCACCAGTTTGATTTAATTCTGAATAGGCTAATTCCCAGCACGTCAATCATTCCGCAATTACACCACAAATATGCGCCCGTTACGCATACTTTTTGATCGAATGAAACGGACAATTGAACCGGCGTAGTTGGAACGAAAGCCTACTGCTCTGAGCCCCGCACTTCGTCGTCCTCGATCCGGCTTCTCGAGCTCTTGAACTTTTTGTCTTGACTGTACTGTGCCGATTTGTTACGATTCAATTTCATTGATTTATCTATCGATATCACCAGCCGGCACTTGAGACGCATCCCGCGATTGGTGGAACTTCCCTTCGGCATCCGATTAATAAAGAAGCGGGCGACTGCGAAGATATATCTAGTCCTGATGCGTAAATCAGATGTCCTATTTAATGCCAAACATCAAAACATGAATCGTTTTTGCGGCAATCTCGTTGGCAAAACGGTGCTTAGGGGCGATAAAATATCCAGCGGAGCAATGGAATGACTATCACTGCAGTAGACTTGTTCTGCGGGTCGGGCGGCTTGAGCGCAGGCTTTATCGACTCGGGCATTGATGTTGTCGCAGCATTCGATGATTGGGAAACGGCGGTTGAGACTTACCGAAGGAACATATCCGATCATGCGTTTGTTTCCGACTTGGCTGACACGGATCAGGCCGTAGATGCAATCAGGCAGATTCGTCCATATGTCATAGCGGGCGGACCTCCATGTCAGGACTTTTCCAGCGCTGGGAAAAGGATTGAAGGAGGCAGGGCTAATCTGACTCATGCATTTGGCAAAATTGTTGCCGCTTGCAAGCCGCACTATTTTCTAATGGAAAATGTGCCACGCGTCCGACTAAGCCACGTTTACAAAGAGACAAAGTCAATGATGACTTCCGTCGGGTATGAGGTATCAGAGATCATACTAGATGCCAGTCACTGCGGTGTACCGCAATCGAGGAAACGTTTTTTTGCCTTCGGCTCGATCAGAAAAAAAACGGCTGCAACACGCTTCGTCAATTCTCTGGAAAATCGGATTAATGGTCACCAGATGACAGTCAAAGACTACTTGGGAGATGCGATCGATATTGAATACTACTATCGACATCCGCGCAACTATTCACGTCGAAGCGTGTTTTCTGTGCATGAACCCTCACCTACAATTCGAGGCGTAAATCGTCCCGTACCTCCTGGATACAAGGGAAACCATCTCGACAGCGCACCACCTTCTACAGTAAGACCGTTAACCTCTTTTGAGCGAAGCCGAATTCAGACTTTTCCTGAATCATGGGATTGGATGACCAGAAACAGGAGCGCAAACACAGAATTGCAAATTGGCAATGCAGTCCCCGTAAATCTCGCGGCATTTGTCGGTGCCGGAATCATTGAAGCAGCAAAATCAAGGTAACCCCGGCTTGTACGGGATCACCTCGGAGAACTCTAACCGAAGTGGTTGTAGTCTGTGGGGGAAAAATCAGTTCAACTCGACATTTCCGCTATCACTTTGTCTGTACATGCGGGATAAAGAACTCTACCCTATTTCAGTTCGCATGGAAAACGGGGCAACATTAGCGCGTGACGATGTATGGAAAATGGAACAAATCGTAGGAGCGGACCAGCAGTCTCCGTTCTATGAATTCGAAGCACAGTTTACGCCCTTTAGACATTTCTCCCGCAACGTTGTTGACAAGATCGACCTAGTTGTATCGCTAAACAACAAACCGTCAATCCCGCTCGAAGTGAAATTGACAGTGGTGCCGGATAGCTCAACCATGAAAAAGCCTGAAAGCGAGTGGGCACCAGAAATCGTGATTCGCCCTGTCAGCTCAGCACACGCGATGATGAGTCTTGCATCCAATCTGACCGACCCAAATTTTCGATCTGTCAGAGATCAAGTCATCAAAGTATTGCAACCAGCGTACAATCAGATATCAAACTGGGACAATGAGTCGGAAGTTATCAAGCATTCGCAACAGATACATGATGTCCTATGGCAAACTTTGCAGTTTTGCGAACCTTTACAAAGCCCATTTTTACTACAACCTATATGGCGTACTAAGGGGCAATCACTGGAACTGAGCGATAATTGCCTTGACGTTTTCGTATGGTCAGATGTTGCAACAATGGGGATACCCGTCCAAGAACACACCAATACCGACAAAATGAGCAGAACGTTTCGAGAAATCGCTCGCCATGTGCGTAGCCTTTACGATGTCCTGCGAACAGAGGATTACGACTATTCTGGCATCTATAAGGGAATGCCGCATGGGAACCAAACGGATAAGTCTTTTTCTATCAGCGGAAGTGCAAGTCTCGATTATTTGGCGCATCACAGATTGACACACCCGATCGTGCCGAGTACTGAGCTCAACAACATAATCCTCAACGGTGGGGAAAATCACCTAAAACCGGAGCGCAGATTCGACTCAGCGGTACAGGCCAATATGATCAACCTCAGGTCGCAGTAGTCAACAAACTCGCAAAATGGAGCATTTCAACACCTCAACTATCGCCATGAATGCTGCTTTTTGATGTTAATTTGTAAAGATTCATCCTCGCTGCCGAAATGACTCAGATCGTCGAATGCAATTTCAAAGTTGAGGGAAACGGCCCCGCACTTGTTCTAATTCATGGAGTCGGTTCCACCCTGGCGAACTGGCAACCAATCGTCAATGCTCTCAAGGACGAGTTTGAATGCATCACCTACGACCTTCGCGGACACGGAAAGTCGCCGCGACCGCAAACCCCATACAGCCTCGAAATGATGGTGGCCGATCTAGAGCAGTTGCGCGACCGACTCGGATTGCAGGATTTTCATGTTGCGGGGCATTCTCTCGGAGGCATGATCGCGTCCGCATATGCGCTAGAGCATTCATCGCGAGTTGCGTCGCTTGCTTTAATCAGCACCGCCGCAGGTCGGACCGATGAGGAAAAATCCAGTTTCGTCAAATTTGTTGAAGAACTCGAAACGCACGGGCCCGAACCGCTACTCGATATCCTCGTCGACCGCTGGTTTACGCCTCAGTTTGTAAGGGAGCAGTTCGACACTATCGAAGAGCGCAAAAGGCAAGTACTAGCAAACGACCCGGATGTCTTCGCTTCTGTTTTTCGAATTTACGCCACTACGGAAATGGCAAGATTCTTGCACCAAATCAAGGCGCCAGCACTTGTAATGACAGGCGAAGATGATGCGGCTTGCAACCCCCGAGTCAATCGATTCATCGCCAATAGCCTGCCTAACGCGGAATTGAGAATACTGCCCGGACTGCGACATTCTATTTTGCTCGAAGCACCGCAAGTTGTTGCCTCCAATCTACGATCGTTTTTTACTGCGCAAGCGTCGCTCGCAAGCTGAACCTGCCATCATCAAAGACGCTCGCTCGAGAACTATCAAAGGATAGCTGCAGCGAACCGCGCACCCAAATCAAGCAAGAGAACGGGTTGCCGTTCAGACAACATACAAGCGACCAAGTAAATACTCACTATGACAGACTTTGGTTCTGGAAGCGAGCGCTCTTTTTGAATAAATTGAGCGAAATGAATTTGCAATCACTTCCATATGCAAAGTAGATTTCAACGCCGATCACTGCACCCCCTAAAGAACGGTGCTTTCGGCCAAGCCTGTGCGCTTTATAATTGTCGATTATGCGATTTTTCAATACCGCCGGCCCGGTGATGCCGGAAGACCACTACCACATTGCGCCGCTCGAGCGCATGGACCGGGACGAGATCTTCGGCCTGATCGAGCGCAAGCGCTACTTCATCCTGCATGCCCCGCGGCAGACCGGCAAGACCTCGGCGCTTCGCGCCCTGATGGGCGAGCTGAACCAGGCGGGCCGCCATCGGGCCGTCTACGTCAATGTCGAGGGGGCGCAGGCCGCCCGAGAGGACGTGCCGGCGGCGGTGCGGGCGATCCTCAGCGCGCTTTCAAGGTCCGCCGAGGACCATCTTGGCGACGGGTTTGTCAGGGACCATTGGCAGCGCATCCTGGAAGCTTCGGGACCGCATGATGCGCTGGCCGAGGTGCTGCGAGGCTGGTCGAAGGCCGATGCCCGTCCGCTGGTGGCGATGATCGACGAGATCGACGCGCTGGTGGGCGATACGCTAATCTCGGTGCTGCGCCAGCTGCGGGCCGGCTATGCCGAGCGGCCGAGGCATTTTCCGCAGAGCGTCATCCTGTGCGGCATCCGCGACGTGCGCGACTACCGGATCCATTCGGGCTCCGAGAAGGCGGTGATCACCGGCGGCAGCGCGTTCAACGTCAAGGCCGCGTCGCTGCGGCTGGGCGACTTCGGCGAGGGCGAGGTGCGCGCCCTTTTGCTGCAGCACACCGAAGAGACCGGGCAATCGTGGAGCGGGGAGGCGCTAGAGGAGGTGTGGGAGTCGACCTCGGGCCAGCCGTGGCTGGTCAACGCGCTGGCGGCCGAGGCGCTGAAGAAGGTGCGGGACCTTAAGGCGACGATCGGTCGCAACGATGTCGTCGATGCGAGGGAGGCGCTGATCCTTCGGCGGGACACGCATCTGGATCAATTGGCGGACAAGCTTCGCGAGCCGCGGGTCAAGCGGGTGATCGCGCCGCTGGTGAGCGACGGCGCGGCGGCATCGTTCGCGTCCGACGACTTGCAGTATTGCGTCGACCTGGGGCTGATCGCGCGAGACAAGCCGGTGCGGGTCGCCAACGCGATCTACCGCGAGGTGATTCCGCGCGAGCTGATCACCGGTGCGGACTGGTTCATCGCGCACGAGACCGCGTGGTACGTGGAGGACGGGCAGCTGATGATGGACCGGCTGATGGCGGCGTTCCAGGGGTTCTTCCGGGAGCATTCGGAGCACTGGGTCGGTCGGTTCGACTATAGGGAGGCGGGGCCGCAGCTTTTGCTGCAGGCGTTCCTGCAGCGGGTGGTGAATGCGGGCGGTAGGATCGAGCGCGAGTACGGTCTGGGGCGGCGGCGGATGGATCTGCTGGTCGAGTGGGGCGAGCAAAGGCAGCGGGAAGTGATCGAGTGCAAGCTGAGGAGGAACGGGCTTGAGCGCACGGTCGCCGAGGGCCTGAGGCAGATTGGCGGGTATATGCAGCGGTGCGGCACCGCCGAGGGCCATCTGGTGATCTTCGACCGCTCGGAGGATAGATCGTGGGACGAGAAGGTGTTCCGGCGCGAGGAGTCCGTCGACGGGCGCAAGGTGACGGTCTGGGGCATGTGAGCGGATGATCTCCGCATGGATGGGGGCGGTTAGGACTGCGGCCGGTTCCCTTCCCAAGGAATTTGCACTCCAATCTACTCCATCGCTCATCGATTGCAGCCAACATCAACTTGATGCGGCAATTGCCGAGCCGACAGCGTAGTTCCATCAATGAAATGATTCATTGTGATTATTTAGGATTAAATCATGAAGTACCAATTGGTTGTCAGGACTCAATCCGGCATCGAGAAAGAGCTACGGAACAGAAAAGACAATCTGTTGACCGTCGAATCTGCGGAGGACGGATTTTTAAACCAGGAAAGCATCGCCCGAATGATTCAGAGGGGCGATTTTTGCCGGTTCGATCTGGGCGACACGACCACCGTTGAAGAAGTTTGAAAAACCAGTCAGGGGCGGCGCGAGCCGCCCCATTTCATAGGAGCAAAACCAATTAAAAGCGAAACATACACTTTGATGAAGATTCCGAAGAGAAATGAATTTGTTCTTTGCCGATTCGCGATATGCGGCGAGTTTTCAGTAGGTGCCGGAATGAGAACCATCGCCGCCGCCATCCTTGCGCTTGCGCTGGTGCCGGCTTGGGGGCATGAAGAAGGAGCATACTGTGCAATGGATAAAGCCACTCTTAACGAGTTCAAGTACTACAATGAGATATACGGGAGCAACAGTGCCGAAGACAAGCCGTTTAGCCGATATTTTGATAGGATTACCAGCACTGACTATCGGGTTAGAGATGAAGAGGCATCCAGAGCATTCTCGCACATCATAGCCCTACATGCCCTTGTGGTTGAATGCTGGGAAGAGCACGGGATGCATCATAATCCATTGCTGGAGCATTTGGGCAAATAGAAAGGTACCGGAATGATGGCAAATTGAGCGAAATGAATTTGCAACCACTTCCATATGCAAAGTAGATTTTAACGCCGATCACTGCACCCACCTAAAGAACAGCACTTTCGGCCAAGCCTGTGCGCTTTATAATTGTCGATTATGCGATTTTTCAATACCGCCGGCCCGGTGATGCCGGAAGACCACTACCACATTGCGCCGCTCGAGCGCATGGACCGGGACGAGATCTTCGGCCTGATCGAGCGCAAGCGCTACTTCATCCTGCATGCCCCGCGGCAGACCGGCAAGACCTCGGCGCTTCGCGCCCTGATGGGCGAGCTGAACCAGGCGGGCCGCCATCGGGCCGTCTACGTCAATGTCGAGGGGGCGCAGGCCGCCCGAGAGGACGTGCCGGCGGCGGTGCGGGCGATCCTCAGCGCTCTTTCCAGATCGGCGGCGATCCACCTGCATGACAGGTTTGTGGAGGACCATTGGCAGCGCATCCTTGAAGCGTCCGGCGCTCACGATGCGCTTGGCGATGTCTTATCCCGCTGGTCGCAGGATGATGTTTCGCGCCCGCTGGTGTTGATGATCGACGAGATCGACGCGCTGATCGGCGACACGCTGATCTCGGTCTTGCGGCAGCTGCGGGCGGGCTACACGCAGCGGCCGGAGCATTTTCCGCAGTGCGTGATCCTGTGCGGCATCCGCGACGTGCGGGACTACCGGATCCATTCGGGCCGGGACAAGTCGATCATCACCGGCGGCAGCGCGTTCAACGTCAAGGCCGAATCGATCCGGCTGGGGGATTTCGACGAGTCCCAGACCCGGGAGCTCCTGCTGCAGCACACCGAAGAGACCGGCCAGGGCTGGAGCGGGGAGGCGCTGGCGGAGGTGTGGGAGTCGACTGCGGGGCAGCCGTGGCTGGTCAACGCGCTGGCGGCCGAGGCTTTGAAGAAGGCCGAGGATCTCGGCTCGACGATCGGGCGCGAGGACGTGATCGATGCGCGGGAGGAGCTGATCCTTCGGCGCGACACGCATCTGGATCAATTGGCGGACAAGCTTCGCGAGCCGCGGGTCAAGCGGGTGATCGAGCCGCTCGTGAGCGGCGGCCAGCCGGAGGCCTACCAGGCCGATGACGTGCAGTACTGCGTCGACCTGGGCCTGATCAGGGCGGTGCCCGAGATCGCGGTGGCCAACGCGATCTACCGCGAGGTGATACCGCGCGAACTGATCAACTTCAGCGACCGGGCGCTGAGCCACCAGACCGAGTGGTATGTGGAGGACGGCAGGCTGATGATGGGTCGGCTGATGGAGGCATTCCAGGGGTTTTTCCGGGAGCATTCGGAGCACTGGGTCGGTCGGTTCGACTATAGGGAGGCGGGGCCGCAGCTTTTGCTGCAGGCGTTCCTGCAGCGGGTGGTCAACTCGGGCGGGCGGATCGAGCGCGAGTACGGTCTGGGGCGCGGGCGGATGGACCTGCTGGTCGAGTGGGGCGAGCAAAGGCAGCGGGAAGTAATCGAGTGCAAGCTGAGGCGGAACGGCCTGGAGCGCACGGTGGCCGAGGGCCTGGAGCAGCTTGGCGGGTACATGCGGCGGTGCGGCACCGCCAGCGGCCATCTGGTCATCTTCGACCGCTCGGAGAGTCGCTCATGGGACGAGAAGGTATTCCGGCGCGAGGAGTCCGTCGGCGGGCGCAAGGTGACGGTCTGGGGCATGTGAGCGACGGGGTTTCAGAGTGGATGGGGGCGGTCAGGACTGCGGCCGGTTCCCTTCCCAAGGAATTTGCACTCCAATCTACTCCAACGCTCGTCGATTGCAGCCAACACCAACTTGATGCGGCAATTGCCGAGCCGACAGCGTAGTTTCGTGCTGAGTATAATTTGACAAAGGCGCAAAACTTTAATCCAGTGCTTTTGTGCAAGCCTAAACGCCTAATTCCAGCTCAATTTTCATTGGGACCACAACGCAACCCAATTCCCTGTCCTGCGCAGTGACCATGAACTTTCAACAGATCATATTCGCCCTTAACCAGTTCTGGGCCGACAATGGTTGCGTCATCCTGCAACCCTATGACATGGAGGTCGGCGCAGGAACATTCCACCCGGCAACATTTCTGGCGGCAATCGGGCCCGAACCATCACGTTCAGCCTACGTCCAGCCATCCCGACGACCAACCGATGGCCGCTATGGAGAAAATCCCAACCGCCTGCAACACTACTTCCAGTATCAAGTTGTTTTGAAACCATCGCCTGCGAATTTTCAGAATATCTACCTGGACTCGATTCGAAGTCTTGGACTCGATCCTACTCAGGACGACATTCGCTTCGTTGAAGACGACTGGGAGTCACCCACATTAGGAGCTTGGGGACTCGGATGGGAAGTGTGGCTCAATGGCATGGAAATCACCCAGTTCACCTATTTCCAGCAAGTCGGCGGATTGGAATGCCGGCCCGTAACCGGTGAAATCACCTATGGATTAGAACGGATCGCGATGTACGTCCAAGAGGTCGATAATGTTTTCGATCTTGACTGGAATGGCGAGTGGTCCTATGGCGATCTGTATGCGCAAAACGAAGTCGAGCAATCCGCCTACAATTTTGAACACGCCAACACCGACGCTTTGCTCCGCCATTTCGACACTCTCGAATCACAGTGCCGCGAACTGACCGACTCGAACCTGTCACTGCCGGCCTACGAACGGGTGCTACAGGCTTCGCATACCTTCAATCTTCTTGATGCCAGAAGAGTAATCAGCGTCACCGAACGGGCGCGCTATATCGGACGCGTCCGCAACATGGCACGATCAGTCGCGCAAGCCTACTACGGAAGCCGTGAACAAAAACACTTCCCGCGCCTACGGCCTCAAGACTGCAGCGAATCAAGTGCGGAGGATATCCAACCGCCTTCAAATACTCCTGAAAACGCAACCAGATCGACAGAATCCAAAACCGAAACCTTGCTGCTCGAAATCGGCACTGAGGAACTGCCGCCCGATTCGGTCACAAGTCTTCAAACTAGCCTGCACAAAGAGCTACGCCATGAATTGATGCAGACTAGGTTGATCGAATCGAGCGATGCCAGCGAGCCTTTTGGTTGGGCAACACCGCGCCGCATCGCGGTGCAAATCCGGAACGTGCGAATCAAGGCGCCAGATACGCAAAGCGTACGGACCGGACCGCCAGTCACCCGCGCCTACAATGCTGACGGAACTCACACCAAAGCGGCGAAAGGCTTTGCTGGCTCATGCGGAGTCGATGTCGACTCGCTGGAGCGAGTGGCAAACGAAAGAGGCGAGTTTCTAGCCTACCGCTCGACCGAGATTGGGCTCTTCGCAAGTGAATTGATTCCTGAATGTGTCGAAAGGGCAATTTCGCGACTGCCAATCCCAAAGCGCATGAGATGGGGACAAGGAGAGGCAGAATTCATTCGACCCGTTCATTGGGTCGTGCTCATGCTGGGTTCGGCTGTTATTCCATGCAAAATCTTGTTTGTGGAATCAGGCCAATCGACCAAAGGTCATCGCTTTCTTTCCAAAAGCTCTTCGCTAACCATCGATCATGCTCTAGCCTACGAACAAACTTTGGCAGGCGGGTGCGTGCACGTGCAGCAACAACGGCGTCATGACTTGATTGAAACTCAAATCAAGGAGCTGCAGCAGCAAGTGGGCGGCGAAGTGGACTTCAACCCGCACTCTGATTTCAATGCCGGTCCGCTGCTGGAGCAAGTGGTGAATCTCGTCGAATATCCATGCTCATTTCGCGGCAGTTTCGATCCGGCATTCCTAGAGTTGCCGAAAGAAGTGCTAGTAGCATCTATGCAGGGCCACCAAAAGTTTTTCCCTCTATGGAACGGCCAGGAATTGCTGCCCTACTTTATTGCCGTCGCGAATATCGCCGACATCACTGCAACTGAGCCTAAAGTCAGCGAGCGAGTCGTGGTCGGCAATGAGAGAGTTTTGCGGGCCAGGCTATCGGACGCACGATTTTTTTGGAACCAGGACCGCAAGACACGACTTGAGGACCGTACAAGTCAGTTGCGCGATTTGGTATTTCACAAATCGCTCGGTTCGCTATTCGACAAAACCATGCGCATTGGAAAAATTGCAAAGACGATCTGCCAGCTGCCGGAACTGCGGCATGCGAGCGTCGATGCATGCGTTCGAGCATCCATGCTGTGCAAAAGCGACCTCGTTACCGAAATGGTTGGTGAATTTCCTCACTTGCAAGGCATTATGGGATGCCATTACGCAATGCAAGACGGTGAATCGAATGAAATTGCAAAAGCCATCGAAGAGCACTACTTGCCGCGTACTGCAATCGCTCAAAAAATGCCGCAATCCAGTGCCGGACTAGTAGTCGCCTTAGCGGACCGCCTCGACTCTCTCGTCGGACTGATTGCAGCCGGCGAAACTGCTGGGGGCGACCGGGACCCCTACGCACTTCGACGCATGGCGACCGGAATCTTGCGGCTACTGATCGAAAATAAAATCAACGCCGACCTGAGAGATTTGCTCCGTGCCTGCGCTGACATCTATGCAAGCGATCCGCCAAATGGCGATCTTGCAGCCGACCAATTCGGCGACGCTACTGTAGAAGCTGTTTTCGACCTGATCTTCGATCGACTCGATTTCCACTATGTTGGGCGCGACAGATATGCCGCAGACGAATTCGCCGCAGTGTTTGCAACTAAGCCCGCTCGTCTGTATGACTTCGACAGACGCATTGAAGCGGTAAAGGATTTCAAAAAGCTGGCCGAATGCAGCGATTTGATCGCCGCAAACAAGAGAATCCGCAACATTTTGAGGAATGCCGACGAATCGATTGATGGCACAGTAAAGCGCGAAATGCTCGCTGACTCGGCCGAGTCAGTTCTGCACGAACGTGCGACAGATCTAAAACAGCGCGTCGCGCCGCTGATCGACGACTTGAATCACACCGAAGTATTGCGCGAGCTCGCAGTCTTGAAAGAGCCGATTGATCAGTTTTTCGACAATGTCATGGTGATGGACCAGGATGCGAGCATTCGCGACAACCGGATGAACCTCGCCATGTTTGTAAGCCGACTGTTTCTTGCTGTCGCCGATGTTTCCTTGCTCCACCCCCCGAGAGTTTCTTCATGAACAACGATTCCTATCAGTGCATGGTCGAAGCCGTCGAAGCGTTTCACCGCAAGCATGATTTTTCCAATAAGGGCGGCGAAGATCTGAAGTACAGGGTCGCGCTCATGTGCGAGGAGCTGGGCGAGATATCTGCCGCAGTGACCAAAGGCAAAGGCACTGAACAATTGGCTGAAGAGTGCGCCGACCTTCTGATCTTGCTTATTGGCACGCAGGTTGCCGCGCAATTCGATCTCAATGCTGCATTCTGGAAAAAGATGGAGCAAATCGACAAGCGCCAGGCGCGAATGATCGACGGCACGGTGCGGGTGTCGGATTTTCGCTCGAACTAACGCTGCCCCAAGTACAGCGCCTGTCATGCGCCCGCTCTCGCATCAATCGCCTGCTGAATGATCCCCCGCCTTAGAGCTGCTATCTTCTTTACCCTTTGCGCGGTGCTACTTGTGCTGTTTTGGCCGATCAGCATGCTGGCAATACCATTGCCCGCAATCACACGCTCCAAAGTGATCGGGGGCTTTGCCCATGCTGTAGTGTTTCTGTTGCGAGCAGTCTGCGGATTGTCTCATAAAGTCGAAGGTGCTGAGCATCTGCCGACTACACCCTCGGTGATTTTTTCTAAACACCAGTCAGCGTGGGAAACCTTTGCGTTTCAGACGATTTTTCCGCCGCAAGCCTGGGTGCTCAAACGCTCGCTTCTTTGGATTCCGCTGTTCGGATGGGGACTTGCAGCGACGCGCCCGATCGCCATCGATCGCGCCAGTGCGCGCAAAGCGCTCCAGCAAGTTGTATCCCAAGGGCAGGAAGTGCTCAAGCACGGCAGGTGGGTGGTGCTATTTCCGGAAGGGACCAGAACGGCACCAGGCGAACACGGCAAATTCAACGCCAGCGGCGCACTGCTCGCCAGTCGGGCAAATGTTCCACTCATCCCGGTCGCTCACAATGCGGGAGACTTCTGGCGACGGCGCGAATTTGCGAAACGACCAGGCACGATCACCGTGCGAATCGGTGCGCCGCTGATGCCGGAAGGAAAAAAAACGAGAGAATTGAATCAACAAGCCGAAGACTGGATTCGAGCGACAATGCCGCAAATCAGCGAGGCGTACGCAAGTCCAACAAAATAGCGGCCTCAAGCGGCAAGCCAGCCAAATTCACCAAGCACCCAGCTCCGCAACCTCAATCACAAAGAGCATGTGTTTCGCTCTTGATCGGGCGACGTAGTTTTCAGTCATGGTTCTTGAGTCGCTACCGTCCAGCGGTTTCGTGATGACAAAAACCACATCCACTTCAAGTCCTTTGAATTGATGCGGCGTCGCAACCAGCACACCGCGATTGCCTCGCCACGAGTCAATGCTCTGCGTTGCCGGAATCTCCTTGCCGAATCTTGAAGGCCATAGGCTCTCGGTCTTTCTTGGTGCCAGAACAGCGACTTGCGAGAGACTCAGCCCGCCTTGTGTCGAAGTGCACAATTTTCTCACGCGGCTTCGAACCTCATCCAATGCGTCCGACATGGTCTCAAATTGCCGAACCGCCGGATGCTCCCCCTTCGGAGCGTTCAGCCTGGTGCGCGATTCAGCACCGATGAGCTCGGCACAGTGGTCGGCGATTCGTTTGGTATTGCGGCATACTGTAGACAATCCGTATCTGCTATTCAGCAATTCCTGCGGCAGGCTCAACTCGTCCATGTACAGGTTCTGGTTCGGGTCCGCAAAAATGTAGAAGCAGTCTTTTTGCCCCGCATTTCGGAAAACCGACTCAAGGCTCAGCCACCAAAGTTCGCGAAAATCTTGCCCTTCATCAACAATTACTGCGTCGAACTTCTCTGACAGAGGCAGCCTGTCATATGCGTCCATCAATTTAGCCGGCGCTTCATTGTTCCAGAAATCTTGATCAGTTCGACGCTTTTCGGAGATGAATTCGAGTCCCGCACGCTGGCATGCATCGTGCACCAATCCGTGATAGTTGTTTACCGCCAGATTTTCGTTCTCGTCGGATAAAGCCCGGACAAGCCACTCCTTGAGCGGTCGGTTGTAGCACAGCAGCAGAACCCGTTTACCTGAACCGGCGACTTGCTGCGCTTTGGCGATCGCAATCAGCGTTTTGCCGGTCCCGGCGCCGCCCTCGATAATCGCGCTATTTTGCATGGACAGCGTGTCAAGAATGGACTTCTGATCCTCTGTCATGCGATGCAGAGCCTGCTCTTGCTGCTCGATAGTTCTCCATGCGACAGGAAGAATCTCAAACTTCGGAAACAGGGCGCGCGTTATCTTTGCAATTTCATTTTTCGTCAAGGCTCGGTGCGCGGGTCGTGCGAATCTCCCGAATATGGTTGAAAGTGCTTTGGCCACTCGACTAAGCTTCGACGCATCAATGATCAATTCAACGGGAAGATTAACCGGAGCAGTGCCGGAAAAATTTCCGTCGGGAAACGCAACTGCAAAACCATAGGTGCAAGGCATGTCTTCACAGTCGATCTTCTGCTTGATCACCCGCACGATTTCATGCATGCTTCGGGTCGCTTGCTCAGTCGGATTTTTTATCGCGCTCACACGGCCGCCGGAAAGATGGCGCAGCCACTCTCCAGATGTTTCGTCGAATCTAAGTATCCCGCCCTTTACCTCCACAAACAGCAGACCGCGTTTTTCGTCGATGATGATAAAGTCGCATTCGCCTTCTATGAAAGTTTCGTGCCGATTTTTGCCAAGCCAATTGAAACTGTGAACAACGATGACATGCGATGGCAACTGGTCAACGAGAGCTTGAGCAACTTTTCGCTCGCTGCTGTTGGAGATTTCCGAAGGATTGGTAGATGGAATAAGTCGGGGCATTGCTATAAATTAATCCGGCTCACCTGATAGCACTTCCCATACTCGCTTATAGTCGGCTCCTGATAGTGTTGCGTTTTGCGGCCTGGCATCATGCCAGTCATCTGCATTTAATTCTTTGAGAAAGTTCCGTGCTTTTCCTACAGAGTAGCGGCTCTCGTCATCATTCGCAAATTCCCTGTAAAGCTTGCCCAGATTCTCAGAGGCACTTCTGGGAGCGGAGTTCATACGCATCAATACCGCGTCCTCGCTCCTCACTCCATGATAGATCATGGCCGGAAGAGCGTTGATGCGCCTTTTTTCTATATCAGATAGTTTCTGAAAGTTTAGTCCCGACATGCGACTTAGAGCCGAAACTCCCCATGTCCCACTGCTAACGATAGTTCGATAAATCGCCCTGCAAGCATCTGTCAGTGCACGAGTGCCTGCTTCGTCATCACGCTCATACCTAAAATATTCCTTTGCGATCGTGTCTATCCGCTTACCGTTCACCCAATCCTTAGTGATCGCAGATATTCGGTTATGGGCCAGCCCTTTGCCACCTAATTCACTCAGATCATTCTTGAATTGAGGAAGTTTCAACATTACACCGTACAAATCTCCCATCCTGCCAGCACTACCAAATAGACTCTCCGGTGCCCAATCGGCGTAGGTAAGCATTCGATCCAAGCTACGCAGTTCCTTTATCGCTGCTTGAACACTTTCTGGTGAAAATCCAGTGGAATCTGCTAGTTCAGATGTGCCTGTTTGCATATCAGCTAGCTCGTATGCATATTTGCGTGTCGCATGCAAAAGGGCATCGGCCAGATTAACCTGATCGGGATCATTCCTCAACAAGTTGTAGCCATATGTTTGTCGCAGAATTTGCTCAGAATCGGCTAGCATCGCATCTAGATTTTTCTTCTCATTCCACAAGTGCGTGATATAGCATCTAAAATCTTCCCATTGATCTTTCCAGAGTACCTCTGACAACTCTGATAGATTTCCCTGATCCGCCAACTCGCGAATCAGCACCACCAAACGAGATGCAAGCGATCCCGTATTACGACTTACAAAATCGATTTGTTCATTGCGTTTATTTCCTTCCGCCAGACCTACCACGCCAACGCTATCGTGATCGATCCGCCCCGCACGTCCAACCAAGTTCCAAAAATCGCGCGGTGAGATTTCTACCGAATAATTTCTTTGCGGCACAAAGCGAGAGGACAGAAAAACCGATGAAACAGGAAAATTAATGCCTTGAGCGATGGTTGATGTAGCGCATATCATTTTTAGACTGTTCGTCTCGGCAAGCCACTCCATAAGTGCGCGGACATCATCGGATAAGCCTGCATGATGCACACCAACCCCTTTTTCGAGCATTTCAATCAGTCTGAAGTTTGGACTAATCTCGGTCCGCAGGAAGTTTTGCACCAATCTGATATCCGGCGAAACTTCTGCTAAATCCGGCAGGTTGCGTGCTGCTTCTTGTGCCATATTCCATACGGTTTGAATTCTATTTGCTACTGCGATGCTTGTGCCTCGCGCTGATACTACAGAACTTATCGCCGCTGTTTGCAATCCCAATCCTGTTTGAGCACCTTTAGCAATCACTTTGCTTCTTGGCACATCAATGGGCTTTATCTTTCCCACACGATGCGTTCCATCAAGAGGCAGTGTCTTTTCAGTCGTAGTCAGTGTCTCAAACTCAAGATGCCAACCAGCGCGGACGCTTTCGTTGGCAACAGCACGGTAAAGACCAATAATTCGCTCATTTGGTCTCCAAGGAGCTGAACTCAGACTGATCGCATGCCCCGCATTAATATCATGCGCTAACCAGCGTGCTATCGACTCTGACTTATCAACATAGGGCATCAGCAACAGGAAATTTGCCAATGGGCAATCGCGTTTCACTGTTGCCAACAAAAACTCAATTCGCAAGCCTCTACCCTCCGCTTCCAAATTATGAGCCTCGTCCATAACCACTAGTGCAAGTGGACGATCTACTTTCTTGTTTCGGATTACCATCGACAATTTTTCGGGGGTGGCGACTAAAATATTAAAGCAGTCATCTGTCGTGGCAAGCAGATATTCCTCAAATGTATCGATATCTATTGCCGAGGTTAACTGTTCAACACGCAAGCCGATTGGTTCAAAATCTGTTCGCAAGCGTCGAGTAATCTGAGCGCACAGCGCCCGAGTTGGCGCTACGTAGACGACCCATCCTTCATCGTCCCGAAATTGATTCAGTGCCTGAAGAACTCGAAATTGAGCAAGCAGTGTTTTCCCAGCTGAGGTAGGCATGTCCACAACAACTGCGGTTTTCGCTTGGTCAAGCAAACCCTGTTCTAATAAGGCCGCACGTTGCGGTGGAAGAAGTTCGAACATTGCGTGGTGTGTACGGTACGCAAGAGATTTAACGAAATCTGTGGTGCGGGAATTCACCGAGCGCATTGCCCACCAAAGCGAGTTCGTGACCATGACCCGAGAAGCTGCATGAAGCCAACGAAGCAACACCTCGTGTTGGGCATCTCCCGATGCTGCTGCAGATTTGATTCCTGCCTCAAAGTGCTTATCCAGAATGCCGAATGGATTACTAGGCTCTCCTTGCAGCATGTATTTGGCAATAGTTTCCGTTGCTTTTGCCCAGTTATAGAGCATAGCTAGTCGAAAAGCGATTGCCCTGTCCACTTCATCTGAGCCATTTTTCAGACAACCTTCTTCGTGCTCTTTCTGATCGTTTCGTAAACCAGAAATGATCTCGCGCACACGATCTAGATCGTCCCAGCCTTGCTTACGAAACAGTCTGACCCAGCAATCAAACAATCTGTACAAAAGTCGACAATCCCATTTTTCGCCAGCAACACTTGGTGCAATTAACGCTTTCTCATTTTCTCGATACCAGCGTCGCAAATCAGACCAGCGATCTCCGCAATAAGCGATAGCTGAGAGTTGAAGCACGAAAAACAAACGACTTCGCGTGCTCAACGGGACAGGGAAAAGCCGTTGAATTTCAAAAGCCCTGAATGAACCGGCGATCGCCTGGTCTCGAAGAATCGAATTGTTTCCAGAAGGACGGCTGAGTTCTTCAAGCCCTTCAATAGCGGCCAGTTCAAACGCAAGAGCCACTCGCTTGAGAACAGATTCATCTTGCGGACTTTCGGCAAAGGAAAATCTAATCTGCTTTCCGACTGCTTGATGCGCCAAAGTTTGATGAATCAATTTATTTGCACATTCAAGGTCGCTCGAACCAATAGCCGCAACCGCCCAGTGTTCGTTTAATGCGCTTAATTTTTCGATCGACAGCGTCATTTGCGCCCCATCTTTCGGTGAGAGACGATCTCCTTGCCAGCGTTGCGCAAACTCCCACTTGGCAAGTATAGTGCAAGTAGTTCGATACGCATTTCAGATGGGCGAATAGCACACAGTTTGCAAACACGGACCTTCAAGTCATCTACTCGTGGCTCCACATCTCGAATTAGATATCCATAGAGTTGAATGTCAGATGAGCTCTTCATATACCTTGCCACCGCTCGCTTGAAACGTGTCTCCCAAGATGACGAAACTGCTCGGTGACCAAGATACTTGACAAGACCGTCTCGAATTGATTCATCGCTACACAGACTTTCAAGCTGCTTCTTCAGGCCGGTGCGGCCGTGCATCACGCTTGGAGGGTAGGTATTTTGACTGGATGTCTTGACCTCGCCGAAAACTAGACACTCCCCGCTGTCATCATTTCCAATTCCAACCAGATCAGCACCAGGCATGCTGGAACCAGGCCTTTTTTCGTCTCGCCCGACAGGCCATGGGAATTCACATGACCGATGATCAGTAAGATATGTTTGCGCTATTGCTTCACCCACGCGCCATTGCTCAATGTGATGCGCATCTTTCAGTATGCGGCTAATCTCATCGTTAACAAATTGTGTTTCCCGAGATGCTACGAGGATTTGCATAATTTCCGATTTGCCTTCGTCATCGAAGAGGTTTGTTGCGACTTGCGCATGAAGTGCGTTGCTCAACTCATCATCCGACCACCGCAAGCCAACCACCGAACAGGAATGTTCCCCGAATCTATAGACGACACTTCCAGCACTAACTGTCATGTATGCTCCTATTGAAAATGAGCAAAGTTTGGGTTGCTACTGTTTTATTATTCCAAGACGGTAAAAGTCAAGACAGACAGCGAAAAGCTCAAATCGCTTTTGATTGTCGGCTTTCAAGATGGCGAAATGGCAAATCGACCAGACGAGCATTGATCAGCTTGCTATTTGTTTCGACTTCAACTTCAGTTCCAACAGCGATTTCAGAATCAACCAGAGCGAGCCCAATGTTGCAGCACAGTCCCCAGGACCAGACCACGGTCGTTGCATCTCCGACACGAATCCCTTGCCGAAACATTGGCATCCAATGCCGATTGCGGCCCATCGGCCCTACTCCTGAAACCTTTATACCAAGCTGCCGCCGCTTGATGCCATCGGCATGAATTCGTCTCAATGCCGCCATCCCGACCACTTCGTCGGGCAGTTCAAGATTGATAAATCTGCCAAGCCGAACCTCGAACGGATTGGTCTGGTCATCGTTATCCGCACCACAGCTAAGCAACCCCGACTCCACCCGTTCCGGATGATTCGGAGCACCTGGACGCATATCCCATGGCTGGCCAGCCTCCTGCACAATATTCCAAAGCTCTGTACCGCGGCCGGGGTCAAGCAAATAAAACTCAAAACCGCCCTGCTTTGAATATCCGGAGCGGCTAACCAGTATCGGAATTCCCTCGATACTGGTTTGTTGAAAGGCAAAGCAGCGCATTGCATCAATCGATGATCCAAGCACTGAGGCGACAACGTCTTTCGCCTTTGGACCTTGGATTGCAAGCGGCGCAACATCCAGCTCAGTGACTTCGACATCGAGCTTGCGTTCTGAGCAGATCGCACGCGCCCAAAAAAGGATATTTGAATCAGAGATCGACAGCCAATAAAGATCTGTGTCAAGCATCAAAACAATAGGGTCATTGATCAACGTCCCCGCATGGTTGCAAAGCGCAACGTATTTGCCCATGCCATAGCGAATTTCGCTCAAGTCGCGCGTGCACAAGATTTGAGCCAGCCGTCCGGCATCGGGACCTTTGAGCTGAATTTGCCGCTGGCAGCCGACATCCCAAAGACAGGCATTGTTCTTCAAGCTCCAGTACTCGCCCTCAGGGTCTCCATAGGAGACCGGCAAAAGCATCTGGTTATAGGTGGTGAATTCAGTGACACCGCTTGCGATAGTCGCTTCGTAATATGCCGATGCTTTAACCCGCGGATTTGGATGAATGGTGCTCACAATGATTGATTGTCGTTCGGATAGATGGGCAAATTTTATACAAATCTGCTAACGAACTGACGGATATACTTTGCTTCATACACCCGAAACACGCTTTTGTCCATGAATCTCTATCTTTGGATCAAGACTTTCCATATCGTCTTCGTTGTAACATGGTTCGCGGGACTTTTCTACTTGCCAAGACTGTTCGTCTATCACTCGCTGACGGACGATCAGATCAGCAACGATCGGTTCAAAGTGATGGAGCGCAAGCTGTTCTACGGAATCACCACGCCAAGCGCGGTACTGACGCTTTTCTCAGGCTTCTTTCTATACCTGAAACTTGGACTGCCGACGGCCTTGTGGCTCGTCTACAAGCTAATCTTGGTGATGATTCTGGTTTTCTACCACGTTTCTTGCTGGCACTGCCTGAACCGGTTCAAGAATGATCAGAACACCCGAACTCACGTGTTCTACAGATGGTTTAACGAAGCCCCTGTGGTACTGCTGATCGCAATCGTTGCAATAGCAATCTTCAAGCCGCTATAGAACGACGTTCCGCACTTTCGCTCTTCAGAGTATCGCAATTTATCGGTCTGCTTGGCGGAATGCGACACCATAAATCCTGGCTCAAGCTCGACTGCAGTCCGCGGCACCGATAATCGGACCGCCAACGCTTCTTGTATGATTGTCGTATTTTTGAACTAGAACCGCGCAATTTTGATTTGAAGTGAGTGTCAATTGTGCAGTATTTAGGGTCACCGCTTCACCACTCCAACGACCGATGGACTCAAGACTTCGGACTATGTTGTAGTTCTCTAGCGTTTTGCCTTTGTTCTCGCCGGAAGGAATTTCAGTGACCTGCTTTCGATCATAGGTAACCAGCCAAATGTCGGCCCCGCCGTCATGCTCTCCGGTCACTTCAATCAAGACGCTGCCGTCTGCGGTCTTTTGCGCGGACACATCCAGCACCAGATTGGATTTAGCGTTCATCTGCTTGCGAGCGGTGCTTTGCCTGCTACCGACAAACGCATACCTTCCATCGACAATCATCTGCGGCGTGTAGACGCCAGGTCGCCCCTTAAGGCCGAGCAGCCGGTACGCCCGCTGCCGCTCGGTGAATTGCGCCGAGGAATACGGGTCCTGCCACTGCCCAGCCGAGCCGTATACCAAATCGTTCCAATAGTCGACATGAAACTCCAATGCCAGAACATCCTTTCGCTGACCGACAATCTTTCCGAGCAGCTCTTCGGCTGGCGGGCACGAATAACAGCTTTGCGACGTGAAGAGTTCGACTACATGCCTCGTATCTTCGCCTGCGTGAACGTCGTGCTGAAGCAGCACGGATGCGATTGCGGCAAACATGGCAGTTGCGGTTTTGATTGTTCTTTTCATGAAGACAGTCCCCTGCGATTGATGTAAATAAGGCATCGTTGAAATGAGACAGAAAAAAGCAGGCTTGGTTCGGTTTAGCGTCTCGTTTGAAGGCGGGACAGCACTAATGGCCCAGGGTCTTCTCATGCGACCAGTTCGGGTCATCTTTGCTCAATTCGCCGATTGGAGCGGCAAATGCATCGGCGACAAGGGCCGGCACATTGCTACCGGTGAGCGAATTAAGAAAGACTTCCAAATCCTGCATCTCCGGCTCGCTCAGTCCTAGCGGACGAATGAGCGGCGACAAAAGCGCATTGGCTATTCCGCCCTGGTTGTAGAAGTCGATCACCTCTCGAAGCGTTTCAAACTCACCGTTGTGCATGTATGGCGCAGTCAATGCCACATTGCGCAAACTCGGCGTTCGAAATCGCCAGCGGTCATTAGGGTTTTCAGTCACGCTATAGAGTCCAAGATCGTTTGGAGGCTTGATTCTCGTAATCGAGTCAACCTTCTCCTGAGACATCTCAGCATAGATGCCTGGCGCGAGTTGAACCCGCGTCTTGGTATCCATGCTGCTGCGTTTCATATTCAAGGATACGCCGTAGCCGAGCCTAGTGTTGTGCAACCGATGATCGGCAAAGATTGCCGAGTCCGCTTCGATGCGGTGACATGCCGCGTAGCCGCCATCGCCGGTAAAACTTCAAAACCGCGCTTTGCGGACTCGCTCAAGGCATCATCCTGCTTGCCGTAATGCCAACGGTCAAAAGGCGAATCTCCTGACAAAAGCGTACGCTGATAGCTCGCAAGCGCCTGCCCGACCGTGAGGATGTTCGCGCCTTGGCCATCAAACGCCTGTTCGAACAAGCCGACGTAGTCATCGATTCTGATGATTTTGTTGATCACATAGCCAATGGACGGTGCAGCCATTTCGTTATGTGCTGTGATTGGCTGCCATACCTGATTCTCAAGCGAGAACTCCCGCCCGTCAAAGAACAGGAATTTCTGATAGGCAACGTTGTAGATGGTTGGAGCATTGCGCAGCACCGCCCGCCCCTCGACCCCGACTGCGCGGTTAATCTCGTTATTGGTGAAACCTTGTTAAGGTATGTGGCAGACTGTGCACGAAAAGGTATTGTTTATCGGCACCTTCGATCAAAAAATAGTCGCCTTCCAAGCTCGATCTTTTCCGGTGTAAGCGGATTTCCGGCTGGAATCCGAATCGAAGGGAGCCCAAGCGGCGGGTTCAGCGCGAACTGCATCAAATCCGCCTTGGTGCCTCGCCTGTCCAGCAGACTCAGTGACCGGGTCGCATAGTCGGAATGCTCATAGCCTTCCTTGACGTCCCCAGGCCCAAAAACCTGCTCGCTGCTCAGTTCTTTCCCAAGCTCCAGCTCGCCGCTTATCTGGGCACGGAGGGCACTGGCCGAAGATGAAGAATATTTGCCATTGACTCATTCTGGTTATCAGAGAGTTGAAGGCATTCAAGCATTCAATTGCTTCGCGCTGGTCGCCAACGGGTGCCCAACAAGCATCTTATCAGCTGTGAGCAGTTTCAAATCTTCCTCCTGCGCCTGGACAAGCAACAACTCATCGAAAGGGTCCTTGTGATCAAGCGGTATCTTAAGAGATACATGCAGCATGATTCACACTCATATGAAGAAATTCCATGTTCTGCTCTTCAATCACCTCGAGTACATCCGTCGGAGAGAAATGGCTTTTTCGATTACCCGAGGGATGGCGAGCATGGTATTTGATACGCATTTCCCAAATCGATACCGCACTAACATAAAATCTCACGCCCACGCTTGACAATGCTCTACGCTCAAAGCTAGATAATCTACTGGGGTCGGCCATGATGTCAAACAGATAAGACGTGTCTAGAAGAACTTGCATCATCCAGATAAACTGTCATTTGTCCACGCCGAGAACCTGCCGGCTGAATGCCGGGTCGTTGTATTGTTCCGGCCAGCCTTCTCCACCATCCACGATCCCAAGTTTTCGACGTTTTTTCTCCAGTTTTTCAAAATCAATTCCTCCCACGCGTTGATTGCAAGGCACCAATTCAACAACCGGGCGGCCATGCTTCGTGATGATCGCACGCTCGCCGTTGCTGGCAGCCGCAACCAACTCGGAGAGACGCGTTTTTGCTTCTCGCAGAGCAAGCTTCATAGAAACCTCCCTATTGATTTAATGACAAAGCTCACTATTAGTTTGCCTTACTGGTCTTCACAAATCAAGACCATGTCGTGACCACATGACGGCCAGGTCAACTTGTGAAGTCGCCATCTCAGCAGATTCGCAAGTTGCACGGGATATTACAAATGTAAGTTTATGACAAGAAAATGTTATCGCAAAAGCGACGGCGATTAGCATGCTACGGTCAATGAGGTCCTGTAACTGCGCTACTAATCTGCATTGTTTGCACTAAGATAAATAAGCGTGATTGCGTCAAGCTCGATTTTCATGCAGGCGGAGCGAATGCTCAGCTGCCAGTTACCACTGTTTAGTGTCAGCAAGAGAAAATCAGGGGGCGAAAGCTAAGCCGTCAAATTGAAACAGTCTCATGCAGATATTTGCGATATGCCCCGACAAGGGCTTCGTGATTGGTTCTTGAGCTCAGAACGGCTGAGCAAAATTCAAATTGAGCAACATCCGCTCGTATCCGGCAAGCTGAGCATTCGACTCGCGCTCTTCCTGGGCGACCCGCATCTCAGGGCTGAATCCGAATATTGTGAAATCCCGACGATGGGCGCTCGATCCGATCAGCCAGGTCTCGTCACGGCGGTCTGCCGCCATCAACAATGTCATACCGGCCGCCTTCGTACTACGAGACATCGCCGCCAACAGTATACCCCTTAGGCAACAGGGCGAATAGTCCGCCGCCTATCTGCCAGCCGGCGCTGTGGCTATTTTCGCTAGCCGGTCTTTCGCGCGACCATCCCGGCGACACATCGACTCGCAAGGTCGGCATCAGAACGCGATTGAATCCAGCCGTCACACTCGTCAGCGGTCCGTCCAATGCATCGAATTCGTCATAATTTCGTCTCATTCTCGAATAACGCAAAGTAGCGACCGTCTTGCAATCAAGCCGGTGCGCGGTCTTAATGCGAAATCCAAGATAGCGATGCCCGCGGACATAATCAACACCTCGATACTCAGCCATCGCTGAAGCTGATCAGATGAATTGGGGCACCTACCCGCGCAGACAATCCCGATGCGATTCGTCGCAGCTTTATCACGTTTATGCAATCGAAATATCCTTGCGAAACGCAATTCGACGAATTTACCGAAGCAATCGAAAACATAATCATGAATCACGATGCATAATGATTCCTCAATCAGCGTCAACCAAAGCGGGTGATCGGCCCCATGTTTAATGTAGTGCTCGTAGCGCCGGAAATTCCGCCCAACACCGGCAACGTCATTCGGCTATGCTCAAATACCGGCTGTTCACTGCATCTGATCAAGCCGCTCGGATTCGAACTAGACGACAAGCGGCTGAGGCGAGCGGGGCTAGACTACCGTGAATTCGTCGACATCCGCACCTTCGAAACATTTGATGACTATGTCAAAGTTGCCGGAGCAAAACGCATCTACATGTTTTCCAAGTTCCACGAAAACTCCTATGTGGACACGCGCTATATGCCTGGCGATACCCTAGTATTCGGTTCAGAGACGTGCGGGCTCCCTGAATTTGTCCGAATGAGCGTTGCGCCGGAATATCGTGTGACGCTACCCATGAAGGCCGGCAACAGAAGCTTGAATCTTTCGAATGCGGTTGCAGTTGCCGTGTATGAGGCATGGCGTCAAAATGACTTCAGCGACATAACGCCTTGAACGGGGAACCGTTCGCTACTTCAAACTTGGGCCGACTGCAATCAGTTCCTTGGCTGCCTGGACCGGTTGCAGCTGCTCGAATAAAATGCCGTAAACACGCTCGGTGATCGGCATGAAAACATCAAGCTCTTTGCCTACTCGGTATGCTTCAGCTGTTGCCGAAACACCCTCGATCTCCTGACCGATTTCAGCAGTCGCCTGAGCCATCGACTGACCTTTACCCAGCGCAATGCCTAGTCTGCGATTGCGCGACAAGTCTCCGGAGCATGTCAAAACCAGATCGCCAATGCCCGAAAGCCCCATAAGCGTCGCTTCGTCGCCGCCCATCGCGACATTCAAGCGACCCACTTCCGCAAGACCGCGCGCAATCAGTATGGAGCGCGCATTGATTCCAAATCCAAGCCCGTCCGACACGCCCGCAGCAATGGCGATGATGTTCTTCACCGCACCGCCGACTTGTACGCCGACAACATCGGTTGTGGTGTAGATCAGCACCACTTCATTGCGAAACCAATCGGCAACCCGTTCAAGATGGTCGGCATGCTGAGATGCAAGATCGAGACCCGCCGGCAATCCGCGAATGACTTCGGCGGCGAAGCTTGGCCCGGAAAGAGCTCCGGTTACCACTGAAGGAGCTAGAATTCGATGCGCCGCCTCGCTGGGCAGTTCGCCAGTTTCCGGGATGAAGCCCTTGGTTCCCCAAATCACGAACGGCTGTTCGGAATCGTCCATGCTCGGAATCAGATCCGATATATCCTCAAGCGCTGGCGCAAAGAACCGGCTCGGCACCGCGACAACCACCGCATTGCAATTGTCCATTGCCGAAGCAAGACTGACATGCGCGAGCAAATTTTCCGGCAAACTGCATCCGGGCAGATAACGGCTATTGCAGCGCGTTCGGCTGATGTCTTCGATGACGGCAGCATCAGTATCCCAAATTCGCACTTGATGACCATTTCGAGCCAGCCAGGCTCCGATGGCGGTGCCCCAGGAGCCGGCACCGACAACAGCCATTTTCATCGCCTCCCTGTCAGTCGCTTTATCCATGATGCCTTGACGCCAAATTTGCGTCTAACTTAGCGCCGAAGCTTGGTGCGGCAAAATCAGCTCGTTTCGATCGGGAGGTTTTCTTTCGACCAGGCAGCGAAACCGCCTTGAAGCACCCGCACGTCGCTGAATTCATGCTTTTTGAGTATGCCTGCCGCCTTCGAACTTCGGTTGCCCATCCGGCAAGCAATCACGACCGGCCGCGATTTGAACTTCTTGATCAAATTGATATCCGCATCAATTCGACCAAGAGGAATATTGCGAGACTTAGGAATATGTCCTGCATCGTAGTCTTTGGTGTCCGATATATCGACCACAATTGCATTTTCATGACGCATCACGCGCGGGAGTTCCGTAACCGCTACCGAGCGCACACCGCTTGCGCGCTTTCGAATGGGGTCAAGCAGCAACAAGATAACGACAGCAGCGAGCGCTAAAAAAAGATGCCAATTCAGTTTGAAAAAATCCAGTTCCATTGCAAATCGCTTGCGGCTTGATAAATGACGCTACTCGGCGACTGCGATTCCGAGCGAATCAGAAAGCCCGATTGGCTCGGCAGCACTAGACCCGTTCAAGGTCGCCACTGCAAAATCCGTCAGTCCCTGCTACTAAAGGCAACAATATAGCCGAAATCAGTGTTCGCCGCGCCAATTTGGAACCAGTCACTCTACAAGATTTGATGATAAATTTCGATTCGTTTGCCAACTTGCAGCCTTGCAATGCAAGGTCGCAAGAGGAACGGGGATTGGCCCGTCCATAGCCAATAAAATGAGCTCAACCCGATTTCTTCGAATGATTAGAAGGCATTTGCTGTCCTGATATTCCCAAGAACTTCGACTCTACAACCACCAGCATCGACACAATATGGTCAAGTCCGAAGGCATCCATGAGCGAATGGCCGCTTGCTAAAAAACCGACTTCAAGGACTCGCAAAGGCTAAACCATATTCGGGCAGCGTCTCAGTTTGAAAATGTCCTTGCAGGTTTTTGCCGACGAGGTTTCGGCGCATCCAGGAATGCGCCCGCAGGCGCCAGCATCCGGAAGACGGGCGGGCGGCTTCGGCGGTCCGCAACGACCGGGACGGTCCGGATGCCGCCGCGCCCGCGTCAGGCTGCCATGGCCGCTACCGGCATCCCCACCTGTTCAGTAAATCGGTGTTGTCCTGGGTCGAGCTGAACAGGGGCAGGACGGTCTTGCGACCGCACCAGCAGTTGCGGACATGCTGGATGGTATCCATATTCCCCTTAAATTCGCTGATCGCGAAGCACCCGCTCGTCCGGCCTTGCTGACTACTAGGGTTGACATTCATGGTGTAGGTGCCGCCCGTCATGAAGCACTTTCTTGCAAACACCTGCTTGGGAATAGATCCTGTCGGAGCCGCATAAAGTTCTATATAGTAGTTGGTCTTCGCAACCAGACTAGAGATGTTTGCGTTTCCGCCTAGGAAGGCCGTGTTAGGAGGTTCAATTGTAGTGGCTCCTTGATCCACTACTGATTATGTGCGGGCATTGAAAACAGTGACATACACAGTCGCGTTTTCAGGTGCTGGCACATCGCCAAGCCGCGTGACGTATTGGTTCCATGTTACTTGCGGGGCAGTATAGGTCACGCTAGTTGTGGATAAGGCCGTGATGGGTAGATTCGCAGCATTGACTTGATCTTCATCCATGCAAGCGGTCGGGCCTTCTCGCCCGCTACTGGTTACCGTCGTCTGCGCCGCGGCCGACACCGCCAGCAACGCAAGCAGAAAGAAGGTTGCTAATTTAGTGAGGGGGGGGGGATTTCTGGAATGGTTTCATGGTTTTTCTCCAAAATTGGAATTGTGTTCCGGTGATTTTACCACCGAAAAAGAAGTGTGAATTTCAAAGTGAGACACTATCCATATTCGGTTTTGGTTGTTTTTGTGCATGATATATACTGCCTCCAACCTTGTCTTCGTTAGAAAGCGCATTCCAAAGGTTGGTTGCGCCGACCCTGTGCGATTATCCTAAAAAATGCCGCCGGGCGGCGACCACAGGCTTGTGGCGGCTAGTTGGCAATATAACACTTTTGACAGATTCTCGAAATTGAATTTCAAATCCCGAAATAGAAATATGGCCCAGTCGGTGCGTTCCGTCGGCATTGTGCTGACAGACGTATTTCACTATCTGGCTCTGTTTTTAATTGGAAGCATGGTGGTGTGGTCCGCAGTTGCGGAATTCCTGCATATCATGTCAAGTCAACGCTCCGCCTCCATAGAGGACATTCTGCTGCTGTTCATCTACCTGGAGCTAGGTGCCATGGTCGGCATCTATTTCAAGACTAAGCGCTTGCCGGTGCGGTTTCTGATTTATGTTGCCATTACCGCTTTGACGCGGATGATGGTGGGAATCATTCAGGTAGACCACCACTTGCTAGAAGAATTGCCGCTTGAAGAGCTGCCCGTCTTGCCGTTGATCTACATTTCTGCAGCTATTCTGATTCTTGCATTTGCCACCCTAGTGGTCCGCTTCGGGTCGCATCGCTACCCTTCAGACGGCTTGGCAGACGACGTTAAAGAAGATGCCTGATCTGCGAATTGCGAGCGACGACGCCGACGACACCGGTTGCATTTACCCTGTTTTGCCGGGTGATCGATCGTGCGCAACAGGCCGGCGGCCGCTACGGCAATCGGGTTCTGTTTGCTGATTTGTCGCAGTGTCCGCTTTCAAGCAGGCATAGAAACACATAAGGACCGGCTGTCCCGATATGGATGGCCATTGCTCTGCTACACGCGTACCGTTGCATCCGGCATTGCACGAATGATTGTTTCTGAAATCCGTAAAGGTCGACCCGCTTTCGATCTTTGTTGCTTTTTTCGCATGAAATATACTTTCCGCCAACTTTTTCTGTCTTATAAGGCATATTCCGGAATCTGACTTAGTCACCAACAAGCAGCCATTGCGAAAAATTCGCTTGCGGCACTTTGCTCATCGCAGACATGGGCTTGCTCGCCGGGCGCGAGAGGCCGGCCGACATCTGCCAAATCAAAGTAGAATTAAGCTTTTGACCTGACCAACACGCCTATTCGCTATGCACCCCGAATCACAAAGCCATCGATTGAACTGCCTGTTCAACCCGATCACGGTCGGGCACAAAACACTGAAGCATCGTCTCAACTTTGGTGCCCACACTGCCAATATGGCCGTCGACGGCCTGCCCGCAGAACGCCACCTCGGCTACTACCTTGAGCGTGCGCTCGGAGGTGCCGCCATGATCGTGGTCGAGCCGGTGCCAGTACATCGAACAGCCGTGCTGACACGAGGCAATTTCCGCTTTGACGACGATAGCGTCATCCCGCATTTTCGAAAAATAACCGATTCCTGCCATGAACACGGCACGGTCATGATTCAGCAGCTCTATCACGTGGGTCAGCATGCAGACTGGGACAACTCCTTCGAACCGAACTGGTCGCCTTCCGGCCTGCCTTCAATGCACGACCATGATGGCAGCCAAAAGATGTCGCAAGCGCAAATCGAGGAAATCGTGAATTCATTTGCGCGCGCCGCGCTTCGCGCTAAACAGGCAGGCTTTGACGGTTGCGAGCTGATGGCCGCCTACAATGCGATCATCGAGCAATTCTGGTCGCCTTTCACCAACCGACGCGACGATCGCTACGGTGGATCATTTGCCAACCGGATGCGATTTTCCGAACAAGTGCTCGGGGCGATCCGCGATACGGTTGGCACCGACTTCATTGTCGGTGTCTGCACCAGCTTCGACCCCGCACAGCCGAAGGTGCTGCCGCTTGAAGAAATGCAGCGCATTGCTGAGCACCACGATGAGCGCGGGCTATTCGACTATGTCACCATTGGCACCGGAAGCTACTACGATTTCACCCGCATCATTCCAGTTGCGCTGCATGAAGATCAGCTCGGCGTACCCTTTGCGGCGAAAATCAAGCAAGCGGTAAAGCATGCGGTCGTGCAGTCCGAAAGCCACATTCGAACCCCGGAAGTTGCCAATCAAGTCATCTCCTCCGGCTCGGCTGACATGGTAAGCATCGTGCGCGGTCAAATCGCCGACCCGCACATGGCGAACAAGGCCATGCAAGGTCGAAGCGATGAAATCCGTCCTTGCCTATCGTGCAACCAGATGTGCTGGGGAAGACGCCATAGAGACTACTGGATCAGCTGTCTGATCAATCCCTCCGCTGGACGAGAGTTCGAATGGGGCGGCGATCGCATTGCAGCTTGCGCAACCAAGCGAAAGATTCTTGTCGTCGGCGGTGGCCCGGCAGGCAGCGAAGCCGCTCGCGTAGCCGCCGAACGCGGACACGATGTCACTTTAGTAGAAGCTTCAGGCATGCTTGGCGGACAGTTCGCGCTTGCCGGGCGGCAACCTCGCCGGGCGCAGATCCTCGATTTCATCGACTGGCATGAACGCCAACTTAATCGCCTTGGTGTGGACATTTTGCTCAACACTCTATTTATGCCCGAGGACGTTGAAGGTTTTGGCGCCGACGTGGTAATTTTGGCAACCGGCTCCTTGCCGTCACCAACTGGCTGGCAACGTGGATTGCCAACCCGCGACATTTTGCCAGGCATCGAACTAGACAACGTATGGCATGCTGAAGACGTGATGAATCGTTCGGCAGATTTGGGCAAGCGCGTCATCCTGCTCGATGATGTCGGCACCTGGAAAGGCGCAGGAACTGCGCTCTATATGGCCGAAGCTGGACACGAAGTCCGCATTGTGACCTCCTCTCCTGTGGTGGGGCGCGAAATCGTGCGCACCGCCGCCGACATTCCGCTACGCGAAAGGCTGCGCAAGCTCGGCGCGACCTTCCACTGCGAATCCGCTGTGGATCAGTGGCACAACGGCAATGCGACCATTATCGATCTGCTAAATGGCGAGCGCAGCAAATTTGAAGCTGAGAGCCTGGTACTCGCTACCGTCAATGAACCCTACACGCTCCTAGAAGAATCGCTTTCAAGCGCACCGTTCGAAGTACACGCAATCGGCGATTGCGTTTCAGCACGCCAAGCGCCGGCAGCAATCTACGAAGGCCGAAAGATAGCAATGCTTCTTTAGCCATCGGCAGGTGACTGTCAAAAAGACAGTCACCGTGAGAAACATTGCGTTTGCCGAGTAGCGTCGCTATGCGACCGCGTCAACCGGCACTACGCGGACTTCGACATCCAGCCTGGATCCGGGGCGCGACTGCATTTTCGCGGTATAAACCTCGCCCGCATATTCGTAGCTGACGTTGTAGCCATTAAACTCGCGCACAGGAGTCTCTTGATAGACCGTCTCGCAACGCAGCTGCCTGGTGGTGGCGCCCTTGTTCTTCTGGTAGTTCTTCTCGATGTCAGACCCGATGGATGCGCCAAGCAGCGCGCCCGCCAGCTTGCTGGTCTTCGAGTCGTCCAGCTCGTTCGCAAGCGAACCGCCGACGATGGCGCCGAGCAATTCCGGGGTATTGGAGCTTGTCGAGCCGGATTTGCGCACCGCCACTTCGCGGCATTCCTCGGTTGGAACGTTCTTGACGACCTCCCTATAGCTTTCAACAATGCTCAGTACCGGCACTGTGGCAGATACCGACTGGCCCGAATACTGGACAGGCTGCACGCTTACCCGCACGTCGATCGTCGAACCTGGGCGACGGTTCACGACCGATCTGTAGGAATTGCCCTTGTAGCTGTAGCTCACATTGTAGCCTGCCGGTTCGCGCACCTCGGTCTGCCGATAGACCGTCTCGCAACGCAGCTGCCTGGTGGTGGCGCCCTTGTTCTTCTGGTAGTTCTTCTCGATGTCAGACCCGATGGACGCGCCAAGCAGCGCGCCCGCCAGCTTGCTGGTCTTCGAGTCGTCCAGCTCGTTCGCAAGCGAACCGCCGACGATGGCGCCGAGCAATTCCGGGGTATTGGAGCTTGTCGAGCCGGATTTGCGCACCGCCACTTCGCGACATTCCTCCTGCGGCACCTGCTTTATCACGCTAATGTATCGTTCGGAATAATCCAAAACCGGCACTGTCGCTACCAAGGTTTCACTTGCATGGGCCTGATGCCATCCGAGTAGGACCAGCCCGAAGCAAATCATCTGCAACATCTTTCTGAACATGATCATGCCTCTCGCGTAAATTGATTCGAGCGATGAAAAGATTTCACTTTTCGTCCATCTCATACCTTTGTCCTTTCATAGTATAGAACCTAAAGAGACACAAACGGGCAAAAAATTGACACCCTGAACGCAAGGTATGCGGGAATCGCCAAATAAAGGACTATTAGTGCATTCGATATTGAGGCTTTCCGGGCTCAGTTCAAGGCGCTATAAATTTCAAATTCGCCTGCGCTCTGCTGAAGGCATGCATAGATGGATTCGCAAGAATCATTGCCAGCAGATGCTTGATAATGCACACAGATAGACCCATATCATATGCTCTTCCAAGTGATTGGGCTAGTAGTGTCCGGGGTCAGATACATGTGAGACTGCCCGGACAGGCCCTGAAGGTTCACCGCGCATGAGACTGCACTGGCCTTGCAAACGCACCTGGAATCGGATAGGATGGAAACATGGCAGAACCCACAAACCACGAGCTATCGGAACGGATTGCCGTTCTGGAGGAACGCATGAAGACACTGCAGTCCGACCTTCAGGGAACGCTTGAGCGTTTCCGCACCGACATGGCCGACTGGAAAACCGACATGGCCGACTGGAAAACCGACATGGCCCGGCGGGAGAACCGGTTGCTGCTGGCCATCGTCATCGTGGTCGGCGTGGCCACTGCGGTGCTGGGTGCGCTGATCGCTGGAATACCTGCGGCATAGGCACCTGCTGACGCCGCTACGGGCGGCGTAGCCGATCCGGACGCCTTCCTTCCCCGGATGCCGGCCAGCGGCCGGCCATCCTTCTTCCATGCGCTCCAGTCCCGATCCCGGAGACCCGCCGGCCATGGCGATTGCCCGCGCAGCCCGCCGGGGCCTTCCGGCAGGATGCCCCGCATGACCGGCGAACCGGCGGGAATCACGGAAGGGGAGGCCAGCCGCCCGCCCCTTCCGGCTGCACCTGCCCACCCCTCAGCGCACCCGCTCCCCGGTCTCGAGATCATAGACATGGCCATGCCCTTGCCCCCATTGCCCGCAGCCCTCGCCGCCGATAAAGAACAGGGGCTGGGCCTTTACTTCAGTTGTGAATTGTGTGTTGATTTCATTTCTGAAAGTAAATATTTCCATCGTCCGGGCCGGCCTGGCGAGCGGATCCCCGATCCTCGCCCCGGCCTTGGCGCGGATTTCTATAACTCTGGGGACACCCAGCGTTCCCCCGTGGCTGGTAAGGGGGATAAAGCCGGTGCTTACAATGTCGGTCTAATTAGGCACCGAACCTTCAGGTACTCGGTATTGAAATTTTAACGGGGGTGCTTCGGGGTAACTGCCGGAGGGGCCAATGTTGTGTTGGAGTGAGGTCGGGAAGTTTCCTACGTTGGATTGCCCGTTGGGCGATGAAAGCACGTACTCGAATTTTCCAATCTCCGCATCGGGGCCGCAGCCTTTCACGATTGGGGAGCCGGGCCCGTCTGGATCGTGACCTTGCAGTTTGTACTACTGCAAGCATTCTGCGCCATCGCCGGCATTGCCAGCGTCATTGCCGCCAGCACGGCGGCCAGGAGTGCCAGTCTAGCTAGCGGGCGAGGGGGGGGGTGATAGCGGTTTCATGATGTCGTCCTCATGGTTGAAATCCGCCCCATTGTACCCGCCTTGCTGTTCAGGTGTACTGGTTCAATGCGTGCGGGACTTTCCAGGCCGCAGGCGCTCGGACAACGCACCCCCATGCAGGCGTATAATAAAAGCGCACTTGCCGCCTGAAAAGCCTCATATGCATTGAACCAGTACATCACCTTGAAAAGACAGGCCATGGTCGGATAACATACCTGCTATTGCGGAATCGGGTAGAGGTCGCGGCATATGAGCCACGGCCTTGGCTATCGGGGGAAGCCGGCATCATCCGATGCTCAAAGCGCCGTTTCCAAAAATCGGCAATATCAAGATGACCGAAGATGGATGAGAAGCTGCAGGAAAAATATCACGAACTGGACAAGCGAATCGACCTGCTGAAAGAAGAAATGAATACATCGTACGAACGACTGAATGCGTCATATGAGCGACTGACCGCATCGCATGAGCGACTGAGGGCCGACATGGCCGAGCGGGATGCAGAAATGGCCAAGCGAGACAAGGATAATCAGCGCTGGATTGTCGGATATGGAATCGCTCAGATCGCGATCACGATAGGCGTACTGGGTGCGGGCATTGCATTCCTCGCGCTGATTCTAGCGCCTTCGGGCTGAAATCAAGGCTGTCGCCATACGCTCGAGAGGCGATTTCAATCATCCGCCGCCTTGATCCCTGCCAAAAAACGGGATGCATGCGCTCCGATGGGCAAATGGTTGCCGGAGCCTGCTCCGGAGAGCCTTTCTTCACGGCACCAGCTCTGCAATCTCGAGCTGAACCGTCTCGGCCTGGCCAGGAATGACGCTCGCCGCCTGCCCGAAAGCATCTCCGCTCGCCGGCATCGCATTGCCGGATATGGATGCGCGGGCAACAATTTCAACCGAATTGAAATCCGACAGCTTCCTGCTGGGCAGCATCGCCATGCTGTCGTCTAGTGTCACTTGAAGTGGCAAATCGCCGATTTTTCGCTTGATCACAGCAAGCGGCATGGCTGGGCCATCTGAAGCTCGCGCTAAGATGAATACCGTCGTTTCCGGCTCGAAATCTCGCGCCACATCAGGGTCAATCGAAACCATCACGTCAATCGAAGCCAAGTCCGGTGCCTGCGTCGAGCTTGAAGCCTCTGCATCAATCAGCGCTTGGGTTTCTTGCATGACCTGCATTAACCCGGCACGCACCTGTGGGTCTTCAATCTCAGCTTGCGCCCGATTCCAATAGTCCATTGCCACACGATACTCCTGCCGGGCGGAGGCCGCTAAGCCAACAAGCCATAAAGCGGCTGGATTGTTTGGGTCGATACTCAATGCTTGCTTGAGCAGCCGCTCCGGTTCTCCTGCGAAATCGCCACCTTGGGCGAGGGCGCGCGCATCGGCTTCGCGAATCAATATTTCAGGACGATCGCCTTGCACTTTACGCAGTTCAGCGAAAGCATCAGCTCCAGCCGAAAACTGCTGCTGAACAATATACGTTTGAGCTAAACTCAGCCATGCGCGCGTATCGTCGGGTACCTGCTGGACGCGCTCTTCCAGCGTGGCGGTAATTTCCTCAATCGTCAACTCGCGACCAGACGGATCGGTGACCAAAAAGTTTTGCTCGCCCTGCACTATGTGCGTTTGCGGTTGGGTGATCGCGCCAGGGTCTCCGATGGCAAGATACAGGGCGCCAGCTGCGATCGGCATGATCATCGCGACCGCAATCACCCCGCGCCGGCTAGCGCGCCCTTGCGCCGCCTTATCGTCGCAACCTTCAGCATGGTCGCTGCTTTCGACATCACGCAACAGCTCGATCTCGATTTCCTGGCGCAGCTGATCGGCATCCGCATCGCCAATCAATCCCTCCGCCTGCTGATGCTCGAGTTCAGCAATCCTTTGCTTGGCAATTTCTATATTGCTTTGCCTTCGATCACCCGTCACCGGACGATGCCGAAGCATGGCAGATGCAATGCCAAAAATTGCGACTGCCGTCAGCAGCAGCGCAGCAACGAAAAAGACGATATACATTCGAGCGCGTATCAGTCGTCAAGCAGCCGGCGAGCCTTCATGCGTTGCTCGTCGCTCAAAGCGACAGCGCCCGCCCTTCGCTTGCGCGAAATCGACCAACAGGCAAGAAATGCAAACCCCAAAAACAGCGCAGGCGCAAGCCACAAAGAAGCCGTGGACAGCCTAAATGGCGGACGATACAGAACAAAGTCGCCGTAACGATCGGTCATGAACTTGATGATCTGATCATCCGAAGCGCCATTTTTGATCATCGCATAGGTGCGGCCGCGCAAATCCTTCGCTAAGGCCGCATTGGAATCGGCAATATTCTGATTTTGGCAAACCATGCAGCGCAATTCGGCGATTAGGGCCCGATACCGGTTCTGCTGCTCTTCAGAATCGAACTCAAGCATCGTTTGCGCTGCGCCTGCGCTCAAACAGACAAGCCATATCGCGGCGGCCAAAACCAACCTCATCGTCAACTGCTTCCTTGCAAAAGCGGCCTGATCACGTTTTCGACATCCTCATCGCTAAGCGGCCCGATGTGCTTATAGCGTATGGTCCCGCCAGCATCGATGACGAATGTCTCCGGAACACCATAGACGCCCCAGTCGATCGCTTCTTCGCCTTTCTCATCGACCGCTGTCAGAACATAGGGATCTCCCCAATCTGCAAGCCATCGCTTGGCATCGTCGGGTTTATCCTTGTAGTTCAATCCGACGATTGTGAAACCTTCGCGCTGCATATGCATCAAAGTCTCGTGCTCCTCCCGACAAGCCACGCACCAGCTCGCCCACACGTTCAATAGCCAGATCTCGCCAGCCATCTTGTCGGAACTGAAACGGATAGACGGATCGTTCAATACCGGCAGCCGCGTCTGCGGGGCAGTCTTTCCGATCAGCGGCGACGGCACCAGATTTGAATCCAGTTTCAAGCCGACAGCAAAAAAGCCTGCTACTGCCATGAATATGAGTAGCGGGATGAGAAACCGAGGCCTACGAAGAACATCAATCATGCTTGCTTAGGCATGTTCAAGCCCAATCTCCTGCCCGATGCGGTCGCGCGAAGCGACTGCGTTGCGCAGCCTGCGATCAAACGCGGCCAGGCATCCTCCGATCGCCATTAGCAAGGCCCCGGCCCAAATCCAGCGCACAAATGGCTTGATATGAATACTCATGCTCCAAGCTCCGCTATCGCTAAGCGGCTCTCCAAGCGAAATGTATAGATCCCGCAACATTCCCGGCCTTATGCCCGCCTCCGTCATCGGTTCAGACTGAACAGGATAAATTCGCTTTTCCGGATAAACATTGGCAAAGTGCTCGCCGTCGCGACTCACCTCTATCGTTGCAGTGTCGGCCAGATAGTTTGCGACCGAGCGTCTTTGAACTCCGTTGAACTTAAAATCAAAGCCACCCAAGGAGTAAGATTCGCCTGGCGTCATCAGAAGATCCTGCTCGCGTTCATAGACGCTCACCATGGTTACGCCGACAATAAACACCGCCACTCCGAAATGCGCAAGCGTCATCCCGTAAAAGCCGCGAGGCAAGCCCGCAAGCGCCGCCAATCGGTCTTGACGATGACGAATTCGGAGCAAAACGCCATGCACCGTCGAAAAGGCGGTCCAGAATGCCAGCGTCAAACCCACTGCGGCAAGCCACTCGTAGGTGCCTGATAAAAGCGCTGGCAGTCCAAGCCCAAGCGAGAAGCTTGCAGCCAGCCAAACCCAAAGCCCATCCATGAGGCGCATGATTCGATCGCGCTTCCATCGGGCAATGGCACCGATACCGAGCGTGGCCGCCAACGGCATCGTCAGAGGAATGAACACCGAATTGAAGTATGGCGGACCCACGGAAACCTTGCCGAGATTCAGCGCGTCGAGAAAAAGCGGATACAGCGTGCCTAGCAATATGGTCGCCATTGCTGCAACCAAAAAAATGTTGTTGAGCAGCAGCCCCGCTTCTTTGGAAACGACTGCAAAGCTGCCGGCAGATCGGATGCTCGGCGCCCGATAGGCATAGATGGCAAGGGAGCCTGCGATAACCAGCGTAATCAAGCCGAGCAAAAAGACGCCGCGCGAAGGATCGTTGGCAAATGTATGCACCGAAGTCAGTACCCCGGAGCGCACCAGAAACGCACCGATCAGGCTCATCGAAAAGGTCAACATCGCGAGCAATACCGTCCATGATTTGAACAGGCCCCGCTTCTCAGTAGCCGACAGCGAATGAATCAGCGCAGTTCCTGCGAGCCATGGCATGAATGAAGCGTTTTCGACCGGATCCCAGAACCACCAGCCGCCCCAGCCAAGCTCATAGTATGCCCACCAGCTGCCGAGCGCAATTCCGATTGTCAGAAACATCCACGCAAGATTAGTCCAAGGCTTGCACCATCGCGCCCACGCGGCATCGATGCGGCCGCTGATCAGAGCCGCTACTGCGAACGAAAAAGCAACCGAAAAACCGACATAGCCCATGTAAAGCATGGGCGGGTGTATCACAAGTCCAGGATCTTGCAGCAGAGGATTAAGGTCACGGCCTTCGGTGGCTGCAGGAAACAGTCTTTCGAAAGGGTTTGAAGTGAGAATCAGAAACAGCAAAAAACCGATGCTCACGACACCAAGCACTGCGAGCACCCTTGCCAGGAAGTCATCGGGCACATCGCGACTGAATTTAGACAGTGCCGAACCCCATAGCGCAATGATCAGCGACCAGAGCAAAAGCGAGCCTTCGTGGGCACCCCATATCGCGGCAATCCGGTAGATGGCAGGAAGAGCGGTATTGGAATTATGCGCGACATATGCGACTGAAAAGTCATGCGTCAAAAATGCATAGGCAAGACAGGCGAAGGCGGCTACAAGAAAACCAAGCTGAGCCCGAACAGCTTGTTTTGAAGCGGCGAGCCAGGATGGCAAGCGAAGCCAAATGCCGGCGATCGGCAGTGCGGTCTGCGCGATCGCCATCAGCAAAGCCAGCATCAGGCAGAACTGACCAATTTCCGGAATCATGTCACCTGTACGCGCTAGTTGGAAATCAACGTCTTTTGGGCCGCTTCAATCGCTTCAGCCGCCTCTGGCGGCATGTAGTTTTCGTCATGCTTCGCCAATACCTGGGAAGCGACGAAAACGCCCGAATCGTTCATCACGCCTTTCGCCACGATGCCTTGGCCTTCGCGGAAAAGATCAGGCAGGATGCCGGAAAATTCTACGTCAACCACTTCAGCAGTATCGGTCAGCTGGAATTTCACCATCAAATCGGCGCTGGCGCGCCGCACACTGCCTTCAACGACGAGTCCGCCAACGCGAAACGCCTTGCCGACTGGCGGCGCTTGACCGGTTGCGACTTCGCTCGGGCTAACAAAATACAGCAAGTTGCTTTGAAAGGCGTTGAGTACCAGTGCAACCGCAATGGACATTCCGGCAACAACTGCGCCAGCGATTGCCAAACGTCGTTTTCTCCGCGGAGTCATAGTGGATAACGCTCCAAACAGGACAATAGACTATCGTCATTCATCGGTCTTCAACTGTCTAGGGGCGCTTGGCACCCGGTTCACGCCTAGTTCCAATTTTATGGCTATCCGAAAGATCAGAATTACGTCGGCTTTAGAAGATTCGCGACATGAAAACCAGTATAGCTGCATCAGAAAGGAAGCCGGCATAGTCAGTTCGGGTCGGCTCTAGCAGTCCCGAAACCCAACGTTCACATGCCCCAGACCGTCACCTTTCTGCCGCCGGCGGACTCCTCGCGCCGGAACACCTTCTCGTCCCACGATCTTTTCTCCGAGCGATCGAAGATGACCAGATGGCCCTCGGCGGTGCCGCAACGCCGCATATACCCGCCAAGCTGCTCCAGGCCCTCGGCCACCGTGCGCTCCAGGCCGTTCCGCCTCAGCTTGCACTCCACCGCCTCCCGCTGGCGCCGAGGGCCCCACTCGACCAGCAGGTCCATCCGCCCACGCCCCAGACCGTACTCGCGCTCGATCCGCCCGCCCGCGTTGACCACCCGCTGCAGGAACGCCTGCAGCAAAAGCTGCGGCCCCGCCTCCCTATAGTCGAACCGCCCCACCCAGTGCTCCGAATGCTCCCGGAAGAACCCCTGGAACGCCTCCATCAGACGCCCCATCATCAGCTGCCCGTCCTCCACGTACCACGCGGTCTCGTGCGCGATGAACCAGTCCGCGCCGGTGATCAGCTCGCGCGGTATCACTTCCCGGTAGATCGCGTTGGCCACCCGAACAGGCTTGTCCTGCGCGATCAGCCCCAGATCGGCCGCGTACTGCAGATCGTCGGCGGTGAACGACTCGGCCGCGCCTTCGCTCACCAGCGGCGCGATCACCCGCTTGACCCGCGGCTCGCGAAGCTTGTCCGCCAATTGGTCCAGATGCGTGTCGCGCCGAAGGATCAATTCCTCCCGGGCGTCGATCACGTCCTCATGCCGGATCGTCGCATTCAGATCCTTGACCTTCTTCAAAGCCTCGGCCGCCAGCGCGTTGACCAGCCACGGCTGCCCCGAGGTCGACTCCCACACCTCCGCCAGCGCCTCCCCGCTCCACGATTGCCCGGTCTCAGAAGTGTGCTGCAGCAAGAGCTCCCGGACCTCGGCCTCGCCGAAGTCGCCCAGCCGGATCGACGCGGCCTTGACGTTGAACGCGCTGCCGCCGGTGACGATCGACTTGTCCCGGCCCGAATGGATCCGGTAGTCGCGCACGTCGCGGATACCGCACAGGATCACGCTCTGCGGAAAATGCTTCGGACGCTGCGTGTAGCCGGCCCGCAGCTGGCGCAAGACCGAGATCAGCGTGTCGCCCACCAGCGCGTCTATCTCATCAATCATCAACACCAGCGGACGGACATCAACCTCCGACCAGAGATATAAAGTTTCGCGAAGCGCGGCGTAGGCGCCCGACGAATCAAGAATGCGCCGCCAGTTTTCCCGGACAAAATCGTCGGCCAAATAGATTCTTGCCGATATGCCGAGCTCGTTCAGGATCGACTCCATCGCCTCGTGCGTGTTTTCCCGCGCCGCCTGCGCCCCTTCGACATTGACATACAGCGCACGATAGCGGCCCGCCTGGTTCAGCTCGTCCATCAAGGCCAAAAGCGCCGAGGTCTTGCCGGTCTGGCGCGGTGCATGCAGAATGAAGTACCTCCAATCCTCGATCAGCTCGTAGATCTCATCCCGGTTCACGCGCCCGAGCGGCGCAATGTGGTAGTGCCTTGCCGGCACGATGGGGCCGGCGGTATTGAACGTTCGCATGATGTCCTAATTATAGTCAGCAAATCCACCAACGACAGCTGCGCTTTCGGCAAATCAAAAGTCGTTTTAACGGCAAAATCGGAATTGAACAAAATTGGTTGATCAGCACTAAAATCAGGCATATGTGATCCATGCTCGTTAGAAACCGAGTGCCTCCATAAACCGAATAGTCATCCGGTCTATCGAAACCCGCCTATTCGATTTCATCAAAATATATTTCAACGAATTGTTTGACTTTATCAATGACATTGTTGGCAGTTGGCATGCGTTCAATCAATCTTGGCTGTGTATTGAAAATATCGATGATCTCTTGCGTCAATGGGGTTTTCCCGGTGAAAATCAACTCGTCGATGAGATTTTTCAACCCCACTTCTTTCAAGCCTTCAGACGCAGCCAGTTGCTGCAATGCAATTTTGGCTGCATGATCCCAATAGTCTCGAAATGTGTCACGCAAACTGCCGCCCTTGCCTTGCGACAACTCGGCCATGTGCTCGGCAATGAAATGCTCAATCAGTTCTTTTTTGCTTCGGAGCTGAACTTCAGTTTCCAATACTCTTGAGATGTAATCCAAAGTTTTTTCTCTTTCTTTTTCGTCGGCATCGCACACTTGTTCAAGCAACGTCAGAATGTAGCCTACGTTGATATCGTCTCGATGAATCAACTCCAGCTCAAAATCAAGATCGTCAAGAATGGATACCTTTTCCTTCCCCCGGTCTCCTTTTGCCTCTTCGTGCAGATCGAGGTATTTGCTTTGATAATCGGCAAACTCCTGCTCATCAATCATCAGATCGCCATGATCAAACTCAAAGAAGCAAACAAGTACATTCTTTTGCCGGATCAGGTTTCGAAATGACTTGATAAACTCAGCTTTCTCATCCTCGGTCACCAATTCATTGACTGCATCCACAGTTGGCGCGATGCTTTTGAGTTCTTTGACCACCTCGTTGAATCGAGCGACATAGTCTTCGTAAGGCAGCAAAACGATTTCTTCGATTGCATCCTTGTTTGCAAACAACTCAATTGCCTGATCGGTAGCGGTTTTCAATTTCCGAAAACAGACGACATTGCCTTGGGACTTTTTGTTCCCAAAGTACGATTGGTTCGGGAGTAAGCCTGAATCAATCCGTGATATTTCAGATTCTTGTCAACGTAGATGGTATTGAGATATTTGCTGTCGAATCCGGTCAGAAACATGTTGACCACCAGCAGGATGTCAACGCGCCGGTCGCGAACGCGCTTACCAAGATCCTGATAGTAGCCGTAGAAGCTTTCAGTCGAATAGTTGGTACCGAACGCTTCGTTGTAATCAGCTATGCATCGTTCCAGACTCTCTCTGCTTTGCCGATTTCCTTTTCCTGCGCCAGCATCAGCCAAATCAGTTTCAAGAAATCCTGCCTCATCCCTGTCATTCTCATTGACGTGGTAGGAAAAAATTGCCGCAATCTGCAAGTTCTGCTGAGATTGGGCAATCTTTCGCTTGAATGCTTCGTAGTACTTGATCAGCGTCGGAATTCCAGAAGTGCAGAAAATAGAGGTGAACTCCTTGCCATGCGTCTTGCGATTGTGGTTGGCGAGAACATGATTCACTATCGCATCAATTCTTGCGTCCGCCTCCACCGCCTCGACGGTATCAATTGCCTCAACTTGCACATCTGTGGCTGAATCTTTTTGCCTGACGGTCTGGATGTATTCAATCGAAAATTTAAGCACATTGCCATCACGTATGGCATCAGTTATCACGTACTTGTGCAAGCAATTGTCGAACAGATCCTTGGTTGTACGTCTGCCATGTGCTGTCGCACTGGAATTTTCAGCAAATATCGGGGTGCCGGTAAAGCCGAACATTTGCGCGTTGGAGAAAAAGTTCCGAATCTGATTATGCGTTTCTCCGAACTGGCTTCGATGGCATTCATCAAAAATCAGAACCACCTTTCCTTTAATCAACTCAACGGGCAGCTGTTCGACAAATCGCGTTTTGCTTGTTGCAATGCTGAGTTTCTGAAGCGTTGTGACAATTAACGGCGTATCGTCCTTGAGTTGCTTGACCAACATTTTGGTGTTGCCGGTTGCGTCTACGCTGCCAGCGCTGAAGCTGTTGAACTCTTTGATGGTCTGAAAGTCGAGATCCTTGCGATCAACGACAAAGAGAACCTTGCGGACATGCGAGGATTGTGTCAGGATTTGAGCCGCCTTGAAGGAGGTCAAGGTCTTGCCTGAACCTGTGGTGTGCCAGATGTAGCCGTGTTTTTCGGTGTTCTTGACTCTCTCTACAATTCTTTCCACGGCATAGTACTGATAAGGGCGGAGCACCATCAGCATTTGCGCACTTTCGTTCAGCACGATGTATTTTGTGATCAGCTTAGACAGCTGGCACTTTTCCAGGAAAGCTTCTGCAAAATCGTCAAGTCGGCTGGCTTTGCGATTGTGCGGATCCGTCCAATAGAACGCTTGTTTGAAATCTTGCTTGGAATTGGGATTATTTGCGTAGTACTTGGTATTGATGCCATTGCTGATGACAAAAACCTGAATGTAGTTGAATAGTCCGCTACCCGCCTGATAGGACTCCCGCCAGTAACGCAGTGTCTGGTTGAAAGCCTCTTTGATTTCGAGCCCGCGGCGCTTAAGCTCGATCTGCACAAGCGGCATCCCGTTGATCAGAAGCGTCACGTCGTAACGGTTTTTGTACTTGCCGCACATCGCAACCTGATTGGTCACCTGATACTGATTCTTGCAGTAATGGATCTGATCGATCAGTTCGATGTGATTGACCTTGCCATCGTCTTGGGTGTAGTCGATTTTGTCTCGGAGTATTTTGGCTTTTTCAAATATGTTGCCGCGATTCAGTTTGTTCAGAACCTGATTGAATTCTGCATCGGAGAGTGCGATTTTGTTGTGTTTCTCCAGTTGAAGCTTGAGATTCGCGATAAGATCATCTTCGGTTTCGATTCGAACGCGCTCGAAGCCCAGGGTCTCTAGCTTCTGGATCAGTCCTCTTTCGAGCGCGTGTTCGGATTGGATTGGCATTTATGATTCCGGATTAAGCTTCTTGAGCAAGTTATCGGTCTCAAATATAAATCAAGGCGATCGGTTGTGATTTCGTTTGTGAGGGTGTGTTGCAAGCGGTAATCAGCGATCTTATTGATTTTACGTTGGTTGTACTACCGCTATGCGCGTGGCGATAGTTTGCAATGTTTGGTGAATGCATTGAATGCTTCGCTGCCAATTTCGTGACCTGTTGCGCGACATTAGTGTCATTTCTACAGACAGAAGCAAACTCCGTGAATAGACTGCCGGTTATGCCGAAAATGCATCATCCTAATGGGTAATTTTTATTGCCGCGGTTCGTGCATGCATCTTGAACTCGACAACTCAATTCGAGAATGTCTGGAATGAGCACTATAACGGAAACGGCCACGTATTTGATTTTCTTAATACCGGGAGCGATCATCCTGTTTGTTAGGTCGCGTTTAACCGCCGGACGTTTGCCGCATCCTTCGGAAAGAATTCTTTCTCATCTGGTTGTGTCAGTCATATACCTTGTTCTGATTTTGCCTTTCGTTGATTATCGACCAGAACTTGGACTGAACAACATTCATTCGTGGAATTAGATTGTAGGGACCTTTGTAATTCCTGTTTTTGTCGGGCTGTTGCCGGCATATTCGCGGGGTCGGTTTCAAAACATCTTCGAAACTACTTGCGCGTCGATATCGCCGTTTCGCAGATGCATCTGTTTTGATCACTCTAATCAACATTTTGAATTTTCTGATTTTTGCTAACGCGCCGCCTTGCCGGTTCGAAGAAGATTAGCCAAAAGAAAGCTGTTCATCGTATTGCCGGCAAAGACATCCTTTGAACGCCGCCGAAGCGACTTAGAAAGTCAAACCCGGCAGGTTGAGATGCCGTTTATGTTTTTTGAATCTCTTGAAGCATGTCGCGCAGGCCGGATTGAATTGATTGGGGCAAACTGATAGAATCGAAAGCAATTTGAAAGAGGAGCAACCCATTGGCATCCGAACTGTTCCCCAAGCCGCTTCCCATTGAACCTTTGCCTGAGCTGAATTGGTTGAAACGAACCGATCGCGCCGAGGTAGGACGCGAAGCTTTCTTTTGCGGACGGGATGCCGAATACGAGGTGTTTCGCGACGCGGTCGAAAGTCTTCGTTCGGGAAATATCGGCGGCGGCACCTGCATCTTTCAAGGTGCGCCCGGCGCGGGCAAGACGGCCCTGATGCTCGAGTGCATGGAGGCGGTGCGGCAGCACTCCACGCCCGAGGAGCCTTGGGTAGCGGTCTCGGTCAAGCCGCACACGCTCCAGTATGCGGCAGCGACGGCGGGGATGATCGTTCGCGAAGTGAACGCCGAGAGCGAGCGGCTTGCCGTTGCGGGACCGTCGGCACTCAGCGACAGGTTCAAGGATCTTCTGGACTTGGGCGCGAAGCTGCTCAGCGAGCTGTCGGAGCGCGGCTTCGCAGCCGCCGGCCTGTCGGTGGGCGGCAGGGCCGAACCGGGCGATGCGGCGAGCGAATCGCTGCCCGCCGAGCAAGCCTTCGCGGATGCGGCTCCCCTGCTAAGGGAGTTCCGCATCGCCGTGTTCGTGGACGAAGCGCAAAATACTCCTGCAACGGGCACAGTCGAAAGCATGCTCGACTGCCTGCACAGCCCGCCATTCAAGATTCCGCTGATCGCGATGTTCTTCGGCTTGAGCGACACCAAGGCGGTGTTGCGGGAATGCGGCCTGTCAAGGCCGCCCGATCGTCGAGTCGCCGATCTGGAGCCATTGCCCGCCGCGGATGCGTGTGCCGCCATACGGCGCATGCTGGATGCGTACTATTCGGGCTCAGGCGAGGAGAAGTCGGCGTGGGCGGACGAGCTGGCGCGGCTGTCGCAGGGCTGGCCGCAGCACGTCAACCGTGTCGGCGTGGCTGCGGGCGAGGTGCTGCGCGCCAATGAAGGTCGACTCAGGCGCGAACTGCTCGCGCAAGCGATGGCCGAAGGGGCCGAGCGCATGAATGCCTACTATCGGGACCGTATTGAATCCGGCTCAAGCCAGCCCTGGGTATACAAGCAGATTGCCTTGGCCGCAGGCAACAAAGAGAGCGAAATAGCGGACGCTCTATCTTATGACGAAATCAAGACCCTCACTAAACAAGCGCGACAAGAATGCAGCCAGTCGACGGACGAGTTCCTGACCAATGCGCTGCATGCGGGGATTCTGGCGCCCTCGCAGGAATTTCTCGGACAGTACAAGATCCCCATTCCATCGCTTGGCGACTACCTTCGCTCGCTTCATGCGGAGCCTCCGCAGGCTGCATAAAGATTCCGTGCAGCACTCACCATTGGCTGAAGTGCTTGCCAGCAGTCTTTTTGCGGTGAAATCAGCCTTGAATGAATTGTCGTCTGCGCACCGTCTTGGCCAATCATAAAAGGGATTGCGCAAACAAAGGCTGTCAGGGTTCATGCTGTCGAAAAAGTGGGTGAAATGGCTACTGGTTTCGAAGCATAAAAAAATAGCGACGAGCAATGACTCCCTTTTTCAGTTTTATCAGAACTTGATTTAATTCCTTTTCTGACAATTTATTCTGTTGTGCGTTTCCAATTGAGGTTTGCGATCATCGCAGCTTCGTCATCAATCTGAGCCCATTCAAACCCGACAGATTGCAACTCAGCTGTATAAGGTTGTTTTCAAGTGCCTGCTATGGTTGCGCGGTCATGCGAAGAGAATCTACTGCATCTATAGCTATGCCGATATTAGTTTAAGGCTTGAGGGCATCTATACGAACATTTGCTGAAGAAGTCCTTTTTTGAATTCTCGAGTCTGGTTGATTCGCTCTGTCATTAGCTCAATCTTCTTGTCGACTGAAAAGAGGAAATCGGCGATCTTTTGTTGCTCGTTTACAGCCGGATAACTGATTCGGTATTTGGACAATTGCGGAGAAGTAAGCTGTGGCACCCCCGTACTCTCATTGAATATATGTAACCGATTTATTGCGTACTCAAAAAATAATAAATTCAACTTGATTTTAGGAATCAATATCAACAAGCGAACTATCGGGTAGAATTTTTTTGTCCGATAATGAGCAATGCCTAATGTTCCTCTTCCCGATACAGTTACGCAGTCTTGATCAACTCGAAATAAGTCTGAGTACCCTTGAAGCCCTTTTTTTGCAATGGTGTTTGCGTAGACTGGAAATTGAAATCGATCAGTTTTCGTTTTTCTCAAATGTTGCTTCTCTATATCACCGCCAGCACTAATTGAAAACAACTCGCCGAGAGTGCCCGACTGCCACTCCGTATACCCCTCACCCTGATCATCCTTGAAACGAATTTCCTGACCGAACAGCTTTTGCATCAGGCCTTTCTTATATTGCTCAAGCAGTGATTTTTTCTTTTCCAGCTGCTCGATTCTTGTGTCGATTGAAGAGAGGAAATCAGCGATCTTTTGCTGTTCCGCGATATGCGGGGCAACATACCGAATTTTCTCAATCTCTCTTCGAGATATCTCCAAATAGGTTGAACCACTTGCTCGTCGGATGAATTCCTTAACATGCTCACTTAGCCAATAATAAAGAAAATCATTCGAATGATATCGGTTCACTACGAATGATTGAAATCCTTGATTTGTAGTGCATTCGCTTAGTGCAATCGACACCTTGCCGATCGTCGCACGAGTAGTAAATAGTACAGACCCTGCAGGCAACAATCTAGCTGATGAACTTTTCAATCCCTTTATCGAAATCGTTCGAATGCTATGGTCAGAATATTTGCCCATAATTTCTACTGGTGTGTACCAAATGATCGACCCGCCCCACAAACTTTCGTTTGAAGTATCGGGTGTACCTCCGCCAATAATATCGCCAACATCTCCCAATTTTTTCTCTGCCCACTGTGGATATTCCCTGCCCCCATCATCCCTAAAACGAAGCAGCGGTATTCTTTTGCATGGATCCAAGTCCATCATCACTCTCTGGAAAAAGGAGCTGCAATACCCAGTTCGCGACAGTACTTCAAGATGACAGCGTCATTCCGCTTCATCTCTAATTCCAGAGAGCGTATCTCACTAGCCACAACATCCAAATCAACCGGATCATCCTCCTCGAACGTATCCACATAGCGAGGGATATTCAAGTTGTAGTCGTTCTCGGCAATCTCGTCAAGACTCGCCGCATGCGAATATTTCTCAATCGTCTCCCATCTTCGATAGGTTTCGACAATTCGCTCCACATGATCATCAAGCAGCTTGTTCTGCTTGCCCTCCTTCTCGAAATCCCGCGATGCATCGATGAACAGAATCTCGCCGTCGTTGACCCGGCACTTTTTGAACACCAGGATGCATGCCGGAATCCCGGTTCCGTAAAACAGCGCCGGCGGCAGCCCGATCACCGCATCAAGATAGTTCTGATCCTGAATGATGTACTTTCGAATCACCTCTTCGGCCGCGCCGCGAAACAGCACGCCATGCGGCAGCACAACCGCCATCGTCGCGTTTTCCGCCATGTGATAGATCATGTGCTGCACAAATGCAAAGTCCGCTTTGGTCTTCGGCGCCAGCCTGCCGTACCGGCTGAACCGGTCATCGTTCTCATTCAGCGGATTGGCACCACTGCTCCAGTTTGCCGAAAACGGCGGATTCGCTACAACCGCCTCAAACTGCATATCCGCATGCTGCGGACTTTCAAGCGTATCTTCTTGACGTATGTCGAATCGGGAATAATGCACATCATGCAGAATCATGTTCATTCTTGCAAGATTGTAGGTCGTGCGATTCAATTCCTGCGCATAGAAAAAATCGACTTTTACTTCTCTCGCAACCCGCAGCAGCAAGGATCCGGATCCGCAAGTCGGATCGTAGACGCTTTTGAGCCTTTGCTTGTCTAAGGTCACAATCTTTGCCATGACCTTGGACACTTGCTGCGGAGTGTAGAATTCTCCCGCTTTTTTCCCTGCGCCCGATGCGAATTGTGCAATTAGATATTCGTAGGCATCGCCCAGCACATCGGATTCTGATTCGTCTAGACCAAAATCAATCTGATCCAGGTGTTGTAGAACTTTTGCAATGAGCGAGTTTCGAGCGCCTGGGCTTCGGCCTAATTTCGTGCTGTTGAGGTCAAGATCCTCAAACAGCTTGTTGAAATCATCTTCGCTCTCGGTCCCCATCGTGCTCTGCTCGATGTTGTTCAATATCGCCGCCAGATCATCCAATATGAAGTTGCTCTCTTCCTCAAGATTGGCGTTTCCTTTCGCTGCAATGACAGAAAACAACTCTTCGGGAGGAAGAAAATACCCCAATTGTTCCAGCGATTCATTGCGAATCGCTTCAATGTATTCAGCTTCCGCAACCTCTGTAAATTCCTTCACCTGCTCAGTTTCAAGCAGCTTGTTTGCAAAAAGATGCTGCTTTTCTGACAGGTATTTGAAAAATACGAAACCCAAAATGTAGTCACGGAACTCGTCGGCATTCATGTTGCCGCGAAGCTCGTTGGCAATCTTCCAGAGTTGCTTTTCCAATAGTTGCTGTTGTGCCTTAGTCATGGCGGAGTTCTTGCAAATTAGCTGGTGAAGTCGGAGACAGCAATAATAATCGACATTGGCGCGCTGCCGATGTCGCGAATCAATTCCGCCGACGAACGCACACAACCAAGCATCGTTCAAGATCTTGTTGCCAATGATGCCGAACGACTTGAAATATCATAGACGCAACCCATCTGAACGCTGAGAAAATCAGACTTTTCCGCGATCTTTCAACCAATGCACACAACAACATGAACAGAGGGCTAGCAGATGACGGAAGACAAGCACGCCGACAACTTCAAATTTGAAGCAGAAGTACAACAGCTGCTGAATCTGGTGATCCACTCGCTATATTCAGACAAGGACGTTTTTCTTCGCGAACTTATTTCAAACGCCTCGGATGCTATCGGACGACTCCAGTTCGAATCGATGACCAACCCCGACATGCGTGAGCGCGAATGGGAACCGTCCATCGACATTGAATTCAAAAAACACTCGAAAACCTTGACGATCCGCGACAACGGAATCGGCATGAACCGGGACGATGTGATCACGAACATCGGCACCATCGCGCGCTCGGGCACCAAGCGATTTGTCGAAGCGCTATCGGGCGAACAGACAAAAGATACCCGTCTCATCGGCCAGTTCGGGGTCGGATTCTACTCGGCCTTCATGGTGGCTAAAAGTGTGGAGGTTCGAACTCGAAAGGCTGGCGATCCCGCCGAAAGCGGCGTGGTTTGGAACTCTGACGGTCAGACCGGCTACACAATCGACTCCGAACGCATCGAAGAGCATGGAACAACGATTACGCTGAATCTGCGAAAAGATGCTAAGGAATTTCTAGATCTTTTTGCCCTGACAGGCATTGTCAAGAAGTATTCCGATCACATCTCGCTACCCATTCGCCTGCGCGAAACCGGTAAAAAAGACCAAGAAGATTGGGAAACCGTCAACCAGGCATCAGCGCTTTGGACCCGGCCAACCAAGGACATCTCCGAAGAGGAGTACCAAAACTTCTACAAGACGATTTCCTACGACCAGGAAGAGCCGATGCTCCGGATGCACAACCGCGTCGAAGGCAAGCTCGAATACACCGCCCTGCTCTATGTCCCCGGACGCGCGCCTTTCGACCTATATGACCGCGAGCAGCAAAAAGGCATTCGGCTGTACGTGCGAAGAATCTTCATCACCGATGATGCCAAAAACCTGATGCCGAGCTACCTTCGCTTCATCAAAGGCGTGATCGATTCCGACGACCTGCCTTTGAACGTTTCGAGAGAATTTCTGCAAAAGAACCAGATGATCGAGCGAATCAAGGCCGGAACCGTGCGAAAAGTGCTCAGTGCGCTGAAACGGCTTGCCAGCAAGGAGCCTGAAAAGTATCAGAAATTCTGGGATCAATTTGGCCCGGTCATCAAAGAAGGCATCGTGGAAGAAGATCGCAACGACAAGAACAAAACCGATATCGCGAGCTTGCTGCGGTTCGCTAGCACCAAGAGCGATTCCGGCGAGACGCAGAATGTCTCGTTCGAGCAGTATGTCGAGCGCATGGACGAAAAGCAGGATGCGATCTACTACGTTGTCGCTGAAAACCATAAGGCGGCGGCCGGATCTCCGCATCTTGAAGTTTTTCGCAAGCACGACATCGAAGTGCTGCTTCTATCTAACCCGATCGACGAGTGGGTGGTTACCTATCTGCACGAATACGCCGATAAGCCGCTCAAATCCATTTCCAAGGGCGACTTGTCGCTGGATGCGTTCCAAGACGATAAGGAGTCGGAGCCGCAAGAGGAAGCCGATGTCAGCGAATTGCTTGGCAAGCTCAAAAGCTCACTGGGCGATCGAGTGCAGGATGTTCGCGTGACAACGCGTCTGACCGACTCCCCTTCATGCATTGTAGCGAACGAGCATGAGCTAAGTGCAGGCGCTCGCCGAATGCTGGAGTCAATGGGACAAGGCGCTGCCCCGCCCCTTCCGCCCGTGCTGGAAATCAATCCAAGCCACCCGCTGATTCAAAACCTTAAAGCGAAAGATGATCAGATGGAGGATTGGGCGAAAATCCTTTACGACAACGCAGTGCTCAGCGAAGGCGCCGCACTGGATGACCCGGCAGGCTACGTCAAGCGTGTCACGACATTGCTGACCGGACAATTCGAGGAGGAATCTCGCATCATCACGCTGTAATACAATTCGTATCATCGATTGGCTGGGGGCCGATCTCGTGAAAAACAAGATCGCGAAAATCTGCACCAGCTTCTGCTTCGCCCTGGCCTGGGTCAGCGAGCTCGAGGCCGCGACATATCACTTCGAACTTGACGGCCCCAGAATTCAGGGCGGGCTGCTGCAGGGGCGGACTGCGCCGAATGCTGAGGTCACTTTCAATGGCGACCGCATCCGGGTTTCAGATCAAGGACACTTCTTGATCGGATTCCATCGCGATGAACCCGGCAAAGCGGAGGTTGCGGTTATCTATGCCGATGGGCACTTGGCGCGGCATGTCATCGAAGTAAAGCAGCGCGAATACGAAATTCAGCGCATCGACGGGTTGCCAAGCAGTCTCGTCACGCCCAGCGACGACAACCTAAAGCGCATCAACCGCGAGAACGCCTCGATCAGAAAGGCCCGCGCCATTGATGATCCCCGCGTCGATTTTCTTAGCGGCTTTCAATGGCCGACCAAGGGAATCATCAGCGGCATCTACGGTTCGCAGCGGATTTTGAACGGAAAGCCAAGGCGGCCGCACTATGGAGTCGACATAGCGGCCCCGGATGGCACCAAAGTTGTCGCGCCTGCCGACGGAGTGGTTACGCTGATCAACCCCGACATGTTCTTTTCGGGCGGGACAATGATTCTTGATCATGGGCATGGCCTTTCGTCCGCATTCTTGCACCTGTCGAAGATGCACGTATCAGAGGGAGACCGCATCCAAGGCGGCGATTTGATCGCCGAAGTCGGTTCTACCGGACGGGTGACAGGCGCGCATCTTGACTGGAGGATCAATCTATTTGGGCGCCGGCTCGACCCTCAGTTGCTAGTCGGAGAGATGCCGCGCTGAAAGCGGTCGAAACGATTCGCTATTCGCAGTATCCGCGATACCAGGCGACAAACTTCGCAATCCCGTCCTTGAGATCGGTTCTTGGCGAGTAGCCAAGATCTGCTTCCGATAAGGAGATGTCAGCGAGCGAACCCTGCGGATCTGCGACATGCTTCGGCGCAAGGATCCGTTCGGCTTTCTTGCCCAACTCGCGCTCGATGCACGAAATGACGCTCTCCAGCGTTTCCGACTTGCCCCGGCCCAAGTTGTAGACTCGAAACGGCGGGAATTCCGGCATCTTTTGCGGAATGCGATCCAGCGCCCTCAAAACACCATCGACCACATCGTCGATGTAGGTGAAGTCGCGGTTCATGTCGCCGGAGTTGTATACGGTGATAGGCTTGCCTTGATCGATCAGCCGGGTAAACAGGTAGATCACCATGTCTGGTCTGCCCCAAACTCCGTATACGGTAAAGAACCGCAAAGCGGTCTGCGGAATGCCAAAAAGATGGCTATAGCTGTAACTGATCAGTTCGTCGGCCGCTTTTGTCGCGCCGTAGAGCGACATCGGGCGCGCGACCGGGTGCTCGATCGAGGATCGCGATTCCGGATTGGCCCCGTAAACCGAGCTCGAACTTGCAAAAACAAGATGCTCGAGCCCATCGGTAGCGCGACATAATTCGAGCATGTTCAGATGTGCGTCGATGTTGTCGCGCAGGAAAAGGTACGGCTGCTCGGTCGATTTGCGCACCCCGGCTTGAGCCGCAAGATGAACGATGTGGCTGAATGGGCCAGAATCGCTATTGATTCCTTCAACAGCTTGACGACTGCTGACATCCAATTCAGCGAAAGTGAATTGTTTCGACGGAGTCAGTTCGGCGAGGCGACGTCTTTTCAGTCCGACATCGTATGAATCGTTGAAGTTGTCGACTCCTACTACGGCATCGCCGCGGTCAAGCAGCGCGGCCGAGACCGCGTGTCCAATAAATCCGGCGGCACCGGTGACAAGAACTCTCATTGGCTAAAACGGGTGGTTGCTTTGGGTGATGCACTCAACGCTCACCGCGCGAGATGGCGCAAATTGTACCAGAACTGTCTTAGGCCGGGCGATTGCTCAGTTGTCCTGATCCGAAATGAAGCCGCAAGCCCCGACCAAAGCTGAAATTCTGTAAACATCCCGTGCACGGCTGTTCGACAGTAAACCGGATAGAGGCGGGATGCGATGGACCTGTCGAATATTAGGATTGCAACGCTCGGGTGCGATCAGGAAGTGCGCTTCAACGCATTGATGGGCGAGCGTCACCATCTTCAGACTCCCCAACCTTTTGGAGAAATCATTGCAACAGCCAGTCCTCGCAGAGGGTTGAGTAGCCGATGCCAACATCATTCCTGAGTGCGGCCGAGGTATTTTGAGAGTGCAGATCCTCGGTCTTGGAAGCAACTCGAGAACCGTACGCCAAGGCCGCCACTAAACGAATTGACGGCGACTGAAACCAAGCATCCCGGCACCAATCTGAAGCTGGCCTACGTAAAGCTGGCGTATCAAATCAGGCCGACGCGACAGCAACTTGCACACTGAAAAGTTGTCTATAGATCAGGAAGTCTGATCTTGGGTGCCGAGAAGAACCGGCGAGCGAGCGCTGCTATGCCCGCGACCACATCGACCGGTTGCACCTGATCACCAGCCAGTCCAGGTTCCTGGTGCTCGGACGATATCCAAATCGTGCCTCGTGCGCGCTCTTTCGCAGCTTCGAAAACGCATCGCGCTTATACAGCGAACCTTTTGCCAATTGCTTTCCCAGATAACAATATACGCCCCGCGCAAACAACCAAACGTCTCGGTTATCCTAATCTGAAATAATCCCTCAAGTCTCGACCGAAGCGGATTTTCCGCAAGAGTGCGAATAGAATTCGCTAATAATTTTGACATCTATCAAATATACACGCTTGCATTTTTGATTTATATAAAAATATCTTGTAGAATGCTAGTATGGAACGTTATTTGGAACCTTATGTTGTCGAGGACTTGGCGCGAAAAATGGTATTCGTCGGAGGACCTAGGCAAGTAGGGAAAACAACGCTATCGCTCAACATCGCCCCAGACAAGCATCGATACTTGAACTGGGACGACTTGCAAGACAGAGAATTCATCCTGCGAGAGAAATTCCCCGTCGAATCATTCGTTATCTTCGATGAAATCCACAAGTTCGGCAACTGGCGAAACTACATCAAGGGCTTGTACGACAAGAACCGCGAGGAAAAGAAAATCTTGGTCGCTGGCAGTGCCCGCCTTGACTATTACCGTCATTCCGGCGACTCGCTACAGGGCCGCTATCATCATTTTCGATTGCATCCGCTGACTGTTGATGAACTCGATATTCATACCCAGACAGACTTTGACACCCTGCTGACATTGGGCGGATTCCCGGAGCCGTTCCTTTCAGGTTCAGACCAGCAGGCCCGTCGCTGGCGGCGAGAATACCGAAGCCGGCTAGTGGAAGAGGACGTCAGAGACTTGGAGTTGACGCAAAAACTGTCTTCCATGGAGTTGCTGCTCTTGCGATTGCCGCAATTGGTTGGCAGTCCTTTATCGATCAACGCGCTTCGTGAGGATCTGAACTGCGCTCACAAGACCATCTCCAAGTGGCTCGACATTTTCGAGAGAATGTACTCGATTTTTCGGCTTTCTCCGCTTGGATCTCCGAAGATCAGAGCTGTGAAGAAAGAGCAAAAGCACTACCACTGCAACTGGGCAGAAGTCGAAGATGACGGGGCGCGATTCGAAAACCTGGTCGCAAGCCACATGCTTAAGTGGGTTCACTTCATGCAGGACTGGCAGGGACGCGATGTTGACCTGGCCTATTTTCGAGATGTCGATGGACGCGAAGTCGACTTGATCATCACCGACAACAAGCAGCCGGTCTGCGCCATAGAGTGCAAGCGCCGCTACAAAAGCATTTCGAGGAACCTGTGCTACTTCAAGTCGAAACACCCTGAATGCCAAGCCATTCAAGTCCACCAATTCGACCTTAAGGAATTTATCTCGAAAGATGGCGTTCATGCCGTCAATTGGAGAAGCTTGCTTCGACACTACGGAAGCCAAATCATCCATTCCAACTCATGGATATTCAATTCCGGCTAGCCGGCTCCGGCTTTGCTTTCGGCTTGACTCGCAAGCTTCATTCGGCGCAGTCTGCGCTTTTTAGGCAGCAGCTCGACCACCCGCTTGGAGACTGCCAAGACATTCTTCTCAACATAGTCTTCATGATTCGCGACGATTGAACTTGGGTCGTAGACGTAGTTCACCAGCATGCCCGCAGATTGACTCATGCCATTGGCGGAGCGGTCTCCAAGCCAATTGATGCGAGACAATTTCGCGCCGTTGCGCAGATGAAAACGCGCGACCGGATCGAGCGGCTTGCCGTTTCGTTTCACATTGACCAAATAGTGCGCGGCAAGCCGACGCAACACAAGCTTCAGCTTTGAAGCCATGTCGGCATTGTCAATCCAATGTCCATCATCCAAGGCATCTAGCAACTCCAATTCCTCGGCGGCAATCAGATCTTCTCGCAGCTCGGATTTCTCGCAGTCCAGCCATTGGCGGAAGCCGGGCATCGGAGAGAGTGTCGAAAATCGTTTCAACTTGGGGAATTCATGCGCCAGCTCCTGAACCACTTGCTTGATCAGGAAGTTGCCGAAGTTGATCCCGGACAGACCTTCCAGACAGTTGTTGATCGAATAGAAAATCGCTGTATCGGCTGAACGCCCGTCTGACACTTGACGGTGATCATCAATGATTGGCTCTATCGAACGCGCCAAGCCTTCAACCAATGCGACCTCAACAAATATCAGCGGCTCGCCAGGCAAGGCGGGATGGAAAAATGCAAAGCACCTGCGGTCCTCGGCCAATCGCTTTTGCAAGTCGCTCCAACCTTGCATGGCATGGACAGATTCGTTCTCGATCAGCTTTTCCAACACAACAGCCGGAGTCGCCCAGCTGATTTGTTCGAGCAGCAGAAAGCCCCGATTGAACCATAAGATCAACAGGTGCTTGATGTCGTAGTCAACCGACTTCAGCTGCGGGCGCTGCTTGATGAGGTGCAATAGGTCGCGCCGCATTTCGATGATGATCTTAGTGCCGCCCGGCGCACCATTGAGTCGACGGAACAGCTCTTGGCGTTTCGGTTCCAATGCCTCTTTCAAGCTCATCAAGGAAGCTTCATCCTGTTTTTCACTGTACAGCCGAGCTATAGCGACCGTCTTTTGCGGGTCGGTGCCGAACTCGTCGCGAAGAGCTGCAAAGAATTCAATCCTTGCCGATTCATCCATAGCGCGGTAATGCTCGATAATGCCCTGAGCGATCGCCGTCCCGGACGCTTCGCCACGTGTTGAATACAGTTCATGGCACAGCTTGATCGCTGAGTAGGGATGCCCTTTTGCGGGACCTAAACTCGTCCGCAGTAGTCCCAGCCCGACATCTGCAACCGAATGAAGATAGTAGTTCAGTCTGGCAAAATCCACGTTATGCTGTTTCGCTACTTGCTATGGTATGAGTGTTTACGCCAACAATCTTGGATGGCCGTGCCGAAAAGTCAATCGACCTTGGGTATTCGCAAAATGCATTTTATCTTTTCTCGACTGCAGGGTTTTTTCGACTTGCCGGACTCTGTTGTCGAGTAGTTTGTCAAGAAGTCAATCAGCTGGAAACTTTACAGCTTGCAAAAATATGTTTGCAGCTTCGCAGCACCCTCTTCGGAGTGATATACCGTTGCGCGATATCCCCGCAAGCGTCTTTCGCGCATGTTGGCCAAGATGGGCACCTTGCGGTCGACATAGTCGTAGATTTGGACTTCGGTTTTTTCGGGATGTAGCCGGTCAAGTCTGTCAGCATACTGAATCAGCGTTCCTTTCCATGATATCGGCAGCGCAAGAAACAATGCGTCTAGTTGGGCATCGTCGAACCCCTCGCCGATATAGCACCCGGTCGCGATAATCGATCGTTTCGCACCAGCAAGAATCTAGCCATTCGGCTTAGATCTTCGCGTCGTCTTTTGTTTCCTCTTTCCCCATGCAGAACGACAAGGTTGCGCGCAATGCCGTTAAATCGGTCGGCAAAGTATTGAAGGTCGCCTTCCGCTCTGTCAGCATCCTGAATTCGAAAGTTGCCTCCATCCCTTGAAACTCGAGAGAAAAATGGTTGGCACATGACAGGAATCCCAGTGCACGCTGCGCAGCTGGAATTTTTATGGGCCGCACGCCAGCGCTCATTGCAGGCGACATGGCGCTGGTATTTTGAGGGCTCGTTTGTGTAATCGCTTCCGCCCCCCCCCATCCAGGCAGCGGCGGGTTCGGGGAGCTACAGGCCCACGCCCTCGATCAGGGCTATAGAAAGCACCGCGGCTTCAGGATCCCGCGGAATCGTGACATCTAAATCTGCAAGATCCCGCAACAGATTCTGGATAAAACCAACTAAATTGGAAAAATTGGATGTTTCCGCTATGAAAAGGACTAAGGTTAAGAAATGCTACGATATTTGGAATATCGCGTAGGATGGCAAGAATCTACTGGCACATATGCGGCTGAAGCGTATTGTAGCGACCGGTGAAATGCTGCTTGCAAAGGCTGATATTATTGGTATACCATTGAGCCATCCTGTCGATTTCATTATCGATCGATCGCCCTTCCGACTCTATCCACAGGCTACGAAATGTTTCGCGAAACATTTGACAGAAAGGATCATCGCATGTCTTATCGAAATCGGCGCCGAGCGCATTCTTTTTAGCGAGCAGGTTGGATTTAGCGCCAGCGATCAGCGCATTGCCTTTCGTGTCGCACTGGCCTATCAGCGTATTTTTTTGCGATTCCAGGTCCGCGGCGCTAGAGGCCGTATCGCTCGCGCTTCCTACCGTGTCTGAAACTTTCCACGCTGTGCCGCCGGCAACGCCAGACCATTCGCCGAGATTGTATGTTCCGAGCGTAATGGAAGAAAAGCATGCCATGACCGGAAGCGGCGAAAAGCCCAAAAGGACGCATAGCAAAATTGTACGCATAGGCATATTCATGCCGCCGAATCCTGTCTTTCCACCACCATGCATAGCCGTTTCCCTCCATCCATTTCGCGACCACGGACATCCAGCCAGACAATTGCTCATCGCTTTTGCGACTCTTTTCATTGTGTCAACTCCTTGCTTGCAATAATCGGTCATTCTTACCTAAACTTATGCACTTGAAGCAATTGCTTAGTTTAAGCATATAAGTCATGATTTGAACCATAGCATTCATTTTTTGCTCTGTCAACTTTTTGTACGGGTTCAATACATATGAGACTTTTCAGGCAGCAATTGCGCTTTGGTTGAAGTTCTGATTATACGCCTGCATGGGCGCCGTTTGTCCGAGTGCCTGATGCGGCCATCAAGCTGTACTCCGACCGGCTGCACCGGAAGGAAGAAGAATCAGACAAGCAGGCCTGACCGCCGAGATACCGACACCATAAACTGCTACCGCCACTGCCGCCTGCGCCAGCCCGGCCTGTCCAGTTGCTTCTGTCTCGGTCCCCCGTGACGGTTGTTTCAAAATTCATAGCGCCCCTCATTCGCTGCTTGGCGCGCCAGGCTCGGTCACCTGTCCGGTTGCGCCAAAGTCCTTTCCTGTTCTTCGGTTGCTCGCAAGTTCGGCCCCGCCACTCGGCCGGCACCGCGAGTGACGAGGCGTCGGTCGGCGCAATTTCCCTCCCCAATCATCCCGTTGGCGCCGCCTTTCTCTCGACGGTCTCCCCCGACAGCGGATCGGGTATCGGCCAGGCGACCGCCCATCAGGCCGGTCGCTGCCGGACGGATGCAGGCCGTCCGTGCGGACCGCAACGAGACGCCGACATCCGGTCTGCGCCGCTCAGGCGGTCGTTGCGGCCGGTTCCGGTGTCGGCAAGCAAGCAGCCGAAACCGGCATGCATCCGGCTCGCCCCGGCTTTCAGCGGCAACCGCGACGGCAGGCATCGCGCTCGCCAGCTTGGATGCCGGCGCGGCCGCCACCCAAGCCGCACCCCGGATCAGTCATTGTCCCCAATGGGAATGCGCAGATGACGGGTCGGGTTGCGCATGATGACGTACAGGGAATTCTCCCCGACATCCTTGAAGCTGTTGTCGTGCGGGGTCAGCAGGGCAGACGTAAAGCCTTCGGCCTCGGTCATGACGTTGCACCGCTTGAACTCGCCGGCATCCTGCCAGCGGTCGCCCTGAAGGCCGCTGGCCCCGGCAACATTGTTGCTCAGGCAGCCTGTAGCGCCGTCATCGCACGGGGTGGTGTCGAAGAACTCGGCGCAGAAGGGAATCCGGTATTCCCGGGGAGTCTCGAAACTGCCGAAATTGTCGCAGTTTTCCAGGAAGAACTGGACGATCACTCCGCCAACGGTGCCTTCTACTGCCGGCGTGCCCGCCATCGGGAAGCCCTGGTATAACACGATGTGGGAGGCATTGCACTGCTCGGCCATCGCCGGACCGGCCGGCAGTGCCAGCAGCAGGATAGCCGCTAGTCTAGCGAGGGGGGGGGGTGATTTACGGTTGGTCTGTTTCATGACGGATATGCTCTTGAAAGTTAAGGAACTGGATCGGGATTATGCCCCAATTCATGCCAATCTGTGTACTGGTTCAATACATATGAGACTTTTCAGGCGGCAAGTGCGCTTTGGTCGAAGTTTTCATTATACGCCTGCATGGGCGTTGTTTGTCCGAGCGCCTGATGCGGCCGGTAGGCGTTGTAGAAGCGCTCGAATTCGGTCAGCTCGACGTTCAGGGCGCCGACGCTGAGCTCGCCGGCGTAGAACTGGTGGAACTCGTAGCGGCCGGCGGCGTTGGCGCGCTCGACGCAGCCGTTATATTTGGGGCTTCTGGGCGGCAGCACGAACAGGGCGATGCCGCGCCGCTGGCAGGCGGTCTCGAACTCGGCCATGAATTCGCTGCCGCCGTCGACCTGCACCGACTCGATATCGAACGGCGCCTGGCGGATCAGGTGGTCCAGGAACTTCGAGGCGCAGGCGGCGGTGGCGCGCGAGTAGGCGCGCATATAGCAAAGCTTCGAGACCGGGCATACGGCCTTGAACTCCTTGACGCAGAAGCCGGCGTCGATGGCGACGCTCATGTGGTCGATCTGCACCATCTGGCCGGGCTTTCGGCCGCGGTCGCCGTAGCGCCAGCGCTTGGCGTGGCGGTCGAACTTGCGCCGCCGCTTGGGTTTTGTTCGCCCGTAGTAGAACGCGACGGGCTCGGCCCGGCCGGTGCGGACCAGGCGGGTGATCATGCGCCCGGTGGCGGACTCGCTGGGCGCGAAGCCGCGCTCGCGCGCCAGCACGGCGCGGATCTTGGCGCGCCCCCACAGCGGAAAGCGCTGGCGCGTTTGGCGCACCAGCTCGAGCTCGGCGGCGGTCCACTGGCGCTGCCGCACCCGGTGCGGGCGGCGGCACCGGTTGGCCAGGGCGCGGACGCCCTGCTCGCGCAGGCGCCGCTTCCAGCGGTAGAGCGTCGCCCGGGAGCAGCCGATCGCCTTCAGGGCGGTCGCTTCGGTTGCGCCCTCGAGGCGAAGCTGGTCGAACAGCGCGAGACTGTCGAAGCGCTCGGCGGCCTGCGGCGAAAGTTCGTCGCGGATCGCGTCGAGGCGATAAAATTTGCGGTGCGGATATTTGATTTGCATAGCGCTATCTCCCGCCTTTCGGCTGTTGGATTTTTGTTAGGCACTATGCTACCTGAAAAATTTTCGCGCGCCCGCCTCCTCCCTTCGGACTACGTCCTACGGGGAAGAGCTGGCAGTCTCACATGTATCTGAACCCGGACACTTTTTCGCAAAATCGAGCGCGATTGAAAGCGGAGCGCGAGGCTTTCGGCATCTTTCAGCTTGCTCGCCAGGCGGCGATGTCCCAATATTCTTCCCGGCTCAGGCCGGCCTAGCGCAGCCGCAGACGACCAAAGACGACTAAGATGCGGCTTGAGATCCGCCAGCGCCCGCCGGCCTTTTAGCCGCCGCTTGGCATCGTCGCTGAAACTCTTCGCCGCCCCAACCGGATGCTCGCTCAGATGAATGAAGTCAAGCAGAAAACGACCCTGGGCCCGACCTGCCGGAAAATCCGCCCAGCATCGCCACAGCGAGCACCAAAATCTTTCCGCTCCGCGTATTTCGACGGAAAATCCGCCCGCAAAAATCTCTAACGCGGATTTTGGGTGGAAACGTAAAAATGCAGCAGCAAAGAAGCAAGCGCAAAACTGCCAAATGGCGAATATGCCTCCATTTATGCAATGCTCTTAGACGAAAGGGCCAAGAACTCACAGGCGCACCCCTCCGATTACACAGTCATCTTCAATGCAATGCGAACCTATTTTTAGATTGATGAGGGCTGGATAGCCTAGTGCCATTATCGGGCCGAAAGCGGAATTTGAAATCGAAAGACTTGGCAGTCGCTTGTCCGAAATAGCATGCGATATCGCAGTCAGAAACTTTTGCATAAGATGACGTGAAGCATTGAAAACAGTATATTCGCGAATTTCAAAAGATATGCAAAATCCCAATTTTGCATATGCATCCTCTTCAATGAATATACAAAAATCCAAAATCGTATAAGTGTTGTACGAATACTTGTACAATCTATATGTATCTTGTAGTTTCTTGAGCCCATGAATTCGCAATACTCCTTAAACCCTCTACCGCCTTCAGTAGATTTGAATACAGTACCGATTTTGCAGGCTTTGGTTGAAGCGCGCGCCAGTCTGGGATTTTTGAAAGGCGTTGCAAAGAACCTTCCCAATCAAAATATTCTGATCGATACGCTAACGCTTCAGGAAGCGCTGGCGAGCTCTGAAATAGAGAATATTGTCACAACGCAAGACGAAGCATACCAGGCCTCGCTTTTTGCCGATTTAGGCTCCCCAGCAGCCAAGGAAGTAGTCCGTTACAGCCGAGCCATGCGTAAAGGCTACGACTCGTGGTGCGAACACCAAATAATCAGCGAAAACATGCTCATAGAAATGTTCCAAGTATTGTTGGAGCACCAAGGCGGATATCGTGCGCAGCCCGGCACCGTGCTACGCAATCTCCAGACTGGCGAAGTTGTATACGAACCCCCGCAGGAACCATGGGTAATCGTCTCTCAGATGCGGGCACTTGAACAATTCATCAACGATGATGCATTGTGCAACCTAGACCCTTTGGTCAAAATGGCCCTCATACATCATCAGTTCGAAAGTATCCATCCATTTCCAGACGGCAATGGGCGCATAGGACGCATGCTCAACATACTGTACCTCACTCATGTCAAGCTGCTGGATACGCCGATTCTCTACTTAAGTCGCGCCATCAATCGCACAAAGCCCGAATACTATCGTTTGCTACAAGCAGTACGCGACACCAACGAGTGGGAAAATTGGATTGTCTACATGTTGGAATCGATTACCACGGTAGCGAATTCAACCAATTCGCTCGTCTTCAGCATTAACGAATTAATGAAGAAGATGAAATACCGAATGCGTAACGAACTGCCGAAAATCTACACGCATGAATTGATCAACAACTTGTTTCGACACCCGTATACACGCATCGAAATCTTGCAAAATGATCTCCCCTATGGAGCCCAGACAGCTCGAAAATATCTTAAGCTGTTAGTCCAAAATGGATTTGTGGATGAAGTGAAGCGAGGGCGCAATAACTACTACGTAAATCGCGAACTAGTTGATTTGCTTATTCGTCAATCTGCTTAAGCCGGCCAAGCGCACGCCGTGCGCTAGAGCTTTAATTTGCAGCATTGACGAAGCGACCGCAGGGTTGCCGCAGCACCAAATCCGCCCCAGCTTCATGCCTACTCAGACTTTCGCAGCGCAATTCAAGCCCAACCGCCCTTTATCCAAATCAACCGCCTTTCGATTTTTGCGACGATGTAGTCCACCAAGCAAGTTCATTTCTGGGTAAAATGAACAAATCAAATCGATGTGCTTGCGGGTCTTAAGACAATCCGCTTTCGCGACATGCGCGACACTCGAATTTATGAGGCGGCACAGTTCCGCAAGCGCGGTAACGAACGACTGTGAACCCGGTCAGGTCCGGAAGGAAGCAGCCGCAGCAGCCAGTTTCGGGTACCGAGTCATCGCGGAACCACGCCGCCACCTTGCACAGCAAATGAACAGCTTCGCCGAGAAATTCAATTGAGCTATCTAGTCTTAGCGCGAAAATGGCGTCCGAACACCCTTGATCAAGTCATCGGACAAAGCCACGTTGTTCAAACTCTCGCCCATGCGCTGGACAACGACCGGATTCACCATGCCTACCTGTTTACCGGAACCCGCGGCGTCGGCAAGACAACCTTGGCCAGAATTCTAGCCAAGGCAATCAACTGTGAACAAGGCGTCAGCTCCACGCCATGCGGCATATGCGGCGCATGCACCGGTATCGCTGAAGGTCGATTCATCGACTTGATCGAAGTCGACGCGGCATCGAGAACAAAAGTCGAAGACACCCGCGCCTTGCTCGAAAACGTCCATTACCAATCCACGCAAGGCCGCTTCAAAGTCTATCTGATCGACGAAGTGCACATGCTTACCGGACACAGCTTCAACGCATTGCTCAAGACGCTTGAAGAGCCGCCCGACCACGTAAAGTTCTTGCTCGCCACAACCGACCCGCAAAAGTTGCCGGTCACCGTGCTGTCCCGATGCATTCAATTCAATCTGCGCGCCATCCAAATTCACGAAATCTGCGATCAGCTCAGCATGATTCTGGAAAAAGAGAACATTATGTTCGAGCAGCCGGCATTGCAGGAAATCTCCCGCCAGGCGCGCGGCAGCATGCGAGACGCGCTCAGTCTGATCGATCAAGCCATTTCTTTCGGTGGAGGAAAAGTCGACGAGCAATCAGTGCGCAATATGCTCGGCATGATTTCGCGCGATCACCACGAGCGATTGCTGCAAGGGTTGGTGAATAGCGATGCGCAAGCCGTCATGGAAGCGGTTGAACATATCGCGCAGCGCGGAGCCAGCTACGAAGTCATGCTCGATGAATTGCTGCTGATCTTTCACCAGCTTGCGCTATATCGAATCTCCGACTCGGTCGCAACATCATCGGGCCGCGACCTCACAGCGGTGATTGAGATTGCCGGTCCCCTATCCGACGAAGACATTCAGCTCTACTATCAGATCGGATTGATCGGGAAGCGAGACCTGCCACTCGCCCCTGATCCAAGAAGCGGGTTCGAGATGGTCATGCTTCGAATGCTTGCCTTTCGGCCGCGCTCAAGCGACGGCGAACCGCCAAAAACAAATACTCCGACTCGTTCGACGACCGTGCAAAATGCGCCAAAGCCTCGCCCGTCCGAACAAAGGGCTGTTGAAGCTGTCGAACCTCAAGCAGTGCCGCAAATGCAGCCTCCCGAAACATCAAGCAACAATGTCGCGATCGATATCGTGCCGGACAGCCCCCAATCATGGAATAAGCTGGTTGAAAGCCTGCAAAACCTTGATCTTCAGGCTCAATTTCTCGCACAAAATCTCGCCTTTCTCTCATTCGAAAACAATAAGCTGAAACTGTCCCTAGATGCCGAGAGCAATAATGCCGCTGCAAAGGATGCAGAACAGTTTGTAAAACTGATTGAGCAGGCAATCGCAGCGCAATGCTTGGCACCCATTGAATTGGATATCGTCAAGCGCGCGCATGAGAGCGAATCGCTCACGCAACAAAATAGGCGCGAGAAAAAAGAAGCTGATGATCAACACCAAGATGAACTGCGACAAGCAAAAAAACGCATTATGAGCGAACCGATTCCTCAGTATTTAATGAAGGAAATGGAAGCCATGATCGAAGAATCTTCCGTAAAACTCGCAAACTCGCAAGCTTCCATTCATTGAACATGGCAAGACCCTTCACAATGCCGAAAAACAGCCGACCGCACCAACAGCCATTCGACAGGATTCAGGCTTTAACGGTTACAGCAACATCTGCCAGAGGAGACGCAAATGCTTGATGACCTACTCGCAAACGCGAGCAAATTCAGTTCGCAAATCACCGATGTCAAAAAACGCATGCAAGAACAAATTGTGGAAGGCGTATCTGGCGCCGGCGCAGTGAAAGTGACAATGAACGGATTGCACGAAGTCCACAGAGTCGAGATTGATCCAGAATCGATGGACGACAAGAACGTGCTCGAAGATTTGATCGCGGCCGCGATCAATGATGCCAATCGGCGTGTCGTCGCCCGATGCACAGATTTTCTTGGTAAAGGAATGCCCTCAGACGGCATGCCAAACCTGTCGGACCTGTTCAAGTAGTCCAAGAATCTGTCCCCGAACGCGATCCCGATACAAAGCACTTTTCGCTGAAACTCGGCCTTCCAGCTACAACCAGCCATTTCATTGCGTGCAATCGCCGTCGCAGATGACATCGTCAAAAGCAGTAGAGGACCTGATGACGGCCTTTCGCAGGTTGCCCGGCATCGGGCCGCGCTCGGCACAGCGCATCGTATTCCAGCTTCTAGCGCGCGACCGCGACGCAGCATTCGAAATCGCTAGGACCCTTCAGTTTGCCGCAGAGAATGTCCGCCATTGCAGTCAATGCAACAATTTCAGCGAAACCGAAATTTGCGGAATTTGCTCTTCTACGCATCGCGACAGCACAACGCTGTGCATTGTTGAAACACCGGCGGACCTTGCAGCATTTGAAGCATCGGGATTCTATGACGGTCTCTACTATGTTCTGATGGGCAGAATTTCGCCGATCAACGGAATCGGACCTGAGGAATTGGGCGTGAGCAACCTGCTGCGCAAATTGGCAAGCGCTTCATTCGACGAAGTGATTCTCGGCATGAATAGCACGGCCGAAGGAGAAGCAACCGCGGAATACCTCAATGAACTGCTTCGAAGCAACGGATTTTCGCCAACATTGCTTGCCCGTGGACTGCCATCCGGCGGCGAACTTGAGTATCTTGATGGCCGCACGCTTGCCGAGGCATTTAATCGAAGAGTGCCCGCCGCATCGTAATTCATGGCCTGCCGCTCCCGCAGTTCGCAAAAAACGCCAAAGACTCGCGGGGCATCGAGGAAAGTCTGCCAGCCAGCGATAGTGCAAACTCATATATGCAAAATCAACTTCAATCCCCGGTCGCACCGCACTCAGACACAGACCGCTCTGATCTAGAGTCCATTCGATCCGTCATCAAGGATGATATGGCGCAGGTTGAAAGCCTGATTCTGTCTGGACTAAAGTCGGACGTAAGTCTCGTTGACACCATCGGGGCCCACATGCTAGAGCTGCGCGGCAAGCTGCTTCGGCCAATGACTGAAGTGCTCGTCGCCCGTGCTCTTGGCTACGAAGGCGAGCAGCACTGCGCTTTGGGCGCAGTGCTGGAATTGGTTCACGCGGCAACCTTGCTGCACGACGATGTGGTCGATCAATCCTCAATGAGGCGCGGAAAATTGTCCGCAAATGAACTTTGGGGGAATTCCGCTAGCGTACTAGTGGGCGATTTCATTGTTTCCAGAGCGCTGGAAATGGCAGCCAATCTCGACAATACCGAAATCGTTGATGCAATCGCCTACACGACTCGCAGAATTTCCGAGGGCGAGGTGATGCAGCTGATGAACCTGCGTGTGACGACAACCGACGAGACGCAGTATTTTGAAACCATTGAGCGAAAGACCGCCGTGCTATTCGAGACCGCAGCGCGCTTAGGCGCGGTTGTTTGCAGGGAGTCCAAAGCCGTTCAAAAGCAAATGGGGCAATACGGAATAGCGCTTGGCATCGCCTTTCAGTTGCGCGACGACATACTCGACTATTCCGGCGATGCCGAGACAATCGGCAAGGAAGTCGGCGAAGATTTGGCCGAGGGCAAACTGACCCTGCCGCTGATTCGAGCCTTGGATGTTGTTGACGAGCAAAAACGCGCCTTGATTCATTCAGGGATTGAAGCGCCAGCGAAGCTGGACATCGAAGCGGTCTGCGAAACCGTTGTCGGCTGCGGAGCGGTGGAATATACTAGTAGGCTCGCATGCGAGTACAGCCGGCGTGCTATCGGGCACGCTGAGCAGCTGCCGCCGTCAATATACCGCGATGCGCTTTTGGAACTGGCAGATTTTGCTGTTGCTCGAACCTATTGACTCATACGAAATCGGGGTGTAGCTCAGCCTGGCAGAGCACTGCCTTCGGGAGGCAGGGGCCGGTGGTTCGAATCCACTCACCCCGACCATTCATCGAGCACTACGCAAATGCGCTTAGACTTGATGGATATCCAGAACCGATATGCGATCAAAAGCAATTTCCGACCTTCCCGCCCTATAAACTTCGACCCAGGTTAGTCGCCGCGCACGTTCAAGCGTTCATCGTTCGGTCGGATGAAGTTTCATCCGGCTACCGATCTGAAGAGAATGGACGACAAGTGCCGCCATAGACGATGTTGCGCGTTATTTTCTCAAAATGACGCGAATATAGGCAACTGCAATTGGCGGCATTAAGCGGAGCTAGAGGGCTCATATGTAGTGAACCCGGACAACAATTTCACAGACTTTGTCTTACAATGTAAGTATATGAGACAAACACCAGGACAATCTATGCCGACTACCAGCTTTACCACCCGACTTGATAAAGACCTCAAGCAAAGTCTTGAGCGTATTGCCAAGCTTGATGATCGCTCAGCCTCTTGGGTAGCCAATCGTGCCATCCGCTCTTTTGTTGAAGAACGTGAAGCCACCCGTCAACTCCTTGAGACCGGTCTGGAACTGGTATCACAGGAAGCGCAAGGCATAACCCCATCAGCTGTTCACCAGTGGCTCAAGGGAGATGGACGATCAGAGTTTCCAAAACCTGGTGAGTAATATCTTCTCATATTATGAAGATTACCTATCTTGAAACATCCGAGCCAGGCTTGCGATGGATGCACAGCTATTACCATCAAAACCCTCAACTTGATTACGATCAAGCAGTGACATCTTTGATAAAGGCTGAGGCAGTCTTGAAAGATCATCCTTTCAGTGGGAGGATATTTGAAGATTATGAACAGGTTCGGCAATACCAGATTGGTAACACTGCCTTTGCTCTACTCTACACTGTAGAGCGCGAAACCATCTGGATCGTTGATGTGCAGGATACACGGGGACGACGGAGCGCTGGAGCCCTACGGGCCTTTAATGACAAGGTGCGCAACACCTACAGCTTAGAGTAGACCTGTATATAGCGCGTCAATCTGGGTGAGAGGCGCGCGACAATCAGGATGAGAATCCATTTGACGCTGTGACACGTTCCCTTTGCCTCAGGTTGGCGGCAAAGGCAAGCGGATTGTGGGGAGAATTGGTGCCACTGGCGGCATGCCGCCAGTGGGGGTTTCGATATTGGTCAGTCTGGTGGTGGTATTTTTGAGGGTAGCGTATTGGGCAGCCGTTCGGGTTTGCGCTGGAGTTCGAGCGTTTCCTTGCGGCGTTAGCTTTCGCCTCTCCCTTGGGATTCTCACCCTGTTTGCCACACATTCTCAGCTTGATTGTCGCGCCACACCCATAGCACAGCCCAACCAGAGTGCTTGAAGTTCACGCCATTTCTCCATCCGATCTGAGCGTTGATAGGCGGCGATAACGCCTATATCTACCTTGTGTCCCAAAGCGGCTTCCTTGGCTTCAAACGGCATGTCCGTCTGTTCTTCCACTCAGGTACGGAAGGCCGCACGGAAACCATGAGGACGATAGGGCAGTCCTTTTCGTGTCATGAGCTGTGACATGGCCGCATCGGACAAGGTTTTGCCCGTTGGTGAGGTTGAAGATATGTCTTGTGGCGCCAGTCTCTAGTGTAGTGTCCTAAATATAATTAAAGCTATCAGCTATACGATAGCTACTTGATAGCAAAATTCACTCTTGCTTGACCAACGCCAGGGCGGTAGAGTGAGAGCCATCACACAATTGGAGGATTCATTATGAGAATAGGGTGCTTTTACACCCCCCCCCACGACTGACCTTCCTCGCCGCCGCATTGGCACTGGCAGTGGCAACCCCTGCCGCGCAGGCCCTCCTCACGGAGAGCTGTGACGAGACCCTCGACCCCAGATCATGTCCGGGTTCAGATACATGTGAGACTTTTTAGGCAGCAAGTGCGCTTTGGTCGAAGTTTTCATTATACGCCTGCATGGGCGTGCGTTGTCCGAGCGCCTGATGCGGCCGGTAGGCGTTGCAGAGCGCTCGAATTTGGCCAGTTCGACGTTCAGGGCGCCGACGCTGAGCTCGCCGGCGTAGAACTGGTGGAACTCGTAGCGGCCGGCCGCGTTGGCGCGCTCGACGCAGCCGTTATATTTGGGGCTTCTGGGCGGCAGCACGAACAGGGCGATGCCGCGCCGCTGGCAGGCGGTCTCGAACTCGGCCATGAACTCGCTGCCGCCGTCGACCTGCACCGACTCGATATCGAACGGCGCCTGGCGGATCAGGCGGTCGAGGAATGTCGAGGCGCAGGCGGCGGTGGCGCGCGAGTAGGCGCGCATGCAGCAAAGCTTCGATACCGGGCATACGGCCTTGAACTCCTTGACGCAGAAGCCGGCCTCGATGGCGACGCCCGTATGGTCGATCTGGACCATCTGGCCGGGCTTTCGCCCGCGGTCGCCGTAGCGCCAGCGTCGGGCGTGGCGGTCGAACTTGCGCCGCCGCCTGGGCTTTGTTCGCCCGTAGTAGAACGCGACGGGCTCGGCCCGGCCGGTGCGGACCAGGCGGGCGATCATGCGCCCGGTGGCGGACTCGCTGGGCGCGAAGCCGCGCTCGCGCGCCAGCACGGCGCGGATCTTGGCGCGCCCTCGCGGCGAAGCTGGTCGAACAGCGCGAGACTGTCGAAGCGCTCGGCGGCCTGCGGCGAAAGTTCGTCGCGGATCGCGTCGAGGCGATAAAATTTGCGGTGCGGACATTTGATTTGCATGGCGCTATCTCCCGCCTTTCGGCTGTTGGATGAATGTCAAGCACTATGCTACCTCAAAATTTTTCGCGCGCCCGCCTCCTCCCGAAGGACGCAATCCGAAGGGAGGAGGCGGGCGGTCTCATATGTATCTGAACCCGGACACCCCCTCGGCGAAAAGGTCCGAGCCGGCCCTCCTTTCCCGCATTGTCAAAAGCTTGCGTCCGCTAGAAAACGTCGCCTCTTGTCAGAATGCCATTGCCTGCTGCAGGGCGGGCAAGATCGTGCGCCATGCCCGAGGCCGGGCCTTGAAGCTGTGCGACGCGCGGGCGGCGCGGCGGCTTAGCGACGCCATCGGCATGATCCGGGCGACGGCCCTGGCGCCGCAGCCGCCGGAAACGCAAAAAAAGCATCCCGCGCACGACAAAAAAACCGGCTGCGTCCCGGCGCGTTGCGGACTGTCATTGATCCTTCGCCCCGGTTCCGCTCCTCCGCCCTTTCCGGCCGCGTCCCGCCCGCAAGCCCGCCCGGCATCGCCGCGGCGAACGCCAAAATCTCTCCGCGCCCCGGATTTCGGCAAAATCCGCCCAAAAAAAATCTCTAACGCGGATTTTGGGGGGTTCAGCGTGGGCGCTATTTAGCACCGACATCTGAACTCTTGCGCCAAACCGTGACAAGCCATGGCTGTTCGGCTCGTGGCCGCCCTGTCGGGCGATAGTAGTGGCGCAGTTCCCGAAAACCTGAGTTGGTAACGTGGGTTCGCCAGGTTTCTAGATCATGGAAGCATCCGTACCGTCCATCGACCCAGCCTTCCTCATTGTTGCCTCGCGGATTCGAGCACAACATGACACCGCCACATTTGAGGGTTGCAGCAAGGTCGTCTAGGACCCGGGCGAGTTGGCTAATCGGCACATGAAAAAGTGAAGCGTTCGCGAATATCCCGTCGAAGCGAGCGAATGGCAAATCAAGCTCGAGAAAATTCTGGTGCAGCACCTCGCAATCGGTTTTGGCTCGAGCGACCCTGACAAACTCGGCCGAGCCATCCAGTCCCACCGCTTCGTGGCCGAGTGCCTTGAATTGACGCAAATCCCGACCGGGCCCACAACCCAGATCAAGAATAGCATAGGGACCGTCAACATTTATAGCTTCGAGCAAAGCGGTGATGTTCTGACTGACATCATGATTTGCTGTGCCGACACGGAAAGCATCCGCCATGCGGCCATAGTTCGCAATCGTTGCAACCGAAACTTCTTGCGCATATTCCGCGCTTTGATTCCGAGTAGGGTCGCTTTCCGACATCAGTGCCAATTTCACCCCATGCATCTATAGTGAAAGACAATCGCCCATTGGACTCCAGCCAAGCCCCAGCCAGAACCTTTGCTGCAACATCCGAAGGGCGGGCATTTTGAGTCGCTTGCGATCTCAGCATAATTGCGGGTGAGATCAACAGGCCGCATCTGATTATTATGCCGCACTTGCACTAGGGCTGGTTGAAGAGTAAAGCATATCAGGGAATTCCTGCAAAATGCGCTATTTTGCGATTGCAACCGCAGTTGACGCATCCGCATCTTAAAGCGACAAAATTGACCAAATTAATGGCAAAAATAAATTGCCTGGACTCAAATGGCATTGCAGCATGAATTTTCAGTGATATAAAGCCACTGTCTGCGATAGCCGACTAGCGATGCATATCGCTCCAAAGCAAATTCGGAGAGGTGACCGAGCGGCCGAAGGTGCACGCCTGGAAAGCGTGTGTGCGTTAATAGCGTACCGAGGGTTCGAATCCCTCCCTCTCCGCCACTACGCGAAGGTGCCGCAGGCAAGGTAAAAGCTTGTTGAAAATTCGTTCGAAAACCGAAAGAGACAATCATGAAACAGCGAACTGAACCGCCTATGCAACCTGTGAGCGGAACCCATACTCCGCGCTATGCGGGACCTTCAACGTTCTGCCGACTACCGGAAATTCGCGATGTGCCCTATTGCGATGTCGCCATCCTCGGCGTACCGTTCGATTCCGGTACCAGCTACCGGCCCGGCGCCCGTTTCGGGCCGCAAGGAATTAGGCAGGCGTCGCGACACTTGCGCTACAACTTTCATCCTGCGTACAACACCGAACCCTTTCGAGAAATTCAGGTTGCTGATGCCGGCGATGTGCCATGCAACCCCTACAGCATCGAAGAAGCCATTGAGCAAATCGACTCGACGGCTTCGAATCTGCTGAATGATATCGAAGCTTTGGTCAGCTTAGGTGGCGACCATACCATCGCGGTACCGCTGCTTCGGGCGATGCACCGCCGTCATGGACCTGTCGCGCTGGTCCACTTCGATGCGCATCTTGACACCTGGGACACTTATTTTGGCGCTCCGTATACGCATGGGACGCCATTTCGCAGAGCCGCGGAAGAAGGTCTTTTCGATGACAATCATTCAATGCATGTCGGGATTCGCGGGCCGCTTTACAGCCGAGACGATCTGAAGAACGATGCGGAACTTGGCTTCAAAGTCATTCATTGCGATGAATTGAATGAGGAAGGGCCCGGCCACGTCGCTCAGCGCATACGCGACCGGGTTGGCGATCGTCCGTTGTATCTCTCAATCGACATCGATGTGCTTGATCCTGCGCATGCGCCTGGCACCGGCACACCGGAAGTGGCCGGCCTTTCTAGCCGAGAACTGCTCAACATTATTCGTGGCTTAAGCGGCATCAAGACTGTCGGTGCAGATATTGTTGAAGTCGCCCCGGCGTATGACCATGCGGAAATCACATCGCTCGCGGCTGCGACCATTGCATTCGAGATGGTCAATCTGATTTTATGCGGTCTGCGCTGATAATCAGCGCAGACCGCATGCCATATAGAGGCAGTCGAGTGAAGCGCCCAACACCTGATTCCATTTCCGGCTAGCTAAATTTAGAGAACTCATGCAACCGAAGCAGTTGATGAAATCAACCCGCGCCATGCCGAAATATGCTGTTCCGATCATAAAGTGGTCGAGGCAATGCGATCACTGGCTTTTGAACTTTGCTCACATGCATCGAAAAACGATTTTCTGCATCGACCGTGCAAATAGAATGCGACTGTTTTCGCTGTTGCCTGTTCATATAAACGCCGCCTCTTGGCTTCTCAGGCAATATTGGATTATCGCATTCAGATCGCAGCTCGCGCATAGTACGCAAGTCATACCTCAGTGGATAATTTTCGATTAGACGCCTGGTGGCGACGATTTCGGTTCGCCGCTAGATCCCTCGTATGGGTTCGGTTGCCTGATCAGGGCAAAATCGAACCAGAAGATGTCGATCAATCTCTTCTATGGCATTCGACGGTCGGCCTCGCAATCGGAATATTGCTAGCTGTTTTGCAAAGCTTACTGAGTTCAGCAAACTCGACAATCGCTGCTGCGATTGTGCTAATCGCCTGGGTTATTGTTTCTGGCGGAATGCACCTTGAACATCTGCCATCCGCGATAAAGGAATGGATGCCGCAATCGAAACATGGCGAATCAGGTCAGAGAATCACGATCCTGGCGCTTGTCGCCGTCCTGATCGTCAAATTTTCCGCACTCATCAGCGTCATCTCGTCGAGGGAGTGGGCAGCAATCGTTGTCGCCTGCATCACGGCACGAGCTTCAGTCGCCGCGCTCCTATTCATGGCAGATATCAAAGAACCGTTAAACTACGCAGGGATTTCCGCAGTCAGAGTCGAGAAAAATCACCTATACCTCGCGATTGCGGCAAGCGCGGGCCTATGTCTGCTGATCGGCGGGCTGGATGCCTTGGTGCTGATTTTAGTCAGTGCAGTTCTGCTATCAGTCAGTCAGCGAATTGCCAACCGGGATGATCGGGGTGTTTCCGGCAACTCGTGCCATGCATTGGTTGAAGGTTTCGAGGCTTTAGCGCTATGCGTGATCGCGCTGTAGCCCGACTTCCGCTGTTCATGAGCTGAGTAAATGCGAACAAAGCCGAATTCAACAGGCTCGCAGCGCATGGCTTGAGTAAATGGCGGAGAGATGAATTAAAAAATTTACCTAATTACCACGAATCATAAGTTTGTTTTTCAGCATGGCTGCTTCGATTTAAATATTTGATAAATAATCATAAATCCCGCGTAATGAAACTTTGTTCCGATCCAGAAACGCCTCGGCTTGAGCGATTTTCCGGCGTTCTGCCGCCTCGCGGCTAACCGGCGCCACCTTAAGAAGGCGGTCCGTGCTGGAAAAGCCTTTGAAACATGACTTATGTTGAGTGGTAATTAGGAGAATTTATGCATAAGTATATGTTTTAATTATATTTTTATACATAATTTGCGTGACCAGATGTCGCAAAAGATGTCACAGTGCGTTTCAGTGTTTTCTGAGTCCAGATCATCATTCTCTCTCCTCTTTGTTAGGGATTGATCAAGGAAAGTTTGCAACTGTCCGGGGTCAGATACATGCGGGACTGCCCGCCCATTCCCAAAGGACGCAGTCCGAAGGGAATGGGCGGGCCCTCACAGCGGAAAGCGGCGGCGCAAGTTCGAACGCCTACTGCAACGCCTGCCGGCCGCCTCAGACGCTAGGACCAATGGCACCCATGCAGGCCATAGCCGGAACTTCGACCGAAGCGCGCTTACCGCCTGACAAGTCTCATATGTATTGAACCAGTACATCATTTTGCAAAGAGGAGTGTCAAAATGCTACAATCGCGGCAATATCATTCAAATTCAGAGACGAGAACATGAACACTTTACGACATTCATCTACCCCCCCCCTCTCGCCAAGTTGACAACCCTTCTGCTGCTGGCGGCGGTCTCCCTAGCCGCCGGTCTCGCCCTTGTGGCCGGGCCCGCTGCGGCGCAGACATTCAGGTTCCCCGGTAACTTCGACTACCTCACAGTGGTCCTGGAGAACGAGGGCAGGGACTACGGGAACCCGGTCACCTCGCTGAACGGCACCCTATTCACCGACATGCAAGCTACGAGTGCTATCCGCGACCTGGACATCGAGGCCCTGGACTGGCCCGGCACCACGATCCTCGGCGTGGGATCCGGATCCCGGTGCGCGTATGGCAGCGGGGAGGCGACGCGGCTGGTCGGCTTCCACAACGCCACCGGCAAGTACACCCACGGCCAGCCCATCGCCGAAGCCTGCACGTACTGGGGCCAGCCAAAATGCTCGAGAACAGTCACCGTTCGTGGACGAACGTACACGGCCAATCGTGGAAGCGATCCCTGTCCGCCGAATCCGCAGCAGGGCGCGGATAATGTGCCGACCGGCAGACATATCCCCTCCACCGGCATGTTCACCGTCCGGATCTGGGGCAAGGTGTGCCACAGCGGGAGCGGCATATGTCAACAGGCGAGGGAGCCAATACCAAGCGTCGACGCGGTTCATTTCAACGTTAGTGGGTATTTCGCCACCTTCAAGGGGGGAGGCAAGAACTGCGGCCCGGCCATCTGGCCCACGCCGGAGGCGCGGGAGGCGGGCATCCCGCCCTATGCCGCGTGGTGCGACTTCACCTTTGACATACGGTGAAGCGGCGCTGGCCGAAGCACGGAAGGGGCGGCTTCGGCCGCCCTTTTCATTGCCGGTTTCGCCAGGGCGTGTCCACATTGGACAACGCCGCAGCTTACAGCATGTGTTCAAATCGCGGCAAAGCCCGCCCACGCCTGCATCAGGCTGCGCCGCTTGTCGAAGAAGTCTGTCCTGCTTACGCGCGCTCCACCGCGCCCGGTATCGTGTGCGCCAGGTGCCGCCTCCATCACGGCGCGAGGCGTGTCGGTGATCTCCGAGGCCCAGTCACGGAAGCTCGACCTGAAGACGAGTTCTGTACAACGAAAGTAACACTGGCGAATCTAGTGACAGCACTGTCACGAAGTTCGCCAATGCCGAGCATCTTGAATGCGGGGGGGGGGGGGGGGGGCAGGACGAGCGACCTCGCCACCTCGTCAACTTATCCGAGAAAATGCATAACCATTGTCCCGTCGAGGGCGATTGTCGCCAATGTCTGAAAACTGATCAACATAATGGACGACTCGATCTGTAAATGCGCCTGTCGCATGTAGCAAGTGTGCAAACCCACGAATTGATGACCCTGCATTTTGCACAAAGATCATGCAGTCATGGCCAGACATTTTGGCTACTGTGTCACGGATCGCCACATGGTACTGCTCAGGCACAGCGGATTCGTTGTTCATCCAACTTGTAAGTTGGGAAGCACTTGGTCGGGGCTACACCCCTGCCGCATGCTTATTGATGAGCAACTGAATCGGTCCCGGATCGAACGCATGTCGCTCTCGTGCCATGTCTGACATGAAATGTGTCAAAGGCAACGGCGGATGGTCTCTTGGGGGAAAAGCACTCACCGGGAAAGTCCGTGCTCATCGTCTTCTGTTGTAAAGAAATTCGATGGGATCGAACCATTGCGAACAAGCGTTTCTCCGCACGACCACACATGCCTTGCGATGTACGGGTACTTGGGTTCCACGACAGGTCTACCGCTCATGCGCATCGTTTGTCTCGCGAGTTTTTTCAATTCGTCCGCAAGCTGTGCTTTTTGTCGTTCTGGGACCATCTTCCAAAGTGAATCGCTGAGATCAGGAACAAGATGCGACGCAATGCAGAGATCGTACATGTCCCTATCGAGAAAGTCCCCAAGTTCGAACATTCGGCCCATCACTTTCTTTACCATGATTTCAAGTGACGAATCAAGCAGCACACCTGTTTCAGACTCATCTTCAACGACAGGTTCGCCCGTCAATGAAGTTGCCGTGAACAGGCTCACAGGCGTATCTGCCACCTGAAAGGATAGATGGAAGTTGGCGACTTGAAGCCGTTCCACTTGAGGCATGTTCTCTAATACAACCGCTGCATGTTCAATGTAACGGAGTGCGGATAGTTTCGGGGCGTACAGAAAAAAGTCAAGGTCTGTGCTCACCCTATGATGCCAGCGACTGGCCAGCGCAGTGCCACAACCAAGCATGAGGCGCATGTCTGTTTCCTTTTCTATAGACGAGAAAGACGGGACACATAACCGTAATGCAGGCATTACGCTGTCTGGTAATTGCCGAGTCAGTTTGTCTGACATAATCCACAAGTCCTTAAAGGAAGGGGCTTACATACAAAACGATACATGGCTCGTAGGGATCGTCTTGTATGTAATTCCCCAATTCTTCATCCCGTAATTTGCATGCCTGCGTTGCCGAGCTCACAGCGCACCTCCGCAATGCTCAGCTCCCGCCGCTTGTCGAACAGGTCAGACAGCGCATACGCCCTTTCCACCGCCGACGAGATCGTATGCGCAAGCGCCGCTTCCATCACGACATGGGGCGTGTCGGCGGTCTCCGATGCCCAATCCCGAAAACTTCATGCGGCACGGCGAGGATGCCGTTCTCGCGCACCAGCTTCGACATTTTCGAGTCGGATAGCGGTCTCCCCTTCAAACTTGGAAATACGAGCTTGCACCCCTTCAGTTCACGGACAAGAGGACGAGGGTGGACGAGCTTGCGGGCCTCCGCGATAATATCCATGCACCTAGGCGCGAGCGGCACACGGCGCTCGACACCCGCTTTCATGCGTGCTTCAGGGATGGTCCACGTCTTTTCACCGAAGTCGATCTCATCCCATGTCGCTCCCCGCACCTCCCCTGAACAGGCGGCGGTCAATACAAGGAACTCAAAGCCGAGTTTGGTTGCGCTCTAAGCGCCGCTTTCTCGAACCACCTTGATTGCTTCCGACACATCGCGCCAAGGCAGTGACTTATGGTGCTGCACCTTCGCTCTTTTCTTGGGGAACAGCATCAGCGCTTTCTTGGCCGAATTGTCAATTCGGTGCCTGAACACGACATGACATCGGCAACGGTGATGGCAGCAACCAGCTTGCTGCCGATCTTCGGGGAGGCGTAGCTCGCGAGCGACTAATCCCACTGCGCCTTTGACTTCCTGCTGGCGTGGTCCGCGGACTGAAGCGCGATGACTTGCTCAGCAAGTGTCTTGAAGTTCGGCGCATGCTTGGTGCCGACAAGTTCTTCAATGGGGTCTTCCCCTCATGGGCGAGGCGCTTGTTCGCCCACGCCTTCTCCCTCGCTTCCTTGAGCGAGATCAGCGGATACGGTCCCAATCCGATGTGCCGCCGCTTGCCGCGCACGGCGATGATTTGAATCCAGGACTTCGTGCCTTCCGGTCGGAGGTTGATGCACAGGCCGGAGCCATCGCCTTCGTATACTCGTTGGGAAGCAGGGGTCAAGCCATCGTGCGTCAGGTTGGCGAAACTCGCCACGGTGAATCTTTTTGCTCGTCGCATTATGGTGATATCCATGCGTTTATACCACCTTCATAGCGCGGATAGCAGAAAATGTCAATGGACTGACAAGGTCATAAAATGCCTTTTAATGCAGTTGTTTATGGGGTAAATGTAGACAAATGTAGACTCTAAAAAATTGCATACTGGCGGAGAGGGTGGGATTCGAACCCACGTGGAGCTACTGCCCCCAACGGATTTCGAGTCCGCGCCGTTATGGCCACTTCGGTACCTCTCCGCATTGGATATGCTGGCTCTGATAAAGTGCGCAGACTCGCCGCATTATCGCAGATTCGATGCCGGTACTTGGAACATTTGACGCAAAGTTCTGCGCATGGTCCGATTGCGAGAATCGTTGCCAAGCGACTATTGCGCTACGCGATGCCAACTTCGCTATCGCGCTTTATTTCGCTTTTCCGAAAAGAAGCTTTGCAGCATGTGGGCGCATTCGCCCTCAAGCACCGAGCCAATCACTTCACATTGATGGTTCAAAAGCTCGTTGGAGAGAATCTGCAAGACAGATCCTGCGGCTCCTGATTTCGGATCAAGGGCCCCAAACACAACCCGTCTGATTCGCGCTTGGATGATTGCGCCGGCGCACATCGCGCAAGGCTCAAGTGTCACATACAGTTCCGCTTCCGGCATTCGGTAGTTAGATGTTTGCAGGGCGGCGGACCGCAGGGCGACAATTTCTGCATGCGCGGTGGGATCGCAATCGGCAATCACGCGATTATGGCCTTTCCCGACGATCTGGCCATCCAGCACCACAATCGCGCCGACTGGAACCTCGTTTGCCAATCTTGCCTCGTTCGCAAGCGCCAAAGCAGCACGCATCCATGCTGAGTCTGTTTTTTTTTCACAATATCCGGTCAATTCAATGCAACAAACGGTTTGTGAATGTTTCGGTAAATTCCACTGCTTTCTTGAGATTTCCGATTGTTTTTTCCATATTGACGCAACCGTGACCATTTTGTGCAACGAAACTCGCTTGCTAGTCGCCAAATCCAAAACTTGCCACCGCGCCAGACTGACCGCCTCTGAACCTGCCCGCTTTGGAGGCCATAAATCCAGCACTCTCTGACTCGTCAAGGCATTGTTGAATCTTGTCCAGGCACTTGTGCATCAGGCTACTGTCTACCTTTGCCTGGCCTTCTTCCCAACGTCCAATGCGAAGTGTCAATCGCGCGGCACCTTCAATTTGAAGATATATGCAAGTAATTTATCGATCAAACTCTACATTGAAACCAGCGAGCGGCATGCAACAAAAACCACCTTGCGGATTGTTAACATCATGCCAACCCCAACTCCCTCGCTCTTTCCACCAATCGTCTCGTTGCATTTTGTCTTCCAAAGCGTTGTAAAACTCCATGAATTTTCGGGTCTTGTTCACTCCATTGGTTGACTTTGGTTTTCGAAAATCGATTTGTGAGTTTTTCAATGCGAACACGATGCACGAAAATATCATCAATGATTGCGTTGTTCGTATCGCTATGCTTCTTCAACGCTTCCAAAAGATCAGTTCTTGAGAAAAAACCAAACTCTTCATTTGCTGCCGACGCTCCAATGCTCGACGCATTTCCTGTTTTCAATAAGACAAGCAACAATCTTAGTGTTCTCGTCCGGATATATCTCTTTAGCGCACTTCATGTGCCGACTTACCTAGATCAGAATGTTCTTCTGTATCAACCTTATCTTCGATAACGGCCATGAGTTTTGGGGAGGGCCCAGCATCATTGATTTTCACAAGCAAATCAATTCTCTTGCATTGCAGTTCCACATTGACTGATTGAATTTCAGGAATTTCTGTTTCCTTTAAGGCTTCTTAAGAAGCGATTTAAGTAACTTGATTCCCAATGCGTGCAGAATACTATGAGAATTTTTAGGATTGGCCCACGACATCATGTGGGCAATTACAGCATCTTGGGCGAGTTTCTTAGTCGCAAAATCAAACAGGTTGGGTCTTTGCCTACTTTCCACGGTTTTACCCTGCACGAAGTTCATCTGCGAGACTCATCGTCTCATACACCGCGAGCGAATCCGCCGCATAGATCTGAACGGCATTCCTTGCCAGATAAACACCGAGTTGATGAATTTGCTGTATATTCTTCATCTAGATGCTCCTTGACAGGTTGATTGTTCGAACTGGATTTATCTAGTCTGTCGCACTATGCCGACGTGAATCAACTTCAAAGTGCCCGCTTCATTATTTTATATGGACATGCCTCCGATAACTGACAGGTAACAGGTTAAAGCAGAGCCCAAAATCCGCGTTAGAGATTTTTTTGGGCGGATTTTCGCCTGAATCCGAGGCGCGGGGGAATTCCGGCGCTCGCGTCGGCGATGCCGGGCGGGCTTCGCGGGCGAAAAGGGCGGAGGAGCGGAACCGGGGCGAAAGATCAATGACAGTCCGCAACGCGCCGGGACGCAGCCGGTTTTTTTGTCGTGCGCGCGATGCTTTTTTTTTGCGTTTCCGGCGGCTACGGCGCCAGGGCCATCGCCCGGATCATGCCGATGGCGTCGCTAAGCCGCCGCGCCGCCCGCGCGTCGCACAGCTTCAAGGCCCGGCCTCGGGCATGGCGCGCGATCTTGCCCGCCCTGCAGCAGGGCCGGCGGCGAAAGGTCTCGATGCGCATCGACTCGCAGCTCGCGTCCAGCGCCTGGCGCATCAGCGCGAACAGGTTGAAGGCGAGCATGCGCAGCGCGGAATGCAGCGCGTTGGCATGGAAGTCGCTGCACGGGGGATGCGCCGCGCCGAAGCCGCTGCGAAGCTCGCGGATGCGGTTTTCGGAGTCGTCGCCTCTGCGGTTGCATCAGCGGACCGCCCGCGAGTCGCTCCGCCGGTAGAAGCTGGTCGCCAGCGCCCGGCAGACGCAGCCGCCCTGCGACAGGGTGTCGCCGGCCTGCGGGCAGTCGAGCTCGAGCTCCTGCCGGCCGGACTTTCGCCTCCGCTGCACCACCGCCGCGAACGCTTCGGGCGTGCCGTTCATCGAGTGCAGGAACCGCGCCGTCTGCTGCGCCTCGCTCGCCGTCCCGTCGCGCTCGATGAAGGGCTGCCACCGCGACTCGTCCAGCGCCCTGATCTGCTCGGCCACGCTCGCATCGAGCCTGGCGCGGATCGCGTAGCCGATTCCCCGGCTCGTGAAGCGGTTGATGATCCTCGCCTGATACCCCGCCGCGTCGATGCGGGCGCGATGCGCCTCGGCGCCCTTGGGCAGGGCCCGCTCGCACTGGCGGACGAACTCGCAGTTGCGCGCGTTCGGCGAGACCGGGCCGCCCCTGAACTCCGCCGCCGCCGCCATGCCGGTCTCGGCGATATGGCCGACGATCGGCATGTAGCCCCGCTCCTTCTTGTACGTGAACTCCGCCGAAGACTTCTCGCAGCGCCGCGGTCGCATCGATGTCCAGGGCCGCCCTTTTGCGGTGGTGCAGCGCGACCGCAAGCAGCCGGCGGTCCGCCAGCGTCAGGGCGTGCAGCGTGCGCCGCTCCGCTCCGCAGCGCCGCAGCCACCGGCCCAAGGCGTCGTCGCCCGGCAGCCGGCGGATGCCGAGCAGCTCCAGCAGCGGCCGGATGCCGCGAGCCCCAGCTTGCGCACCGGCTCGGCCAGCGCCGCCAGGCCGCTTCGCGAAGCCGATTTGTCTTTCGTGGTCGAAATCTTGTATGATTGGATGTCCATAAAGCCTTGCTCCGATCGGGTCCGCCCAACGGGTGAAATGTGATTTTGTTAAAAACCCGCATTATGCAAGGCTTTATCCCCTTTTGCAGCTACCCTAACGCGATTTTAAGGCAGAGGGATCCGCTTGAATATTTTGCAGGTTCATTTCAAATGGAAAAAGTTTTTATCTACTGGGACAACTCAAATATTTTTATAAGTGCTCAGCAAGCCGCTATCAATATAGAAGGCGAACACTCACGTTTTCGTGTACGACTACATTTTAAAAACCTTCTTGATCTTGCTCGGGGCGGACGGGAAATAGAGCATGCAGTCGCTGTCGGATCAGTTCCACCAGAACTGAAACATGTCTGGAATCAGCTAGAAAACGAAGGTTTCGAAGTGCAATTGCTTGAGCGGGGCGCTTTGCAAGGTGGAGAACAAGGCGTAGACCAAGTGTTACAAAGCGCTATGCTTCGCGATGCTCTCGACTACAACGGAAATCCAGGAATTGTTGTTCTGCTTACAGGAGATGGCAGCGGTTTCTCGCAAGGCGTAGGATTCCATGCAGACCTTGAACGTATGCGCAAGCGCGGCTGGCGCATTGAAGTTCTATCTTGGCGGCACAGTTGCAACCGCAGAATGAGGGAGTGGGCAGAAGAGCATGGAAAGTTTATTGCACTTGACGATTTTTACTACAACATAACGTTTCTTGAGCCCTCACCGCCAGGCAGGCCGGTTATGGAGCCGAGAATTGCTCTTGATTTAGAAGCTTAGTAAAAGACACTAAACCAAGGCGGCATCACCGCGCTGAGATAACAGAAATTCTAGTGGAAGTTTGCCAGGGTTTTCTTTTGAAAAAACCGAGGCATGGAGCGAAACCGGATTGGGTTCTGGAAACGAAAGTTCCTGCCGCCTGCACTTGTTTTTTATCAGTACGTAATTTTGCCCACCCCAATATTTGCGGATTAAGCCGCGACCTCACTCCCACTCGATCGTCGCCGGCGGCTTGCTTGATATGTCATAGGCAACTCGACTAACTTTGGGCACTTCGTTAACAATCCGCCGCGACACCAGCTCTAGCACATCGTAGGGAATTCTCAGGCAATTCGCTGTCATGAAGTCTTCGGTCTGTACGGCGCGCAGGCTGATGACATATTCGTATGCCCGATTGTCTCCAACGATACCGACCGACTTGACAGGCAGAAAAACCGCAAACGCTTGACTCGCAATGTAGTAAAGGTCGTTGTTATGCAATTCCTCAATGAATATCGCGTCCGCGCGCCTTAAGGTTTCCGCATACTCCCTCCTTACCTCACCAAGAATCCTGACACCGAGCCCAGGGCCTGGAAATGGGTGGCGATACAAGATATCCTCCGGCACCCCGAGTTCTGCCCCAATCGTTCTAACTTCATCCTTGAATAGCTCGCGCAGCGGTTCCAGCAGCTTCAAATGAAGTGATTCGGGCAGGCCGCCGACATTGTGATGAGACTTGATCACCTTCGCCTTGCCTGTGCGCAACGCAGCCGACTCAATCACATCCGGATAGATGGTCCCTTGAGCCAGCCAGATTGCACCTTCAATCTTTGCCGCCTCCTGTTGAAAAATATCTATAAACACACGTCCGATCACCTTGCGCTTGGCTTCAGGCTCGTCAACACCTTCAAGTTCTTCAAAAAACCTATCACTAGCATCGACAACAGTCAAGTTCACACCGATTTGGTCAGTCATTGCTTTTTGGACGGTCTCAGTCTCATTCAATCTCAGCAATCCGTTATCAACAAAAATGCAATGAAGCTGATCCCCTATCGCACGATGCAGCAACGCCGCACAGACTGAGGAATCCACACCGCCCGACAGCGCCAGAATCACCCGCTGCGAACCAACCTGCTCTTGAATGCGGGCCACCTGCTGCTCGATGATTTCACCTGCGCTCCACTCTGAGTTGCACTTGCAAATATCATGAACAAAGCGCGAGATAATGCGCTTGCCCAAAACCGTATGGGTCACCTCCGGGTGAAACTGCAATCCATACAGGTGCCTTTTGACATCCGCTATTGCCGCGACCGGCGAATTTTCTGATTCAGCGATAAGCTGAAAGCCTTCGGGCATCTTGATCACCCTGTCTCCATGGCTCATCCAGACCTGATAATCTTTCTGGTCCGAATCGCCGCACCCAAAGTCGCGGAGCAAATCGGATGGGCTTACCACTTCAAGCCGCGCAAAGCCGTACTCGTGAACCATCGCGTTCTCGACTTGCCCTCCTAGTTGCGCCGCCATGGTCTGCATTCCGTAGCAGATGCCAAGAACCGGCAGGCCCATCTCGAACAGCAGGGAATCGGCCCGAGCCGAACACTCATCGGTCACCGTAGCCGGTCCGCCCGAAAGAACAATCCCTGACGGCTTGAATTTTTCGATCTCGCTAAACGGAACATCGCAGGCGTAGATAGCGCTGTATACGCCGCATTCGCGGATCCTGCGCGCGATCAGCTGCGTGTATTGCGACCCGAAATCCAATACAAGAATTCGGGCAGCGGGAATGCTGGATAGGTAACCGTGCGACACAGATCGGTCAGCTTCGCTGGTAGTTTGGCGATTCCTTCACAATCTCAACATCATGCACATGGCTCTCGCGCATTCCGGCATTGGTTATGCGCACGAAGCGTCCTTCTTGCTGCATCGACTTCACATCGGCGCTGCCAGTGTATCCCATGCTGGAGCGCAAACCGCCGAGCAACTGATAGACGATGTTCGAGACTGAGCCGCGATACGGAACCCTGGCCTCGATGCCCTCGGGCACAAGCTTGGACTGATCAGACTGCCCATCTTGAAAATACCGGTCTTTCGACCCGCCCGCCATGGCGCCAATCGAGCCCATGCCGCGATAGGATTTATAGGTTCGCCCTTCGTAGACTTCAATGTCTCCTGGAGATTCGTCGGTGCCGCCAAGCAAGCCGCCAATCATAACGCTATCGGCACCCGCTGCAATTGCTTTGGCGATATCGCCCGAATACCGAACTCCGCCGTCTGAGATCACCGGAATGCCGCTGTCGCGCAAAGCGCGCGCAACCTCCGCGATGGCGGTGATCTGCGGAACGCCAACGCCTGCAACCACCCGCGTGGTGCAAATCGAGCCGGGACCGATGCCCACTTTGACTGCATCGGCACCGCATTCGATCAGATCCAATGCGGCTTTAGCAGTCGCTATATTGCCTGCAATCACCTGCACATCCGGATGCGCGGACTTCACGACTCTAACCTGATCCATTACACGTTCGGAATGCCCGTGAGCGGTATCGACGACAATCACGTCCACACCAGCATCGCAGAGCAAGACCACCCGTTCCAAATCCGCGCTACTAGCACCGATCGCAGCCCCGGCTAGCAAGCGACCATCAGCGTCTTTGCATGCGTCGGGATAGCTTTCGGACTTGAGAATATCGCGAACCGTGATCAGTCCTTGAAGCGTGTAGCGTTCATCGACAACCAGCAGCTTCTCGATCCGGTGCCGATGAAGCAGATGCAGGATGTGGTCTTTCGACTCCCCTTCCCTGACTGTGACAAGCCTTGCCTTAGGCGTCATGACGCTGGTAACCGGCTGGTCGCTACGCGTCTGAAAGCGCATGTCGCGATTGGTGACGATGCCGACTAGATCGCCGTTGTCCATGACCGGCAACCCTGAAATTCCGTGACCTGTCATCAATTCCGACACCTCGGCGATAGTCATTTCCGCGCTCGCCGTAATCGGATCTTTGACTACGCCGCTTTCATGCCGCTTAACCTTTCTGACCTCGGAAGCCTGTTTTTCCGGCGACATGTTTCGGTGAATCACGCCAAGACCGCCCATCTGCGCCAAGGCGATGCCCATGGCCGATTCGGTAACCGTATCCATGGCAGCCGAAAGCAGCGGGATGTTCAGTTCGATCCCTTTGGTGAGTCGGGTCGTGAGGGATGCATCTGAAGGCAGGACCGAAGATCGTGCCGGGACAAGCAATACGTCGTCGAATGTCAGCGCTTGCTCGAAACTTTCCATTGTGCAATTATACCGCCGTACGCTAAGATGCTGTACAGGTTCAATACATGCGGAATTTTTTGCGAGCGAGTTTACGCCAAGTCATTGTCAGGGCAGATTCCGGCACTCGCGGCGGCGATGCTGGACAGCTCAGTAAACGAGCCGCCTCTGAACTCTGCGGCTATCGCCATCCCGATATCGGCAATGCGACCGGCGATCGGCATGCAGCCTCTTTTCTTTGGAGCTTATACAGATTACTTGACACGGGCCAATACTCCGCGTCCCTCGCTGTCAGCTAAGGGTGCTTAGCGGCACGATTCCATCATTGCCAGGCAATGCATACAAGCTCCCTCCTGATTTGCGACCGTAGGGATGACGCTTCAAAGAAGGATAATGGAACCGGGAATGACGATCGCGAATGCCCGCAATCCGATTTTCCGGCGAAGATTGTCCTTGCCGCGCTTGGTCATGCCGGCATTGCGCGGGACATCAGCCGTATTTTCAAGCCCGGCGGCCGTTCCAAAATTCACCCCGCGGCGCGAAGGAGGCTGCCTTTGCCTGTTCGGGGTCAGATACATGCGGGACTGCCCGCCCCTTCCCGCAGGACGCAGTCCGAAGGGAAGGGGCGGGCGCCTCTGTTCTTGCGCATGCTGGCCTGCCATGTCGAGTGGCACATGTGCGGGGCATGGCGGCCGCCGACCTTCGCCGATGCCGAATTGGCCGGCGACCGGCGCGTTCGCCGGCGGCCCTGAAAAGGCGCGCGCCGGGCAGCTTGCAGACGGCTCGCCGGCGCACTGCTTCGAGACCCTGATGGCGAGCCTCGAGACGATTACGGAGAACCGCTGCCGCCTCTTCTGGCTCCGGCGCGGCCGCAAACCCGCCCGGCCTCGCCGGCGCGAACCCCGGAATCTTCCCGAACCCGCTGATTCAGGCGGAAAATCTGGCCGCAAAAAACTCTAGCGCGGATTTCGGGCTGCACATTTCAATTTCATTGCGGGACCAGGCGCCCGGCCCTGCGAATGCATCGCCGCCGACCCGTGTCAAACACAGAATGCAAACCAGGGGCTCATGGACCGTTCCAGCCCGATCCGTCCCAGTTCTTGAACACCCACGTCCAGAAGTTGTTCATTCTTTCTTCATGGTCGGCGACCGCCTGGTCGACATGTTCCTTCGTCAGGGGGGCGCAGGAAGTATTGACAAGCGACGCATCGTGCTTGCACTGGCGGAGCTTGTGCACGTCATTCATCTTGATTTTTCCTTGATGCATGCCCTTCGGAAAAATATTCACCCCGGGCCGCCTGCCGAAATCGCACTCGACATGCACCCAGCAGGTCGATCCAGCCATGAAACTGCCAAAAAATCCCGGCTTGTTATGGTAGGAATCCCAGTGCACGCTGCGCAGCTGGCATTTTTGCACCTTGTATGCGTGGGACGCGCGCCAGGCCTCGTTGCAGGCGACATGACGCGCATATTTTGAAGGTTCGCGGTCGCCGCTCGCGAACCATGCCGCGGCCGGCTGCGGGCTGATGCCTGCGAGCAGGGCGATTCCTCCAAAACCGAATGCCGCCGCCATCATCATTGCTTTCATTTTCAGCTGTTTCATCCTGATGCCCTCCTTCTGACCGGAATTCCTTTTGAATATTTGATCTGCTCAAGCATATGAGCATGATTTGAATGATAGCATCGATTCTTCGATCTGTCAACTGTTTTGCGGACAAAATCCGCGTTAGAGATTTTGCGGGCGAATTTTCGCCGAAATCCGGGGCGCGGCGGCTTTTTGCCGCGATGCTGTTTTGCGTTTCCGGCGGCTGCGGCGCCAGGGCCATCGCCGGGATCATGCCGGCCGCGTCGCACAGCTTAAGCCGCGGCTTCTGACATGATGCAAGATCTTGCCCGCCTTGCAGCAGGGCCGCCGGCGAGTCGTCCCGCTGGTGGAAGCTCGTCGCTAGCACTCGGCAAATCCAGCCGCCCCGCGACAGGGCGTCGCCGCCCTGCGGGCGGTCGAGTTCATGCCGGCCGAGCAACTCCATCAGCGGCCGCTCCTCGCGCAGCATCATGAACGTCGCCAGGCAGGCTCACCCGGGCCGCCGCCCGGCACCGGCCGCTCGAAACGGGCATCGAGACCGAGCTTGCGCACCGGCTCGCCCAGCGCCGCCAGGCCGTCATCGGCGGCGGAAATCTTGCAGGACACTGGATGTCCATGAAGCCTTGCCCCCCGGCCGGACCCGCCCAGCGGGTGAAATGCTCCTTGATGCAGCAACCCGCATTATCAAAGGCTTTATCCCCTTTTGCAGCCGCCCTAACGCGGTTTTAAGGGGGTTCAGATGCATGCGGGCGCGCGAAATTTTTCAGGCAGCATAGTGCTTGCAATACAAATCCAGCAACCGAAAGGCGGGGAATGCGCCATGCAAGCCGAAGGCCCGCACCGCAGATGCTGTCGTCTCGATCCTATCCGCGACGAACTTTCGCCGCAGGCCGCCGAGCGCTTCTGCAACGCCTGCCGGCCGCATCAGGCGCTCGGACAAGCGGCGCCCATGCAGGCGCATAATAAGAACTTCGACCAAAGCGCGCTTGCCGCCTGAAAAGTCTCACATGTATTGAACCCGTACAAATTGCACTTGACCCGCCACTTCAGTGCACAGCCGGCACTCAATCACAAGCCGAAAGGCCATTCTACAAGCCTTCCACGCCTCAGCGCAAAAATCTGATCGAAGCCGACTCGCAGGGTGAGCCGATGACTCTCGAAGGACTCGTGCTGCTGCCTGCTTGCCGCCCGATCGCAGGCGCTGTGATCGATATTTGGCATTGCGATGAAAATGGCCGATACGACAACGGTGGCTTTCGCTACCGCGGGTACCAGTACACGGACGATTCCGGCAACTTTCAGTTTTTGACGATTAAATCTGGAAAATATCCAGGCCGAACTCCGCACATGCATTTAAAGGTTAAAGGTCCCAAAACACTGCTGCTTACAACGCAGCTTTATTTTCCAGACCATGCGCACGATAACGCGAGAGATTGGGGATTCAAAAAAGATTTGCTGGTGCGCCTCGATCGCATGGAAGGCATATGGCGCGGGCGATTCGACTTTGTGCTTGAACCGAGCGCCCAGGCATCTGCCGAACATTGGTGAAGCGGATCTGCAAACAAGGCGATTGGCGCCAAGACTGCAGTTAATCTTCGTTGTCAACAACCTCACGAATGAGCGGCCGCAATTCATTCGCCAAGGCCTCATCCGCCAAGCCGTAGGCGAGATTCGCCGCGACGTATCCAGCCTTATTGCCGCAATCGTATCTTCGTCCCTCAAACTCAACGGCATGGAAAGGCTCGCCCATCAGCATCTTGCGCATCGCATCGGTTAGTTGAATTTCGTTGCCCGCTCCGCGATTGTGTTGAGCAAGAAACTTGAAAACAGTGGGCGATAAGATGTATCGCCCAATCACAGCCAGATCGGAAGGCGCATGTTCAGGTTGCGGTTTTTCGACCAGATCAAGCACTTCGTAGATGCTGCCGTTTCGCTTGCCAGGAGCAAGCGAGCCATAGCGGCTGATTGCCTTAAGCGGCACCTTCTCTGTCGCCAGAATGTTGCCGCCCACCTCATTTCGCGCTTCAGCCATCTGCCTGATGCACGACCGCTCTCCCAAGACTAGATCATCGGGAAGGATCACAGCGAATGCGCCATCTCCAACATGCTTTCGAGCGCACCACACGGCATGACCAAGACCAAGCGGTTCCTCCTGGACCGGAAAGCGCATCTGCTCCGATGGCAAGGTAGACTGCTTGATGCGGTCGAACTCTGCTTGCTTTCCCTGTTGCAAAAGCGCCTGCTCCAATTCCTTGTTCTTCGAAAAATGACGCTGGACCTGCATTCTGTCAGGATGCACCACGAAAATGAACTTGCGCACTCCGATTGAGCGAGCCTCGTCAACCGCATACTCGATCAGCGGCTTGTCGACTACCGTCAGCATCTCTTTGGGCATTGCCTTGGTTGCCGGCAAAATGCGGGTGCCCAGTCCTGCGATGGGGAATACCGCCGATTCAATCTTGAATCTAAAGTCACTCAAATGAAACACCTCGCCTCAAGCCGTACATCGGGCCTGCAGAATCTGAATAGAGCCGGCGCTGCATGCCGCCCAATTAAGTTGCGCCCACTCTTATCGAAATTCATCCTCGTTCACAACTTTTTTGCTGCGCCAGCTCCAGATACAACCGATGCATCGCATCGATCTTTTCGGCCAGCTCTTCCAGGGTTCCAGAATTTTGAATCACGTCATCGGCGATCGCAAGGCGGTCGCCGCGCACCGCCTGAGCTTCGATAATCCGTTGAACCTCTTCAGCCGTCTGGTCATCTCGCTTGGTCACGCGCAGCAACTGGTCAGATTGCGCCGCATCCACGACCAGCACCCGATCCAGAGGATATGCGCGCGAACTTTCCGCAAGCAACGGGATAACGACCATGCCATAGGCGGAAACCACTTGCTTCAAACTTTGCTGCATCTGACGATAGATTCGCGGATGCAATATATTCTCAAGAACAGTTTTTTTCGCGGAATCGCTGAACACTTCGTGACGCAACTTGGCTCGGTTCAGCCGACCGCCCCGCTCCACGATTTGGGGACCGAATGCTTCAACCACTTCCCGGTGCGCTGGCAGCCCGGGCGCAACGATCTGTCTGGCAATCAGGTCGAGATCAACGATCGAAACGCCGCGCTTGGCAAACTCTGCAGCAACCGTGCTCTTGCCGCTCCCAATACCGCCGGTCAAGCCAACCGAAAACATGACCGCCTATGCTTGCGCTAGATCGATCAAAGCGCCGCCGAGGCATACGTCCTGATCATAGAAAACAATCGACTGGCCCGGCGCAACCGCTCTTGCCGGCACCTCAAACTCGACAAGCGCCTGATCAGCGCCCTCCTCGCGCACCAGACACTTTTGCCCCTCGCCCCGATAGCGCACCTTTGCCTCCACTTCAGCCGGAAACACCTTTGGCCGGCTGATCCAGTTCAATCCCGACACCCGTACAACACGGCTATAAAGCAGCGGATGATCATGTCCTTGGACTGCGATCAGCGCATTTCGCTTCACATCCTTTGACGCAACATACCAAGACTGCCCAGGGCCACCGATCCCAAGACCGGTGCGCTGACCGATGGTGTACAAAAACGCACCATCATGCTCGCCGACGATCTTGCCATTCGGCGTTTCGATCACGCCGCGCTGCGAACCTGTGTATCGGCTGATAAATGATCGGAAATTGCGCCGACCAATAAAGCATATCCCGGTGCTGCCCTTTTTGCTGAAATTTGAAAAACCGAATTCCTTCGCCCGCAAACGGACTTCGTCTTTAGTCAAATGGCCAACCGGAAAAATCGCCCTAGATAAAGCGTCTGGATGCAATGCATATAGAAAATAGGTCTGATCCTTGTCTGAATCCGCCCCCTTGCGCAGCTTGATTCCATCGGCATCGCATGACAGCCTGGCATAGTGCCCCGTAGCGACAAAGTCGGTGCCGTTGCGCAACGCCCACTGGGGAAATTCCTTGAACTTGATTTCTACGTTGCAAACAATGTCAGGGTTCGGGGTTCGCCCCGACTTCAGTTCACTGACGAATCCGGAAAATACCCGTTCCCAGTATTCATATGAAAAGTTGACCGTTTCCAGATTGATGCCCAGCGTCTTGCATACTTGCCGGGCATCAGCGAGATCCTGTTCAGCATTGCAGTTGCCATCGTTGTCGTCTTCCTCCCAGTTCTTCATGAAAAGACCAGTCACATCGTATCCCTGCTCGACCAGAAGCGCCGCCGCCACGGAAGAGTCCACTCCGCCCGACATGCCAATGGCGACTGACCTGGTTTTGCTATTGCTCGGCATGGGCCAGCTCGGCAAGGTTGAAAACCTCAAAAGAAATGCCATGTACGTTTTGCATTCTAACCAAATCAGACACCACGCACCAGAAGTTGCGTGGTGTACAATACCGGCAAAGTCCAATAATAAGAACCAAACATAATCCTCAAATTATACGTTTGATGAATTCTCAGATTTAGCTAGCCAATGCCTGCATCGATAAGCACCACACGCGGTCCACAGATAGATGTTGCAAAGCCGAAGCTTAAAAAACCTCGGCTCTACAAAGTGGTTCTGGTCAATGACGATTACACGCCGATGGAATTTGTCGTCAATATCCTCAGGCATGTCTTTGCCATGCAGGAACAAGAAGCGATCAGCCTGATGCTGATCGTGCACAAATCAGGACGCGGCGTATGCGGCCTGTTTACCCGCGAAATTGCCGAAATGAAGGTGCGAGACGTCCTCGCGGTCGCTGAGCGCGAAGGACATCCCCTCCAATGCATGATGGAACCCGAATAGCATGTTCTCTACACAACTAGAAGAAAGACTGAATCAAGCCATCGCGATGGCGCGCGAAAAGAATCACGAATTTGTAACGGTTGAGCATCTGCTGCTGTCCATTCTAGATGACCAGGGCGTGGAAAAAGTTCTGGCCGCCTGCGATGCGGATGTCGGCGAATTGAGATACATGCTGGAGTTTTTCATTCGCGACCATGTTCCTGAAATGACTAGCGAAATGCAGTCCGAGCCAAGAACCACACACGGATTTAGGCGCGTGCTTCAACGGGCATTGCTCAGTGTGCAAAATGCCGGCAAAAAAGAAGTGATTTGCGAACAGGTACTGGTGGCCATCTATGGTGAAAACGAATCGAATGCGGTTCACTTTCTGCATGCTCAGGATGTTCAGCGCTACGATGTCGTGCGCTATGTCTCTCATGGCATCGGCAAATCGGGTGCCGCCCCTTCAGACGAAGACAGCGAAGTTCCGGTCGAATCGGAACAGCCCGAAAAAGAACCAAGCCCGCTTTCGCTGTATACCCGCAATCTGAACGAACTGGCTCGAAACGACAAGATTGATCCGCTCATCGGCCGGGAAGACGAGATTTTGAGAACTGTGCAGATTCTGTGCCGCCGCAACAAGAACAATCCCCTATTCGTAGGCGATGCCGGGGTCGGCAAAACCGCAATTGCTGAAGGCTTAGCGAAAAGAATCGTCGAAAGCGACATTCCAGATGCGCTTAGTGAATCCCAAATCTACTCGCTCGACATGGGCGCGCTGCTTGCCGGCACCAAATACCGCGGCGATTTTGAAGAACGACTTAAAGCCGTGGTTCAGGAGCTGCAGGACGCCCCCGGAGCAATATTGTTTATCGACGAGATCCATACCGTTATTGGCGCGGGCGCGGCTTCGGGCGCGACCATGGACGCATCCAACATCCTCAAGCCATTGCTGGTATCGGGCGGCTTGCGATGCATGGGATCAACCACCTTTACGGAATTTCGCACCGTGTTTGAAAAGGATCGCGCGCTTGCGCGCAGGTTCCAGAAAATCGATATCGTCGAACCGAGCATTCCGGATACCGTGAAAATTTTGCGCGGTCTGAAATCGCGCTACGAACAGCACCACGACGTGCGCTACACGCTACCCGCGATCCGCGCCGCGGCGGAGCTGTCTGCGCGGCACATCAACGATCGCAAGCTCCCCGACAAGGCCATCGATGTCATCGACGAAGCCGGCGCCCAGACCCATCTGGTGCCAGTGCAAAAGCGAAAGCGCACCGTCAGCATCAAGGAAATCGAAAAAGTTGTCTCTAGAATTGCCCGAATACCCCCGCGAAGCGTGTCAACGGACGATATCAGCGCACTGCGCAACATTGATCGCGACTTGAAGCTGGTTGTGTTCGGCCAAGATGAAGCCATTGACGCATTGAGCGACGCTATCAAGCTCTCGCGTACTGGCATGGGCAACCCGGATCGACCAATTTCGTCATTCCTGTTTACCGGACCGACCGGGGTCGGCAAAACCGAAGTGACTCGGCAGCTTGCCCACACCCTTGGAATCGAGCTGCATCGCTTTGACATGTCAGAATATATGGAGCGGCACTCTGTCTCGCGCCTCGTCGGCGCCCCTCCGGGCTATGTCGGCTACGACCAAGGAGGCCAGCTGACCGAAGCTATCAACAAGGCACCGCATGCGGTGGTGCTGCTTGATGAAATCGAAAAGGCGCACCCCGATGTATTCAACATCATGCTGCAAATCATGGACTACGGCACGCTGACCGACAACAACGGCCGCAAAGCGGATTTCCGCAATGTCATCATCATCATGACAACCAATGCCGGGGCTAGCGAAATGTCTCGATCCTCTATCGGCTTTACTCAGCAAGATCACTCGATGGATGATCAAAAGGCGATCAAGAAGCTATTCACGCCCGAGTTCAGAAACCGTCTAGATTCGATTATCCGGTTCAATTCGCTGGACGAAAAAAACATTCTTCTGGTTGTCGACAAGTTCTTGATGGAACTTGAGCAGCAGCTTCAGGACAAGAACGTCATGCTGCATGTCGACAGCAAGGCGCGAAGCTGGCTAGGCGAGAAAGGATTCGATGCCGCAATGGGCGCCCGTCCAATGCAACGCTGCATTCAGGAACACCTGAAAAAGCCGATTGCAAACGAATTGCTGTTCGGCGAGCTCGCCGACGGCGGCAGTTTGACCGTCACGGTCAAAAGAGGCAAACTGGACCTTAAGTGCATTGGCGAGAAGTCGCTCGCGAAAACTTAACAGCGCCCAGCTGCAATGCAATAGCAGTCCTCAGGCTATTCGATCCAGTCGACCTGCGTGATATTCAACTCGCTGACCCGATCTTTCCTTTTGCGCTGAATCTTCACTGGCAGATTTGCCAGTTCAGGGGCAAGCCACACGGTAAAGCCCCGGTTCTTGCGATCGTCTCTGGTCATCGACAGCTTGTGCACCTCAAACGCACCGACGGCTGTATTTAAAGTTTCTGCGGTAACTTTCCCGTAGGTGTATTTTTTGATGCCATCAATCTCCGCAATGGCAACCTTTTGTCCCGCAAACGACTGCACGGGCCGCAGCAGCAACGAAAGATACCAAGATTCCCAATCTAGAACTTCATCAGCCTGCGGCAGCTCGACGCGACTGTTTGCATATTTTCCACCCTCGACAATCAACTGGCGCGACTCCCAATCAAATATCGCCTCGGATAGCCCCTTTCCTTCGGATTCGTCTGAGTAGAAGAATCGTTGCGGCATCACGCGCCCATCAGGCAGAATCGATGCAGCCATGATGTGGCGCAGCGGGTCGGCTCCGAGCATTTGCAACAAAGAGTTCACTTCAAGAACATGAGCAACTGAAACAACGCCGCTTGCGTCTTTTCGAAAGGAGCGGCGACTCATGCCCGCATCAATGCCATCGAATATCACCGCATAGGAGACATCGAACTGAGGCGGGTCGAATTGCTGTGCAGTGGCGCTGCTTTGAACAACTCCGAGCATCGCGACGGCAAAAGACCAAAGCGCAATGCCGACCCGCCAACGTTTGCACTTCAACTTTCTCATCTAGCCACCCGCAACGGTGTCGTATGCGCCCAGATGCTGCTGCGTCGATCGTCGCCCGTCAAGCAGAACGCTTTGTCCCTTCACGGACAGTCGACCTTGCGCAAACCACTGGATTGCAAGAGGATAGATTTGGTATTCGCGCTGATGCACTTTGCGCTGAAGATCTAAGGCATTGTCGTCGCCATCGACGACGACTTCAGCCTGGACAATGATGGGGCCATCATCCAGCTTAGGCGTAACAAAATGAACGGTCGCTCCATGCAGCTTTTCGCCTTTATCCAAAACTCTCTGATGCGTATGCAAGCCCTTGTGCGCCGGAAGCAGCGAAGGGTGCACGTTCATTATACGAAACGGCCACCGCTTGACGAATCGTTCTCCAAGAATACGCATGAATCCGGCCAGCACGATCAAATCGGGATTAAATCCGTCAATCTGGCGACGAAGTTCCTCATCATAGGCTTCACGGCTTGCAAACCCCTTTGCACTTAGACAGATTGCGGGAACGCCTTTGGCCTTAGCGCGCCTTAATGCGCGCGCTCCAGCGACATCGCTGAATACGGCAACCACTTGCGCATCAATCTCACGCTGCTCGCAACAATCGAGAATCGCTTGCAAGTTCGAGCCTTTACCGGATGCCAAAGCAACAATCTTGATCGGCGCACTACAAACCACGGATTTCAAGCTGCCCCGCTCCTTGCGATGCCACAACTTCACCAATTTGCCAAGATTGGATGCCTTCACGTTCCAGGATTCTAACGATGGTAGCGGCTTCATCGGAAGGAGCCACAAAAACCATGCCGATGCCGCAATTGAACGTCGCAAGCATCTCGTGCGAGTCGATTGATGCCGTAGCTTGCAGCCAATCGAATATCGCTGAACGCCGCCACGACCGGCCATCGATGATTCCCTTAGTTCCATCCGGCAGCACTCTGTTCACGTTGCCAGGCATTCCGCCGCCTGTAATGTGGGCAATTGCGGAAACCCGCGCCTGTTGCAAGATTTCGCGCACAGCACGGGCATAAATGCGGGTCGGTGTCAATAGCAGCGCGCCGAGCGATACTCCGCCAATATTCTCGCTCAACGGAATCTTGCGTTGAGCAATCACATTGCGAATCAACGAAAATCCGTTTGCGTGCACACCCGACGATGCGGCACCGATGATAACATCTCCCGGCGACACGCCGTCTCCATTGATGATGCGGTCCTTTTCGACCACGCCCACAGCAAAGCCCGCCAAATCGTATTCTCCAAGCGCATACATGCCCGGCATTTCGGCAGTTTCACCGCCCACCAATGCGCACCCCGCCTGCTCGCAGCCGCTTGCAATGCCCTCGATGACCTCGCGGGCGGTATCGCTTTCCAGTTCACCGGTAGCGAAGTAGTCCAGAAAAAAAAGCGGCTCTGCACCATGCGCGATGATGTCGTTGACGCACATGGCGACAAGATCGATGCCGATTGTTTCATGCCGATCAAGTTCGAAAACAACTTTCAACTTGGTTCCAACTCCATCTGTACCGCTCACCAGAACCGGGTCGCGATATCCCTTAGGCACCTCGAACAAGGCGCCGAAGCCACGCGGCATGCTGATCCAGCCCGGTCGGGAAGTGCGTGTCATCGCTGGCGTGACGGTCTCAATGAGACGATCCGCACACTTGATATCGACCCCGGAATTGCGGTAGCTGAAGGATTCGTTCCGGTCTTTTTGCCGATCCATCAATTTGGTGCACATCTGCGAGAATTAATTACGTTGTAGCGTATACTTACGGCGTTTCGAAAACAACTGTCCAACAAGGAAGATGACTGCGTTATTGGGGCAAATTCCCAACCTTCTCACCCTGCTGCGCATCGGTTGTGCGCCGCTGATGATTCTACTGCTTCAGTCGGAAGATTTCGAGTCGGCGTTAATCCTGTTTGTGGTCGCTGGACTGACCGACAGCCTTGACGGCTGGATCGCCAAGCGATTCAATTTTGTTACGGAATTCGGCGCGCGCCTTGATCCGCTCGCAGACAAGATTTTAATCATTTCTGCGTATTGCATGCTGGCATGGCAATCGCTGATTCCGTTCGAACTGGTATTGCTGGTCATTTTTCGCGATCTGGTAATTGTAGGCGGCTATCTGCTGCTTGCGCTCGACGATGACATCCCGATGCAACCGAGCATGATAAGCAAAGCCAACACCTTGCTGCAAATTTCTTATGTCATCGCAGTACTTCTCGAAAACACTGCCTGGCTACAGCCGAATCCGATTGACGCCTTGCTGTTGTGGATGGTCGTTGCATCAACCATCATCAGCGGAGTCCAATACGTTTGGGTTTGGGCGATACGCCGGAGCTATAGAAAAGACGCAGGCGGTTCCGATTGATGGTGCGGCAGCACACCATGGCGCTTGGACTGCCGGATTATGCGGGCTTCGACAACTTCCACCCTAGCAGAAATCGGGAAGTTCTCGCATTGCTGCGCGAGTTTCTAAGCGACTCGGATACCGGCGCAACAACCTATATATGGGGGGAGAGCGGCGTTGGCAAGACCCATCTGTTGTTTGCAGCATGCAAGCTGTTCGGCTCAAGCTTGTATCTATCTGTCGCTGACCAGCGAGTCGGGGCAGATGTGCTGGACATGCTCGATAGCCACGAACTGATATGCTTTGACAATTTCGAAGCGGCCGCCGGCCGCAAAGAATGGGAGCAAGGCATGATGACGCTGCTTGAGCGGCGAGACCTGCCGGCAACGAAGATTCTGGTCGCTGCCAAAGCGCCGCCGGATGCGCTTGAACTGAATTTGCCCGATCTGCAAAGCCGCCTTTCAGGCCAGCAGGTGCTGAGACTGCGGCCAGTCAGCGACGAAGACCGCATCTCGATTTTGGTCGACCGCGCCGCCCGGCGCGGCATGAACATTGAACAGCATGTCGCTCGCTACGCCATCAATCGGTATTGCCGCAATATGCATTCGGTACTCCGCTTGCTGCATCAGGTTGAGCGATCTTCGCTTGAACAGCACCGGAAAATCACGATCCCGCTGATCAATCAGCTTGAGCTCAATTAGGCGAACTTTGCTTAGCCGCTTTGAGCGCCTTTGCGGTTGCGGCCAGCCGTTCGCCAAGCACGACACAAAGTCGCTCTTCGTCTTTGGTAAAAGGCTTCCCGCCAGTCGCGCCTGCCACATGGGAGGCGCCGTAAGGCGTGCCGCCAGCCGTCGTGCCGGACAGCTCGCGCTCGGTGAACGGAATTCCCACGATCACCATCCCGTGATGGAGCAGCGGCGTCATCATCGAAAGCAAGGTTGATTCCTGCCCGCCATGCATCGAGCCGGTTGAAGTGAAGCACGCCGCCGGCTTGCCAACCAGCTTGCCGGACAGCCATATTTCGGTGGTCGAGTCAAGAAAGCTTTTCAAAGGAGCGGCCATATTGCCAAACCGGGTCGGACTGCCGAGCGCCAGTCCGTCGCACAGTTCTAGATCGCGCAAGGCTGCATACGGATAGCCGCTTTCTGGAATCTCGGGTTCAACCGCTTGCGCCACAGAGGACACTTCGGGAACGCGGCGCACGACAGCTTCGCAGTCATCGACACGATTGATTCCTCTAGCGATCAGTTTCGCGATCCGCTCCACGCTGCCGTCGCGGCTATAGAAAAGTACAAGAAGTGAGGTCATGGCATCAAGGGCATCGGCACGTATCAACTTTTGTCATCAACCAATGATACGGCAAGTAGCGCGAAGATGCTTCCGATAGATAGTGCTTGCCAGAAAACCAAAATGTGATATCGTTGCTGATTGAAAACAATTGCTTAGCGGCGAGCGGCGGCGGCGAAGAATTCGGCGGAAGCGCGGATTTCCCGCCGAATCGGCGCGTTTCGCCCCGTTTCGCCGCAATCTTCGAGGAAAAAGCGATGCGCTTGGCCCACTCCGCTCAGCTCGAGATCGGCGCCGTGCCGATCGAGAACATCCATACCGGCGCCAAGTCGCGCGACGACATCCCGGCCGCCGCGCCTTGTGCTCCCCCGGCACCGGCCGATACTTGAAATCAGAGGTTTTCTGGCAGACACTAGATAACTCGCGATCAACATCAATCGGATGGGCTGAGCCCGCACCGGTGAAGCTTGTCATTCAACGCAGCGACTGCGACAATTCAAGCAATAGATCGGCGCACTCAGTAATTTCATCAAAATTTGCGACTTTGCCTCTCCAATCGGCCGGAATCGCATCCACACCATAGTAAGCGCCTGCGAGCTGACCGTATATCGCGCCAGTGGTATCGGCATCACTGCCCAAGTTTACCGCCCAAAGCGCACCCTCCTTAAACGTTTCGGTATGCCAAAAGGCCCAAAGCGCAGCCTCAAGCGACCTTACCACATAGCCTGCGCCGGTGATTTCCGGCGGCTGCCGATGTTTGAACGAGCCGGCGGCAACTTCATCAATGCGCGGCGCAAGGGCGGCACGCTTCCATTGGCCAGCGACCGGACAGTAGCGTTCACTGAGCAATTCCTGCTTATCTATTCCACTCAGCGAGGCGATGATCAAGCCGCTGTAGTATCGACATGCATCTACTGGCTCCAAGGCGGCATGCGTCGTGCGAGACATTTCCCCGGATAGCGATATAGCTCGCTTCGGATCATGGGCATATGCCAGAGGCACGGGCGCTAAACGCATTAGCGACCCATTGCCGCCAAACTTCTCTTCGGTTCGCCCGGCATAGGGATCGCCATGCGTCAGGTAGTCCTCAAGCGCCATCGCAACAGTGTTGCCGATATCGAAGCAGATGCCAACACAGCTCGCGTATCCATCATCGCGCCAGCGAATGTAGCTGCGCATTTGGTCATCGGCATTAAACCCCTTGCATTGAACCAGGCTCGCGCCCAAGCAAAGGGCCATTGAAGTGTCGTCTGTCCATTGCCCTGGCTCTAAATCGAATATGCCGCCGCCGACCATATCGGTTAGCGGTTCAAAACTGCCAGGAAGGCAAAACTCGACTGCTGTCCCCAAAGCGTCTCCAGCAGCCAAACCGACCATGGCGCCGCGATATCGTGCTTGCAGTTCCATTGAGTAGCCTGTGCCTGCCGATTTTGGGAGAGTCCGCACATCCTATAGGAAAATCGAGAAACATTCGCTCTCGAACAGCAAGGCCTGACCATTTACAGCAACTGCCGGCCTCGCATCTTCGGACACAATTCACCATCCTCGTCGTAGCGCGTGATTGCGGACATCATGATGACTTGATTATATGGAATCAAACCGCCTCAGATTGCTCCAGCATTGCGGCCATGGCTCACCATGCCGCTCAGGCGGTCTTTGCTGCGCGCAAGCCCAACTCGCGCATCATTTCATCTCTCATCTTGAATTTTTGCGCCTTGCCGGTCACAGTCATCGGCAAACTCTCGCGAATCCTGACGTAGCGCGGAATCTTGTAGTGCGCGATCTGCCCGTCGCAAAACTCGAAAACATCTTGCGCGCGAAGTGCATTTGGCTTTGCAGGCACAATCCACGCACACACTTCCTCACCAAACTTGTCGTCAGGAATGCCAAAAACTTGGACATCTTTGACACCTGGGAGCTGGTACAAGAAATCTTCTATCTCCTTCGGATAAACGTTCTCTCCTCCCCTAATAATCATGTCCTTGACGCGCCCGACGATATTGCAGTAGCCCTCGCCGTCAATGACCGCCAAGTCGCCGGAGTGCATCCATCCGTCAGAATCAATGCAATTTCTGGTTTGCTGCTCGTCATTCCAGTAGCCCTTCATTACTGAATAGCCACGCGTGTACAGTTCGCCCTGGCGACCGGTCGGCACCGTATTTCCATCGCCATCAGCTACCCGGCATTCAACATGCGGATGAATCCTCCCAACAGTTGAAACGCGTCGCTGCAACGGGTCATCGACATTGCTCTGAAAGGAAACCGGACTGGTTTCGGTCATGCCGTACGCAATGGTCACTTGATGCATGTGCATATCGTCTACAACGCGCTTCATTGTTTCAATCGGGCAAGGAGAGCCTGCCATCACGCCAGTACGCAAGGACGACAAATCGAACGTATGAAAATTTTCTAGCGACAAAATGGCGTTGAACATGGTGGGGACCCCGTACAATGCCGTGCACTTTTCTCGAGCGATTGCCTCGATCGTATCTGCCGCATCGAATCCTTCACCGGGAAAAACCATTGCAGCGCCTTTAGATACGCACCCTAGGGCTCCCATCACCATCCCGAAGCAATGATACAAAGGCACAGGTATGCACAACTTGTCGCTTTCTGCAAGTTCCAATGTATCGGTGACGAACTTCCCATTGTTAACAATGTTTCTGTGCGACAAGGTGGCTCCCTTTGGCAATCCGGTTGTCCCGCTTGTAAACTGAATATTGATTGAGTCATTGGCATCGAGGTCGGCGGAAATCTGATCAAGGCGCGCTCGTTGCGCAGGGCCGGAAAGCCGCATTACATGTTGAAAAGACAACATGCCATCTGGCTTTGATCCACTTTCGTCGCCATCCAATCCGTCCATGCATATAGCAATTTTCAATTCCGGCAATTCGGAAATGGATCGCTTAGCGTCCGTTGCGCCGTCTTCTAGCGGCGCAATCTGTTGAAACATCTCGACATAACTGCTTGACTTGAAGCGCGTCGCCATCATGACCGCCTTGCACCCCGAAACCGTCAGCACATGCTTTAGTTCAGCAACTTTGTAGGCCGGGTTGATGGTTACCAGAATCAAGCCGATTCGTGCTGTCGCAAACTGCGTCAGCAGCCATTCATAGCGATTTGGCGACCAAACCCCGAATCGATCGCCTCTTCTCAGGCCGAGCGCGAGGAATCCGGCCGCGAGTTGATCAACGTCCTCAGATAACTGACGCCAGGTTCTTCTTATGCCTTGATCGGCAAAAACAACCGCGCTTTGGTTCGCAAACAAATCGACCGTTTGCGCAAACAGTGCAGGTATTGTTTGTTCAAGTAGCGGAATGTCTTCACTACCTTTCACATGGGAGAGGCCAGGCTCGACAAACTTTCGGTTGAAGGCTTGAACTGGCTGTCGATGCGAGCTTTCGGCTGATTCGTAATATGGCGTATCGGCAAAAAGCCCACGCGAAAGATCAGTGATCGGTTCTTTGAGCTTGTTCATTGCGAGGACTACAAATTTTTCCAATCTGCCGATTGCTCGAATTCCAAGGCGGCGCGGTAGATCGTAGACTCTTCCCAGTATCTTCCTACCAACATCAGCCCGACAGGCAGCCCCTCTCTAAGCGCACAGGGAACACTCATCGCCGGATGCCCAGTACAGTTGAATGGCGCAGTATTGACAATCATCTCGAACGCCCTTTGTATATAAAGCGCCAACGGCGCATCAGCAGGCGGCAGCGGTGTCGCCTTCATCTGCGTTGTCGGCATAGCGAGCAAATCGAACTTCTCAAACACATCGTCATAGGACCGGCGCAGCCGGCGCGAGAGATTTTGAGACTTCCCGTAGTATCGGCCTCGATGTTTCTGGCGAAAGTATTCGCCAATCATCATGCATATTTTCAGACTAGGGGATAACTCATCCGCTCGATTGCGCCAATTTGCGTAGTGGTCTGTCAAACTTGACATATACAATCCGCGATAGTTGCTTCCAGCGCAGTTGCCATGCATCATCAGGTCAGACAGACCCTCTAAAGCAATCGGCGTCCAAATCGCCGCACCTTGCCGGTGCAAGGGGACCGACACTTCTTCCACGCTTGCTCCATGCGACCGCAACAGCTCGACCGCCGAACGAACAGCATTGTCAACGTCTGCATCACTATTAGGCCAATCGAATCCTTCGCTTACAACACCGATCCGAAGCCCTGAAACACCCTGAAGCATGTCGCTGGCATAGCTGCCCTTGCGCGGATTGTATTGCCTTGGATCCAAGCCCTCGTCGTAGCCGGCAATGGCTTCCAGCAGCAAAGCGTTGTCTTGAACCGTCGTCGTCATCGGCCCGACGGTATCGATCGTGCTTTCGATCGGCATCACGCCTGTATATGGCACCAATCCATGCGTCGGCTTCATGCCATAGCAGCCCGACCATGATGACGGAATGCGAACCGAGCCGCCTTGGTCGCCTCCGACCGCCATCGGCACTTCTCCCGAACCCACCAGTGCGCCACAGCCGGACGATGAACCGCCCGAGGAATGGGTCACTTTCCATGGGTTCTTCACCGGCCCGGCGGCATTGGTGTGACTGCCTCCAGATAAGCACAAGTACTCGCAGTGCGCCTTGCCGGCAATCTCGCCGCCAGCATCGAGAATGCGAGTGACGATCGTAGCATCGACATCGGGCACATATCCTTCCATAATCGATGCGCCATTCATCATTCGAACCCCTGACAGGCAAATCGTGTCTTTGAGCGCAACTTTCTTGCCATGCAGCGGACCGTCCTCGGCTCCCGCAATATTGCACTTGACATACCATGCATTCAATCGGTTTTCATCACTAGGCGGCAAAACTCCGCCCGTTCTTGGATACTTGATCGGCGGCAACTCGTCCGGCATCGCATCTACTGCATCAAACGCATCAATGGTGGACTGAGCTATCTGAAGATATTCAGTCAGCTCGTCGTCACCCATCTGAAAATGCAGATGCTCAGAAATATCGCGAATTTGTCGAATAGTCGGCCTAGATACTGTCATATGATTCTCCACGGTTTGTGATTCTGCACCCTTGGATCCAGGACTATCCATATCTGCCGGTCCAATCGATGACGGCTGATCTTTGAAGCTAGCTCTCGGCGAACTTGCCGGCAAAGGATTTTTGTCTAAATTACGTTTTTGCCCCTGTGAAACTTGACCGTTTTCAATATGCAGCATGCGATCAGCCAAATCCCTCAAAAGTTCGATATTTTGCTCGACTATCAGGATTGTCAGGCCGGTTGCTTTGCTAATTTTAGACAGCTCGCAAGAGATTTCCTTGACTATTGACGGCTGTATGCCTTCTGTCGGTTCATCAAGCAGCAACATGATCGGATCTGCTGTGAGCGCTCTAGCCAATGCGAGAATCTGTTGTTCGCCGCCGCTTAGCGTGCCTCCGGACTGCTTGAGCAATGGCTCCAGCATCGGAAATCGACAAATGGCCCGCTCCAAGGCTGACGCTTCGTCTTCGTGCCGCGTGTCAGGATTGAACGCAAAAGAAATATTGTCCGCGACCGAAAGACTCGGGAAAATGCCTCGGCCCTGCGGCAGGTATCCCATTCCGAGCCTGGCGCGCCTCCAGGTTGGCAGATAAGTTATGTCCTCACCGTCGAACTCAACCTTGCCGCCGCTTGGTGGCACCATTCCCATCAATGTGCGAAGCAGCGTGGTCTTTCCCATGCCATTGTGACCGAACAAACCGACGCATTCGCCTTCAACGACATGCAGGCTCACATCTCTAAGCACGGGGATGCCGGAGTATCCGGCATGCAAATTCTCTACCGATAGCAATATGTTGCGCTTTGTCTCACTCAAAAAGCCGCCTCTTTGCCTAGATAAACATCGCGAACCCTTGCATCACGAAAAACGGATTCCGCACCGCCCGACATGAGCACTCGCCCCTTATGCAGGACAGTCAGTTTTCGTGCAATCATTTTCACGAATTTCATATTGTGCTCGACAATCAGCAACGACAACTCGCTCGGCAAGTCATTCAATAGCGCCGCAAAATCTTCAACCTCGCCATCAGACAACCCGGCAGCAGGCTCATCAAGCAGCACAATGGACGGCTTGGCGATCAATGTGGTGGCAAATTCAACCATTTGCCTCCGTCCATGCGCCATTGTGCCGACAATTCTGGATGCCTCGTCGGCAATTCCAACTCTTTCCATCAACGGGTCGATCACCTTTCGCCGGCTGCGCGGCGAATGCCGTCTCGCCGCTATCCAGAGGTTTTCGTATACCGATAATCCTTCAAGCAGGCTCGGCACCTGCGTTTTCACACTCACCCCGAGGCGCGCAATGGAATGCGGCAACATTCGAGTGGCTTCATTTCCTCGAATCCAGATTCGCCCCGCCGCAGGCCGGACAATGCCTGAGACCGCTTTGAACAAAGTGCTCTTGCCGGCGCCATTGGGGCCGATCAAGCAATGCAGTTCATTCCTTTCGAGCGCGAAGCTCACATCATCCACGGCGGCCACGCCGCCGAACTTGACGACCAGATCCTCAATCTGCAGTACAGCGCTGCCAGCCATCTCGTCAAGCGTCAGGGTCTTCGCTTAACGGGCATCGCCCGGCTCGAGTTGGTTCGCCACTTTCGAACTTTCGACTGCCTTTTTACAGGATTGAAACGGGAAAAGGCGCCAGCGATCCCATTCGGGAACCACAACACCACGAGCATGAGCAGCACACCCAAGACAAAATAGTTGTCAACCATGGCTTGGTGTCCAAGAGCCAGCCGCAGCAACACCAGAGAAATAGCGCCAATAACAGGACCAATCAATGTTCCTAGCCCGCCTACGATTGTCCAGATGATGACCTCCGCCGATTGGGTGAGACTGAAAAGGTTTGGCGTTACAATGCCAGTCCAGTTTGCGTACAGCACGCCGGCCAGGCCGGCGATTCCGCCACCGATCGCGAAAGTGACGGTCTTGTGCAGCCGCGCATCATAGCCGGCAAATTCAACCTTGCTCTCGTTTTCGCGGATCGCAATCATCACTCTGCCAAAGTGGCTGTGCAGCAGCCAGCGACAAAATATCCACAGTAACAGCAAAAATCCGAAACAGATATAGAAGAATGACAGATCTGGGATGAACTGCAAATCACTCCAGGGGAAATGAAGCATTTCAAAGCCAGGAATTCCATTGAAGCCACCCAGTCTCGCCGAGCCGATGTGATACTCAGGCCCCGCCGTCGAGTTCATGAATCGATTCAGAATGAGGGTGAAAACCAGCGTAACAACAGCAAGATACACATCGCCTAGCCGACCGTAGAAAAGAACCATTCCCAAGATGGCCGCAACCAGCATGGTGCACGCGACCGCGAGAAGCAAAGAAGTCCAAGGCAGCGAAACATTGGTTACGATGATGACGTAGGAGTAGGCCCCGATTCCAAAAAACGCACCCTGTCCAAAACAGAGAATGCCCCCGTAGCCCCAAATCAAACCCAAACTAAGTGCCAGCAGAGCAAAAATGCAAAGCTGCGCCAAGGTATAGGGTTGCAGCAGCAACGGAGCAATCAGCACGACCGTGATCGCGCACAGCATCGGGATAGCAATGCTGTCGGCAATATTTTTGCGTAAAGTGTTCATCGGCTGCGGTTATGCCAGAGACTTGCAAGCCCGGTGGGAAAGACTCGCAGCAAGACCAGAGCAGCGATTAGCAGCGCGATACCGCCAGCGGCCGAACTGAGCAGAAAAGAGGTGGCTGACGAAACAAATCCCAGCAGCCCTGCGCTGGCCAAGGTTCCCATCACCGACCCGGCGCCGCCTGCGATAACAGTGATGAACGCATCGGCGACCCAGGTGGTGCCGCTGTACGGTGAAATGCCCGTAGTCGGCGCCAAAACCCCTCCGGCCAAGCCAGCCAGCATGCCGCCCGCAACAAAAGTCAGCATGTAGATGCGATTGATCGGATAGCCGAACGCCTCTACCATTTCACGGTTTTGCATCGCGGCACGGGCGATTCTGCCGAAATTGGTTCCAAACATGATCCAAGCAACCGCAACCGCTGCCGAAATAGTAACCAAAATCACGAACAGACTGTAGAGGCTTGCTTGGTATGAACCGATGGAAATCGAACCAGCCTGGGCCGAAACGCCTTCGGTCGTGGTCCCGAATATCATTGTCATAGCGCCCGCCATCGCCAAGCTGAGCCCCCATGTGGCAAGCATGGTGTAAATGATCCGTCCGTAGAGAAACCTGATCAGCAGGCGTTCAACAATGAAGCTCCATGCCCCCACAGCGAGAGGTGCGACGATCAGCATTGAAACCCAGATGTTGATGCCAACCTTAGTTGAAAAGATGGCCGCATAAGCGCCAAGCGTCAAGAATTCACCATGCGCCAGATTGATCACGCGCATCATGCCGAAAATCAGCGCCAGCCCCAATGAAATCAATGCCAGCAAAGAGATGGCGTAAACAATTTGGAGAACAAAGATAATCGTGAGATCCATCTTTTCAGAGCGGATTGGTGCCGGTCTGCGACTTGTGATAGAGCGCAGGAATACTGAAATGGAACGGTGCCAATGACTTCGAGGAAAGATGGAGCCGCGAATCTCCGAATCGTTCGACGCGCAACTCCATCATTCAGCTTGCTGGTCTAGGCATTAGCTGCAAATGCAAGCACCATACCGGCATCGACTACAACGTAATTTCATACTGGATGTTGGAGTCGGGGTTTTCGGACAGATTGCAAAAGCGTCTCGTGTCCAGCGGCTCGCGTTGCTCAAATTTCTGCACCACGCTCAACTGCTGGCCGCCAAGTTCCATCACATGGATGTCCAGACTGCAATGATGAGTCAACGGATCCATTTTCACTACCCCCGCAGGCCCGGTGATCGAGATTCCACTTTCAAGAACATTCGTTATCGCTTCCCGCTCCACTGACCTTGCCTGTCGAACCGCCTCGGCCCAAAGCATGATTCCCTGATACTGCGAAACCGCGATTTCGTGAATCGCCGTTGTATCGCCGTACTGTGAAGACCAGCTGCTTAGAAATGCTTGGTTCTCAGGCACTGAAGGGTTATCCGGCGCCCAGTTGTTTGCGATCAGCATGCCATCGCTTTGATCGGCCGGCAAAATTTTGTGCTCATTGCCTACGCCAAATGTCGTTGAAATGAGGTGCACATCGCCATTTTGATTCATCCCCGTCTCGGCCCAATGCCCATAGAAACTCAAATGCGCGGCCCCGACTAATACTGAAACAACCAAATCGCTTCCAGCATCCTGAATCTTTGCGATAACCGATGGTCCAAACTCGCCATCGCTCAAGTCGAAAAATTCGACTTCAACGTCGCTTGCGCCGTTTTGTCGTGCATACTCATTAACCCACGCAGCGGTAATTTGCCCATAGTTGTAGTTTGCCGCCAACACATAGAGCTTCTTTGCTCCATACTTGCGCATTGCATAAGGGATTAGCGCATCGATTTGCTGTGCTGGGGTAGTGCCGGTCACAAACGTGTTCCGGTCGCACACGCCACCTTCGTACAGAACGTTGTAGAAATACGGGACCCCTCTTTGACGCAGTATTTGCCTAATTGCTTCACGGGATGCGGATAGAATGCCGCCATGAAAAACATCAAGATCTTGTCGAACCAACTGATTGGCAAAAGCCGAATAATTGTTCATGTCGGACTGGGTGTCGCGAAAAACCACATCAACCTCTCTGCCCAATAGCCCACCGGCATCATTGATTTGCTGGACCGCCAGTCGAGTGGCCATCTCCATCGGCGTGCCATAGGCGCTGAACGGCCCAGATGTGTCAAGCAGCACACCCATTTTTATGGCATCCGAGGTGCCGAAAGAAATCGAAGGTGCCGCCATCGCCACTCCAGCTGCGCCAACATTCTGCAAAAATTGTCTGCGATTTGTTTTCATGATTTTGCTCCTAATTTGCTTATCGTCGACGCTCGCATGGCGGCGTCTAGCCTTTATTGGCATGCGAAAGAAAAGCGTTCGATTCAACTTTCGTTGGTTTTGGCTTCCTGTTCGGGCGCATCTGAGGTCTGAACAATATCAGCACCGACAGCTTCTCCAAGTTTCTTGATTGCCGGCAAACGAAACGCCAGCTGAAGCACATCATCAACGATCGAACCGAAGCTGCCGGATTCTGTAGATGAACCGGACCCCAATCCAGAGACGTGGTTGATGTGAATGTCACCGATTTTCTCGAGTGGCCGCGACATTTTGTCAGCCATATCCGGCAGTACGCCCAGGCGCTGCTGCTCCAGTTTCATGGCGATCAGCGGAGCACTCATGGCATTTTCAGCGCTGATCATCTCTTGCTTGCCTTGTGCCTGGACCGCCAGCTCGTTGCGCAGCTGCTCTTGCGCCAAATCAGCCACTTGCTTTTCACTCTCTGCTGCAATTTTTGCCACGCTTGCTGAACCTTCGGCCTTTTGCATTTCCACGCTGGACTCGATATTCGCCTTGATCCTCGAAATCTCACCGACTCTTTCAGTCGCTAGTCGATCTTGTGCTCGTTGCACAGCCTCTTCGGCTTCAACAATCGCCTGGCGACTCAATTCCGCTTCTGCCTTGGCCTTAGCTTCCTCAACTCTGCGCGACGACAGATCGATTTGGCTTTGAATCCGCGCATCTTCGACGGCTTGCAGCGCAGTCACCTCTGCGCTTCGAATTTGCCGGTCTTTCTCAATCTCGGATCGCTTCAATTCCAGCTCTCGATTCAGCTTCGCCTGCCCCGATGCGATTTGGGCTTGCTCCCTTTCGTGCGAAGACCGCCGTGTAGTTTCAGCGGCAAGCAACTCGATCTCAACTGCTTTTTCTGATTCCGCCTTTTCTTTTTGCAAATCGATTTGAATTCGACTTTTCATGTTGTCCAACTCGGTCTGGCGGATCGCCAAGTCGGCATTCGATTCAATCTCTTTTCGCTTGCGGCGGTTGGAAGAGACGATCTCTGCCAACTTTCTCATACCAACCGCGTTGAAGGCATTGTTTTCGTTAAGTGCCGAAAATTCGGTCTGGTCGAGTCTCATCAAAGACACTGATTCCAGCTTCAGTCCGCTATCTTCAAGGCTCGGACGTAAAAGTTGAGCGGTCTGCGAGACGAATTCAGCACGATTTTCGTGCAACGCATCCATCGTGCGTTCTGCGACGACGCTTTGAAGGGCATCAACAAATCGTCCTTTGAGGAAGTCGAAAAGTCGTTCGGGGTTTAGTGATCTGACGCCGACTGTCTGAGCCGCAGTCCCGATGCCGACGATGGTGGGAATCACGCGGACATGAAACGAAACACTGATATCGACTCGCATCCGATCGACGGTGAGAATTGAGTTGTTTTTCTCGAGAACGACTTCAAGATGCGATGTTCTCATGTCGACCAACTCGACCTGATGAAGAAACGGCAATACAAGACAGCCGCCGTCCATAACGATTTTTTGTCCACCCGCTCCGGTTCGAATCAACGCTCTTTCTCTAGACCCCTTTTGGAAGAAGCGGCTGAATATGGCGATCACCGCAACAACGACAATGATTGCCGCCAAGATGATCGAGAACCAAAACACAAGAATTTCTCAACTATTTGTCAATGTTGTTAGCAAGCGGCCTGAATCGCACTACTGGTATGCAAGTTTCTTCGGTCGGATTTTACCCCCCCCCGAGTACCTAATGCAAGGAGAAAAATTGGCTGGCATTCAAGCGCATCAGAACGCATCACTAGGGCAGGTAAGGATATTCTTGATCCACAGCACCCAGGATGCCTAGGCGAGTTCTTTGATGCGAATGACGGAGTTCGTAAAAAGTCAATTCAGGTAATTGACGGTAGTGGATATACAAAAGTCAATGAAGAAGAATGCTTCTCATCCGGCATCTATTTGAGAGATGATCGTTCAACTATGACCAATCTATAGTTTGATACTTTAACCGCATCTAAAGACTTGCAAACCGCCGGTATTGAAGCTCGCCAGGCTGAAGCAATCGCCTTGGTGGTGAAAAATGCCCAAGGTGAGCTTGTCACAAAGTCTGATTTAAGGCAAGCATTGTCAGAAATTAAATTTGATCAGAAGTCTAATTTCGAAACACAAAATGCGCGGCTTGACGGCATGGGAGCGCGGCTGGAAAAATTAGAAGCCGATGTCCTTAAAATTGCGTTAGGGATGCTGCAAAAGGGGATAAAGCCTTGCATAATGCGGATTTCTGCATCAAAGAACATTTCACCCGCTGGGCGGACCCGGTCGGAGCAAGGCTTTATGGGCATCCGATCCTGCAGGATTTCCGCCACGAAAGACAAATCGGCTTCGCGAAGCGGCCTGGCGGCGCTCGCCGAGCTGATGCGCAAGCTCAGGCTCGACGCGCATTTCGAGCGTCTGTGCGAGGATATGCCGCTGATGAAGCTGCTCGGCATCCGCCGGCTGCTGGCGGTCGCGCCGCATCATCGGAAAAAGGTGACCCTGGACATCGGCGCGACCGCGGTGCACTGCGAGAAGCGGTCGAGCGAGTTCACGTACAAGAAGGAGCGGGGCTACATGCCGATCGTCGGCCACGTCGCCGAGACCGGCATGGCGGTGGCGGCGGAGTTTAGGGGCGGTTCGGTCTCGCCGAACGCGCGCAACTACGAGTCCGTCCGCCAGTGCGAGCGGGCGCTGCCCAGGGGCGTCGCGCCCGCATCGACGCGGCTACTGCACTCGATGAACGGTACGCCCGAAGCGTCCGCGGCTGCGGTGCAGTAGCTTAGAAAATCCGGCCAGCAGGAGCTCGAGCTCGACTGCCCGCAGGCCGGTGACACGCTGTTGTCGCAGGGCGGCTACATAGTGTTTGCCAGAGAACCAAAATGTGATATCGCTGCTGATTGAAAACAATTGCTTAGCGGCGAGCGGCGGCGGCGAAGAATTCGGCGGAAGCGCGGATTTCCCGCCGAAATGGGGCGAAACGCCCCGTTTCGCCGCAATCTTCGAGGAAAAACGATGCGCTTGGCCCACTCCGCCCAGCTCGAGCTCGGCGCCGCGCCGATCGAGAGCATCCACATCGGCACCAAGTCACGCGACGACATCACGACCATCCTGCTCGGCCTGCGGCATCTCTGCGCGAGCCCGGACTTGCGCCGGCAGGTGTTCGAGCTGCTCGAGGCCGAGGTCGCGCCGGCGGCGCGCAAGGACACCGGCCGGCCAGGCATGGACCTTTGGCGCATCCTGGCGCTTGGCGTGCCCGAGCAGGGGCTGGATTGCGACTTCGACCGGCTGGAGCACACGGCCAGCCACGACGGCCTAGTGCGCCGGATGATGGGGCACTCGCCAGCGCTCGGGCAGGCCTGCGAGCAGCAGACCGTGATCGACAGCGTCTCGCTTTTGAGCCCGGAGCTGCTGTCGAAGATTGGCAAGCTGGTGGTCGAGTCGGGGCACAAGGTAGCCGGAAAAAAGCCTGGCGAGCCGTTCGCGGGCGGGCCGGTTCGTTCTGCGTGGAGATCGACATCCACTATCCGACCGATGCAGGCCGCGGTGCGCACCGCGGCCAGGCTGGCCGACGGGCTCAGGCTCGACGGCTGGCGCCAGCATGAGCATCTGTCGCGGCGGGCTGAGAAGCGGTCCGACCGGGTGCGCACGTCGAGGCGGAACAAAAGCCCGCCGGAGCGGATGGAGCAGTATTTGTCGCTGTGCCGGCGCCTGGCCGGGCGCGCCGAGGCGATGCTGGCGTACGAGCTCGAAGGCTATCTCGGCCATGCGCGTGGGCCGCTCGACCAGGTTTCGCGCCGGCTACTCGGGGGCGAGACCATCCCGCACGGCGAGAAGGTGCTGTCGATCTTCGACCCGCACACCCGATAGATCGCCGAGGGCAAGGCCGGCATCAATCAGGATACTCGGGGTGCCGGTGTGCGTGGTCAAGGGACCGGCACCTGTTCATCCTGCACCGCCGGATCATGCGGGGCCGCTGATCGGAGAGGCGATGGAGCGGTTTCCCGCGCTTCGCGCCTGCAGCTTCGACCGCGGCTCCCACTCGCCGGCGAACCAGGCCGAGCTCGGCGCGCGTGGGCCGCGTCTTCCCCCGACCAGCGCCGGCTCGCATCTGAAATAGAGGGATTTTCTGGCAGACGCTAATCAGGTAGTTTCATTTTCTCAAGTCTTTGTCAACCATAGTGCGTCAATTACGCGGTCTTTGTGCTGTTATGGATCCATTGATGGTGATGGTGATTGTTTCCTTGGAATCAAGAGCGCAGTAGCGTATCAAGTTTACCCTCTGATTGTAGGGTATGGTGTCGTGCCTGCGTGTGACGGTCGCTGTCCGGCTCTCGACCCGTCTACCGGTGTGCCTTCCACTCTCCTCATCAATCTTCTCATAACGAGTTCCAGTTACAAAGAGAACCGGCGGGTCCGGCTGTGGAGTCGCAGTCAGCTGAATGTCAACCTCATAGCGAGGCTGCATTTTGGCGCCCCATAAATCTCCCCATCTTTTTGCACCCCAGGCTCGTCCCGGATGACCGGCTGGAAGCGGTTCCATATCATGGTCATCCGATGCTCTTCCAATGCCGGTTCCCTTGACGTAGAAATACGTGGATGCAATATTCACGAGCTTAATGTATCCGGCTTGCGCATCATCGTCATACTGTGTAGGGAAATGTCCCTTATTCCCGCAGGTCAGCGAAAGGGTTAAACTGCCCCCCCCCATGCTGCGGGCTAGTGCTTAGAGATACTCCGGGCGCTGCCAGTGATGCTTGCGCGGCAAACAGCAGGACCATTGCCGTAATTGTCATTGGTTTTTTCATTGTCACTCTCCTCAATATCTAATTGTTACTGTCCGGGGTCAGATACATTCCGTCACTGAACCCTGATTTTGAAAATGTTTTGAACAAGTTTCCTTTCGAATCATTGAATTTAGCAAATGGATATTCCAGATCATATTCTTTCCCGGCTCCGCATAATGCTGCAGTCCACTCGCTTTCGAAATATTTCAGCAAATCTGCCTTATCCGCATTGCAGGAATAATCTTGAGTTTTCCCATATGGAGAATCGAGGAAAAAACCAGATTCGCGGAACAACCGGAATCAAATTGAAATTGCCTTGGTTTCTTCAAAGACTTTTCAAGATACTTTCCGCGATCAAAATTCGTAAAGCGCATAAGCCAGAATTTGAATTATGACATTCATTCTTCGCTCTGTCAACTGTTTGTACTGGTTCAATACATATGAGACTTTTCAGGCGGCAAGCGCGCTTTGGTCGAAGTTTTCATTATACGCCTGCATGGGCGTTGTTTGTCCGAGCGCCTGGTGCGGCCGGCAGTCGTTGCAGAGGCGCTCGAATTCGGCCAGCTCGACGTTCAGGGCGCCGACGCTGAGCTCGCCGTCGCAGGACTGGTGGAACTCGTAGCGGCCGGCGGCGTTGGCGCGCTCGACGCAGCCGTTATATTTAGGGCTTCTGGGCGGCAGGACGAACAGTTCGATGCCGCGGCGCTGGCAGGCGGTCTCGAACTCGGCCATGAACTCGCTGCCGCCGTCGACCTGCACCGACTCGAGGTCGAACGGCGCCTGGCGGATCAGATGGTCCAGGAACTTCGAGGCGCAGGTGGCGGTGGCGCGCGAGTAGGCGCGCATGTAGCACAGCTTGGAGACCGGGCACACCGCCTTGAATTCCTTGACGCAGAAGCCGGCCTCGATGGCGACGCTCATGTGTGTACTGGTTCAATACATATGAGACTTTTTAGGCAGCAAGCGCGCTTTGGCTGAAGCTCTCATTATGCGCCTGCATGGGCGCCGCTTGCCCGAGCGCCTGATGCGGGCGATAGGCGTTGCGGCGCTCGAATCCGGCCGGCTCGACGTTCAGGGCGCCCACGCTCAGCTCGACGGCGCAGGACTGGCGGAGCTCGCAGCGGCTCACCGCGCTGGCGCGCTCGACGCAACCGCTTTATTTGGGGCTTTCGGGCGGCAGCGCGAACAGCGCGATGCCCCGGCGCCGGCAGGCGGTCTCGAACCCGGCCGCGGACTCGCCGCCGTCGACCTGCACCGGCCCGATGTCGAACGGCGCCTGGCGGATCAGATGGTCGGGGAAGTTCGAGGCGCAGGCGGCGGTGCGCGCGAGCAGGCGCGCATGCAACACAGCTTAGAGACCGGGCACACGGCCTCGGACTCCTTGACGCAGAAGCCGGGCTCGATGGCGACGCTCAGGCGATCGATCCGGACCATCTGGCCGGGCTTGCGCCCGCGGTCGCCGCAGCGCCGGCGACGGGCGTGGCGGTCGAACTTGCGCCGCCGCTTGGGCTCGGCGCGACCGTAGCAGAATGCGACCGGCTCGGCCAGGCCGGTGCGCATCAGGCGGGCGATCATGCGCCCGGTGGCGGACTAGCTAAGCGCGAAGCCGCAGCGGAAAGCGCAGGCGCCGCTTCCAGCGGCAGGGCGTCGCCCGGGAGCAGCCGATCGCCATCAGGGCGGTCGCTTCGGCCGCGCCCTCGAGGCGAAGCCGGTCGCACAGCGCGAGACTGTCGAAGCGCTCGGCGGCCTGCGGCGAAAGCTCGTCGCGGACCGCGTCGAGGCGGCAGAATTTGCGGTGCGGACATTCGGTTTGCATGGCACTTTCTCCCGCCTTTCGGCTGTTGAGTTTGTATCAAGCACTATGCTGCCTCAAAAATTTTTTGCACACCCGCCTCCTGCCTTACTTTGCAAGCGCCGCGTTCAAGAGCGGTTGTGGCAGCTATGCCTAATTCTTTATCACAAATGCCACAACACTCTCAGCCTAGCAGAGTTTCGACTCGTATCCGAATAGCTGCTGCTTAATGACCGCACGAGCTCGTGGCGACTGTGAGCGACAATTGACCGTAAAGTTCCATCCAGCTCAACGTTGAACAGAAAGGCGGACAAAAGCAATGCGGGCCACCCGCTGCAGGCATCACTGCAAATCGAAGAAGCACCGGTCATGGCGCGGACGCTATCAATAGCGGCGTACAAAAAAATGGTCTGCTACATTGCGTAGCAGACCGGAACAAAGGAGGAGTTAGAAAATGAAAATTGAATGCCGTGAAATAATTGCCCAGCCTGAGTCAGCTTGCCTTTTTGCGGGCTGGCACGACCACAGGCGCGACGGTTGCCGCAGCGGCATATTTCTTCCAAAGCGCACCGTATGATTCGTTTGCTTCTGTGCTGAACTCATACATGGCTTCAGTTGCGACTTTTGTCTGATCTACCAAGCTGCCAAACCACTCTGTTTGCACTGCAACAACATCGTTGAAGGTCGTTGCGCCAAGCATCTTTTCTGTCTGATCTGAAACCTGCTTACTCAGTTTTTTAGCAATTTCAACATTAAAATCAAATATTTTGTTGAAGATATTTGCGTTTACTTCTAGTGTTTCACTAGTCATGTCGATAAAATTGGTTTGCATTGAACTGCTCCATCTAATGTTGATTGTTGCAGTGCAATATAGCATCTCAAATGATAAAGTCAACCCTAATCGTAAAAAAAAGTTCGAATAGACTGCGTCGTCCGCTCGAATGTTGCACAATTGCACTCGCAAAAGGCGCACGGCAAGCGGCTTTGCCCTGAAGCAGCGCAATCCGCTTTGTTTCAGCGCAAACTCCAAATAAGATGCTGATAGAGCGGATGCTTGGACTGCATCAAGTTTAATGCGCCGCAAAAACGAATCTCAAGCGCAGGCGAGGCCAACGAATGCCGCATCACATGCGCACTCAGCTATCGATCAAGACCGATCGAAGCGGTGCCCGGCATGGGTCAATCTCATCGGCTCCATTATTGGGTGGAGAATGCCTTTAATTTTGAATATGGTCAGGCTTTGCATGGCTACAGCAACTCGACTTCGATGAAGGTAAATTCCTGCGAATTTGCGTTGATCACGTTATGCTCGACACCTGCTGAACGAAAGTATGGCTCCCCGATGGCGAGCGCACTTAACGTCTCTGCGCCTTCGTGGTCAACAATCCGCAAATTACCTGATGAAAGCGGTAGCACAATGTAATCGTATTCGTGACGATGATGCCCGGTTTCCGCACCCGGAACGAAGTGCCACTGCGTCACTCTGACACGTTCGTTATCGATCTTGACAATTGGGATACCCTTGGGCCGCTGTTCAGTGCTCATTTTCGATTTCACTCCATATTTTGGCTTTGAGCGTCAATCACGCTAAGATGAATACCTTATCCATGCATGCCGCTTGCATTTGCATGATTCTCCATCATGAGTCATTCTAGCAATCGTGACATCAACCAAGCGCTCTTGCAAGGAGCTAAATTCACCTGGCGATGCAACACTTTGATTAACGCATTACAACGAAACGTTAATGAAACTTTAATGTTTAAGCCCGATAATGCGTGCCAGTTTCATCCTGAACAAATTGACATATTCAATATAGAGGTTAGATGATGAGCAACTCTAGAAGTAAAACGCAGCTGACAACATACTCTGCGCGGTCTCGGCATTTTTTGACTGCCGCCACACTGTGCTCGGCTATCGCACTGGCCGTATTCGGCTTTCGTCAGGCGGAAATTGTACAGGCGGAACAGGCGCCGGCTGTCGATGCTGGCCTTGCCAGCCAGTCGGACCTAAGCTTGGGCTTTGCAAATCTTGTCGAAGCCGTCTCGCCGGCGGTCGTGTCTATAAATACCCGGATCCAGCGCGTCAGCGAGACCAATCCGCAAAACCAGGGTCAAGATCGTTGGAACTTCCGCGGGCAGCCGTTCCAGGATTTTTGGAACGGTCCGTTTTCCGAATGGTTCAAGCAAATCCCTGAATCGCACCGCTTCCAGTTTCCTGAAAGACGTCCGCAAGCAGGCCTGGGCTCAGGCGTGATTTTTGATCCGCGCGGCTATGTTGCAACCAATGCGCACGTCGTCAGCGGCGCCGACCGAATCATTGTAACCATGGCCGACGGAACCACGCACGATGCAAGCGTTATCGGCATTGACGAATTTACCGACCTTGCAGTCATCAAGATCGAAGATGCTGAAATTTTTCCATACGCACGATTCGGAGACTCCGACGAAGTGCGCGTGGGAGACCTGGCAATCGCACTTGGCAACCCGTTCGGCTTTCAGCACTCGGTTTCACTGGGAATCGTTTCGGCGAAACACCGCGACAACGTGATGTCTCAGTCGAACGTGCCGCTGATTCAAACCGACGCTGCAATCAACCGAGGCAACTCCGGCGGCCCGCTGTTCAGCATCCGTGGAGAAATCATCGGTATCAACACGCTGATCTACTCGCCAAGCGGTGCCAGCAGCGGTGTCGGATTCGCGATTCCAGCAAGACTGGTCGAAGAAATCGCCGACGGTTTGATTTCAGATGGATCTATTCAGCGCGGCAGATTGGGCGTCATGATCCAGAACTTGACCGAAGAGATTGCCGATGCCTTCGAGCTAGAATCAACCGATGGCGCTCTGGTAGCATCGATTGACGAAAACAGCGCGGCGGCAAATGCCGGCGTCCTGGTCGGAGATGTCATCGTGTCCTTTAATGGCGCCGCTGTTTCAGACATCAAGCAATTGTCACAGGAAGTTCGCGCGACCAAGCCGGGCTCGCAGGTTGTCATCACGGTGTATCGGGACGGCAAATTGGTTGAACTGAGCACCAAACTCGGCCAAATCGGATCGAACCAAATCGCCAGTGTGCAAGACGGCACCACCCCGAACGCCACCGAACAGCCGAAGATCGGCGTACAGCTCGCTATGCTCAGCAACGAAAGGCGCCAGCAATACGGCATCGATGCACAGGTTGAAGGCGTCGTCGTAGTCGCAGTCGAACCCGGCAGTGCGGCGGAAGAAGCCGGCATACAACCCGGCGACGTGATCGTCGGAGCCAGCAGGCAGGCCGTAACCACGCCGGATCAGGTTATGCAAGCACTCAGCGATGCAGCGCAACAGGATTCGGACAATATCCTGTTCCTGATCAAGCGGGACGGCGGCCAGCGATTCCTTACGGTTGCTTTGTCCTAGGCAGCGGATGGCAAATTGGCGCGACCACGCATCAATTTGCATTCCGCACAACAGCACATAGTGAAAGATCCCCGCTTGGCCAAAGCCGGCCAAGCGGGGCATTTCGCGCCTACCGCACTGCAAAATGCGAGCGCCACCGCTTGCCACCCCGTCTCGCAACGTACGCCACCCTTGATCAAATGCGAATCAGGCTGCCCATAAAGAGAGCGCGTAGCGACTCGCCAGCGGCGGGAGCTGTCAATTTGAGCGGCAATTTTGCGAATCGCCAATCAATGCAATATCCTACAGCGACAATACGCCAACACCCGGATGCCGGAGAATTCACCACCAACATGCGCATACTGGTCATCGAAGATGATGCAAAACAGCAATCCTTTATCGCGAAGGGACTGTCCGAAGCCGGTCATGTGCCCGAAACCGTCGACAACGGGCACCACGGACTGCAACTTGCCGAGTGCGAAAACTTTGATGCCCTGATCATCGACCGGATGCTGCCGGCCGGCATGGACGGGCTTGAAGTCGTGCGACGCCTGCGTTCAAAGGGCAATCGAACGCCGGTTCTCATATTGACGACACTTGGCAAAGTTCATGATCGGGTCGAAGGGCTCAGTGCAGGCGCAGACGACTACTTGCCAAAACCGTTCGAGATGATCGAGCTGCTCGCGCGCATCGAAGCAATTGTGCGGCGCGCAGACCCGGTGGCAACGGATACCCGGCTGGTCGTCGAAGATCTGGCAATGGACCTGCTCACGCGCAGCGTGACGCGCGGCGGCAAGAAAATTTCCCTGCGACCCACTGAATTCAAAATCCTTGAAGTGCTGATGCGCTACAGCGGACGCATCGTGACCCGCACCATGCTGATGCAGAAAATCTGGCGCTTCGACTTTGACTCAAGCAGCGAAAACATGAACGTGCACATCTTTCGAATTCGCAAGCAGATCGACGACGGCTTTTCGATCAAATTGCTGCATACCGTGCGCGGCTCCGGCTATATCTTGCGCGCCGAAGAGCCGTAGCAAGCATAACCGCTACCGCGCACACGTTGACATGATGCGGCCTGCCTGCATTCTGCCGCTATCGAAACTTGCCCGGCATGCTGAAAAAGCTTAAAGGTTTCACCGTCCTGCTCGCAGTGGTCTATGCGACAATCTTCTGCATTGCAATCGCCGCAGTGCTCGGATCGTTCTATTGGAAGTTCTACCATTCACGCATCGAGCAAGTCGAAAACGAAATCAATCGGGAGCTTGAAGCCATTGTTGGCCAACACGGCAACCCTAGCTCAGCGGCCCTAGTAGCCCGATTCAACGGAATTCTGTTTTCACGCTTCTGGGACCGAACCATGACCAGCCGCGAAATACTCGTGCTCGCTCGCAGCAACGGATACATCGTTGCAGGCAACCTGCGGCAGCTGCCGCCGGATGTGACTAGCGGTCCGTATTGGCAAGGGCTGATCGCGGTGGGCGGATTCGGACCACAGCCGCGCACCTTCCGCGCCGCGGCGATCAGCCATCTCGATCACATCGTACTAGCCGGCCGCGATGTGCACGATCTGGTCGAACTGCGCAATCTGATTATCAACATTGGCGCTTGGGCAGTGGCGGCGGCGATTTTGCTCGCCATGCTAGGCGCCGCAGTCTCAAGCAGAATTGTCACTCGAAAGCTCAAAGGCATCAATGCCATTTGCGAAACCTTCACCTCAGGCAATCTCGCGCAGCGAGTCGCGACCAATGACAGCGGAGACGGCTTCGATGAACTCGCAGTCAACATCAACGCGATGCTGGAACGCATTGAGATGCTGCTCGAAGAAATCACCACAATGTCCGACAACATCGCGCACGACCTTAAATCTCCGCTGACACGGGTTCGAAACGAGCTGGCAGCGCTGCGCCACCAGCAATCGGACGGCGACCTCAGCGCCGGCATCGACGAAGCAATCCGGGAAACCGATTCGCTGATCGGGATTTTCGAAACCATTCTCAGAATCTCTGAAATCCAAGCCGGTCCGCAACGCGACCGCTTCGACACGGTAAACTTGAACGAAGTGCTAGCAGATGTCGCCGACTGGTATACGCCAATCGCCGAAGAACGATCCATTGCTCTTGCCTGCGAGGAATCCGGTGTGCAATTGGATGTATTTGCCGACCGCGATCTTCTTTATCTGGCAATCGCCAACCTGATTAGCAACGCCATTAAGTATTCGCCGCAAGATACGACGGTGTGCGTTTCAATCGCCGAACACCGAAACGGCGCTGAAGTCAACGTTTCAGATAACGGCCCCGGCATTCCGCAAGAGTATCACGATCAGGTAGTCAAGCGCTTCTATCGAATGGAGCAAAGCCGCCACACGCCAGGCAACGGATTAGGTCTGAGCGTCGTTTCCGCCATTGTCGAACACCACGATGCCAAATTGATATTCCACTCCCTGCAGCCCGGACTCAAGGTGAGCATCTCGGGTCTCAAGGTCCAATCAAAACGCCCTGCTTGACGGGCATCAACCGCCTTTTCACTCTAATCGCATCAATTCCCACTGAACCGAATGTCAATTCGGGTACTATTATTGGCTTAATCGGCAAACTATCCTGATGGGGGAATACATGCAAGCATCCGATCTTTTTGTCAAGTGCCTGGAGCAAGAAGGGCTTGAGTATATCTTTGGCGTTCCCGGAGAAGAGAATGCGCATTTCATGATGTCGCTCGAAAAATCCGACAAGATCAAATTCATCCTATGCCGCCATGAGCAAGGCGCGGCGTTCATGGCGGAAGCCTACGGACGGCTGACCGGCCGAGTCGCAGGCTGTCTTGGCACCCTCGGGCCGGGCGCAACCAACCTGATCACCGGTGTTGCAGACGGCAATATGGATCGGGCGCCGATGCTGGTGCTCACCGGCCAAGGCGCATCAACCCGGCTGCACAAAGAATCGCACCAGATCATGGACGTGGTGTCAATGTATCGGCCGGTGACCAAATGGGCGCAGCAGATCCAGCATCCGGACAATGTGCCGGAAATCATTCGCAAGGCCGTACGCGTCGCCCAACTCGAAAAGCCGGGCGCCACCCTGGTCGAACTGCCCGAAGATGTTGCCCATATGGAAACCTCGGCCGCGCCGCTTAAGCCATACCGGCCGCGCCGCCCGGTGCCGGACGACAAGATCGTCGATCAAGCGTTCGAGCTGATTCGTGCGGCGAACCGTCCGGTCATCCTGGCCGGCAACGGCTGCATCCGCCGCCGCGCATCCAAGCAGCTGCGCATTCTTTGCGAAAAAACCGGAATTGGCGTCATCAGCACCTTCATGGCGAAAGGCTGCGTCGATATGGATGCCGACTACTGCCTCTACACGGTCGGGCTTGGTGCCAAAGATCTGGTGGCATGCGCACTGGATGCATCCGATCTGGTCATTGCGCTTGGCTATGACATGGTGGAATACCACCCCCATCTATGGAATGCCCAGCAAGACAAGAACATTTTGCATATCGATTTTCTGCCCTCGGAAATCGATAGCCACTATCGCCCCAAAGCGGAGGTTGTCGGCGATCTCGCGCACACCTTGTGGATGCTCAACTCGCGCATTGACGAAGCGGGCGGGCTGTCCTTCGATCTGAGCCAGCAGGCCGCTACCCGCCGCGACATGGCTGCCGATTTTGCTGAGTTCAAAGATGATTCGGGACCCGGCCCAATCAAGCCCCAAAAAGTGCTCTGGGATGTTCGCAAATGCCTTGATCCACAGGACATCGTGCTTTCCGATGTCGGTGCGCACAAGATGTGGATCGCGCGCCATTACCATTGCCATGAACCGAATACATGTCTGATTCCTAATGGCTTTTGCTCGATGGGGTTCGCCTTGCCAGGCGCAATTGCAACCAGTCTGGTGCACCCCGACCGCAACGTGGTCGCCATCAGCGGGGATGCAGGATTCTTGATGAATGTGCAAGAAATGGAGACGGCCCGGCGACTTGACTCGAACTTGGTCGCGATGGTGTGGGAAGATCATGCCTACGGCTTGATCGCATGGAAGCAAACCAATCAATTCGGACATCACACGGATCTCGCCTTCGGCAACCCCGACTGGATGAAGCTCGCCGATTCGTTCGGCTGGAACGGCTTCAAGGTCGATGCCGCAGATTCGCTGGCATCAACCTTGAATGCCGCGCTATCTGCGCAGGGACCATCACTGGTGGTTGTGCCGATCGACTACCGCCAAAATGCGCAGCTGACCAAGCGTCTAGGCGAAATCGTCTGCCCGCTCTAGATTACGTGCAGAAACCGTTCAGCTTGTCAAGCAAGTCTTGCGGCACCGAAACGCCGCTTTGTTGCGCCTCGGCGCGATGCGCTAGCCGGCGATCGCCCGGCAGCCGCACGCCTGGTTGCAGCAGCATGGCTTGAAACATGGATTCAGCGTGTTGGCAAAAGCCCTGATCAAATTGATCCGGGTCGAAAGCGATAAAAAACTGTCCAACATTCGGCGAACGGCGTTGCTTGTCGGCAAAAAGCGGCGCCTCGTAGGAGAGATTGGAACCTGTCAGGCCACCTGCCATAAGATCCACGATCATCGCCATGGACACACCCTTGTAGCCGCCCGAAGGGCTCATTGAACCGGCCAGTCCCGCTTGAGCGTCGGTGGTGGGATGTCCGTCTTTATCCAAAGCCCATCCTTCAGGAATGGGCTCGCCCTTTTGCGCGGCATTCATGACATTGACCTTCGCGGTCGCACTTGAAGACTGGTCGATAACCAAGGGCGGCCCAGACGGTCTGGGCACAGCAAATGCGAGCGGGTTGGTGCCGAAAAAGGCGGTAGTGCCGCCCCAAGGCGCAATCGCAGGGGGCGAGTTTGCAAATCCGAGCGCAACCAATCCGCGCATGGCCAGCTTTTCGACATACCAGCCGATCACACCCGCAGCGTGAGAATGTCTGATCGCCATGGCGGCAACGCCTGCCTGATTGGCCAGCTTCACAAAGTCATCCAAGTGGCTGCAAAATGCACTGTGCGCAAAACCATGCAAGGCGTCGATGAACATGGCCGAAGGCGTTGCGCGAGTCACCTTCGCATCGCAAGTCCCATCGACTTGCCCGTGCAGCAGGTGTTCGCAATAGTGAGCCAAATATCCAAGCCCGACATTGCGTATTCCGTCGGCCTCAGCATCCCTGATCGATTCGGCGACCGGACCAGCGTTGCGCGGTTCGGCGCCGCACGCCTGAAGCGTCCGGAGACTCAGGCCGTAGACTTCTTCAAGCGACAGTGTCTTTTGTTTCATTTGCACTCATTAGCTTGCGATTGAACAACAATCTCGGAAGCAAACCGGAAACCCTGCGAGATGACAGGCTTGCCAGCGAACCGCCATAGATCATCAATCCGGGAATCAATTGGGTTTGCCTATTGCTCTCGAAATAGGCACAATACCCGCCATGAATTCATTTTTCTTCAATCCGCCGGCAAATCATTATGCCAAATCCAGCAACTGCGATTAGCAATTCCCAATATAATCGCAACCGCCTGCCAGCCGATTTAGGCCTTGGTGCTGAATGCGTGCAGTTTGAAATTCGCCCGAACGGCTATTGGAACCGTCGGGCGCTGCTGATCAGCGTCGGCTTGATCAGTTTCGCGAGCTTGGGCATTGGTATAATGTTCTTGCTTGCGGGGGCATGGTTGATTCTGCCTTTCGCCGGCTTGGAAGTTGTGCTTCTTGCAGGCCTTGCGGCCGCAGTGTTGCGCAACGAACGCTATGAATCGCTCGCCATCAGCGGCGAGAGCATTCATGTAACGGTCCGTTGCAAGCGGGGATGCAGTGTTCGAAGCTATTCAAGGCATTGGACGCAGGCGAAGTTGATGCCGGACCGCATCGGCACCGGTCGCAGCAGGTTGCTGCTAGTCTCGCACGGGCGCGGACAGGAAATCGGCAAAGAGCTGATCGAGAGCGAAAAGTGTAGCCTGTACCGGCAATTGACAAGCATTCTATAGATTGAAGGGCAATATTCATGGTATCTGGATTTAGGAGCGAACAATGCTCATGAAGAGGTCGAGTTAATGTCAATAGCATCACCACGAGCACTAATGCGGGCCAAGTCGCTTATTGCGGTGGCGGCCGGCTTGCTGCCTTGCGCATCATGGGCGGAATGGGGATTGAATTTGCAGCCCCCGTCTACACCGATCGCCAGCCGAATTCTTGAACTGCACAACGCGATCATGCTGGTATGCCTGATCATATTCATCGTTGTGTTTAGCGTGATGTTCTACTCGCTCTACGCACATCGCAAAAGCCGCGGGCACGAAGCGCACCAGTTCAGCCACAATACCAAGCTCGAAGTGGTTTGGACAGTGATCCCCTTTTTCATTCTGGTCGGCATGGCGATTCCATCTACTGCGACATTGCTGTTCATGGAAGACACCACCGAATCGGATTTGACGGTCAAAGTCACCGCCTATCAGTGGAAGTGGCATTATGACTATCTTGAACATGACGTCGATTTTTTCAGCAATCTTTCGACACCGCGCGCGCAAATCGAAAACCGCGAGCCGAAAGGCGAAAACTATCTGCTCGAAGTAGATAACCCGGTTGTCCTTCCGGCGAATAGGAAGGTGCGATTTCTGCTGGCATCGAATGACGTGATTCATGCCTGGTGGGTACCGAAATTCGGAGTCAAAAAAGATGCGGTGCCCGGATATATCAACGAGTTCTGGGCCTATGTCGAAGAGCCGGGCACCTATCGCGGCCAATGCGCCGAGCTGTGCGGCAAGGATCACGGGTTCATGCCGATCGTCGCCGAAGTGCTGGAGCCTGCCGAATTCGATAGCTGGCTGGCCGGTCAGCAGGAGATGACGGTTGCTGCCGCCGGCGAAGCAGAGCGGCAGTGGACCATGGAAGAACTGATGGCGCGCGGCGAACAAGTCTACGTCAACTGCCTCGCTTGCCACGGCGACCAAGGTCAAGGCGTGCCGCCGGCATTCCCGCCGCTTACCGGCAGCGCAATTACCACAGGGCCGATCGACGCTCACATTGAAATTGTGATGGAAGGCAAACCCGGCACGACAATGGTGCCTTTCAAGCTGCAATTGAGCGATGCGGACATCGCTTCAGTCATTACCTACGAGCGCAACGCGCTTGGCAACAGTGTTGGCGACATGGTGCAGCCGTCGCAAATCAAGGCACTGAGATAATTCAACCCAAATCGAACATACTAATGGCAAACCAAATCATGGAAGCAACCCACACAGACGCACACGACCACCATGATCATCGTCCAAGCGGGGTGATGCGGTGGCTCACAACCACCAATCACAAGGACATCGGCACGATGTACCTGATCTTTTCGCTGACGATGTTCTTCGTCGGCGGGACGATGGCGCTTGGCATCCGCGCAGAATTGTTTCAGCCCGGATTGCAGGTAGTCAATCCGCAACTGTTCAATTCGCTGACAACGATGCATGCGCTGATCATGATCTTCGGGGCGGTGATGCCGGGTTTTGTCGGGTTTGCGAATTGGCAGATTCCGCTGATGATCGGAGCCCCCGACATGGCGCTGCCGCGCATGAACAACTGGAGCTTTTGGATTCTTCCGTTCGCTTTCACGCTGCTGATCGGCAGCATGTTCGTTCCCGGCGGCGGTCCGGCGGCAGGCTGGACGCTTTATGCGCCGCTTTCGGTACAAGGCGGCATGAGCGTCGACATGACCATTCTGGCAATACACATGATGGGGATTTCGTCCGTGCTGGGCGCAATCAACGTTGTTGTGACAATCATGAATATGCGCGCCCCCGGCATGAATCTGATGAAAATGCCGCTGTTCGTGTGGACCTGGCTGATCACCGCCTTTTTGCTAATAGCCGTGATGCCGGTCTTGGCTGGCGCGGTGACCATGCTGCTTACTGACCGGCACTTCGGAACCGCTTTCTTCGATCCGGCCGGCGGCGGGGATCCGGTGATGTTCCAGCACATTTTCTGGTTCTTCGGACATCCTGAGGTGTACATTCTGATCTTGCCGGCGTTCGGCATCATTTCGCAAATTATTCCAACGTTTGCGCGCAAACCGCTATTCGGGTATGACTCGATGGTATTCGCGACAGCAGGAATCGCGTTTTTGTCGTTCATCGTCTGGGCGCATCACATGTTCACGGTCGGCATGCCGTTAGCGGGCGAACTTTATTTCATGTTCGCCACGATGTTGATCGCAGTGCCAACAGGAGTGAAAGTGTTCAACTGGATCGCTACCATGTGGCGAGGGTCGATGACCTTTGAAACGCCGATGCTGTATGCCTTGGCGGTGGTGTTTCTATTTACCATTGGCGGACTATCCGGACTGATGCTGGCCATTGTGCCGGCTGATTTCCAGTATCACGACACCTATTTCGTAGTTGCGCACTTCCACTATGTGCTGTTTGCCGGATCAATCATGGCGATGATCGGAGCAGTCTACTACTGGATTCCGAAGTGGACCGGCAGAATGTACAAGGAATCGCTGGGCAAATGGCACTTCTGGCTGACCACGATATTTTTCAACCTGACGTTCTTCCCGCAGCACTTTCTCGGTCTGGCGGGCATGCCGAGACGCATCCCCGACTATTCGGTGCAGTTCACCGAGTTCAATATCATCTCGTCGATCGGAGCGTTTGGGCTCGGTCTTTCGCAGCTGATTTTCGTCTACGTCATTGTGCAATGCATACGCGGACGTGCCGCAAAAGCCACGAGCCAAGTATGGGAAGGCGCCGAAGGGCTTGAATGGACGGTTGACTCTCCGCCTGCGTATCATACGTTCTCGACACCTCCGGTCGTGAAGTAGCCGGAATCAGCGACAGATGGACGATGATCATAAAAGGCGGAGCAATATCAAGCTCGCAATCGGGCTCGGGCTCGTATCGGCGGTTTTCTTTTTTGCTGTGATCGCGCAGTTTCTAGTATGAGCATATCATGACCGGACAACCAACACGCAAGTCCAACAAGCGGCTCGTTGCAGTACTCGCAGCAACGGTCATCGGCATGTTCGGGTTCGGGTATGCGCTAGTTCCCCTGTATGACCTGTTTTGCGAAATCACCGGAATCGGCGGCACCCCGACGATTGCCGATTCAATGACGGTGCCAAATGCCGCTGATATCGCTGATCGCGAGGTGAAGATCGAGTTCACCAGCACGGCAGCAGCGGGTTTGCCCTGGCAAATCGAACCTGCGGACAGTATCAAAGTGGGCATCGGCGCGATGACCGTAGCCGAATACCAGGTGGAAAACGCGGCAAATCGCAACATAACAGCTCAAGCGATTCCAAGCGTCACGCCGCTAGAAGGCGCCAAGTATCTGGTCAAGGTCGAATGCTTCTGCTTTAGCCACCAGTCTCTCAAGACCAAAGAAGAACGGGCGATGCAAGTTGCCTTCTATGTCGCCCCTGATCTTCCAGAAGAAATCAATACACTGACACTATCGTACAGCTTCTACGAAGTGAAGCAGAATACTGGCAGTTCCGGCTAGCCGAAAACCGTAAAGCACTTATCCAGCGGGAGTCGAAATGAGCGCAACCAACGGCGATTATTACCTACCTGATCCAAGTCCGTGGCCGCTAGTCGCTTCGGTCGGTCTTTTTGCACTAGCCGGCGGCTTCGTCCTGCTTCTGAACAACATCAGCGTTGCGCCATGGGTTATGGCGGCCGGCGCATTCATCATCGCCTTCATGATGTTCGGCTGGTTCGGCGCGGTGGTTAAAGAAAGCGAAAACGGCTTGTACAACGACCGGGTCGACGTGTCGTTCCGAATGAGCATGCTATGGTTCATCTTCTCTGAAGTGATGTTTTTTGCAGGCTTTTTTGGAGCCTTGTTCTATGCCAGAAACCTTTCGGTGCCGTGGCTGGCCGAAACCGATCTGCTGTGGCTTGGCTATGAAGGCGGATGGCCGACCGCGGGTCCCGCAGGTGCGGAGCTCATTGCGCCTGACACGCCAGCTGGACCTGGGCAATTCTCAACCATCGGCGCTTGGGGCATTCCGCTATGGAATACGCTGATTCTACTGACCTCCAGCGTCACGATCACCATTGCCCACTGGGCGCTTAAGAACAATCAGCGCAGTTCTCTGATCGCGTGGATGGCGGTAACCGTCCTGCTAGGTTTCATATTCCTGGTTTTTCAAGGCTGGGAATATGTGCATGCCTATCAGGATCTCGGTTTGACGCTTGGCACTGGAGTCTATGGCTCCACGTTCTTCATGCTGACCGGATTCCATGGCGCCCATGTGACGATCGGCGCAATCATTCTTGCGGTAATTCTGGTTCGATGCATTCGCGGACACTTCAAGCCCGATCATCATTTTGCATTTGAAGCGGGTGCCTGGTACTGGCACTTTGTAGACACTGTCTGGGTGGGACTATTTATTTTCGTCTACGTGGTATGAGTCAAAGCCAAATCACTGACTTGATTCGACCGCGTTGCGCGGCGGAATCGGTATTGTATTGCTTGGCGTAATCCAGCCTGTGTAAATTCCGCCGACGATCACCGCGAACAGTACAACCCATATCGCAACTCGAGCGGTCAATGCCTTGACCGTGCGAGTGCCTTGTCCTCTGTCCTTGTACATGAAATAAAAGGCCGAGAACAAAGATCCGAGCATTAGCACCATCAGCAGCGCGATGATCAGCTTTTCGAAAGACATTGCGGTGTCCAGCCTTAATGTTAGAGGGTGAAAGCTAGGCAACCATAAATTCGATTGCCAGCTGGATTATATCTGCCGTGCAACATAGGCAATCTCTGATCGGGAATTTTCCCATACTAATTTACTTGTCCGAATGATTGTTTGCAATCATCTGTACTGGTTCAATACATATGAGACTTTTCAGGCGGCAAGTGCGCTTTGTTCGAAGTTTTCATTATACGCCTGCATGAGCGTCATTTGTCCGAGCGCCTGATGCAGCCGATAGGCGTTGAGCGCACCCACGCTCAGCTCGCCGGCGCAGGACTGGTGGAGCTCGCAGCGGCCGGCGGCGTTGGCGCGCTCCACGCAGCCGCTATGCTTGGGGCTTTTGGGCGGCAAGCACGAACAGGGCGATGCCGCGCTGCTGGCAGGCGGTCTCAAACTCGGCCGCGGACTCGCGGCAGCCGTCGACTTGGACCGACTCGACGGGGAACGGCGCATGGCGGATCAAATGGTCGAGGAATCTTGTGGCGCAGGTGGCGGTGGCGCGCGAGTAGGCGCGCATGCAGCACAGCTTCGAGAACCGGGCACACGGCCTCGGACTCCTTGACCGCGAAGCCGGCCTCGATGGAGACGCTCAGGTGGTCGATCTGCACCATCTGGCCGGGCTTTCGCCCGCGGGTGCCGCAGTGCCGGCGCTGGGCGTGGCGGTCGAACTTTCGCTGCCGCTTGGGCTTTGTTCGCCCGTAATGGAACGCGACGGGCTCGGCTTGGCCGTTCCGCACCAGGCGTGCGATCATGCGCCCGGTGGCGGACTCGCTGGGCGCGAAGCCGTGCTCGCGCGCCGGCACGGCGCGGATCTTGGCGCGCCCCCAAAGCGGAAAGCGCTGCCGCACCCGGCGAGGGCGGCGGCACCGGCTGGCCAGGGCGCGGACGCCCTGCTCGCGCAGGCGCTTCTTCCACCGGCAGAGCGTCGCCCGGGAGCAGCCGGCCGCCATCAGGGCGGTCGCCTCGGTCGCGCCTTCGCGGCGAAGCTGGTCGAACAGCGCGAGCGTGTCGAAGCGCTCGGCGGCCTGCGGCGAAAGTTCGTTGCGGATCGCGTCGAGACGATAAAATTTGCGGTGCGTATATTCGGTTTGCATGGTGCTCTCTCCCGCCTTTCGGCTGTTGGATTTTTGTTAGGCACTATGCTACCTGAAAAATTTTCGCGCGCCCGCCTCCTCCCTTCGGACTGCGTCCTTCGGGAGGAGGCGGGCGGTCCCGCATGTATCTGAACCCGGACACAGATTCATTTATTGATTGGAGACTGAAAATGATCAAGTTAACGAATACCCCCCCCCTCATTTTGTAGATTAGCCGCCCTGGTCGCCCTCACCCTCACCCTGCCGATAGCCGCGCAGGCGCAAACGGTTGGACAAGCCGCCTGCCCGGACGGCATAACGCAAAAAGATGGTCCCGAATTCAATGTGACTGGTATCAAACACGACAGGGCCATACTTGGGGGCTCATTATTTATAAATCAATTTGATATTAGTATGTTAGCAGAGGTTACGAAGAACAGGGGCCAAGGGTGGAATTCCGCCATTATGTTTACCGGCGTGAGGGGTTACGGATATCCCGAGGGCGTCCAGGACGCCCGGAAAGTCCCTTTCAAAGACGGCGATCTTGTCCATGGGGTGTGGTTGCACGCGGGGATTGTCTCTTCGGTAGACCTGACCATCAAACCCAGTACATTTCTCAGCCTGGAACCATCGACGAAATATGTGGCGCAGCTGGTTGTCGGTGAGTTGAGGAACTCTCAAGGCAAGATTGTGACGAATCAAATCTTCAGCGGCACTCCCAACTCGATCGGGAAAAAGCCCAAGCCCGTGTTTCGCCAGGTCTGCCTCCAGACGGCCGACCGCCCCAGTTAAATCCCCACGTCGTCCGGCGCATCAAGCCGCCGCAACGACTGCACCAGCCGCGTGTAGGCGGATCGCTCCGGCATCGGCGTGACGGCCATCCAGTCGATATATTTCCGCGCCATGAGATAGGCCAGTTGCCGCCGCCTGCCGGCGGCGGTAGTAGGGGATGGATTAGCCTGTGATGGCGGGGACGCTCGGCCACCGGATGATGACGCCGAGAATGACGACCGCCGCCACCCACAGCCCGATCTGCCAGCGCAGGTTGTCCTTGTCGCGCCTGGCCATCTCGGCATTCCGCCTGGCCATGTCGGCCAGCAGTCGTTCATACGATGTATTCATGCGTTCATCCAGAACGGCGACCCGTTCCGATAGTTCGTGGTTTGCAGGTTCTGATCAGTTTTAATTGGTCCAGCGCCTCTTGCCAGTGATCGTACCGGTAACAGTAACACTGATGGTTTCGGTTGACTCTGGAACATCGCAGTATCGTATCAGATTTACTCTCTGTGTCTCGGTCGAGCTATCATGTCTGCGTTGAACGGTGGGGGGTCATGCTCTGCGTGGGAATGCCGCGGTAATCCGATCCCCCGTGATAGGTGACACCGGTAATGAAATACACCGGCGGGTCCGGCTGGTTCGTCACACTGAGCGCAATGTCAACCTCGTAGCGTGGCTGCATCTGCGCTCCCCACAGATCTCCCCATCTCTTGGCTCCCCATGCACGTCCGGGATGAGCAGCCGGAAGCGCCTCCATGTCAAGATCATCCGACGCTCTTCCGATACCCGTTCCCTTGACATAGAAGTACGTGGAGGCAATGTTGACTTTTTCCGGGAATCCGCCACGAACCTCTCCACTCGGCCTTAGCCCTCCTTCTCTTGTTCTCACATTATCGAACTGCGTTGGATAATATCCCGTCAATCCGCACGTCAGCGAAAGGGTGAGACTGCTGCCTCCAACATTCTGTGAATTCGTACTCAGGGAAACGCCTGGTGCCGCCAATGCCATCTGAGCTGGAACCAGTAACAGCGCGGCGGCGAGTGTTGCTAATTTAGCGAGAGGGGGGGGGGGATTTGACTGTAGGGTTCATTTGCTGTTTTCCTCTGTAATTGATCCAGCGTTCAATCATATCCGAAAATCGTCTTCTGCCAGTTGACTTTTCGTACTTCCCGAACATGCGAAAATCCATATTGCCGATGTTCCGCGCGGACGGCTGCAGTATGAGTTCATGTCGCTGGGATGCCGGCGATCAGCACACCCAGTATCGCGGTGGCCACGCCGACCACTACGATGATGGCCAGCAACTGCCGGTTTTCCCTCTGGGCCATGTCAGTCTTCCAGTTGGCCATCTGTTCAGCCAGCCGGGCGATGTCGGTCTTGTATTCCTGCTTGTGGGTTTCCATGGTTTGCCTCAGCACGGCGATGTCTCTCGCCAGTTCATGATTCTGCTTTTCCAGCTCCCGGAGCCGCTTTTCCTGATCTTGATTGTCATTTTCCGCCATGCTCTTATCCTATCCGACTAATGCCGGGTTTTCAAGTCGGTGTACGGGTTCAATACATATGAGACTTTTTAGGCAGCAAGCGCGCTTTGGTCGAAGTTTTCATTATACCGCCTGCATGGGCGTGCGTTGTCCGAGCGCCTGATGCCTTAAAATCGCGTTAGGGTGGCTGCAAAAGGGGATAAAGCCTTGTACAATGGGGGTTTTAGATCAAACAAAATTTCACCCGTTGGGTGAACCCGATCGGAGCAAGGCTTTATGGATATCCAATCATACAAGATTTCCACCACGAAAGTCAAATTGACGTCGCGAAGCGGCCTGGCGGCGCTGGCCGAGCTGATGCGCAAGCTCGGGCTCGACGCGCATTTCGAGCGGCTGATGCCGGAGCCGGGCAGCAACCGCGGCTTGCGCCCGGGGGCGTATTTGACGACGTTCATGCTGATGATGCACGAGGGCTCGCGGCATCTGAGCGGAGTGGCGCAGCTGCGCGAGGAGCGGCCGCTGCTGGAGCTGCTCGGCATCCGCCGGCTGCCGGGCGACGATGCCTTGGGCCGGTGGCTGCGGCGCTGCGGAGCGCAGCGGCGCACGCTGCACGCCCTGCAGCTGGCGGACCGCCGGCTGCTTGAGGTCGCGCTGCACCATCGCAAAAGGGCGGCCCTGGACATCGACGCGACCGCGGCGCTGCGAGAAGTCTTCGGCGGAGTCCGCATGCAAGAAGGAGCGGGGCTGCATGCCGATCGTCGGCCGCATCGCCGAGACCGGCATGGCGGCGGGTGCGGAGTTTCGGGGCGGCCCGGTCTCGCCGAACGTGCGCAACTACGAGTTCGTCCGCCAGTGCGAGCGGGCGCTGCCCAAAGGCGCCGAGGCGCGTCGCGCCCGCATCGACGCGGCGGGGTATCAGGCGAGGATCATCAACCGCTTCACGAGCCGGGGAATCGGCTACGCGATCCGCGCCAGGCTCGACCAAAGCGTGGCCGGGCAGACCGGGGCGCTGGACGAGTCGCAGCGGCAGCCCTTCATCGAGCGCGACGGGACGGCGAGCGAGGCGCAGCAGACGGCGCGCTTCCCGCACTCGATGAACGGCACGCCCGAAGCGTTCGAGGCGGTCGTGCAGCGGAGGCGAAAGTCCGGCCGGCAGGAGCTCGAGCTCGACTGCCCGCAGGCCGGCGACACCCTGTCGCAGGGCGGCTGCATCTACCGGGCGCTGGCGACCAGCTTCTGCCGGTGGAGCGACTCGCGGGCGGTCCGCTGATGCAACCGCAGAGGGGAAGACTCGGAGAACCGCATCCGCGAGCTTCGCAGCGGCTTCGGCGCGGCGCATCCCCCGTGCAGCGACTTCCATGCCAACGCGCTGCATTTCATGCTGTGCATGCTCGCCTTCAACCTGTTCGCGCTGATGCGCCACGTGCTGGACGCGAGCTGCGAGTCGATGCGCATCGAGACCTTTCGCCGGCGGCTCTACTGCAGGGCGGGCAAGATCGTGCGCCATGCCAGGGGCCGGGCCTTGAAGCTGTGCGACGCGCGCGCCGCGCGCCGCCTGAGCGAGGCGGTCGGCATGATCCGGGCGATGGCCCTGGCGCCGCAGCCGCCGGAAACGCAAAAAAAGCATCGCGCGCACGACAAAAAAATCGGTTGCGTCCCGGCGCGTTGCGGACTGTCATTGATCTTTCGCCCCGGTTCCGCTCCTCCGCCCTTTCCGGCCGCGTCCCGCCCGCAAGCCCGCCCGGCATCGCCGCGGCGAGCGCCAAAATCTCTCCGCGCCCCGGATTTCGGCAAAATCCGCCCCAAAAAAATCTCTAACGCGGATTTTGGGTGATGCGGCCGGTAGGCGTTGCAGAGCGCTCGAATTTGGCCAGTTCGACGTTGAGGGCGCCGACGCTGAGCTCGCCGTCGCAGGACTGGTGGAACTCGCAGCGGCCGGCCGCGTTGGCGCGCTTGACGCAGCCGTTATATTTGGGGCTTCTGGCCGGCAGCACGAACAGGGCGATGCCGCGCCGCTGGCAGGCGGTGTACTGGTTCAATACATATGAGACTTTTCAGGCGGCAAGCGCGCTTTGGTTGAAGTTTTTATTATACGCCTGCATGGGCGTTGTTTGTCCGAGCGCCTGATGCGGCCGGCAGGCGTTGTAGAAGCGCTCGAATTTGGCCAGCTCGACGTTCAGGGCGCCGACGCTCAGCTCGCCGTCGTAGAACTGGTGGAACTCGTAGCGGCCGGCGGCGTTGGCGCGCTCGACGCAGCCATTGCAAATGGGGCTTCTGGGCGGCAGCACGAACAGTTCGATGCCGCGCCGCTGGCAGGCGGTCTCGAACTCGGCCATGAACTCGCTGCCGCCGTCGACCTGCACCGACTCGATATCGAACGGCGCCTGGCGGATCAGGTGGTCCAGGAACGTCGAGGCGCAGGCGGCGGTGGCGCGCGAGTAGGCGCGCATATAGCAAAGCTTCGAGACCGGGCATACGGCCTTGAACTCCTTGACGCAGAAGCCGGCGTCGATGGCGACGCCCGTATAGTCGATCTGGACCATCTGGCCGGGCTTTCGGCCGCGGTCGCCGTAGCGCCAGCGGCGGGCGTGGCGGTCGAACTTGCGCCGCCGCTTGGGTTTCACGCGCCCGTAATGGAACGCGACCGGCTCGGCCCGGCCGGTGCGGACCAGGCGGGCGATCATGCGCCCGGTGGCGGACTCGCTGGGCGCGAAGCCGCGCTCGCGCGCCAGCTCGAGCTCGGCTGCGGTCCATTGGCGCCGCCGCACCCGATGCGGGCGGCGGCAGCGGTCGGCCAGGGCGCGGACGCCCTGCTCGCGCAGGCGCCGCTTCCAGCGATACAGCGTCGCCCTGGAGCAGCCGGCCGCTTTGAGCGCGGCGCGTTCCGAGGCGCCTTCGCTGCGAAGCTCGTCGTAGAGCCGGATCAGGTCGAAGCGCTCGGCGGCCTGCGGCGAAAGTTCGTCGCGGATCGCGTCGAGGCGATAAAATTTGCGGTGCGGACATTTGATTTGCATGGTGCTATCTCCCGCCTTTCGGCTGCTGGATTTGTATCAAGCACTATGCTACCTCAAAAGTTTTCGCGCGCCCGCCTCCTCCCTTCGGACTGCGTCCTTCGGGAGGAAGCGGGCGGTCTCACATGTATCTGACCCCGGACATCATCCGTTGCGTATAGGATCGGCTTTTTCCATTGCGATGGTGCATATCCGTACGCCTATGGGATTTGCAGTGCACAATCAGGACCGGCATGCGAACTTTTGACCGTGCTCGAACTTCGCGACCGCCAAGATTAATGGCACCATGCGCCATCAACTTTCTGTTTACAATCCAGGTTAGTACGCCAGCGCATCCTGGCCGCCCAAGTGCCCCCCCCCCAACAACAAAATGCGCGACGATGCGGCGCGACATCTTCCAAGCACCCGGCAACCCTGCCGCATCCTACTCAAACTAGACCGCTTCTGCCGCGGTCATTTATTTTCGGTACCGGTCCAAGACTGTGTTGCTATAGCGCAGGAAAGACCTTGTAACCGCCATGAGTTTCTCGCGCCAATCATTGCAATCCGTTGGCAAGCCTATTTTTCTGCCCGTCAACATGTTTTGAACGAGATTCGCGCCATCAACTCCGTTTTTCGCCAAACTGCCGGCTCCGAATTCTGCGCAGTCATGATCTGATGCGGCGCAAGGCCGGATAAAAATTGGCGTGAGAACATCCTGATGCAGCCACCTTGGTCCAACGCGATTAACCATATAATCCTGCGCTCGGCAAATCTCTATTTGTTCGAAATTGATCTGAACATAGATTTGGAACATCTTCAACAATTACGTCGTCGCGCTTTTTTGATCGTTGAAATCTACAGCACCTAGCAGAGAATGAATCGCAGATTGCCGGATCATCAACCGATTGACAACTGAACCCGCCAAATAAAAATCCATACAGGCATTAGCATCGTGCAACGACGTTATCGACCAGCGATTATGCCCACGCTTTGCGTCGCAGCACTATTCCCGGCACTGACATCGCTTGGATTTTGGCAGTTGGAACGGGCGCAAGAAAAGCTTAACACGAAAGAGCTTTACGAATCGCGGATCACTGCACCGGCGCTCCGCATCGGCGCACAAATGGAAACCCCCGAAGAAATGGAGTACCGCAAAGTCGCTGCAAGCGGCGAGTGGGACCAAAGCAAAGAATTTCTCGTCGATAATCGGGTCTACAAAACGCAAGCCGGGTTTCATGTAATCACCCCATTGATTTTGGGCGACAAGACATCTGCCGTGCTGGTCAATCGCGGCTGGGTGCCTGCGCCTGCTGACCGCGCTAAATTAGTTGAATTGCCCCGAATATCAGGATCTGCAAACGTTTCCGGCATTGCGATACTTCCCCCTTCAGAACATTTCATGCTCAAAGAGGCGGAACCTATCGGCGACACCTGGCAACCAATCTGGCAAGCACTTGACTTAAAGCGATTTCAAGAAGCAGTCGGCTACCGGATGCACAACTTTGTGGTGATTCTTGAACAAGATCATCCGGATAGTTTCCAGTATGACTGGTCGATGCAGCTTGACACTTGGATTTTCAGGCACAGAGCCTACGCAATGCAGTGGTTCGCTCTTGCCGCGACACTAATTGTTATATACTTTGCGCTGAATTGGCGACGCTTCAGGAAACGCGCTTAGAACTTTTGATCAAGTACGCTCGACGCATAGCATCGCAAGCCGGATTCATGAGTGCGCCCGGCAATTTTTTTGTCGAAACTGCATCGACGACCAACTCAGCACCATGAACAAATTACGGAACCTGCCGCATGACGCCGGAAGTATCGGCACCATCTGAATCACTGTCCAAGTCGCCTGCCTGGCGCGAATATTTCCAGTTGACCAAGCCCCGAGTGGTGGCGCTGATCATGTTCACCGCCATTGCCGGCATGCTGCTGGCAGTGCCTGGTCTGCCGAATTTTCTCGCTATAGCTATCGCAACTTTGGGCATCGGCATGTCCGCAGCCGCAGCCGCCGCGGTCAATCATGTTCTGGATGTCGATGCAGATGTAGTAATGAAGCGCACTCGACATCGCCCGTTGCCTACAGGCACGATCGAGGCGCGTCAAGCAATTCTGCTGGCCTCGCTGCTCGCCGCTACATCAATGGGGGTGCTCGCTTTCGCGGTCAATTTGCTAACCGCAGTGCTGACATTCTGCTCTTTGATCGGCTATGCGGTCGTCTACACCGTATTTCTTAAGCACGCAACGCCGCAAAACATTGTCATCGGCGGAGCAGCTGGAGCAATGCCGCCGGTACTCGGCTGGGCAGCGGTGACCGGCGAATTGCATACCGACGCATTTTTGCTGTTTTTGATTATCTTTTGCTGGACCCCGCCGCACTTTTGGGCATTGGCCCTTTATCGTGAACTTGACTACTCGGAAGCTGGCATACCGATGCTGCCAGTGACTCACGGCAGAAAATTGACGTTGCTACACATCATGCTGTACACGATTTTGCTGGCAGCTGTAACAATCATGCCGTTCGCAACGGGGATGTTCGGTGTGTTTTACCTTGTTGTGGCAATCGCCATGAATGGACTTTTCATCGCATATGTCATTCGCTTAAGAAGCAACTACAGTCATGAACTAGCGCGAAAGACTTTTCGGTTTTCGATTCGCTATTTAGCGGTGCTGTTTTGCGCGATGCTTGCTGATCACTACTGGCCTGTATAGTTTTTAGTTTTTTGAGATGGGCGGATCGACATCTTTTGGGGTTATGCAGTTTCTGCATCAACGGCTGGCCTCGGAATCGTTTTGCAACTGGCACTTATAATTGCCAAGACAATGCCGCTATTTTCGAAAATGCTGATTTGACACTAAATCATCTGCTCGTAAAATTGAATTTGTTGCGGAAAGCAATGTTTATTAACAACTAAAGTCCGCGTTAGGGATTTTTGCGGATGGATTTTTCGCCGGAAGTGGCTGTGCGGGGAAGTTCCGGCACCGGTTGCGGCGATGCGGCCGACGACCGGCGCACATCTCGCTCCTTCTTGCAGGCGCGGCTTGCCTTTCGCGGCGGAAGTCCTGCAGGAGCGGATATCCGCAGCCTAGGCATTGGTCGGGCCCGCCCGACGGGCGAAGCGCGGTTTTGGAGAAACGTCCGATTATGCAAGGCTCTATTCCATTTTGCGGCACCTTGGCGCAGTTTTAAGGTTTCAAGAAATTTCTTGAAACCGGAAATTCTAGTACTACAATATTGATCACTTAGCCGCCACGCATCTTCACAATGCGCAACCTTGGCGGCTTTTTTTGCCTGCATTTCAAGGATTCCTCATGGTTGAACTCTACGCTAAACCTCCGCTGGAATATGAACAGCAACTGTTGCAACTGAAAGAGCGAGGATTGGTATTCGAGGATGATAAGCCGGCCTTGCATTGCCTGAAAACCATCAGCTACTATCGCCTAAGCGCCTACCGGCACCCCTTGCGCAAGATCAATCAGGGCGGGGCTCTTTCGGATGACTTTGTGGGTGGCTCCCAGTTCAAAGAAGTCCTGCAACTATATGAGTTTGACCATCGATTACGGTTGCTGCTGATGGACGCAATCGGACGCATTGAAGTCTGCATACGCGCCCTATTCGCCTATCAGATTGGATGCAAGTATGGCACTTTCGGACATGCCGTGCGCACAACGTTTGCTCGCACCATGGTCGATTGTGGAACAGAGTGCTTGAGTTGACTCCAAGGATAACGCCGGACGATCATTGGGCTCCGCCTTTGACGCCTCGTCGCGACAGGGTGTTCTATGCGCTCTTGATTGTTAGGTATCTATTGCGCAAGTCAGGTGCGAGCAATGATTGGAAAGAACGATGCGACGAACTGCTAAAGCCCATTGCAAATAGCAGGAAATGGCGATTGGCAATGGGGATGCCCGAAAACCATTTGAACCACCCGGTGTGGCGATAGCCGAATTGAACAACCATGATTTCGTCCAACACGCAGCATGAAATATTGCGTTGCACCACCCCCTGCGACTTAGCTTTATCATGGCGCATGATCAGGGAGGCCGGCCGCGGTCGATTTCTTTTTTGGCGACATCGCGCCCCGTCTGCAAACTGACCTGAACAGCGGGTCCGAGTGCCGCGCGGCAAATTCCGGCGAAAATCCGACTGCAAGAATCTCTAATATGGATTTTGGGTGTCTTTCGTAGCGGAAATCCTGTATGATTGGATATCCGCAAGGCATCGCTTCGACCGGGTTCACCTAGGGTGGAATGTTGTTTTAAGCAAAACCCTAAAAACCGAGTTGTACAGGGCTTTATTCCATTTTGCAGCCTCCTAGCGCGGTTTTGAGGTAAGCATGCAAAAGATACGCAAAATTCCTTGCAACGCAGAATTTTCGATCAAGGAACCAGCGTCGGCGTTCCGAAAAGCACTCACAGAGAAACTAGATTGGCATCGCAATAAAGTGGTTTTCTTGGAGTTGATTCCTTGTCAGCGCAACTGGTGAATGTATAGTCTTAGTGCAGAAAAGAGGTTGATCAAAGATGGAAGATAGACAGTCTGAAGACATGCGCGTTGCGCTGAGGGAGTTTGCCAGGGGGCCGAGCGACAAGAACTATCCGCCCTATTTCGCCGGGCGCCGCGAGCTGGTTTCGAGCATCGAGGATGCGGTCGAGACTAGCTGGTCCTTGCACAAGTCGGGCCGGGCGCAGAACCGGTCCTCGGTTCGGGTGATCTACGGCGCTCCGGGAGCCGGCAAAAGCTCGATGCTGATGCATCTGGAAAGCTGCTGGGGTGAAGGGTCGTATCTTAGTGCGGGCATGGACGGAACAATGCGCCGAGGCCCGGCCCCGCTGATGGTCGATTTGCAGAGTTGCGAACTTTTTCATCCTGAAAGCGTGCTCTACTGTCTGGCCCAGGCTCTTTCCCTTGATGGCGAGGCGAGACTGGCGGTTTCGAAGCAGGAATCCCGGCGGGTCGAGGGCGGACTGAGTGTCGGCCTTGGCAGGGCGGGCGTCAGTAGCGAGCATGTCGAAGGCTACGCGGTGGCAAAAGGACTTCGCGCATTGGTGGAGGCTTTTCCCTTGGAGGAATGGAGGCGGCCGATCGTGCTGGGAATCGACGAGGCGCAGAATACGGCGGGGGACCGCGACTCCCCGACAGGACGTTTTCTTCAAGCCTTGCATGCGAATGCTATGGGGCTGCCGCTTACGGTCATGCTGTGCGGGCTGTCGGACACGGTCGGACGGCTCGGCGAGCTTGGCCTATCGAGGCTGTCGAGGTCGTGCATTCACTCGCTCGGCTGCTTGGGCGGCGACGAGGTCGAGGAGCTCAAGCACGGCTTTTGCAGCCATTTCGGCATCGGCCTGAAGGGCCGCGAGGCGGAGCTGGACCGGGTTCTGAGGATTGCGGACCGCTGGCCCTCGCACATCACCCATGCGCTGGGCGCGTTTGCGGAGGCGTATCTTGAGCAGGGCTGCGATATCGGCAAGGTCGACTTCGCGGAAGTCGGGCGGGAGAGCCTGCGAAGGCGCAAGTGGCACTACAATGACCGGAGGAGCTTCGAGATGTGCTGCTCGAAAGCGCTGCTGTCGAGGGTGATGGCCCGGGTCGACGGCTCGCAGGACCAATCTGATGTCATTGAAATCATCGAATGCGAGGCATCGGCGAAGCAGGGCCGCAAGAGGCTTGCCGAACGGCTTCCCGAGGAGATGACCGCGAAGGAGTATTTTGCGCATCTGATTCATCGGGGCGCCTTGCAGGTCATGGACGACGACCTTGTGGTCTGCCCGATTCCGAGCTTTCGGCAGTATCTGATCGAGCGCGGCGCGGGCGGAGAGACCGGATTGCGCAGCCGCGGCATGCCTTTCGGCATTGCCGATGATGCCGAACGAGTTTGGCGGACGCATTAGTTCTAACCGGCTGCTGCTATCAAAAGCAAGTTTATGAAACAATCACTCTAAATTTCACGCTAGTTTTTCCGTGTCAACTTTTCAATTTTACTCCCGCTTTGGGAATGCAAGGGAGAAGACCGCTTTTGGTCTCCAAAAGTGTGGTTCCAATCGGATTTGACCGTTGAACATAAAAGATGGGAAGCATAGCACGGGGAGAGGTGATTAGAAGAAGGTGCAGATTGAAAAGCAATGTAGACAGCATTCATTGAATGCGCCTTTTCGACAATGCGCCACGTGAATTCCGGAACCTTTAAAGTGAATGCCAATTCATCAAACTCTCCCTTGACGGCAGTATGTCCTCTTGACGGCCGATACAAGGACGAAGTGGCTCCACTTCAGAAGATCTTCAGCGAGTTTGGCTTGATTCGCTTGAGGGTGCTGGTTGAAATCGAGTGGCTTTCCGCGCTGATCAATAGTTCGGAGATTCCGGAACTAGAACAGCAACCTCCGATTGTTCTCGACAAGCTGCGTCTGATCGCAGACGATTTCACAGAAGCCGACGCGCAAGTCGTGAAGAATATCGAAGCCGATATCCGGCACGATGTCAAGGCGGTCGAGTACTTTGTCAAAAACCGCATCAAGCAAATCGAAGAGCTAAAGCAGGTTCGCGAATTCGTCCACTTTGGCGCAACATCCTACGACATCAACGACAATTGCTTTGCGCTGATGCTAAAGGATGCTAGACAGCAAGTCATCATGCCCGAATTGACAAATCTGATAGGTCAACTTGATGCTTTGGCGATCAAATATGCAGGCACTCCCATGCTATCCCGAACGCATGGGCAACCTGCTTCTACGACTACCGTAGGAAAAGAATTTAGAATTTTCGCTGACAGGCTGCAAAGGCAACTCGAAACCATCGATAAAGTGCGCATCTTCGGCAAGTTTACCGGAGCGGTCGGCAATCACAACGCATTGACTGCCGCCTACCCTTCAATCGACTGGAGCGAATTCACCAGGCTATTCGTCGAAAAGACCCTCGGGCTTGAAAACAGTCCAATCACAACTCAGACCGAGTCGCATGACTACATCGGCGAATACTGCCATGCAGTGCAGAGAATTAACTCCGTAATGATCGATCTTTGCCGAGATATGTGGGGATATATCTCGTTGGGCTACTTTGGCCAAAAGACCAGCGACATTGAAGTCGGCTCCTCCACCATGCCGCATAAGGTCAACCCGATCGACTTTGAAAATGCAGAAGGAAATCTAGGTCTCGCCAATGCCAATCTCTTGCACTTGGCGGAAAAGCTCCCTATAAGCCGCTGGCAACGCGATTTGAGCGACTCGACGGTACTGCGAAACCTTGGCACCGGAATCGGCTATAGCCTGATCGCCTATCGTGCAGTCATGCGCGGGCTGAGCAAATTGGAAGTCAACTCCCACAGGCTGAATGAAGATCTGAATAATGCGTGGGAGATCATAAGCGAGGCGATTCAGACCGTCATGCGCAAGCACGGCGCCGAAGTGCCCTACGAAAAGCTAAAGCAGCTAACGCGCGGGGTGCATGTGTCGCAAAGTGTCATGAGCGAGTTTATACATGGCCTCGAACTGCCGCGCGAAGACAAGGAAAGACTGATAGCGCTGACACCGCATACCTATATCGGTCATGCAGCACGTCTCGCCAGAGGCGATCACTGATCAGCCATATATGCGTAGTGGGCGGCAACTCGATAAGATTGTCTAAGTACTTGTCGCAGAACAACATCTGTTCGCGCCGAGAAGCCGAGTACTTTATCGAACGCGGATGGCTCAAGATCGATGGGCGCATCATCCGAGAACAGGGCACTCGGGTTACCGAATCAAGCGCTGTGGTGCTTGATCAGCGAGCTATAGACCACCAAAGCCGCTTTGTAACGGTGCTTATGAATAAACCAATCGGCTTTGTATCCGGGCAGGCCGAATCAGGTCGCAAGCCGGCGGCACTACTGATCAGAAAATCAAATCATTTCGGCAATGCACGGGAAGCAAGCTCAATTGGCTGGCCATTGACAGGACTAGCACCAGCTGGCCGGCTGGACTCTGATTCAACCGGCCTGCTCGTGCTCACGCAAGATGGCCGCATTGCCAAACAGCTAGTCTCTGCGAATTCGGAGGTTGAGAAGGAATATATGGTACGAACCGATTTGCCGCTGAGCGATGCCCAAGTCGACCAACTGAAATTCGGGCTGTCGCTTGATGGTGTCAAGCTAAAGCCGGCAAAGGTCACTCCAATTGACAGCAACTACTTCAGGATCGTCCTGAAAGAAGGCAGAAACAGGCAGATCCGCCGAATGTGCGAATTAATCGGATTGCGCGCAATCGCGCTGAAGCGTGTGAGAATCGGCCAAATCGTGCTCGGTTCGCTACCTGTCGGGAAGTGGAGACTGATGCGACCCGACGAGCGATTTTAACTTGGACAGCTTTTCGCGATTCAGCAAGCTGGCTTTTCGCGTCGATGCGGAAGTCGCCCATCGTGCTGCGATAGCGGCACTGCGCGTGGGACAGTCCACCGAGCGAATGCTGGCTAGGCAGCGGCGAAGATGGGGTGAGCAAGTCCCCGATCTTCCAGTTGAAATTTTCGGGCACAAACTGAAAAATCCTGTCGGCCTTGCAGCTGGGTGCGACAAGGATGCGTTGGCGATCAGATCGTTTGCCGCCATGGGGTTCGGCTTCATCGAGGCAGGAACAGTGACTCCGATGCCGCAACGCGGCAATCCGGGCAAGCGGGTCTTTCGAATCGTTGAGGATCAGGCGGTTATCAATCGATTGGGTTTCAATAGCCGGGGCTTGAAATCTTTTCAGCGACGAATGAAGCAACTCCATAACTCACCCAAGTCGTTCATGCTCGGCATCAACATCGGCAAAAACACTACCACTGACCTTGAGCATGCTTCAGGCGACTATGAAGTCGGATTAGAGGGGGTATATGACTTTGCAGACTATGTGGCGCTGAACATCTCGTCTCCGAACTCGCCTGGCCTGCGGGATTTGCAATCTGAAAATTATCTGGACGAACTGCTGGCTAAAGTGATTGCAAGGCGCGACGAGCTGGCAGATAGGCGGCACGGCAAAGTAGTGCCGGTCGCAATTAAACTGTCTCCAGATCTGACCTACCGCGAAATCGGGCATATCGCCGACATTGTCAAGCATCGCAAGATTGATGCAATCATCGCGACCAACACCACGAAACGAAGATCCGGCAATACCGGACATCATCCAAATTATCAGCAAACCGGCGGGATGAGCGGTCCTCCTTTGGCGGGATTATCGACAGAGGTGATACGGTCCATTGCAAGAGCGACCGATCATGCCATTCCGATTATCGGTGCCGGCGGCATCGCGTCGGCGCGGGATGCCTGGGACAAGCTGGTTGCCGGTGCAACGGCCGTGCAGCTGTACACGTCTCTGATTTACAAGGGGCCTGCAGTGATTCGCGAAATCGTGAGCGGTTTGGCATCATTCGGTGAGCAGTACAGTCAAAATAATTTTGAAGAGGCGCTGTCTGCCGCACGACTTCATCGACGCTGACTGCTACAGGATATCCGGCTCAAAACATTTCGCTTCTTCTCGCATAGTCGATCAATACTTTCTCGTGTCGCTTTGCAGAACGAATTACCTCGGCAGTCGTTTTGCTTTGCCTATCACCATCCAATGTAAGAGTGTTGCTTAGATTCGGAACACATCAACAAACTCTCGAGGAGAGATGATCGGGTGCTGGGGCAACGGATTACTTAGCAACAGCTTGTCGCCTGTTACAAGAATGCTGTCGGATTGACTGGCGAGCAAACGCCAGAGATGGTCGTCATTTGGATCGGGAGCTTCACAATCTGAGACAGGTTTACGCCAAACCGAGTTTGCGACCATTTCTGTCAAGAGAGCATCAATGTCAGCATCTGTCAGTTGGTGCAGGCTTGCAATTGAAGAACGCCGCATAACTTCTGCATACTCGGCTATCAGCTCTTCAGACATCAGGTAAATCAGCTTTCCATTTAGCATGGCATTGAGAATTTTGGCCGGAGGGCTGTTTTGGTCGACCGCCACCAATCCAGCAACAACGACATTGGTATCGATCACTGCGGGTGCAAGCATTTGTTGGTCAGCAATCGTTTCAATCGCTATTTTCTTGGCGCCATTGTCTCGTTTCCTCAACAGCCAGTCGCAGTGCGTCGTCTGATTTCAAACCAGACGATTGCTGGGCACGGCGCACAATTTCCTGAGCGCTCTCATATGTGCGAACCCCGCGGAACCTGAGGGATTCTTCAATAATCGAGCCAATCGAACGCCGCTGGCGTGCTGCGGTTTCCTTTAACGCTTGGTGCAGTTCGTCATTCAATGTGACCGTAAGTCGAGCCATACAATACTCCCGATTAGGTGTTTTAATGTATGTGCATCATATCACTAAAACACCATTTGATGAAACACTTTATCGATTTCACTCATTTTGGTTTACATGTCCCTTTCGCCTATCCTTGAATCTGATTCCATTGATAACTTTCCCAAGCTGTTTGAATTCTCTCGGCCACCTCCACCTTGCCTCGGCGCAGCACTCAAGCTTGCGTATCACGCCATAGCATCGTCATCCGCAACAGACACCTGCTTGAGCACTCGAGCGGCGATGAATCGTCGAGAGCACCGGCTCGCGCAACTCGAACGATGCATTCAGGAGATGCGAAGCCGAAGCTCTGCGCTTTGCCAAAAACCCTCGCGTCCCGGCGGAAAGAAGCGCGAGAATGACCAAGGCGAAGCGGAACGCTTCGCTCCGCCGAATTCACCCACGTCTGCTGCTGTAATCCGCGCTACCCGCAAATCCGAACCACCCTGCAAGGCAAAACGCCGCAGACATCCTCCGGTCATACGAAGCATCGCGACTCTCGGGGCAATGGCAGTTCAAACCGTCCAAGCATCCACCCCGTTCTTCTAATGGCGTGTCACTCTCCAAACCGCAGCGATTGGCAATCGGTCTGGTCATTCTTGATCATGCCTGTCACTGTCACCTCGCACGGCCAATACGCGGAAATGGAAGTCCAGGTCTCGCCCGTGAGTTTCAGATGCGGACCATGCACCCGAAACTGCACAGTTTCATCGTGCTCGCATCGCTGGTGATGACCTGTTCCATAGCGACTCTGTAAGTTGCATTCTGTTCGCCACCGTCCCCAGCACAGGCATCCATTCACCGGGGCGTAGTCGCTAAAAAGGCCGTTTCCTGCTGCAATTCCGTCCGTCTTCCTGTAATTGAAGCAAATCCGGTTCGAAAACACTTTAGAGCCATCGAAAGTGAAGACAAGATTTCTGCCTTCACGAATCTGTATTGAATGTTTTTGTCAAAAATATATTTATGCCACTTTGACGGCGCATGAGACCTTCTCACGGCATTAGTTCAATCATTCGATTCAACCTCATCTCACTATTTCGTTGTAATTTTCGGGCCTAGATACACTACCTTTAGATAATCTTGACCGGACGGCACGGGCCACTCGAAATGAAGTCGGAATACCCGATGACTTATTTTCCCATGCCAATGCGCCAGAATTTTTTCAGACGGATCTTCGGGATATTCGAAGGTCAAACTATTTCGAAATCTATTCCTATTGGATTCCGACTCTGGCGAAAAACGAGCTCGCTCACCTGAAAAATGGTTCCGCAATATTTCCTTGGCACCTTCAGCACCGTATCCATGTTGATTTGCAATTTCCATATATCGATTCAGAATATGCAAAAGGAAATGTGCAGAATCCGCAATCGTTTTACTGAATGGCTCACGTTTCAAACTTGGATTTTCATATATTGATTCTGACAACAGAAGAAACGGATAGTCTTCACTGGCGTTTTTGATCAACTCTTCCCAAGTTTGCGGGGCGGCGCGAGCTTGCTCAGCTTTCCTTGTTAACTCGTCAATCGTCCAAATGTTGTCCAATTCATATTGACCTAGCCACTCTTCTATAGGACCGTGATCAATCATCAATGGCGTGTGGGTAAAATCGGGCACACATCCCGCAAAACTAAATGTCACCACTTGCATACCGAGCACGGCCCGCCTAGCCGCTTCTCCCAGCCCGGAATCCGTAACGTCAATGCCGGCATATTCGAAATAGTCATTTTTCACATCAACCCTTTCGTCATCATGAAAAGGACCTGAAGACGCAAACCATACATAGAATAGCTTGCGTCTATCTCGGTCACCGTGTTTCGAAAACGCTTCCGCTACAGTTAGGTTGGAGTTGATTTTTCGGTTGATGGCGTTACGATTTATCTTGAAATTTTCAAGTAAAACTCTGTTTTTGCATCTTGCTTCCAGCAACTCACTGATGCAAGAATTAAATTCTCTAGCGTCAAGAAATTGAGAGTCTATTGATATTTCGTTAAGAATGAACAACAAAATTCAGCCTGGTTCAATCAGTTTCTGTAAATCTCTCTCGGTTTGATCGAAAAAACCGATAGGCCAATTGTCTATCATTCCAGCGCTGTCAATTTTGAGCGAATGAACGCCATGTTGTTGCTCGCCAGCTCCTGAAAAAAAGTATATCCCCACATCATCGGCAAAAATTTTCCCCTCCTTGACTGCCAGCCTGACACCGTTTAGCAGATGGTCGCTATGGGTTTCAACAAATATCTGAATACCGGCTTGAGCAAATTTTGCCAGCAGTTGGCCCATCCGTGATTGTGCATAGGGGTGCAAATGAGCTTCGGGGCTATCAATAATCACCAGTTGTCCAGGTTTTGCACTAAGTAGCGCGACGATGATCGGAAATCCGTAAGAAAGTCCGTATCCGATATTCGATGGATTGATCCACTGACCGGTGGAGGAGAGCCGGAACTCCAGTCCCAGCTGTTGCACTTGCCGAAAAAATTGAACATTGACTTCGGAACCTGGAAAAAGTGACGACAGCCATGCATTCACCTGCCGTCTGAAAGTTTGCGATTGTTCCTCAGGGTGCAGCTTCTCAAGTTCAACTGCATCATCAACGCTGTCGTAATAGATTTTGGCCGCATATCTGCCGTCAGTTCCGACTGATGCATCAGTCGGAAGTTTGTTGTCTGGAACGGGATAGGTTGATTGATCACTTCTGCGAGATGCTCCGACGAACACCAATTTACTTAAAGATTCCACAACATGTGGACACTTTACGTTCATTGAATCAGTCTCTGCAATCGACAAGAACCGATCAGATTCCGGATCAGAGTCAAACACGAAATCTAATGTTTCGTCCTTGCAGGAAAAAGAAAAATGCGGAAGTTCATTCCTGCTTGAACCAACAATTGCGGCGACAGTTCCTAGTCTTGTAAATTCCCCGTTCAGTGGAAAGTTCCCGGAAAAATTACTTTGCTTCAAGCCTTGTGATACTAAGAGCATCGATTGAATTACTGTCGACTTGCCTCCGCCATTGAGCCCGCATAGAAGAGTAAGTTTACCGAATTCAAGCGACAAGTCATTGAAGCACTTGAAACCGCGGATGCTAGCTTCTCTTATGGGAATCATTCAATTTTCAGATGCATCAATTGCATTGAAAATATGGCCCATCATCTCGAACCGTGTGTGTACAGCTTGAGTGCTGTTCGTTGAAGAGGTGATTGCGCTTTCGAACGTCGCATCCTTGACAAGATTGATGATGCGCTCCCTAATGGAATTATGTGGCAAGTTTGCATGGCTAAATCCCACAGCGCAAACATCGAATAGTGAAATGTTTATGACGGTCCGCTGACAATCAGGTCCATGAGCAGTCAATGATTTTCGAAATGCATGTTTCCCAAAATATTTGTAGTTTAGCCTCATCGATTCGTCAAATTCTTCGCGCAATTTCAGAAGTTGGCTTTCGCTCATCCCGTTCATCTTCAATAGGCAATCAGCCAAAAAGCGATCTAAGTCACCCGAGTCGTAGGCTTTCCATCCAAATAGTTTGAACGCGCAAAATCGGTTGACCGCTTCGCGGTCACGCATCGTTCGTCGATTTAATGTCCTTCCGGTCGCATCCAAAAACGGCTTTCCACTTGTAGCGGCTGCCAACCACTTTGTTCCAGGTCCGTTATACATCGCATTGCGCATCTGCTGTCGCGATAGCGGTTCCCCACTATTTACCCGTTCAAAAATATCAAGTCTCGCCCGCTCGGGCGCCTTCGCATCCAATATGTACATGGTCAAAGCCGTATCTTCGACTCGTTCTCGCAGTCCTATCGACAAATCTGTAAAGTATTTTCCCTCCAAAATGTGCTCACTTGCCGATGGGTCGCCATTCGCAAGTCCTGTAAGTTTCAATTCATCTCCTAGAAAGCGGGTGAAGGTCGTCAGTCGTTGCAAGCCATCCACGACAACTATTTTCCCGTCCGTTGCTTCAGCTACATAGAATACCGGTAGCGGTATTCTCATGACGCAACTTTCAATGAGTTTTGATTGTTTCTCTTTGGGCCATACAAACTCTCTTTGAAAATCCGGGGCAAGTACGTAGCGACTCGCACGAATTCTTTCGACCACATCTTTGACAGTCCGCGGTTCAGTACGTACAAAAACCGCATCTAACGGATATTCTGCCCACCCGTTAGATGAAATTTCTTGCAGTCCCTCTATTTCCTCTGGCTCGTGAGCGTAATACATGTCAAATTTAAAGTTTATTTTGAGATTCAGCTATACAGACCATCTGGTCGCAACCTTGTCGTGGCGGTTAATCAAGGGATTTGGGAGATATTGCTAAAAGCAGTGCTTGAAGGGGATTGGCCAAAAACGGCGTATCTGATCTGACAGTAGATTCACGAAATCTGCAACCAACCAGAGAGGCATGCCATCTATGAGCAAGAATAACGTAGTTTCACTGAACGCGCACGACCAATTCGCCGATTTGCCGGTCGAGCTGGCGCACGAGGGCTCCCGGCGGATTCTGGCACTGGAAGCCGAGGTCGGCGAGTTCGTCGTCCACCATGATAAGGTCAAGTAGCCGGATAGGCGCAAAGACAGTGGTCCGAAGCGGCTAGCAGCCGTGGCGCAATATTCTTAACCATGGCAAGGCCGGTCTCGGTGCTGATTCCACCGCAGGAAAGTCTTCGAGCGTCAAGTCGTTCGTTCCGTGGCATGTATCTGAAGGGGTGTCCAGCGGCGAGATGGCCGAGACCTTACCAGGCGGCGCTGCAGCAAATATGGATGGCCAAGACCCGCGGTCGTGACGAGCTGATGGTGCTCTGCGACTTTCCGACCGCACACTAGCGGAGCATCTGCAATGCCAAACTGATCAGTGCTACGTTTTCGACCATCCGCCGCCGCATGAAGCGTTCAAGAGGATGCCTGAGCCGGCAACGGATGCTCTGCATGTTCTTCAAGCTTGGATTGTATGCCGAAGTGCCTAGGCGGCTTCAGAAAGCTCGGCGAGGTGATAGAAGGTGTAAAATTTAGAGACAGAATCGAGGCGGGAGAGGCAGACGACCATTTAGCCGTTTGAATATCGCACGATCGTCGAACTCTACTTTTGACAATATCTCCATCAATAATTCAAACATCAAAATGGCTATCTACAGATTTGACAAAGATCAAGATCAAATAAGACCTCTGCACAAAACAACTTTCGAAGAACTCGGAATCTATGAGAGAAGTGATATTCAAAGATTAGTCCGAAACCAAATTGAAATACTTTCGGAGGACCTTCTTGTAATTGCCGAAGAGTTCGCGAGTTGGGACAACAGTAAAATAAGCATTGACCTTTTATGCATAGATAAGCAAGCCAATCTCGTTGTAGTCCCCAAAATCCGCGTTAGAGATTTTTTTGGGGCGGATTTTGCCGAAATCCGGGGCGCGGAGAGATTTTGGCGTTCGCCGCGGCGATGCCGGGCGGGTTTGCGGGCGGGACGCGGCCGGAAAGGGCGGAGGAGCGGAACCGGGGCGAAGGATCAATGACAGTCCGCAACGCGCCGGGATGCAACCGATTTTTTTGTCGTGCGCGCGATGCTTTTTTTGCGTTTCCGGCGGCTGCGGCGCCAGGGCCGTCGCCCGGATCATGCCGACCGCCTCGCTAAGCCGCCGCGTCGCACAGCTTCAAGGCCCGCCCTCGGGCATGGCGCGCGATCTTGCCCGCCCTGCAGCAGGGCCGGCGGCGAAAGGTCTCGATGCGCATCGACTCGCAGCTCGCGTCCAGCACCTGGCGCATCAGCGCGAACAGGTTGAAGGCGAGCATGCGCAGCGCGGAATGCAGCGCGTTGGCATGGAAGTCGCTGCACGGGGGATGCGCCGCGCCGAAGCCGCTGCGAAGCTCGCGGATGCGATTTTCGGAGTCGTCGCCCCTGCGGCTGCATCAGCGGACCGCCCGCGAGTCGCTCCACCGGCAGAAGCTGGTCGCCAGCGCCCGGTAGATGCAGCCGCCCTGCGACAGGGTGTCGCCGGCCTGCGGGCAATCGAGCTCGAGCTCCTGCTGGCCGGATTTTCTAAGCCGCTGCACCACCACCGCGAACGCTTCGGGCGTGTCGTTCATCGAGTGCAGGAACCGCGCCGTCTGCTGCGCCAGGCTCGCCGTCCCGTCGCGCTCGATGAAGGGCTGCCGCCGCGACTCGTCCAGCGCCCCGGTCTGCCCGGCCACGCTCGCGTCGAGCCTGGCGCGGATCGCGTAGCCGATTCCCCGGCTCGTGAAGCGGCTGATGATCCTCGCCTGGTAGCCGGCCGCGTCGATGCGGGCGCGATGCACTGCGACGCCCCTGGGCAGCGCCCGCTCGCACTGGCGGACGAACTCGCAGTTGCGCGCGTTCGGCGAGACCGAGCCGCCCCTGAACTCCGCACCCGCCGCCATGCCGGTCTCGGCGATGTGGCCGACGATCGGCATGCAGCCCCGCTCCTTCTTGCATGCGGACTCCGCCGAAGACTTCTCGCAGCGCCGCGGTCGCGTCGATGTCCAGGGCCGCCCTTTTGCGATGGTGCAGCGCGACCGCCAGCTGCAGGGCATGCAGCGTGCGGCGCTGCGCTCCGCCGCGCCGCAGCCACCGGCCCAAGGCATCGTCGCCCGGCAGCCGGCGGATGCCGAGCAGCTCCAGCAGCGGCCGCTCCTCGCGCAGCTGCGCCACTCCGCTCAGATGCCGCGAGCCCTCGTGCATCATCAGCATGAACGTCGTCAAATACGCCCCCGGGCGCAAGCCGCGGCTGCTGCCCGGCTCCGGCATCAGCCGCTCGAAATGGGTGTCGAGCCCCAGCTTGCGGATCAGCTCGGCGAGCGCCGCCAGGCCGCTTCGCGAAGCCGATTTGTCTTTCGTGGTCGAAATCTTGTATGATTGGATGTCCATAAAGCCTTGCTCCGATCGGGTCCGCCCAACGGGTGAAATTTTGTTTGATCTAAAACCCCCCATTGTACAAGGCTTTATCCCCTTTTGCAGCCACCCTAACGCGGTTTTAAGGAAACATCAAAATGGTTATCTACAGATTTGACAAAGATCAAGATCAAATAAGATCTCTGCACAAAACAACTTTCGAAGAACTCGGAATCTATGAGAGAAGCGACATTCAAAGATTAGTCCGAAACCAAATTGAAATACTTTCGGAGGACCTTCTTGTAATTGCCGAAGAGTTCGCGAGTTGGGACAACAGTAAAAGGAGCATTGACCTTCTATGCATAGATAAGCAAGCCAATCTCGTTGTAGTCGAACTAAAGCGCACTGAAGACGGCGGCCACATGGAACTTCAAGCAATTCGATATAGCGCAATGATATCCGCAATGACTTTCGATCAAGCAGTCGATGCGCATCATTCATTTCTTCAACGTATCGACTCTACCGAAAATGCAGAACAGAGAATTCTCGATTTTCTAGGGTGGAATGAGCCTGATGAAAGTCCATTTGCACAGGATGTACGTATAGTGTTGGCATCAGCAGACTTCTCAAAAGAATTGACAAGTACTGTGCTCTGGTTGAACGATAAGGGGGTAGATATTCGTTGTGTAAAGATGGAGCCATACCGTGATGAGGAAAAGATCTATCTTGACATGCAACAAGTTATTCCGCTTCCAGAAGCTGCAGAATTTCAGATCCAAGTTAGGCGCAAAAAACAGAAAGAGCAAGCTAAGAAAGAAAAGTTTACCCTAACGGTTGAAGGGGGAGAAATCCTAACAGGTTTGGGAAAAGGGAAATTGATGCTTGAAATTGTGAAAGCATTAATTGCGAAAAAAATAAGTCCTGAAGATATTCAGCAACGTTTGAAAGGTACAAAAAGTAGTCTTTTCACCGATTTCGAAGGAAATTTGTCTGGGTCAGATTTCGAGACGGAACTTAAGAAGGCAGATCGGCCCGGCACTCGATCCAAAGTCACAAGATGTTTTTGCGAGGAAGAAGAGCTCTTTCGCATTGAAAATGAAGATCAAACCTATCGAACCTATGCTTTGACCAAGGATTGGGCTAAAGAAACGACATCCGCCGCGAAAATCCTTTGCTCAGAATACAAGATCACCAAATTCGAAAAGGAATAGAGCAAGGTAATGACGGTGCTTGATGAAATAAAACCTGGCTCTATGGTTCGCGGCATCGTTCCCGCGGAGACTGTTCAAGTTGTTTCAGTTGAGCGGATCGGGAACCAGGCGATCAATTTGGTCTACCGTGAACCGAAAGGCGGAGTTTCAGAAGCCACTTTTTATCGGGATGATGAGAATGATCTATCTATCGTCAAAGGCGAACGAACTTGGTCGTTTGATGGTGATGCCAACCTTTTGCGACTAGTAACCGAGGCGAATCGAATCGCGCTGGTGCACCACTTCGATCCCTACCTCGCCATCCATACAAGTTTGGTTGAAGCGCTACCTCACCAAATCTCGGCCGTCTATGGTGAAATGCTGGACCACCAGCCTCTTCGCTTTCTTTTGGCAGACGACCCAGGAGCCGGCAAGACGATAATGGCCGGTCTTTTGATCAAAGAACTTCGCGCACGCGGCGAACTAGAACGCTGCATGATTGTGGCACCTGGCAACCTCGTCGAACAGTGGCAGGATGAACTTGGCGAGAAGTTCGGCTTGGAATTCGATATTCTTACACGAGACATGCTTGAGTCTTCACGATCAGGCAATCCGTTCGATAGTCACAATCACTTGATCGCGCGTCTTGATGTTCTGGCTCGAAACGAAGATGTGCAAGCGGTGCTCGACAAGTCGACCGAGTGGGATTTGATCATTTGCGACGAAGCTCATCGCATGTCGGCAAGCTATACCGGCGGCGAGATCAGATATACGAAGCGATATCGCATTGGGCAAAAACTTGGGGAGCTCTGTCGTCACTTTTTGCTTATGACGGCAACCCCGCATAATGGGATCGAAGCGGACTTCCAATTGTTCATGGCTTTGCTTGACGGAGATCGATTCGAGGGACGATTCCGCGAGGGTGTAGATTACGCAGACACCTCTGACATGATGCGTCGTTTGACCAAGGAGGAATTGCTTCGTTTCGATGCCACACCGCTTTTTCCAGAACGGCGTGCTTATACAGCCAAATATAACCTTTCACCTGAAGGGGAAGCTCTGTATACCGAAGTTACAAAATATGTCAAAGACGAGATGAATCGTGTCTTATGGTTTGCTGAAACTGACGGCAAGCGAAAGAACAATATTGGCTTTGCCTTGCAGATCCTGCAACGTCGACTGGCATCATCACCGGCCGCAATCTACAGTTCGCTTAAACGGCGTCGACAGCGACTTGAGGAAGAACTAGTCAACGCGAAACGTGCTAATGTCCAATCCGGCCCGACCAGCTTTAGCGCCACGGTATTGAACAACGAAAGTCTGCGAGATTTCGAAGAGTATGAACAGGCCGAAATCGATGATATAGAAGATCAAGTTGTAACTGGCGCAACGACTGCGCAAACCGTCGAGCAGCTCGGCATGGAAGTCGAAACGCTCAAACGGCTAGAAGCGCAAGCGCTTCAGGTATTGCATTCAGGCAGCGACACCAAATGGACGCAATTGAACCAAATTCTCGACGATCCGCTAATGACAGACTCGGACGGCAATCGTAGAAAATTGATTATCTTTACCGAAGCAAAGGATACACTTATTTATCTGCGCGACAAGATCACGAGCAGACTGGGGAATCCGGATGCAGTTGCAGCTATTCATGGCGGAGTAAACCGAGATAATCGTCGGAAAATCATCGAACGATTCATGCAGGACAGAGACCTGCTAGTGCTCGTGGCTAACGATGCCGCCGGTGAAGGCGTGAATCTGCAGCGAGGGCACCTTATGGTGAATTACGATCTGCCTTGGAACCCCAACAAGATTGAACAGCGTTTTGGCCGCATTCACCGGATTGGGCAAACTGAAGTGTGTCACTTGTGGAATCTAGTCGCCGCTGAAACGCGCGAGGGCGCTGTCTATGCCAGGCTTTTGGAAAAACTGGAATCTGCGCGCGAGGCACTTGGAGGAAGAGTTTACGACGTGCTTGGCGAACTATTCGAGGGCGCAGCATTAAAGCATCTTCTGTCCGAGGCAATTCAATATGGCGAGCGAGAGGATGTCAAATCGAGGCTTTTCGAGAAGATCGATGGTGCGGTCGATACAGATCGGCTTCATCAACTGCTCGAACGCCGAGCGCTAACCGATGACTCGCTGTCGGAGGCGCATATCGAGGAGTTGCGCCTCGAAAAAGAAAGAGCGGAAGTTCAACGGCTTCAGCCTTGTCACGTTCAGAGTTTTTTTGTAGAAGCTTTCAAACATCTCGGCGGAAAAATCGCGCGTCGGGAAAAAGGTCGCTGGGAAATCACGCATGTTCCCCGAGCTTTGCGAGAACTCGATCGGCAACTCAGTACTGGCGTTTCGATTCAGAAACGGTACGAGCGAATCTGCTTCGAGAAAGAGCATATCAATCAGCAACCAGTCGCAACCTTTGTCTATCCTGGGCATCCTCTGCTCGAAGCAGTAATAGGTATCATTCGAGAAAAATTTGGCCACTTGACGAAGCAGGGAGCGATTTTTGTTGACGAAACAGATTCGAGCGAATCGCTGTCGGTTGTTGTTCTGCTTGAGCACGAAGTTCGTGATGGGCGAAAGTTGTCTTCCGAAAGACCAAACATAGTCTCTTCACGGCTGCAATTTGCCGCGATCGATGCAAGCGGAGCAGCCACCGATGCCGGAATTGCGCCCCACCTTAATCTTCGAGCGGCTTCACGCGAAGAAATTGCAATGGTTGAAGATTTGCTGGCCGAAGAATGGCTAAGCAAAGATATGGAAAAAGCCGCGATATCGTTTGCGACTGTTGAATTGGCGCGGCAGCATGTCACGACAGTCAAGAAACAGCGATTGCCGAAAATAGAGAAGATCGAAAGGGAAGTCAACCTAAGACTAAGCAAGGAAATAAACTACTGGGATGCCAGAGCGTTCGAATTGAAAGAACAGGAGCATTTTGGCAAAAAGACTCGTTTGAACTGGGAGAACGCTGAGCGCAGAGCAACTGAATTGGCGGAGCGCAAAAAACGCCGATTAAATCTACTAGAGCAGGAGAAGCACATTTCATCGCTACCACCGCGAGTAACTTGCGGAATGGTAGTTGTGCCACGCGGCATATTGGATGCACGGGCAAATGTCCCTCCGGACCATGCGGCAGACCCTGTTGCGCGTCGAGAAATAGAAGTCGCTGCCATGGACTCAGTAATGTCAGCAGAGAAACGACTTGGCCGTATCCCAGAAGATGTTTCAGCAAAGAAAATCGGCTATGACGTAGAGTCTTACGACCCTCGCGAGAAAGGTTTCAGGTTCATTGAGGTGAAAGGGCGCGCCAGAGGAGCGAAAACCGTATCGGTCACTCGCCAAGAAATCATCACATCGCTACATGAACCAGATAAGTTCATACTTGCTGTTGTTGAAGTTTGCGACGGCCTCGCCAGTGAACCGCAATACATCAAAGGGGCGCTCGATGAAAGAGAGCCGCCGTTCGACCACACATCAATCCAGTTCAACACGAACCGTTTGATGGAGCGCGCAACCGGTCCTTCGTAGCAAACCCATTCATTCGCGGTTATTTTTTATTCATGGATGCGGGCAGTATCGATGCAGAATCGAAAGAAGAAGCTTATCGAAGTAGCGATACCGCTTGAAGCCATCAACACCGCTTCAACTCGCGAGAAGAAATCGCTTCGCGATGGACACCCTTCCGCTCTGCATCTATGGTGGGCTAGACGGCCATTAGCAACTTGCCGAGCAGTACTGTTCTCACAACTAGTTGATGATCCGTCTAGTCATCCTGATCGGTTCCCGACAAAAGAAGAAGTAGATGAGGAGCGACGAAGGTTGTTTGAGATCATCGAAGAACTAGTGGTTTGGGAAAGATCCACGGACGAGTCGGTTTTGCAAAAAGCTCGGTCGGAGATTAGAAGGAATTGTGAAGGCAAACTCCCACCTGTGTATGATCCATTTTCCGGTGGATGTTCGATTCCTCTGGAGGCGCAACGTCTCGGACTCCCCGCTTATGGTAGCGACCTTAACCCGGTCGCGGTAATGATTGGCAAAGCAATGATCGAGATACCACCAAGATTCAAGGATGCCGGTCCAGTCCATCCCGGTTCAAGGAACAGAAATCATTATCTAAATGCCGATGGGCTTGCGGAAGATGTGAAGCATTATGGCGAATGGATTCGCCAACAAGCATGGGAGCGCATTGGGCAATTTTATCCAATGGTGGATTTGCCGAAATCTTACGGAGGCGGTAAAGCGACAGTGATTGCATGGATTTGGGCGCGAACTGTGCCAAGTCCTGATCCAGCATTTAACGATGTTCATGTACCTCTCGCGTCTAGCTTTCTTCTTTGTTCAAAAGTTGGTAAAGAAGTTCGAATCGAGCCAATCGTGGATAGAGAATCTAAGTTGATTGAGTATCGCATTTGCGACGGTGGGACAAATGATGAAATTGTTAAAGCAAAGAAAGGCACAAAAGCTGGGCGAGGAGCTAATTTTGTTTGTCTGCTATCAGGTACGGCCATCGCACCAAGCTACGTAAAGTCCCAAAGCATGGAAGGTCAAATGGGACAGACCTTAATCGCTGTTGTAGCTGAAGGGCCACAAAAGCGAATTTATCTTACGCCTACAGTCAAAATGGAAGCAATCGCTCGGCAAGCAAAACCAGAGTGGAGGCCGGATCAAGTAATGAATCGCGACTCGCGCGATCTAGTGAGTGGACGGGGCTATGGTTTTTTCACTTGGGCAGACTTATTTTCCGATAGACAGCTATTGGCTCTAACGACGTTTAGTGACTTAGTCATCTCAGTACGCGAAAATATTGAACGCGATGCTTTATCGAGAGGGTTTTCCTCAGATTTAACCCCGCTTAGTAACAATGGATCCGGCGCAAAGGCTTACGCTGAAGCCGTTAGCGTTTACTTGGCATTTGTAGTGGATAAGTGCTCAGACTTTTGGTCATCAATTTGCAGTTGGAATGCTCCAGGACAAACGATCAGGCAAACATTTGCACGCCAAGCAATTCCGATGGTATGGGATAGCGCTGAAGCCAATCCGTTTAGCTCATCATCCGGCAATTGGATGGGAATGTGCAGATGGGCCTGGAAATTTCTCGAAAAAGTTGTTCCGGTCACTATAGGCCAAGAGAATCAAGGCGATGCGCAAACTGCAATTTATCCTAAAAACGCTGTTGTTTGCACCGACCCTCCCTATTATGACAATATTGGTTATGCAGATTTGTCAGACTTCTTTTATTGTTGGATGAGACCTCTACTAAAGTCATCTTATCCAGACATATTTAGCGTCATTGCAACCCCTAAATCGGAGGAATTGATTGCTTCTTCTTATCGACACGAGGGGAAAACGGCGGCCGAATCGTTTTTTCTTGAAGGCATGTCAAAGGCCATCGCAAACATGAACAAACAGGATTCATCTAAGTATCCAGTAGTGATTTTCTACGCTTTCAAACAAAGCGAGATTGTTCAAGAAGGAATAAGTTCAACTGGGTGGGCCACTTTCCTAACTGCGGTGATCAAGGAAGGTTATGCGGTCGTGCGCACTTGGCCGATGCGCACAGAAAGGGCAAATCGAATGGTTGCTATAAATACCAACGCTCTCGCTAATTCGATTGTTCTGGTCTGCCGCAAGAAGGACGACAGTGCCGAAAGCATTGGCCGCGCCGAGTTCGTCTCGGCGTTAAAGCGAGAACTTCCGTCGGCAATCGAAGAACTACAAAATGCAAACATACCCCCAGCCGATATGCCGCAATCAGCGATTGGGCCGGGCATCGCCATCTTCAGCCGCTCCAAAGCGGTTCTTGAGGCCAACGATAGTGAAATGACTGTAAAAACTGCCCTGCAACTTATCAATCGCGAACTTGACGAGTATTTTGGCCTTATTCAGAGCGACCTCGATGCCGAAACCCGTTTTGCCATCACTTGGTTTGAACAAAACGGATTAGCATCTGGTGACTATGGCTCAGCGAACAGTCTGGCAACTGCACGAGGCATTTCGGTCGATAGCGTAAAACGGGCCGGAATTGTCGCAAGCGTTGCAGGCGAAGTTCGCATCTTGAAGCGCGACGAACTTGAGCCTCTTACCCCCCCCCCCTCCCCCTCGCCTCCAGACAAACCCCACCTCAATAGCCGTTTGGACATGCCTGCAGCATCTTATACGAGCATTAGAAAAAGACGGCGAGCAAGCTGCAGCACGGCTTTTGCATAAGATTGGCGCTAGCCATGCGGATGCCGCTAAAGATCTTGCATACTGCCTGTACGACATATGCACAAATAAAAGACGCGAAGCTAGCGAGGCTGCGGCCTACAACGGCCTCATCTCAATCTGGTCGGAATTGAACCGTCAAGCAGCAGCATTAATCAGCGACTCCACTGAATCGCAACAGACGATGAATTTCTAAACCAATGAAGTACCTCAGGGAAGAAATCGAACAATGGCTAAGAACATCCGAGTCAAGTGGCTTGGAGTTCAAGCAAATTGAATTTGCTGGTGATGTGCCCAAGCACCCAACTCGCGCAGACTGGGCAAAATCGTTTGTTGCTTTTGCCAACTCCGAAGGAGGAATCCTGCTCGCTGGCGTAGATGATGATGGGAAAGGTGTCGGTTTATCGAAGATGCGAACAAAGGCTTTAGGGCAAATGCTGGCAGAAATCTGTAGCGATGCAATCAAGCCGCCTGTACGAATTTATACACAACACATTGAATTCTCAGATGGCAAGTTGGTGCTTTTGGTCGAAGTGCCGAAAGGCGATACGGTTCACAAATGTTCGGATGGAATCTATGTTCGTGTAGGACCCTCTATCCGACTTATGGAAGGAGATGAGGAATTGCGCTTGGCGCAACGTCGTGCTCAATCGCGGTTCCTGTGGTTCGACAAGCAGCCTGTGCCAGAAACCAGCTACGGGACATTGCTACCCGAACTATGGAAGCCGCTTCTAAGCATTGAAAGCGCGAACGACCCCAGAGTGGGACTCGAAAAACTTGCGCTTCTACACAAAAACGGAAATGGAAATTATTTTGCCACCGTAACCGGAATCTTGATTTGCACTGCAAATCCCGAGCAATGGTTCCCCAATGCTTGCATCATGGCGACACGCTATCGCGGTTCAGACCGGGCATCGGGCCAAGTCGATGCCGCAGAAATAACAGGACCATTGTACAAACAGATCGCCAATGCAACCGCCTTCGCTGTAAGAAATATGCATGTCGCTGCACGAAAAGATCCGGCTCGGGTAAATCTTCCTCAGTACAGCCAAAGGGCACTTTTTGAGGCGATTGTCAATGCGGTAGTGCATCGCGACTACACTATCCAGGGAAGCAGGATACGCCTATCGATGTTTGATGATCGGGTGGAGATTCAATCGCCGGGGGCTTTGCCGAACAGTCTTACGATAGAGAACATGTCGACGCGCCAGTCAGTACGCAACGAGGCACTTACATCCGTATTTTCGAGAATGCGCGTAGGAGGCATACTAGGCAGCGAAGACAGGCTCTATATCATGGAACGCCGCGGGGACGGTGTTCCCATCATCCAAAGAGAGACTCGGGAACTGACCGGAAAGTACCCGGAGTACCGGATCATCGATAATTCGGAAGTGTTGCTTGTTATCCCTGCAGCAATTCAAGAACCCAGCCCAGCGCACCCTATTGTAGCTGTATGGTCCAATTCTAAACCATTGGCTAATGTCAACCTATTATTCATCTACCCAAACAAGACCTGGGTTCAAGCAACTACTGATGAATCCGGGAAAGCGGCAGTTAACCTCCACACGGCTCATCTGCCTGTGACCGTATACGCGGCGGCACCTGGATATGCGGCATACTTGGAGACCTGGACGCCTAGCGAGCGAGCGCTTGCAATAGATTTGCAAGAACTGCCTGACGGAGGGAGTGTGATCTTACCGGAATCCGAGGGATGCATTCCAGGATTGAAGGGTGGAATTAGTCCTGTCCTAGACGACCATGACAGAACCTGCATCTATGCGCACAACATGATGATCAATGAAGGCATGCAACAACCAGTTCATTTCATCTTAGGCGAGGCAATTCAACTGATCGACTCAGAGGAAAGGGAAATGCAAGTTCGAGTGGTTGGAATCACCGGCAGATCAGCTCTGGTCGAATACAGAAGCGTTCGAGCATGAGATAAGAGCAGACCACCCAATGCAATTTCAAAAATACATCCCATTAATCATTAGCAAAGAGATTCGAAAGCATGGCCAAATCTACCCGCCAGTATATCTTTGAGGGAATGGAGGCTCTGCCGGAGAGTTTAATTCCGTTCGTCGAAAAGCGATTGGAAATCGGACTGAACGGTTGCTGGCAAACGCAAGTGGCCGAAACCATCAGAGGAATCAAAAGCGACTCCCGAGGCAACATCGCTTGGGACCAAGCTTCACTTTTCAGCGCCATGGACCGATTTTGGGGCGACGCATTCAGAATGGCGCTAGGAAAGTTTGAGCGTTCGATCGTCAACGAGTTGTCAACCGTGCGAAACAAGCTCGCGCACAACGAGAAATTCACTTATGACGACGCAGAACGCGCGTTGGATTCCATGAGGCGGCTTTTGGAAGCAATTGGTGCGGGCGCATCCGCAGAGGAAATCAGGAAAATGCGAGATGCAATCTTGCGCACCAAGTTCAGTGAACTTCAGCGGAATGAAGCGCGTCGACAAACTCAACAAGCCTTCGAAGGCTTCCAAGCTGGAGCAGCGAAAGGTTTGCTGCCATGGAGAGAAGTTGTCGAGCCGCATCAGAATGTGGCAACTGGTGAGTTTCTACAATCGGAATTTGCCGCCGATCTCGGCAAAGTCCAAGCTGGCAGCGCAACGCCGGAGTATGGCGACCCTCGCGAGTTTTTCAGTCGCACCTACCTTACAGATGGTCTTAGCTCGCTTCTGGTAGGCGCTGCAAAAAGACTGTCAGGCGCAGGCGGTGACCCTGTTGTGGAAATGCAAACAAACTTTGGCGGCGGCAAGACGCACTCGATGCTGGCTCTCTACCATATGGCCGGCAACATTCCTATCGAAGAGCTGCCTGGGCTTGATCAACTGTTTTCCAAAAATAGCCTGCCGCCAAAATCGAAAATAAATCGTGCAGTAGTCGTCGGCACTTGGCGCGGTCCTACCGATGTATTAAAGAAGGACGATCTTGAGATTCGCACTACATGGGGAGAAATCGCATGGCAGCTAGGAGGCCCTCAAGCATACGAAATGGTTGCCGACAACGATGCCAGAGGAATCGCGCCAGGCTCCGACTTACTGGAGGCATTGTTCACTAGACACTCGCCCTGCCTAATCTTGATCGACGAGTGGGTGGCCTACTTGCGTCAAATCTACCGGGTTGCCGATCTGCCCTCCGGTTCATTTGATGCCAATCTCACATTTGTGCAGTCTTTGACTGAAGCAGTCAAAACTAGCCCGCGCACCTTGCTTGTAGCGACACTGCCAGCATCGCAAATCGAAGTCGGCGGCGAAGGCGGTGAAGAAGCGCTTACTCGACTCAAACAAACATTTGCCCGAGTCGAATCCTCGTGGAGATCAGCTTCGCAGGAGGAAAGCTATGAAATTGTAAGGCGAAAGTTGTTCAAGGAAATCCCGGGAGACAAATACCATCATCGAGATAACACCATAAAACAGTTCGCCGAACTCTATCGCGAGCATAGCGGCAAATTCCCGCAAAACGCCACAGAGTCCGATTATTCGCGGAAGTTGGAAAAATCTTACCCGATCCATCCGGAATTATTCGATCAACTCTACTCCTGCTGGGGTTCGCTAGAGCGGTTTCAACGCACGCGCGGCGTTTTGCGTTTAATGGCGCAAGCCATCTATGAACTTTGGATGAAAAACGATCCATCCGTGATGATCATGTCGGGAAGTTTAACCATAGGTTCGGACCGCGTACAACCCGAACTGCTTCATTATTTGGACATTAGCTGGCAATCGATCATCGCCGGTGACATTGATGGGGCAGATTCGATTCCATATGAAATCGATCGCTCAACTCCAAATTTGAATAAATTCGCAGCGACACGGCGCGTCGCGCGCACGATTTTTTTGGGAACAGCGCCTACGCATCAGCAGGAGAACAGAGGAATTGATGGAAAGCGCATCAATTTAGGCGTCGTTCAACCCGGAGAAAATCCTGTGGTCTTCGGCGACGCACTGAGACATCTTGCTAATCAAGCCAGGTTCCTGCACACCGACTTAGGTCGGTATTGGTACTCCATGGCACCCAGTCTGAATCGTATCGCCGCGGAACGGGCTGAACAGATTGAGGACGCTCTGGTATCGATAGAAATCGACAAGCAGCTAGCGGCATACATTGGAACACTTGGCGACCGCGGGCATCTTGACTCGGTCCAGGTAGCACCCAAAAGTTCGGATGATATTCCAGATCAACCAGGCGGCATTCGCGCCGTTGTGCTGGGCGTTTCACATCCTCACAATGGCGGCCAGAATTCGGAGGCTTCGGGGGTTGCCAACGAATTTCTGACGCACCGAGGAAGTGTGCCGCGAGTCTATCGCAATGTACTGATCTTTCTCGCTGCCGAGGCACGTCAACTTGAAAACGTCAAAGATTCGATTCGAATGAAGTTTGCCTGGGAAAGCATCGTTGCCGACACCGAACGCCTCAACCTGACGCATAGTGACAGTGCTAATGCCATGGCAAAATCCAAGGAGGCACTAGCTGCTGTCGAGTCCCGCATCAGAGAAGCTTGGTGTTACTTGCTTTATCCGAGACAGGAGGAACCGGGAACTGATGTGGCATGGATTTCTGGCAAAGTGGCCGCGAACGACGGTCTTTTGAAACGAGCGAGCCTCAAATTGGCTAATGAAGAAGGAGTTCTGCCAGAACTGGGGCCTGAAAGATTGCAAAGGGAGCTTCTTAAGTACTTCTGGAAAGACAACAATCATCTTTCGCTGAAGTACGTAATCGACTGCTTTGATCGCTTCATTTATTTGCCGCGATTAAAGAACAGTTCTGTACTGGCGCAATCTGTAAAGAGTTCAATCGGCCAATTGATACCCGGACCATTCGCTTACGCGGAAAGCCGGGATGAACACAATGATGAGTATCGCGGCTTGCTCGTTTGCAATGCTCTCGCAGCCAACGTGGTCATAGACAATGAGAGTCTGCTTGTAGGCAAGGAAGCTGCTGAAGCGCGCAGCCTGTCTAAGCCGGCCGCACCAGTAGATCCCAGCAGTCTGGATCCAGAACAACCTCCGGTGGAGTCGCCGCCTCTGGAAGAGAATTTGCCGACCCATGTTTCTGGGTCGGTACCTGTTTCATCTGAACGGCCAGCACGAGACATTCAGATAATTGTCGAGTCTGTAATCCAGCAACTGACCTCGCTTCCCGATAGCGACGTTAGCATTACGCTGGAAATCAGCGCTCACATTCCAAAAGGACTAGACAGATCGAAGGTTCGGACTCTTGCCGAAAACATGACAACGCTAGGATTCACAGAAAAATCAATCAAGTAAAGCTTCCGCCCCAAACCTTTAGTCCGCCATGGTCAGACACCGAAGGATGTTGAACTTATGGCTATCTTTAGAATCAATCTAAACTGACAGCTACGGCTACTTTAGATTGATTCTTGGAAGCATGGAAAGTCTGTGTCGCGCATACTCCAAGAAGCGCGATCGTTTTCCAAGCAACTTCTATTTTGGCAGATTTTAGCTGGCGAATCTTCAGCCGTTTGATTCCGAAATTCACGCTAGCAAAGCCGTCGTGACACAAGGCAACTGGTATACAATCGAATAGTCGCTTCGCAATCAAACACCTGTCATGAACCCGCTAAAACTTCCCATCGGGGTGTCGGACTTTCGCGCCATCCGCACCGAGGGCTACCGCTACGTGGACAAGACCGCCCACATCGGGCAGCTCATCGACGAGGGGCGGCGCTACTTCCTGTCGCGCCCGCGGCGGTTCGGCAAGACGCTGCTGCTCAGCACGATGCAATGCCTGTTCGAGGGGCGCGAGGATCTGTTCGAAGGGCTCTATATCCACGAGCGCTGGGACTGGTCGCAGACCCATCCGGTAGTGCGGCTGAGCTTCAACGGCGAATACGATAAGCCGGGCACTCTGGCGGATTCGATGGACAGCAAGCTTTCCAAGCTCGCGCGCGCCTTCTCCATTCCACCCGAGATCCATGCGAAGCAGGCGCAGGACCTGCTCGAGAACATCCTGGCGCATCTGCATGAGAGCACCGGGCGGCAGGCGGTGGTGCTAGTGGACGAATACGACAAGCCGATTCTGGACGCGCTGGGCGATACGGAGCTGGCCAAGGCCAACCGCCGGTATCTGCGCGGCATCTTCGGGGCGATCAAGGGGGCCGAGGACCATCTGCGCTTCGTGCTGTTCACCGGCATCACGATGTTCAGCCGCACCACGCTGTTCTCGACCCTGAACGTCCTGAACAACATCAGCATCGATGCGCGCCACTCGGACATCTGCGGCTACACCGAGGCCGACCTGGACGCGGTGTTCGCCGACGCGCTCGAAGGGCTGGACCGCGAGGAGATCCGCCGCTGGTACAACGGCTACAGCTGGCGCGGCAAGGAGCGGGTCTACAACCCCTACGACATCCTGCACTTGCTCAGGAATCGCGAATACAGGCCCTACTGGTTCAAGGAGGGCGGGCAGGCCTCGTTTTTGTACCAGGTGCTACTGGAGCAGCAGTTCACGCCGCTGGACATCGAGAGCTTGACGGTGGAGGACGACTTCGTGTCGACCTTCGACATCGACGACATCGGCGCCGAGGCGCTGCTGTTCCAGACCGGATTTTTGACGATCGTCGGCGAGCACTGGGACGGGGAGGCGATCACCTACGACCTGGACTATCCGAATCAAGAGGTGCGCCGGAACCTGACCCGCGAGTTCCTGCGGCGGCTATTCGGCTCGGACCGCAACGCGCCGCAGAAGTCCCGGCGGCTGCTCGATTTGCTGCTGGCGAACGACTTCGACGGCTTTGCCGTCGCGCTGCGCACAATGCTGGCGGCCATCCCGTACCAGTGGCACGGGGCCGGGTAGATGGCGCGGCGAGAAGGGTGGTACGCGTCGGTGCTGCAGATCTGTCTGCATCAGGCCGGGGCGCAGGTGCGCGGCGAGGAGTCCAGCTACCGCGGGCGTTCGGATCTGGTGGCGGCCAGCGGCGGTCAGGTCTTCGTGTTCGAGCTCAAGATGCTGTCCGGGGGCGCAGACGCGGACCGGATGGCCGCCGAGGCGATCGGGCAGATCCGCGAGCGCGGCTACGCCGACAAGTATCTGGACGGCGCGAAGCGGGGGCACCTGATCGGCGCCGTGTTCAGCGGCGACAGCCGCAACCTGGAAGCCATCAAGGTCGCAGACTCAAACTATACAAACTATATTGCCGACACTTAGCCCGCCGTGAAGTTTTCAGTGTCAACAATACTGTCCAAGCCGGCATCTTCTTCAAAGCCAAGCATGATATTCATCGACTGAACCGCCGCGCCGCTAGCGCCTTTTGCCAAATTGTCGAGAATGCCGACAAGCAGGACATGCCCTAGCTTGTTCGGGTAGATAAGCAATTTGATTCTGTTCGTCCCATTGCACCCCCTCGGATCCAACTCCCGCTCGCTCGCAGATGACTCAGTGCTCGCTCTAACTTCAACAAAGCGCTCGCTCGCATAGATCTGCCGCAAAATACCGGCCACTTCGTCAGCATTGCTGTCGGCCCCCTCAAGCCACGACGCATGCAGGGGTATTTCAACCCGCATGCCGTTGTAAAACGGCCCAACCCTAGGCAGGAACTGCGGCGCTGAGGCCATTCGCGAGAACCGCTTCATTTCCGGAACATGCTTGTGCTCTCTTTCAAGCGCATAGGGAGCCGAAAACGGCAGGCTAAGCAATTCAGAATCTGGATCCCTCCATCGTGCAATCAATGCTTTGCCGCCTCCGGAATAGCCGGACAAGGCATGTATCAAAAAAGGCGCATCCGGTAGCACAACCCCCAACTCGATGAGCGGCCGCAACAGCAGAATCACTGCTGTCGGGTAGCAGCCAGGATTGCTGACCCGATCCGCTTCGCGTATCTGCCGGCGCACCTCGCAATCCATTTCCGGCAAGCCATATACCCAGCCGTCAGCTGTTCGATGCGCCGTGCTAGTATCGATTACGCGGGTGCTTGCGGATCTTGCCCATTGCGCAGCTTGGCGGGCGGCATCGTCAGGGAGGCAAAGTATGGCAAGATCTGCATCGGCAATCGCATCCTGACGCGCCGATTCGTCTTTTCTCAATGCCTCGGAAAGAAACGACGCTTCAATGTCGGACCGCTTCGAAAGAATGCTGTGTATGACCAGACCGGTCGTTCCAGCCTGCCCATCAACGAAAACCTTAGGCTTCATGTTGCGACTCAATCCGACAGCGGAAGCATGATGGCGGATTTCTCGCTCCAGGACAGCCATACGCCTCTATCCGCATTGCGCACCTTGTCCAGCGAGCCAGAAAGGTTCTGCAAAGCGACAGACACCGGCTCGTCGCGTCCTTCGATATGAATATGCAAATGGCTACGATCTCCCAAGTAGGCCGAAGGCCCCATGCGTCCATAAACCCGATTGTGCGACAGGGCCGGCTGTTCAAATTCCAGCGACAGCTTTTCGGGTCGAATCGCCAATAGAAATTCCTCGCCTTTGGACGCAATCGGCTCGGCGCTGGCAAATCTAACCTCTCCGAGAACCGAAGACTCGGCAACGCAAGCGCCATCGGAAACATCCTTCAAGGTGCACTTGAAGAAATTGATTGTGCCGATGAAGTCCGCCACGAACTCGGTCTTGGGGGATTCATAAAGATCACTAGGGCTCGACACCTCCACGATGTCTCCATGATTCATCACCGCGATCCGGTCCGACAGCGTCAATGCTTCTTCCTGGTCATGCGTTACAAACACAAACGTGATGCCGACATGCCGCTGAAGCATGCGAAGCTCGATCTGCATTTGCTCTCTCAGCTTCTTGTCCAGCGCACCGAGCGGCTCATCCAGGAGCAAAACCTTGGGCTGCTTGATCAGCGCTCGCGCCAAAGCGACGCGCTGGCGCTGCCCGCCCGATAATTCGTCAGCGCCGCGGTCTCCATAGCCAGGCAGTTTGATCAGCTCGAGCATTTGCTCGATGCGCTGATTAAGCTCTTGCTTTGAAAGTCCCGACTTTCGCATTCCGAACGCAATGTTCGAAGCCACATTAAGGTGCGGGAAGATCGCGTAGTTTTGAAAAACCATATTGACCGGCCGATGATTCGGCGGAATCAAGGTTACATCCTGTCCGTCGATCTCAATCGAGCCTTCACTCGGCACCTCAAACCCCGCAAGCATGCGAAGCAAGGTTGTCTTGCCGCATCCCGAAGGACCAAGCAAGGAGAAAAACTCTCCTTTGGCCACGCTGAGATTCGCATTGTTCACTGCGCGAACCGAACCGAACGTCTTTGATATATTTGAAATTGAAATAATGGCTTCAGTCATTGAGTTAAACCCTGGTTTGACGGCTCGACTGCGCACCGCCGCGGCGCATCAGCTCTGCGGCAAAAATGACAGCGGTCGATGCCACAACAATGAGCGCGCCTAGTGCCAAGGTCGCCGGCAGCTTCTCCGGAAAGCGAAGCTGGCTCCAGATCACCAGCGGCAATGTCGAGTCGCTGCCAGCGAGGAAGAAGGCCAGCACGAACTCGTCGAATGAAATCGTAAAGGTCAGCAGTACGCTCGCGACAACTCCGGGCAGCATAATCGGAAACGTTACTCTCCAGAACGTCCACCATGCGTTTTCACCCAAGTCCTGCGAAGCCTCTTCGAGATTCTTGTCAAAGCCCTCCATGCGCGAAATCAATACCAGCATCGAAAACGGCGTGCATAGCATCAAGTGCCCTATTCCCACGGTGATCAGCGACAGCTTTATGTCGCTGAGGCTGAATGTCATCAGCAAGGAGATGCCAAGAATGATTTCCGGTATGACGAGCGGCACCATGATGCACCCGATCAGCATTCCGCTTCGCTTCAGGCGGTAGCGCGTCACAGCTTTAGCCGCAAAAATGCCAAGAATGGTACTGAGGATCGCAACACTGAACCCAACCTTGACGCTATTGAGAAGCGCATGCTGCACGCTTTGGTTTTCAGCGAGCTGCTGGTACCACTCAAATGTGAATCCGACTAGGGGAAAGGTGATGTACTGAGAATCGTTGAACGAAAAAAGCGGGAGCACCGCGACCGGGGCATACAAGAAAATCAGATAGCCGATCGCATAGAGCGTTAGCAGGCGAATTTTCCGCGGCTTGCCGTACATCGGGGCTCAGCCAATCTTCTTTCGAAACACCTTGATGCCGCCAAGCAAGATGCAAACGGCGATGGTTACGGTCATCATCGATATGATCGATAGCGCTGCGCCTAAAGGCCAATTCAACGCTTTGCCGAACATTGACTGGATAATGTTGCCGATCATCAAGCCTCTTGGCCCACCCACCAGCGCGGGGGTCACGTAGTCGCCCACCGTAGGAATGAACACCAGCATGCAAGCGGCAATCACTCCCGGCAGCGACAATGGCAGTGTCACTCGAATGAACGTGGCAACGGCGCTCTCGCCAAGGTCGCGGGCGGCCTCGATGAGCGAGCGATCAATCTTTTCCAGCGAGACATAGATCGGCAGTATCGCCACGGCCGCCCAGGCATGCGCCAGCGTGATAACCACCGCAAACGGATTGTAGAGCAGGAACTCAAGCGGTTCGGAGATGATGCCAAGCGAGGTCAATCCCGTATTGATTACGCCGTTGTAGCCAAGGATGACCTTCCAGGAAAACACTCGAAGCAAATAGCTGGTCCAAAACGGAATGGTGATCAGGATCAGCCATCGAATCTTGTTCTTTTTGACATGGAACGCGATGTAGTACGCCAGCGGATAGGCCAGCACGACAGTGGCGACCGTGACAAAAGTGGATATGCGTATCGAACGATACAGGATCAGATAGTAGATCTTCTTTTCGAAAAACGCCGCATAATTCGACAGCGTGAAAGTCTGGATCAGATCGACATATTCCTGCTTCCAGAAGCTCAAGGTTACCAGTATTGCCAAGGGAAATAGAAGGCCCAGCAAGATGATGACCAGCGTCGGCATCAAAAGGGCATACCCCTTTGCCGTCTCGCTCTTTCGATAGCTCAATGCGAGCCTTTGAATCAAGCTGCGGTCGGTCGTAGCGGAGGATGTGGCCAAAGCTTATTCGCAAGGATGGGTGTAGCCGGATTGCTGTCGGCTAGCGCCTATGGGACAATCGATCGATCATTCGCCTTTGGTCGGCGAACTGATAGGGCATGAACAAAAAAAGGCTCCGAAACTCAAAGATGCAAAAGTTCCGGAGCCTCCAGCGTGTTCCAGCGCCTCAACTATAGCCCTGCTTTCACCTCTTCGAACATGGCTTGGAGTACCGCTTCATTTTGGACGGCAACTTGGAAAATGCCCCGTCCGAGGACTTCTTCTGGATTGCTTGACAATCCGGCCGCAGCGAGCTCGTCCTCGCTCATCAGTTCAAACGTCTTAGCGTTCGAGTGTCCGAATCCCAGCTCGCGTATCGTGAACTGTCCCGACTCCGGACTGAGCCAAGCGTCAATAACATCGTAGCACTTTTCAAGCTTATCGGGATCAGCTGCCGACATCAGGCAAAATCCGCAAACCCAAGTCATCGCACCCTCTTTCGGGTTCATGAACTTGACATCCAAGCCTTGAAGCCTCAATGCAGTATAGGCATCGTTCCACGCCGAAGTGGCAACGATTTCTCCGGCCGCCATCGAGTTTTCGATATCGGTCGGACTCGTCCACCAGTAGCGCAGCAGCGGCAGCTGCTCGCGCAGCAGCTCACGGGTGGCTTCCACTTCCGTATCGGTCATGTTGAACGGGTCTTTTGCACCGCTGTAGATAGCGGCAACCATGACGCCGTCGGCCAGACTGTCTGACATCGACAAGCGGCCCTTGTAGCGCTCATCCCAGAGAATTCCCCATGTCTGATCTTCCTGATACTTCTCATCCACCAAATCGGCGCGATAAAGAACTGAGGTGTTGCCCCAGTCGGACGGGACGAACCAAGTCTGGCCGTCCACAGTCATTCCAGGTATGTTTTTCAGGCTAGGAATGATGTCAGAGTAGTGACTCAGACGGTTGACATCGATCGGCTGAAGAATGCCAGCATCGCGCCATAGGCCAACTTTATAGGAGCAAGGATGGGTTACGTCGAAGTGAGCTCCTGCCCTAATTTTGGCGAATGCTTCTTCTTCATCGCCGAAAATGGAAAAATTCGGATATTCGCCGTGCTTCTCAAAGTATTCGCCATGCTGCTCTTTGGCTTCATAGCCTTCCCACGTAAATACGTTCGGATGGTCCTCGGGTGCCGCAGAAGCTGTCGATGGCACCAGTGGCAAAGCCACCGTAGCAACACCGACTGATGCCAAAATTTTGCTGAATTCGCGGCGAGAAATCTTCCCGGTTGCGAGCATTTCTACCAGATCTTCTTTGTTGTAATTCATTCAATAGTCCTCCAATTGCTTGATTGATGAGTTCTGACTATCCCGTATTGTAGCCATTAGACCCGATAGAACACAAAGAAATTGCCAAAACCATTGCCCGCCTGTTCACGAAGCGAGACCCGAAAGCAGCGATGCGCCGGATGGATAGAATGGATTGCGGAGGCATCTTCCGGCACCGTTTTCGCAAAATCGACCTAGCGTGATATCAATTCGAGCAACTCCGTTATGCATATAATTGACATTAGACAATGTGGGTCTTGTTGCTATAGAAATGCACTGCTCCAACTTCCTTATCGCCAAACAAATCCGTATGAGCGAGCAAACATCGAACATCGTTAAACTGCGACATCCCGGCAAAGGCAGGCGTTCTACCTCCGCAACGCCGAAAGGCCGCCAGGTTGACAACGAGTCGATTTTGGAAGTGCGCAAGCTGCTTGGCGATTCCCCGTTGCGGCGCGACTTGCTAATCGAATACTTGCACCTGATCCAGGATACCCACGGCTGCCTGTACACCCGTCATCTGGTCGCGTTGGCAAGCCTGATGCGCCTGGCGCTTGCCGAAGTTTACGAAACCGCCACGTTCTATGCACATTTCGATATCATCGACGACGGTCATGCGCCAGCGCAAATAACCGTCCGAGTTTGCGACAGCCTGACCTGCGAGATGTTTGGTGCCCGCCAGCTGATCGACGACCTTGAGCGCCGACCGCCCGACAATATTCGCGTACTCCGAGCTCCTTGCATGGGACGATGCGACACCGCGCCGGTTGCCGAGGTTGGACATCGCCATGTCGACCACGCCACAGTTGAAAGCATCGTCAATACTGCGCAGCAAGGTCGCATCGAACCGGTTGTCCCTGCCTATCAGACGCTCGGCGAGTATCGCGCAGACGGCGGCTATCGACTCCTTGAAGAATGCAAAACTGGCCGGCGCGAGCGCGACGACCTGATCGAGCTTTTCAAAGGCTCTGCACTGAAGGGACTTGGCGGTGCCGGGTTTCCGACCGGGCTTAAGTGGCAGATCGTTCGAAGCTACGACGGTCCGCGGCTAATGGCGATCAATGCCGACGAAGGCGAGCCAGGCACCTTCAAGGACCGCTACTACCTTGAGCGGGAACCTCATCGGTTCATTGAAGGCATGCTGATCGCGGCCTGGGTGGTTGAGGCTGAAACCACCTATATCTATTTGCGCGATGAATATCCCGCCGTGCGCAAAATTCTCCTCAAAGAGCTCGACGCGCTAAATCGCTCCGGCATCGATTCTCATACCCGCATCGAATTGCGGCGCGGCGCGGGAGCATATATTTGCGGCGAGGAGTCCTCGATGATCGAATCCATCGAGGGCAAGCGAGGATTGCCGAGACATCGGCCCCCGTATGTCGCTGAAAACGGAATATTCGGAAGACCCACCCTGGTTCAGAACGTCGAAACGATGTATTGGGTGCGCGACATCGTTCAAAAGGGTTCAAAGTGGTTTGCCGGCCAAGGGCGAAACGGCAGCGAAGGACTGAGAAGCTATTCGGTGTCGGGCAGAGTGGCGCAGCCAGGCGTGAAGCAGGCGCCTGCCGGCATCACGGTGCGCGAGCTCATCGACGAATATAGCGGCGGCATGGCGCCTGGGCATACGTTGAAAGCCTACCTCCCGGGCGGCGCTTCTGGCGGCATTCTGCCAGCATCGCTGGACAACCTGCCGCTTGATTTTGGCACCTTGGCCGACTATGGCTGTTTCGTCGGTTCTCACGCTGTCGTCATTCTTAGCGATCAGGACAACATCAAGGATGCGACCTTGAATCTGATGAAATTCTTCGAAGATGAAAGTTGCGGCCAATGCACACCATGTCGGCTCGGCACCCAGAAGGCGGTAGAGTTGATGGAGCGCAGCCAGTGGGACGAGCCGCTGCTTCGCGAACTGGGCCAAGTCATGGCCGATGCGTCGATTTGCGGATTGGGTCAGGCCGCCGCGAATCCGTTGCTGTGCGCGTTTCGCTTCTTTCCGAACGAGCAGCCCGGTCGGAATCGGAACTAGCATCAACGAGGCATCAATCCGTGTCCAGTTTGCAAATAGATCGGCTTTGCTTCTCTGATCATTCTGATTGCGACCTGACAAACGTTGCAGCAGGCTAATGAAGCCGTGCATGAGCCGCAAGAATCTAAATCCATGACTTCTTCCTCCCGGGCAACCTATCAAGATGTGCTGGATGCACCGCCGCACCTGGTGGCAGAAATCATCGACGGAACGCTCTACACGCATCCAAGACCAGCGCTGGAGCATTCGCTGGCCGGGTCGGCGCTTGGGAGCAGAATCGGACCGCCCTATCATTTTGGCGATGGCGGGCCTGGCGGGTGGTGGATACTTTTCGAGCCCGAACTGCACCTCGGCGGCGACATACTGGTGCCCGATCTTGCCGGGTGGCGGCGCAAGCGGATGCCGACGGCGCCGTCCGGAAAATACGCGTCGCTGGCGCCCGACTGGGCATGCGAACTGCTCTCGCCGTCAACGCGCCATTTGGACTGCGGCCGCAAGCAGGCGATCTACGCCCGCGAAGGCGTCGGGCATCTTTGGCTTGTTGATCCGATCGAGCGCTCGCTTGAAGCATTCAAGCTGAGCAACGGCGCATGGAGTTCGATCGACAAGTTGTTCGATGACGCAGCGGCGTGCCTGCCGCCTTTTGAGGAAATCAGCTTCTGTCTGGCAGAGTTGTGGCCGCACACGATGCATAGAGATCTGCCAAGCATTACTGCGAACGAAACGCAAGCGGCTCCAGCCGAGATGTTCAAATGATTTGCGGATGCCGAATTAGCGATCATTCTGTTTTGCCTACGACCAGCGCGCTTAAAGCTGCAAAACCGGCCATGCCAAGGATATGGAAGAAATGCTAAAGTCGCCAGCACCCGAATCCGCGACTTCTTCCACCCGGGCAACCTATCAAGATGTGCTGGATGCGCCGCCGCACGTGGTGGCAGAGATCGTTGACGGAACGCTCTACACGCATCCCAGGCCAGCGCTGGAGCATTCGCTGGCCGGGTCGGCGCTTGGAAGCAAAATCGGACCGCCCTATCATTTTGGCGATGACGGCCCCGGCGGGTGGTGGATACTTGACGAACCCGAACTGCACCTCGGCGACGACATACTGGTGCCCGACCTTGCCGGGTGGCGGCGCGAGCGGATGCCGGCGCCGTCCGGAACATATGCGTCGCTGGCTCCTGACTGGCTATGCGAGGTACTCTCGCCATCGACGCGTCGTCTTGACCGTGGCCGCAAGCAGGCGGTCTACGCCCGCGAAGGCGTCAGGCATCTTTGGCTGATCGACCCTGCCGAGCGCTCGCTTGAAGCATTAAAGCTTTGGGGCACAACCTGGGAATCTATCGATACGCTGTTCGATGATGAAATGGTCTGCCTGCCGCCTTTTAAAGAAACTAGCTTCTGTCTGGCTGAGTTGTGGCCGCACACGGTGCATAGAGATCTGCCAATCCCGCCGGCGATCAAAGAACAGGCGGAACCTGCTGAGGCATTCAAATGATTCGCGAACTGCGAAGCTGCAATCTTTGCACTCGAATCGATCATGCCGCTCATTTCGACCTGCGTTCATCTGACCGGCCTGCGCTTGAGGAAGAGCGCGGCAGTTATGCGAATTGCGCATTGCAATGAATAAGCTGCAAGGATCCGAATCCATGACTTCTTCCACCCGGGCAACCTATCAAGATGTGCTGGATGCCTCGCCGCACCTGGTGGCAGAAATCATCGACGGAACGCTCTATACGAATCCGAGGCCCGCGTTGGAGCACGCGGTTGCCGGATCGAAAATTTTGACCATTCTAAATTCGCAATTTGATGATGGACGCGAAGGGGCCGACGGGTGGTGGATCGTTTATGAGCCTGAACTCCATTTCAGCGGCGACATACTGGTGCCCGATCTTGCCGGGTGGCGGCGCAAGCGGATGCCGGCGGCGCCGTCCGGAAAATACGCGTCGCTGGCGCCCGACTGGGCATGCGAACTGCTCTCGCCGTCAACGCGCCATTTGGACTGCGGCCGCAAGCAGGCGATCTACGCCCGCGAAGGCGTCGGGCATCTTTGGCTGATCGACCCTGCCGAGCGCTCGCTTGAAGCATTCAAGCTGAGCAACGGCGCATGGAGTTCGATCGACAAGTTGTTCGATGACGCAGCGGTGTGCCTGCCGCCTTTTGAGGAAATCAGCTTCTGTCTAGAAAAACTGTGGCCTCGCACAGTACACAGGAGCCTTCCAAGCATTACTGCGAACGAAACGCAAGCGGCTCCAGCTGAGATGTTCAAATGACTTGCGGGTGCCGAATTGGCGATCATTCTGTTTTGCCTACGACCAGCGCGCCTAAAGCTGCAAAACCGGCTATGCCAAGGATATGGAAGAAATGCTAAAGTCACCAGCACCCGAATCCGCGACTTCTTCCACCCGGGCAACCTATCAAGATGTGCTGGATGCGCCGCCGCATGTAGTCGCAGAAATTGTCGATGGAAAACTCTACACCTTTCCAAGACCTAGTCCGGTTCATGCATTGGCCAATTCGGGGCTAGGCAGCAGAATCGGAACACCCTATCACTTTGGCGATGGCGGGCCTGGGGGGTGGTGGATACTTGACGAGCCCGAGCTCCACTTTGCTGATGACATTCTAGTTCCCGACATCGCCGGATGGCGGCGCGAGCGAATGCCTCAGCTGCCAACAGACAACTACTTCACGCTGGCGCCTGACTGGCTATGCGAGGTACTCTCGCCATCAACGCGTCGTCTCGACCGCGGCCGCAAGCAATCAATCTACGCTCGCGAAGTAGTCAGACATCTTTGGCTTGTTGATCCGATCGAGCGCTCGCTTGAAGCATTCGAGCTGAGCAACGGCGCATGGAAGATAATTGACAAGCTGCATGATGACGCGACAGTTTGCTTGCCGCCTTTTGTAGAAATCGCCTTTAATCTGAGCGACTTATGGCCCCCGCAAGCGGTGCACAGAGATTTGTCCGCCTCTGCGAGCGTTGAAAAACATTCAGAGCTGCCTGCAACTTGAAGTGATGCGCAACCTACATAACCCGAACCGATTGAGCACATGCGCCCCGATCATGGACGAAACACGAACTTGATTCAATTTTCCTATGTTGAAAACCGCAACCATACAGTTTGAGATAGACGGAGCTGAAGTCGAAGCCCTGCCAGGCGAAACCATATGGCAGGTCAGCGACCGGCTGGACTTGAGACTTCCCCATCTATGCCACCACCCCGAACCCGGATACAGATCTGACGGCAACTGCAGAGCCTGCATGGTCGAAATCGAGGGCGAACGCGTTCTTGCCGCTTCATGCATCCGCACGCCAAGCACTGGCATGAAAGTGCATACACAGTCCGAACGGGCCGCATCGGCCCGATCAATGGTTTTCGAGATGCTCGCGTCCGATCAGCCGCCACGCGACAATTGCCATGATCCGCAATCGCGATTCTGGAACTGGGCTGAGCGGCTCGGCACCAGAACCGGTCGCTTGCCAAGCCGAACAGCACCGGAACCCGACACAAGCCATATCGCAATGGGCGTGTACTTGGATGCCTGCATCCACTGCACCCTATGCGTACGTGCCTGCCGGGAAGTGCAAGTGAACGATGTAATCGGCATGGCCGGGCGCGGACATCTGTCGAAAGTGGTCTTCGACTTCAACGACCCGATGGGCAATAGCACGTGCGTGGCCTGCGGCGAATGCGTTCAAGCCTGCCCAACCGGCGCTCTAGTCGAAAGCGCATTGGTTGACGAAAACGGCAAGGCAAAGGAAATCGAACTGGATCAGGTCGACAGCGTCTGTCCCTACTGCGGAGTCGGATGCCTGATCACCTACCAGATTCACGATAACCACATCCATGCCGTGCAAGGGCGAGGCGGCCCGGCGAACCGGAATCGATTGTGCGTTAAAGGCCGCTTTGGATTCGACTATATTAAGCATCCGCACCGCTTGACCAAGCCATTGATCCGCCGAGATGACGCACCGAAAGGAGCGAACGACCAAGTCGACCCGTCCGAGTTGCATACGCACTTTCGCGAAGCGTCCTGGGACGAGGCGCTTGATCGGGCTGCGCAAGGATTCTTGCGCATCATCGAACAGCACGGCTCCAAAGGCCTAGCCGGGTTCGGGTCGGCAAAGGGATCCAACGAGGAAGCCTATCTCGTGCAAAAGCTGGTTCGAACGGGATTCGGGAGCAACAACGTGGACCACTGCACCCGATTGTGCCATGCATCCTCAGTGGCAGCCCTGCTCGAAGGTATCGGTTCCGGTGCCGTCACCGCACCGTTTACCGCTTGCGAAGATGCCGATGCAATCATCGTTATCGGAGCTAATCCAACCGAAAACCACCCGGTCGCCGCCACCTTCTTCAAGCAGGCGGCAAAGCAAGGCAAAGATCTGATCGTCATGGATCCAAGAGGGATGTCGCTTGCACGGCATGCCTCCCATGTGCTGCAATTCAATCCCGGCACCGACGTAGCCATGCTCAATGCGATGCTCCATACCATCATTGTCGAGAATCTCTACGATGCCGAGTATGTCAGCCAGTTCACCGAAGGCTTCGACAACCTTCGAAAGCACATTGAAGACTTTACTCCGGAGGCGATGGCACCGGTGTGCGGCATCGAAGCCGAGGTGCTGCGCGCTGTCGCTCGAAAATTCGCAACCGCCGAGCGCGGAATCATCTTCTGGGGCATGGGAATTTCGCAGCATACGCACGGCACCGACAATGCGCGCTGCCTGATCAGTCTTGCGGCCATTACCGGAAACGTCGGCAAGCCCGGAACCGGCTTGCACCCGCTCAGAGGCCAAAACAACGTGCAAGGCGCTTCCGATGCCGGCTTGATCCCAATGATGCTGCCCGACTATCAACATGTGGAGTCGCACGATCTGCGCTCTCAGTTCGAAGATGCCTGGGGCACCCCGCTTGATCCGGTCAAAGGATTGACCGTCGTCGAGATCATGGATGCCATACACGCAGGAACCATTCGCGGGCTGTACGTGATGGGCGAAAATCCCGCAATGTCGGATCCGGATGTCCAGCATGCGCGAGGTGCCTTGGCAAGCCTAGAGCATCTAGTGGTGCAAGACCTATTCATGACCGAAACCGCCTATCATGCCGATGTCGTGCTGCCCGCATCGGCATGGCCCGAAAAGGACGGCACAGTCACCAACACCAACCGCCAGGTGCAAATGGGACGAACCGCACTGACCTTGCCCGGCGATGCCAAGCACGACTGGTGGATTATTCAGGAACTCGCACGCCGCATCGGCCTTGACTGGAACTATCAGCACCCCTCGGACATCTACCGCGAAATGGCAAGCATCATGCCGTCGCTTGACAATATTTCATGGGAGCGTCTGGAACAGCAAGACTCGGTCACCTATCCTTCCGAAGCGCCTGACAAGCCGGGAATCGACATCGTGTTCGGCGATGGCTTTCCGACGCCAACCGGCCGCGCCAAGCTGGTGGCAGCTAGCCCTAGCCAGCCCGACGAGCCTACCGATCAAGACTTCCCGTTGGTGCTCACGACCGGCAGGCAGCTTGAGCACTGGCATACCGGCTCGATGACGCGCCGCACCAGGGTACTGGATGAGCTGGAGCCGGAAGCGGTTGCAAGCATGTCGCGCGCTCAGCTGGAGTCGCTTGGCATCGAATCAGGAGCAATGATCCGCGTCGTTACCCGGCGCGGCGCAATCGAGTTGAAGTCGCGCAGCGATCGCGCTGTACCGGACGGCGTCGTATTCATTCCGTTTTGCTACGCCGAAGCGGCCGCCAATGTGCTGACGAATCCTGCACTGGATCCGGTTGGCAAGATTCCAGAGTTCAAGTTTTGCGCGGCGCGGGTTGAACCGGTCGCGCCCCAGTAGCCCGGCCACGCAGCGGCATCGACTCGAACTCGCATCGACCAATCCTCATCTCCATCACTTCCCGTAAGCCGTGAAGCCATGACCGCAATCGCAACGCAACCGCGGCGCATAGGACGGCGTGCCCAGCGACTGGCACAAGGCGCGATCGAGGCGCCGGTCATCCATGCCGGTCTCAAACGCGAGATCCCGCCCTACGCAATGATGAACGAAGAAGGCTTGTCGATTATCGAAAGCAAAACCGACATCCTGCTTCAGGAAGTCGGAATCGAGTTTCGCGGCGACGACGAGGCGCTTAGGCTGTGGCGCGACGCAGGCGCCGATGTCAAGGGCAAGCGCGTACGCTTCGATAAAGGGCATGTCAGAGACATCATCAAGACGGCTCCAAGCACATTTGTCCAACATGCCAGAAATACGCAGCGATCGGTCAAGCTAGGCGATCGCCACATCGTGTTTGCTCCAGCCTACGGGTCGCCGTTCGTGTCCGATCTCGACAACGGACGACGATACGGCACTATGGAAGATTTTCAAAACCTCATCAAGCTAGCCTACATGTCACCTTGGCTTCACTCGTCAGGTGGAACCATCTGCGAACCGGTAGACATTCCAGTCAACAAGCGGCATCTGGATATGGTCTATGCGCACATGCGCTACAGCGACATGCCGTTCATGGGGTCGGTGACGACCCGCGAGCGGGCGATCGATTCGGTAGACATGGCGCGGATTCTCTTCGGCAAAGACTATGTCGAAAAAAACTGCGTGATCATGGGCAACATCAACATGAACTCGCCTTTAGTCTACGACGGGGCGATGAGCGGCGCGCTTCGCGCCTATTCGGAAGCGAATCAGTGTCCTGTCGTGGTGCCTTTCGTGCTTGGCGGAGCCACTGGTCCAGTGACGATTGCAGGCTGCATCGCCCAATCCTTGGCCGAAGTGATGGTCGGCGTCGCGCTCGGGCAGCTGGTTCGCCCGGGCTCGCCGGCCATATTCGGCAATTTCGTCACCACTGTCGACCTGCGCGCCGGAGCGCCGTCATTCGGCACCCCGGAATCGGTCGCGGCCAGCTACATTGTCGGGCAGCTGGCCCGCAGATTCGATGTGCCGCTTCGCTGCAGCGGCGGATTCACCAGCTCGCAAAGCGTCGATGCGCAGTCAACCAACGAAAGCGTGAATGCGCTGAATGCGGCCATCCTTTGCGGCGCTCATTTTGTCTTGCACGCCGCCGGCTGGATGGAAAGCGCACTGACGATGAGCTACGAAAAGATGATGATCGACGCAGACTACCTCGGCTCATTGCACCGCTTCGTCAAGGGAGTCAGCATCGACGATAGCCAATTTGCCATCGAGGCCTTCGATGAAGTCGGTCCCGGCAACCATTTCTTCGGCGCCTCGCATACGATGGCGCACTATCAGAATGCGTTCCATGAATCCGAGCTGTTCAGCACACAGTCATTCGAGCAATGGCTGGACGAAGGAGGCGAGGACATCGCAACGCGCGCGAATGCCAAGTGGAAGCGGATGCTCAAGGAGTATCAAGAACCAGCGCTTGACCCGGCAATCGACGAGGCGCTGCAAGCGTTTATCGCTCGAAGAAAAAGCGAGATGCCGGACATCTGGCACTGACCGGCGCTGCATCCAGCATGCGCTGGCCATACACAGCTTAAGCCGCCAGCATATCCTGAGCAAGTTTGCCGATGCCGGCCGGATTGTCGGTGACGCGGATGCCGCATTCTTTTAGCACGGCGATCTTCTCAGCCGCCGTACCCTTGCCTCCCGCAATAATCGCGCCGGCATGGCCCATGCGCTTGCCCGGGGGCGCCGTGGCGCCTGCGATGAATGCGGCAACCGGCTTGCTGCCATGCTCGGCAATCCACCGCCCGCAGTCCTCTTCGTCGGTGCCGCCGATCTCGCCGCACATGACGATCAATTCGGTTTGCGGGTCGCTTTCAAACCACTTGATGGCATCAAGGTGCTTGGTCCCGTTGACCGGATCCCCTCCGATGCCCACGCAGGACGACTGGCCGAGGCCAAGCTTGGTGAGCTGGTCAACCACTTCGTAGGTCAGCGTGCCGGAGCGCGAGACCACGCCGATTGAACCTTTTTTGTGAATGTAGCCGGGCATGATGCCGATTTTGAGCTCGTCCGGCGTAATCACTCCGGGACAATTGGGGCCAATCAAAATGGTTGACGAACCTTCCATGGCCCGGCGGGTTCGGATCATATCCTTTACCGGAATGCCTTCGGTGATGCAGATCACAAGCTCTAGTTGCGCTTCGACGGCTTCGTCGATAGCTTTGGCGGCGAACGGAGGCGGGACATAGATCACCGAGACTGTTGCGCCGGTGCGCTCCTTGGCTTCGGCCACCGAATCGAAGACCGGTATTCCGTCAATATCCAAACCGCCCTTGCCAGGCGTCACGCCCGCGACAAACGCTTGCGCGCCATTGGCGTACGCAACGCAGTTGCGCGTGTGGAACATGCCGGTTTTGCCGGTCATGCCTTGAGTCATGACCTTAGTGTTCCGATCAATCAGTATGGACATCGGCTAAGCCCTAGAGGCGGCGACAACTTTGTCTGCCGCCACATCCATGGTGTCGGCCGAAATCAGGGCAAGACCGGATTCTTGCAAAATCTGCCGGCCAACCTCGACATTGGTGCCTTCAAGCCTGACAACAACCGGAACATCGGTCTTGATCTCCTTGAATGCGGCAACCAGACCGGATGCGATGACGTCGCAACGCATGATTCCCCCGAAAATATTCACCAGCACCGCCTTGATGCCCTCGTTTCTGAGCATGATCCGAAAAGCTGCGACAACTTGCTCTTTTGTCGCGCCGCCGCCGACATCTAGAAAGTTTGCCGGCCGGCCGCCATAAAGCTGGATGATATCCATGGTCGCCATCGCCAGACCTGCGCCGTTGACTAGGCAGCCGATGTTTCCGTCAAGCGGAATATAGGACAATCCTGCATCAGCGGCATCGATCTCGTCTTGCGACTCTTCCGATAAATCTCGATATGCGGTGATACCGGGCTGACGATAGAGCGCACTCTCATCGAACGTCATCTTCGCATCAAGCGCGATCACTTCGTGTTGCGCGGTAATGACTAGAGGATTGATTTCTGCAAGGGATGCATCAGAATCCCAGAACGCATCATAAAGCGCGATCAGAAATGCCGCGGCCTGGCCAACCGCGTCTTCAGGAATTCCAGCGGCTCGCGCGGCTTCGCTCGCTGATTCGCCGGTCAATCCGGCACCGGGATCAATGCAGGTCTTGTGGATCTTGTCAGGTGTTCGCTCTGCGACCTCTTCGATTTCCATGCCGCCTTCGGAACTCACCATCAGCACGACCCGCTGACTGGCGCGGTCGACAACGAGCCCTGCATAGATTTCCAGCTTGATGTCCACACCCTCTTCGATCAACACTTTGCGCACGATTTGTCCCTTCGGAGTCGTCTGCGGCGTAATCAAAGGGTGGCCAAGAATTTCATTGGCGGCCTGCAACGCGTCTTTTCGGGACTTTACGACCCGCACGCCGCCGCCCTTGCCTCTTCCGCCCGCGTGGATCTGCGCTTTTACCACCCAAGCATCGCCGCCAAGCTGATCGATCGCGTCGGAGACCTGACCAACGGTCTCGCAAACGACTCCGCAAGGCGTCTTGACGCCGTGCTTGCGCAGGATTTCCTTAGCCTGGAATTCATGAACTTTCATGCTTTTTCTGACTTTAGCGAAGCGCGCGACGCATCGCTGCGCCAATTTCGACCGGGGAATCCGAAACGGTGACACCGACCGAGCGAAGCATGTTGATTTTTTGATCGGTTCCGCCAAACCTCCCTGAAATGATGGCGCCGGCGTGTCCCATGCGACGATGGGACGGTGCATGGCGGCCTGCCACATACGCCACAATGGGCTTGCCATAGTTTTGCGATTGCAAATATTCGGCCGCCTGCTCCTCGGCCGCCCCGCCAATCTCGCCGATCAGCAATACGCCGTCGGTCTCGTCGTCGTCGGCAAACAGCTTCAGGCAATCCACAAACGTCATCCCTTGAACCGGGTCTGCTCCGATGCCGATACAAGTTGACTGGCCGAGACCTTGATCGCACAGCTGCGACACTGCTTCATAGAACAAAGTGCCCGACCTTGAGATGACGCCAACTCGTCCTTTCTCATAGACCGATGTCGGCATGATTCCGATAAGGCACTCGCGCGGCACGATAATGCCGGGGCAATTAGGGCCAATCAGGCGCGCTTCGGAGGTTCGAAGCCGATCTTTGACACGAAGCATGTCTAGCATCGGAATCCCTTCGGTAATGCAGACGATAACGCGTATTCCGGCATCAACCGCTTCGATGATCGCCTCGCCTGCGTTTGCCGGCGGCACGAACAGCATTGACGCTTCGGCTCCGGTCGCCTCGCACGCCTCTCCTACCGTATCGAAAACAGGCAGATTCAAATGCTTGGTGCCGCCGTGGCCTGGCACAACTCCGGCAACCATGCAAGTGCCGTACTCAATCGCCCGGTGAGTGAAGAAGCTGCCGAGGTAGCCGGTAATGCCTTGGCAGATGACCGGCGTCTTGGAGTCGACTAACACACTCATCGTTCAGCACCCACGATGCCCTTGAGTTTATCGACCGCGTCTTTCATGTCTTTGGCCAAGGTGAACGGCATGCGGGCGTTTTTCAGCAATACGATTCCGCGGTCCTTGTTGGTGCCGGCAAAACGCACGACGACCGGGCAACGGATCGGAGATTCGCGATGGACCGCGATGAGCCCTTCGGCGACCGTGTCGCAATGTGTCAATCCGCCGCCGACGACATTGACAAATAGTGCGCTCAATGGCGATTGGCGCAGGATGCGCCGACAAGCATCGGCTACCGCGGAACTGGCTATATTCGGCGGCAGATCCAGAAAATTGGCCGGCTCCCCGCCATGCAGCTTGACAAGATCGATAGTGGCCAGCGCGAGGCCAGCGCCGCTGACCAGAAGTCCGATATTGCCTTTGAGCTGAACGAAGTTGTAGCCCGCCTCAGTGCGCAGCACACGATCCGGCTCTTCGTTGCCTTGATCGTCAAACTCGACCTTGGGGCGGCGAAACGACGCATTGTCGTCCAGCTCCATCTTGACATCAAGTCCGATCAAATGTCCGTCAGCGGTCAAGGCCAGCGGGTTGAGTTCGATGGCAGTCGCATCAAGATCGACAACTGCCCGATGCAGCTTCGTGCATACCTCGCTGCACTGCTTGGCTTGCTCGCCTTGAAGCCCTAGCTGGCCGGCAACTGCAGCAAGATCGTGATCTGTGGGCGGCGCATCGACACCAATTGGCAGACTCAGCATGAGTTCTGCCGGCTGGTCTTCGACATCGGTGCCGCCCGCGGCCGACGCGAGCAAGACCAGCGAACTGGCCTTGCGATCGACGACGCAAGCGAGATAGAACTCTTTGTCGATGTTGCAGCCACGCTCTATGTATACATGACGGATTGGCAAGCCGCTTGCTCCGGTTTGGGAGGTGACCAGGCTGGTGCCAAGCAACTCTTTTGCCAATGCGCCCACTTCAGGTATCGACCGGGCGATTTTCACGCCGCCAAAACGCGCGCGGTCGCCAGCAAGAATCTGAGCTTTGACCACCCAGAATTCCGCCTCGATCGAGCCAGCCTCCTGCTCGGCCTGTTTGGCGGTTTGCGCGACCTTGCCTTGAGGAAAAAACAGGCCGCGCTCGCCAAGAAGCTCTTTCGCCTGATATTCGTGAACAAACATGTATGGACTTGATTTCTTTTTTGCTAGTGGCAAACCGGCATTTTACCCTATACGCCCGCCGCTGATGCACAAGGCGAGCGCGAATTCTTGATTGCAGCTTTGCAAACTGCATTTTGATCGTCCCAAGCCAGCACCAAGCACAGTCGAATTTTGCGGGAAGGATGCTAACAGCAAACCATCCAAACCGCTTCGGCCAACATTCAGCATCCCGCCAAAACCAGAGGCTTTACAGTTTTGCCGCACACGACCTAATAATCATTGGGAATGAAAAACGGATTCAATCTGCCTTTTGCTCGACTAAATCGTCTTCGATCAAGGCAATGCTCATGCCGGATTGAGCGGTAATCGCTGTGCTAAAATGGACAGTCGATCAAATAATCAACATGACTGATTTATATGTGGAGATATTCATGAAAATGATAAAAATTGTGCGCAATTTTGCACTCAGCTCGGCACTGGCAGTGTTTCTGGCCGCTCCAGCGGCGGCAGACGTGGATTTCAGCGACCAGACCATCGAATGGATCATCCCGTTTTCGGAGACTGGCGGATCTGCGAAGTGGGCGAATTTCTTTGCGCCATTGCTGTCTGAAGCGCTACCAGGTCAGCCGACCGTGGTGGTGAAATTCATGCCGGGAGCCGGTTCAACCAAGGGTGCCAACTGGTTCCAGAAGCAAACGCACAAGGACGGCACCTTGCTTTTCGGCACTTCGGGATCAACGCAATTTCCATATCTTCTGGGCGACCCCAGAGTTCGCTACGAATACAACGACTGGCTTCCGGTCATGGCCTCAGGCACTGGCGGCGTGGCCTACCTCAATGCAGAGGATGGCGCAAAATTCGACGGTTCCGCCGACGCGCTTCAAGATGCCGACTTCATTTATGGCAGTCAAGGCGCCACTCGTCTAGACCTGGTTCCGCTGCTGGCATGGAAGATGCTTGGCATGAACGTGGAGCCTGTGTTTGGGATCAAGGGACGCGGCGACGGCCGTCTGATGTTTGAACGCGGCGAAGCAACCATTGACTATCAAACATCTTCCGGCTACTTGAAAGGCTCAACCGATCTGGTTGATGCCGGCAAGGCCGTGCCGATGATGACTTGGGGCGCACTGGATCCGAACGGCAACATTGTCCGCGACCCCACCTTTCCCGACATTCCAACGTTCAAGGAAGTATGCGAAGCAACCGCAGGCTGCGAAACCGAAGGCGAGTCCTGGGATGCATGGAAAGCATTTTTTGTTGCCGGCTTTCCGGTGCAGAAGATCGCTTTTTTGCCAAACGGCACACCGCAGGAATACGTCGATGCCTACTCAGCGGCGTTTCAAGCCGTTGTCGATCGTGCCGACTTTGCAGAAATATCCGCTGCGCGCATCGGCAAGTACGAAGTATTCATCGGGGCGAACGCTTTGACAGCGCTCGGCACGGCGACCAACGTGCCGGACAGTGCCAAGGCCTTTGTTTTGAACTGGCTCAAGGAAGATTTCGGAGTCGATTTGAAATAGCGCCTCAGGCGCCTCTTTTTCAGAGGACGACACCGACGCTTCAGGGTTAGAAGCAGGCAATGGATATTTTCTCAGTCGCCCTGCCCGCATTAGGCGATGCATGGTCGCTGATCCTTCAGCCTGCGGTGCTGGCTTATCTAGCACTTGGCGTGGTTATGGGACTTGCTGTCGGAGTCTTTCCCGGACTTGGCGGTATCGCAGGACTGTCGCTTCTGCTGCCGTTCATGTTCGGCATGGATCCGGTTTTGGGACTGGCCTTGATGATCGGCATGGTGGCGGTGGTACCCACTTCAGACACCTTTGCCTCGGTTCTGATGGGCATTCCAGGCAGTTCGGCTTCGCAGGCCACTGTGCTTGAAGGCTTTCCGATGGCCAAGAAAGGAGAGGCCGCGCGCGCACTTTCTGCGGCCTTTTCTTCCTCTTTGTTCGGCGGCATTGTCGGGGCCGTGTTTCTGACTCTGTTCATACTTGCCGCCCGTCCTATCGTGCTCGCATTCGGGCTTCCCGAAATGCTGATGCTGACTTTGCTGGGCTTGAGCATGGTCGCAGTGCTGGCGGGAAGCATTCCGCTCAAGGGAGTCGCCGCTGCCGGTTTGGGCATCATCATCGGCACCATCGGCGAAGCTGATGCGGGCGGCAGCTTGCGCATGGCGAGCTATGATGTTCCCTATCTGGTCGATGGGCTGAAACTGGTGATTGTGGGGCTTGGCATCTTTGCGGTTCCTGAGATCGTTTCATTGCTGCGCCAGGACCGCTCCATCGCAAAGGGGGCTAGCCTGGGCGACGGCTGGCTGGCCGGAATCAGGGACTGGTTCTCCAATATCTGGCTTTCAGCGCGCTGCAGCACAATCGGCGTCGTCATCGGCGTGATCCCGGGGCTTGGCGGCTCGGTGGTGGACTGGATCGCATACGGGCACTCCGTGCAGACTACCCGCGACAAGTCGAATTTCGGCAAAGGGGAAGTGCGCGGCATCATCGGGCCTGAAAGCTCGAATAACGCTAAGGAAGGCGGCGGACTGGTGCCGACGCTGCTTTTCGGAATTCCAGGCTCCGGCTCCATGGCGATCTTCATCGGCGCCGTAGCCTTGCTGGGATCAGGCAATATCGAGGTAGGTCCGGGCATGCTGAAGAACAATCTGGATATCACCTACTCGATTGTCTGGCTGTTGGCGCTTGCCAATGTTATTGGCACGGCGCTGTGCATCGCGGCATCAGGCGGGATCGCGAGATTGACGACCATCCGATTCACCTATCTGGCACCATTTTTGTTCATCCTGATCAGCTTTGCCGCGTTTCAATCCGGTCAGAGCTTTGAAGATCTGCTCGCTCTTTTCGTGATCGGACTGATCGGCATTTTCCTGCGCCGCTTCGACTGGTCGCGTCCGGCGTTCCTGATCGGTTTTGTACTCTCCAATCCGGTGGAGAAATTTGCCAACCAGGCCTTTCAGATCGCGAGCTTCCGATTCCGCGAAAGCCTTGAAGAAGGCCTGGCCTATGTGTTTAGCCCGATTGTGATCACCTTGATCATCATCACATCGGTATCGGTCGTTCTTGGCATTCGTCAGACCAAGTCGATCCGGGCCGAAGGCGAAGTGGCAGCCGGCACTAAGCGTGCGCCGATCGTTTTTCTAATCGCTGTTTCGGCCTATCTGCTGATTGCACTGTTCAATGCCAATGCGATTGACGACTTCAACATCACCGACAAGATCATTCCGCTGGTCATCGGCGGATGTTCACTGCTCGCGTGCCTGCTCCTGCTGATCGGGATGATTCGAAGACCCGAAGGCGACAGCATTTTCGCGGACAAGGAAGTGGCTGGCGAGGATGCCGATGCCCCTTACGGCTTGTGGTCAACCTTGGCGTGGTTCGCCGGACTGATCATCGGGACCGGTCTGGTCGGCTTCATCCCTGCGCTGGCCGCGTTTTTGATCCTGTTCTTTCGAATCCGCGCCGGTGCCGCGTGGCTTAAAACGTCGATTTTGACCGCTGCAGGCATCGGACTCATGTGCATCATGGCGTTCATGTTGAACCGCGATTTTCCGCCTGGACTTTTGCAGCAGTTTGTCGAACTGCCTTGGCCGCTTGGCTAGACCCCGGCAACGATTCATCATGCAGCAGACCGGCATTCCGTTCCTGTTCATGCGCGGAGGCACTTCGCGCGGGCCATATTTTTGCCGCAACGATCTGCCGCAGGACCGAGAGGAGCTTTCGAGGATTCTGATTGCCGTCCTCGGTTCGGGGCATCCGTTGAACATCGATGGCATTGGCGGAGGAGCGACCGTTACAACCAAAGTCGCCATGCTCTCGGCATCTAGCGACGAATGGGCGGATGTCGACTATTTCTTCGCGCAGGTTTCGGTCGAGGATCGCCTTGTCGACTACAAGCCGACCTGCGGCAACATTCTTTCCGGAGTCGGTCCGGCCGCGATCGAAATGGGAATCGTCGAATCTGCACAAGATACCACCGAAGTCAGAATCCATGCAGTCAATACCGGTGCGCGCATATTGGCAAAAGTCGAAACTCCCGGCGGCCAAGTCCGCTATCACGGATCGACCTCAATCGACGGGGTGCCTGGAACCGCGGCACCTATTCTGCTTAGGTTCATGAACGTGGCCGGGTCGGCAACAGCAGGCGCATTGCCTACCGGCCAGCTGCGCGACGAGATTGACGGCATTGAAGTCACCTGCATGGATGTCGCGATGCCGCTTGTCATTGCAAAGGCCGCCGACTTCGGCTTGAGCGGCACTGAAACCGCCCGCGAGCTTGATGGCAACGGCGCATTTTTGTCACGCATGGAAGCCATTCGCATCGAAGGCGGAAGGCTCATGGGCCTTGGGGATGCGACCCATTCGGTCATACCGAAGTTCGGATTGATCGCGCCGGCAACGAAAGGCGGCTCAATCGCCGCACGCTATTTCACGCCTTGGAAAGCCCACCACGCCATGGCCGTCACCGGCGCCCAATGCCTTGCCGCATGCGCACTTGCCCCGGGCAGTATCGCTGACGGGATGATGGGCCGTCCTGAAAAGGGTCCGGCAAACTTGATCCTCGAACACCCGTCCGGCTTCATGGAGGTGCTGATGGACTATACCATTGAAGATAAATTTGAAGTTCACTCGGCAGGCTTGGTGCGCACGGCGCGAAAACTTGCCGAGGGAACTGTTTTTGTTCCCGGTGATGCGTGGGGCTTATCAAACTGATTTCCAGCCGCATCCTAGTCGCGCCTGATTAGCCGGTAAACGTTCTTCAATTTGAATCAAAATCTTGCCGATGAAGGTTCATATTCTCGACGATTGGTTTGACACTCTGCGTTCGCTTCGGTGTTTTGCGAAGCTCAGTGCGCATGAGGTGACTGTTTGGACCGATCATGTGGCCGATTCCGATCAACTCGCCGCACGGCTTAAGGATGCGGAAGCATTGGTGCTTTTTCGAGAACGGACCCGGATCACTCGCGAACTGCTTGCCGCCCTGCCGAATCTGAAGCTTATATCGCAGCGCAGCGTCTACCCGCATATCGACCTGGGTGCCTGCAACGATCACGGCGTACTGCTTTGTTCTAATCTGCATGGCGACACTCCGTCATTTGCCGCTGCCGAGCTGACCTGGGCACTGATCCAATCGGCGTTCCGCGAGCTGCCGGCTCAAATCGCTTCGCTAAAGGCGGGCAACTGGCAAAGCGGCGTCGGGCGTTCGTTGCGGGGACGCCTCATCGGGCTTTACGGATATGGTCGGATTGCTCGCGTCGTTGCCGGCTATGCCGAAGCATTCGGCATGGATGTCATGTGGTGGGGATCAAAAGAAGGGTGCGCATCAGCGGTTGCGGACGGACGGTCGGTCGCTGGCAGCAGACAGGAGTTCTTCGCCCGCTGCGATGTCATCAGCATCCATGTCCGCCTCAAGCCTGCAACGAGATCAATCATCACACCAGCAGACTTCGCCTGCATGTCGCCGCGTTCAGTTTTCGTCAACACTTCTCGCGCAGGCTTGATCGAGAAAGATGCTCTTTTGGATGCGCTCCAGCGCGGTCGGCCGGGCACGGCCGCCATCGATGTCTTCGATCGTGAGCCGCTAACCGATCCCGATGACCCGCTGCTGAATCATCCTTGTGTGATTGCAACGCCGCATATCGGATATGTCACCGAAGACGAATACGATCTTCAATTTTCGGATGTCTTCGATCAGATCAATGCCTATAGCGAAGGTACGCCCATTCATATGATCAATCCTGAAGTTTGGAACGCTTGATTCGTCTTGCAACGAGCGGAGCGCCTAAGATGACGAGGGTGATCCGAACCAGATGATGAGTAATGACAAACCCGAGATCAGCTCCTGCGACGATGGTCAAAATGGCGATTTCCGCTTGTCCGGCCGGCACGAAAGCCAGCAGCGCTTCAACCGGGGCGGCCAACTCGAAAAAGGTCGCAATCGCGGCGAATATCGCCGCCACAATCGCCAGCAAAAGAACATACGCAACGGCGGCGCTCACCACTTGTCGCAGTTCACGCAAAGTGATGCCCGCATAGTGCACGCCGATACCGGCACCGATCGCGAACTGGCTGAATAAAAGAGCCTCTGACGGAGGCCTCGAGTGAATCAGACCGGTCAAGGACAGAACAGCGGCAGCAATCATCGGGCCGAGAATCGATGCTCCGAACAACCCCAAACGCTCCGCAATCTTCCAGCCCGCCAATGCCGCCACAAGCATCAAAGCCATCTCATGCCATGGCAAATCTGTGACTGGACTGCCGATCGGCTCGCTCAACTCGACTTTATATGCCACGGTCAGCACGATCGGAACAATCGTGACAATGACCAGAACCCGTGTTGCATGGATTAAGGATAGCTTCCTTGGATTGCCGCCCGCCTGTTCGCCGAACAGGATCATGTCCTGCAGTCCGCCGGGCATGGCTGCGAAATAGGCCGTCATCGGGTCAAACTTGTGGATCCGCCGGAAATACGCATAGCCCATGAAACCGATGACGGCAAGGTATATGGGGATTAGCGATACAGACTTGATCATGGCTGGAACCCTTTCCACCACCTCTGGCGTGATGGAAGTGCCCACTGCTACGCCTAGTATCGTTCGGGCAAAGGTGGAAATGTTGCCGAAGCGACGCGGCTTGCCGCCAAATAGCGCGAAGACCAAGGTTGCCGCCATGGGACCGAACAAAAACGGCAATGGCAGATCGAGATGCCAAAAGCACGCGGTGCCAAAGATTCCGAATACGACCGTGTAAAAGTGGTCTCGCGTGAGTAGCGGACGCTTCACAGAATGGTCACCTCGAGTCTTGAAATGGGAGCGTCATACAGTGCCGGGCCGGAAAATATTGCAGCTGATCAGCATCATCGCGAAACTTCAAAAGAACACGCTGTGGCAACTAACGATATGGATGCTCCGGGGTTATTTGCAGCATCATAGTGTGTCAGACTGGAAAGATCCGGATGAAGAATATACAGCAAATCCGCCAGATTTGATTAGATTTGGCCAAGAACGTCATTGGGTTCGAGCATCCGTACATCATAGGGCTTGAGGTGTGCAGCGGCATCCAGCGCTGTGGATAGCAGCTGATCAGGGTGGACCATGAGGTGCGCATGATGCCGGCCCGATATGTCAAGTCGCATGCGCAGAGCGGCCAGTCCGATACAGAGGCGGCATGCGAGAGCGGATGAGCTTCGTGCAGGATGAGACCGGCGAGCGACAGGCGGCTCTTTTGGCGCACCGGGTCTGAGAGCGGCCGGTCAAGCAGCGCACGCAGACGGCCGATACGCTGCATATGCATTGCGCTCAAGTTCGGCGAGATATGCCCGAAAGGCCAGTGGAAGGCGGCTGAGCTGATAGATTGTTATATTTAGAATGGAACAAGGCGGTAATTCTCAAAATCATTGGCGTCCTGAATCGGCGCTTTCCCGCAATGCATGAACCTTGTCGAAGGTTCGGAGCGGCAGCGCGAATACGCCGCCGGCAGCCCCGGCCATTTGGAATGCCTGACTGAATTTCTTGCTGCTTGAAATCGAACGGACGGGACTTGGATGCTGCGGTCTCGCAACGCCCGGCTACGATTCTCTGCTCACATGCCCCAGACCGTCACCTTTCTGCCGTCCACGGACTCTTCGCGGCGGAACACCTTCTGGTCCCAGGATCTTTTCTCCGAGCGGTCGAAGACCACCAGATGGCCCTCCGCGGCGCCGCACCGCCGCATATACCCGCCAAGCTGCTCGATGCCCTCTGCAATCGTGCGCTCCAGGCTCTTCCTTCTCAGCTTGCACTCGACCGCCTCCCGCTGCCTTTGCTCGCCCCACTCGATCATCAGGTCTAAACGCCCCCGCCCCAGCCCGTACTCGCGCTCGATCCGCCCGCCCGCGTTCACCACCCGCTGCAAAAACGCCTGCAGCAAAAGCTGCGGCCCCGCCTCCCTATAGTCGAACCGGCCGACCCAGTGCTCCGAATGCTCCCGGAAAAAACCCTGGAACGCCTCCATCAGACGGCCCATCATCAGCCTGCCGTCCTCCACGTACCACGCGGTCTGGAATGGCAGCGCCTCGTCGGCCGAGGTGATCAGCTCGCGCGGCACCACCTCGCGGTAGATCGCGTTGGCGATCCGGATCGGCCCGCTCCGGGCGATCAGCCCCAGATCCCGCGCATACTGCACGTCGTCCGGAAGATAGGGCGGCGCCTCGCCGCCGCTGACGATGGACTCGATCACCCGCTTGACGCGCGGCTCGCGAAGCTTGTCCGCCAGCTGGTCCAGATGCGTGTCGCGCCGAAGAATCAGCGCCTCCCTCGCATCGACGACATCGTTGCGACCGATCGTCGCCCCGAGGTCCCGAACCTTCTTCAGAACCTCCCTGGCCAGCGCGTTGACCAGCCACGGCTGCCCCGCGGTCGACTCCCACACCTCCGCCAGCGCCTCCCCGCTCCACGGCTGGCCGGTCTCTTCGGTATGCTGCAGCAGAAGCGATCGCACCTCGGCCTCGCCGAAGTCCCCCAGCCGGATCGACTCGGCCTTGACGTTGAACGCGCTGCCGCCGGCGACCACCGCCCTCTCCGAGCCCGAATGGATCCGGTAGTCGCGCACGTCGCGGATGCCGCACAGGATGACGCTCTGCGGAAAGCGCTTCGGCCGCTCGGCATAGCCGGCCCGCAATTGGCGCAAGACCGAGATCAGCGTGTCCCCCACCAGCGCGTCGATCTCGTCGATCATCACCACCAGCGGCCGCGGGTCGGACTTCGCCCAGCGGCGCAAAACCTCCCTCAGCGCATCATGGGCGCCCGAGGCCTCGAGGATGCCCAGCCAGTTGTCCTCGACAAACGTGTCATCCAGATGATCCGCCGCCGAACTCGAAAGGACGCTGAGGATCGCCCGCATCGCCGCCGACACGTCCTCGCGCGCCGTCTGCGCCCCCTCGACATTGACATAGACGGCCCGATGGCGGCCCGCCTCGTTCAGCTCGTCCATCAGGGCCAGCAGCGCCGAGGTCTTGCCGGTCTGCCGCGGCGCATGCAGGATGAAGTAGCGCTTTTGCTCGATTAGACCGAACACTTCATCCCGGTCTATTCGCTCTAGCGGTGGAATATGGTAGTGGTCCCTCAGTATGGTAGGGCCGGCGGTGTTGAAAAATCTCATGATCGGAAATTATAAAGCGTACAACCGGCATCCAATTCCCGCGAAACAAATCGATCAGGCATGCGGCCATGAATGCCTATCGCCAGATTGCTATTTTTGTGAGATGGATCGAAAACAGTAGATTCAATTGGCGATCTCGAAATAGCTCAACTGCCCTTCAAAGGGTGTATCGGACGCAGCAAAATTTGGCTGCATAGCGAAAGTGTAGGTTGCCAAGTACAACGGAAGCATTTTGCTTTTCAGGCGATGATTCTAATGGTTTTGGGGTAAGTTTAACTGTGCGCTTGCCGCCTGAAAGTCTTTGCAGAAACTGAATTCATAAGCAATTGAATTTATAAGACTTGCAAAATCTCCGTTTCTACGAGGTTGGCGGCCCCGCGGCGCGGGGTTCGAAGGCTCATATGTATTGAACCAGTACAAGTTCTGAACCAAGTACAGTTCAAAATCCGAGATGTCGATCGGGTATATAGGATCATTCATTGTTGAATGCGAAGGCATGATATTTGATTGATTGTACCGCAATGGCAATGATCATTGCGGTCTTGATGCCGGCAATTCGAATTTGCCAACTGCATTTAGAACCGTTCGGCAAAAGCGGTGCGCGAATGCAGATTCGAGCGCATCAAGATCGAGGAATCAACAAATAGATTTCAGTGTCGCGCCTATAATTTTGCATTCCATCCAATCAGCAATCGAGGCGGGCGCGTACATCGAGCGCGGGTGATTAATCAATGACAAAGCCATGGAGCGATAGCTACGATACTGTCGTAATCGGCGGCGGCAATGCCGGGCTGTGCGCCGCGATCACCGCGGCCGAAGCTGGCGCATCGGTCCTGATACTCGAAGCCGCACCCGAGTGCTATCGCGGCGGCAATTCAAGGCATACCCGAAATTTCCGATGTCTTCATCAAGGGAGCCTTGGACCACTCAGCGGCGACTATCTCGAAGATGAGTATTACCAGGACCTGGTTGAAGTGACTGGCGGACAAACCGACTCGGAGCTTGCGCGGCTTGCCATTCAATCATCGCAGGCCTGCCTGCCATGGATGCAAGAGCATGGGGTTCGCTTTCAGTCGGCGCTATCCGGAACCTTGTCGCTCTCGCGCACCAATGCCTTTTTCCTGGGCGGCGGAAAAGCGCTGGTCAACGCCTACTATCGCGCCGCTAATGCTCTCGGAATCGATGTGATCTACGAAGCTAGCGTTTTTCATGTTGAATTGGCAGAATCGCGAATCGCGAACATTGAATTCATTCATGGAGAAGTCGAGTATTCCATTTCACCCAAATCCGTTGTTGTCGCATCTGGCGGCTTTCAGGCCAACCTTGACTGGCTGGCGCAAGCTTGGGGACCTGCTGCGAAGAATTTTCTAGTACGCGGCACACCCTACAATCGCGGCGCAGTTCTATCGAGCCTCATCAGTCAAGGCATAAAGACGGTCGGCGACCCGACTCAATGCCACGCGGTAGCGATCGACGCACGTGCGCCAAAGTATGATGGAGGCATTGTGACCCGTCTTGACTGCATTCCGTTCTCGGTCGTGGTCAACAAGCAGGGCCAACGATTCTATGATGAAGGCGAGGATGTCTGGCCCAAGCGCTACGCAATATGGGGGCGTTTGATCGCAGAACAGCCCGATCAAGTCGGCTATGCAATCTTCGATAGCAGATCGCTTGACCTTTTCATGCCATCGGCATTCCCGCCCGTGCAAGCGCAAAGCATTGAGTCGTTGGCGAAGTCCTTGATGCTGCCTGCAGATACGCTCAAAAGAACAGTCAACCGCTTCAACAGCGCTTGCCCTGATGACCTGCGCTTCAATTCCAGAGCACTCGATGGCGTTTGCACCCGAGAAATCAATCCTCGAAAGAGCAATTGGGCGCGGCCAATTTCGGTGCCGCCGTTCTATGGCTATTGCCTTCGCCCCGGTGTCACCTTTACCTATCTTGGCCTCAAAGTTGATGAACGAGCCCAGTGCTCAGCGTCAAGCGGGAAGATCGGAAACCTCTGGGCCGCAGGCGAGGCCATGGCTGGCTCGATTCTAGGTCGGGGGTACCTTGCAGGGTTCGGCATGACGATTGGCACCGTATTTGGCCGAATCGCGGGCAAGGAGGCGGCAACCTATGCAGCATAGCCATTTGTCCGAAGCGCGCCGGCAAGCGAAAATTTGCAATGCTTGCCGGTATTGCGAAGGATTCTGCTCGGTGTTTCCGGCACTTCAGAGGCTGAGGGATTTCAAAGACGGCGACCTGATTCGTCTCGCCAATCTATGTCACGACTGCAGAGGCTGCTACTATTCATGCCAATATACCGCGCCTCACGAGTTCAACCTCAACTTCCCCAAGGCGCTCGCTGAGGCGCGTCAACGCAGCTGGGAACAGTTTGCATGGCCAACACCATTTGCTCGGGCCTTTCATCGAAGCGGAGTGAAAATTGCGACGTTGCTGCTACTCGCTTGCATATTCATCTTCGCTGTTGCCCTATTGGCGCCGGCATCTGGCGGAGCAGGGTTCTACAGCATCATCTCTCACGAGGTGATGGTAGCCATTTTCACGCCAGCCCTGCTGACTCCCCTCGCCTGCATCGCTATCTCAATCAAGCGCTACTGGCGTTCGACCAGCGGCGGAAGGGTTGACTGGCCTCAAATCGTTGCAGGTCTCAGCTCAGCAATTCAGATGAAGAATCTTGCCGCCGGACATGGGCAGGGGTGCAACTTCGAGGACCGCGACCGATATTCCCAGGCGCGACGCTACGCCCACCATCTGCTTTTCTACGGCTTTTTGCTGTGCTTCGCATCGACATCGAGCGGCGCGGTCCTGCATTATGCGTTCGACCAGCCCGCGCCCTACCAGATTTGGTCGCTTCCAAAAATGTTCGGCATCACAGGCGGCGTTGCCATGAGTGCTGGCGGCATCTGGATGGCTGCGCTTAAGTGGAAAGCGGAAAAGCTTCACGGCGACAAGCGTGTCTGGGGCGGCGAAATGGCTTTTGTTGCGCTGCTTTGCGTAGTCGCGATGAGCGGGCTGGCGCTGTATGGACTTGGTCGCCTGGGAATAGAATGGCTAACCGCATTGCTAGTTTTCCACCTCGGGTCAGTGGTCGCCCTATTTATTCTTATGCCCTACAGCAAGATGGTTCACGGGTTCTTCCGTCTCGCCGCGCTGATCCAAAACGCTGGTAAACGGCAAGATAGGACAGAGATCAAACATTTGGTTTAAATGCATTCATTGAGCCTTTCTCCAGCTCGAATCCTCTCGGCAATTTCACCTGAAAGGCAATTCACTGCCACGAATTTTTCTTCAATCAATTGTGAACAATCCCGATGCAGTACACCGCAAATATTCGAGTCATCTTTCAGGCTGGAATGCTGCAACCATTCGCTTTTCCAAATGACAATTGATCACAAAACTAACCGGCGGCACTACCTCGATATCAGCTATTTTCGGCACTAAGCAATCAGTATTCATGCGGCGGGCGACAATTGCTTGACTTTGATTTGATCGGCTTTCTTCAATGCCTGAGCTAATTCATAAGATGCGTTTACTCGATACCATGTTTCAGCCCCACCACCGAATGCCTTGTCCAGCCGGATCGCCATTTCTGGCGAGATTCCAGCTCGACAATTTACGATGTCTGAAAGTTGCCTCCGGCTCACCCCCAGTATTTTCGCTGCCGCTGTGACACTTAGATTGAGCGGCTCAAGGCAATCATGACGCACTGACAAGCCTGGGTGCGGGGGATTTTTCATAGGCATGTTCTAATCTTCCTAGTGGTAGTCAACCATATCAACATCTCGAACATTCCGGCCTTCAAAACGAAAGACAATTCGCCAATTCTTTGATACTCGAACCGCCCAGAAACCAGCAAAATCACCAGTTAATGGATGCAACCCGTATCCAGGAAGGTTCATGCGGTCCGGGCAAATAACCGAGAACCGCGATGATCAGCACAGCAGACCCCAGCACGAATCCGACTGTCCACTGCAGATTCGACCGGTCTCTTCTGGCCTGTCAGGTAGCCCGTTCGGTTTCCCGCCTGGCCGTATAGGCTTTGAAGTCGGCCAGGTCCGCCCTTAGCCAGCCGGCCTAGCGCCGATTCTGTTTCAGCATACTTTGTTTTCATCGTCTACTCCAGGATGGCGAACTAGTGCGCCAGCTCTTGATTGGTTGGCTCGGTCATTGCCTCATGCTATTTCAGTACGGCAAGGATTTTCAAGCCGAATGGCGCATGCCGGCCATTCCCTGAAAGCCCGTCTCCGAACCAGGATGCAAATCATACCGTCTGCGCGCAATGCATGAAAGCGGGAAATCCCACCTGCGTCGGTCACGCTGACACGGAAAGAATGAAATCATTAATATATTTAATACCAATGACTTGAAATTTTATTTCTGTATAAACGACACCTGACACACGTGAAGAACAAGGGCAAGGAAAACGAATGCTTTGAAACTTTCACAGCGCGACCACCATGATTCACAAGTGGGTCTGCGACGCTTTCATCTTTCGCAGTGGATTGATCAGGGCAAAGCTTGGCTCGCACTTCGAGTGAATCAGGAATGGGCGAAGTGATGATTAAACCTGCGAATATAGATCACAGGAACTAGTCGAGCTTTGACGCTCGCAGGCGCATGCCGACCTAAAGCGCAAAGTAGGCATTAAAGCATTGGAATCCATAATATGAGTTGCGGCTGCGCAAACAAGCAGCGCTGAGATTTAGAAAGGTGGAGCCGTGTATCGGGCATGTGAAAGATGGTGAAAGACTGCAAACTTGCCTATCATATATATGTGCGATGGACAGATTTGACAGGTTTTTGAAGCTTCGACCCGATTCTGCCTGCCGAGTCGGGTTTCGGGATGAGTGTCACGAGCTGGTTGTCCGATTGTCCGTTGTGAAACGGGGCCATTAAGTCAAAAAGGTGCCATCTCTGAAGATTTGACTAACTCAGCCATGTCTTCCAACTATATGAACAAGAAATGAAAAACAAGGCAAAAGATATAGATAACTACATCCATACCGACAAAACGAGGCCCAACAACCCTCCAGTAGGACTGGTTACTCCAGATACGGACAAAGATGGCAGCGACACTACATATGCGTTCGACATGCATATTGATCCTCAAATGGATTGGACCGGTAAAGCCGAAAACTCAACATTTGACGTGCCCACTGTTTCGTTGCATGTTCACGAACGAATTGATCCGCGCACAATTATTGAACATGTGAGAAAACCAGTCCAAGGACCAAGCCAACTTTCACTTTTCGATATGCCTGACGAAAATCCGCCGATCAGGGAGGCGATTGAATTCTACCGGCATCGTCATAATTGGACGAATCGGTTTATAGCCGGAGACAGCTTGCTTGTTATGAATAGCCTGCTCGAAAAGGAAGGCTTAGGTGGGCAAATGCAAATGGTGTTTCTAGATCCGCCCTACGGGATTAGGTACGGTTCGAACTTCCAGCCCTTCGTCAATAAGAGCGACTCTCGGAGCGATAAGGATGCCAACTTGACCAGCGAGCCCGAAATGATCAAGGCATTTCGGGATACCTGGGAACTGGGCATACATTCATATCTGACTTATTTGCGAGACCGGTTGCTATTGGCGCGAAAGCTTCTTTGCGGCAGCGGCAGCGTCTTTGTCCAGATTGGCGACGAAAACGTGCACCGCGTCAGTCTGGTCCTAGATGAAGTATTTGGCTGCTCAAACCGCATGGCGACAATCACATTTGCCACCACAAGCGGCAGTTCGACAAATCACTTGCCACAGGTTTCCGATTACCTGCTTTGGTATGCGGTTGACAAAGAACAGGTCAAATATCGACAGTTGTATGAATCACTTACTCGGCAAGAAATTGTTAAGCATTTCAGCTCGTATGCAGGGGTTGAACTTCCCGATGGCGCATCCCGAAAATTGACTCCTGAAGAAGAATTTGATCCGGATGCTAATTTGCCAAGCGGGTCCCGAATTTATCGACGCACCGGATTAGATTCACAAGGAGTCTCGACTACGGGGCGTTCAGAACCCTACATGTGGGATGGCAGAAAGTTTTCTTGTTCTCCGAATCGGCATTGGTCGATATCTGAAGACGGAATGGACCGGCTGGCAGAGCTGAATCGGCTGGAAGCATTAAGCGGTCAAACGTCACTAATGTGGAAAAAATACGAAGATGAGGTGCCAGGAAAAAGAATCAGCAATCTCTGGCCCGCTCAAATGTACCCGAGCCAGAAAAGATATGTCGTCGAAACCTCTACCAAGGTGATCGAACGCTGTCTGCTCATGACCACCGATCCGGGAGATTTGGTTTTCGACCCGACTTGCGGGGGCGGGACGACCGCCTACGTGTCTGAGCAATGGGGACGCAGGTGGATTACATGCGACACTTCAAGAGTGGCCCTGACCCTCGCGAAACAGCGCCTGATGACTTCAACGTACGAATTCTACGAACTGGCTCAGTCCGAAAAAGGAGTAAGCGGAGGATTCAACTATAAGGCAGTGCCGAAAGTCACTCCCAAGATACTTTCTGGCGGGGAACCGCCGCAGAGCATCCAACTTTACGACCAGCCGCTGATCGACCGCGGGAAAAAGCGGGTCAGCGGCCCTTTTACAGTTGAAGCCGTTCCCTCTCCATCAGTAAAGCCGATTGCCGACATTGAAGCAATCGAACCGATGCCTGCCGACAATTCCGTAACACGTTTTGGAGAGACTTCGCGCCAGAATGATTGGCGAGACGAGCTGTATAGAACCGGGATTCGCGGAAGTTCCGGTCAGCGAATAAAGTTCAGCAGGCTGGAACCGTTGTCAGGAAACAGATATCTTCACGCAGAGGGAGAATCCCGCATTGACGATTCTGGTCACAACAAATCCGCCAGCGAGGCACCGAAATCCAATCTTAAACGGGTGGTCGTATCATTCGGCCCGGACCATGCGCCGCTGGAGCAACGTCAAGTGGAGCGCAGCATTGAGGAAGCATTCGGATTGATGCCTCGCCCGGAAATCATCGTCTTCGCCGCTTTTCAATTTGACCCCGAAGCTGCAAAGGACATAGACAAGATGAACTGGGAAGGCGTGACTCTATTTAAGGTGCATATGAATGCGGATCTTTTGACGCAGGACCTCAAATCAAAAAGAGCGACAAATGAAAGCTTCTGGCTGATAGGACAGCCGGATGTGGAACTGACAGCCCTTTCGAAAGGCAAGGACGGATATCAAGTTTCAGTTAATGGATTCGACTATTACGATACGTCAAAGGGTTCGCTGGAATCAGGCGGCAAGGAAAAAATAGCCATGTGGATGCTGGACACCGACTACGACGGGAGAAGCCTCTTGCCGCGCCAGGTTTTTTTCCCGATGGCAGGGGACAACCACGGCTGGGCGAAACTCGCAGAAAGCCTTCGGACTGAAATCGATTCTGATTTGATCGAAGCCTATCGCGGTACTGTGTCCTTGCCTTTTGAACTAGGGGAGCAGCGGCGAGTGGCCGTAAAAATAATTGATAACAGAGGCATTGAAAGCCTGAAGATAATCGACGAAGAAATTCCATCTGATCCGGGCGAGAGCAAAAGTGATTCGCAACCGAGCCTTGAAGACAAGATTGCGGATATTGTCAGTGAGATTCCAGCCCAGGAGTGGGACAGGATCCCGTTGGATGCCATTGAAAATCTTGACCGCTACCTTTACGAAGAAGAATATGAATGAAAAAGGTTTTTGTTGACACAGCCTATTTGATCGCAGCTTCAGATTCAAGGAATCGGTGGCACAAAACCGCCCGTGAAGCAAGGGCGAATCTAGGCGATGCGCAATTGATAACCACCGATGAAGTTCTATCGGAATTCTTGACCTTCTTTTCGAAGCGCGGACCGCATTTTCGCCATGCGGCGGTCAGAATTGCCGATGCCGTTTTAGGCGACAAGCGGTATAAGGTCTTTCACCAGTCGCACGAATCTTTTTTGACGGGGCTGCAGCACTACAGAAATCGAAGCGACAAGAACTACAGCCTGCAAGATTGCATATCCATGTGCGTAATGAGGCGAGAGTCGATTCTTGAGGTGCTGACTTCGGATTCCCACTTTGAACAGGAAGGATACGTCATTCTTTTGAAATGACAGCTATCGGCATGGTTTCAATGTCCCGGTCAAATGTCCGCCTTATTTTCACTTTGCGACTCTTGACGGTCCAAGCGGGCAGAATCAGCCCTCTCCACGCTCATGGATTGTTCCACAAACCATTTCTCCGGTCAATGTCGCGCCAGGAACATGTCGAGAACTACATTTCTGACTAGTAGCGCCTTGCTGGGAGTTCCGCAATGGCGAGGGTAACGATCGATAGATTAATTGTCAACTCGCCCTACTCGGAGCCGAGTCGCTATTGGAGCTATGACCGCGAGAGCAAGCTTTTCGATGAAGTGGAAGGGCGGCGGCCGGCCGGATACCTGATCGCTTCACCGGGCGCAGATTCATTCGACGACCCTGGAGAATTCAAAGAAATTCCGCTTGTGAACAAGATTCGCAGTCATGTGAAAATCTGGCGCGAACTCAATTATCCCGGTGTGACCGGCATCACCAGAAGATTGCTGGAACATTGGACCGATGAGCAAGAATACGAAGCCCGTCGATTTTTCTTCTGTCAGCTGGAAGCGGTCGAATCAATCATCTGGGCAACAGAAGTGTTGCCCGCGGAAAATTTGGGTATCGAAATACCTGGGGATGGTGGGGAATTTCCCCGGCTTTGCGCAAAAATGGCGACAGGCACGGGCAAAACGGTCGTGATGTCGATGGTCATAGCCTGGCAAATTCTAAACAGCGTCGCCTATCCGAATGACGGCCGGTTCGCGAAAAATGTACTAATCGTCGCGCCTGGATTAACAGTCAAGAACCGTCTGGCTGTATTGAAGCCTGGAAACGATGGGAATTACTACGAGAAATTTCGCGTACTGCCATCGGCGCTTATGGAAAAACTACGCCTCGGGAAAGTAATTGTGCATAACTGGCATGCCTTGACTTGGGAAAGCGAGGACAGAATAAAAAGGAGACGCAGCGTCGATAAACGCGGTGCAAAAAGCGATCTCGCATATGCAAAAGAAGTGCTGCGCGACCTGCCGCCCGAGCAAAAGATACTAGTTATCAATGATGAAGCGCATCACGCATGGCGAAAAACTCCGGGAACTAAAATTGCTCGAGAATCGCTGTCAGATGCCAATGTGGCTACGAAGTGGGTCGAAGTGCTGGACCGGATACACAAGATATTCGGGATTCTCGCGTGCTTTGACTTTTCGGCAACGCCATTCGTCCAATCCGGCACCAAAAACAAGCTCAAAGACCGGCTCTTCGGGTGGATAGTTAGCGATTTTGGATTGAACGATTCGATTGAAGCGGGCTTGGTCAAGACGCCTCGAGTGGTGATTCACGACGATGCAAGGCCGGATGCCAAGACCTATAGATCACGTCTTTTCCATATCTACAATGACGACGAGGTAAAGGGTGATCTTCAACGTAGAGTGCAACCGGAAGTTCCGCTCCCGGATCTAGTAGTTAACGGGTATCACCTGTTGGGGTTTGACTGGCAAAATGTCGCTGCAAAATGGGAGCAATTGAATTTTCCGACTCCGCCCGTGCTGATTACAGTGACCAACCGGACAGAAACAGCAGCTCGAATAAGCCATGCATTCAGTCATGGATTTATCGACGTGGAAAGGCTATGCGATACGGAACGAATTTTGCATATTGACTCGAAAGCGCTTGAAGCCGCGGAAGCATCTGCAAACCCGCTAGCGGAAATTGATAGCGAAAAGATCAACCGGAAGCCGCTCAAAAAAACCGTGTCTGAAATGACCAAAAAGGAGCAAGCAGAATTGCTTCGCAAGCAAGTTGACACGATTGGCCAGGTGGGGCAACCAGGAGAGAAGATTCAGAATGTCATTTCGGTCGGCATGCTGTCGGAAGGCTGGGATGCGCAAACAGTGACCCACATTATGGGGTTGCGCGCCTTTACCAGTCAGTTGCTCTGTGAACAGGTAGTCGGGAGAGGCTTGCGGCGCACATCATACGATGTAGATCCGCAGACGGGATACTTTGCACCGGAATATGTAAACATAGTCGGCATACCATTTACTTTTTTGCCTCACGAAGAGTCTCAAGCCGACCCTGAGCCGCCTAAGCCTAAAACAAGGATTCAACCGGTCGATGAAAAATCGATCTATAGAATGACATGGCCAAATTTGGTCCGTATAGAGCGAATATCTGCTGGTCGATTGTCGCTGGACTGGAGTCAGGTGGACCAGCTGGAACTTAGTGCGCTGGATACAAGTAAAGTTGCCGAGCTCGCACCAGTAGTAAATGGCAATGCAGATGTTGCCAACATTAAATCTATCGATTTGGTGAAGCTGGCGCAACGATTTCGCACTCAACGAATCGTGTTCAGGACCGCCGTTGGAATTTTTGACCAAATGGGGGCGAGCTGGCCGGGTGACAAAGATTCATTGCTCGCTCAGTTGATTCGAATAATAGAACAGTTTATTTGTTCAGATAGGGTAAAAGTTAAACCGGTTTCGTTTGACGACGATGACATAAAGCGACGGCTGGTCATTACCCTCAACATGACCAAGATTATCGGCCATATATGGCAAGCGATTCGATTTGGAAACCACGAAAAGCTCGAGCCAATATTTGACCGTGAAAAACCGATTGGTTCCACAGATGACATGGCACCATGGTTTACAACTAAGCCGTGCAACATGACGACTAGAAACCACATAAATTTCTGTGTTCACGAAGGCACGTGGGAAGCAACTACAGCTTACGAATTGGAGCATAATGCGAAGGTGCAAGCGTGGGCAAAGAATGATCATTTGGGATTCGAGATAAACTATGCGTTCAATGGTGTTGCCAGGAAATACCGTCCGGATTATCTTGTCAAGTTGAAAGGCGGCACGACTCTTATCTTGGAAGTCAAAGGCAGAGAGAATCCAGAAGTGGCAGTAAAACGAAAATACTTGCAAGAGTGGATAAGCGCGATCAATTCAAACGGAGGGTTTGGTTTTTGGGCGGAAGATATCGTTAGCGACCCGAACGACGTTGAGGAAATTATTCAGCGACATTCGTCAGCATCGGCTGCGAAAAGCGTTGATTTTCACCATGATCAGTCTTAAAGCTCGACTTCAATTTCTGCAATTCTCGTTCCTGAACGGCTACTGCGATTCTCCTGCTCTTTATCCAAATTCGGCGCTTCGCTGGACAATTAGGCAAGGCAAACGCTTCGGCAACAAAATGTTCAAGCGCGAGTGAAGCATTCTGATGAATAATCCAAAGGCAAAGATGGCCGGCAGCACGATTGACAACCTGCTTGGGCAATCGTCGGAAACCTCTTGGCTTGAGTTCAAGGAAAACAATGCAGACCCCCGCTTGATCGGCAAGCTGATTTCCGCTTTGTCTAACTCCGCACAGCTTGTCGGCCAGCATTTTGCCTATGTGATATGGGGCATACGCAATGCAGACCAGAAAGTTGTTGGCACCGTGTTCGAGCCTGCCCGCAAGTTGCAACAAGGACAGCCATTGGAGTTGTGGCTCTCTCAGCGGTTGCAGCCAGACGATAGCATTTACCTTCGAGTCTGTCGACTATCTGTACTGGTTCAATACATATGAGACTTTTCAGGCAGCAAGCGCGCTTTGGTCGAAGTTTTCATTATACGCCTGCATGGGCGTGCGTTGTCCGAGCGCCTGATGCGGCCGGTAGGCGTTGTAGAAGCGCTCGAATTCGGCCAGCTCGACGTTCAGGGCGCCGACGCTCAGCTCGCCGTCGTAGAACTGGTGGAACTCGTAGCGGCTGACGGCGTTGGCGCGCTCGACGCAGCCGTTATATTTGGGGCTTCTGGGCGGCAGGACGAACAGTTCGATGCCGCGCCGCTGGCAGGCGGTCTCGAACTCGGCCATGAACTCGCTGCCGCCATCGACCTGCACCGACTCGATATCGAACGGCGCCTGGCGGATCAGATGGTCCAGGAACTTCGAGGCGCAGGCGGCGGTGGCGCGCGAGTAGGCGCGCATGCAGCAAATCTTCGAGACCGGGCATACGGCCTTGAACTCCTTGACCGCGAAGCCGGCCTCGATGGCGACGCCCGTATGGTCGATCTGCACCATCTGGCCGGGCTTTCGGCCGCGGTCGCCGTAGCGCCAGCGCTTGGCGTGGCGGTCGAACTTGCGCCGCCGCTTGGGTTTTGTTCGCCCGTAGTAGAACGCGACGGGCTCGGCCCGGCCGGTGCGGACCAGGCGGTCGATCATGCGCCCGGTGGTGGAGGCGCTGGGCGCGAAGCCGCGCTCGCGCGCCAGCACGGCGCGGATCTTGGCGCGCCCCCGCAGCGGAAAGCGCTGGCGCGTTTGGCGCACCAGCTCGAGCTCGGCGGCGGTCCATTGGCGCAGGCGCCGCTTCCAGCGGCAGGGCGTCGCCCGGGAGCAGCCGATCGCCTTCAGGGCGGTCGCTTCGGTCGCGCCCTCGAGGCGAAGCTGGTCGAACAGCGCGAGATTGTCGAAGCGCTCGGCGGCCTGGGTCGAAACGGGGTCGCGGATCGGATCGATGCGATAAAATTTGCGGTGCGGACATTTGATTTGCATGGCGCTATCTCCCGCCTTTCGGCTGTTGGATTTGTATCAAGCACTATGCTACCTGAAAAATTTTCGCGCGCCCGCCTCCTCCCTTCGGACTACGTCCTTCGGGAGGAGGCGGGCGGTCTCACATGTATCTGAACCCGGACACTATCACGGAATCAAAGTCGTCCTTCTCAAGATACCGGCGGCAACTACTAGCCCCGTAGAGTTTGACCGGACAGCTTATATCCGTATTGGCAGCGCAACCTCCCGCCTGTCAGATTATCCCGATCGCCAAAGAGAACTATGGTCGAAATTTCAGTCCTATGCTTGGGAAGTCGGGCTCGCATCGCAGTTTTTAGACTGCGATGATGCTCTTGAGAAACTAGACTATGCAAATTATTTCAAGCTCACAAGCCAACTTGCGCCAGAGACTCGAAATGGCGTTTTGCAAAAGTTGCTTGCTGATCGGCTCTTGCAACAGAATGAAAATGGCCACTATGCTGTTACCAATCTTGGTGCCATCTTGTTTGCCAGAAGGCTGGAAGACTTTCATTTTTCGCTCGCGCGAAAGGCCATCCGGTTTGTCGCCTATGCCGGTCCCAGCCGTGCGGATGCTGTTGAGCATCGAAAGGATGTCCAACAAGGTTATGCTGCCGGCTTCGGCGAGCTTGTTGACTATATTAAAACTTTGCTTCCTCGAAGAGAGTGGATCAACGGGGTAACTCGCGAAGAGAAGACGCTTTATCCGTTGCTTTCTATACGGGAAATTGTCGCCAATGCGCTGATCCATCAAGACATGACAATATCGGGCTCCGGGCCTATGGTTGAATTGTTCCAGGACCGACTGGAAATCACCAATCCCGGCCATCCGCTAGTTAGTCCCGACCGATTTCTTGATTCACCTCCGCGTTCGCGCAACGAAGTATTGGCATCTTTGATGCGTCGCATGGGGCTCTGCGAAGAGCAGGGAACTGGAATCGACAAGGTGATCACGGCCATAGAATCGCACCATTTGCCGCCTCCGGATTTTAGGGCGGAGGGCAACGCGGTTCGGGTGAAGCTGTTCGCTCCTCGCCGTTTTGCAGAAATGACGCCGGATGAGCGGATCCGCGCTTGCTATCAGCACGCGGCCCTGAAATATGTTGTCGGTGGCCGCATGAAGAACTCGACACTCTGCAAGCGTTTCGGCATCGATTCAAAGAACGCATCTCAGGCTTCCGTGGTGATCAAGCAGACGCTTGATAAAGAGTTGATCAAGCTGGCGGATTCCGCGCACCCTCGGGCCGGCTATTTTCCATTTTGGGCATAAAACGGGATTTTCTTGATCGGGTTTTGATTTTGAAACCAGGAATCGTTTACTCAGTGCTATGAAGCCAGCCCGGTCGCACTGACCCGGATTGCCGCAACGTAGCGCATTGGCTCTGTATCGGCATATATCAACTATGCCTGTCAGTGATCTGAGTGGCCGGGATGACTTGATAAGCGATAGCAAATGAAGTCGCATCAGGCATGAAGAGATTGTAGATTTTTTTGCATTTTTGGCAGAGGCTCGCAATCACCAACTTGTTGCAACTATCAAGCCAGCGGATTCGCGCAATCCTATACCCATTTCCATGCAAATCTAGAAAGAAAACCATTGCGGCATCTGGCCACAATGCCTGATGCCAATCAATCGCGAACTTTCAATCGATAGTCCGAAAATGACCGAACATATCAAGTGGCTGATCAACAATGGTTGTCATGGAATCGTGCTCTTTGATGCCACTGGAGCAACGCTTTCATTTTCCGCACTCGAGCGAATGAAAGCCCATTGATGCAGGAATCGAACCGAACCACCTCATTGTCGGCAACAGGTTCACTTCGCTCACCGATTCAGTGGAAGTCACTCAACACGCATTGCTCGCCGGCTGCACAACCGTTTTGATGATGCCGCCTTTCTACTTCAAGAATCCTTCAACGCAAGGAATCGTCGCATCATTTCGACACGTATTCGACCAGTCAACTCAAGCAAATTGCGTACTACTATCCACGGATAAGAGGTGTGGCGATTGCGCATGAGCTGATCCGGCAACTGCTTCAAATCCATAGCGAGTTATTGTAGGACTGAAAAACTCAACCGGAGAATGGCCGAGCATCGAGGCATATATCGAAGAGTTTCCCGATTTAGCCATCTTCCCCGGTTCAAACACTCAAATTCTGTCGACTCATCAAACTCACGGACAAGTCGGAAAAGGAAATCTGGATGGTACTCCTGCACCGGAACAGGAAAAAATCCTTAATACGGGAAGAATGCCCTACAGACTCCTGTCCATGAGAAGTTGCCCTCTTACCACCAACTGAATATCCGACAATTCTCCCCCTCCATCCTGAACCACAACTTGTTACTCGGAGCGGGCTTAATGTCGAAATGCAAGTTTTCTGGAGACGCTTTTGCCGGCGGTTCTGGATATAGCAGATATGCACCGAAATCAACGTATTTCAGGAAGAGTGGACCGTCATCTGTTTGAAACCAGAGAGTTTTATCGTGGTCGGTCCCCTTGCTCAAGGTCACCTTGGAGCGCCACCCTTGCAGAGGTTGCAGAGGTTGGCCATTCTGATCACGGATCTTCCTGCTGAACTGAATATAAATCTCAGGGTTATCTTCAACGCTTGACGGAAGCTGGTCCCACGACTCAGTGCGCACCCTGACGCAGAAATTCTCCTTGCATCCAAGGTTGTAGGTTCCTTCGCACCTCTCAAGCGAGACGGTCGGCCGTTGCTGTGCAAATGCAACATCCATAATAGAAAATGACAATGCAAACACGATAATCGCAACTGTAGATAGTTTCGGCATATTCATGCCTCCGAATCCTGTCTTTCCGTCAGCATGCATCACCGCTGTCTTTACGTCTCTTTTCATTGCACTATCTCCTTGCTTGTAATAATCGGTGTTTTACCGGAATATCGGGGCCTATGCACTTGAAGCATGGTGCAACTGATTAGCTTACGCACATAAGCCATAATATGAATTATGGCATTAATTATTCGCTCTGTCAACTTTTTCGAAGAATCGGGCGCGATTGAAAGTGAAGCGCGAGGCTTCCGGCATCTTTCAGCTTGCTCGCCGGACAGTCCCGGTTCGGGCCGGCCTGGCGCAGTAGCAGCACCGGAATTCGACCCGCACACGCAGTCTGCCTGATCCAGCCAGCTACTTGAATGCCCCGGCACGAACGCGCCGCCGGCACCATGCTCACGCCGATCTGCGCAACCGTCCGCGGTGGCCAATGGCATTCTGACAAGGGGGCACGTTTTCGAGCGGGTGCCAGCCGCTGATAATGCCGGCTAAGGCTGCTGGCGCAGCGATATTCGCCAAGAGGGTTGATAACTGCTCGGGTATCGGATCGTCAATTTTCCGGCAACTCGCAGGACGGGCATTGATTTATCGATACGGACTAGATGTGTCCGCTTGAGGCGTTAAAAAGAGGGCGAAAAGAAAAAGAAGGCGAGAGTTCAGGATTCACGGAAGATCAAGCAAAGTGTGTGGAGAAGGATTTGGAACAAACGGTGAGCAAGACGCTGGGCGCGATTAAATTATTGTGGGTGCCTATCAAAGACGGCCCTGGCCCGCAGAGCTTGCGTAGATGTATCGAGCGCAACTCCATGGCGCTCTTGAGCGGCTATCGAGATGAAGAAACTACTCCAGCTTCCACTAGCTGGCTTGGGCGCTTCTGCGACCGCGAGAAAATCAGGCGACCCTCATCGTCGTTGAGGGCCGCACATTGTCGATACAATAGGTTATCAATTTTCAACTCGAAGCAACTCTTGCGCTAGCAATATGCTCCAACATGGATTTGGGAATGTCATCTCATCACCTGCAGCCTGATACAACTTTGATGTCGGCGGATGCGCGGAATTCGATCGATAAATCCGCAAATTCATCGAAAAAACGCTATTGCGGCGTGTGGTCGCCGTGCCTGACGCCGGTCACTCGCGGCCTTTCAATCGACATTCCAAAAATGGCCGAGCACATCAAGTGGCTGATGGAAAATGGCTGTCATGGCATTGTCTTGTTCGGCACCACCGGAGAAGCGCCTTCATTTTCTGCGCACGAAAGAATGCAAGCGCTTGAAAATCTGATCGGCGAAGGCATCGACCCGCATCGCCTTATCATCGGCAACGGGTTCGCTTCACTCACCGATTCGGTTCATGTCACGCGGCATGCAATGCAGGCGGGATGCGAAACTGTTTTGATGATGCCGCCTTTCTACTTCAAGGACCCGTCGCCGCATGGAGTCGCCGCATCATTTCGGCTAGTCTTCGACCAAGTCAGCTCAAGCAGGCTGCGGGTGCTTTTGTACCACTATCCGCGAATGAGCGGCGTGCCGATTACACATAATCTGATAAGAAGCTTGCTTCAAAGCCATAGCGACTTGATCGCAGGCCTGAAAGACTCAACCGGAGAATGGTCCAGCATCAAGTCGTACATCAAGGAATTTCCCGAACTAGCAATCTTCTCAGGCTCAGATGCTCAGCTTCTTCCCACTCTTAGGGCAAGCGGCAACGGCACTATTTCGGCCACGGCGAACATCAATCCTGCCGGCATCCGTCAGATCTTCGATCTTTGGCGTGACGGCCCCGATGCATCGGCAGCCCAGGCCAAAGCGTCAGAGATTAGAGACATCATTGCGCAATTCCCACTGGCAAACGCGCTAAAAGCTGTATGGGCAGATTATCGTAAAGATCCGAACTGGAACTTGACGCGGCCTCCCCTAACAGCGCTGACCAAAACGCAATGCGCCGAACTCGCTGACAGCCTCAAAGAGGCTGGCTACGTCTTTCCCGGGTCTTGACAACCTGGCAAATCATTCGCCGACCGGCTGGTTCAGCTCGATTTTATAGCCGTTAGGGTCCTTGATGAAGGCAATGACCCGGGTGCCTCCTTTCATCGGACCGGGCTCACGCACAAATTCAACGCCTTCAGACTTGAGGTATTCGGCAGTCGCGTAGACATCCGACACCTTGAGCGCCAAATGCCCCCAGGCATCTCCCATCTCGTAAGGCTCATTTTGATCCCAGTTGTAGGTCATTTCAATCGAAGTGCCCTCATCTTCGCCTTGATAGCCGACAAAGGTATTGGTAAAGCGTCCCTCGGGATAGTCGTTTTGGCGCAAGATATTCATACCGAGAATACGGGTATAGAAGTCCAGCGTCTTTTCTTGATCGAATACGCGTATCATCGTATGGTCCAGTCGAAAATCGGGTTTTTGCTCACTCATCTCTAACCTCTCATCAAGTCAGCTTGTTACAATGCTGGCCGCACGGCTTCGGCCACGAGTTCCTGATACTTGCGCACGCTGTCCTCCCATTGCGGAGACAGTACGCCGCCCGCTTGCGCCGCCGGAGAATGACGCCCCTGCTGCAAACGGACACACATTTCGTGATCTTCCAAATGCACGCTGTGCCACAAATCTGCGACCTGCTTGATTTGGTCATCGCTATATCGGGAATCCTTATGTATGTAGATTACCCGTTTCTGATGTGTCGTTTCAACGGTTTTGGGCGTATTGAGGTACACCCCGAGCTGATCCGGCTGATAAGTGCCCATGACAAAATTCGGAAACAAGGTCAGATAGTGCGATGTCACGCCCAAAGTGCCCTTGCGCACCTTGGCCAGTTGCTTCTCGCCAAGCTCGACCGCGCTGCCAAGGCAATGTTCATCAACCACGGTGTAGTGATTTTCCAATGGCTGGTCAGTGGTGGATTTGTGCACGAATCGCACGTGATACGGTTCAATGAAGTTTTCCATCAGCAGTTTCCAGTTGCAGCCCACGACCCCGAAATCAAGCGTCGCGACCGGCACGAACTGAGTTGCATCGGTTGATCCCAACTGCCTTTTGATCGGCTTTAGAAAATCTTCGAAACTTGAGGATTCGGATTGAAGATTGATGAATATCCAGTCATGCCAAACATCGCAGCGAACCGGTATTAGACTGTGGTCCTCGTAACGAAAATCAGCTGGCATCGACTTGATGCCGCCGCCGAAGTAGGGCGCATTTTTAAGAGCGCCGCACAAGCCGTAACTCCAGCTATGATAGGGACAGCGAATCATTCTGCCGGCATTGCCGGCGGCATCCACAAGCTTCAAATTGCGGTGCCTGCAAACGTTGTGGAAGGCGGATATCTTGTGATCTTCGTTGCGCACCAGAAAAAGCGGCAGACCGCCCACATCGACCGGAATAACATCGCCCGCATTTTGGATTTGGTGGGCGTAGCCCACGAACACCCAGCTTCGGCCGAACAAACACTGCCGCTCAATGCGAAAAAACCGCTCGTCAATATAGGCCTCACCCGGCAGGCCGTGCCTCGTTTCGCCCTGCTGGTCGAAAAGTTCAAGAAATTCGCTACCGGGTCGCATCACGCAACTCTCAGAAAATATGGGCCGATGAGCACATTTTCGGTTCCCGCAATAAACACTGTAGAAATCTACATAATCATCATTGAAATTGTAGTATATTCATTTTTCCTGAACTAATGTTCATAAATTTTACCGTAACCGCAGTGGACGATCAGCAGACAACCGAGTATTTTGTCAAGCACAGGAGCGATGGCATCGCGGCAATCGACGATGAGCTGAATCGCGAAATCGTCAAGTTGCTGATGAACGATGGGCGCAGGCCATATCGGGAGATCGCCAAGGCATTGGATGTATCGGAGGGAACTGTGCGCAATCGGGTGCAATCGATGAAGCTGGCAGGCGCACTGCGCATTGTAGCCGTCGTCGACCCGACCGAGGTGAGCTATCAGGCGGATGCCATTGTCGGCATCAAGGTTGCGGCGCAATGCTCAGTGGACCAAGTTGCCGAGCGGCTCGGAGAATCTTCAGACGTAGTCTACATCCTGTGGGTCACTGGCCGTTTCGATCTGCTGATCGAGATCGTCACCAACAGCCTAGACGAATTTCATGAATTCCTCGAACAGGAAATTCACCTCAAGGCGGATATTGCATCAAGCGAAGTCATGTCCGGCTTGAAGAACTTCAAAAACCAGTTCCTGCTCAAGTATGACTGGAGCTAACTGCATTCAATTGTTCAACGTTAACGCAGCTGACAAGCAGGCAAGGAGAACTGCAAATGACCAACTACATTGAAAATTTTGATGATGCTCTGCCTTCAGACGAGCGCATCGCGGAGGTGCGTGCCGAACTCGAAGCCGCCGGAGTCAAGTATGTTCTATCAAGCTGGATCGATCTTTTCGGCATTCCGAAGACCAAGCCGGTGCCGATGAGCGATTTCGAACTGCTGTGCAAAGGCAAGGGACCGCAATTCGCAGTGCATTCGATATCCTACGTGCCGGAACTGACGCCGGCTGATTCGGACCAGGTGATGGTGCCCGATCTTGATGCTGTCTATGTTTGTCCTTGGGACAAAAGCATCGCGATCATCTTCGCGGATCTTTTCTGGGAGGGCAAGCCTTACGATCACTGTCCGCGACAGGCTTTGAAGCGAGCGGTTCGCGATGCTGAGCAGCAAGGGTATATTGGTTTTGCGGGCATCGAGCCTGAATTCATCGCGATGCGCTTTGATGATAACGGACAGCCTGTCAAGGCGATTGACGACGATCCGGAAAATGGGATTCGTCCACGTCGGCAGGCGTTTGGCTACGATGTCGAGTTTTCGCTCGACTCGATGCCTTTTTTCAAAGACATGATCGACATCTTAGAAGATCTCGGATGGAACCTTCACGATGTTGTTGCAGAAGGGGCCTATTCGCAGTTCGAACTCGACTTCCACTACACCAATCTGCTGGAAATGGCTGACCGGCTTGTGTTTTTGCGCATTTTGCTGAAGGAAGTCGCGAAAGAGCATGGCATGTTTATCACTTTCATGCCGAAACCGACCGTGGGCGATTGGCGGTCTGGCGCACATATCAACTTTTCGCTACGCTCGGTTGATCAACCGGAAGAAAATTTGTTCGGATCGGACGAAACAGGCTGGACGGACCATGCCCGCCACGCCGTGGGCGGGTTGATGGCGCATGCCGAAGCACTTGCTGCGATCACCTGCCCAACGGTCAACTCCTACAACGGGCTTGTGCCTAGAGTTGGAGGGTTTGAAGGTGGTACAGTCACGTGGGCGCCAACCAACATTACCTACGGACACAACAATCGCTCAGCTCAGTTTCGCTTACCTCAAAGTCGCTACTGCATCGAGAATCGCGCTGCGGATATGTGCATGAACATCTATCTCGGGCTCGCGATGACGCTGAAAGCCGCGGTCAAAGGAGTTGTGAACAAGATCGACCCGGGGCCCGCGACAGACCGAGACCTGTACCAGATGACCGATCATGAATTTAAAGAGCTTGGCATTCGCCGGTTGCCGCGAAACCTGAGTGCGGCGACAGAAGCCTTAGGCGAAGATGATCTGGCGGCTGAAGTGATGGGTGAAGGCATGCGCAGGTCATACATGGCATACAAGACCGACGAATGGGAGCGCTACCATCAGGCAGTGACGGACTGGGAAGTTCAGGAATACTTGCGGCTGTATTGATTAACCATCGATCACATTGCTTGTAGGGGCAAATTCCATGGAATTTGCTCTTACAGATCTAGGCGTTTCGGACATCCGGTACTGCTGATTGAGGGCTTTGTCGACAAAAACCGCTCCGACAGCAGATGCTATCGCGCGGCAGAATTCATCGAGATCGGCTCAAGCACCGGCTTATGGCCAGTACACGCCTTGATCCCTGCTACTGGTCCGGGGCGTTCGCAACCCCATGCATACTGGCCAAATAACGAGAGATAAGGGTATCAGTGAGAATGGCTGCGGTAGTAGCCGCGCTGGCGCATCGCGCGCTTCTCTTCGCGCTTTACTGCTGCCGCCGCTTTGCGTTTGCGTACGCTAGTAGGCTTTTCGTAGAACTGTCGTCTGCGCGTTTCGCTAAAAACGCCAGCCTTCTCGCATGAACGCCGAAAGCGACGCAAAATGACATCGAACGGTTCATCCGTACGAACACGAACACTTGGCATATTTGTACCTACCTCCATGAGCAGAAATAATTTAGTTGAACAACAATACTGTCGTTAGGACATAATTCTATACCCGACTTGCGTTTTTCGCAACGAAATCTGCGGAAACATTGCCTTTTTCTCAGAAGTGTCGAACCACTCCAAACTGCCGGCATGTTGTCAAAACATTCCGGCTCAATGACGGAAATCTGTTCGTGCAAAATGGCCTGCTTGCGATGAAAGTCCTAGGAATCGAGACATCATGCGATGACACCGGAATCGGACTATACGATTCCGAACGCGGCTTGGTGGCGCATCGACTTGCTTCACAAATCGAAATTCATAAGCCCTACGGCGGAATCGTTCCAGAGCTTGCGGCGCGCGACCACATATTGAAGGTTCTGCCTTCAATCGATGCCGTACTGACGCAGGCGGGGCTGGCAAAGCGCGATATTGGAGCCATCAGCTATACAGCAGGACCGGGCCTAGTCGGTGCGCTGCTTGTAGGAGCAACCGTTGCCAACGCATTGGCAAAGGCACTTCGGATCAAAGCAGTTGGCGTTCATCATATGGAAGGGCATTTGCTTTCGCCAATGCTGGCCGACAATAAGCCAGACTATCCGTTCGTGTCTCTTTTAGTATCGGGCGGACATACAATGCTGGTCGATGTGCAATCGCCAGGTTCATACGAAATTCTCGGGCAAACCCGAGATGATGCCGCCGGTGAAGGGTTTGACAAATTCGCTAGCGTTCTTGGGTTGCAATATCCGGGCGGACCTAGTATCGAAAAATCCGCGCATCATGGCGTACCTGACCGATTCCGATTCTCCCGACCCATGGCGCATAGCGACAATTTAGATTTCAGTTTTTCCGGCTTGAAGACTCAGGCTGTTGAAACGGCATCAAGGCTTGCCCTTGATCGCCAAACGGTTTCCGATCTAGCCTGGGCGTTTCAGGACGCTGCAGTGGACACGCTGATCATCAAGTGCCGAAAGGCTTTGATGCAAACAGGACGCAAAGCGCTTGTAGTCGCCGGCGGCGTTGGCGCCAATCAAACACTGCGTGAACGCATATCCGATCTAGTCGCGAACGCTGGCGGCAATGCATACTTTCCAAGTCTGGACCTTTGTACAGACAACGGCGCCATGATTGCCTACGCGGGATATTTGAGGCTGGAAAGCGAGAGCTCCAAAGGTTCGAAATACGCCGTATATCCGCGATGGGCACTAGACAGCCTTCCGCCGCTACAATGTCCACAAAGCACTTAGGCGCACCAGCGCCCAATGTCCCACCAAATCGACTCCGCGCAAGAAACAATCCTCACAAGCACTGAAATCCAACAACCAAAAGGCGCGAAAACTTAAAGCAGCACAAACTTCCCAAACTCAAATCAGTTCTGAACACGGCAATATCCCAACAGATTCTTGCGGATCCATAGCAAATCCTTTTTCTATCGATGAGATAGTCGCGTATAAGGTGACCTAGCTTCTGTCTTGCAGAGCAAGTGCCTGGAGCTCTATGACCTTTCATGCAATTAATTTGGAGGTTTAACATCAGTGAATTTAAGTCCCAACAGATTTTTGAAGCTTGCTAGCCACCAAATTCTCATTCATTATGCACGTAGAGCGTCGCCCCCGGTTCGAGAAGTTGGCTGGTTGAAAAAGAGCAACGGTACGGTGGATTAGTAGCTGATGTAAGTCGGAACGTGGTGAGTGATTTCGACCCTCGCAGCCGGACTGAACTTAGTAGGGGCGGGATGCGGGGCGGGGACCGGATGAGCCCTCTGCGCCACAACTATGGTCGATATTACGAACATGCACTGCGTCCGTTCGTTGGACGGGAGGATGTAACGTTAGTAGAGCTCGGAATCCTAACTGGAATCGGTCTCGCTGTCTGGACCGATTTGTTTCCTCATGGCCGCATTATTGGATTGGATATTGATCTGTCTCATTTCGCCCAAAATCCGCGTTAGAGATTTTTTCGGGCGGATTTTTCGCTGAAATACGCGGCGCGGGGAAATTCCGGCGCTTGCGGCAGCGATGCCGGCCGGATTTGCCGGCGCGCAAGAGGCTACGGGGCGGAAACAGGGCGAAGAATCAATGACAGTCCGGAACGCGCTGGGACACAACAGCTTTTTTCGCGACCGGGACAATTTTTTTAAGGGGGGGGGCTGCCATAAGCGTTAACTTGTTTTAATTGCCCTGATCAACTGGCACAATGTCTGTGCGTTTATCTTTTGGAGCTGTCAGACCTGAAAGAGGACTGGGATTTGCACATGGGCTTCCTTCCGGCGGGTTGGGAAGGCATGGCCCTGCGATCCGGGGTATTGAAGGGATTGCGCAAGAACAAGTCCCCGGAGCATTTGCTTCGGGTGTTGCTGCTTCACCTAGGTTGCGGCCATTCCTGATCGGAAACGGCTGTGCGGGCCCGCCAGAGCGGCTTGGCGGAGTTGTCTCCAGCAGCGCCGATGAAGCGCCTGATCAAGGCCGGACCCTGGCTTCAGGCCTTATGCCAGGCCCTGTTTTCGGAACAGGGCCTGTTGCGGGACCTGCCTCCTAGTCCTGTTCTCGAGATGCGTCTGGCGGATGCAGCGACCGTCAAGGAACCCGGCCGGACCGGCTCTCTGCGGAGAATTCACTACTCGGTCCGCGTTCCGTCCCTGCAGTGCGACCACTTCAAGCCAGCCCGAACGAAAGGCGGGGGTGCGGGCGAATGCTTTGCCCGGTTTCCGGTTTCAGAGGGCGACTGCCTGATTGGCGGTCGCGACCATTCGACCGCTCGGAGCATCGCCCATGCTGTGCAGACCGGAGGGCGGGTCCCTGGTTCGCGTGAACACGGGATCACTGCCCTTGCGGGCATCGGACGGCAGCCTGTTCAACCTGCTTCAGAGCGTCCGTGCTCTGGCGGATTACGGCAACGCGGGTGCGCGGTCAGTGACCGTCGGGCCGAAAGACCCGGTCTCCAGAGTGGCCGGGCGAGTCTGTGCCATTCGCAAGTCGGATGCTGCGATCGCCATTGCCGAAAAGAAACTGCGCGGCAATGCGTCGGCGAGAGGCAAGGCCCTGAAACCTCGGAATTCCCTCCTGATCAGGTTCTGGAATGGTATCGGATTCGGTGGCGGGTCGAGCTGGTCTTCAAGCGCTTCAAGTCCATCGCCCAGCTCGGTCGCCTGCCCAAGCACGATCCTGAAAGCGCAACGGCATGGATATATGGAAAACTGTTCGCAGCGCTACTGGCCGCAAGACTCATCCACCATGCGGCGGCCATTTCCCCTGGGTATACGAACTCCACTCTTCGCAACACGCCGAGCAGGCATCGAGAGTTCAAGTTTATGCTCCATCAGATGCATCAAGCGATTGATCCAGGCATCAGGATTGCCGATGTGCTGGAAAACCGGTCGTCAATCGCAGCAGGGCCGGCTGAACGAATGCCACAAATTGAACGATACGGGCGGAAGAACACTGGCTCTGGAAACTAGTCAAAACAAGTTAACGCTTATGGGGGGCTACGGTGCCAGGGCCATCGCGCGGATCATGCCGACCGCCTCGCTCAAACGCCGCGCCGCCTGAGCGTCGCACAGCTTCAAGGCCCGGCCCCGGCATGGCGCACGATCTTGCACACCCTGCAGCAGGGCCGGCGGCGAAAGGTCTTGATGCGCAGCGACTCGCAGCTCACATCCGGTACGCGGCGCAGTAGCACGAACAGATTGAAGGCGAGCATGCATAGCATCAAATGGAGCGCATCGGCGTCGAAGTCGCTGCGAAGCTCGCGGCAATTGGAACTAGGGACCCGTTCGATATTCGCAACTGCCTATGCGGCAGAAGTGATCTATCCCAGAGCGGTGCCAACAATCAGCCTGCGCATCGTTTGCTAATATAGACCCAAAAAAACGCCTGAAGAAGGCTGAAGTTTGCGATATTTTTTCCAATCTGAGGCCGGGAGAGGCCCTGTGAGCGCGTTTTGAGGGTTGGGAGATACCGAGTTACACTTAAGAATCAGGATTCCCGTCTGCGACGAGCCTGCGTCTGGGGTTGCTCTATCCAGTTTTCGTGCTGATGGCGGATCCGCAAAACGAACACCGTCTCGTCCTCTTCGAGCAGCGTGTAGACAATCAGATGCCGTTGTGCCGGCATGATGCGGACCGGAGGGGCGATCTCGTATCGCAACCGGGCCATGCGGGGATGGTCGGACAAGAGACGAAAACTCTTGTCCAGTTCACGTTTGTAGTGTTCCGCCCGCGCCAACCCGTAATGCTGGATGCCATACCGGAAAATGCCGAGTAGATCATTCTCGGCTTCGCGTGAAAATTTAATCGCCACGCACGGCCGGGACCGACTTTGATGCCGCTGTCCAGATTTCGTCCAGACTCTGCCGGCCGACACCACTCGCGAAGGCTTCGTCAACCCGCTTCTGCATGGCCGCGATCTTCCCGGCCCGGGCCTGATCATGACGGATCAGCTCGCGCACGTACTCGCTAGCGTTGTCATAACGCCCCGTTTCGGCTTGTCCCTCAACCCAGTCCTTCAGCGCACTGGGCAGGGAAATGTTCAGGCTTGCCATAATCCAATAAAATCTCTGAAACTGCGTTAGCTAGACGGTCGGGGACTAACCCCGCTGGCCCCAGTTTGTGCAATAACTCGAAAGAGAGTGAGATGCACTGGCTTGGACTCTGCCCATAAGTGAGTTCTCGCCTGGTTACCGTGAGTTCGACAATACTGTCCGCGATCACGCTCGCTGTTCCGGATGTTGTCTCTAGCGGGGCCGGTCTCCCCATATCCATTCCCCTGAATGGCCTCGAATCGACAGCATGACTGTCCACGATCGGCGTGGATCCGTACGGTGGATCATTCCTGTGCAGCGCAGGTGCTACGGACCATGTAACTCCAATTATACGTCTTTTTTGACACTTGTCTGGCTCAAAAGTTCGTCGCGGATCGCGTCGAGGCGGCAGAATTTGCGGTGCGGATGTTTGATTTGCATGGTGCTCTCTCCCGCCTTTCGGCTGTTGGGTTTTAATCAAGCACTATGCTACCTGAAAATGTTTTCGCGCGCCCGCTCTTCCCCTTCGGACTACGTCCTACGGGGAAGAGCGGGCAGTCTCACATGTATCTGAGCCCGGACAATCAGCAAGACGGAATGCTATATAATTTTTGAATTGCTACCCCTGCGGCTTCGACCGCAGGGTGCGGGGGCTTTCCTGCAGGAGGCCTCCGCCTTTTTATAAACGAGAAACATGCGCACATACGTTTACGTAGACGGCTTCAACCTTTACTATGGCTCTCTTAAGAATACTCCCTACAAGTGGCTTGATCTTTCTTGCTTATTTCAAGAAATCCTTCGACCACACCACGATATTCTGAAGGTTAAATACTTTACCGCATCAGTTTCGTCACGCCCATCCGACCGACAGAAACCTGATAGGCAAAATGCCTATTTGCGAGCACTTAGTCTCTCGTGCAAAGAGGTCGAAATTATTCGTGGTCACTTCTTGACTCATTCTGTTCGGTTGCCGCTTGCTGATTCATCTAATGACCCGAGGCTTGTTGAAGTGAGGAAAACCGAAGAAAAGAAATCTTGCTACGCATCTTTTGAATGACGCTTGGCTTGACAACTACGACAGTGCGATTGTGGTCACGAACGACAGCGATATTGCAGAGCCGATGCGACTCGTAAAGCTTCAAACAAATAAGCAGTTGGGTCTCTTGACGCCAGGAAACCGGCATCCTTCTCAACAATTGAAAAAGCATGCAGACTTTTGTCGTCGCATTTCCAATAGCGCTCTGAGAAAAAAAGCCAGCTGCCAAACTCAATTCCGGGAACAAAAATCACCAAACCCAAAAATTGGTGAGTATGAGCCTGCGAGTCTGCAGTTCATTGCCACGAGGAATGCCGCGGCATTCCCGACGCAACACTTGCAGCAATTCGAATTTTTTTAGGATTCTGTTTCAAATTCGGCAGAGGGCGAAAATGTCGAATGAAGCGCTTTTCCCATTTGCTCAACCCGCCTGATTCGGCTTCTAGCGGCAACCGCGAAGAAACGTGTCAATCCAGCTCGCAATCCTTTTCCCGTTTTCACAAGCAAAGACGCAGTTATTTATCATGAACGTGGCCAGATACGCGCCCGGGCGCAAGCCGCGGTTGCTGCCCGGCTCCGGCATCAGCCGCTCGAAATGGGTGTCGAGCCCCAGCTTCTTGCGCACCGGCTCGGCGTGCGCCGCTCGTGGCGCAGGACCGCTCTCGCATCGGCCTGCAGCGCCTTCAGATACACGTCCTTGGGCGCCTTGCCCTTGCTGCGGTCGCCCGCGCTGCGGCCGGCATGCTCCCAGCCCGCGGCGCGGCAGCTCGCGCCCTTGCGGATCCGCCCGTCCACGAACGTCTCGACCAGCGCCGGGCGCACCTGCCAGCGCGCCTGCCAGTCGTCCGCCAGCCGCGCCGCCGACAGCGCATGGCTCGCCAGATTCTCCGCCCGCACCCGCGGCAGGATCAGGAACCTCGAGTTGCAGACCGCCCGCTCCAGCCGCCGGTTGAACCGCCGGCCGTCCCAGCCGATCCACTCGTCGCGGCACCGAAGCCTGTTCGAGGCGCGCTGGAACAGCAGGCATCCCAGCCGCCGGCCATCGCCGGCGACGATGAAGTATCTCAGATGGCAGCCCACCGGCCGGCGATACCCCAGCTCGTGGTAGCGGTCCACCAGCTCGTTGAACAGCGCCCGGTCGCCTTCGGACTGCGCCACCTCCAGCGACACCCCGCCCAGTTCGGACAAGCCGCACTCGAGCCGCTCGCCCGGCTCGCCGGCCGCAGTCCTGTCCGGCGCCCTGAGCGCGCCGCGCAGCTTCCTTTCATGCCGCTTCGCCGGCAGCGCCAGAACACCCTGCGACTCGAGCGTCTCGAGCAGCTTCAAGCCCGCATGCACGCTGTCCTCGCCGGAACCGGCGCGCCAGTCCAGATGCTCGCACACCGTCCGAGCCAGCTCCTTGCGGCTCAGCGCCGGAAACAGCTCCACCGTGCGCTCGGCCTCGGCCAGCTGCCGGCGCGCGGCGCGCCGCCCGCAAAACGTGCCCAGCTTCAACTTCGCAATGCTCTCGTCCATCTTCGAATCCCCTCGCCTGCATCCGCCCGCGCAGCGCGCGCAAGCGTTCGAGCAATCTATTATCGAATATGCCGAGGCAATTGCCGACCCCCTCGGCGAAAAGGTCCGAGCCGGCCCTCCTTTCCCGCATTGTCAAAAGCTTGCGTCCGCTAGAAAACGTCGCCTCTTGTCAGAATGCCATTGCGCTCGCACTGGCGGACGAACTCGTAGTTGCGCGCGTTCGGCGAGACCGAGCCGCCCCTGAACTCCGCCGCCACCGCCATGCCGGTCTCGGCGATGTGGCCGACGATCGGCATGCAGCGCCGCGGTCGCGTCGATGTCCAGGGCCGCCCTTTTCCGATGGTGCAGCGCGACCGCCAGCTGCAGGGCATGCAGCGTGCGGCCCAAGGCGTCGTCGCCCGGCAGCTGCTCGCAGCCGAGCAGCTCCAGCAGCTGCGCCACTCCGCTCAGATGCCGAGAGCCCTCGTGCATCATCATCATGAACGTCGTCAGATGCGCCCCCGGGCGCAAGCCGCGGCTGCTGCCCGGCTCCGGCATCAGCCGCTCGAAATGCGCGTCGAGCCCCAGCTTGCGGATCAGCTCGGCGAGCGCCGCCAAGCCGCTTCGCGAAGCCGATTGTCCGGGTTCAGATACATGTGAGACTGCCCGCTCTTCCCCGTAGGACGTAGTCCGAAGGGGAAGAGCGGGCGCGCGAAAAATTTTGAGGTAGCATAGTGCCTAACAAAAATCCAACAGCCGAAAGGCGGGAGATAGCGCTATGCAAATCAAATATCCGCACCGCAAATTTTATCGCCTCGACGCGATCCGCGACGAACTTTCGCCGCAGGCCGCCGAGCGCTTCGACAATCTCGCGCTGTTCGACCAGCTTCGCCTCGAGGGCGCGACCGAAGCGACCGCCCTGAAGGCGATCGGCTGCTCCCGGGCCACGCTCTGCCGCTGGAAGCGGCGCCTGCGCGAGCAGGGCGTCCGCGCCCTGGCCGACCGCTGCCGCCGCCCTCGCCGGGTGCGGCGGCGCCAGTGGACCGACCGCGAGCTCGAGCTGGTGCGCCAAACGCGCCAGCGCTTTCCGCTGTGGGGGCGCGCCAAGATCCGCGCCGTGCTGGCGCGCGAGCGCGGCTTCGCGCCCAGCGAGTCCGCCACCGGACGCATGATCGCCCGCCTGGTGCGCACCGGCCAGGCCGAGCCGGTCGCGTTCCATTACGGGCGCGTGAAACCCAAGCGGCGGCGCAAGTTCGACCGCCACGCCAAGCGCTGGCGCTACGGCGCCCGCGGGCGAAAGCCCGGCCAGATGGTGCAGATCGACCACATGAGCGTCGCCATCGACGCCGGCTTCTGCGTCAAGGAATTCAAGGCGGTGTGCCCGGTCTCCAAGCTGTGCTACATGCGCGCCTATTCGCGCGCCACCGCCGCCTGCGCCTCGAAGTTCCTGGACCATCTGATCCGCCAGGCGCCGTTCGATATCGAGTCGGTGCAGGTCGACGGCGGCAGCGAGTCCGTGGCCGAGTTCGAGACCGCCTGCCGGCGGCGCGGCATCGCGCTGTTCGCGCTGCCGCCCAGAAGCCCCATTTGCAATGGCTGCGTCGAGCGCGCCAACGCCGCCGGCCGCTACGAGTTCCACCAGTTCTACGACGGCGAGCTGAGCGTGGGCGCGCTGAACGTCGAGCTGGCCGAATTCGAGCGCTTCTACAACGCCTATCGCCCGCATCAGGCGCTCGGGCAAACAACGCCCATGCAGGCGTATAATGAAAACTTCAACCAAAGCGCGCTTGCCGCCTGAAAAGTCTCATATGTATTGAACCAGTACACCGATTTGTCTTTCGTGGTCGAAATCTTGTATGATTGGATGTCCATAAAGCCTTGCTCCGATCGGGTTCACCCAACGGGTGAAATTTTGTGTTGTTAAAAACCCCCATTGTACAAGGCTTTATCCCCTTTTGCAGCCACCCTAACGCGATTTTAAGGCTATAAGTTTATGGCAGCCTACCGGGCAATTGGTTTGTCTGAGCAAGCGGGTCTTCCGCCTGCTCATGCATCAGAAATGGTGAAACTTGCAACGAAAATACTTTTACCTTACCAGCCCGAATTATCCCTGCGCTTAATTCTTAGAACTGAAACCTTTGCCGGAGATAACATCTTTGATTCAATCCTATCACGAACGCGTGTCGCATCAATTGAAAAGGATATTATTGAGAGACTTGCAGAAGACGTGGCCAGAGCAATTGAATTTACATTGTCAAAAATCTATTCTCATGAAAATTCTAATTTATCAGTTTCATGGTGGGGGCGACTTCGTGTTTTGGTTGAGGCACTCTCTAGATTTGTAGTTCGTGTTAATGATCAAATGGTTGAAGATATCTTTGCGAAATCGCTTAGATTGTATAGTGATAGAGATATCGCCCGACACCCTTTTATGCTGAATCCTGTAAAAAATGTGCTTGCTAGATCATGGGAGTCCTTGTCTGATCAGCAGAAAATGAATCGAGTACAGGATCTATTGGAAGCACCAATTGCCGATTCCAATCAATTCACTGTATCTAGCCCTCATTATCCAGATCCCTGCGATTTATTGCGCAAATTGGATTTGGATATACCGAGAAATCATGGAGACGAAAATCGATGGAAAGATATCCTCAATTTTTTGATTAATTCCATTCAGAAAAATGATGAAACAAGAAAAAGAGCGTCAATAAGAATGTTGTGGTTAATCAGTCAACAGATACCAACTGATGAAGAAAATAAAAAGATTATTGGTGCAATTTGGGGAAACGACTATGCTAACAAGAAATATCTTCCTGAAGGAACAGGGTTTTTTGATTGGGAATTTCTTACGATTCCAGAGCCTGATATCGGAATTTCTGAAACGCGTTTCAGAAATAAATGGCTAAATGTTTCGATAGAAATTCCTGAAATTCAGGAAAACCTCTTTGAGGTACTTTGGCAAGTTGGAATAGCAATTAATTATCTAAAGGAAAAAGGGTATGGCTTCAAACTATCTGCAAAAGAACGTAAGTATTTATCCAAAATCGTTATCGCATGGTCACAGCCAACCAAGCCCCATGTTATATATTCTGTACGTGGCGAACCACAACTAATCAACGGAACAGAAAATATATACAAAGCACTCGAGGGGTTGAAAACAATACTTTTTGAAATCAAACTTTCACAAACTGACGGTGAAAATCTTTATGGGAAAATTCAGCGTTTGAAAAACTACAAAATTAGCACGATCTTTCTGTCGGCGGGATTAATGAAGGTATTACCTTCTCATGCTCATGAAATTGAGCAAGACATGAGAATGGGACTAGCGTCAGATAAGGAATTTCTTGCCGTTGATTCCGTTCGAGGCCTATTATATTGGTTGCAAATTGCATGCCAAAAAAACTCGGGAGTAAAGACACCCCCTGTCGATCTAGTCAGAGAAATAGGCGTGATAATAGCTACAAGAAGAAAGGCTGCCCTTGCTATGGCCCTTCAAGCTGCGAAATGGGTATTCCAGAAAGGTTCTCATGAACAAAAAGAAAGTATTGGGGAACTAACATCTCAAGGTTTGGGGTTTCTTTTACAAGAACTGGATTACAACCAGAATCCCGACCCTGATTTCGATGTGCCATTGTTGCGATGGGGGTGTACACATTTGGCTGTTGCAATGAGTGAAAGCGGATTTGATCAATACCAGAACATAAAGAGTTGGGTAAAAAGTGCTGGATCAGATCCTCTTCCCGAAGTTCGAAACGCACACCATAGTAGTGAATCTTCTCAGTTTGATTGAGAACATTCCAACCGTTATGTAGAATGAGTAAATTATTTCCTTAGCGTATGATTATGCCTCTTTCCTGAACCGACCCGAATAACAAAGCCTGATCTTCGAATAGAACGGAGACCATATGAGTTTCGCCCTTCACCTCCCAAGCCTGTCCATCAAGGGTTTTCGGGGCATCGAATCCCTGAATATTCCACGTCTGGGGCGGGTAACCCTCCTTGCCGGCAAAAATGGGATTGGCAAGACTACAATACTGGAAGCGTGTCGTGTTTATGCCCAGCGTGGGCATCCAAAGGTGTTGTCAGACTTGGGGCGGGAACATGAAGAATATATTGTCGCCAGCGACAAGGAGAATATGCAGGAATTCGATGTTGACTTGTCTGGACTATTTTTTGGGCGGCAACTCACAAAAAAAACATCCATGGCGATTGGTCCTTCAGGTCGACAAGCCGATCTGGTCAAGATTGAAGTGGTGGAACCCGATAAAAAACAAACAGACATGCTAATTGAAGACAACCCGATTGAGCTAAGCTGGGAAAACATACTGCTCATCAGGACGATTTTCAACAAGCAAAAGCATTTCTTCCCGTATCTTCTCAGTCAGTCTAATCAAACAAATTTTCTTGCCCCCCATCGCAGGATGAGATTCTGGAGAGAGTTGCGATTCCCTGTTCAAGGACTAACACATGAAACTCTGGGTCCGGGGTTGATTCTAAATCATCAATTGGCTAGATACTGGGACGAAGTCGCATTGACCGAATGGGAAAATCGTGTAATTCAAGCATTGCGCTTGACCTTGAACGGAGCTGGAAAAACGGTTGAGCGGGTGACCATGGTGGGGGATCCTGATCGCCGCTCAAGCAATGCCCGTCGTGCAGTCGTTAAGCTTTCAAACCATGAAAAGCCAGTTCCCCTGAAAAGCCTTGGCGATGGAGCAATCAGGCTTTTCGGCATCGCACTGGCACTTGCCAACTGTCGTGGTGGCTTTCTTTTTATTGACGAGGCGGAAAACGGGATTCATCATTCAGTCCTAAAAGACCTATGGAAGTTTATTCTTCAGGCAGCGCGTGAAAACAATATCCAGGTGCTTGCAACCACTCATGGCTGGGACTGCACCAAGGGGTTTGCCCAAGCAGCGTTAGAAGATGAAGAAAGTGAAAGTGTAATGATCCGCCTTGAAATGCGGAATGGTGCTCATAGAGCTATTGAGTATTCTGAAGATGAGTTAGTTACCGCAACCAAGCACAACATAGAGGTCAGATAAGGAAAATCCAATGGCCGAAAAAAATCAGTCGAATGAGTCGAAAGTACTTGTGGTCGAAGGAAGGAATGACCTGCATGTTATTGAACACATCCGAAAGAAAGAACTGAAGGCCATCGATTTTGGTATCAATGACAGGCAAAATCTGGATGGGTTGCTTGATGCCATGGCACCTGAGATCAAGGTGCCCGGAAGAGAAGTAATTGGTTTTGTCGTGGATGCCAATGACAGCATTGATGAGCGCTGGCAAGCAGTCAACCGCAAATTGAAAGACATCGGTATTATTGCACCGAACAAGCCTGATAAAGCGGGAACAATCATTGGGGCTAATGATGATTACCCCAAAGTTGGTATTTGGTTGATGCCTGACAACAAATCTGGAGGTGAACTGGAAGATTTTGTTCAGCAGATGATCGATTCTGACGATCCCGTTTGGCCGAGAGCTGTTTCCTATATTGAAGGCATTCCCTCTGAGAATCGCAAGTTCAAAAAGAATAAGGAAATGAAGGCGAAGGTCTATGCCTGGTTATCCACTGTAGAACCTCCAGGGTTAATGGGGGTTGCCATCAGCTCTGGAAATTTGCATTGTGACGGACTACTTTGCAAAAGCTTCGTTGCATGGATTGAAAAATTATTCAAAAATTAGTGTCAATTAATAACTTGGATAATGTGATTGTGATGTGAATGTGCTACTCATTCGTAACACAGAAAAAGAGTCAGCCATGGCTTGGGTCAGGTATTTTATAGTATCTCTTCACTGACAAATCACATGAAAGTAGCAGAAATTTGCCGTAATTAGTGTCTGCCAGAAAATCCAGACATGATTTCATTTTCCAATGAAAACAACCATGTGACGGCGACCGGCCGGGCATGGATCTTTGGCGCATCCTGGTGCTGGCAGCGCTCAAGCAGGGGCTCGGCTGCGATTTCGACCGGCTGGCCGAGCTGGCCAGCGGGCACGGCCTGGTGCGCCGCATGCTGGGGCACTCGCCGGCGATAAGCCATCTGGAGCATTGCGGGCTCGGGCGAGTGCTGCGGGATAAGGAGCGCAAGCGGCTCGCCCGCCGCATTCCGACCCGCGCCGCCGTCCCGGCAACCGTGCCTTGTGCTACCCCGGCACCGGCCGGCGCTTGAAATCGGGACTTTCTGGCAGACACTAGATATCCGAGACGCTGTACGACTGGACGTTCTACTAGTCCTGAAAGGGCCGCAAGTTGCGCCGATTCAAGCTTGTGCCCTAAGTCGGAGAGAACTGTTGCTATATTGTCGATGCCGCCGGCTGCTTGAGGATAACGTAGCAAGTCAAGGGCGGTTAGCGCGGCAGACGATATTTTCATACTGCCGGTGTCGGTTTTGTGATCTCCAATACCTTCCGGAACCGCATCAATATTTTTGCGATAGTAAAAGACGATCAAGCTGCGGCCGGCCCGAATAACTGGTAGCCGCTTCGCAGCGACTACCTGAAATTCCATGACGGCTTGATGAGTGGCACCATGGAATTCTGCCGCCTTCAACAATCCCACGTAGTATGAGTTTGTCTGGTCCTCGTTCTCCATGAGCTCGTCAATGTACCAATCCGGTGGCGGTGCGCCCCAAGACAAATATTGCGGAGGGACAATGACGTAGAAGCCTTGTCTCGGTTTCAGCAGCAGTTTGCGATGTTGCAGCCGCTCAGCAGCATCTAGAAAGGCACCGTGATTTACATTGAGAGCTTGCCCGGCTTCTTCAGCGGTAAACACGATTTTGCCAGTGGAAAGTAGGCCGTTAACAAAGTCCAGCAATTTTTTAGATTAGTCATGCTGCCCAAAATCCGCCCCTCCGCCCTTTTCGGCCGCGTCCCGCCCGCAAACCCGCCCGGCATCGCCGCGGCGAACGCCAAAATCTCTCCGCGCCCCGGATTTCGGCAAAATCCGCCCCAAAAAAATCTCTAACGCGGATTTTGGGGATGACGCTTGGCTTGACAACTACGACAGTGCGATTGTGGTCACGAACGACAGCGATATTGCAGAGCCGATGTGACTCGTAAAGCTTCAAACAAATAAGCAGTTGGGTCTCTTGACGCCAGGAAACCGGCATCCTTCTCAACAATTGAAAAAGCATGCAGACTTTTGTCGTCGCATTTCCAATAGCGCTCTGAGAAAAAGCCAGCTGCCAAACTCAATTCCGGGAACAAAAATCACCAAACCCAAAAATTGGTGAGTATGAGCCTGCGAATCTGCAGTTCATTGCCACGAGGAATGCCGCGGCATTCCCGACGCAACACTTGCAGCAATTCGAATTTTTTTAGGATTCTGTTTCAAATTCGGCAGAGGGCGAAAATGTCGAATGAAGCGCTTTTCCCATTTGCTCAACCCGCCTGATTCGGCTTCTAGCGGCAACCGCGAAGAAACGTGTCAATCCAGCTCGCAACCCTTTTCCCGTTTTCACAAGCAAAGACGCAGTTATTTTTATTCATACTGTCAACCGAAAACCTTATTCCGACCTATAGCCAAGCACAGCCCCATTACTTCTTTTCGAAGATCAAATCAAACACCTCGCGCCGGTCGTGGTCAGCGCGCTCCTCGAATTTCGTGATGATCCGCTGCGGACGATCGGAAAATCCGCAATTCGCCACATTGTCCAACTCATCGACCGACTCCATCACCTCAAGACAATAGTCCGCGTAGTTCGCCCAGTCGGTCGCAAAATAGAACCTGCCGCCCGCAACTAGGCGGTCGGCACAAGTTCTAGCAAATTCTGGCTGAATCAGCCGCCGCTTGTAATGTCGCGCCTTTTGCCACGGATCCGGAAACATCACGTATATTTCGTCGATGCTGCCCGGCATAATCCGGTCATGCATCACATCGCGCGCATCCTGATCCGCGACTCGAACATTGCCAAGCTGCAATTCATTAAGACCTAGCAGCAGCCTGCCGATTCCGGATCGGTAGATCTCGATTCCAAGATAGCCCGCCGCCGGATTGCGCGATGCCATTTCAAGCAGCATCGCCCCATTGCCAAATCCGATTTCGACGACGATTTTCTCTGCGCTAGGAAACAGCTTCGCAAAGTCGATCCGGTTCGGCTCATCAGAAACGCGGTAGCGCGGCAGCAATTCGGCAAGCGCGCGCGCCTGAGCACGCGTGATCCGGCTATCGCGCCACGCCGAAGTCCGAATGCGGGGGTGTTCGCGGTTTATCGGCATTTGAGGTGCGCAACGCTTTTTTGCCGATATGCCGTGCAAAGCCGCACCTGAAGCTTATCTACCGCAGTATGCCGTTCAGTGATCATGTACGGTACTATACCAGCCTGACAAGAGCAGACAAATCCGTTTTTCCATGCCCATCACCTTTCAGGCCGTCGACATCGCAGTTGAACTTGACACGCAACGCGTTTTCGAGAACCTGTCGTTCAAGGTTGGCGACTGCGAGGCGATCCATTTTTTAGGCCGCAACGGAGCCGGCAAGACAACCCTTCTTCGAACACTATGCGGCTTGATTCGCCCAGTAGCGGGGCACATCCTATTCCAGGGCAGCAACATCAGAAGCGACCTTGTCGAATTTCTGCGAAACATCGTCTACCTCGGACACGAAAACGGGTTGAAAGCTGAACTGACACCGGTTGAGAATCTACGCTTCGAACGCACGCTTAAAGGTTCGAGTCCGACACAAGCAGAGATGGAGATTCTCGATCAGCTTGGTATCGAGCATTGCGCCGACGCCCCATGCCGATATCTTAGTGCCGGGCAAAGGCGCCGCGTCGCGCTTGGACGGCTGCTCGCATCGCAAGCCGTGATTTGGCTGCTCGACGAACCAATGACAGCTCTAGATCGCGAAGGCCGGCAATTGTTTGGTGCAATGCTCTCCAAGCACCTTGATAGCGGAGGATGTGCGATTCTCACCTCGCATCAGCCGCTTGACAGCGCGAACAGCAAAGTCTCCGAAGTACGGCTAGACATTTACAAGACCCAGTGATGATTCAAGCTGTTCTTGCAGTTTTTTTTCGCGATCTGCTTTTGACTCGTCGCAATGTCGGAGATCATGCGATATCAGTCGTCTTCTTTGTCGTCGTCGTCACCATGTTCTCATTTGCAGGCGACTCAAACCCGCAAATGTTGCGTCAAATAGGCGGCGCAGTAATCTGTGTCGGAGCACTGCTATCGGCGATGCTGTCGCTTGACGGATTGTTTCGTGCTGACTATGAAGATGGCGCGCTTGATCTGATGCTCACAGCGCCGGTGCCGGCATTTGCCATTGTGATCGGCAAAGTCGCGGCACACTGGATATCGACCGGTGCGCCGCTGATTGCGATCAGCCCCGTGCTGGGTATACTTATGAATCTTGATCGCTCCGGCATATGGGCATTGGTATTGACACTCGTGGCAAGCACTCCGGTATTTAGTCTGATTGGCGCATTCGGCGCATCGCTGGTCATTGCGCAAAAGCGCGCTGGCGTACTGCTTTCCCTACTGGTTTTGCCGCTTTGCGTGCCCGTGCTGATCTTCTCGATCGCTGCAATCGATGCGGCGCAGTCCGCTCTGCCCTATTCCGGCCATATTTCGCTACTGGCAGCCTATCTGGTTTTCAGCATCACGCTCGCGCCGCTTGCCACCGCGGCAACGCTTCGCATCACCTCGGGAGGCTGATCATGCGGGTATGGTTTCACCGTCTCGGTTCACCGCCGCACTTTTATCAGCTTGCGGGGCGGCTCACGCCGTGGTTCGGCTGGTCCGCACTGGCGCTGATTCTGGCGGGGCTCTATCTTGGCCTGGTGGTCGCCCCCATCGACTATCAGCAAAAAGATGCTTATCGCATCATGTTCGTACATGTGCCGTCTGCATGGATGTCTATGTTTATCTATGTGTTCATGGCGATTTCCGGCGCAATCGGCCTTATCTGGCGCATCAGGCTAGCCCATCTTGTCTGCACAGCAGCAGCGGCGATCGGGGCCTCGTTCACTTTGATCACGCTAGTTACCGGCTCAATCTGGGGCAAGCCGATGTGGGGCGCATGGTGGGCCTGGGATGCCAGACTTACTTCCGAGCTCATCTTGCTATTTCTGTATCTCGGCTTTATGGCGCTTGAGTCGGCCATACCGGATCGCAACAAAGCCCGCCAGGCTGGCGCCATATTGCTGTTGGCGGGCGTGGTCAACATCCCAATCATCCACTACTCGGTCGTGTGGTGGAACTCGCTGCACCAGCCGGCCTCGGTCAGCAAGTTCGGCATCCCGTCAATCCATGCCAGCATGCTCGCTCCGCTTCTGGTCATGGCCGTGGCTTTCATGCTGCTGTTCTTAACGATAACCATGATGCGTACACGGATGCTAATCTTGGAGCAGGAGCACTCGAGTCGCTGGGTGCGCAAACTCGGTCGAATGCCATGAACTTCGCCGAGTTCATTTCCATGAGCGGCTACGGCGGCTACGTCTGGAGCGCCTATGCCTTTGCTCTCGGGGTACTGGCAATAAACTTCTATGCCGCACTGCGTCGCCTTCGCCGCTGGCAGAAATACCAAAAACCATCAAACACCGATAGCGGATAAAGGCGGGATACGGCGCGCCTCAAATGCGAGACTTGCGCGGTGTTCCTGCCGCAGCAGGCAGAGCCGAATCGCTGCAACTGTATGAGTACGCCTTGTTTCAGCGTCTCACCTATCGGGGCGGAACACTGGAAACGATTGAATCGGCTTTAACGCAAGATCCAGAATTTGTCATGGGAAACGCTCTTCGGGCCTACAGTCACCGGTCGATGGACGATGGCAAACGCATGGAAGAATTTCAACTTGCGCTAGCTGCTGCCGCAGCCGAAACAGGCAACGAGCGAGAAAGAAGCCATGTTGCGGTAATGTGTGCATGGTCGGAAGGTCGCTTCCGTCATTCAATCAACATCCTTGAATCAATACTCCGCGAAAATCCGTGAGATCTTCTGGCTTTGCAGGTTGCGCATCTTCGCGACTGCGCGGCGCGGGCCCTTGCAAGCTACGACAGCGATGTTCCTGGCTACGGTTCCTTGCTTGGCATGCTTGCGTTCAGGCTTGAGAGTTGCGGCGAGTACGCTAAAGCCTAGCAATCAGGACTGTGCGCACTCGAACCGAACAAGGTGGATGCCTGGGCGATCCTCGCCGTTACCCATGTATTGGAAATGCAAGGAAGGCGGCATGAAGGAATCAAGTGGCATGAGTCGTGCGAGTCAGACTGGCCTGCGGCTGTCGACTTTGTCACTCACAACTCGTGGCACCTCGGGCTATTGCAGAAGATCCGCTAGAGATGACTGATTCCTGCGCACTGCTATGGCAGCCATCCCTGCGCGGCATCGAAATCGAAGACCGATGGGAGAGCGCTTGCAAAAAATGGCAGACGATGCTCCCAAAGTACGGGTTCTACAGCTTCAACGACTGTCACACCATGTTGGCCTTTGTCGGGGCTGGCCGCATAGTGCTTGCGCGCAAGGCGGTTGACGGAATAAGCAAAACGACGAATAGCGATAATGATTCTGCTACTATCATGAGAACAGCCGGCTTACCGATCGCAAAGGCACTGCCGAACGCGATCAGTGCCTTTGCGATCGGCAGTGGCGATTACGAGACAAGTATGCGCTTGCTTAGCGCAGTGCGACTGCGGACACACCGACTTGGAGGCAGCCATGCACAGCGCACCTGATTGAACGGACGCTGATCGAATCTGCAGTGCGCGCCGGCAATCGATCTTGCGCTCGCAGGTTGGTAGTGTCCCAGTTTGAAAATCGCCAAGACGCATGGCAGAACAAGGCGGCCGCGGGGCCGCCCTGTATCCGGGATGTTCCGCGATATTCCACTGGTATCCGGTGCCAGCTTGACGCCGTCGCGCGGCCCGCGCTCCCGATGACCGGATGGATCAGATGGATCAGCTGCTGAGGTCCGGGCATCCCCAATGCTGCCTTTGCGCCTGGCTCGCCGTAGTCTGGCCGGCGAGGATCCGGGTTCCGCCCCTGGTGCCGTTGCACATGCAGTCCTCAACGTCCTGCCGGGTGCGGGCCACCGCAAAGCACCCGGTGCGGCTAAAGTTATCTAGATTGGCCGCGCCGTCAGCCTTCAGGTTCTGCTCCGCGGTCGAGAACTCGCCGCGGGTCTTGAAGCAATGGCGGTAGAAAGGGTTGTCCAATGTCAAATATAGAATGACTACATAGCGCGTATTCTTCTCTAAGTTGCTGAAGTTGACGGTTTGTCGAGAGATATCGGTTCCCTGGGTTGCCGTTCCCAAATTTTTTACCTGCAATGCCGTGCGAACCCCGCTTTTCTGAATCGCCATATAAACGGTTGCTGATGTTAAGCTGTCATCGCCCGTAAGGCTTCGAATATCGAAAAGTGTCGCGCGCGAAAATTCGGCTGAGTACTCGCTTTTTGTGGGCATCGCTGTAGATGGCCCCGCGTCTATCTCTGACCAGCCGCCTTGTACGCAAGCCTCCGGGCCGGTGGTCGCCGGAATGACCAGCAGCTGCGCCTGCACCGGGGCCGCAAGCGCCGCCAGCAGCAGGACTGTCAGTTTAGCGAGGGAGGGGGGGGGTGAGCAATTGCTTCATTGTGTTTTCCTCATGGTTGCATTTTTCTTTATTCTACCAGTTTTCCTGTCAAAAATAGGCAAACTTTCAAACTGAGCCACTACCCGCAGGTTGATCCGGGAACGCAGGCTGCAGAACAAGTACAACGAACCTCACTGGCTCGAAAAAACTTAGCCAGGCAAAAACCCCTTTGTGCATGATAGGCAGATTGAGCAGATGGGCACTTTGCCCACCCCATTCATCATCACGGCGAACCTTGCATCACGGTGCTCTGATGATGAATTTGCCAAGAGCTTACAGAAGTCGATCGCAAAATATTTGCGATCGATTCAAGTCTTGCATTTGCAAGCGAAAGCGGCGTGGCGATAATCGCACCGATGCCGGTTTATGATTGGGGATGCAAAAGATACTGTCTCGACGCTTTCCATCACGCGAGTTAAACCATCAAAGCCGACGCGTGCAATCAACCCGCCCCCTCATCCAGTCGACTCTTGTAATGCGCGGCACCGGGTCCTTTCGGCGCCCTGATTCCGCGAAATTCCCAATCGCCGCCCATCGCTGTTGATACCACCTCTTCGGTGGTCATCGGCTGATGTCCAATGTCCTCGCGAATCTCCGCCGGACCCTCAACCACGGTATTGGTCAGTTCGCCAAGACCTTCGACTTCAACTGTAACGACATCGCCAGGCTTGACTGGCCGGCTGTTGGCCGGCGTGCCGGAAAGTAGCAAGTCGCCAGGCTCCAAGGTGATGTTTCTTGCGATGTCGGCGACCAGATAGTGCATATCCCACTCCATTTCGCTGGTATTGCCGTCTTGCTTGACTTCACCATTGACAAGGGTGCGGATTTGCTTGTTTCGAAAATCCCAGCCCATTACCAGCCCAGGGCCGACCGGACACAATGTGTCGGAGCCTTTCACCCTTAGCATAGAGCCGGCATCCGTGTCGCGAAAATCATGCAGACCATAGTCGTTCGAAACGGCATATCCTGCAATGTAGCCGCCCGCCTCTGCCTGGCTGATATTGCGGCAATGCCGGCCGATGACAATCGCGATTTCACCTTCGTAGTTCAGCCATTCACAGCGTTTTGGGCGCACGACATTGGCCTTGTGGCCGCAAAGTGCAGTAACAGGCTTTTGAAAAAACGTCGGTGCGGGCGGCAGTTTCGTCATGTACTCTTCCACCCGGCTTTTGTAATTCAGGTGAACACAGATGATTTTGCGCGGCTCGACTGGCGCAAGATGCACCGCATCTTCGATGCTGATCGTGCGTCCGTCTCCTGCCAACAGATGACCGCCTTGCCGCTCGACCACGTTTGGATAGCCATCCAGAAGGATTCGCCGATATTCGCGCATATTCACCTCCGTTTTTGCTCAATTTCGCTGACTGAAACGCATGGACCGCTCAGGAGGTAATATCATAGCAAGATCGTTTTATTGCAACGCGTCAAAATCCTCGTCAAATGGAAATCGATTTGCACAGCTATCACGTGTGGAGAATCTGCAATGTCACTTAAAGGTTTCATGTTTCCCCGGTCCGCCACTGGAAAAGCTTCATTGGTTCCTGATACGCCTTGGCACTATTCAGGCGCGACCCTGACTCTTGAATACATGACTAAGCCTGAGCGTGTCGCAGAACTGCTGCCCGACTACCTTGAACCAGCAGACGACAGGCCGGGCGCAGTCGCAGTCATTTGGGCCGACTGGCAAAATTGCCGAGACGACTACAGTGAAATTTTAGATCCTGCGCGCAGCCAGTACATGGAGGTGTTTGTGGTCGTCAGGTGCAAATACCAGGGCAAGATCTATTCTCGCTGCGTATATATCTGGGTCGACTCCGACTATGCGATGGTGCGCGGACATCATCAGGGATATCCGAAAAAGCTGGCATCGATCTACATGTCGCGACCAATCACCGTGGGGCGGGCGGGTCCACGCCTTGAGCCCGGCGGTCGTTTCGGGGCAAGCGTTTCGGCCTACGATCATAAACTCATCCATGCAAGTTTCGAGATAGCCGCCAAGTGCGACCACTCCGGTTTTGTCAACAGCCATCCAATGCTTCATAATCGCTGGATGCCATCGATCGAAGGCATTGGTGAAGACAGTCTAGATGAACTGGTGACAATGAGCGCCTATCAAGCTGAAGTCGGACGCTCGTTTACGGGTGATTTCGATTTACAGCTATTCGATTCTCCGGTCGAGGAACTCACGCGCCTCGAACCTGTGGACAAGATTGCCGGATATTGGCGAGAAATCGCTTTTTCTTGGAGAGGCGGCACGACAATTAGGCGGCGCAACCTGCCCCAGATTGGTTGAATCGCTTTTGCCCGCTGCATTGTGCTGTCATTAAATGGATAGAATCCAAAACAAACATCTGACAACTCGCCGCCAGCACAATTTGGGGGAATTTTTTGGACCCTGCGAGGCACAAATTCACCATTCAAGCCGCAGGATGCATTTTCATTCGGCATTAAAATCTGCCAATTGGCAATCATGACGAATAATAAGTTGACGTTGAAACACCACCAAAGCGCAGAGGATGGCATCACATGACGATTTGGCATCCCACCGATGATGGTCATGCAAACCTGTCCAGCCACGATGCCTTTGTCCACGGCGTCCCGCACAATACCTTCATCAGGATGCGCAAGGAAGAGCCGCTTTGCTGGTGCGATGGAGGCGACTATAAAGGCTACTGGTCATTGACCCGCTATGACGATATCTTGAAACACAATCGAAATCCCGAACTGCTGAGCTCAGCCCAGGGCATTCGGATGGAAGACCAAAGCCGTGAAGAATACATGGCTCGAAGAACATTTCAGGAAACCGACCCGCCTGAACACTCCGTCACTCGAAATATCGTTAACAAAGCATTTTCAAAAAAAGTGATTGGTCGGTCAGAGGCCATCATCCGCCAGCTGTGTGAGGAAATTCTCGACAACGCCCTATCGCATGACGAATTTGATGCGGCAACCCACATCAGCCGACAATTGCCTATGCGAATGCTGGGCAGAGTTCTAGGGCTACCGGCTGAAGACCTCGATTGGCTGGTTGCTAAAGGCGACGAACTGATTGCCAATACCGACCCGGAATACTCTAAATTGGTCTTGGACAAAAGCGATACCGACGCATTTCGGCTGATGCCGTTTCGCTCGCCGGCAGGAGCTGAGCTATATAGCTATGCCAAGCGCCTGATGCAAGAAAAAGCCGCGCAAAATGACAGCAAAGGCGTACTCAGCCTAATTGTTCAACCGAATGAAAATGGCGAGGTTATCAGCGACATCGAATTTCGAAACTTTTTTTGTCTGCTCGTAGCAGCCGGGAACGACACCACGCGCTACACTCTTTCGGCATCAATGCATGCGCTGGCAAAAAAGCCGGAACTGCTAAACATTCTGCGCCATGCTGATGACCGGCTATGGGCATCAGCGACTGAAGAATTCATTCGCTGGGCTTCGCCGACAATGCATTTTCGACGCACCGCCGCTGAAAGCTTCCAGATACACGGTAAAACTGTTAAAGAGGGCGATAAGGTGGTCTACTGGTTCGTGTCTGCGAACCGGGACGAAAGCCGTTTCGAAAAGCCATTCGAAGTAGATCTTTATCGCGCCCCGAATCGCCATATGGCCTTTGGTCAGGGTGGCCCGCATGTTTGTCTTGGCATGTGGCTGGCGCGCCTTGAGCTTCGCGTCTTGCTGCAAGAGCTCGTCAAGCGGGTCAGATCAATTCAGCTCACCGATGATGTCGAATATGTTCGATCGAATTTTGTTGGCGGAATCAAGCGCTTGTCAGTCAAGATGACACCACATTGAGTAAGGAATTACCGAACTGGCGATCATATTGTCAAAAAGCAGTCGCCTGTTCTGGCAGGCTAATTATTGCAAGGTAAGGGTTTATTCCTGCATTCTCCAGAATGAATTCTATATGCATGATTTCATTGCGAGTCAGTCAATTTATGCCCAATTCCGAATTCGCTGCTAAACCGGCCATTCACTAGCTGAAAGCGTAGTATGCAAGTTTGGCTACTTTGCAGAAAATAAATTGATAAGTAATTGATATTATGTAGTTTTTGAAGTTAATGGCGACCCCGCCGCGGGGCTAGAGGGCTCATAAAGAACTAAAATCGCAAGTCATTGATACTGAAAGGATCGCGACGCAGTTCTTTGCGCGTAAGCGTGGCCGCCGAAGGCGGGCTTGTCCACTATAATCGAGATATCATGCGAACATTCAACACTGCCGGCCCTACCATACTGAGGGACCACTACCATATTCCACCGCTAGAGCGAATAGACCGGGATGAAGTGTTCGGTCTAATCGAGCAAAAGCGCTACTTCATTTTGCATGCGCCGCGTCAGACGGGCAAGACTTCGGCGCTATTGGCCTTGCGCGACGAATTGAACGCGTCGGGGCGCTATCGGGCGGCGTATGTCAATGTCGAGGCCGGCCAGGCGGCGCGCGAGGACGCGCATGTCGCGATGCAGGCGATTCTGGGCGAGTTCGGCGAGGAGGCGCTGGCTTTGGAGGACCGCACTTTGGAGCACGACACCTGGCCGGGCATTCTGGACACGCACGGCGCGCATGGCGCGCTGCGCCAGCTGCTGGCGCGCTGGTCGGCGGCCGATGCGCGGCCGCTGGTGGTGATGATCGACGAGATCGACGCGCTGGTGGGCGACACGCTGATCTCGGTCTTGCGCCAGCTGCGGGCGGGCTACACGCAGCGGCCGAAGCGCTTTCCGCAGAGCGGCATCCTGTGCGGCATCCGCGACGTGCGCGACTACCGGATCCATTCGGGCTCGGAGAGGGCGGTGGTCGCCGGCGGCAGCGCGTTCAACGTCAAGGCCGAGTCGATCCGGCTGGGGGACTTCGGCGAGGCCGAGGTGCGATCGCTTCTGCTGCAGCATACCGAAGAGACCGGCCAGCCGTGGAGCGGGGAGGCGCTGGCGGAGGTGTGGGAGTCGACCGCGGGGCAGCCGTGGCTGGTCAACGCGCTGGCCAGGGAGGTTCTGAAGAAGGTTCGGGACCTCGGGGCGACGATCGGTCGCAACGATGTCGTCGATGCGAGGGAGGCGCTGATTCTTCGGCGCGACACGCATCTGGACCAGCTGGCGGACAAGCTTCGCGAGCCGCGCGTCAAGCGGGTGATCGAGTCCATCGTCAGCGGCGGCGAGGCGCCGCCCTATCTTCCGGACGACGTGCAGTATGCGCGGGATCTGGGGCTGATCGCCCGGAGCGGGCCGATCCGGATCGCCAACGCGATCTACCGCGAGGTGGTGCCGCGCGAGCTGATCACCTCGGCCGACGAGGCGCTGCCATTCCAGACCGCGTGGTACGTGGAGGACGGCAGGCTGATGATGGGCCGTCTGATGGAGGCGTTCCAGGGTTTTTTCCGGGAGCATTCGGAGCACTGGGTGGGGCGGTTCGACTATAGGGAGGCGGGGCCGCAGCTTTTGCTGCAGGCGTTTTTGCAGCGGGTGGTGAACGCGGGCGGGCGGATCGAGCGCGAGTACGGGCTGGGGCGGGGGCGTTTAGACCTGATGATCGAGTGGGGCGAGCAAAGGCAGCGGGAGGCGGTCGAGTGCAAGCTGAGAAGGAAGAGCCTGGAGCGCACGATTGCAGAGGGCCTGGAGCAGCTTGGCGGGTATATGCGGCGGTGCGGCGCCGCGGAGGGCCATCTGGTGGTCTTCGACCGCTCGGAGAAAAGATCCTGGGACCAGAAGGTGTTCCGCCGCGAAGAGTCCGTGGACGGCAGAAAGGTGACGGTCTGGGGCATGTGAGCGGATGATATCGGAATGGGCAGGGCCGGCCTTCACTGCATGCGCCTTCTTTCGCCGCCAAGGTCAATGCGGCAGTTTTTGAAAGCCGGCTTGATGCGAAACCTGTCGAACCGACCGAGCATAGTTAATTCAAGGCTTGACTAAGGAGTAGCGACGTGACAGAAAATCAATTGCGCGTACTATTCTGCGACCATCTCAATCTAGCTAGAGGCAAGCTGATTCCGATGGCGAATGCAACGGGCGAGTCCCGTTTTTGCCAAGGCATCTATGCATTGGCCTACGACAAAGAATTATTGCCCGCGCCTTGCTCACTGCTGCTCGAAGGGCTATCCGATATGATGGTTCGCTATGACACTAATAATTATCGGCCTGGCTGGCTTGGCCAGGAGCAAGTCGTGATTGCTGATCAGTTTGACAGTGCTGGCAACGATTTGCCGGTAAGCGGCCGCACCCTTTTGCAACGAACTGTTGTCGAATGGCAAGCCGCTGGGCGCAACCCTAAAGTTGGCATCGAGCTTGAAGCCTATGCGTTTACCCGGTCCTATAATGGAGCTTGGCAACCCTATGAAACGCCAGGAGCGTTCGTCTATGGTACCGGCCCATTCGTCGATCCAGATGGACTAGTCGACCTCATCTACAGCCAGTCGGAAAAAAGCGGCATCCCGCTGGAAATGATTACATCTGAATTCGATTCGCCGCAGTTCGAATTCACGTTGTGCTACGGCGATGCCCTGAATGCTGCCGACGATGCATTCCTGTTTCGCTTGATGGCGAGGGAGATTGCATTGCAGCAAGGCATCTTGCTCACCTTCATGCCAAAACCGATCGAAGAGCTCAGCGGATCAGGGGTGCATATCAACTTCAGCCTGTGGGACGATCAGCAAGCCAATGCCATCGGCGATGCCGGCGCTGACGACATTCTCTCGGATCTTGGACGCGCCTGCGTCGCAGGCTTGATGGTGCATCATCAAGGGCTGGCAGGTCTGCTGGCACCTACCGTCAACTCATATCAGCGCTTGCGGCCAGCCAGTCTTTCCGGGTACTGGCAAAATTGGGGGATCGATCATCGCGGCGTGACCACCCGGGTCAGTAGCGAAACGGGCAAATCTGCACGAATCGAACATCGCATGGCAGATGGTGCGGCAAACATCTATACCGCAATTGCAGCCGTTTTGCAGGCGGCTCGATTGGGGCATCAGAATGGCTACACTTTGCAGGCGGCCGAAACAGCCGATTGCTTAGAAAATCAAGATGCTACTGAGAGTGTTCCGGAAGATCTGAGCGGGGCCATCAAGGCATTGGAAGCGGATGCTGAGCTCGTCAATGCTATCGGCTCTGAATTAATAGGCAATCTCGCTACCATCAAGGCGCACGAAATCGAATTCACCCGCGATTACGGCCATGAACAGTTGCGCGATTACTACATTCACTATATTTGATCGGCAGTTTTCAGCGCCTGCTCGCTGACGGTTGAGTCAACCTGTTGCAGCTCGTGCTTTGTCAGGCGCAGAGATTCTGAGGCGGGATGCCACACCGTTTCAGGCTTTGAATATTCCTGGGTGCGGTGTCGTTGGAGCACTTCGCGAGCTTGGCGTGTCTGTATGCGCCTTAAGCTTTTGAAAGTTATTGTCCGGCATTCGATTGAAGAGCAGGCGCTGGCTGTCGCTAAACGAACCGGGATTGAACCGAACCCATACATCGTTTCTGTACAACAAGCAGTACGGGGCGAGAGAGTTCTCCGTCCATGGGTTTCTAGTCCGATTCGCTAATCGACTGCAGCAAGACGATCACTGCCTGCATAAGAGCGAAGGCTATCGGCGGCCGATGATGATCCCGTATTGTTCATCAAGCTGCGGACCTTGCTCAATGGCATCTTCATAGCTTATCCCCACCCGGCGCTTGAGAGAATACTGCCAGTCAAACAAAGCATCCTTCATGCGACCGACTACCTTTTCCAAACCTCGCACTTGACCAAGGTCATTCAACTCCCCAGGGTCATCCTCAAGATCAAACAGCTGATCAGGGTAGCCTTGATAGTAAATGTACTTCCAGCGCGAATCGCGCACCATCGTGGCATGGCATTCGTAGGGCAGCCGCTTCAATTTATAGCGTGCCATCCGGTCGGCAAAGCTGATCTCGCTGACAGCATATTCTCGCCAGCTCGCAACCGGTGACGCGGTGTGTAGCAACGAAGACAAACTGCGGCCTTCAACCCTCTCGCGGCAAATCTCGCCGCCTGCCAACTCCACAATGGTGGGAACGACGTCCACCCCCTCGATCAATTCGCTTCGAGCCAGACCGCGCGTCGTATTTGCGCGTTCACTTGGATCGACGATGATCAACGGCACTTTCGCGGAAGGATCGTGAAACATGTCCTTTTCTCCCAACCAGTGATCGCCGAGATAGTCGCCATGGTCCGAGGTGAAGATGATTACCGTATCATGGAGCAAGTCTCGATTGATCAAAAAATCATGCAGCCGACCGATGTGGTTATCCACTTGCTTGATCAGTCCCATATAGACCGGAACCACGATATCCCGAATCTCGTCATCGGCATAGTTCAAGCTGTATTCCGATTGCATGAACGCCTCGATCACCGGATGCGGATTCTCGCGCTCGCTTCGGCTTCGAACCGCTGCTTGCAGCTGACCAACCCCATAGCAGTCATGGTACGGCGCCGGTGCGATAATCGGCCAGTGCGGCTTGATATAGCTTAGATGCAAGCACCATGGCTGATCTCCCGTCTCTTCAATGAAGTCCATGGCGCGGCGCGTGGTAAACGCGGTTTCGGAGTGCTCTTCAGGCAATGCGGCAGGATACTTTGCACTTCGAAGCGACCAGCCGGAATGAAGCGTGCCATCGGCATCAATGCCACTATTGGCACGAGCTTGCCATGGATTTTTGTCGGTAAAGCCGACTGAGTGCAGATAGCTCGTGTAGCCGAGACCTTTCGGCAGAATCGGATCTGGATATAAGCCTTCGTGGTGCTCGTAGGGCTCGAATCCGCCGCTTGCCGCAGTGATTGCAAAATCCGAACCAGGATTGATGGCGCACCGCTCAAGCTCTGTTGGGCTTTTATAGCAATGAGTCTTGCCGACGACAGCGGCTCGATAACCAAGCGGCCGCAGATAGTCGCCTAGCATGAACTCGCCCAATTGCGTCGCATCGTCATTGCTATAGACGCCATGCGAAGCTGGATAGCGTCCGGTATAGAAACTGGCTCGCGACGGCGCGCACAAAGGCGCTTGGCAATACGCATTGTCGAACCGGACTCCGCCCCGCGCCAGCTCATCAATGCGGGGCGTCATAAGGGTCTTGTGACCGTAGCAAGAAAGATAGTCTTGCCGGAGCTGATCACACATGATAAACAAGATGTTCGGCGACCGACGCATATTCGACATGTGACTTAACCGGCTCGTCAGACGGGACTGAGAATCTTCAAAATGAAATCGATGCAAGTAGCAACGGAAGTATCGGCGACGCTATTGAACTGACCCTTCCAGAATCTGCAAGGTCTGCAGATCGCTATGAAAATCGAGTGCATAGTCTCCGCCTTCGCGACCAATGCCGCTGATGCCGAAGCCGCCGAACGGCGCTGTCAAATCCCTCACCAAAAACGAGTTGACCCACACGGTTCCCGCTCGGATGGCCCTTCCAACGCGGCTCGCCCGTTCAGCGCTGCCTGTGTACACAATGCCGGATAGCCCGTATTCGGTACTGTTTGCGAGCGCCACTGCCTGTTCCTCGCCCTCGAAAGTCTGCAAGGTAAGCACCGGCCCGAAAATCTCCCTCTGAACCACTTCGGACTGATTGGAAACAGGCTCGATCAGTGTTGGACGATACCACAACTTGTCTGCCTCAAACCGCTCGCCGCCAAACACTATGGAATCCCCGGCCGCACGGGCGCGCTCGACAAAGCCTTCGACCCGCTCAAGATGCACTGGGTGGATCGCGGGGCTCAACGTCGTTTCAGGATTGCGGCTATCGCCATAGACATGCTGATCGGTGTAATGGACAAAGCGTTCCATAAATTCCGACTTGATGCCCAGTTCGATCAAAAGCCGTGTGCCGGCCAGACAGACCTGGCCGGAGTCCTCGAATTGCGCAGCAGCTTTTTTCGCTGCCGCATCGATATCGGCATCAGCAAACACGATCATTGCGCCCTTGCCGCCTAGCTCAGCAGTGAATGGCGCCAGATTTTTGGCCGCACTGACACCGATCATGCGTCCGGTCTCAGGCGATCCGGTAAACGATATCCGCCGAATGCGCGGATCGGCAACCAGCGCCGCGCCAACTTCGCCGCCAAACCCATGCACGACGTTGAACGCGCCATCTGGAAATCCGGCTTCGTTGACGAAGCCGGCCAGCACACTGGCCGACAACGGTGCCCATTCGGCAGGCTTTAAGATCACCGCATTGCCCGCCGCCAGTGCTGGCGCCACCTTCCAGGTTGCAAGCATGAACGGCGCATTCCAGGGCGTAATAACGACCGCAGGGCCAGCCGAATGGCGAACAATGCAATTGCGCGTCCCTTTTGAACTCCAAGCTCTCTCTTGATGCTCTACAGCCATTTCGGCATAGTTGCGAAAATTCAAAGCACCTCGAGGAACCAGCCTTTGCTGAAGACTGTCGAGCAGCATGGCCATGTCCAGACACTCGATGACGGCGATCATCTCTGCGTTTTGATCAATCAAGTCGGCGAGCTTGAACAAGATGTCGTATCTTTCAGCAACATTGAGGCGCGACCATTCGCTATAGCCCTTAACCGCTGCTGCGGCCGCGAGCTCCGCTGTTTGCGCATCGCCACGCGCAACTTCGGCAAGCTTCATGTCCCAGTCAAGCGGAGAGCGCACTTCAAAGCGGCGCCCCGAAGCGACTCGTTCACCTGCGATAAAGTGATCGGGCGAAACTGAATATCCGTCAATGCCGGCCTGCGCATTAGATTGTTTCATTGATGCCTGCCATCTTGAATGCAATAAACCTGCCATTCTACAAAGTAATCGCGGTTTCGGTTTGAGTTCTGCGATAATTTGAGCCTGAATCGATGGATTGGAACTTCAGTCGCCAGAGTCACGCTATGGGAGAAATTGTCGGTGTCGGATTCGTGTCGCATGCGCCAACGATCATGTTTCCGAAACAACTTCGCTACGACATCAACGATGGTCGAGAAATCAGCCTGGTACCCGGCATCCGTCGACTGCGCGAGCAAGTGCTCGACGAGCTCAAGCCCGACACCATCGTCTTGTTCGATACGCACTGGTTTACAACGGTCGAATTCGTTGTCGCCGCGCACGCGGAGCGCACAGGCATCTACACCTCCGAAGAACTGCCGCGAGGAATGGCGCAGATACCCTATTCGCTTAAAGGAGATCAACAGCTCGCACATAAGATCTGCGACCATGTCAATGCCGAAGGCGTGCGCTGCCACGCAAGTGAAGATCCGGCTTTGCCGATCCACTATCCGACGATCAATGTTGCCCACTATCTCAACGCCGGCGAGGCATGGGTTTCGATCGGCGTATGCCAAACCGCTCAGGATCATAATTTTCTCGCAGTCGGGCGTGGCGTGGCAGCGGCGGTTGCCGCCTCAGATCGTCGGGTTGTACTGCTTGCAAGCGGCGGCATGAGCCATCGGTTCTGGCCGCTTGATGAACTTGAAAAGCACGAAACATCCGATCCGTCCCATATCATCACTCAAGCGGCGCGGCAAGCCGATGAACAAAGACTTCAATGGTGGCAAAATGGCGATCATCAATCCGTCATCCAGCACATGAATGATTATCGCAAGCACGCACCCGAGGGCAGATTTGGCCATTACCTGATGATGGTCGGCGCTTTGGGCGGAGAAGATTGTCGCGCGAAGGGGCGGCTGTTCAGCGACTATGAGAATGCAACCGGCACTGGACAAGTGCATGTGTGGTTTGACCGGCCCGAGCACGGGTGGCAGTCAAACTAAAAAAGAGAAAGCAACATTTCACCAAACCATAGGAGATAAATCGTGTTGAAAAGAACCTTTTATGCATTAATGCTTAGCTTTTTTTTATTCGTACCGCTAGCCCAAGCGGAATATCCTGAGCGCCCGGTTTCGTTTGTCGTACCGTGGCCTCCGGGCGATCTGGAAGATGTCTTGACACGCATGATCGCTGACGAATTCCAAAACATGCATGGTGTCGCAGCGGCAGTCGTGAATAAGCCGGGCGGCGGCGGCGGCCCCTTTCCGGGAGCAGTCGAAGTGGCTACCGCACCAGCAGATGGCTACACGGTCGGCTCGTTCATTATCGCGGTACCCACTATCGGGCCAAACATCGGCATACCGGAACTGTCACCCAATCCGTTCGAGCCGCTGGGCATCTTTTTGACCTACCCTTTTGTGATCGCTGTTGCAGGTGATGCGCCGTATGACGACCTCGAAGGGCTCGCCGCGCATGCCAAGAGCAATAATGTCGCCTTAGGGCACTTTGGCGCACCGCTGATCCCAACACGAGTCACTCTGGCACTGGCTAATGAGCTAGGATTCGGCTTTGGGTCGGATGCTGCGTTCGATGCGCTCGACTGCAACACGCTGGCCTCGGGCGATGTGGACGTGATCAATACCACGCTGCAGTTGATTCTGCCATGCTTGGACAGCGTCAAGATTCTGGCATCGATTGGTGATGATCGCATCGGCTTGACGCCGGAGGTTCCGACTGTGGCTGAAATCGCTCCCAGTTTGAACATTTCCTTGTGGAACGGCCTGTTCGTGCATAAGGATACGCCGCAAGATGCGCGCGACAAGATTATCGATGCGGCAAGGAAAGTAGCCCTGTCAGATGCAGCCAAAAAATTGGCAACTGAAACCGGCGCCTTAATCTACTGGCAGGATGCTGATGCATCAAATGCGCGCATTGCCGAAGACATCGAGACGCTTAAAGTATTGAACTAGCATTTTAACTGCCGTCATCAGCAAGCGCCGCCTGGTGGGGAACCGCTTGCTGATCCGGAGGCCTCTTCGGACTTCACGGTGTTGAACATGCCCGACTCGCCCTTGAAGATTCGCCCGATGCCCGCTTCAAGGGCGGGCGATTTGCAATTCGCAGTTTTTTTCCTGGCGATTTCAATATTGCTGATATCGCAACTAGGCGCTCAAACCACCTGGGTCGGCGGCACCAAGTTCTTTGCGCAGCCAAGATTTTGGCCAGCCATCAGTCTGATTGGCATGACCTGCTTTGCGCTGCTCTACTTCCTCAAGTCGGCCTTTTCCAAACGAGCGGACAATTCGCTTGCAGAAATCCTTGTGTGGGTCAAGTCGGTAGAGTATGCGCTGTGGTTCATGGCCTATGTATTTATTGTCCCTTTGCTAGGCTACCTGCTCAGCTCGATCGTTTTTGTTGTCACCTTGGCGTTTCGATCCGGGTATCGAGAAAAAAACGTCATGATCATGTCGGTTGCGGTAGCTGTGATGATTGTGGTGATCTTTAAAGGATTCCTCTCCGTAAAAATTCCCGGAGGCCAAATGTATGAACTGTTGCCGGACGCGATTCGCAATGTGATGATTCTGTATCTATAGGCGCTGTGATGGAATTGGTGCTGTCATCAATCGACCTGCTGCTACGCTGGGATGTGCTGCTGGCCTTGGCAGTCGGCTCTGTCGGCGGTGTCATTATTGGCGCGATCCCGGGAGTCGGCGCAGCCGTTGCGATTGCGATCTTGCTGCCCGCTACGTTTGCCATGGAGCCGATCGTCGGCCTGACGATGCTGCTTGGAATTTACGGCTCGTCCATGTATGGCGGCGCCATACCCGCGATATTGATGAACACGCCCGGAACTGCGGTCAATGCGCTGACGACCTATGATGGCCACCCGATAGCCGCTAATGGCGATCCCAAGCGCGCTTTGTCGCTGGCGTATTCAGCCTCTTTTTTCGGCGGCATCTTCTCGATTATCTGTCTGATCTTTTTGTCGCAGCTACTAGCGGTGGTTGCGCCTCATTTTGGCAGCCGGGAGATATTTCTGGCGGCTTTGCTGGGGGTTGTGCTGGTGGTTTTAGCGCATCGGGGACAAATTTTGGCAGCCGGCATGCTTGCTTGTCTTGGTGTTTTTATCAACACCGTCGGCCTCGAGTCGGTCCGCTACACGCGGCGCTACACCTTCGACCAGACGTGGCTTGCTTCCGGCATTGACCTGATCGTCGTCGTATTGGGGCTTTTCGCGATTTCTCAAGCCTTTCTGCTACTGGTTCAAAAAGACGAAAGACCCAAGCCTACCAGTGTCGAAGGCGGCCTGTTCGACGGTCTAAAGGAACTATTTTCCTACAAGCGGGTTGCAGCCGCATCATCCTCATTCGGCGTGATTATGGGCATCATCCCTGGAGTGGGAGAGTTTACCGCGCAGTTTTTTTCCTACAGTTACGCGCAGAAGACATCGAAGCATCCGGAACGATTCGGCAAGGGTGCGCCCGAAGGTCTGATCGCATCGGAAGCTGCCAATAATGCGGTTCCTGGTGCAGCAATGATTCCACTATTGGCTCTCGGCATTCCCGGAGAGGCCTTGACTGCGATGATGCTGTCGGTGTTCTACGTACACAACGTCATCCCGGGGCCGCAGCTGTTCGCGAGCCAAATGGACTTTGTGCTAGCGCTTTATTTCGCGCTGTTTGCGCTTAATATCATCGTGCTGGTGTTTTTGATGCATTCAACGCGCATGCTGCTGCATGTGATCCGCATTCCGACTCGCTTTTTAGGGGCAGTGATCCTCACGCTAGGGTTTGTCGGCGTCTATTCGTTGAGAAATTCAATGACCGACTGCGCGATCGCGGCGGTTTTTGGAATATTCGGCCTGATACTAAAGCGCCTGAACCTGCCGATTGTGCCCATCATTTTAGGAATGGTGCTAGGCGGGATCATGGAAGTGAAGTTGCGCTCTGCGATGGCGCGCGTTAAAACACCGCTTGATTTTGTCGACCGGCCTATTGCAGCGGCAATCTTCGCGCTGATCGTGCTGGTGATTGCAATCCACATTCGCTCTGCTGTCAAAAGCCGCGACACCTAGTCGCCTGCGCGGTGCCGATATAGCCCGCCCCCTGCCATTATTGTTGCGCCGGAAAAGGTTTTGCGATCGCGCAAGCCGCTTAAATCCGATAATGTGTTAAACTAAAAATCTCCCTCACACCGATCAAGACCATTACTTCGGAGCGTAGCCAGTCCCATGCCAGGAAGCATTCCCGATGAATTTATCAGCGACTTGATTGCAAGATCTGACATCGTCAGCTTGATTGAGCGCCATATAAGACTGCAAAAAGCCGGACGCGAATACAAGGCGTGCTGCCCGTTCCATGAGGAGCGCACCCCATCGTTCTACGTCAGTCCCGCCAAGCAGTTCTACCACTGTTTCGGCTGCGGGAAAAGCGGCAATGTCGTTTCTTTCCTGATGGATTATTCGAATCTGCCGTTTCCAGATGCCATTGAAGAGCTTGCTTCCATAGCCGGTGTCGAAATGCCTAAAAAGGCTGGCAGCTATCAAGCAAACGGCGACTTTCAGCTGATGCTCAAGCTGATGGATGAAGTTCAAGATGCCTACCGAAATCATCTGATGCGCGGCAAAGATGCCGACGACGCAAGAGCCTATTTGAAATCTCGAAAAATATCGCCCGAAACTGCCGAGCGCTTCGGCTTAGGCTATGCGCCGAACTCGTGGGATTTCATCTTGTCGCGCTTCGGCAAGACCGACCAGGCGAAAAGGCTGCTCCATAAATGCGGCCTGACCGTGACCAACGAGCAAGAGAAAACCTATGACCGGTTTCGCAATCGCCTGATGTTTCCGATCATGGACCGGCGCAACCGTGTGATCGCATTCGGCGGCAGAGTGATCGGCGAAGGCGAGCCGAAGTACCTTAACTCTCCCGAGACGCCGCTATTCAACAAAAGCGGCGAGATGTTCGGACTGAATCACGCACTCAGTGCCGCGCGGGCGGCGGACAAGATACTGGTCGTCGAAGGCTATACCGATGTGCTGGCTTTGTTTCAATGCGGAATCAAGTACGCGGTGGCAACGCTTGGGACTGCAACCACCGAGCTGCATGTGCGGCGACTGTTTCAAACCGCTTCGCATATCGTATTCTGCTTTGATGGCGACACGGCCGGCCGCAAGGCGGCATGGCGCGCTTTGGAAGCTGTCTTGCCCATGATGGTCGACGGCAAAATGGCGAGCTTCATGTTTCTGCCGCAAGGCCACGACCCTGATTCGCTGATTCGCGATGAAGGCGCTGCCGGATTCGAGGGGCACATGTCGGAGGCAACCTCGATCGAGAGGTTCATTTTTTCGTCGCTCGCGTCGGGCATCGACATGAAGCGGTTCGATGCGCGGGCTAAGCTGATCGAGAAGTTCAAGCCGATTTTTGCAAAGCTGCCGCAAGGTGCCTTGCGCGTTTTGATGATCAAACACCTCAGCTCGATGACCGAGCTGGACGTGCGGCATCTTGAGACGACCTATGCGGTTGCGAGCCGGCCATCAGCCAAGCATCAGCGAAGCGTGCCCAAGGGACCGATCGCAATCGACCTGCCGACAAAAGCGCTTGCAGTGCTGATACAAAATCCCCAGCTGGCCGTCTTGATTGACTGCGTCGAAGAACTGGCAAGCGCGAAAGTTGCCAGCATGCGGCTGCTCGGCGAAATATCGGAGGTCTTGGAAGATGCCCCTGAACTGACCACAGCCGGCTTAGTTGAACGCTTCCGGGGCTCCGAGTCGCATGACCGATTTTCCGAACTGGTCAGCTTCGATCATCGAATTTCAGACGCAAATCTTGAATCCGAATTTCGCGGCATCATATCTAAGATACGCACGCGACTGCTTGACGAGAAAATCGATGCTGAAATGTCGAAATTGCTCGACTCCAACAATCGGGACATGCGCAGAGCGCGGCAACTGGTCAATGATCTGTTAGCCAGCAAAGGCTTGTCATAGCCGTGCCGGTTTCGATATAATGATTCGTTTGCCGATTCTCGGTCGCGCTATGATCGCGAGTCATTCCAGCACCGCATCAACTAATCAACACGGAGAACTTGTCTTATGGCCGACGACAGCAAGCCTCTAGGATTGAAGAATCTGATTATCAAGGGACGAAAACAGGGTTTCCTCACCTTCAAGGAAATCAATGATCATTTGCCCGAGGACATGAATGACACCGAGCAAATCGAGAATATCGTCAACATGTTTGACGATATGGAAATCGAGGTGTTCGATACGGTGCCGGACCCGGACAGTCTGCTACTCAAAGCCGACGAAAGTGCGGATGATGAGGACGCGGCAGAAGAGGCTGAAGCGGTACTGACCAATGCGGTTGAAGGCGAGTTCGGACGGACCACCGATCCGGTGCGCATGTACATGCGCGAAATGGGGACCATCAGCTTGCTGAGCAGGCAAGAAGAGATCAAGCTTGCCAAGCGAATCGAAGCGGGCTTGCGCAAGGCCACCGAAGCTGTTGCTCAATGCCCTATCATCTACGAGGAGCTGATCGCAAAGTTCGACAGTGTTGAAGAAGGCTTGATGCGCATGAATGATCTGGTCGTCGATCTGATTCCAAAAAACAGCCCGACATCGTATGTGAAGCCGAAACCGAAAGTTGTCGTCAACGGCAAGGTGGAATACACCGGACCTAGCGAAGAGGAGATCTTCGCAAAGTTCAGCAAGATTCGCCGGAACTACAAGATGCTGAGAAATGCGATCGAGCGCGAATCTGTCGGCTGTGAAAAAGTGCGCAAGTATCAGCAAGTGCTGGCATCGGAGTTTCTGCTGATCAAGTTCTCGCCGCGCAACTTCGACTGGGTGTTCACCACGGTTCACGAAGCCAATGCCGAAGTAATCGAGCGAGGCAGAGCGATTCTTGACATTTGCACCAAACAGGCCAGCTTTTCTTCGGACGCGAGAGAGGCGGTTCAAAACGATTTGAAGTACAACTTGACGCATCGCAATCTCGTCTCAAAGCTAAAGCAGCATTGCAATGAGAAAGGCAAGCAGATACTGGAAGAGCATCGCGACGAAATTCGCTATACGCAAAACAAGCTGCGCGAGCATGAGCAGCGCATCGGTATTCCGATTGAAGAGCTAAGGGATCTGCACCGACTCATCTCGCAAGGCCAGGCGCAAGCGAACAAAGCCAAAAAGGAGATGGTTGAAGCCAACCTGCGCCTGGTGATCTCGATCGCGAAGAAGTATACCAATCGCGGATTGCAGTTTCTCGACTTGATCCAGGAAGGCAATATCGGCTTGATGAAGGCCGTAGACAAGTTCGAGTACCAGCGCGGCTACAAGTTCTCGACCTATGCCACCTGGTGGATTCGGCAAGCGATCACCCGCTCAATCGCCGATCAGGCTCGAACGATCAGGATACCGGTCCACATGATCGAGACAATCAATAAGCTAGCGCGGGTTCAACGTCAAATTCTTCAGGAAACCGGGCGCGACGCGACGGTTGACGAACTGGCCGAGCGTATGGAAGTAACGGTTGAGAAAGTGCGCAAGGTGATGAAGATCGCTAAGGATCCAATGTCCATGGAGACACCTGTCGGTGAGGATGAAGATTCTCACTTGGGCGATTTTCTTGAAGACAAGTCGGCGCATGCGCCGCTGGATGTTGCCACGGAGGTGGGGTTGCGAACCGCGACCGACTCGGCATTGGAGTCGCTGACAGAACGAGAGTCGAAGGTGTTGCGGATGCGTTTCGGCATCGGGATGAACACCGACCACACCTTGGAAGAAGTGGGAAAGCAGTTTGATGTGACGCGCGAGCGGATCCGGCAAATCGAAGCCAAGGCATTGCGAAAACTGCGGCATCCTTCGCGCTCTGAGACTCTTAGACTGTTTATAGAAAGCTGATTTCAGGCTTTTCTTCCGCTCCCTTGCGGCATCTTATTGCGTAGGGGGCCCGTAGCTCAGTTGGTCAGAGCAGTGGACTCATAATCCATGGGTCGAAGGTTCGAGTCCTTCCGGGCCCACCATTATTTGATTGGTTTTTAATTTAACCGACATTTATTCCCTGCCTTTCCGGGTAATTTATCAACTGTGAATAATGTAAACCACTTTACCCCCCCCCAAAATCCGCGTTAGAGATTTTTTTGGGCGAATTTTCGCCGAAATCCGAAGCGCGGGGAGATTCCGGCTCTCGCGGCGGCGATGGCGGGCGGGCTTCGCGGGCGGGACGCGGCCGGAAAGGGCGGAGGAGCAGAACCGGGACGAAAGATCAATGACAATCTAGAGTGCGCCGGGGCGCAACTGCTTTTTTTCGCGGGCGAGGCAATTTTTTTGAGGGGGAGGGCTACGGTGCCAGGACCATCGCCCGGATCATGCCGACCGCCTCGCTCAAACGCCGCCCCGCCCGCGCGTCGCACAGCTTCAGCGCCCGGCCCCTGGCATGGCGCACGATCTTGCCCGCCTTGCAATGCAGCCGGCGGCGAAAGGTCTCGATGCGCATCGAAGCTCGCGGATGCGGTTCTCCGAGTCTTCCCCTCTGCGGTTGCATCGGTGGATCACCTTGGAATCGCTCCGCCGGCAGAGGCTGGTCGCCAGCGCCCGGTAGACGAAGCCGCCCTGCGACAGGGTGTCGGCGGCCTGCGGGCGGTCGAGCTCGAGCTCCTGCCGGCCGGACTTTCGCCTCCGCTGCACGACCGCCGCGAACGCTTCGGGCGTGCCGTTCATCGAGTGCAGGAACTGCGCCGTCTGCTGCGTCTCGCTCGCCGTCCCGTCGCGCTCGATGAAGGGCTGCCGCTGCGACTCGTCCAGCACCCTGATCTGCCGGACCACGCTTTTGTCGAGCTTGGCGCGAATCGCGTAGCCGATGCCGTGGTTCGTGAAATGGTTGATGATCCTCGCCTGATACCCCGCCGCGTCGATGCGGGCGCGATGCGCCTCGGCGCCCTTGGGCAGGGCGCGCTCGCACTGGCGGACGAACTCGTAGTTGCGCGCGTTCGGCGAGACCGAGCCGCCCCGAAACTCCGCCGGCTCCGGCATCAGCCGCCAAGCCGCTTCGCGAAGTCAATTGTCCGGGGTCAGATACATGTGAGACCGGACAATTAGAATCTTACCCCTTGTGAATTTAGTTCAATGGAGCTAGGGGAGAAAAAACCGCCTTAGGGCGGTTTTTTCGCTTAAGGCAAGTGATATTATTCTGCTCTTGATAATTCTATTCTGTCATATTGGAGAGACCATGAGAACCGGCGCTTTTCCCTTCATGGCTCGCTGCTGGCGACCGCAGCGCATCTGACCGACATCTCAGCAGCTGGGTACCGGGCCGCCGAGCTCAGTGAGCGGGTCGAGGTGCAGACCTACGGCGCACTTTGCAAGCTCGCCGAGCGCGGGCAGGTGTCTCGGGCGCGTGTTGGCGGCCAGGCAGTGTTTTGCAGCGTTTCCCGCACACAGCGCCAGCGGCGGCTGGTTTGCCGGACTGGAATTGCTGCGGTCATCACTAGTACTAGGTGTGCTCATTGATGATTTAGTTGAATGGAGTAACCACCGTTAGACCTGGTTCGTTAAAAGTTCGGGATTTGATGCGTTCAATTTTGTGGCCTAACGAATTGAAGTCGCCCGACACAAATTGTTATAAAAACTATATAATTAACATCGGTTATATAGAATAAAGACATTCAAGTTTTTTGAATAGAGAAAAATTACGAGATCGGGCTTTGGAATTGGCCCGTAGCGGTACGATGCTGCGGGCTAAAGACTTTTATGCTGCAGGTGTGCCTCATACGTATCTGCGGCGGCTTCAGGATGAGGGTGTATTGTTGCGTATAGGACGTGGTATCTATCAATACACAGAAGCAGAAATTACTGTTTCGCACAGTTTGGCAGTGGCATCGAAAGCGATCCCACACGGTGTAATCTGCCTTCTGTCAGCACTCCAATTCCACATATTGACTACTCAATTGCCACACCAGGTTTGGGTGTTTATTGAACATGGTAGATGGACACCTGTGAGTTCACCCATGTCGTTGCGAGTTATTCGTTCCAGTTCTGAAGCACTTTCGGTAGGTTTGGAGCGTCATAGGATTGAGGGGGTGTCGGTGCCAATTACAATTCCAGCCAAAACGGTCGCCGACTGTTTCAAGCATCGAAACAAGGTAGGGACTGATGTTGCGATTGAAGCTCTAAAGGAATGTCTATCTCGTAAACAAGCCACTGTCAATGAAATCTGGCGGTTTGCGAAAATCAATCGAGTAGCCAGTATTATGAGACCGTATTTGGAAGCCATTGTATGACAGATTCAAACAAGCACGATAGTGAGTGGAACGTTAGAAACCAACTTGTTCGATTGGCTAACGCTTCCAGCAAAGATATCCAGTTAACAATGACTCACTATGCGAATGAGCGATTTCTGTATCGAATCGGAGTTTCAACTTACGCAAACAGACTCATTTTGAAAGGTGCGAATCTGTTTCGAATATGGACATTGGAAGAAATTCGCCCGACTCGGGACTTGGACTTTTTGGGATTTGGGGAAATGAAGCGCGAAGATGTCGAGTCGGTTATCAAAAGTCTGTGTGTCCTTGATGCACCTGGAGACGGTATCAGATTCCGTGAAGAGACTGTGAAATCGTCATTTATTCGGCGCGAGTCCGGTAATGGTGGTATTCGGGTTAAATTAACCGCTCAAATTACCAAAGCCAGATTACCCATGCAGATTGACATTGGATTTGGCGATGTGGTGACACCCCCTGCACTTGAGGTTGAATTTCCAACGCTATTAGATATGCCTGCTCCGAAAATCAGGGTGTATCCTCCCGAAACCGCTATTGCCGAAAAATTTCAAATTCTGGTTGATTTCGGGATTGTGAACAGTCGTATGAAAGACATTTTCGATCTGTTGGTGATATCGGAGACAATGTCATTTAATGGTCAAAATCTAGCGGCCGCGATTCGCAAAACTTTCAATGCGCGAAATACGCTGATACCGACGGATATTCCGTTGGCATTGACGCGAGAGTTCGCAGACGATCCGCTGAAATGCGCACAGTGGCAAGGATTTCTGCGGAAATTGGAAAATGACTCTGTGCCTGATTCTCTAGAACAGGTGCAACAGCAATTGCGTCAATTCATTTTGCCGCCTGTCAGATCAATCGTCGCAAATGAAAACTTCGATTCGGTTTGGAAACCTGGAGAGGGTTGGATGTCAATCTAACGTATTTTGGATATTCAACATAAGTCGAGCAAGAAAAATCGGCAGCAAGCAACTTGTCAATTAGCTGTACGGGTTCAATACATATGAGACTTTTCAGGCGGCAAGCGCGCCTTGGTTGAAGTTCCGGTTATACGCCTGCATGGGCGACGTTTGTCCGAGCGCCTGATGCGGGCGGCAGGCGTTGCAGAGGCGCTCGAATTCGGCCAGCTCGACGTTGAGGGCGCCGACGCTCAGCTCGCCGGCGTAGAACTGGTGGAACTCGTATCGGCCGGCCGCGTTGGCGCGCTCGACGCAGCCATTGCAATTGGGGCTTCTGGGCGGCAGCACGAACAGGGCGATGCCGCGCCGCTGGCAGGCGGTCTCGAACTCGGCCATGAACTCGCTGCACGCCGTCGACCTGCACCGACTCGATATTGAACGGTGCCTGGCGGATCAGGTGGTCGAGGAACGTCGAGGCGCAGGCGGCGGTGGCGCGCGAGTAGGCGCGCATGCAGCAAAGCTTCGAGACCAGGCACACGGCCTTGAATTCCTTGACCGCGAAGCCGGCCTCGATGGCGACGCTCATATGATCGATCTGCACCATCTGGCCGGGCTTTCGCCCGCGGGCGCCGCAGCGCCGGCGCTGGGCGTGGCGGTCGAACTTGCGCCGCCGCTTGGGCTTCACGCGCCCGTAGTGGAACGCGACCGGCTCGGCCTGGCCGGTGCGGACCAGGCGGGAGATCATGCGTCCGGTGGTGGAGGCGCTGGGCGCGAAGCCGCGCTCGCGCGCCAGCACGGCGCAGATCTTGGCGCGCCCCCACAGCGGAAAGCGTTGCCGCGCCCGGCGCACCAGCTCGAGCTCGCAAGCGGTCCATTGGCGCTGCCGAAGCTGGTCGAACAGCGCGAGCTTGTCGAAGCGCTCGGCGGCCTGCGGCGAAAGTTCGTCGCGGACCGCAGCGAGACGGCAGAATCTGCGGTGCGGATATTTGATTTGCATGGCGCTTTCTCCCACCTTTCGGCTGTTGGATTATGATCAAGCGCCATGCTGCCTGAAAATGTTTTCGCGCGCCCGCTCTTTCCCTTCGGACTACGTCCTTCGGGAAAGAGCGGGCGGTCTCACATGTATCTGAACCCGGACAATTCTTTGTTATGAATGGGGGTTTATAGGGAGAAATAGCGGCAGCGGTAATGATGTGTCAGACTGCCTTATGCGGGATTGTTGGTACGCTTAGCAGAACGTATTGCATCCATCGATAAATTAAGAAACTGCTATTTCTATCCGGGAAATCGGCTTGAGTCCCCTTTGAGGCGACTGCAAGGGTCGTTTCAGCATTTGGGTCGATAGTCAACGCTGGATTTGTTTTCGCTATGTGGACGTAGATGCGTACGATGTCGACATTGTTGACGATCACAAATGAGAAGTTGGAGAAATGGCATGAAAGGACTGCAACCTGTCCATCCTAGTGAGAATCTGAAACACGAATTCATGGAACCGCATGGTCTCTGTCCGCCACGGCACTGGGCAAGGCACTTGGAGTGACAGCCTCTCGCATCAATGACATTTTTCTCGGTCGCTGGGGAATTACAGCAAGCACTGCATTACGCTTAGCTCGATATTTCAATACAGATGCGCACAGCTGGATCAATCTTCCGACCAATTATGAGCTTGAAGTTGCGAAGCGGGGTGAATCAGATATTTTGAGTGCTATCCGCCCGCTGGCGGCGGCCTGAAAGGGTGAGCACAACTTATGGCATGTCTCCTGTCAGTCTTCATTGAAAATGGCGATATTCTGATTTGAAATCGAATAGCCGCAACGGTTCGAATACATTCCTTTCTGGCCCACCATATTTTTTTATGTTGTTGTTTTCTTATAGTATTAAATTAGAATTCATGTTAGTTGCTATCCATCAAATGTCTTATGGAATCATATTCGTTAAGACAGTTGATTATTGCAGTAACCAATACCAAAGGTGGCGTAGGTAAAACTACCTTAGTCGCTAATCTTGCCGGCTATCTAGCCGGCCTGGATAAACGTGTGCTGTGTGTCGATGCCGACATTCAGCCCGCGCTTTCCTCCTACTACCCCCTCCACACCGAAGCCCCGAACGGAATCGAGGCCAGCATCGACAATGTGATCTCAAAAACCACCATTCCTAACCTCGACATCATCTATTCGAATGACCCAAAAGGAGCACTGCAAAATTTTATTTTGCATACTGCGGATGGTCGACAACGCTTGCACTACATACTTAATCAAATTCAAAGCGACTATGACTACATTCTGATTGATACCCGGGGCGCAATCGACCCCTTGCAGGAATCCGCCATCTTTGCCGGAGACATCATCTTGTCTCCGGTTCGGACTGACAAGATGTCGGCGACCGAATTCAATCGTGGAACGGTGCGCATTGTCTCAGAGGCACACATCATGGCATCCCGGCTCGACCTGCAAGTCGGAACCCTGTACACCATCTTGTTCGGCGTCTCTCGTACTCGGGATGCCAATCTGTATGCCGAAGCACTGACTCGACTCTTTGAAGCCGAAGATCGCGACTAGATTCGACTGTTAAAGACGCGAATCACCGATACCTTAGCCTACCGTTCTGCGGCATCGACACAATGTCCGGTGCATAAGATCGATCGGCGCAGACGCGGCAAACCCCCTTGTGGGCCTGATATCATGACCAGTCTATCTGAAGAGTTGTTTGCAGATTCACTACCCATGCCGCAGAGGGAAAGATGAAAGACATTGATCGCATCACCGGGGTTTTGCAGACCGTACTCCTTGGTTCACCTGATGCAGAAATTCCGAGTTCACCCGAACCGATTCCAGAATCCATGCTCCGACTCAATCTCGATCAGCTAACCCTGTACGAGCGGAATCCACGCATTCAACCGAATCAGGACTATTACATGCTTCAAGGCACTCCATCACCTCACCGACTCCACATACTTGTAGAATGTTGGCATGAAAACGTTAAAGTGCTTCAACGCGCATATCGATCAGATTACGTTTGCTGCGGCTAAACACCATGCCGATCAGGTGGACCGGCTCCCCGCGTCCTCGATACTTCTCAGCATAGCACTTTTCCCGTATCTGCGTGATGGCACTGTCCAGTGCTTCCCGCACTCCTTTGTCGTCTTCCACCATCTTGAACTCAAGCACAAACACCTGACCTTGATGCAGCAATACCATGTCCGATCGCCCATGGCTTGACGAATCCTCTGTCTTGAGATCAACCTGAGTTGTTCTGAAACTCATGTACAACAAACTCGCATACCAGGACTCATAACGGCCAAGCTTGCCACTGGCATGCCATTCATAGGGAATCTCCTCAAGCAGTAACTGGATCTTCTCCCGGAACGCCTGAAAGTCGGTGTTCCCGAGTGCTTCAATGAGACTTTCTCCTGCCTCTGCTACCGCTTCGCCACACCCTGTCAAGTGTTCCGCAAGACCTAGGTTGAAGCTGCTCTGCACCTCAAAGTTCGGATAGTCCAGATGGTACTTGATGCGACTTCCCTGCAGTTCCTTTCTGGTAATGGTTAGATAGCCAGACTGGAACAATAATGCTTCATGACTGAACCTGTCAAGTTCGAATTTTGACACCAGAGCCGCATCTACCACGCGATGTTCCAATTCCATGGGGCTGACTTTTCTTGCCATTAACAGCCGGTACAGATAACCGGGTTCGCCAGAGTGGAACCAGTGTTCCTGAAATTCCCGCTTCCTGAACAGGTGAAGAATGTCGTGTGGATTGTAGAGTTTCTCTTCGCCAAGCCAGTGGTAGCCGTTGTACCACCTGCGAATCTCGTCCCGGTCCAGTCCGGGAAGCTCCGGGGCAAACACGGTGTCTATATCATGATCCGTATACCCGCAGATGGTCGCGAGGGGTGGGTAGAGACTGATATCGTCAAGATTGTTGAGACCCGACGAAAAACTGGTTTTCGAGAACATCGTGATGCCGGTCACGAACACAAAACGGATATGTTTTTCTGCATCCTTCAGTATGCTGTAGAGATCACGCAAGGTATCCCTGTTTTCTCTCGCCTTCTCTTTATCCTCCAGCACATTCAGCACAGGTCGATCATATTCATCGATCAATACCACGACCTGTTTCCCCGTCTTTTGGTGCAAATCAGCCAATAGATTCCGAAGTCGATCGGGAGCTTCCAACACCTCTGGAGAAGATTTCAGGTCAAATGTCGATTCGATTCCGCGTAGTTGGTTGAGTACATTTTTCTCCACAGACTCTGGCGTACTGACGTTTCCACCAAAACTCAGGCGCATGACCGGATACTTGGCCGACCAGTCCCAATGCGGGTGGATATCCAAGCCTTGGAACAAGGGCTCGTTTCCTTCAAACAGTTCCTGCAGGGTATCAACCAGGAGGCTCTTGCCAAAACGACGGGGGCGGGAGAGGAAATAATGTCGCCCACTCCGGATAAGTTCTCGAATCAGGGGTGTCTTGTCGACATAGTAATAGCCCTCTTCACGGAGAATAGAAAAGGTTTGAATCCCTATCGGCAGGGGACGACGCTTTGTCTCGATGTTCGTATTCATTTTTCACCATCATAGCACAGGAGCTAACCCTAGAATTGCTTGAGAGCGGCATCGAAAACCTCAAATAACTCGGCAATTACTCTTTATCGGATCTGAGGGTGGTTGGAGTTGGATCAAGAGTGCAGGACAGGGATCTAAGCAGAGACAATGTCACCCGGCAGACGGGGTGACGGCTGCCGAAAACCTCGCGCTTCACTTTCAATCGCACCCGGGCAGAATGACAAAGCATGACATGTCATGACAGTAGTGTATAACCATCCTTATGAAAAATATCAAAATCAGTTCAAAAGTTGATGAGGCTGTTTGGCAAGACTTCAAAGCACTGGCCCAGGAACGCCATCAGAATGTTTCCGGTTTGTTGACCGATGCTATACGGGAATACGTTCAGCGACAACGTATCAGACCGGTTGTATTAACACACTTAGAATTATCCATGGAACAAAACGAAGAATTGGGGAAACTGCTGGCTAGGTGATTCAATTCTTGACTCTTGAAGAGATTCTTGCAATCCACAAATCCTTAATTGAGCGATTTGGCGGCCAATCAGGAATTCGGGACCGTGGATTGTTGCTTAGCGCATTGTACAGACCTCAAACCGGATACTACAATGACCTAGCGGAGATGGGTGCCGCATTGTTTGAATCTCTGATCATTACTCATCCCTTTATCGACAGAAATAAACGCGTGGCATTTTTTGGCACAGATGTTTTTTTTCGATTGAACAGCTACCGATTCGAAGTCAAGCCGAATGACACATATCAGTTTTTGGCTGGACTAATTCAGTCACAGACTTGTGATTTTGATCATCTGTTGCCTTGGGTTCGAAAATCTATCGATACGATATAGCGTCCGAGAATCTCAAGAACGCATTGTAAAGGCTGCCTGAATGATTGTGATGTTCCCGGTGATTGTTTTCGCTATGTGGACGGAGACGACCAAGATGTCGAAATTGTTGACTATCACAAATCAAGAGTTGGAGAAAGCGGAATGAAAATAATGCAGCCTGTCCATCCGGGTGATGGTTCTGAAGCATGACTTCATGGAACCGCATGGTCTGTCCGCCACGGCACTTGGAGTGACAACCTCTCGCGTCAATGATATTGTTCTCGGTCGCCGAGGAATTACAGCGAGTACTGCATGGCGCTTGGCGCGATATTTCAATACAGATGCGCACAGTTAGATCAACCTTCAGATCAATTATGAACTTGAGTTTGCGATGCAGAAGGGAGCAGATTTTTTGAGTGCTATCCGTCCGCCGGAAGCGGCCTGACAGGGTAAGAACAATTCAAGGCAAGTCTCCCGTCACATTTCATTCAAGATGTCAATATTCTGATTTGAAATCGTATAGCCTCAACGGTTCGACTACAGTCCTTCCGGGTCCACCAATTCAAACGTATTGAATTTACAGCAAATTATCAATTATTGAGCGCAACGAAACCAATGCTCCAACGCAAAGAGCTGGAACTAATTTGCTGCTATCGTCAATTCTGCTGTGAAACCCAAAATCCGCGTTAGAGATTTTTTTGGGGCGGATTTTGCCGAAATCCGGGGCGCGGAGAGATTTTGGCGCTCGCCGCGGCGATGCCGGGCGGGCTTGCGGGCGGGACGCGGCCGGAAAGGGCGGAGGAGCGGAACCGGGGCGAAAGATCAATGACAGTCCGCAACGCGCCGGGACGCAGCCGGTTTTTTTGTCGTGCGCGCGATGCTTTTTTTGCGTTTCCGGCGGCTGCGGCGCCAGGGCCATCGCCCGGATCATGCCGATGGCGTCGCTAAGCCGCCGCGCCGCGCGCGCGTCGCACAGCTTCAAGGCCCGGCCCCTGGCATGGCGCGCGATCTTGCCCGCCCTGCAGCAGGCAATGGCATTCACTTAAGGAAAAGGGTGCATTCACTTAAGAAGGCGCACCGCTCCGCCGGCCGCCCCGCCGCCATGCTGCCGGCAGCGCCGCCTTGCCTGATTTGCGGTTCGGGTTGCGGAAGCGGTCGTCGGGGCGCTTCGACACTCTCGGATACGACCGTCCGGGCCGCGTCTTGCCGGTGCAAGAGGCGATGCCCTCGACAATATTCGAGACCGCTTCGGCGGCCAGCCGCGCATGCCCGAGCACGGCCGCCTCGAGCTGCCGGGCGACGGTCGCCAGCGCATTTTTGAAGTTCGCCTGCACGGCGGCGCCGTCGTCCGCGCAGGCGCCGACCGCCTGCTCGGCGAAGTTGCCGAGCGAGCGCGCCGGCGCGACGATCGCGGAATGGGCGAACAGCTCCTGGCGGACCCCGCGCCCGGTGCGGGCGCGGAGCTGCTCGACCTCGGCCAGCTGCTTGGACACTTTGCAAAGCTCCTCGATGCCCCGGCGCCCGCGGCAGATGTCGCCGATCGCCGGCAGCGGCAGCCGCTCGGCATCGGCCGGCGTGGCGGCGATGAAGAAATCCTCGCCGCCGGTCTCGATGCGCGCGCATCGCACCGCGACCGGCTGCGGCGGCGGCTCGCCCGGATGCGACCGGCGCCATTTGCGCCGGGCATCCTTGCCTGGAAGCGCCCGCGCGATGCACTCGCTTTCGCCGCTTTCGATGAACCGCTCGAACTGCGCCGCGCTGCTGCGCTGCAGGCGGTTCGCGCAGTCGACATTCCGGCGGACATGGTCCCATAGGAGCTCGAACGGGCAGCAGCCGCGGTCGCAGGCCGCGACCTCGCCGGCGCTCAGGCGCGGCAGATGCGTCGCCGCCAGGCTGCGCTCGCAAAGGCGCGCCGAAAGCTCGAAGTCGATCGGCATGCGGTCGTCCGGGCGCTGCAGGCAGCTGCACAGGCCCTGCGGGCAGCGGGCGCCCGGACTCGGCAGGCTGCAGCCGTCCTCGAGCAGCTCGCGCGGCACGCTGATCCTGGCGCCGTCGACCGCGAACAGCCGCCGACCGCGCCAGCGCTCGACCTGCTCGTCGCCCAGGCGCCCGGCGATCCGGCGGCGGCATTCGGCGAACGCCTCCGCGCCGACTTTCATCCGCGCCGCGCACATCGCCGAGGCCGCCGCCTGCGCGAGCGCCGCGGCCTTTTTCTTGCGCGTGCGCCGCTCGTGGCGCAGGACCGCTCTCGCATCGGCCTGCAGCGCCTTCAGATACACGTCCTTGGGCGCCTTGCCCTTGCTGCGGTCGCCCGCGCTGCGGCCGGCATGCTCCCAGCCCGCGGCGCGGTAGCTCGCGCCCTCGCGGATCCGCCCGTCCACGAACGTCTCGACCAGCGCCGGGCGCGCCTGCCAGCGCGCCTGCCAGTCGTCCGCCAGCCGCGCCGCCGACAGCGACAGCGCATGGCTCGCCAGATTCTCCGCCCGCACCCGCGGCAGGATCAGGAACCTCGAGTTGCAGACCGCCCGCTCCAGCCGCCGGTCGGACCGCCTGCCGTCCCAGCCGATCCACTCGTCGCGGCGCCGAAGCCTGTTCGAGGCGCGCTGGAACAGCAGGCATCCCAGCCGCCGGCCATCGCCGGCGACGATGAAGCGGCTCAGATGGCGGCCCGCCGGCCGGCATGCCCCGGCTCGCGGCAGCGGTCCACCAGCTCGTCGGACAGCGCCCGGTCGCCTTCGGACTGCGCCACCTCCAGCGACACCCCGCCCAGTTCGGACAAGCCGCACTCGAGCCGCTCGCCCGGCTCGCCGGCCGCAGTCCTGTCCGGCGCCCTGAGCGCGCCGCGCAGCTTCCTTTCATGCCGCTTCGCCGGCAGCGCCGGAACACCCTGCGACTCGAGCGTCTCGAGCAGCTTCAAGCCCGCATGCACGCTGTCCTCGCCGGAACCGGCGCGCCAGTCCAGATGCTCGCACACCGTCCGAGCCAGCTCCTTGCGGCTCAGCGCCGGAAACAGCTCCGCCGTGCGCTCGCAAAACGCGCCCGGCTTCAGCTTCGCAATGCTCTCGTCCATCTTCGAATCCCCTCGCTTGCATCCGCCCGCGCAGCGCGCGCAAGCGTTCGGGCAATCTATTATCGAATATGCCGAGGCAATTGCCGACCCCCTCGGCGAAAAGGTCCGAGCCGGCCCTCCTTTCCCGCATTGTCAAAAGCTTGCGTCCGCTAGAAAACGTCGCCCCTTGTCAGAATGCCATTGCTGCAGCAGGGCCGCCGGCGAAAGGTCTCGATGCGCATCGACTCGCAGCTCGCGTCCAGCGCCTGGCGCATCAGCGGACCGCCCGCGAGTCGCTCCACCGGCAGAAGCTGGTCGCCAGCGCCCGGTAGATGTAGCCGCCCTGCGACAGGGTGTCGCCGGCCTGCGGGCAATCGAGCCCGAGCTCCTGCTGGCCGGATTTTCTAAGCCGCTGCACCACCGCCGCGAACGCTTCGGGCGTGTCGTTCATCGAGTGCAGGAACCGCGCCGTCTGCTGCGCCAGGCTCGCCGTCCCGTCGCGCTCGATGAAGGGCTGCCACCGCGACTCGTCCAGCGCCCTGATCTGCTCGGCCACGCTCGCGTCGAGCCTGGCGCGGATCGCGTAGCCGATTCCCCGGCTCGTGAAGTGGTTGATGATCCTCGCCTGGTAGCCGGCCGCGTCGATGCGGGCGCGATGCGCCTCGGCGCCCTTGGGCAGGGCGCGCTCGCACTGGCGGACGAACTCGAAGTTGCGCGCGTTCGGCGAGACCGAGCCGCCCCGAAACTCCGCACCCGCCGCCATGCCGGTCTCGGCGATATGGCCGACGATCGGCATGCAGCCCCGCTCCTTCTTGTACGTGAACTCCGCCGAAGACTTCTCGCAGTGCCGCAGCCACCGGCTCAGGGCGTCGCCCGGCAGCCGGCGGATGCCGAGCAGCTCCAGCAGCGGCATCTCCTCGCGCAGCTGCGCCCCCGGGCGCAAGCCGCGGTTGCTGCCCGGCTCCGGCACCGGCCGCTCGAAATGGAAGTCGAGCCCCAGCTTGCGCACCGGCTCGGCCAGTGCCGCCAAGCCGCTTCGCGAAGCCGATTGTCTGGGTTCAGATACAAGTGAGACCGCCCGCCTCCTCCCGAAGGACGCAGTCCGAAGGGAGGAGGCGGGCGGCGCGAAAATTTTTCAGGTAGCATGGAGCTAAACAAAAACCATCGCCGAAAGGCGGGAGGACGCACCATGCAAATCAAATCTCCGCACCGCAGATTTTATCGCATCGATCCGATCCGCGAACCCGTTTCGACCCAGGCCGCCGAGCGCTTCGACCTGATCCGGCTCTACGACGAGCTTCGCAGCGAAGGCGCCTCGGAACGCGCCGCGCTCAAAGCGGCCGGCTGCTCCAGGGCGACGCTGTACCGCTGGAAGCGGCGCCTGCGCGAGCAGGGCGGCAGCGCCAGTGGACCGCCGCCGAGCTCGAGCTGGTGCGCCAGGCGCGGCAGCGCTTTCCGCTTTGGGGGCGCGCCAAGATCCGCGCCGTGCCGGCGCGCGAGCGCGGCTTCGCGCCCAGCGCCTCCACCACCGGACGCATGATCGCCCGCCTGGTCCGCACCGGCCGGGCCGAGCCCGTCGCGTTCCATTACGGGCGCGTGAAACCCAAGCGGCGGCGCAAGTTCGACCGCCACGCCCGACGCTGGCGCTACGGCGACCGCGGGCGAAAGCCCGGCCAGATGGTGCAGATCGACCACACGGGCGTCGCCATCGAGGCCGGCTTCGCGGTCAAGGAGTTCAAGGCCGTCTGCCCGGTCTCGAAGCTTTGCTGCATGCGCGCCTACTCGCGCGCCACCGCCGCCTGCGCCTCGACGTTCCTCGACTATCTGATCCGCCGGGCGCCCTTCGACATTGAGTCGGTGCAGGTCGACGGCGGCAGCGAGTCCGTGGCCGAGTTCGAGACCGCCTGCCAGCGGCGCGGCATCGAACTGTTCGTGCTGCCGCCCAGAAGCCCCAAGCATAACGGCTGCGTGGAGCGCGCCAACGCCGCCGGCCGCTACGAGTTCCACCAGTCCTGCGCCGGCGATCTGAGCGTCGGCGCCCTGAACGTCGAGCTGGCCGAATTCGAGCGCCTCTGCAACGCCTACCGGCCGCATCAGGCGCTCGGACAACGCACGCCCATGCAGGCGTATAATGAAAACTTCGACCAAAGCGCACTTGCTGCCTAAAAAGTCTCATATGTATTGAACCAGTACATACATTTGTCTTTCGTGGTCGAAATCTTGTATGATTGAATGTCCATAAAGCCTTGCTCCGATCGGGTTCACCCAACGGGTGAAATGTGATTTTGTTAAAAACCCCCATTGTACAAGGCTTTATCCCCTTTTGCAGCCACCCTAACGCGATTTTAAGGTGAAACTGCGATTAGAATTTTAGGCTAGAATCAGAAAAGATCGATAATACGTGTCCAACATAAATCATAGGAAGCCTCTTCTCGAGGAAGTTGAAAATCAGAGAAATTCTAGGGTAATTCTATATGTAACAGGCGACCGTCGAGGCTTAGAAACTAAGATAGGTCAAGATGTTATTGACCTATTTGTTGATCACTTAGATGTGATAGGTCCAGTGCCAAAAATATCGCTCGTGTTATACACTCCGGGTGGAGACACCGCTGCTGCTTGGAATTTGGTAAATTTAATTCGCATGTTTTGCGAAGAGTTTGAAGTGATTACGCCGAGCAAGTGCAGAAGTTCAGGAACTCTAATTTGTTTAGGTTCGGATCGAATAATAATGACCAAGCAAGCTACTTTGGGACCCATTGACCCATTGGTTCAACACCCGCTGGGGCCCACAATTCCTGGTGCCATTAGCGATGCCCGAGCCGAGGTTAGCGTGGAAGCAGTCAATGGCTATCTTGATGCAGCTAAGCAATATGGCGGTGATGCCGCCGCAACAACTAAGGCTTTTCTTTATCTGTCAAAAAAAGTGCACCCTCTTGTATTAGGGCAAATTTTTCGATCTAGACAACAAATCCGCGACTTGGCGAAGCGCTTGCTCGCTATGGGAGAAAGCGATCAGGAGAAGATTGAGAAAATAGTGGATTTTCTTTGCTCGGAATCTGGAAGTCATGATTACACAATCAATCGCAGAGAAGCAAAAGAACTCGGTCTTAGCGTAGGCAAATGCGATGATAAACTTTATCGTGCGATAAAAGAAATCAGTAGCAGTTATTCTGAGGAATTGGAATTTAGAAACACCCGCAGAAGAAACGAAGCGCTTCGTCAGCATGTTGATTCACTTCCTGAAGAATTAACGAACAGACAACTTAGTACCGAATATACACGTGCAATTATTGAGAGTGTATCGCATAAGGCCCATCATTTCGTTTCTCGAGCAAACATCGAAATTAATCGGGATGATGATAATGAAACTTCGATTCGAGAACTTGTCAATTTCGAAGGTTGGGTAGTGAAATGACGAAGTGCAAAACAGTTGCGGAAACTTCAATTAGCCAAACAGCTGCGAGCCGCTTCCATTTGCCTGACACACTCAATTGGCAAAGTGAATTTGTTCAAAGCAGATGGATTGTCTCACCTTTTGAAAGGCAAGTAAAAACCACCTCGACAGAGATTATTGCGTCAACCAATATACAAAAAGTTAGTATTGACTATGCAAAATCGAATTGTTTTCGACCCTTCCCAAGTCGAGGTGGTGTCGTCACAAACGAATTGATCGATAAAATACGGAGTCAAATTGGAGACTAAGTGCAAGCATTGCTAGATGTGAACGTACTGATTGCGTTGCTAGATGAACAGCACGAAATGCATACTTTGGCAACGCATTGGTTCGATAGTAATGCCGATTCCGGTTGGGCTACCTGTCCCACAACGGAAAATGGATGTTTGAGAATAATGTCTCAAAAAAGTTATCCAAACCCACTGTCAGTTTCACAAATAGCGGACCGACTTGGCGAAGCGGTCGGATCTATACATCATCAATTTTGGTCAAACGACATAAGTCTTTTGACCACGCAAAACATATCGTGGAAGTATTTAACAAGACCCAAGCAAATTACAGACGCATATTTGCTTGCGTTAGCCGTCAAACATGGAGGTAGGTTTGTGACTTTCGATAATCGTGTCAATTCTTCGGTAGTGGCGGGATCAAGTCACCATCTACATGTAGTTTGACGTTTGCTTCTTTGTAATAGAAGGCTCATTCGCAAGGAAATCATCTCAAAAATTCGACTACAGCCATTCTGGGCCCACCAAATCCGTGAGATATTTTCAAAAGTAGTGCTTGGCGGTCGGTCGGCATTCAAGCGGCCATCCGGTCGTTCGGGTGCTTCACCTCGATTCCGTCTTTGAATTGTAAACCTTCCACCACCTTTCCAAGCTTTCTAAATCCTCTCAGGTGCCGCCAGCGCCGCTCGGCGCACAGTCCGAGCTCGAAGCCGGCGGCTCAGGCATCCCCTCGAGCGCTTCGTGCGGTGCCGGATCGTCGATAGCGTCGACTCGATCGGGTTGGTCGTGCGGATGCTCTGCCAGTGCGCGGCCGGAAAGCCGTAGAAGGCCAGCAGCTCGTCGCGGTCCTCCGGCAGCTTCTCAGCCGCCTTCGGATACTTCTCGCCGCAGGTGTCGACGAAGCTCTTGAACGCGGCCTCGGCATCATCCCGGGTCTCGGCCATCTCGCCGCTGGACACGCCCTTCAGATACAGCCACGGCACGAACGCCTCGACGCTCGCGGCCTTCCGGACATACGGCGGAACCGGCGCGGACCGGAATGCCGCCGGGCGCCCTCGCGCGCCATCTCGGCCAGCGGATCGCGGAAATTGTCGTGCGCTTCAAGCGAAACAGGGCTGTTCCTGCTCATGAGCGGCATGCCCCTCTGGTTTGATAGGCAGATCTTGTGAATCTGCAGCCAGACCAGTTGCGCCGCTTTTTTTCAACCCCCGCCAAGCACTACTTTTGGCAATATCTCCCGACAGACTACTCGAAATGATTGGTTTCGCTTCAACCTCCAATTCATTTAGAATCCGAAGAAAATCCAAAAACTCCTACAATTCATTAGCAATGAGAAGGGTAGTGGGTTTCGGCATACGAAGTGCGATTCAGTCATAATTTGATCAATACCAAAGAATTGACAATGAAATTAGGTATGCGGGCAAAGCAGATTGAGGTTCCTGAAAACGAACCGTTCAAGCATGATCTTTTGGACCGAGAAAAAACAGCTGGTGAATTGACGACTTTTATTCGCAACATTGACACACCAACCGTGGTTGCCATTGATGGTGCTTGGGGAACAGGCAAAACGACATTCTTAAATCAATGGACACAAAGTTTGATCGACCATAGCTACCCAGTGGTTCACTTCAATGCATGGGAGAATGACTACTCGGCAAATGCATTAGTGAGCATACTGTCTGAACTGACTTTCCAGCTGAGTGAGTTGGACTCTAAGTTCGGCCGAAAAGAAAAACTTGATGCTGCGACGAAAAAGATTTTCAAGGAAATAGCGAATGCTTCATTGAAATTTGGTTCAAGCGGTGCTTTGAGTCTCGATTTCATAGACAACCAATATGATGCTTTTGATGAACACAAACGCTACAAAAAGCGTTTGAAGGATTTTAGAACCAACTTAGGCAAACTAGCCGCGAGCTATGAATCCGAAAATGAGGTTCCCCTTGTAATAGCGATTGACGAACTTGATCGCTGCCGACCGACTTTTGCGATTGATGTTCTTGAGATGGCGAAACACTTGTTCTCAGCAGAAAGCGTCGTGCTTGTCTTAGCGCTAAACCAACATCAATTGAGTCATTCCGTAGAATCAGTATACGGCGACCGCTTCGATTCATTCGGCTACTTGGAGAAATTCATCGACGTGACTTTCCGGTTGCCGCCGGTTGACCGCAGAAAATTCCTCGATTCCGAACTAAGTGAAAAATGTAAAGAACGTTGTTCGATAGATTCCAATTTTCAAAATGCCATAGAAACGTTATTTTCTGTATTTTCCTTATCTGAATTTAATCTAAGAAAAGCATCACATTACATCCGGCATCTTGACTACGTACTGGCATCGACAGGATATGATAAGAATGGGCATTTTATGCACTCGTTGGTCGCTGCTCTGATTATGAGATCGATAAATCGTGAAAATTTTCGACAATTTCATGGCAGTAGAATTTCAGATGACGAATTTGCAGATTCGATTTTTGAACATGATGGTCTGCTGGAAATTCGATATTCGGATACTGGGGCTTGGATTGAGGCGATTGCGATAGCTGCGCAGCAAGAAAAGGAAAGAAAAAGAATAAACGATCAGAATGCTGACGTTTCCTATGCTTCAAATCTCTTGATTCGATATCAACGAATAATCAAGGATAATTCAGAATTGGAAAAAATAGAGCATGCCCAGCGTGTGAAGGGTTTTCTCGCTCTTGACAAAATAGAAAATGCTCATCATCCATATCCTGTGTTTGGCCAGCACTTTTTTACTGCAGTTAAGTTAATTGAAATGATATCACCAAAAATAAGATAGCATACTACGCGGAGTATCGAACTTTCTCAGACTGTTCAATTTTCAAATGCTTTGATCCACTAGATTGGTATCTGCATTTGAACATAAGCAATACATGGCAATTCTTTTGTTTGGTTTGAAATTTTATAAATCCCAATGACCCATTCATTTGACGCAGACGTTAGAACTTTTAAGTCGAAACTAGCCAACCTGCCAACTTATTGGGATGGCAAGTCTTCAGTACTTGAACTTAAAGAAGCGAAATTCAACTGGAAACAGATGGAATGGATAGGATTTTATTTCGAATTCAAAGTAAAGCAGTGTTTGCAAAGTGTATGCGGAATCCCTGGTGACAAGTATGATCGAGTCGAATTTGATTTGAAAAAAGAAATCAATTGGGACATAAAAGCGAGCGCAATCAAGACAGATAACCATAGAATCATACTCAACGATATGTCCGCAATGAATCGTTCGGTAAAAAATTATGGCCATCATGGGGAAATAATCGGTCTGTGCGACGTTGAGTATAACGATGAAGACCGAAGTTTTCAGAAATGGCACACGGAGTTAAAAGGTGGTCTTTCAAAATACGAGAAACGGCGAATGGCGATTCCGACTTCCATTTCGAGATATCGAAAATCGAGTGCTAGATTGATTGAAATTGTGTACTTGGTATTCAGTGAAAGTGATTTACGGAAACTGGATGTCATGAGACAAGGGAAAAACTCAAACAACAAACCGCGTCCACCAAAATACAGTTTAAACTTGGAACGAATCGATGACTTTCTGCGCGAAAAACAGCAATTCACTGAAATATAAATTCTACAACGAAGACTGCATATCCGGCAGCCAAAGGCATCTGGAGACTAATAGTGTAGATCTGATTATTACGGACCCACCCTATGGGATTGCTGGTGACAAATTAGATAAGCACTACAACAGGAACGAAAGCCACGTAATTGACGGGTACGTTGAAATTCCGTCGTCAGAATACCCTCAGTTTTCCGAGGATTGGATTAAAGAGGCTGAGCGAGTGCTCAAGCCGGGCGGTTCACTATACATAGTTTCAGGATATACCAATCTTGTTCATATTCTGAACGCCCTTCAAAAAACAGAACTCAAAGAGGTTAACCATTTAATCTGGAAATACAACTTCGGTGTTTATACGAAGACAAAGTACATTTCCTCACACTACCATATCCTGTTCTATACCAAGAAAGGGAAGCGGCATACATTTAACACGTTCTCGAGGTATGCAGATCATGAGAAATCTGACCACGGCGGTTCTTCCAACTATACCGATCGAGAGGATGTCTGGGTAATCAATCGAGAGTATAAGCCTGGTCAAATTAAGAACAAAAACGAGCTTCCTACAAAGCTTCTCATTAAACTAATTCAGTATTCAAGTAATGAAGGCGACCTGGTATGCGATTTCTTTCTTGGTAGTTTTTCTACAGCAAAAGTAGCCAAGGGGTTAAACCGAGGGGCTGTTGGCTTTGAAGTTAGTAAGAATGCATTTAATTATCAGGCTAAAGAGATTCAGAAATTGAAAGAGGGATACCTAGTTGAGAATTTGCGGACGCCGCCAGAGAATTTGTTTGTAAATAGTGGAAAACCGATTTGCGCGGAAGAGCAGAAGCAAGTTTCAGAGTCACATTTTTGCAACCTTCACCGAGGCATGTCAAAGAAGCAATCGATAGAGAAATTGTCAGAAAAATTTGGTAGAGGATATTGGTCGATTTTAAGGATTGTAGACGGTACTACGAACAAAAGCCTTGCAAGCAGTTCGCACGTTAAGCAGGAACTAATCTCATTCGAAAAAGCGAATTAAGAATAGTTTACTTTACTCATGTCAAACTAGCCTTCAGTCGTGTAGGCCCGTAAAAGTCAAATTTACCGAATATGCTATTCAGACAATTTGATGCCATGCAATCATTTGAAACAGATATTATTTCACCTCAGCCGTTCCATGCGGGCGTCTCCATCGACACCGGCTTCTCGGTCGAGGAGTCCGAGGCTGTCTGCCCGGTCTCGAAGCTTTGCTGCATGCGCGCCTACTCGCGCGCCACCGCCACCTGCGCCTCGAAGTTCCTCGACCATCTGATCCGCCAGGCGCCGTTCGACCTCGAGTCGGTGCAGGTCGACGGCGGCAGCGGGTCCGCGGCCGAGTTCGAGACCGCCTGCCGGCGGCGCGGCATCGCGCTGTTCGCGCTGCCGCCCAGAAGCCCCATTTGCAATGGCTGCGTCGAGCGCGCCAACGCGCCGGCCGCTGCGAGTTCCACCAGTCCTGCGACGGCGAGCTGAGCGTCGGCCCCCTGAACGTCGAGCTGGCCAAATTCGAGCGCTTCTACAACGCCTACCGGCCGCATCAGGCGCTCGGACAACGCACGCCCATGCAGGCGTATAATGAAAACTTCAAACAAAGCGCGCTTGCCGCCTGAAAAGTCTCATATGTATTGAACCAGTACACTTGAGCAGGTGTCGTGCACTGCCATGCGAGTCACCTCCTGCGAAGGCGCCTCTGGGATGGTGTCGCCTGACCCAGCACAGCCGCAATCTCCTCTACAAGGTCACGGCAGTGTACGCGATCAGTCGCATCTACCCGCTCACTGATCCGCTAACGACAAGTGTAATGCTTTGTGATGGAAACCTTATGCTGTCGTCGAAGCGAGTGTCGTTTTTTCTGCACGGTCTTTCACGTGCTCGACACGTGCGGCTTCTCGTAAGATTTCAACCGTGACAGCCCCTTGCCAAAGCGTAACTTCCTGATCAGTTTTCAGATGATCCAGTTGCTTCATCGCCCACTCCCGTGCGGCACGATAGCTGTCAAAGGTACTTTCTTTATAGATCTCACCACCAAACCGAAGCGTATAGGTCGTTGATGGCAATCGCACTGACTCCATTAACCAAGTGCGAAACGACGGAATAGGACAAGATACAAACCCTTCCGCATCTTCCTGCAATGCCCCTTGGTGAATTAAGTGATTAAAAAAGTCTAATGTATCGTTTGTGTAATAAGGAAAATGCGGTTGTTTCGAATCTCCAGCCACCACATCAAGAACCTCCGTCCGACTGATTTGAGGCTGCACTGTTTTCATTACAGTTACCATAAGAGGCTGATAGGTTCTCATTTCTGGACTGACACGATCCCGATAATACTCCGCTCGATACCGCGCAAACTGTGTGGTGGCACGCTGCCACTCTAGGTCGGTTACTGTATCCAATGCACCGGTAAAGGTGGCATCGGCATTGCTTTTCTCAACAAGCACTTGCGCCAACGCTTTCTGTGCACAATGCAGGTGCCGTGGCCAATCGTCCGCCAGCTGGCAATAGGCGTTCAGACGTGGCTGTTGTGCGCCAATCGTAAGGCCAAAATGCGCACACCACTTCTGCATCAGATCAATACTCTCCGCACGGGTAAACCGCCCAATCGCATGAACCTCTAAACTGCGTGTAAGACCGAGAGACGCCACATGCGCGTGTGTGTCACTTAATCCGGCTAACAGCAGTGATATCGGCAGGTGCGATGTATTTTCGTGAATATCTTGCAGGAACTGACTGCTTGGCAGTTCTTTGCCCCTGGGTAAGTTCTGCGCTTCATCAATCGCAATGATAATCGGACCCTTCAATGTTCTTTTTGCGAGCGTTAACCATTCCTTAAAAAGAGACAATGTCGCCGACGGCGCGGGTGACGTGGTCTCTCGTTCGCGTGAAGCCTCCGCCCCTACAACCGGAAGATTGGACTTCACAGCAGCCCTCCAAAACTTGCTCTTCTCTGCAAAGAGGTCTTGTGCCTTTTGTGCGTCCACTAACCGCGCAAGGTGACGTAAAACAATTTCCGGACTGCGCACCTCAGAGCCGGACAATATCACCATCCGGGGGGCGCCTTTGCTCCAGCTTGTCGTCGTCTGCCCATCTGTGTTCAGGATTTTCTCAAGCTCGGCAATGATGGAACTCTTGCCTGCCCCCGGTGCCCCTTGAATAATACGCGTGTGCCCTGGTTCTCCTTGGTGATTATTCTTCCACCCTTCTTCTGCCCGATCAATGATGTCCTTCAGAATCGCTTCACGTCCAATAAAAACGGGCGGGGCGGATTTTTCTCCACACCGAGCAAATTGCGCTAACGCCTCTCTTGGGGACATACCACACTCTGCAATCGTTCAAGCAACAGATTAAAAACAAGTTTAACGAAAGAGGATCGCACAAAGCAACGCACGTCACAGACGAATTTCAAACTGACCCGCTACCGAATTCTTCTTCGATGGGTTCCAGTATCCTGCGGTTTTCCTCTGCCAAATCAGTCAAGTCCCCAAAGCCAACCATCCAAGGTTTTTCATTCTGTTTGTGGCATGGCAAAACAACTGACTCCTCTATCAATCCAGAAACAAGTTGGCTGATGGTCATGCCTCGGATTTCTGCAGCAGATTCAGCTTTCTTAAGGGTGCTTTGGCTTATTTCGATTACGGTTTTCGTCATTCGGCAACTGGTAGAGTTACTATTGTAAAGGTTGGTTGTTTCGCGTCCAATTTGATGGTCGCAAAATCCAATTCCGTAATAGATTTTACTTTTTGTTGATCTTCACCGCAATTCGCTGTACGGGTTCAATACATATGAGACTTTTCAGGCGGCAAGCGCGCTTTGGTTGAAGTTTTCATTATACGCCTGCATGGGCGTTGTTTGTCCGAGCGCCTGATGCGGCCGGTAGTCGTTGTAGAAGCGCTCGAATTCGGCCAGCTCGACGTTCAGGGCGCCGACGCTCAGCTCGCCGGCGCAGGACTGGTGGAACTCGTAGCGGCCGGCGGCGTTGGCGCGCTCGACGCAGCCATTGCAAATGGGGCTTCTGGGCGGCAGCGCGAACAGTTCGATGCCGCGCCGCTGGCAGGCGGTCTCGAACTCGGCCATGAACTCGCTGCCGCCGTCGACCTGCACCGACTCGATATCGAACGGCGCCTGGCGGATCAGGTGGTCCAGGAACTTCGAGGCGCAGGCGGCGGTGGCGCGCGAGCAGGCGCGCATGCAGCAAAGCTTCGAGACCGGGCACACGGCCTCGGACTCCTTGACCGCGAAGCCGGCCTCGATGGCGACGCCCGTATGGTCGATCTGCACCATCTGGCCGGGCTTTCGGCCGCGGTCGCCGTAGCGCCAGCGGCGGGCGTGGCGGTCGAACTTGCGTTACCGCTTGGGCTTTGTTCGCCCGTAGTAGAACGCGACCAGCTCGGCCCGGCCGGTGCGGACCAGGCGGGCGATCATGCGCCCGGTGGCGGACTCGCTGGGCGCGAAGCCGTGCTCGCGCAGGCGCCGCTTCCAGCGGCATGGCGTCGCCCTAGAGCAGCCGGCCGCCTTCAGGGCGGTCGCCTCGGTCGCGCCCTCAAGGCGAAGCTGGTCGAACAGCGCGAGCTTGTCGAAGCGGTCTGCGGCGAAAGTTCGTCGCGGACCGGCTCGAGACGACAGAATTTGCGGTGCGGACATTTGATTTGCATGGCACTCTCTCCCGCCTTTCGGTTGCTGGATTTGTATCAAGCACTATGCTGCCTTAAAAATTTTCGCGCGCCCGCCTCCTCCCCTCGAACTGCGTCCTTCGGGAGGAGGCGGACAGTCCCGCATGTATCTGAACCCGGACACCAGACCAACCAGCGAAAAACCCCAAGATAGTGCCCATATCCTGCGAGTCTTACATTGCAACAAGGTTGCGGCAACGGCTCATCTAAAGTGCGTTGAATGAACTGATGCATTTAGTTGCGCTACTTGATCATGTCGAACATTGAAATCTGAAATGGGACTTGACCAAAGGTTCGCCTGTATTGCGACAGTGCCCGCCAAGCACAAAGCAAAATAAATAAAATACGTTTAATGTAACGCATAATTCCTATCTATAATGAAAAAAGTTGTGATTTCCATTAGAGCGCGATGAAGGGGTGATTGTCAGTTTTACAAAAAAGAAGACAAAGGTCTTTTACGATGGCAAGTACGTTGCTGCGTACTCTGGATTTGCAAGATCTGCTTCACGCAAATTGGATCAATTGGATGCCGCTATTGAGATTAAAGACCTCGATAGACCAGGCAATCATCTTAAGCTGCTCAAGGGAAAGCGAAAAGGGCAATGGAGCATTCGCATCAATGCTCAGTGGAGGCTTTGTTTCAGGTGGCCCGAACATAGCCCAGGGCCCACAGATGTCGAAATTGTGGATTATCGCTAGAATTGAGGAGACCGGCTATGCGCGAACCTATTCATCCCGGTGAAACGTTACGAGAGGATCTTAGCGAACTAGGCATAAGCGCGGCCGAATTGGCGCGCCAGATCGAGGTTCCAGTGAACCGCATAACCGAGATTCTCAATGGTCGGCGTTCTATTACCGGTGATACGGCTTTGAGATTGGGGCGGTATTTTGGAACGTCCGGAGAGTTCTGGCTCAACCTCCAGAAACTCTACGAACTGCGTTTGGCACAGAAAAAAAATGGTGCGCAGATTATCCGGTTGCCGACGCTTGCTTCAAGCAAGGGGCTGCGTGTGCAGCGACTTGACGATAGATAATGCTTGGAAGCTGAAGCATAAAACTTCCATGCCCTTAGCGGCAGGCGCATTGCAAGCTTAAAACTCAAGATTGCAAAAGTTCGGATACGTTGCGACCCGGGACCCACCAAGCAATTGCTTGATGATGCAGGTTTTGGCAACGGCACTTCCTGAATCGATTCATACAAGTTCTGAACGTATGCGTGTTTTCTACTTGATTCAGGTAAATGGATTGAGTAGCTGGACACCTGTATCTTTGAAATGAGAAATGTTTCTGGTAACCACACATAAATCGTGTGTTAGTGCCGTTGCTGCGATTTGCTTGTCATGTGAATTCTGATAGTGAGGCACACGCAGATAACCCCACACTTGCGCTTCGCATTCAGTGAATGGAAGGAGATGATTCCGGTAATTCGTGGCAACTTCGTTAAGCCACGAATCCAGAAGGTTCGCCTGATCGTCATCACCACGATGCCGAACCATCTCGACTCCGCGCCTCAACTCACCAATTGTGATAACACTGAGATAGATTTGCTGGCTTTTTTTCGTCGTTTTTGATAAAAACGTTTGAACGCCTTTGTTGGTTTTTGACTTTTTTCGGAATTCGCTAACGACATTGGTGTCAAGTAAATACATGATTCGGCGGCTCGTCTTGCGGGGGTGAAAAATCGTCATCGCGTCCCACTGGGGGGATCGATTGAATGACTTCGGCAAAACTTCTTCTTCGAGGAGTCAATAGAGCCGATGCCAGCAAATTCCGATGCTCCGCTTCCGCGCTGATGCCCTTTTTGCCAGCTCGCAATTTCAATGCTTTTACAATTTCGTCATCAATGTTCCGTACGAGTAAATTTGCCATATATCCCTCCACATGGATTAGAGAAGCAAGTGACCAAACTAACGGCGTGTAATCAATGATAGCACAATTGCTCAGTCGTTCGCGGCATCAATCGAAATCCATTGATCGTCGTAGCCGATTACACTCTCAATGTGCGAAGCATCGATGAGCGGGACTTCCCGGTTGATTTCGAATCGCATCTTTGACCCGGGCACTTGTCGAATTATGGTGAATTGACCACCATGCGGCTGCCAAGTGAAGTGGTGCTGCCTGTCCGTCTTCCGTCGCCCTTCCAGATTATTGTTCCGATTCAGATGCCACTCGTATTCGCTATCGATGAAGCGATTGATCTCGTCTTCGAAAATAGTGAACTCTCTGGCCTCCATATTTCGAATCAGCACAATGATGCGAAGGTCACCATGATCTCGCCGAGCAGCATTCAGCCGGCTGTTCCAGATTGACAAAACCGCACTTCCTGTCGCTTGCAGGTCCGCCCGCGGGTCACTGATGCCAAACGAATAATCCGGTGAATTGCGCCCCGATATGAGCCGTACTTTTCTTGCGCTATGCGGATTGTTGGCTTTGACGGTTTTCACAGACCAGCCGGTGCCGTTGACTCCAACATCGGCCAGCCCTAATGGACTCGAATAATCTGCCCCCTCGACAGCATTTGCAAAAAATTCGCTGAACTCACCCCCAGAAACGTCGGTTCTACCGATCGCCAGCCGAAATACAATCTGCCTTCCTATTTCCTTGATCACGTGCGCCGGAATTCGACCGACCGGCCATGGCCCAGAAGCCGATCCGCTAATTCCCCGCAACCGCGGAAAGCTAGGCATCGGCGAGCTTTCGAATTACGGCTTCAACCATCGGAACAGGAACGGCATTCCCGGCTTGTTTTCGAACCTGTCCGTCAACCTCATGAAGCTTGAAGTCTTCTGGAAAACCCTGAAGTCGAAACATTTCTCTCGGAGTCAGACGCCGCTCGCCATCAACCAAGAGATAGTTGTAGCTGGCCCCGGCTCGCAAGGCGCAAGAGAAAGGATGGCTTGACACGTTGCCGCCCTTGTTCTCATGCCAGATCGCCGGCTTGACATTCGTTCGATGTTTCGCATGACGGGAATTGCGTATGCGAGGATTGACAAAATGCCGCTCGTCCGGCTCTTTTTCCAGGATATCCGCCAGCTCTATTGAATCAGCTGCTTTCTGCGGCCATTCGAAACTTGATAGTCCATCGAGCCTGCCAACAATGATTGCGCGTTCCCGCTTCTGCGGCAGACCGAAGTTCAAAGCGTTCAATACGCGGTAGTCAACTTCGTAATCCAATTCCTCCAGCACCGACACAATGCGGCGAATAACGCGCCCACCGTCCACGGTAACCAGCTGCTTGACATTTTCGAGAATGAATGCCGTCGGCCGCTTGAAGTCGAGTATTCGGGCGATATCGAAAAACAGCGTGCCGCGAGTATCCGAAAACCCTCGGCGCTTGCCAATTATGCTGAAGGGCTGGCAAGGAAACCCCGCGCAAAGCAGATCATGATTTGGGATATCCGCCGCATCGATTCGAGTTATGTCGCCGTCGGGAGTCGCTCCGAAGTTCGCCTCGTAGACGGAGCTAGCCGGCTTGTCGATCTCGCTGGCGTAAACGCATCTGAGTCCGGTTCTGCTGGCAGCAATGTGAAATCCTCCGACACCGGCAAAGAGATCAATAAACGTTCTCAAATAATTCCGCTGAAGATCTGAACCAGAACTCCTGTCAGCGAGAATGCTTTCACTTACTTCCGATTCGTACATTTTTTTGGCAACTTGACTGCGCTGGCGCGAGATATGTTATCGGTCCATATCGCATTGAAAAGGTTGTCGAGCAAGCGTTTTTAATAACGGTGTCGGACAAGTGCAACTCCTCTGAAGTTGTTTTCGGCATCTACCTTCAATGTTGAAACCGCGGCTCCCACGACTTTCCCGCTAAATCTAGCTGAATCCAAGTGAGCAATTGGGTAGTTGCCTACCTCCGACTCACCGCTTGCAACTTCTGCTGCGTAGCACTTTCAGATATGCCTTTAAGCACTTTCGAAGTAGTATAAACCAATACAGATTCAGGTTTTTCCCACGCTAATCGCTGCAGCGCAGTCCAACCAACTGATAAGCGCATTTTTCTGTTCTCTAGCATGTTTTGAAACAGATTCGTGCCATCCATGTCGTTTCTTGCCAAACTTTCGACTTCGAATTCTGTGTGGACGTGATAGGCTGCGGCTCAAGATCGGATTAAAATTAGCATGGGAACATCCTGATACAGATTAGTATATCGAGCATCGGCATTCGGCATACTAATTGCATGATTTGAAGTTTCCGCTGCAAGGATGCGGAACGGCTAGCCAAGTGTATTCGGGTGCGGCGTTTTCTCCACATTGAGCGAATTGCTCAGCGTAAGCTTGCACAATTGGATGCTGCCGCATCGCTTGATTTTTTTGCGTGATCCTCCAAGAAATCGGCACGAGTCTCTGCGCTGTGATCGCGAGAGCTGCTTCAGCATTAGGGTCAATAGCCAATTTAGGATTTGCTTTCGCCATGCGAATGGAGATGCCTGCAATGTTGAAATTGTTGACCATCGCAAATAAAGCATAGAGCAAACGGCATGAAAAGATTGCGGCCTGTCCAGCCAGGCGAAATTCTAAAGCGTGGCTTCATGGAGCCGCATAGTCTGTCCGCCACAGCACTGGCAAAGGAACTTGCAGCAACAGCCGCTCGCATCAATGATGCTGTTCTCGGCCGCCGAGGAATTACAGCGGGTGCTGCATTGCGTCCGGCTCGATATTTCAATACCGACGCACGCAGCTGGCTCAACCTTCAATCGATTTATGAACTCGAGATCGCGAAAGAAAGGAAAGCCGATGGGTTGGCATGGCGTGGTTCGAAGATTGACTGACAAGCGCACAATTACCGCAGATTCAATGGGCGGAAGCTGTCGCAATCGAAAACCATCGAGACGCAGTGTCAGCGATTGGCATTGAGGTCAGTCAAGTCATCAGCAACTGTTGCCTGAAAACTGTTCCAGCGCAAAAGCTTCAGATGAAAACTGGACTTTCAGAGAACAGCCTTGCATGCTTATCCATGGCGGAATTTTACCTGCTGGACGAAAATTCAAGCGTACGCTATGGCGTCGGTCTGCCATATCCGCCACCGCCGGGTGTCTCGATAACGAATACATCGCCAGCCTCGAGACTGATCGAATCGCTTCCGGTCAAATGCGTAACCCGAGAATCCGCATGCTCAACACGATTTAAGCCGACCTTTCCGGGTTCTCCGCCTGCCAGCCCGTAGGGCGGCACTTTACGATGTCCAGAAATTACATTGACTGCTACAGCCTCATTGAAATGAATTCTGCGTATCACGCCATTGCCGCCTCTGAATCGTCCCTGTCCTCCCGAGTCATTGCGAATTTCAAATGATTCGATCCGCACTGGAAACCGCCATTCCAGAATCTCCGGGTCGGTGAGGCGTGAATTGGTCATATGAGTATGCACTGCATCGGCACCATGATGAGATGCGCCCGCACCTGCGCCGCCGCATATCGTCTCATAGTACTGGAGCCGATCGTTGCCCCAGATAAGATTGTTCATAGTCCCCTGAGATGCGGCTACCGTACCGAGCGCTCCAAACAGTGTGTCAACCAGATATTGGGAAGTCTCAACATTGCCGGCGATGACCGCTGCCGGGTGTTTCGGACTGATCATCGAATCGTCGGGAATAATGATCTCGAGAGGTTTCAGGCAGCCTTCATTCAGCGGAATCTGGTCATTGACCAGGCATCGAAAAACATACAGCACCGCCGCCCGCACCACAGCCTTGGGTGCGTTGAAATTCCCCGGATGCTGAGCGCTCGTCCCGCTGAAATCAATCACCGCCCGGCGAGCCGAGCGATCGACACGGATCTTGACGGAAATCTGATGACCGTCATCCATGCGATAGGTAAAGTGACCATCGTTCAGGACATCCAGCACTCTGCGAACTGACTCCTCGGCGTTGTCCTGAACATGCCGCATATAGGCATGAACGACAGGCAAGCCGTAAAAGTCAATTATATCCAGCAGCTCATGCGCGCCTTTTTCGCAAGCCGCAAGCTGCGCCTTGAAATCTGCAATATTCATGTCCGGATTTCGGGCCGGCCACGGACCGCTTGCAAGGAGTCTGCGCAATGGCTGTTCCAGAAACCGTCCATTCTCAGCCAGTTTCACGTTGTCAATAACGACCCCTTCCTCTTCGATGCGGACAGAGTCTGCGGGAGCAGAGCCTGGCGATTTCCCGCCAATATCTGCATGATGTCCGCGTGATGCGGTAAAGAAAAGAAGTTGCTCGTCGTTTGAGAATACCGGCCGAATGATGGTGACATCCGGCAAGTGGGTGCCGCCGTTATACGGCGCATTCAGGATGTAGGCGTCCCCCGGATTCATTTCGCCAGACCGTTCGCGAATCACGGTCTTGATGCTTTCGGACATCGAGCCCAAGTGAACCGGCATATGGGGAGCGTTGGCGACCAGATCCCCGGACGGGTCGAAGATTGCGCAGGAGAAGTCGAGACGCTCTTTGATGTTGACCGAAACCGCCGTGTTCTCCAGCACCGACCCCATCTGCTCTGCAATCGACATGAACAGGTTGTTGAAGACCTCAAGCATAACCGGATCGACATCGGTGCCGACAGCAGTCAGTTTTTTTCTCGCTTTATAGCGCTCAATGAGAAGATTCCTGTCTTCATCGAGAATGACTTTCCAGCCAGGCTCAATCACTACAGTCCCGGTCGAATCAAGAATCACTGACGGACCGTGTGCCTGCCACCCCGGCCTCAGGGCATCTCGCCTGTAGAAAGGAGTCTTCCGCCAGCCGCCCTCCATATAGCATGCTCTCTCGGCGGCCGGCTCCGTCTCGGCTGACAGGGCAAGCCTCGCTTTGCTGCGATCGCCAGCGGCTGCAGGCCGGGGGCTGCAGAGGGCCTCGACCTGAATTGACTCAACGATCAATTCTTTCTCGCGCGAGATAAACCCGAAGCGCCTGCGATGCACTTCCTCGAACTGTTCCTGCATCTGCCCGGCCGATGCAAATGCGATCGGGAAAGCGGTATCGGACCCCTGATAGCGAACATGCAGCAGGCTGCGGTACTCAGCGTCCTGCATCGGGACTTGACCGACTTGCCTGATCAGTGACTCGCCGCAGTCAGATGCTAGTTGCCCGGCGATGCACTCAAGCTCCGCAACCAGCGGCTCGTCAAGAACCTTCTCCACTGCCTGCTGACGCTCCACAACCGTGTTTGCGAGACCCATGCCGTAAGCTGACAGAATGCCGGAGAATGCATGCACTAGAATTTTATTCATGCCCAGCGCATCGGCAACCATGCAGGCGTGCTGCCCGCCTGCTCCGCCGAAACAGCATAACGTGTAGCGGGTTACATCGTAGCCGCGCTGAACTGAAATTTTCTTGATCGCATTGCTCATATTGCCCACGGCCACCGAAAGGTACCCGGCCGCAACTTCTTCAGGCTTCTGGCTGACTCCTGTTTGCTGCTGAATGATTGCGGAGAGCTCCCGGAATCTGTCCCGCACAGTATCGGCATCAAGGGGCTGATCGGATTTCTCGCCGAACACACAGGGAAACATATCCGGCTGCAGCTTGCCCGTCATCACGTTGCAGTCCGTGATCGTCAAAGGCCCTTTGTTTCGATAGCATGCAGGTCCGGGGCGGGCGCCGGCGGAGTCCGGTCCAACCCGATAGCGGGCGCCGTCAAAGTGCAATACCGAACCTCCCCCGGCCGCCACGGTATGAATCATCATCATCGGGGCTCTGAGCCTGATGCCGGCCACCTCTGTTTCATAGGATTTCTCAAATTCACCGCTGTAATGGCTGACATCGGTTGAAGTGCCGCCCATGTCAAATCCAATCACCTCGTCGCACCCGGCTGCTTCACTGACCCGCGCCATGCCAACCACGCCCCCGGCAGGACCCGACAGAATTGCATCTTTGCCATAGAAAAAGCGGGCATCAGCAAGTCCGCCGCTCGATCGCATGAGCTTGAGCTGACCGGATGACGTGTCGGATCCGCCAAGTTCAGACAGCACTTCGGTTACGTATTTTCGAATAACCGGCGAAAGATAGGCATCGACTACAGTTGTATCCCCTCGCGGTACAAACTTCATCAGCGGACTGACCTGGTGACTGACTGAGATTTGTGAATAACCGATTGACTTCGCCATGGACTGCAAGGAGCGTTCGTGCATTGAATAGCGATAGCCGTGCATAAGCACAATCGCTGCCGCGCGGATTCCAGCATCATAGTGATCCTGCAGTCCTTGACGGGCAGCATCGGCATCAAGCGCTCGGACAACCGCTCCATGCGCATCAAGACGCTCATCAACTTCCAGAACATCGCAATACAGCATTTCGGGCAACTGGATATCAAGCGCAAACAGATAGGGTCGCGTCTGGTAGCCAATCCTGAGCTGATCTTTGAAGCCGCGGGTGGTTACCAGCAGAGTCGGCTCCCCGGTTCTCTCCAGCAGGGCGTTGGTTGCAACAGTGGTGCCCATTTTGACAGCGGCTATCTGTTCAACAGGCAGTTTGGCCCCGGCGGGAACTTTCAGGATATCCCTGATTCCCTGAATGGCCGCATCCTGATATCCCGGGCCTTCTGAGAGCAGCTTGTGAGTGATTATCTCGCCATCGGGCCGAAGAGCGACAATGTCGGTAAAGGTACCGCCTCGATCAATCCAGAATTCCCACTTGCCTTGATGTTTCTCAAGAGTCATTTTGCCAGTCGGTGTGCCAATTCAATGCATCCGACACAAAATCAAGCGAGTCTGCGCAGATGCTCAATGATGCTGATTATACTTCTACAGCGGAGGCGAGCTGTCTGAGCGACTTGAAATCTGATTCAAAACAGGGTGGTCGATGCCGCCTCCAGAGGAGGCCAGTCCCGATCAATGTCCTTGGATTTTCGCCCAAGCTTAGAACGCTGATCGGGCTTGCACCAAGCCTATTGCCGCGCGAACAGAAGCTCGGGCAGCGTGAGTGCAATCTGTGGGAAAAGAGTTATGAGGGCCGCGCCGAAACACATTATGGCGAAGAAGGGCGCCGCATACAAGGCAACGCGCATGATAGGTGTGTCGGTCAGTCCTTGAATGATGAAAAGGTTAAAGCCAATAGGGGGCGTGATCTGAGCCAGCTCCACCATGATCACTAGGAAGACTCCAAACCATATTGGATCAAATCCAGATGAAATGACTAATGGCAGCGTAATCGGAAGGCTCATCACAGTGATGGATATGCCCTCTAGAAACATGCCGAGAATCACATAAAAGACTCCGAGAATTGCGATCAACTGCAATGGCGTCAGATCAAGTCGGCCGATCGCAGTCGCAACATCCTGCGGAACGTGCAGAAAACCCATTGCGGTGGACAGAAAACTCGCAGCGATTAGGATAATCGCGATCATGCAGCTGGTTTGGACAGCCGAAATGAGACTTGCGAAAAACATCTCAAATCGAAACTGTCTTGTGACCAGTGTCAGAAACAGGGTTGTAACCACGCCGACGGCGGCGGCCTCTGATGGTGTTGCGATGCCGCTGTATATTGAGCCAAGCACAGCAATAATGAGTACTGCGATAGGCAGTAGATTCCATAGTCCGAGCGCCATCTCGCGCCATCCGGGCCGGATTTCATCGGCAGGAACCATTTTTGGTCTAGCGATGCAAACTGAGCCGACATAGACGGCGTAGAACCCCGCCAGCATGAGTCCCGGCACCACGCCGGCAGCAAAGAGGCGAGCAATCGAAACCTCAGCAAGCACGCCATAGACAATCATCACGATCGAAGGCGGAATCAAAAGACCAAGGCTTCCAGCGCCCGCGAGCGACCCATATGTCAGGGATTGGGCGTAGTTGCGCTTTCCAAGTTCGGTCATCGTGATCTTGCCGACGGATGCTGTAGTCGCGGCGCTTGAGCCGCTGACCGCAGCAAACAAGGCGGAACCAGCGATGTTGGTGTGCAGCAGGCGGCCTGGCAGGTAGTAGGTGAGCGGTGCCAGTCCTCGAAAAAGCCGATTTGAGATATCGGTGCGCAGCATGATCTCTCCCATCCAGATAAACATTGGAATAGCGGATATTTCCCAAGCGGTCGCACTGCGGATGACGAGCGGGGAAACGATGGTGCCGATGCGGTGCAGGTCCATGTCGATCAGCAAGACAAGAGCCGTAGTACTGACCAAAAGCAGCCCGGCGAATACCCAGATGCCAAGACCGAGGTAAAAGATGATCAGAAGCAGGACGATGAAGGCAATGAACAGACTTTCCAATCGCTGCCACACCTCACTCTATGTTCGGTTCCGGACTGCGGTTGCGAATGACAAGAACCAAGCTGACAAGGAGCTGGCATAAGAACAGGGCCAGTCCGAGGAAGATTGCCCCATCGATAATCCAGATCGGTGTCTCAGTGAGGGTCGGGCTGATTGTGCCGCGCTCCCAATCACGTGCCAGCGTCCGGAAGATATAGCGCGCCAGGAACGCAGTGACAGCGAATGTCATGATAATGCAGAGAACTTCGAGAAGAATCGCGAAGTGTCCTCGGACGAAGGACTGCATGATCGTTACGCGGACATGCTTGCGGTTTCGAAATGTATGCGCGAGTGAGAGAAACGTCATCGCCCCGACGGCATATCCCACAAACTCGTCCATCGAGTGGGTCGACGCGTCAAAGAAGCTGCGAGCGATGATTTCTATGGAAATATGGACGACGATATAAACAAGCAATAGGCCTGATATCCACGCCGCTGCGAGTCCCAGCGCGTTGTTCAGCCGAACTAGGCACCCAATGATCAAGATCTGCAGTTTCCTTAAACCTTGAATGGAGACAGGAAGCTGACAAGCAGCTTCCTGTTTGCAGCTGATCAGCTTCGGTTATTCCTGGCCGCTCGATAGTTGTCGAGAATTTTCTCACCTGACTCGCCAACTTTCTGGATCCAGTCTGCGTACACCTGTTCACCGGCAGCCGAGAGTGCCGCGAGAAAGTCGGCCGGAATCGGTTCAACCACGGTGATGCCATTGGCACTCATTTCCTCGTAGTTGTCGTGTACTCGAGTGGCTAACGCGCCCCAGGCTGCGGCGCTGGCAGTTTTCGCCGCATCCGTGAGAACTTTGCGCTGCTCATCCGTGAGAGATTCCCAGGCATCCTTATTGACATGGGTCATGTTTAAGGACATTGAGTAATTGACCGCTGAGAAGTGAGTCAGGCCCTGATCCCAAAATTTGGCGTTCGTGCCACCCTCGGCAGAGGTCAGCACCGCATCAATGCCGCCGGTCGCGAGCTGCGGCACCACATCAGCCCAGCTCATCTGGATCGCTGCGGCACCGGCACCTTGCAGAGTTGCTGTACCTGAAGCATCCCAGGCGCGGATTTTGAGTCCCTTGAGGGCGGTGGTGGAAGCAATTGGCTTCTTCGCCCAGATGCCGGCTGGAGGCCATGGTGATGCGTACAGCAGTACTTGATTATTGCGGGCGAAGACTTCTTCATAGGCCGATCTTGCGGTCTCCCAAAGAAGATTGGCCTCATCCGCATCACCCACTAGAAACGGCAGCGAGGAAAGCAGAAACATTGGCTCAATTCCGGCAACCTGCCCCATCGAAGTGTTGGCGATCTGCAGTGCGCCGTCAGCGACGGCATCAAAATGCTCCTTAGACTTGTAGCCGATCGATCCGCCGAAATGGCTGGTAATCTCTATGGATCCACCTGAAAGTTCAGCGACGGCATCCGTGAAGACTTGCTGCGCCTGCCCGTGAATGGATGTATCCTGATATTCATTTGCCATATCCCATTTTACTGTGTCAGCAAATGTGAATCCGGCAAATAAGGTTAGCACTAGAGCGACTGCACTCCTTGATTTCGCTTTCATGGAATTTGACCTTCTTACTTTATTGGTTTTGAGATGGCTGAGATAAGCCTATATGAATGCCTTTGGCAAATTCAATAGGCAACTGGCTCGGCCCGAAATTACTATAAGCTACATGCTCGGCGATTATAGAGGTATTCGGCGAGACAAAAACAATTTCTTGATCGACAAGACCTAAAAGCCGCGGCAGGAGATTTCTACGAGCGATTTTTCGCCTGAATTCACTTCGCTGGGCGGCTAATGTTTTGTTTCGGCATCTGCCGCAGCGAGGTTGGGCGTCTCCGCGGCCAATTCGAAGCTGGCAAAGGCGGAATTAGGTCGAAAGGACGATGACAGTCGAAACCGCGCCCGGCGCGGTGCTCCACTGGTGAAGGCTGGTGGCCAGCACCCGGTAGACGTAGCCGCCATGCCGGTCTCGGCGATGTGGCACGCGGTCGGCATGTAGCCGCATTGTTTCTTATAGGCGAACTCGCTCTAGGCCTTCTCGCAGTGCACCGCGGCCACGTCGATGTCCAGCATTACCCTCTTGCGACGGCGTAGCGTCGCAGCCACCGGACTAGGACATCGGCGTACGGCAGCCTGCGGATGCGGGCAGCCTCAGCAACGGCTTCTCTCGCTCAGATGCCGCTCCCCCTCGTGTAGCAGCATGAACGTCATCAGGCATTCACCCGCCCGGAAGCCGCGGCTGCTGCCCGGTGTCGAGACCAAGCACTCGAAGTGGGCATCGAGCCCGAACCAGCGTAGCGGCTTGGCGAGCAGCCCAAACTCGCTACGCGAGGTCGGTTTGTCATTCGCGACGGAAGTCCTATATGATTGGATACCCGTAAAACCTTGCCCCGATCGGGGGCACCCATCGGGTGAATAGCGGTTTTTCTCAAAACCCCGGTTGGACAAGGCCTTATTCCATTTTGCAGCCCCCTAACGCGATCTTAAGGCAAGATAGCAACCGTGCATTTATAGAAAAGCCTTGTACAATAAGGCTTTCTCCTCCGTTGAGTGAATAACAGACCCGCCGATAAAGGGTGCATGCCTCACGGCGCACACTGCCGTACGCCATGCATAACTCGCTTCCGGCCGGTTGGCTTGCCTTTGCCGTGAGAGGCCGTTCCCTTGGCTTGTCGCGAACAGTTTCAATCAATCGATATCAATATCCGTCATTTCAAGATTTCGCCGGGGCGCAATTGTATTCCAGGTGCATTGCGCGACAGTCATTGGATCGACGGCCTGCGTGTACGGGTGCGGTGATCGCGAGGTTTATTTCAGCATTAGGGTCAATGGCCAATTTAGGATTTGCTTTCGCCATGCGAAAGGAGATGCCTGCAAGGTTGAAATTGTTGACCATCGCAAATGAAACATGGAGCAAACGGCATGAAAAGATTGCAGCCTGTCCAGCCAGGCGAAATATCTAAAGCATGGCTTCATGGAGCCGCATAGTCTGTCCGCCACAGCACTGGCAAAGGAACTTGGAGCAACAAACGCTCGCATCAATGATGCTGTTCTCGGCCGCCGAGGAATTACAGCGGGCGCCGCATTGCGTCCGGCTCGATATTTCAATACCGACGCGCGCAGCTGGCTCAACCTTCAATCGATTTATGAACTCGAGATTGCGAAAGAAAGGAAAGCCGATGGGTTGGATACTATTCATCCGCTTGAAGCTGCTTAAGGTTGTTGATCGAATTCGACTCACCTTTCGTATTCTTCATTCAATGGAAACCGCCGCCCTGCATTCTACTTTTTGCAGCATGCGGTTATTTCGGCGTTCTTTATTGGCATTGCCGACACTATCGGTCGGTAGTGTCTCAGTTTGAAAATCCCGGCAGTGGCCTTGCTGGAAGATCGTGCATGCCTGCAAGGGCCAAGGGCAGCCTGCGCCGCCCTTAGCCCTTGGGGTCAGCGGATGCGCACCCCGTCCTCATAGAGATAGCCGTCCGGCTCGTTATAGCCGGAGGGCAGGCTGCGGCCGCAGCCCTCGCCACTCGAGAAGAAGGCGGTGGTGCTGGTTTTCCTGACTGCAAACGGCTGGGGGTTGTTGTTAATTCCATCAACCCAGAAGGCCATCATGCCGCTGCCGATGCCCGCGCCAAAGCCCTTGATCACGGCCCCGGCCTTGGGCCGGATATCCAGGGCGAGGTCCTGGTCGAGAGCTCCGGTTCCAAAAGTGGCATAACCGCCTTCTCTACTCGGGGCTAAATTCTGCCACATTCCGCCCTCGCGCCGCCATTCCAGCTGGTTCCATTCAGTGGCTGGCTGACTTCTTACTTCAATTCTGACGGTTGATGCTCTAAAGTCTCTGTAGCCGACGGCGGGATTGGTGGACGACAGGCGCACATGCCAGCGCAAGTGGTCGCGGCCGCAGCCGCCCACGTGGTAGCCGTTGATGTTGCCGGTTACGGATACCGTGCATGTTCCAGTTGTGCAGGCGTTCTGCGCCATTACCGCCGATGGCAGGGCCAGCAGCAGGGCCGCCAATGCGGCGATGAGAGCTGCCAGGCGTTCAAGATGTGTTTTATTCTGAAGGGGGGGGGGGGGAGTGGTAATGTTTCATCTTGGTACTCCGATGTTGAATGCTATTCCGGTAATTATACCAATTTCATGCAGAATGAGGTAATTTTGTACGGGTTCACTACATATGAGACTTTTCAGGCGGCAAGCGCGCTTTGTTTGAAGTTTTCATTATACGCCTGCATGGGCGCGCGTTGTCCGAGCGCCTGATGCGGCCGGCAGGCGTTGTAGAAGCGCTCGAATTCGGCCAGCTCGACGTTCAGGGCGCCGACGCTGAGCTCGCCGGCGCAGGACTGGTGGAACTCGTAGCGGCCGGCCGCGTTGGCGCGCTCGACGCAGCCGTTATATTTGGGGCTTCTGGGCGGCAGCACGAACAGTTCGATGCCGCGCCGCTGGCAGGCGGTCTCGAACTCGGCCATGAATTCGCTGCCGCCGTCGACCTGCACCGACTCGATATCGAACGGCGCCTGGCGGATCAGGTGGTCAAGGAATCTTGTGGCGCAGGCGGCGGTGGCGCGCGAGTAGGCGCGCATGTAGCAAAGCTTCGAGACCGGGCATACGGCCTTGAACTCCTTGACGCAGAAGCCGGCCTCGATGGCGACGCTCATGTGGTCGATCTGCACCATCTGGCCGGGCTTTCGCCCGCGGTCGCCGTAGCGCCGGGCGTGGCGGTCGAACTTGCGTTGCCGCCTAGGCTTTGTTCGCCCGTAGTAGAACGCGACGGGCTGGGCCCGGCCGGTGCGGACCAGGCGGGAGATCATGCGTCCGGTGGCGGACTCGCTGGGCGCGAAGCCGCGCTCGCGCGCCAGCACGGCGCGGATCTTGGCGCGCCCCCGCAGCGGAAAGCGCTGGCGCGTTTGGCGCACCAGCTCGAGCTCGGCGGCGGTCCATTGGCGCCGCCGCACCCGATGCGGGCGGCGGCAGCGGTCGGCCAGGGCGCGGACGCCCTGCTCGCGCAGGCGCCGCTTCCAGCGATACAGCGTCGCCCTGGAGCAGCCGGCCGCTTTGAGCGCGGCGCGTTCCGAGGCGCCTTCGCTGCGAAGCTCGTCGTAGAGCCGGATCAGGTCGAAGCGCTCGGCGGCCTGGGTCGAGACGGGTTCGCGGATCGGATCGATGCGACAGAATTTGCGGTGCGGAGATTTGATTTGCATGGTGCGTCCTCCCGCCTTTCGGCGATGGTTTTTTTGTTTAGCTCCATGCTACCTGAAAAATTTTCGCGCCGCCCGCCTCCTCCCTTCGGACTGCGTCCTTCGGGAGGAGGCGGGCGGTCTCACATGTATCTGAACCCGGACAATTTTCAAACTGCCTTAAAACCGCGTTAGGGTGGCTGCAAAAGGGGATAAAGCCTTGCATAATGGGGGGGGGGAGGGATTAGCAAAACGACATTTTACCCGCTGGGCGGACCCGATCGGAGCAAGGCTTTATGGACATCCAATCCTGCAAGATTTCCGCCACGAAAGACAAATCGGCTTCGAGAAGCGGCCTGGCGGCGCTGGCCGAGCCGGTGCGCAAGCTGGGGCTCGACTCCCATTTCGAGCGGCTGATGCCGCGTCCGGGCAGCAACCGCGGCTTCCGCCCGGGGGCGCAACTGGCGACGTTCATGATAATGATTCACGAGGGCTCGCGGCATCCGGGCGCAGCGGCGCAGCTTCGCGAGGAGATGCCGCTGCTCGGATGCTCGGCATCCGCCGGCTGCCGGGCGACGATGCCTTGGGCCGGTGGCTGCGGCGCCACGGCGCGGAGCGGCGCGCGTTCCACGCCCTGACGCTGGCCGACCGGCGGCAGCTGGCGGTCGCGCCGCATCACCGTAAGACGGCGGCCCTGGACATCGACGCGACCGCGGTGCACTGCGAGAAGGTGTCGAGCGAGTCCGCCTGCAAGAAGGCGCGGGGCTGCATGCCGATCGTCGGCCACATCGCCGAGACCGGCATGGCGGTGGCGGCGGAGTTTCGGGGCGGCTCGGTCTCGCCGAACGCGCGCAACTTCGAGTCCGTCCGCCAGTGCGAGCGTGGCCGGGCAGATCAGGGGGCTGGACGAGTCGCAGCGGCAGCCCTTCATCGAGCGCGACGGGACGGCGAGCCTGGCGCAGCAGACGGCGCGCTTCCTGCACTCGATGAACGGCACGCCGGAAGCCTTCGCGGCGGTGGTGCGGCGGATGCGAAAATCCGGCCGGCAAGAGCTCGAGCTCGACTGCCCGCAGGGCGGCCTCGCCTGCCGGGCCCTGTCGACCAGCCTCTGCCGGTGGAGCGACTCGCAGGCGATCCGCTGATGCAGCCGCAGGGGCGAGGATTCGCAGAACCGCATCCGCGAGCTTCGCAGCGGCTTCGGCGCCGCCCATCCTCCGTGCAGCGACTTCGCTGCCAACGCGCTGCATTCCGCGCTGTGCATGGTCGCGTTCAACCTGTTCGCGCTGATGCGCCGCGTGCTGGACGCAAGCTGCGAGTCGATGCGCATCTAGACCTTTCGCCGGCGGCTGCATTGCAAGGCGGGCAAGATCGTGCAACATGCCAGGGGCCGGACCTTGAAGCTGTGCGACGCGCAGGCGGCGCGGCGACGCCATCGGCATGACCCGGGCGATGGCCCTGGCGCCGCAGCCGCCGGAAACGCAAAAAAAAGCATCGCGACAAAAAGCCGCTGCGTCCCGGCGCGTTCCGGACTGTCATTGATCTTTCGCCCTGTTTCCGCCCCGCCGCCTCTCCGGCTCCGGCATGTCCGCGAAGCCCGCCCGGCATCGCCGCGGCGAGCGCCAAAATCTCTCCGCGCCCCGGATTTCGGCAAAATCCGCCCAAAAAAAATCTCTAACGCGGATTTTGGGGACTGATCCAGTACCTATCGGTCCCTTGGGCAGGTGTTCGGTATTCGATTGGCAGGTACAGTGCGCCGATCGAGTCTCGTTGCACACTGCTTGAAATTCTAGCACATGGATGCAAGTCAAACCCAGTTTTCCAAATTTAAACCATCGACCCGCTCAAATTCGGTGAGATTGTTGGTTACGAGCACTAGCCCCTCACTTCGAGCATGGCCGGCTATGTGAAGATCATTCACGCCAATTGGAGTTCCTTGGCGTTCAAGTTCTGCCCGAATGCCGCCATAATGGGAAGCGGCGTTAGATCCGTAGTCAAGGGTAGGGGCTCGTGAAACGAAATCATCAACCTGGCGCTTGTTGTGTTCGCGGTAAACGCTTTTTTCTACGCCATGCATCAACTCAGCTAAAGTAATCGAACTGATGCAAATTTGTCCAGCATTTTGATTAAATATCTTAAGTGCGCTATGCGGACGGTTCTTCAACACGTAAATTGCTATATTGGTGTCCAGCATATAGGCGAGCATCAGAAGTCTTCTCGGTCTGGCTGAGCCTGGGAGGCCCGCGTGTTCATAAAATCATCACTCACCCTTTCGCGCGAAAGGAAAAAGCTGTCCCACGATTGTTCAACGGGCGACAGCACTCGGTCTTTACCCACCATTCTAACTGCAACATGCTTTACATCGCTTGGAAAGCGGGCTTCCGCAGGCAATCTAACAGCCTGCGTACGATTATTGAGAAAAACGGAACCTATCAGCATGGACCAAACCTCACATTATTATGAAATGTTGTCAATGTATATACATAAAAGTATATACATTGACAATTTTTATGCAAGTTTAGATATGTTAGATATGACTTTACGAGTCAGTCAAATGACAGAGCATTGCTTCAGATGTCGACATCATTCTTTGCTTTTACACGCATATGCCCAACGTGACGAGGCAATTAGGTCCTGCCAAAAGCAAATGGAGCACCTTTTCAAAAATATGCGGTTTGAACTTAGAGTTGATTATGGTTGTCGAGTTTATGGCAGGATGCAATTTTCAGAAAAAGTAATCTCGATTTCTAAAGAAAGGTGTTATCGTTATCAAGCGAAGACATCAGATTTGACCGCAAACGATATTCCACAATAAAACGACTTTCAAATCGCTGTGGGAAAAATATTAGCTAGCGGTGTATACGCAGATATGAAACTGACATGAACACCCCTTCAAGCAACCTGGAGGATGCGCTTCGCGAACTTCCCGAGTTACCGACCGCTGGAATAGCTGGCATACAAAAACCGGCCTTGACTCGATCAAAGACCGCACTGCCTGGGTTCGGGCAATGCTGAAAAACGAAGAGTCGAATTCGCCAATGAGTGCGGCTAAGCTTGATGATTTTCGACCTAGTCGACGAGAAAACAGATTCATCAATGCTCGTCTGCGCTGGTTTCCGCGATGCATCTAAGATCGAACATGAGGAATGAGCCTTCACACAGAGTTGTTGCAGCAAATCCGTTTCCTCGCAAGGAAGGAGCCAAAAAAACGTCCCGGCCAGCTCTCGCCGATAGTACTGCGCCATCTTTCATCTTTTGGGCGCCGAAGCGATAAAACACTATAGAGCCTGCACACTCTCTCGATTGGCCGCGACCGTAACGAATGAAGTACCGCGAGCAACTTCCTCCTGGAGGTCCACCCGAAGATGCTGAGTGCATCATTGATCAGAGATGCGTCTACAGATTGGTGCAACAAGACCCTCCAAATAGTAGTGATTTCAAATCACAACGCGCGACAAATCCAATCGCTAAGTTCAGTGGGGTTTCAGAGTGTCAGGCAATGGGGTTGTCGGTTCTTTCATCAAAAAGTGTTTCAGAAAACATAAAAAAACTACCTAAATTCCGCAAATATAAGATTTGTCGCGTGGAATTGAATAGTGGCGCTGGAAAGATACAGCAAACGGGACCAAATCGTTTGCATCACACGTGGTGGCCTTTAGCCAATTACGATATCCTTGCTAACTGCTTCGTTGAAAATTAAATGCTAGAAATTCGATACAAATCGACCCTTTTTGAATATGACGGTCCTCAAATTGTGCAAGCGAAAGATCGCATAGGGGGGCACTACATTGCCGTAGCAGTGGAAGACAATGGAGCAGATAATCAATATTTGGTAGTCGGAACAGAGGTGGAAAAACTGCGTAAATTTCGTACAGGAGAAATAGATTTACGCTCGCTGATAGTCGAATCTTGCGAGTATGGGTGGTATTTGACTCCGGCCGGTGCCAGTATGGATGATCCAGTAACGCTAGACCCGCAACAAGGCAATCTGCTCGAACACGATTATTTGCCCGACTCGGGTTTTTTCTTGCAAGACAGCCAATCAAACAATACATTGGTTTCTGAGGCGCGTGCTAGAGACAATTTAGTTGTATAAATCTTTACTGAACCCCCTGAGACCAAGGAAAGTCACCGTATTAGTGCTATCACGTTGTCTGAATTGCTGAAACGCTTCCAATCACTAATTTTCCATGTATGTCGTGATGAACTTAGAGAACACGAGGTTGCCCTGCCAGACACGGAAATAAAGCAACTAACCGAAATGGATGTTGTAATTCCGGCGGCTGCCGGCTCGTTCAAAGTGCTGCTTGAATCAGCTAAACCGAGGGACTTGCTCGGAGTCAATCATGCGTTAGTCTCGACACTGAGGACTGTTGACAAATTATTTTTCAGCATTGCGGGCGCAAACGAACCACCGATGCAAAGCGCGAAGCTCCGAGGGAGCTTGCATAAGCTTGATGAATTGCTTCAGTTCCTGAACCGGAATGATACAAGCTTGAATTACGCTTGGGCCGAGCCAAAATTTGAAACACCGAGATCTAGAAGAATGTCCGCGAAACAAATTCGATCCTACATTGCAACTAGGAAAAATATCTCGGAACCTCCTACTGAAAATGTTCAGAATATGACACTTTTTGGTGAAGTCGAGCGCGTCAATAGGAAAATGAAGACTTGGGGGCTATATACTGATGACGGAAGCATCCTTAAAGGAGTTGTGGATGAAGACGGGCATCAATTGAATGGATTGACAGTCGGAGAACAATACGAGTTTGTCTGTTTGAAGATAATGGCTGAAGGAGACGCCGAAGCCAAATATGTGATGAAAAGCTACAAGCCTCTCTGATTCTGCTGTTCGCGGGAAAATCACAAATGACCGCGACCTGAAATCGGACGAAAAAAATCAGATATGTTTTGCCGATGCCGCGCCGCAGAGCCCTTCTTTCTGAACGCAAAACCATTTTCATGCTCGGAACAAAGCAATGAGCAAGCATGCGCATCCACCAGGCCAACTGGAAATCAAAGTCAAGGCCCTCGAATCCTTGCTCGTCGAAAAGGGCTTAGTCGACCCGGCAGCACTCGATGAACTCATCGACATCTACGAAAATCGTGTCGGCCCAAAAAATGGAGCCAAAGTTATCGCTCGCGCGTGGGTTGATCAAAACTATCGCGATCGGTTGCTCAGCAATGCCACTGAAGCGATCGCTGAATTCGGATTTCAGGGACGCCAAGGCGAAGAGATGATCGCATTAGAAAATACGCCTGCGGTCCACAACATGGTTGTGTGCACCTTATGCTCATGCTATCCGTGGCCAGTACTCGGCCTGCCGCCAGTGTGGTACAAGTCTCCCCCCTACCGCGCCAGAGCTGTATCTGAACCGCGAACCGTGCTGCAAGAGTTCGGCGTACAACTCGACGACGATGTTGAGATTCGCGTCTGGGACAGCACCGCCGAGATTCGCTACATGGTCGTGCCGATGCGGCCAGACCATACTGAACACTTCACCAAAGACCAGCTTGCCGAGTTGGTGACACGAGATTCGATGATCGGCACCGGACTGCCGAAACCAGCCGGCAGTTAGCAATGGATGGCGCACACGATCTTGGCGGAAAAACTGGTTTTGGACCGATCAACCCCGAGCCCGATGAACCCGTCTTTCACCATCAATGGGAGCGCAGGGTGTTCGCGATCACCCTGGCGTGCGGTTTTCTCGGAAAGTGGAACCTCGACATGTCGCGATTCGCGCGCGAGCGGATGGACTCTGAAGCGTATCTCGCCACCAGCTATTACGAGCATTGGCTACATGGACTTGAGCTGCTACTCAGCGAACAAGGCCTAGTAACCCAAGAACAGATCAACGCTCGCATGAATGAACTCGCCACTTGCACTGAAAAACATTGAAGCCGCTTGCCGCACAACACGTATGGCCCGCCCTGCAGCGAGGCGGAAGCGCCCGTCTTGATGCCGGCAAGCCCGCCCGCTTCAAATCTGGCGACCGCATAGTCGTCAAGGACTTAAACCCAGCTGGTCACATCAGGTTGCCAAGCTATGTGCGCGGATGCACCGGCAAGGTGCAGCGGAATCATGGAGAATTCATCCTGCCCGACCTCAGTGCGCAGGGAGTCAAGACCGCCGAACATCTTTACAGTGTGCGATTCGATGCCGCAACGCTTTGGCAGTCGAACAGCGCCGACGCAGTCTATGTTGATCTTTTCGAGTCCTACATCGAGCCGGCATGAATACTCCCAAGCAGCCAGCCGCTTTCGGCATCGACCATTCGCATCCGGTGTTCTCCGCGCCCTGGCAGGCCCATGCGTTCGCCCTGACTGCAAAACTGCATGAGCAAGAACACTTCAGCTGGAACGAATGGAGCAATGCGCTGGCCGATGCAGTTGCCAATTCGTCAGCAACCGATCAGCCAGCAGATTCAGCCGCATACTACCGCGACTGGCTCGAGGCCTTGGAAAAGCTGCTGACCGACAAGAACATTGTTAGCCTAAACGAACTCATCGCCAGGCAAAAGGAACTTGAACGCGAATGAAGCTAGCGGCCATCTGGCATCGTCACTCGCCTTAACCCGCACCCATTGAATCGAAATGCGAGCCAACAGAATAGAATCCGTCAATCCGGTTAAATTTTTTGCGCAAAACTGGCAGCTTTACAAGCGCTTGCTGCTCTACGTGAAACCCTACTGGGTCATCTTTGCCGGCGGCATGCTGATGGTGGTCATCTACTCTGCAACAACCCCCGGTGTCACAATACTGATGAAGCCGCTACTAGACGGCACCTTTGTTGAAAAAGACCCGGTCCTGATCATCTGGATGCCGATTCTGCTGATCGGAATATTCGTCGTCAGAGGCTCCGCCAACTACCTGAACGGGATCGCTATGGGATGGCTGTCCCAGAAAATCGTGCTTGATCTGCGCACCGAAATGATCGAACGCATTGTCTGCCTGCCAACCCGATTCTATGACAACTTTCCAACCGGCCAGCTAACCTCGAGAGTCACCGGAGATGTCAACGGACTGACCCAGGCGGCGACTAAGGTGTTTGTAACGGTCGTCCGAGAAACGCTCACTATTATCGGCTTGACGATTTGGCTATTCATTCTGGACTGGGTATTGAGCCTGACTTTAATCATCGCCACGCCGTTGGTTGTCTCTGTCGTGTACTTTATTGCCATCAAGCTTCGACACGTCCATCGGGAGAGGCTGGAAACATCCGCACTCCTTCTGCACCACTTGAATCAAGTGGTCGTCAATAACAGGGTGATCAAGCTGTACCGCGCGCAAAAGCATGAATCGAATCGGCTCGTCGATGTCGCGAATCGGGAGCGCCAACTGCATTTCAAGGCGATTGTCGCTTCCGGACTAGGAGTGCCGATCGCAGAATTGATCGGCGCGCTGGTAACCGCAGGCGCTGTCTACTTCAGCTTGACGCGCGACATTACCGACCCGCTGACCGTCGGCGGATTCGTTTCCTTCATGACCGCGATGGCGCTCATGTTCAGCTCGATCAAGAAACTGATCGCCTTGAACAATGTCCTCCAAAGCGGCCTGGCGGCATCCGAGCGCGTGTTCTATGTGCTTGACCAGGACATTGAAGCGGATGAAGGGGCGCGCGGCACCAAAGCGCTCGAAAGCGTAGGCCGGGTCGCTTTCGAGAATGTATCGTTCACCTACGCGAATACCGAAAGCCGCTCCTTGCACAATGTCTCTTTGGAACTGCGCGCAGATGAAACCGTCGCGCTTGTCGGCATCTCGGGAAGCGGCAAGTCTACTTTAACCGCGCTCATTCCGCGCCTTTACGAACTGCAGCACGGACGCATCACAATTGACGACATCGACATTCGCGATTTTCCTCTTAATGAACTAAGACAAATGATTGCCTATGTCAGTCAAGACACCATCCTGTTCGACGACACGGTCGAAGTCAACATCAGCTACGGCAACCTAAACAACGCGACGCACGAATCGGTTCGAGCTGCGGCCGAATCAGCCTATGCGACAGAATTCATCGACAAATTGCCCAAAGGCATGCAGACCATGATCGGTGAACGGGGCGTGCGCCTATCAGGCGGGCAAAAGCAGCGCATCGCGATTGCCCAGGCATTCTTGAAAGATGCTCCAATCGTGATCTTCGACGAGGCGACCTCAGCGCTGGACATGACCAGCGAGCATCAGGTGCGAAAAGCGGTGCGCAAGCTAAGCAAAGGGCGAGCGCTGCTGATCATTTCCCACCGCCTCTCATCGCTGACCGAGGTCGACAGGATCGTCGTGATCCACGAAGGCGCGATCGTCGAGCAAGGCACCCACCTTTCCCTGCTACAGGAAAAGGGGCACTACTACGCCCTCTACACAGTTGACGGCAATCAAAGCTAGTGCTGCTTGCCACGCCTCCAGGCATTGAATTTCTCTGCGATTGCCAACGACCGCTCTGAAACATGAGCCTTGCGCCAATTGCCGGCGGCAAATCGCACGGCTTCGGAAAGCGTCGGATAGATGTGAATCGTGCCAAGAATCTTTTTCAAACCCATCTTGTGCTGCATGGCGAGCACGAATTCTGCAATCAGCTCGCCGGCATGCTCGCCACCGATGGTGACGCCTAGAATCTTGTCTTTCCCCGGAACAGTGAGCACCTTGACCAGTCCATGCGCCTCCTCATCGGCAATCGCCCGCGACAGATCTTTCATGTCGTAGGTGGTCACCTCGTAGTCGATTCCCTTTTCTTTTGCTTCGAGTTCATTGAGACCGACACGAGCAACTTCCGGGTCTGTAAATGTCGCCCACGGAATCGTGGAATAGTCGATCCGGCTTCGGTGAAACGGACGCAGCAAAGCATTGCTCGCAGCCGTAGTCGCCTGATGCGAACAAACGTGGGTAAACTGGTACGGTCCTGAAACATCGCCGCACGCGTAGATGTTCGGAATATTGGTCTCCAGAAACTCATTGATGCCGATCGTGCCTGAAGGCGACAGCTCGATGCCAAGCTCCTCAACCCCGTAACCCGCGACATTCGCCTTTCGACCCACCGCCACGATCAAGGTGTCGAACCGAATTCGCACCTGCTCGCCGCGGTGATCGCATATCAAGGTTTTCTCGCCGTCGCTGGCAAGAAATTCCGTTGCCCGATGCTCAAGCAGCACGTCGATGCCTTCGGCCTTGAATCTCTCAATCACCATGGCGGAAAATTCCTCGTCTTCACGCGGCATGATGCGCGGCAGCATCTCAATTTGAGTGACATGCGAGCCAAGCCGCGCAAACGCCTGCGACAACTCGCAGCCGATTGGCCCGCCGCCGAGGATGACCAGACGCTCGGGCAATTCGGACATCTCCCACAGCGTGTCGGAGGTCAGATAGCCCATGTCTTCGATGCCTGGCACCGGCGGCACGAACGGCGCCGCGCCAGCTGCAATAATGATGCTGCGCGTGGTGAGCTTGCGCCCATCGACATCGACACAGTAGGGCGATTCGATTTTGCCGCTGCCGATCACGCAATCCACCCCGAGCGAGGTGTAGCGTTCGACCGAATCGTGCGGCTCGATCTGTCCGATGACTCGCTTGATGCGGTCCATGACCTCAGAGAATTCAAACTCTGCATGCGCCGTATGCACACCGAACTCGGCGCTGCGCCGCTGATGCGCAAGAAACTTTGCCGTCCTGAGCAGAGCCTTGGATGGAACGCAGCCGGTGTTCAAGCAGTCGCCGCCCATTTTGCCACGTTCGACCAAAGCGACTTTCGCCTTTGTCGCAGCTGCGATATAGGATGCAATCAGACCCGCGGAGCCTGCCCCGATCACCACGGTGTTGTAGTCGAACTTTTTCGGCTTGGCGTATTTTCCGAGCGCCTTGCGCGTCTTGACGCCATCAACAATCTTCTTGGCGATCAGTGGAAAGATGCCAAGCAGGGCAAACGATACGAGCAGCGCCGGAGACAATATGCCGCTGAGCGAATCAATCTTGGCCAGCTGCGTTCCCGCATTGACATATACGATGGTGCCAGGAAGCATGCCGATTTGACTGACCGCATAGAAGGTCAGAAGCCGAATCGGCGTCAGGCCCATCAGCAAATTGATCACGAAAAACGGAAAGATGGGCACCAGCCTGAGCGTGAACAGGTAGAACGCTCCGTCTTTTCGAATTCCTTCGTTGATCGCGACCAGCCTATCTCCATACCGGTTTTGGATGCCGTCTCTAAGTACATAGCGCGATACGAGAAATGCGCAGCTCGCACCGATGGAAGCGGCGAACGACACCAGAATCGCGCCATAAAGCAGACCGAACACCGCTCCCCCGATCAAAGTGGCAATCGCGGCGCCAGGGAGCGACAGCCCGGTAACCGCAACGTATAGCGCGAAAAAAATCGCGGCGGCCTGGAGCGGGTTTTCATTCTTGTAGGCGAGAATTCGCTCTTGCTGCGTCTTGAAGTATTCGAGATCCAGATACTGGCCTAGATCGAAGATGAAGTAGCACGCGATCAGCGCCGCGATGATGATGAGTGCGATGACTTTTTTCATGAGGTCTTTTCTGCGTGTTGGGCTTAGGCGATGTGGGTCTGTTTTTTTGTACTTGCTGTATTGCCGGCATTACTTGCTGCATTCAAGCTAACGCGGTCATGCAAACCGCCACCCCTTGGCAGATCTGCCGCATGTGGCCCTCTCAAGATAGCGCCTGATTCGCTTGAATGCTTTCAAAGTGGAATTTTAACAGGCAACAGCATGAAACTGGATGGCGTTCTTTGCTAAATCTGCACCGGTCCGGCATACTTGCTGTATATTCTGCATTTGGATGTTGCACGATAACCTAATTGGCAGAATTAGATCTGCCTAGTCTGGCATGTCATGCTGCCATAAGCGGCTCTCGGAGCACCCGTATCATTAAAATAAGCCATTTGCATCGAAATTCCAATTGTTTCCGCCATGGCTCTGCATTTTATTCGACACGGGCAAACAAACTACAACGCGGAACAGCGATTTCAAGGACGAAAAGACATACCGCTGAACAGCATTGGCAAAGAACAGGCCCTGCATGTGCGGCAACTCCTGCAAAACGACAATATCGCGCTAACATCGTTGATCAGTTCACCGCTTTCCAGAGCCATCGAAACTGCGCGCATTATCGCTAATGACAATATCCAAATGGTTATCGAGCCCAACTTCACAGAAATCGATCTTGGCCGATATGACGGATGCCTGGAGAGTGAGCTGGCTCAAACTCTCGGCCCGAAGGAGTATGAAACCTGGCGCAACAGCTGCTTTGAGATACCCGCCCCGGATGGCGAGTCGCTGAATGAGGTTCGACGGCGGGTGCGGCCGGCCATTGAGCGAATCGGCAGCGAATCGCGCACTAGCGAAATCGGCATTGTCGCCCACCAAGGCGTGATAATGGCGATGAAATCGGTCATTTCGAGACGTTCGAAGCCAGAAGATTTACGAAGTTTCAAGCAGTCGAACGAAGAAGTGGATATCTGGGACTGTGTCAATTTTTGCCGCATCAAAATCATCAGGCCAAACGCTTTAGGCGATCTTTGAAACCGGCAGCATGGGCAACTAAGTCGCGCCGTCAACGTCTATTAAAGCAACACGAAACACAGAGGCATCAAGTTCGCTATGCAATTGGTTTTTCACAAAGCGGTCCGCATGCGCGGCTAGCTGCATTAGAGGTTGCGCCGTGAAGTCACCTACTCCTTGGATTATTTCCATCATCTTGGCAGTCGTCGCAATTCTCGGCTGGGGCGGATACCTGATCGAGCGCGCCGAGACCACTAATGACGCTGTATCTGAACCTAATCCGAAGCAGCAGAACGGATCCGCGCAAAACAATCAGAATCTGGAAAGCAAATTCGCTACGCTGGAGCAAGACTATCGCAGTCTTCAGGTAGAAAACACCGGCTTGATCAGCCTGAACAGCGATTTGAAGCAGCGTCATGAGCGACTGAAAAATCAGATCGGCGAATTGACGAATCGCAACATCGAGACCGACGAGCTAGTCACAGAACTGAGAGCGGCAATCGTGCAAAGCAATCAGGCAGCCGAATCTGCGCTATCTCAAAACGCTGACCAGACTGCGGCGGCGGTGCAAGCGATCAACGCAACTCTCAAAAAGCAAACGGAGGACTTGGAAAAAGAGAAAGCGATGCTCGTATCATTGCTGCAAGAGTCTGAACAAATCGGGTCGCTGGTTGCGACACTTGAACAGCGCGTCGATGCCATGATCGATGAACCTGCAGCCAATGCTTCCGATACCGCTTCAGATCTGAAACAGGTTGCTTCTAGTCTTGAAGATACGGTCGTCTCGTTGCAAACAAAACTTGACGATCTCAAGCAGGCATCCGACGCTTCAACCGCTGCGATGACCGAAAGAAGCGCCATGCCTGCTGTCGTGCTTAACGGCACTACGCAATACAGCCCTTTGCAAACCGACCGCGAATATATCAGCCAGAGGCTGAAACACTCCACCGGGCACCTGCGGCGCCTCCGAGCCAAATTGCGAATGCAAGAGGAAATGCTGCAACGGATGCGCGAGCAAATGCAAATGGAAAAATCGCGCGCTGACGAAAATGAGAACAGGCTTAACGAGCAACTTCTGACCACAGCGAATAACAGTAGAACGCTGTTCGAATCCAATCGCGACCTTCGGCTAGAAGTCGAAGCGCTGACGAATCGGATCGAAGAGCTGGTGCCCCAGCTACAGCAGCAAGGCAAATTGCTGACCGAAAAGGATCAGACCATTCTGGCGAACGAGCTGCTCGTCCGAGAACTGGACGAAGCAATCCGGAGCTTAAAGCAGGACCATTCGGTGCAATTGGCCGAGTTCGAGCTGCAGATTAGTGAAATACACTCGGATTTCTATGTCATTACCGTCGCAAATGACATCCTGTTCGATTCCGGTTCAGCCGCGCTGACCAACGAAGGCAAGCAAGCGCTCACGCTGATTTTCGACACCTTGATAGCGCATGGCGATCGCCTGATCAGCCTTGAAGGGCATACAGACAACGTGCCGATCACAGCGAATCTGGCCACGATCTATCCGACCAACTGGGAACTGTCTGCGGCACGCGCCACTTCTGCGGCACGCTTTCTCATCGGCAAAGGCCTGCCTGCCGAAAGTGTTCGCGCTGTTGCATTCGGCGAGACCAGGCCGATCGACACCAATGAAAACGAAGCGGGCCGAACGCGCAATCGCCGTTTAGAAATTCTGCTCAGCCCGCCGCTTGAATCGGTCGACAATGCTCAGAGCTGATGCCGTCCGCAAAAGTTCAATATCCGTACGACGCTGTCGCAGCTGTCGCGCATCTTCGCCAGTGCGATGCCAAGCTGGCGCACATGATCGATCAGGTCGGCGAATTCAAGCTGGAGTTTGAACCTAAGCAAACTCCTTTTGAAGCATTGCTGCAGTCAATCGTCTATCAACAGCTGTCAGGACGCGCCGCCGCCACAATCCACGGTCGATTGCTGGCGAACTATCCCGACCAATCGAGCCCGCGGGCATCAGACATACTCAATACGCCAGATGCAGCGCTGCGCGGTTGCGGTCTATCGGCCGCGAAGGTTCAAGCAGTCAAAGATCTCGCAGACAAAACGTGCAAGAACGAGCTGCCAGGTTCAAAGCAAATCACAAAAATGGGCAACCAGGAAATTGTCGAAGCTTTTTCAGCTGTTCGCGGAATCGGTCCCTGGACCGCTGAAATGCTGCTGATCTTCAATCTGGGTCGAGGCGACGTGCTGCCTTCAACTGATCTTGGCATCCGGCGAGGGTTTATGATCACCTACGGTCTCGAAGAAATGCCCAAACCTGCCGAAGTGGTGGAGGCAGGCAAAAAGTGGTCGCCATACCGCAGCGTCGCTAGCTGGTACCTATGGCGCGCCGCAGACGGCGACAGCAAACCCCGAAGCCGCACCTGACATAAACTCGGATTAGCCGCTTAGCCGATCAATCAGGGCATCGGCGAACCGGCTGGTCGACACCTCGCTGGCAGACGGCATCAGCCTTGCAAAATCATAGGTCACAGTACCATCCGCAATCACTTTTGGATAGGCTTGATTGATCAGGTCGGCCGCTTCATTCCAGCCGATATATTCAAGCAGCATGACCCCGGATAGCAGCAATGAAGACGGGTTGACCTTGTCGAGATTGGCGTACTTGGGCGCCGTGCCATGAGTCGCTTCGAATACGGCGACATGATCAGCGACATTGGCGCCGGGCGCGATGCCGATTCCACCCACCTCAGCGGCTACCGCATCCGACAGATAGTCGCCGTTTAGATTGGTCGTCGCAATCACATCGAACTCGGCCGGACGAAGTTGCATCAGCTGAAACATGATATCGGCAATCCGATCCTTGATCACAATCTTGCCTTGCGGCGCATGTCCGTCGTGCAAATCCCAGACATCGCTCTCTGAAATCGTCTGATCAGCGAATTCTTCAGCTGCCAGTTCGTAGCCCCAAGCCCGAAAGGCGCCTTCGGTAAACTTCATGATATTGCCCTTGTGCACTAAGGTGACGCTCTTTCGGTTGCTAGCGATGGTGTGCTGAATCGCCTTTCGCACCAGTCTTTTGGTGCGCGCTTCACTGACCGGTTTGACGCCAAGGCCGGCACCTTGTGCAAATTCGACTTTCATCTCTTCGCGCAGAAACTTTGCCAGTTTCTCGTTTTCAGGGGTGCCGCTTTGGAATTCTATCCCGGAATAGACATCTTCGGTATTTTCGCGAAAGATCACGACATCGACCTCTTCGGGGCGTTGCATGGGCGATGGCACGCCGGCAAAATACTTCACCGGACGCACACAGGCATACAAGTCAAGCGACTGTCGCAGCGACACATTCAAAGAGCGGAAACCGCCGCCGACGGGGGTCGAAAGCGGACCTTTGATGGCCACGATCAGTTCTTCAATCGCGTCAAGCGACTCGCGCGGGAAAAAATCGCCATCGTACAAGCCACCGGCTTTTTCGCCCATGTACAGTTCGCACCAATGGACTTTCCGCCGCCCGCCATAGGCGCGCTCTACGGCAGCGTCCCATACGCGCATCGATGCGCGCGTGATATCCGGCCCGATTCCGTCACCTTCAACGTAGCCGATTATCGGTTGATCCGGAACGCGCAAGGCACCGTTTTTTATGGCAAGTTTCTCGCCGGATTCCGGTATGCTAATGTGGTTGTACATGAACCCTATCCTCGGTTTAGTGTGCTAGATGCAAGCGGTTGCGTATTCCGTAATTGACTAGGCATAGGGACTAGCGACACGCATGAAATCTTTCTCGGCGTGAACGCGGCATCCTATGGTCAATCGCTGATACCATAATCTATTCGACTCGCCGATCAATTTTAGCACCTATAGCGAATCTGCCCACCTCGAAAGCCCAATGGTCCAGTATCCGTCATGCCAAGTTCAATAGTCGCCGCGGGCCATCGCCTAACCGCGGAGTCCGCAGCGGCAATACTTCGCTCCGGCGGCAACGCATTCGATGCCGCTATCGGAGCGCTTTTTACCGCTTGCGTTTGCGAACCTGCGCTCAGCTCCCTGGGCGGCGGCGGTTTTCTCATGGCCCATCCTCGAGATGGCAAGCCGGTGCTGGTCGATTTTTTCACTCAAACGCCGGCAACATCGAAAGCGGAAGATGAAATCAGCGTGGATTCATTTGTATGCGATTTCGGCAGCGCTCAGCAAGTCTTTCACATCGGAGCTGGGACAAGCGCGGTACCCGGATGCGTGAAGGGAGCCTTCGAGACAGCGCGTCGATTCGGAACAATGCCGATGCGAGAATTGATTCAGCCTGTTTGCGATGCTCTCGCCCATGGCGTTGAAATCACATCGGCACAAGCCTATCTGCTCTCCATCTTGACACCGATTTTCATGTCGCCTTCGGCAAGCGAATTCTATGCTAGCAAGCGACAGTGTGGTGTTCCGGCGGGAGCTGGAGAGAGAATCTACATGCCGGAATACGTTGATCTGCTCGAATCGCTAGCCTGCGAAGGCGATGATCTTTTCTATCGCGGCGAGGTGGCAAAGACACTAGACGAACTCAGCCGCAACCGCGGAGGTGTGGTTACTCGTCAAGACATGACTGAATATCAAGCAATCTTTCGCGAGCCTCTTAAAATCAACTACCGGAACCATCGTCTGCTGCTCAATCCGGCACCGTCGGTCGGCGGCATTCGAATCGGAATGGCACTAAAGGTTCTGGAACAGGCGCAACCGGAACTGGGCCGGTTCGGCTCAGCATTGCATCTTAGGGCTGTGCTTGACGGGCTGAAGCGAATCAGCGTTCTAGACAGTGTGCAAAGTCACGAACAGGCAGGCATTGATGCTGCTTTATTCGATGCGTATCGAGACATCAAGATGCAATGGCAACAAGCCTATCGCGGCACCACGCACATCTCGGTAATCGACAAGTACGGCAATGCCGCCGCTTTGACCACGAGCAATGGCGAAGGCTGCGGGGTCATGATTCCTGGCACCGGCATCATGCTGAACAACATGCTCGGAGAGGACGACCTGAACCCGGATGGTTTGAGCAAATGGCCTGTAAACAGGCGCCTCAGCTCGATGATGTGCCCGTCGATCGCGATAAATAGGGAATCAATGGTAGTGACCGGCTCTGGCGGCTCAAACCGGATACCTTCAGCAATCCAGCAGGTTCTGACCAATCTGATTGAATTTGACATGACGACCGAACAGGCGGTACGGGCACCGCGCCTGCATGTCTACGACGGCACTGCCTTTGCGGAAGACTTCTTTGAACCACCGGCATTGGAACAGGCGCTTGCAGAACATGATGAGCATGTTTTGTTTTCGCAACGCAACGTCTTTTTCGGCGGTGTGCATACAGTGCAGAAAAAAGGTGGCCAACTGGACGGCGCCGGCGATGAGCGGCGTGCCGGTCATTGCGTCTTCGTTGCTTAGCGCATCATGCTCAAATCCATTATTCCAGACATCCCTGATATCGCGCGGCGGCGCGTACTGCTTTCGATCATTGCCGTAATCGCAGTCTACGGGCTTACTACCGGATTGGTCTATCCGCTGATCAGCCTGAATATGGAGGAACGCGGATTCAGCGGCACAATGATCGGACTGATGGGCATGATGCCGTTTATCTCGACTGTGCTAGTCTCGCCGTTCGTTCCAATAGTAATGCGCTCGATGAACATCACCATGCTCGTCGCTATATGCATCGCGCTGGATTTGATTTTCCTGGCTAGCCTAGCCTTCAACGACAGCATCGCAGTGTGGTTCGCAATTCGTTTTTTGATGGGTGTTGCAGGCTCCGGCTTGTACATTGCCAGCGAGACGTGGATCAACGAAATCGCAGAAGAGCGCTACCGGGGGCGTGTTGTCGGGATATACACCTTTACTCTCAGCTTGACGTTCGCGGCGGGCCCGTTGTTCATTGTGGCGCTCGGCACTCAGGGCTATCTGCCTTTTCTGATTCCGGCAGCGATCATGGGCGTTTGCTTCATACCGCTTTGGTTTACACGCTATTCGCGGCCGAACTTTTCGGAGGGACGCGTTTCGCAAGTTTTCGGGTTCGTGTGGCTCGCGCCGGTGCTTGTTGCGGCGGCGGCGATGGTCTCGTTCGAGGAAGCGACAATGGTGACTTTGCTGCCGGTCTATGCCGTTCGAAACGGACTGAGTGCCGAATACGCCGCTTTTTTGCTTACCGTCGTTGCCGCAGGATCAATGATAGCGCAACCGCTGATCGGCTGGCTAGCCGACAATGTCAATCGGGTCTCGATCATGTCCGGATGCGCTGTTGCGACGGTAATTGGGGCGACGTTGCTGCCCATGACGATCAGCAGCAATGTTTTGACTTTCATCGTTTTGCTGCTGTGGGGCGGCGGTCTGGCGGGAACCTACACCATTGCGCTTACGCTGATGGGCCAGCGCTTCAGGGGCGGCCAGCTGGCAGCTGGCAACGCCATGTTCGGATTCATGTGGGGCTTTGCAGGGGGAGCAGGTCCTGCGATTGCGGGACCAGTGATGGATGTTTGGGACCCGCATGGTTTCATAGCGGTGATGCTGGCGATGGCGGTAGCCTTTTTACTGGTCGTCATTGCGCGCAGCCGTTCAGCGAACCAGCACTGCTAAGGGCCTTTTGTCAATCTGCGTCAACTTCAATGCTCACAGCGAGCGGCCCGCGCCTCGCAAGATGACTTGCTGTTTCTACAGCAGGATTCCATAAGCCGGATTGGCTGTCGATACAACTCTGAACGGCCAGCCGCCAGCGTTCTAAATGAACAGTCGTTGCCTTTGCAATTGTGCGAATTCGTTTCGGAATCCAGACTTGCGCATCATTTTTTGCCGATTTGCTTCCGGAAGGCCGGGTTCGTGAAAGAGCGGCAAACAGCCTCAAAATCCCTGATACCGATTTTGACCGGATGCGGCCTTTCGGCGACGAACGTGCCATTGCGGCGAAAAAGTTTGGACGCAACAATTTAAAGCAGAGCTTCGGTGCGCAATTTCAATGCTGCAAAGCGTCATTCTCAGCTAGGTGCGCGATAAGCGGTTCTAGCGAATCGAACGGCGCACTGCACACATGGCCCTTGCAAACATAGCCGACGGGGGATCCGCCGACCGGCTTTCGAAGCGTCAAAGATTCCGGCAAATCCTGCTCGTGATCAGGGATGGCCAGGACGTATGCGGTCAACGGCATGCTGTTCGCAATCGACTGTTGCCAGATTTTCAATTGCTCCCGCTTCCCGCGCAGGATCACGATGGTGCCGGGATTGAACTTTTCAATGATCGCGCACATCGTCGTTCCAAGCGCTGTCGGCATGGCTTCAGCCGTTGCGTGCAAGCTGTGCAGAATCTTCTCGCCCGCTTCCACATAGGCGGTATTGCCAAGAACGTAGCCGAGTCGAATCAGGCAATGCGCTGCCAGCCCGTTCCCTGATGGCGTTGCATCATCATAGGTTGGAGTGATACGTACAAGAAGATCTTCGTGATCGTCGGAGGTAAAGAACAGCAAGCCTGTATTTTCGTCCCGGAAATGCTTCAGCACGGCATCGACGAGCTCGATCGCAAATGCCAGGTCCTCGCTTCGCCAGCGCGCCTGCAACAGTTCGAGAAGACCGGCTGCGAGAAAGATGTAGTCGTCAAGATAGGCGTTGAATCGCGCCTTGCCATCCTTTGCCACAGCCTTAAGCCTCCCATTCTTCCACATCGTCTCTCGAATAAAGCTCACGGCCTTTTCTGCCGAATCCAAGAACTCGGGTCTGCCGAGCATCCAAGCCGCGGCCGCCATGCCACGAATCATCAATCCATTCCAAGACACAAGTATCTTATCGTCTCGATCGGGCGGAACTCTGCGTGAGCGGTGCCCGAACAGCTTTGTCTTAGCCGATTGAAGCGTATTGCGAGCCGCTTCAATCGAAACGCCATGCGACCTTGCAACGTCTTCAAGCCCGGTCTCGACTCGCAGATGCCACTTGCCTTCGAAGTTGACAGCTCCATCAAGTCCGAAATGATCGTTGACGATTCCAAATTCCTCGTCAGTCAAAAGATGCTGAATCGCCTCAGCGGTCCAGACATAGAACTTTCCCTCTTCCCCCTCAGAGTCGGCATCAAAGGCCGAATAGTACCCTCCTTCTGGAGACTGCATCTCCCGCACGACCCATTGCGCCATATCCAGCGCGACTTGCTCGAATTCCCGCCTGGCGCAAATCCGCGCGGCTTGCGCATATAAAGGCAGCAGCGCCGCATTGTCGTACAGCATTTTTTCAAAATGCGGGATCTCCCACCTTTCGTCGACCGAATAGCGGCAAAAACCGCCGCCGATGTGATCCTGGATGCCGCCATTGGCCATCGCTTCGAGAGTGTGCTCAGCCATCTGCAAGGCAAGACCGCGCATCCGGGCAGTGGATAAGGCAGATTGCGAGAACTGCACAAGCGCTGCGATCTGCGCAGCAAGCGGGAACTTGGGGGCGCTGCTGAACCCGCCATGGACCGGATCGTATGCGTTCTTAAGTTCGCGAACGCACAATTCGGGCAACGCTCGCAACGATTGGCTCGCATCTCGATCGACAGTTGATGTGGATTTCGTCACCGCTTCTTTGATTTGCGGGTAGGCTTCGGCGAACTGGTCCTTGTTGTTCGCATAGTGGGATTGAATGCGCTGCAACAGCGAGCTAAAGCCGATCATGCCGCCGCGGTCGGCTGGCGGGAAATAGGTTCCGACGAAAATCGGCATCAGATTGTGCGGCTTCACGAAAACCGTCAAAGGCCAGCCGCCAGGGCGCTTTTGAAAAATCTGATGAGAGGCCTGATAGATTTTGTCTAGATCGGGGCGCTCTTCGCGGTCGACCTTGATGCAAACGTAGAGCTCATTCATCAGTTCGGCGACTTCGGCGTTTTCAAACGACTCGCGCTCCATCACATGGCACCAATGACATGCGGAGTACCCGATCGAGAGCAAAATCAGCTTGTTCTCAGAACAAGCGCGATCAAGAGCCTCTGGGCCCCATGGATACCAGTCTACCGGATTGCGCGCATGCTGAAGCAGGTAGGGGCTTGTTTCATTGATAAGGCGGTTGGGTTTTCTCGGCTTTGTCATTGGGCTCGCTCAATTTGGGTATGATGCAGTATTATCATTCGGCTTTTCGCACATGAGTCATTGCTGATTTGCCAGCGCGACATTCTCGCTTTTCATACGAGCTGCGTTGCGCAAGCGAGATGCTATTGTCAATAAAGTCAGCGAACTTTTCAAATTTCTTTTCGCCGCGGCGTATCCATGATCGTCTTGCCTCCCATTGATCCTGTCGCATTTTTTATCGGCCCGGTCGCTGTTCACTGGTATGGGCTTGCCTATCTTGCAGGCATCGTTGCCGCCATTTTGCTAGGCCGCTACCGAGCAAGGGCTCCCGATGCTGAAATCAATGCATCAATGATGATTGATATGATCGCCCATGTTTCGCTTTTTGCAATCATCGGCGGGCGAATCGGCTATTCGATGTTCTATGAATTTCAGCATTATGCCTCTCATCCGGTCGAAATTTTGAAACTGTGGCAAGGCGGCATGTCGTTTCACGGCGGCCTGATTGGGTCGATCACCGGTCTTTGGATCTACTGCAAGCGAAACGGTGTTAAGTTTTTCGTCGCAAGCGACTTTCTGGCGCCGATGGCGGCAATCGGCTTTTTCTTCGGCCGCATTGCGAACTTCATCAATCAGGAACTTTGGGGGCGTCCAACCGAGGTTGCTTGGGCGATCGTCTATCCTAATGACATCGAGCAGCTAGGCCGGCACCCGTCGCAACTCTATGAAGCCGCACTTGAAGGCGCCCTGCTGTTCTTGATACTATGGCTATATGCTTCGCGAAAGCCGCCGACCGGAGCGGTTTCAGGCATGTTTCTGATGCTATATGGAGTGTTTCGTTTCGCGGTGGAGTTTGTGAGGGAACCGGACGCGCATTTGAGTTTTGTGCTGTTTCAGTGGTCGACCATGGGCCAGCTGCTATCTTTGCCGATGTTTGCGGCTGGAATCGCCATATGGAGCCTTGCAATGCGTCGCGGCAAGACCCGTTCAAGCTGATTGGATGCATGAATGACCGAGGATGCCCGCCAAGCGCGACTCATAGCCGCTTTGCAGGAGCTCGGACAGGAATACGAGCTTTTGCAGTGCGACCCCGATATCGCCGATACTGAAGTCTACTGCAGACAAACAGGATGCGATTTGGCTGACTGCGCGAACACGCTCATCGTCAAATCCAAAACCGGCGAGCAAAAGTATGTCGCCTGCGTGGTACTCGCAACCACTCGCCTTGATGTCAACAACGTTGTGCGGAAGCGGCTTGGAGCTCGCAAAGCTTCATTTGCGGCAGCGGATGAAACGCAACGGGTCACGGGCATGATGATCGGCGGGGTAACGCCGTTTGGATTGCCGGAAACTGTACCGCTGTGGGTTGACGAGGCAGTGATGCGGCGTGAGCATGTGATCCTTGGAGGCGCCAGCCGATCGCTGAAACTTCGGGTTTCGCCGCAGATATTCTTGCACATGCCGAACGCTGAGACCGTCAGTCAGCTTGCCCGTCCGATCAGCAGCTACTAGGCATGCACGGGCGGAGCGTTGCAACCCGGCGCACCAACCGGCAACACGGACTCTCGAATTGGCATTCGCTCAGCCAATCAGCAAACGCGAATAGAACGGCCACCAGGCGCCAAACAGCCCCGCCATGGCCGCAAGATCGAACAAAATCAGCCTGCGATAGCGGTACCTGGCCGCTTCGTCCTTGCCCGACATCATGATCGCGCACATGGTCATATCCAACGGCATGACGAAAAAGATCATCGGCACCACAGCCGGCACAATCAGTGTCGGAAACATCATGATTCCAGACTTTTGCGTACCGCCAAGCGAAAAGGCCGCCGCAACCATCATCAGCACGATACCGGCGTAAAGCATCGCCCGCAAAGGGCCGACAAATCGTATAAACCTGCCAATCATCACGCTTCAGTCAACTCATCGGTCACTTGCGCTTGCCGGCTCGGCGGCGCATCGCTTCACGATATGCGACGATCCTCCCAATCAGATCCGGCGCCAGCACTGAACGCTTCAAATCGCGCATATCCCGCTCACGAGTGTCGTTCGTCGTCATCTCCAGCATTTTCGCTACATACTCGCGCGGGACGGCGCTTCCTGCACGTTCAGCACTTTCCACAACCTCCAACCATCCTTCCCGGTTCGCGATCTTTGTCAAAAAACCGATCCGATGAGCCTCCTTAGCATCGATTGCCGGCGTGTTGATCAGCATTCTTTGGGCATTGTCGCAGCCAATTTTTTGCGCAAGACGCCTGGTGCCAAGATAGATGCCGAAATTAAGCCCCGGCATGCAAAAACTTGATTCTGTCGACCCGATTCGCCAGCGGCACGCGCAAACAAGATCCGCACCAGCCCCGAACGCCTGGCCATGAACCAGCGCCACCGTCAAAAGCGGTGCATGGTGCAACGACTGAAGCATTCGCTCAACGTTGATGATGCGTTCAGCCACAACGTCTTCTGACAAGTGCTCCAGATTGGCAAGATCGAAGCCTGTGCAAAACGAATCCCCCTCTCCGGACAAGATCAACGTTCGCGTTCCATCCTCGCAAGCCTTGGATATCGCTTGCTCCAATTCGTCGATCAGCTCTGAATTGAGAGAGTTGCCGCGATCAGGCCGGTTAAGCACCAATTGCTTCGTTGTTCGATCATGCTTGATAGACAAAACGCTCATTTAGGCTAACGGTTCACAATTGCAGCGCTTGCCGGTTTGATAAACGATGCGCAACCGCACGTTCGAGTGTTGCAGATTATACTTTCGTATTGCATCAAGGATTATTGGGCGTGACACCTTCAAACCAAGTTAGGGGGGCCGCAAAATGGGGCACAGCCTTGCATAACGGATTTTTCATCAAAAAAATCTTTCATCCGATAGGTGAACCCGATCGGGACAAAGCTTTATGGATACCCAATCATGCAAAATTTTCACCACGAAGAACATACATGCCAACTAGAGTTGCTCGGTCATATTCTGCCAGTGCCGCATGCTTTATGTTGGTCGTGACCGCACGGCTATTCAATTCATCATATTACCGCCTCCACATACACTTCGTAATTAGGGGCAGTTAAATGCGGTCTCGCATATTGTGAAGGATGAGGACGCCTCAACATTTTCAATGCTGAAATAGATCGGCATGACTCCCGGTTCTCGCAAGACGCAACTCATCGCCAACCACGCAATATAACAATAGCCAATCCGGTTCGATGTAAGCATCCCGATATCCTTTCCAACTTCCGCGCAAGGAGTGGTCTCGATAGAACTCCGGCAAGGCGACTCGCCGAATTAGCAAATCCAGCAACGTTTTAGCTTGGCCATGTCTTTGCCGCGTTTACGGGCGCGTCTGACATCCTGCTTGAACTGCCTGGACAGAACCGGAATCAGCATCAGATGCCCAGATCTTGGAACAGCGTACCAGCATCTTCGAAATGTTGCCCGCGACCATTATCGAGATCGCTCATGGCCTTTTGGGTTTCGGCGTTCGGCACTCTAACATCGAAGGGCAGTCGCTTTTCATCAGCAATCCGCCGCATCAATAGGCGAATAGCATCCGAAACAGAAAGCCCCATTGCTTCCAAGGCTGCCGTTGCGCGCTCTTTGGTATCGCTATCAATCCTAGCCCGTATTACAGTATCAGCAGTCATTTTGAAGCCCTCAATCTGTAAGCTCAATGTGGCTATATTATAGCGTGAAGCTAAGTGAATTCTGAGTAGCGGATCAGTTGAGACATTTGCGCTCTTAATATTCCTGATTGAATCAATAGCATGGCAGCGCAAGAAGAAAACCTCTGTTTCAGGATGAGTTTCGACGCTCAGGCGGCTTTTTCGCTAATCCTCCCAACCGAGCAGCTTGCCAAGCAATAGCGTTCTGAAAAGAAGTCGACTTGATGAGGAAGTCGCAAAGCGTTTAACTGAAACAGTCTTCGTCGGGGTAGAGGGACTAAAAACCGGATTCAGATTTAGAATAGTCGTTTGCGAGAACGCTTGCACACACTGCGCAATCGGCTTGGACGAGTTGGACGAGGGAGGTCCGAATGGATTACGAGCATTGCGAAGTTGAAGCCGACATCATTTTGCGGCCGCCGGTGGTCAAACGAGTGGCAAAGCTTTTTCGGGGCTGGGCCGAGCTGGTGCGCCGCCGCGCTTGGGGCCAACATCCAGCGCATATTTTTTGCACCAGCCGCATGAACACCGCTTTGGGCATCGAGCCACTTTCAAAAGTGCGGCTTTGCGGGTCAACTAATCAGATTCAACGATTAAACTTGTACAAAAACCAACCCTGAACAGATGCCAACCGCTGCATTTCTGGCATCTTTTTTACCTCGTGATCGAATTACTCAATATCCGGCATGCCATATAATTCGCATCAGTCTTCAGAGTATCTGAACCAAAGCAACCAACATCCAATGAACTCCAACCCAGTCCTGGTTGAAACGGTCCGGGGCACGTTGATCGAAAGTTTTCACCGCGGCGCGTTTGCTGTAGTCGATCTTGATGCCAAGCTAGTCGCAAGCGAAGGAGACCTTGACCGCCCTATCTTTCCGCGCTCAGCCATCAAACCTTTGCAAGCGACAGTGCTCATCGAGTCCGGCGCGGCCAGCCGCTATCGCCTCGATGATCGCCAAATCGCACTTGCCTGCGCCTCGCATTCTGGCGAATCGGTGCACGTCAAACTGGTCCGCCAATGGCTTGTCCAAATCGGTATCGACGAACACGCGCTCGAGTGCGGCGCACACGCCCCTTCGGACCGCGAAACCCGAACCAACATGCTTCGCGCCGGACAGATTCCGACCGCATTGCATAACAACTGCTCCGGCAAGCACGCTGGGTTTCTGACGGTAGCAAAACATTGCGGCCACCCTACCAGCGGCTATATCGGCATCGCCCATCCGGTGCAGCGTTCAGTGCTTAAGATGCTCGAAAACCTGACTGGCGAATTGCTGCAAGAGCCGCCCGCGGTTGACGGTTGCGGCATTCCGACCCCTGCAATTCCGCTTGCTGGCATTGCAAGAGGCTTTGCGCAACTCGCCGCTCGCCGCGTCGGAGCCGCTGATCAGATTATTCAGGCGATGCGCCAGCACCCGTATCTGGTGGGCGGGCGCAACCGCTTTTGCACCGCTATCGCTGAAATCACGCGTGGCAGCGTGCTCGTCAAAGTAGGTGCCGAAGGAGTCTACGCCGGCATGATTCTTGACGGTCACCAAGTCGCATTCGCATTGAAGATCGACGATGGTTCAAGAGCTGCAGCAGAAGTTGCGGCGAGTTATCTGATCCAGCAATTTGCGGTGCTCGACCAAGAGCAACTTGGAAAATTGGATAGATTTCTGAATCCCATGATTCACAACGTTGCCGGGCGCGAGGTTGGCGCAGTCAGGCCAGTGAGCCTGCTCTAATCGCCGCCTTCGCACCCGCTCGCACTACTAAACGAGGTTCATCCATGTACGAATACGATGATTTTGCGGACCCCAAGCAGCGTCCACGCTATACCGGCATCCCGACCTTCATGCGTGCCGATCAGGCTGATGACTGGTCCGATGTCGACATCGGCCTGATCGGAGTCCCATTCGACGGCGGCGTGACCAATCGCCCCGGCGCCAGACACGGCCCGAGAGAGATTCGCAACCAGTCTTCTTTGATCCGCCGTCAAAATCAAGCGAGCGGCATCTGCCCCTACGACTTGTGCAACGTGGCTGATCTCGGCGATGCCTGGGTGCAAAAGCCCTTCCATCTTGAGTCTAGTCTAGATGAAATCACCGCGTTCTACGCCAAAGTCCACCAAAACGGCGTGATCCCGGTCTCCGCCGGCGGCGATCACTCGATCACGCTGCCGATATTCCGCGCCATCGCGAAACAAAGCCCTGTCGGCATGGTGCATTTTGATGCGCATTGCGATACCGGAGACGACTACCTGGGTTCGCGGTTCCATCACGGCGCACCATTTCGCCGCGCCGTCGAGGAAGGGCTGCTCGATCCGAAGCGAACCATTCAGATCGGGATCCGCGGCAGTCTGAATGACCCGGATATATGGTCCTTCAGCCACGACACCGGCATGCGAGTGGTCTACATGGAGGAGCTGTACCGGGTCGGGTGGGAACAAGTCATCAAGGAGGCGCGGGCGGTCGTCGGAAACGGGCCGACCTACATCAGCTTCGATGTGGACGGACTCGATCCGGTCTACGCACCCGGCACCGGCACGCCGGAAGTGGGTGGTTTTTCCACGCTAGAGGCTCAGCTGATGATTCGCGCGCTGCAAGGCCTGGATATTGTCGGGGGCGACGTGGTGGAAGTGGCGCCGCCGTTCGACCAGACTGGCAATACCGCACTGGTCGGCGCAACCATGATGTTCGAGATCCTATGCGTCGCCGCCGATGCGGCCTATCGGCGCAAGCCATCCCTATGATTGCGAAAAAAGGCCTTGAACCCGGCGACCAGCTCTTTGGCCGCGCCACGGTCAATATCCAGATGGCACACGATTCTGATCGGCGAGTCGCTGTATAGCAAGATTCCGCGCTTGCCCAGGTACTCGATCAGGTCCGCATGCGTCTCATCATCGACTTTTACGAACACCATGTTGGTCTGCATCGGGTGAAACATCACCTCGATTTCATCAATCTTGCCTAGCTTTTCTGCAATCCACTTTGCCATTTCGTGATCTTCAATCAGGCGTTCGACATGATTTTCCAACGCATAAAGAGCGGCAGCCGCGACAACGCCCGCTTGCCGCATGCCGCCTCCGAGCAGCTTGCGCCAGCGCCTAGCCCGCCTAACTGTCTGATCGTCGCCACAAAGCATTGATCCCACCGGAGCGCCCAAGCCTTTGGAAAAGCAAACCGAAACCGTGTCAAAAGGCGCTGACAGCTCTGACACGTCCACCTTGCATTGGATCGCAGCATTGAAAATCCGCGCTCCATCCAAATGCAGCCCTAGCTTGTTGCGCTTTGCGAACTGCGCCGCCTGCGAAAGGTAGTCAAGCGGCAAAGCTCTGCCGCCGACCGTATTTTCGAGACAAAACAGCTTTGTTCTCGCAAAGTGATCATCATCGGGCTTGACAGCCGCTTGAGCCTGATCAAGATCGATCGTGCCATCCTTGGTGAAACTGAGCGGTTGCGGCTGAATGCTGCCCAGCACCGCGGCACCGCCGCCCTCGTACTTGTAGCAATGAGCCGATTGGCCCACGATAAACTCGTCACCGCGTTCGCAATGGGCAAGAAGCGCCAGCAAATTGCCTTGCGTGCCGCTGGTCACGAACAGCCCTGCCTGCTTGCCGAATTTTTCCGACACAGTTTCCTCTAGCCGATTGACGGTCGGATCTTCGCGACAGACATCATCGCCTACCTCCGCTTCGTACATGGCCCTTCTCATGCCGGCGGTCGGCCTCGTAACTGTATCGCTTCGAAAATCATATGCCACTCTAAGTAGTCCCCTCTTTGCGGTAAAATCGGCTTTTATACACGACACCACCGTCGATTTCACGAAGCTTGTCAAGCAATTTGTCCGCTAGGCGACAATGGGGGAAATGAAAGTCATGGCCACAGTTCCATCGTTTACCGTAGGCATTGAAGAAGAGTACATGCTTGTCGATGCGGAAACGCTTGACCTGGTGGAGATCATGCCTAAAGGATTGATGGGGGATTGCTCCAAGATTCTCGGCGAGCGGGTCACCAAAGAATACCTACAGTGTCAGATTGAAATCGGCACCCTAGTATGCGGCACCATGCAGCGCGCCCGCAAGGAGCTGGTGCACTATCGCCGCACCCTGTCGCAGATTGCTGAACGGTACGGCTGTCAAATCATGGCCGCCTCGACCCACCCATTCTCTTTGATCGCCGTGCAGCACACGATAGGCGAACGCTACACCGGGCTCACCGAGCAGCTTCAGGCTGTCGCGCGACGGATGACGATTTCAGGCATGCATGTGCATATCGGCATCGACGATGACGATCTTCGCATCGACTTGATGAATCAGGCGGCCTACACATTGCCGCATTTTTTGGCACTGAGCACATCGTCGCCATTCTGGAAAGGCGAGAATTCAGGTTTGAAGTCGTATCGCACCGCGGTATTTGACGAGTTGCCGAGAACCGGGCTTCCGGAAGAATTCGCCGGCTACTCCGAATACATGCGCATGGTCAACGTGCTGACAGACTGCGGCGTAATCGAAGACGCATCGAAGCTGTGGTGGGATATCCGCCCAAGCTGCAAGTTTCCTACGCTTGAGATGCGCATTACGGATACTTGCACCAGCATTGATGATGCGATTGCGCTGGCCTCGGTGTTTCGATGCTGGCTACGCTTGCTATACCGTCTGCGACAGAAAAACCAGCGGTGGCGAATTTACAGCCGATTTTTGATCTCGGAAAATCGCTGGCGCGCCGCTCGCTATGGCATTGACGAAGCGCTATTCGACTTCGGCCGCGGAGAACTAGTCGAGTTTCCGTCCCTCATCAGCGAAATGATCGAAATGATGGAAGAGGATGCGCAGTTTTTCGGCTGCGTCAACGAAGTCGACCACATTCGCAAGATCTACCAGCGCGGCACGAGCGCGCACCATCAGATCGAGGTCTACAACGATGCCATCTCGCAAGGACAATCCAAAGAAGAAGCCTTGCGAGAAGTGGTCAGATATCTGATCAAGGCAACCCAAGCTGGATTCTAGCTGAGCGAGGCCTCAGGGCTGCTGTAGAAGTTCGCAGTGCCGTCACGATCAACCTGCTCCATGAGCTGCACTTCCCAATCCAAGTACGCCCGCATTCTTTGCTTGCGCGACGTTCTGCCGTGATACGGCTTGTCCCAGATATCATCCACCTCGCATAGAGCGTGCTCCATTCCGTCTTCCATGGTGAAGCCAGCCTGTTCCCACGCCTGATTGCCGCCACTGAGCACCCGCACGAGCTGCCGCGGGTTGGTACGCGAAAGGTCTTGCGATGCCAGATGCGCGATAACGCCGTCTTCTGAGGTCAGTACCAGCAAGCCGGTGGGCGGCAACACTGCAAGCGCCGACGGCAAGCGCTGACGCACACACCAGGATGCGCCAGGAATATGTCGAATCAGATGGTTGCGGCTGCACGACACATCGATGATGCCGCATGACTCGCCGGACTGAAGCACTGCTTTCAACTCGCCTGCCGACAGCGTCGGAGCTTGTTCAAAGCCCAGGATATTGCGCTGCTGCGGCCCGCTTCGCGTTGCGGCCTGATCAGCATCCGCAGCCGTCAGAACATAGACTTCACGGTGCCCCATCTGCATGAGCCACGAAGCGGTCATCACTGCGCGAACCGATCGGTTGTCGACGAGGACGATGCGGGCCTGGCGCACCGCGACATGCTCATCGGTCGTCTGAACCAGCTGGCCGCCTGCGACGTGCCGCGCCCCTGGCAGATGTCCGGATTCGAATTCTTCAACGGTCCTGACATCGAAAACATACAAGGTTCGCTTTGCATCATCTGCCCACCCCTGCAATGTTGCTAGATCAACCTCCCGCACCTGATAGTCTTTCTTGACCCTATCGGCCGCTTCTAGCGCTTTGGCGTAGCTTTCGCTTGACGGCCACGGTGCGTGGGCGGTTTTGCCATGATCTAGCTTCAGACCAGCCAAATTCCAGCCCATCGTGCCATCCTTAAGCAGCGAGACCTGATTCGGCACGCCAGCGTTGATCAGCGATTGGGCGCCGACAATGCTGCGCGTCCGGCCAGCACAGTTAACGACGACAGCCGTGTCAGGGTCCGGGGCAAGTTCAAACACCCGGTGCACCAGCTCCGCGCCCGGGGTGTCGATAGCCGAGGGAATGCTCATCTCGCAATACTCGTCCATGGGCCGCGAATCAAGCACAACGAGATTATCACCGCACTTCAGGCGCTTGCTCAGCTCATGCGCTTCGACCTGCGGCGGGTGCCGGGTTTGAAGCAGAAACTCCCCGAACGCCTTGCTCGGCACATTAAGGCCGGAAAAAAGCTCCAAGCCCGCATCGCGCCAAGAATCGATGCCGCCAGCAAGCATGCCCACATCTGCATAGCCTAGCTCGCTGAGTCGACTTTGCGCCCGCCGCGCCGGTCCATGCCGCTTGCCTGCGGTATCGTACACGACGATGCGCGCTGAACGCCTCGGCACCAGCGATGCGATTCGAAGTTCCAATAGGCTGAGCGGCACATTCGATGCCCAAAACAGATGACAATCGAAGTAGACGCCCTCTTCGCGAACATCGAGGATGGCGAGTTCGGAACCTGAGACGATTCGCTGTTTCAGCTCATCGGGGGAGATCAACTCGCTCATGCGGCAAGATGCCTTGCGTCAATGATGTTGCTGCTCATGTCAAACAGCTTCCATTGTTTGCCGGCCCGGTCGAAATACATCCGCTCGGTCAGATACTCAAGCCCCAAGCCATACATATGAAACGTAAGCACCGGAGCGTCCTCATTGATGTGTATCGAGTGCAAATCATCGGGCAGGAGCGCAACGCCTGTGCCAGGCCTCACCTCATGCGAGCCGGTCTGGTTGACACCGTCGTCCGTGCGTTCGTAGAACCGATTCAACTCGACTCCTTGAATGCCGACGATCACCGCCCAGGTGTCATGGTTGTGCGGCGGCACGTTCAGCGGCGAGCGGACAGATTGAATATACAGGGCGCGGCAGTGCGTACCTTCATGCTCGCTCAGACGGTAGACGCGCGAGTGGTCCGATGCCCCGCCTGACGGCGGCGGAAATTCATTGGCGGTAAACCACTGCCGATTGGATGCAAGACACAGCAATTCCGCCTTGATGCGCCCCAGCGCCTCTTCAGTGCCTCCGAGTTCCTGCTCAATCTGCGCGATTCGCTCCACCGTCTCGCGAATCGACTTGGCTCTTGGCTCGTTCATGAGGTTTCAGTTGTCCTCCACAATTCGTTTCGTCTGTTCATTGAAGCGGTCGATTCGTTCGAGATACTTTTCAGTCGGCTGCGGCATGGGCACCCGCGCTCCAGCAATGTAGACAATCAGCCTTCGTCCTTCTTGAAGCAGATCAGAGCCATCGCCGATGTGCCGTTTCAGCTGCTCGGATGCGCTTATCGGCATCGCCGGCGAAAACGCCTTGACGCTGTCGGTCGATGCGACAAACCTTGGCCATACTTCAAACATCGCCGGGTCGCTTTTGATCAGCTCGCAATCTCGCTTGGCCGCATCGGCGAACTCTCTTAATCTTGGCTCAAGGCCGTGAAACGCATACAGACGCCCCAAGCAGTCGATCAGGCGATCGATGACCTTGTCGATGTCGCGCATGCCCATGCTGATCTTTACGTAGCGGCTGGCGTAGAATTCCTTCATCGTCATGGTGAACGCCTTGAGCGGTTCGCCCCACAATTCATCGATCCCTTCCATGCCGCTGTAGTGGCGCACCTGGCTGCCCAGCTCCATCGCCTCTTGCAAGCAGTCATTGCACTGCTGCATCAGCTCGTTCTCAAAGCTGATATGCACGCCGCGCTGTTCCAAATCGACGATCGACTTGAAAATGTCGGTGGCACGGTTGAACAGTGCGCCAGCCAGCATCGAAGCATTGACCCGCTTTTCGGCCGGGTTGGCCGCACTTTCGTAGGCGCGGCGCGCGTGATCAAGATTCTCTCCTGGAGTGTTGATGCCGGGCTCGGTGTGGTGAAACGCGCGCCGCGTCAAATTGACAATCATGTTCTTCTTCGCCGACAACGACTCGGGCGGGGGCTCGTAGTAGATGATCCAGTACCCGTCGTAGTAGATTCTTTTGCGGCCGTCGAGCTCCCGAATGGTCCCATTGGCGCATTGGCTTGATATTTCAGCGGATTGATTCATGATGGACGCGGCTCTGACAAGCAACATTTTAATCTGATTTGCGTGTGCATGGCGCATTCGGCGCGACGCATGATTGGACCGCAAGTGAAAGCCAATTTGCGTTGCCACCGCAACATTCTTACAATAGATTTCGCACTAGGTAGGTATTTTTATAAGGATGCCGACGCATTGAAGCTGGATTGAAGGCAGCCAAATACATGAACAACATAACATTTGTAGAAGAAATCCTCCTGCTGATGCTGGATGAGGAAAAGGGCACCCTGCCCCCGGTACCGCAACTGACTTTGCACTTTGTCATAGCCGGAGCGGTACTAATGGACCTTGCGGTCCGCAACAAGCTCGACAACGATCTGGAGAGCTTCAAGATTCTCGATGCCACGCCGACCGGGGAAGAGGTGCTTGACGATGTGCTCGCCAAGATGGCCTCCAACAAAGAGGGCCGAGAAGTGAAGTTCTGGATCAACGAGATTGCCGATGACGGCGCCACGATCGTCGAGCGCGGCTTTCAGCGACTTGTAGAACGGGGCATACTCGACTCGACAGAGAAGAAATTTCTCTGGGTGATGAAGACCCGTTGCTACCCGACCATTGATGGCAGCGTCGAGCGCGAAGTAAAACTTCGGATCATGAACATCCTCTATAGCGACTCCATTCCAGACCCTGGAGATATCGTGCTGATCAGTCTTCTGGATGCCTGCGACATGTTCCGAACCTTGCTGGGCCCGGCGGAATTGAATCGCGTACGCGATCGTATCGACCAGGTCGCCAAGCTGGATTTGATCGGACAAGCTACAACCAAGCTGATACGCGATATCCAAATTGCCCTAGTCGCAACGCACGCCCCATTGTTCTAATAATTTGCCCAGTGTCGATTCCTCCTTCTCGTGCTAGGGTGAATAAATGCGGTAGTTTCGTAGGCTTGATGCGCTATGGCTGCACCCGTATGAAAGCTGCATGAAAAGACAGTTCGGGAAAATCCGTTTTTGATTCGCGAAATCGCTGGAATAATGGGGCGCGACCGACAAATCAAAATCCCCAGAGACTTGAGTCAATTAGCCGCTGCGCGGCGAGAGAATTTTGAAACTGATCAAGGCTGGGCATATTGACTGAATCGATGAACAAGAATCGAACATGGCGTTCTTTCTCCTTTTCTCGTAATCCACCTTTGTTGAACTGGCGATTTTTCGTCATTGCCTTAGCCACCTTTCGAGCACAGCATGCTTAATCGGCCCAGGCAGTTTCCGACGTTCGTTTCGTTCTCGGTTTTTTCGCTCTATCATAGTATCAAGCATAAACATTCCCGTTTTCCTTTTCATGTCCAGATCAGATGTTGATTCGCGCATCCTTGCCATTTGCGACAAAGTGAAGGCCAAGAGGCCCAAAACAGTTATTGAACACATTATTAACCACGGGTCGATTAATACCGAAGAACTTCAAAGCATTTACAACTACGATCACCCGCCAAGGGCTATTCGGGATGTGCGGGAATCAGGAATCCCTATCAAGACATCGAGAGTTGCCAGCAAAAAAACAGGACGCAAGATCGCCGAGTATCGCTTTGATAGTCCAGACAATATTATTCAAGGACGCATAGGCGGACGAACGGCATTCTCCAAAAAGTTCAAAAAGAAGCTTATTGATATCTATGGAGCGCGCGACGCAATTACCAGTGAACGCTCCGAATCGAGATATCTTCAAATAGATCGCCGTATTCCTTATGAAGTAATTGGTGATGCCGCCCACGATGAAAGCAGCCCGGAAAAATACATGCTATTGGACGCATCAAGTCAACGAGCTAAATCTTGGTCGTGCGAACAATGCGAGAACTGGCTGAATGATCGTGATGAAGCGGTTTGCAAAAGTTGTTTTTGGGCATGCCCGGAGTACTACACGCACATTGCTGGCGAGAACATCAGGCGGGTAGACCTTGAATGGCGCGGTTCGGAGGTAAAGGTCTTTGAGCAAATCAGAAAGAAAGCCGAAAAAGAAGATATCGCAATTGCAACTTTCATCAAGAGACTCCTCGAAAAAAAGATTGCTGCGGGTTAATTCGGCTGGGTGCCGGAACAACAGCATCTCTCAAGCCAGGCGTCAGATACAGGCTCTCTACAGTATCTTCCTTTAGCCCGTTGAGAGTTGATTGGGACGATCTTCCAGCGTTGATGAGCAGTCTGTTAAGGCCTAATGCTTCCGGTAATGGGTGACCGTATTCCTTTTCCCCAGTTGCCCCATCATAGGATAGTGAGAAGGAAATATTCCTGTCACGCAACTTCGTCAAACCGGATACCAGTTCATTTAACGTCATTTGCTGGTGATACCTTCTGTCGCGGCCTATAGAGGTTCCAAGGTAGGGTGGATCCATATAGATGAAATCTCTTGAGGATGCATCTTTTGTGGATTCAAGCCAATCGCCGACACGAAACTCAGTGCGTCCACGAAGAATCGTCGATACGCCGAATATAGCTGACTGCATTTTGTTCGGATGCGTGCCGAGGCGACGCTTGTCAACTGATTGTGTAAAGTTTCCATGGCTATTGAATCGCACAGAGTTCTTGACGCAACGGCATATCAGATAGAGCAGGTCGACGCAATCCTTATCCTGGTTGTATCGCTCCCTTATGCGGTTGAAGTATCCAATATCACCTTCCTCTTGTCCCAGCCACAAACTACAATATCGACTGGCTGTTTTTTCTGGTTCTTCTGTCATTGAACGAAGAAGACCGACTATAGGACACAAACTGTCGGCGACCACGAATTTGGAAGCGAGGTTATGGTAGGCAACATAGATTGTCATCGCTGCTGAACCGGCAAACGGTTCATAAAAAGTATCAATCTTTTTCGGGAGATACTGTGCGATAACCGATGCAAGCCTTCGCTTGCTGCCTTGATAAGGGATGGCGTGAGGCAGCGACACGGAAGCGTAGTCGGCAACATTGATAATTGGATCAACTCCACCTATCATGCAAGTGGCTACCCATGCCCAAACCATTTGGATTTCAATGCCCGGCGCGGCACATTACATTTGGTTAATGGCATCTTTTGACTATCTTTTGCTCCCTTCGGCAAAATCATCCTCAGGCCGATGAGGATGGTTCAGCAACATCTTATGGCTTATGGCAAAGGTAGCGATATCCACGCTTGAACAGCAACCAAAACAATCCGATCTAGTTGTTGATATTGACTTAATCCCCACCAACTGAATGATTGACGGCGACGTGTTTTTCCTCAATACCGGCACAAACCATAGCAAACTCATTATAGAACGTCTTGTCTTTGTTCGTATTATCTGTACTGGTTCAATACATGTGAGACTTTTCAGGCGGCAAGCGCGCTTTGGTTGAAGTTCTGATTATACGCCTGCATTGGTGCCGTTTGTCCGAGCGCCTGATGCGGGCGATAGGCGTTGCAGAGGCGCTCTCACCGGGCCAGCTCGACATCGGGCGAGCCGACGCTAAGCTCGCCGGCGCAGGACTGGCGGAACTCGCAGCGGCCGGCGGCGTTGGCGCGCTCCACGCAGCCGCTATGCTTGGGGCTTTTGGGAGGCGGCACGAACAGCTCGATGCCGAGGCGCCGGCAGGCGGTCTCGAACTCGGTCGCGGACTCGTTGCCGCCGTCGACCTGCACCGGCCCGATGGCGAACGGCGCCTGGCGGACCAGGCGGTCAAACTTGCGCCCGGCGCGAAGCCGTGCTCGCACGGCGGGTCGGTGCGCCTTCTTAAGTGAATGCCATTGGCCTTAGCACCCCCCGAAGCCGACTTCCAAGCGACGGTCCGGGCACCAGAGACGCCCGCCTGGGAGCAATCCGCCCGCACGTCGCATATGCGGCATATTCTGTCGCAATAAGAACATGCCGGTCCGCCTCTTGCGGCTCCGTCCGCAATGCTGCGCGCCATCTCGCCTGCCCGGGCGCGAAATCGGAGGTTTTCTGGCAGACGCTAATTATCAGTTTCCAGAGGGGTCCGACAGCCTCCGCTACCAGTCTTGCCGCGGTTGAATGTTCTTCATGCCTATGCGAAATGCGTGCAAGCGTTGGGAGTCTCGGTTAGGAACTTGAGGCCGACCTGAAGCATATGCGCATAAAAGGAGTGCGATGGCCTCCTCTTTTAGTTTCCGGTCCATTCCCAATTTGCATCTTGCCGTTTAGTTCCGGACTGTAAACGATGACTGTATAGTAATGGTTTGGCTTGAGGCCGCCGAGCACAATGCCGCTTTTGCTAACTGAACCATCTTTGCGCATATTGCCAAGTGGCTGGCTGCTTATCGGATATGCCGAAAATGCACGGGTATCATTCGACATCACCCCAACCCTTAAATCTATGTCATCTTGGGCCTTTGCACTCTTATACTGACCGGCAATCGCTATGGATCCGCCTTTCAATTTTACAGTATGCGTATCACCTGGATTAATCGTCCCGCACCCTCCATATTTCTCGTAGAAATTATCAGGTTTGCCATCGGGGTTGCAATATTTGCCAATCTCCCATCCATCATTCGGTTTCCAGAGACTTGCATCCTTCCAGAATTGAGCATCTCGGAGATGAAAGTCGAAAATGCTGACTGTCAAGGAATTGGGTTGCATATTAGTCAGACTAATAAGACAATCTGGGGAACAGGTCCGCTTCTCGTGATTTTCGAACGTATGCACTCCGTTCTGCGTTGAATAGCATGCATCCGGTCCAGCCAACCATGCATGAGCGGGCTTTGTCAGTATCAATGCCGTCACAGAGGCGGCAAATATCATCGTGATTCGTTTCATGAATTGGGGTTCCTATAATTCTGTTCCTTTCAGGTGCAGGGTCGTTAATGACAGCTATGAGCATTCGAAAGAACGACTAGTTAGTGTCTGCCGGAAAACTCTGATTTTGCATTAAAGTGATTGTTTTAATTTTACCAGATGGGGAAACCGAAGATTTTCTAAAATCAGTCCGGCGATTGCAAGATGCGGTCGAAATCGATTCGAACGAGCTAAATACGGCTAAGTCTTCGAAAGAAACATCTCATTAAAACTTCAACAGAAATAATAGTTTTAATGCAAAAATAGAGTTTTCTGGCAGACACTAGTCGGGGGATACATCATAAGTTGACATCTAGCGGGGGTATCAGGACACCGTAAAAGTTGTATTTTGAAGATTCTAGCCGACTTGGTGGGGAGGGGCAACACTTTTTTCATCGATTCATCGATGTTTTTTCTGTCCGGTCGATCATTCCCGATTTTTTTTCATTTTGGGTGTGGACACGCAAAGCATGTTTCGCCATGATCGCGGCCATGGAAGAGGATCGATGGAATCCGGGGCAGCTGGGCCTCAGCCTGCGGCGGCTACCGCAGGACATGCGGAACCTGCACGGCTACCTGGTGCTGCTAGCCGAGACGTTCGTGGACGGCTCCCGGTTTTCGGGGGCCTGCCATCGCGCCTCCAACTGGCGGCACCTGGGCTCCACCTCGGGCTTTTTCCGGGTGCTGGGCAGGTAGGTCCCGATAGCCTTGGACGGCAAGACCATCCGCGGGCGGCCTGCGTGATGACCGCCGTAGGGAGAACCAGGTGACCATGCTGAACGACCTTATGGCGATCGATTGGGAAACGTCCGGCCGCCAGCATCGCACCATGGAAAAGGGGCATGGCCGGATCGAGTCCCGGCACTGCACCGTGGTCGACATCGCAGGACAGGTGCTGACGGTTCCCCGGCCGTCGGCAACCCGACAGAATCCGCGAGCCCGGATTCGGACAGTGATGGCAGGGCAGGGTCGGAAACCGCGAATTGCTCGCAATCAGGCACAGCCGGTCGTTCCGGACTTGCGGGATTAGGCCAATCCATCGATCCCGGGCGAAACACTTTAAGGCGGCCAGCGAAAAGCTGACCACGCAATCCATTGCCCCCAGTCCTCAACCAAATGGGGCAATTCATGGCCGGTCCGTACCGAGGCGCCGCGACGATGATGCCGTTCCATCAAGTCATCGTACTGCACCATTTCATCAAGCCTCGCCAGGCGCAAATTGAGCGCCGGCGGATAGGCCTTCGAAGTCGGGTCCGGCCTGTCCATGACATGAGCATGGCAAATTCACTTTCAGGAGTCCAGCTTGTCATGCTTTTCGTTTACACTTAAATATTTAGTGCCAAACTTAAACTCGCCCTGCTCTTTGATTGGATATGAACATGCATTGCATCTGCTCGCCCCCCCATTGGTGGCGAGCAGATGCAATAATTCTTGGAATTTATATCCGCTTCCTGCGGCATACAAAGCAATAGCGTTGCAGGCAAGTAGATCTTTGTATGTGAATTCCGGCTAAATCGGTTACACCTGTAAAACTTTTCGTATTCGACTCTCACTGCGACACGTCAGCTTCGCTAGCAGCTTAACGGAGCGATCAATAATTGATCTTGCCGACTTGTGTTTCAAGTGCTTTTTGCTCAGCACTAATTCGACAATAAGCTGAGTGTTCTCGATTACATTATGCCGATATGTGATAGATTCGCCGTTATTCAATCGGAGCAATTCTATGTTGAACTGTCCTTGGGGGCTACGATTCCTGACCGTGCCTTCTGAAAAGTACAAATGCTGCGACATGATGTGGTCGCATGGATTTAGTACTTGAGCCTTTCGTTCATTAGACCAGTAGTCGCCCTTGAAGCGGTTGCAAGAAGCGCACGCGTATAATAAGTTGGAATATTCGCAGACAAGATCAGGAAACTTCTGCTTTGGCTTGTAATGATCTACATGAAACGAGCTGGGATCTTGAGCGTTATCGGATTTTCTACAGTAAACACATCGCCCGTCAAACTCGGTCTTCAGATGCGGCTTATACTGCGTGTATCTCGCATACTTTGGTGGAGTTTGAGCTCGTCGGTGCTTCGTGGCAGGATATGCAAACGGGCTAATCTTCTGATGGATTTTCTGTGTCTTTCCCAGTTTGCTTATTCCTGTATTTCTGAAAGTTCCACAATAAGAGATTGTGCTTCGTCAATCAACTTCCAATCGGCTTCAGAGTATCTCGGATACCGCAAGTCCACTTTCTGATTGAGCATTTCAAGTCGAGCATTGTCTTCCTTAGTCAGCTTTACTGTTTCCGACGCATATTTTTTCGCCAAAAGGGTCAGCCTATCCGTTAATTCCGGGTCAGCATCTGCTTCGTGGCGATCGCTGAGATGGCGTATAAATATTGCAAACCGCCCACTCGCATCATTTTCATTTTGCCAATCTAGAAAATTTTGGTGATACGGATATTGCCTATACTGTTCTTGTATAGGTTCCTGTAGAGAATCTGTCGAAATCCTTGTTTCGTCACTCGATTTCCAGAATCCGTATTCCAGCGAATAGCAGCGTGTGGAATGTCCTACATCAAACATTGAGCTTTGGACAGGCAAAAAAGGACCATCAGGCATTGAGGGCCGCATTTTGCAGCAGCGCTTCTTTCGCTTTATCGCCTAGCGTCCACCAGAAAAAAGGATAGTGCAGTTCATGGAACGACTTCAACAGACTGATACAATCGGGCACTTCCACATCCTCACAATAATAATCCCAATCAAGAATAAAGAATCTTGAACTGTTCGCAGGGGGCAATATGCCGTACCGAAACGTGTAACTCCCGGTATTGAAGTGGCCGGTTAACTCGCTGTTCATATTGGTGACCACTCCAAGCCTTTCCCCTGTTATCGAACTGACAAGATTGGCATTAACCCACTCATTTACATCGGTGCCGTCCGGTTGCAATCCATCTATGCGATTAATGTAACGCAAACCAACTCGCGTAAAGAACGTCGTTTCCAAATGGGGGACCACGTTCTCAATAAGGAAACCGGCATGTGATAAAAAATTGTCGAAAGATGTATATCTTTTTGTTGTCAGAGACAAACTAGAAGCCAAAATATCCAATACTGGATCTTGTTGTCTTGTCGCAAAAGTATAAACTTTTTGATGATCAGTCGATCCCAATGGAGTCATCTGCATCTGCTTTTGCGGGTTGTATATTGGAAATCTTTCCCTGATCGATTCAGATATTTCGAGAGGCTCTTGATCCTTTAGACGCAGGTACGTCGGATACCGCAACTCGATGATGGCGGATTCTATGAAGTTGCGCTTGAACACTCTTCGCTCAACTTCCGGAAAGTGATCGAATGCAATTTGTTCTTGATTCAATTCCAAAACGAGTTTTAACCAGTACTGCAGTACGAAAATGCATCTTATTCGATTGGCGGCTATTCTGTAATCATTCCGAAATCTGTCCAGTTCTCAAATAAACTGTCAATAGGAGGTAAAGGGAATAAAGTTGATCCAGATTAATTCTTTCTTCTCGCAAAAGCCTATAGACTCCCGATTGTTGATCCGGCACAAGCTGTCCTTGTCAATTGAAACACGGTCAATATACACTACCACTTCCACCCTGACAAATTGAAAAACGAGGCGCGCCTTCGTGCGAACACAAAATTACCCCGGACTCAGCGGGTTTGCACGAGAAACAGGCATAGCTCCTATTTTCATAATGAATACTTAAAGCTCTTTGAGGACAAGTCTCCTTTTGTTGAGACTGGATTGTCCAATTCGCAATTCCTATGCCCATATCAGCCTTGAATTGTGGTTCGACTCGATCCGGAAAGTGCATTTTCCAATTTTATCGACGCTGAGCCAGGCTTGTTTTGCTCCTTGAAATGCTCGCCGGTTGAACGTTTGAAGGCTGCGTATTATTCATTAAAAGCGGCATAAGCAAGCATATTGACTGATTAGAAAGCATACCAATTTCCTAAATTTGCCCGGGCAGCCAAGTCGCCAGATCCGGCCACAACCAAAGCAGCACTAGCATTAAAAGCTGTAGACCGACGAACGGCATGACGCCCCGGTAGATTTGAGCTGTTCGAATTTCCGCTGGTGCCACCCCGCGCAAGTAGAACAGCGACAAGCCAAATGGCGGAGTTAGAAACGATGTCTGCAAGTTGACCGCTATCAATACCCCGAGCCACACCGGACTCATCGCCACGCCAGGGGCAATCTCCATCTGCAACAGCACCGGCGCCACAATAGGGACCACAATGAAGATGATCTCAAGAAAGTCGAGCACGAAGCCGAGCAAGAACATCACCAGCATTACCAGCAGCAGCGCCGTCAAGGTGCCGCCCGGCAAGTCGTTTAGAAAGCCGCTCACAACTTCATCACCGCCAAGCCCCCGAAACACCAGTGAAAATAGCGAAGCGCCAATCAATATGGCGAACACCATCGCAGTAACCGCCATCGTTCGCTGAATGATCTGAGGCAATACCGGCACACCTTGATCGTCTTGCAAACGGTAGACGCGAAGTAGCGCGATGAAAACTCCAGCGACAATGCCGGCGCAGCAAATCAGCGCCGCAAAAATCGCCCACAAATCCCTAGCCGCAATCACTGCGCGCTGCATGCGGAGATCAAAGCCGGCATTGATCAGCAACACCGCGCCAAAGCTCGCAGCGGCAGTCACAATCAGCATTGCTCGTCTCGGATCAGCCTTGTAGCCAGCCAGCAACAGCGCCCCCACCGCACCCATTGCGGCCGATTCGGTCGGCGATGCAATGCCCGCAAGAATCGACCCCAGCACGATCACAATCAGCGCAAGCGGCGCAAACAAGGACGAAACAGCTTTCTTGGCGAGCGCATGCCGCTTCCTTGAACTTGACTGCTCTCGCTCCACCGCGGGCGAGCCGTCGGGATGAACGATGGCGACCATGGCCTGATAGGCAAGGTACATCGCAACCAAGCCCAACCCTGGCAGCAAAGCTCCAGCAAAAAGAGCATTGACCGAAACCGCATCAGGCGCGAAATTGCCGGCAGAGAACTGAGCCTGCTGGTAGGCTGCCGACAGCTGATCGCCGAGTAGCACCAAAACGATAGAAGGCGGTATCACTTGCCCTAGCGTTCCGGACGCGCAAACGGTCCCGCAGGCCAGCGACCGGCTGTATCCATTGCGGATCATAGTCGGCAATGCAAGCAGACCCATGGTTACTACTGTCGCGCCAACGATTCCTGTTGAAGCGGCAAGCAGCGCACCGACCAGGCACACCGAATATCCTAATCCTCCACGAACCGGGCCAAACAGCGCGCCCATCGTACTCAGCAAGTCTTCAGCAATCTTTGAACGCTCAAGCGTCACCCCCATGAATATGAATAGCGGCACCGCGATAAGCACCTCGTTGCGCATGATCGAAAATATCCGCTGCGGCAATGCGTTGAGAAAAGATGCTTCGAAAACACCGGCCCCAGTCGCCATGAACGCAAACAGCAGCGAGCCGCCGGCCAAGCTGAACGCGACTGGAAAACCAAACAGCATCAGCGCGATCACGCACACGAATAGCAAAGCGCATAGAACCGCAGGCATCAGGATCAATTCCATGCCTACTCGGCCTTGTTCGGGTTTGCAGTTAAATCCAGAACCGACCGAATCGCGGTGGCAACCCCTTCGATTGCGAGCAATGCAGAAAACACCAAGATCACTGACTTCAGCAGATAAAGATAGGGCAGGCCGAGAGTTTCGAGCGAACCTTCCCGCACTGACCATGAGTTGAGCACCTGCGGCCAGGCATAGAAAAAGGTCGCGACGCTGAACGGCAAGAGCAGCAAGACCGACCCTGCTAGATTGATCCGCGCCTTAGTTCGCTCGGCCGCGTCGCGATAGAACACGTCAAGGCGGACATGCGCGTCTTTGGCCAGCACATAGCCCGCACACAGCATGAACAGCATTCCGTGCATGTACCAGATCGACTCTTGCATCTGGATCGACCCGTAGGCGAATATATAGCGCAGGACAACCACCACAAACTGCATCAGCACGATGTACAGAGCTAGCCATGCAGATAGCCGGCCGATGGCAGTGTTCACCGCGGTCAAACATGCTGCAACCATAAGCAAACTGCGGCGCCAGCGAGACTGTTCGGTATCAAGCGGGCGATCGGCTGCGAACGAGCGGACGATTGCCGCAGGCTCTGTGCGGAAAATAAGCACTAGCGGCACCAGCACGAACGCCGCCACCGTCAACACCGCTAAAACGCAAACCGCCACGGCAATGGCGAGAGGCAGACGCTGCAGCGCAGACCAAAACTCCAGGAAATCCATGCTTGCCTCGGATGCACGCTAGTTGGAAATGCACATCCAGCGCCGCTTCACCGCCGGCAACGATTCAGGACTATCGGCCGCTGACTCGAGTTGAACCCTTATCGGCGCTGCAACCCGATCAGCTACGACTCTGTCTCGATCATCGCCTGCACCACTTCGCACCATGCCGCTGCGAGGTTCTGACGATTGTAGCCGCCGCCACCCCAAGCGATCATCTTGCCATCGCAGTGCTCGTTCGCGAGCAGGCATAGCCGTTTCGCCGCATAATAATGCGCCTTCGGCGTGAATTTCATGTGCGTGATCGGATCACCTTCGATGCTGTCAGCTCCAGCTTGAAGCAGGATGATTTCCGGCTTGAACTGCCGCAGAAACTCTTCTAGCTTAGGCCACTTGTCGTGAAATACATCGTCACGACTATCGGGGAGCACCGGACAATTCATCTTGGTTCCCTCTGCCGCCCCCTCGCCGGTCTCATGCTCAAATCCGGTGCCCGGATACAAATATCTGCCATCCTCGTGAATGTCGGCGAATATCAGATCCGGATCGGAATTGAACGAATATTGAACGCCATCACCATGGTGTGCGTCGATATCGACATATGCAATCCGTCGCAAGCCGTATTGCTCGCGCAACACAGTGACCAGAATGCCGATGTCGTTGACTGCGCAAAATCCTGCGGCACGATCTCGCCGGGCATGATGCAAACCGCCGATCGGAATAAAGATGCGCGACGCTTCGCCGCGCATCATTCGATCAATTGCATCAAGATCGGAGCCGACAATGGCGCGAACCGCTTCGAGAATCCCCTTTACAGCTGGCGTATCACCATAGTCGAGGTAGCCAAGGCCTGTTCGCGATCCTTCACGCAGCACCTCGAGATAGGACTCGCTATGAAAGTCGGACAGCTTTTCGGTCGGGCAACGAACCGGCGAGAACAGCGTCACATCGCGGTCAAGTCCGCGCCGCAACGCTTCATTCCAGAAAGCGTCATGGCGGTCGGGACCGAACGGATGACCGTCGCCATAGCCGTACTTCGCAATGTCTTCGCCGATGTAAACGCCAGCCATATTGGGCTGCTACCAGGTCGTAATCTGGAACGTGCTTGGACGGAACTGGTCGGGGTCTGTCGAGGAGCTATGCCCCTGCAACAGATTGGACCGATGATCGATGTAGTAGGGAACGCCACCTTCAGGCCTTACTTCGACATAGAGCAGCCGTCCCCTTGAACGCACCTCGCGCACTTCAGTCGCGCCGTGCTGGATCGTGGTGATCGACACGTTCGGATCGCCTTCATCGACAACTATCAGAGGTGTCGTCGTATCCGGGGCTTCGGATGTGATGGCGACGCCATCTTGAATGTACGGCTTCGCTTGATACTCGATTGTGTCGACTTCGATTTGCGCCTGAACCGGTGCGAAGCCGATGAACGCGACCACAATGAGCGCGGGCAGCGATGCCTTGAGACCCGACGCGACTCGATTGGAAAAGCTAGTTTTCTCGCGTAATCTGGCGGAATACATCATTAAGATTGCCTCCTTGAGAATACATTTGGCGAACCGTGCAGTTGCTGGTTTTGGCGATCTCGTTGATTCGATCAACAACCGCGTCTCGGTCGTCAGCAACAATGCGTATGGAATCATGCGCCACTTCATCTATTTCAACACAATTGACGGCACTTCGCAACTGCGCGGACAGCTGATCAGATTCCAGTCCGTCCATTTGCACGAATATCGCGTTATGCGACTTCGAAAGCGTCGCAAGATCGGCAGGCGTGGTGTCGACCACGATGCGACCTCGATCGATAATGATCACACGACTGCACACCGCTTCCACTTCTTCAAGAATATGGGTCGAAAGAATGATCGCCTTGCGCACCGATATGCTCTTGATCAGTTCGCGGATTTGCGCCTTTTGATTCGGGTCAAGACCGTCGGTCGGCTCATCAAGGATCAGATACTCCGGATCGTGCAGCAGCGCCTGAGCCAAGCCCACCCGACGCTGATAGCCTTTGGACAATGTTTCAATGCGCTGCGTCAAAACGCCGTGCAGCCCAAGTGCGGACACGGCTTTGGAAATACTGCAGCGACTCTCGGAGCTCGTCATCCTTCGGACTTTCGCGATAAATGCGAGAAACGAATGGACCGGCATTTCGCCGTACATGGGCACGCCCTCCGGCAAGTAGCCAATGCGGGACTTGATCGGTCTTGGCTGCTCGGCGATATCGGCGCCATCGTAGGTCACGCGCCCGCTATCGGCCTGAAGATAGCCGGTGATGATCTTCATGGTGGTTGATTTGCCGGCACCGTTCGGACCAAGAAACGCCAGCACGTCGCCTTTGGACACGGTGAAGTCGACACCGTCAACCGCGCGAATATCGCCGAAGCGCCTTACTAAGTCCTCGACTGCGAGCACCACTCAAACTCAATTCGGTTATTTATGCGTCGTTCAAGCAACTGATGGCAAGCCCGCCAATGCCATGGCGACTTCTTCATCCGAATACTCGTAGTCGACCATGTTGCCAGCGTGATAGTCGGCGTAGGCTTGCATATCGAAATGGCCATGGCCGCACAGATTGAACAAAATTGCCTTGCTTACCCCTTCTGTCTTGCAACGGTTGGCCTCTTCTATGGCTGCCGCCACCGCGTGATTCGCCTCTGGCGCGGGGATGATGCCTTCGGCGCGGGCAAACTGAACGCCAGCATCGAAGCAATGCAGCTGTGGATATGCCCTTGGTCGTATCACCCCAAGCTCGGCTAGCAGGCTTACTAGCGGCGCCATGCCGTGATAGCGCAGGCCGCCCGCGTGAAATCCCGCCGGCACGAACTTCGAGCCAAGCGTATGCATCTTGACCAAGGGCGTCAGGTTGCCCGTATCTCCAAAATCGAATGCGTAGCGCCCCTTGGTCATGGTCGGACATGCCGAAGGCTCGACGGCAACCACATCGATCGCCCGACCTCCTCTAAGCTGTTCGCCGATGAACGGAAATGCGAGCCCGGCAAAGTTGCTCCCGCCGCCTGTGCACCCGATGACGATATCCGGATAGTCGTCCGCCATATCCATTTGCGCTAGCGCTTCTTGACCCACGACAGTCTGATGCATCAGCACGTGATTGAGCACGCTGCCAAGCGCATACTTGGTGTCATCGCGCTGCGCGGCGCGCTCTACCGCTTCGCTGATCGCGATGCCCAGACTCCCGCTGCTATCGGGGTCGTCTGCCAAAATCGCCTTGCCGCATTGCGTCAAATCGCTGGGGCTGGCGACGCAGGTTGCGCCGAAAGTTTCCATCAATGCGCGTCTGTAAGGCTTTTGATCGTAGCTCACCCGCACCATGAACACTTCGATTTCGAGACCGAAAAACGCGCCGGCCATCGATAAAGCCGAGCCCCATTGTCCCGCACCGGTTTCAGTGGCGATTCGGCGAACACCCTCTTCTTTGGAGTAGAATGCCTGGGCGATCGCGGTATTGGGCTTATGCGAGCCCGCGGGCGAGCCGCCTTCGTACTTGTAGTAGATTCGCGCCGGCGTATCAAGGGCCTGTTCCAGGCGCTTGGCCCTGAAAAGCGGCGATGGGCGCCATAGCTTGAGCGCATCCATAACCGGTTGCGGAATGTCGACGTGCCGGTCCTGGCAAACTTCCTGCATGATGATGGCCATCGGAAACAGCGGCGCAAGATCATCCGGCCCTACCGGCTGGCCGGTGCCTGGATGCAATACAGGCGGCGGGGGCGCAGGCAGGTCCGCGACAATGTTGTACCAGCTTTTTGGAAGCGACGCTTCGTCAAGCAAAAATTTCGTGGGCTTTGTCATGGTTCGTGCACTTTTCTGGTTAAGGCGTCAAGCCGTCAATTTTATTACGTTGGGCATCGGCACTTGCAAAGAAATTCAGTTTGATGATCAAACATGCCGCCGGTTCAATCGAAGCATTCAGTCGCGTTCGCATCAATCGCAACGTCCAAGCAATGCTACAATCGAATGTCTGCGCCGATCATTTTCCATCAGCAGCCAGCGTAACCAGATCCGTTCCTGCCATTAAAAAAAACGCCATGTCTCAGAACCACGAAACTCTCTTCCTCGTCGACGGCACCGCCTACGTCTACCGCGCATTCCATGCCGTGCGCAACCTGAGCAACTCCCAAGGAGAGCCTTCAGGGGCGATCTACGGCTTTGCCAATATGATGAACCGAATCATTAAAGATCAATCTCCGACCTATCTTGTTGTGGTCTTCGACGCGAAAGGTCCCACGTTTCGCGATGAGCTCTACGCCGAATACAAAGCCAATCGCGCCCCGATGCCCGACGAGCTGCGCGGTCAATACGATGTCATCCGCGAGCTGGTTCCGGCGATGGGCATCGCGAGCATTTCAATCGAGGGAGTCGAAGCCGACGATGTAATTGGGACGCTTGCGGTGGCGGCGGGCCGAAAAGATCTTTTCACAGTGATTGCAAGCGGGGACAAAGACTTGGCCCAACTGGTCAACGATCGAGTAGTTATGCGCGATGAATTGCGCGAGCAAGAGCTCGACACGAAGGGCGTCAAGCAAAAATTTGGCGTAATGCCGGAGCAAATTGTGGACTATCTTTCGCTCATCGGCGACAAGTCCGACAACATTCCGGGAGTCGAGTTGGTTGGCGGCAAGACTGCCGCCAAATGGCTTGACGCATTCGGCTCGCTCGACAACATCATTGCGCAGGCACATGCCCTGCCCGGCAAGGCCGGCGAGAACTTGCGCAACTCTTTAGACGGGCTCGCTTTGGCAAAACAGCTGATCACCCTGAAAACCGATGTCGACGTTGCTCTAGACCTCGATGAATTCTCGATTTCGCGGCCGGATCTCGATGCCTTGCGGTCCATCTATGCGCGTTTCGAATTCAATACTTGGCTGAGGGTATTGGATCAAGCCGATAGTCAAAAGTCCAAGCAAATTGAGCGCTGCGTAATACTCGATAGGCAGGAGCTGGACGATATGGTCGATGTTCTCGCTGAAGCAGGGAGCTTCGCGATCGACACTGAAACCACAGGTCTGGATATTTTTGATTGTGAACTGGTTGGCATTTCCATCTGCTGCGATCCCGCCAAGGCATACTATATCCCCTTCGAGCACCGCCATTTGAATGCGCCTGCGCAGCTCGAGCGAGCCGAAGTGCTCTACAGGCTGAAGCCGTTGCTCGACGACTCGTCAATCGTGAAGATATTCCACAACTTGAAATTCGACGCAGCAATACTTGAGCGCTACGACATGCCGATCAAAGGCGGGCTTCATGACACCATGCTTCAATCCTATGTGCTGAACAGTACCGCAGTGCAGCAGCACAGCATGGATAACCTGGCATTGAAGTATCTGGATCGCACAGTTACCTCCTATGAGGAAGTCGTCGGCAAGGGAAAAGATCAATTGACTTTCGATCAGGTCGAAATCCCGGACGCGGCAGACTACGCAGCCGAAGACGCAGAAATCACCTTGCTCCTGCACCGGACCTTGAATTCGCAACTGACTCAGAACAGCGAACTGAATCAAGTCTATGAAACGATCGAAATGCCGCTAGTGCCTGTGCTGAGACGGATGGAGACCGTCGGCGTCATTGTTGATCCCGAGGCGCTGAATCGACAAAGCGCCGAGCTGGCAGAGCAGATGCAGACCATTCAAGACAGAATCTATTCCAGCGCTGGGGCGGTATTTAACATCTCATCTCCAAAACAGATCCAGGATGTCCTGTTCAATCAGCTCGGAATGCCTGTTGTCAAAAAAACCTCTACCGGACAGCCATCCACATCTGAGGATGCGCTCGACGAGCTTGCGCGGATCTACGATGTGCCGCGCCTGATTCTGGAGTATCGAGGATTGTCTAAGCTTAAGTCCACCTATACCGACAAGCTCGCCGGGCTGATTTCGCCTCGCACGGGCCGGGTTCACACATCCTATAACCAGGCTGTTGCGGCGACTGGCCGACTATCGTCTACGAATCCGAATCTTCAGAACATACCGATTCGCACCGCCGAAGGCCGGCGCGTGAGAGAGGCTTTTGTGCCGGATGCCGGGTGTTGCATGCTCGCGGTCGACTACTCCCAGATCGAGCTGCGCCTGATGGCGCACCTGTCGCAAGAGCCCGCCTTGCTGGATGCGTTTTCTCGCGGCGAGGATGTGCATCGGGCGACGGCGGCTGAAGTGTTCGACATTCCGATCGATGAGGTCGCGCCTGAGCAAAGGCGAAACGCCAAGGCGATCAATTTCGGGCTGATGTACGGGATGTCGGCCTACGGGCTGTCTCGACAGCTTCGCATCGGCCAGTCTGAAGCCAAACAATTTATCGACCAGTACTTCGGCCGCTACCCGCAGGTTGAGGTGTATATGAAAAATTCAAGGGACATGGCAAGACAGAACAGCTACGTCGAAACTCTATGCCACCGGCGCTTGCATGTCCCGCATATAAACTCGCGAAACTTCTCGGTTCGCCAGCATGCCGAGCGTACCGCGATCAATGCGCCGTTGCAAGGTTCGGCGGCAGATATCATCAAGCTGGCCATGATCGAAGTCGATCGCTTTTTGCTGGAATCGAATAGCGATGCCCGCATGATCATGCAAGTGCACGACGAACTGGTCTTCGAAGTGCCCAATAGCGACCTGCCATCTGTCAGATCCGCTGTTTGCGATGTCATGGAAAGCGTCATCGCGCTTAGCGTTCCGCTTAAGGTTGAAGCCGGACACGGCGCGAACTTTGCCGAAGCTCACGCGTGACCTTCGGCATCATCTAGATTCAGCAACCACTGGCCGATGCGCTCGCGGGCTTGATTGACGCCAAATCCGCTTGTGCTGGAAAACGCTTGCACCTGAGCATGTTGGTACGGCTCGAGTTCTCGGCACACCGAAGCGACTGTCGCATGGATTTTGGATTTCGACAGCTTGTCGCACTTGGTCAATAGCACGTGGGTGCGCATCGAGGCGTTCGCGCACCATTGCAGAAGCTGGACATCTTGAGGCTTGAGCGGATGCCGGATATCCATCGTATGAATCAAGCCGGCCAAGCTCTCGCGGGTAGACAGATAGTACTCGATGGTTCGCCCCCAATGCCGTCTCATTTTTTGCGGGACTTTTGAGTAGCCGTAGCCTGGCAAGTCGACTAGGCGAGATTGCTCAGTGACCGCAAAAAAGACAATCTGCTGTGTGCGGCCTGGCATCTTGCTGGCGATCGCCAAACGCTTTTGTCCGGCAATCAGGTTAAGGGCGCTGGACTTGCCGCTATTGGACCGGCCAGCGAATGCGACCTCGCGCCCTGAATCCGGCAACCACTGGCTGGGGTTGTGGGCCGCAGTCACGAAGACTGCCTGGTTAAGATTAATGGCTGGTACATTCATGAAGGCAAAGAAAACATTTTATGCTTTTTAATATTTCTGCCGGCACTATGAATCATTCAGCGTTTGGAGTCCGGCCTGGCCAATTTACTTTAGAATTGGCTTGTCTCCCATCAACTTGGGCACAATATAGCGAATGGCAGAAGATTTTGCCGCAAATCAGCGCCTTGGACAAAGCCAGACGGCGAAATCAATGCATGCCATAAAGAAACCAAACCCAAGCGAAGGCGCGACTTGCTCATGCTTCGACTCTCTTTTGATGGCGGGCGCCGTGACGGGGAGTGAAAGACTGCCCAAATGAAAAAGCCAAGTTTCAAGCACTTGGACAGCCATATCTGGCCCAGAAGACGGGCTAATGCGCCGCTTTGGCGCGACCAGCATGAATCGCAGATAAACGTGGCGCCAATGGCTCAAACAGCCTCATTCTTGAAAATGCGCGCAACCGAACGCAAATAGTCTGCAGGGAAGATGTACGGCACTTCTGTATAAATTTGTCATTTTACGGAACGCCACAGGCATACAATGCTCAAATTGATTCGCAGTGCCGAGTTGCTCGGCCAAAGTGGAGAAAGAACATATGGGTGAACCTTTGCAAACTTGGGAGATGATTCTGATCGGAGTGCTCGGAATTGTCATGCTTTTTCTTTTCGTTCCAGGTCTTAAGCGCGTTTTTGCCGAAAGCCAGAAAGCCGAAAAAGACTGGCCAGGATTTCTGATGCCGATAGGCTGCGTGATTGCGGTGGTGACGCTGCTGATTCTGATCACCTGAGCTAATTCATTGAATCGATTGAAAATACCCTTCTATAGTGAATGGCATTGTGAAAAAAGCACTCATCCTGCGGCATGCGCAGGAAAACAGCCGCGATCAAGTCAGTGCTTGGCTGCAGAAAAACCGCGTTGACACGCATACCGTCATTCCCGCATTTGGCGACACATTGCCGGATGACGCCTCCATTTATGATGCGCTAATTGTCTACGGTGGCGTACAAAGCGCTAACGATGGGCCCGAAAAAACCTATATTGAGGAAGAAATTGCGCTGATTGGCGATTGGGCCACATCCGATCGTCCTGTGCTCGGCATTTGCCTGGGCGCTCAAATGCTCTCGAAGGCACTCGGCGGCGACGTTCAACGACGGCCGGACAAGCGATTTGAAATTGGCTTTACCCGAATCGGGCCGACTCGCGAATCAGACGGCTTTTTGAAACAACCGCGCTACTTCTATCAGTGGCATGGCGAAGGGTTTACAATTCCGGCAGGCGGCGTATGCCTTGCGCGAGGCGACGTATTTCCAAATCAGGCGTTCCGCTATGGCGTCCGCGCCTACGGCCTGCAATTTCATCCTGAAGTAACGGCGCAAATCATGCAAGAATGGATCGGGTCCGCCGAAGGCAAGCTTGACAGTATGCCTGGTGCCCATAATCCGGCAAAACAGATTCAAGACGAAAGCCTCTATGGTGCAGACATGCACGAGTGGCTATTCGACTTTCTCAGCGAATGGAAAAAGATCTGGTAGCCCAGCAGCCACAGCATCAACCGGACAGACATTCATGAAACCAGAAGGATTGAAACGCACCTACTTAAGCGATTATCGCCCTCCACCTTTCGAAGTGCCGCATGTCCATCTCAGCTTTGATCTCGATTCGGAGGTCACGACCGTTGTTTCCGAACTGGCCTTGCAAAGGCGCGATGCCGGTGCCGACCAGCCGCTGGTGCTGCTCGGCAATCGACTCGAACTGGACTCGGTGCATCTTGACGAACACCATCTGGTCTACGACGAGTACCGCCTCGATGGTGAAAATCTGATCATCGAAGACGTTCCGGACGTTTTTTCTCTACGTATCGTCAACCGGATTCGCCCGGCCGACAACCGTTCGCTGAACGGGCTGTACCTGTCGGGTGACGTACTGACTACGCAGTGCGAGGCGGAAGGCTTTCGTTCAATCACCTACTTTCCCGACCGTCCAGATGTACTTAGCAGCTATACCGTCAGCATAACGGCATGTAAATCCGCATATCCAGTCATACTTTCAAATGGGGAAAAAATTGGCGGCGGCGACTTGCCGGATGGCCGACACCACTGCGTTTGGCGTGACCCGCACCCGAAACCTTGCTATCTATTCGCACTGGTTGCCGGCAAGCTTGGCGTGATGAGCGATTCTTTCACGACCGCTTCCGGCAATGATGTTCGCCTTGAGTTCTACGCGCCTCAAGACGACTTGGACAAATGCTCTTGGGCAATGGATTGCCTTAAGCGCGCCATGCGCTGGGACGAGCAAGCCTACGGCCGGCAATACGATTTAAACCGCTACATGATTGTCGCTGTCGACGAGTTCAATATGGGCGCGATGGAAAACAAGGGTTTGAACATCTTCAATTCCAAATACGTCTATGCGAAGCCTGGTACAGCGACTGATGCGGACTATCACAGCATCGAGGCGGTAATCGCGCATGAGTACTTTCACAATTGGAGCGGCAATCGCGTCACGCTGCGAGATTGGTTTCAACTCAGCCTCAAAGAAGGGTTCACCATCTACCGCGAGCAACAATTCAGCTCCGACATGGGGTCGCCGACAGTTCAACGAATCCGCGATGCCAACATGATCAAGGTGCACCAATTCAGGGAGGACAAAGGACCGACTTCGCATCCGGTGCAACCGGATTCGTATGTCACGATCAACAACTTCTACACCCTCACCATCTATAACAAAGGCGCGGAACTGATCCGCATGCTGCATGTCATGCTCGGCCCCGAAGCATATCGAAAGGGCGCCGATCTTTATTTCGAACGGCACGACGGACACGCTGCGACCATTGACGACTTCGTTGCGGCAATGGAGGATGCGAGCGGCCTTTCGCTTAAGCAGTTCAAGCGCTGGTACAAGACGGCAGGAACTCCGATATTGGAGGCGGAGCAACATTTTGATCAAGATCGCAAAATTTTCTCGCTCACCCTGAAACAGCGACCCGGCGGGGCTGACAGCAATGCATGCGAACCGTTGCACATCCCGGTCAAAACCGCCCTGATCAGCGAACAAGGCGAAAACCTCCCGTTGCGGCTGCATCCGGATACGGCCGGCGACTGCCGCGAAATGGTTCTCGACTTATGCGAAAACAAACAGACATTCGAATTTCACGGTATCGAATCCGCGCCGGTGCCGTCTTTGCTCCGCGGGTTTTCAGCGCCAGTAGACTTGAGTATCCCGCTCACCGACAAGCAGCTGCACCAGCTGATGATCGGCGATACTGACGGCTACGGCCAATGGGATGCGGCCCAATTGGCAGCAAAAAACTGCCTACTGCGCATAATCGAAAACGGTGGCGCGTGCGCAAAGGATGTCAGTGACGGATATTTAGACGCATTCGAGGCGGTTCTCAGACGCGCCGGCCAAGATAACGCATTGGTCGCGATGGTCCTGTCGCTGCCGAGCGAATTGGCAATCGGACAGCAAATGACTGTGGTTGATCCAAACGCCATTCATCACGCAAGAAAATCGCTGGCAAAACAACTTGGCTTGACGCATTACGATCTGCTTTTGACGACCTATCTAGAGCTGCTCGATTTTAGCGAACCTCAAGGCTACTGCGCGCAGGCGGCAGGCAGGCGGCTTCTGCGCAATTTGTGCTTGTCCTATCTGATCACGGTGGATACGCCTCAAATCTGGTCAATCGCCCATCAGCAGTTCGAGCGATTCCGCAACATGACAGACACGGCGGCGGCACTTCAAGTCTTAGCCGACTCTTCAAGTCCAATGCGCGATAACGCGCTCGATATTTTCTATAAGCGCTATGCGCATGATCCGCTCGTGATCGACAAATGGCTGCGGATTCAGGCCACCACGGCGCACAAAGATACCTTGAAGCGCGTCATGGACCTGACACATCATCCTGCCTTCAGCATAAATGTGCCGAATCGCGTTACGGCGCTTATCGGCGCATTCTGCAACGCGAATCCGTACTGCTTTCATGCCGCTGACGGAACAGGCTACGACCTGCTGGCTGATTTCGTGCTCGAAATCGATGCTTCCAACCCCCAGCTAGCCGCCCGACTTGCCGAAGGATTCAGCCAGTTTAGAAGATTCACCGACAATCTTCGCTCCAGCATGCAAAAACGCCTTCAGCGGATAGAGTCGGCGCAATCGCTGTCTGTAGATTTAGCTGAAATGGTCGAGATGATTCTCGCGTCCGCTAAGCCGTAGGTTGACAGGCCTGCATTTCTCAACCTTATAATCGCTCGCGCACAGCACGATATAGGCATGGCAAAGTCCAAGGATATGCAGGTTTCGAAATCGTCGACCAGCAAAGAGGTCGATGCATTTCTAAAGAAGATCGCTGTCACGCCCCGGCCTGTAGCAAGCGGCAAGCGAGGACGATTGATATTCGGCATGGACGCCACCGCAAGCCGCGAACCGATGTGGGATCAGGCATGCCACATTCAATCAGAGATGTTTGTCGCAACCTCCGCGCATGGAGGTCTGGACGTTCAGCTGTGCTACTACCGGGGGTTCCACGAGTTCCGCAAAAGCCGATGGGTCAGTGCCGCTGATCAGTTGCACAGCATCATGTCCCGAACGCGCTGCGCGGGAGGCTTGACCCAGATTTCGCGCCTGCTCGGACACGTCTTGAAAGAATCGGAAATCGGCAAGGTTAATGCGCTGGTGTTTGTTGGTGACGCGGTCGAGGAGAACATTGACAAGCTGTGCCATCATGCGGGACAGCTGGGACTGGTCGGCATTCCAGCTTTCATGTTTCATGAGGGGCACAACCCCGATGCAGGGAGGGCGTTTCGTGAAATCGCCAAGCTTTCCGGCGGCGCCTATAGCCGATTCGATGCATCCAGTGCGCAACAGCTAAGGAATCTGCTAGCTGCGGTAGCGGTATATGCCTCTGGAGGACGCGTGGCATTGGAGGATTTCAGCAAGCGACGGCGCGGTGTTGTCGCGCAGCTGACACAGCAAATTTCCAATCGCTGACATGGTGCGGCTGTTTCTCATCGCTGCGGCCGTGATTGGCCTGATGCTGCTCTTCGCCAAGCTCGGCCGAATGCCTCCACAGCAGCGTGCGAAGTTCGTCAAGCTCGCCGCACTATGGGGCGGCGGCGGCATATTGCTGATGCTGATTTTGACAGGAAAGCTGCATCCTCTTTTCGCCGCGCTTGGCGCGGCATTTCCGTGGATTCAGCGGGCCATCATGATGCGCAGCGCCTATCAAATGTTCAACTCCTGGGCAGGGCCAGCGCAAGGGGCAAGGCCGGGAGAGTCTTCGGACGTTCGAACCAAACACCTTGAAATGACGCTTGACCACGATAGCGGCAGCATCTCTGGCGCGGTCATCAAAGGAGAGCACTGCGGCAAAACACTAGATGAACTGACGATCGGGGAAATAGCCGAATTGATGAATTTGTATCAAGCGCGCGACAAGCAGTCAGTCTCGCTGCTACAGGCCTATCTCGACAAGATGCGCCCCGATGAATGGGAGGAATACACTCAGACGCATGCGTCGCAAGACGAACCGGCTGCTGGCGGCGAGTTGATGACGCGCGGCGAAGCACTAGAGATTTTGGGACTTGAAGAAGGGGCGACCCGGGAACAAATCATTCAAGCGCATCGGGTGCTGATGCAGCGCAACCACCCCGACCGGGGCGGCTCGGGCTGGCTAGCGGCGCGAATCAATCAGGCCAAGGACCTGTTGCTATCGGAATGAAAATCGGACAATTCACGGCCATAGCGGTTTTGGCGGTTGCGCTATTCCGTGCCACTGCAAGCGCGGATGTCGCGCTTCGCACCCAAATGCTTGACGGCATGGAGTTTTCCGTGCCTGAGGGTTTTATCTTGGAAGTGCTGCACGAAAATTTAACCCGTCCGCGAATGATCGAATTCGCGCCGAATGGCGACATGCTGATCGGCTCAAGCACCAAAGTGTATCTGCTCAAGCCTCCATACGAAACGGTTACGCGGTATCTGAGCATCGACGGCTATCCGCACAGCGTGGCGATTCGAGACGACGAGCTGTTCGTCGCAACGACAACAGCATTGCTGAAGGCGCCTTATGATCCTGATGCAACTTCGATCAGACCTGAGGATCTCACACGGGTCGCTCGGCTGCCTGGCGGCTTTGGACACAGTTCGCGAACTGTCGAAGTCGGACCGTACGGATCGGTTTTTGTGAGTCTTGGGATTTCCGGAAACTGCAGCGACGAGCACATTTCGAGCGCGTATGAATTTCGCGACCGAAAAGGCGGAGTTCTGCGTCTCGTCGAAGCCGGTTCAGAATCCTATTTCGAGGCATTTGCGACCGGCCTTCGAAACCCCGTCGGTTTTGATTTTCATCCGCAGACAGGCGTCATGTATGCCGTTAACAATGGTCCGGACCATTGGGGCTTTGAGCAGCCGCCGGAGTATTTTTCGAGATTGGATGCCAACTCGTTTCACGGCATGCCGTGGTTTCAATACGACGGAGAAAACGTGCTTAGTGACCCGTGCATAGCAACTCGGCCGCCAAAGCCGGCATCTGATGTTGTGGTGCCTGTCGCGACGTTTCCGGCGCGCAATGCGCCGCTCGGGATGGACTTCGTGCCAGCTTCAACGATGGGCGAAGCATTCGAAATGGATGCAGTGGTTGCACTGCATGGTTCTTGGGCGACGCAGCCTGATGGTGATTTCCTGGGCCCGGAAGAAACCCGAAGACCGCCTGCGGTCGTGCTCGTCTCATTCGATGATAATGGCGAGGCGACTGGTGCTGTCGAGACTGTTATCGGGGGCTTTCAACTTGAGGATGGAAGGCGAATTGCACGGCCGGCAGATGTCGAAGTCGGACCTGACGGCGCCTTGTATATCACGAGCGACGGCGGCATGATTGAAGGGGTTTTTCGCCTAAGGCGGAAATAGTGTGCGGCTTGCGTTGTCAGAATTGCTTAGCAAATTTGACAAGTCAGACGATCGTCATCCGATTGTCCCATAGTGCTTGATCCGGCTGCGTGCCGGCAACGCCATTAACTTGAGGAATGGCTGGCTTCTTCAGCATGGCTATTGGCGGAGAAAATGCGCGAATCGGCTGAAAAAACGGTCAAATCAATCTGAAAATCATGCAATCCATGGCTATTAGGAGTTAGAAAATGCTTAAGTTAATGGCATTGTGCGTGCCGGGGCATGCCTGCCAAGAAACAAAACGAGATTGGCACACGGAAACATCCTGTCTTGATCATGCCGCAGTCTTCTGAACGAGGTCACCTCTACAGTGCCGTCAGCGGTCATGAAGCTAGCAGAACGGACTAGGCTTTGTGCTGAGGCCTAATCCTCCAGAATTGAATCGGTCTTTGAATCGCGCGTCAATCTCGTGCTGTTTCTTTCACAGATCGTTGCGCGGCACCGGCCGCGCCAACCACTTTGCGTCAGCAACGCCGGTTCGCAGGGAGGAGATTTTTCGCCTTGCGCATGGCAGTTGCCTGACCCGCTGAAAGTCTGTCCGGGTTCAGATACATGCGGTACCGGGCGCATGATCGCCCGCCTGGTCTGGACCGGCCAGGCCGAGCCCGCAGCGTTCCACTACGGGTGCGTGAAGCCCAAGCGGCAACGCAAGTTCGACCGGCCACGCCCAGCGCCGGCGCTGCGGCGACCGCGGGCGCAAGCCCGGCCAGATGGTCCGGATCGACCACCTGAGCGTCTCCATCGAGGCCGGCTTCTCGGTCAAGGAGTCCGAGGCCGGGTGCCCGGCTCGAAGCTGTGCTGCATGCGCGCCTGCTCGCGCGCCACCGTCGCCTGCGCCACAAGATTCCTCGACCACCTGATCCGCCAGATGCCGTTCGACCTCGAGTCGGTGCAGGTCGACGGCGGCAGCGAGTCCGCGGCCGGGTTCGAGACCGCCTGCCGGCGGCGCGGCATCGAACTCGTTCGCGCTGCCGCCCAAAAGCCCCAATTGCAACGGCTGCGTCGAGCGCGCCAACGCCGCCGGCCGCTGCGAGTTCCACCAGTCCTGCGCCGGCGAGCTGAGCGTCGAGCTGGCCGAATTCGAACGCCTCTGCAACGCCTATCGGCCGCATCAGGCGCTCGGACAAGCGGCCCCATGCAGGCGCATAACCGGAACTTCAACCAAAGCGCGCTGGCCGCCTGAAAAGGCTCACATGTATTGAACCAATACATCGGATTGGATTGATCCAGGCAATTTGTTAAAATAAAAAGCCATTTCAAAACGGGACATCTTAGTTGACCGCTGAACTTTTCCCCAAGCCACTTCCCGCCGATCCTCTGCCTGAGCGAGTTTGGCTTGATCAGACCGATCGCGGCGAGGTAGGGCGCGAAGCTTTCTTTTGCGGGCGGGATGCCGAATACGAGGTGTTTCGTCGCGCGGTTCGCAGCCTTCGAAATGGGCATGTCGGCGGCGGCACCTGCATCTTTCAAGGCGCGCCCGGCGCGGGCAAGACGGCCCTGATGCTCGAATGCATGGAAGCGGTGCAGCAGCACTCGACCCATGAGGAGCCTTGGGTGGCGGTTTCTATCATGCCGCACACGCTGCAGTGCGCGGCCGCAACGGCGGGGATGATCGTTCGCGAAGTGAACGCCGAGAGCGAGCGGCTTGCCGCTGCGGGAACATCGGCGCTCAGCGGCAGATTCAAGGATCTTCTGGACTTGGGCGCGAAGCTGCTCGGCGAGCTGTCGGAGCGCGGCTTCGCAGCCGCCGGCCTGTCGGTGGGCGGCAGGGCCGAACCGAGCGATGCGGCGAGCGAATCGCTGCCCGCCGAGCAAGCCTTCGCGGATGCGGCTCCCCTGCTAAGGGAGTTCCGCATCGCCGTGTTCGTGGACGAAGCGCAAAATACGCCCGACAAAGGCATGACCCGAGGCGTGCTCGACTGTTTGCACAATCCGCCATTCGAGGTTCCGCTGATCGCGATGTTCTTCGGCTTGAGCGACACCAAGGCGGCGCTGCGGGAATGCGGCATTTCAAGGCTTGCCGATCGGCGAGTCGTTGATCTGGAGCCGCTTTGCATTGCGGATGCGCGAACCGCCATACACCGCATGCTGGATGCCTACTATTCGGGCTCAGGCGAGGAGAAGTCGGCGTGGGCGGACGAGCTGGCGCGGCTGTCGCAGGGCTGGCCGCAGCACATCAACTGCGTCGGCGTGGCGGCGGGCGAGGTGCTGCGCGCCAATGAAGGTCGACTCAGGCGCGAACTGCTCGCGCAAGCGATGGCCGAAGGGACCGAGCGCATGAACGCCTACTACCGGGAACGGATCCTGGCCGGCTCGAGCCGGCCATGGGTGTACAAGCAAATCGCCCTGGCCGCGGGCAACAAAAAGGGCGAACTGGCTGACACCCTGTCCCATGACGAAATCGAGTCGCTGACGGAACCGGCGCGAAGCAAGAACAGCCAGTCGACGGACGAGTTCCTGACCAATGCGCTGCATGCGGGGATTCTGGCGCCCTCGCCCGAGTTTCTCGACCAATACAAGATTCCCATTCCATCGCTTGGCGACTACCTTCGCTCGCTTCATGCGCCATCACCATAAATGGTTGCGTCGTTCGATGAAGCTCTTATCGTCAGCTTTCGCCTCTCCATAAAGGCGCTGATCTTTGCGGGAATAACAACGTTTAATCAATTGTGGTCCGTGCGCCTTCTTTGCCGATCGAAAAAAGCAAAAGATCATCGGCCTCTTAGCAAAGGCGACCGAAATAGCCGCATATTGCGAAAATTAAAACATGGCGAGCAAGCAATCTCCGCTATCAACTCAACTCAGCTCATCCCATAGCTTTAGAACTCGGGATTCGATTAATTGGGAGCATCTCCGCCCGGTCCAATTTCGCAATGACTTTATAGCACTTTCGCGAACTCCGGCGTACAAAGCGAAATCGAAATGGCTTGTGGCGTTCAGTGACAGAAAAATCGCAGCCCGCCAAGTAAAAATATTCAAAGGCCCGGAAGATATGGTGGCATAACCGCTTCTCGGAGTTAAATGCGGGACGATGAAGGGATTCAAGCATTGCCGCGTCACCGCCTCGGTCTAGAGCTCGGTGAAGTATTGCAGCTGCTTGCCGTCCCCTCACTTATGAGCAAAATCAATCTAGTCCCTCATTGACTCAGAATCTACGGCTGGGCGCTTCAAGATTTCAATCTCGCCGTGGCAAGGCGCTGTTCAATAGCCGCCCCTGGCGCGAAAACAGTACGCAGTAAAGTACCGGCGCAGCAATTAGCGTCAATACCGACGCGAATGCAAGTCCACCCATAATCGTGACAGCCATGGACACGAAAAAGGCATCGGTAAGCAGCGGCGACATGCCGAGAATCGTGGTAACCGCGGCAAGTGCAACCGGTCGAAGCCGCGAGACACAGGCAGCGACGATCGCATCGGTAAGCACCGCGTTATCATTGCGCACCCGGTCTATTTCCTGTACCAGCACGATTCCGTTCTTCAACAGCATTCCCGATAAACTCAACAACCCCAGCAACGCTGTGAAAGTAAAAGGCAAACCGGTTGCAAGCAGACCGAAAACGACCCCGGTCACAGCCATCGGCACCAGCAGCCACACAATCAGCGGTTGACGCAAAGCGTTAAACAGCATGATCGAAATGATCACCATGGCGATAAATGCGAACGGCAATTGTCCGGCCAGCGCACTTTGCGCCTCCCTAGAAGCTTCAAATTCACCACCCCATTCCATACGATATCCATGCGGCACGGCGATGTCCTCAACCGAATCGCGAATCGCCGCTTGCGCCTCGGCCGCAGTTTTCCCAGGCGAAGTGTCGGCTGACACGGCAATCGTCGGCACACGGTCGCGGCGGTGCAACAGCGTGTCATGAATTTCGTAGGCGAAACCGTCTATAACCTGCTCAATCGGGATATAGCCGGCTGCTGCGTCAGACCATACGATCTGGTCACTCAGCGTAAGAAGCGACTCTTGCGGCAGACGCACCACAATCGGGATCAACCGCTCACCCTCGCGAAAAACGCCAGCATCAACTCCGTCAGTCGCAAACCTCAAGGTGGTGGCAACCTCTTCACGGGATATTCCCGCGGTATGCGCTCTGCCGTCAGCGTACTTCGGCGCTATCACCAGTTCCTGTTCTCGCCAGTTGACCCGGGGGTGCCTCAGCAGGTCCGGTTCAGCCGCCATTCGAATCATCGCCTGATTGGCCAGATCGCGCAAAACGACTGGATCCTTGCCGGAAAAGCGGACTTCGATCGGATTGCCACCACCCGTTCCGAATACGAGTCGCGCAGTGCGGAACTCACCGCCGGGCAAGTTTTCATAGGCAAATTGTTCAACGCCGGCCTGCAACGCCGGAATCGCCTCAAGGTCGCGGGCGCGGATGATCATGTGCCCGTAGCTCGGATTGGGTCTAGCGCCCGCGTAGGTCAGCACGAATCGCGAAGCACCCTGGCCGGCGTAGGCAACGACAGATACGACATCTTCGTGATTTTTCAGCCATTGCTGCACCATTTTCAGATCGTTCGATACGCTGTGAATCGAAGTGCCTTGCGGCAATTTGTAGTGAACGAAAAAAATCGGAGTGTTCGAGTCTGGGAAAAACTGCTGCTTGATAGAGGCGAAGCCGTAAAACGAGCCTATCGTAATCGCCGCCAGCGAAACGATTACCAGCCAGCGCACCCGCAGCGCGCCGCGTAGCAATTTCGCATAGGCTCGAAATGCAAACGCGCCGTACGCCTCTTCGTGAGCGATGTTTGCCCGTTTGAAAAGGTAATGTCCGAGCAAGGGGGTGACGGTTATCGCAAGCCCCCAGGATAGCAGCAGCGAAATACTGATAACAGCGAACAGCGAGAACAGAAATTCGCCGCTGGCATCCGGGCTAAGCCCGATACCGGCGAAAGCCAGTATTCCAATTACGGTTGCACCAAGCAGCGGCACTTGCGTCTTGGCGGCTGATTCACGAGCCGCTTCGCGCGATGAAAGGCCGCGCAACATCGCCACTTGCATCCCTTCTGCGACAACAATTGCATTGTCAACCAGCATTCCCATGGCAATAATAAGCCCGCCGAGCGAAATACGCTCCATCTCGATCGAGAACAGCGCCATGAACAAAAAGGTTCCGACGACAGTAAGCAGCAGCGTTGATCCGACAACGCCGGCGGCTCGCCAACCCATGAACAAGGTGAGTACTGCAACCACGATGCAAACCGACATGGCAAGATTGACGAGAAAGTCGTTGGAAGCTTTTTCGACAACCAGATGCTGCCGGTATATGGGGTGCAAATCAATGCCGACGGGAAGGTCTTGCCACAATTCCTCAAGGCGTTCATCAATGCGCTTGCCGACAGCGACAATATTTTCAGTAGCTAGCCCTGCGATTGCGATGGTGAAAGCTTCAGTACCGTTGAAATGGACGATCAGCGCTGGCTCGGCGCGTCTGGCTCGGCTTAATTCGGCGATATCGCGAAGGTTGATGACCTCGCCCTCGACCCCAACTGAAAGTCCCAAAAGATCGGAAAGCGTGCCGGATCCCACTGGCGCCCCGATGCGCACTGCTTCAGTCGAGCCCGAATCGACTACCGAATTCGCATTCGCAATCGCATTGACGACCGCTTGCGGCGGCACGGTTAAATTGGCCGCAACAGCCAGATTCGGCTCGACAAAGATGGCTTCTTCCGGCAGTCCGCCCACATCAACATCGGCAACGCCTTCGACCGCCAGCAGCTCTCGCCGCAAAAATGTGGCAAGTTGATGCTTTTCCGCATCATCGAACCCTTCAGCAGTGACCGCATAATAGAGCCCGAAGACATCGCCAAACCCGTCATTTACGCGAGGTGTTCCAACGCCGGGCGGCAATAGTCGGATAGCGTCTTCGACTTTTGCCCGAAGCTTTGTCCAGATGGCTGGAAGCTGCGATCCGTCGAAGGTGGTTTTGATATGCACTTCAATCAAGGAGTGCCCCGGCATGTTGATCGATTCGATCCGATCAATCTCGCTCATCTTCTGAATCGCAGATTCAAGAGGTTCAGAAACCTCGTCAGCGACTTGCTGTGCGGATGCGCCTGGATAGCGGGTGTCCACTACCGCCTGCTTTATCGTGAACGCGGGGTCTTCAAGGCGGCCAAGCGAGCTAAAGCCCCAACTGCCCCCGACAACGCAAGTCAAGATAATCAGCCATGTCAGAAGCGGGCGATCAATGCTGCCTTGCGCAATGTTCACGTCGAAAAGGTCAGTTTGCAAATCCCTGGAACCACTTGACACGGTCGCCATCGCGCAAAGAACTTGCGCCAGCTGCGACTATGCGTGTTCCAGGTTCAAGGCCGCTGACGACTCGAAAGCTTCCATCGCGACCCACTTCGAGACCAACAGGCTGTGCGGACAAAGTGCCTTCGTCGCCAGAATCCTGCTTGAACACCATAACTGAAGTAGTCCCGTCTGCGGCAGTTGCGATCGCTGTCGATGGCAGATGAATGCGTCGCTCAGCATCATTCAGGGTCGCTAGTATTGTTACCGACGAGCCTGGCAGAACAATAAGCTCTTCAGGGGGTTTCATGCCCAGCGTTACTCGGTACGTCTGGCCGATTCTGGAAGTTTCGGCAGTATACTCGCGCACTTCGACCGGGTATTTAGCGTCGATTGCGGGAAATATTGCGTCGATTGATACGCCCTGGTCGCGTCCGGCGCGCTGAAACAGAATTTCGGGAACTTCGATTTCGATGCGAAGCTCTGACATATCGTGCAGCCGCACGACTGGGTCGCCCGCTCGCACGGTAGCAAAATTTGCGGTCTTGCGATTTGCAACCAGAGCTTCAAATGGCGCATATAGCGTGGCGTTCTCCAAATCGCGCTCCGATTTGCGCAGAGCGACCTCGGCAAGGTTTGCTTCGGTAGCCGCATCTTCGTAATTTTCCCGGCTGGCAGCGCCGCCTTGAAGTTTGCGCAGTCGGTCAGTACGCCGCTTTGCTTGATCCCTTCTGAGCTGCGCCTGCTCAACAGCCAGTCTGAACGGCTCCAAATCGAATTGAGCGATCAATTCGCCGCGTTTTATCGTGCTGCCCTCTATAACCGGAAAAAGAACAATTTGCCCTGAGGTCTGAAACGCAAGATCGACCGTTTGCCGCGCCACCGCCTTGCCGAAAAACTGCCGCGTTACCTGTGTCGACGGCACTTCGACTGTCATCAATTTTACCAATTGAGGTTCCTTTTGCGCGATGGATGGAGGTGCGCAGGCGACTCCGGCCACAATTAATGCAACAAAGCGAAATCGAGTCATTTTGATCGTCAAATTAGTCAAGCGACAGCATTTTGTTCTTTACGTATCGTGAGACGGTTGCGGCATTTATCGAAATCAATCCGCTCAGGCAAAAATTGCAAACGACTTGAACCGCATGTGCGCTGATATTGCAAGCACCGCTGCATCGAGTCTGAAATTCTGGTTGATCACTTGTAGAGTCGCACAGTTGCAGCTTGCGACGTATGCAAGATCTTTACTCCGAAAGTTCAAAAGAGCTCGCACTAGATTTTACTATCAAATGCCTCGCTGGAAGTGCCTCTGAACGTACGGTAGCAATATATCTTTCACCGTAAAGCCGGCACCAAAAAGAGAGTGAGGGCGAACAAGGATAACCCTGTATCGTGTTCGAGGGTTCAGCAAGATTATCCCGCAATCCCGCAGCAAACATGCGCCAGCAGAACGATCTGGCAAGAATCATGCTTGAAATCAGGCGACTTGCACGACTTATCTAGCTGGTTTTACGGTCTAATTGCCGATTTGGAGCATCATATATTCTTATTTTCTGTTAAAAGTAAAGAATAATTTAAAAATATTTGATAAACTAAAAATAATATGATTTTAGTCATGTATATTTGCATATTATGTTTTATTCGACAATTTCACAAAAAGGCCAAACAACACTACCAAAACCTGTACGGAAAGCATTGAATCTTAGTCCTGGCGATCAGATGAGATTCGTGATACTGGCGGACGGGCAGGTGAGAATCATCCCGGTTCTACCTGTTTCACGGCTTTTCGGAGCATTTCCGTACGGAGGCCATCCCGTAACGCTTGAAGAAATGGAAAAGGCAATTGCGGATGGAGCATCTAAAGGGTGAGGTCGCTCGATACCAACGTTATCATCCGGTATCTAGTCAATGACGACCGCGCCCAAGCCGAGGCGGCTAGATCGTTTATTGCGACTTTGACAGCGGATGATCCAGGGTTTGTGTGTCGAGAGGTGCTAGTTGAGTTGTCGTGGGCGCTAGACCGGTGTTACCAGTTCTCCCGAGATTCGATAGCCGACATTTTTTTGGCATTGACTGCCACTGAAGAGCTGCATATAGAGAACGCGTCAGATGTTGTTCGCGCCGCTGAAGATTACCGATGTGGTGGAGCGGAATTCTCAGACCGGATGATTGTTGCGGCTAGCACAAGGCTAGGTGATGGGAAACTTTACACGTTCGACAAAACCGCCGCCAAACTATCAGGAGCCATTCTTTTATGACGTCTATCAATGATGTTTCGCAGATGCAAAATGCAAGTGATTGTTTAGCATGAGTAGCCAGCCATGGAGCCTCGTTCGGAAGCTCATTCGTCATGCCCGCGACACGGTAAAATAAAATTGGCGTGGCGAGATAAAAATTGCCAAATACACGATCAGTTCGATTCAACCCAAACTTGTCTGGCTATTTTCGAAACGCGGCCAGCAAGCTCATCATATCGCTCAACTGAATGAGGCATATGGTTATTCCGAAGCATTCTGCTTCCCGCAACAGGTGCAGACACGAGTGTTGAAGATTCAGCCTAGCAGAATCGCCTTGGAACGAAAGCTTCTATGGCTATACGGCAAGACTCAGACCCGCGAACTGCACGGCAAGTCCGAAACCGATGTGGCCAAGGCATTTCGAAAGAAGGGCCAGGACTGGCTGGCACTGCCCGAAAACAAAGACGGAGCGCACATCAAGCCTCAATCCGCCCGGACAGCCTACTACGCCTGCCAATGGTTCGACAACGCAGTGAAACTTCAAAACCATGATGACTCAACCGTGCGACGAAATGCCCGCAAGACCTGCAAGTGCGCACTTCATCTAAAGTTTCCAGAAATTGTCGAAAGACTCATTCGACTTCGAACGCAGGCGATTCGAGCAAACAAGCGCCTTGCAAAGCGGCACTTCGAAGCCGCCGAGCTGATGCGCGAAGCCGAAGAATCGAACATCGAACTTGGCGATGGCTTCGATTTGCAGGAGCTTCGCTCGGTCAGGCATATCCAGAAAATCGGCCAAACCCTTGAAAACTGCGCAGCAAACCATCGATGCGCGTGCGACTATGCAATGGCTGTCCGCGATGGACTAGTTGAATTTTGGGCATTCAGGGAGAACAAGAGCCCAATATACCTGATTGAAATCAGCACGCAATCCCGTGAAATTGTACAGATCGAAGGCAAGAGCAAATCCTTCCCGAGGCTTGAGCGATCGTTGGTTTTTCGCATTCAGGACGCTCTCGACATCCGAGGTGGGGACGACAGGCTTTTCATCGAAAATGGCGCTTTGGAGGCATTCCGTTTCGGGGTGCCCCCTGCCAAGCCTTTGAAAATCGGCTCAAGCATCCATTGGATTTGGATGTTTTCCGACACCGGCGAAGTCATCATCGCAACGCAAGATGATCAAGGAAGCAGCAAGTACTGGTCGCAATTCAAGCGCACAAAAACCGACGATGGCACGGATGCCGCGAATCAGCTGTGGGATTTGCCGGCGCAAGACAGCGTCGCCGAAGCCGGCTATGGCTGGTATGCCAATAGCGAGTGGAACCACCTCACGGATGCCGACCTGCACACATTGACTGAAGGCGACCCTGAAGTCGCCCGCCTGCTTTTGTCAGAGGCATAGTCAGAAAAAAATCGACAAGCGATGTAGAGCAAACCAAGCAACACGCATCCATCTTCGCAGATAAGACAGGCTATTCCGGCGCGGTTGTGTCCGGCTTCGGCAATGAGATTATTTTGCGAAGCGGTTGCTTAAGAAGCAACTTCGACAAAAGCCAGGTGTTCCGAATTTCAGGCGGATACTGCGTTCAACCATATTTTGCCGGAAATCCAACCAGCATGTGGCTCGGGCAGTACAATGTGCGGTCAAGTTGAAAGCAATGCTGCCGTCCCAACTGTCGAATCGAAAGCTGCATAATGGCTCAACCTGTACACAGCTGTCACAAGCCGCTTGGCTCAACCTTCGAGGGCAATCGCAAATGCAAACCCAAACCCAGCTAAAATCCAATAATCAGATCACGATTTCCTGGCAACCCGACCCTTTTCCTGCAATCGAAACCGATCAGTGTCTCGACTGGATGCCTGACCCGGTTGCGATCGACAGCTACCAAGCCGATGGGGCAACCATTTTGCGAGGTGCGTTCGAAGACTGGGTTGATCCACTTCGCGCTGGACTACAGCGCAATATGAAGCATCCGCAACGCTATGCCTTTCCCTGCGAAAGTGTCCCCGACGGCGCGCCGGGCCGATTTTTCGACAGCTATTGCAACTGGCTGCTGATACCGGAATACCTCGAACACATCACTCGCTCATGCGCCGCATCAATGGCAGGACAATTGATGCAGTCTGAAAAAGCGCAGTTTTTTCACGAGCATGCGTTTTGCAAGGAGCCGGGAACCCAGCACGCAACACCGTGGCACCAGGACTTGCCCTACTACTGCGTCGACGGGCGCAAGACTGTCAGTCTCTATATCGCGCTGGACTCGTCACCGGCCGATGTTGCCGTGCAATTCATTCGCGGGTCGCATCTTTGGCAGCGGCTTTTCCAGCCCGTCGCATTCTTGGATGGCGCACGATTCGAAGGGGCGGAGCTGGATATGGAGATCATGTCCGAGGTCGATGCCGACCTGCCTGGGCAAGATATACTCGCATGGGATTTGGAGCCTGGCGACTGCATCGCGTTCAACTTTCGGACTGTGCATGGCACCACCGCCAACGAGGTCAAGACGCGCCGGCGGGCGGTTTCAACACGCTGGCTCGGCGATGACGTGGTCTACTGCAAGCGCAACAACGAAACTTCTCCGTCCTACAGCGGACTGAACCTAGTGCCAGGCGACAGCATGCGGTCAGACTGGTTTCCGATTTTGTGGTCGCGCAGCTAATCGCTTGCGCAAAGTCAGGTTCGCAGCCTGCTATTGTGAATCAATGGACCGCAACCAAGGCACGACGGACATGCAGCGCCACTTAAATCGAAGCCATAATGAAATTCGCGAAACATCGATTGTCCGCGGCTTTACCCGCAATGCAGCCGGGTCAACGCTAATCAGAGCTGGCAACACCCATGTGCTGTGCACTGCGAGCATTGACAATCGAGTGCCGTTCCACTTGCGCGGCAAAAACCAGGGCTGGGTAACCGGCGAATACAGCCTGCTGCCCGGATCGACCAAAATCCGAAGTGCTCGCGAAGCCTCTCGCGGCAGGCAAGGCGGTCGAACCATGGAGATTCAGCGGCTGCTCGGGCGCAGTCTTCGCGCATGCATCGATCTGTCGAAGCTAGGAGAGCGAACCATCATTGTCGACTGCGACGTGTTGCAGGCAGACGGCGGCACGCGCTGCGCCTCCATAACTGGCGGCTATGTCGCTCTAGTCGATGCGGTCAATCACCTTCTCGCTGACAACGCCATCAAGGAAAACCCGATGACAAGTCAAGCAGCCGCCATATCTGCGGGCATCGTGGACGGCCAAATTCTGCTTGACCTAGACTATTCGGAGGATAGCTCAGCGCAAACCGATATGAATTTCGTCATGAACAGCGAAGGAAGAATCATCGAGGCTCAAGGGACCGCAGAACGCGAAGCTTTTACTATAGAGCAGATGGTAGAAATGGCCGCTCTTGGAAAAGCCGGCATTGAAAAATTGATCGAAATACAGCGGCACAGCCTGGCCCAAGATTTGACATGACTTTGCCAAGCACCATTGTTCTAGCCAGCAACAATTCCGGAAAGATCATAGAAATCAATCGAATGCTCGCATCGACACCGCTAAACGCGCTGCCACAAGCAGACTTCGGCGTTGAAGAAGCGTCCGAGGACGGCCTGACGTTCGTCGAAAACGCATTGATCAAGGCACGAAACGCAGCGCGCGCTACCGGGCTGCCGGCGATAGCCGATGATTCCGGCTTGATGGTTGATGCGCTAGATGGCGCGCCAGGGGTGCTTTCCGCGCGATATGCCGGGGCCGGGGCCAATGATCAGCGCAATATCGATGCATTGATGAAGGCAATGGAATCGGTCGAGTTGGATCAACGCAACTGCAGATTTCGCTGTGTCATCGTCTATTTGCAACATGGCCGCGACCCGTCCCCAATCATTGCCGAAGGCGAACTGAGCGGTATCGTCCATAGCCATGCCCAGGGTGAATTTGGATTCGGATACGATCCAGTCGTGTGGATTCCAAAACTGAGCCGCACCTTGGCCGAGTTGCCGGTAAAGGAAAAAAACCGCATCAGCCATCGGTCCAAAGCATTGCGTTCGATGGTGAAGAAGCTTAAGGAGCAGCTGAATAAATGACGATTGATCTTGTACTGATTCGGCATGGCCAAAGTCAGTGGAATTTGGAGAACCGCTTTACCGGCTGGGTGAATGTCGATCTGTCGCCTCGCGGAGTTAAGGAAGCCGAGCAGGCCGGACAAGCTCTAAAGCAAAAAGGCTACCAATTCGACTTGGCCTTGACCTCGATATTGACCCGGTGCACCAGGACGCTGGAAATCGTGCTTGACCAGATGGGCCAAGCCGCGTTGCCGATTCAAAAGGACTGGCGTTTGAACGAACGGCACTACGGCGCGCTGCAAGGCTTGAACAAGAAAGAGATGATGGAAAAGCATGGCGCAGAGCAGGTTCACCAATGGCGGCGCGGCTATTCCGTGCGTCCGCCAGCACTAAGCGAAGCGGAGCAACGCCAATCCGAGCATGAAGCAGTTTTCGAGGGCATCCAGGTTCCGGCTGCAGAGTCCTTGCAAGATACATTCGTGAGAGTCGTCGAATACTGGCACGAAGTGGTTTGCCCGCTGCTTGAAAATGGAAAGCGGGTGCTAATCGTGGGGCATGGCAACAGTTTGCGTGCGTTGGTGAAGCATCTTGACAGGATTTCAGATGCAGAGATTGCGCAACTCAACATCCCTACAGGTGTCCCGCTTGTTTATCAGCTGAGCAGCGACGCATTGGAGCCGGTCAAGAACTACTACCTAGCGGATGAACAAGCACTGCAAGCGGCGGTTTTGGAGGTCCGCAACCAGACATCCTGCTGAACAGCAGGGAATTTGCACAATGCCTCAGCCGCCTCGCGCCGGCAGTCTTCCAATAGCATCAGTGCAAGGAATCGACGTATGCGCCATTCAACATGATAGGTGGAAGTGCGCAACAATACATGCGCCCCGACATGGCCGCACTGCTGACATAAGCCGAACGACCAAGTGGCCGCTTGAATGTCGCTCTCCCGTGAAGCACTACTTTTGGCAACATCTCAATTCAAATCGGAAATTCTTCATTTTCGCGAAATCGAGGCATACATCCATAACAGCTTCTCCAACAAGCACGAATGGGTGCAGGGGAATCTACAGGCAGTCATTGATTCCATCGAAAGTTACAAGGTAGATCTCGCGGCACAACAAGGTTTGCAGCTGTAACCTTGCCAAATGTCTTGGGGTGCGGCTTGCGTCATAATCGCGGCAAAGCCAAGATCAATGCGGGCGGTCTGGGAATGCTTGAATCCGAAGGAAGGTAGGGCGAACAGTGCTGGAATCAAAATAATATCCGGCAATCGGACTTATCGGACAAGCAGGGAAACAGCGATGCTTTTCCTTGTCGCGCAGGAGCAGTTTCTAGTTTGTAACCGCGGGAACGCCCGGAAACCGAATGATAAAACCGAGAATGACAATTGCGGCCACCCACAACCCGATTTGCCAGCGCAGATTGTCCTTGTCGCGCTTATGAGCCTCGGCATCTCGTTCAATATCCCGCTTGGCTATCTGCTCGGCTAGCCGGGCTATGTCGGTCTTGTACTCTTGCTTATGGGTTTCCATGGTCTGCTCCAGCACAGCGATTTGTTTCGCCAATTCTTGTTCAGCGGCGATTGTCATTGTTCTATTCTATCCGGCAATGGCTGAGGTTTTCAAGTTGAATCTTCGGAATTGGAGAAAGATGCATCTCGCCGCTCTTCAATAAACAATGTGCAAGTAAATTACGGGATTTAAGTGCGATAGTAGCGAAAAAGATTAGGCGGAACCGTCTGATGCAAGGGCTGGCTACTTCTTGCGGTTGAACTGCATTTTCACCGGTTGCATAATCGCATCGGCGAAGTTGCTTAGCTGGTCTTCGACGATATCGTTGAGAGCGTCGACTTTGATTGTCTTTGTAGAAACCTCTAAGAAACAAACGGGATTGGCACACGAAGCATCCTGCGTTGACGATGTTGCAGTCCTCTAAACGAGGTCGCCCCCACAGCGCCATCAGCGTTCATGAAGCTAGCACGGATGCACAGACCGTCGCGCAACAGCGGCTGCGCCAACCGCTTTACAGAAAAAAATTATAAGTGATTGATATTATGCATTTTCTAAGGTCAATAGCGGCTCCGCGGCGCGGAGTTAGAGAGCTCATAAAGAACTACAATCGTTAAACTGTTTATATTGAAGGATTCACGATTTTGTTCTTTCCGTGTCAGCTTGGGGGCCTTGCCTACGTATAGGACAAATGGAGATTTCGTGTCCTGTAGGAGCAGTTTCTAATTTGTGACCGCGGGGACGCTTGGAAACCGAATGATAAAACCGAGAATGACAATCGCGGCCACCCACAACCCAAGTTGCCAGCGCAGGTTGTCCTTGTCGCGCTTATGGGTCTCGATATCCCGCTTGGCCATCTGCTCGGCTAGCCGGGCTATGTCTGTCTTGTACTCTTGCTTATGGGTTTCCATGGTCTGTTTCAGCACAGCGATTTGTTTCGCCAGTTCTTGATTCTGCTCTTTCAGTTTCCATATCTGTTTTACGAGATCTTGTTCATCAGCGACTGTCATTATGCCTATTCTATCCGGCCATGGCTGAGGTTTTCAAGTTGAAATTTCGATATTGAAGCAAGATATATTCTACCGTCGATCAAAAATGCGAATTGCTGTATATGAAATTATCGTTAAAGCGTCATTCCGATAATCTTGAAAAAGTCAAACTCCTTCAATTTCATGCGCATAGCCATTTTGTCGGTTGCATGATTGTAGCTTTCGCGAAAAATGCATAGGCAGGTGATAAGCCGGGTTGTGTGAAATGCCGGAAGCGGACTCAGCCCTCGAAAACCAGTAGCGAAATCACCACCTCCCAGCTATCGCGCTTCTGAAGTTTGCTTGACTGAGAATTGCGGTTGGAGGCGCTTTCGCTGTCAATTTCTTCAATTGAAGAAATTGCCTTTCGGTTAAGAAGGAAAATGCCGCATGCCAAATAACGGCTATTTCGAGGCCGTTTCCGCGATCCGGAGATCTAGGGGCTGCGCACATCATCCGCCCCGCGGGCGGGCGTTTCGCCGTTCAGCAAGCATTGACAAAATCCTGAACGGTCATCCCGACATCGAGCGCAATCCGGCGGAGCAGAAGCGGAGAAATATCTCGACTGCCATGGACTGGAACCGTTGCGGCTCGGCCGTCGGCATGCACAAAGCGCTTGTGAGAGCCTTTCTGGAGAATTTCTTGAAAGCCTATAGCTTTGAGGATGGCAATTACCTCTCTTGGCTTGAGGACAGGAATGGACGGTATTCAAGTGACCGTAACCACTTGCGTGCCGACGAACTCGCCGACCATATCGGGCCGTCCGTCCTGAAGGATCAGGTCAATCACTTCCTTGAGATTGTCATTGAGTTCCTCAAGAGTCTTGCCTTGGCTGTGCGCGCCTGGAAAACCAGGGACATAGCCAACATAAAGCCCGGTTTCCAAACAACGCTCCACAACCGCAGTATAGTGCTTTGATTTATCCAACATTCATTCCTCGGGCAAGTCTATCCTACCAAAATTCCGACCGATATGAAGTATTCATGCCACGCTCCAACAGCTCAATTACATGTTCGGATTCCGTGCTTTCGGGTCCTGCTATCGATCTATGCTATACGACTGTTGCGGAGATTTTCAAGTTGAATTTTTGGGATTGGAGCAGAATGCATCTCACCGTGTGCGCGAAAAATGTTCAGGTACCCGGTTCGAGCGCTACCGCAACGCCTATCGCCCGCATCAAGCACCCGGCCAACCGCTCCCCATGCAGGCGCATAGTCAGCATTTCGATCAAAACGCAATTGCCAACTGAAAAGTCCCGCATGTATTGAACCCGTACAACGCAGTTTGCAAAGACTGAACAATCCGCTGCATGACTCGAAACAAAGATATCCGAGGTAAAAGTTTCAATTTATTATTGCTGTACTCGGAATTGTCGGCTTGGCTGTCGCGCTTGTGAAGTTTGCTTGACGGAGAATTGCAGCCAAGCGTTTTGTTTGGCATTATTGAAGCTTCTGCGAAGCATGCACAGGCGAACGGCAGATCTGGTTGCGTCTAATTGCCGGAAGCGCACTCGCCGTCCAAGATATTGAAGATTGACAACATGAGGCGAGGAAAATGTGCCTGTATGCTCGAGACGAATTTTGATGCCACATCCCGTTTGCAGAAAACGGACTCAACCCTCAAAAACCAATAGCGGAATCACAACCTCCCAGCTATCGCACTTCAATGCATCTTGGAATTCCGAGCCTGACTGTTCGCGGGTTCGTTTCAGAATCGCCGCGACCCGAGCGGACCTGCACATGAGACCGGCAGGCGGTTTAAAGCTCTTCGCAGTTCGGCCAACCGTGATGCCCCGGCTGTTCTGCATTTCGATGCGCCCGGAGCCGTCAACGCGCACCTTCAACTCATTGTCGACCGTTAAATCCGAGATCGCCTCGTGAATCCGGTTTTTTGAGGGTCTGCGACCCGCAAACCCTATATCAACCTCATCCAGCTTCAATTGAATGTAGCGCTTGTCAAGCGAATCGCCCCGGTCTGGCAACTGCACCGGCTCGCGCAGACGCAAACTGCCGTCGCTAGGCACCTGAGATAAAAACAAAGACCGGTTCTTGCGAGCAAACTCCAGCAAGCCGAGCGTAAAGCGCGCACGCGTCATCGCAACGTAGTACAGGCGCCGGGAAGCGTCCTTGTCCTCTCTTTGGTCCGTTCGCTCCCATCCGCCGTCAAGGACAATCACATGGTCAAACTCTAGCCCCTTTGCCCGATGCGCAGTCAAAAGCAGCAAGCCGGTTTGCCTGCGACGGTAATCTCGGCCCCACTCGGCCAACCATTCGATAAAGCGGTCGACTGGAGTTTCGGTTTTATCGCTGCCAACATCCAGAGCGTATTCGTCTAGTGCTTGGAGCAGCGCATCCTTCCAGTAATTGCTTGCTCGCCTATCCAGCCAATCTTTAATCTTTTTCACGCTCAAAGTCTGTTGCTTGCGCTTCTTGAGTCGCTTTGCCCAGTCCACCAATTGTTGCGTTTCGCGAACATGCCAAAGATTGATCGACTCCTCGTTTGCAACCTGCACAGGGATATTTTCCAGTTCACACAGAGCACGAACCGGATGCAAATATTCCCACTTGCGGGCGATAACAGCACATTTTTCCCACTTCCAATTCGAGTCTAGCCGACTCAGACGTTGAAGTTCTGCAACTGCAGCCTCAGCCTGGCCGGTCGCGCATCGCGCGACTGGCATGATATGGACTCTGCCTCTCGCATGCTTATCCAATGTCTCCCACCGGCCGCCTTTGGGTTCATTTTCACGGGCACAGTTGATCCGGATTTGATGATTGTCGCCGTCTTTGAGTCGCTTATCGCACACCTTGATCACCGAATTGGCGGCAGCAATGATATTTTGCGTCGATCGATAATTTTCTATCAGGTATGTCGGTTTGGATCTGAAATCGGATTCGAACTGTTGAATGTACTTAACCGACGCTCCTTTGAACGAATAGATGTTCTGATCATCGTCGCCGACCGCGAATAAATTCAGCTTGCCCGAGTCATCTTTGAGGGTCCGGCCGGCCAGCGCAGAAATCAGCTCGTACTCATTAGGACCAATATCCTGGTACTCATCTACAAGTATCCAGCGAAATCCGGACAAGAGCCTTATGCGATGCTCGTCAATCTCCTCTTCCGAATCGAGCCCTTGGCCTTTGAGCAGTGAAATCGCACGCTCCAGCACATCAGCGAACACGTCGCCATCGGGTTTTCGATCTTCTTCCGCAAAACACACTCCTGCGAGACGCATCGCAAGGGCATGGCAAGTCATGATCGTTACGCCTCGAGCATCGCGATCAATGAGCTTTATCAACCGCCGACGTATATCTACTGCGGCATGGCGGTTGTAGACCAGCGCCATGATGCCAGAGGGATTTTCGCGCTTTGCGCGTATGAGGTAGGCAATCCGATGAACCACGACTCGAGTTTTGCCTGAACCCGGTCCGGCCAGCACCAGAACGTTTGTCTGCTTGCGATTATCCGCAACAATGCGCTGCTGGACCGGATTGTTCAAATTTTCGACAATTTTTCGCCATGATTCAGGTGTCGTCTCGCGCTCCAGCTCCTTTTTTCGATCCGGCATCCAGCGATCAAGAAATTCTTTCCGGTCCAACCGAAAATAGTCCATTGCCATTTTCATCGCCACCTCAATCTTTTCGCTGCCGCGTTCTGCAAATTCTTGCATCACGTGAATCTGAAGCACCTGTTCGCGGTAATGAAACGCAAGCGGTTCGTAATCTACATTTGAAAAGCCGCGTCCTTTTTCGCCCTCGAGCTTGATTCGCATGGCGGGTCGAAAAATCGCCATGCCCTTGTTCAAGGTGATAACTTCTTGCTCATGCAGCCACATGAGTGCGCGGTTTAGCAGCTTCGAAAGATGGCCTTGCACCTGGTTTTTCAAAAACAGGTCAGCATCAAGCGCCTTCATCAATTCTCCCAGCTTGGTTTCCGCCAAAAGATCATTGCCGCGCGCACCAGAAGGAATTCGACTCAGCAAATGTTCGAGCAAATGTTCGGCTGCCTTCTGTCTTTTTTCCACCAATTCCTGAACTTGCCGCCATTCGCGATTCAGCGCAACACGGGCGGATTCCATATCCAGTTTACGCAATGTAATGCTTCCGCCCCTGCCATCTTCGATGCCCTTGCCGTCATAGCTGATTCCACTCAAGATTCGCCATATTTTTTCAGGAAGCGCATCCTGCATGCCTTCACCTTGCAACTTGTGCGAGGCCATGCGGACATTAATGATCGGCTGATCTTCATCGGGAGCCGATTCACGCATGTAATCCAGCAATGCCTTTTCGATGCGGGCCACATCATCGAATCGCTTCTTCGATGTGCGGACGACTCCCTTATGGACAAAAGCGGTTATCACCGTGTCATCGTTCAACACCCCAAGAGCCTGAAGATCGAGCAGCACCTTGGAAACGTTCTCGTATCTCATGCCTGAAGCGCGAATCAAATCGTCGGTCGACATCCCTTCATCGGCATTGGCTTCGATGATCATCCCCGCAATTGCCAGCAATTCCTTTCGATAGGCTTCGGCAATATTTGTACGTTCAAGCCGGCGCTCCACGCCTTCGACAGAATTCACCAGTAATGAAGAGGGAAATATCCTGACAACGTTCTCTTCGCGCGTTACAAGCCTTGCCTTCTCCAGCCAGGCAATTGCTGTCCTTACCCGAGTGTCGTCAGTCGCGCTGTCGCGCTGAAATGCATGATCAGCATCTTCGGTCAAAATTTCGCCAGTTGTTGCGACAACTTCACCCTTGAATCGGTCTTTGCGATTCAGGCGTTTCAAAGCCCAAAGGATGCCGTTGATTTCCCTTTGATTGAGTCTTGTATAGGCGGATAGCCCGAACTGACGCTCCACATCCTCCGGCTGGTATAGCAGCACGCAGCAAGCTTGATCGTTATCCCTTCCTGCGCGACCCGCCTCTTGCAAATAGTTTTCCAAGGAACCGGGGATCTCGGCATGTACCACGAGTCGCACATCAGGCTTGTCGATACCCATGCCGAACGCGTTGGTCGCCACAATGACGCGCAGCTCGCCTTCGGTAAATCGTTTTTGCACATCCTTTTTGGTCTCTGGCTGCAGTCCTGCATGAAAGAAGCTTGCTTCTACTCCCTTGGAATTCAAATACGCAGAAACGTCTTCGCTTTGCTTGCGCGTCGCGCAATAGACAATGGCGCCGCCCGATGCTCCATTGAACAAGTATTGGCCGAGCAACTTGTAAATTGCATCGAACTTGGTCGACCCTGAAGTGCGCACGACATCAAAAACAAGATTATTGCGGTCGGCGCCGCCATTGAACAACCTCAATTCAACATTCAGCTCTTGCTTGAAATGCCGCATGATTTCGTTGATGACATCGGTCTTTGCAGTTGCAGTCAGACACATCACCAGAGGTTTCGGCTTGTCGATAGATGTTTGCCTGATGAAGCGAACGACGTAATGATAATCCGGGCGAAAATCATGGCCCCAGCGCGAAAGGCAATGCGCTTCATCGATCACCCACATGCCGATTTCACGCTGGCTCAAGGCTTGGCGCAATGAACGTGTCCGAAGCTGTTCTGGCGAGATCAGCAAAATCCCAGCATCGCCCAGCGTCACTTTGTCCAGCACGTCGGAGCGCTCCGGCATGGACAAAAGTCCATTGATGGTGTAGCAGCAATCGATGCCCTTGCCTGTCAGTCCGCGAACCTGATCGGACATCAGCGCAACCAAAGGAGAAATCACAACAGTCAATTCGCCTGTCTTGTAGTAGCGCGAAAGCGCTGGAATCTGATAGCACAAGGATTTTCCAGTGCCTGTCGGCAAGATGCCGAATGTGTGATGTCTTGCCAATGATGATTCGACAATGGCCTGCTGCATCGGCTTGCCATCTTGCACCGGCTTAGGACGAAATTTGTCGAAACCGAACCAGCGTTTCAACTGCGCTTTTGCATTGTGGTTTTCGCTGCACCATTCGCATTCCGGATTGGAACAGGCTGCGTCTCGAAGGTGGCGAACCAGTTCTACGGACTTGGGGAATTGATGTCGCACCCAAGGCGGCATCACCGAATTTCCGCCCGAAACCGTGATCCATGCGAGTGCGTAGGCTAAAGGCCAGCGATATTCCTCATCGCTAAAGGCCAATTCTATGGCTTCCGCCGAGTGGGTCGAGCACGCTCTATCCTTAAGCTGCTCTTCAATTGCGCGCTGCGCTTCTTCCAGTACCGGACGGGGCTTTTGCCGGATCAGCGAAAACAACCGGTCCAGCGCAGCATCGGCATCGGCGTAGTGCGGGGTAATCAGCCAGTGCCATGCAGCAAGCAATGATGGCGGCACCTTGGAAAGAGCGTCGCATTCATCATTAAACAAATCAAGCGCAATGCGCGCATCAAGTTCAGGGTCATTCAAGCGGCCGCGCCGAAGCCGGCCATCCTGATAGTGCTTTACCAGCTTGTGATACGGATTCTTGGGAAACGACAACGGGCTGAGGCGCAAGGTGTCGATGGGCGGCAAATCGAGCAGCGGCGATGAGGGTTCAATGGCGCGCAAATGCCCAAGGTCAAAGTCGATGACATTGTGTCCGAGAACAAAGTCAGCACCCTTGGAGAGGTCAGCAAGCCTTCGGCATCCAGCCTTCAAACCCGAACCTGAGCAAGTAATGCTCTTGCCGGTGTCCGCTCGAATCGCGCCAAGCTTGTGGACACGACCATGCTTGTCGACCTCAAGATCAATCGATATGCAGCGAAGCGGGTCGAAACCCTTAGTCGGATTGCTATCGCCCACTTCACCGCTTTGCGTCATGCGGATAGCGAACAGTTTTCGGGGATGACTCATTTCCGGAGCAATTGAATCCAAACGCTCAAGCGTTTTACAAAACGATTCTGATTCTGAAAAGTTGTCTAGATCGCCATGTTCAACGGGAGAGAACTCCTGTTCAAGTTCGAGTGATTTTGAAAAATTTACGTCGGATTTGTTTAGCCAAATTAAATCTACTCTCCCCTCTTCGCTCCAACCGTTGTCCCTATAATCATTTTGATAAACGATTCCAATTCCGTGCCCTTGATTTTGCCCAGCCCTCGCAATGATCACGCTCCCTTTTGTTGCCTTCTGCAGATGGGAGCTGGCTTCACCGGCATAGAACCAGCTGTTTTCGAGAAAGTTGCCCCAACGGTCCTTTGCTCCGTCTCCAGTTTTGGTATCTATTTGGAAACGATTGCCAAGATGGGCGGCAAGATCACTTTCTCGAGATTGAAGACATGCGAGAATGCCGAATTCATACAATTCGCATCCTTCAAAAGCATCTCTCGCCTCACCGGTCAATTTCCGGTAGGCATCCCATTTAAAGTCACTTGAGTTTTGGGGGACTTCGCTAAAACTGCTGAACCGATATTTCACAATCTGATCATCAGCCGGCAAAAAATCTGCCGCATTTATCAGATATAGCGACTCGGTCAGCTTCCTTACGCCGACATCCGGAATGAGCAGCGCTTGCTCAAAATTGTGCGAGCTTACCGAATCAAGACCTTTAACGGCTTCTCTAAACAATCTCCAAAGTGCGTCAGGATTGCTTTCGGTGAGCCTGTCTTTAGCGAAAAAATATGGACTCTGATTGTTTAGTGCCGGGATATGCAAATGCTTGAAGCCTAATTCGGAAATCTCAGACTTCAATCCAAAAGCTTCACTGATGCTTTTGAAAGCAATTCCATTCGGTTTTGTCTCTATCGCATTGGCAGTGACGAGGCTGATGAAACTGAACGGGTCCAACAGATCAGAACCGAACCGACTTTTGAATTCATGAAAACTCCACCCGCCTTGCCAATCGATTTCTTTTGATTTTGATTCCAGTCCGGTGGGCCCAATCTCTGCAACTCTTTGGGAGAGATCCTGATACCAGGCAACCCATTCAAACATTTCTTTCATTTTGACTTCTTCATATGCTTGAAAATGGCATCATCATCGCGCCTATTTGCATCCTTGCAGCTTGCTGCGATTGATTCGATTGCCCCAAAATTGGTTTATCGCCAAATCGCTATCGACCGAAATACGATCGTCGGAAGCAATTGATAGCGCGCAACTCCCCGCATGAGCAATTGCGCTGAAAAGCGATTGGCCCACTACTGAACCGCATACTCTCTGAATCTCGGTTCATCAATGGCACGCGACATCACCGCTGTCTAAAGTCGCGCTTGATCTTGAACGCATAGACCGGAGAGTTGTCGGGCGAAGCGGCTCGCACGTCGACCTTGAGCTCAAAGGCCTTTACTAAGGCAGGTTTCAATTTCGCTCAAAATTGGATATTGAGCAACTCTTCAACCGTGCGCTTGGCGGAAGGTTTTGCCGGACGCTCCATGAACTCCTCGCACGAGTCGGACACACTGTGGGGCTCAATGCCGCACTCATCAAGCTACGCCTTAGTATCCACGGACATTGTCGAAACGCATTTCGTTCCACCCCTGTATTCGTTCGATACCATCGAATGATCTGGTTCTATGGACATCTGTCACAAGACGATTCTCCTTGCTTGCCGTTAAAAGTGCAAGTGTATTCTCTTCTGTGCCAGTGTGATTTCACCACTTCAACATAGCGCCTTGATTTACATGCGCGCGAAGGTCAAGCCTTAAAACCGCGTTAGGGCGGCTGCAAAAGGGGATAAAGCCTTGCATAATGCGGGTTTCTGCATCAAGGAGCATTTCACCAGCTGGGCGGGCCCGACCGGAGCAATGCTTTACGGGCATCCAATCCTGCAAGATTTCCGCCACGAAAGACAAATCGGCTTCGCGAAGCGGCCTAGCGGCGCGCGCTCCATGCGCTGACGCTGGCCGACCGCCGATTGCTTGCGGTCACGCTGCACCATTGCAGGAAGGTCGCCCTTGACATCGCCGAGACCGGCATGGCGGCGGAGTTCCGGGGCGGCGCGGCCGCGCCGAACGCGCGCAACTTCGAGTCCGTCCGCCAGTGCGAGCGAGTGCTGCCCAAGGGCATCAAGGTGCGTCGCGCCCGCATCGACGCGGCGGGGTATCAGGCGAGGATCATCAGCCATTTCACGAACCATGGCATCGGCTACGCGATCCGCGCCAAGCTCGATGCGAGCGTGGCCGGGCAGACCGGGGCGCTGGACGAGTCGCAGTGGCAGCCCTATATCGAGCGCGATAGCTCGATCAGCGAGGCGCAGCGGACGGCGCGGCTACTGCATTCGATGAACGGCACGCCCGAAGCGTTCGCGGTGATCGTGCAGCGGAGGCGAAAGTCCGGCCGGCAGGAGCTCGAGCTCGACTGCCCGCAGGGCGGCTTCGCCTGCCGGGCGCTGGCGACCAGCCTCTGCCGGTGGAGCGATTCCAAGGCGGTCTGCTGATGCAACCGAAGGGGCGACGACTCCGAAAATCGCATCCGCGGGCTTCGCAGCGGCTTCGGCGCCAACGCGCTCCACTTCATGCTGTGCGCGCTGATGCGCCGCGTACTGGACGCGAGTGCCGGAATCTCCCCGCGCCTCGGATTTCAGCGGAAAATCCGCTCGCAAAAATCCCTAACGCGGATTTCGGGGTTCAACAATTTCAGAAATTCTCCCAAAAATAGTGTATAAGCGGCAAAAAGCTAGTGTCTCGATTGGAAAATCCGCCTTCCCCCGAGACGCGGCCGACACTTTGGCGACACGCCATCAACCGCTATGAGGACGACATTATGGAACGCATCATGACACGCTCCCCCCCCCCTTGCTAGACTGACGGCCCTCGCGGCGGCCGCGACGGCGTGCTTCCTGCTGCCGGCAGGAGCGGCGCAGGCGCAGACCACCTGCAATAAGAGCATATGCACCGTCCGGATAGCCACGGTTTCGCCTGTCGTGGACGGTTGCGGCGAGCATGCCACGCCGGGCCGCATGAAGATCATCTTCTCGAGCACCGACAGCAGCGTGACGCGGGCCAGCTTTCCGGTGGCCGGTTATTTCATCCAGGCAGCCAGTGAATACCGGCAGCCGACGGCATTCTCCGACTGGGAGTGGCGCTCCACGGCTACGAACAATAATAGCTGGACGGACCCTGCTGCCAATCGAATCGGCTGGGCCGGCGGCGTGCTTGGCGAGAACATCATCGAGGTCCGCCCCAAGGCCGGCGCCCATGTCTGGAGCAACCGCCGGCGCGGCAATCCCATCGAGGGCCCCGGCGAGCTGGTGGTGCAGACCTTTGATCTGCCCTCTGGATCGACAACTCAATACCAGGCTCCAGGCACGGCCTACTTCCTGTTCATGGGCGGCAAGGGCTGCGCGAGGGTCGGACCAGGGGGCGGTTTACTCGGCGGCAACCAGTAGGCCGGCATTGGCGGGCGATGGGTCTTCCTGGCCGATGCGGGACCGCGGGGCCAGGGCGGATGCGGCGACCTGGCCGGGCGGTTTCCGGATCATCCCAGGCCCCGCGGGAGCCTTGAATTCCGCTCCGGCTGCCGCGCCGCCGGCCGGCGCGCTGTCCATGCCGCGCATGATGCCGAGACTGTCGCCCGTCCATATGGTCTGGCCGGCCCGGCGCGGATTTCCGAGAGGGGGAGGGGGCTGCGCACGAATGGAAGCCTGATGAGCAGGTTGAATGAATCTCCTTGATTTGCGGCGGAAAGTGAATGCGGCCAAGGTCAAATGCATGCTCTTGCGTGATTTTAGCCTTATTCCGGTTGGAGAAATTCAGTTCTTCGGCGAATAGTGCAACGCCACTTTCAGTCATTTCGTTGATTCCTGCCGTTTCGCCCGCGCGACAAAATGAAATACATCCGCTGCGCTATTGCTGGATTTGCGACTGCTCAAAATCGCGGCACATCGAAAGCCCCTGTTTCAGATCAGCATAAATCAGATTCGGCTTGAGCACATCAAGCATCTTCGCATTGCAGATCTTGCGCGAATCCCGCAAATATGCAGCCATTTGCTCGCTCGCATCGCCCGTCGCAGAGCGAGAGGTTTTCGGTTTCGGCAAACCCCAGATCTGAGCCACCAGCTCAAAGTAGTCGATCATTCGCATCGGCCTCCCGTCGGAAACGTTGATCACCCCGGAAGCATCTGATTCGCCAGCAAGCCGGCAGACCTGCACGAGGTCATCGACATGGATTCGGTTGGTATACCCGCATTGCTCGCGCGGGGGCAGAATCAAGCCGTCCTTTAGCCGCCTGATCGGAATCCTGCCTGGCCCATAAATCGCCGGCACGCGAAGCACGACGCACTCGACGCCGGCCGCTTGCGACCACTGGCGGCACAGCCGCTCTGAGTCGACTCGCCGCCGCGCCTGATCGGTCGACGGACGCAAACTGGCCGCTTCGTCCACCCACTTGCCGCCGCAATCACCATACACCCCGGTGGTGCTGATCAATACGAATTTGGACGGGCTTCCCTGTAGAACGAAAGTAAAAAATGCTTGCAGCCTTGCATCGTTGGTTCCTTGCCTTTGAGGCGGCACAAAATAGAAGACGACGCAATCCTTGCAATCAAGCCGCGCATCCTCGGAAGCTTGATCAAGATCAAGCTGAACCGCCTCCGTCGCTTTGCCTTGAAGCCGCGCCGAACGCCTTGCCGCAACGACCGGATGGCCGCGTGAAACCAGATCGGCTGCCAGCCGGCCGCCAACATAGCCAGCTCCGACGATAACCGCTTTTGCGCCCATTTCGACAGCGCCAGCCAGGCTTGAATCAATCACGTCTGAGTCGATCCGAAACTGCAACCGGAGTCGGATACCGCAACACTACAAAATAGGATGAGCCGATGAATGTGAGCACGGTGGCCAGTAGCAAATAGTCTGCGACCGACCCTCCGATCAATCCCGCATTTGCCGCGACAAATACCACCAGCAACGAAAACTCGCTCATTTGGCCGAGCCTGAAGCCGACCTCCCAAGCGTTGTTTTTCGATTCACCGGCCCGCACCAGAAGAAGCCTCAGCACTAGCGGCTTCAATACCAGCATGATGCCTGCCAGAACCAGAGCCGGGACAATAATCTGGCCGATTCCGCTCAAATTGACGTGCGCGCCGATAGCGACAAAGAACAGCACCATGAAAAAATCCCGGATCGGATGCAGACGTTCAGCGATATATCGGGAGATCGGCGATGCAGCCAGAGCAACGCCCGCAATGAAGGCGCCGATCTCCTGATTCAGTCCCAGCAGATATGCCAGCTCCGCGCATCCGAGACACCAGGCAATTGTGACCAGAAAGATGTATTCCTTTATCTGCTCGAACCGAAGGATCAGTCGTCGCAGAATATGGCGTTCCAATAAAAAAGCGGCGACGACAAAAATCGGGGCTGAAACGATCGGCAGCAAAAAGGCGACCTGCACATCGGACATGTTCTGAATCGCCTGGATGCCGATTAGAGCAAGGATGGCGATCACATCCTGCAATAGCAGTACGCCGATGACGAGTTCCCCGACATGTCGATGATGCAGCACGGTCGTCGGCAGCAGCTTCAGACCGATGATAGTGCTGGAAAAACCCGCCGCGATCCCGGCAATGGCCGCCTCGATGCCGCTGAATCCGAATGCCGCCGACAACCCGTAGCCGACCGCGGCAAATACCGCAAAGCTTGCCACCGCAACCCATGAGACCGTCTTGAAAAGGCTGATCAGCTTTTGCGGATACAGGTCCAGTCCCAGCAGGAATAGCAGAAAGACGATTCCGATATGCGCGATGTCATCGATCAGCGCAATATTCTGAATCAGTCCGAAGCCTCCTGGACCAATGGCCGCACCCAGCAGAACGTACACAACCGGCAAGGCTTGCCGCGCAAAGAGCGCAAGCGTCGCCAGCACTGCGGCTCCGCAATAGATCAAAGAGATCGAGGAGTTAATCGCATCAAGTTCCATATTGCTCCAAACCTTTCGCCAGGGCAACCCGAGACCTTGCGACACGCCTCAAGCATCGCATGTCTTGCCATGAGCTAGCCATCCGGATTCATGCCAAGCTTCCACTTGATGCTGCAGCCGACGCTCGGCCTTTGATCGACAGAGACCCGGCCGCCGGTCAAAACCGCATCTGCCGCCGCGCGAAGATCGGCACCGGTGACCTCGATGCCGCTGTTGGGACGGCTGCTGTCAAATTGGCCGCGATATGCCAATCGTCCTCTCGAATCGTAAAGATAGAAGTCCGGCGTGCATGTTGCATGGAACTCGCTGGCCGTCAGCTGCGATTCGTCATGCAGGTAGGGAAACCTGTACCCGAAACGCTTGGCATCCTGACTCATCTTGTCGGGACTGTCCGCCGGGTACGCAAGCCGGTCGTTCGAGTTGATTGCCACTACCGCCATGCCCTTGCCGGCATATTCTTCGGCAAACATCGAAAACGCCCTCTTGATGTGAACGACATACGGGCAATGGTTGCATATGAATGCCACCAAAATCGCGGGCGAATCGCGCAAAGATTGATCCGAAACCATTTTATCGCCAGCATTGCGATTCATGTTCGGAAGAGAAAATCGAGGCATTTCGGCACCAAGCTCGAGCATCGAAGATTTAGTTAAAACCATAGCATTCCTGATTTTGCGGGTTGGTCATTCGACCCGGATTGCCTACACGCCGCAAACAGGACAATCTGCCCGCCTCGCGAGGCGAATCTCTTGCCACTGCGCCTGCGCTGCATCGAACAGCAACAGCCTTCCAACCAGCGTGCGGCCAACTCCAGTGATAATTTTAAGTGCCTCGATCGCCTGCATGCAGCCCACCGCTCCAGCTACAGGCCCGAGCACTCCGGTCTCGCTGCAGCGTTCATGCGGTTCATCGTCCGGCGCATACAGACACCGAAAGCAAGGCGAATCGCCGCTTCCTGGACGATAGACCGACACCTGCCCTTCCATTCGGATCACGGCGCCGCAGACCAGATAGGTTCCGTGTTTCAGGCAAGCTTTGTTCAAGGCGTATCGAATACCGAAATTATCGGTCGCATCGACAACCACGTCAGCAGCCTTGACGTGGCCATCCAACTCTTCATCCGACATCTTGCCATTGATTCCGGTGATGTCGACCTGCGGGTTCAGACGCGTCAAGTTGCGAACAGCGGACTCCACTTTCGCGGCCCCGACGCTGTCGCTGTCATGAATGATTTGACGCTGAAGATTTGAAAGCTCCACATCGTCGAAATCGTTGACTATCAGCCGCCCGACTCCGCTCGCCGCCAAATACATCGATACCGGTGAGCCAAGCCCGCCTAAGCCGATCAGAAGCACCGTCGAATCGAGCATTGCCTGCTGGCCTTCAATGCCGATTGCAGGCAGCATAATCTGGCGGTTGTAGCGCAATAGTGTGGAATCATCCATAGAAACAAGTTTATCATGATGCCCATCAGTTCTTCATTGTCTGAATCCTAATGACTGAATTCACACACTTCAATGAGCGCGGCGAAGCGCACATGGTCAATGTGAGCGATAAAACGACCACCGCTCGGCGCGCTGTCGCGCACGGGCGCATCTCGATGAACCGAGACACGCTCCAATCCGTGATGGACGGAACGGCCAAAAAAGGCGATGTTCTTTCGGTGGCGCGAATCGCCGGCATCATGGCCGCCAAGCGCACCTCAGAGCTTATCCCGCTTTGCCACCCGCTGTCATTGACGCATGTCGGAGTGGAATTCGAATGCCGGCCCGATGACGGTTGCGTGGCCTGCGATGCGGTTGTGGAAACGCGCGATCGAACAGGCGTTGAGATGGAAGCGCTCAATGCGGTGCAGGTGGCGCTTTTGACCATCTACGACATGTGCAAATCGGCCGACCGCGCAATGGAAATCCAGTCCGTGCATCTTAAGCGAAAGTCCGGCGGACGCTCAGGCGAGTGGGTCCGGCCCTAGTTGCAATGGCAGTCGACCGCGCCAAAGGAGGCAATGCCTCTCGACCCGGGCCAGTGCCCTATCACGAAGCGCTGCAATCCATCCTCGCAGCGACAGAGACAATCGACGGTTCGCACAAGGTGGCGATTCGCGATGCCCTGAACCGCATCGCAGCCGAGCATGTCACCGCCGGGGCGGATGTCCCGGCCCATCGAAACTCAGCGATGGATGGCTATGCGTGCCGCATCGAATCACTGCAAAGCGATCCTGCCCGCTTGAAGCTAGTCGGAATTTCGGCAGCTGGCAGCCCGTATCAAGGTGAAGTCGCTGATGACGAGTGCATTCGCGTGCTGACTGGCGCAGTTGTGCCCGATTGCCTTGACACCGTGGTCATGCAAGAGAACTGTGAAGTTCATGATGACCGGGTAACGTTCAACGGCAAGCAAGTTGCCGATCAGTACATCCGCAACGCCGGCGATGACATATCGCGCGGGGCAATCGCGGTCAAAGCCGGCCAAACGATCGGGGTTGCCGAACTTGGCATGCTGGCATCTTTAGGCAAGGCGGAATTGTCCGTCTATCGTCAGCCTGTAGCCGCATTTTTCTCGACTGGTGACGAATTGCGCGGCATCGAAGAATCGCTACGTCCCGGCGATGTCTACGATAGCAATCGCTATACGCTATTCGGCTTGCTTACGCACGCCGGTGCCCAGCCGATCGATCTCGGCGTTGTGAAAGACGATCTTGAACAGACCGTGGCAACGCTGAAAAATGCTGCAAGTTACGCAGACATCATCATCAGTTCTGCGGGCGCGTCGGTAGGCGACCATGATTTTGTCAAACAGGCGGTGGAGATTCTCGGCGAACTGAGCTTGAAGCGGGTCGCAGTCAAGCCGGGTCGGCCATTGGCATTCGGCAAGATCGGCAAGGCTCGATTCTTCGGACTGCCCGGCAATCCGGTCTCGGTCATGGTGACATTTGAAAAGTTTGTTTTGCCGGCACTGCGAAAAATGACGGGCGCAACGCAGATGAACGACCTGACATTGAAAGCGCGATGCATGCGGGATATCAAAAAGAATCCTGGCCGGCTGGAGTTTCAGCGCGGGATTTTGCAACTGGATGGCGACGGCGAGCCGCAAGTCGACACCACCGGCGACCAAAGCTCGGGAGTGCTCACATCCATGAGCAAAGCCAACTGCTATATCGTCTTGCCGCGCGAGTGCGGCGATGTCACCGCGGGCACGATGGTGTCGGTGCATCCATTCGATGTACGGCTGCCCTAGGCCATCGAATGTTCCGTAGTTGAATTAAGCCAAGCCGCAGACATGCTGTCTGCCGCCAAATCGACACCGATCTTAGCATGCTCGCTGCATATTCTTCATCCGAAGGCTCCAAAGCAATTTAATTGTCAAACTGTCCGGGCAGTCCCGCATGCATCTGACCCCAGACACAATTCCACCAGCTCCCAAATCGGCCCATCATCGCCTGCAGCACTGAACGTGCCGATTTGGGATTGAATAATCCAGCAACGTGATCACTCAAATCGGTTACAATGGCTTGAATTATATTCAACCTGAAAACTAACCTGGAAATTCAAAATGAACACGGATAAACAGATCATCCCCCCCCCCCCCTCCTCGCTAGATTAACGGCTGTTGTCGCCACACTAGCGGCCTTGACACTGGCCCTGCCTTCGGCTGTGATGGCGCAGATGGATTTTTCTACAAATGTGGATACCACCGCAGTTGCCAAGAACGAATCGCAGGCGATAGAGAATTGGGGCCAGCGCGTCTGCATCACCGCTACTCTGAACGGAGACGGGATGACTGGTGTCGCATCTATCGGGTATGGCATAACAACTGATGATGATAATGATCCTAATACTCCTCCCGTGCCTGAAACAGAAAATATTAACGCATGGCTAATTGCCAAAGACATCCAAGGATACCCGGCCATGAGATACACGGACTTCAACGGAAATCCCACCAACGTCTTCCGCGGCGTCACTGTTGCGGATGGCGAAGACCATATTGGGAACGTATACTGGACGTCAACTAATTCGACCACAGGCACAGGTACGTTCAAGGCGATGCAACCAAAAGGCTACAGTATAAACGACCAGCTATGGGTTGAGATTGAAACCCCCACGATCAAGGTCAACCGGTACAAGAGCTTGGTATCTGGGGCGATTGGTACATGCGGCGGCTATGGCCGGCGATAATGATCTGAAGAGACCGCTGAGCAGGGTCATAACAGTCAGCAAACTTCCGGGAATCGAGGGGTGAAACAAACGACCTTTTTGGCTAGCCGGGTCAGAAAGAAAATTCATCGGCTATCCCTGAGAGGTGTGCCATGACCGGATAGTATGTAAATCTGGACATAACAATGAACACGATAAACAGACCTCCCCCCTTGCTAGATTAACGGCTATTGTCGCCCTGCTGACAGCCTTGCCCGGTGCGGTGCACTTCCGATGCCTGGCCGTTACAGGTATCGGCACCCCGGACGTGCGCGGTTGCGGCGGCGCGTATAAACGCTGACATATCCGCTTGTTGACCACCGATTCCAGTAGCACATGCAGAGACTTCGGTGGTGCCACCGTTGCCGTCTATTTCGCGGTTGATCCGCAGAGTGAAAAGGGGGAGGGGGCTTGGCCAATGGCATTCACTTAAGGAAAAGGGCGCATTCACTCAAGAAGGCGCGCCGCCACGCTGCCGGCAGCGCCACCTTGCCGGATTTGCGGTTCGAGTTGCGTAAGCGGTCGTCGGGGCACTTCGACACTCTCGGATACGACCGTCCGGGCCGCGCCTTGCTATGCGCGAGGCGATGCCCCCGACAATATTCGAGACCGCTTCGGCGGCCAGCTGCATATGCCCGAGCACGGAATGGGCGAAAAGCTCCTGGCGGACCCCACGCTTGGTGCGGGCGTGGAACCGCTCGGCATCGGCCAGCGTGGCGGCGATGAAGAAATCCTCGCCTTCGGTCGCGATGTGCTCGCTTTCGATGAACCGCTCGAACTGCGTTGCGCTACAGGCGGAACACGCAGTGGACATTCCGGCGGACATGGCCCCATAGGAGCTCGAACGGGCAGCCGGCGCGGGCCGCGACATCGCCGGCACTCAGGCGCGGCGGATGCGCCGCCAGGCTGCGCTCGCAAAGGCGCGCCGAAAGCTCGAAGTCGATCGGCATGCGGTCGTCCGGGAGATGCGGGCAGCTGGACAGGCCCTGCGGGCAGCGGGCGCCCGGACTCGGCAGGCTGCAACCGTCCTCGAGCAGCTCGCGCGGCACACTGATCTTGGTGCCGTCGACCGCAAACAGCCGCCGCCCGCGCCAGCGTTCGAGCCGCTCGTCGCCGAGGCCGCCAGCGACAGCGCATGGCTCGCCAGATTCTCCGCCCGCACCCGCGGCAGGACCGGCAGCCTCGAGTTGCAGACCGCCCGCTCCAGCCGCCGATTGCCCCCCCCCCGCCGTCCCAGCCGATCCGCTCGTCGCGGCACCGAAGCCTGTTCGAGGCACGCTGGAACAGCAGGCGCCCCGGCCGGCGATATCCTTGCTCGTCGGACTGCGCCGCCTCGAGCGACACCTCGCTCAGTTCGGACAAGCCGCGCTCAAGCAACTTCAGGCCCGCATGCACGCTGTCATCGCCGGAACCGGTGCGCTAGTCCAGATGCTCGCACACCATCCGAGCCAGCTCCTTGCGGCTCAGCGCTGGAAACAGCTCCGCCGTGCGCCCGGCCTCGGTCAACTGCCGGCGCGCCGCCCGCAAAACGTGCCCGGCTTCAGCTTCGCAATGCTCTCGTACATCTTCGGATCCCCTCGCCTATATCCGCCCGCGCAGTGCGCGTAAGCGTTCGGGCAATCTGCTATCGGGCATGCAGGGGCAATGGTCAACCCGCTCGGCGAAAATGTCTGAACCGGCCATCTTTCCCCGCATTGTCAAAAGCTTGCGTCCGCTAGAAAACGTCGCCTCTTGTCAGAATGCCATTGATGGAGCAATGGCGGCGGTCCGACCTGTCCGATCGCCGCTGAGCCTGCATCCGGGCGGACGGATCTGCTGCGGGCTTCGAGCCGAGGATGTCAAGCTGTGCGCCCTGGTGGCGGCCAGCGACGGGGCCCTAGGGTTCTGGGCCGCGCCGGACCAGGCGCATCCGCACACCCGCCACCGGCGCTGCCGGTTCCATAAAGCGGGCAGCATCCTGAACGTCCTGCCCAAAAGCGTCCTGCCCCGTGCCAAGCAGGCGCTGCAGCAGATCTGGATGGCTTAATGCCGAGTCCACGTTCAAGGCGTTTGTCGATGCTTATGGCGAAAAATATCCGAAGGCGGCTGAGAAGCTGCCGGAGGACCACGACGAGCTGCTGGCCTTCTACGATTTTCCCGCCGCGCACTGACAGAGCATCCGCACCGCCAGCCCGATCGAGTCGACGTTCGCGACGGTCCGGCACCGCGCCAAGCGCTCGAGGGGATGTTTGAGCCGCCAGCGGATGCTGTGCATGCTGTGTCCGAGCTCGGACTGTGCGCCGAGCGGCGCTGGCGGCGCCTGAGCGGATTTAGAAAGCTTGGAAAGGTGGTGGAAGGGATGCAATTCAAAGACGGAATCGAGGCGGAAAACCCGAACGACCAGATGGCCGCTTGAATGCCGCCCGGCCGCCAAGCACTGCTTTTGGCAATAGCTCTATTCTCATCTGTCGGAAATCGATCAAGGCTGATAATTCGCATCGGCGGTCTTTCGCCTTTACGTCTTTTAGCAATTACCATGCTCTCGTTGATCAGCATGTTTTGACTGATGTTGGCTTGGCCAGACTGATAACAGGCCAGTATCGTGTGAATTTGGAAACGTTTGGCAAGCATGATGCGCTGTTGCAGATTGGACGCAGCGGTCAAGGCAACGACCGGATTGACCGTTGCCAGAATTCCTTTATCGATATCAAGGCGCTTTTCTGCAAGAGCAATAAAGAGCGGGCTTGCAAAAAGATCAACGCCGGCGGAAGGAATATCGTAATATATTCACATGGCGAATGCAGCATTTGACACTTTAACCGCATCGAAGGATTTGCACAAGGCCGGCATCGAGATGGCGCAGGCTGAGGCCATTGCCATGGTTGTCAAAAAAAGCCAGGGCGACCTTGCAACCAAGGCCGATGTCGATCTCGCCAAAGCCGCGCTTGGTGCCGATATCAATCTGGCCAAAGCCGCGCTTGGTGCCGATATCGATCTAGTCAGAGCTGAACTCGAGAAGCTGCGCACCGAGTTCGATGCCAGGATCAAGAATGTCGAAAGCGGCTTGACCTGGCTGAAGTGGGTGGTCGGGGTGCAAATGGCGATCACAGTAGGCGGATTCGGCATACTCTTTTCGCGATTGCCGATGCCATAGTTTCCAATTTGGCGGGCATCCCCGAAGCTCAGCATTCGGCCATATCGCTTGCGGTCTGCAGGGGCCATGATGTCGGTGTATCCATTGATGTGCAGTGGTTGCCCTAGGTAGCTCAATAGGTCGCTTTTATCCCGTATTTTGCTGATCTTTTGCCGTCCGGTCATCTCAAGCACATTATTCACGCCCAAGCCTTCTCACATCCGATTCCTCATGGATTTGCATCCGCATTGTTTCGAGGTGATTTCTGCTCCATCCTAAAGCCTCAACGACAGCCTCACATCCCAAATCCGCAGAATATCGCATTCGCTATACCTATATTGCGGTCCATCCATATTTTGATTTTCTTTCCAGCATCGCTTAAGTGATTACGTTGTGAATATCATGCACCCTTAAATCTACCGACTTGATTTGCGATGCAAATTTAGCTTTCGTGTAGGGAAACGCATCAGTTGCAAATGTTCCATTGCCGAATTGATACATACCGACAATAGTTTCTCTTGGCTTGGGTTCAACTCGTGAATTGGAAACCAGCTATTGCCAATGCGAGGTCTTTCGTCAGTGGTCGCTGCAGGCCATGCTGTGGAAGCGTCTTGCCCGACAGCAAATAAAATATCTGTTGGTTCCGATATTCCAGCAACCATTTCCTCAAGCAAAGACGACCGCATTACAGCAACGGACCAATTGCCTGCCTCTATGCGTTTTGCTGACCACGGAGAAATCTCGCCCCATTCATCCGATAGTGAACTGCCTCCACACTCCGAAATGCACTTTTGCAACGCCTGCCGCTCTATTCTCATCTGTCGGAAATCGATCAAGGCTGATAATTCGCATCGGCGGTCTTTCGCCTTTACGTCTTTTAGCAATTACCATGCTCTCGTTGATCAGCATGTTTTGACTGATGTTGGCTTGGCCAGACTGATGACAGGCCAGTATCGTGTGAATTTGGAAACGTTTGGCAAGCATGATGCGCTGTTGCAGATTGGACGCAGCGGTCAAGGCAACGACCGGATTGACCGTTGCCAGAATTCCTTTATCGATATCAAGGCGCTTTTCTGCAAGAGCAATAAAGAGCGGGCTTGCAAAAAGATCAACGCCGGCGGAAGGAATATCGTAATATATTCACATGGCGAATGCAGCATTTGACACTTTAACCGCATCGAAGGATTTGCACAAGGCCGGCATCGAGATGGCGCAGGCTGAGGCCATTGCCATGGTTGTCAAAAAAAGCCAGGGCGACCTTGCAACCAAGGCCGATGTCGATCTCGCCAAAGCCGCGCTTGGTGCCGATATCAATCTAGTCAGAGCTGAACTTGGTACTGATATCGAGAAGCTGCGCACCGAGTTCGATGCCAGGATCAAGAATGTCGAAAGCGGCCTGACCTGGCTGAAGTGGGTGGTCGGGGTGCAGATGGCGGTCACGGTCGGCGGATTCGGCATAATGATCGGCGGATTCGGCATACTCTTTTCGCGATTGCCGATGCCATAGTTTCAATTTGGCGGGCATTCGCGATAGCACCGCTTGCGGCCTGCGGGCACCGCTCGCCAGCAGCGCGGCTGACAGTCGCGCCATAGCCAACCAAATCGCCTGCGCCTAGTGCCTGATTTTCAAAGTGCGGCCTATGCACCGCGAAACAGGGCTCGCCGGGTGTCAAGCCTCCCTTGAAGAACGAATTTTTCAGCCCATCGCTGATGCAGAATTCGTAATTTTTTCGCGAGGCCATAGCCGCCGGTTGCGGCTTTGTCGGCCTCCAACCGCGCCGCATCAAATTCAATCCTTGCCTATTCGCGACTGTATTCGATCAATCCGGATCGGACCGCCACCTTGTCATATAGCCGCCTTGCGACAGCATTGTTTTCGTGAGTCAGCCAGTAGACCCGATCCACCCCTCTGGCTGCGGCTTCCCGACAGACAGTTTCAATCAATGTCCGCGCAACACCCTTGCCCCTTGCATTCGGCACGGTATACAAGTCATGCAGATAGCAAACATCTCCGATTTGCCATAGAGTTGGATGGTAGACGCTTTGCACCAATCCAACAGCCGCGCCATTGATAAAGGCAAGATATCCGCTGAAGCATGGCTGATCGGTACAAGTCAGCCGCTCAAAGGTTGATTGGTAGACCGCTTCTGATACTTCAGTCTCGTAAAACTCGAGATACTCCGTCCACAACTGGCGCCAATTTGCCTGATCGCCGGCAGATAGCGCGTGAACGACAATTGACATGCGCATTGCTCCTCGAAGTCAAAAAAGCGGTCTATTCCGCCTGCTTTGCCGCCTGCCGCGCTTGGTAGGCGGCTTTCTGCTCGGCTGTCGCCGCTAGCTGATATTGATCTTTCCATTGCGAATACGGCATGCCGTAGATGATCTCTCGCGCATCCTCATAGCTCATCTCGCAACCGCGCTCTTCGGCTTCAGCCCGATACCATTTTGATAGGCAATTTCGGCAAAAATCGGCCAAATTCATCAAATCGATGTTCTGAACTTCGGTATGGGCACGAAAATGCTCGACTAGGCGCCGAAACGACGCCGCTTCGATTTCAGTTCGTGTTTCGTTGTCCATTGCTGTCATTGCTCACCTCTCGATAGCCATAAAGTGCAGTTCGCGATGCCGTGTTGTTTTCCACCCAGCGAACACCGCCTTGCGAAAGCGTCTCCTTTTTCCAAAACGGCGCCTTCGACTTGAGATATTCCACCATTTGCTCGCACGCTGCCAATGCCTGCGCCCGATGCGCCGACCACACCGCTACCACCACGATGGCTTCGCCCGGCGTGACCCTTCCGACCCGATGCATCATCAGCAGGTCGGTCAGTTCATATTGCGTCATCATCTCGCTTGCAAGGCTTTCAAGATGCCGCTGGGTCATTCCCTCATAGTGATCCAGCGCCATCTCCAAGACGCTGTCGCCTTCATTGAAGTCGCGCATCGAACCGACAAATGCGGCGGTCGCGCCAATCGAACCTTTAGCAAGCATCTCGCTGTGCTTGACGATCTCGCGCCACGGATCGAATGGATGCTCGATTACTTCTATTCGCACACTAGCCCCCTGTCACGGGCGGGAAAAATGCGACTTCATCACCATCCTTGACACGGTCCTCCATCTCGGCGTATTCCATGTTCAAGGCGACCAGGGCATTGTCGGGGATGCCGGCATCTTCAATGCAAGCCTCCCAGACATCGCGCGCTGTTTGAATGTCTGCGCTTTCGATAGTCATCGCCCGATGACCAACCGAATCCGCCAGCGAGGCAAAAAATAGAACCTTGATCGCCATATCGGCCGGCGCGAGCTTAGCCGTTAGCCGCGCAGCTGCTCCATAGAAGCGTCATACTCGCCTTTTGACGCGGCGGCGTTCACCATCGCGCGCCTCGCAGCTTGGCGATGCACTTCATCAGAATTGCCGTCATTGCCCGCCCACGCCTTCATCGGCGCTTGCTGAAGCGCCCGGCCGTAGGAAAATGTCAACTTCCAAGGCCGCGCCACATCTAGCCGGTTCATCGCATCAAGATGCAGCGTCGCCAATTCGTCGGACTGCCCGCCAGATAAAAATGCAATGCCAGGAACTTCAGGCGGCACGGCAGTCAGAAGACAGCGAACAGTTTGTTCGGCAACTTCATCGACCTCAGCCTGCTTGGCGCAATTGATGCCTGACACTACCATATTGGGCTTGAGTACCGTTCCTTTCAGATGAACATTCTGGGCGGCAAGCGCCTGAAAGACATCAAGCAAGACCTGCTCAGTTACCTCGCGACACCGCTCAATGGTGTGACAGCCGTCCATCAGCACTTCAGGTTCGACAATCGGGACAACCCCGGATTCTTGACACAGGGCCGCATAGCGAGCCAGCGCATGCGCGTTCGCAGCAATGCAAGCCTGCGAAGGCATATCGTTTCCGATCGTAATGACCGCTCGCCATTTTGCAAATCGAGCCCCCATCGACGCATACTCTTGCAACCGTTCGCGCAAGCCGTCCAGCCCTTCCGTCACCTTCTCGCCGCTGTGCAGCGCCAAAGGCTTCGCGCCCTTATCCACCTTGATTCCGGGAACAATGCCAATGCGGTCAAGATACTCGGGAAACGGCACGCCATCTAGCACCGTTTGGCGAATCGTCTCATCGAACAGAATCGCCCCGCTAATGTATTTTGCAAGATCCGGGGTTGTTACCAGCAGTTCGCGGTAGCTCCGGCGCGTCAATTCGGTACATTCGACGCCAAGCTTGACAAACCTGCTTTCGCAGGTCGGATTGCTTTCATCCATCGCGAGGATGCCTCTGCCGGGAGAGACCATCTCTTTGGCAGTCAGTTCAAGTTGCCCTTTATCCATATTCTCGCCTCCGCACGAGCTTATTCTACTGTTTGACGATGCCATGCTCAAACGGTCACGATTTTCATCGTATTCGTTCCGCCTTCCTCACCCATGATATCGCCTTTGGTAACGATGACCCGATCGCCCTTGGCGATGATGCCGCGCTGCAGCAGTTCATCAACCACTTGCCGATCGATGCGGGTATCGGATTGAGCGCTTGGCTCGAAGTTGATCGGATGAACTCCCCTAAACAGGCTGACCTTGCGGTGAGTTGCGGCATGACTTGAAACCGCATAGATCGGAATGCCGACCAGCAGCCGCGACAGCCACTTCGCAGTGCTGCCGGATTCTGTCAGCGCGACGATAGCCACAATGTTGAATGATTCCGCGGTACGCATGGCGGCAGTCGCTATGGCTTCCTCCGTGTTGATGTATCGACCGCGCACTTGGGTCGGCAGCTTGATTTCATTGTCGGTCAGCTCGCTGCCGCGGCAGATGCGATCAAGCGCCGAAACCACTTTCGAAGGATGTCGCCCTACTGCCGATTCTTGCGACAGCATCACCGCATCGGTGCCGTCCAGAACTGCGTTCGCCACATCCAGCACTTCCGCGCGCGTCGGCTGCGTATTCTCGGTCATCGACTGCATCATCTGCGTTGCAGTAATGGTCAGGCAGTTTCTCTCGCGCGCTGTCCGAATCAGCCGCTTTTGCACGCCGGGCAATTTGGCATCGCCGATTTCAACCGCTAGATCGCCTCTAGCGATCATGATTCCGTCGGAGGCGGTGATAATCTCTTCCATGTTCTCGACCGCCTCGACACGCTCAATCTTGGAAATGATCCCGCCTTGGCAGCCGGTTGCGCGCAGCAGCTCCCTTGCGATCTCGACATCGACCCGATTGCGCACGAACGATACCGCGAGGTAGTCCACATCGATCTCGCCTGCCGTGCGGATATCGTCGTGGTCCTTGGGCGTCAGAGACTCCGCGGTCAGGCCGCCGCCTTGGCGATTGATGCCCTTTGAATCGGACAGCGCTCCGCCGACCAGCACTTCAGTCGTTATCTTCGGCGCCAGCACTGCGGTAACGCGCAATACAATGCTGCCATCATCGACAACCAGCACGTCGCCGAGCTTGACATCTTTCGGCAGATTCCGATAGGTGAGGCCGACCTGATCGGCAGCGCCCTCATCGTGACCCAAATCCGCATTGAGTACGAACTTGCTCCCCTCGCTCAGCTCGATCGGGCCGTGCTTGAATCTGGCAATTCGAATTTTCGGGCCTTGAAGGTCAGCAAGAATTCCGACCACCCGCTTTTGCTTGCGGGCATGCTTGCGAATTCGCTCCACACGCTTTCGCTGCGCATCTGCATCGCCATGGGAGAAATTGATGCGCACAACATTGATGCCCTTGCGAATGATTTTATCGGTTACCGGCGAAGGGTCGGTCGCCGGCCCCAGAGTCGCGACGATTTTGGTTTGCCGCAACATCATGACGATGCGCCCGATGCGAGGCGGCTTCCATGCCGAGCCTGCACATCCTTAAGCATATCGACTGCCGGCAAAGGCTTGCCTTGAACGTAGTCAAGAAAGGCGCCGCCGCCGGTTGAGACATACGAAATATCGTCGATTCTGCCGAAACGATCGAGTGCGGCTAGCGTATCGCCGCCGCCCGCAACGCTATAGGCCGAACTGACGGCGACCGCATCAGCCATTGCTCGCGTCCCTTCGCTAAAGGCAGGCCGCTCGAAAACGCCCACCGGGCCATTCCAAAGGATCGTTCCCGCATCCCGCAGGCACTCGCTGTAGCGCTTGATGGTGGATGCGCCGATATCAAAAATCATGTCTCCTCCTGATACTTGTTCGATTGTCTTTAGCTGGGCGCCATCAGCATCGTCGATCGATTGCGACACCGCAACATCAACCGGCAGCGGCAGCCGGCACCGGTTCGCTTTGGCGACCGAAGCGATGGCCAGCGCCTCATCCAAAAGATCAGGCTCGAATAGCGAGCTCGCGACCTGATTGCCGGTCGCCGCAAGAAAAGTGTTGGCAATTCCTCCGCCCACGATCAGCGTATCCGAAATCTCGGCAAGGCGCCGCAATACCGGAAGCTTATCGGCAACCTTGGCGCCGCCTACGATGGAAACCACAGGACGCTCAGGCTCGGTCAAAACCGCATCCAGCGCTTGAAGTTCGCGCTCGAGCAGCAAGCCGGAGCAGGCGACGGGCGCGAACTGCCCGACCGCGCAGGTCGATGCCTGAAATCGGTGCGCGCAAGCGAACGCATCCATGACGAATACATCGCAAAGACTCGCCATCTTTCGGCCAAGCGATGCATCGTTAGCCAGCTCGCCGCGCAAGAATCGAACATTCTCGAACACTGCGACCGTGCCGCGCTTGACCGCGGCGCCATCAATCCAATCGGCATAGAAATGAACCTCTTCATCAAGCCGACTTGCTAGGTAGTCGGCGACCGGCCGCAACGAATAGCGCACCTCGGCAGCCCCTTCTTGCGGGCGCCCGAGGTGCGACATGACCTGAACCGCCGCATCGCGGTCAAGCGCGTGGCGAATGGTCGGCATGGCAGCCTTGATGCGCTCGGCAGATGCGACTGCCCCGTCTTCGATCGGCACATTCAAATCCGCTCGCACCAATACGCGCTTGCCGCTTAAATCGACATGGTTGACGCTGATCATTTCACAAGTGGGCGCTACGCGGCATTCATCAATGCCACTGTGGTATCAAGCATGCGGTTTGAGAATCCCCACTCGTTGTCGTACCAGCAGCAAACCTTCGCGGCATGATCGCCTACCACTCTGGTCGTCGAGGCTTCGTATACCGAAGATGCGGCGGAGTGATTGAAATCGATTGAAACCAGCGGCAAGTCGTTATAGGCAAGTATGCCTTGCAATTCACCGTCTGCGGCCTGCCGCACCGCCTGGTGAATCGCGTCGACGCTGACGACCGATTCCGTCTCGACGGTCAGATCGACCAGCGAGACATTCACGGTGGGCACACGCACCGCAAAACCGTCAAGCTTGCCGTCAAGTTCCGGCAGCACCAGGCCGATCGCGGAGGCCGCGCCGGTGCTGGTCGGAATCATCGACTGCGTTGCAGAGCGGGCGCGCCGAAGGTCCGGGTGATACACATCGGTCAGCACCTGGTCGTTGGTGTAGGCGTGCACCGTCGTCATCAGCCCGGAGCGGATGCCGAACCGCTCATGCAAGACCTTGGAGACTGGCGCCAGGCAATTGGTGGTGCATGAGGCATTGGAAATCACGCTATCGGAAGCCTTGAGCACCTGATGATTCACTCCATAGACGACTGTAGCGTCAACGTCATTTCCCGGGGCTGAAAGGATCACTTTGGAAGCGCCGGCATCCAAATGCGCCGATGCCTTGTCCTTGCTTGCAAAAATCCCCGTGCACTCGAGCACCACATCCACCTTGAGGCTTGCCCACGGAAGATCTGCGGGATTGCGCTGCGAGCAGGTGCGGATCAGGTGGCCGTCAATCGAGAATCCTTCCTCGACGACCCGAATGTCGCAATTCATGCGGCCGTGCACCGAATCGAATTGAAGCAGGTGCGCATTGGTCTTGCGATCGGCCAGATCATTGATCGCAACGACCGAAATTTCATTGGTTCTTGAAGATTCGTAAAGTGCGCGCAGGATGTTGCGGCCAATGCGTCCGAACCCGTTGATTGCCACGTTGATCGCCATGATTTCAGTTGTGCTCCTATGGTGTAGTCAGATTTGCAAGGTCGGTCGGGACGGCGGTCCGGCAATGCCAAGGCATTCACGAATCAAGCAGCTGCGCGACCGCGTTCTCGACCGCTTGCGGGGTCAGATTGAAATAGTCGTAGACATCGCTGGCCGGCGCAGAACGGCCGAATTGGTCGATGCCCAGCACGACGCCTTCCGACGTGGCATATTTCAGCCAAAGCGGCGTTACGCCGGCTTCGACCACCACTCGCTTGCGGATCTTCGAAGGCAGTACCGATTCGCGGTATTGCTCATCTTGCGCTTCAAACACATCAACCGACGGCAGCGAGACAACGCGTACTGAACAGCCGCGGCCGTTAAGCAATGCTGCCGCCTCAGTGGCGAGTTGCACTTCGGATCCGGTCGCGATGATGATCGCATCCGGATCGCCGACTGTGTCGAGCAGCACGTAGCCGCCACGCTTAATCTGAGCGCATTGATCCGCGCTGCGCGACTGCTGCGGCAAACTTTGCCGAGAAAACAGCAAGCAGGTCGGCCCATTGCGCCGTTCCAGGGCTGCGCGCCATGCGACCGCTGTTTCGGCGGTATCGCAGGGCCGCCATAATGACATGTTCGGCATCAGCCGCAGTGTCGCCGCCTGTTCGACCGCTTGATGAGTCGGTCCGTCCTCGCCAAGACCGATCGAGTCATGGGTATAGATGAAGATCGCGCGAATCTCCATCAGCGCAGCCATTCGCAGCGCATTTCGCGCATATTCGGAAAATGTCAAAAAGGTGGCGCAATAGGGAATGAAGCCGCCATGCAGCGCCAAGCCGTTGATGATGCAGCTCATGGCGAATTCCCGTACGCCGAAATAGATGTAGTTGCCATCGGGGCGCTGCGGCGTGATCGGCACCGAATCCTGCCAGAAGGTTAGATTGGAGCCGGTCAAATCTGCGGAGCCGCCGATCAGCTCCGGCAACGCCGGACCGACCGAGTTCAGGGTCAAAAGCGAAGACTTGCGCGATGCAACCGGCATCGAGTCCTGATTTGACGCCCGGATCCAGGCATCTGCGACACGTTCCCACGATTCGGGCAGATCTTTGGCCGCACGTCGCTCAAGTTCGCTGGCCAGCTCAGGATATTCGCTCGCATATTGATTGAACCGCTCGCGCCACCGCTGCTGCAAATCTTTGCCGGACGCTTCGCAATTGAATGTCTCGTAGACCGATGCCGGGATCTCGAACGGATCCAGCTCCCAATCGAACGCTTCGCGCGCCAGTCGAACCTGCTCATCGCCGAGCGGAGCGCCGTGCGCCGCGGCGGTTCCCTGCTTGCCGGGCGACCCGAATCCGAGCACCGTCTTGCAGCAAATCAGGCTTGGCTGCTCCTTAGCGCGGATTGCCTGCGTGACCGCTTGGCGGACGGCATTGTGGTCATGGCCATCGACTTGCTCGATCACATGCCATCCATAGGCGCGGAACCTTGCCGGCGTATCGTCGGTGAACCACTCATCAACCGCACCGTCGATCGAGATGCCGTTGTCGTCATAGATTGTGATCAGTTTGCCAAGCTTATGCGTTCCGGCTAATGATGCCGCTTCATGCGAAACCCCTTCCATCAGGCAGCCGTCACCGACAAATGCGTAGGTCTTGTGATCAATGATCTGGTGACCGGGGCGATTGAATTGGGCTGCCAGCGTCTTTTCGGCCATGGCCATGCCGACTGCATTGGCGAATCCCTGGCCGAGCGGCCCGGTGGTTGTCTCGACCCCGGCAGTAACGCCGTACTCGGGGTGTCCAGGCGTTTTCGAGCCGAGCTGGCGGAATCGGCGAATATCGTCCATTGACAGCTCGTAGCCGGTCAGGTGCAGCAATGCGTAAAGCAACATGGAGCCATGCCCGTTGGACAGCACAAAGCGGTCGCGATCGATCCAGCCAGGATCGGCCGGGTTGTGCTTGAGCAGCTCTTTCCACAGCACTTCGGCGATATCGGCCATGCCCATCGGCATGCCGGGATGGCCTGAATTAGCGGCCTGAACGGCATCCATCGCCAGTACGCGAAGCGCGTCAACGCGCAGTTTGCGCTGAGCGGCGACCTGGTCGGAATCGGGCATCATCACACTTCGACGACGCAATCGGCGATAAACTTGGCATTTCCCGATTCGTTTCTTGACGACGAGTACCCGCGAGGATTTGAAAAAACCCGAGTGCTGCCGATTTGATAGTCCACGGACTCATGAGTATGCCCGTGAATCCATATCGAAGCGCCGCTTTTTTCGACCCAATCGTCGAGCTCGGATGCGTAGGCAAATCCGATATCGTCGGTGATGCGCTCGCCGGTCAGCGAGCGGGCCGATGGAGCGTGATGCGTGACAACAATGCGCTTTCGCGGCGACGCATCGTCCGCAAAGCTTGTTTGAAGATGCTCGCGAGTCTTGTAGTGGAAACGCTGCGTATCGCCGGATGTCAGCTTTTCGCCATGGTACCGGATCTGGCGGTAGTCGTTCATCCAATATTCAGCTTCATCCATGTTCTGGGCAGTATTGCCGCCTAGTCCGAAATCGGTCCACAAGGTTCCGCCGATAAAGTCTATATCGTCAATCGCCACGGCATCGTCGTCGAGCAGATGCACGTTGGTGCCGGCCGCAAGCTCGCGCGATTGACGCTTGGTCTCGGTGATTTCGCAATGATAGAACTCATGATTGCCAAAAACGTAGAACACCGGCACATCGCCGAAGCTGTCGATTGCCCACTTGACGCCTTCGCACCCTACATCGATATCTCCAGCAAGCACCACCGCGTCGTAGCCCGACCGCAGCGCATCGAACCCGGAAAATTCAAGGTGCAAGTCTGAATAGATCAAAAGTCGCATATTCAGTTCCGAAACAAGCTCAATCAGCAGGCCTGCTTGAGCGAAGAAGCAAAGCGGGTCGCATCGACATCGCCGAGTTCCATAACCGGGAGCTCATGCAACACGAGACGATGCGGCCTTGCCATTCAAGGTGTGCATACGCATTCAATATTTTATCTCAATCTGCGTGCCGCGTCTTGAAAGTTCAAGCGCCGCCTTTAGGCGTTTGCGGGAGTCCTCGCGACAAATTGCAACCATGTCAAATGGCACATCGCCGTATAATCCAAGCTTGAATCTTTTTTGACACAATTACGTTGCAGCACAAACTCGATGGCATGGCTAACCAATCAATTTCTTGTCGCAATGCCTGATATGCAGGATCCGCATTTCTCGAAAACCGTCACTTTAGTTTGCCAGCACGATGAACAAGGCGCACTGGGGGTCGTCATAAATCGGGCCACAGAGCTGACCCTGAAAGACATCTACGAGTCGCTGAACCTTGACCACAACGATGCGCCGGAAACAGATCTGCCCTTGCATTACGGCGGCCCCATTCAGCCGCAGCGCGGGCTCATACTGCATGACTCTGGAGAGGATTTCTCCTCGATCAAGGTAGGCGATTCGCTGGGCCTGACCACGTCGCTGGACGTGCTTGAAGCCATCTCAAACCAGCGCGGCCCGCAAAACTGCATGGTCACGCTGGGGTTTGCCGGCTGGGAAAGCGGCCAGCTCGAACAGGAGCTGGCTAAAAATGTCTGGCTTTCCACTCCGGCCGAAAAATCCATCATTTTCGATGCCCCGGTCGATGAGCGCTGGGACCGCGCCGCAGGGTTGCTCGGCATCAATTTCTCAATGCTTTCGACTGAATTTGGACACGCCTGACAACTCATTAGCGGCTTGCGGTCCGGCAGGCGATCCGCTGCCTGGCGATTCCATTGACGCGCATGCCGCAACGATGCCCCGGATCGTGCTGGGATTCGACTACGGCACGCGCCATATGGGTGTCGCGATAGGCTATCCTCACTTGGATCATGCAACCGGCGCCTGCACGGTCGGCATTCGCGATGGAGCGCCTGACTGGCGGCAGATTGACGATCTGATACGACAATGGGCGCCTGAGCAACTCGTAATTGGAATGCCGTACACCAAGGATCGGTCGAAAAGGACATTCTGCGCCGCAATCCGCTCATTTGGAAAAAGCCTCAAACAGCGTTACGATCTTCCTGTCGCCTATGCCGATGAACGATTAAGCACCGAGGAGGCCCGCCACCGGCAAGCGGCTCTCGGAACAAGCGCAATTTCGCAAAAAAGCGCTGGCAAGCGGCATCAGATCGCCGCGCAAATTATTCTTGAAACCTATTTTCACGCCCAATGCTGCGCACGGGGGTGCGCAGACCAAGCCAATAGCGGCGGCATGTCTTCGGCCTGCGCATGACAGCGGAACATCTGCCATCACTTTGAACCGCTCCACGGCATGAAAGACCAAGACGCAGTGCAATTCGACATTGAGGAGCTTCTGAACAAGATGGAGTTCGCAATGCGTGAACTGCTCGGCCGCAATCCGCTACTGGTCGCCATCCTCTCGGGCGGTCTTTGGATCGCCGAGCGATTGCACGAAGCACTTGAAATCGAAGAACCGCTAGGCGCGCTCGATATTTCATTCTATCGGGACGACTACAGCACAATCGGCATCAATCCGAAGGTGCAGTCCTCTTCATTGCCGGTGCCCATCGATGACCGCTGCATCATTCTGATTGATGATGTGCTGCATACCGGACGCACGGTTCGCGCCGCGCTTGAAGAGCTTTTCGCGTGGGGCCGTCCAGCATCCGTTGTGCTGGCTGTGCTGATTGACAGAGGCAATCGGGAATTGCCTTTCCAGCCCGACATAGTCGGACGCAACATCCACCTTTCGAACGAACAGTTCATCAAGTTGACGCCTGACGGCATCATGAAACTGACCGCTAAAGCGAAAGACTAGGCCGGCAAAAAACAACCGCAACCCATGCAGCAGGATATCCAACTCGACGCAAACGGCAGCCTGCTGCATTTGATTTCTCTCGAAGGCTTGTCCAAAGAGTTGCTGGAGACAATGCTTCGCAAAGCGGAATCGTTCATCGAATTTCCGACTCGGACGACTAAGAAGGTGCCGCTACTAAGAGGAAAGACAGTGGTGAACCTGTTTTTCGAACCGAGCACGCGCACGCGCACCACATTCGAGATCGCGGCGGCCAGGCTTTCGGCTGATGTCATCAATCTGCAAGCTGAAGCGATGTCGACCACCAAGGGCGAAACGATCCTGGACACAGTCAAGACGCTTGAGGCGATGCACACTGATCTTTTCGTCGTGCGTCATCAGTCAAGCGGAGCGGCCAACCTGATTGCCCGGCATGTGCCTTCGCACGTTCACATCATCAATGCCGGAGATGGGCGCTACTCCCATCCGACTCAGGCCCTACTGGATATGTTCACCATACGCCAGCACAAGGGCGACTTCTCGAAGCTGGTTGTCGCAATTATTGGCGACATTCTGCATTCTAGAGTGGCGCGCTCTGAAATCAGCGCGCTTAACACGCTTGGTGCTGGCGAAGTGAGAATCATATCCCCGCGCACGCTCATTCCGACCGGAGTCGAAAAGCTCGGGGTAAGGGTATTCACCGACATCAACAAGGGGCTGAAGGATGTCGACATCGTCATGATGCTGCGCCTGCAACTTGAACGGATGGAAGGGCAGTTGATCCCGAGTCGCGAGGAATTCTATCAGCGTTACGGGCTCACCGAATCTCGCATGCGCATGGCTAAGCCCGATGCGCTGGTAATGCATCCCGGGCCAATCAATCGCGGACTTGAAATCGCTTCGTCGGTGGCAGACGGGGATCGCTCGCTGATTCTGACTCAGGTCGCAAACGGCATTGCCGTGCGCATGGCGGTCATGTCCGAAATCATGGCGGGTTCGGCGGCAAGCGGAGAGTCAGGGAATTGAGCGTCATCGCGATTCGCAACGGAAGGATCATCGATCCTGCCAATGGAGTCGACCAGGTCGGCGATGTTTTCGTAGCTGGGCGGCGGATCATCGAGAAATGTCCGGACGGCAAGGCGATTCGCGAAATCGATGCCGGCGGCTTGATCGTCTGTCCGGGGCTGATTGATCTTAAAGCCGATGTCGGCGTACCGGCCGGTCCAAGCGACACGTCCACTATTGATGTCGAATCGCAAAGCGCGGTAAACGGCGGCATCACCACGGTCTGCATACAGCCTGATACGACACCGGTCATCGATACGCCAGCCATGGCCCAGATGATCCGCCAGCGCACCACCAATCGGTCCGGAATTCGAGTGCTGCCGCTCGGAGCATTGACGGTTGGCCTAGCTGGCGAATCCCTAACCAATATGGCGAGCCTCATGGATGCGGGCTGTGCCGGCTTGAGCAATGCGGGAAACGCGGTGCGCAATACGCTGGTCATGCGGCGAGCGATGCAATATGCCGCGACATTCGGCATTACCGTCTTCATGCAATCTCACGATCCATGGCTGACCGGCAACGGCTGCGTACATGAAGGTGAAATCAGCACCCGCCTTGGGCTTCCCTCGATTCCTGAAGCGGCCGAGACCGTAGCAATTGCCAGAGATGTCGCTTTAGTGCAAACCACCGGAGTCGAAGCCCATTTCAGCCAATTGTCCTGCGGGCGCTCTGCGGACATGATCAATGAAGCACAGCAAAGAGGATCATTGATCACCGCTGATGTGGCGATTCACAATCTGCATCTTACCGAGCATGATACGCGGGATTTCAATACGCTTTGCCATGTCCGCCCGCCACTTCGCAGCATGAAGGACCGTGCGCGACTGCGGGCCGGCCTTTGCGACGGCACAATTGCCGCGATCTGTTCAGACCATCAGCCGTGCCGCATCGACGATAAGCTGGCTCCGTTCAGCCAATCCGCGCCTGGCATTTCAGGGCTTGAAACTTTGCTGCCATTGACGTTGCGCCTAGTTGACGAAGGCGTAATCGAGCTTTCTGCCGCGATCGGCATGCTGAGTAGCGGTCCGGCGCAAATTCTCGGCATCGAAGGCGGCAATCTTGCGTTCGATTCGCCGGCGGATATCTGCATCTTCGATCCAGACGAAAAGTGGCTGTTCGACCCGGCAAAAATGGCTAGTCGCGGCAAGAACAATCCGTTTGGCGGCTGGGAAATGCGCGGCAGCATACGCTATACCATCGTCAACGGCCGAGTCATCAAGGATCAAATCAATCGATGATCAATGGGCATAGCACCTTGAACGCCGAGCAGCTGCGCATCAACTATGCCTCCGTGCGAGCGCGCATTAGCGCGGCGGAGCGCTGTGCCGGTCGCGCCGAAGGGAGCGTTTGCCTTGTGGCAGTAAGCAAGACTCACCCAGCGCAAGCCATCCGCTCGATTGCCGGACTCGGTCAGCGGGATTTTGCCGAAAACTTCGTCCAAGAAGCGCTGGATAAGCGGTGCAAGCTCGAAGATTTGGACATCGAATGGCACTTTATCGGTCGCATTCAAAGCAACAAGACGCGGGATATAGCCCAAAAATTTTCTTGGGCCCACGGCGTAGACCGCTACAAGATAGCTCGACGACTGAACGACCAGCGCGATCCCGACCAAGCACCTTTGAACATCTGCATTCAAGTCAATCTACAAGGCGAGCAGACCAAGTCCGGGGTTTGTTCTGACGATTTGAGGAAGCTTGCGGATCAAATTTGCGAGCTGCCTCGGGTTTCACTTCGCGGCCTTATGATCATTCCCGAATTCACTGAACATGCTGATGCGCAGCGAATCGTTTTTGCGCAACTGCGCGACACGCTGGACTTGCTTAATCGACAAGGCCATGCGCTTGACACGCTCTCCATGGGGATGACAGCAGACATGGAATCAGCCATCTTGGAAGGCGCAACCCATGTGCGAGTCGGCACCGCGGTCTTCGGGCATCGGCTGCCCAAGAATCGCTAGGCCGTTGCCGATGAATTCGAATTATTCCGCGGTGCGGCCGTAAAAACCTAGCTGCTCTTCGGCCGTGAAGACCCTGCCGGGTTGCGCAAAGTACGAAAATATGGCAACCACTCGGGGCGTGCTCCCTTTCGCAGGGGTTGTGCGATGCGCGATGTCGCGGCCTTGGAAGACGTTCAAGGTGCCGGGCTCCATCGATATTGACTCGACACCTGCGCGACTGCCTTTGAGCAATGATGCAATGCCTTCAAAGTCGATCGTCTCTGCATCCTTCAATCCGTATGCGAGTTCAAGGTTACCGCCAAAATTCGGTGCTTGAAGCAACAAAGTGACCGTGAATTGGGCGCGGTCGAAGTGCCAATTCAAAGACTCTCCTTCGTAATATGCCATGACATTTACGCGCGCCATGGGATCTGCCATCAGATGCAGCTGTGTTTCGCCGATTACTGCCGCTAGAAAATCTCGAAGCGGTCGCCACTCGTATATTTTCACGATCAGGCTGTCGCTGAGCTGATCTGCGCAAATCGTATGACTTACGGTTTGCATCCTGCTCAAAGCGGGATGATCCGACGGCAGTCCTTCGAGGTTGTCATCGAAAAAGATGTTGTGCATGCGTTTGTGAGTAAAGGCGGAAGTTGCGAATAGCGGCATCACTTCTGCCAGGCAGCGCTTTATCGCGGATTGGCGCAATAGGCCAGGCAGATGCAAGGTGCCTGCATCACTTAGCTCCTGGCGGCAACGATTGATCAGTGCGATTGCACGGTGCGAGCTAAGATCAAGCAGCGGGTATTGTTCCAATTTAAGGTAGGTGTTCATCGAGCTTCCTCAGCAGTGGCGACGTAGTTGAACGATGTGTTGCGCTTCGTGGGGGCTGTTGGAATGTGGCCAAGCTGCCAAAAATCTTATTTTAGCCGATTTCTCCACCCGCAATCAGCGCAAAAGCAAGCACCGATTCGCAATAGTCGCTTGGGGCCTGACACGGCGGCCGATAGGCGTTATAGTGTCACTCGAACTTGGCAAGTTCGGCATTGACCCCAAAATCCGCGTTAGAGATTTTTTTGGGGCGGATTTTGCCGAAATCCGGGGCGCGGAGAGATTTTGGCGCTCGCCGCGGCGATGCCGGGCGGGCTTGCGGGCGGGACGCGGCCGGAAAGGGCGGAGGAGCGGAACCGGGGCGAAAGATCAATGACAGTCCGCAACGCGCCGGGACGCAGCCGATTTTTTTGTCGTGCGCGCGATGCTTTTTTTGCGTTTCCGGCGGCTGCGGCGCCAGGGCCATCGCCCGGATCATGCCGATGGCGCCGCTAAGCCGCCGCGCCGCGCGCGCGTCGCACAGCTTCAAGGCCCGGCCTCGGGCATGGCGCGCGATCTTGCCCGCCCTGCAGCAGGGCCGCCGGCGAAAGGTCTCGATGCGCATCGACTCGCAGCTCGCGTCCAGCGCCTGGCGCATCGGCGCGAACAGGTTGAACGCGAGCATGCACAGCGCGGAATGCAGCGCATTGGCAGCGAAGTCGCTGCACGGGGGATGCGCCGCGCCGAAGCCGCTGCGAAGCTCGCGGATGCGATTTTCCGAGTCTTCCCCTCTGCGGCTGCATCAGCGGACCGCCCGCGAGTCGCTCCGCCGGCAGAAGCTGGTCGCCAGCGCCCGGTAGATGCAGCCGCCCTGCGACAGGGTGTCGCCGGCCTGCGGGCAATCGAGCTCGAGCTCCTGCCGGCCGGACTTTCGCCTCCGCTGCACCACCGCCGCGAACGCTTCGGGCGTGCCGTTCATCGAGTGCAGGAACCGCGCCGTCTGCTGCGCCAGGCTCGCCGTCCCGTCGCGCTCGATGAAGGGCTGCCGCTGCGACTCGTCCAGCGCCCCGGTCTGCCCGGCCACGCTCGCGTCGAGCCTGGCGCGGATCGCGTAGCCGATTCCCCGGCTCGTGAAGCGGTTGATGATCCTCGCCTGATACCCCGCCGCGTCGATGCGGGCGCGATGCGCCTCGGCGCCCCTGGGCAGGGCGCGCTCGCACTGGCGGACGAACTCGCAGTTGCGCGCGTTCGGCGAGACCGGGCCGCCCCTGAACTCCGCACCCGCCGCCATGCCGGTCTCGGCGATGCGGCCGACGATCGGCATGCAGCCCCGCTCCTTCTTGCATGCGGACTCCGCCGAAGACTTCTCGCAGCGCCGCAGCCACCGGCCCAAGGCGTCGTCGCCCGGCAGCCGGCGGATGCCGAGCAGCTCCAGCAGCGGCCGCTCCTCGCGCAGCTGCGCCACTCCGCCCGGATGCCGCGAGCCCTCGTGCATCATCAGCATGAACGTCGCCAGATGCGCCCCCGGGCGCAAGCCGCGGCTGCTGCCCGGCTCCGGCACCGGCCGCTCGAAATGGGTGTCGAGCCCCAGCTTGCGGATCAGCTCGGCGAGCGCCGCCAAGCCGCTTCGCGAAGCCGTGTCCGGGTTCAGATACATGTGAGACCGCCCGCCTCCTCCCGAAGGACGTAGTCCGAAGGGAGGAGGCGGGCGGGCGAAAAATTTTGAGGTAGCATAGTGCTTGATACAAATCCAGCAGCCGAAAGGCGGGAGATAGCGCTATGCAAATCAAATATCCGCACCGCAAATTTTATCGCCTCGACGCGATCCGCGACGAACTTTCGCCGCAGGCCGCCGAGCGCTTCGACAATCTCGCGCTGTTCGACCAGCTTCGCCTCGAGGGCGCGACCGAAGCGACCGCCCTGAAGGCGATCGGCTGCTCCCGGGCGACGCCCTGCCGCTGGAAGCGGCGCCTGCGCGAGCAGGGCGTCCGCGCCCTGGCCAACCGGTGCCGCCGCCCGCATCGGGTGCGGCAGCGCCAGTGGACCGCCGCCGAGCTCGAGCTGGTGCGCCAGGCGCGGCATCGCTTTCCGCTGCGGGGGCGCGCCAAGATCCGCGCCGTGCTGGCGCGCGAGCGCGGCTTCGCGCCCAGCGAGTCCGCCACCGGGCGCATGATCGCCCGCCTGGTCCGCACCGGCCGGGCCGAGCCCGTCGCGTTCTGCTACGGGCGAACAAAGCCCAGGCGGCAACGCAAGTTCGACCGCCACGCCCGCCGCTGGCGCTACGGCGCCCGCGGCCGAAAGCCCGGCCAGATGGTGCAGATCGACCATACGGGCGTCGCCATCGAGGCCGGCTTCTGCGTCAAGGAATTCAAGGCGGTGTGCCCGGTCTCCAAGCTGTGCTACATGCGCGCCTATTCGCGCGCCACCGCCGCCTGCGCCTCGAAGTTCCTGGACCATCTGATCCGCCAGGCGCCGTTCGATATCGAGTCGGTGCAGGTCGACGGCGGCAGCGAGTCCGTGGCCGAGTTCGAGACCGCCTGCCAGCGGCGCGGCATCGCCCTGTTCGTGCTGCCGCCCAGAAGCCCCAAGTATGACGGCTGCGTGGAGCGCGCCAACGCCGCCGGCCGCTGCGAGTTCCACCAGTTCTACGCCGGCGAGCTCAGCGTCGGCGCCCTGAACGTCGAGCGGCCGAATTCGAGCGCTTCTACAACGCCTACCGGCCGCATCAGGCGCTCGGGCAACGCACGCCCATGCAGGCGTATAATGAAAACTTCAACCAAAGCGCGCTTGCTGCCTAAAAAGTCTCATATGTATTGAACCAGTACACCGATTTGTCTTTCGTGGTCGAAATCTTGCAGGATCGGATGTCCATAAAGCCTTGCTCCGGTCGGGTCCGCCCAGCGGGTGAAATATCGTTTTGTCAAAAACCCGCATTATGCAAGGCTTTATCCCCTTTTGCAGCCTCCCTAACGCGGTTTTAAGGTTGACTGCGCCAATGCTCAGCTCGCCGGCACTGGTGCGCTTCTCGCAGCTGTTGTATTCGGGTTGATTAACGAACCACAAACAGTTCGATGCCGTATTGTTCGCAGGCGCGTTCGAATCGGCCATGAACTGGCTACTGCCGTCGACCTGGATCAATTCAATAATTAGTGCTTGCCAGAAAACCAAAATGTGATATCGTTGCTGATTGAAAACAATCGCTTAGCGGCGAGCGGCGGCGAAGAATTCGGCGGAAGCGCGGATTTCCCGCCGAAATGGGGCGAAACGCCCCGTTTCGCCGCAATCTTCGAGGAAAAAGCGATGCGCTTGGCCCGCTCTGCCCAGCTCGAGATCGGCGCCGTGCCGATCGAGAACATCCACACCGGCGCCAAGTCGCGCGACGACATCCCGGCCATCCTGCTCGGCCTGCGGCATCTCTGCGCAAGCAAGGCCTTGCGCCGGCGGGTGTTCGAGCTGCTCGAGGCCGAGGTCGCGCCGGCGGCGCGCAAGGACGCCGGCCGGCCGGGCATGGACCTTTGGCGCATTCTGGCGCTGGCGTGCCCGAGCAGGGGCTCGGCTGCGACTTCGACCGGCTGGCGCACATGGCCAATCATGACGGGCTGGTGCGCCGGATGCCGGGGCATTCGCCGGCGCTCGGGCATGCCTGCGAGCAGCAGGCGGCGGTCGCCAACGTCTCGCTTTCGGGTCCGAAGCTGCTGTCCGGGATCGGGCGGCTGGTGGCCGGGTCGGGCCGCGAGGCGGCCGGAAAAAAGCCTGGCGAGCCGTTGCGCGGGCGGGCCGGTTCGTTCTGCGTGGAGACCGATGCGCACTATCCGACCGATGCGGACCTGCTGCGGGACGCGCTGCGCTGCGCGGTGCGCACCGCGGCCAGGCTGGCGGACAGCGCCGGGCTCGGCGGCTGGCGACAGCATGAGCATCTATCGCGGCAGGTCAAGAAGCGGTTCGACCGGGTGCGCGTGTCGAGGCGCAGCCGCAAGCATCCTGGGCGGGTCGAGCGGTATTTGTCGCTGAGCGCCCGCCTGGCCGGGCGCGCCGAGGCGACGCTGGCGCAGGCCGCCGAGCTGCCGCTGGCGGCCTGCGAGCACGCGCTGGCATGCGAGCTCGAGGGCTATCTTGGCCATGCGCGCCGCCAGCTCGAGCAGGCTAGGCGCCGGCTGCTCGGGGGCGAGACCATCGCGCACGGCGAGAAGGCGTTCTCGATCTTCGAGCCGCACACCCGCTGGGTGGCCGAGGGCAAGGCCGGCGTGCGCCAGGAGCTGGGGGTGCCGGTCGCCGTGGTCGAGGACCAGCGCCGGTTCATCCTGCACCGCCGGATCATGTGGCAGGGCGGCGACGCCGGCCATGCGGCGGCGCTGGTTGAAGGGGCGATGGAGCGGTTCGCCGACCTTCGGGCCTGCAGCTTCGACCGCGGCTTCCACTCGCCGGCGAATCAGGCCGAGCTCGGCGCGCTGCTCGACGAGTGCGCGCTGCCGGCCAAGGGCCGGCCGAATGCCGAGGCTTCGGCGCGCGAGGGCCGGGAATGGTTCCAGGCGGCGCGCCGGCAGCATCCGGCGGTCGAGTCGGCCATCAATCATCTGGAGCATTGCGGGCTCGGGCGGGTGCGCGCCCATGGCGAGCGCGGCTTCGAGCGGGCGGCGGCGCTGTCGGCGCTGGCGGCGAACCCCGAGCGGCTCGGGCGGCTGCTGCGCGACCAGGAGCGCAAGCGGCTCGCCCGCCGCGCGCGCCTGCGCGCCGCCTAGCGTCTCCGAACCCGTTTCCAAGCGACGATCCGGGCGGCCGGAGGCGCCCGCCTGGGCGGATGCCGCCCGCAATCCTCTTATGCGGCATTTTTTGTCGCATTCGGATGCCCGCTGCTGCATTCCGACCCTCGCCGCCGTCGCGCCCGCCGCGCCTTGCGCTCCCCCGGCACCGGCCGATACTTGAAATCAGAGGTTTTCTGGCAGACACTAGCTAACGGCACCTGGCAGATCGGGTGATCGAGCGGCCTCGGAGCGATCAAGCATGAGGGCACACATGAAGCAAAGCTTCAAGACCGTGCACAATGCCTCGAACCTCTTGACGCGAAAACCAGACTCGATGACACGACAAACAATCATCCGGATCAGATTAACAAACAGCCGTTGCAACTCGGCTAGCGCGTCGAGTTCGTATGGCGGTCGCGCCAAATTGACCGGATGCCGTTCGAAGTCGGTGCAGATCTGCCGGTGGCACTTTTCATTCGCATCCGAGGGCGCACTTCGGCGCACGCACCGCGGGGGCGCACGTCCATCAGCGCGCTAAAACGCGCCTCCTGATCGCACCCGGCCGCTACAATCCTAAGCTTCGACAGATCCATCGCATCCCGTTTCTATCCGGTTTATTGCCGATGAACCATGCACGCAATGCGTTGTACTAGTTCAATACATGTGAGACTTTTCAGGCGGCCAGCGCACTTTGTTCGAAGTTCTGATTATACGCGCCTGCATGGGCGCCGCTTGCCCGAGCGACTGATGCGGCCGGCAGGCGTTGCAGAAGCGCTCGAATTCGGCCAGCTCGACGTTCAGGGCGCCGACGCTCAGCTCGCCGGCGCAGGACTGGTGGAACTCGTAGCGGCCGGCCGCGTTGGCGCGCTCGACGCAGCCGCTATGCTTGAGGCTTTTGGGCGGCAGCACGAACAGCGCGATGCCGCGCCGCCGGCAGGCGGTCTCGAACTCGGCCGCGGACTCGCTGCCGCCATCGACCTGCACCGACTCGATATTGAACGGCGCCTGGCGGATCAGGTGGTCGAGAAATCTTGTGGCGCAGGTGGCGGTGGCGCGCGAGTAGGCGCGCATGCAGCAAAGCTTCGAGACCGGGCACACCGCCTTGAACTCCTTGACGCAGAAGCCGGCCTCGATGGCGACGCCCGTATGATCGATCTGCACCATCTGGCCGGGCTTTCGCCCGCGATCGCCGCAGCGCCGGCGGCGGGCGTGGCGGTCGAACTTGCGCCGCCGCTTGGGTTTCACGCGCCCGTAATGGAACGCGACGGGCTCGGCCTGGCCGGTGCGGACCAGGTGGGCGATCATGCGCCCGGTGGCGGACTCGCTGGGCGCGAAGCCACGCTCGCGCGCCAGCACGGCGCGGATCTTGGCGCGCCCCCGCAGCGGAAAGCGCTGGCGCGTTTGGCGCACCAGCTCGAGCTCGGCGGCGGTCCACTGGCGCTGCCGCACCCGGTGCGGACGGCGGCAGCGGTCGGCCAGGGCGCGGACGCCCTGCTCGCGCAGGCGCCGCTTCCACCGGTAGAGCGTGGCCCGGAGCAGCCGGCCGCCATCAGGGCGGTCGCTTCGGTCGCGCCTTCGCGGCGAAGCCGGTCGAACAGCGCGAGCTTGTCGAAGCGCTCGGCGGTCTGCGGCCAAAGTTCGTCGCGGACCGGATCGAGACGACAGAATCTGCGGTGCGGACATTCGGTTTGCATGGTGCCATCTCCCGCCTTTCGGCTGCTGTATTAATGTCAAGCGCCATGCTGCCTCAAAAATTTTTCGCACGCCCGCCTCCTCCCTTCGGACTGCGTCCTTCGGGAGGAGGCGGACAGTCCCGCATGTATCTGAACCCGGACAGTGTTCAAAAGTCCAGCTTCGCGACAATCTAATCCGATTCAACTAATACGCATGAACAAAAATCAACCATGGCATGCAGACACATGAGATTGATTTTTTTTCGAAATGATAAGCAAACTAGGGTATAGTTACTTTATCCATCTATCAACTAGTCGGTTATTGACCATGCAAGCACATAAACTCGGTACCTTCGACACAGTTCGCTGGGGACAGCGCCGACGCTTGGAGTTTGTCGAGCTCTGCCTGCGCTGGAATCAAGCGATCAACCGACGCGACCTCATCAGCCATTTCCAGATTTCCATTCAGCAGGCCTCAGCCGATCTAGCACAATACTCAAGAATTGCTCCCGAAAACATCGTATACGACAAGCGTCGAAAAAAATACCGACCCACTACTCGCTTCGTCCCGTGCTGACACAGTACGACGCACAAAACCACCTTGCCGATCTCGCCGCGCGCTGCTCCGGCACCTCGGTGCCGACCGATTCGTTTGTTCAGCGCCCGCCTCCGGCCGAAGTTGTTGGCACCCCTGCACGCCGAGTGGAAACCAGCGTCCTGCTGCCAATTCTTGCCGCTATTGCGCATCGCGAGGAATTGCTGGCGTCCTATCAGTCCATGCGCCGCCCCGGTCCTGCGAAAGTGTGGATCGCGCCGCATGCGCTCGCCTCTGACGGTAATCGCTGGCACGCCCGGTCGTGGTGCCATAGCACAGGTTTGTTTCGCGATTTTGTGCTTACACGGATTCAAAAAATCCTAAAGTCTCGTCCTGCTTCGATGTTCGCCGATGCCGACTGCGAATGGAACACATATGTTGATCTCGTCATCAAGCCTCGCTCCGGATTGACCGAGGGCCAGCGCATAGCAATTGAATCGGACTTCGCCATGACCGACGGAAAACTAATGATCCAATGCCGCCAAGCGCTTGCATTCTACCAACTGAGGAATCTGCAGCTGGACCGCCCGCCTGATTTGCCAGCGGCTGATCAGCCGCTGGATCTTATTAACCGGGATGAACTATCCGGTATTATTGCCGCGGCGCGAAAGACGGCTCGCGGCCATCATTTCTCCCATCAACCCGAATCAGGAATCCGACTATGAACGAACATGCCATGAACCCATGCACATTTCTTGTTGACGGCAAGGAGTACAACAGCGAAGACACTGCGCTGAACGGCCAGCAGATCAAGGAAATCGCAGGCATTTCAGGCGACTACCAGCTATTTCTTGAAGAAGCTGGCGATTCGCCTGACCGTCAGATCTCCGACGGTGATCTAATCAACGTGTCTAGCTCCGACAGGTGCTTCTACGCTGTTCCACCGGCAACTTTCGGATAGCGATGCTTGATCAGGATTTCAAAGAGCTTAAGAAACATTGCCGTAAAAACGGTTGGCATTGCTCTGATTATCAGACGTTAAATACTGACGGGACTCTGATTGAAATCAAGGATATCGAAATCGAGGGCTGGAACCGTCCTAAAACCGACCTTCTGTTTGTCGCTCCGCCAGCTTATCCTGCGGCTTCGCCCGATTGCTTCTGGGTGGCGCCCGGCCAGTTTCGCTTGGCGAATGGATCAACGCCGCAAGGCAGCAGCGACAGCAACCCGATCCCCGATGACACCGATGCCGGTCGTCAAACGACATGGTTTTCATGGCACCTTGCGAACTGGGACCCCAATCGGGACAATTTGATAACCTTTCTGAAGGTTGCCCTGGGACGGCTCGACATTCGGCAATGATCGAGCTGCGGATCATATCCTCCGACCTAGGCCTGCTACGCGATGCGATGGTCGGGCATAATTATGAGCAGTGCGCAGTCGCATTCGCGACTCGCGGGCAATGCGGTAACAGACTGAACCTCGTGCTCGTGCAAGAAATTCGATTACCTGCTGAGTCCGACTACGTCGAATACGGTGCCGCATATGCGCAGCTGAAGCCGCAGTTCGTAGCGCACGTCGCAAAACACGCCAAACTGAACGACTACTCGTTGATATTCCTGCACTCCCATACCGGTAGCGCCAGACCAAGATTTTCCAGCGTCGACGATGCAGGCGAGCAAGAGCTGGCGGCCTTTTTTTCACGGCGAAAACTGAACGGCACTCATTGCGCCGTTGTCATGAGCCCAGGCGGAACCTGTGCGCGATTGCTTGGCACCCGCATCCCCGTGCGGGTCATCTCCGTAGGAGATCGCAGGACCATAGAGTACGATGGGAAGGGCCGGGGTGCCGCGATGCATGAGACGCATGATCGACAGGTGCGCACTTTCGGCAAATCCGGCCAGCGAACCTTGCAAGAGTTGCGAGTGTGTCTGGTAGGTCTCGGTGGCACCGGATCAATAGCCGCAGAGCAACTCGCGCACCTTGGAGTCCGCCGGTTCACCTTGATTGACCCTGACAACCTGGAAACTTCCAACCTGAGCCGGGTCGTCGGTACCGTTGCACGGGACATCGGGCAGCCCAAGTGCAAATTGATCGAGCGCCACATTCGGCGCTTGTCGCCTCGTGCCAAGTGTCGCGCCATTGTTGGCGATGTCGTCTGCGAAAAAGTTGCCCGACAGATGATTGATGCCGATGCGATTCTCTGCTGCACTGACTCGCATGCCAGCCGGTCTGTCGCTCAGCAAATAGCCTACCAGTACTTGATTCCATGCATGGATGTGGGCTCTGTCATAACAGCCGAGTCGGGATCGGTGACTTCGATTGCCGGTCGCATCCAGATGCTCGGACCTGATCGGCCTTGTCTTTGGTGCTCAAGCCTCCTGAACCCAGATGCCATTCGACGGGAGATGATGAATGACTCCGAACGGCTGGCAGACCGTTATGTGCAAGGTGACAACGTGCCAGCTCCGTCGGTTATATCGCTTAACGGGACGGTCGTCTCACTAGCGATAACCATGATGTTAGGGATATTTACATCAATGCCGATTCAATCCCGCTATCTTGTATACGATGCTATGCAATCAAAAGTTCGCCCCGTTAGTGCAACTGCGAAAACCGGTTGCTTCATCTGCTCGCGTTCTGGTGTTCTGGCTCGAGGCGATTCGCAAAGAATTCTGGCGCGAAAGTGTTGACTATGACAATCCACGTCATCCGTAAGCCAAAATCTCCTCGTCTCATGATCGGTTTCTTCGAGGAAGATCCTCCGGCAGATGCTCGAGATCATCTCAACCGCTTCGAGCTTTGCAGACTTGAAGATGCCGACTGCCGAGATCCGAAGCGGCTGGCGGCAATCGCCGCCGTCGTTTTGCGCCAGCATCGCAAACCTCAGGTCGCCCGCATGCGAAATTTTCTAGATCGGCATGCAAACACATTGCTGGCGCACGGCAGTCTTGTTTTCATTGATGTCCAATCGGGAACGTCAGTAACGCACTTCAAGCGACTCGTTAAAAATTTACTCACCGACCTCTCGCGGTCGCTACCAGTCTCGGGTTTTGAACTCTCCTCCCTCGAAACAGAGTCCATCGACATTTCGACACAGCAACCCGCATTGCCCGCAGTCCATATCTTTGGCGCGCGCAGCGATTGGGGTCAAATGTACCGGATGCTGACCGATTTTCCAGTTGGTCCAGCTCCAAACATCAGCCTGGATTGCCGTTGCGGCACCAAGCTTTCAAACGAGCAAATCGCCCTGCTGCAAAGAGCGTTTCACGATGCGCGTCGCCTTGTTCTGGTTGAGCAGAAAAACGGACTGTCGGGCGTTTTGACATTTCGCGCTTATGCCGTCTTGCGCGACAGCATACTGGGCGGACACGAGTCCTATCCCTATCAGTATTTCGTGAAACTCGGTAATAGAGACATCATCTTCAATGAATACAAGGCATATCGTTCCATCGCTTTGGACCATATTCCCTTCCATCTTGGTCCGGGGTTGCGGCTTGAGCGATGCGCATTAGGCGGGCAGCAGGGAATTCTGGTCAGCGATTTTGTAAACGGCACCGAGAGGCTTATCGACTGCGCTCGCGAGAATCGCGCCGTTCCGGCAATAGCGGGCTTGTTCAATGTGACGCTTTGTGCCTGGCATGCTGGCGCGACGAAGGAAGCCGAATCGATGCACGAGCATGCAAAGAAAATATTGCCAAATGATGCGCGACTGCCGTCGCAACGTCGACAGCTGGCGAAAGAGCTCGGGGCAACGATCAGTCCAGTTCAGCTGAAGTCCAGACTTGATAGCCTTAGGATGAAGCCGGCTATGGTCGGGGCGATCCATGGCGATTTGCATGCGAAGAACATTCTTGTGCGCAATGAGGATGCGGTGATCATCGATATCGAGAAAATGGCCAGCAAGGCGCCTGTTCTGTTCGATCATGCATCCCTGGAAGCAGGTATGCTGGTCGACGGATTCGCGCAGGACGCCCGCAGCGCAAAAGCTTTGCTGTGTTCGGTCAAACCTCTTTATCAAAGAGCATTCCTTATCGAATACGAGCGCTGGCGATGCGACCCGAGCGAACAATCAGCCTGGTTCTTCGACTGCGTAAGGCAAATCCGCATGCATGCCCGCATGCATGAACTGCAACCCGGCCAATACGCCTTTGCGCTGGCAACAATGCTATTGAGGAAAGGGTGCAAGAAACTGCCCCGGGATCAGAGCAAGGCTAGCAGTGCGGCGCAACGCACTGGGGTAAGCGCTGAGGGCGCACGGGCTATCGCCTATGTTCTCGCTGAATGCATTGCGAATGATTTGTGAAGTGGTATCCAAAGCACCCATAAGCGGTGAGGCGGTCCCGCTATCCCTGAAAGCGGCCGTCAGTTCCCGCGCACTGGTTGGGGACCGGCTCCGCTTGCCCGGAGATGCGGCACTCATCGTGCGCGAACAGCCTCGCTGGCTGATTTTGAAATGCCCCTGTGGTTGCGGCGACGAGATTCCATTGATTTTGGACCGGCGGACGGGGGCGGCGTGGCGCCTCTATTCCGATAAGAAGCAACGACTCACGCTCTTCCCTTCAGTCTGGCGCCGGTCCGGCTGCATGAGCCACTTCATCGTTCGCGACAGCCGCATCGAATTTCTCTCGGATGCGGAATATCTGAAGGTGCCGGATTGTGAAGCACCCGGATTTTCGCTTCTCTTGTCGCGGGTTCTGGTCATAATGCAAAGCGGCGAAACTCTGGAATCCGTCGATATCGCCGAAGCGCTTGACGAAATTCCCTGGGATGTACTGGATGCCTGCCGACATCTTGTCCGCACCGGCGATCTTGCCGAAGTGCCTGAAGGTGAATCCGTAAAGTTCAGGTGTTGCTCGCCTTAAGCGGCGAACTCTCACAATGTGAAAAACCGCACAATCGCGAACATCGGCACTTTCTCAGAGCGTGATTGTACTAATTTGCCGAGATGAGCCGTACCGCAATCCAGGAGAACACCCGAATTTTCGTACAAAATGATATTCAGACGCACTACCGTCTCAACGTTTGAAAATAAATGTGCTGTCCGGAGTCAGACACATGCGGGACTGCCCGCATGTGTCTGACTCCGGACAAACACGCCCTAATGTGTTATCGCCGATCTGGCCTCAGACAACCTGCGCTCAAACCGCTTCAACACGCAACGACTTGACTAGCATTTCCAGAAGCATTCGAATTCAGCACATCCGAAAACGTCCGGCCTGCGCCCAGCCTTGGAACAAGGTGAATAATGTGCGCTATTTGCTGCGTTCAGGCGGTTCGTGGTACTTGTCTCCGAGAATTCTTCTAAGGTCCTGCTCAAATCCTCGAGAGAAAGCTTCGACCACATCGTCTGTTTTGTCCTGTCGCATTTCCAGAAACTCGAACGGCACTTGCGGAGCCTTCGGCTTGACACTCTGCTTGTCTTTGATTTGCTTATCGGCCATCTTTTTCTCATGCTGTTTCCATTGCTAGTTTAAGGCGCTCCGTATAGAGGCGGTTCAAATCGATATCGAAATATCGTTTTCTCCTGACCCAAGCGAAGCCTTCGTTCCGTGTCAGCATCGCAACGTCAATCGGCCCTCCCACAGTCTCCATTTCGCTGGAGCACCGCCGCTTCCGCGATGCCAGCTCAGCCAGCAAGTACGCAACCTCCGCCAGTTCCTTCTTGGACAAATGGTTCACCGCAGATCGCAATCCGTATTCGGCTATTGCTTTCCGCCTCTCCATGCTTTCCATGAACCGGTTGACCGCAGCGTCTTTTATTTGCTGATGGGCGCCTTCATCGAAACGGTCCGCTTCAAAATGCGAGGTTGTTTCAAGTAGACTCCATCAACTTCAACCGAATGCAGCAAATAGAACCGGTCATTACGCCCGAAACCTGCAAACACGAGACCCGTGAAAGCTGATGACTTGTTTTGTGACCGAACCAGTGCAAATGCCAATGCATCGAGTTTCTTTTGTCTTTCGTCACTCATTGGCTGGCCGGTTAGTCGTTCTACGGACGGTGCCGGTATTGTCCCAGCCAACTTTTGCGTGATAGCGCCATAAATTCCAGAAAATGTCTCGAGGTTGATATCATCAAGAAAGTCGGGCAAACGATTATTGTTAGCAGACTCAATAACTAGTGTCTGCCAGAAAACCCAAATATGATATCATTTATCCAATGAAAACAATCATGTGACGGCGACCGGCCGGCGCATCTGGCGAACCACGACGGGCTGGTGCGGCGGATGCCGGGGCACTCGGGCACACCTGCGAGCAGCAGACGGCGGTCGACAAAGTCTCGCTTTTGAGCCCGGAGCTGCTGTCGGAGATCGGGCAGCTGGTGGCCGGGTCGGGGCACAAAGCGACCGGAAAAAAGCCTGGCGAGCCGTTGCACGGGCGGGCCGGTTCGTTCTGCGTGGAGACCGATGTGCACTATCCGATCGATGCGGACCTGCTGTGGGACGCGATGCGGCGCGCACGGCGGCCAGGCTGGCCGACGAGCTCGGCCTCGAGAGCTGGCGCAGGCCGGAGCGGAATCCGCTCGCGCTTCGCATATGCGGCATATTCCGTCGCAATAAGAAAATGTCGGTCCGCCTCTTGCGGCTCCGGCCGCCATGCGGCCCGCCAGCTCGCCCGCCCGGGCGCAAAATCGGGGGTTTTCTGGCAGACACTAATTAGTTTATTTTTTAACAGCCACTAGTCGATCCATTGTAGTCTCGCGAATATCTACAACCTTGATTCTGCGGCGCTCAAGCTGATAACCAGGCTTTTTGTGTCCGAGTCTCTTTAGTTGCTCATTTATCTCTGAAGACTTTTTTAGTAAATCTGGATTCACATTCTGACTGTTTTTTAAAAGATCACCAACTTTCAATTCCGACATTTTTATATTCTCCACTAGAGTTTTACACATACGGCTTGAATCGGTTAGCTATATGTATGGCACCAGAAATCTGAAGGCGCCGCATATAGTCAGACAGCAATTCGTGGTAATCGCGAATTCTGCCGGAATGCGCTGACTCTTTACCGAAATCATCAATTTTCAATTTCAAATCGTTCTCCAGCACTTCCATAGATATCCCATATCCATGACTGTGCCACTTCTCCGTGTTGGTCAGTGTTTCAGCAATATCCCTCGCTCGATCGGATTTCATTTTCGCGGTGACTGGCTCGCCTCGCGTCTTTGTCTTGTGCCAATTTTTAAATTTGTACTTGCAGAGCCAATCCCTGAGCAGCTTTATTGACAGCTTCCTCTGTTGATCGTATTGATAGAGCTCCGCTTGATCAAATTCCAATAGCAATCGGATCTCGGCGACATTAATGTTTCCGTTGTCTGCTTTCTCCATCAATTGCCCATATTTCTCAAGATAGCCAAGCGCGGGCACCATCCTGCCCGCCCTCGCATTGAAGACTTGCGGTCAATAGGCCCTAAGCTGGAGTAATAGTCCACATGCATCGCATCCCCGGCCATAGCGAATACAGTACCCGCCGAGTATGCACAGTCAGGAATTATGAAATCAACTGTGTGTACTGGTTGAATACATATGAGACTTTTCAGGCAGCAAGTGCGCTTTGGTTGAAATTTTCATTATACGCCTGCATGGGCGCCGTTTGCCCGAGCGCCTGCCGCGATCGAAAGTGGTAGAATCGCCTGATTATGAAGCGCATAATCGTATTGCAGCACATTGCGTGCGAGCATCCGGGGCTCTACCGGAATCTTATGCAGTCCGAAAAAATCGGCTGGGATGCCGTCGAGCTTGATGAGGGGGAGTCAATTCCCGATCTTGCTCGTTACGATGCCATGATTTCCATGGGCGGCCCGATGGATGTCTGGCAAGAAGACGAGCATCCGTGGCTTGTGCATGAAAAAGAGGCGATCAAAGAAGCGGTTGGCGAGCGCGAGATGCCTTTTTTCGGCGTTTGCCTCGGGCATCAGCTTCTGGCAGCGGCATTAGGCGGCGAAGTCGGGCCATCGGCATCTCCGGAAGTTGGCATGCTGGATGTGAGCTTGACCAGTGAAGCGGGCGGACATCCTTTTGTTGCCGGCTTGCCTCGGTCAATCAAGACGCTTCAATGGCATAGCGCGGAAGTTAAGCGGCTGCCGCAAGGCGCGACAGTGTTGATGTCGTCGCCACTTTGCCGAGTCCAGGCGTTTGCGCTTGGCAAAACTGCGCTTGGCATCCAGTTTCATGTCGAGACCGGTCCGCACACCGTCGACGAATGGAATGCTGTGCCCGAGTATGAACGCGCCCTTCGTTCAACTTTTGGCCCCGGGGGCGCCGACTCATTGCGCGAGCAGTCTGAGGCGTACGCAGAGTGCCTATCGCAAAGCGCAACAAGCCTGTTCAACAACTGGCTGGCGGTCTGTCGCGCCAGCGGCTAAAGCCATGCGCCATTTAGCGCGCGAAATTTTCGAGCACCGCAACGCGTGCAATTCGCCGCTTGCCGACCCGGAACACATGAGCTGAACCGGCAGCGATATGCTGCCGCGAGTTGCCGACCTTTTCGTCATCGATTCTTACTGCGCCGTCTCGAACCAGCCGATGGGCATCGGATGTGCTAGCAACAAGTCCGGCCTGCTTAAGCAGATTGGCAAGCGGAATGCTCGCCGAGTCGATGGTCAAGTCGACCGATGGCAGATCTTCAGGCGGCGCGTTGTTCTGGAAGCGGGCGATAAATTCGGCCTTGGCGCGTTCGGCATCAGATTTGCAATGAAACCGCTCGACCAGCTCCAATGCGAGCAGGTATTTGATGTCGCGAGGATTCATGCCTTCCTTCGCCTGTCGTTTCAGGTCTTCGATTTGCGATAGGTCCCGGGTGCTGACAAGCTCGAAGTAGCGCCACATGAGATCGTCGGAAAGCGACATGGTCTTGCCGAAAATATCGCCAGGCGATTCGTTGATGCCGATGTAGTTGTTCAGCGATTTGGACATTTTCTGCACACCGTCCAATCCTTCAAGCAGCGGGGTGGTGATGACGATCTGCGGCCGCTGGCCGCACTGCTTTTGCAGGTCGCGTCCAACCAGCAAATTGAACTTCTGATCGGTGCCGCCGAGTTCGACATCCGCTTGGAGCGCTACCGAATCGTAGCCTTGAACGAGAGGATAGAGAAATTCGTGGATCGCGATCGGCCGCCGCCCTTCGTAGCGTTTGCTGAAATCATCGCGTTCGAGCATGCGCGCTACGGTATGGCGCGCTGCGAGCTTGATCAGATCGCCGGCGCTTTGATCGGCAAACCACTCGGAATTGAATCGGATGAAGGTCTTGTCGGGGTCAAGCACCTTGAACACCTGCTGTTCGTAGGTTGCGGCATTTGCCTTGATTGCCTCGTCGCTCATAGGCGGGCGAGTGGCGTTCTTTCCCGAGGGGTCGCCGATTCTGCCGGTAAAGTCTCCGATTAGAAAAATGACTTCGTGTCCAAGCTCTTGGAACTGGCGCATCTTTTCAAGCAGGACCACATGTCCAAGATGCAGGTCCGGTGCGGTCGGGTCGAAGCCGGTTTTGACGCGCAGGCGGTCGCCGCTTGCCAATCTGTCGACAAGCTCGGATTCCAGCAGGATTTCGGAGGCCCCGCGGCGAATAGTCGAAAGAGAGCGCTCGATTGAATGATTCAAAGACACAAGGTTATTTCCGTGAATATCCCGACACACCTTCCGATGAAGAGCATTCGTTCCCGCCTATTGCAAACAGATTCGGCAGATAGCAGAAAGCCATCAACTCCAAAAATCGTTCAAAACACAAATCCGGAATGTTGTCGATTTGCCGGACGCGGTTCCGCGATTGAAAGAGCTAGGCTAAAAATGACCACGTTCAATGTTTAATGCTCGAATATCTGTAATCTGGCGCAAGCCTGCGCAGCCTAATCGATGCATCGAATTTAGAAATCCTTGCTTTTGCCCGCTGAAATTCTATTTAGAGGTGCGAATGAAGATGTTCCTTCATCATTCATGCGGGCATTTGCCGGCAGCTTCACTGTCGGCGGTCTGAGCTCAGTCATCGCAATGCCTCTACAATCATACGTAATAATTTACACATCGGCAATCCTGTACGCATCAATCTATTCTAGACATGAATTCTTCGCAGACGTGATTTCGATATTGAGTTTCTCTTCACTTCTCACTAATGCTATCGTAGCGCATTTTGTCTGATTTTGCAGAATTCTGGCTTGTCACTTTTTCTATGCCACCGCAAAATATTTCCGTTTCCGCTCTGCAGATAAACAAATTTATATTGACAGACTTGCAGTGCTGTTTTTGATGATCTATCCCCCCGAAGACCGATTTCGCTATTCTAAAGCAGTAGGGTTAAACAACATTTGATACGGAATTCAGTCTGTCCGCAAGCTTGTGGAAAATTGCAATCACAGTAGCATTCGATGCATGAGTTGTGAATATTGATGTTGTTAAATTCGATGCAGAATATGGTGTGACGTTCTCGCGCCTGTCGTTTAGCCGGGTCGGGTCATTCCCGCAAATTTTAGAGACGCTATACGATGAATTCGCAAAGGTGGAGCCGATTGATCCATAATGCATGGTTCTGGAGAACGGCAGCTCCTTCAGTACCGCTAAAGCAACATTCTTCCTAAAATCCCTGTCAGGCTACTTTGAAGCCAGGCTGAATGGATACAAAGCGCAGTTCGAAAACATATCGGAAGAAAACGCTGAGTGTGCGATCAATTCCGTTGAACTTTTTGAGAGGCTGGCGCTTGACTTCTTGACTGACGGAATCCCAAGTTTTTTTCAGTTGACAATGAATCGATGGCTGGCAATGGATGATGCCGAGCAGGTCGATGCATTTTCCGACCGATTTAAGCAAATATTTTGGCGCTCAGCGTCGCAAGATCCATTTGATATTGGTTCAGATTTGACGGATGTTGGTGTCAAGTGCAATTGCCGCAGTGAAAAGGATGGGTGGTCGGTCGGAATATTGCTTGAGCGCTCAATTTTGCCTAATACGGATTTTTTGTTCAAATTTCTGGCTCCTATGAAGCAAAATCCACTGTTGACACATTCGAACTTAAAGTTGATCATCTGCGCTCCATCTATGAATCGGTCAAACTCAAACTGATGCCGGAACTGACAATTTAGTTGCGCGACATGCAACAAGCTTCGATTTTGCACCCTTAGGGTAGGAACATGGAATGCTACTAGACAGCTTTGTTCGGTCTGAGTCGCCGCAGGCATATGGTGTTGCCGGCCGCGATTCTACTGCCGCTCGACAAGGCGAGTGGGCAAATTATCAGACTAAGGCGATAAACCTTATTGATTTAAAGTCGGCTTATGCACCGAGATTATCTGGGCCTATCCAGTTTTTGCATAAACTATTGAAATCTTGGAAGCTGGAACGAAGCGATGCAATTGGGTTGTTGGGCTACGAAAGCGGTGATGCGATATTCGTATATGACATGCTTGAGGGGAGGGAAAGGCCACGCGGTTTGGATTTTAAGTCTGGGATTTCACATTTGCTATCCATACGTGCGGCGCTGGACTTTTTTTCAGAGACTTGGAGGTTGAAAACCGATGGCTTCGCGAGGAGCATTCCCTTCTTGCTGGGAGAGTGCCGTTATCGATGCTTTTGGAGGGGTCTATTGAAGATATGCAGCTGGCAAGAGAATATGTGGAAACTATGGTGGGCGAATATTAGTGCTTGAGATTATCCCCACGCAGAAAGGTTGCCGCAAGATATACCGTTCAGGAAATATCGGCGGAACTGTTCACCAGTTCATCGCAAAATTGGAGTTCACTGATCAGAGAAGCAAACAGGAATTGCTCCAATTGGTCGGACCTGAGGAGCTTTTGAACATACCGTTCAAGAATAAGCGTAAATTTAAGCAGCCCGAAAGATTCTCAGACGGGTCGTTCCCCGTCTTTTACAGTTCGTTAGATTTTGCGACTGCGGAAGCAGAGGTAAAGCATCATCTGTCAAAATACATCGGACAAGCCAAAGAGCCTACAAGCGCGTACTATCAACGGTTCACCTGTGAATTTAATGGAATAGAGGCGGACTTACGCGGTCAAACAAAAAAGTGGCCACGCCTTGTCGACAAAAACGATTACAAGTTTTGCAATCAGGTCGGCATAGAGGCTAAGAAACGCAACATCGACGGACTCGCAACGTTTTCTGTGCACAGAGGACAAATGGAGTCAATCTTCCAGTTTTTGCGAGGCAAGCACTGAGCAAGCCCGAGTTAGAACATGTCATGAAAATGACCTATGATCCAATGAAAGATTGCATTAATTCGACCATTCAGGGATAGGCAAAAATGTGGATAAGGTTGTCATGTCTCGCAGACTTGCTGATTGCCACGAACCTTAATGGACAAGATGTCGGGTCGCGTAGTCGGTACAAATTCAACAACCCAAGTCGACAATTTGCTAGTAGAAGCGTTTGAAGGCTAGTCCATCGAAGACAAGCTCTAAGCCTAGGCTAGAACATCTTAGTAGCAGCAACTCACAATCCAAAACTGTATCCGCTCGGCAACTGCTCGAATCCCAACATCAAGCCTGAATCCGGAAACCAACGATATTCGGCGCGATTCTGATTAGACCGCTTGTACCGTCCTGCTTCAGCAAGAAATAGAGGCCTGATGGCATAGCAAGCGCGGAACCTTAGCCACACCTGGGCAACCGCAAACCAATTTGACCACCGTTGCATGATTCGCAATCCGGAATCGTCCTTCGCCCGGAAGTGCAAAGTTGCAAAAACTCACGGTCATCGGCAGAATTCCGGGAAGTAGAGGGCAGCAAAAGTTTATAATTAAACCCTGCTTTCGCTTGACTACTGTCAGCAGTACTAAATTTTGGCACTTACGGAAAGGCAAGCCTCTGTGAGACATCGTTTTCTATGCGCAATGTTTGTTGCAACCTTGACGGCAACCCTTTTCTCTGGTGCTGTGCACGCCGCAGTTGCCCCTGGCTCCGATACGGATAAATCGGCAACTTCCAACTTTAGCGACTTGCCTCAAGTTCGCTGGAACATCGAGACTGTTCGCAAAGGCGATACGCTGCTCAAGGTTTTTGCCCGTGCCGACTACAGTCGCAAGATTGCGTTGCGTTTAGCGCAACTTCCAGAAGGCAAGCAATTCAATGTGATACACCCCGGTGAGGAAATCCGCTTCGCCCATGATGCTAAAGGCGATTTACTAGGCATTGAATTTCGCCGCTCCGAATCCAAAAAAGTGAGCTTTCTGATCATTGATGGAACGATCGAGCCAGTGACCGAAAAGCGGTTGCAGATGGCCGGCTCCCTATCGGCGCTTCTCGACGAGTTCTATGAAGATGTTGAAGGGGCGACGAAACTGCCGATGCCTAAAATCGATGAGTCGCGACTCAGCTGGGTCAGCGTAACAATCAAGCGCGGAGACAACTTGTCCAAAGTCTTTAGGAAAATCGGGCTTCCTGTTCGCGATGCGATCGACTTGGCGGACAGCAAAGGCGGCGGATGGCTCAAGAATCTTAAAATCGGCCAGGAATTGCGTATCGCCACCTTGCCCGGCGGCAAATTCGCTGTGCTCGAATCGCATACGTCGCCGCTCAGGGTAGCTGTTGCCATTGCCGGTCAAGACTACTACTACCACACTGAACGGATGATTCAGCCGGAGGTTCAGCGCCACCAAGGCTGCGGGGCCATTGCGACCAATCTGTTCGACTCCGGCAAGGAAGTCGGGTTCAACGACCGCACTCTGCGCTCCTTTGTCGACGTGTTCGGTTCTAGAATTGATTTTGCTCGCGAGCTTAAGACGGGTGACGAGTTTTGCATGATTTATGAGCAAAAGTATGTCAATGAAGGGCAACCGGTCGGAATGCCCGAAATTCTTGCGGCAACCTATCGAGGCGCCAGAGGCGAGGTCAAGGCAATCCGATTCGTAGACCCTGAAGGTGACATCGCCTATTTCGACGAGAGTGGCGAGAACCTGAGCGGACAATTTCTGCGCTCCCCATTGAAGTACGGGCGGGTGACATCAAAATTCAGTTCCAATCGATTTCATCCGGTTCTTAAGCGCTGGCGGCCTCATCACGGTGTCGACTATGGCGCACGTCCAGGAACGCCAGTCATGTCGACTGCAAATGGGGTGGTGATCAGGCGGCACTACAACAATTCCTACGGCAACTACCTGGTGATTAGCCATGGCTCGAGGTACAAGACGCTTTATGCGCACCTGAAAGGATTCGCAAGCGGGATGCGGGTTGGCACCCGCGTCAAGAAAGGTCAGGTAATCGGCTATGTCGGGCGAACCGGCATTGCGACGGGTCCGCATCTGCATTACGAATTTAGAGTCAACGATGTGCATCACGACCCGTTGCGCTATCCGTTGCCAAACGGGAAACCGATCGATGAGCAGCACCGCGAACAGTTTCTCACCGATGCTGTCGTCTGGTCAGCGCTGATCAAATCGATCAATCGGGACAAGCCGCTGCTGGCCTATACACCGTCTGTCGTTACCGACGAAGCTGTCGAACCCGCTGACAATCCATCGCAGTAGTCGGCAAGCACTCATGGACGGCATCTATGTCGGTCAGATGTCCGGCACAAGCATGGACGGTGTCGATACCGCTGTAGTGCGCTTTCGCGACCAGCGGATGGTTGAGATCCTCAAGACCAGCCACCAATCATTTCCCGAGTCGGTTCGGCAAAGCGTCGAAGCGCTATTCGAATCGCCTGATCGTCATTCCCCGCTTGCCTCGCATGTTGATGCAAAGCTCGCCGAATGCTACGCTGAAGCCGTGCACGCCACGCTAGCCGGCGAGTCGCATGGCCATGTAGTAGCCATCGGCTGCCATGGACAGACTATCATCCATTGCCCCAATGCCAATCCGCCCTATTCCTGGCAGGCGGGCGACCCGCTTGCAGTCGCATCTTTGACCGGAATTCCGGTCGTGGCAGATTTTCGAACTGCGGACATGAAAGCCGGGGGGCAAGGAGCGCCGCTCGCGCCTGCGTTCCACAGCAGCCAATTTGCACAAGTCGGCACGTCTCGGGTTATCGTCAACATTGGAGGCATATCGAATATCACCTGCCTGCCTTCGGATCCGAACGCGAGCGTGATTGGATTCGATACTGGACCCGGCAATTCGCTCAGCGATCAGTGGATAAGGCAGGAACTTGGTTGCCCGTACGACGACCAAGGCCGGCGAGCCGCATCCGCGTCGCCCGATCAGGCCTTGCTTGAATTATTACTTGGCGACCCGTACTTCGAGATGCCCCCGCCGAAGAGCCTGGATGCAAGGCATTTCAACATGAAGCGATTGGCTGAAGCGATTGCCGCTTCAGGTTCAAATCCGTCGTCGGCGACTGTACAAAGCACGCTGGCCGCGTTTACCGCCGATGCGATTGCCAAGGGAATTGAACAGCGGATGCCCGATGTCGACGAAATCTATGTGTGCGGCGGCGGCGCGCTGAATTGCGCCATGCTCGAACGATTGCGCGAGCGCAGCGCGGCACCGGTGCAGACAACCGGTGCGCTCGGCATCTCGCCAGAATATGTCGAAGCAGCCGCTTTCGCTTGGCTTGCCTGCTGCCATCGAGGCGGCCAGCCGTCCAACCTGCCATCGGTGACCGGTGCCCGCGACGCTGTAGTGCTGGGCCGGGTGTGGAATCCGCAGAACGACTCAGATCGGCAGTCCGCAGCCTAGGAGCGACACGCCTGTTGCGCCGCCCGTTTCGTTTCTGCCTGTTCAGCAGTCGAGTGAGTTGTCGCGCTCCCACTGCGACAAGTGTGTCATGTAGCTGTTCCACTCTTCCATTTTCAATGAACAATAGCTGTCGACGATGTCGCCCCCGAGCGCATCGCGCAGCACATCGCTAGCTTGCGTCAGGCGAATCGCATCAAGCAGGTTCAAAGGCAGTTTTTTGACACCGTCTCCGGCAAGATGCGGGTTGGCGTACATATCGATATCCAGGCGCTTGCCGGGATCGCGACGATTATTGATCCCATCAAGTCCCACCGCTGCGATTCCGGCTTGGAGCAAATACGGATTTGCGGAGCCATCCATTAATCGAAGCTCGAACCGCCCCGAATCCGGTATGCGAATCATATGCGTACGGTTATTGCCCGTGTAGGTTACTGAATTAGGCGACCACGTTGCTCCAGAGCGCGTGCGCGGCGCATTGATCCGCTTGTAGCTGTTGACGGTCGGGTTGAAAAATGTGCACAGCGCGTCGGCGCTGTGGACTATGCCGCCTAGAAAGTTGTAGGCCAGACTCGAAAGTCCCATCTCCTCGGATTTGTCCAGGAACAAATTCTGCGATGCGTCTGCATTCCATACCGAAACATGCGCATGACAGCCATTGCCGGTCAGATCGATAAAGGGCTTAGGCATGAAGGTCGCCCGAAAGCCGTGCTTTTCGGCAACGCTCTTGACCATGTATTTGAAAAATACGTGCCGGTCGGCGGTGGTCAGCGCATCGTCAAAGTCCCAGTTCATCTCGAACTGGCCATTCGCATCTTCGTGGTCATTCTGGTACGGTCCCCATCCAAGATCGACCATGGCATCGCAAATTTCACTGACCACGTCGTAGCGGCGCATTAGCGCCATCTGGTCATAGCATGGCTTTGTCTGAGTGTCGTGCGCATCCGAAATGGATTGTCCATCCGGGGTGAGCAACAGGTATTCGCACTCGACACCGGTCTTCAGTCGCTGGCCGGATTGTTCGAATTTTGCCAGTTGACGCTTGAGCATCACGCGCGGGCATTGCTCGACTTCTGCGCCCTCCATCCAAAGATCCGCGGCCAGCCATCCCACTTCGGGCCGCCACGGCAACCGGATCAAGCTTTCCGGGTCCGGCTTAGCAAGCATGTCGGCATCTGCTGGCGACATGTCGAGCCAGGTCGCAAAACCTGCGAAGCCGGCGCCGTCTTGCTGCATATCGCCGATTGCTCTTGCCGGCACGAGCTTCGCTCGCAGGCCCCCGAAAAGGTCGACATAGCTGATGAGAAAATATTTGATGTCCCATTCATCCGCAATTTGAGATAGGTCTTTCGTCATATTGGCCTCCTTTGAATCGTCATGCAGATCAGTTTGTCCTACTTGCCTGGGATCCAGCCGGTGCCGGCAAGAGGCACTTGCGCCATTGCGGCAGCCTCGACGGTCAACGCCACCATGTCTTCTGGCTCCAGGTTGAGCACATGCGACTTTCCGCATGCTCTCGCTAGAGTCTGAACTTCGAGTGCAAGCGTTGCCAGGTAGTTTCTAAGCCAGCGCGCTCCTTGTTCGGGATTAAGGCGCGATTGAAGTTGCGGATCCTGAGTGGTGATGCCGACCGGACATCGTCCGGTATGGCAGTGGTGGCAAAACCCGGGTTCGGTGCCAAGAGCATGATAGTCATCGATAAAGACCGGCCTGTTGCACCCCATCGCCACCATCGCGGCACTGCCGATTGATACGGCATCGGCACCGAGCGCCAAAGCCTTTGCCACGTCGGCGCCGCTTCGAATCCCGCCGGATACGATCAGCTGCACTTTGCGATGCATGTCAAGTTCCGTCAGCGTGTCGACCGCTTGGCGCACTGCGGGCAGGGTCGGTATCCCCACATGCTCGATGAAGACATCCTGCGTTGCTGCGGTGCCGCCTTGCATGCCGTCAAGCACGATTGCGTCGGCACCGGCTTTGACCGCTAGCGAGACATCGAATTTGACTCGCGTCGCGCCAACCTTGGTAATGATCGGAATTTTCCAATCGGTCGCTTCGCGCAGTTCTTGGATCTTGATTTCCAGATCGTCCGGCCCTGTCCAGTCGGGATGCCGGCAAGCGCTCCTTTGGTCGATCCCCACCGGCAGGTCGCGCATGGCCGCAACCCGTTCGGTAATTTTTTGGCCGAGCAGCATGCCGCCGCCGCCTGGCTTAGCACCTTGTCCGACCACCACTTCCAAGGCATCGGCTCGGCGCATATCGTTCGGATTCAAGCCGTAGCGCGACGGCAGAATCTGGTAGATCAGGGTCTTTGAGGAATTGCGCTCCTCATCGGTCATGCCGCCGTCGCCTGTGGTAGTGCTGGTGCCCATTTCGGTGGCCGCGCGTCCAATCGCCTCTTTCGCGTTCGCCCCAAGCGCCCCGAAACTCATGCCGGCGATGGTGATTGGAATGTCGAGCTTAAGCGGACGTTCGGCGAAACGGTCGCCGATGACCACATCGGTATCGCATTTTTCGCGATAGCCTTCAAGAGGATAGCGCGACATGGACGCGCCAAGAAACACCAGATCGTCGAAGTCGGGAACTGCGCGCTTTGCGCCGAATCCGCGAATTTCATAGACGCCTTGATCGGCCGCCCGGTGGATTTCGGCCAGAACGTGTTCGGGGAAAGTGGCCGAGGGACGAATCAGTCGCCGGTCCTTGTCGCTTGAGCTGCTATTGCATGGCATTTGCGTTATCGATCTTGAAGTTGTACAGGTTTCGCATTGAGCCGTAGCGTCGAAACTCGCTTGGCTTGTGACTGATTCCAGCCTGCTCGAGCAGTTCAGCCACCTCGGCTTCGTGCTCGGCGGTCATTTTTTTTTCGACGCAATCAGAGCCTAAGCTTTCAACTTTGCCGCGCACATACAGGCGGGCTTCATAGATCGAGTCGCCGAGCTCCCGCCCTGCGTTGCCGCAAACCACCAGTCTGCCGGTTTGCGCCATGAATGCGCTGAACGCGCCGACGTTGCCGCCAACGACGATATCTATGCCTTTCATGGATATGCCGCAGCGTGAACTGGCATCGCCTTTGATCACCAGCAAACCGCCGTGTCCTGAGGCACCGGCGTACTGGGAGGCATCCATTTCGACAACGACTTTTCCGGACATCATGTTCTCTGCGACGCCGGGGCCCGCTCTGCCCTCGATTGTGACGGCAGCTTTTTGATTCATGCCGGCACCGTAGTAGCCGACATGGCCGCGAATGGCGACTTCGATGTCGCTACTCAGCCCAACCGCAACGGCATGAGCGCCCCGCGGGTGCTCGATGATAAACGATAGCCCCGATTCCGAGGCCCCGTCCGCCGCATGCAGCGCAGCGTTGATCTCTCGCAGTGTTTGTGTCGCAAGGTCCAGGTTCATGGATTAATCCGCAAAAGTGCGCTTGCCTTGCTCCCAGCTATAGATTTTCGACGGCACTGGTTCCCACATGTGCGCCTCCTTTGCACCCGGCAAGCGAGCGATGGCGCGATACTCCGATGCCATGGCGACCCAGTCGTCGTTTTCGGCGAGCACGGCGGGCTTGCAGGCGATGGGGTCGCGCAGCACAGAAAAGCCGTTTTTTGAGCCGACCGCGAAGGTGTAGAATCCATCGAGGGCATTCAAGGCGGAGTTCAGCGCTTGATCTACCGTGTCGCTTTGCGCCAGTCGCCAGGTCAGATAGCCGGCGGCGACTTCGCTGTCATTGTCAGTTTCGAATTCTACGCCTTGCCGGCGAAGATGCTTCCGCAGCCGATTGTGGTTGGACAAAGAGCCGTTGTGGACTAGGCAAAGATCGAGTCCGGTGGTAAACGGATGCGAGTGTTCGGTGGTCACTTCGCTTTCGGTAGCCATGCGCGTATGGGCGACTGCATGGGTGCCTGAGAATTTTGCAAACTCAAATCGTTCAGCGACATCGCGAGGGTGGCCTTTTTCTTTGTAGATTTCGATCGACTCGCCAATGCTCATGATGCGCAAATGGCCCCAGTTGCTGCGGATCCATGCTTCCACATCGGCAACGCTTGCCGAGCTTGCAATGATCGCGTGGCTGGCATGGATTTCCAGCATGAACTCGCAGCCCATGGCCTCGGAAATCTGCTCGAAATTCGAGTGCCAGTCTTCGTCGGGGTTGGCGCTGAACAGTGAGACTTTAGATCCGCCTGCAGGGGCAGGATTTCGGTAGAAAGCGACACCCGCGCTGTCGGGGCCTCGATCGCTCATCTCGACAAGCATATCGGATACGAATTGTCCGAGGCTAGGCTCCAATTCAGGCTTTTTGATGTAGATGCCTACTATTCCGCACATGGCAAGCCATCAGAGGGTGTTAAGTGGTATAAGTCCGGCTGCATCGCGCTGCGGCACGGATTGCTTCGGTTTCAAGTGGCGCATCATTGCGCTTGCAATCATTTTTTCGAATTCCTTTTCAAACGATATAGACTGTATATTGGTTGCAATGGTTGCCATACGATAGCACACAAGAAAAATTTGAGTCTCAAATTGTTGCTGTCGGGCCGATTGAAGCGCTTTTGCATGATGCTCCTCGACCTCAGCGGCAACCGGTTGCAAATGCGAGTGCAGGTCATTTGCGTTTTGATGCTATTGAGCGGCATCCATTTGATCTGATTGCGAAGTGTAGTTCGATTATGCAGCAATGGTTTTAAACTCAAGCGGCATCAAGCGACCAGCTATGTTGCGGACAAGCTATGAATATCATCAACCCTGACATCGCCGCCTATGCGCGGGCCCACACTGATCCGCACTCGGCGGATGCTGAGCGAATCCACAGCTGGACCGAAGAAAACTCTGATGAGGCGCGCATGCTCTCAGGTCCCATGCAAGCCGCCGTGCTCCAAATGCTGATCCGGGCATGCAGTGCGCGCCGGGTTGTCGAAGTCGGCATGTTTACGGGCTATTCCGCCTTGGCGATGGCCGAAGCGCTGCCGGATGACGGTGAGCTGTTTGCCTTAGACATAGAGGCCGAGCGAGAAGTGATCGCTCGATCGTTCTTTGACAGAAGCATGCATGGGAGCAAAATATCGATAATCATCGGACCCGCGCTCGAAACGATTTCGTGTTTGACCGGATCGTTCGACTTCGCCTACCTTGATGCGGATAAGGCAAACTACCGCAATTACTATGAACTGTTGCTGCCCTTGCTGCGTTCTGGCGGAATCATTGTGGCAGACAATGTGCTCTGGAGCTCGGAGGTTCTCAATCCGCGCGACGAGGATGCCATCGCGCTGGATGCCTTCAACAAGCGCGTTCAGGCCGACGATCGGGTGACGAATGTGTTGCTGACGGTTCGCGATGGGCTAATGGTTTCCCGCAAGAGATGAGATGCCGCCAGAGCATTTGCTTGCAGGGGTGAAGCGCATGCAGAAGCAGGGCGGAAAGCTTAGCATGCCGTTCGCTGAGAGCAGCTGACCAAGAAAATCTTCCAAATCAAGCGATTGCGTGAAGAGCGCGAGCCGGATTCAAATTCTTGATTTATACGAAAGACGATCGCTTAACCCTCTCATAGTTCTGTCTCATGAAGATTGAACGCAATATCTGCTGGCGAATTCTATACTCGCTGCTTGCGCATAAGAACCGGGGGCTTGTGGTCGACGGCGAGCATCTCGTGATACTTGATCGCAAGCCGAGAATCATTCGTGTTTCCGAAATCGCCGGCCTGTCGCGGGCCCGATTAGGGCTGTTTTCCGCGACTTTGGAAGTGCCGCTAGATAATGGAGATTTGGCTGCTTTCGGAGGTTTTCGCGGTGCGCAGGCGAAGCGGTTCGCGGATACGTTGAACGATGCATGGGCCGCGGTCCTTCGCAAAAGCGCGGAAAGTCACCTGGATACTATTCGCCGCCTTGTTCGGTGTTTTGACAAACTAGGACAAGCTCACCGGTTTCCGGCAGCGTGCGTCCTGCAGCCGTTGTGGCAAGATTCTGCAGCGCTTGTGGAAGCCTTGCCGAAGAGTGCTCATGGTCAGATTTTCACTCCACAGGAACAGCGGAGCATAGAAATAATCGCCGAATTTCACCGTGATCCAAATCATTTTCGAGAAATGGTGATGCGCCGGTTTATCGATAGGGAACTATCTGAGATGTCTGACCTGTTTGACACCATCGAAGCGCAATCATTAACGAGCGAGCAAAGGCGCGCCATAGTCTGTGATGAAGATGCCACTCTAGTGCTGGCGGGTGCCGGATCGGGAAAAACAAGCGTGATCAGCGCCAAAGCCGTCTATCTGATCAAAAGAAAAATCAGGCGGCCAGAGCAGATCCTGCTGATGGCGTACGCAAAAGACGCAGCCAAAGAGATGTCTGGACGAATCGCGAAGATCTGCGACGAAAAGATTGCCGTAGCCACGTTTCATAGTCTGGGTTACGACATTATTTCAGAAGTCGAGGGAGCAAGGCCGTTGCTTGCCAAGCACGCGAGCGACGAAAAACTGCTGTTTGGTCATATCAGGGAAATTCTGATCGAGCTGGCCCGAAGCCAAAGAGGCATTCGCAAAATGCTGTCCCGCTGGTTTACGGAATTCTTTTTTCCCGCCAAATCGGAGTGGGACTTTAGCTCGCCGCACGAATACTACGACTACATCGAAGCGTACGAACTTAGAACGCTAAACGGAGAAAAGGTGCGCAGTTTTGAGGAGTTGATGATTGCAAACTGGCTCTGCATGAACGGCATTTGCTACGAATACGAACCTGAATACGAGCATGAACTGCCCGAAGTGAAAGGCAAGCCCTACACCCCGGACTTTCGGCTAAAGCAAAGCGGCATCTACATTGAGCATTTCGGGGTTCGGCGGGAGCTGGACGAAAAAGGAGGCGAGGTTCTGACTACGGCCCCCTTTGTCAATCGGCAGGAGTACCTGAAAGGCATGGAATGGAAGCGGCAGGTGCATGCAAAATGCAAGACGACGCTAATCGAGACTTTCAGTTACGAGAACACCGAGGGCCGGCTGCTATCAAGTTTGGAAGTAAAGCTTGCGCCATACGTGGAGCCTAAGCCTGCTTCAATGGGATACATTCTCGCGCTGTTAAAAGAGAGTGGCGAGTTCGATGATTTCACCAAAATGCTTGTCACCTTTCTTAGGCACTTCAAAGGCTCAGGCCAAACGATCGAGACATGCCGAGGCAAGGCATCATCCGGTCGAGAGCTGGCTTTTCTAGCCATTTTCGAGTGCGTATTTGAGGAATATCAAAAGCGGCTTGGGAGTCATATCGATTTTGAGGACATGATTTCCAGAGCCACTGGCTATGTCCGAGAGAATCGATATAGAAGTCCATTTCGTCATTTGCTTGTGGATGAGTTTCAGGACATTTCAGCGACAAGAGCGAATCTGCTGATAGCGTTGAAGAAGCAGCATCCGGATACTCGGGTATTTGCGGTGGGCGATGACTGGCAGTCGATCTACCGATTCGCGGGTTCTGACACGGGTCTGATGCAGAATTTCGGGGCGACCTTTGGCGGTGTTTTAGGTCGGAGTGGCGGAATTTTCTGCGTTGCGAAGCTTGAGCGCACTTTCCGATGCGTCGATCAAATCGCGCATCCTGCGCGCCGTTTCGTCTTGAGAAATCCATCGCAGATCGAAAAAAATGTCATTCCCGCAGACACTTCCGACGCTCCTGCCATTTCGATTTTCTGGAGCGCAAGCGCTCGTCATGCTGAACGGCTTGAGGAGGCATTGGGCCGCATCTCGAATGGCTTCGATGGAGAATCGGCAAGTGTCCTATTGGTGGGGCGATACAACAGGCTCAAGCCGCGCAACCTGGACGACATCAACCGTCGCTACAGCCGCTTGTCGGTATTTTTCCGTACTATCCATTCGTCGAAAGGGCTAGAGGCGGACCACGTGATTATCCTCGGCGCGGAAAAGGGCAGGCACGGCCTGCCTTCGGAAATGGCTGACGACCCGCTATTGAGCATTGTGCTTTCGCGGCAGGAACAGTTCGAGCATGCTGAGGAGCGTCGCGTGTTCTATGTAGCGCTCACGCGCGCGCGAAAGTCGGTTTCAATCATTGCCCGAAAAGACAGCCCATCCAGCTTCGTTCAGGAGTTTCTCGGCGACAAGAAGTACGGTGTGAGCGAATATGGACTCGCGCAACCGCGACGGTATCGGTGCGCTAGATGCGGCGGGCAGATGCGATTGACAAAGGGGAAGCGGTACATTTGCGAGCATTGGGACAATTGCGATGCAATCCTGCCCGCATGTCCGGCTTGCGGAATTGGATTGCCGGTGCGTGTCGATGCCAATTCAACGATGAGCCGGTGTGAATGCGGAGCAGCGTTTCATCATTGCGAGCAATGCGTTGATGGGTGGCTGGTCAAAAGAAGCGGAAAGTATGGCCAATTTTTTGGTTGTGTAAACTATCCCCGTTGCCGGGGCCGCAGGTCGAAGTAGTTTTGTCTAAGTTTCGGGGACTTGGGTGGAAGTTTTCTGCCTCGCCGCATTGGTCAATCGGTAGTGTCTCACTTTGAAAATGGCAAAGACACATGGTAGGACAGGGCGGCCGCGGGGCCGCCCTGTATCCGGGATGTTCAGCGATATTCCACCGATATCCGGTGCCGGATTGACGCCGTCACGCGGCCCGCGCTCCCGATAGCCGGATGGCTCAGCTGTCGAGGTCCGGACAATTGAGATACTGCCTTTGCGCCCGGCTCGCCGCAGTCTGGCCGGCGAGGATGTGTGTTCCGTTGCGCGTGCCGTTGCAATAGCAGTCCCGAATGTCCTGCTTCGTGCTGGCCACCGCATAGCACCCGGTCCGGTTATATCGGGCTAGGTTGGGTTTCCACTCACCGCCCTCGAAAAACAGGTTCTGCTCCGCAGTCGAGAACTCGCCGCGGGTCTTGAAGCAATGGCGGACGACCGGATTCATATATGGATTTGCTGGGCCGCCGTATACAATGGCTGTGTAGCGCGTATTCTTCTTCAGGCCGGTGAAGTTGAGGGACTGTGCCGCCAGTGGTTGGGATGTACCGAGATTTGTTACCTGCTGTGGAGTGCCCTGGCCACCTTCTTGAACCCCCGCATACAGTGTAAATTTCACAAGAGATCTGAATGCTGTCACGCCGAATGTCAGGCTGTTGTTTGTGGGAGTCCCGATAGTAGTAAGTAGACCCGTTCCGGTTTCTGACGGGGCGCCTTGCGTACAGGCTTCCGGGCCGGTGGTCGGTGGAATGACCAGCTGGGCCTGCGCTGGCCCGGTCAGCACTGCCAGCAGCAGGAGGGTTGCTAATTTAGCGAGGGGGGGGGGTTATGTAAATGTTCATCTTTCTCTCCGAAGTTGGATTGGGGAATGAGTTTCCCACTATTATGCCCGTTTTCCTTTCAAAAATAGGCAAACTTTCAAACTGAGCCACTATCGGTCAATCGCGCCGGTTGCAATTCCAACTCTGCATTGTAATCTCGGCAATGTCTGATTTGGACAACCGAAACGACAGGTGATCCATCATGCATCTCGAACGCGGTCTGATAGCGAGGCGCGACTGAGTATTGTCGAGCAAGGGTAAGAATACTCGGGCCGGCTTAGCCGCTCCGAAACCATCTACTCACATGCCCCAGACCGTCACCTTTCTGCCGTCGGCGGACTCTTCGCGCCGGAACACCTTCTCGTCCCACGATCTATCCTCCGAGCGATCGAAGATGACCAGATGGCCCTCGGCGGTGCCGCACCGCCGCATGTACCCGCCAAGCTGCTCCAGACCCTCTGCAATCGTGCGCTCCAGGCCGTTCCTGCGCAGCTTGCACTCCACCGCCTCCCGCTGGCGCCGAGGGCCCCACTCGACCAGCAGGTCCAGGCGCCCCCGCCCCAGACCGTACTCGCGCTCGATCCGACCGCCAGAATTGACCACCCGCTGCAAAAACGCCTGCAGCAAAAGCTGCGGCCCCGCCTCCCTATAGTCGAACCGGCCGACCCAGTGCTCCGAATGCTCCCGGAAGAACCCCTGGAACGCCTCCATCAGACGATCCGTCATCAGCCTGCCGTCCTGGACGTACCACGCGGTCTCGTGCGCGATGAACCAGTCCGCATCGGTGATCAGCTCGCGCGGCACCACCTCGCGGTAGATCGCGTTGGCGATGCGCACCGGCTTGTCTCGGGCGATCAGCCCCAGGTCGACGCAATACTGCAAGTCGTCGGACGCGAACGATGCCGCCTCGCCGTCGCTCACCAGCGGCGCGATCACCCGCTTGACGCGCGGCTCGCGAAGCTTGTCCGCCAGCTGGTCCAGATGCGTGTCGCGCCGAAGGATCAATGCCTCCCGGGCGTCGATCACGTCCTCATGCCGGATCGCCGCATTCAGATCCTCGGCCTTCTTCAGCGCCTCGGCCGCCAGCGCGTTGACCAGCCACGGCTGCCCCGCAGTCGACTCCCACACCTCCGCCAGCGCCTCCCCGCTCCAGCCCTGGCCGGTCGCTCCGGTGTGCTGCAGCAGAAGCGATCGCACCTCGGCCTCGCCGAAGTCGCCCAGCCGGATCGACGCGGCCTTGACGTTGAACGCGCTGCCGCCGGCGACCACCGCCTTCTCGGCACTCGAATGGATCCGGTAGTCCCGCACGTCGCGGATGCCGCACAGGATGACGCACTGCGGAAAATGCCCCGGACGCTCGGCATAGCCGGCCCGCAGCTGGCGCAGCACCGAGATCAGCGTGTCCCCCACCAGCGCGTCGATCTCGTCGATCATCAGCACCAGCGGGCGAGAATCCGCCGCCGCCCAGCGCGCCAGCAGCTCCTGCAAGGCGCCGTGCGGCCCGAAAGTGTCCAGGATCTCGGGCCATGCGCCATGCTCCAAAGTGCCGTCACCGAGCATTCGCGCCCTTCGGCACAGCCCGCCCAGAATCGCCTGCATCGCGGCGCGAACATCCTCGCGCGCGGCCTGGCCAGGCTCGACATTGACATACACCGCGCGATGGCGGCCCGAGGCGTTCAGCTCGTCCATCAGGGCCAGCAGCGCCGAGGTCTTGCCGGTCTGCCGCGGCGCATGCAGGATGAAATACCTCCAATCCTCGATTAGCTCGTAGACCTCATCCCGGTCCACGCGCTCGAGCGGCGCAATGTGGTAGTGCTTTGCCGGCACGATCGGTCCGGCGGTATTGAACGTTCGCATAGCAACGGATTATATTGGCAACTGGCCCCGTGGCGGCATGGTAACGGGGACATCGACACCCCAAAACTGCATTTGTGCAAAAAATGAGGGAGAAATGCTTTGAAAACAAGCATCTGTTCCCCTTACGTTCTATATGAATTACTTGCGATGGCACTAGCTTTTTTTTATCATGCTCACCAGAACTACATCGGTTTAGGCAATAAATGTTTCCAGCATCTTCGCTGGCCTCTGCGCGAATGCAAAGAGCTGCAATGCCGCGCTTACGGATTACCGCATGATGGGTCGGTCGTACGCCGTTCTGGAAGAGAAAATGAAAATACCGCGCTCAGGCCGGCCCTCAGGGAGCGCTTGAACGGCTCTAAAAGGAACCCGCTTGACGTGAAAAGGACAATCAGCCCTGTATTGTTGGATTCGGAATTGCGCCAACCTGCGCCGGGCTCGCATTTCTTGGCACCCTCATTGATCTTTGGAGGCCAGGTTTATCCTTGGCACTAGCCCGTCCTTGGTCAGAAAATGAAGCCATGGCTCCAGTTTTACATCAAGTTGCCAGTTGGGCAAGTTCTGCCTGACCCTGAACGGTTTCTGAAAAAATTGCAGATGACACCATGGCCGCGCCATGAGGTGAAAGATTCATCTCATGCACGCAATTGTCGCTACAATATACGCCCCTTTAGGTGACTATGATCAAATCAAAACCAATATCGTCTGTGCTGTTCAATCGAGCTGACACGGAGAAAAATCATTTCAGCGCCTTTCGACTCATTCAATCGTCAAATGGAGAAGATTTGAATATGAAAATCAAAACCACAATCCTGTCTGCGATCGCGGCAGCGGCATTCGGCATCGCTTCGATTGCGCAGGCAGAAACCCTGCGTCTGCTGACCTGGGGTTCCTATGCCCCCGAAGAGCTGATTCAGAAATTCGAGCAGGAAAATCCCGGCATCACGGTCGAAGTCACATTTTCCAACAATGAAGAAATGATCGCGAAACTGCGTGCTACCGGCGGAGCAGGATTCGATCTGGCTCAGCCTAGCCACGACCGTGTACACGCGGCGCAGCTGGAATACGACATCTATAAGCCGCTTGATTTGTCTCAGATCGACACTTCAATGATGTCGGCGGTGCATCTTGAAGGCACCAAGGCAAACACCACGATCGACGGCGAAGTCTATTCCGTTCCGCATCAATGGGGAACTTCAGGTCTGATGGCCGACAAGACCAAGGTGCCGGATTTCGCGCACTGGTCTGATCTTTGCGACCCGAAATACAAGGGCAAGACATCGATGCGGCTGAAGCGCACCATCCTCCTTGGCACGGCGTTCTCCTTAGGCTACGACCCGTTTGCCGCCTATGCGGATCTGGATGAGTATCAACGCATTCTCGATGAAGTCGTCGATGTGCTGATCGCATGCAAGGACAATGTCAAGGCATACTGGAAAGGCGGGGACGATCTTGCGGCGCTAATGCTTTCGGGTGAAATCGTCGCTTCTGAAACGTGGGATTCGACCGCCTACAGAATATTCAATCAAAACCCGAACATTGTGTTTGTGCCGCCGTCAACGGGAGCACTGACCTGGATTGATACATTTACACTGCCGAAAAAAGGCAAGGCCGATGCCGCCGCCTACAAGTGGATCAATTTCGTGCTCCGTCCGGAAAACGTAACCATCATGTCCGCCAGCACTGGCGCAATCGCTGCTGTCAAAAATGGCGCCGACCTGCTGCCGTCTGACAAAAAGGCGGCCGTCAACGCCGCATTCACAGCTGAAGATGTTGCTAATCTGCAGTTTTTTGCCAACATTCCCCCTGGCATCGAGGACATGGAAGGCAAGGCTCTAGAGAAGATCAAGGCGGCCACGGGCGGCTAATTGAAATAGCTCGGCTTTCGGTGCACTGCGACGGGCCATCATTGACGCTCGTGCGGCGCACCGAAAGCGCTGTTTCCGTCATCGAGGCGTTCGCCGCATGACAAATCCACTTTCCGCCGATTTGGAATGCGACAGCATTTCCAAGTCTTTCGGCAAGATACTCGCTGTCGACGACGTATCGTTTCAAATTCCAAGCGGCAGCTTCTTTTCGATTCTCGGCCCGTCCGGTTGCGGCAAGACGACACTGATCAGAATGATTGCCGGCTTTGAGCAGCCGGATTCTGGCAAAATTCGCATCAAGGGGCGGTCGGTTCTGAATACGCCGCCGAACAAGCGCAACGTCAAAATGGTGTTCCAGCACCTGGCCTTGTTTCCGATGATGAATGTTTACGAAAACATCGCCTATGGCTTAAGATGCGGCGGAGTCGCCAAAGACGAGATAGACAAACGGGTGAAAAACGTTCTTCAGCGTATTGCATTGCCGGATGTCGCTGAGCGTGAGATCCATCAGCTATCTGGCGGGCAAAAGCAGCGCATTGCGGTCGCTCGCTGCATGGTGCTTGACCCCGACGTGCTGTTGCTTGACGAGCCGCTCGGCGCACTCGATCTAAAGTTGCGCGAAGCCATGAAGATCGAACTCAAGCTGTTGCAGCATCAGTTCGATACCACCTTTATCTACATCACCCATGATCAATCCGAAGCCTTGGTCATGTCGGATCGTGTCGCGGTCATGAATCAGGGCAGGTTCGAGCAGGTAGGGACCCCGCAGGATCTCTACCACAATCCGAAATCGGCTTTTGTTGCCGGCTTCGTCGGCGACAGCAATCGCTGGTCTGGTTTCGTTGTCGATGTTGCGGGTCAGGCGATCAAAGTGCGAACGCAAGACGGGCACGAACTGCTCGCCAATCCAAATGAGGATAGAAAGGTGTCGGGTGCGGGTTCGGTCGATATCTTCATCAGGCCGGAATTTATTCGTGTCGAGCGCGATGGCGAAGCTTCGCCATCGCCTGATTCGGGCCAAAACCGCATCAAGGGCATCATCGACAGCCTACTGTTCAACGGTGCAAACAGCAGGGCGCTGGTTCGAAGTTCAAGCGGTCAGCTGATTGAAGCCGACGTTGTGCTGACTGGCGGCGAAGCGGATTTGCGTCCTGGCGAAAGCGTCAATTTGATCTGGTCTTGCGAGCAGACCATGTGTTTCGCAAGCTAGCTGCGCAGAACATGCAAAAAGACATCAGGCGCCTGTCGCTGATCTTGCTTTTCACGCCATTCGCGCTATGGATCGTCCTGCTGATCCTGCTGCCCCATGTCGGAATGGTCATTTTGTCGTTGCGCGAAAAAGTGGCTCCGAGAGTCTATGAATTGGGGCTGGGCAACTATATAGAGTTTTTCAACGAGCCCATCTACTGGAATACGCTGATCAGGACCGGCTCCATGTCGCTGCTCGTCACAGTGCTATCGCTGATCATCGGCTTTCCAATCGCCTACTACATTGCCAAGATTGCAGGCCCCAGGATGCGTGGCGCATTGTTTCTGGTCTGCCTGATCCCGCTATGGGTGAGCGACCTGATCCGCGCGTTCGGCTGGATTTTGCTGCTGCGCGAGACCGGCGTTGTGTCAAATATTCTGCTGTGGGCCGGCTTGGTCGATGCGCCGGTTGAAATGCTTTACAACGACATCACCGTGGTGATCGGGCTGGTCTATACGGTAATCTTGTTCATGATCGTGCCATTAGCTTCTACGCTCGACGGCATGGACGGCACCTTGATCGAAGCCGGCTACAATCTCGGCGGGCGCGGATTTACAGTCCTCAGACGCATCATCATTCCATACGCCATGCCCGGCATCGCATCCGGATGCATCATCGTATTCATGCTGACTGCGGGGAGCTATTTGACCCCGATACTGCTCGGCGGCAAGAATTCAAGCTGGTTTACCGAACAGATCTACGATCAGTTCATCACGCGCTATAACTGGGAATCTGGCGCCGCTTTCGGCATGCTGCTGCTGGCGTTTACCTCTCTTGTGGTTTGGCTTGGGCTGCGGCTGACCGGACAGTCGCTTGCGAACACAGTGACCAAGGCCTGAATTGCCATGCTGGTTGCGAAGCACAAGTTCGACAAGGGCTTGCTGGCCTATCGCGCTTATGTGCTGGCGTTTTTCGTCTTTCTCGCGGCACCGCTGATCTCCGCGGGCGCGTTTGCGTTCAACGATTCGCTGTTTCCGTCCTTGCCTTGGCAGGGATTCACGCTGAGCTGGTTTTTCGGCGATACGGAACCGAAGCTGGGCATGTTTCACGACCGTCGATTGCTCAGAGGGCTGTATTATTCGTTCATCATCGCAACGATGGTTTCGTTGCTGACCGTTTTCATTGGCACTTGCAATGCGTTTTTGTTCGTACGCAAGGATTTTCCGTGGAAGAACTTTTTCTACATCATGATGATCGTTCCGCTCGTCATTCCTGGAGTGATTCTTGGCATTTCGATTCTCGTGCTTGCAAGCTCAGCCGCGAACGGAATCGAAAACCGGTTCGGCATTGAAGTCGAGCTGCTGCGGCCGGGGATATTTCTTGTTGTGCTTGGCCAAATTTCGTTTACTGCAACAATTACCTCTTTGGTGATTACCGCAAAGCTCAAGAAGTTTGACACCACGATGGAAGAGGCCGCGCTCAATCTAGGTGCAAGCGCATCTAGAGTGCTTCGAACTGTCACGCTGCCGTATCTACGCTCCGCAATGATTGCGGCGGGAATCGTGGCGTTTCTGGTTTCGTTCGAAAACTTCAATACTACCCTGTTTCTGGTTGGGTCGGAGTCGCCTTTGACGATTACGATGTTCGACCGGGTGCATAAAGTGGGTTCGACCCCTGTACTGAATGCGGTATCCTTTTTCCTGATGGCCGGGTCTGGCTTGCTGGCACTGCTTTCGATCCTTGTACAACGCGACAAGACAGCTAGTAGCTGAGTCCTGATAGCGGTTTTTTGATTTGCAAGTGCGATACTGAAGTCGTTTACTGAGATGTTTTTGGCGGCCAAAGGCATTTTGCTTGCATTTTAGATGTGCGGAGACCGCCATCAGCGGTTGGTTGAATCGCGTATCACTGAAGCGACTTTTCGTCGATTAAATTCCGATACAGATAAAGCCTGTCGCTAAAACGCCTGCTTGACCTTTTAGTCGGAGTGCGCTGGTCTGTCGGGCAGCGATCGCAGATAGTCGGCGAGAGAAGGGATCGGAATCTTGTAATGATCCGGGATTCTGGGTACCGATGCCAGCAGGCCGGCATGCAGCGCATTGGCTAGAAATTCGCTCATGGATTCATGGTTCTTGCGACGTGCCGGCTCGGTGAGCATGTCGATCTCGTCGTACGACAGGATATTCGACATTGCCCCCTCCTTCTTGCTTGCGGCTTCCGCCAGATGCCGATAGACCCACGGTCGATTGGAACCGGCTTCCACGCGACCTTCGTAGTACTCATTCTTTCCGTCTATGCCGTGTTCCAACGCTTGTTCCAGAAAAGGCTGTTGCACTCGTCCTCCATTGGAGCGCAGTACCAGCCCGGCCGCTGTGCCGACACAGTTGATATGCTGCGGCCATCCCTGAGACAATTTCGCCAGGGCTTTCGCCCATAGCATTTTCTCTTCATTGGTCCCGCCATAGTAGGCATCAAGCATGCGTCGAAATGAGGTGGTTGCTTCTTCCATCGAAAGCGTCTCCAGATCGCGTACCCGCCCGTGCGCGAATCGCGACAGTCCGCAGTCGCGCAATACCCGCCTAGTGTCGCTTAGATCGAAAAACGTCGCGACCAGGGAAATTTTTCCGGGCGGGTGGTGAAGGCAAGCTATCACCCCTTTGGCTGAATCTGTTGTCGGCGTGTTCTGCGCCTTATCCACAAACACCACGATTCGAACTTTTTCAAGTAGGGCGGAGACATCCAGAAATGCTATTTCGGCTGGCATCGTCGGTTGTGAGTCGCTGTCGGCACTTGGCTTAGTACTCACCGAGATGCCACCCACTGCAACTCCTCGCTCTGCAAGGCTATGGAGCAACGTTTCGCCCTGCTTAAGCAAATGCCTTAGCCCTGCACAGACTGGTCCGCTGGCGATTTTTGCAAGGCGCTCGTTTTCCTTGTTGACCGATTGAATCATGCGTCTTACCACGGCAATCGAGGATGATAGTGTTTCAGGGTAGATGGAAACTGCAACCCAGGGGTCTTCCGGCGTTGAATGGCATCTAACAGCCTCCATGCACTCGAGCATCAAAGCAGACTTCCCCGCTCCCGGCGCACCCTGGAATATCATGGTTCCTCCGCCAACGACTCCATCATCAAGGCTTAAAAGCGCCGATCGAAACACTTCATAATCGGCATCTCTGCCACAAAAAAACGGTTCTCGACCGGCTTCGGAACGATCAGTGTGCCGTAGCCACACATCCTCCGGCAATGGTGTTGCCGGGCTTGGCTTAGGAAACAGCCATTCTTTCATAGGGTCAATTTAACTCGGGTGATCGATTATGAGCTGCATAGCTCACAGTGTCTGATGCTTGCAGTCGAAACTGTACGGGTTCAATACATCTGAGACTTTTCAGGCGGCCAGCGCGCTTTGGTTGAAGTTCCGATTATACGCCTGCATGGGCGCCGTTTGCCTGAGCGCCTGGTGCGGCCGGCAGGCGTTGCAGAAGCGCTCGAATTTGGCCAGCTCGACGTTCAGTTCGCCGACGCTCAGCTCGCCGGCGTAGAACTGGTGGAACTCGTATCGGCCGGCGGCGTTGGCGCGCTCGACGCAGCCATTGCAAATGGGGCTTCTGGGCGGCAGGGCGTGGCTCTGGAGCAGCCCGCCGACTTCAGGGCTGCCGGCTCGGTCGCGCCTTCGCAGCGAAGCCGGTCGAGCCGGTCGAAGCGCTCGGCGGCCTGCGGCGAAAGTTCGTCGCGGACCGCGTCGAGACGGCAGAATTTGCGGTGCGGACATTCGGTTTGCATGGCGCCTTCTCCCGCCTTTCGGCTGCTGGATTGCTATCAAGCGCCATGCTGCCTGAAAATGCTTTCGCGCGCCCGCCCCTTCCCTTCGGACTGCGTCCTCCAGAAAGGAGTAGTCCCGCATGTATCTGAACCCGGACATGGAATGCGGCGACTACCCTCAAGAATTCGTTCAGCAGTCAATCTGCTGAACAGCATTGACTCTGATAAAATCTACCAATTTGCAATTTACGGAGATACTCATCATGAAAGTTTGCATTGTCGGAGCCGGGTCGATCGGCGGCATGATGGGCGTCAAGATGCACAACGCGGGTGAAGACGTTACCTTGGTTGATAGAGGGCCGCATCTTGAAGCAATAAAGGCCAACGGCCTGAAGCTCATCATGAACGATGGTACCAAGGAGGTCGCCAAAGGTGCTGTCGCAACCGACGACATATCTTCCGTAGAAGTCCAAGATCTGGTCGTCTTAGGAGTCAAGTCGCATCAGATTGCCCCGATTGTCGATCAAGTCGCCGGATTGCTTGGGCCTCAGTCGACATTGCTGACTGTGCAAAACGGCATACTGTGGTGGTATTTTCAGCGTCTAGGCGGAAAACACGACAACCGCACCGTCGAGTCGGTCGACCCGGGCGGCGTGCTTAAAAACGGCATCGACCCCAAGAACATCCTCGGCACGATCACCTATCCGGCGGCTGAAATCATCGAACCTGGAGTGATCAGGCACATCGAAGGCTTTCGGTTTCCGGTGGGAGAACTCGACAAGGTTGAGACGGAGCGAACCAATCGCATTGCCGATCTTCTGAATCGATCAGGCTTCAAGTCGTTTGTCATCGAAGATATACGAGCCGAAACGTGGCTCAAGCTGCTCGGCAACCTGACGTTCAACCCTATCAGCGCGCTGACGCATGCTACGCTGATCGACATCTGCCGGCACGAGCCTGCCCGCAAACTCGTTGACGACATGATGACGGAGTGTCGCGAGGTCGCTTCGCGCCTGGGAGTGGAAATTCGCCTGTCTAACGAGCGGCGCATCGAGGGTGCAGAGAGTGTCGGCAAGCACAAGACTTCAATGCTTCAGGACATCGAGGCAGGTAGATCTTTAGAGCTAGAGGGCTTGATCGGCACAGTCGTCGAATTCGGCAAGCTCACCGGGGTGCCGACACCCAATATCGACGCGGTCTATGCACTGATTCGCCTGCTAGATCACATGGTGCGGACTGAAAACATCTGCGTTCGCACCTCTCCCAACAATTGATCGGAGTCTTTCGGCACGGTCGCAAAGCAATAGCGCCACTTTGCGCATGTTTTATCGGCATAGAAACCTCACCGGCCCTCGCCGAGGCTGAATTTTGCTCCGGCAAAAGCGGCTAATTGAGTATCCGAAGTATCGGTGCAAAAGGCGTGATTTCTATCGCGCCGGTCCCACGTAGCCTATCAGTCTGCCTGCCAATCAGTTTTCATCCGAAAGTTTGCTGAGCACGCCTTTCGCCCCCAAAATCCGCGTTAGAGATTTTTTTTGGGGCGAATTTTGCCGAAATCCGGGGCGCGGAGAGATTTTGGCGTTCGCCGCGGCGATGCCGGGCGGGCTTGCGGGCGGGACGCGGCCGAAAAGGGCGGAGGAGCGGAACCGGGGCGAAAGATCAATGACAGTCCGCAACGCGCCGGGACGCAGCCGGTTTTTTTGTCGTGCGCGCGATGCTTTTTTTGCGTTTCCGGCGGCTGCGGCGCCAGGGCCATCGCCCGGATCATGCCGACCGCGTCGCACAGCTTCAAGGCCCGGCCTCGGGCATGGCGCGCGATCTTGCCCGCCCTGCAGCAGGGCCGCCGGCGAAAGGTCTCGATGCGCATCGACTCGCAGCTCGCGTCCAGCGCCTGGCGCATCGGCGCGAACAGGTTGAAGGCGAGCATGCACAGCGCGGAATGCAGCGCGTTGGCATGGAAGTCGCTGCACGGGGGATGCGCCGCGCCGAAGCCGCTGCGAAGCTCGCGGATGCGATTTTCGGAGTCGTCCCCTCTGCGGCTGCATCAGCGGACCGCCCGCGAGTCGCTCCGCCGGTAGAAGCTGGTCGCCAGCGCCCGGTAGATGCAGCCGCCCTGCGACAGCGTGTCGCCGGCCTGCGGGCAGTCGAGCTCGAGCTCCTGCCGGCCGGACTTTCGCCTCCGATGCACGACCGCCGCGAACGCTTCGGGCGTGTCGTTCATCGAGTGCAGGAACCGCGCCGTCTGCTGCGCCAGGCTCGCCGTCCCGTCGCGCTCGATGAACGGCTGCCGCCGCGACTCGTCCAGCGCCCCGGTCTGCCCGGCCACGCTCGCGTCGAGCCTGGCGCGGATCGCGTAGCCGATTCCCCGGCTCGTGAAGTGGTTGATGATCCTCGCCTGATACCCCGCCGCGTCGATGCGGGCGCGATGCGCCTCGACGCCCTTGGGCAGGGCGCGCTCGCACTGGCGGACGAACTCGCAGTTGCGCGCGTTCGGCGAGACCGAGCCGCCCCTGAACTCCGCCGCGACCGCCAGCAGCCGGCGGTTCACCAGCGTCAGGGCGTGCAGCGTGCGCCGCTGCGCCCGGATGCCGCGAGCCCTCGTGCATCATCAGCATGAACGTCGTCAGATGCGCCCCCGGGCGCAAGCCGCGGCTGCTGCCCGGACATGGCATCAGCCGCTCGAAATGGGAGTCGAGCCCCAGCTTGCGCATCAGCTCGGCGAGCGCCGCCAAGCCGCTTCGCGAAGCCGATTTGTCTTTCGTGGTGGAAATCTTGCAGGATTGGATGTCCATAAAGCCTTGCTCCGATCGGGTCCGCCCAGCGGGTGAAATTTTGTTTGACCAAAAACCCCCATTATGCAAGGCTTTATCCCCTTTTGCAGCTACCCTAACGCGATTTTAAGGCACCGACAAGACGCGTGAAGCGTATTTCAATATATTATGAATATGGCCAAATCTTCACTAGCATACGACCGCACCCGCCAAGCTCAACAGGGTTTGCTCGCTTTTGGAATTTCAACGCATTGATGTCGAATGTAAAAAATTCGGTCATTGAATCATGGATTGAGCCTGGCTTCATCGCTTTATCAACGATCAGGGCATCATCAAAATCCACGTCAGTTGTGCGAAACGCCTCAAGTGGCGCCCAGATGATCCGATCTTCCTTGCAAAATGAAAGATTTTTTGTTTAAAAAAATCAATTACTTATATTTTTTACAAAGCTTGCGCATTTCTGAGTAAAAGTGTCAATTCGTCCGCACTAATTGATAATGCAGAGCCGGCAATTGGAAGCGTGATGCAGATTAATGAGCATCGGCTTTGCGTTTCATGCTGGCGCGCAGTCGGATTTTAATTGCGCATGGCACGAGCCTGATCCGCCTGCGGGCTGTGGCTTGTGCGATCTATTGGCGCCATGCTCGCAAGAATCCGCAGCGACCCTAGTTGGCCGCTACGGATCTGTATTGCCGCGGCGAATCTGCAAAGTCGTCGCGGAGAGGATCGGCCGCTTAGAATTTCAAGCTGTATCCGGCAATCGCGACCTGGTGGAGCTCGCCGTCGGCTTCCAATCCGGCATAGCCCATCTTCCATGTTCCGCGGCTTGCTGCGGTCTTGACGGTTGCCCCAAAACTGAGGCTGTTGACCGTCTCAGGCAATCCCCGCACTGCGGCGGCGGTGCTGAAGCTCAGTGCGCCCAGACGGTCGGTTTGCCGCAAGGTCAGACCATCGACTTTCTGCGAGCTGGTGCGGATGGAGTCGAGCCGCAGGCGCGGTTTCCAGCGCAAGCTGCCTGCCGCGTCAAGCCAGTCTGTTGCGCTAGCCGAAATGCCTAGGCCTGCAGCTGAGTAGTCCTGCGAGTAGCTGGGCACGCTCGCCTCCAAGGCATAGCCTTGCGCAATGTGCGCGCTTTGGTTGATGGTGCCGCGATGCAGCGATGCGGTCGGAGCGAAGTGCCACCGGCCGGCTTCCCAGTTCGTGCCCGCGCTTGCGCGGATCTGCCTTGTGCTCACTTGCGAACTGCTCAGTAGCACGCTGCTGACGACTGGATTATCCAGTACGGAGTCAACTTCATAGTCGCCTTGCGATGCGCTTAGCGCGAAGAAATGCCGGTCGTTGCGCCAGCCGCTGCTTAGCGAATATGCCGTGCCGTTGCTGGCCAGGTCTAGGGCGTCCACTGAACCGGTCGAATCCGGGGTCATCGAGGCGCTGAAGAAGTACTGGCCGCTCTGCGCGGCGAGGCCGAACTGAGTGCCGCTTGCGCCGGCATCGCCGATGCCTGACAGATGCGACGACACCGGACGCAGCCAAAGCCGATAAGGCTGATCGCTTATCTCGCTGACGGTCAGCAGGCCGTGTTCATCGACCGAAGCGACATGGACCTGCTGCGGCGCATGGACGGAGTAGTCGTAGAAGCCCGCCCCGGCATCATCGCCGAAGAAGTTGCCGACCAGTACCGCAAGCAGGCCAAGCCCGAGTACCGCTCCGCCGCCGGAACCGCCGCTGCCGCCGCCGGAACCGCCGCTGCCGGAACCGGTGCTGCCCGCGACAGGACCTTGGCTGCCCGCTGGACGATTGCCTTGCGCTTCCGGGACATCTTCGTTCCGATCTCCCTTGACGGTCTGAAAGCCGCTGTAAACCTTAGCGTCGCTTTCATCCGTTGCCAGCGGATCATATTCGATCGTCGCTATATTGGTGGACTCAGCCACCATCGCGTTGCCGAGCTTTTCATCTGTTCCTTCGGACATGACATTGAGACTCTTCAGGTCATTCTTATCATCGCCGTAGGTGAGACGGGTGTCATAAAAAATAGTATGAATCCGAGTTTTGTCGACGAGATCATCTACCGTAGCCTGCCGTTGCTGGTCGTTTTCAAAATCATCGCGTAGAGCCACGTAGACGTTGACTTGCTCATCATCGGGCTCGGCAAAATGTACGCTTCCGCCGTTGATTTGCCCCCCTGTTCCGTCCGAGCCGTAGGTGAAGACAAGCCTTGCCGGCTGCTTGATCGTAACCTCGCCGCTGGTTCCCAGTTCGATTATGCCGTCGACAATCAGTCTGCCATTTTCGACCTGGAGAGAACTGCCGCTGAAAGTCACGCCCTTTCTAATACGGACAGTGCCCGATGCATGGCCGTCGACCTTCAAGGTATGCAGCCCGATGATCTCGCTGTCGATATTGACGAAGCCATCTTGGCCGACATTTATATCCAGCTCGTCTTGGTTGCCACTGTTAAAATCAATTGGTCTGTTGTTGCCGCTTCTGATATTGACGAACGCCTCTCGCCCGACTTCAATGTTGAATTTGTCGCTGCCGGCACCGAAATCGATGCCGCCGTTGATGCCGACGAAGCCTTCCGGCTGAACCCGGATACTGAACTCGTCCTCGCCATCCCCAAAATCGATGTCACCGTTGATGCTGGTCCAGCTCGAATCCCTGACAGTCAACCGGTCGGCAAAGTTGCCACTGGCGAATGTGATATTGCCTGAGAGTCTGCCGTTGGTTATATCTAGCCGGTTTTCGCCGCCGGCGCTGCCGGGCTGGGCGAACATGATATCGCCGCTGACATTGGCATTGTCGATATCCAGTGTTCCAGTGCCTTGGCTGAACAAGACCGCAATGCCGCGTTGCTCATCAGTGGTGCCATATGCGTTAACCGTCGCCCTTTCCGAAAGGCTCACTTTGGAGTGTCCGTCCGGGCCAGCAGCCAGCCAGATGGCGATTCCCTTGGATTCGTCATGATCAGTTGTGCCGCCATCATCGCTTGGGGCGCCGTACGCATCAATTTGGGTCGATGAGCCGCTGACCTCGACCTCGATGTCGTCGTCATCGGATGGGTCGGTCTCCTCAGTTTGAGAATTCGTTGTGGAATCGGTTTTCGCCTCCGCGCGGATGCCGATGCCGAATCTTCTGAGCTTGGCTTCAACAGCCGGCTTTGCTTCTACAGGCGGGGTCGCATTTGGGTCGGCCGCAACTGCTGGTTGCGCCGCCACCTCTTTCTGGCCGGCGACAATGCGGCCGTTCTCCACGGCAATCCTGATGTCTCCGGTGCCATGGGCTAAGGCGTTGATGCCGACTGCCCGGCTTCCGCTCGCGTTGATTTGGCCGCGATTGTAGACTTCCACATCGCCGCTATTGAGAATCGTGCCGGCGCTAGCAGCGGACACAAACGCGGCATAGATTCCTGATGGCATGAACCGGTCGAATGCGGAATCTTTCCTATCACTGCCCATGACATTGATCGTGCCGTCGTTGGTCGCGGTTATGGTTCCAAGCGCATTTGAATCTTGGCTGTCCTCATGCCAGAAGAGTGCCAAGATGCCGTCGGCGTTTTCTCCTCCGACCGTAATCGTCCCCCCACGCTCGTTCGACGCCAGCACAGTGCTGCTTGTGTTTGTGCTGGTGGACGAAATAATTTGCATGGCATTGGCTCCGTGGCCATGAGTGGTGATTGTTCCGGAATTTCGGCCTCGCGTTGTGTGCAATTTGCTAGGATCAATCTGCTCGCTACCGTCGCCCAGTTGAACCCATGTACTCATGCCATGCGCTCTTTCACCGCGTGTTGTGATCGTCCCGTGGTTGATTGCTTCTGATGAGCCAGCTATAGCATTTTCGCTTTTGCTCGCTCGCAAGCCGTGAGCCTGAGTGCCGCTTCGCGCGAGTCCACTCCCCGTTGGAGTTTCAAGTCCGGTCGAAATCACGCCGCCTACTTCGTTGACAGCCGTTGCATCGCCGCCGCCTACATTTTGCGCGAAAACGCCGTAGGCTCTTCGATTGAAATCTTCAAATGTGGAACTCCAGGCCCCACCTTCGGTTCTCACAGTCCCGCTATTGGAAACTCGCACGCCGCCGCTTGATTCGGAAGTCACGGTGAGTCCCCGGCCGCCGGTCCCGGCCGCCGTTACTGTTCCTGAATTGGTGAGGACTGTGCCGCCGGATTCGCCTTCATGGCTCACTTGAATTCCATCGGCATCTCTGGCTTCCTTTTGGTCTTTGCCTTCGAATGTCCACGTGTGCTCGTGATTGTTTCCGCTTGCCGAGACGGTGCCTTGATTGTCTACCGCGATTTCACCGGACGTGTATTTAGAGACACTAATGCCGTCTGCGGCGCGGCCAACCGTGCTGATGGTCGCGGCTTTTTCGTTGACGACTTTGATCGAGCCTCCATCGGCACTTCCTTCCTGATGCACCTTCAGCCCGTACGCCCGCCTTACTGTAAGACGCTCGACCGGATTGCGGATATGCACATCGCCCGTCGTCTTGATCGAGCCGCGGTTGGAGACGGAAATGCCTCGGCCGAAATTATCTTCGACCTGCACGCCTCTTCTGCCGTTGCCAGTGGCCATGATCGTCGCATGCACAACAAGGTCCATGTCTCGTCTCTGTCCTGGTGAAGCAGGATTTTTTCCACCCCATCTGACAACCCATTCATCAGTTTCGCCTGCATTCGTGATCACTCCCGCTATGGTGAGCAGCTCGCCCTCCGACTCAATGCTCACCGGATCATTACCGGTGGTACGGCTGAGGTCGAGGATGATCTTGGACCGGCCCGCGACATAGCCGCCCGCTCCGTCCAAAAGATCTTGCAGGATGTCAGAAGTGATGGCATTCGCGGCGACCCCGGCGCAGGTGATTTTGAAATCGCTTCCGGCACCCTCCTCGAACGCGGCATCGGTGTTCGGGTCGGCCTCGCGGTCAACGACTCCTTTTGTTATGACGCATGCGGGGTTTTGGGCAATAGTTGCCTGTGATGGCAGGAATATACACGCAAAAGCCAGTGATAAAATTGCGCCGGCATTCCTGAAGGTGGGAAAATGCTTTTTTATTTCATAGTTTCGTACCCCCCCCGTCCTTGATTTTGGTGGAGAGCGGGATTAGCATAAAAAGAATTGATTTATTCATCGTTGGTTCCGTTCAGCTATTTAAAGTTTTAAGCCAGTTGATATTTAAGCGTCAAGCAACACTGTAAGTAAACGTATTATAACTAGATCAATTAGTGTCTGTCAGAAAATTTCCGAGCTCAATATAAGCGGGACTGTTCGGGCGGCCAGCGCGGTTCGGTTTAAGTTTTGACTATACGCCTGCATGGGTGCCGATTGTCCGAGCGCCTGATGCGGCTGGCAGACGTTGCAGAGGCGCTCGAACCGGGTCAGTTCGGTGTCGCGCGGTGTCGATGTCCGGCTTGCCGGTGCAAGGACTGGCGGAACTCGCAGTGGCTGGCGGTGCTGGCTCGCATGCAGCACAGTTTCGAGACCGGCCAGACGGCCTCGGATTCCTTGATGCGGAAGCCGGTTTCGATGGCGATGCCCGGGTGGTTGGTCCTAACCATCTGGCCCGGCCTTTGCCTGCGGGCATCACGCTCGCGCAGGCGCTTTTCCCAGCGCCAGGGTGTCGCCCTGGAGCAGCCGCCCGCTTCGCAAGTTCGTCACAAACAGGGTCGTGACGATAGAATTTCCGGTGTGCATGTTTGACTCGCAAGGCGCCTTCTCCCGCCTTTCGACTGATGGATTTGTTTCAAGCGCCCTGCTGCTTGAAAATTTTCGTGCGCCGGCCTTTTCCCTCCAGACTGCGCCCTTCGGGAAAATCCGGATAGTCCCGCATGCATCTGAACCCGGACATTGGCACATCATTGGATGCGCATCAACCGGTGGTCGAAAAGCGATATCCTGAACCGTGCGCTCGAGCATTTGCAGCGCGAGCGGATGACCTGGATCAAGATCGAGACCTAGGATTTATACGGCGACAGCTTTAAAGCGCATCCCGATGCCCGACGGCGCGGGCGCCAAGAAAAACGTTTCCCGGTGCATCGGCAAGTTCCGGGATTGCTGGAACGCCAAGCTTCATATGGCTGCCGCGGATGTCCGAACGGCAGCGGCCCGCTCAGTGAGCTAAAACCGAAAGGAGAATCAACTGAATCCGAATATGCTGAATTGAGTCGTCTATCCCAATGCTCAAGCCGACCCCGCCTTTCGGCGATACAGTGCCGGCATTTCGTGGGCGTGATGATTGGTCACAGCGAATGCTCCGATGGATGATGCGTCATTATGACCCTTATCCCGCATTCCTAAACCACTGTAAACGAGCTTATGAAAAGTGACTAGCGATGTCAAGATTGACTTTCGCAAGCTAGTTTCAACCGTATTTGCTAAGGTGATGGCGATAAGCATGCCTTGGCAGCCGCTCCTCCCGCTTGCTCAACTCTGAAAGAGCAAAATCCCCAAAATCCGCGTTAGAGATTTTTTTGGGGCGGATTTTGCCGAAATCCGGGGCGCGGAGAGATTTTGGCGCTCGCCGCGGCGATGCCGGGCGGGCTTGCGGGCGGGACGCGGCCGAAAAGGGCGGAGGAGCGGAACCGGGGCGAAAGATCAATGACAGTCCGCAACGCGCCGGGACGCAGCCGGTTTTTTTGTCGTGCGCGCGATGCTTTTTTTGCGTTTCCGGCGGCTGCGGCGCCAGGGCCATCGCCCGGATCATGCCGACCGCGTCGCACAGCTTCAAGGCCCGGCCTCGGGCATGGCGCACGATCTTGCCCGCCCTGCAGCAGGGCCGCCGGCGAAAGGTCTCGATGCGCATCGACTCGCAGCTCGCGTCCAGCGCCTGGCGCATCGGCGCGAACAGGTTGAACGCGAGCATGCGCAGCGCGGAATGCAGCGCGTTGGCATGGAAGTCGCTGCACGGGGGATGCGCCGCGCCGAAGCCGCTGCGAAGCTCGCGGATGCGGTTTTCGGAGTCGTCCCCTCTGCGGCTGCATCAGCGGACCGCCCGCGAGTCGCTCCGCCGGTAGAAGCTGGTCGCCAGCGCCCGGTAGATGCAGCCGCCCTGCGACAGCGTGTCGCCGGCCTGCGGGCAGTCGAGCTCGAGCTCCTGCCGGCCGGACTTTCGCCTCCGCTGCACGACCGCCGCGAACGCTTCGGGCGTGTCGTTCATCGAGTGCAGGAACCGCGCCGTCTGCTGCGCCAGGCTCGCCGTCCCGTCGCGCTCGATGAACGGCTGCCACCGCGACTCGTCCAGCGCCCCGGTCTGCCCGGCCACGCTCGCGTCGAGCCTGGCGCGGGTCGCGTAGCCGATTCCCCGGCTCGTGAAGTGGTTGATGATCCTCGCCTGATACCCCGCCGCGTCGATGCGGGCGCGATGCGCCTCGGCGCCCTTGGGCAGGGCGCGCTCGCACTGGCGGACGAACTCGCAGTTGCGCGCGTTCGGCGAGACCGAGCCGCCCCGAAACTCCGCCGCGACCGCCAGCAGCCGGCGGTTCACCAGCGTCAGGGCGTGCAGCGTGCGCCGCTGCGCCCGGATGCCGCGAGCCCTCGTGCATCATCAGCATGAACGTCGTCAAATACGCCCCCGGGCGCAAGCCGCGGCTGCTGCCCGGACATGGCATCAGCCGCTCGAAATGGGAGTCGAGCCCCAGCTTGCGCATCAGCTCGGCGAGCGCCGCCAAGCCGCTTCGCGAAGCCGATTTGTCTTTCGTGGTGGAAATCTTGCAGGATCGGATGTCCATAAAGCCTTGCTCCGATCGGGTCCGCCCAGCGGGTGAAATTTTGTTTGACCAAAAACCCCCATTATGCAAGGCTTTATCCCCTTTTGCAGCTACCCTAACGCGATTTTAAGGTTCGCAGCCCTTGCTTGTCCGGCATTCACGACCGGCGACATGCACACGACGACAGCCTGCCATTGCCCGGCAGATGATGCATGGCTGAACAATGGCGAATCTAGCTTCGTTGCTTTCGAACTGAGCGGAATCGTGCTTGACTGCTGTTTTGCGGATGTACTGCTCCATCGTTTTGCGGGTGCGCCAGGTCTTGATCGATGATCACTGAGCGGTTCTGATCGAATATCACCAGATGCTCAAGCATCAGGACCAGCCCGATTTGCTCGCCCAATTCGTGTTTGTGATGCGAGTCTGCAAAGCAATAAAGTTCAACCCCGCTGTCCACCCGAACGCGGTATTGGTAGTACGACCCGCGAAAGACGATACGCGTGATCTCGCCTTTGAATTCGCTTTTGTCATCGTGCAGCACATCATCCGGCCTGATCAGTATGTCCACTTGACTGCCAGGAGCGAGCCGCTCGGCTTCCGGCAGCGAAAAGGTGCCAAGCGAGCTCAGCACATTGCCGGAATCGCTTACGGTCGCCTTCAGCATAATGCCCTCGCCGACGAATTCAGCGACGAATCGGGTTTCAGGGCGATGATAGATCGCGTAAGGATCATCCCACTGATTGATGCGCCCATGATTCATGACCCCCATCTTGTCGGCCATCGCGAATGCCTCATGCTGATCATGGGTTACCAATAGGGCGCAAATGTTCTCCTGCTTGAGAATTTCACGAACTTCCGGCAGCAGCGTGAGTCGAAGCTCCACATCAAGATTAGAAAACGCTTCATCCATAAGCAGCAGGTTCGGCTTCGGCGCTAAGGCGCGCGCAAGCGCGACGCGCTGCTGTTCTCCGCCAGACAGCGAGTGGGGCGCTCGCCGGGCCATGCCGCCAAGCCCGAACAGCTCCATCAGTTCGCTGACTCGCTTAAGCCTTTGATCTTTGCTCAGATCTCGAAGCCCGAATGCGATATTGGCTGCAATACTCAGGTGCGGGAAGAGGGCAAAATTCTGAAATACCATGCCGATTCGTCGACGTTCAGGCGCGACGACCGAGCTGGAATTGGAAAGCGTCTTGCCATTCCAGGAGATGCTTCCGGCGGTCGGCGCCTCAAAACCCGCTATCCCCCGAAGCAGGGTCGATTTGCCGCATCCGCTCGGCCCCAAAAGCGCACCGATTTCGCCCGGCTGCAACGAAAAAGAGGCATCCAGCACGACTGGCGCATCGCCGTATGCGAGCGAAACCTTTTCAAGAGACAGCACGACCGATCAAAAAAGTTGGTGTTCAAGACCTATTGCGATTGCCATCCGCTTTTGGAAATGGCCCGATTCAGCATCACGACGGGCACGGCCCCGATCAGCACAATTGTAAGCGAAGGCAATGCCGCATCCACCAGTCTTTCGTCGGATGCCAGTTCGTAGGCGCGTACTGCCAGAGTGTTAAAATTGAATGGACGCAGAATCAATGTAGCCGGCAATTCCTTAAGCACATCGACAAATACGATGAGAAAGGCTGTCAGCACGGTGCTGCGCATCAGCGGCACGTGCACCGAACGCATCACTTCGATTGATCCCCTGCCGAGCGACCGCGCCGCATCATCAAGCTGCGGCTTGATCTTGTCCAGCCCGTTTTGGACCGTGCCAAGTGAAATCGCAAGGAATCGCACTGTATAGGCGAACAGCAGCGCGACGATGGAGCCGGAAAAAATCAAGCCGACTTCATGGCCGGTCAACTGCTTGACCGCATCAATCATCCGATGGTCTAGCCACGCAAGGGGGACGATGATGCCAACCGCGACGATGGTGCCCGGAATCGCGTAGCCAAGCCCGGCCACGCCGACCGACAAGCGGGTCGATACTGTGTTTTGCAGGCGCTTCGAATAGCTGAGTGCGAGCGCAAGCGACACCGCGACGACCGCGGCAAGCGCCGCAAGGTAGAAGGAGTGCCACATAAGCAAAAGGAAGTTGCCCAAATCCGCTTGGGCATCGAATACCGTCCACTTCAGCAAAATCAGCGCAGGGATTGCAAACCCGAGCAATATCGGCGCAGCGCAGCACAGCCAGGCTAGCATAGCCTGTCTGCCGCGCAATTGAATTCGATACTCGTGCAGCGATTGCCCATCCGGTGCAAAGTAGTCGATTTTGCGCCTCGAATGCCGTTCCATAAAAATTAGCAGCGCGACAAATGCGAGCAGGACTGCAGAGAGCTGAAACGCGGCATTTAAGTCGTCGAGGCCATAATAGGTTCGAAAGATGCCGGTGGTAAATGTGCTCAAGTTGAAGTATTGCACAGTGCCGTAGTCTGCGAGTGTTTCCATCAGCGCAAGCGATACGCCGGTTGCAATCGCCGGGCGCGTAAGCGGAAGGGCGACTCGAAAAAAGATGCTGGCATGATTGTAGCCGAGGGTTCGGCAGACTTCGAACGAGGCGGTCGAACGCTCGAGAAGCGCCGCCCGTGTGAGCAGATACACGTAGGGATAAAGCACTAAAGAAAGCATCGCGATTGCGCCGCTTAGGGAACGAATTTGAAAGAACCAGTAGTCGCCGCTTTGCCAGTCCGTCAGTCCTCGCAGCCAAGTCTGCACCGGACCGGAAAACTCCAGTACGCCGGTATAGGTGTAGGCGATGATGTAGGCGGGAAAGGCTAAAGGCAGAAGAAGCGCCCAGGCGAAAATCCGCCGGCCTGGGAATTCGCAAACCGCAACGAGCCAGGCCGGCGGCACTCCGATTAGCAATGTGAGGGTGCCGACCCCGAACATCAGCGCGACCGAGTTGACGACATAGTCGGTCAGGACCGTATCGAGCAGGTGATGCCAGATCTCGGCGCTGCCGCTTGAGAAGATGGATAGCGCGATAATGATGACCGGTGTTGCGACGATCAGGGCAATGGCGGGGGCGAGCACTCTGATCGCCATTGATTTGTTCTTCGCGATCAGCATTTGAATTTGCCGCACGGTTGCAAACCGTTCAGACGCATCCAAACTGACGCGTGCAAGATCGAATCATTTGCAAGCTTGGCTGGCAGGGCGGCTAGCGGCAATTCGGTTTCGAACTACCTCCAGCCGGCCTGATCCATGATTTTGACAGCTTCGCGGTTGTTCAGTCCAAAAGAAGTCAGATTTTGGCTATCGGCCTTGAATTTGCCAAACGATATCAACACATCGGAATGCGGCACCCCGGGCACTACAGGGTATTCGTGATTCACTTGAGCGTACCATTCCTGCGATTCGGGCGTAATCAGAAACTCGACCAATCGAACCGCCTCGGCGCGGTGCTTCGAGTGTGTAATGATCCCGATGCCGCTGACGTTTACATGAACGCCCCGATCATGATCGCCTTGATTGGGCCAGAACACTTTCAGCTTGCTTGCGACTTCGCGGTCTTGCTCTTTGTCGCTCGCGGTCAGCCGGCCGAAATAGTAGGTATTGGCAATTCCGATATCGCACTCGCCGGCGGCGACAGCCCGAAGCTGATCGGTATCGCCGCCTGAGGGCGGGCGCGCAAAATTTTGCACCAGCGCGTTGACCCATTGCGCGGTTTGTTCGGTACCGACCGATTCAATCATCGATGCGACTAGTGATTGATTGTAGATATTGCCAGATGAACGAACGCAGATGCGGCCCTTCCATTGAGGGTCGGCAAGTCGTTCATAGCTTGAAAGGTTTGCAGGGTCTACCCGGTCTGCCGCATAGATGATGGTTCGGGCGCGCTGCGACAGCCCGATCCAGTATCCATCCTTGTCACGCAAATTTTCCGGTACCGCGGCACTAGCCCTAGCACTATCGATCGGCTGCAAGATCCCGGCTTGCTTGGCCCGATGAAGCCTTCCGGCATCGACTGTGATGAACACATCGGCCGGCGTGGCGCTGCCTTCAATTTCGATCCGTTTTAGCAGTTCATCCGCTTTGCCGGTCACAAGGTTGAAGTCGATTCCGGTTTCGTTTCGAAACTGCTTCAGCAAAGGCAAAATGAGGGCTTCTTTTCTTGCCGAGTAGATATTGACGACGCTTTCGGCTGCGACTGCGGGGTTCGGCGCAAGGACCGTCGCCGCCGCGGTCACGCCGATGGCAAGACAGATTGCTTGATTCTTTATCGAGTCAAAGACCATGAGTGCCTCCTTTGACATTGCGGGTGATTCGCGCATAGCGTTTGCAAATGCAAATGATAATTGTTCGTATTGCCGATTGTTGCAGTTTAAGCGGTCATTTTGGCGCTGACTCGATTAAGGAATGCGAGGCTGCGCCGTGCAACCAGGGCCAGTGCCTGGTTGATGGCTGCGGCAGACTCGCGGAGCGGACCAACATAGACGCTGGACAGGTTGCGGTTGTGGATATCGCTGTCCGCATCCAGCCCGTAGCTCAGCTTTTGATTCGGCTCCGAAAAGCAGTGGGTGCCGAATGCCAGATCCCAGACTGCCAATACGACGCCGAAATTCTTGTCGTGGTGCTTGCGGTCGATCGAGTGGTGAATTTGGTGCTGGGCGGGCGAGATGAGGACGCGTTCAATGGCAGGCCAGTAGCGTATCGGAATGTGGGAGTGCCGCAAATTCGACCCCAGCGCATTGAACATGAAGTTGAAGGCATTTGCACCGATTATGGTGACCAGGCCTACTCGCTCGCCGAAAAAGAATACGAAGATGCCGATGCAGGCGCCTTGAACCAGCGCGTTTCGAGCAATGAATAGAACGCCTTCGACCGGATGGGTGCGGAAGATCGTCAGGGGATTGAGCGAAGTCGCGCTGTGATGAATCTTGTGAAATGCCCAAAGTGCCGGCACCCGATGCAGCAGGCGATGCACGACGTAGCGGGCGAAGTCGTCGGTGATGAACAAAGTTGCGGTAAACGCCGCCATTATCGTCCAGTCCGGCCATTGTGCCGCCATCATGGGGCGTCCCGAAAAAATGCCATGCATCGCTCCAAACAGGATATATGCCACAGCCGCTTGGCTGATCAACTTAGGCGCGATAAGCGGGACGACCACGCTGTTGACGGCCATGACCTTGTAGTCGGTTCGCGCTGATTTGGACCACCATGCGCGGCGATCGAATATTGTGCGCAATGCATCCAGGACGCTTTGGTGCCGGATGAACCGGCACCAAAGCAAGGCGATGATGCCTGCGCAAGCCAGGTAGCCCCAGAAAACGCGCTTTTGCGGTTGCACGAAGCTCTCGAGCAGTTCAAGCGAGAAAGACTGCAACGCGTCAATCATCGATCTGGTTCAGCGTTTTTGCCGCATCATGAGCGCGTCGCAGGGTTTAATCGTTTTCAGCGCCTTTGCTTTCGGAGAGCGAGTGAAGGAGATCGTCAAGCCCTTTGGTCACATCGTTTTTGCGTGCGGAAAGGTTGAATTCTTCGGCAAGTAGCTGCTGGGCTTTAATCATGCTTACCATGTAGTCGCCTAGCGCCTGGCCTCCCCCAAGCTCATAGCCGCCATTTGAATCAATGCCTGTCACTTGACCGCCGCCAAGCAGAACCGGTCCATAGCCGATCAGTCGGTTGAGGGCAACGGATGTGCCGCCCAAGTCCTTGCCGCCGGTCTGAAGCGCCATTGCAAATCCTTTCAGTTCGCCCCAATGCTTGGCGTAGGCGCGAAATGCCTTGGCAATGTCGCCGTCGGCTTCGATGATGGTCATCATTTTTTGCAAATCCTGATAGACTGAGCCGGCGTACTTGAACGCCGCTTCAGCGATGACTTGCTCCCACTGAGTTTTGATGGAGGCGGCGATTCGTTTCAGTTCAGCTCGCTGATCATCGGTGAGCGCATTGCTGTTGGCGCTTGCGATCAGCCGCCTGCCAGCGAGGAAGTCGCTGACGATTCCGTGCAGGTACGAGGTGCCGCTTTTGTCGGCATCGGCAGCGTAGTAGGCATGCGCATAGGTCATCTCGCCATACAAATCGATGATGCCGTCGCCATTGTGATCGGCATCCGCAAACACCTCAGGGTTGGATTTTGCGATGGCATAGGCTTGCTTAGGTTGAAGCGAAAGGGCGTGAGACGGTGCGCCGAAATAGCCGAACGCCTCGTCCCAAACATGCTCTTTTCCAGAGTAGTATGTGCCATCTTTGTAGGGTTTGTCATTCGGGTTCTTGCTCGCTTCTAGTCGCTCGTCAAGATAATTGTCGACCGCCTGGTTGTAGAACACCGCGCCCATCATGAACTTTGAAATGAGTTGAGGGTAGTCGTAGCCGGTGAGCGGGTCGAAGCCTTTGTTTGCTGCGGAAGCCTTTTCGATCCAGAACTCGATCACTTCTGCCGCTGTCATGTTTCCTGGCCAAGCAGTGACTGCGCCCTGATAGGTTTTTCCCTTCAGGTCCTTTCCTTTCGAGATTTCGGCGACAGCCGTCTGCTTGACTGGAAAGCCATCCTTGCTATTGGGGCTGAGTATCTTCCGCGAATCATCAGTGCCGGAATAGTAGGCCATCATTTGCGCCATGAGCTCGGGATTCGAATCGCCGTTGCCATTCGATGCCAGCTTTTTGATTGAATTGTGCAGCAGGTGCCTTGCGATCTGGCCGCTATAGGCGGTCGAGTCGGTCTTGTTTCCCGCGTAGCTTTTCACGGTTACTGGAAAATTGCCGTAATAGTCAGTCGCGTTCGTGGACGCGGTCCAGACGAGGCTTGCGATTGCGGCGATCAGGATTTTTGCTTTCAATCGTAGTTCAATGTTCATTTGGCGTGCCTCATGGGTTTTATGAAATCGGTGGTTGCAAGTGCAACGATGCGGCGCAAAGTATAATAGAAACATAATGTGAATGTAAATAGTAATAATAATCATTATTGATAATATGAAAAATCCGCTTTGCGATGGCCATGCCTTGCAACTGAATGCGGGGGCGGTCGCCGAGACAAAAGCGCATATATCCAAGCTGGTTTCGCTTGGCAAGCCGTTCTTGTCAGTCGAAAGAGCATTTAGCGTAAAATGCCTAATGATTGGGCATGAAATCGTGGTGCCATGGTTTTTATTTTGCGGCGACCGCGGCCGAGAGCATTCGGCCTTGAATTGTGTTGCTTAAGGGCAGATACCAAATGCTTAATACAGTATTTATTGGCCCGCCTGGAAGCGGGAAAGGCAGTCAGGCAAAGCTCGTTGTCGCCCGTTACGGACTAGAGCACATTTCGACCGGAGAATTGTTGCGCCATGCAGCCGATCAAAAAACCGAGCTTGGACTCAAGGCGGCGAAGATCATGAGTCGCGGCGACCTCGTTCCAGATGAACTGGTTGTGAGCCTGATCGGCGATCAGCTTGGCTCCATGGCCGCTGATGCCGGCTTTATCCTCGATGGATTTCCTCGCACCGACGCGCAAGCCCGGGCGCTTCAGGACATGCTCGCGCGGCTGGGGCGACCGCTCGATTTTGTATTGCACTTGCATGTCGCTCTTGAAGCGGTCGTCACGCGCCTTTCGGGGCGTCGGGCTTGCGCGAACTGCGGCGAAATCTATAACATCCATTACAAGCCGACCAAAGTGGCAGGAATTTGCGATGTATGCGGACACACGCACATGATTCAGCGCCCGGACGATAACGAAACGTCGATCCGCCAGCGTCTCGGCGTCTATAGCGAGCAGACTAGCCCTTTGCTGGCATACTACGAAGAGCTTGGGCTGCTTCGCACCATCAGCGCTTCCGGCACAGCAGCAGAAGTGGCCGAGCTCGTCAACGAAGCGATTCGTCCTTTTGCCGCTTAAGATCGACCCATGGCTCAAAGCGAATTCCCCGCCATCCGCATGCGCCGCATGCGCCGGGACGATTTCAGTCGAAGGCTGATGCGCGAAACCGCCTTGACGACGAATGACCTGATTCAGCCGCTGTTCGTATGCGAGGGTTCAGGTGTTGCGCAGCCGGTAGAATCGATGCCGGGCATCACCCGCATGAGCATTGACCTGACGGTGGAAAAAGCCGCTTCGCTAAATAAGCTCGGCATACCTGCGGTCGCCCTGTTTCCGGTCGTCCCGCGCCACAAAAAAAGCGCTGAAGCTGAAGAGTCGTACAATCCTGACGGACTCGTGCAGCGCGCAATCCAAGCGGTGCGCGAAGGCGTGCCTGAAATAGGCGTTATCACCGATGTTGCGCTCGACCCATTTACCCTAGATGGACATGACGGCTTGACCAGTAGCGAGGGCCATGTCGAAAATGACGCGACTCTTGAAGCGCTTGTCAAGCAGGCGCTTTCCCACGCCGCGGCCGGGGTGTCGGTCGTTGCGCCCTCAGAGATGATGGATGGGCGGGTCGGCGTTATCCGGCAAGCGCTTGAAAGCCACGGCCATCACGATGTTCGCATCTTGGCATACTCCGCCAAGTACGCATCCGCATTCTACGGGCCATTTCGAAGCGCGGTGGGTTCGTCATCCAATCTCGGAGCACGCGATAAGCGTACCTACCAGCTTGATCCGGCCAATACCGACGAAGCCATCCGGGAGGCGGCCCTGGACATCGTCGAAGGGGCTGATATGGTGATGATCAAGCCGGGTATGCCGTATCTGGATATCGTCCATCGCATCAAGCGCGAATTTGCGATGCCAACCTACGTCTATCAGGTCAGCGGAGAATACTCGATGCTGATGGCGGCGATCGAAAACGGCTGGCTTGATGAGCGGTCCGCGATCCTCGAAGCCCTTGCCGCATTCAAGCGCGCCGGCGCTGACGGCATACTCAGCTACTTTTCCGAGCTAGTGGCCAAATGGCTCAACTGACCACAAGCCAATTGCCTGAACCATGGACGTGAAGCCTAAACCGACCGAGATAAAACTGCACCAGCGATCGCGATTTCTGGAAATCGCATTCAGCGACGGCAATCGCTACAGCCTGGGTTGCGAGTACCTCAGAGTCTATTCCCCGTCAGCTGAGGTTCAAGGACATGGGCCCGGTCAAGAAGTTTTGCAGTACGGCAAGGAGCAGGTAAACATTACCGCCATCGAGCCGGTGGGCAACTACGCGGTTGTGCTGCGATTCAGCGATGGTCACGATACCGGCATCTACACCTGGGATTTGCTCTACGAGCTTGGCCTCAATCAAGACAAATACTGGAATGCCTATCTCAAGCGACTCGAGCAGGCCGGCTACCAGCGAAAATCGCAATCACTGCAGTAATCCGGCTTTGAACCCTCGCAACAATACAGCGAACTTCGGCTACCGGGAGGTTGCCGAAGGTGAAAAGCAATCCCTCGTCGACGAAGTCTTCAGCTCGGTTGCGCCACGCTACGACCTGATGAACGATCTGATGTCGTTCGGACTGCATCGGATGTGGAAACGATTCGCTGTCGCTTGCAGCGGCGTGCGCAGGGATAGTTCCATTTTGGATGTGGCGGGCGGCACCGGCGATATCACCCTCGCGCTGGCAAAGAAAATCGGTCCGAAAGGGCGTATCGTGCTGTCCGATATCAATGAGTCGATGTTGCGTCTAGGACAAGACCGGCTGATTGATCAGGGCTTCCTCGGGCAAGTCGCTTGCGTGCAGACGGATGCGCAACAGCTCGCATTCGCTGCCGATAGCTTTGATATCGTCATGGTTTCATTCGGGCTGCGCAATGTGACTCGCATCGACAAAGCTCTCGCGTCGATGCACAACGTGGTGCGGCCCTGTGGGCGGCTGGTCATATTGGAGTTCTCAAAGCCCGTCAATCGATCCTTCAATGCCCTCTACGACGCCTATTCGTTCAAGCTGATCCCCAGATTCGGGCAGCTAGTCGCAAAAGATCGCGAGAGCTATCAATATCTCGTGGAATCGATACGACGCCATCCGGATCAAGAGACATTGGCGGACATGATGGCTGACGCAGGATTCGAGCGGATTGAATACTTCAACCTGTCTGGCGGCATTGTTGCGCTTCATGTCGGCCGCAAGATCTAGCATGAACCTACCCGTACTAACCCCTTTGTTTCAGACGGCGTGCGACGCTGTCGGCCGAGCGGCTGAGCAAGCAGTGAATGCGATGTGCCGAACCGACGAGGATTTTAGCGATGCCTTGCAAGCACTAGACCGGACAGACATCCGATTGGAATTCACCGACCTCGGCATTTCCATCGAGGTGCAAATTCTTGCCGACGGTATCCGCGTGACTCGTGCATCCGATGCGCAACCGGACATTCTTGTTCGCGGATCATTTGCCACCTTTGCGACCTTGCCGCTTCGCCAGGCACAGGGGTCGTTCGAATTCGACGGCATTGGGATGACTGGCGACCTTAAGCGCGCCCAGCGCGTCTACCGGATCTACCAAAGTCTCGACTTCGACTACGAAGAGCTGCTGTCGCAGCGCATCGGTGACATTCCGGCACGCACTGTTTGCACGGCAGTGCGGAGGCTTAGGGATCGAGCGGCGGGCGCCGCGCCAGGGTCAACGATTGCAGGCGCATTCAAAGATCGCCTTGCGCTGTTGCCGCACCGACAACGAGTGGATCAGTTCATGGATGACGTAGACACGCTTGCTGCTGATGTCGAGCGTCTTGAGCAGCGCGTTTTGCGTCTCGGCAAGGAGGGCGCAGCATGAAGTCGCTAATGCTATTGCGCAGATTCTGGGAAATATTGCGTGTGCTCAGAAAATACGGCATGGATGAACTGCTCGAGACGGTGCCCTATAACCGCTGGATTCGGCCGCTGATCAGCCTGTTGCCGGGGCCTGCCCCTGCCATTGCGCAAATGCCGCTTAGCCAACGCTTGCGCGAAGTGCTGTATCTGCTCGGCCCGATCTTTGTCAAGTTCGGGCAGCTGCTGTCGATGCGATCGGATTTTCTGCCTGAAGAATACATTCGCGAATTGCAATTGCTTCAAGATCAGGTGCCGCCTTTTTCTGGAGAACAAGCGAGGGCGATCGTTGAGCAATCTCTAACAGAGCCGATGGATTCGGTGTTCAGCGATTTCGACACCGTAGCCATCGCTTCGGCTTCAGTCTCGCAGGTTCACAAAGCCCGATTGGTATCCGGCGATGATGTCGTGGTGAAGGTGCTGCGCCCGAATGTCGAAAAGGATGTGCGCCGCGATATCGATCTGCTGCATATGCTCGCGAAGCTGATTACGCGCCTTTGGCCTGATGCGAAACTGTTCCGGATGCAGGAACTGGTCCGATCGGGCGAACGCGCTTTGAACGATAGCCTCGACTTGGTCATCGAGGCCGCCAACTCGAGCCGCTTTCGCGCCAACTTCGAAAATGATGAAACCATCTATGTGCCCAGAGTCTATTGGGACTATACCTCGACAAAAGTCATGGTCATGGAGCGTGTCGAAGGCATTCGCTTTTCCGACCTTGACGCGTTGCGCGCTGCAGGCATCGATCTTGCCCGGCTAGCTGAAAGAATCGTCGAGCTTTTTTGCAAGCAAGTATTTCGCGACGGCTACTTCCATGGCGATTTTCACCCAGGCAACATATTTGTCGGAACCGATGGGCAATATCGAGTCGTAGACTTCGGCATCATGGGAACCATCACCGATTCGGACCGTGAGTTGCTTGCCGACATTTTGACCGGATTGACGCAACGCGATTACCGGGCTGCAGCCGAAGCGGCGCTACGTTCCGGCTGGGCGCCGGAGTACGTTTCGATCGAGGCGCTGGAAGTCAGGATCAGAGCGGTTAGCGAGCCGATTTTCGGCAAGGCGATCGAGGATATCCCGATCGGCTGGGTGCTCGGTCGGCTGTTTAAGATCATGAGCGAATTCGAAATCAGAATTCAGCCTCAGTTGCTCGTGCTGCAGCATACCGTCGGCAGCATTGAGGGCGAGGTGCGGTCGCTTTGCCCGGAGCTCAAGCTCAGTCAGAACCTTCGTCCTCATGTCGAACGCTGGGCGAGCGAGCGCTACAGCATCCAAGGAGTCGCACGGCGTCTTCGAGACGAGCTGCCCTATTGGTATGCGCATGCGCACGAGATGCCGCGACTGGCTCACGAGTTTGCCATCAGCATCAATGAGCGCCAAAGCCGCCAAAGATCGCTGCATGGCGAAGAAGTCACCATGCGTAGAGTTGAGATGATTTACCGGCGCGCGTTTATCGGCGTGGTTGGCCTGGTGGCGGGCGCCTTAGGCATCGTGTCGTGGCACCTTGCCGGTTTCGATGTAGTTGTATCGCTATGCTTGGCAGTTGCCTGCGCCGGAATATTCGGGGCTTTGCCGCGGTTCTATCGCTGAAAGCAGACGGCACTAGAGGTCTACAGTTTAAGGCGCTTTAGGCGAAGCGCATTGCCAATGACCGAAACCGATGAAAGGCTCATCGCAGCGGCGGCGAACATCGGAGACATGACGAGTCCGAAAACCGGATAAAGCAGACCGGTCGCAATGGCGACTCCAACGATGTTGTAGATAAAGGCGAAAGCAAGATTCTGACGAATGTTGCGCACCGTTGCGCCAGAAATTCGCCTCGCGCGGGCAATCGCGCTCAAATCGCCATACAATGCGGTAACGCCGGCGCAGTCGAGCGCGAGAGCAGAGCCGGTGCTCATGGCAATGCCGGCATCCGCTTGAGCAAGTGCCGGCGCATCGTTGATGCCATCGCCAGCCATTGCGACGATACGGCCTGATTTTTGCAACTCGCTGATGATTTGCGCTTTTTCGTCGGGCAGCACTTCGGCATGGATTGTTGCGATGCCGAGCTGATGGGCGACATGGCGGGTCGTCGCCTCCGCATCGCCAGATGCGATCACGACATTCAGTCCGGACCGGCGCAAGGCTTCGATCGCGGCCTTCGCATTGGGCTTGATCGGGTCGGCGACCGCGATCAAGCCGGCGCAAGTGCGATCGATTGCGATAAAGACAACCGTCTTTCCCTCCCTTCGCATCAAATCGATGTCGGCGGTTGATGTTTCGACCCGCAGGTCGGCGCTGCCCAAGAACTGTTCTGTGCCCACCAATACATCGTGCCCATCGACAATTCCAGCGACTCCGCGCCCTGGCGTCATTTTGAAGTCGGCTGCATCCGCAACGCGCAGCCCAAGCTCATCGGCGTGCGCGCAGATCGAATGCGCGAGGGGGTGCTCGCTGCTACGCTCGACCGCTGCGGCCATGGCGAGGAGCGATTCGCGCGAATGATCGCCATTTGTCAGGATGTTCGAAACGACCGGTTCCCCGGTTGTCAAAGTGCCCGTCTTGTCCAAAACGATCGTGTCGATCTTGATCATTCGTTCCAAAGTCTCAGCATCCTTGAATAGAATCCCTGACCGAGCCCCACGCCCAACTGCGGTTACGATGGAAAGCGGTGTGGCAAGTCCAAGCGCACAGGGGCAAGCGATGATCAGGACGGTGACGAACGCGGTAAAGGCGAATGACAGCGAAGCATCGGCGGTGAGCCAGATTATGAATGAAGCGATAGCGGTCGCAACTACCACTGGGACGAATATGCTGGCGACCCTATCGGCGATTCGCTGCACGGGCGCGCGGCTTCGCTGAGCTTGCGCCGCCATGCGAACGATGTGAGCGAGGCGGGTTTCCGACTTGGTTTGCTCGACTGCAACGATCAAACTTCCGTTGACAATCCGCGTGCCGGCTAAGACGCTGTCACCTTTATTTTTTCCAACCGGCAGGGACTCGCCTGAAAGCAGCGACTCGTCAACACTTGCGTTGCCGCTGATCACCTTGCCGTCTAATGGTATGGATTCTCCGGGACGTATCCGCAGCCTGTCGCCCGCACGAACACGATGAATCGGCACTTGCTCCTCGCCTTGCCCGGACACCACGCACGCCTCGTCTGGCATTAGTTGCGCAAGCGCGCGGATGGCGTCGGCAGTGCTTCGTCGACCACTAAGTTCCATCAGCTGGCCTGCCAGTACAAGCGCGATGATCGCCACGGCAGCTTCGAAGTACACATCGGCGCGGCCTTGAGTGTCGCGGATATCAATAGGAAACAGCTCGGGCGCAATCACGGCGGCAAAGCTGAACAGGTACGCGCTGCATACACCGATTGCGATCAAAGTGAACATGTTCAGCGAGCGCCTTTTGAGCGACTGCCACCCTCTTTCAAGGAATGGCCGCCCGCACCACAGCACTACCGGCGTGGAGAGCAGTAGTTGCAGCCACTGGGAAAGATTGCTGGGCAGATGCCGGTCAAGCGGAAAGCCGAGATGCGGCGCCATCGCTAGAACCACGACTGGAAGACCGAAAGCGACGGCACCGATCAGTCGCTTTTTGAAATCCTCCGCTTCAAGGCGGGCGCCTTCGTCGCTTGCGGATGCGTCGGCAGGTTCCAATGCCATGCCGCACTCCGGGCAGCTTGCAGGCCCGAGACTGGAAACCTCCGGGTGCATCGGGCAGATGTATTCGACCATTGCTGAGGCCAGGTCAGCTTCTACGGGCTTGGGATTGAGGTATTTGTCTGGATCCGCACGGAATTTTTCGAGACATTCGGCACGGCAGAATCGATAGAGTTTGCCTTCGTGCTGATGCTGATGCCTGGTGTCGGCATCGACCGCCATGCCGCAAACCGGATCATGCATTGCCGGCGGATGATTCGAGTCAAGATCGATTGATCTCGCAGCTTTTCGGTGGGCCGATTTGGTCGTAGTGGATGTTGAAACCAATTTTGACTTCAAATCTGTGTCGTGGTCATTGCGTAATCGGCAACGAAATATCTTGAGCGATATGCCGAGCTGTGCTCCATATCCAAGTTTTATGAAATGGATGCCGGGTTTATTTGCAACATCATGAGGTGCCAGACTGGGCAGATTCAGTTGAACAATCAACCCGTCACGAAGCATCCGGACGAAGAATATACAGCAAATCCGCCAGATCGGTGGTGGTTGTACGGGTTCAATACATGTGAGATTTTTCAGGCGGCCGGCGCACTTTGGTCGAAGTTCCGGTTATACGCCTGCATGGGTGCCGTTTGTCCGGGTGCCTGATGCGGCCGGCAGGCGGTTTCGAGCTCGGCCACGGACTCGCTGCCGCCGTCGATCAGCACCGGCCCGATGTCGAACAGCGCCTGGCGGACCGGGCGGTCGAGCAGCCTCGAGGCGCAGGTTGCCTTGGCGCGGTGAAATCTCGTCCCCGATCATGTCGATACGATAGAATAGGCTGAAGACCTTACATGTATTTGACTCTGGACATGCTTCGCTCTGCTACTAGCTCAATTGTCGAACGGAGTATTGATTTCCCCTTGCAGTGCTTGGAGAATCGTCAGGATTTCCTCGAATTCCGGCACCTTGCCGAAGATCATTTTCTCCATTACGCGATAATCGGACCTAACAGCAGCCAGCACACGTCCCTCTGGTACCAGCACTATAGTACCCGGCTTTGCCAGATCGTATCTGGCCCAACCCCGAGGATAGAATCGCTGTTTAAACTCTACTACACTAGCAAGCATGTCTGGATAGGCCAAGGCACGTTTTCTAATCGGTGATTGAGCCATCTTGGTCAAATCGTAGTAGTGACGAGAATATCGGAGCGGTTGTGCATTTCCTTTAGGTCGATGAGCCTCTTGGTGCAGAATCGTGGCTTTTTCCCAAAAGGTTCGCTCCGCATTGATAACTTTTACAGAACATTCTTGTTATTCGAAAACCTTCGGAAAGTGCGCTGCTGCATAACAGCTGATGCTGCGCTCTTCATGTGGTAGCCAAGATGCCAGCGGGCCGATTTCCAGTCGCACTTGTGAACGGATATAGTCGTCAGGAAAGGCGGCAGGGTAGTTGACATTAATCACAAATGGGTCGTCCGTGCCCACATCGCAGCCGCATACGCTATCAAGGGCAGTTTTAACCAATCTCAGCAGTTCTCCACCGATGTAATCTTGTGCCCGATCATTGATCGTCGCATTCAACTGAGCCTGTTTGGTTTTGGAACGTTCGGCTGAGAGGCGATCTCCGCCTAGAACGCGCCAATCAAGGATCAGGTCGATATCTTCCGAGAAACGGTCGATCAAGTGATATACCTTTGACAAGCTAGTGCCGCCTTTGAGAATCAGCAGATGCTTAAGCTTCGGTGCACTGAACAGGCAGTTCAATACCCAGGTTACCCAAAAGTCCTTTTCCGCAATTGCGGGCGTGATGCCCTTTTTTGCTGCTGTCTCCGCAAAAAGTTCGCTACGTTCCTGCGCAGGAAGTCGCGCGACCTTGTCCATCAATCAGCCTCTGTGCAGATGCGCTTGATCAAGTCGTAAATCCAGCCAGTAGCCGAACGAGTATCCTTGAGGATGCGGTCATACATCTTCGGCTCCAGTTTCCGGCGGATGCCTTCGACTACTTTCTGATCAACATGTTCTCGACCCAGCGCTTTCAGGGACTGTACTATCAGACCACTCTCCCTGTATTTGAAACCCACATCCTTCAAAGCAGATTTCTTGAAGATCAGAAAATGGCTCCCTATTTTGTATTTGTGGTTTGGGCCGTCGGAGAGGTAGATACAAAGCCCTGGAACCTGCGTGGAGAGGCCCAGAAGGTTTAAGGCTGTATGACCGGTAGGCTGAATTCGCCAGTTGAATTTACGCGCCACTGCATGCGCTACCTGATCGAGGTCGGGACTCAATTGCCTTCCCAGAAGATTGCTATAGCGAGGATAGTCGTAGATTCCCCGATAGACGCGGCGGATCTTGCCAGACTTAGTCAAGCTGGAGAGTGCCTGATGAATATTCGCCTCGCTAAATTCAGCCACAAAATCAGTCTTGGTAAATGCCCAACCCCTACCATGGCCATATATCCGAGAAATAATTTTATTTTCAATGTTATAAAACTTTTTATTATTCATTTAAATTTTAGGAAAAAAGGTATGTATTTCTAAAATAGAAGCATATCAGATTCAAGTTGCCATTTCACTTGAATGAATGCATTGAACAACATTCGAGTATGCAAAGCGATGGTAGGCGGTCGTCTCCGTTGAAATGTCTGCACAAGTCATAGAGTGCTGGGGGCGATGGTCGCTCGGGGCGTATTGCTAGCGATGCCTGCTGGAATCGTTTGCAGAGGTCAGGTATTTCACGCCGCAGCCGGCGCATGAGGAAATCTGATTGAGTCGAATGCAGGCTTGGAGTGGACAGTCGGAGGTCAAGCTATTCCGGCGCATGGTATCGCCAATGCGCCTTGGCGAGAAAGTTTCGAGTTTCTGTTCGAAGGTTGTGGTTGATTCGCCTGTTTCGTTTTGCTTACAGCTTTCGATTAGGGCGTGTTAACGCTACGTAGAGCACCGAAGATCAGCGCGAAAACAACGAAACTGAGTTGCATGACATAGAGTTTGTCGAAGCGCGAGAAAACCTTGCGGAAGCCTTCGGGGCCTGCAAAACAGCCGCTCGGTCTCGTTGCGCCGGTTGCATGTACATCACCTTATCGCAGTCCCTGGGCTCGGCCCGTCTGCGCTTCGGTGCCGCCGGCGCGAAGCCGGGCTTGGCGGCCAGCTGGCGGATTTCATCGTCTTCGTAGGAACGGTCCATGACCAGCGCGTGATGGTTCAACCGGACATGCTTCAAATGCAATTCCAATACGCAACGGCTCGATCAGTCTAGGTGTTGCGCAATTTGTGAATGCACTAAACCATTTCAAGCCCGATGATGTCGATCATTGCATCGAAATCCTTATCTCGGTGCAACAGCTTGTGCTGATTGCAAATGCAAAAATGTAGCAATCAGTACATCAATTGCCTTTGATGGCGTAATTCCCCGTTTACGCAAAGTCCGGTAGTTTCTCGCACTACTCAATGCTATCCCCCGACCGACCATATTAGCAAACGGCAAGCAGGCAAGCTCTCTGCTCGCGAGCAAGTAATCGCAGTCATATCGTAATTCCTGCAACAACTTCGCCAATATAAGATCCCCCATCAATATCGGTTGCGAGTTCAACAGAGAGTCAAGCAAATCGCTTTCTCTGTTCTTCGCACCGTTGAAGAAGTCTATCCAAACAGACGTATCCGCAACGATCATTTGTCAGGTCGCATGTTGTCAAGACTTCCTTCCCAGCGCAACCTGCCTCGAAGCTTCCGGAGCCCAGCCTGTCGGTCCATCTTGATGAGCAGTCTCAAACCTTGGTCGACGGCCTCTTTTTTGGTCTTTGCGCCGCATGCTTTCATTGATGCAACCATCAATTCGTCGTCAATGTCGATATTCGTTCTCATATTACAGTAAACCTCATGTGCGTAAGAAACGCCAATTGTACGCATCGCGATGCTGGATTGGCTACACTCTCAATCAGGGTGAGTCGCTAACCTATTGATGTTGAAGCATTCATAATTCTGTTCTTTCCTTGTCAGTGTGGCCCGCCATAGGCGGAATTGTCCACTCCTAAACGAGGTCGCTTCTACAGTGCATCAGCGGTCATAAAGCTTGCAAGACAGACAAAACCTTGCGCTAAGATATAATGCAATACGTTGCGATGTTAAAACTGTGGAGTAGAGTATTGTGAGAACAATTTGCCTTGTATCTTGTGTTTCTAAAAAACAAGCCGCTCCGGTTGAAGCGAAAGACCTGTACATATCGAATTGGTTTTGCAAAGCCCGAAAATACGTGGAACAGACTGGATGCGATTGGTTCATTTTATCGGCAGAGCATGGGCTATTGGATCCTGATTTGGTTATTGCGCCTTATGAAAAGACTTTGAACACCATGCGCAAGGCGAAGCGTCAAGAGTGGGCAGACAATGTGTGTAAAAAACTGCTGCCAAAACTTGTCGGTTATGATCGAGTGGTTTTTCTTGCTGGGGTCAAGTATCGAGAATTCCTGATTACTAAAATTCAGGAGAAAGGTTTGACGGTCGAGATCCCGCTTGAGAAGATGCGGATCGGAGAGCAATTGGCGTGGTTGAAAAAGGCCATAGAAAAATGAGTCGGCATGATGACTTAGAGAATTTTTACGAAACGCTCGAAGTGTTAAGCGAGCGGCTGGGCGGAAAGAGGTTGCTGGGAGAGTGTGACGGTAAGCAAGGTTGGCCATCGCGAGGGGTATATTTCTTTTTCGAAGAAGGGGAATTCCATGTCGGAAATGAGTGTTCGCCGAGGGTGGTTCGGGTTGGCACGCACGCGCTTAAGGCTGGTGCGAAGAGTACGTTGTGGGGTCGGTTGCGTCAACATCGAGGCACTCAAAAGAAGCCCGGTGGCAACCATCGCTCGTCGGTTTTCCGAAAGCTCGTGGGGCAGTCGTTGATTTGTCGTGACAAACTCGATGTGCCCACTTGGGGTACTGGTAGCAGGAAAGCGAAGGCGGAAAGTATTGGAATGGAGATAGATCAAGCAGAATGCATGGAGCGGAATTTGGAGCAGAAGGTGAGCGAGACATTAGGTGCGATGGAATTGTTGTGGGTGCCTATCAAAGATGATCCAAGCCCAAAGAGCTGGCGTGGATGTATTGAACGAAACTCCATAGCACTTTTGAGCAGCTATCGAAATGAAAGGGTTAGTAAAGCTTCCAGTAATTGGCTTGGGCACTGTTGCAACCGCGAGAAAGTTCAACAGTCAGGGTTGTGGAACTCGAATCACGTGGATGAGGACTACGATCCAGAATTTCTAGCCAAGTTTCGCCGTCTTGTTGAAAAAATTTAGCAATAAGTGAAATTGTCATCTCTCAGTAAACCGCCCGAATTCGATCTGCACTTCAATTTTTTTAGCTGCTGCAATTTTATGAATCGCTAAGCTCACTATAGGCGGTCACGCCATCACTGAAAGGACATGGCTGTGCAATGCTAAGCGGTCCCCAAAGCTGGAGTAGCCAATTGCAAGTCTTTGCAATGCTGTCTGTCTGGATGACAGAACCGGCGGAGATCAAATCGTATTAAAGACTGTCTTGATGACCGTATCTTCGTTCATGTGTTGCACATTGAGTGCTACGATCTCAATGCCGACTCTCCATTTGAAGCAACTATTGGCGGCACAAGATGCTTGGACACCGCTTATATGCTGGAACTATGCATGCCGTAGCAAGGCGTTCCGGTTTTTGGTCGCCAACGCAAGTTGCTCCAAAAAACGATCTCAAATCGGCAGTAGCTCAGTTCGAACATTGCAAGATCTGATTGGAAAGAGGCGGCCCGCAGGCCGCCCCTGTCCCTGGTTTCCGGTTTTCCGGACGAGGCCGCAAGCCGCACGGCGGTGGCCGTTCCGGCTCCGTCAGTTGGTCGTGCAGCCCACTCTGTTTCTCCAGGCGGCGTCCATCATATATTCGTAGCCGTCTTCAGCATCTGTGCGCGCCCAGCTGCCCGACGAGTTCCTGGCTCCGCAGAAGCAAGCCCGGATCTGATTCGGGTCCTTGCTGAAGGCGTAGCACCCGCTTGACCACGAATCGCCGGGACCGTCGCCGCCGCGACCCGAGCCAAGGGGGATCTCCAGGTCGGGCTCCGTCTTGAAGCAGGCCTTTGAGACGATGTCGGCGGTAAAATCCGACCCCACAGATATGACCGCAGTGTATCGCGTTGCCTTTTTCAGATTGGTGAAGGTGGTGTTTTGCTGCGGTACTGCTACGCTTCTACTCCCCAAATTTTTCGGACTGCCAATTCGGGTTTTTCCATCTTCTAACAGGCTTAAATAAACGTTCGCATTCAATACTCTTCCTGGAAATATATTCGTAAAGAACGCCGGCGATGACGATGCCGTGGACAGCTGGATCGAGGATGAAGAAAAAGAGTCGGGGACCATTATCAATCCCGCTCGAGTTTCAGTCTGGCCTTGCGGGCAGGCGTTCGGCCCTTTGGTTCCGTTAAGAATCGTCCAGTCCACCTGTGCCAGTACGGGTGCTGGCAGAGCCAGCATCGCCAGCAGAGAGAAGGCTGCTAATTTAGCGAGGAGGGGGGGGGTGGCAGTGTTTCATCTTACTTCTCCGAGAGTAATTCATATTACGATCATTATACCCGTTTCAACCGGCAGAATGGGTTGATTTTCAAACTAAGACACTGTCCTCAAATCGAGAAATTTTGAAAACAAAAATTTTTTTGTATAAAATACCAACCAAATTACTCTGAAATAAACCGCTTGGTAATTGGTATGAGACTAACAACCAAAGGACGCTATGCAGTGACCGCAATGATTGATCTCGCTTTGCACCAGCCTGCCAAAGGGAGCGTGACACTGAAAAGCATTGCCAGCCATCAGCAACTTTCCATGCCCTATCTTGAACAGCTTTTTGCGAAGCTCAAAGCTCAAGGACTTGTATGCGGCATGCGCGGGCGAGCAGGCGGCTACCGGCTGATGCGCAGCGCCGAGGATATTTCAATCTACCAGATCATCAATGCAGTGGATGAGTCGGTTGATGTCACCCGTTGCGATGGCAGACAAGATTGTCAAGAAGGCGAAGTGTGTCTGACTCATGAGCTGTGGAGCACCTTGAGCAAACGAATGTCTGGCTTTCTCGACGAAATCAAGCTTGCCGATCTGGTTCAATCTCCAAGAGTGCAGGCAATCGCTCAGCGCCAGCAAGAGCGCAGCCAGCTCAATTGCGATGAGCAGCGCGTCTCGTTTGCCGCCCAAAACGCGCATTGACGCCTTATCTAGAGGAAATTATTTATGAATGCATCCCTTGACACCGATCTTGGCGAATTCGTGCAGCGCGAATACAAGGAAGGATTCTATACCGATATCGAATCGGATACCTTTGAGCCGGGCCTTGACGAAGATGTCGTTCAACGCTTGTCGGCGATCAAGAACGAGCCTGAGTTCATGATCGAATGGCGCCTTAAGGCGCTAAGACGCTGGACGAAAATGAAAGAGCCGAACTGGGCCCATGTCAACTATGAACCGATCGACTACCAGTCGATCAGCTACTATTCGGCACCCAAGTCCAACGCTGACCGGCCTCAGAGCCTCGATGAAGTCGACCCCAAGTTGCTGGAAACCTACGAAAAGCTCGGCATTCCGCTTTCCGAGCAGAAAATTCTGGCGGGCGTTGCCGTCGATGCCGTGTTCGACAGCGTTTCCGTGGCTACGACGTTCAAGGAGACGCTTTCAGAGGCAGGCGTAATCTTTTGCTCGTTCTCCGAAGCGCTCCAAGAGCATCCGGATCTAGTGCAAAAATACCTTGGAAGCGTAGTGCCGATCGGCGACAACTATTTTGCAGCGCTCAATTCAGCAGTGTTCAGCGACGGGTCGTTCGTCTACATCCCCAAGGGTGTGCGATGCCCGATGGAGCTTTCGACCTACTTTCGCATCAATGCCATGAATACCGGACAGTTCGAGCGCACGCTGATTGTCGCTGACGAAGGCAGCTACGTCAGCTATCTTGAGGGGTGCACGGCTCCGATGCGAGACGAAAACCAGCTGCATGCGGCGGTCGTGGAACTGGTCGCGATGAAGGATGCCGAGATCAAGTATTCGACCGTTCAAAACTGGTATCCAGGCGACGAGCAAGGCCGCGGCGGCATCTACAACTTCGTGACGAAGCGCGGCGCTTGCCGCGGCGACAACGCCGCCATTTCATGGACTCAGGTCGAAACCGGATCGGCGATCACCTGGAAATACCCAAGCGTGATACTAGAAGGCGACAACTCGTCCGGCCGATTCTACTCGGTCGCGCTGACCAACAACATGCAACAGGCCGATACCGGCACCAAGATGGTGCATATCGGAAAAAACACATCCAGCACAATCATATCAAAAGGAGTGTCTGCCGGACGCGGACAAAACTCCTATAGAGGGCTGGTCAAAGTGTTGAAAAATGCCGAAAACGCGCGCAACTATTCGCAATGCGATTCCTTGCTGATGGGCGACCGCTGCGGTGCGCACACCTTTCCATACATCGAGGTGAAAAACCCGACAGCAAAAGTGGAGCACGAAGCGACCACTTCGCGCATCGGCGAAGACCAGCTGTTCTACTGCCGTCAGCGCGGCCTGTCCGAAGAGGACGCAGTGTCAATGATCGTCAACGGCTTTTGCAAAGAGGTTTTCAAGGAGCTGCCCATGGAATTTGCCGTTGAAGCGCAAGCGCTGCTTGGCATCAGTCTTGAAGGCGCTGTCGGCTAACGCCGGCAGCGCTTTCGCAAACCCGCAACATCAAGGCTTTTTTGGAGAGCGAAGCCAATGCTGTCTATAAACAAACTAACCGCGAGTGTCGGTGACAGGAACATCATCAACGGGATTGATCTTACGGTCGAGGCGGGCGAAGTGCATGCCATCATGGGTCCGAACGGCTCCGGCAAGAGCACATTTGCAAACGTCATCGTCGGCAAAGACATCGAATCTGTTGGAGGCGAGGTGATTTTCAACGGCAAGAATCTGCTAGATCTGGATCCGGAAGAACGGGCTTGCGAAGGCATTTTTCTCGCCTTTCAGCATCCGGTCGAAATTCCGGGAGTAAGCAACATCTACCTGATCAAGGCGGCGCTCAATGCGGTGCGCAAGCATCGCGGCGAAGCGGAGCTTGACGCATTCGACTTCTTGAAGCTGGTGCGCGAGAAGACCAGGATGCTTGGCATCGACGAATCCTTCCTGCATCGGTCCGTGAATGCAGGGTTTTCCGGCGGCGAGAAAAAGCGCAATGAAATTCTTCAGATGACAGTGCTTGAACCGAAATTGACGATTATGGATGAAACCGATTCCGGACTTGATATCGATGCCCTGAAAATCGTCTCCAAGGGTGTCAACTCGGTGCGAGGCGACGGCCGGTCCATGATCGTGATCACCCACTTTCCAAGAATTCTGGAATACATCGTGCCGGATCATGTGCATGTTCTTGTTGGCGGCAAAATTGTCAAGTCGGGCGATCGCCATCTTGCTCATGAACTTGAAAAATACGGGTACGGATGGATTACCGAAGAGCAGCCGAACGTCGCGGGAGCCGTGGCATGAAGACCGGTGCGCTTGTCGACCGCATGATCGAGGTCCACGGCGAAGCTGCAAAGCGCCTGCCAGGGGCTTCATCGGGTCAAATCGCCGGCATTCGCGAGCAGGCCATCGGCCAATTCAAGGTGCGCGGGCTGCCTCGCATGTCGGACGAGGCGTGGCGCTATACCAATATTCGCGCAGTCGAAAAGAACGAATTTCACTTGCCGCCTAAGCCGAACGGCGCTGCCAGCCAGAGCGGTGCCGAATGGGCAGCGTTTGACTCCCATCGGCTTATCATAGTCGACGGCTGGTTTCGCCCCGACCAGTCGGTTGCCCTTGAAGAGCTGCCGCCAGGCTTGGTGGTGGTGCCCCTGGCGCAAGTGATCTCCAGCAGCGAATGCATCTTGCCCGAAGATCTGGTCAATCAGGTTATGCAGCATCTTGGCACGATGGCCAACGGCCCCGAGCACGGTTTCGAGGCATTGAACGCGGCCTTTGCGGCTGATGGAGCTGTCGTCTGCCTGAAGAGCAACGTAAGCCTTGACAAGCCGATCGAGCTCGTTTTTGCCAGCAGCGACGATGCGGCCAGCGCCTTGAGCAATTCGTGCAACTTCCTTTTTGCAGGACCGCATGCCAGGGCCACGGTAATTGAGCGCTACGTGTCGTCGGCCCAGACCGCCCACATGACCGTGACATCGTTCTTCGCGAATGTTGACGAGTCGGCCCGCATTGAGCACTGCCGGTTTCAGGACGAGAGTCGGAAGGCATTCCATATCGGTTCGACGCGAATACGCCAGCACTCGCGCAGCAACTATCGACTCCACAGCCATGCCTTGGGCGCATCATTGAGCCGGCACGATGTTACTGAGGAACTCATCGGCGAGCATAGCGCCTGCGAGCTGAACGGCCTTTATATCGGGCAAGGGTCGCAGCATATTGACAGCTATACCAACATCAGGCATGAATGCAACCACGCCACGAGCCACGAGTACTATAAGGGCATACTTGACGATCGTTCAAGAGCCGTGTTTCATGGTCGCATCCGCGTCGCGCCGCAGGCGCAGAAGACCGATTCCCATCAGCAGAATCGAAATTTGCTGCTGTCGCGCCATGCCGAAGCCGACACCAAGCCGCAGCTGGAAATCTACGCCGATGATGTCAAATGCGCCCATGGCGCGACGATCGGCCAGCTGGAAGAGGAGGAGATTTTCTATTTGCAGTCTCGCGGTCTGAGTGAAGCCAAGTCGCGATCGATACTCACCGATGCGTTCGCATCGGAAATTGTAGAGCGCATCGAGTGCGAAGCGATTCGGGACTATGTAGCGCAGCGCGTGACCGCCAAGCTGCACCGAGACAACCAGCCGGAGCTTCAGCAATGACGATGGCGCTTGCAACAGGCTCTTTAGAAAACGCAAGCGGCGCTTGCGGACTTGCGGCGATACGCGATGAGTTTCCGATTCTGGCGGAAAAGGTTCATGGCAACGATCTCGTGTATCTCGACAATGCGGCCAGTTCCCAAAAACCCTTGTGCGTCAGCGAAGCGCTAACGAAATACTATGCATCCCAGCACGCAAACGTGCATCGCGGCGTTCATGCTCTCAGCGAGCGCGCCACTGAAGTCTATGAAAATGCGCGTACGCGAGCACAGCATTTTGTCAACGCCGCCAGCAGCTGCGAAATCATTTTTGTGCGCGGCACCTCCGAAGCCTTGAATCTTGTCGCGGATTCCTACGGCAGAAGCCAATTGAGTCAAGGCGACGAAATACTGGTATCGGAAATGGAGCATCACTCCAACATCGTTCCGTGGCAGCTGATTGCTGAACGGGTCGGGGCAAAAGTTCGAATGATCCCTATGAACGATGACGGCGAGATCATTCAGGAAGAATATGCGCGCCTGCTCGGGTTCAAGCCCCGCATCGTCGCGATAACCTATGTCGCAAATTCCCTTGGCACGGTCAACCCGGTTCGGCAGATGACCGAATTGGCGCATGATGCGGGCGCTGTTGTCGTTGTCGACGCGGCCCAGGCTGCACCGCATATGAAGATCGATGTCCAGGAACTGAATTGTGACTTTCTCGCGCTCTCCAGCCACAAGATGTACGGACCGACAGGGATCGGGATACTTTACGGGCGTGAATCTTTGCTTGAGGCGATGCCGCCATATCAAGGCGGCGGCGAGATGATCAAGCGGGTGACTTTCGAAGGTTCCGAATATGCCGAACTGCCGCATAAGTTTGAAGCCGGAACGCCAAACGTTGCGGATGCAGGCGGACTAGATGCGGCAATCCAGTTCATGGAGCGCATCGGGTTTGATCAACTGGCCAGGCACGAAGACATATTGCTGAGCCACATCCACAGGTGCGCAGCGGAATACGACGATATCAGGGTATTCGGAAACGCGAAGCATAAATCGGGGGTTTTCGCATTCGAAGTCGAAGGCATTCACCCGCATGATCTAGGCACGATTCTTGACCAGCAGGGCATCGCGGTTAGAGCCGGGCACCACTGCGCGATGCCGGTGATGCTTCATTACGATGTCGCCGCGACGACTCGGGCATCGGTAGCGGTCTACAACACGATCGACGAGATTGACAAGCTATTTGAAGGTCTCGAATTGGCTAGGGAGCTATTCGGAACATGATGGACCACTTGCGAGCGCTATATCAGGAAGTGATCATCGATCACAGCAGAAACCCGCGCAATTTCGGGAAACTGGAATGCGTCAATTGCTCAGCCGAGGGCGTCAACCCGCTTTGCGGAGATGAGCTGGAAGTGCAATGCTTTTTGGATGAGCAGGATGTTGTTCGGGATATCAAATTCACCGGCCGCGGCTGCGCCATCTCGCTTGCATCCGCCTCGATCATGACCGAGATGATCAAGGGAATGAAGCGCGAAGATGCAGAAGCATTGTTTGAGCGCTTTCGCGCCATGGTTACTGGCATCGGATCGGATGCTGATGATGGCGAGCTTGGCAAGCTGGAAGTGCTTGCGGGCGTTAAGGCGTACCCTTCTAGGGTGAAATGCGCAACGCTGGCGTGGCATACAGCCGTTGCTGCGGTCAATCGGTCCGACGAAATCGTGACGACCGAATGAGGTGGCGCATGGGTACTGAAAGTCAAAATCAGGACTACTCCGATCAGTTCATACGCCAGTTCATGGAAGCGGAAAACGAGCCGGTCGAGAGCGGTGAATTGTCAGAGGATAAGCCTCTTCAGAATCTGCTGCTTGAACAGCAGATCATCGATGCGCTGCGAAGCGTCTACGATCCTGAGATCCCGATCAACATCTACGATCTAGGGCTGATCTACGATGTCGATGTCAATGATGCGGGCCTTGTCTCGATCGCAATGACGCTGACGAGCCCTGGCTGTCCCGTTGCTCAGACTTTTCCGGGCACGGTGGAGTGCGCTGTCAAGTGTGTCGACGGCGTGTCCGATGCAAAGGTCGAGCTGGTGTGGGATCCGCCATGGACCAAAGACAGGATGTCGGAAGAGGCGCTGCTCACGCTCGGTCTTTTTTGACGCTTCGGCCTGCCGGCAAATGCATTCGGCGCCGAATCTGATGAAAGTCTCGCTGATTAGTCCGTACGAGATCGGACGGCAGCCATTTGCGCTTGCACAGCCGGCTGCTTGGTTGGGCCGGGAAAGTTTCAGCCCGGTCTGCCAAGATCTATCGATTGCGCCGCTTGATTTCGCTCTCATCGACGGGTCGGGAGTCATCGCGATTCATCTTGCGATGCACACCGCAGCGCGACTGGCCGCAACCATCATTCCGGCAATCCGTGAACGATGCCCCGATGCGCAAATCTGCGTGTTCGGACTGTATGCCCCAGTAAACGAGACCTATTTCCGGTCGCTCGGCGTTGGCCAAGTATTCGGCGGCGAGAGCGAATCCAACCTGCTAGAGTTTTGCCGCTCGGTGCGTGATGGCGTATCGCCGCAAATCGTCAATGGAACGAAAGAGCGGGTGGGCAAGATTCAATTCGTTGTGCCGGACCGCGAAGGGCTGCCCGGTCTTGATGAGTATTCGCGCCTCATCTTGCAAGACGGGTCGGTCAAGACCGTCGGCTTTGTGGAAGCGAGTCGAGGGTGCAAGCACCTTTGCAAGCATTGCCCTGTGGTGCCGGTCTACGAGGGGAAGTTTCGTGTTGTCAATCGATCGGTTGTGATGGAGGACATCCGCGGGCAGCTTGCTTGCGGCGCCGAGCATATCTCGTTCGGCGACCCCGACTTTCTCAACGGTCCGACTCATGCGCGCAAGATCATCGGCGAGATGCATGCGGCATATCCGGACCTGACTTGGGATGCGACGATCAAGATTGAGCATTTGCTGAAGCATTCCGGGCTGATTCGCGAGTTTGCCGATCGGCGCTGCCTGTTCTTGACCAGTGCGGTAGAGTCGACCGAAGACCTAGTTCTACATAAGCTAGATAAAGGGCATACGTGCGATGATTTTGAGCGAGCATTGACGATGATGCGCCGTGTCGGCATCTTCATGGCTCCGACTTTCGTTCCTTTCACTCCCTGGACAACGCTTCATGGCTATTGCGGGCTGCTCCGCAAAATAGCTGAGCTGAATTTGGTGCAATCGGTCGCACCGGTGCAGTTGAGCATCAGGGTTTTGCTGCCTCAGGGATCCCATTTGCTTCAGTCGACGGACCGAAGCCTGTGGCTGAAGAAATTCAATCCCGAGCTGCTGGGCTACGATTGGTCGCATCCGGACGCTGCGGTGGATCAGCTTCATGACCGGATACAGCGTTGGGTCATGGATAGCGAGCAGCGGGAGCGATCGAGGATTGAGACTTTCGAGGGCATATGGGAGATCGCGCATCAGGCCGCCGGCTTGAAATCGGGGGATATTCCGCTTCAGTCTGTTGAGAGTGTTCCGCAGATGACCGAAAGCTGGTATTGCTGCGCGGAGCCGACCGCCGGTCAACTGGCGCAGGTTGTCTAGCCACGCGGCAAGTCGGCAATCAGAGCGGTAGCTAGTCGCATGGCAGTCCGATATCGCAGAACATAGGCGCCTGCCGCCAATCAAACTTCGTAAAACGGGATGTGGGGAAATTCAAACTCGATTTGAATGCGGTTCACGCACAATGTTCTTGCAAGTAAAAAACCGGTTCTGCAAGGCGATCATCTTCGCGCTGGCATCTGTTGCGTTTTCGTTCGCCATTCGGGCGGCTGGCGCACATCATGAACAAGACGGTCTGGGTGTCATGATTGCACAGGCAGGCACTGCAACGAAGCAGACCGAGCAGGTATTGAGTTCGCGCTCGGCGATTCGCGAAGCGCAATCCTTGCTGTCGCAACTCGGCTATGAGCCGGGCCCGGTCGACGGATTATGGGGACCGAAAACAGCCTCAGCCTATCGATCGTTTCTGATCGACCGCAACTTGCCCGTCGCAAGTGGTCTCACTGCATCCAATTTGTCGCAGATGCGGCGAGCATCTTCCGGTCAGCCTGCAACCCAGACGACAGCACAGCCGACATTGTCCATATATGCAGCAGCTGCAATTGGCAGAATGGATCAAGTCGATGCGGCGCTTCATTCCGGCGTGAATGTAGATTCAGTTGATGGACGAGGGTGGACGGCACTGATGTATGCGGCCGACAACAACAACACGGATGTTGCGAGTCTGCTGATCGGCGCAGGAGCTAACGCGAACCTTATGGCACCGGATGGCAGCACCGCCCTGTCCTTGGCCGAGCAACGCGGACACGGTGAAACGATAGCTCTTTTGTCGTCGTCGACCGCTGCAGCGCGGACCAATGCGGAGCGGTCGACTTTTCGTTCCGCACCGGCTGAGAGCCGGATGACCAAACCTAGTGCCACTTCGGATGCAGCAACGCAATTTCTGCTCGGGCTTCTTTCGATACTGGATTAAGAAGACGCGAAGAAAAGTAAGCCGTCGGGAAAAGCTGAAATCCAGCAATTCATCGACCTGCTCGACAGACGACCATCTGCGGAGTTTGCAGACGAGAACGGATGGACCGATTTGCATTGGGCGGCAGCGATGAACTTGCCGGCTCTTGCCAAGCAATTGATCGATGCTGGGGCGCCGGTGAATACAAGGCTGAAGACGGACAGGCGGCGCTTTAGCCCTCAGCTAGTTTCGGATCTAGAGCGCGCCAATGACGGCTATAGATGGGGCGATTTGCGAAGGGCCGGACCTACTGCGCTGCACATTGCAGCGTTTGTGAATGCGTCAGATGCGGCCAAGACGCTGATCATGAGCGATGCTAAGGTTTTTGCCGGCGATTTGTTTGGTGATACGCCGCTGCACTACGCGATGTGGGGACCGCTCGCTCGGTACTGCTCGAACGCTGCTGGCGCACGATGCGGGTTTCGACGAACAGAATAACGACGGCATGACACCGCTTCACATTGCGGCGTTTTTGAATTTTTCCAAAGGCGCAAGCTTGCTGCTGGATCAAGGTGCGGATGTGCAGGTGCGGTCTTGGCGGCGGACTACGCCATTGCATCTCGCAGCGAGCGAGGGCGCGATTGAGTCAGCAAGGCTGCTGCTTGATTATGGAGCGAATGCCGACGCTCGGGACGGCGACGGGCTGACACCCATCGATGCCGCTTTGCGGTCTGGGAACATTGCCATGTTGCGATTGCTTCAATCGTATTGAGCTTTGAAACTGCCGGCCGGACAGCCGCTGTCGGGCGCGGCTTCGTCGCGGGCGGCGCGAGTGCGACTACCGGGGGTATGGCGCATACAACGCCGGCACGAATGATGACTGGAGGGTGGTGCGCTATCTACGATCTGGTGGCGCCCTGCCGCGGAGTTCGGGGACTCTTCCTAATGGCTGCAACCGCAAGCCGTTGATATTGATATAGATTGGCGACGCGGTTCTCTCATTCTCTCAGTTCCAGCGTTAGCCCGAAAAGATTTGTTGGCGTCCGATGCTCAGTGCTTTCAGCACATTCAAAGCCTGCTGCAGCTGATAGTCGCCAGCGACCGAAGGATGAGTTTGAGAATCTTGCTGATCAGATTCCGGCATTTCACCTGATTCATTTTCTAACGCGCCGGTCAGGTCAGACTCCCGATATGTGGTCTGATCATTGTCAACTGCTGTCAACTGTTGCTCTTCGACAACGATATCAGGGGCAATGCCAGAGTTTTGAATGGACCGATTGCTTGGCGTGTAGTAGCGCTGTGTCGTCAGCTTGATCGCGGTGTTGTCGTCGATCTGCAAGATCGATTGAACTGATCCCTTGCCGAATGTGCGAGTCCCCATGACGACAGCGCGCTTGTGGTCTTGCAGGGCGCCGGCGACGATTTCAGAAGCCGATGCCGAACCTTCGTTGACCAGCACGACAACGGGCGTGCCGGACAGAATGTCTCCTGGCGTCGCAGAAAACTCCCGTTCTACAACTCCGCCTCGCCCCTTTGTTGAAACGATCACTCCTTTTTCGATAAAGATGTCAGACACTTCAATCGCACTATGCAATTCGCCGCCTGGGTTGTTTCTCAAATCGAGCACCAATCCATCTAGGCTTTCTTCTTGCGTGATCAGGTCGCGTATTGCGTTATTTAGCAGCTCGGCGGTTGAGGTCTGGAACATTGTGATGCGCACATAGCCGTAGTTGGGCTCTAGCAGATGACTGCGCACACTCGTCAGCTTGATGATTTCCCGCTTCAATGTGAAAGTCAGCGGCGAGCTTGCGCCTTCGCGCACGACCGTCAAGGTGATTTCGGACCCCGGCAAGCCTCGCATGATGGATACCGCTTCGTTGAGATCCATCTGGTCGACTGATATGTTGTCGAGTCGAACAATCAGATCGCCAGATCGGATGCCGGCTCGATAAGCGGGTGAACCGTCGATCGGAGAGACGACCTTGATAGCATTGCCTTCCTTGGTTACCTCCATGCCTAGCCCGCCATACCTTCCGCTGGTGTTGATTCTCAGTTGCGAAACGCCGCGCTTGTCGAGCAATACGGAATGCGGGTCAAGGCCGTCGATCATGCCGCGAATGGCATCGCGCATCAGTTCTTCGTCGTCTACGTCTTCAACATAGGAGTTCTTGATCGTTTCAAAAATCCTGCTGAATGCGGCAATTTCGTCGTAGGGAATGGGCCCCGTCTCTGCATTCGCATTTGTCGGGAAGATAGGAAGCGCCAGCAGGATGCCTAGCAGGCATGATGTGATGAATCGGTAGAATGCTGTCATGTCGGTTACACTGCCGTGAAGCGTTTAGAGTTTGTTTCGGATAGGGCTTAGAAGATTTTTCGCTGCAACCATTGATTCGAAAATGGCAAATATGACGCTATGGTGGAGCTGTTCATAGCTCTCGAACCAATATTGGCTAAATTCGCTGTTTGGCGATTTTACTGCATTTTCTGCGGCCTGAATCTATTTCCAGAAGCGTTCGGGCAGAGGTCGTGACGATTGGGTCATAGATAATTGAGACAGCTGGAATTTTCTTCGGTTTCCACATAGTCATTAGAAAAAGCCTGGGTGCAATAGTTCATCATTTTGGCGCGTTACGAAAAGAAAAGGTGCGCTTGGCTTATGCTAGCAACTCTCCGATCGCTTGATCCATGAATTTTGCAAAATCGGGGTCGTTGCCTGGCGATGCTACGCAATGCCCCCAAGCAGACTTGTAGACTCGAAGATCCCCGCCGTTTATGTGGGCAATCTCGATTTCATTATCTTCTGGCCGAAAGTAAAGATCATTGTCGCAGGCGATCACGATGGTCTTTGCCTTGATTGCCTTGAGTGCGTCGACGAAGTTGCCGCCGTACGATGGTTGTGCGCCGACATCGCCGAGTTGCCAGGTCTTGAGCTTGCATAGAAGATTATTCGCGTCCCAATTGAGGTGATCCTGCTCCCAGTCCTGAAGCAGCTGTTCAGCAGTATCAAAGCCTTTTTGCCGATACATTTGCTCGCGGTAGAACGTTTGCGAAAACGCCCAGCCTGCGTAGACGCGGCCGAATGCCTTGAGTCCTTTTTCTGGCGGCGCAACATAATTTCCGCCGTCATAGGCGGCATCTGCTGTGAGTGCGGCTTTGACGCCTTCCAGAAACACAATGTTGTGTTCCGATGTTTTGGCAGAAGCGCAAATAGGCAAAATCGCGCGGGCGAATTCCGGATATTGCGTTGCCCATTGAAATGCCTGGCAACCGGCCATTGACCAGCCGGCGACAAGCGCCAGTCTTGTCAGTCCGAACTGCTCGGTGAGCAACCGGTGCTGTGCCTTAACGTTGTCAAAGAAGGTGATTTGCGGAAAACTCGCCGCGCCTGATGCTGGCGAGTTACTTGGAGAGGACGAGAAGCCGTTGCCGAATAGGTTGACCGAGATTACGAAATGGCGCGCCGGGTCGATCCCGCGGCCAGTCCCGAAAAAACCTTCGTTTCGTTCATGCGTTCCGGTGTAGAAGGTCGGAAGAAGTATGGCGTTATCCTTTTGCTGGTTCAAATGGCCATATGTCTTGTAGGCAAGTCTTGCGTCTTCAAGTGCAGTTCCTGATTGCAGCTGAAAGTTGCCGAGCGAAAATGTTTTGTAGTCGTTAGCGGTCATCGGCTAAGCGTTTTTTGAAGGCGGCATTGGCACGTCCACCTTAGAAGGAGGATTGACATCCTGGTCACTTTATACACCAATGGCAATCCATTGACCGCGGTAACCGGTTGCGCGTTCAAGGTTCGACGCGTCAATCGGCATAACGTTTCTGTTTGATGGAAAAGGCGCTTCTCTTGATCACACTAAGTTGACTGCTACAAGATTGCCAGGCAAAGCAGCGCTTGCTGCCTATTTTGAGCAACCCTATCGGGCCGCTATTCCAATCTAGTCGCCACTGATGCTCGCTGTCAATGAAACGGACCATCTCATCTTCGAAAATGGTGGAGTCTTTTGCAATCCATATTTCGAACAAGCGCAATGATGCGGGCGTTGCTCGTTCACGCCGAGCAGTATTGGGTCGACTGTTCCTGATTGACAGGATGCGGCTTCCAATCGCTGGCAAGTTTGCGAGAGGACTGCCGCTTTCAAATAGACGGTGGGTAGAATTTCGTCCTAAAATCAGACCAATCTCTTTCATCGGCGACGATCATGCACTCCCAGTCCGTCGGGGTTCGGCATCACGCAGGTAGAATAAATTTGCTATACCTTGAAATTATAGTGTTGAGTCAAAGTGATATACAATGAATTTGACAAGATGGCTGCTTGCATGACAACATCCCCGCTAGCGCCCTGCTTTGATCAGGAGCATAATGTCAAACTTTGCTGTTCGAAAGAATGCAGCAATATTTGGCTGTCGGGATTACTTGATTTAGCCTAACCATATCTCCTTGGCTTTGAGCAAAGCCCGGATGCGCAACTGTTGAGGGTTTTTGATTTTGGGCATCGAGAACATTAGACTTTTTGCCGGCACCCACGCCATTGAGGCTGTCAACTTCATTGTACGTTTAGGCATTCCGATTCAGAGTTCCGACATTCGTCGATTCGACGAAAGAGCTGAAAGCCTGAAGACGCTGTTTCCAGCAGTCAATGATGTGCCGGGCATATGCATTCAAGTTGCTCCAGGTCGTAGCCAAGTTTCAGAGGCGCGACCTCCTCCTGCAAAGGAGCTGGTTTATTTCAGCAATGCGGGCCAGCCGATATGGGTTGGCAAGTTTCAGGATGATTTCGTTACGGTTTCTTGTCGCGAGTATTCGACTTGGGAAGACATATGGCCTGAAGCAAAGCGTCGACTAAATGCTTTGTTGGATTGCGTCGACAGGTATAAGCCGGTATTGTCTGTTGACTACAGCGTCACCGACACATTTAGCGCAGATTTGTCTGAAAATGCTCTGCTCGCCCGGAACCTATTTAAGGACAGTCCATTTTTGCCGCCAAATTTGGTTAGCCGGCCTGACCCCAGGTGGGACATTGGTCAAGGCTGGTTTGATAGTGCCGATAGTGGCAATCGAGTACTGGTACGCATCGATGCAAAAAGCGCAGTCGAAAATGAAAAGGCGGTCGCAAGCATTTGCAATCTATATTCTCAAAGATTCGGGCGGCAGATGAGCATTGGCGACATTGCAGACAGCAATGACAATGCTCATGGCATCGAGCGGGTATTTTCGAAGTTTCATGATGACAACAAAGAACTGCTCCGAAAAATTCTCGCTGACCGCCTGTTGGTCCGGATGCGCTTAAAGGAGCTAGATTAATGCTTGATGCAATGACTACAGTCGAACTTCACGACTCCGAAAAATTTCCGTCAATTGCGAAGGCTCCAACAGCCTCCTTTACTAAATTCGTTTCCAGCTCAAGCAGTACAGTTGAAGAAAAGCCAAATTTTAGTGACGCGATGGCTCTATCGCTCATTAGCGAAATACACTTGAATCTGTATTTCGCTCGTTCAACTTGGAATGATTTGGATATTGATCAATTGTACCGCGCCTCTGAAGAAGCCGCTCGCCTTGCAAGAAGCGGACTTTTTGCAGCGGAGCTCAAGCCGAGCGTATCTGTCGATGAATATGGCGAGTTTACATTTAGCCACCAATCAAAAGCCGGATACGTCGATATCGGAGTGAGAGGGGCAGGCGAACTCTCATATCACGTTAGAAATGACATTGAGCCCAGCGAAACTGCATACGATGATTTGCCTTGGAAAGAGCATCATCCTCCTGAAAAATTATATGAAGCCGTAGTAGCTTTGAGAAAGCACTTGAGAAGTTGGTAGCGGGCAAGAATTTGAATAGGGTTGATGACAGCGAAGAAATTGCGCGTTTGCTGCTCTATGCTCAGATGTTCAAGGAAGGGAAACCGGCACCTTCTGTATTTCCGGTCGACGAGCTCTTTGCGGCAAGGGGAAAGAATGGGGATTCAGTCGATCGATGCAGATTTCTGTCTGATAAAGACGGTCAATTGAGAGCCAAGGCCGAGGAAATCGCCAATCCGAACGCTGGTCGAAATCCATACGGATACTTCTTTGCCGAAGCCGGCAAGATTAGAAGCATAAAATTAGGCAAAGTTTCGGGGCAAGCTTTCGAAATTTTGCCGGATGAAATCGTTCGAGACAACGAATTGCCCAAGTCTTGGGATGCCGCTCACGCATTAGTCCGCAGGTTTGACAGCAACTGCTCTCGAGGTCAAATTCGCGGGGCGCGAGATAAACTCATCGGTTTGTTCGAAAAGGATATTGTTCGATTCTAATTCCGGTAAATCGGTTTTGGACAGGTCCGCGCTTGATTCAAAATCAATAGAGATTATTCATCAACGATTTATGAATGACAATAGTTTCGCTGCTCTGATCGACGGCTGCCTGACGAGTTTGGATTTCAAAGAAACCAATTACAATGTTGATGAGGCAAATGCAGGCAGGCCTGCGGGCAATTCAAAGAAGCCGTTTGCCGAGCATCCGATTTTTGCCATAGAGAAGGACGGCAGGCACTGCTATCCGCAGAATGTCAAATTGTTGAATTATTTGTGCGCTGAAAAAATAATTCCAGCAGCGATTCGGATTATTGAGAGAGAATCCGGCGAAAGCGGCTAAGGCGTCAAATGGTCCATTCGTCCGGTGATGCTGCCGGACGTTCCGGTGCACCGGATGCGCCGGTGCCCTCGCGCTTGGCAATTATGCCGGAATCGCTTATGGATCGAGACCATGAACATCAATGGGCAACCGGCAACATTCAAGATGCCTATCCTTGATTGCCGCGACCGCCGGGAGAGGCGGTTAAATGCCGTTATCAATAGCCAATCCAAACGCGAAGCCGATGCCGGTCGCTGACGGCGCCTTGGCGGCCGCATCCCTTCTGCCGAGGATCTACTGCCGGCTGGCCAATGGCCTGATCGCCCCGCTTCAGCCCCGCGAGCCGGAATTGCAAGTGGTCATCGCGGACCTGGACGCCAGGCCGCTGCGGTACAACCGCAAGGTCGACCCGCTGGCGTTCTTCCCGCCGTTCTGCAAGGCGCTGGCGGGCTTCGGAATCGGCTCGCGATTCGCGCACGACGCCGAGGGCGTCGAAAGGGCGGTCGCCCGGCGCCGGGGCAGGGCGGCACTGATCAATCTGGTCGACGAGGACCGGGACGACCTTGGCAAGTACGATCTTCCAGATGGGCTGTTGGGCGAGTTTTCGGCGATCTTCAACTCCCGCGGCCTGGCCGGGGTGCTGCGCGACAAAAGGCGGACAGCCGACCATCTGACTTCGCGCGGCGTGGACATGCCAAGGCCCGCCGCGGCGGGCAAGCCGGCGTTCAGCCTGCCGCGGACAGGATACGGCCACGCGGCTCGGCTTGCGGCCGATGCCCCCCCCCAGCCAGATGATGCGACAAGCCACAGCACGGAGTTCATCGACACGAGGGTCCGGTTCAAGGGCAGGCTCTACTACACGTCATTGCGGCTGATGTGCGTCGGGCCGCATGTCCTGAAGATCATGGTTCAGGCCCGCGACTGCGTCGGTCGGGATCCGGCGGTGCGCAACCGCGACACGCCGCGGGATCCGGAGCTGCTGAGATATCTTCGGGCCGAGCTTGCGTCCGCCGATCTCGAGCGGCTGCTCTCGTTCGCCGCAAGGGTCGGGCGGGCGCTGGGGCCGGGGTTCTACGCGCACGACGTGCTGGTCGAGGCCGGCTCGGGGGAGCTCTATCTTTGCGAGACCGAGTTCAAGTTCTATCCAAGGCCGTTCATGAGGCGGTTCAGGGGGATGCTGGACGGCGAGGAGGAGTTGTTCAGCACCTGCGGCCAGGGCGCGTATGCGCGCCGCGCGGCGGCCCGATTCGCCGAATGCTGCCGGTCGCCGGGATGCGGCTGACAAGGCCGCATCGCTTTCAGCCGGCGGCCGGCGAAGATTATCAAGCATTCCAGTGGAGAAAATTCTGACCCGCCAGTGCCCTATCAACAATCCACACTTGGCTTGGTAGCCGACATGTGCCGGACTATGCGGCATGCAGATTGGCATCCGACATTTTTCACCGGACACGCTCGAGTGGCTGCGGCGCGCGTACCGCGACGGCGGGCTGGCGCGCGAGCTGTGCGAGCGCGGCCAACATCGGGCTGGTGGTGTGCAACAACCGGCTACTGATCCTGCCGGGGGTGAAAGTGCCGAAGCTGGCCTCGAGTGTACTGAGGATGGCGTGCGGACGCATCGCCGAGGACTGGTGCGCGAAGCATGGCGCGCGGCCGGTTCTGGCGCATGCTTTCACCGCGGAAGGGCGCGGCTGGTGCTATCGAGCGGCGGCCGTGGACGCGCAAGCTGGGCCGCCCGCTGCCGGCGATATTCCCGGATCGGGCCGGGCAGAAGGCGGCATGCCGGCTGCTGTCGAATCCGAGAGCGGCCATGCAGCATGTCTTGCAATCCCATTTCGAGGCCGCGGCGCAGCGCTGCCGCGGACAGGAGCTGGCGCTGGCGACCCAGGACACCGCCACGGGCGACTGCAGCGGCCTGAAGGCGACCCGGGGCTGGACAATCTGGGCGGCGAGTTCCGCCGGCGCGAGGGCAAGGACAGCGGCTGCTGGCGCTCGACTGGATGCTGCTCAGCACCGAGGGCGAGGCCGACCTTCAAGGCGCCGAGACGCTGCTGCGCGGGCGCATCGAGCGGTTCTTCCATGCCCTGAAGCAGGGCACCCGGATCGGCGACCGGCGGCTCGACCATGCCGACGATCTGCGAAAGCGCATCGCCTTCGACGCGGCCGCCTTCCGGGCATGGGATACCGCCTGGCTGGCGCGCAACCTCCTCGGCGAGCCGGCCGGCCTGGCATCTCGAGCGGCCGGGCATCGACGCGCTCATGCATCTGGCCCGCTCCTGCGGGCTCAAGGCGCCTCGCGAACCGCCGACGGTCGCCGGCTTCCACGCCAGCCGGCGCCAGCCATTGCCAGGCACTATGAAACTGCGGGAAGGCCTGATCATCCCCGACACCTCCGTGCTGGCGATACAGGCCTTCAAGGAAGGCCGGATGGAGAACGGCGAATTTGACATGGCAAGCGACAACCATGGGATCGACTGCGATCCGGGAGACAGCGACTGACATCAGGCAGAAAACCGTCCGAGTCAAGTGTGGGGAGTTGATGGCACCGGGGCAGGGCGGTCCTGATCAATCTCGTCGACGAGGACCGGGACGACCTTAGCGAGTACGATCTTGCGGACGCGCTAGCGGCGGTTTTCACGGGATTATTCGGATTGCCTGCGTCGACGGTGCCCGATGCTCCCCGGGGCAACTGAAATGCAAAGTCTGATATGCCAATGCGCCGCAGCTCGCGATATGAAACTTTCAAAGCTTTGGTTGCAGCTCCGCCGGGTTTGGGCAGGCACTCCCCTGTCTACTGCAGTTTATCTTTGCACACTGATATCGCTTCGGTTCTCTCTACTCTGCCCATATCGCACTCGGCGATGAATTTCTTGACGCCATCCTGATCGGCCAGAGGATCAATGGTGAATATCACATAACTGCTCGAAACCGCGTCTTGCGACCCGGCCAATGAATCCGAGTAGGCTGACCTGACGAGCGATTCCAGGACTTGGCTGCTGACTTTTTCCCATTCGCCCAGCTTTCCGTTGTGCGCCCATTGGGCCGCCGTGCACTTGTCGGAAAGATTGCCCTCGACCCAAGCCGCGCGTCCATTGTCCGAATTCAGCGCTTGCATCGCCAGTTCAAAATATTCGCCATCTTTAGCTGGGCGGCTGTTCTTGGAATCGCTCTTATGATATTGGGCCAATTCTTTCAAGAAATCTCCATAGGGCACCCATTCCGCAGCATCGGTTTCCCATGCATCATCTTGCAGCAAAAAACTCGCCGCCTCTTTTGAAATCTGCCACTCCAGCACCATGCCTTCCACCTGCCGCGTTCCGATCGCCCTAGAACCGGAACCATTGCATTCCTCAATATCCACTATATACTTGTGAACCGGCAGAAGCCTCCGCAAGCTCGGCGCATTGAAGAGCACGCCTCCGGCGAGTGCCAGATTGTCCACGAAGCCAAGATCTTCGACATTCGTAACGCGCTGGAACTGCCCAAAATCAAGGTATGGATCCCGCGCTTGCGTCGTTTCAGCTGAAAATGCCGCAACAAGCACCGCCGCAAAAAAAACTGGAAACCGAAACCTATTCACTGCAGATGGCTCCAAGTGACAAACGGCAACTGTACCGAGATATTGACAAAGCTGGCCAGCAGAATGCCCGACACATACAGACGGACCGGCCCGCTGCCAGGTCTTTTCCAAGACAATAAAAAGGCCAGTCCAGCGCAATAGGCCGTTGCTAGCAGGAAAACGCTCGCAAGAACAACAGGCGCAGCATCCAGGAATGAAATCCGCCGCTCCGTTGCCGAAGTTCCGGCTTCGACACCGTTCAAAAGCAGGCCGAAGCCAACGACGTAAGTGCCAACACCAGCGAGTGAAACGAGCCAGCGAATAAAGCCTCCAAGCGCCTCATCCGCTTCGAGTTTTCCAAAAAACACATCCGCTATCCTATCCCACAGCTTGCTGGACCCTGTCAGCTTGACTTCAGTCATCATTTGGACCGCCGCGCTTCTTCTTTCTTAATAGACAAAATGAGTTTGATTCCCCGCAAATTCTGCCGTTTGCATTATTTTTCAATCTCTTGAACGGGCCATTCTGAAAATGCCGCCACTGAACATGAAGAAAGGCAGAACGGGCAAAACCTGGTATCAAGGTCGATGCCGCCGCAGTCATGACTGCCTCTGGGCAGAAAGTCAAGCTCATTTTGCTTCCATATCGAATAGACCGACGGCTGCGACCGTATTGTGGACTTTGTATTGTGCGGAGATGATACAATCTGTTTTGATTGAAGTTCAAGCGGCCGAAGCAAGCCGAGCTCAATCTTCGCAGACCCGTTTGAATTTGAAGCCGATTTTGTGCAAATGCCTTCGGGCATCCCCGGCCGTTAAAGCGCCTTTTCCAGCAGGCAGGGCCCCAGCCCTTGCAATTCGTGGGCGGCTCGCAAAACCACCTTCTGGTCATACAGACCGCTTCGATGGCAGATGTGCCAGCGGGCTGAAGCCTCGCCGCCATATTGCGCCAGCATCTGATTCAGACCGATCCGGTCGAATCTTTCGATTGCTTGCGCCGCCGCCTTTTTATTGATTTCGCCTAGCGCCATGGCTGAATTTTCCCGTAATGCAATGGCAATGTTATAGTCTTTCAGCGTAATGCCTGTTCGCCGCGTCTGAATCTCCGATTTTCGACTAATTTGGCTCCTTTTGTCAAGGGCTCAAGGTGTGCCGCAAGCTTGAGACCGTCAATCGGCACGTCGCCCAGCACTGCACGACCGAAGTCCAACCCCGGAGGCCAAGGGACGGACTTCGCGCCCGAAACGCAAGAGGCGCCAGCATGGGCCGATCGATATCGTTCCCTCTCACGCCTTATAGTGCCATGGCATTCATTGGCCGCAGAATTCGCTCAGCCCTCGACAGTGCCGGCCCGACATGGAGAATCGGCAAAATGCAAATCAGCCTTGACTGCGCACAAATACGCAAACTCGCGCAGGAGTACGAATGCCCGTTGAGTGAAGACGGGCTATCCCGCCGGCTGAAAAAAGCAAGGACTCGCGGATTCATGGAGCGCGACGACCTTATCGAAGTCGCCAAGTGGAAATGGCGCGGAGGACGATTAAGGAGACTTTGCGAGAAGAACGAGGACTACGAAGTCAAGGAGGTGAGCGCGCTTGCGTTCGGCACAAAGAGCGAGCTGCTGCGAATCGAAACCCTCTTGGCATTGCACGGCGTCTCTTGGCCGATGGCCAGCGTCATCCTGCATTTCGCGTTCGAAGACAAGTACCCCATATTTGACACAAGAGCAATGCGAGCCGTTGGAGGGTCCGAGCGCTACAACCTTGAAAGATGGATGGAGTATGCGAAGCTATGCAAAGACAAAGCCGAGCGGTGCGGCATAACGATGCGCGAACTCGACAAGGCGCTTTGGGCATACGGCAAGAACAAGGGCAGGTGATTCGATCTTTTAGAGCCAATGCCGTAAAGCATGATGCTCGAGTCCCTAGCATCATTGGCTCGACTGAAGCGCAAGGATGACAAAATTGAAAATCGACATGGACGGACTCGCCCACCTTGTTCAGACGCGCAAGACCGAGCCGCCCACGACTCGAGACATCAAGATCGGCGCGGAGACTCGAAGGTCTGGCAACGGTCAATCGAGGTGCGAGCACCGGATTTTCAGAGACAATTTCAATGCGGGCAGCTGCCCGCATCCAGGGCGGTTGCTCAACTACCTTTGCATGACCCGCAACACGTCAATTCGGACCGATTGCTCGCCGGCGCAGTCGCTTCGGACGCATCTTGCGCTTTTGCGAATGAAACCGTGCGGATGCCGCAAGGTGCGCCGAACCGAGACTGATAGGGGGGGGGGGACGAAGTATGGAAAAAATTTCAAATATGGATAGGCCATGTCGAATCATACGAGCAACCCGAGCCCCTTGACCCGGTATTCCATTGATTGCTCCGAAACCTTGAAGTCCGAGGCCATCTTGGCGATGCTGTCGCCGCTTTTGAAAGCGGATCTTACCAGCTTCGACGGCATCAGCAAGCTTGCCGCGAACCGATTCGCCTGCGTCTCCTCGTAAGGCCCGATGTCGGTGTTGTGGTACTTTCCGACATCCTCGCTTCTGTAGGCGACCGTGTCGTCAATTCCATGGCCGATCAGATCCTTGTGAAGGAGGTAGTGGCCTAGCTCATGGGCGACGGTAAACCGCTTGCGGGTCTCCGGATGACTGGCGTTCACGGATATCTTGTATTGCCCGCGCTTGAATTCAAGCATCCCGGAAATCCGGTCTCCGAGAAACGCTTCGTGCAGATAGATTCCCAATGCCTTGGCGAGACCGTCAACGTCGACCGGTGCCGCCTCCATCGCCCGATAGACCAGTCTGATTTGATCAGATATATTCATCCGTCTCCTCCCGATGATTTCAGTTTGTCTTCTTGCCGCCTGGCTATGTCGTTGGCCGTCTCCTCATCCACGCCGAACATGGGAGAGTATTCTTGAACGATTTTTGGCCATTCAGCCTGAATGTATAGATTGGCTTGCGTTTCAGCCACTTCCTTGGCGATCGCAGCGGCTGTTTTTTCTGCTTGCTCCTTCGCCACATGCCGAAAGTGAAAAAAACTGAAAATGGCTGCAATGCCCAGTCCGAGCGCAATTATCGCCAATAGCGCCGATATGAAGTCCAGCCGACCCATTTCGGAAGCCAATTGTATTGAATCCGCGGCCATTGCAAAGCAACAGAGGTTTTATATTTTCAATTAGCGAGGTTGTTTCAATGAGTTGCGGATAAAAAACACCTTCGATGCCCACTTCGGTTCAGCGATATCTTGGATATGCCCCACAACGTTTTGCTATTGTACCGGAAAGTGTTCCAATGTAGAATATACAGCAAATTAGCCGATTTGGTGCAGATTCGGCGCGGCAGCAGGAGATCGAAGTGAAGATAGAGTCCGTACGCATAGAGAATTTTCGATCTTTCAAAGATGAAACCATTCTGTTTAATGACCATACCTGTCTTCTCGGGCCGAATTGCGCAGGAAAGCCCACAGTCCTTGCAGCACTGAATGTCTTTTTCCGCGAGGCTGAAGGTTCGCAAACCGACATCAGTCAGCTGCAAAAGGAGGATTTTCACGGCAAGAATACTGATGCACCGATAAAAATCACCGTTGCTTTTTTCCAGTTGAGCGAGAATGCGCAAGCAGACTTTTCAAACTATTTCAGGCAGGGGCAACTTGTTGCCAGCACCGAGGCCAGCTTTGATGCAGTAGCTGGAAACGCACCGGCAAGACATACGGTCTACGGCTTGGCATGAAGGCTTTGGGGGCGTTCTTTAAGGCGTTGGAAAGCGGTGGTCAAGCCGAGGAACTAAGAGAAATCTATGCCAGACTACGCACAAAATATTCGGAACTTCCAGCAATGAGAACCAAAGCAGATATGGAACGGGCGCTGTGCGACTTGGAGGCTGCGGGAGATTACGAGTGCGAGCTTATACCCAGCGAGGGTCAGTTCTACGGCTTTTCGAGAGGGGCAAACCGCCTCGCAAAGCACGTTCAGTGGATATATGTTCCTGCGGTTAAGGATGCAGCCGCAGAACAAGTCGAGACCCGCAACTCGTCCCTCGGAAAGCTACTGGCCCGCACTGTTCGGTCGAAGGTAGACTTTAGCGAGACGATTCAAGAGCTACGCGCCAAGACGCAAGAAGAATACCAGAAGAATCTTGACGAGACCCAGCACATTCTCAATGAAATTTCGAACTCGCTCCAACAACGGATATTGCAATAGGCGCATCCTGATGCAATTTTGCGCCTTGAATGGAAACAGGACCCGGACAAGTCTGTACGCGTTGAAGAGCCATGGGCGCACATACTCGCTAGCGAAGGGGGTTTCGAAGGCGAACTTTCGCGGTTTGGTCATGGATTCCAAAGATCTTCCTAATTAGTGTCTGCCAGAAAACCTCTGATTTCAAGTATCTGTACTGGTTCAATACATATGAGACTTTTTAGGCAGCAAGTGCGCTTTGGTCGAAGTTTTCATTATACGCCTGCATGGGCGTGCGTTGTCCGAGCGCCTGATGCGGCCGGTAGGCGTTGCAGAGCGCTCGAATTCGGCCAGCTCGACGTTGAGGGCGCCGACGCTGAGCTCGCCGTCGTAGAACTGGTGGAACTCGTAGCGGCCGGCCGCGTTGGCGCGCTCCACGCAGCCGTTATATTTGGGGCTTCTGGGCGGCAGCACGAACAGGGCGATGCCGCGCCGCTGGCAGGCGGTCTCGAACTCGGCCATGAATTCGCTGCCGCCGTCGACCTGCACCGACTCGATATTGAACGGCGCCTGGCGGATCAGGCGGTCGAGGAATGTCGAGGCGCAGGCGGCGGTGGCGCGCGAGTAGGCGCGCATGCAGCACAGCTTGGAGACCGGGCACACCGCCTTGAATTCCTTGACGCAGAAGCCGGCCTCGATGGCGACGCCCGTATGGTCGATCTGCACCATCTGGCCGGGCTTTCGCCCGCGGGCGCTGTAGCGCCAGCGGCGGGCGTGGCGGTCGAACTTGCGTTGCCGCATGGGCTTTGTTCGCCCGTAGTAGAACGCGACGGGCTCGGCCCGGCCGGTGCGGACCAGGCGGGCGATCATGCGCCCGGTGGCGGACTCGCTGGGCGCGAAGCCGTGCTCGCGCGCCAGCACGGCGCGGATCTTGGCGCGCCCCCGCAGCGGGAAGCGCTGCCGCGCCTGGCGCACCAGCTCGAGCTCGGCGGCGGTCCATTGGCGCTGCCGCACCCGATGCGGGCAGCGGCAGCGGTCGGCCAGGGCGCGGACGCCCTGCTCGCGCAGGCGCCGCTTCCAGCGGTAGAGCGTGGCCCGGGAGCAGCCGATCGCCTTCAGGGCGGTCGCTTCGGTTGCGCCCTCGAGGCGAAGCTGGTCGAACAGCGCGAGACTGTCGAAGCGCTCGGCGGCCTGCGGCGAAAGTTCGTCGCGGATCGCGTCGAGGCGATAAAATTTGCGGTGCGGATGTTTGATTTGCATGGTGCTCTCTCCCGCCTTTCGGCTGATGGATTTGTGTTAGGCACTATGCTACCTGAAAAATTTTCGCGCGCCCGCCTCCTCCCTTCGGACTACGTCCTTCGGGAGGAGGCGGGCGGTCTCACATGTATCTGAACCCGGACAGTATCGGCCGGTGCCGGGGGAGCACAAGGCGCGGCTGCCGCGACGGCGGCGAGGGTCGGAATGCAGCAGCGGGCATCCGAATGCGACAAAAAATGCCGCATAAGAGGATTGCGGGCGGCATCCGCCCAGGCGGGCGCCTCCGGCCGCCGGATCGTCGCTTGGAAACGGGTTCGGAGACGCTAGGCGGCGCGCAGGCGCGCGCGGCGGGCGAGCCGCTTGCGCTCCTGGTCCCGCAGCAGCCGCCCGAGCCGCTCGGGGTTCGCCGCCAGCGCCGCCAGCGCCGCCGCCCGCTCGAAGCCGCGCTCGCCATGGGCGCGCACCCGCCCGAGCCCGCAATGCTCCAGATGATTGATGGCCGACTCGACCGCCGGATGCTGCCGGCGCGCCGCCTGGAACCATTCCTGGCCCTCGCGCGCCGAAGCCTCGGCATTCGGCCGGCCCTTGGCCGGCAGCGCGCACTCGTCGAGCCGCGCGCCGAGCTCGGCCTGATTCGCCGGCGAGTGGAAGCCGCGGTCGAAGCTGCAGGCCCGAAGGTCGGCGAACCGCTCCATCGCCCCCTCGACCAGCGCCGCCGCATGGCCGGCGTCGCCGCCCTGCCACATGATCCGGCGGTGCAGGATGAACCGGCGCTGGTCCTCGACCACGGCGACCGGCACGCCCAGCTCCTGGCGCACGCCGGCCTTGCCCTCGGCCACCCAGCGGGTGTGCGGCTCGAAGATCGAGAACACCTTCTCGCCGTGCGCGATGGTCTCGCCCCCGAGCAGCCGGCGCCTAGCCTGCTCGAGCTGGCGGCGCGCATGGCCAAGATAGCCCTCGAGCTCGCATGCCAGCGCGTGCTCGCAGGCCGCCAGCGGCAGCTCGGCGGCCTGCGCCAGCGTCGCCTCGGCGCGCCCGGCCAGGCGGGCGCTCAGCGACAAATGCCGCTCGACCCGCCCAGGATGCTTGCGGCTGCGCCTCGACACGCGCACCCGGTCGAACCGCTTCTTGACCTGCCGCGATAGATGCTCATGCTGTCGCCAGCCGCCGAGCCCGGCGCTGTCCGCCAGCCTGGCCGCGGTGCGCACCGCGCAGCGCATCGCGTCCCGCAGCAGGTCCGCATCGGTCGGATAGTGCGCATCGGTCTCCACGCAGAACGAACCGGCCCGCCCGCGCAACGGCTCGCCAGGCTTTTTTCCGGCCGCCTCGCGGCCCGACCCGGCCACCAGCCGCCCGATCCCGGACAGCAGCTTCGGACCCGAAAGCGAGACGTTGTCGACCGCCGTCTGCTGCTCGCAGGCATGCCCGAGCGCCGGCGAGTGCCCCGGCATCCGGCGCACCAGCCCGTCATGATTGGCCATGTGCGCCAGCCGGTCGAAGTCGCAGCCGAGCCCCTGCTTGAGTACGCCAAGCACCAGAATGCGCCAAAGGTCCATGCCCGGCCGGCCGGCGTCCTTGCGCGCCCAATGGCATTCACTTAAGGAAAAGGGTGCATTCACTTAAGAAGGCGCACCGCTCCGCCGGCCGCCCCGCCGCCATGCTGCCGGCAGCGCCGCCTTGCCTGATTTGCGGTTCGGGTTGCGGAAGCGGTCGTCGGGGCGCTTCGACACTCTCGGATGCGACCGTCCGGGCCGCGTCTTGCCGGTGCAAGAGGCGATGCCCTCGACCATATTCGAGACCGCTTCGGCGGCCAGCCGCGCATGCCCGAGCACGGCCGCCTCGAGCTGCCGGGCGACGGTCGCCGGCGCATTTTTGAAGTTCGCCTGCACGGCGGCGCCGTCGTCCGCGCAGGCGCGACGATCGCGGAATGGGCGAACAGCTCCTGGCGGACCCCGCGCCCGGTGCGGGCGTGGAGCTGCTCGACCTCGGCCAGCTGCTTGGACACTTTGTACAGCTCCTCGATGCCCCGGCGCCCGCGGTAGATGTCGCCGGTCGCCGGCAGCGGCGGCTCGCCCGGATGCGCCCGGCGCCATTTGCGCCGGGCATCCTTGCCTGGAAGCGCCCGCGCGACGCGCTCGCTTTCGCCGCTTTCGATGAACCGCTCGAACTGCGCCGCGCTGCTGCGCTGCAGGCGGTTCGCGCAGTCGACATTCCGGCGGACATGGTCCCATAGGAGCTCGAACGGGCAGCAGCCGCGGTCGCAGGCCGCGACCTCGCCGGCGCTCAGGCGCGGCAGATGCGTCGCCGCCAGGCTGCGCTCGCAAAGGCGCGCCGAAAGCTCGAAGTCGATCGGCATGCGGTCGTCCGGGCGCTGCAGGCAGCTGCACAGGCCCTGCGGGCAGCGGGCGCCCGGACTCGGCAGGCTGCAGCCGTCCTCGAGCAGCTCGCGCGGCACGTTGATCTTGGCGCCGCCGACCGCGAACAGCCGCCGACCGCGCCAGCGCTCGACCTGCTCGTCGCCCAGGCGCTCGACGATCCGGCGGCGGCATTCGGCGAACGCCTCCGCGCCGACTTTCATCCGCGCCGCGCACATCGCCGAGGCCGCCGCCGGATGCTCCTGCGGCAGCGGCACGCCGAGCAGGCGGCACTGGTCCCGCAGCTCGCCGGGCGCGACCCGGCAGCTCCGGCGTCTGCGCGAGAACGCCGGCCGGAACACGAACAGCGCCGCCAGCAGCGTGCCGATCGTGCGCCGCCGCACCCGCCAGCCGGCATCGCGGGCCTCGGCCGTCTCGGCCACGATGCCGACAAAGTCGCGCCACAGCGCGACGAACCGCCCGTCGGCCGCCGCCTGCGCGAGCGCCGCGGCCTTTTTCTTGCGCGTGCGCCGCTCGTGGCGCAGGACCGCTCTCGCATCGGCCTGCAGCGCCTTCAGATACACGTCCTTGGGCGCCTTGCCCTTGCTGCGGTCGCCCGCGCTGCGGCCGGCATGCTCCCAGCCCGCGGCGCGGTAGCTCGCGCCCTCGCGGATCCGCCCGTCCACGAACGTCTCGACCAGCGCCGGGCGCACCTGCCAGCGCGCCTGCCAGCCGTCCGCCAGCCGCGCCGCCGACAGCGACAGCGCATGGCTCGCCAGATTCTCCGCCCGCACCCGCGGCAGGATCAGGAACCTCGAGTTGCAGACCGCCCGCTCCAGCCGCCGGTTGAACCGCCCGCCGTCCCAGCCGATCCACTCGTCGCGGCGCCGAAGCCTGTTCGAGGCGCGCTGGAACAGCAGGCATCCCAGCCGCCGGCCATCGCCGGCGACGATGAAGCAGCTCAGATGGCAGCCCGCCGGCCGGCATGCCCCGGCTCGCCGGCCGCAGTCCTGTCCGGCGCCCTGAGCGCGCCGCGCAGCTTCCTTTCATGCCGCTTCGCCGGCAGCGCCGGAACACCCTGCGACTCGAGCGTCTCGAGCAGCTTCAAGCCCGCATGCACGCTGTCCTCGCCGGAACCGGCGCGCCAGTCCAGATGCTCGCACACCGTCCGAGCCAGCTCCTTGCGGCTCAGCGCCGGAAACAGCTCCGCCGTGCGCTCGCAAAACGTGCCCAGCTTCAACTTCGCAATGCTCTCGTCCATCTTCGAATCCCCTCGCCTGCATCCGCCCGCGCAGCGCGCGCAAGCGTTCGGGCAATCTATTATCGAATATGCCGAGGCAATTGCCGACCCCCTCGGCGAAAAGGTCCGAGCCGGCCCTCCTTTCCCGCATTGTCAAAAGCTTGCGTCCGCTAGAAAACGTCGCCTCTTGTCAGAATGCCATTGCCTGCTGCAGGGGCGGGCAAGATCGCGCGCCATGCCCGAGGCCGGGCCTTGAAGCTGTGCGACGCTCGGGCGGCGCGGCGTTTGAGCGAGGCGGCGCATTGATCATGAGGAGCCGGTGCTGAAATCGACAGAAAAAATTGTTCATGCAATGCTGGCATCAACAGCGGGTCGGTATCCAAAGCTGTTGCCATTTTGGCATTGCTGGCCCAAAATGCAACCAAGTAGACGTTGAGTTGGTGGAGTTTATATCGAGAACTGAGGACCGTTTCATGGCTACCCGGGGTTTATTGTTGGTGGGCAGATCGCGTGATCGCCTCGTTTCAGCTCCATACCCCGGAGTTGCAAGCACTGATTGCGGATTTGGATGCAGAGCCATTGCGGAAAAGAGCAAGGTTGGCCCGAACGGGGCGTTGCAACGCCTGACTTCTTCTTGAGTTCGCGACGGATGCGTTTCGGTCGTGACTTCAATCCTCCCAATTTGCAAATGAGAATTTTGAAGCAGATCGAAATGTGCAACTTCTCAACCTCTTCAGTGCATAATTACTGGCTAGAATGTTTGCTATATTGCGTGTTAAGTGAGAGTTTGGCTGAGCATAAAATGTGTTTGCTATAAACTTGAACCCCACAACGGCGAGGTTGCCAACCCTATAGAAACACAACATAACTTTCTTTCATTCAATTAAATCCATGAGTTGAAATTTTCTCTATAGGGCGTTTGATGCCATGTAATGATCGTGTCACTTCTTTCTCGGACCATTCTCGGCACCGGCCACGCCAACCGCTTTGGAATAAGAACTGATTCGGAAGGTCTTCAGACTTCACTTTACGGCACCACACTTGATTTTCCATCCATGAAACCCACAAGTTCTCTACGCATTAGCCTGGTTTGCAGCTACTCGCACAAGGACGAATCGTTTCGCTCCTCAATGGAGAAGTCCATTGCCCTACTTCAAAAATTTGATTCTTTGGATTCTTGGTCTGACCGCAAAATTTTGCCTGGTCAACCGATTGCAGCCAGTTTCAGGAAGAAGCTGGAAATTGCTGATATCGTAGTCTTCTTGTTGAGTCAAAATTTCATTGCATCCAATGAGTGCATGAGGGAATGGGAAGAATGTAAAAGGTTGTGTGACAATTCCGAAACAATCCAATACCGAGTTCCGATAATCTTGTCAAAATGCGCATGGAAAGATCTGCTAAGAAAGGATGGGGACGACATTAAAGCACTACCGAATGACGGAAAGCCAGTCGAGTCGTATGCATCTGGCGATGAAGCTTGGCACCAAGTATACGAGGGAATAAAGCAAGTCGTAGAACAGTTAAAAAACGACTTCTCACCCAAGCAAAACTTCCTGACGCAACTGGAGCAGAGTTACTTTGCGTCGCAAGATCATGAGAAGTTGACCGATCTTTTTGTTTTTCCGACCCTAACTTGCTTAGATGAAGATTTTACTTCTAGTCGGAAGATTACCCAATTGGAACAACTGCGGTCGGTGCCGCACGTTCTACTTCACGGAGAAGAAGTGAGCGGAAAATCCGCATTAGCGCAATATATAGTCATCAAGTTCATCGAACAAAACAGCCCGGTCTTGTTCGCGAATCTCGCGGACATTCAAAAACACGCAACCGAACAGACTTTTCTCTCAATCTACAGAAAAAGTTTTAACGGCGATTACCACAAGTGGAAAAAGCAAAGCAACAAAACACTCGTGCTTGATGATCTCACATCCGACCCTCGCTCAATTCAGTTTGTTGATGCATCAGGTGAGTTCTTTGACAACATTGTTGTAACGACAACATCAGACGTGTACCGGTCATATTTTTGGGATGACCATCGATTGGCGAAGTATCAGAAGTATGAAATCGAACCATTGACGCATGTTCATCAGGAACAGCTGATTCGCAAGAGACTGAATTTAGCAAGGAACGATTGCGCGCTCGCAGATGGCGATGTTGACGCGGTCGAACAACGAGTCAACTCTGTCATAAACAACCGTATAGTGCCAAGGTATCCATTTTATGTACTAACGGTTATACAGACTTTCGAGGCATTTTCACCAGAAAATTTTTCGATCACTAAACATGGTCATTGCTACCAGATTTTCACACTTGCGCAATTGATGAAAGCTGGAATATCAGAGCAAGATGAAGATTTGAATACATGCATCAACTTCTGCGAACATCTAGCGCTATGCATATACAACACCACGCTAAGCCCGAATCGCAAATTCTTGAGTGGCGACTTTGACAAGTTTTTGATCGAGTATCGCAGTAGATTCATATTAAAGGACTCAATTTTGAGTCGAATAAAGAATGAGGAGACAGGAATTCTGACCGAAGACAGAAATTTCCGAATCCCATACATGTACTATTATTTCCTTGGCAAGCGCCTCGCAAAACCATCGGAGCAAGAAAAGTCGATTATCGAGCATTTGTGTGAATGCAGTCATGTGCGTGGCAATCAACTTACTCTACTGTTCATCATTCACCATGCAGTCGACGAAAGCATCATTGAATTGATCCAGCTCTATTCAATGTGCGCAATCGACTTTATTCAGCCCGCTGAACTTCGCCTTCAAGAAACGCAGCGCTTTCGGGATGTAATCGAGGCGCTGCAGCAAAGTTTCCTGTCTGATCAATCTGTCGAAGCAGAAAGAAAGCATCAGCGAGAAAGACGCGATGTTCGCGAAGAACGAGAAGTTGCTGACAACGAATTGGATAGAGTCGACGATGATGCGGCTGATGTGGTTAACGACACGTATAGAATTCTGAAAAACAACGAGTTGCTCGGCTACATATTGCAAAGCCAGTATGGCCGTCTTGAAAGAAGCCGCATCGAGGAAATAATCGAAACTATTGCAAATGGCGGGCTCAGGCTGGTGAATGCGCTGCTAAGTAGCGACGATGAAATTGCAGAATTGGCAAGATATGTACACAAAGTTTACCCTGAAAAAGGCCTGGATCAGATAAAGAAGGCATTAACGCTTTTATCTTTTCTGTGGACGATGCACAACATAGAAGCAATCGTGAAGGCTGTTCGTCATCGTAATATTTCCGAACTGGTGTCCAACATCGCAAAAAAGAAGCAAACCCCAGCTTATGATATTTTTGCGCGCTTGATAATGCGAGCACGCTCACCAGCAACTTGTATGACAAGCTCGAAGAATTGCTGGAAAAGCACGATGACCCGTTCGTGTCGGGAGTGCTGTCAATTAGAACTCAATTCTATATGAACGTTCACAAAAGCAGGCAATCAGTCGAACAAAAATTTTGCTCGCTGCTAGACATCCGTCATCGCTATAAGAGCCGAAGAGTCAAGTGATTAGTGATCATGACAATGTTGCGAATTCCGTTTCCGCACTTAGTCTCAGACGGAGTTTCAACAAGGCGCGGCGCGTTCGATTCCAAACATCGAGACAGCATTGATGAAAGAACTTGATCGAAACGAATCCGTCCGATGCTTGATTGAAAGCATGCAGGCTCCGGCATCATTGAAAGGGAACTCGGAGGCGACGCATGGTTGAAGACAACCCTGAGCTCGTGCTATCGATCTGGAAGAAATTTAGCCCAGGCAGAAAACTGCTGGGGAGCGGCGAGAATAGCCCGCCCATTGCCATTGATGCTGAAAATCTGCAAGAAGAGGTTTATTCGTGGAAGATTCTGGAGCCGCCATTTGACTGCATCTCAAACGATGATGCACGCCAAGCTCTCCATGAGATTCTGGTGGATCGCTTAAGCGTTTCAAGGTCGCCGGAGACAAGGCGCATCGAGGTGCTAAGTGAATTCATATCCATTGCAGAATCAGTGATGAAAAAAGGACAAGCGGAATGGATTTCAACGCATAGCTCTTTGATGGAAGTGAATAAAGCTGGAGTTGATGTGGTCAATCCTTTGCTTGCGCTGACCCTTCACCTCAAGTGGTTGCTGGACTGCTTCGCCGATCGTCCGGGAATTTCGGTGTCAATCAGATGACCGATAATGAACTTAGGCTGTTGTCTCCCAAGCAGGCATTGCCAGAAATTGCCAAGATCTTTGCGCACGCGCTGCGCAACGGAAACGGGGAGTGCGAAATGGTGTGCAATGACGAAGGGGCATTTGTTGAAAACAAGTCCGTTAATCTCGGCACGGTAAAGCTGGCCGCTTCGGGAGCAAGCGAGAGCAAGTCTCATGCGAAGATGACGATTGCCGAATTGATTCGCTTTGGCGCGTTTGAATGGATGACGGCAGATGCAAAGGATATTGAAACAGAGCTATTACAGGCGCTTGACATTAGAAACAATAGCGAGCCACAAGACTTGGACAGACTCTTGAATGCTGTGGGGTCGATAGGCGCGAGAACCGGATTAATCCAGCCAGTCTTCGATCCCGAGTCGTTGTCTGAAATGCCGTACAGTCATTCAACTACGGTGGTAGCAGACACTTCTGGCGTATTGCAAGGCGGGCTGAATTTCGTAAGCCGGTTTCTCCATCCTCCCACCCGCATAAAGATACCTTCCATTGTGCACATGGAGATTATCGAGTCAACGAACAACTACTTGCGTTTGAGACGGCTGCGCAACAAGAAACGGAGGAAGTCGGAATTTGCTCAACATCTGCAGAGTCAGGGAGGGTCGCGAGTTCTCACACGGCTGGAATTGCAAGGTGATACGGAAGTTGAGCGCACATTCTTGCTTGGTGATCCATTGCGAGATGCGTTCAGTACAGACAATGATAAGGAGCTATCCGGTTTGAATATCAGCATACCGGTCAGATCATACGTGGATCGACTGATTCTGGAAGCTGCCCGACGGCATCAGGCGCAGTCTGAACCGTCACACCGGGTAAGGCTATTGACTTGCGATGGAGGATTGGCCCGCATGGCCTTGGCGGAGGGCATGATGCCGCTCTATTTCGAAAGTGCCAAAAACGAAAGGTTCTTTGGCAATCGTCTTACCGGCCGAATGCTGAATCCGTTTCATGGCAATGTCATCGAGCACTCTTTGGCGGATATTCTATGGGAGTTTAGTGCGGCGTTCGGTGCCGCCAAAATCATTAGCAAAGACGGCAAGAGCGAATTTGCGGTGAAGGCGCTGGGAAAAGAACTAGCCTGGTCGCCTTATCACTCGCTTGATGATTTGCTGTGGTGCTCAACCACCATAGATGCAAATAGCGATCGTTTGCGGCCGACGACCAAGTCTCCGCCTATGGCGGTGCAGAGTCAAAAGCCTGTCAAAACTGATTCGGGAACATCTGGCGAGCGAGAAAAGCGAAACGGAAAAGTCGTTTTTCGACGCTTCAGCGTGGGGCAAATGATCCGCTTGATATGTCAATTGGACGATTCTCAGGAAATGCTTGACGAAGAAGTTGTGAATTTTCTTCAGGTTCAAAAATCTGCTATGGGCGAATACCGGCGGTTTCTGGTGTCGGCCGGATTCGTGAAGATCGAAAATGACATGTGGAAATGTCAAATGGAATTGAGGCAGCTATCGGCCGCGATCAGAAACCAAAGGTTGGAAGAGATGCACACGCTATTGAGAAGCGAGCCATCTTACGACCGCTTCGCATCTGCAATCGAAAGACTGCTGGTCGGGAACGCGCTGGATCCAAGCTTACTCGGACTTGGCACTTTGACGTATCGCACGCTTGGAGAGATAACCGGCATGTGCACAGAAATTAAAGGAAAGGGAATCTATTCGACGCCGAACCGGCCCGAGGCCAGGGAATTTGCCGAAATTGCTCTAAAGCGTTTTCGAGAGATGAACGAAGGGGAAGAGCTGGTTTCAACCGGCGCGTGGCTAGAGTCTTTGATCATGAAAAACGGCGTGCATCCGGAGATATCGAAAGCAAGACTGAACCAAGCGAGCGAACAAGGCATTCTTCACCGGTCAACGGAGGGCTCCACGATGCAGATTCGAAACAGCGACCATGTATTGCACGTGCTTTCGGTTGATTCTGAGGGGCGGGCGCATATTGAGAAAGTTCATCTGTATCGAGGAGACTATTTGATCGCAGGCAAGGCAAGCGTAAGTCTGCGCATCCGGGAGGCCAATCTGTGAGCCTGCTCAGCAAGATCGACGATCTTATAAGGGATACGGCGCGAAGCGACCTGTACGAAACGTACGGCATCGCCGCGAACCCGTTTCCTTCGGCAAGTCAGACAACTGAAAACCCGCATTTTCGGCTTGAGGATGTCGATGAGCAAGCAGAAAGGAAAATTGCCGCCTTTTTCCATGACAATCGATCTCAAGCGATAGTCATAGAAGGCACTCAGGGAGTCGGGAAGACCAATTTTTTGAACTTCTATGCCGCAGAAATTGCAAAGGCTGCGTCAAAGTTGTCCGGGTTCTATGTTGTCCGGTATCTGGCCGACCCCGAAAATGTGTTTGATGGAACGCTAAGGCGGCTATTGGAGGAATTGGGCACAGGCCACATTCTCAAGCTGGTCGAAAGAATCAAGGCTGACGATGCCTGCCTTGACCGGGTTCGCAATCCGGAAGTGCGCAAAGCATTGTCGCGCCTGGAACAATGCCATGACAATGCCGACGAGTCTGCCGGCTATATGATGGAGTGGCTTCAGGGGCTGCGATTGCTGAAGGTTCACAGGGAGGCTTTGGGGGTTCAATTCAGACTAGACACCATCGAGTCGAAGACTTCGGCCTTGCGAGATCTGGTCGAGGCAAGCGAATATGCTGGAATTTTGAACGGCATCTTTTTGCTATTGGACGAAATGGAGAAGCAGGATGGCGTGCTGGGGCCAAGGCCGGTAGTAAGGTATTTGTCAGCCATTCGCGCTTTGATTGATGCTCTGCCGAGAAGTCTCTTTTTGATGATTGCGGTAACGCCGGATGCGTTGCGCCGATATTCCATCGCCTTGCCTGCGCTTAGAGGGCGGCTAGAAAATCGCATTCGCCTTCCGCTTCTAGAGGATCTTGATCAGGCGCAAAGGCTTGCTCACTTCTATGTGGATGAGGCGCGCAAAGCGGCGAGAGCGGCAAACGGTTTCATTCCTGCCGGAGAAAACGACCTGGTGTCTGATGAGCAAGTTGAAAAAGCGTATGAAGATCTGCTTCGACAGGGAGGGCGCCGAGCAGACGATGGCGTGCGACAAAGGGAGTTTCTGCACAGGCTGCATCAGATTGCCGAGGCAGCCATTCACGGTGAGCAACCGAGTTGAAGCCGGATTTCATCTCGGCGCGAAGTTCGGAAGCTTGGCAGAACCAGGCGAAGGCAGACTTCTCTTTGATCATCGGGAATTAGGCTGGCGGCAATCTGTGCGGAGTCGGCCTCTTCAAACTGGTTGATGCGCTGGCTCTGCAAGCGCCTCCAATGTTGAAAAACGTGATGGCTGACGTTCAATCTTCTTGGTAGACAATCCGAATTGCGGCGGCAAGCCCCTGCGGAATATCTTCGGAATTTACTGAATCAAAGTATTCCAGGGAGATATTGCCAAAAGTAGTGCTTGACGGTCGGTCGGCATTCAAGCGGCCATCTGGTCGTTCGGGTTTTTCACCTCGATTCCGTCCTTGAATTGTACACCTTCCACCACCTTGCAGAGCTTTCTGAAGCCGCTCAGTCGCCGCCAGCCTATCAATAATCCACACTTGACTTGGTAGCCGACATGTGCCTGGCTATGCGGCATGCAGATTGGCATCCGACATTTTTCACCGGACACGCTCGAGTGGCTGCGGGGCGCGTGCCGCGACGGCGGGCTGGCGCGCGAGCGGTGGCATGACCATGCCGGCCGCCCGCGGCTGGCATCGGCCAGCCGCGGCGCTTCGCCGGCTTGCCGGGGCCTGGCGGCGGAGTTGTCGGCGGCGCTGTGCGAGCTGGGCGGCCTGTCGCTGGAGCCGGTGGCGGGGCGCGGCGACCGCCGGCGGTGGGAGTCGATGATCGAGGCGCACCATCCCGAGGGCTGGCGGCGGGCGCCGGGCGGCCAGCTGCAGTACTGGGTCGTGCCGGGAACGCACGGCGTACTGGGCGGCATCGGCTTTGGCGCGGGATCGCATGATCGGCTGGTCGCATCCGCTGGCGGACGACCGCCCCGACTGGGCGCGCAGGGAGTATGCCCAGTGCGCGTATCCGGACGGCCGGGCGCGCGCATCGCGGCGATGGGGCGGGCGTGGACGCGCAAGCCGGGCCGCCCGCTGCCGGCGATATTTCCGGGCCGGGCAGAAGGCGGCATGCCGGCTGCTGTCGAATCCGAGAGCGGCCATGCAGCATGTCTTGCAATCCCATTTCGAGCCCGCGGCGCAGCGCTGCCGCGGGCAGGAGCTGGCGCTGGCGATCCAGGATGCCGCCACGGCCGACTGCAGCGGCCTGAAGGCGACCCGGGGGCTGGACCATCTGGGCGGCGGCCAGGGGACGAAGGGCGTGCCGGTGCATGCCGGCATGGCCGCGGGCATCCGCTGGGGCTGTTCATGATGGACGGCGAGTTCCGCCGGCGCAAGGGCAAGGACAGCGCCCGCCGGGTCGAGGGCCTGGAGCGCACGCGGGAGCTGGCGGCGGCGCGCCCGCAGGCCAAGGTGGTGGCGGTGGTGGCCAAGGAAGAGTCGCCGCCGAACAAAAAGGAGGCGCTCGACCGGATGCTGCTCAGCACCGAGGGCGAGGCCGACCTTCAAGGCGCCGAGACGCTGCTGCGCCGGCACGGGCTTCGCTGGCGCATCGAGCGGTTCTTCCATGCCCTGAAGCAGGGCGCCCGGATTGGCGACCGGCGGCTCGACCATGCCGACGATCTGCGAAAGCGCATCGCCTTCGACGCGGCCGCCTTCCGGGCATGGGATGCCGCCTGGCCGGCTTCCGCGCCAGCCGGCGCCAGCCATTGCCAGGCGCTATGAAACTGCGGGAAGGCCTGATCATCCCCGACACCTCCGTGCTGGCGATGCAGGCCTTCAAGGAAGGCCGGATGGAGAACGGCGAATGCGGCCTGGCAAGCGACAACCGCAGGATCGACCGCGATCCGGGAGACAGCGACTGAAATCAGGCAGAAAACCGCCCGAGTCAAGTGTGGGAAGTTGATAGGCTGGGAGCGGTGCCGTACAAGGGCATTTTCGTTCCCAGCATCATTGGCTCGAAGCGTGAATTTGCGCGTACGGTTGATTTTCAGTTCGCAGAAAATGGCGCTGGAGCACTCCTGGTGTAATGTTTATCAAACTCTGTGAAAATTCCTGCATTGTAGAACTTCTTATTTGTTCCTCCATTATTTTTCTGGGGGTCAAGATAGCGAATCCTATGAAATTTCTTCATTGATTCTATCCCCCTGCGGATCTCGTGATACTTCGAATTCTGCTTGAAGTCCGAGTAGCGAAGTCGCAGGCGCCGGGTCAATTCGGCATAAGTCAAGGGGAAATTCTTCAGCAAGTCATCTTCGGATACTGTTACGGTGACTGCGTTCGGGTCATTGCTGGAAACTACTACCGGAGCGGATTTTGCATCTTTGCTGCGCATGAACTTTAAATCCATTTTCATCGTTACTGCGAAGCCACCATCATCATTCGGGCGATGCTCTTTCTCAACTTTCGCAATCATTTCCAGCAGCTTGCGGACCTGTTCCGGATCGTTTTTCGTATCCATTCTTTCTACGACACCGGAAATGCTATAGAACGCCAGCGGCATCAGATAAATTTTTTGTTTTCTGAGATCAATTTCAAACCAGTTCTCGGCCGCCACAACGAAGTTGATCACCGAAGCTGAACCCACTTCGTGAACCCGATTGGCAAATCCGGCATGCTCGGTGTAGAAGTGAATCGAATCGTCTCTGATTTCTTGAAGCAGTTTCAGATTCTGAACACAGCATTCATCAATTGAATTATCGGGATATTCCCGCACTAGTGCGGCAGCGCGATCAATGCCTATCGTCATGGGATTGCCGGATCGATTTCGTCTACCATCAACTTGAATCTTTCGCATGTCGCCATCGTGCTCCTGAATTATTCGCGCCTTCAGCAGCAGCTCCCATGCATTCAGCATCAATATCGAGAACGTTTGTTCCCGATATTTGAAAATAGGCTTGTTGTATATTTCGATGGCTGCCAGCGCGGCTTCCATCGATCGATCTGCAAGTTTCCGATACTTGGATGTGGGCATGATTTCACCTGCTGATGAGAAGGGGACTGCTGCATGCCGAATGAACGAGCTCAAGATCATCCCTTCGGCGTTCAAAAGATAGAACGATTCGTTCAAGCAAAAGGTTTCGCGCGATATTTTTGAAGGTTCCATGAGAAAGCCCGCAAAGCGACTCTCCGGCCAATTCCCGGCATCTGCTCGCGCAAAGCAGAGTTCCTCCCGACTCCGCATTGCAAGAGATTACACGATTATGCAGATTGCAGGCGCAAGCATTCGCGCATGCAAGGCACCGCGCCGGTCAGCAGCGATGGCAAAGATGGGCGGCTGGCGACAGCCGGTCGAGCGCGATTCTCATGCTTTTGCTCAGATGCCCACTTGCTTGGCGATTGATCTGGCACCGCTTCGGCAAAGTCGGCGCGGAACGACGTAATGCGGCATGCTTTCGATTCCGCGGCCGGTGCGGATGCAGCTTCCGCGCTCGCCGAAACCATCGAGACTGTCGAGATTGCGCAGAAATCTTTGCGCTTGAATCATTGCTGCCCGATTTCCTCGTTTGCTGCAGACTAGCTCCATCTGCTGTGCGCCATGACGTGATTGCATGGCGATCCCGCATAGCGAATCTGGCCATGCGCAATTCTTCCATTCTAATCACTGGCGGAACCGGATCTTTCGGTTCCAGATTCGTCCCCATGGCTTTGAGGAGGCATGACCCGGTTCGGCTTGTCGTCCATTCGCGCGACGAGATGAAGCAGCGGGAGATGGCGAAGGCCTGCGCGAATGACGGCCGGGTAAGGCTTTTTCTCGGCGACGTTCGAGACAAGGCAAGGCTTTGCCGGGCCATGGACGGAATCGGCCGCGTTGTTCATGCGGCCGCGCCGAAGATTGGAAAAAGGGGTTCGGACGGGGCGGCTTTCCGAATGCGGAGCGGTGCTGCGAGCATGGGATAAGCTTGCCCATGCTCTGCGACTTGGCAGACGGGGAGCAAGACGCAGCTATCGATGCGTTGGCGAGCGCCTTGAGCCGTTGAGACGCTGCCGGGGCTACGCCGCCTTGCCGGATTTGCGGTTCGAGTTGCGCAAGCGGTCGTCGGGGCGCCGACCGCCCGTTCGGTGAAATTGCCGAACGAGCAGATGGCCGCTTGAATGTCGTTCCCCCGCCAAGCACTACTTTTGACAATATCTCAAATATCGTCTAAGACACGCTTATCGCAGACTCTGTGCACCACCTGTATCCGGAGTCGTTGCAGATGATTGCGGAATCTATCCATAACGGCATTCGCAAAGTCGCAACTATGTAAAAATCTTTAGCTGCAGAAACAAGCCCCTTCGTTCAAGCCAACCACAATCGTACAACCGCTAGCCGTGTTCAATATTCAAGTTAGGGTCGGCGGAAGCATTAACCCCGACCTGAACATTCAGTCTGCATCAATGCGCGGTCGCACGTAGGCGAGCGAAATCGCTGACATGCTGCCTGATCGACTTGCAACCTTCCCTGACAACCTTTTTCATGAGATGTTTCGCAATCCATCCATCCGGACAGCACTCGGCGAATGGCAGATTCTTGATCTAGTCGTTCACGCGCACGCTGCCGCTGTCGTCAAAGCTGTATTGCAAATGCACTTCAGATTCTGAAAATACCCCCCCCCGACAGATTCGAATCTCCGCCGCGCCTGTTGACGGATGCGAACCGAAAGTCAAACGCCCTGGGCGGCCGTGAACCGTCCGTCGCGAGGTTCGGAACCGTGATGCTCTGATGCATCGCCGCGCCAAGTGCCGGACTACCCGACTTTCCTCTCGTTCGTCGATATGAAAATCGCTTCCTCGTTCTCCGCCAGGCTGCGAGCAGCCTTCGCATCATCACGGCTTAGACAGGCGCGAAAATCCGGGCAGAAACAGCGTGGTTGGCAGCGCGACCCGGTCGCTTTTCTGCAAGCGCTTCAGAGACTGACGGCGCTCTTTTCCATTCTCGTCAAGAATCCTGAATGCTCCTTCCTGGTAGAGTCGCAATACGACCTCGTCCAAGTCTGAGAAACGAGCAGCCGTCCGGTTGGCAAACATGTGCCGAAAGGTCTCTATCGATACAGGCTCTTCCGACACCAGGCTGAATAGCTCTTTTGGGAGCTCGCTCAGCAATTCCTCGCACATCTGATGCCTGTCTGAGTCTTGAAACGTGAATAGCGGCTTGGATCCGTCCTCTAGCAATGCATCCCACCCCAGCATTCCGAAGCTGCCAACCCCGCAGTGCTCAAAGGCATTTTTGATATCCCAGTGGCACTGGATCATAACATCCCTTGCGGTTGGATGTCTCGAAAGATGCAGAAACCACAGTGCCCGGCGTGACTGTCCGGGACGAATGAAAAACGGGGTATCGTATGTGGCTCCGGTGAGCTCTCTTGCGTGGCTTCGCAGTGTTCGCTGAACGAGCGCTTTTCCGCCATACCCGTCTCGCTCTTCAATCAGCTCGCGAATCCGGTTCTCGGCGAGTTCTATCGGCTTTAACGCCGTGACTATTTGCGGCGTGTCCGAAAGAAAGTTGATCAACGCATCCGCGGCAAACGTAAGAATGACTTCGGCAGATGGCAGCTCATCCAATATTCGCGCGACATGCGCGAAATTCACTTGCGCAAAGCCGGTCTGGTCAAGCAGGAAAATTGCTCGACCGGCGCGTGGCTGCCTCGCATGAATCGACCTCAATATGCCTTCGATTTCATTCTCGAAAGGGCCGGTCCTGATAATAATCCTGTCGGCATTTTCATTATACCCCCGCTCTGCCAAGACTTTCCTGAGGTGGTCGGTGTTCGCCGGTTCCTTATCCACGAAGTAGAAGCGGCAATCCACAGACAGCCGCTTGACTCGCTTGGAATTTAGGCGAGTTTCGGCGGCTTCAGCCTCCTCCAGCATGACCAGCGGAGAACCGGGCAATGCTTCATTTCCATCTGTGAACAATCCGCCGCCCGCAAAGCCGTCGATCAAATCAAGTTTGAATACCTCCCGCTGCGGGTTGACGCTCAATCTGTCGAAGTAGGACTGCAGATAGCGCCGCAAAACCTGAAGCTTGGCCTTGCTATGCGGCTCTATGCGCGGCGGCTCTTCGTCGGGGTGCCACTCGAATTTCATGCTTGGCGCGCCTTGTATAGGCAACGCGGCATTGCGTTGTGCTCTGCGCCTTCAAGCTTGCGTCCGCCGGCCTTCGAGTTGATCCCGCCCCATTGCTTGAAGAAAAACGGCACCTTGCCGCGCGCGCATTGATCCCGGATATCGACAACCCAATCCGCACACAGCGCGCGCGCATTCGGACCGCTCTCGCCGCCAACTATCACCCATGAGATACCGTCAAGCCCAAGCTCGCCAACTGGCCCAAGCAGCGGTTCGATCGAGAGAAACCGGACAGTTGCCGGCGCTGCCTGCAAGTGCTCGATTCGCTTCTTTCCGGCACTGTCCTCGACTGACACGCCGCACCAGATGTGATCAGGCGCTTGGCTGTCGTGGTATCTGCGCCGCAAATAGCTTCGCATCAGAGAGCTTCGCTTCGTCAGGATCTGGTAGATGTGGCGGTTCTCGGCTTCCATCTGATCGAAAACTCTATCGATGAACCGCTGCGGAACACGCTTGTGAAACAGGTCGCTCATCGAGTTGACAAAAATCTGCCGCGGCTTCCGCCAGCGTGCCGGCTGGTCCAGACGCTCAGGCCAAATCTTCAAGTCGAAGCCCTGTTCGTAGGGGTGCCCCTTTACGCCGCGCCAGCGTTCCGCGAAGCGCTCCGCGTAGCAGTTATCGCATCCACGCGTCACCTTGCTGCAGCCCGTCACCGGGTTCCAGGTCGCATCGGTCCACTCAATTCCCGATCTATCCGCCATGTCGCCCCTCAAGCCAATTCATTCCTTGAATTCAAAATAGCTGGATTTTTCGATCGAAACGCTTCGCGTTTTTTGAAGTTAAAAGTGAGCGGGCCCGCCTGCGGTGGCCATGCTTATGCACAAGAATCAAGGTTGCAAATCCTTTATTATCAAAAGGTTGGCTATTGTGGTTCTTCATGAGTTCTGAACTCCACTACGGCAGGACTACCAACACTTTAGAAACTGCAATCCTGCAAATTATATAGTACCAATTGCTTATGAATTTCTCTTCTTAAGAACCCAAAATCCGCGTTAGAGATTTTTTTGGGGCGGATTTTGCCGAAATCCGGGGCGCGGAGAGATTTTGGCGTTCGCCGCGGCGATGCCGGGCGGGTTTGCGGGCGGGACGCGGCCGGAAAGGGCGGAGGAGCGGAACCGGGGCGAAAGATCAATGACAGTCCGCAACGCGCCGGGACGCAGCCGATTTTTTTGTCGTGCGCGCGATGCTTTTTTTTTGCGTTTCCGGCGGCTACGGCGCCAGGGCCATCGCCCGGATCATGCCGATGGCGTCGCTAAGCCGCCGCGCCGCCCGCGCGTCGCACAGCTTCAAGGCCCGGCCTCGGGCATGGCGCACGATCTTGCCCGCCCTGCAGCAGGGCCGGCGGCGAAAGGTCTCGATGCGCATCGACTCGCAGCTCGCGTCCAGCGCCTGGCGCATCAGCGCGAACAGGTTGAAGGCGAGCATGCGCAGCGCGGAATGCAGCGCGTTGGCATGGAAGTCGCTGCACGGGGGATGCGCCGCGCCGAAGCCGCTGCGAAGCTCGCGGATGCGATTTTCGGAGTCGTCGCCCCTGCGGCTGCATCAGCGGACCGCCCGCGAGTCGCTCCGCCGGCAGAAGCTGGTCGCCAGCGCCCGGCATATGCAGCCGCCCTGCGACAGGGTGTCGCCGGCCTGCGGGCAATCGAGCTCGAGCTCCTGCTGGCCGGATTTTCTAAGCCGCTGCACCACCGCCGCGAACGCTTCGGGCGTGTCGTTCATCGAGTGCAGGAACCGCGCCGTCTGCTGCGCAAGGCTCGCCGTCCCGTCGCGCTCGATGAAGGGCTGCCGCCGCGACTCGTCCAGCGCCCCGGTCTGCCCGGCCACGCTCGCGTCGAGCCTGGCGCGGATCGCGTAGCCGATTCCCCGGCTCGTGAAGCGGTTGATGATCCTCGCCTGATACCCCGCCGCGTCGATGCGGGCGCGATGCGCCTCGGCGCCCTTGGGCAGGACGCGCTCGCACTGGCGGACGAACTCGCAGTTGCGCGCGTTCGGCGAGACCGGGCCGCCCCTGAACTCCGCACCCGCCGCCATGCCGGTCTCGGCGATATGGCCGACGATCGGCATGCAGCCCCGCTCCTTCTTGTACGTGAACTCCGCCGAAGACTTCTCGCAGCGCCGCGGTCGCGTCGATGTCCAGGGTCGCCCTTTTCCGATGGTGCAGCGCGACCGCCAGCAGCCGGCGGTCCGCCAGCTGCAGGGCATGCAGCGTGCGGCGCTGCGCTCCGCAGCGCCGCAGCCACCGGCCCAAGGCATCGTCGCCCGGCAGCCGGCGGATGCCGAGCAGCTCCAGCAGCGGCCGCTCCTCGCGCAGCTGCGCCACTCCGCTCAGATGCCGAGAGCCCTCGTGCATCATCAGCATGAACGTCGTCAAATACGCCCCCGGGCGCAAGCCGCGGTTGCTGCCCGGCCCCGGCACCGGCCGCTCGAAATGGGTGTCGAGCCCCAGCTTGCGGATCAGCTCGGCGAGCGCCGCCAGGCCGCTTCGCGAAGCCGATTTGTCTTTCGTGGTCGAAATCTTGTATGATTGGATGTCCATAAAGCCTTGCGCCGATCGGGTCCGCCCAGCGGGTGAAATTTTGTTTGACCAAAAACCCCCATTATGCAAGGCTTTATCCCCTTTTGCAGCCACCCTAACGCGATTTTAAGGCACCAGGGTTCGCCAAAGATCCATGCCCGGCCGCCCGCGGAAATTCTCGTGCGCGTCCAGCATGACCAAGTTATACTTGCACACGAGCGGCATGCCCTCTCTGGCTGGTGGCAGATTGTTTCGAATCTGTTGTCACACCAGACACGCCGCTTTTTTTGAACCCCCTCCAAGCACTACTTTTGACAATATCTCTTTAAGGAAATGATTCAACCCTACACAGTTGCCATAACCTCATGCGGACGTTTTGACTTACTAGAAAAAACGTTAAAGTCTTTATTTCCTCACTTGGTTGGACCAGTCGTGGAAGTCCTTGTTATTGAAGACAGTGGTGATCGTCGTGTTTACGAAGTACTTGACGGATTTGCTGGATGGGGGGGGGATATCAAAGTTATCTTTAATACCGCTCGATTGGGTCATATTTGTTCTCTTGATAGAATGTATTCACAAATTAAAACGGAGTGGGTGCTTGCTTGTGAAGATGATTGGGAGTTCACTTCTGGTGGTTTTGTCACTGCGTCATTCGAAGTTTTATTAGAATTTGATAGTTGTTCAAAGTGTATGCTTACCGGTCATGACAAAACCAATCTTCATGCAAAGAACGAGATCGTTACGCAATCCGGGCGTATTTGTTATGTTGGACGTAATAATAGAGGCTCTCCCTATCAAGGATACCTTTTTGCTCCCGGCCTGTTTAGGATGCGAGACTATAGGATCATAGGTCCATATAGAGATATCAGTTTAAAGTCTTCAGAAGGTGTAGTATCAGCGACATATTTCGACTTAGGTTACCGGCTTCTATATCTGAAGCAGAGGTATGCGCGACATATCGGAAGCAACAGGCACGTAATTGATCCAGTGCGAGAAGTGAAGGGGTCAAAAAAAATTCGCCGATCTATATTGAAACGTGCAGAAAGACTAAAGTGGAAATGTGTTCGCGGGTCGAATCCGGCTGAACTGATTCAGAAACGATTCCATAAGGAGCGTTCAAGAATGGATAGGTGGAGGGAGTGGAAGTGATTTTCGGCGCAATTTCGTACGCTCAGGCGGTTTATTTGACCTTCGGTTCAGAAGTCAATATTTTTCGAATTGAAAAAACCAAATCGTAGCAGTTTCTTAACGAAGAAAGTCCGGATACGAGTCATGGAAGTATATAAGCCTAATTCAATAAGGGTACCTCCTAATTCGGGTATTTTGCGAAAGATTCCAGTTTCACAAAGACTGCATCAACCAAATGAAACAGGCATGAACATAGATCCTCATGACGTAAATTTCGGTCCGACACAATACAATAAATTGTTACAAAATGTTGATCTGACGACTATATTTTATGATGTGTTTTTCGATTATCGGCAGAGTCGGCTAATCGGACTAGGTCCGAGACTATTTAATCTTGCTCGCGAAATACTGCCTCTCTACGTACGTGTCAATGGAGAAAAAATCAAATATAGATTTTTCGAAGAGAAAAACTGCTTTTTCTTTTTGTCGGATAGGTTGTACGTCCCGCATGATCAAGTAATGAAGGTTGAGTTCAACTTCAAGAAATTTACCTACATCGCAAAAGTCTCTTCTAATGACCCGCGCATTGCAACCACTTTCAATTCAAAACCAAACAAAGTATCTATTTCTACACTAAGTAGAAACAATCGTGTGGAGTGGGTAACTGATTGGATTAAGTGGCACTTCCGTTTACATAACATCAAAAGAGTAGTGCTTTATGATAATTGTAGTGCAAATAGGACGAGGCTCATTAGAGTATTGGCTGAATTGAATGATATGGTGGAGATAATCTTAGTTTATTGGGATTTCCCCTACGGGGTAAGCCCGTTTGACTTCACGCAGCAAGGGTCATTGAATCACAATAGGTTAAGGTTCTGTGTGGAGAAGGGATACTGCATAAACTTAGATATTGATGAATATTTGGTTAGATCGGGCAAGACTTGCATTAGTGAATATCTCGATTCTAATCTTGGCAATTCATACTTTGGAGCAATTCGTTTAAAGGAATTAAAACTGCCGAATATTAGAAAAAAGGGTGAGACATCTGGGTTGCCTAGAATTTTTGATTTCCAATATCGATTCAAGAAAATCGGACATAATCCGACTCAAAAGCATGTCAGGCCATTTTCGAAATATATATATAAATTTGATGCTCCAATTTACCTTAAACCTCATGATATTAGCTTTTCTAGTTTCGAACGATTTCGTATAAGCACAAATTATTTCAAAATTTGGTACTGGAGATCGAGGGGCTTATATAGACGCGAAAAAATGAAACGTACACCTCTCATTGAAAAGAACGAACTCCCTAATTTCCTTAGTTTGAATGTATCAGAAAACGAGTTTTTTTTCTTTCATGTATTGGGCCTCGGCATAAACTGGAAAAAGGTTCCAGTGAAAGAAATAGTAGAGTACGACGGTCAAGTGCATGATTTGGAACCGCTTGTTCAGAAGCTATGCAAAGAAGCATTTACATATGACGAACTTGCACAAATGGATCTGTCTTAATCTCGATCCGAAATCACCATAGAAAGCAATTTAAAGTTGTATCACCATGTTCGTATACATGTTAAAAAAGCGGCAGTTTGCGCTGGAAGAATTGTCCTCGCGAGCATCTTTCGACGGTTAACGTACGTAACTCAAGTTCAATTTATCTCGCTTATTGCATCCAACTGAGGGCATGATTGGTTTCAAAATGCGCGAAAAGTATATAACTATGCTTATCTGCCATTTCTTTGAGTGTTGGCCGTTTATTGGAAGTTTTTTCCGAAAAAAGCTTTTGAAAACTATGTCCGATATGACTGCACCGAAACTGATCGAGCAATCGGTCTGTACAGTTAATCGGGTAAAGTTTTTGAAATATAGTCTGCTTCGGTCGCGATTTGGGCGTGTTGGCAGATATTACGATATGCAGTATAAGAAACTGATTAATCGCGTTGCAGTGCAATCAGATTTCGAAGAAGCGTTGCATTTGTGTGCAGGAATGATCTGCATTGATCTTGGGGCTAATGTGGGGAAGTTCACAGTAAGGATGGCATCTCATGCAAGTAAGGTTATAGCCTTCGAACCTGACCCATTTGCACTTTCAATTTTGCAGAAAAACACTGCTAACTGTAGGAACGTCAAGATTGTACAGGCAGCAGCAAGTGTGAGAAACGCAACCACATTACTCTATCGTGATTTTAATTTTTCTCTCGATCCGGTTCGTTATTCCGAGTCTAGTTCAATCTGCAAAGATAAGAGGGGAATTGATGTTGAACAAGGAATTCCGATTTCGCTAATCGACTTTATAGAGTTTATAGATAAGATTGATGAGCCAATCGGCATTCTAAAAATGGACATCGAGGGTGCAGAAACCGAAATTTTGGAACGACTCTTCGATAGACCGGAGCTTGTAAATCGCATAAGGTATATTTTTGCTGAAACTCATGAGAACCGTATTCGATCTCATAAGGTCCGAATACAGAATCTGCGATATAGACAGAATGACTTTTCAGATTGTCTAGTTAATCTTGAGTGGTATTGAGCTTTGCAGTCCCAATGCGAATCTGGTGTGTTTCAATACAACCTTCGGCTGCGGCAGGAATGCTTGTTGCATGAAGTCCCAAGGTCGTTTACAACGCGCAAAAGCAGTTATTGCATTTCCCGGCGCAATTTCTTTTCTTGATGCCTGTACTCAGAGAGTGTTTTGAACTTATGAGCCTTCCAGCCGCGGCGGGGCTGGAAGGCTCATAAAGAGCTAAAATCGTAAAGCATTGATAATGAAAGAATAACGATATTATTCTTTGCGCGTAAGCGTACCCGCCAAAGGCGGGATTGTCCACTTCTATTCTAAACATTGAAGGTTTATGGGAAGTTCTTATGCCAATTCAATGTTTTTACAGAGATATTGCCAAAAGTAGTACTTGGCGATCGGGCAGCATTCAAGCGGCCATCTGGTCGTTCAGGTTTTTCACCTTGATTCCATCTTTGAATTGCATTCCTTCCACCACCTTGCCAAGCTTTCCAAAGCCGCGCAGGCGCCGCCAGCGCCTTTCGGCGCACAATCCGAGCTTGAACAGCATGCGCCGGCGGCTCAAACATCCCCTCGAGTGCTTCGTGCGGTGCCGGATCGTCGCGATCCTTCAGCAGCTTCTCGGCCGCCTTCGGATACTTCTCGCCATAGGTGTCGACAAAGTCCTTGAATGCTGCCTCGGCATCATCGTGCGTCTCGGCCATCCAGATCTGCTGCAGCGCCTGCTTGGCGCGGGGCTGGACGCTTTTGGGCAGGACGTTCAAGATGTTGCTCGTCTTATGCAGCCAGCAGCGCCGGTGGCGGGTGTCACGCCTAGTCCAGCGCCGCCCAGAACCCCAGCGCCCCGTCGCCGACCGCCAAAAGCCACTTGATGCCGTGTTCGTCAACGCCGACCGCCACCAGGGCGCGCAGCTTGACATCCTCGGCCCGAAGCTCGTAGCAGATCCCGTCCGCCCAGATATGCACCCAGCGGCGATCGGACCGCCGCCATTGCTCCATTTCCCCGTTCCGCTGCTCCGCCGCGCGCCCTCGCGCGCCAGCTCGGCCGGCGGATCGCGGAAATTGTCGTGCGCTTCAAGCGAAACAGCGTTATTCTTGCTCATGAGTGGCATGCCTCTCTGGTTTGATAGGCAGATTTTGTGAATCTACCGTCAGACCAGTTGCGCCACTTTTTTTCAACCACCGTCAAGCACTACTTTTGACAATATCTCGTTTTACAAATTTCACCATTGAGTCGAAATTCCTATTTCCAATAGTGTATTAATGATTTGATGTGCATCCGCTTTAAAAATCGCGTGTGCAAAATAGAACTTCCTAAAATTTATATTTCAATGCAATTATGACTGAACAAGAGCGACCGCGATTCCTCTATTTCTCAGACCGAAAAGGGTTCGTGCCACCATCAGTAAAAAATCTGCTTTCTTCCATCGGCACGGTCGACGTACAAAAGAGATTGCCTTTAAGTCAAAATGACTACCCTGAAACAGATGCACGTGTCGAGGTTGCATTTCAAGGAAAAGTTGCTAGGAACGTTGCGCAAGGTTACTGTTATTCGGCAATTCGAGCGAAGTCAAAGCGCTTGCGCCTTCAAATGCAATACAACGGCTGCCGGAAAATGTTCGAAAAAGAGCAAAACTTGGTTGCTGTTGCGTGGAATGGGTTAATCGATAAAGCACGTGTGTTTATGGATGCGGCAAAAGATTCTGGAGCACGAACTCTTTTTTTTGAATTGAGCCCAATTCCTGGTTGTGTAACTGTTGACCCGCAGGGAGTAAATTATGCGAATTCTCTTCCGCGTAAATTGACTCCGTATCTGGCTTGGTCAGCTAGTTCTAACACGGATAAAGATTGGCGACAATTTCGTGGAAAGTTTGAATCTAGGAAGCCGATAAAGCGTGATGCCAATGAATATGCTAGCAAACCAATAACGGAGAAATATATTTTCGTACCTCTGCAGATTCCGGACGACACCCAACTGTTTCTGTTCGGTGGTGCATTTGCAACGGTAGAGTCAGTCATTATAGCTGCCGTTGAGGTAGCGAAGAATTTGCCAGAGGGGTGGCATGTGCGACTAAAAGAACACCCTTCATCAACGTTAAGATTTGCAAAAATGTTTCAGGAACAAAAACATCACAAGGTTGTATTGGATAATACCAGCAACACTTTTGAACTCGTTGCAAACGCTCAATGTATTGTTACTGTGAATTCATCAGTAGGGCTCCAGTCTATGTTTTATGAAAAACCTGTTATTGCTCTTGGACAATGCTTTTGGGCTATAGACGGTGTTGCACAGAGTGCATTAAATTCGGCTGCACTTTTTGACAAACTAAAGCACCTGGAGCATATCGGTTTTGATCCTGTCGCACGCGAAAGTTTTCTAAGTTATTTAGTGAACGAATACTACCTTCCATTTTCTTGTAAAAATAAATTTGTGAACGATTCAAACAATACTGATAGCAAAATTCTAAGTCGATTGAATAGTGGCTTCCAGTTTTAGCAGTTCACGGAAATGAAAGTCAACGCGGTTTCTGGGAACTTTATGCGCATCTTTTTCCGGCAATCAAAAAAAGTCAAAATGGTGGCAGGTATCTCAATTGATACGCCAAAGCCGCGTCATAATCTGGAAGATATTGCTATTTGTGCATTCATGAGGAACGAGGAGCGCAACATTGAGGATTGGCTTCGTTATCATGGAGTGTGCGGCATTCGAAACTTTTTCCTATATAACAATCGGTCTACTGATAATTGCGCACAGATTGCACAGAGTATAGATGGATTGAATGTCAAGGTTATTCCTTGGCATTTGACTATCTGCATTAAAGACCGCTTCCACATTAATCAACAAGTGGTTGGGTACTGCCATGCTATTTCCACTTTTGGTGAAAGGTTTAGATGGATGGCGTTTCTGGATATCGACGAATTCATAGTTCCCAAAAAAAACTTAGCGGTAATCGATGCATTGAATTTGCTATCGGAATATTCTAATGTCTCTTTACCATGGACTATGTTTGGAACTAATGGGCATGTGATGCCACCCTCAGAACCTGCCGTCTTCTCCTATCTCACACGTGCAGCAAAGTCAACAGGGGAATTGTTGAGGTTCAAGTGTATAGTAGAGCCAAGCAAAGTTACTCACGTAGGAATTCATGCCTTTTCCACTACTAACATGGGCGATAATTCAGTGAATGATGTTGGGTACAGGGCGACTTGCGACCAGAAAACATCTGAAGACTTTCTTTCGACCGAGAACATTCAACTCAATCACTACTACACCAAGTCAGAGTCCGAACTTATCGAGAAAATTGAACAGAAACCACTTGGAGTGTTGCAACAAACTCCAAATCAGAGAAAACAAATCATCTTAAGAAAAGTGGCGATGATAAATGCGAACTTAATCGAAGATGATTCTGCTATCCAATTTCTTCGGCGTCATGGAATAAATAATAAACAGGACCTGTACGCTAAGAGTTTTTACTAGCAAAGAATCGATAACTGAAAATGCATTGCAACCACTTGATATGGATAACTACACGCTAGGTATCACATCCTGCGGTAGATTTGAGTTGCTAGAAAGAACTCTATCGTCTTTATTGCCGCGATTAGAGGCACTCCCTCAAAAACTGCTCGTGATAGAAGACAGCACAGACAGGCGAGTAAAAGAAGTGATAGCAAAGTTCCGGGATTATGTCGCGCAAGTCGAAGTAATTATTAACTCAAGACGATTAGGGCAAATTCGATCAATTGACAAATTATTTTCGCATGTCGAAACAGATTGGGTGTTCACATGCGAAGATGATTGGTTATTTATCGGAGATAGTTTTCTTTCTGCTTCGTATCACATCATGAATGAATACGACAGTTGCTCTACCGTAAGCCTGTCTGGCAAACCGCAACAATCACATAAATGTTCTCAGGAAGCATATTCGTTATTTGGGCATAAATTTTTCGTTGCCAATGTTGTGTCAAAATGGCCATATGGTTCATATGGCTTTGGTCCTGGATTGAAAAGAACGCGAGACTGGAAAATTGTAGGACCGTATTCTGATCTAAGTAAAAAAGTTAGTTTGGGCGTAGTTGCCAAAGCTTATCAGGATTTAGGGTATCGAATTTTGTTTCTGGAGCAGGCGTATATTAGCCATTTGGGGCATAACCAACACGTTGTTGACCCCGCCCGTGAAAAGTCAGGAATTTCAAGTTATGCTCTATCAACAAAGAAACGTCTTGAACAAATACATTGGGCATTGTTTCCATCCTCAAATCCGTTAGCAAGCGTGCGAAAGCGTCACGAAGCTGCTCTTCCATTAATGAAAAACTGGATAGACTGGCGAGCTTTTCCACATCATAACTAGTGCTTGCCAGAAAACCAAAATGTGATATCGTTGCTGATTGAAAACAATTGCTTAGCGGCGAGCGGCGGCGGCGAAGAATTCGGCGGAAGCGCGGATTTCCCGCCGAAATGGGGCGAAACGCCCCGTTTCGCCGCAATCTTCGAGGAAAAAGCGATGCGCTTGGCCCACTCCGCCCAGCTCGAGACCGGCGCCGTGCCGATCGAGAACATCCACACCGGCGCCAAGTCGCGCGACGACATCCCGGCCATCCTGCTCGGCCTGCGGCATCTCTGCGCAAGCAAGGCCTTGCGCCGGCGGGTGTTCGAGCTGCTCGAGGCCGAGGTCGCGCCGGCGGCGCGCAAGGACGCCGGGCGGCCGGGCATGGACCTTTGGCGGATCCTGGCGCTGGCGTGCCCGAGCAGGGGCTCGGCTGCGACTTCGACCGGCTGGCGCACATGGCCAATCATGACGGGCTGGTGCGCCGGATGCCGGGGCATTCACCGGCGCTCGGGCATGCCTGCGAGCAGCAGACGGCGGTCGACAACGTCTCGCTTTCGGGTCCGAAGCTGCTGTCCGGGATCGGGCGGCTGGTGGCCGGGTCGGGCCGCGAGGCGGCCGGAAAAAAGCCTGGCGAGCCGTTGCGCGGGCAATGGCATTCACTTAAGGAAAAGGGTGCATTCACTTAAGAAGGCGCACCGCTCCGCCGGCCGCCCCGCCGCCATGCTGCCGGCAGCGCCGCCTTGCCTGATTTGCGGTTCGGGTTGCGGAAGCGGTCGTCGGGGCGCTTCGACACTCTCGGATACGACCGTCCGGGCCGCGTCTTGCCGGTGCAAGAGGCGATGCCCTCGACAATATTCGAGACCGCTTCGGCGGCCAGCCGCGCATGCCCGAGCACGGCCGCCTCGAGGCGGCCGGGCGACGGTCGCCAGCGCATTTTTGAAGTTCGCCTGCACGGCGGCGCCGTCGTCCGCGCAGGCGCCGACCGGCTGCGGCGGCGGCTCGCCCGGATGCGACCGGCGCCATTTGCGCCGGGCATCCTTGCCTGGAAGCGCCCGCGCGACGCGCTCGCTTTCGCCGCTTTCGATGAACCGCTCGAACTGCGCCGCGCCGCTGCGCTGCAGGCGGTTCGCGCAGTCGACATTCCGGCGGACATGGTCCCATAGGAGCTCAAACGGGCAGCAGCCGCGGTCGCAGGCCGCGACATCGCCGGCGCTCAGGCGCGGCGGATGCGTCGCCGCCAGGCTGCGCTCGCAAAGGCGCGCCGAAAGCTCGAAGTCGATCGGCATGCGGTCGTCCGGGCGCTGCAGGCAGCTGCACAGGCCCTGCGGGCAGCGGGCGCCCGGACTCGGCAGGCTGCAGCCGTCCTCGAGCAGCTCGCGCGGCACGTTGATCTTGGCGCCGTCGACGCGAACAGCCGCCGGATGCTCCTGCGGCAGCGGCGCGCCGAGCAGGCGGCACTGGTCCCGCAGCTCGCCGGGCGCGACCCGGCAGCTCCGGCGTCTGCGCGAGAACGCCGGCCGGAACACGAACAGCGCCGCCAGCAGCGTGCCGATCGTGCGCCGCCGGCGCGATTTTTCTTGCGCGTGCGCCGCTCGTGGCGCAGGACCGCTCTCGCATCGGCCTGCAGCGCCTTCAGATGCGCGTCCTTGGGCGCCTTGCCCTTGCTGCGGTCGCCCGCGCTGCGGCCGGCATGCTCCCAGCCCGCGGCGCGACAGCGCATGGCTCGCCAGATTCTCCGCCCGCACCCGCGGCAGGACCGGCAGCCTCGAGTTGCAGACCGCCCGCTCCAGCCGCCGGTCGGACCTCCCGCCGTCCCGGCCGATCCGATCGTCGCGGCGCCGAAGCCTGTTCGAGGCGCGCTGGAACAGCAGGCATCCCAGCCGCCGGCCATCGCCTGCGACGATGAAGCAGCTCAGATGGCGGCCCGCCGGCCGGCATGCCCCGGCTCGCGGCAGCGGTCCGCCAGCTCGTCGGACAGCGCCCGGCTTCAACTTCGCAATGCTCTCGTCCATCTTCGAATCCCCTCGCCTGCATCCGCCCGCGCAGCGCGCGCAAGCGTTCGAGCAATCTATTATCGAATATGCCGAGGCAATTGCCGACCCCCTCGGCGAAAAGGTCCGAGCCGGCCCTCCTTTCCCGCATTGTCAAAGGCTTGCGTCCGCTAGAAAACGTCGCCTCTTGTCAGAATGCCATTGGCCCGGCTTCGGCATCAGCCGCTCGAAATGCGCGTCGAGCCCGAGCTTGCGCACCGGCTCGGCCAGCGCCGCCAGGCCGCTTCGCGAAGTCAATTTGTCCGGGGTCAGATACATGTGAGACCGCCCGCCTCCTCCCGAAGGACGTAGTCCGAAGGGAGGAGGCGGGCGCGCGAAAAATTTTGAGGTAGCATAGCGCTTGACATTCATCCAACAGCCGAAAGGCGGGAGATAGCGCCATGCAAATCAAATGTCCGCACCGCAAATTCTGTCGCCTCGACGCGATCCGCGACGAACTTTCGCCGCAGGCCGCCGAGCGCTTCGACAGTCTCGCGCTGTTCGACCAGCTTCGCCTCGAGGGCGCGACCGAAGCGACCGCCCTGAAGGCGATCGGCTGCTCCCGGGCGACGCCCTGCCGCTGGAAGCGGCGCCTGCGCGAGCAGGGCGCCAGCGCCAGTGGACCGCCGCCGAGCTCGAGCTGGTGCGCCAGGCGCGGCAGCGCTTCCCGCTGCGGGGGCGCGCCAAGATCCGCGCCGTGCTGGCGCGCGAGCGCGGCTTCGCGCCCAGCGAGTCCGCCACCGGGCGCATGATCGCCCGCCTGGTCCGCACCGGCCAGGCCGAGCCCGTCGCGTTCCATTACGGGCGCGTGAAACCCAAGCGGCGGCGCAAGTTCGACCGCCACGCCCGCCGCCGGCGCTACGGCGCCCGCGGCCGAAAGCCCGGCCAGATGGTGCAGATCGACCACATGAGCGTCGCCATCGAGGCCGGCTTCTGCGTCAAGGAATTCAAGGCGGTGTGCCCGGTCTCCAAGCTGTGCTACATGCGCGCCTATTCGCGCGCCAACGCCGCCGGCCGCTACGAGTTCCACCAGTTCTACGACGGCGAGCTCAGCGTCGGCGCCCTGAACGTCGAACTGGCCAAATTCGAGCGCTTCTACAACGACTACCGGCCGCATCAGGCGCTCGGACAACGCACGCCCATGCAGGCGTATAATGAAAACTTCAACCAAAGCGCGCTTGCCGCCTGAAAAGTCTCACATGTAGTGAACCAGTACACAATTTGTCTTTCGTGGTGGAAATCTTGTATGATTGGATGTCCATAAAGCCTTGCTCCGATCGGGTCCGCCCAACGGGTGAAAAATCGTTTTGTCAAAAACCCGCATTATGCAAGGCTTTATCCCCTTTTGCAGCCACCCTAACGCGGTTTTAAGGTTTTAGGGGCTAATTGCCGATTGGGGATCTTTGCGAGACCGAGTTCAAGTTCTATCCGAAGCCGTTCATGAGGCGGTTCGAGGAGATGCTAGATGACGAGGGAGAATTGTTCAGCACGTACGGCCGGGTCGCGTATGTGCGGCGGCACGATTCGCCGAGTGCTGCCGGTCGCTAGTATGCGGCTGACAAGGCCGCATCGCTTTCAGCCGGTGGCCGACGGCATTATCGCGGGCGGCCGTTTTCCCCGCACCATTGAGCAATCGGCCGATTTGCGATAGGATTGGCGGCATGGTCGATTTGAAGTTCTACAGGCCGAACCCGGTCGCTCTGCCGGATCACGTGCCGGATCGAAGAAAATTCCCTGAATCCGGCAAGGTTGACCAGGTCTGGCGCGACCGGCTCGACACGCGGACGCTGTTCTACGATGTCTACTTCGATGAGGCCGAGCGGCGCATCATGGGCATCGGTCCAGGGCTGCTGAATCTGAGATCGCTGGCATCTTCGATGTCCATATATGTCGATGGGCGAAAGCTCGAATGGAAGCTCAGATCGATCAAGAAGCTGATTTTCCTCGAATCGGAGAAGTTGCCTGAACCTCCAGATTCGGAGTTGCAAGTCGAATTCAGATTCAGCAAATTTTCACAGACTTTCCATTTGCCGGTTTCGATTGCAGAAATTAGCGACCCGAGTTCGTCATGTTCCCTCACGATCTCAACACTGCAGAAGGACAATCCGCCGATCTGGATTCAGGACTGGCTGAAATGGCATCATCGTGCGCACGGGGTCAGCCGAGCCGTGCTCTACGACAACGGCAGCGACAATCGGGAAGAGCTGGTGGAAAGGCTGGTCGGTCTGCCATTGGATTTAAGCGTTGTCTTTGTGGATTGGAACTTTCCGTATGGAAGCAGGCCGAGACTGGCTTGCCAACTGGGCTCGCTTAATCATTGCCGCCTTAGATTGCCGATTCATGGAGGATATTGCATTAATAACGATATCGACGAGTACCTTTTTTTGCCACAAGGCAATCTCCTCGGCTATCTGAAACGCAAGCTCAGCAATCCGGCACCCGGTGCAGTGATGTACAAAAGCGTATTCATTCCAAACATTGTGACCAGCGGGTCGCAGCCGCCAAGAGCGTATGACTTTCAATACGCATCAATCCAAAAGCGCCGTGGAGACAGTAGGCTGCTGACGAGGCATTTCTATAATCCGAAGTACATCTACAGCTTCGATGATATCGGCTACAACGGGGTGCACACAACCGATTCGATCAAGAATCGTTCGTTCGCTAAGCGGTATTCGATCGCAATGGTCCTAATCTTCTTGATAAAAAAGATGCTGAGGGAAAGCTGTAAACCGATACAGAAATATGCGGGTTACAAGTTTGCGCGCCCGCGAATTGATGCGATATATGCACCAGAGTCGGAGTTGTGTTTTCTTCATTTCCGTGGGTTAAATACAGGGTGGATGTATAATGTGCCAAGAGTGGACTATAACTCAAGCATGCACAAACTCGATGAGCGCCTCAGGCGATTAGTTAATTTTATTGATGATGTCAAGTTTGATTCATTGGAAGTGGAAGTTTCGAGTGAGCCGTGCAAAGTTTACGAAGCTAAGAGCGGCGAATAATAGAACATTGCCGACTCAACGGAACTAATGTCGAATGCAGGGTTTATCTTCTCGGAGAGCGGGGCATCTCAAACTGATCTGCGAACAACAAAATCGTGCGAAAAAGTTAGTCACCGCCTATGTCGAACTGGATGCGATGATGATCACGCTCCCATATTTTGCTACTCTGATTTATTCATAAGGAAATGCAATCACAAGTCATTGATATTGAATAATTCGAAATCGCGTCCTTTATGTGTAAGCGTGGCCGCTGAAGGCGAACTTGTCCGCTTATTAAAGCAAAGAGCGAAAAATATTTGCTAATCTACATCTATCGACCGGCCTCACGCTCGCCGATAGCGTTTGTTGGTTGACTAGATGTCACACAATCTATTGCGATAAGGCTATCCTTTCACGGATTTTGCATGCTTCGGTTTAGTTTTTCGATAAACACAAATCATATAAACTCCTTATGCTGTCAACTTTGAAGTTCTGGTTTACTTGCAAAGAACTAAGGTTTACTTCGCTGAATGGCAACCGATTCGAACTCATGCCGGTTAAGCCGCCGGGCTTTGATTTTCCCTTGTATTTACGTCGCGGAACGAGCGATGGATACAACTTTCGACAAATATTTTTTAAACACAAAGAATTCTCTTTTTTGAAATTTGAACCAAAAACTATAATTGATTTGGGAGGTTATGTCGGACTCGCGAGTGCCTACTTTGCCAATGCATATCCTGATGCGAAGATAGTCTTGATCGAACCAGATTCTGATAATTTCCTGATTGCGCAGCTAAATACTAGACAGTTTCGAAATGTGCGGTGCATCAATGTTGGTGTTTGGAGTGAAAGTTGCTTCATTAGCGATGCTAGCGAACGATCAGACAAAGATTGGAGCAAGAGGTATATAAAAGTCGACACTGTCTGGGGTCAGAAACAGAAGCTGGAGCATGGTATAAAGGCTTTGACGATTCCCAAAATAATGGAATTAGCCGGATTTGATTCAATTGACTTCATCAAGATTGATATTGAAGGAGGAGAAAAGGCATTGTTTTTATCCCCTACCGCTGCTGAATGGATTGACAAGTGCAAGTTGATTACCTGTGAACTGCATGAGTACTATGCTCCCGGTTGCACTGAGGCGCTGCATAGCGCAATGAAGGGCAAGGGTTTCGAATACGGTAAAAAAATTCATGGCAAGGGAGGTGCGTTACACATTTACGCACGCAACGAAGTGGCGGCGCAGATTAGGTGGCCAAAAGCGCACTAGAAAAGACCCGTAGGACCGAAAAATTTTGCGCTGTTGGCAAACTGCTCGAATCTTGCCAAAATCGATTTTGAATTCAAATCTTGAAAACGCGAACCGCTCGCGGTAGTTCAGGGAGCCGCAAGATCAATTAATCCATGAATGTGATTAAGTGCTGATGGTTGACCCCTACACTGTCGCATTGACTTCATGCGGACGTTTTGATCTTCTGGAATGTACGCTTGAATCAATGTTCCCATGTCTTGAAGAGACCCCCCCCACAAAGGTTCTGATAATTGAAGACAGCGGTGACCGCTCAGTTCACGATGTAGTGAATAGATTCACTTATAAAACAGGCGTTGAAATTGAAACGATTGTTAATGAGCAGAAACTTGGCCAATTCCGATCAATTGATCGACTATATTCACACGTTGAAACAGAATGGATATTCCACTGCGAAGATGATTGGGAATTTGTTGAGAACGGTTTCATTGCAAAATCTTTTGCGATTCTCAAGGAGTTTGATAGTTGCTCTACAGTAAGTTTGCTTACACCTGATTCTTTTGGGACTCCGAATTGCTTTCTTCCAGCGGCTAAGGCAGATTGCGGCATCAGTTACCATGTTGCCGATGCGCGATCTGGCTGGCGGTTCGTAGGACTGCATTTCAACCCTGGTTTACGTCGTATGCGCGATTACCGAATCGTAGGACCTTATGCAGAACTTGGGAGAAATATTGGAGAATCAAAAATCGCAAGAGCGTACCAAATGCTAGGATACCGGGTAATCTGCCTATCGCGTCAGTTCGTTCGACATATTGGCGGTGGAAGACAAATATATGTTGCTAACAGAAACCCGACACGTTTTGACAGAATCAAAAGAGAGATAGTTAGACCAATTAAAAGAGGCTACTGTAAACTAAATCTAAAGGCTAACCCATATACATTGGTTAAACAACGCTTTGAGACTGAGCGGCCAAGCCTGTCTCGCTGGAGAGATTGGGATGATTCTACTACCAAGCGGTTGGCGCGGGTACTATGCAATGATCGTTGAAAGAAACGACACGAGATGAGCACATGATACAAAGCCCGACTCCACCTTGAAGGATTAGACCCCGACACAAAGTTTGGTCCATATTGCTACTTTACGGGTCACTGATGGTGCTGTAAATAGTGAGCTCGTTCAGAAAAGATTGCAACATGGTAAAAAAGCATGTTTCGCATGTCAATCTAGTTTGCTTCTTAGAAGTGGGCAAGCCCGCCTTCGGCGGCTACGCTAAAACGGAAGAAACAATATTATATTCTTTCATTATCAATATTTTAAGACTGTATTTCTTTAAAATCGCGTTAGGGTGGCTGCAAAAGGGGATAAAGCCTTGCATAATGCGGGTTTTTAACAACACAAAATTTCACCCGTTGGGCGGACCCGATCGGAGCAAGGCTTTATGGACATCCAATCCTGCAAGATTTCGACCACGAAAGACAAATCGGCTTCGCGAAGCGGCTTGGCGGCGCTCGCCGAGCTGATCCGCAAGCTGGGGCTCGACACCCATTTCGAGCGGCTGATGCCGGAGCCGGGCAGCAGCCGCGGCTTGCGCCCGGGGGCGTATTTGACGACGTTCATGCTGATGATGCACGAGGGCTCGCGGCATCTGAGCGGAGTGGCGCAGCTGCGCGAGGAGCGGCCGCTGCTGGAGCTGCTCGGCATCCGCCGGCTGCCGGGCGACGACGCCTTGGGCCGCACGCTGCATGCCCTGCAGCTGGTGAACCGCCGGCTGCTGGCGGTCGCGCTGCACCATCGGAAAAGGGCGGCCCTGGACATCGACGCGACCGCGGCGCTGCGAGAAGTCTTCGGCGGAGTCCGCATGCAAGAAGGAGCGGGGCTGCATGCCGATCGTCGGCCATATCGCCGAGACCGGCATGGCGGTGGCGGCGGAGTTCAGGGGCGGCCCGGTCTCGCCGAACGCGCGCAACTTCGAGTTCGTCCGCCAGTGCGAGCGCGCCCTGCCCAAGGGCGCCGAGGTGCATCGCGCCCGCATCGACGCGGCCGGCTGCCAGGCGAGGATCATCAACCACTTCACGAGCCGGGGAATCGGCTACGCGATCCGCGCCAGGCTCGACGCGAGCGTGGTCGAGCAGACCGGGGCGCTGGACGAGTCGCGGCGGCAGCCCTTCATCGAGCGCGACGGGGCGGCGAGCGAGACGCAGCAGACGGCGCGGTTCCCGCACTCGATGAACGACACGCCCGAAGCGTTCGCGGTGGTGGTGCAGCGGCTTAGAAAATCCGGCCAGCAGGAGCTCGAGCCCGGCTGCCCGCAGGCCGGCGACACCCTGTCGCAGGGCGGCTACATCTACCGGGCGCTGGCGACCAGCCTCTGCCGGCGGAGCGACTCGCGGGCGGTCCGCTGATGCAGCCGCAGGGGCGACGACTCCGAAAATCGCATCCGCGAGCTTCGCAGCGGCTTCGGCGCGGCGCATCCCCCGTGCAGCGACTTCCATGCCAACGCGCTGCATTCCGCGCTGTGCATGCTCGCGTTCAACCTGTTCGCGCTGATGCGCCAGGCGCTGGACGCGAGCTGCGAGTCGATGCGCATCGAGACCTTTCGCCGCCGGCTCTGCTGCAGGGCGGGCAAGATCGCGCGCCATGCCAGGGGCCGGGCCTTGAAGCTGTGCGACGCGCGCGCGGCGGCTTAGCGACGCCATCGGCATGATCCGGGCGACGGCCCTGGCGCCGCAGCCGCCGGAAACGCAAAAAAAGCATCGCGCGCACGACAAAAAAATCGGCTGCGTCCCGGCGCGTTGCGGACTGTCATTGATCTTTCGCCCCGGTTCCGCTCCTCCGCCCTTTCCGGCCGCGTCCCGCCCGGCATCGCCGCGGCGAACGCCAAAATCTCTCCGCGCCCCGGATTTCGGCAAAATCCGCCCCAAAAAAATCTCTAACGCGGATTTTGGGTCCCTACTTTGTCTTGAATATTAAAAATGGCAGTTTACCAATTATGGCGAATTTAGCCGATTTTGACCGACTCCGGATACAGGGTGAGTCCTCCTATACGGAAACAGGCAATGTTTATTAATCGCTCCTTACTTTTGGCAATATCTCAAAATGAATTCGAACCTGCTCAAATCACGTAGCGATTTTTGATTATGTATTTCTATACACCTAACGTAATTAAACTGCCGAATGATTTGCATATTAATGTCTCGCACATTGGCATTGGTGCTAATAGCGTTGATCGAATTGCATTTTATGATTTCTTTTTTTCGCGAAAGATGATGCGGCTGATTGGAATTGGCCCAGCTCAATACGGATTAGAAAACGACTCTCTCGCACTGCGGATTTCCATTAAGTGTAGTGGGGGGGCAGAAAGTAAGGTAATGGCTTATCGAATTAATAAAATTGACGAATTAGTTTTTCTGGTATCGGAAAAATTCAAAGAAAATCCTCCCGATTTGTTCCAAGCAATACTTCAATTTGGAGAAAGCGAACCTGTCAAAATATCAATCCATACGCGAATAAATGTTAAAGATCAAACGGGCAACACCGTGCATCTTCCGCATGACGAAGTAAGACTCACCTTGTCTACTGTCCAGAGAAACAACCGTTTGGTTTGGATTCGCGATTGGATTTTATGGCATTCAAGATTGTTCGGCATAAAAAGAGTATTGATCTACGACAATGGAAGCGACCACCAGGAAGAATTAATTGACATGTTGAACTCGCTAGGATCGGAGGTAGAGGTGGTTTTCGTTTATTGGCCCTTTCCGGACCATACACCGTATGCGCAGCGCGGTTCACTTAACCATCGCAGGATGATGTTTGGAGAGCATTACGATTCGATGAGTAATCCGTCGTACTGTATGAATTTGGATGTTGACGAATATTTGGCATCCCCACATGGTCACCGCCTTCCGGGCTACATCGATTCGATCTTGCAATCACCATTTGAATTTGCGGTTCACATCAAAGAGAGAGTCATTGCCAATGTATTGAATCCCGAAGGGAAGAATTGTCAAGCAAGGTTTTTCGACTACGTTTGGGACTATGGCAACTTTGGGGGCAGTCCAGATGTGGATTTTCCTGAATTTCGCCGCACCGGAGTAAATTATCAATGGACAAAATATATTTTCCGATTCTCCGGCGAGTTCTATTGCAACGTGCACAAAGTCCAACGGATGCCGCATAAGATAACTAATCATGGCTCACTAAAGCGGTCGATATATCTTATTGTCCGGCAAGTTGAACGAAGAATATGGCAATTGAAACGAATGTTGAAAGTGTTTCAAATCGAGCATCCGCGACCGCAATATCATATGGTTCAAGCGCCTAGTGAGGATATCTATTTTTTTCACTTTCAAGGACTAAGCGACAACTGGAACGAGAGAGAGTCGCGTTTGCCCGCTGCATTCAATGAAAAAAAACACTTTCCAAACTCCGATATCGAAGAACTGGCTCACAAAGCCGGTCTGATCGACCGGTGAACTGTGCTGCTTTACTATTGAACCGTGGAGAGCTATGGAACGACTATTTCTACAGCAATTTTACGGTTAGTTGATGCTCGCGAAGCAGGTTCTGCTAGTCTCCATTGAACGAAGCCATAAAACCCTAGTTGACTGCTATAGGGAAAGAATCGCCGATTTCGAGGCTGAAGGTGAAAGTTTTGCGGTTGCGTTGGGTGTGGTCATCTTATGCGTCGAGCGGCGGCACGTCAGAGCTCCAGCCGTTTGTATCTACACCTGGGCTGTGACGTGACTGCCTTGGTGCTTGGTTGACAGGATGCCGAAATGACGCACTTTGTGGCGGGGGAGCCATGCATGATGAACACCGCATGAACTCTTCGACGGGCAGTTTCATGTCGCTGCTGCCGGCGAAGACCTTGCCTTAAGGATTGCTCTAGCCGTTTGATGAAGCAATTGCAATCGCACACTACAAAAAAAAGCGGCGCACTTAAGCCGTGCGCCGCTTTTCATATTTTCAGGAAACGGTTTAGAAGTCCACTTTCAACTGAACAACCGTCTCGTTCTTTTTTGCGTTTGTCTTTCTGTTGTCATCGTTGTCGATGTATTCAGCTGCTACGGTTGCTCCGCCGCCCAGACTTCTAGCAATTGAAATATTCCACGGATTCTCGCCGTGCTTGGTCGCGCTGTCGCCATCATCGATGTCCGCGAAGTTGGCAACGAAAGTCAACCCGGTGTCGGCGACAGGACCGGATACGCCGGCGTGGTTATGCTTCTTTTTGACAGTGGTGCCGGCCGCATTCCCGACTCCATCCGTCTTATCCTTTATCGTGGTATGGGATGCATAGATATTGAATCCGGACACGGGGAAGGAGACGCCGAGTCCATTCGCCTTCTTGCTACCAATCTTTTTCTCGGATCCGTCGCCCTTGTCCTGGCTGTGCGTGGCAAGTCCGACGGTGGCGAAGCCGGTATCCAAAGTCAGGCCGAATTGCGCCGCGTCCAGGCTCTTACTTTTCACTGCCCCCATTTTTGTCGCATTATCTTTGATCCATGCAGTTCGGTTTGCGACGGTTTCCTGATTATTAGCACCTGCTTTGGGTCCATCCAAATTCGGAGCCATCACCAAATCCACCTGGAAATTCACAGGACCGGTCGAGGCGGCGTAGGAGACCGTGTGCGCGCTTCGGTAGGACACGCCGGCATCATTCGTGCTACCGACGCCGGTGTCGGTCACCACGCCGACGTGGTTGTAGAATGCGCTCCAGACCTTGCCGGCCGTGATCGAGCCGAAGCCGCCGGAGAGCCCGACAAACGAAAGCCGGTCGTTGTCGGAGTTGTCGGCCTTGCCCAGATCCAGGCCGACTTCCATGCGGTACACGGCCGAAAGCCCTTCCGAAACCTCGTTCGAGCCCTTGACGCCCCAGCGCGAGCCGCCGTTTCGCAAAATCGTGTGGCCGTCCTGGCTGTGCATTCTGGCGCGAAACGAGCCGTACCAGGTCGCCTCGGCCGACGCCTCGGACGGCGCAAGCAGCAGACCAACTGACGGCGCGGTCAAGAGGCTTGCGACTCCTAATGCAATAAATTGCTTTTTCATTGTTTAAACCCTCAAATATGATTTAGGTTGTCTATAGGATGAAAGTCAGCGCACTTTTGCTATCGCAAAGAGGCGTAATTTCATTGACCTCGTATTTTAAGCATTCAGCATATTCCTCCCCTTGATGAGATGCCATTTCCAGTGAAGCGGCGCGCATTTTGTTGCGAGCGTGCAACATTTCGCCTGAATTCTATACGCAAAATCGATATCTTGGCCCCGAGATGTTGCAATTTTGATCACCATGCCTTGAATCGGAAAATCGACCACGATTGGCGATTTTCGAAAAAACCGGCCTGGCAATTTATTTCAAATCGGGCAGCCGCGCATCGATAAAGAATTAAAAATATCCGGCATCTTCTGAGCCGGCGCTGCATCTGCATTTTTCGATTTCTGGGCAGGTTCGCTCGCTTAGTAGAACCGGAATCGGCTCGCTTCATCGAGTGAAGTTTCCTATTTCATTGTTTTTGCGACAATAATTCAAAAGCCACTTGACCGCGCCGTCAAGTGGCTTCGCGGACGAGCACGGCGGCGCGACCTGGTACGGCTCGATGCGCGGCGGCCTGAATTTTTCGTCCGGACAGGACGCCGAGTTCGACGATCTCGGCTCGCGCTGGGGCGTCAAGGGCTCGAACGAGGTGTCCGAAGGGCTGTCGGCCGTGTACCAGTACGAAGTCGACATCGACCAGCCGGAGCAGGGCGGCAACCGCTTGGCCTACGCGGGGCTTTCGGGCGGCTTCGGAAGAGTCCTGCTGGGCAAGTTCACCTCGGCCACCAACGCGCACAACGGGTTCGCGCGCGATCCGAGCATCTGGCTTGGCGCAAGCGGCACGGACAACAAGCTCACCAACGGCATATCCTACGGCGCCTCGACCGGGCCGGCCAGCTTCCAGGTCGACGCCTACCTGAATCCGGACGCCGACACCGGCGGCGGCATCGACCAGGCCATGTTCGGCGCAAGCTTCGACATGGGCTTCGGCAAGATCGGCGTCGGCTACAACGACGTCAAGGACTCCTACAAGGATCACGACATCGCCCTTCGAGAATCAAACGTCGCAGATGAAATTTACGGCTCGTCCGGTGCCGTATGGCGAACCACGTCGGGCCATGCGTACAAGGGCAAGGTCAAAGACGTAAAACTCTCGACCGTGGACGCCAATGACAGTACTAAAGTTAAACCTGTTTCAGTTGTGAACGTGCTAAGCGCCGGAGAGACAATAGCTAATGATAATGTAATCACGCTTCATACTGACGGCAACTATTACGATTTCGAGAGTAATGGATGCGCCTCGACCACTTTGACCGGCTGCTCGAAAACTGTAGAGAATGTTCATGTTGAGCAAACTACAAACCCGGTCACCAGCGATGAAGAAGATGACGGAACCGATGTTACATTTTCCTACAAGGCAGTGACTCCGGCAAACGTAAAAGCCACCGCGACCGGCACGGAGACCAAGAGGACCTACGGGCATAGCAAGATGCACGCCAGCGCGAAATTCGATGTGGCGGGCGTAGGCCTGGGGCTTGGCTATTCGCAGACGGAAAGCAACGACCCGATGAAGGAGGACACGGAAGAGAAGACCGCGTACCTGGCGCTGAACGGAAGCGCGGGCGACACCGGCATAGCCTGGGCGCTGTGGGCGCGAGACGTCACCGACAACGCCCACGTCGAGGACGACGACCGCAGCCCCTGGGGCTTGTCGGTCAGCCGCGCCCTTGGCGGCGGAGCGACCGCGTTTGTCGAGCATTCGAACGACGACAAGCCCGAAGGCGAGGACAGCACCAGCGTCGTGGGGCTGATCGTCAACTTCTGAAGGAATTCCGCTTGAAAAGCGATGAGGGAAAGGGGGCGCTGGTCGCCCCCTTTCTCTTTGGCGGCAACCCGCTCCAAAGGAACGGAGCAATGAAGAAATGAAGCGCGAAGCGGCAAGACGGGGATGGGCGGTCATGCATGAAGGCATTGCAATGGCCGCATATGCCGACAAGGCGGCAGCGAGGCTTTTTGACGGCGCGGCCAATGCGCAAGCGGGAGAGTCCGGCGCGAGGGACATGGCCGAAGCCCTCAGGCTCGAGCATGACGGAGCATTTGAGGATGCGCCTGAAGGCGGCGGCTGCAGGCAAAAGGCCTTCAAGGGCGCGGACGCCGCCGAACGGGCAATCCGCCTTGCGCCGGCGCCAATCTCGAATTGACCCAAATAGGCCGAGAAGCAATCACCCCCCCCCCCGCTCCGAAGGAACCGGGCCCCATAGACAGCCGGTCATCGGGGGCCGGTCGATGCAAAGGCGCCGGCGGACATGCCGCGCGCCATCCGGACAGCGCTCAGCGAGACGGGCCGGCAACGGTCCGGATGCCGATTGCCAGCGTTTTCGGCGATAATCGCGAGAATTGCTCCGCCCTGCTTCGATCACCGGCCGCCACCCCGATGCCGGCGATTTCAGCGAGGACTGCAAGCTTCAGGCGCAGCGCCTCGGCGAGGCTCGTCCAACATCCGAAAGGCGGGAGAGAGCGCCATGCAAACCGAATGTCCGCACCGCAGATTCTGTCGTCTCGACGCGGTCCGCGACGAGCTTTCGCCGCAGTCCGCCGAACGCTTCGACAGTCTCGCGCTGTTCAACCAGCTTCGCCTTGAGGGCAAGACCGAGTCGACCGCCCTGAAGGCGATCGGCTGCTCCCGGGCGACGCCCTGCCGGTGGAAGCGGCACCTGCGCGAGCAGGGCGTCCGTGGCCGAGTTCGAGACCGCCTGCCGGCGGCGCGGCATCGAACTGTTCGCGCTGCCGCCCAAAAGCCCCAAGCATAGCGGCTGCGGCGAGCGCGCCAGCGCCGCCGGCCGCTGCGAGCTCCGCCAGTCCTGCGCCGGCGAGCTCCAAAATCTCTCCGCGCCTCGGATTTCGGCAAAATCCGCCCCAAAAAAATCTCTAACGCGGATTTTGGGTCGTTTAGCGGACGCAAATGCGCATCTTTGATCCAGGCAATATCGTTCGATTGCGCGGTTTACTTCAATGCAGCGTATTACTTGGTTTGACGCATTTCGAGGTTGATATGGTGAGTGAAAGTACAGAGTTTAAAGATATCTTGGATTGCTTGATCAAAAAGGAAGAATTGGTGAGTGTGGATTCAGCGATACAGGATGCTTCGAGCATGTCTGCTGGCATTTACGCCATTTTTGTCGAATCATATTTGGAGGTGGGATCGCCATTCAAAGAGGAGTTGAATCAGCGGGAAATAAATTTGTTGTATGTGGGTAAAGCAAAAAATCTCCAGAAGCGTTTAATTGATCAAGATTTATTCGGCAAGGGACATTATTCCACTTTCTTTAGAAGTATTGGCGCTGTGCTTAGCCATAGGCCGGAATACGGTTATTTAGCTGGCAAGAGCAATCAATGCAACTACAGTTTTCACTGATGAAGGTAAGCAAAGGATTTTGAACTGGATTGGCGAGTTTCTTCGTGTTCGCTGGACAAAAGCTGAAGCATGCGAGCTGAACAAATTGGAAAGGCTCCTAATTGAGCATCTTTGCCCTCTGCTGAATTGGGATCATAATCCTCAAAAATTCGCGCCTTTGAAAAAGTTGCGTGAAGAATGTCGCGGCATTGCTATAGGTAATGAAAGATAGATTCGCAGGCTCAAACGGATCAACTTTTGGGTTTGGTGATTTTAGTTCTCGGCATTGAGGTCGGCAGTTGACTTTTCCGCAGAACCCTATTGGAAATGCGGCGACAAAAGTAGGTATGTTTTTTAAGGGAATTACTACACCAGCGGCTAAATTGGTGCGGAGTTTAGGGCGGGCGTTGATCGTTTTAATTCCGGCTGAATCTTCCGATAACCTGGTCAACTAACTTTGCGATTTTATCTATGCCGGATATATCTGCAATGATTAAAAGTAAAACCGCTTGGAATATTCCAATGATTACAGGTCCCATTGTAGAGTTCTGCATTACAGTAAAAAGGTGCACATCTATAAGGATTACTGATCCAAAAACTCTCTTCTTTACGGCGATTTTCCCCATCTTGGATTTTCTTATTTAATTCATCAATTTGTTGGTGATAAATAGATGCGTCACCGGAGAATAGTTCGCTTTTTTATTTTTCTCACTATCCGTCAATGATCTATGCCTCTCGACGCAAAGTCCACCCTTTTTCTATATTCGTCAAGAATGTCTTGATTTGGGATTGGGACATATGATGCGTTTGGTTTATAGTTTTTAGCCCATGCTCCATAATCACGATGAGTTATAGCAATTAAACGATAGCTTTCAAAACTGCCGACTTGATCGTAGGCGTTTTCCAACGTTAGCTTTTCAAGCGAATGGTTATCTAGCGGCAGGAAACTGTTGAAGATATTTTGCACCGGCTTGGCACCATAAACTTTCGCTTTATGATATAGTTCCGGGTGGACTGGACCGAAAGGCCAGGCTTCAAATAGTCCATTGACCAATGGACTATCTTTTTCGCCCAAATGAAGCATATGGGCTATGTAGATAATTTTTTGAAGTTCGAGATTGGTTTTTGACCAACCAGAAATCGTGCCAATATGTTTGGCAGCAGATAGGACGGAGATAGGCATGACGGGGTAAATCTAGTTTAGATTTGAATTATATCATTTTAACCCCTCTGCGGTTTGCATCATAAACAGCCTTAAAATCGCGTTAGGGTGACTGCAAAAGGGGATAAAGCCTTGCATAATGCGGATTTTTGACAAAACGATTTTTCACCCGCTGGGCGGACCCGATCGGAGCAAGGCTTTATGGGCATCCGATCCTGCAAGATTTCGACCACGAAAGACAAATCGGCTTCGCGAAGCGGCCTGGTGGCGCTGGCCGAGCCGGTGCGCAAGCTGGGGCTCGACACCCATTTCGAGCGGCTGATGCCGGAGCCGGGCAGCAACCGCGGCTTGCGCCCGGGGGCGTATTTGACGACGTTCATGCTGATGATGCACGAGGGCTCGCGGCATCCGGGCGCGGTGGCGCAGCTGCGCGAGGAGATGCCGCTGCTGGAGCTGCTCGGCATCCGCCGGCTGCCGGGCGATGACGCCTTGAGCCGGTGGCCGCGGCGCTGCGAGAAGTCTTCGGCGGAGTTCACGTACAAGAAGGAGCGGGGCTGCATGCCGATCGTCGGCCACATCGCCGAGACCGGCATGGCGGCGGGTGCGGAGTTCAGGGGCGGCCCGGTCTCGCCGAACGCGCGCAACTGCGAGTTCGTCCGCCAGTGCGAGCGCGCCCTGCCCAGGGGCGCCGAGGCGCGTCGCGCCCGCATCGACGCGGCGGGGTATCAGGCGAGGATCATCAACCGCTTCACGAGCCGGGGAATCGGCTACGCGATCCGCGCCAGGCTCGACCAAAGCGTGGCCGAGCAGACCCGGGGCGCTGGCGACCAGCTGTCTGCCGGCGGAGCGACTCGCGGGCGGTCCGCTGATGCAGCCGCAGGGGCGACGACTCCGAAAACCGCATCCGCGAGCTTCGCAGCGGCTTCGGCGCGGCGCATCTGCCGTGCAGCGACTTCGCTGCCAATGCGCTGCATTCCGCGCTGTGCATGCTCGCGTTCAACCTGTTCGCGCTGATGCGCCAGGCGCTGGATGCGAGCTGCGAGTCGATGCGCATCGAGACCTTTCGCCGGCGGCCCTGCTGCAGGGCGGGCAAGATCGTGCGCCATGCCCGAGGCCGGGCCTTGAAGCTGTGCGACGCGCGGGCGGCGCGGCGTTTGAGCGAGGCGGTCGGCATGATCGCGCGATGGCCCTGGCGCCGTAGCCGCCCCCTCAAAAAAATGCCGTTGCGTCCCGGCACGTTGCGGACTGTCATTGATCTTTCGCCCTGTTTCCGCCCCGCCGCCTCTTCCGGCTCCGGCACGTCCGCAAACCCGCCCGGCATCGCCGCGGCGAGCACCAAAATCTCCCCGCGCCTCGGATTTCGGCGAAAATTCGCCCGAAAAAATCTCTAACGCGGATTTTTGGGGGGAGCAATTTGCGCCTCCGCTACTGTCTTTGCAGGCTGAGATCGATTTGATGCTCATTCATTCGCCAAATCATCACTTTGTCGCGACTGCTGAAAACGATCGTAGACCTCTTTATCAAATAGCCGCACCGATTCTATTTCAGACATTGGAATAACGATCCGAAAGTCCATGTAATTCTTGCTTTCAAATTCCAACATTACAGAAGAGTAATGAGTTGTGATTTTCAATTCGCGAGTTTCACTCTTCCTGTATCCGCTTGCTATCGGAACCAGTTCGACATCGATATCGCTCAGGGTTGCCAACCGGCTTTTGAGCGCATAGCCAATGTAACTTTTCCCGCTGCGCAGCGACAGCTCGACAGATTGCCCCGCGGTAATTGCCCGGTCAATCAGCAACTCAATAAAATCGCCGTTTTGCTCGGCAACTTTTCTCGCAGCACTGACTTTGTCATATTTGAGATTGAATAAAGCCAGCGACACGACTGCCAACAAAATAGTGAACGCTAGAGTGACCGGATTTTCTATCGGGATGAGGTTCTGCAACAACAGAAAAGTGCGGTTGCCGGGGAGAAAGTGTCTGGCAGCCTCTTGCGCCGCGTGCGCCACCGCAAGGAACGTAAGACCGGTGATTGCAGACCGAAAGAGAACGTGGTACCCCGATTCTCTCAGAATACGGTACTTCGTGTAGTTGCAAAAAGTAAGAAATCCATACCCGCATAGCAATGGGACTATAAGATTGCCCAACCCTTGGAGCACTGCTTGCAACCGTGTTGGCTAGTCAGGACTATTCGCAGTTTCAGACTGCTTGCGAGGAGTCTGCGAGCTTTTATCCATGCTGGCCATGTCTTCAATGAACTTTCTCACCTTGGGAGAACTAAACAGTTCCTCCGGGTCGACGGATATGACCCCTTTTGAAGTGATGGACACTTTAAATCTCTCATCCTTTTTTTCCGCCATTGTTTCCTCCTGTTTGGCTGGCATCGGTAACTTGCTGTCAACTTTGCAGAGACTAAATTCATAAGTAATTGAATTTATAAGACTTGCAAAATCTCCGTTTCTACGAGGTTGGTGGCCCCGCGGCGCGGAGCTAGAGGGCTCATAAAGAACTAAAACCGTAAGGTATTGATATTGAAGGATTCATGATTTCGTTCTTTACGCGTAAGCGTGGTCGGCGCTGGCAGGCTTGTCAACTTATATCAGTAATCAAATGCACATGCATGAATTTTGCCACCGCATTCGTTCATCCCGGTCAGCGCCTATCAACAATCCACACTTAACTTGGCGGCCGATCTGTGCCAGACTATCGGGCATGCAAATCGGCATCAGACATTTTTCCGCGGACGCGATCGAGTGGTTTCGGTCGGCGGCGGTCGGCGGTTCCAGCCGGTCGGCGCTGGCGCATCCGGGCAAGTCGCTGAAGTACTGGATCGAAAGCGCCCGCCACGGCCGGCTGGGCGGCATGTCGTTCCATGCGGCCAGCTGGCACGAGCAGGTGCGCGATGCGCACATCGGCTGGAGCCCCGGGCGCGGGCGGCCAATCTGGGCCTGGTCCTGAACCATTCGCGGCTGCTGATCCTGCCGCCGGCGCGGGTGTTCGGGCTGGCGTCGTGCGCGCTGGGCCTGGCGCTCGGGCGCGTGGGCGAGGACTGGCGGTCGTGATACGGCGTGCGCCCGGCGCTGGTGTATACTTACGTTGACCGCGCCCGCTGCTACGGCGAGGCCGGCTTCGAGCGGCTGCGCCGGCACGAGCCACCGCGCTTTCGGGTGCTGTCGCATCCGCATCTCGGCGGCCGGGGCGGCTGGAGCGATATCGAGTTCGGCGCCTCGACCCATCCGGACGGCCGGGCGCGCAAGCGCTTGGCGAGCATGGGGCGGGCGTGGCAGCGCGAGCCGGTGTCGCGCATCTTCCTTAAAATCGCGTTAGGGTGGCTGCAAAAGGGGATAAAGCCTTGCATAATGCGGGTTTTTAACAAAATCACATTTCACCCGCTGGGCGGACCCGATCGGAGCAAGGCTTTATGGACATTCAATCATACAAGATTTCGACCACGAAAGACAAATCGGCTTCGCGAAGCGGCCTGGCGGCGCTCGCCGAGCTGATCCGCAAGCTGGGGCTCGACACCCATTTCGAGCGGCTGATGCCATGTCCGGGCAGCAACCGCGGCTTGCGCCCGGGGGCGTATTTGACGACGTTCATGCTGATGATGCACGAGGGCTCGCGGCATCTGAGCGGAGTGGCGCAGCTGCGCGAGGAGATGCCGCTGCTGGTCGCGCTGCACCATCGCAAAAGGGCGGCCCTGGACATCAATGCGACCGCGGCACTGCGAGAAGTCTTCGGCGGAGTCCGCCTACAAGAAGGAGCGGGGCTGCATGCCGATCGTCGGCCATATCGCCGAGACCGGCATGGCGGCGGGTGCGGAGTTTCGGGGCGGCCCGGTCTCGCCGAACGCGCGCAACTGCGAGTTCGTCCGCCAGTGCGAGCGCGCCCTGCCCAAGGGCGTCAAGGTGCGTCGCGCCAGAATCGACGCAGCCGGCTACCAGGCGAAGATCATCAACCACTTCACGAGCCGGGGAATCGGCTACGCGATCCGCGCCAGGCTCGACGCGAGCGTGGCCGGGCAGACCGGGGCGCTGGACGAGTCGCGGCGGCAGCCCCTCATCGAGCGCGACGGGGCGGCGAGCGAGGCGCAGCGGACGGCGCGGTTCCTGCACTCGATGAACGGCACGCCCGAAGCGTTCGCGGCGGTCGTGCAGCGGAGGCGAAAGTCCGGCCGGCAGGAGCTCGAGCCCGGCTGCCCGCAGGCCGCCGACACCCTGTCGCAGGGCGGCTGCATCTACCGGGCCTTGGCGACGAGCTTCTACCGGCGGGGCGACTCGCGGGCGGTCCGCTGATGCAGCCGCAGGGGCGACGACTCCGAAAACCGCATCCGCGAGCTTCGCAGCGGCTTCGGCGCGGCGCATCCCCCGTGCAGCGACTTCGCTGCCAATGCGCTGCATTCCGCGCTGTGCATGCTCGCGTTCAACCTGTTCGCGCCGATGCGCCAGGCGCTGGATGCGAGCTGCGAGTCGATGCGCATCGAGACCTTTCGCCGGCGGCCCTGCTGCAGGGCGGGCAAGATCGCGCGCCATGCCCGAGGCCGGGCCTTGAAGCTGTGCGACGCGCGGGCGGCGCGGCGGCTTAGCGACGCCATCGGCATGATCCGGGCGATGGCCCTGGCGCCGCAGCCGCCGGAAACGCAAAAAAAGCATCGCGCGCACGACAAAAAAACCGGCTGCGTCCCGGCGCGTTGCGGACTGTCATTGATCTTTCGCCCCGGTTCCGCTCCTCCGCCCTTTCCGGCCGCGTCCCGCCCGCAAACCCGCCCGGCATCGCCGCGGCGAACGCCAAAATCTCTCCGCGCCCCGGATTTCGGCAAAATCCGCCCAAAAAAATCTCTAACGCGGATTTTGGGACATCCTAAATGCGCCGGGGCACTATCGCGACTTCTTCATGGAAGAAACGAAATTATCGCTGGGGCCCTGATGTGCGCCACTCTTGATGCCAATTACCTGAATGAAGCTTTCGGTGATGGAAATCGCCCCGAAGCAGGCAAGTTCGGGTCTGGTGGCGAGTGCCGTTCGGCCCAGTGCCGTATTCAACAGTGTCGTGCCGTCTAAGACGAAAAGCGGGTGGAGGAGTATCTGGAGAAGTTGGAAAAGATGCTTGCTAATCGTCTTTTTCTGCGTTAGGCCTGCCTTTTAAGAAAGCTGTTACAATTCCGGCAAGAACGGTTCCTATGGAAGCCGCGGCCACCACCGGAAAACCGAAATAAGAACAAAAGAAAGCAACAATCAAGCCAGCCATGCCAAGTCCAAATCCCATCCACTGGCCTCTGCCAACATCTGATTTTTGTGCGATCAGCGCATCAGATTCCCATTTATGCCGATGAGATTGCTCTTTTTCCGCTAATATCAGGATTCTATCGGCGGATCCTGGTAAAACTTGTTCATACTGTCCGAACAGGCTCGGGGGCGGTAGAGGCCCTTTAAACGATTGAGCTTCAAGATATGCTATTTTCGCTTCTTCGGGCAGATGCTCGAAAAACTCCTTCGGTAATGTGCCGCTTTCTTTCGTGCCATCTTTAGGGCTGCTAACTGCTGTTTTAGATGGTTGACAGTTCTGCGCTTTCTTCTTGCGTGTCATTTTTGCAATGTGCCACTGCCCGCCACATATCTTGGCCAATCACTTCCATATCACGCCCGTAACCATCAACATATCTGACTGGTGTAAAGGCTGCTGGATACAATAATCCAACGGATGTAATTCCGCTTAAAATTGCAGGAACAATAGTTGTTTTTTTACGATTTCTCTTGTAATTCATAGTGCCAACTTTTTTCAGAGACCTACACAAAAAACCTCCAATTTGATTGCAACCTGTCCTGTGCAATATTGAAAAGCAGATTGTTGTTGAAGCAATCATACTCCAATATGGAGCAGAAGATTTGAAATTTCTATAGCAGGGCAAGGATTTAGCCTGGTTTTCCGATGTTTTGATAATGGTTGGAATTAGGGGTGACTCCTAAGGATTTGAACGCATTAAACGTATTTGAAATTCAAAAGTTGGTGATTGCGGACAAGATTCTATGAGGACATTGCAATGGTGTTCCAACTTTAATCGAATAAAATAGCCGCTTATGGGTGAACGGGGAGCGACCTTCTGCAGTCGTGCCCCGCAGGTAGCTGATACAGCTTCTTTTTTCCCGAATGCCGACACGCTCAGAATCTGCAGGATTGTGCACAGGCTGCGCCCGACATCAATTCGCTTCTTCAGGACCGCAACCAACACGTGCGCCAAAACAGCAATCCGGATCTGCGCCTCCGCCTCCTCCTGGCCTGCGCCGCAGAGCGACTTGACTCCTGAGCGCTGCCTGACCCGCTTGAAGAAATGCTCCGCATGCCATCTGTTCATGCCGATGGTCGGCGACCGCCTATGCCGGCAGGGCGGTGTCGCTGGCCGGGAATTTGAATCGCCTGCCGCCGAGTCCGGTCAAGCGTAACTGGCAGAACGGCACAGGCGAGACCATTTAACCGCGCCGTCGGCAGGGCTGTTCCTTGCGCCGACCGAGGCATCTGCCGAAGCGACGTAGTACGGCTCGTTTTGTGCCAGGCTGCATAGTCAAGACGGCCACTCGGTTTTGAAAACGGCAGATCAAGATGGGGCATGAAAGGCTCGAATGAAGCGTCGGAAGGGCTTTCAGCCGTGTGTCGCATGGAAGTCGGCCTCTGGATTTGGGCAAGGCCGACAAGGCCGATCATGGCCGCCTCTCGTTTGTCGGGCTTTCCGGCGCGTTCGGGTCGATCATGGCCGGCAAGGTCTGGAGCGCGTTCCATAACCACGTCGGCGCAGTAACCGATTCCGGTGTCGGAAGCACCAACGAGGCTGCAGTTTCGTACCGAAGCGCGCACACGGCCTCCCACGCGGCATCGACCGGCCCTGTGAACTTTCAGTTGGACCGGGTGATGGCGCAGTTGCGCGGCTTCAGCCAAAAACGACACGCAAAGTCGATTTGCGGCCGAATTCCTTGATCTTGGCAGCAGGCGCCCCAAAGTGCGCGGATGTTTAGCGGATGCCCGCGAATGCCGGCATTTTTCTGGACGGCACCTTATCCGGATCCGCGGCAAGGCCGCAGCCGCAATTCGCCCGGCTGCAGTTGTGTTTGGGCGCGTCAATGTTCAGCTCGCAACAGGTATTCGGGCTAGAAATAGCCTTGACAGTTAAAAACGAAACTTCGAAGCCTGTCAGTTTTCCGGCTCATGCACAAACCCTGCAGTGGACGCTTAGCCTGTCGAACTAGAGCTAGTCTTGCTGTTTCATCCTCTTTCCCAAGACAAACTGAACTCCAGCGCCCTGATGCGCGATACAAAGCACTTTCCGCATTGGTCATTTTGTTTAAGAAGCTTCCGCACCTCGCAGACTTCCTTTGAGATCTCCGGCTGATCAAGCATCCAGTAGCAAGCTCTTGCGTAGCACAAAAACCTCTTCTTGTCCTTTTGCAGAAACTAAAACTCTCCGGCAAGGCCTTCAGGTTCACGCAAGCGTCGGTTCCAATCGGATAATGTCGCCATCCTTGTCTAGCGCTTCGAGCCCCGGCCGCTTGGCCTGGCGGAACAGCTGACGGACCCCGGACTGCCGCCGCTGGAGCTCACCCTGCCGCGCCGGCTCTTCGCTGCATGGCTTGCCTTGCGCCGCCATCGCGCAGACGATGCGAGCGCTTCAAAAGCCCGAGGCCCGCCGGCTGCCGCAGCCGCCGGCAGTCCGGCACGTCCGGCCGCGCCAGCCCGACCGGGTCGGCCAGCCAGATCTCGAAGCCGCGCCGCCCCAAAACCTCGCAGGGCGCGATCCGGCAGACTCCGGTCGACTCCGGCGCGACCTGGCGGATCGAATGCGCCTCCAGCCAGCCGGCAAGGCGGATGTCCTTGGCGATGCCGATGCCGGCGCGATCCGGATAGACCGCCGCAACCCTGGCTTTGCTTGCTCTGCCCGTGCTGCAATCTCCTCGTCGGCCGCTCAGCAGATGCGATGCGCCGAACGCTCCGCATCCATGCCTGGACCAGTCTTTGCAGCGGGGCCGCCAATGACGGGACGGCGCGCGCAGCGGACCAGGCCCGCATTCGGGATCAAGGTCTCCGGAGCGCATGTCGGCCTCTTGTTCGGCGCATCCATTCCAAGGCATGCGCGCCCCCGTTTCTAAAGTCGATGGCGGCCCCGCGCCGCGGGGCTAGGGGGCTCGTATGATAATGGTGGTTTTTGCAGTCTTCGGATGCGAGGGCTCTTGCAACGTTGCTGTCCCAGATTGGAAAAACTTCCGGATTGACGAAGTGCAGCACTTTGCTTGCGCCTACCCATGTGGCACCGATCGGCGATGACTCATACCTGTCTATGAACGCAATAGCATCATCGAACCCATTCGCATCTGCCGCATCAAAAAAGGCGCACCAATCTTCGTGCTTGGCCGACTTGATGACATTGGCTTGATTCAACATTGTCGGCATCCAGCCGTAGGCCATTTGCGCAATGGCTATTATGGCTTGACCCGAAAAGCTCGCGTCGTTCCTTCGTCTGGCTTCTGCACAGAGAAAGCCGCTGATTTTCACCAAAGAGCAATAAGACCTGAAATAGTGCCGAAGATTTCTATCGCGATCCAATTCTTCCAGCTTCGTTCTGACCTCTGTCAATCCGCTTTCCCGCACGCGCTTAGCCGCCATCTCCGCGCTTTGCCATTCCATCATTTTCAAAAATTCCCATGAAGCTGTCTCGCAAAGCGCCCTTTCAAACCTTTCACCTTCCCGCAATTAGCCCTGGGTGCCGGCAATTCTAATCGGCGCCTGCCAGAAAACCCTATTTTTTTCAGCTAAATTACTTGTTTTTATTTGATTTTTTAAGATTGATATTTCGAGGATTCAGGATATGCCGGCTTATTCGCATCGATTTCGACCGCATCTTGCGGCCAGAAGACCGATTTTCGAGAATCTTCGGCTTTATTTCCGGCTTGCATGCCATTGCTGGTCTATTCCTCGATATATGACTTTTCTGGCAGACACTAGATATCGACTTGTTTCTCTTCAAGGCTGCCCAAGGCTCGCCTCGCAACAAACAGCCCGATAATATTGGAATTTGGAAAGTGTTGCGATAGCAGATTCTTGGCTGCCTTAAAATGGGCGCCGGTTGTCAACATGTCGTCGACGATGCAGATGGTTTTCGGGACAGGCGCCTTTAACAGTTCATCCACCTTGTAGTTTCCTTGGATGTCGTCAGGCGTTGGTCTGATGGCGCTCTTATGGGCGGCTGGCATCGCGGTCTCCTGAATAATCAACTTACGAATATCCAGTTTGCCATCAGGATAAATTTTGTTCAGCATCTGGGTAATCCTGTCATCGTACAACTCGTGCGTCTTGTCTTTTGATGGCGGAATGGGAACAAACGTATAGTGAGCTATCTTTGTCCGGTCAAAGATTCGTCGAAAGACATTCGCGATAAATTTAATCGCTTCGATTTTGTATTGCCACTGGTCCGCTTCTTTATGCTCGACAGATTTCTTGAAATTCAAAATCAATCGATTTGTTTCACTATACTGATAACCTGCATGGACCGCGTATTCGCCCAAGAAGAAACAATGATCCTCATCCGTCAGGTAGAAGTGGTCTGCGCGGGTTAGATCGTCGATTCTGGTAAAGCTAACAGGAAAGGAGCTTCGCGATGTCATCAAAACTTTTTACTCGTCGGGCTCCTTTCTCGGCAAGTTTCCGCGGCCATGAAATTCGCAGGTTTCGAAAACAGCTGTCCAGAACGAATAGCTTTCGGTTCTGGTTCAGCGCGGCTCTTGCCTGAAGCAAAGTCCCCGACTTGTCAGCGGCCTCGACAATAACTGTCGCCTCTGCCAGTGCAGACATGGTGATATTCCGCGCCGGAAAAAAGGCGCGGTTGCAGCGATAGTCTTGAGACTCATACCTTTTAAGCGGAACTTGGCTTATCACAAGAAAATTGTTGGCGATGCACTGCTGTAGTTGCGCATTTTCTCTCGGGTAGGTGTGCGATAGCGGCGTTCCTATGACTGCAATCGTTCGTCCGCCTTCTTCGATAGCGGTTTTGTGCGCCATCGTGTCGATCCCTGCTGCCAATCCGGATACCACTGTAAAGTTGTTTCGGACCAGCTCTTTCACTAGTTGCCGAGCTCGTGACAAACCTTCTGGAGTCGGGTTGCGGGTGCCGATTACCGCAATCGACCGAGAGGATGCCAGATCCCACCAGCCGCGAAAATAGAATAGTTTGACAGGGTGGGCCACATCCCTGAATTTGTCCAGGTATTCCATCTCACCTTGAACCCGAACGCCGAATTTGTCTATTCCTGCAGCATCAAACTTTCGCTTGACGGTTTCCGCGCATTCGAGAGCTTCGTCGGCTGACACAAAATCAGATGGAAATTTGTCGGGATGACCTGCGAACTTGCACGACAGTGATTTGAACGTGGTTTTAGGATTTGACCACAAAGACTCGTAAGCGCCCATTTCAAGAAACGGCGATATTGAGCGTAAAGCTGGACCGGATTGTGAAAATGAAAGTTCCTGCTGCATGGGCTCCCCCTATGAGATATTGTCAAAAGTAGTGCTTGGCGGGGGTTGAAAAAAAGCGGCGCAACTGGTCTGACTGTAGATTAACCTAATTGGCAATTAGGGATAAGCCTCTAGTCGGGCACTGACGAAACTTTGATCTTTAGCCATTTGATTGATTGCAGTTCTTTGAGAACATGACTTCTCACTGCTGGTTCAAGCACTGGAAGACCGATATGTTCATTGGGTTCGAATGGAAATCTCTCGAGATTAGGTGGTGTTATGTGTTTATCTCGAAATATTGCAATGACATCTTTATGAAAATACTCCAAGGCATCTCTGACTTCTTCCACTCGCCTGTAGGCTTTTGGTGTTCTGGGTCGCATAACTTGAACCCTTCTAAGCAGAAGTTCAAACTGACGGACTCTATGCAAAACTATAAAATCTTCTGTTTGATTAGTCCATGCGAACTCCACACCTTCAATATATCTTGCCACATATTTTCTTAATCGTTTTGTGGTGCGTCGTAATTCGTGCTTGCCAGAAAACCAAAATGTGATATCGTTGCTGATTGAAAACAATTGCTTAGCGGCGAGCGGCGGCGGCGAAGAATTCGCGGACAGCGCGGATTTCCCGCCGAAATGGGGCGAAACGCCCCGTTTCGCCGCAATCTTCGAGGAAAAAGCGATGCGCAAGACCCACTCCGCCCAGCTCGAGATCGGCGCCGTGCCGATCGAGAACATCCACACCGGCGCCAAGTCGCGCGACGACATCCCGGCCATCCTGCTCGGCCTGCGGCATCTCTGCGCAAGCAAGGCCTTGCGCCGGCGGGTGTTCGAGCTGCTCGAGGCCGAGGTCGCGCCGGCGGCGCGCAAGGACACCGGCCGGCCGGGCATGGACCTTTGGCGCATTCTGGCGCTTGGCGTACTCAAGCAGGGGCTCGGCTGCGACTTCGACCGGCTGGCGCACATGGCCAATCATGACGGGCTGGTGCGCCGGATGCCGGGGCACTCGCCGGCGCTCGGGCATGCCTGCGAGCAGCAGACGGCGGTCGACAACGTCTCGCTTTCGGGTCCGAAGCTGCTGTCCGAGATCGGGCGGCTGGTGGCCGGGTCGGGCCACGAGGCGGCCGGAAAAAAGCCTGGCGAGCCGTTGCGCGGGCGGGCCGGTTCGTTCTGCGTGGAGACCGACGCGCACTATCCGACCGATGTCAATCTGCTGCGGGACGCGCTGCGCTGCGCGGTGCGCACCGCGGCCAGGCTGGCGGACAGCGCCGGGCTCGGCGGCTGGCGACAGCATGAGCATCTATCGCGGCAGGTCAAGAAGCGGTTCGACCGGGTGCGCGTGTCGAGGCGCAGCCGCAAGCATCCCGGGCGGGTCGAGCGGCATTTGTCGCTGAGCGCCCGCCTGGCCGGGCGCGCCGAGGCGACGCTGGCGCAGGCCGCCGAGCTGCCGCTGGCGGCCTGCGAGCACGCGCTGGCATGCGAGCTCGAGGGCTATCTTGGCCATGCGCGCCGCCAGCTCGAGCAGGTTTCGCGGCGACTGCTCGGGGGCGAGACCATCGCGCACGGCGAGAAGGCGTTCTCGATCTTCGAGCCGCACACCCGCTGGGTGGCCGAGGGCAAGGCCGGCGTGCGCCAGGAGCTGGGCGTGCCGGTCGCCGTGGTCGAGGACCAGCGCCGGTTCATCCTGCACCGCCGGATCATGTGGCAGGGCGGCGACGCCGGCCATGCGGCGGCGCTGGTCGAGGGGGCGATGGAGCGGTTCGCCGACCTTCGGGCCTGCAGCTTCGACCGCGGCTTCCACTCGCCGGCGAATCAGGCCGAGCTCGGCGCGCGGCTCGACGAGTGCGCGCTGCCGGCCAAGGGCCGGCCGAATGCCGAGGCTTCGGCGCGCGAGGGCCAGGAATGGTTCCAGGCGGCGCGCCGGCAGCATCCGGCGGTCGAGTCGGCCATCAATCATCTGGAGCATTGCGGGCTCGGGCGGGTGCGCGCCCATGGCGAGCGCGGCTTCGAGCGGGCGGTGGCGCTGTCGGCGCTGGCGGCGAACCCCGAGCGGCTCGGGCGGCTGTTGCGGGACCAGGAGCGCAAGCGGCTCGCCCGCCGCGCGCGCCTGCGCGCCGCCTAGCGTCTCCGAACCCGTTTCCAAGCGACGATCCGGCTGCCGGAGGCGCCCGCCTGGGCGGATGCCGCCCGCAATCCTCTTATGCGCCATTTTTTGTCGCATTCGGATGCCCGCTGCTGCATTCCGACCCTCGCCGCCGTCGCGGCAGCCGCGCCTTGCGCTCCCCCGGCACCGGCCGATACTTGAAATCAGAGGTTTTCTGGCAGACACTAATTCGATAATCGCTGAAACGATTGCAAAACTAAAAAGCCCTAATACTACCTGAGAAAAGCCAACCCAGAAGTCTATGGTGCAAAATGCATCTAAAATTTCGCTGATGGCATTCATACCCGATAAAATTTGCTAACTGCTCGCCTCCTCAATCCCGCCCTGTCTGACCGGTCGTGGCTTGGGTGAATGCCGTCGGCGGCCTCGTTTGCGCCGCTGCCTGAGTCCCCGCATGTTTGGATTTTTGGATTGTGTTAATTTTACGTTCGAATTGAAGTTTATTCCCCAAAAATCTCTAACGCGGATTTGGGGGGGGGGCAATCCCCGGAAAGTCGCCCGCTAAGCTAATTTATAATCACCAAATCAAAGACCCTTGATGAAATCTGAAAAAGGCTATGGTCCGAGCTATCCGACCAGCAAAAACCTTGATGATCTTCTCATGCGAAATTTCGGACTGTCTGGCGGCCAGTGTTATTAGACCAACCTGTTTCCCTTTATCAAATTTGATTTGCTTTATTGCGCTCGGACATTCACGATGAAGGAGATGAAGATCATGAACTTCAAAATGATTATCTGTCTTGATTGAATATATTCCTTGCGCTTTGGTCTGCTATGGGTGGTTTTGGAAATTTGAATTTACCGCAAGCCATTGAAAGATCATTTTGCTTGGACAGTTTTTCTGCTCATTGCGCGGCGCATATCGGTGCCCTCGGGACATACAATCGAAACAAAAAGAGAGCCGAAACAAGTTGAAAAGGACTGGGAAAATCTTGCTTGTATTTTGGTCCAAAGTAAATTTGACTTGTGAATTGTAGACGGTCGTCTTACTGTTGTTTTCACACGCATGATTTTGACTCTGTTAAATTGTTGATTGGTTCAGCTGTGCGCATAATTTCAAAACAACGTGGACAGTTTAAATGAGTTGGAAACCTCGGCACGACACTCATGCCGTTGAACGTGTTCGGCTTATGCTCGAATTTAATGGACCTTTAACCACCAAGCTGTTGCAGTCTGCAACAAAGGAGATCGTGCATTCGGCTAAAGACCTCGGCTTTGATACTGTTCAGCCTGCACAAAGCACAATTGCTGATATTCAAGTTAATCCGTTTCCGGGCGGACAGTCATTGAATCCGCAGGAGAACGGCACAGTTCTTAAGCGTCATCTTGATAAGAGTTTAGTCGAGGAAGTTGGATTTCGTGATGGTCGTTTTGGTTATGTTACGACCGAGTATAAAAGGTGGGAAAATCTTTTGGGTCGCCTTGAACACGTGATGTTGCCAGCGTTGAAGATGCTTGATGATTTTGCGGATTTGCAATCCGTCAAGCTCGAGTACTGGGATATTTTTACTTATGACGGACTGCTAAACGAAGCAGATGCAATGCAGGTACTAAGACCGTTCGAGGCTGGAGTTCCGAAAGACGTAGTGCGAGGCGCGCCGCAGTGGCATTCTTATGTTGGATGGTTTGAACAGCATGAGAATTTCCCCCTTCTTATTAATAGGCATTTTGATGTAGTGGATCAAAATGTAAAGAGTGGGCCAGTCCGTATTTTGGCGATTTATTCGATGGTTGAATTGCGTAAAAATGAAAAGGGTATCGCGATCGGCAGGCTTGACAATATTCTTCAAGCGCTGCACCGGCGGGCTTTAAAATTGTTTGGTGAGTCGCTATCTGATCAGTACAGGAAAGTGATTGGATTGGATTTGAAGGAGTATTTATGAACGCCGTGGCGGCACTTCAGAATCAGCAAGGCCATTTTTCGGTGATAGGGTTAGTTAATTCTCTTAACTCCACTTCAGAGAAGCATAAACGATATTTAGTGCGGGGCACTGAAGCTTACAATCCTAGTCTCGGCGAAGACAGGCGTGTTTGGTTGGTGGAAAGCGGTCCGTCATTTGATACGGCATCGTTAACATTTCACGATTGGCGCGTTAACCGCATAGTGGGGGAGGGGGCTAATTTACCCGACTCTATCTCCCAAGAGCAATCGCCCTATTTTTACCAGTATATGGCGATTAATGATTCGAGCGATGATGAATCTCTTTGGCCTGTAAAAGTCAGTAAATCATTCAACACGTTATCAGATGCCCATATTGAAGTCATCCAACAGCTTATCAATACCCAGTGGTACTTTGAGCTCGGCGCAACTGAGACAAACGATTTCGATTCAGCTTGTTCAGTAATCCGGGAATTCGAAAGACTTGAGGCTGGGTGGGACGGGCCCAACTCGTCTGCCCCCTCTAAAGACATGATTGAGGATGCGCTCGCCATCTTGGATGATTGGCCTGTTTCCGGTTTGATGCCCGAGCCAAGTGTCGGGATTGATGGTAGCATTGCGCTTGAACTCTATGATGAGGATGATTTTATCCGTGGCAGTGTTGAGATCATTGGGAAGAAAACCGCCATATTCTCGATTGTTCATAATGAAAAAGTTGTTTGTACCGGCCGGTTCGACACAACATCGCCAATGGACATGCGTCAAGCCCTTTCGCAATTCAAAGACCATTTGGGTTGATCGAGTTCATTCATGGGTGCCGATGCAAGGCGATTGGCTCTTGATCTGTTTTGTGAGAAAGAACTCGATGTAGAAGAGCTTGCGTCGCGACATCCGCAATGCGGATGTGAAAATGCACCTTCTCCAAAAGGAAGTCCTGGTCCCGTGCAACATGAAGAGAGGGTGCGTCTCTTCCTGGTTTCTACCTCTGATATCAAAGGTGAAAAACAAGCTCAGCGCGAGAAAAGGTTTTTCAAGGTTCAGTCTTTAAAGAGGGCGTTTACCACAGGATTGTCAGTGGTGCGGCTGACCCACGCATCTGTTGAAGAACTCGAATACAGCGCATCTCTTCTTTATGATTTCCAGTCCAAACGTAATCCTGAGTATAGCGGATTGCTTTTGGTAGTGGATTTCCCGGTTTTTGCGGTTCGCATGAATGTTGATGGTTTAGGCGCCATGTGCGTCTTTGAAACGCCCTCTGAACGACTAGACGACGGATCGTTCAAAAGACCCAGTCATGCCGATATTGCGAATTCTGCAAGTGGGCTGGCCGAAGAGGATAAACTGGCAAAACGGCAGATCATCTACAACCGGATTGTTGAGCACGGCATGCAACGTCGTGTTGAAGACGTGGATGATTGCAATCTGGTTCCTTTTCTTCCGAAAATTGTAAAGGACGAGGGCTCTGCCCAATAAATATTGTCTGCCAGAAAATCCCCTATTTTACGCCCAGGCCGGCGCCTTGGCGGACGGAGCCGGGGAGCAGAAGGCATGACTGTCGCGGCGGTGGCGAGGGGTGGAATGCTGGATCGAGGCTTATTGGCGCGAAGTGAATACCGGCATCCATAGCGGGGTTTTTTATCACGGCTTCTGTCGAACAAATTCCGAGTTTTCGCTTGTTTTCGTGGCAATGTGGTTTGACGATTTTTTAATCGCGGCATGGGAACATGGTTTTGAACCGGCAATTGCCGATGTCGGATACAAACCCATTCGAGCTAGTCGAATCCAGCCTGCCGATAGAATTGACGATAGGATAATCGCGGATATCCGATGTTCACGTTTTGTGTATGCTGCATTTACGCACGGAAAATACAGTGCAGTTACTCATTCGGAAATTGCAGACCGCGTGGCGAGGTTTGCACATGGTCTTGGCATTGATGTGATTTTTACATGCCAGAAGTTTTTGATTGAGTATGTTCACTTCGACATGCGGCAATGCAACCACATCATCTGGGAGTGTCCGGAAAACTTGCAGAATGTCTTAACCCCTTAAAACCGCGTTAGGGAGTGTTCGGGTTCAGATACATGCGGGACTTTTCAGGCGGCAAGCGCACTTTGGTTGAAGCTCTCATTATACGCCTGCATGGGCGTGCGTTGTCCGAGCGCCTGATGCGGGCGATAGGCGTTGCAGAGGCGCTCGAATTCGGCCAGCTCGACGCTGAGCGCGCCGACGTTCAGCTCGCCGGCGCAGGACTGGCGGAACTCGCAGCGGCCGGCTCGGTCGAGCCTTCGCGTCGAAGCGGTAAAATTTGCGGTGCGGATATTTGATTTGCATGGCGCTTTCTCCCGCCTTTCGGCTGTTGGATTTTTACTAAGCACTATGCTGCCTCAAAAGTTTTCGCGCGCCCGCCTCCTCCCTTCGGACTGCGTCCTACGGGAAGGGGCGGGCAGTCTCACATGTATCTGAACCCGGACAGGCAAGTCGCTAATAATTCCGGTTGGAGGATTAATCACCTGAGGCAAATCGATTAAATTGGTATTTTTGCGACGTAAACATGGCGGTTAGGCTAGCATCGGCACCCTGATAACTTATCTATCGCATTATTCGCGGGACTCCGACACTTCACTTGCTAAGTGCTCTTTTATTTCATTAAGCATGGCGACAACATCCGGGTGCACCTCCTCGGGCATCATCGCAGCAGCTAGCTGGCAGTAGTCCCCCTCGCCCAGCTCCGCCTTGACTTCAGACAGTATTCTAGTGATTCTTATCTTCCCTTTGACTTCATCCAATTCTGTTGTCTCGAAAGGTCTCTCGAAAAGCATCCGTGGCAGATATTTTTCCATATAGCATTTCACTTTCTCCTTCCCTTCTTCGCCCAACAATCGAGATACAAATCGCAATATTGCATTTGGGTGAATCAAATAGTTCTCGATTTCGCAGCGAGTCCAGTAAATCACTTTCATTCCCTCGGGCGTTTGCTTGCGTTCTTCCTCGATTCTTAGCTTCCCCAACTCCAGTCCTTCCCACTTTTTCCCTTTAGCCCCATTCCGGTCGCGCATCTCCAAACCGCGTAAAGCGGGCACTTGGGCTTTCAAGGCGCGAAAATGTCTTTTTGCAAAAGCCCGGCCTTTCTGTTCCGCCGTCGGCACCCAGAAACCCTGATCCAAATGGCTTCTTGCCGGATGATCCAGCACGTTCGCCCATTCCCTCAAGATATCAACATCGGACCTTCCCTCCACATACAGCACTCGCTGCGTTGTTTCCGCCAGCATAATCTGTTCGGTGGGAATCGCCGACAGTACTTGCGCGTCCCGTCGACGAACCGGCTTAAGCCCGTTTGCAGTAACAAGGACGAGTTTGTTTCCTTGCTCGCTGCCCGCTTCTTCGATCAATCTGCCCGAATGGGTCGCGATCACCACCTGGCAGTTGTTTCGCTTGCAATGCTCACGTATTAGGCGATACATCTTTGCCTTCAACAAGGCGTGCAAGTGGGCATCAGGCTCATCAATGAGAAAGAGCTTTGCGTCGCTGTGCAAGAGGGCAGACTGTACTAATATTGTTTGCAAGAAACCTGCAGCCCCGTTGGGCAAATCATACCAATGGTCCTTTTCCGAATGCCTGTACCGGGCCGTTATGGGCGCAGCGCCGCTTGGTATCGAAAGTTCAAAGCCAAAGAATGACTTTATGGTGCTTTGCAATGATTTCCATTTTGCTTCATCGCGGCTCGCCGACTGTATCATGTTCCGAAGAACCATTCCCCCCTTGCCATGCGCCAGCAATGCTGCCAACGTTTTTTCGCTGTACTGGAACTCGTTGATATCCAATCCTGAAAGCGACGGAACGTAGAGCGCCTTTAGCGGGCTTTTTGCGAAAGCCTGAAGGTCTGCCGCTGATGTGTCTATCGTCGGCCCAGCGGTGGCCGTTGTTGAATCTTGATAATTCAGTTCAAAACCGACATCCCAATCGTCTGTCGTCACTTTAATCGTAATCGGTTCTCTAGTATTTAGATCATTCCACAAGCCGTCAAAGCTGGAAAGCGCCACAGTACTGAGGCTGGCAACATCCATTTCCATGCGATGCAGGCCCTGGTAGTCTTGGCACTTTGGTTCTGCATTACTCTCCAGCCAAATCTCGCCCAGCTCTGACCAGACCGCCAAAGCTTGCAATAGCGTGGACTTTCCTGAATTGTTGGGACCAGCAATGAGAACTCGTTCATCCAGTGAAAATTCCAAATGGCGAAGCTTCTTGAAGCAGCCCACGATCACCCTACGTATCATTCCTGTTCTCCTTTGGCACGAAAATATTCGGTGTTTCACTCCAGCGAATCCTTCCGCGCTTAAGCCAATAATGGCATTTGCATCTACGCCCAGTCACATGCACGGACGGATGCAATGACAACTCCCCGCTTTGGTGCTCAGTTATCAACCACCGTCTTTGCATCTCGGCAGATATGTCCAAATGGATAATCTGCCGACAGCGCCGCCGAGGGCATGTCAGCGCGGCCTGAAACGCATGCCTTCGTCCGCCGATGATGTAGATCGTATCCCTTTTCACCTGCTCGGGCAGGTCATCTACCCACTCCGTGCTGTACGGACGCCGTTTAGCCAGCTGGTTGAAGAGCCACCTAATCACGGCGGATATTGTTTCGAACAAGCAGACTGTTGTCGCCGGTGCCCCGGTACCTCTTAAATAGTCGATGCGGTTTCCCGTCGTCAATTTCGGATTCAAAGCATCCGTGAACAAGGCGAAATCTCTGAGTCGCAAACTCCCTATCTTGGTCGAGCCGAAAGGCATGCAACCGAGCGATAAAGTCGTTGAATGCCATGCAGGCTGCCTGCATGTTCACCGACATTACTGCCGGCTGCTCCTCTCCCACTGATGCCAGGTACCCGGCGGCGCGTTGCTGCGCGTAGTGCTCCGGATTCATTCGCCGCCAGTTCTCCGAGACGACCTGGTCCATGTGGTATGCGCCACGAGACCACAAGTCGCGCCCATCAGGATGGATGTAATGCGCGACTGCGTCGGCCGCACTGACGTTCCCTGTACCGTCTGCGTCAATGTGCACTCCGACATCGAAATAGGGGATCAGATACGCACTTGCTATGCATTCCAAGTGATAGCGTCCAAAGGCAGAATCCACGCAGCCGAAGAGAACGTCGCAATCGACTAGAGCGGAAACGACCTCGGGAGAATCGGTCAAGGCATCATACGCATCGATCTGAGTTCCAAGCCCTGTTCGTTCGACCGCTTCGCTGATGGTTTCGACCTTCGACTTTCTCCTTCTGGCATCCGCCATTGAACCATTCACGATTCGATTGAGATTCTTTTCCTCAAGAACATCGTTGTCAACTATCACAAGTTGTCCTACACAGTTGCGAGCCAGCAACTCAATCACAACGCTTCCGGTTCCTGAACAGCCCACCACCCCCACTTTCATCGCGCGCAACCGGTTTATCGTTCCCTTTCCAAATGTTTGCGACAGCTTCCTTTCGTACTCGGTTGAATGCCTGTGCGCCGTCGTGTTCCAGATGAAAATGTTGTCCCCCACCACATTGACTGATCGGAAACCGTGAAATTTGCCGCTCTCCCCGACCGCTCTTGCCGCAATCGCTCCGTCCGGCAGCATTATCGCTGAGCCATTAACCCTGTGGTCATCGAACCATGCATTAACCGACTGGAACAACTCCCGGTCATTCTTATCGTCAACTTTCGAGAAATCTTTGCCACCTTCCGGATGCGAGTGAACTGTAATCACAGACTGGCCCAGCCGCTCAATGTCGGTAATCGCGTCTGGATGAAAGTGTGTTTCAAATGGCCATTCGACCCGGTTCATGCGTCTGTCGGACAATTCGTGAGGCAGACCGACAAACTCTGCCGCCACCAGTCTCTGATGATGCTTTCCCGAACCTTGGTTGCAAATGAAAACGCCTGCGGCTTCCAATCCATCTCCGGGAAAGAGGTGTCGCAACGCCAGTTCATGCGTTCGCTTTGTCATTGCTAGTGTGAGAAGCTTCATTCTGCGCCGGCTTCTTGGAGCATGTGCCGGACAAATTCGATATGCCGAGCGACATCGTCGTCGCCCGGACTCCACTGGTAGTGCCTAGACCACCGTTGCCACTGCCGCGCAAAATGCTCCTCGGTTGAAAGGGCTATCAAATCCTGGCCGTCCAACTTACTTAGCGGCGGGTCGAGATAGAACATATCCAGCGGGGATGCCGGATAACCTGCCGGCATAAGCACCATGAGATCTGTTTCGGATTGCGCGAACCCGGCCGGAACAGAAAACCCCTCAATTAGCAGTCCGTATTTTGAACCCCCTTCGTTGAGCTTTCGCCATCGACCTTGATGGTTCGCATCGAGGTACTCGACATCCTCAGGCAACAGTTCAAACGCGTCGCTCACTTCCCTGCTGAGCCTGGCGGCGAACGGTCTCGAACCGTTCTACACCGGGTTGCGAGATGCCAACAAATTCGTCTGCCTCGATTCGCTCCCTTCTCCCGCCTCTTAGTTTCCGATTCAACGCCCACTGTTCCGGAGTCTTGCCGACTAGCTCCAAAATCTGCTTCCCCGTAATCTTTTCTTCCTTGGCAATGTACTTTTCGCGATCAATCCTGATTCGGTATTTTTGACCTTTCGGGGGACGGCGTCCATGCCGACTGCAGTCTTCGATATCTATAGGGTCGCCAACAAGGGAGCCGTCGTTTGCTGGAATTACGAAGAAGGCATTGCCTTCCTGCACCAGAACCGTCATTTCATCTGAAATTTCAGCATCAGGACCAATTCCGATGTCGGCAAATAGGCGCCCTTCGGGGTGTTCGGCATCGAATGACTTAAGCTCTCTACCAGTCAGTTTGGCTCTCGGTATGGCCGAGCTTTTCTCACCATTGAATACCAGTTGAATTGCGTTTCTTAAAGGCGGGTTATCTTCTGTTGAAATATCACCTGTAACAAATGACTCGTTGCCTCTTATGACGAGAAAGCTGGCTGAGTCGACCGGTATATCGATATCATTCGAGCGATTTAGAAAAAGACATCCGTTCTCGCGCTCAATCAATCCATAGATTGTCTGAGCGCTGGTCAATCCTTTCGACACTTCGTGCGTTTTGCCATCGATTTTTATAGTCGCTTCCACTTTCGTTTCTTTTCAACCGCGATGATGCATTCGTTGCGGCTCTAAGCCGTCACCGCAATAGTCGCTTGCGACGCGGCCTACCCGCTACGCATGTCAGCCTGGTGCCGACCTGCAAGGTCAATTGCTGACGGCCTGCCGCCTTCTGCTCTTCCTTTCTCAGCACTGCTCATGAAAGCCATGACTTGGAGAGCTTGATATTCCGAAATTCAGCCAATCTTCACCCGCAGCGACAATTTCTTTCCCGATTCGCGCTAAGCGCTATCGAGCTCTAGCAGGAAAGACGAAGCAACCATAAGTGCGCTTGCATTCCTGCCTGCAAACTTTCACTCGGATACGCTTAGCAATATTCTACCATTTAACGTTGCGCAAGTAGCCTGTCATCGATTTTGAGGTACCTGCTCACGAAGAGCTAAAACCGCGACGCATTGATGTTGAAGGATTCATGATTTCGGACTTTCCGTGTGAGCGTGGCCGCCGCAGGCGGGCTTGCCCGTTTTTACTATTCAACCGGATCTGTCCTGTCTGGCGCACCATGATGCCGTCAATAATCCTCGGGGAGACACTATCCATTCTTCACGCTTCGCCGAGCAATTGCCTTAACTGATTGACCGGCTCCGGCGCCTTGCCTCGTTTTTTATCATTGACAAATCCTTCAATATGCAAGTCGCGTATGATGTTGGCAATGACTGCTTCATCGGTCTCGATCGTCGAGTTCTTTGCAATGCCGTATCCAAGAAGCCATCTTTCAACCCACTGCATATTTTTCATTTTCAATGCTGATTTGCTGATGCCTTGGAATTTTTGATCCGATTTGCCGGACACCCTGGGCAAAAAGAAAACGACGGGTATGCCATTTCTCTGGAGGATCGAGTTCATGCGCTGGTCTTGAAAGCGGCGAATGCCCTGCTCATACGAGTATCCCCCGCTTGTTCCAATGTGGAGCGGCGTGATATTGCTTCCGTTGCGAACGCCTATCACGTATAGGCCGGTGGCCTTGCGAAAGTCTGGCGAGTTGCTGGAAGCGCCTGAAAACTGCCCCCAGAAATCCGAGATAAACTGTTTATCCGCTTTTTTCACGCCGCTTTTGTAGGCAGGGAATTCGTACGGACCTAAAAATCTTTCGATTCGTCCGCATTGTCCATCAATGATTCATGGCCTTTGATTTGAAGGCAATCTTTCAACGAGGAGACGCTGTCGCTGTCTTTGCCCTGAACCTTCCAGTTCAATATGTTCTTGATGTGCGTGCTCCGTGCATCTTTCAAGTCCTGCATGTTCAATAGTCGACTATTTGCGGCTAATGCCTTTTGCATGAACAATTGCTCGACAAATCGCACGCCTTCATAAACTTCCCCGCCATCCTTTTTGGCTGGTTCGGAAAATTTGTTGCCGTCTTCATGACGGGCAAGGAGATATAGGTTGATGCAGTCAACTTCTTTATAGTCCACTGTAACAATCTTGTTGTACGAAAGCTGATTTCGGTGGTTGAAGCATTCTTTTTGAAATGTCTGTCTCTCCGCCTTGCCCACATACCACGGTACGCTGGTCTTTTTATTGTTTTTCCTCTGCTTGCCTTCAACAGTAAAAATATACACGCCGCAGGCCTGGTCCAATTCACCATGCCTTGGTCTCACATTTCCCCAAAATTCCTCGATCTTCGGTTGATCAATCCATGGGGGATAGCCTTTTTCACACGTATCCGCGTTGAGCGAGAATGGACCGTATATCTTGAATTTCATTCTTCTCTCCGAATAGCGACTAATGATATGGATGCCCCGAGGGCTGATTTTCGGCATCATAATGTGCCAGACTGGACAGGTCGAATTGAACAGCCAACCTATCACGGGGCATCCAGATGAGAGATATACAACGAATTCGCCAAAATCCGCGGGGAGATTTTGGCGCTCGCCGCGGCGATGCCGGGCGGGCCTGCGGGCGGAGGAGCGGAGCCGGGTCGAAAGAGCAGTGATAATCTGGAGCGCACCGGGACGCAACGACTTTTTTCGCGGCCGAGGCAATTTTTTTGAGGGGGGGGGTGGGTTACGGCGCCAGGGCCATCGCGCGGATCATTCCGGATGCCGATTTTCAGCGTTTTCGGTGATAATCGCGAGAATTATTTTGCCCTAATCTGATAGCGCAAAGCCGAAGAATTTCGGCTAAAATCTCTTGCTATGGAGATGACATCAACTCCGATGTTCACGATGTATGTAGCGTGGCATCCATCTTTCAACGAAGGACGGCGGATTGCTGACATGCTGCGCACTCACTTTGGTCGCGATATCTACGATAGCGTCCGGCGAGAGCACACCGTAAGCGTTCTCGAGCGTAGCCAGCCTGTACCCGGTGCCCGCGCCCCCTTGCCAATCGACTGGGATGAATCGGAGTTTACCGCCGTTGTTGTTCTGGCGGAGTCGAATCTAGTCGAAGACCGCGAGTGGGTCGAATACGTGCGTGACATTGCGGAAGTCGCGCACAGGCAAGAGCTTCCGGCCAGGTTCTTTCCGGTTATATTGAATCGAAAGGGGCTCGAGCTGAATTTCGACCAGCAACCTCTGCGATGGGACCGCTGGGATGCATCCGATGCGGACCGGTCCCGACGGCTCACCACAGAACTTACCAATGAGTTCTGTCGAATGCTCCGGCATTATCTCGATCAACCCCGGCTTGCCGCCGGCGATTATCCACTTGGGCGCTACCTAGACAAAATCCGGATCTTCATCAGCCATTCCAAGCACGACCAAGACGGTGTATCGGTGGGAAGTGACATACGCAACTGGATCCATATGCATAGCCCGCTCGCCAGTTTCTTCGATTTCTACGACATACCGGCAGGGTTGCCGTTCGAAGACATCCTTCTGCATGAGATTGGGTCGAGCGCGCTTTTGGCAATTCATACTGATTCGTACTCTTCACGGGAATGGTGTCGGCGCGAAATCATTGAAGCGAAACGTCGCATGGTGCCGATGGTTGTGGTCAATTGCGTACGGGATGTCGACCCATGCATGATGCCCTATCTCGGAAATGTTCCATGCGTTCGCATGAGCCCAACTAACACTGATCGGATAGGCATAGTTGTTGGTTGTCTCCTGGACGAGATTTTCCGCAGCTGGCTGTGGCTTTGTCGTGTAGCGCCACACTGCGCGGATTCACCGATGGTCCTGTTCACGCCCCGACCTCCCGAGTTGATAGCATTGGCGGCAATGCCATCCTGCGCCGAGGATAAGGTTCCGACAATCGTGTACCCTGAACCCCCGCTGGTCGCCGAAGAGGAACAGCTGTTCAGAGAAATCGCGCCGAAGATACGCATGCAAACCTTGACCGACTGGCTAGAGCAAAACCGATGAACATGTCCCAAACTGACATATCCCCCTCTGTCGGAGTCTCGATTTCGGATAGCCCCGATCTGCAAGTGCTTGGGCTGAGTACTGGCCATTTGCGCGATGCCATGGCAGAGGTTGCGTTGCAATTGCTTGCGTCTGGAACCAGCTTGGCATACGGTGGTGATTTGCGGCAAAACGGGTTTACCGAGCTATTGGCTGAGCTAATAGGCCGTTATCGGGGACACCCGCAGCACAGCGGAACCATAGCCGTATCAGACTATCTCGCATGGCCTGTGCACATCAAGATGACACCAAGCGAACTTGCAACATTCTCTGCGGGCCATGAGCCGGCGGTTCGCCTCGTGCTACTAGCCATGGACGGCGCATGCCTCACTTGGGAACAGCGAATGGCAATGCCTGCGCATGAGCCGCAGGAAAACGAATGGATACAAGGGCTAACCGCAATGCGAACAGTCATGCTGAAGGACATTCGCGCACGGATTGTTATGGGTGGCAGGGTCGAGAACTACAAGGGGGCAATGCCTGGCATTGCCGAGGAGACTTACCTCTCGCTAAAGTTCCGTCACCCCGTCTTCGTGCTGGGAGGTTTCGGCGGGTGTGCGCGGGACATTGCAGAGACTCTTGGGCTCGCCGAGCGCTGGGCAGGCTCCCGCGAAAATTGGTCGGGCAGACAATGCTTTCGCGACTTTTCGACCGATGACCTGCGCAACGGCCTTTCCCGCGAGGAAAATATCACTTTGGCCCGTACTCCGCATATCCAGCAGGCGACTATCCTCTTGTCTCGCGGTTTGCGCAAAGTTTTCACGGAGGAGGCTAATGCATAAGGTTTTCATTAGCTACCATCACGGCAACGATCAGCCGTATAAGGATGAGCTGGTCAGATTTGGAGACCATCATTCTATATTTGTCGACCGGTCCGTCGACACCGTCGACATTCCGGATACATTGTCCGATGAACAAATTCGTCGCGCGATCAGAGACCGGTATTTGCGGGACTCGACAGTAACCATAGTCTTGGTCGGCACGGACACAAGCCGCCGAAAACATGTCGATTGGGAAATTTACTCGAGCATGCACGATGGTTCAGTCAATAAGCGATCAGGCATTTTGGTGATTAGCCTTCCGGGGGTATCAGATTCGATTGTCGCCCCCTATGGTGATGAAGAAAAGCGGCTTCTGTATCCGGATATTACGTCATGGACGACAATAGGCCAACGGAGGGAATACGAACGTCGGCATCCGCACATGCCAAGCCGAATCATCGACAACCTCATCAAATCCGATGTCAAGATACCGGTGATTCCCTGGAGACGGATAGACAGGACAGCGCTCGAATTCCTGATCAATGCCGCTTTTAGCAATCGTAAAAACTGTGAATACGATATGAGCCGCCCCATGCGTCGTGCGAACTCATAGTGCAATGCAGCAAGGTCTAAGCCCCCGCAGCCTCGTCGAATGCATTTGCCCGGATAAAGATCGCTTCGAACAAGTTTTGTGATTGCATAGGGCCGCCTTCGGCGGCCACGTTGACACGGAAAATTTGAGGTGAAGAGAGTGCATGGGATGATGATGCGTGCCGGGCATAAGTCCGTCCAATCAGTGGCGACTTTAGGCGCTGGAAAATAGCCTGTGGCGGCATCTTTGCAGGCGACCCCGCCTATCAGAATCTGCCACCATCCAAATCGGCAATTAGACCCTGATACTGCCCGCGAGTCCATGGAAATCACCGGATTCATGGCATGATTCTTGCTGGAGAGCACTGGCGGCTGTACTGCAAGGCAGACAAGGTTGTGCGCCATGCCAGGGGCGATCAATCAAGCTGTGCGACGCGGGCGCGGTGCCTCCTTAAAATCGCTTTAGGGTGACTGCAAAAGGGGATAAAGCCTTGCATAATGGGGGTTTTCGGCAAAACGATTTTTCACCCGCTGGGCGGACCCGATCGGAGCAAGGCTTCATGGACATCCAGTCCTGCAAGATTTCCGCCACGAAAGACAAGCCGGCTTCGCGAAGCGGCTCGGCCGCGCCGAACGCGTGCAACTACGAGTTCGTCCGCCAGTGCGAGCGGGCGCTGCCCAAAGGCGCCGAGGTGCATCGCGCCCGCATCGACGCGGCGGGCTACCACGCGAAGATCATCAACCGCTTCACGAGCCGGGGAATCGGCTACGCGATCCGCGCCAGGCTCGACCAAAGCGTGGTCGAGCAGACCGGGGCGCTGGATGAGTCGCGGCGGCAGCCCTTCATCGAGCGCGACGGGACGGCGAGCGAGGCGCAGCAGACGGCGCGGTTCCTGCACTCGATGAACGGCACGCCCGAAGCGTTCGCGGTGATCGTGCGGCGGAGGCGAAAGTCCGGCCAGCAGGAGCTCGAGCTCGACTGCCCGCAGGCCGGCGACACCCTGTCGCAGGGCGGCTACATATACCGGGCCCTGGCACCGCAGCCGCCGGAAACGCAAAACAGCATCGCGGCAAAAAACCGCTGCGTCCCGGCGCGTTGCGGACTATCATTGATCTTTCGCCCCGGTTCCGCCCGCCGCCTCTTGCGGCTCCGGTGCGCCGGCAAACCCGCCCGGCATCGCCGCCGCAAGCGCCGGAATCTCCTCGCGCCGCGTATTTCAGTGAAAAATCCGCCCGAAAAATCTCTAACGCGGATTTTGGGGAGCTGGTTGAACAGCGCGAGCTTGTCGAAGCGCTCGGCGGCCTGCGGCGAAAGTTCGTCGCGGACCGCGTCGAGACGATAAAATTTGCGGTGTGGACATTTGATTTGCATGGCGCATTCCCCCGCTTTTCGACTGCTGGATTATGATCAAGCGCTATGCTACCTGAAAATGTTTTCGCCCGCCCCTTCCCGAAGGACGCAGTCCGAAGGGAAGGGGCGGGCAGTCCCGCATGCATCTGACCCCGGACAATCTGTGATTCACCTCGAAACAGCCCTAAAATGTGTTTGAAACGGTTGTGCTTTGAGTATTATCAGCTGACCTGTCGCCAGATGACCAGATCAATCTGTACAGAAAAAAATCACGCCAAATCAATACCGTATCAATTTATCCGCATAATTTTAGTGCGGCACTTTGTCGGATTCAAAATTATTTTGATTTGTAGAAATCGTGGCCGTTAGCATTTTGAAGATCATCCATACCCTCCAGAATTCGCCAAACTCGCCGATACACTGATCCAGTTGGACCGATCGCTGTTTCCCAATCTGCATCTGTCAAAGTAGCCAAAGTGCTCCGTAGCCTCATCAATGGCTGATCAACAGTGTTGTCTAAATGGAGAGCTAAAGGAGCCGCAGCCATTCTAGGAACACCCAGCAATCTCATCGCGATTGCATTATCAGTATCGACTCCGTAAAAAACGCGGGAAGGAAGAGTGCTCAGCTGCTTGAATTCCTCATCAGGCAAAGACGATGCTGTAAGCGACAGTAGCGCTCCAAGCCCCCAAGAAGCGGTTTGAGTCAATTTACCAAAAAGGTTCTGGCCGCATCGAGTCATCGCAACCACTGAATCATCACTTTTGCGCTTGAAGTGATCTTCTGCGATGTCAGGCAACGATTTGCCTCCCACCCAATCCTTGACAATGTGGGCAAGTTTGTCCCCGTCCTTGCCTGCGCCGCCCGTCGCAGCTTCCAAGTTGTCCCGGAGCTCCGGGACACGAAGCAAAACGCCCATCATGTCGCGGAGCGTTTGATCCTGATTTGCGAACAACGTATTAGGATTCCATGAGGTCTGATTAATAGATCCTTTATTCTCCAGAATCGTACCGATGCTGTTAAGTGAAAAGCCAGTGGTATCGACTAGGTCAATGGGAAGTTTTGATCTTTGCAGATACTCGACATAATTTTCAATACCAATCACAAGCTTGCGCGCAATCTGGCTATCGCGCATTTTCAGTTTTTCAAACCCCAATGTCCCTCTGATAACTTGCTCAATCTGCAGATGGAATGTAGAGGGCTTCCCCATTTGCCGAAAAGTATGAGTAAGGTATTGTAAAAAACATGACCATTCCGGCTTGCTGTATACGATTTTTCCCAGATCACCCAATTCAGCGACCGCATCAGTTGCCATTTTGACAAGTGCCGAATTTAGGTCCTCAGTATTCTCCTGAATGAAAGATTTCAACACCTTCGATTTGTCTTCGCCGTTAGCAGCCAAGGCGACAATCCCGAGTTGTCCTTGGGATACTCTGCCCGCTCGACCTGCTATATTCCAGAAATCTTCGGATGGCATAGATTGCGGAGGCCCCATAGAAGAAAAATATTGGTGCGAGGCCATAACAACCCCGCTTACAGGAAAGTTGATTCCTTGTGCGATGGTTGTAGTTGAAACCAAAAAATCCAGATGCGAAGCCTCGAAAAGCCATTCGATCAGTACTCTTACTTCCTCGGGAAGACCTGCATGGTGAACGCCGATGCCAAAAGACAAAAGTTCAATCAATGGAAAACTTTCACCCATTTCAAGGACCAAGTAATCTTGCACAAGGCTAATGTCTGCATGAACAGAGAATCTCTTGTTGCTCTTGATTTTGAGTTGTTCTGCCAACGACCAGACCCAATCCGGCCTCGCGTGCATGAGGATCAATGGGCCTCGGCGCTTAAGGAATTGAGCTGTAACTGCTGCAATTGCGCTCTGGCTGTTGGCACGAGCAAAAGTTGGGGCGATATCAGTAGATTTGGAGAAATTTAGGCATTCGTCCATAGCGATCGTCTTACGTGTGGTATGACACGCCTCAAACTCAAGGTAATAGTCAAAACTGCGATTGCCAAGAGGTTCTCCTTTAGCGACTTTAACCACACCAATCGCCCGGTCATTTGGCTGCCAGTCCAAAGCAAGGCTGATGTCATCCGAACTTTGATCGCCCAACCACTTGGCAATCTCGCGGGCATTCGAGATAAATGGTGTAAGCAGTAGGAACTGGGCGAATTCACATTCTTTATTTATTGTCGCTAGTAGCAATTCGAGGTTAAGTCCTCTTCGCGGGCTTTGCAGGTTGTGCGCTTCGTCCACGACGACAAGTGTTAGCGGTCGACCGATCTTGCTTTCCCAATCTTGCCTGAGCATCAAGTCCATCTTTTCCGGTGTAGTCACCAAAACTCGGAACTTTGCGCTTGAATCGGTTTGCATCAATAGACTGCTTTCAATCGCGTCTATCTCAAGAGCAGGACTGACTCGCTCGACAATTATGCTTAATGGTTGAAAGTCTCTGCGCAATTGTCTTGTTACCTGATTTACTAGTGCCCGTGTAGGGGCCAAGTAGGCCACCCATCCCTCTTTATCTTTTTCGTCAAATTGGTTCAAAGCCTGCAGAATTCGGAACTGGGCAATCAATGTTTTTCCGCTTGAAGTCGGCAGGCTCACTACCACAGCGCGACGGCTTGAACCGAGAAGCCCCTTTTCCGCCAAGGTTCGGCGCTGAGGTGGCAGGACATCAAAAATCACCTTGTCCCCTCGGCCCCGGTCAACCAAGGTTTGCACAAACTGTCTCACCCGTGAGTTGACCGCCCGGGTAACCGTCCAAATCGAATTCTTAACGAGTTGGGCAGAAGCCGCCTTGAGCAATCGGGTGGTAAGTTCCAATTCGGTCAGGCGGGTCGTTTCGCAAACAGCGCAAGCCCGGTCAAAATGCGTATCAAGAAGTTGTTGAACTTGGCGGTTGTTTTCGACAACCCCGTCCGTAGCATAAACCGCTAGAATCTCCGCAGACTTCGCGAGATGATAAAGCCCGATCAGCTCCAAAGCGGTCGCCTTCGCCGACTGCAGCGGAACATCATTGAGGTGTTTTTTCTCGAATTCCAGTTGATTATCCCGCAGGTTCGAAATCCGTTCCAGAACGCGGTCTCGATCGTCCCAGCCCCGCTTGCGAATTAATCGGAGCCAAACGTCGATGATTGTCGCCCAGGTTCGCTCACGCCAGTTCTTCGACTTTATTGGAAGATTAGGCCACTTCCCCGAATCTTCCAGCGATCGAAGCCAGCGTGCGGCATCAGAACTACGATCGCCCAGGACGGCAAGGCATGAGGCATGGAGTAGCGTTTTGCCTTGATTGAAACCATGCCCCGAAACGAATAGTGTCCTGAAAAGCTGAAAGGCGTCACTTGCTGCGGTGCGCAGCAATTTTTCTTTTTCTTCATTTTCTTCGAGTCGCTCTGGCAGAAGATCAAGGGAGGACAACGTCAATGCGTCCGCCATATTTTCGATCAGGTCAAGATTCAAATCTACTTCTGAAGAAAGCAACTCGTGATAGACTTGTGCTTTATCGGAAGCTTTCAATGCGGCACGGCGGCCTTCTTCAATCGCATCTAGCAACCAGTGGTTCACGCATTGCCTCCTTGGTAGATTGAAAGCATCAGCTGATCCATCTTCCACGGAAGGTAAAGTGCGATCAGATCACATTCAATCGGTGAAGCAAGCTTTCGCCTCAATTCCCTTCCCCGGGCAGAAAGATCGCGTTCGTCTGGCTGAGTATCTCGAACCAAGATTCCAAAGAGCGCAATAGACTTTTGTTCCGAATTAAAGTAACGGGCGCAAGAACGGTCGAATGCCTTCTGATGCAGTTTGCCCTCAATTCGCGCCTGCAACCAACAGATAAGCTGAAATCTCACTTGCAAGTCGCAGGCCAGCCTTTTTATCTGATGCCCCATGTGTCCAGGCCGGTTCGACATCACTTGCGGAGGATGCCTTTCTTCAGAGGATGTCTTTACTTCTCCAAATGCAAAGCGAAAACCCTCGCCGTCTTCAATGAATCCGACCAAGTCGGATCCTTGTAGCAAGCTTAATGGGTTGCGTTTGTCGCGCTCCGTATTCCACGGAAAATCGCACTCTTTGTTTCAGCCAAATATGCCTCAGCGAGTGCTTCCCCGCCAGCCCAAGCAGGCTTTTGTGGATTTTCAGCTTCCAGCATAGCGGCAAGACTTTTCTTTCCCATTCCGGTGAGTGCTAGACCGGCAATGTGATTTCGCAAATCCTCTTTTCCCTCAATGTCATCAAGTCGGGCACGAACTTTGGTCCGGAGAAATGATATCAAGTCATCACTGTTCGAAAAGGACTGACCGAGCCAAGATACTGAGGTGTCTTGGTCTTCATAGTTCGTTGCGGTGAATGACGAAATCATGAAATACCCTTTAACTTGAAAATAGCATCACTCCGCATGAAAGTTTCTGCACAGCCACTCCCGTGCCTTTTGGGGGACATCAAAACGCTCAAGTTCTGCCGAAACCGTCACGCCCCGTTCAATTCCGGCCTCGGTGAGCACTGATGCCGGCACCCAGATCGTGTAACTATAGACGACCGATTCAAGCACATGAATCGTACACCGTCCCCATTCACCGGAGCCCATATCGCCAAGAAGCGCCTCGCTGATCGCCGTCTTTGGGATTTTCAAGTGTTGATAGACATTAACTTGAGGATTCAGCTCGCGCACGACTCCGATTATTTGCTTTGTCCATTCGCTTCCAGGAGGCACGCTTTGTATCGGATTCGATTCGCGCGATCGGGCATCACGCTTCGCCGTGGCAACCACATGCTGGGCAATGCTCCACGACCTGTCGTCACACGCTGCGGGCCGGACCGCAGTGATGCCGTCAGAGATTTCAACGCGCACGCTACCGTCAGCGTATTTCGTCCTAGATCTGCTGTTCGCCCAATGCCGGTCCGAGCGGCTGAAATCGCATCTGTGTTCAGGCCATGGCGGACCCAGTTCGTCAAAGAACACCCGCGAGCCGCAACTGCATGAGAAAAAGAAAACCTCATCGCCGCAAAATCTGCATTTCGCCGGAAATGTTCTAGTGGTGCAGAAATCGCCGTGTTGCGGAACGCTCACCCTTCATTCCTATCAAGTTGCGCGCCGACTTTACCTTTCCGGATTGTGATGTTCCGGTCGAAACACAGAACCGCGCATGTCTTGAGCTGGCCGCCAAGCGGCTGCGTCCTAACTGAGCAAGGCATATTACGAAGTCCTCGTTTCCGAAGACGGGCGGTGGCCGGTGCCCCGGATACTTGACAGATCGCGGCAGCCAGAGTTGAAATCGCGCCTAAAATCCACCATTTGCAATTGCGATAATACTGTACGGGTTCAATACATGTGAGACTTTTCAGGCGGCCAGCGCGCTTTGTTCGAAGTTCTGATTATACGCCTGCATGGGCGCCGCTTGTCCGGGCGCCTGATGCGGCCGGCAGGCGTTGCAGAGGCGCTCGAACTCGGCCACGGACGCCCTGCTCGCGCATACAATGGCATTCACTTAAGGAAAAGGGTGCATTCACTTAGGAAGGCGCACCGCTCCGCCGGCAGCGCCGCCGCCATGCTGCCGGCAGCGCCGCCTTGCCTGATTTGCGGTTCGGGTTGCGGAAGCGGTCGTCGGGGCACTTCGACACTCTCGGATACGACCGTCCGGGCCGCGTCTTGCTGATGCAAGAGGCGATGCCCTCGACAATATTCGAGACCGCTTCGGCGGCCAGCCGCGCATGCCCGAGCACGGCCGCCTCGAGCTGCCGGGCGACGGTCGCCAGCGCATTTTTGAAGTTCGCCTGCACGGCGGCGCCGTCGTCCGCGCAGGCGCCGACCGCCTGCTCGGCGAAGTTGCCGAGCGAGCGCGCCGGCGCGACGATCGCGGAATGGGCGGACTGCGCCGCCTCCAGCGACACCCCGCCCAGTTCGGACAAGCCGCACTCGAGCCGCTCGCCCGGCTCGCCGGCCGCAGTCCTGTCCGGCGCCCTGAGCGCGCCGCGCAGCTTCCTTTCATGCCGCTTGGCCGGCAGCGCCGCAACGCCCTGCGACTCGAGCGTCTCAAGCAGCTTCAGGCCGGCATGCACGCTGTCCTCGCCGGAACCGGCGCGCCAGTCCGAATGCTCGCACACCGTCCGAGCCGGCTCCTTGCGGCTCAGCGCCGGAAACAGCTCCGCCGCCCGCAAAACGTGCCCGGCTTCAACTTCGCAATGCTCTCGTCCATCTTCGAATCCCCTCGCTTGCATCCGCCCGCGCAGCGCGCGCAAGCGTTCGGGCAATCTATTATCGAATATGCCGAGGCGATTGCCGACCCCCTCGGCGAAAAGGTCCGAGCCGGCCCTCCTTTCCCGCATTGTCAAAAGCTTGCGTCCGCTAGAAAACGTCGCCTCTTGTCAGAATGCCATTGGGCGCGCAGGTGCCGCTTCCACCGGCAGGGCGTCGCCCGGGAGCAGCCGATCGCCTTCAGGGCGGTCGACTCGGTCTTGCCCTCAAGGCGAAGCTGGTCGAACAGCGCGAGATTGTCGAAGCGCTCGGCGGACTGCGGCGAAAGCTCGTCGCGGACCGCGTCGAGACGACAGAATCTGCGGTGCGGACATTCGGTTTGCATGGCGCTCTCTCCCGCCTTTCGGCTGCTGGATTGCTATCAAGCGCCATGCTGCCTCAAAAATTTTCGCGCGCCGCCCCTTCTCTTCAGACTGTGTCCTTCGGGAAGGGGCGGGCGGTCCCGCATGTATCTAACCCCGGACAATTTATTTATGACACTACACTAGATGATTGCAACCCGCAAGAATGCGATATGAAAGATGTTCGCTTGGGGTTTGAATTTTGAACAACCGGAGAGTTTAGTGCCGATGCCTTGGAACGGTTGAAAACCGAGCAAAGCAATCGGGGCAACATCAACATCGGATGGAAAGCAGGGGCGGGTGTTCGAGAGCATGCGCCGAAAACCTTCAGTCGAACAATTATTAGGCTGCTGGATCAACATTTTAACAAGGTGAAAACCTGAATATGTTGATATCACGAAATCGGTTGATATTGTGTATTCTGGCAAGATGAAGCAGAAGAAAATAGCGTGATTCGAGCAACATCGGATGCTGCTCGTTAGCGGATTGATATGTGAATCACCAATCGGGTCAACACGATTCCGGAACTTTAAAAGGCTGCCTAGCGGTCTGCATATGGCGTGGCGGAGCTGATCAAGCAGAGGAGAATAAGCAATGCATATTTCGGTACAAATTGAACAGAACAGCATCGATGAATTCATCGATCATTGGTCGGGCAAGTATCATTATGCGCACGAGCACAAATACGACACGAATATCGCCAAGGACTTGACGCAAGACAAGGATGCTCTAATGAAGATGTTCAAATGGAAGAATGGCAGAAAACTGTCTCCGGCCAAGCGCAAAGGTGTCCGCGAAAAAATAGAATGGCTCGAAACCGTTCAAAGTCGCGAGCGAAGCCGGATTTGCGAAGCGGCTGAATCAAAGTATCTGCACGAGAAGAGCGGCGGCGCAATCTGGAATATTTTCTTTCTCCATTGCCTAGATCCAAAAAAGTGGCCCATATACGATCAGCATGCCTACCGGGCCATGATCTATCTGGAGGCGGGGAGGGTTTGCGAAAATGAAAGAAATGATTCCGAAAAGTACAGAAACTACACGGAGAAATACATTCCGTTCTTGAAACAGCCGGAATTCCTGAATTTCGAGCTGCGCAAAGCGGACAAGGCGCTGTTCACTTTCGGAAAGTTTCTCAAGACGTACAAGTCGTATGCGTGACTTTTCGCGCCTGCTCAGTGCTTTACGGGTTTGCATGCGGGAAAAGTCTTGGCGGGATTTGGCCGATGAATCTGTGAAAAGATGTTCAATCGATCGGTAGGCACAGGGCAAAAGAGCAGGCGGCGACTTGAAAAATCCCGAGCCGCGATGATTCTTGCCGCCCAAAGCTTCAACACGGCGACCGCCGACTTCAAGTCGGAAGCGTTTTCGGTCCTTGCGAACATCGCCTGGACGCATCTGCTACATGAATACTATGATGGCAAAGGCGCGGCGATCGCAAGCAAGGACGGCCGCTCATTTCCTCTCAGTAAAATGATAAGTCGGGATGACTGTCCAATTTCCGATGGGGTTCGCAACAACCTGCGAGCGATAATCAAGATACGCAATGAATCCGAGCATTCATTGCTGGGCGGCTTTGACCGGCACTGGTTTGCGTACTACCAGGCATGCTGCTTGAACTATGAGAAGGTTCTGTGCGAGCTGTTTGGCGATCAACACTCGATTTCCAGCCGGCTGCTATTCGCGCTTCAATTCGCGAAGCCCGACATCGATTCGCTTGCCGCTTTGGCGGGACAGGATGTTCCGGCTGAAATTGAGGCGATTGACGCCGAGATCGCCGATGGCCTTACCGAGAAGCAGCTTTCGGATCTGGAATTCAAGTTTCGCGTGGTCTACACCTTTCAATCGGCAGCCAAATCCCGAGCTCACATCGAATTCGTCAGCCCGGATTCGCCCGAAGGGAAAGAAATTCGAAGAGTGCTCATAAAGCATAGAGCGGCCGATGAGCTGTACCCCTACAAGCCTGCATCGGTTTGCGAACAGGTTGGCAGCCGCACGGGACAAAAGTTTTCAATGCACAAGCATACAGGCGCGTGGAAATTCTTTAAAGTTAGACCTCCGAGAGCTGCTTCGCAACCCGAAAACACGAACCGCGAATATTGCATCTATCATCCTTTGTTCAAGAGCTATATCTACTCGCAGGCCTGGGTCGACATGATTTCGAGCAAGTTGCAGAACGGAGAGGCGATAGCGGCTTGAGTCGGGTGGGCGTGTTCATTGCTCTCTTGTATCAATCTGAGGTCGCAACCGCCGCCGGGATCAATAAGAAGTTCGTCTTGATGCGAAGGTGCTTAGATTTGCTTGGTCGCAAAAAAATTGCGGTTTACACATTTCCGGAAGCATTCGGAGTCGGCACATCCGAAAACGTCCGGCCTGCGCCCAGCCTTGGAACAAGGTGAATAATGTGCGCTATTTGCTGCGTTCAGGCGGTTCGTGGTACTTGTCTCCGAGAATTCTTCTAAGGTCCTGCTCAAATCCTCGAGAGAAAGCTTCGACCACATCGTCTGTTTTGTCCTGTCGCATTTCCAGAAACTCGAACGGCACTTGCGGAGCCTTCGGCTTGACACTCTGCTTGTCTTTGATTTGCTTATCGGCCATCTTTTTCTCATGCTGTTTTCATTGCTAGTTTAAGGCGCTCCGTATAGGAGCGGTTCAAATCGATATCGAAATATCGTTTTCTCCTGACCCAAACGAAGCCCTCATTCCGTGTCAGTATCGCAACGTCAATCGGCCCTCCCACAGTTTCCATTTCGCTGGAGCACCGCCGCTTCCGCGATGTCAGCTCAACCAGCAAGTACGCAACCTCCGCCAATTCCTTCTTGGACAAATGGTTTGCCACAGATCGCAATTCAAATTCGACTCTTTCTTTCTGCCTCTCCATGCTTTCCATGAACCGGTTGACCGCAGCGTCTTTTATTTGCTGATGGGCGCCTTCATCGAAACGGTTCGCTACTTGTTCAAGAATCTGTACCGTCAGGTCGGCCGCGATCTTCCTCAGTTTTTCTTCAAACGCCTGATCAATGCCGAATATGAACCGTTCGGGCATATCCGTTTGAGCGAAGGGAATTATCGCCACCGTTTCCCCGCGGCGGTCTATATCCACATTCTTCTTACTCAAGATGCGAGGTTGATTGAAAGGGAGGTCTATCCATGCGAGAGCGAGTTTAAATGTTGCCCGAAGCCTGTCAATTGAACGGCTGAAGTGGTGCGGCGCGCCTTGGGCAGAACCGGACTCGACGCGCAAAGCGGCCGATACCGCGCCGTGATCGCGACAAGAACAGAATTGGAGCCAAAAGGGTCACGAATTGCGCGACACTCCGTCGCTGTTGCCCGCAACTCGTTGCCGCAAGTCTTGCATTGCGCTCTTGACGCTTTCTTGCACGCGGCAAAAAAGCGTTTTCACGCTATATCCTTCCGTTGTTTCGGCTCTTCCGCTCAGAGCTTCTAAATGCGGGTCTGTTTCGTGATCATTTTCTATCTGCGCAAGCGGGCAGGGAAGAAAGCGAGGCATCGTCGGAAAGGCTGAGCGCCGCCCTCTCGTCATAGTGCGGTTATGCTTTATCTGCGCATCGGACCAGCGTCTTGCGCGAACAATTCGCCCTTCTTCGATCCAGTAGTGAGATATGCACGGCAGCTGCCAGTTTCCGACGGATGGGTACATGGACACCGACTCTCCGTTGGTCATGATCGTCCAATGTTTCGGGCTCAGACGAAGAACAACCTTTTGCCCGCAGCCGCAGCCGCATTTATGCGCGGTGGTCCAATACTTGAAGCTGACATAGAGTATGCCCTCTTCGATTTTTTTCGGGATCTCATCGGTGATCTGGAGTCTGATTTTCATGAGACTGCAACTTCCTTGGGATCGTAAAGAGCCCACATGTTGGTTGTCATGTGCATGCGGCTTCGGCGGTAGCGATGCACATCTTTATAGAAGCCGATGCCCTGCTTCCACGCGATCACTACCAGCGCGGCATTAAGGCTGTTCATCTCTCCTGTCTGAATGTTGCGAGTGTACGGATCATCCTCGACCGTGCCGGCTTTCCCCGGGGTGCGCTCGGCGAGTTCCATGCGCTTATCGGAAGATCGCTCGCCTTGACAACGGACAATTCTGGCGCTGGCGGCAAGCGCATCTCCGTCAGTTTGCATGTCAATGCCGCAATCGATGAAATTTACGCCCATATCGGCAAGGTTCGTAAGGATTTTCCTTCGCGACTCGCCATTGTCGACCGCGACGAACACCATTGTCTTTTGTTTAAGGTATGTCATGTTGCTTTCGTCGATGGCAAACGGATGTCCGCGAACATTGCGGTTCGTTCGCTTAGAGTAGCAGGTGGCCAGGTACTCCGCCTTGTTGGTTTTTCCGTCCATGAAGCATCGTTCAACCACCCCTGGCCAGCGAATCTGGGTATGTTGACTCACATGGTCTGGATCGTAGATGTCTATCTGTTTAACGCTGCACTTTGAAACAAGATCAACAATGTGCCCGCCGGTGCCTCCAGCCCCGATTACGGCCACAATCTCTTTGGCAAGCAGCTCGTTTAGATATCCTGCGCCTACACGGTCAAGTCCCGTCTCATGATCCGCCATGCTGTTCACATCTTCGAGGTAGACAACGCCTGCGCTGGCGGTGTTTCGCCACCGGTCAACCGCCTCCTGCGCAATCATGCGCACGTACGGCAGAAGTTTTGCACCGTAACTGCGATACGAATCCGGGCCGAGCCGCGACATGGTGCAAATTGTCGTTATCCCATTCGACCAGGCTATGCAGTCTCGATTGATGATCAATCCGTCCATCGGCTGGCCAGTACGGAGATGAGGCACTTCGGCCGCTGCCCACGTCACAGTATGATCTTGCGGCGTTGAAATGTTCTCGCCATCGCGGTTCAGGTGGCAGACGATAAAGCCTTGGCCGATACCGCCGTCGCTGAGTCTGTAGGGGATGCTGCCTACAGCTAGGGTGTCATCCTTCACATGGCAGTCGAAGCCGGCCTGCAGCACCTGAGCCAGCTGCGTTTCATGATTTGTCGGTGTAGGTGACATTGATCGTCATTTCACGCCCTACATGCAGGACATCTCCTTTATGCAGCTCACATACGCCGGGATTGCCAGCATATTCGTAGTCGACCTCCCATTCGATCAAGTCCGTTCGCACGACATCGGGAAAGGCGACCTGGACCAGCTGATCCATGGTGACATCCCGCGGAAGGGATGTTGCGGTACCGTTCAGTATCATTGCGACTCCGCTTTCAATATCTGCTTTATCCATTGATTTGACCTCTACTGCGTCAACCTGCATATTTTAGTTTCGATTGGCGATTGAGCACTGACGCTCGCTTAGTTTTGGGAAGTCGTTCATGTTTGCGTACTTGGCTCGACTATAAAGATATCCGGATCAGGTTTGGCAATCATTCATTTCGAAAAGATGATAGGGAAACGCACAAGCAAAACGATCTGATCAATTTGGCTGATGAGGAATCAGGCTGAACTTCCGGGCGTTGGCGGTATAAGAGACAAGATCGTCATCGTTCACTATTTGATCCTTGCGTCTATTCCTTCAATACGCTATCGCCTGCTTGCGATTTGCTGGAAACGCTCGTAGACTTCTCGATCAAATAGTCGGGCAGATGCTATTTCGGACATTGGAACAACGACCCGGAAGTCTATGAAATCCTTGATATCAGATTCCAAAATTATAGAGGAGTAATGAGTCGTGATGTTCAGCTCGCGAGTTTCGCTCTTCCTGTATCCGCTTGCTACCGGAACCAGCTCGATATCGACATTGCTCTGGGTCGCTAGCCGGCTTTTGAGCGCACAGCCGACGTAACTTTTCCCGCTATGCAGCGACAGTTCAACGGATTGCCCCTGAACAATCGCCTGGTCAATCAACAGCTCGATGAAGTCGCCGTTTTGCTCTGCGACTTTTCTGGCGGCGCCGATTTCGTCATAGGCCCGATTGACCAGAACCAGCGATACTACGGCCAATAAAACGGTGAATACAAGTGTGACCGAATCTTCTGCCGACATGAACTCCTGCAATAAAGGAAAGACGGGGTTGTCAGGCAACAGGCATTCACCAACCTTCACCGCCAAATACGCGACCGCAAAAAACAAAAGGCCGGCAATTGCGGACCGAAAAAGAACGTGATGCCCCGATTCTCTGATGATGCGCTACTTGGTGGAGTTGCAACAAATAAGGAAACCATGCCCGCACAACAACGGGACCAATAGGTTTCCAAATCCCTGCAGCACCGCTTGCTGCCGCATTGTCCGTTCAGTACGGGCTCGAAGGCTCAGACCGCTTTTTTTGCGCCTGCGAGCTTTTCTCCATGCGGGCCATGTCCTCGAGGAACTTCCTCACCTTCGGAGACCGAAATAGCTCCTCAGGATCAACGGATATGACCCCTTTTGAAGTGATGGAAACTTTAAAGCTTTCGCTCTTTTTTTCCGCCATTGCCCCTCCTGTCCGGTTGTTATTGAAAACTTGCCTTGACTTTATACCGGTAGCCGGAAGCTCATGCACGAATCGCAAGTCTTCAAGCAAGCTTTTTTGCAGTCAGAGTTTGTGGAAATCGTCTTTGGAACAGTTGAACATTATGACCTGAACAGTGCTTGGCATTGAGGTTTTCCTCTAGCAACAATGAATTGATCATGATTGATTTCGTTTCTCCGCAACAAACATCAATTTCTGTCTATAGACGCTGATCGAATGATCCTTGAAGAACTTTCTCCAAGAAAGGTTGTGCGCAAACCAGCCTTTGATACTATATGGCGATATTGCCAAAAGCAGTGCTTGGCGGTCGGCATTCAAGCGGCCATCTGGTCGTTCAGGTGCTTCATCTCGATTCCGTATCTGAATTGTAAATCTTCCAACACCTTACCAAGCTTTCCGAAGCCGCTCAGGGCCGCCAGCACCGTTCGGCGCACAGTCCAAGCTCGGAACAGCATGCACAGCATCCGCCGGCGGCTCAGGCATCCCCTCAAGCGCCTGGTGCGGTGGCGGACCGTCGCAAACGTCGACTCGATCGGGTTGGCGGTGCGGATGCTCTGCCAGTGCGCGGCCGGCTCGCCGGTGCAGGAGCGGGTCTTGGGCATCCGCACCGAGACCGGTCCTGCACCGGTCTGGATCTCGCACCGCGGAAATTGTCGTGCACTTCAAGCGGAAAAGCGCTGTTCCTGCTCATGAGCGGCATGCTTCCCTGGCTGGTTGCAGATTATTTCGAATCCACTGTCAAACCAGTTGCGCCGCTTTTTTTCAACCCCCGCCAAGCGCTGCTTTTGACAATATCTCGCAAAGCATTAAGCTGAATAGATCGTGAGCAGCAGTTCCGATTCGTCGATCAAGCGATATTCAGGCCGCACTCCCGACAGCTTCTCACTTTCGGAGAGTATTAGCGGCACCCCTTCACCTCGCCTGTCCATCATGTGTGTGCGATGTCTGGTCAAATCATCTTGACCGATCGGACAATGCGCCAGCCGGCTTGTGACCGCTTCGTTCCTGGATGCCTGCCTGTAGGGCAAGCTTTCTGGCCTCATCGTGTTCACCAAGGACCCAGGCGTGCACAACTCCAACCGGTCATCAAACAATCGAAGCCTCACCTTGCTGCCCAGCATGGAATAGTCTCGATGGGCAACAGAATTCGTCACTGCCTCGAAAACGGCGAGCATGGAATATTGCGGCACATCTTCACGCCCGCCCGAGCTTTTTCTCGCCGCCACCTGCATATTCTTGCGAACGAATTCGCAAGCACCGATGATCTGTTGGTCCAGTGGGCCGGTGATGTCGCATGCGTCACGCTGGTATGCTTTTTCAGCATTTGCCGCAATGTCGGTTCCACGATAGGCAACAGCCTGAACAAACGCGTTTGAGAGAAACTTTTGAGGCTGTTTGGAAGCCATTAGCACTCCTGCGACTGTCGGTCGCCAAATCCCTTTTTCGTCCTGCGCGGCCATGCCAAGCTTGAAAAGAAACTGTCCATTCGAGTCAGTGGTAAGCGGTGTGGCGAAGCGGTGCCAAAGTGCGTCGTCCAGATCGTCAAGCGTTGCGTTGGGAACAGGCGTTTCGTCAAATCGGATAAGCCTTGATTGACTGCGATGCTGGAGTAAACGCGCCAGCTGGTCTGCAGGGGTCGGGCGCTTTGATGAGCCGACACGATGGAAATAACCCCCTGGACTTTGGTGCACAGAAAGGCTTGGAAGAACTTCTACGCGCATTACATGCCTCTCAATTCCGACACTGTCCGGCAAGCTGATGCGCCGGATTATGGGAGCTACGGGCGGTTTCAGGGAATCTTCGCACGCCTGCCTGACCAGGGCATCCACCGCATCTAGCCGATTGATGGGGATTCCAAGCACTTCGCGTGTTTCGTCATGGATTCCCAAAAGAATGATGCCGCCGCGTGAGTTGGCGAAAGCGGCGATTTCATCGGCGAGAGCATCTTGCTTGGGGCCCCGGATCTTGCCGCCCGCAAAACGGATCTCCTTGAATTCCAGGAAATCGTCCTCCCCGAGCCTGATGCCTTCCAATAGTTCGCTGCGTGTTGCCAACATGTCAGCTCTCGCGGCCTAATCGGGCCCATCGCCGAAAGAGAGCCTCTCGGCCGCCTTCCATGATTCGACACACTTCTTCTCGCACAGGCTCCTCCTGCAAAGCGCCGCATTCCGCGACTTGACATTGGCCTCGACGAAAATCAAGGGCATGCACCATCTCCGCATCGCCATTAACAACAATGTTGGGATTGTGAGTTGCGATAATCAATTGCCGCCGCAACTTGTTTTCCCGGATCTGGCGCACGATCAGATCATAGATCAAGTGGTTGTCCAAATCGTCTTCCGGTTGGTCAAGCACTATCGGTTCGTCGCCAAATGCAAGCAAAAAAGCCAATAAAGCCGCAGAGCGCTGCCCTTGGGAGCCATGGGTGATGGCTGTCCAGTTCTCGCCATCTGCATCTCGGCTGTACTGGATGCGCAGGTCGTCATCCGGGAACCAGCAATCAATGTGGTCCCGAAATTCCGGTTTTGCAAAGCCTCTTTCCAGAAAATTCCGAAAACGTCCATGGAATTTCTCATCGACCCCAATCAATTTTTGCTTCACCGACTTCAGAGTTTCCTCTCTGCTTTCATCTTTACACTGTGCCAGCTCGAATGCCAGACCGCCTTCAGGCTCTCCTTTTTCGTTCGTATACAAAATATCTGCTTCGAATCGATCGTCTTGACAGTCCAATAGGTCGCGCACGCTTCGTTCGATATTCCTGGCCTCGAAACCGTAGCCAACCACTTCCATACGGACAAAATTGTTGTCCGCCAAAGTTTTTTGCAAGAATTTGCGGCGAGCTTCGGTTATCGCCCTGCGGGCATGCAAGACCTTTGTCCTCTGTGCTTTGTTCTGATTGGCCAAGTCGGCCATGTCTTGCCTTAGCCGGTCCAATTGCTTCAGCTGACTCTCCAGTTGCTGATGATCATGGACTAGCTTCCCGAAGTCTTGGGGGTTGGCTACTCCGCGCTCAGCAAGACTGGATTGCAATTTCCTATAATCATTCTGCGATTGATTCACGCTTTGCCGCCATTCCTCGAGTCGGGGATCTTTATCAAGAGCATCTATTTTCTTGTTCAGGGTTTGCGCGACCTTGACAAGCTCTCCGCTTGCGTTCTCCAATATCTGATCTGCTTGACTTCTCCAAGCGGTCGCATGCATGTCCTTTGCCGGATCAAAAACATCTGCTGGCCAATCATCAAGCAGTAGATCATATGCCAATGATTCAATTCGACTAGGCGTGATTCGCAGTTGCTTGAGCGAAATATCAACCTCTGCGCGCTGACGCAATGCCTGCTGATGCGCCTTCAAGATTTCGGAATGATCAGACTGTTGGAAAGCTTGCAGCTTCTGGCCCGATTCATCCAGCTTGCGTTTCAACTCCGGATAGCCTTGAAGTCGCCAATCCATCTCGCGCAATTGCGCTCTCTGCGAGAAAAATGCGCGCTTCGCTTCTTCAAAGCTCTGGTGAAGGTTTTGCACCTGGGCAGCTTCATCAACAACATCTAGCAGTGCTTGACGGCTATCTCCTGCTATCGCGACGATCTGCCCCTGGGAAAATATGCGAATCGGAAAGCGTTCCGCGGTCAGCTCCTGGCTGGAAGAGGGCTGCCATTTGCCGTTGTCGGCCAGCTCTTCAACCACCGCGTCTTTGCCGTCCTGATGCCACCTTAGCCGATACGCAGTGTTGTTTCTGCTGACGGCAACACTAATTTTCGTGTTTTCACGCAATGCGCCTTCCTCTTCGCGCCCGCTCATAAGCTTGGCGAATCTTTCAAACTGCCGTTTAGGTTCCGAATTGTCCCCTAGATGCTGCAATTCCTCATGCCGCCGGTAAGCCAGGCGCAGGGCGTGGATGATGGTTGATTTTCCAGAACCGCGTCCGCCAATCACCGCATTGCAATAGGGAGTCAGCTTAAGCTGTTGCGGTTTTCCATTGCCCATGTATCGAGCGGAGTCGATCTGAATTTCAGTAATGAAGTGAGCCGGGGTTTGAAATGCTTCAAGCTCCGCTTCATCGCTCCGTCGCACAGAGACGCCGCTACCGTCGAGCAGCGCCAGACGCAATCCTTCCAGTGTAGGGTCGGCCATTTTGATCCAGGTATAGCGTGAGCCAGGCAAATCACTACCTTGAAAGCTGTGGCAGTCGCTTCCCAACACTTTCGTCATTAAACTTCCCTCTTTTGCCACATGGGCAGGAAACTGGAGCGTTTTGTCTGACCATTCGACTGCCAGCAATTTGCTGGCAGCCATCACTTGATGGACCGTATTCGGATCTAGAGCGCATTCAAGAGTCCCTGGATTTGCGCGTAGCAACCCATTTTCCTGATCAGCATGGGCGGGAATGGGAATGCCTCCTGCTTCTCGCACTGCGTCAACTACATCGATTGGGCTCGCGCCGGTCACTCCATCGTTGCCGCCGTGCTGACCTTCGTAGCGAATTTGCGCGAGAAGGTCGCTTATTGTGCGTGTTGATTTCGCGGGGTCGAAAATTGCCAGCAGCTGAAAGCCTCCGTTGACAGAGATTTCCACACCAGGGAACAGCGTTAGCTCGCGGAATCCGTTTGACGGTGATCCAGCGTTTGCCGACCGCCTCAGCCTTTCATAGGCGGCCTTTAGTTTGTCAATCCATTCTCCGGTGTTGTGATCGGTAACCGCAACGCAGTCGATGCCGGCTTCCATGTACTTGAGCAGCCATCCTTCCGGCGTCAGTTGATTATTGACACCTCTGGCACGTTGCCAATGTATGGTGTCCCGAGAGGCGGGCGTATGCGTATGGAAGTCGAATTTCCACCAGCGCGAGCCCGGATATGGCCAGCGTGCTTGGCTACCGTCGGTCATGTTTCTATTCACTTATGCTTGTGCAGATTTCCAGCAAAGCTGCTGACCGACCAAAGATTCGGATGTTGCTGCTCCGTTTTAAAATGCTTGCGGAATGCCGCCGCCATAGAATCGGACATTGTTTTTGCCGAATGAGTATTGAACTGCTTCCAATGCCTGGTGTAGATAGAGAAATAAATTCCTCGAAAGTTGCAGTTGAAAATCTCCACTTTCGATCTAACAGGTGGTCAGCCGGGCTTGACGATCGACTCCTCCCAATTTTAAGTTAAAGGCGCTACCACTGGCAACTTCAAAGAAGTTTGCGCGGAGTTGGCTCAGGTTTTTGCTTTGCATGCGCGCGGTGACGCTGCCGGCTGTCATGGCATCAATCCCGGCCGCAGCGAAGTGGAATCTGGATGTCGAAAACAGCCCGGGTCAAGCTCATTGATGTCCTGCAGCCGCTCGCGCGGCTTTGAGCTGCGATCAAACAACTTAACGCTTATGTTGAATCCTCCCCCGAACCATCAATCGAAAACCCCCACTTTGGGTACACAGGTTGCCACCTTTGTTCAAGTGAAACAAGCTGGATCATGTCGGGATGAATATGCCACGGAGCGGCTTCGGCGTTTTCGGACCAAGGCAAGGCGATAGAATCAATATCGCAAGAGTTCGCGGAATTGGAGCTGATTGTTGGCGAAGAGGGTCAACATCGTATCAGGAGAGTCATGGACGAATTTCGGTCTCCTTTTTGTGCCGGTTTTGTTCATGCTGATTGCCCTCAAAGTGACAAAACGCAACTGGTAGTCCGAACTTTCGAGAAATGTCGATGCGCCCCAAAATGAACGCCCTAAAGAACGGCAATAATCGATAAGGCATTGCGATCCTTTCAACTGTTGAACGATTGTCGATGTCGTGCCTTTGCCTTTCTTCAGCTCGATATAAATTATCCAATTATTGCTTTTGAATGAAGTGATTATGATGTAATCCGATCGCCGGGACTGTCCTTTGTCATTTCGAAAAAACTTTTTCTGAGCAACGAATCTGTCGACCTTAATGGCGATGCATTCTTGGGGAACATTGCACAGCTCGATTGAGTATTCCGAACCTTTCGACGTATTTGTTTCTTCAAGCCTCAAGCTGAATCTTCCACTATCAGTTCGCCTGGCCCCAACAATAACGTCCTCCCGAATCATCTTGCGCAAGAGATCTAAATCGGACATTTCTAATCTCTGCCCCAGATGATTTCCTGTTGAATTTCATTCATTCGATCAATGACCGAATCAAAACTTCGTGCGCTTATGCCGATTTGATTGTCAATGTGCGCCGCAACGAGTGTTGGCCACCTGGACCGTTTAGAGTTCCCTCTCAGCTGAATTAGATCTGTTTCTGCGATATAGACGCTCACCCGTTCAAAATCCAACAATTCGTCAGACCGGTAGCTGTATTTCTTAGCGATTGACTTCAGGTGGCCCGTTTCACCATTCAACATGATCGAGGTATTCAGTTCCTTTAAGATGTAGTCGCTATGCGTTGTTATAAATACTTTGATCCCTAGGTTGACCAAGCGGACAAAAAGCCGCGCTATGCGACATTGATTCTTTGGGTGTAAATTCAATTCGGGTTCATCGATCAATAGCAAATCGCCCAATTGCGCCTTGTGCCTCAAGTAAAAACCTAAATCGAGCAACGATCGAACCGAACTGGAACTTTCATCCATTTCCAACCCGACAGAATTTCGATTCGGTCTGTACAGAATGGCATCGTCTTTGCCAACTGCATACTTCCCACCAAGAATGTCTGCAAATTCAGTCAGTATTTCCGGATGATTTTTGAAGATGTGGCTTTTCTCTTTTGCAATAGTTTGTAAATTTCTTGCAAAATCCACACTGACTTTGACGGGTAGCGGATAGTCCTTGTAGGATTTGAACAACAACTCCATAGGGTCGATATCCTCTCCCGCATTCATCATTTCTTCCAGGAGCCGGTTGCGAGCAAAATTCAATTCCTTGCGAAATATTGTTGCGCCTGTGCGTTCCACGCTCGCGATGAATGGACTTGGAAGCAAAGGCTTGAAGAGCAGTTCGCCGATGCAGTTCGAAACAAAACCGTGAATAACGTGCCTAGGCAAAAGCTCTTTACTGATTTTGTCGATCAGCAGGGAGATTGTCAGTTCGTTGCTGTTTTTCTGCTTGTCTGCTGAAAAAACCTTGTCTTCTTCGGATGTGAAGAATTCACGATGGAATTCTCTGCCAATTGAGAACTCGGCTTCATCGAACTGAACTTGAAACTTGGAATTTTGAAATTGGTTTGACTTTGCGGCAAAAATATCTGGCAACTCTTTTGCATAACTACTGCATATACGTTCGAGAATGTGGTTTGCACTGATGAGAAAAGGTTCTAGATCGATATGCGTCACCCCGTCTTTCAGCAACGCATTAATCGGCTTGTGCAAATCTTTAAGACCTTCGGTGTAAAGATGTCTTTTCCAAATATTCAAAAATCCGAATAGCGAGTAGGCCGCATAAGTCTTTCCCGTATTGTTTTCACCGCATATGATCGTCAGGTCGTTCAAGGTGAATGATGCCTGCCGCAATACACCTAGATTTTCTAATTCAATTTTCATTGCCGCTTTTCGAATATTTGGGAAGCGAGCATATTTTACGCGAAGATCGTGATTCGCAAGTTTAGTACTCAATTGCGCCAAAATAGAGGTCTTTCCTGCGCTATGGCAATGGTTTTGCAACAGTGTTGAAATTGAACGGACGCGACTGAAGCTGGCGGGTTTGAGCGTGTGCGGCAAATCCGGCGGCGAGGCGGGCCGCAAGAAGGTTGAGAAGCATTTCGAGGCCGCCGAAGAAGCGCAGCTTGACGGCATCAGCATCGCGCGCACCGGCTTGAGCGAAGCGTCGTCGGCAAGCTTGAAGCGGTCTAAAGCTACAAGCGCCTGGCCAAGGCGGATCGGACGTTCCGCACCATGAAGGCCAGCCGGCTGAAGGTGCGCACGATGCTCGCGCATGATCCGCCCATGTCCGGGGCGCATGTGTTTTTGCACATGCTCTCCTGCCATGTCGAATGCGCCGGCTGCCGGGCAGGCAGCAGCGCAGCATGACGACCTTGCCGGCGGATCTGGCGACGCTTGCGCTGAACGAGGCGGCGCTGCCGGACGACCTGCAGTGCGCCGTCTCTGCGATGGCCGAGCTTCAGCGCCGCGTTTTCCAGCTGACGGAAATCGGCCCGGCCAGGATCGCTGCCATGCAGCCGCCAGCTTCAACGAGACCGGATTCGCCGCAAAGCCCTATTCTGCAAGGCATCAGCGGCTCTAGCCTAAAATGAAGTTATGTCCAACAAATGCCAATCAGGTTATGTTCTGTTCATTTCCATGCGAGAATGCGCGCGATGAATGGATGCCTGCTCAAACACCCGGTTCAGAGGCGTTTTCGGCTACTCGCCAATCATAAGACGGTACAACTGCTTGACCGATTTGTTTCTGCGGTCTTTGTGGTTGTAAAACCCGTCGATAACCAGTTTTTCCGGGTTTTTGGTCCCTTTTTTGTTTCTGATATCCTTGTTTTTATTGAATCCCAGCTCGATAAACAACTGTTCGACAAAGTTCATATCCGGATAACCGGTTTTTGAAGAGGTGGGTTTTGAAAAGTTGCCTTTATTTCTGATTCGGGGTACGAAATACATCATTGGAATCCCCTTGCTCTTTTCCAGCGCTTCGTGATAGCAGACAAGCTTATGGTGCGTAAAGCATTCCCGCTTGAAAGTCTGCTTCTGAGCTTTCCCGACATACCACGGCTTCTCTTTGCTTTTTGTCTTGATCGAAAAGACATAGATTCCGCAAGCGTCAATCAGGCCGGGATCTACAGCATTCCAAAACTCTGCAATATCGTCCTTGTCGATTCTTCTTTTGAATTCCCCCAAGCATAGTGGAATTTCGTAAGGTCCAAAGACTTTATAGTTCACGATATCTCCTCCTTTTCGAAACTAAAATTTTACCGTCGGTAAGTAGTGCTTGCCAGAAAACCAAAATGTGATATCGTTGCTGATTGAAAACAATTGCTTAGCGGCGAGCGGCGGCGGCGAAGAATTCGCGGACAGCGCGGATTTCCCGCCGAAATGGGGCGAAACGCCCCGTTTCGCCGCAATCTTCGAGGAAAAAGCGATGCGCTTGGCCCACTCCGCCCAGCTCGAGATCGGCGCCGTGCCGATCGAGAACATCCACACCGGCGCCAAGTCGCGCGACGACATCCCGGCCATCCTGCTCGGCCTGCGGCATCTCTGCGCAAGCAAGGCCTTGCGCCGGCGGGTGTTCGAGCTGCTCGAGGCCGAGGTCGCGCCGGCGGCGCGCAAGGACGCCGGGCGGCCGGGCATGGACCTTTGGCGGATCCTGGCGCTGGCGTGCCCGAGCAGGGGCTCGGCTGCGACTTCGACCGGCTGGCGCACATGGCCAATCATGACGGGCTGGTGCGCCGGATGCCGGGGCATTCGCCGGCGCTCGGGCATGCCTGCGAGCAGCAGACGGTGATCGACAACGTCTCGCTTTCGGGTCCGAAGCTGCTGTCCGGGATCGGGCGGCTGGTGGCCGGGTCGGGCCGCGAGGCGGCCGGAAAAAAGCCTGGCGAGCCGTTGCGCGGGCGGGCCGGTTCGTTCTGCGTGGAGACCGATGCGCACTATCCGACCGATGCGGACCTGCTGCGGGACGCGATGCGCTGCACGGTGCGCACCGCGGCCAGGCTGGCGGACAGCGCCGGGCTCGGCGGCTGGCGACAGCATGAGCATCTATCGCGGCAGGTCAAGAAGCGGTTCGACCGGGTGCGCGTGTCGAGGCGCAGCCGCAAGCATCCTGGGCGGGTCGAGCGGCATTTGTCGCTGAGCGCCCGCCTGGCCGGGCGCGCCGAGGCGACGCTGGCGCAGGCCGCCGAGCTGCCGCTGACGGCCTGCGAGCACGCGCTGGCATGCGAGCTCGAGGGCTATCTTGGCCATGCGCGCCGCCAGCTCGAGCAGGCTAGGCGCCGGCTGCTCGGGGGCGAGACCATCGCGCACGGCGAGAAGGCGTTCTCGATCTTCGAGCCGCACACCCGCTGGGTGGCCGAGGGCAAGGCCGGCGTGCGCCAGGAGCTGGGCGTGCCGGTCGCCGTGGTCGAGGACCAGCGCCGGTTCATCCTGCACCGCCGGATCATGTGGCAGGGCGGCGACGCCGGCCATGCGGCGGCGCTGGTCGAGGGGGCGATGGAGCGGTTCGCCGACCTTCGGGCCTGCAGCTTCGACCGCGGCTTCCACTCGCCGGCGAATCAGGCCGAGCTCGGCGCGCTGCTCGACGAGTGCGCGCTGCCGGCCAAGGGCCGGCCGAATGCCGAGGCTGCGGCGCGCGAGGGCCAGGAATGGTTCCAGGCGGCGCGCCGGCAGCATCCGGCGGTCGAGTCGGCCATCAATCATCTGGAGCATTGCGGGCTCGGGCGGGTGCGCGCCCATGGCGAGCGCGGCTTCGAGCGGGCGGCGGCGCTGGCGGCGCTGGCGGCGAACCCCGAGCGGCTCGGGCGGCTGCTGCGGGACCAGGAGCGCAAGCGGCTCGCCCGCCGCGCGCGCCTGCGCGCCGCCTAGCGTCTCCGAACCCGTTTCCAAGCGACGATCCGGCTGCCGGAGGCGCCCGCCTGGGCGGATGCCGCCCGCAATCCTCTTATGCGGCATTTTTTGTCGCATTCGGATGCCCGCTGCTGCATTCCGACCCTCGCCGCCGTCGCGGCAGCCGCGCCTTGCGCTCCCCCGGCACCGGCCGATACTTGAAATCAGAGGTTTTCTGGCAGACACTAAGTACCAACAAAACGGATTCACTGCCTTTTTTCTCCCAAAATCCGCGCTAGAGATTTTTTTGGGCGGATTTTAGCCAAAATCCGGGGCGCGGGCAGATTCCGGCGCACGCCGGGCTTGCGGGCGGGACGCGGCTGGAAAGGGCGGGGGAGCGGAACCGGGGCGAAGAATCAGTGATGGTCTGGAACGCGCCGGGACGCAACGGCGCAAGGCGGATTGCCCATTCGACGGCATCCGCGCCCTTGAAGGCCTTTTGCCTGCAGCCGCCGCCTTCAGGCGCATCCTCAAATGCTCCGTCATGCTCGAGCCTGAGGGCTTCGGCCATGTCCCTCGCGCCGGACTCTCCCGCTTGCGCATTGGCCGCGCCGTCAAAAAGCCTCGCTGCCGCCTTGTCGGCATGTATGGCCGTTGCGATGCCTTCATGCATGACCGCCCATCCCCGTCTTGCCGCTTCGCGCTTCATTTCTTCATTGCTCCGTTCCTTTGGAGCGGGTTGCCGCCAAAGAGAAAGGGGGCGACCAGCGCCCCCTTTCCCTCATCGCTTTTCAAGCGGAATTCCTTCAGAAGTTGACGATCAGCCCCACGACGCTGGTGCTGTCCTCGCCTTCGGGCTTGTCGTCGTTCGAATGCTCGACAAACGCGGTCGCTCCGCCGCCAAGGGCGCGGCTGACCGACAAGCCCCAGGGGCTGCGGTCGTCGTCCTCGACGTGGGCGTTGTCGGTGACGTCTCGCGCCCACAGCGCCCAGGCTATGCCGGTGTCGCCCGCGCTTCCGTTCAGCGCCAGGTACGCGGTCTTCTCTTCCGTGTCCTCCTTCATCGGGTCGTTGCTTTCCGTCTGCGAATAGCCAAGCCCCAGGCCTACGCCCGCCACATCGAATTTCGCGCTGGCGTGCATCTTGCTATGCCCGTAGGTCTTCTTGGTCTCCGTGCCGACCGCGGTGGCTTTTATCGCGTCGGCTGACACTTTAATGCGGGAAACTGTCACATCAGGATTGCCATCCTGGGCACCACTATTCGGTGCCGTTTGGGTTTGAACATAAGCCTCTACAGTTTTCGAGCAGCCGGTCAAAGTGGTCGGGGCGCATCCATTACTCTCGAAATCGTAATAGTTGCCGTCAGTATGAAGCGTGATTGCAGTACTGTCAGTTATTGAATCGTTGGCGCTTCGTACGTTCTCAAGCGAAATGGGATGATCACCCGAGACTGCAATGAGTTTTACGTCTTTGACCTTGCCCTTGTACGCATGGCCCGACGTGGTTCGCCATACGGCACCGGACGAGCCGTAAATTTCATCTGCGACGTTTGATTCTCGAAGGGCGATGTCGTGATCCTTGTAGGAGTCCTTGACGTCGTTGTAGCCGACGCCGATCTTGCCGAAGCCCATGTCGAAGCTGGCGCCGAACATGGCCTGGTCGATGCCGCCGCCGGTATCGGTGTCCGGATTCAGGTAGGCGTCGACCTGGAAGCTGGCCGGCCCGGTCGAGGCGCCGTAGGATATGCCGTTGGTGAGCTTGTTTTGCGTGCCGCTTGAGCCAAGCCAGATGCTCGGATCGCGCGCGAACCCGTTGTGCGCGTTGGTGGCCGAGGTGAACTTGCCCAGCAGGACTCTTCCGAAGCCGCCCGAAAGCCCCGCGTAGGCCAAGCGGTTGCCGCCCTGCTCCGGCTGGTCGATGTCGACTTCGTACTGGTACACGGCCGACAGCCCTTCGGACACCTCGTTCGAGCCCTTGACGCCCCAGCGCGAGCCGAGATCGTCGAACTCGGCGTCCTGCCCGGACGAAAAATTCAGGCCGCCGCGCATCGAGCCGTACCAGGTCGCGCCGCCGTGCTCGTCCGCGAAGCCACTTGACGGCGCGGTCAAGTGGCTTTGCGGACATCAGTTGGGCTGCTTGTTGCTCGCGCCGTCCGAAGCTTCGGCTTAGGCGACCTGGCACGGTTCGTTTCGCGCCAGATGTGGCGAACGATTGAAAATCCCCGCCCTTAGGTTGAGGAAAGGCGAAATCGCAACATTTGCCCTACCGCATGAATTTTTGCGGATTTGCACGAAGGCTTCAAAATGATGCGCCAGATGGAATTTTTCATTATTTGCGAACTGCGCCGCCAAGGTTGCCGGATCAGCGAAATTGCCAGGCGCGTGGACCTGACCGCCGCGGCGCTCAATGGCCGCATGAAAACCGCTGTCATCGGCCAGGCGGTCTGCAATCCCGCCCTGGCGATCGAGAGAAAAGTCGGCAATGAGGGCATGGTCGGCTACGGCGGCAACCGCTACCCGGCGGTACGCGCAGCCGTGTGCCCGAGGCGCGGGCGTACGCCTTTGAGCTGCGCATCATTGACCGCGGCGAGGTAATTGCCCATCGCAACTTCAGCGTCAAGACCATAATAGTCATGCACCGGTCCATATCGGATTGCAGAAATGGGTGATCGGAATCTTCCTGTGGTCAACGTCTCTCAAGGGCGTTTCCTCAATGAAGCTAAACAGGGATATGGACATGACCCAGAGGTCGGTCTACTTCATGGCCCAACGTATTCGGGAGGCTTAGTCCTAGAAAAGGGGACTGATGCGGGAGCACAACACCATAAGGATGATGGAAGACACCGTCGCCATGATGGAAGGGAAGCGGCTCGACCTGCTCGGAACTGATCGAGGATAACGGCCTGCCTTCAGGAGCAAGGACGGCCTGAACTGTTTCACCTCGAGCATTCCCCCCAAAAGACTTGCAAGCGATTCGAATCAGTGTATATCTGAATTCAACCATAGGGGGCTTAATGGCTGAGAGGCAACCCACACACACCACGAAAAATGAATTCCGATAGAGATGGCGACCGGAGTCGAACCGGTTTAAGGCACTTTCCCAAGAACCCGCCTGACCGTTCAGTCACGCGACCACCGCCGGCTTCGCGAAGAGTTTGACAGACTTGGGAAACTGCTCTATATTGCGCCGTACACGAGGCCGTCAGTATTTGCGTACTGGCGGCCTCAGAATGTTGGAGGGTTGCTTCAGGAGAATCGCAATGTCAAGGAAAGATCGCCCCGTGGAATACGCAGTACAAAATATCATCGACTGCCTGAACGCGCGAAAGGTCAAGGCCACATACGGAGCCGTAGCGGGGATTCTGGGATGTATTCCGCAGGATGTCGGCAGATGTCTTGGAGAGAGACGTAGGGAAGCATCATGGATCGTGAATAAAGAGACAGGAAAGCCGACCGGCTATGACTGTAGCCAGATCCATAAAGATGTATGTGATGCTAAAATGATTGCAGATTCCGAGGAATTGAAGAAGCTTCTGGATGAGCATTCTCATATCTCAAACTGACCCTCTACCGAAATTCCCATGGTCAAAACGAAATTCCGACCCAGAACGATCTTAGCGGGCGTAACCGCAGGAATGTTGCACTGCCTTGCGCGGCGGCAGAGTCTCCGCAGATTGGACCTATGCGGAATTCGGCTCATGCCAACAGGAAGCATTCGCATATGCCTCTTTGCCTCTTGCGTTAGCCGCCTATAAGTCCGCGATTGACAGGCCGATAGAGGAGGTCATGCAAGACTTCGAAGACATGGCACAACGTCAGCAGGAAGAGTTCGACATGCAAGAGCTCGCCCTGCGGTTAATGCAAATTACGGAATCCATGATAAGTACTTATGAACCTGTTATCGGATTCCGGCCAGCAGCCTCCGAATTGATCTTTTGCGTGGTCGAACAGCGGAAACGAGCACTGGAACGATAGCGTGACTATCGCATGGACTATGACCTAGCATCAAGTTTACTCTGTGCAATTGATCCCACACCGGAAAATCCAAATTTTTCCCTTGTGAAGGAACAGGAATCTGTTATTGTGTCAGGGGCTTAGATATGGAGGCTAAAATATCCAGAGGAAGGAATAGGGTGTCCTTACCCCCGATTGAAGCGACTCCGGAAGAGATGGCAAAGGGCTATTTTTGAGATGCCACACGGTAGAGAGCTCCAGCAAGCTGCAGAGCCTGTTGTCGGTCCAGAGCTGTCGATAAAGGTGCGAAAGGTATCTTCCAGCGCTGGCTTGAGTCCCTCGGAACTGAACGATAGACCGGTTTTATCGGTCTGATGGGGGCGCTCCCTCCAGTTCGACATTGGCGCCGTGAACCTTGATGTCTCTGAAAACATGAACCTTGGTCATGACCTGCCCCCTTTCCTGCCTTCTGCATCATGTCGGGGTCAAGATAGGGGTCAGGATATGAACCCTGCATACTAAAAGATATAATTCCCTTTCATTAGAGCTGCGCTAGTCCGGCTTAACCGCCGTTCTCGTTCCATGAGGCGCCCTAGAACTGATTGTGCCGATACGTCGTTGCGCCTCGAAATCGAACCGATATTCAAAATCTTCACAACCGACCAATTCGCTTGCAGGCACTGCTATGCAATATCTCAGTACGCGCGGAGACGCGTCATGCATCGATTTCGAACAGGTTGCGACGCGTGGTCTAGCCAGCGATGGCGGACTGTATGTGCCATCGCATTGGCCTCGAATGAGCGAAAGCGAAATTCGTGATCTAAAGGATTTGACCTATACCGAGCTCGCGGTTCGGATTATCGGAAAATTCGCTGGCGACTCGGTTCCGGACGAAGCATTGCGCCAGGTTGTCTCGGTAGCCTATGGCGAATTCGACCACCCGGAAGTTGCACCTTTTTCCGAACTCCGGCCAGGATTGGGTATCCTCGAGCTATTCCACGGACCGACACTTTCGTTCAAGGACTATGCGCTGCAATTTCTTGGACGCTTCATGGATTGGTCGCTGCGTACCAGGGGGGCTCGCCTGGCCATTGTGGGGGCTACATCGGGAGACACCGGCTCAGCAGCGATCTATGCCGTGCGCGGACTTGAGACAATCGACTTGTATATGCTGCACCCGGATGCGCGCGTCTCGCCCATGCAGCGACTGCAGATGACCACCAGCGACCACCCAAACATCCATAATCTGGCCGTTGCCGGAACGTTCGACGACTGCCAGGCTATGGTCAAGCAGATATTCTCGGACCCGGAAATGAAACGCCGCGTTTCGCTCGGCGCAGTCAACTCGATCAACTGGGGACGCATTGCCGCGCAGGTTGTGTACTATTTCTATGCGGCAGCGCGTCTCGGCGCACCGGAAAAGCAGGTAACGTTTTCGGTACCAACCGGCAATTTCGGCAACGTCTTTGCCGGCTATGCGGCTGCCGCCATGGGGCTTCCGATCGCAAAAATGGTCGTCTGTTCCAACGAGAATGACATCCTGACTCGCTTTTTTGAGACCGGCACGATGCAAAAGCAGTCGGTGCGGACAACCTTGTCGCCAAGCATGGACATTCAGGTCTCAAGCAACTTCGAGCGTTTCCTGTTCGAGCTGCTCGACCGCGACGGCAATGCCGTAAAAGCGAAAATGGAACAGTTTGCGACAACCGGAACGTTCTCCGTCAGCGACGATGCGCTCAAGCGGGCGCGCGAGCACTTCATCGCGCATCGCGTGAGCAATGACGAAACCTGCAAGACAATCGCAGCCCAATACGCCGAATCGGGTCTGATCGTCGACCCGCATACCGCCATAGCTCTTGCGTGCGCAAAAAAGATGCACGATCCAGAATCCGGCCCCGTGGTGGTCATATCGACAGCGCACCCGGCCAAGTTTGCCGAAACCATCGCAGCGTCAATCGGTCGCGATATCGAGATCCCGCATGCGCTAGCCGCGCTGCGCGACCGGCAAGAGCACTATGGCAAGATCGCCGCTAATGCCGACGAACTCAAACGGCACATCCTCGCATCCTGATCAAACGGCATAAATGAACAGATACTTCACCAATCCGGCATTCGGGGTTGTCGCTGGAGTTGCAGCAATGGCAACTGTCGTAACCGCTTCCAACATTCTGGTGAGCTACCCGATCAATGACTGGCTAACTTGGGGTGCGTTCACTTTCCCCATCGCGTTTCTCGTCGCCGATGTTGTCAATCGGCACTTCGGATCTTCTCGCGCAAGAACAGTGGCCTACGCAGGCTTCGCGCTTGCAGTAGCACTGTCGTTGTGGCTGGCGACACCGCGCATCGCACTAGCTTCTGGCGGCGCGTTCATCATTGGGCAACTGGCCGATATCGCGATTTTCAACCATCTGCGCAATCTGAAGTGGTGGAAAGCGCCGCTCGCCTCTTCGACGATCGCTTCGGCTGCAGATACTGCGATATTTTTCAGCATTGCGTTCGCGGGAACCGGATTGCCCTGGGTCACGTGGGCCATCGGCGACTACGGTGTCAAATTGCTTGTAGCCGGGTTAATGCTGGTGCCTTTCTACCTTCTCATGGGACGCAAACCCACTGATCTTAACATCGCCTGAACCGATCAATTTTGAAAAAATTCTCGGCAGTTGAAACGCTTGCTCGCACAAGCGGTCTTAAAAGACATGAATATTGCACGCGTTATCGGCCTATCCAGCGCAACTGCGCTCAGGCGCAACATGCTTTTCTGGCTCGTCGCGGCCGGATTGGCACTTGCACCGCCATCCGCCAACACAGACTTAGTGGATGAGCATGAGGAAATCGAGCAACAGTATCCGAACGTTGCACACATCAGCGCCAATGAGCTTGAAGGCTACCTCAGCAACGGTCAAAGCAAAGTCGTTCTTTTCGATGTGCGCGAGTCCGAAGAGTTTTCGGTCAGCCACCTAGCGGGGGCGATTCATGTCGATCCCGACCTTTCGGCTGATCAGTTTCTAGCCAAGCACGGTCACCTTATCAAGAACAAAAAGGCGGTGTTCTACTGCTCGGTCGGGTACCGTTCATCGCGTCTTGCGCAAATTGTTCAGCAACATGCGCAAGCGGACGCCGCATCGGCCATCGTCAATCTTGAACATGGACTGTTCGGGTGGCATAACGAGCAGCGCAAACTGGTTCAAGGCGAACAAGCGACGGACATGATTCATCCGTACAACTATTGGTGGGGGCGTTTGCTTGAACGCAAAGACTTAACGACCTACGTGCGGGAGTAAGGCGCGGCGCGGCTCTCGATGCTGCGGAAGCCCGAAGCAATCAATAGTATTCGACATGCATCGGATGCACGTCGAAGCTGTTGCAGATTCGAACAATGGTCGAAGCCGGCAACTGCTTGGCGATCTGCCTGCCTTGCTTGATGTTGCTGACCGGCAAAAAGACGGCGCCGCCGCTACCTGACATGCGCGCCGGCCCAAATGTGCGCAGCACCGCCAAAATTCCTTCGACCTGCGGATAGCAAGCGCATGCGGCAGGCTCCAAATCGTTTCGCGCGCGGTCCACGCTCCAGCTGTCGGGCGAAATGCTCTTGCTGCCAGTCGGCAGTTTCAGATTGGTGAATATTTCGCGTGTCGATACCAGCACGTCAGGCACTGCGACCAGATAGGATCTCGCAGGCAGCGAGACGCGATGCAGCTTCTCGCCAACGCCTTCGCCCCAAGCGGAATAGCCATTGAGGAAAAACGGCACATCGGCACCAAGCGCGGCACCGATTTCGACGAGCTGTTCGTCATTGAGCCCGATGCCCCATGCCTTATTCAGGACTTTCAAGGTTGCCGCAGCATCGGAGCTGCCGCCCCCGAGACCCGCGCCGATCGGAATGTTCTTCTTAAGCCGAATACGCACTCCTTGCCGAATGCGGCACTTTTGCTGCAGCATCAAGGCTGCCCGGCAGGTCAAGTCATCTTCATGCGCAATACCGGCCACATGCTCGGGCTCGCGCACAATCGCGCCGTCACTAGTCAGTTCGAATTGAAGATCGTCGCACCAGTCGATCAGCTGAAACACAGTCTGCAAATCATGATAGCCATCTTCGCGGCGGCGCAGCACATGCAGAAACAAATTGATCTTTGCAGGCGCCTTGAAGCTAATCACAACACGCCCCATTTTCGAATGGACAGCCTGACTTCGATCGGCTGCACCTCATTAGGATCCCGGTGGACCCGCGCAAGCGGGTCATAGCTTGATGAGGCGACGCGAACTTGCGAGGGAAAGACGTACGTTCCACTTTGGCGATAGTCGAAGCAGCGAATTTTCCAGCCTGATTGCCTAAACGAAATCACTTGGCCAAGCCCGTTCCATCTGACGTTCTCCGCTGCTCCCGATTGCGGAACGCCGATGATCCAGTCTTCCAAATCAGCGACTGGAGGCAAGGTCCAGCCGATGCGGGCGTACAGCAATTCGTCGATTGAACGACCGGTCATGTAGGCACCTTTAGAGTCGGTCAGCACCGCCCCATCATCGTCTTGCGCGATGCGGAGCCGATTTTCACCGAATGAACCGAAGATGTCCACCTCATGGCGATTCTGGTCGCGCTTCCAGATCAATGAGCCGGACCCGCCGCGGGCACCCGTCTGATAGGCCAGCCGCGCGTGGATTTCCCAGCTGTCAACTTTGGAGACATTGCGAACATGCTCCTCGAGGACATCTGGATCGTCTGAAAAGCCGGAATGCTGCGTCGCGGCGCAACCGGCAATCGCTAAAGCGGCCGCAACAGCGAAGAGGCGCGAAATCAATTTAAGAACTTCTTGATGGTCTCTTGCAGGGTGCGGTCGTCAGGATCAATCTTTATCGCTCGCTCCCATATTTTTCTCGCGCGCTCGCGTTCGCCTGTCTGCCAATAGATCTCGCCAAGATGGGCAGCGATCACGGGGTCGAGACGCAAGGCATGCGCGCGTTCGAGGAACTCCAGTGCGGCTTCAGTGTTTCCAAGCTTGTACTGCACCCAGCCCATGCTGTCGAGAATATACGGATCGTGCGGCCGAATTGCCAAGGCACGCTCAATCAGCTGCAATGCTTCATCATGCCGTTCGGTCAGATCGGTCAGGGTATAGCCAAGCGCGTTCAGCGCATTTGCATTGTCCGGGTCCTGAGCGAGCACAATCGTCAAATCGCCTTCCGCCACATCGACCAACCCCATTTCGGCAGCTACGAAACTGCGTGTCAGCAGCAGCTGCGTATTGTTGGGAAACTCCTCAATAGCTTCATTTAGAATCGATATCGCATTGTCCCACTGTTCGGCGATCGAATACAGGTTTTGCTTAGCGATGTGGATTCGAATCCTCTGTGCGGGGCTTTCGATCGGAACTTGCTCCAGCAGGCTGATCCCATCGTCCAGTCGGTCGGAAGCCGTTGCGAATTCGGCCTCGAGCAGCGTTCGTTCAAACTGCAATTGACGATCGATCACCCGATCGAGGGTGTCGCGCGCGCTGTCCAGCTGACCGAAGTCAATTTCAACCCTGGCCAGATCTACCAGCGCATCTTGATCGTCCGGTTCAAGCGCGATGTACTCAAGATACTTTTCCCTCGCCAGGTCCAGCCGATTCGAGCGGTAGTAAAGACTAGCCGACTGCAACAAGGCGCTGGATTGCGACATGTTGTCAAGATGCTTTAGCGCCTCGGCAAGCTTGCCGAGGCTCGCCAGGTGCTCGGCATAGGTCAGCCCCAGAACCTCGGACTTCGGGTATTTCGCAACTTTCTGCTTGATGTATTCGATCGCCTCGCTGTCGCGGTCCTGCTCAAGAAGCAGGGTGAACCGCAGCTGCGCAATTTCCGGACTCGGATCAATCTCGTACGCCTTGTCGATGTAGCCGTCGACAACCTCGCGCCGCTCTCCGGATGCCACTGCGAACCTGACCAGAATCTGATAGGCTGTGGATTCATTTGGATACTGGTTGGTGACTTCCAAAAACATGCTGTAGGACAGCTCCGGGTCGGTATGGGTGCTGATCGCCCGGGCGATATCCGCGAATAGCCGATTGCGGCCGGCAGGAGGAGCGAACCGTAAAGTCTTATTGAAGCTTTCAACTGCACCGTCGAAGTCATTGATTGCAATCTGCGTCACCCCTCTTGTCCACCACCCAAGACTGTCTTGGGGGGTCAATTCCACCCACATCGCGGTCGTGTGCCCGGCGATGTCATAGCGCTTGGCATTGACAGCTCTTTGAGAAACCGTCCGTGCAAGGCGGTAGTCTCGGGTTTCAGTAGCGAGGGCGGCAAGCATCTCGATCGAACGGTCGGCATCTCCTCGTTGGTAGCCAAGCTCGGAGACGACCAAGTCGTTGAGCATCTTCGCGGTCAGCTCCACGTTGGGCGGGTCGACCGGCTGGCTTTGAACGAAGTCGTCTGTGGCCAGATTATCTTGCAGGGCCGCCTGCTCTGGCACGCAGCCGGCTGCGAGCAATGCAGCGACAGGCGCGAACAGCCACCCAAGCCGCCAGTGAAGCGGCCCAGCCTTGCTGCCGATACAGGCGAATCGGCTCAATGTTTCAATAATGCTTGGAACCGGATGCATACCGAATCATCATATACAAATAGCGCAGTGCCGCATCGTAAACTATGCGCCCTGCCAAGTGAGAATTTCCATTCCCTATAATAACGCCAAATGAACAGTACGGATTGCTACTTTGTCTTGTTTCCGGCAAGTTGCGCCTGCGACCGAATTGGACAATTGCAAAGAGCAAAAATTCGACACGCAGGCGCAGGAAGCGGCGTACTGCGACACAATGCGAGACCTAAGCTAATCCTGCGCGGCGCGCTGACGAGATTTTGCGACTATTAGTATCTGAAACGATTTACCGCCCGACCTTGCTGTTGCGGCCTAAGCTCCATGAAAGAATCACTTAGACACAAGCTTGACCTGATGAGCGACAAGCAGCGGATGCTGAATGCTCAGCTGTCGGATCCTCAGGTGATTCAGAATACCGATCAGTTTCGCGACCTTTCCATCGAGCTGTCCGACATTTCCGATGTGGTGGCAAAATACGAGCATTACGCCTGCTTGGAGTCCGAACTTCAAGAGGCCGAGCTAATGCTTGAAGACGATGATCCGCAAATGCAGGAACTGGCGCAATCGGAACTGGCCGGCATCAAGGAGCAGCTCGAAACGACGCTTGAAGAATTGCACAAGCTTCTGCTGCCGAAAGACCCCAACGACGGACGCAACATCTACCTTGAAATCCGTGCCGGAACCGGCGGCGACGAAGCGGCGCTTTTCGCCGGCGACTTGCTCAGAATGTACAAGCTCTACGTTCAGTCGCGCCGATGGCAAGGCGAGGTCGTAAGCAGCAGCGACGGCGAGTACGGAGGCTACAACAAGGTCATCATGCGCGTTGTCGGCAAAGGCGCCTATTCGCGGCTCAAGTTCGAATCCGGCACCCACCGCGTCCAGCGGGTGCCAAAAACCGAAGCGCAAGGGCGAATCCATACGTCCGCCTGCACGGTTGCGATACTGCCCGAAGCGGATGAAATCAATGATGTCGCAATCAGTGCGCAGGACTTGCGAATCGATACCTACCGGGCATCCGGCGCAGGAGGGCAGCATGTCAACCGGACCGATTCGGCGGTGCGGATCACGCATTTCCCGTCCGGCGTGGTGGTAGAGTGCCAGGACGAACGATCTCAGCATCAAAACCGCGCGAGAGCAATGTCGATGCTAAGGGCGCGCCTGCTTGAGCGCGAGATACGGCAGCAGCAAGCGCAACGCTCCGCGGCACGCAAGCTGATGGTCGGCTCAGGCGATCGTTCCGAAAGAATTCGCACCTACAATTTTCCCCAGGGCAGAGTGACCGACCACCGGATCAATCTGACGCTCTACAAGCTCGAAGAAATTATGGCAGGCGCGCTGGATTCGGTCATCGAGCCGCTGATCACTGAGTTTCAAGCGGCGCAGATGGCGGATATTGAAGAAACCGGCACCTGAGCGTGCGGCTTGCGAGTAGCGCAACCATTGGCGAAGCGCGGCGCGTGGCGACCGATATGCTTGCCAAGGTTTCAGATACTGCCCGTCTTGATGCGGACTTGCTGATTGGCGACGCATGCGGCCTAAAGCGGGACTTGATCGAGCTTGCGCTCAGCGAGCAGCTTGGGGAGTCGCCGGCGCGCCGGTTGAACGAGCTGCTTGCCCGAAGGGCTAAAGGGGAGCCGGTCGCCTACCTGATCGCGCATAAGGAGTTCTGGTCGCTGCCGATCCGGACAACGGCGGGCGCCTTGATCCCGCGACCCGAAACCGAGCTGCTGGTCGAGCGCATGGTGCATCGGTGCCGCGGCATCGAAAAACCGCGCATTGCCGATCTTGGCACAGGCACGGGGGCGGTTGCGCTGGCAGTTGCAACCGAGCTGGCCGACTCCCAAGTCGTTGCGACCGACAATTGCGAACAAGCGCTTCGCGTGGCTGAATGCAATCGGGTGAATCTGGGCATTTCGAACATTCAGCTCATTCAGTGCGACTGGCTGAACGGACTTGCCGAAAGGCGTTTCGACGTGATCGGCGCAAACCCGCCGTACATCAAGCAGGACGACCCTTGTCTAAAAGATCCTGCTCTCGGATTTGAACCGCGAGCGGCGCTTGTCGGCGGCACCGACGGACTTGAATGCCTGCGGCAAGTGGTTGAAACCGCCAAGTCTAGGCTCGTCCATGGCGGCTGGCTGATCGTCGAACACGGCTGGGAGCAGGGGCGAAGCGTGCGGGACCTGATGTGCGCAAATCGCTACGAGATGGTCATGACTGAATGCGACCTGGCTGGAAACGAGCGGGTTACCGAAGGCCGCAAGCCTGCTGGCGCAAGCTGACCAAGCGCATCGCTAAACGCTGAATTCAGCGACGACTGGCGTGTGGTCGCTGGGTCGCGACGCTTTGCGAGGTTCGGCATCAATGCCGCTTGAGGTGCATTTTTCGGCCAATGCATTGCTCGCCAGAATGTGGTCGATTCTCATGCCAAGGTTGCGCCTGAATGCCGCCGCTCTGTAATCCCACCACGAAAACAGCTTTTCTTCCTGTTCGAATTCGCGAAAAGTGTCCCGCAAACCCAAGCCGATCAGGCACTGAAACATTTCGCGCTCGCGCTCGCTGCAGAGGATCTTGCCTTCCCATGCCTCGGGATCGTGAACGTCTGCGTCGGCGGGCGCGATATTGAAATCGCCGGTCACAATCAGATGCTCATGCTGCGCAAGCTGATGCTTGAGGAATGCGCGCAATCTTTCTAGCCAGACAAGCTTGTAGCCATATTTTTCCGAACCGACTTCGGAACCATTCGGCACATACACATTGACAACCCGAATCGGGCCGCACGTTGCAGCGAGCACTCGGCGTTGCTCATCGGCATAGCCGGGAATGCCTTTTTGGATATCGAGCAATTCCTTTCGAGCTATGGTTGCAACACCGTTATAGGTCTTCTGCCCGCTGAACTGCACCGCAAGGTTGCGCTCGGCGAACTGGTCGAGCGGAAACTGATCGTCGGTTGTCTTTGTCTCTTGCAGGCACAGAACATCGGGATTGTTGCGATCAATCCAATCCAGAACCTGCTCGAGGCGGACTCTAAGGGAATTGACATTCCACGAGGCGATTTTCATGGCTGATCCGTTGAAGCTGGTCGATAGAAGCGAATACGGTTGACGCCGCCGCTTGTATAATACCTGCTGACCGCATTCGCTCGGTACGATTCTTTTGCCGCTTCGGTTTTGTGGCTATGTAGCTCAGATGGTTAGAGCACGGCACTCATAATGCCGGGGTCGGTGGTTCGAGTCCACCCATAGCCACCATGATCTGAAGCGACGTTGCCGGCATCGGTCATGTCGGAGCGTCTACTTCAGAATCACTTTTAGATGCCCTATACCGCAACCAACCAGAACTTCGACCCCTCGTTCTTCGATGACATCGCTTCAGAGCTCACAGATCGTCTAGTCGACATTGATTTCACGCCAACGCGCGTACTGAATATCGGCGCAATGCGCGAGCTCGTGCGGGAAGCCATCGCTTCGAAGCATCCAAATAGCGAGATTGTCGGATTTGATGCGTCAGCTATTTCCGCGTGCGACGATCTGGACAATCGGCCTGACCTTGCCGTACTCGCCATGCCGGAAGCGCGCATGGATCTACGTTGCCTATTGGGCAGATGCGAAAAAATGCTATGTGACGATGGCGTGGTGCAAATCGCGCTCATTGGAGCCATAGACTTCGATACCGGGATTTCGTGGCTGTCAAATGCGGGATTGCACAACATGCACGATCTAGGCGATATGCTTGCCGGTATCGGCTTTGCGAATGCAGTTGTCGATGCAGAGCGCCTACAGCTAGAGTCCAAAAATGCTGCCGCGCTGATTGAGCAGCTTGAACAGCTTGGATGCCTTGAGTTTCCCGAACCAATGCTCGAAGCTGACTTAGACAGCGACGACCAAGATGACGTGCATCCGTCTGGTGGCGCTCAAATCGAGGTGGTCTATGCGATCGCATGGATTCGGCGACACAATGCGATGACGGTCGATGTGCCATTCGGCTAACGTCGCCGGCCGTCGGTTCGTGCAAACCTGTTCCGCGTGTCATGAATCGAGAATTGGTGGTACAACGCATTATTTCATGCGGCTTGATCTTTGAGATGGAGATTCATTTCGTTGCTGCGCTACAACCTGACGAACGGCTAATTCGGCATGAATGCCGCTCGCGCACTTACTTTGACCGAAAATAGAGATTAAAACATGAAACCTGCCTATAATTCACACTTTACTTCACACAAGGCAAAAAGAAAATTAACCGAAGGACTACTCTTTGAAATCTGCTCTGAATCTCAATCCGAAGTTAGAGGTGCCTCTGTCGCGATCACCCCTGGTGCGTGTAATTGCTCAAATTCGATTCCCCGTCATTCTCGCGATTCGCAACCCTGACAGAGTGGCGGAATTTCAAGAGGATATCCGCCGCGACTATCCCTACCTCGTACCCGAACAATTTCATCGTTTTGAAATTTCCGGCTACGACCCCCCGAACGTTGGCTCTAGCATGATCTGGCGAATGACCGACTGCGAGAAACGTAGCACTTGGAGAGTGTCTCTGGGGGTTGATTTTCTCGCTCTAGAAACTTCTTCATATGTTAGCCGAACTGATTTTCTGACCCGCTTAAGCAAAGTCACTGTCTCACTTCAGCAAGCGTTCGATCCCGCCTCAGTCGGTCGTTTCGGATTGCGATATGTTGACAGGCTCACTGGCGACGCACTCAGCCGCATCGATCAATTGATCCACTCTAGTGTTCTCGGTATAACCGCCAGTGCCGGAAAATCTGAAAACAACTTGGGAAATTCTGTCGTTCATATAATCACAGAGGCTCAATTTCTCGCTCTGGAAAATGCATGCATTTTAGGACGATGGGGGCATGTTGCTGAAAATACGACTTACGACCCTAACGTTATCGAACCATATCACCGGCCATGCTGGATACTGGATCTCGACATGCATAGCACACAATCACAACCGTTCGAATCCAATGAGTTGCTTGCGACTGCGGCAAAGTATGCCGAATACCTGTATTCGCTGTTTCGTGAAATGGTCACCGAAAATTTCTTAAGGTTCTATGGTGGGAAGCTATGACCATTCCAATGTCAAACTATCCGGTTCACAATGCTACTTCTGGTTTTGGCAGCTTGCACGGAGGCAGCCGTAAACCCATGCCGGCAACGTTTCTAGTCCCCACCATGCTGACGACACGGCGAACATCCAGTACCTATGATATGCCTCGCCAGACAGAGCGTACTGCATCTAGCCCAGCAGCACAGCCATACTCTCGGGCGACAGAAAAGATTAGCGAGGCCATTATGGAAATAAGGCGACGCTCTGGATTAACGTGGGAGGAGCTCAGCGAACTATTTGATGTTTCTCGTCGTAGTGTCCATTATTGGGCAAACGGCAAACCTCCGTCGACTGGGCATGAGTGGGCAATTCGTAAAGTACTGACGATTCTTCGTTGTCTTGACCGGGGCAACCAAATTGACACGCGCGCCACTTTGCTAGCAGTTGATGATGTAAATGAGATATCCATACTTGAACTGTTGAAATCCGGTCGCTTCGAGGATGCTTTACTTCTTCGATACTCAGAAGTACGAAATACCGGTCCAACCCCCCCCCGAGTAACCGTATCTTCTCACCAACCTCAAGCGCCAGTCCTTTTGTTGGAAGCGGAACAGCAACGTTTCGAGTCTCCCGGAGAGGCACGTATCGCCATTCCAAAGCGCACGACGACTGCGGCCGCTGATTGACCCCTTCATGTGCTTGAAGGACGAAGATCGACAGGCGATTAACACAGCGCTGCGCAATTGGCGTCAAGGAGATATCTTCCTGGATGATCAACTGGACTTTCTACATCTCGCCAACTTGTCTACTCCGCATAGCAAGGCATCCATTCAGGTTGCACAATCACTATCTCGAAGCGGACAAACCGTTGAAAATCAAATCACGCCAGTTCAGCAGGAAACCCTTGGCATGGTTGTGTTGACTCAGACTTGCGATATCGTTCGCGACTGTTTAGAACGCCCATTCATAGAAGTGGCTCCTTTAGTCCGAACAAACGAGCAATTGGTTGAAGAAATTCGCCGTCTAAAGCGACCAGCTTATGCCTATATCCCAACTGTGGCCGATTCCCATCTAGTCGCTGACCTTGATCGCACTATGACGGTCGAGAAGTCGATTATTGCCAGCTTCAAAAGGACTGAAGGTTACAAAACCGATAGCGAACAAAGGGATTTTGCGAATGCCCTATCTCGCAAGAGATCCCGTTTTGCGTTTCCTGATGATTTCGTAGTTGCAGCTCGAGATCTTCAGAGACATTTAATCAAGAAACATAATAGTCAAAACGATGAAAGGGCGTATTGGCGAGAGCTTCAGCAAATTCGAATATGCGCAATACCATCATGGAATGAAGCCGAAGTGCATCTGCACTGGTGGTTCATCAAGAACAATAACCCAGTAGCTGTAGAAACAGATTGGCAACTCTACATCGACAGATGGCTAAAACTCGTGGACAAAACCGGTCGTTTCTCTTCCCATTCAGGCATCGCTTGTCGCTTGGATGACATCACAGCTCGAGATTACGTTGAGAGCGACAGATTAGATCTCGATCGGCTTTCGGTTTTTGCTTCGAAAACCTGACCATAGTCCATATTCCCGATTGTCCGGTGACAGGCTGCAGGCTGGTCCGCGGATTTCATCAGGGACGCATCATTGAAACATGGCGCATCTTTGTAGGTCGAATAGATAGACGCAAAGCCGTTTCGAGCATCATCAAGCACCCAGCGGCATAGATGTTTTCCAGCTTTCAGTCAACAAGTCGCATTGCAGGATTGACTGGCAGAAGAATGTTGACGAAGATGGATTCAATCTTCAACCGACGGAAAGGGGGGATCCACCGATACTCGTACGCAGATATCGCTATTTCGCAGATGCGGCCGTTTTGATCGCTTTTGTCAGCATCTTCAACTTTATTCGGTGCTCGCAAGTCGGCCTAAAATCGAATTAGATTTATCCGAGCGATCTGATAAAATCGACAGATCTTCAAAAAGCTGGAAAGAATCCTATTGACCGCTGAACTGTTCCCCAAGCCCATCCCTGTCGAACCTCTGCCTGAGCAAGATTGGCTGGATCAGACCGATCGCGCCGAGGTAGGGCGCGAGGCTTTCTTTTGCGGACGGGATGCCGAATACGAGGTGTTTCGCCGCGCGGTTCGCAATCTTCGAAATGGGCGTGTCGGAGGCGGCACCTGCATCTTTCAAGGCGCGCCCGGCGCGGGCAAGACGGCCCTGATGCTCGAATGCATGGAAGCGGTGCGGCAGCACTCGACCCCTGAGGAGCCTTGGGTAGCGGTCTCGGTCAAGCCGCACACGCTCCAGTATGCGGCAACGACGGCGGGAATGATCGTTCGCGAAGTGAACGCCGAGAGCGAGCGGCTTGCCGTTGCGGGACCGTCGGCGCTCAGCGGAAAACTCAAGGAACTTCGGGACTTGGGCGCAAAGTTGCTGGGCGAGCTGTCGGAGCGCGGCTTCGCAGCCGCCGGCCTCTCGGTGGGCGGCAGGGCCGAATCGGGCGATGCGGCGAGCGAATCGCAGCCGGCCGAGCAAGCCTTCGCGGACACGATGCCACTGCTTAAGGAATTCCGCATTGCGGTATTTGTAGACGAAGCCCAAAACATGCCCCAAACGAGCATGACCGCAGGCATGCTCGACTGCCTGCACAGCCCGCCATTCGAGGTTCCGCTGATCGCGATGTTCTTCGGCTTGAGCGACACCAAGGCGGTGCTGCGGGAATGCGGCATGTCAAGGCTTGCCGATCGGCGAGTCGTTGATCTGGAGCCGCTTTGCATTGCGGATGCGCGAACCGCCATACACCGCATGCTGGATGCCTACTATTCGGGCTCAGGCGAGGAGAAGTCGGCGTGGGCGGACGAGCTGGCGCGGCTGTCGCAGGGCTGGCCGCAGCATATCAATCGTGTCGGCGTGGCCGCGGGCGAGACGCTTCGCGCCAATGAAGGACGGCTCAGACGCGAGCTGCTTGCGCAAGCCGTGGCCGAAGGGGCCGAACGCATGAACGCCTACTACCGGGAACGTATTGAATCCGGCTCAAGCCAGCCCTGGGTATACAAACAGATCGCCTTGGCCGCCAACAAAAAAGAGGGCAATCCGACCGATACCCTGTCCCATGACGAAATCGAGTCGCTGACGGAACCGGCGCGGCGCAAGAACAACCAGTCGGTCGACAAGTTCCTGACCAATGCGCTGCATGCGGGGATTCTGGCGCCTTCGCAGGAATTTCTCGGACAGTACAAAATCCCCATTCCATCGCTTGGCGACTACCTTCGCTCGCTTCATGCGGAACCGCCGCAGGCTGGATAAAGATTCCGCGCAACACTTGCTGTTGGCTGAAGTGCTTGCCGGCAGCCTTTGCGGTGAAATAGGCCTTGAGTAAATTGCAACCTATGCGCCGTCTTTGCCCATCGCAAAATGTGCATGCAAACAATAGCTGTCAATGTCCATGCTGTCGAAAAATGGGCGAAATGACTATATGTTGATGAGCTTGAAAGATAGCAGTCGAGCATCTATGGAAATCCTTTTCCGTCAACTGAAACCTATTCCGTTTCTCGTCAACAGCTTTATGCCGATTTTCGGTTTTAGCTGCAAAAATATGACCAGAAATTTTTCTATCCGCCATTTGATTTGGATTGCAACTTATTTAGACCGTCGGAATTGAAACCATGACATTGCAGAGGAGAACATTGAATGGTTTTCAGCAAGATCTAATTTATACCGGCCATTTGTTAAACAGCATGGCTATACCGACTACACCTTTGCTCAGCGAAAAGGTCTGCCAGACAGTATCTTTCCAGCTACCAATTCAAAAAATTACGTAATTTGCATCCCAGGAATTGAATCTTCGACAAGATTCTCCGTTTTGATGGTTAACTCCATACCCGACCTTGGCGTGAATGCAGCCGCTCAGTGCTTTCCGCGATATAGATTTGAACAACTAAGCGATTCACAACGGGAAATGTTTGATAACTCTTCAAATCTGAATCGAATCGACAACATAACCGATTGGGCACTTCGTAAATTTCGAACTCATTACAACTACAATTCAATCACAAAGAACTGCATATTCGAATATATCTATGGGGTTCTACACTCATCTGAGTGCATCGATCGTTTCTCTAATGACCTGACAAAAGAGTTGGCGCGCATTCCAGATTTTCGTAGCTTTACCGATGCCGGCAGTAAACTCGAAAATCTTCACCTAAGCTATGAAAGTTGTAGCGAATTCCAGCTAAAAGCCGTGCCTAAGCAACATGGTCGCACTTTATAGCCGTCCGATTTCTTACTTGGTCGACAAAAAATGTGATTCGCCGATAAGCAAAAATCCGCCTTGAAGATCAACGAACATGTAAAACTCACCGGCATTCCAAGTGATGCACACAAATACATCGTGAACGGTCGAAGCCCACTGGAATGGCTCATTGACCGATATTTCATCAAACAGCACAAGCATAGCGGAATCATCGACGATCCCAATCAGTGGTTCGAAAAACCGGAAGACCTGATCACGGCAATCCAAAGAATTGTCCATGTCAGCATTGAGTCGGTCAGGATCATTGAGAATTTGCCGAAACTGCTTGATGACGAATAATGCGCTCTCCAATCAATAAGTCTGGCATGAGCTTGTTTACAAATCTTCCGCAAGGCGATTCTGTGAAGCGCATTATTTGCGTCATTGATTAGCATCAACACCAGCCGAAAACTTGCCAGCTTGGCGCTAAGCCGCCAAGCGACAATAGCATGGCTTGAACAGAATCGAATTTTGTGTAGAATCTGCTATGCAACTATCAACCCCATTCAAGGCGGCCACTTTCATAGAAAGCAATCATGAAACTCCACATCTCATTAGCAGTCAAGGATTTTGAAACTTCCCTGCACTTCTATACCAACCTGTTCAACCAGCAGCCGTCAGTACAGCGGGATGGCTATGCCAAGTGGGATGTCGAGGCTCCAGCCGTCAATTTCGCCATTGAGCGCAGCGACGAACGCGAAGGCATCGACCATCTCGGCATCCAGGCCGACACTCAAGATGAACTGAAACAGCTTGCTGGCCGCCTGCGCGACAGCGGCCGCCCATTTCTCGACGTGGCGCAGGTCGACTGCTGCCATGCAAGCATGGATAAGGCATGGATCAAGGGAATGGCGGATGAAAAATGGGAAGTGTTCCTCACGCACCGGCACGATCTGGAGCATTACGGCGAAACGCAGCAGAAAGCGATTGATACCCTGTAGGCAGGGCATAGGCCTTCGAACATGGACCGCAAATCCCTGCATGCCGCGCTGTTTGCCGAGTTTCTCGGCACTGCTTTGCTTCTTGCGACCGTGATCGGTTCTGGAATCATGGCCGAAATGCTCGCTGGCGGCAATGTCGCGATCGCGCTGCTCGGCAACACCATTGCCACAGGTGCCATGCTGGTAGTGCTGATCACCATGCTTGGACCCGTATCCGGAGCACACTTCAACCCCGCGGTTTCGGTCGTATTCGCACTGAAAAAGGACATTGCCTGGACCATCTGCGCTGCCTATATCGCAGTGCAAATACTTGGCGGGCTCGCCGGAATGCTTGCTGCGCATGCCATGTTCGAAGAGCCCATTTTTCAAGCGTCGCAAAAGCTTCGATCCGGCGGTGCGCAGTGGTTCTCCGAAGGTGTCGCGACTTTCGGCCTGATGCTAACGATATTGGCAACTTTGCGCGCGCGGCCTTCAGCTGTTCCAATGGCGGTAGGACTCTACATCGCCGCAGCTTACTGGTTCACCGCATCAACATCATTCGCCAATCCGGCGGTCACTATCGCGCGCAGCTTCACAAACACGTTTTCCGGCATCTTTCCAGCGCATGCGCCCGCATTCATCGCAGCGCAGTTTGCTGGCGCTGTTATTGCCTACATCGCTTGCAAGCGGCTATATGATCCAAATGATCAGCCAGAAAATGACTGACGGCTGGTGATCCAAGCTTGCCGCAACCTGCTCATCAACCCATAGCGCCGCCGTCTGAGCGGGTTATGGCGATCACGGCCGAGCGCGGCACAGAATTGCCTCCATCAGGGAAGTGGCACTCAAGCGGATTCCGCTCTCCTGGGTGCTGAATGCCGACAAACATCGTGCTTTTGTCGGAACTCCATGCCAAGCCTGTGATCTCGCATTCCTTCGGCCCCACAAGAAAGCGGCGTATCTCGCCGGTCTCAATATCCGCCATCAGCATCTGGTTGTTTCCCATTCCGGCAAAATCTCCTTCGTTTGAATACGAGCCATCGGTTTGAATCCACAAATTGCCCTCCGAATCGAACGCAAGACCATCCGGCGAGTTGAACATGTTGCCCTCATTGATGTTCGCCGACCCGGCGTACTCATCGCTGTGCACCGCCGGATTGCCAGCGATAACGAAAAGATCCCAAACAAATCCGGTTGCCGCATGATCACCGTTATCGGGCTCCCAGCGAACGATCTGGCCGTACTGGTTCGCTTCGCGCGGATTCGGGCCGCCAACGCGCATCTTGTTGCCGCCAGCATTGCGTTCCCGCCCCCGGCGGCGACTCCTGGTCAAACAGCAATAGACTTGCGCCTTATGGGGATTCGCCGCTACCCACTCTGGACGGTCCATGGTGGTCGCGCCGAGCTTGCTCGCCGCAACGCGGGTGAAGATGCAAATCTCTTCTTGCGACATGCCGACGCTTTGCGGCGTCATATCCAACCACAGTCCAGTTCCATCATCATCGAATCGCGCTACCGAGAGCACACCTTCATCTAGCAAATGCCCATGACTTGATGCCTGCGGGTCATAGCGATTTTTGGATACAAACCGATAGATGAACTCGCCGTGCTCGTCATCGCCCATGTAGGCAACCACCTGACCGCCATCGGACACGACAACTTCGCAATTTTCATGCTTGAACCTTCCCAGCGCGGTACGCTTTTTGGGTACTGATCTAGAATCCTTAGGGTCGATTTCAACCACATAGCCCACACGGTGAGGTTCATGGGGATGCTTGATCAAGTCGAATCGATCGTCAATACGACCCCAGCCATAACCCCAATCCGTGTTGCGAAAGCCATAGCGACGCAAAGTTCGGGCCAGTTTTGCATCCGGTTGGCCCGGAGTCGAAAAATAGCCATGAAATCCTTCCTCGCAAGTTAAAAGAGTGCCCCACGGCGTCGTGCCGGTGCCGCAGTTGGCCCAAGTGCCAAGACTGCTTGTGCCGCTTGGGTCCGCCTGCGTCTTTAGCCACTTGCGGCCACGGGCAGGACCTGCAATTTCCATGGGCGTAGAAGGTGTGATCCGGCGGTTGTATGCCGAGTCGGAAACTACTCGCCATTTGCCTGCTTGACGGACGAGTTCAACAATGCTAAGGCCGTGAGCGGCCATGTTCTTGTAGACATCGTCAACTGTTTCGGGAGATTGGGTTTGACGATTTCCGTAGATGATGCTTCGATTGGAGTACTCATTGTTGACAGCCAGCAAGAATCGTCCGCCTACTTCAAAGAACTCCATCCCGTCGCAGTTGTCGCCGAACGCAAGCGCCTGGCTTGCAGCGGTCCCACGACTAGTTTGATCAAACTCGGGAACGTCACTCCACAGCGGATCGCCCCAGGAAGCAACAACATGCCATTCAAAGCCCGGCGGCAGCGTGACGGTGTCGAGTCCGTTGGCGAGAACGGCACCAAACTTCAGCCTCTGCGCACTTGCAGCACGGCCGACGGGAAAGGTTCCAGCGACAAGAGCGCTGAAACCCAGAGCTACTGCACCTTTAAGCAACTCTCGCCGCTTGATGACTCGATCGAATTCAACCATGGGATTGTAAATAGCTTGCGCCTGAGCTGCCGGCACAGCTCGGTACCGGCCTTGCCAAAAAGCGGTACCGATGGCTGGTGCAAAAACAACATGCCGTATTGAGTGCGCAACATTGGGCGTTGACGAGATTATTGCATAGAACTGGATGCAAAATCCACCCTGAACAACAATTCATGCCCGAGCGGTCAACCGAAAAATGAAGCGTTCGATCTGATTTTTGGCTATGCGCAACTCAAAACAGGCAAATTGACTTATGCGTCAACCACCACCAGTGTGCAACTCGATGCCGCGACTTTCAGCGCACCAACGCAAACGCAGATGCCGCGCTCAACTTAAACGCTGCCAGCTCGTTCCACGTCGCCGCTGAACTTCGGCTTTTGCGGGAAGCGCGATATCACTGCAACGGACAACTCACTCGGACATAGCCGCGTCGGCGAGTCCCTTGAACCCGAAACGGCCATTGAGCTCGGCTGTCCGTCCGGCACGGAAAACGAATTTCCTGCAGGCGAACCCGACTTTGCAGGTAGAATCTTCATTGAGCCTGGTATCGTTTGCTCTAATGCCAGCCTTCACGCTCTGAGCCAGAGCTGAAATTGCGCTAGAAATTCCTATGCCGCAAGTTTTCTGCTCTCCAATTTCCGACAAGAATGCTTGATATGCGAAAAAAGAGGGATTACCCAATAAAATTCACTGCACGGCATGCCCTCTGCTCGACAGAAGTGGCGTGGCGCATAGCAACGGAGACGAAAAATGGCTAAAGACAAATCAAAGGGCTCGAAGGGCGCACGAACACCTAAGCCTCGTCAGGTTAGGGCGAGATACGATCAGGCATTCAAGCGGATCTGCAAGAAAGAGCCGCAAGTGATCGCAAGCTATCTGGAATACATGAGCGACTCTCAAGATATCATCGAGAAGTTGGATCTAACCACGATGAAAGAGGTTTCGGCAGAGCTGGTCAGCGACCGGCTGGTTAAACGCCAATGCGACATCATATGGCAGGTGAACTACAAAAGCGGAGGCGCACTGTTTGTCGTGGTAATGGTCGAGGTGCAATCGACTGTGGACAACCTGATGGCGATTCGGATGCTGGTTTATGTAGCACTAGTGTATGAGGCGCTGCTTCGCGCCAAGCGCAGTGGCGAACCCGAGCCGTGTCCGAAAGTTTTACCGCTAGTCCTATACACAGGCACACGACCTTGGACGGCACCATTGCGAGTCGGTGCGCTGCTGGATGGCGGCGAACTGTGGATTCCGGAGATGGAATTCGTGCTGCTGAACGAAAAGGAGCTGGTCGATGCGGAGATTGCGAGCGTCAACGATTTGGCCGGAGCGATGATGCAGTTTCGGCATTCCAGCGATAATGATATGATGATACAGGCGAGCCGGCGAATTGTGGGTTCGCCGCAGTATAAGTCTGACCATGAGGCGTTTGATGAACTGGCCAATGCTACCGGCCGCGACATGTTTGGTATGGAGGTCGAAACCATGAATGATTTTGCTGAAAGAGGCGCTAGAATGCTAGCAAGCGCTAGGGAAGAGGGCCATCAGGAAGGCCATCAGGAAGGCCGGCAGGAAGGCCGGCAGGAAGGCCGGCAGGAAGGCCGGCAGGAAGGCCTTGAAGAAGGCCGCAAGATGGAACGTCAGGAACTGTCCCAGAGCTTGGCGAAAATGCTGTCCGACGGATTCGAAACAAGCGTTATCAAGAAGTATTTCAAGCTGAGCGACACGCAGGTTGAAGCCTTGAAACAGCAACAAAGCCAATAGCGCAAGCTGTTTCTACCCATAGAAGTGGACAAGCCCGCCTGCGGCGGCCACGCTTGCAGTCAAGGAACAAGATCACGATTCTTTCGTTATCAATGCTTTACGATTGTTGTTCTTTATGAGAAGATTCCTTTTCCTACAGATTTTCAGTATCTGTCCAGCTTTTTGATTCGGGCGCTTTTCCCACGGGCACAGCCGCCGCGCTACAGCAGCTGAAGTACAATCGAGGTCATTGCTTCGCATCCGGACTCGGCTATGGACCAGCTCAAACTCCCCATCGGAGTATCAGACTTTCGCACCATCCGCACCGAGGGCTACTGCTATGTGGACAAAACCGTTCACATAGCACGGCTGGTCGAGGAGGGTCGCAACTACTTCCTTTCACGCCCTCGGCGATTCGGGAAGAGCCTGCTCCTGGACACGCTGGCCGAACTGTTCCAAGGCAGCAAGGAACTGTTCGAGGGGCTGCACATCCACGAGCGATGGAACTGGCTGCAATGCTATCCGGTGTTGCGCCTGAGTCTGGACAACGACAACTTCAACGAGGCGTGAAAACTTGACGCGGCGGTCATGGATCAGCTGCAAAGTTGCGAAGCGCAGTACGACATCGATACCAGCTTGCAGCGCGAAAGGCCCGACACGGCACCGCGGCGCATCAAGCGACTTTTGGAAGCGCTGCACCAGCACACCGGGCAGCAGGTAGTGGTACTGGTCGACGAGTACGACAAACCGATTCTCGATGCGCTTGACGACCGCGAACTGGCGGCAAAGAACCGTAACACGCTAGGCACTCGGCGCTCAAAAGCAGTGGCCGGCATATTCGGTTCCAACTCGTCACCGGCATAACAATGTTCTCCAAGACATCACTGTTCTCAGTTATGAACAACCTCGACAACCTCAGCTTGGACCCGAACTATTCAACTATCTGCGGCTACACCGAGGCGGACTTGGACGCGGTGTTTGGCGACTCGCTAAAGGGATTGGACCGCGGCGACATTCAGCGATGGCACAACGGCTATAACTGGCTGGGCAACGAACGGGTCTACAATCCCTATGACATCCTGCACCTGCTTAAGTCGCGCAAGTTCAAGGCGCACTGGTTCTACGAAGGAGGCGCACCGTCGTTCCTGTATCGGATCATGCTGGAGCATCGGTTCACACCGCTGGACATCGAAAACCTGACGGTGGAAGACAGCTTCGTGTCGAAGTTCGACATCGACGATATTAGCGCGGAGGCGTTGCTGTTCCAAACAGGATTCCTGACGATCACGGCCGAACACTGGGACGGCTCGGAGATCACCTACAACCTGGATTACCCGAACTATGAAGTGCGCCGAAACCTGAACCTGGAGTTCCTGCGACGGCTGTTCGGCTCGGACCGCAAGGCGCCGGAGAAATCAAGGCGACTGCTCGATCTGCTACGACTTCGACAGCTTTGCTAGTGCGTTGCGCACCATGCTGGCGGCCATCCCGTACCAATGGCACGGTGCCGGAGAAATGGCGCGGCGCGAAGGCTGGTACGCCACAGTATTGCAGGTTTGCCTTGATCAGGCAGGGGGCGAAGTGCGCGGCGAGGAGTCGGTCAGCAAGGGGCGTTCGGATCTGGCACTGATCAGTTCCAATGATGTTTTTGTATTCGAACTGAAGATGCTGCTCGAGGGCGGCGCTGCGGACCGGACAGCCGAAGAGGCGATCAATCAAATCCGTCTGCGCGGCTACGCCGACAAGTATCTGAGCAGCCCGAAGCAGGCGCACCTGATCGGCGCCGCATTCAGCGGCTATAGCCGCAACCTAGAAGCCATCAAGGTCGAACCGGCCTAAGGCCGACCCACACCGGCCGGCTTTGTTCAATGACGCCTCAAATCGCGAAAGTCGTCACGCTCTAGCAAACCCGAAGCCGCGAACCCGAAAACCAGCCCCCAACAAGGCGATCCGATATTCCAGATTGAAATATCCGACACTGTGACCAGCATCGCAACCAAAGCGCCAAGCGTAAACCCTCCGCTGAACGACGCAACAAAAGCGCGCTGAAGCACTGGCAGCAACGCCAAGCCGCCTAAAACCGCAATGAATGCATAAGGAAGACTGAGCAGCAACCATGCGGCGGCCGACGCAAAAATGCCAAACAAGACCAATAGCAAGGCGAACACGATCGCGCCAGCATACTGACGCTCAAGTTCGCCCTGACTTGACAACACCGCATTCGAAGGCCCGGTAACACAGGTGCAAACCGCGCCGAACGCAGCAAACAGCATGGATCCTAGCCCGCACGCCACCGTCATCGAATTGATCGGCGGGCGATGTCCCGCGGCACTCAAAACCGCATAGCCCTGCCCATTTTGCACCACCAGAACCGAGACGGCAAGCGGGATTACCAGTTCAAACAGCGCTTGACGCGAGAATTCGGGCACATACAGGTTCGGAAGCGCAATCCATTGATCAACACCTTGGTCGAAATTCGCCGACCCCGTCAACCAGACAGCGATCACCCCGGTCGCCAGCGCGGCAGCAGCTGGCGGAAAGACCCGGCTCAGCCGAGGCGCAACCGCCACACAAATATAGCCCGCAACCATTACCGCAGCCACCCATAATTCCTGCTCAAAGGCGCTTACAAGATCCAACCCGAATTGCAAAAAAATGCCGCATACCATGCCCATCACAATCGGCATCGGAATGGACTCAAGACCCTTTCTCACACTTCCGCTCAGCCCGATCACTGCCATCAGCGCCCCCGTCGCCCAAAATGCGCCGATCACTTCGGCAAAGCTTAGGTGGTCAAGCGCAGTCGCCAACAGCACGGAGCCGGGGATCGTCCATGCAAAACCGAGCGGCTGACGATAGGCGAGGCTGAATCCAAGCGTGATCAGTCCGCCGATAACGAATGCGCCGAAAATCCATGATGCCAAATCGCTCTCGCTCAAACCGCCCGCGAGCCCGACCGAAATCACAATCGCAACCGGACCGGTTGCCGAAAAAACAAATGCCGTTACGCCATTGGCCACATACACACCGCCCAAATCGCTGATCACAGCGGAGATGCCGGCAAATCTTGTTTCAGGCCGTTCCAAAGTTCGCATGCTATAAATCTCGATCCTTTGACGCTTGATTTCGACAGTTGCTTCGGCAAATGCGAACCGAAAGGCCACTATCTCAGCTCTTGTGCTGTATTCTACGGGCGATTGAAAATTGCTGGCGCATTAACTTTCAAAAGCGAATGAAAGATCAGGGACAAAACAGGTTTTCTGAGTTGGCCAAGCGTGTCGGCGGCGGCGCGGACGCGTGGGCCGTGCATATGAAGGCTATCGAACGCAAGCGCAAAGGCGATGATGTCGTCATTTTGACCATCGGCCAAGAGACGGTTGCGCCAACCCCTGCGCCGATCGTTGAGGCGGCGGTTGAGAGCCTGCGTTCAGGCCGCCATCACTACAGCGAAATCAGCGGCGAGCCTGATCTTCGCGCAGCAATCGCCAGCGAATTCACCACACAGACAGGCGTACGGGTATCGACCAGGAACTGCGCTGTTTTCGCCGGTGCGCAAAATGCGCTTTTCGCCAGCTCGCTCTGCACCTTGGGCCCAGGCGACAATGCCATCGTTATCGAGCCCTACTATGCTACCTATCATGCCACTTTTACTGCCGGCGGCGCCCAACTGATTCGCATCCATACAGATCCGCTGAAAAACTTTCAATTCGAACCGGCTCAGCTGCAAAGCAAGCTGACCGACAAGACGCGGGCAGTCGTAATTAACTCGCCCAACAATCCGGCCGGAGTCGTATACGACAAATGGCGGATCCGCGAATTGGTCCGAATCTGCAAGGAGAACGGATTATGGCTCATCAGCGATGAAGTGTACTCTACGTTCGCCGAGCCAGGATCATTTTCGAGCCCAATCTCGCTGCCGGACGCTTTCGACATCTGCGTGACGATTTCCAGCGTGTCGAAGTCGCACCGCATGACAGGCTGGAGACTGGGCTGGGTGGTCGCGTCGGAAGAGCTCATTAGCCATTTGCACAACCTGTCTTTGTGCATGGCGTACGGACTGCCCATGTTCGTGCAGGATGCCGCGACCTACGCGCTCAGCAAGACCGCGTCCATCTCCCATCAAATCCGCGAGCATATCAACCACAAGCGCAACCTGGTCATTTCGCACATCGAAAAGATCGAAGGCATCAGCGTTCGCGGCTCAACGGTTGGCATGTTCGTTCTTTTCGATGTGCGACGACTCGGCGTGCCAGACAAGGAATTCGCCTGGCATCTACTGAATCACTACGACATCGCAGTACTGCCGTGCGATGCATTCGGACAATCGGGGGCAGGACTGCTGCGCATCAATGTCGGCGAATCCGAAAACAATCTGCGCAGGTCCTGCGAAATGATAAGACGATGCGTTGCCGACTTTCGCAATAAGGCGATGCCTTCTGCCAGCACTTGATGACCCGCTGGCAATCTCGATTTCGCAATTGTCCTGGCACCATATAGCCGTTCTCAGCAGCGTCCGCCTCGGTCCATGCTCGCAATCCCGAAATTCATCCCCTCAGTCGAAGACTTCCGACTCCAAGTCAGGACGTTCATTCAAGATCACCTGCCCGAAGACATTCGCTCGATGGTTGCCAGAGAGATCATGGACCTGCCGCGCGAAGCACAAGTTCGCTGGCACCGAATACTTAAAAACCAAGGCGGCTGGTGCTGCCCAAGCTGGCCAAAGGAATACGGCGGACCAGGCTGGTCCGACGAGCAGCAATATGTGTTCGAACAGGAAATTGCCTTGAACGACGCGCCGCGCCTGATGATCTACGGTGCCGGAATGCTCGGTCCCACCTTGTTCAAATACGGCACAGATGAGCAGCTTGGGCGGTTTCTTCCCGGGATTCTCAACGCCGACACGCTGTGGTGCCAGGGTTTTTCTGAGCCCGGCTCCGGCTCCGACTTGGCTTCGCTGCAGTGCCGCGCTGTCCGTGACGGTGAATGCTATGTAGTCAACGGATCGAAAATCTGGACCAGCGAAGCGCATATCGCCGACTGGATTTTTGGCATCTTTCGAACCAGCAATGAAGGCAAAAAGCAGGCCGGCATCACCTTCATGATGATAGACCTCAAGTCGCCCGGAATTTCAGTTAGGCCGCTATTGCTCTTCGAAGGCACCCACGAAGTCAATCAAGTGTTCTTCGAAGACGTGCGCGTATCCGTGAACCAGCGCCTGGGCGAAGAAAGCCAGGGATGGGAGATCGCCAAGCACCTGCTTGGCCTGGAGCGCTTCGGCACCGCAGAGGTCGCAAGAACGCGCGCCGCATTAGGCAGGCTGAAAAAACTCGCAAGCGCGGCCAACCCCTGTAGCGGCAAGCGGCTAATCGACGAGCCGGAATATGCCGACCGAATCTGCCGCATTGAAACCGCTCTGCATGCGCTTGAACTGACCGAACGCCGGTTTTTATTCGGTTCGCAAAACGAGGACCAGGGTGCCGAATCGTCAATGCTGAAAATTCGCGGAACCGAACTTCAGTGCGACACTTTCAGGCTAGCCGCGCAAGCTGCCGGCATCCTTTCGCTGATCGACATGCCGCGAAGCGCAAGCATCGATTATCCCGCAGATCATCCTTTTGCTGCATCTGACGCGGCGAGAAACTACTTCAACTATCGCAAGACGCCGATCTATTCCGGCTCGAATGAAGTGATGCGAAACATCATCGCCAAGTCGGTCCTTGGGCTGTAGCATGCAAGCCGGCAGCGCCGATATCCAAAGCATTCTCGCTGACCAGGCCGCCCGATTCGTTCAGGAGCAATATTCTTTCGATCAGCGAAAGCATTGCATATCGCTCGAAGGCGGCTTTTCCAAAGAGCATTGGCGCACCTTTGCCGAGCTGGGCTGGCTGGCGCTGCCGATTTCGAGCAAAGCTGGCGGCTACGGCTGCAGCCAAGGCGACATCCACGTCGTAATGCATCAGTTCGGTCGCGGCATGGTCATGAGCCCATATCTGACCAGCTCGGTTTTTGCGCCAAGGCTGCTCGAAGCCGGAAGCCCGCAACTGCAGGACTTGATTGGCGAAATCGGATCTGGCGCGGCGATTTGCGCAGTTGCCGCTTGCGAACCGCGCGCACGCTACAACATTCAGCATGTTGCCACCTCAGCAACTCCGAAAGACGGCCGATATGCGCTGCAAGGCGAAAAAGTCGCCGTTGCCTACGGCCATGTCGCAACCGAGCTGATCGTAGTGGCGCGTACCTGCGGAAAGACGCTTGACCGAGAAGGGATTTCTCTTTTTGCGCTTCCTAGCCGCAGCAAGGGTGTCAGCATGACTAGCTACTGGACGCATGACGGCGGACGCGCCTCGACAATCAAGTTCGACAATGCGCTCGCCACGCCAATCGGAACTGAAGGAGGTGCGTTCGATACCATCCATTCCGCCTCCAACTGCGCCGCAGCGGCGACCTGCGCAGAAATGACCGGCGCCATGTTTGCTGTCTTTGAGCAGACGCTCCAATACCTGAAGACGCGATCCCAATTCGGCACTAAGATCGGGTCGTTTCAAGCATTGCAGCATCGCGCGGTCGACATGTATATGCAGTGCGAATTGGCGCAAAGCCTTTCGCTCGACGCGGCTCGGGCCATTGATGAATTGGCTGGAGCGGAGCAGGACATGCTTGTTTCCGCGGCAAAATGGCAAATCGGCGAAGCCGCCATCGAGGTTGCCGAACAGGCCATTCAACTGCATGGCGCAATGGGCATGATGGACGAGTTGCCGATCGGGCACTATCTAAAGCGCATCACCGCCTTGAACCAAAGCTTTGGCGACGCGATGCATCATCAGTCGCGCTACCGGCGTTTAAGCTGCCAATAGCAGGCTTGCCATCGCCATAACCGACACCATATGAAGCACTGAGTGCCGCATTCATGCGCACTTTGCTCCGCTGAACAGACAACCAGCTTGGCACCATAACCGTGAAATACGAAAACATCCTCCAAACCGTCGGCAACACGCCGATCGTCAGGCTGAACAAGGCGCCGGGGTCAGGAGGCTCCAATCTTTGGGTCAAGATCGAAAGCTTCAACCCCGCAGGATCAGTCAAGGATCGGCCCGCGCTGAATATGATCGAAGACGCGGAGCTGCGCGGCCTTCTAAAGCCAGGCGATACCATTATTGAGCCCACTTCAGGCAATACCGGTATCGGGCTTGCCATGGTTGCCGCCTACAAAGGCTACCGGGCGGTCTTCACGATGGCCGCCGATATGAGCGAGGAGCGAAAGCTCATACTCAAAGCCTACGGCGCGGAAATTATTCTAACCCCCGCTGAACTGGGCACGAAGGGCGCCATCGAGCATGCCCGCGAGCTTGAACAGCAAAAAGGCTACTTCTTTGTAGGCCAGCACTTCAATCAGGCCAACATCGAGGCCCATCGGCAAACTGCTAAGGAGATCTATGACGACTTCGGCAACGAGCTTGATGCAATTGTCTGCACCACCGGAACCGGCGGCACCATATCCGGCATGGGCAAGTACCTAAAGCAGATGATCCCGAACGTCCGGGTCGTCGCGACGGAACCGCAAGATGCGCCGATTCTGTCTACCGGAGTGCCCGGCAAACACAAGATCATGGGCACAGCGCCAGGTTTTATCCCTGAAATCCTCGATACCAGCGCCTATGAAGAAATTTTGCAGATCGGCTGGGAGGATGCCTACCGCGCCGCGCGCTACCTTGCGCGCGATGAAGGAATATTCGCAGGCATATCATCGGGGGCATCCGTGAGCGGCATGCTGATGCTTGCCGAACGCGACGACTATCAGGGCAAAACCATTATTGCGATTCTCCCGGATACCGGAGAACGCTACCTGAGCACCGACTTGTGGGGCGAAACAAGCGAGATTTCGGATTAGCTGATCTGCTGAATCGCCTCTAGCACATGCGCGGCATGATTCCGATGGTCTTTCATTTTCACCTTTTCCCAATGCCGAACGACAATGCCGTTCGCATCAATCAGCACTGTCGAGCGCACAACGCGCAGCAACTTCACAGTTCGCAGCGCATTGTCGCGATAGGCGCCGTACTGACTCATCACGCCGCCATCCGGATCCGACAATAGCGGGAACGGCAATCGATGCTTGTTGATAAACTTCACATGCGAGCTCGGAGAATCCGGGGATATGCCGACGACTTGCGTACCGGTGTTAAGGATTTCAGCATGCATGTCGCGAAATCCGCAAGCCTCAATCGTGCATCCGGGGGTGTTGTCGCGCGGGTAGAAATAGATGACAAGATTCGATCCTTTGAACTGCTCGCTCGACACTTCGCTGCCGCAGCTGTCGAGAAGCACGAAGGGCGGAGCTTGATCGCCTGGCACTATCGACATCGCAGTTTCCATTGGAGCTGGCGGGCGGACGAGAATTTCACTTGACGCAACTCCTTTTCATGTTGATACAATAGCCACTGCACCAAAAGGTGCGATTAGGTCATTCAATACACTCTTCCCAGCAGCCACGCATGATTCCGAAACAGTCGGCGACCGCTACGCCATGAAGCGGCGATCGCCTCCCGCTCCCCAAGCGCCAACCTTTTCAAGCGCTGTTCATGACCCATCGTAAGTTATACATCAAAACATTTGGCTGTCAGATGAACGAGTACGATTCATCGCGGCTTGCCGATTCGCTGGCGCAGTCGCATGGCTATGAAACGGTAGACTATCCCGAGCAAGCCGACTTGCTGCTGCTGAATACCTGTTCAGTCAGAGAAAAGGCTCAAGAGAAAGTGTTTTCGCAGCTGGGGCGCTGGCGCCCCTGGAAGTCGGCCAACCCAGAAATGATCATTGGCGTTGGAGGATGCGTAGCAAGCCAGGAGGGTGCGAGCATTCTCAGCAAAGCGCCCCATGTCGACTTCGTGTTCGGACCTCAGACCTATCATCGGGTAAGCGACATGGTCGACGAAGCCATGCTCAACCGGCGGTCGCGGGTGGACGTATCGTTTCCGGAAATCGAGAAATTCGACTGCCTGCCGCCGCGGCGGGTCGACGGACCGCGAGCCTTCGTTTCAATCATGGAAGGATGCAGCAAGTATTGCAGCTTTTGCGTGGTGCCCTATACCCGCGGCGAGGAATACAGCCGGCCATTCGACGATGTCATCGCAGAAGCATTCGAACTTTCAGTCCAGGGCGTGCGCGAAGTGACCCTGCTAGGGCAAAACGTTAATGCCTACCGCGGCAAAACCCACGACGGCGGCATTGTCGACTTTGCGGAATTGCTGCGCTATATTCATGAAATCGACGGCATCGGGCGAATTCGCTACACTACATCGCATCCTTTGGAGTTCACCGACGCGCTGTGCGAGGCGCATGGCGAGCTGCCGAAACTAGCACGGCAGGTGCACTTGCCGGTGCAAAGCGGCTCAGACAAAATTCTGGCGCGCATGAAGCGCCGCTACACGCGGCAAGACTATCGGGATATCATCGGCAAATTGAGAAACTGCATTAGCGGCATCAGCCTTTCCTCAGACTTCATCGTCGGATTTCCCGGAGAGACCGAAGAAGATTTTGAATTAACCATGGACTTGATTGACGAGATTCGATTCGACCAGTCATACAGCTTTCTTTACAGCGCACGGCCAGGAACGCCTGCTGCCGGCCTGTCAGACAATGCGCCGCTTGAAATCAAGCGGCGGCGCTTGGCGCGCCTGCAAAGCAGACTCGGCGAACTGGCTAACGAGCTAAGCGAATCCATGGTCGGCAGCGTGCAATCCGTTTTGGTCGAAGGCGCCTCGAAACGCAGCCGCGAGCAAATGTCCGGACGCACCGAAAACAATCGCGTGGTCAATTTCGATGCCGGCGCCGAAGCTGTCGGTCAATTTATCGACGTGAACATCACACGCGCCATGCCCAATTCGCTGCAAGGCGAGCGGGTGCCAGCAGACGATCGGCGATTGAACTAAGCAGGATGTCTGAAATTGGACCCAGCTCCCGTAGCGAATGTTTTTGCCCTGACACCAGCGGACAGCAAAAAGCTGGCCGCGCTGTGCGGCGAGTACAACACCAACATCAAAGCGATCGAGGCGCACTTCGATGTCATCATTTCCCATCGTGGAAACCTGTTTCGCATTGACGGGGTCGAGCGCAATGCGCAGGTTGCAGAGCAGCTTTTGCGCGATCTATACGCGCTTGCGGAACATTCGCACGACTTGAGCGCCGATATGATCCAAAGCGAAATCTGCCAGATCTCCTCGCATCCTAAAAACCGCGATGACATGATTTCCATCAAAGTGCGAAAATCGGTTATTCGTGCTCGCAATCCGGCTCAGAACAACTATTTGAAGGCGATCGAGCGCAATGATGTGTGTATCGGGGTCGGACCGGCGGGCACTGGCAAAACCTATCTGGCGGTCGCCGCGGCCGCGCAAGCGCTTGCATCCGATGAGGTCAGCCGCATCGTGCTGGTACGGCCGGTGGTCGAAGCGGGCGAACGACTCGGCTTTTTGCCAGGCGATATCGGTCAAAAAGTCAACCCGTATCTGCGCCCGCTCTATGACGCGTTATATGAAATGCTCGGCTTCGATCGAGTTGGCAGACTGCTTGAGCGCGAAGTCATCGAACTGGCGCCGTTGGCGTTCATGCGTGGCCGAACCTTGAATGACGCTTTCATCATCCTCGACGAAGCGCAAAACACCACGCGCGAGCAGATGAAGATGTTCCTGACCCGCATCGGAATGCGGTCGCGCACCGTCATTACCGGCGACATCACCCAAGTCGACCTGCCCAAGCCGCAAGAATCGGGGCTTAGGCATGCAGTCCGGATACTTGACAAGATCGACGGCATCAGCATCGTCAAGTTTCAGGCATGCGATGTGGTGCGACACCCCTTGGTGCAGGCCATCGTGCAGGCGTACGACAACGAAGCTAGGCCAAGCGCCGAAAAGTGATGCGCAACCGCACCGACGTTCAACTTGCCTGCCAGGCAAATGACGCGCCAAGCGCGTCCGACATTGACGACTGGATACGAAGCACGCTTGATTCAGTCGATCGCCACGGTGTCGAGCTGACTGTCCGAATTGTCGAAGAAAGCGAGATCGTCACGCTCAATCAGCGCTACCGCAATCAGGACAAGCCTACCGACGTGCTCGCGTTTCCGTGCGACCCGCTGCTGAAACTCGAGCCTATCCCGCTCGGCGATGTCGTCGTCTGCGCCTCGATAGTCGAACGGAACGCGCACGAGCTTGGACAGCCGCGCGATGCGCATTGGGCCCGCGTTGTCGCGCATGGCGTGCTTCACCTATGCGGATACGACCATCAGACCCCCGCTGAGGCAAACCGCATGGAAAGCATTGAAGAGTCGATCCTGCACAAACTCGGCATGAAGTCCGGCAAAGCAGATGGTATATAGCGATATGGCGGAAAACACCGACAAATCCCCTTTGAAATCTCCCGTTTCGCGCATCAAGAAATGGTTGCGGTCGCACTCGCTCCTACAGCCTGACGACATTGAGGATATTGTTGCAACAATACAAAGTGCGCACCGCGATGGCGTCATCAGCCACGACGTGGTCGAGATTATCAAGCGCGTGGTACGGGTCGAGGGCATGAATGTAAGCGACATCATGATCCCAAGGCCGCTGATGGTAACCGTTTCAGCAGACTCCGATCTTGACGACATCTTGAAAGTGGTTGCTGAATCGGGACACTCGCGCTTTCCTGTCATTGACGACACCAGTCAGATCGTTATCGGCATTCTGCTTGCTAAGGATATCATCGCGTGCCATCCCACCAATGGCAACGGATTCGACCTGCAAGACCTATTGCGCGATCCGGTATTCGTGGTAGAAAGCAAGCGGTTGAGCGAGTTGCTCAACGATTTTCGCAAAAACCGCAACCACATGGCAGTCGTCGTCGACGAGTACGGCGGCATCGACGGCCTGGTTACGATCGAGGACGTGCTCGAAGAGATCGTTGGAGACATCGAGGATGAATCGGATATCGAAGAAAAAGACATGATTGTCGAAAGCGCCAACAATGAATATATCGTCGACGGCTTCACTCCCTTGGATGACATCAATGAGCATTTTAGGATAGAAATAAACGAAGATGTCGACACAATCGGCGGACTTGTTATAAGGCTTGCAGATCGAGTTCCGAAAATAGGAGAAAGTTTTGCATACGGCTCGCTACGACTGGAAGTAACGGATGCAAGTGCGCGAAGGGTGCGCGAGCTGAAGGTTTTGCTGGCGAATCCGCCGGCATCTGAGGACTAGCGACGCAACAGCGTGCTCGGCAAGCGCGAGATTCTAGCCTTTGCGCTCGGTTGCGCGACGCTGGCAGCGTTTGCTCCGTTTGGGCTATTCCCTGTTTCGATTGCCGCGCTAGCCATCCTTTTTGCGCTATGGCGCGATTCTCCTCCCTGGCAGTCGGCGCGCATCGGATTTGCATTCGGGTTTGGGTTGTTCATCGTCGGGGTGCACTGGATCTACATTTCGGTTCGCGCATTCGGAGGCGCGCCGGTCGCTGTAGCGGTTGCGGCGGTGTGCGTCATCGCCATGATCCAAGCGCTGTTCTTTGCCATCATCGGGTACATCCAAAGCATTGCGAAAGTTTCGCAAACCGTTCGTTTTTTGGCGCTGCTTCCAGCACTTTGGGTTTTAGCGGAGTGGGTGCGAAGCTGGCTGTTTAGCGGCTTTCCCTGGCTCTACATCGGCTATACGCAAACAGATTCGTGGTTGAACGGCTTTGCGCCTATAGCAGGAGTTCTGGGCATGAGTCTGGCGGTTTGCGCGACCGCTAGCGCATTGGCCCTGATGCGACTTGGCAAGCAATCATGGCGGCAAAATGCACTGTTGCTGTCACTGGTCGCTTTGATCTGGATTGCGGGTGCGGTCGGCGGACGGATCGACTGGGTAACGGCAGCACCGAATCAGCTTGACATCGCCTTGGTGCAAGCCGATGTATCGATCGAAGACAAGTTCGACCGGGCAAGCGCAAAACGCACCTTGCAGCATTTTCTGCAGGCGAGCGATGATGCGCGCGAGGCGGATCTGATCGTGTGGCCGGAAACGGCCTTGGCATATTCTGTCGAACAATTGCGCGAGACAGATTTTTTCTACCACTTGCAGACTCACCCATCAGACTTTTTGTTTGGCGTACTAGAGTTTCGTCAAGGCGATGCATCGGACTCAGTCTACAACAGCGTCTATGGCGTATCGGAAGAAATCGGAGTTTATCGCAAGCGCCATCTGGTACCGTTCGGGGAGTACGTGCCGTTGCGCAATTGGGTGAGCAAGCTCGACGAATGGGTCTATTTGCCTGATGACATGACCGCCTTTACCGACGTTCAGCGGCCTATAGAAGTCGCAAACACCAAAGTCGGCGTATCGATATGCTACGAAATCGCGTTTCCTGCCGAAGTGCTTCGGATGCTGCCTGAAGCATCGGTTCTGGTGAATGTCAGCGAAGATGCCTGGTTCGGGAGAATGGTTGCACCTTTTCAACAGCTGCAAATGTCGCGCGTACGTGCCATGGAATCCGGTCGGCCCGTGCTGCGCGCGGCCAATCAAGGCGTTTCGGCCGCCATTGATCATAAGGGGAGCATCATCGCGATGCTGAAACAGGCCGACGGCACCACGCTTCATGCGAAAGTTAAGCCGGCATATGGCTCGACTCCATTTGTTAAAGGCGGCCAAATAGGAATCGTCATGTCCGCCTTTGGGCTGATCGGATTATGCGTGTTTATCCGGGTCGCAAAAAAAGCGCGAAGCCGGCCACCCAGCTAGACCAGCAGCAGGGCTGCCAGCCCCAATATGGCGAAAAAACCGACAACATCGGTCACAGTGGTCAACGCAACGCCGCCAGCCAGCGAAGGGTCGATCCCGATACGGTCGAGAAAAATCGGCAACAGCACGCCTGACAGCGTCGAAACGCCGATATTGACCAGCATCGCAAGCGCAACAATGGCAGCCAAGCCGATATTTTGATACCAGATGATGGCGATGATTGCGACAGCGACCGCCCAGGCCATGCCGTTCAATCCGCCGACGAGAAATTCTTTTTTCAGAACATGCTTGGCGTTGGACTTGGAGATTGTGCCAAGCCCAATCCCGCGAATTACGCTGGTCAGAGTCTGAGTCCCGGCATTGCCGCCCATGCTTGCGATAATAGGCATCAACACAGCAAGCGCCACCAGCTTCTCGATAGTCGATTCAAATAGCCCAATCACCCAGGACGCAACCACGGCGGTGATCAGATTAACGCCTAGCCAAACAGCTCGTCTGCGAGCGGTCAACGTAATCGGCGCAAACAGATCCTCCTCATTGTCAAGACCGGACTGAACCATCAGCTTCCGCTCTTCGGATTCGTGCACGACCTCGAGTATGTCATCGACTGTCAGTCTGCCGAGCAGTTTGCCGGATTCGTCGACAATCGTGCCGGCACCGAGGTTGTAGCGGGTAATGGCGGCAGCGACCTCTTCGGCAGGCTGTTGCGGCAAGAAAGTCATAGGCGTCGGGTCCATGATGTCCTCGACCCTCTCTTCGAGATTGGCGGTGACCAGTTTTCGAAGTAGCAATACGCCTTGCAGCACGCCTTCACGGTCAACTACAAACAGCCTGTCGGTATGTTCTGACAACTCGCCACGATGACGCAGAAACCGCAAAATCACGCGGATTGGCAAGCTCTTGCGGATTGTCACATCGACTGCATCCATCAACCGACCGACCGAGCCTTCCTCATAGCTGAGTCGGGTGTCCAGCACCTGCCTTTGCTTCTGGTCGACCGAAATCATGATCTCAGCGACGACTCGCGAAGGCATGTAGGGAACCATATCAGCGATTTCGTCGATATCGAGTGAACTTACAGCACGCACCAGAACGGCCGGGTCCATTTCGGATATCAGGAATTCGCGCACACCGTCTGACAATTCTGCGAGAATCTCGCCCATCGCCTGTTCGGGGATTTGGAACCACACGGACAAGCGGTGTGCGGACGGAAGACCTTCAAGCACACTTGCGATATCGGCTGGATGCATATCGCTAACCAGGTCGCGCAACTCGCTCGCGGCACCCGACTCAAGGCGCTCGAGCACAGCCTCGCGCATTTCGATATATTCTGTCGCAGCCATGTTTCTAGGTTGTTTTAGTCGCCAGCAGAAAAACTGTCGAAAGGGGTGTCAGGGAATTGCATTTTAGCACAGCGCTGAGTATCGGCATTTTGCCTGCTCATCCGTTGAAACATAACTGGCAGTTGACGCTTTGCAGGCCAGTTGCATAATGCGTCCGAATTTTGTGTCAAACCGACTTTGATCATTTTGCATCTGGATTTGGCATCGAGTCCATAGCAATGTCAAAATTCGGCTACGAGCTGGCGCGCCACTTCGAGAAGCTGATATTGGCGCAGGATGGATGTAAAAGTCGCTTGCTATCTAGGGCTTGTGGTGTGCAAACAGCATCGGGAGCGGCAACGCGAGCGTGGCTGGGCAGACCGGGGCACTGGACGAGTCGCAGTGGCGACCCTGCATCGAGCGGGACGGCTCGGTCAGCGAGACGCAGCGGACGGAAAAGTTCGCCCGGCAGGAGCTTGAACTCGACTGCCCGCAGGCCGACGACACCCTGTCGCAGGGCGGCTACGTCCACCGGGCCTTGGCGACCGGCCTCTAACGATGGAGCGATTCGAGCGCGGTCCGCTGATGCATCCCCGCAAGGGCGAGGACTATGAGAACCGCATCCGCAAGCTTCGCAGCGCCGAAGCCGCCACGTGCTTCACGCGGGCTACGAGTCGATGCGCATCGAGAACATGCGCCACTTGGCCCTGGGGCAAGATCGCGCACCATTCCGGGGGACGGGCGCTGAAGCCGTGCGACGCGGACGCGCAGCACCTGAGCGAGACGGTCGGCATGGTCCGGGCGATGGCCAACGCAAAAAAATTGCCGCGGGCGCGAAAAAATGTTGCGCCCCGGCGCGTTGGGTATGATCAGTGATCTTTAGGCACTGTTTTCGGCTGAAAATCCGACCGCAAAAATCTCTAACACGAATTTTGGGGGATGATTGGCCTGATGACGGCGATCATGCTTGGCAGGTTTGGCGTGATCTCTGCAATGCCGGCTTGATGAGCTACCGGTTGCGCTGGAGCCGCAGTTGCAACGAAGGTCGCCGTTCAAGCGAAGTTCTCCCAAACTGTCGGGAGCAAGGCCCGGTTCTGATTGCCAAAACCCTGCGATACAGGCGCTGTAATCAACATTGATGACAACGAGTTTCTTGGCACATCGACACTATGCGGTGGCATCCAGGGTCCGCGCCGCGAAAGAGCCGCGATTCAAGCGATCAAGCAACGCTCGTCTTCGTCGCGAGTCCGGCTCAGCAAGTATCTGGCCCGCCGCAACTTGCGCCTGATCAACACGGCTAGTGCGAATCAAGTGCTTTAATTCGGGCAGAATCGCAGGATTAATGCTGAATATTCGAAGCCCCATGCCGAGCAGAAGGCGCGTATACATCGGATCGCCGGCCATTTCTCCACACATCGACACCGGGGCCGCATTGCGGTCCGCCGCATCAATCGTGTTCTTGATCAGCTGCAGCACAGAAAGATTCATTGGATCATACAAATAGTTGACTTCATCGTCAATTCGATCAATCGCAAGCGTGTATTGAATCAAGTCGTTGGTGCCGATGGACAGGAAGTCGAGCCGCTTAGCAAACAATTCGGCTGATATCGCTGCTGCTGGCACCTCAATCATGGCGCCGATCGGCATGTCAGGATTGAAGTCGTGCCCCTCCCTTGCAAGCTCCTGCCTAATTTCATGCATGATGAGCATGACCTGATCGAGTTCCTCGATAGATGTCAGCATAGGAATCATGCATTGAACCTTGCCATGCCCGGATGCCCGGTAGATTGCGCGCAATTGCGGGCGAAACAGCTCCATCTGCTGCAAGCAAAGGCGCACCGCCCGGATTCCGAGCGCAGGATTGGTTGCAACGCGACCTTGTTCGCGCCCGCCATCAACTTGCTTGTCGGCACCGAGGTCCAAGGTCCTGATGGTGACCGTGTCAAGCGTTTGCGCAGCAAACGCATAAGCGTCGTACTGCTCGCATTCGTCGGGGAGCGACTCGCGGTTCATAAACAGAAATTCTGTGCGATAAAGGCCCACGCCAGTTGCGCCGCTGACCAATGCCTGCTCGATATCGGCCGGTAATTCCACGTTCGCAAGCAAAGTCGCTTCATGCCCATCCCCGGTTGTTGGACGAAGATGGACCAGCGATGCCAGCTGTTTTTGACGCTGTTCAAAATCCTTTTGCCGCCGTCCGAACTTTCTAAGCATTGGGCCGGTCGGAGCCACCGCAACCTCGCCTGTACTGCTATCAATCGCGATGGTCGAGCCATGCGGAATCTCGCTGATCTGCCCGTGCAAGCCAACCACGGCGGGAATCTGCATACTGTGCGCCAAGATCGCCACATGCGAAACCGGACTGCCAAGGTCGGTGACAAACCCTGCAACGTCAAAATTCTTCATCTTTGCCAAATCGGCAGGCGAAAGGTCGTGCGCAACGAGAATTCGGCCTTCAAGCTGCTCTTTTGTCGGCTTGGATGCCGGCTGAGTCGCCCCATCTGGCAGATGGCGGGAAATCAGCCGCACGATCTGGTTGACATCGTCCTTTTTAGCGCGCAGATACGGATCTTCGATTTGCTCGAACACGTCGACGACCTGCTCGCAGTAGGCAAGCAAAGCCGCATGCGCACTACTGCTGTTCGCACGAATGTGTTCAATCGTCGCTTGTCTCAGTGACGGATCAGACACCATCAGAATGTGCGCATCAATAAACGCCGCAAGCTCATGGTGGGGGCTGGTCGGCGATACCGACTTGGCGTAGTGCAGATCTTTTATCGATGCTTCAAGCGCAACATCAAGTTTTTTTATCTCATCGTCGAGCCGCTCAGTCGGCACGCGCGCAGACGGAGCATCGTCAACATGCCATCCGATGACGTATGCCGGACCGGTCGCGGTTCCGCCGCCAACGCCTGAGCCGACTAAAATGGCCGTCATTCCGCTTCACCAAAACGGTTTTTGAACAATTCCACGATTGCCAGGCATGTTTGCTCTTCGTCCGGACCTTCAACGCGAAGTTCGAGCATTGTGCCCTGAGTCGCTGCAAGCATCAGCAACCCCATAATGCCCTTGGCGTTGGCGCTGATGTTATCCTTTTGCAAGGTGATAGCGCTCTCATAGCGTGACGCGGTGCGCACCAGTTCAGCCGCGGCGCGGGTGTGCAGTCCAAGCTTGTTTATGACTTCAATCTGTTCGACTAGCATCACTCAGTCCAGTTCGCTGTGCCGCTTCTTAACCTGGAATTTTCGCTGCGAGAATCGCTCCGACAATTGCTCGACAACATGAACTGAGCGATGCCGCCCGCCGGTGCAGCCGATCGCGACCGTGATGTAGGTTCTGCCCGTTTCGCGAAATGAGCGCAGCCACTCGCTGAGAAATGTGTCGATGCGCTCGATCATGCGGTTCACATCCGGCTTGCCGGATAGATATTCAACCACCGGAGTTTGCGTACCGTCATAGCCGCGCAGGTGTTTGATCCAATAGGGATTTGGCAGGCAGCGCACATCAAATACAAAATCGGCATCTAGCGGCATTCCGCGCTTATAGGCAAACGACTTGAATAGTAGCGATGGCTCGTCCGCTGTCGACTTGGCCTGCGCCGCATCCTCTTGAATCAGCGTACGCAGACCGTAAGGCGAGATACCGGTCGTGTCAAAATGCTTTTCGGCACGATCAAGCAGCGGCCTAAGCAAAGTCTTTTCCAGCCGTATCGCTTCGAGCAGGGAAACGCTCTCGCTCATGAGCGGATGCGTACGACGCGTCTCGGCAAACCGCTGCGTCAGCACTCTCTCCTCCGCATCCAGAAAGATGAACTCGTAATTGATGCCGAGCGTGTTGAAGCGCTTCAGATGCTCGTCGAGCAAGCCGAGAAACTGCTGGTTTCGGGAGTCGATGCTGACCGCGGTTCGTTCAAAGCCATGCTTGTCGACCTGCTCCGCAAAACTTGAAAGCAGCGCAATCGGCAGGTTGTCGACGCAATAGTAGCCAATGTCCTCAAGCGCGTGCAATGCGACGCTTTTGCCCGACCCGGACAAGCCGCTAACGAGCTTCAGCTTCTTGTCGTCCGAGTTCATGAAGCGGGATCGCTTGATATGCCTAGTTGCCGGTTACTTCACTGTCGCACTCGGTCAAGGCTGCGTAGACAGCGGCGGCATCGGACGCGGCTATAACCCGGCGACGAAGATCGGACGTTTCACAAATTCGGGCTAGCCTCGAGACAAGCTGCAAATGAATATCGGGGCACTCCCCCGGCACCAGAAGCCCGCAAGCGATATCGACCTTGTCATCATCCAGACCGCCGAAATCGACCGGGTCAGCCAAACGCACCAACGCGCCAATCGGCTCTGGCAGGTCGTGCAATCGGCCATGCGGCAATGCGATGCCTCTGCCGACACAGGTGCTGCCGAGTCGCTCGCGTTCCATCAGAACACGAAACACTGTGTTCTTCTCGATATCGTACTCGTGGCCTTTTGTCAGCAGGTGCGCAAGAATCTCCAGCACCCGCTTGGCACTGACAGCTTCAGCAGAAACCTGGATGCGTTCAATACGAAAAACGCCGGCCAGCCGCACCGGAGTGTGCTCCGGTGCGCTGGCCGATGAATTTTCGGCGGTGTCGCTCATATCAGGCGTGCTTCATGCCTGAGTGACGGAATCGGTCCGTGAACCGCTCCTTGTGCTTAATGACTTGCCGGTCCAACTTATGCGACAAGGCATCGACCGCCGCATAGAAATCCTGCGCTTCCGATTTTGCGTGGATCACTACCTTGCGTCCGCGAATCGTCGCTTCGGCGAGCCAGGACACCCTCATCTTCTGCAAGACGACATCAGTGGTCGTCGGCTGAGTGAAGTGATTCCCGATTTTCTTCAATCTGCGATTGACATGCTTTCGCATCGATTCGGTGACATCGGCATGATGGCCGGAAATTTCTACGTCCATTACATCTCTCCTTTTGAGCAGTTGTTATTGGATGCCGCAACGCGCAGTCGTTTTGTTGCAAGCCCCATGCTAGATCGGTATTTTGCGACAGTGCGGCGGGAAACGTGCAATCCTTCGTCGCGCAGCTTGTCAGACATTTGCTGATCGCTGAGCGGCGCGGACTCATGCTCACTGCCGATCATCGCTGAAATCCGGTGCTTCACCGCAATGCTAGACGCACCTTGGCCGTCATCGCTTCTGAGTTTTGCTGGAAAAAAGCGCTTGAGCGCGAGCGTGCCTTGCGGCGTCATCGCGTATTTGCCAGCGCAGGCGCGACTGACCGTCGATTCGCTAAGGTCCAGATGCTCGGCAATCTCACCGAGCGTCAAAGGGATCATGGATCGTTCACCATGTTCCAGAAATGGCTTTTGCAGCCTGATTATTTCGCGCGCGACACGAAGCATCGTAATGTGCCTTCGTTTGAGATTATCCAACAAAACATTGGCCGCTTGAAGACAATTTTCAAGATATCGGCCGGTTTCGCCTTGCGATTCCTGATCGATCATCGCGCTGTATTCATCTGAAATTCTCAACTTTGGCAGGAATTGGTCGTTGAGCTGCACATGCCAAACGCCTTTTTCCTTGGAAACCAGAATGTCTGGAACAATCACAGCGGCGGACACTCCGAACCCATTGCCGGGATTCGGGTTCAGGCTTCGAATCAGATCGACCGCCTGGTCGACTTGAAGCTGCTCGATATGCATTTCGGCCGCAATGTCTTCTAACTTTTCTTCGGCGAGGCGCTCCATGTGGAATTGCAGCAGCTGCGCCGCATGCGTTCGGACCGGCTCCGGCGCATTGCCATGCCGCAGTTGAAGAATCAGGCACTCTTTCAGATCCCTTGCGGCAATGCCGTGCGGTTCGCACTGCTGAACAATATCGACAACCTCTTCAATGCCATCCTCGTCGGCAGACGCATCTGCCGGCAAGGCTGCGCAAATCTCGCTATTGGTTGCTTGAAGAAACCCGCGCTCGTCCAGCGCAGAGACAATCACGCGAGCCGCCGCGCGCTGCGCAGCTGTCATGGTCCACAGACTCAACTGTTCGGATATGTGGTCTCGAAGTGTCTGCTGCCGAATGGAAGCGACTGAATCCAGCCAATCGTTTTGCGATTGCAACGGCTGAGTGCCGCCAGAAAAGTCTGAAATCGAGCACAGGTCACCGTGCCGCTGAACCGCGTCCGATGACCGGCCGCTTGCCTCATCGCGATCGAGCGCAGGCGCTTCAATCTCTTCGAGCAGGGGATTGGAATCCATCTGGTCACGGATTTCAACATTCAAGTCGGATATCGGCATCTGCAACAGGCGAACGGCAACGCTAAAATGCGCATTGAACGCAAAACTCTGGCGCTGCTTTAATGACAGTCGCTGTTTCATTTAAGCGAATTGAGGCATCATGCGCCGGCGCGGCCGCAGCCGATTAAAGCCTAAAGCTCGACCCAAGGTAGTGGTTTCTCGCAATCGGGTCGGCCACGATCTCGCTTGGCGTACCCGCCACGATGATTTTGCCATGGCTCATGATGTAGGCTCGCGTACAAATATTCAGCGTCTCACGAACGTTGTGGTCGGTGATCAAAATGCCGATATTCTGGCTTTGAAGAAAGCGGATCTGCTCAACGACATCTTCAATTGCGATTGGGTCAACACCGGCAAATGGCTCGTCCAGCAGTATAAATCGAGGATTGGTCGCAAATGCGCGCGCGATTTCAACACGCCGGCGCTCACCGCCCGATAGCGACAACCCGAGGGTTTTGCGAACCGGCTCGATTCGAAAGATGCTGAGCAGTTCGTCCAGCCTTTCGTCTCGCTCGCGCCCAGATGAAAACCGCTGCGTCTCCAGCACCGCGCGAATATTGTTTTCGACCGACAGCTTGCGGAAAATTGACGGCTCTTGCGGCAGGTAGCCGATGCCAAGCCTGGCTCGCACATGCATCGGGTGCTGGTTGAGCTTTTGCTGGTCGAGCAAGATTTCACCTTTATCGCAGAACTCAAGCCCGATCACCATATTGAAGGTTGTCGTCTTGCCGGCACCGTTGGCGCCCATCAGGCCGACTATTTCGCCGGAGAGCACACGCAGCGAAGCCGACTCAACGATTTGCAGAGACTTGAAGCTCTTGCTGACTTCAATGACCTCCAAACAGCTAGCCGCCTGATTGTCCACCAGTTGCTCCTTCAAAGCCCGCTTACACGGATTGCCCCTTTAGGCGGGCACAGTCAATCCGCATAGAATTGCAATAATCCATTGCGCCGGCCCGAACGGCTAGGCCGCTGAAATCAAGGCGCATGCCAATCGCGGCGCATGGGCAGTGAATGCGTTCGCAGTTTAGATCCGGGCTGATTGGGCGCCACGCGCCATTCGTCATTCAGAAATGGTGACGGTGGTGCGCACGAACTTGGCTTCACTTTGACCTTTTTCAGGTCTGCCCGCGACAAATTCACCTGTGCCGCGATCAAAGGTAGCACTACCTGATCGAAGCGTCGCCGACGCATTGCTGATAATAACATCGCCCTCCATCAACACGATATCTGAACTGCTCGACAGATTCATGCTGTTGGCTTGCCCGCTAATCAGCTCGCCGTCCACCTTTGACTTGTCTCGAAGCGTCGCCGGATTGCCAGTGATGGTCAAGAGCAGATCGCCCTCAGATTCGGGGTCGTTCTTGATTTCAACCCGTTCAGCGCCAATCTTCAGGTTGTCTCTTGCGATAACGACATCGCCCTCAAAAACTCGCGTTTTGGTCTGGGCGTTATAGGTTGCAATATTGGCATCCACTTGAATCGCCTGCTGCACTTGCGCTGTTGCGCCGGCGTGAAAAGCCGCCGTCGCAACAGTTGCAAAAAGGCAAGCAACCAGTGTGTAATATTTTCTTTTTGCAATCGGCGACAGCACCTGATTCATGCGCACTCTACTCCCACTCATCGAGTTGAATAATCATCTTGTCCAGCTTGCTGATGATCGGCACCGACTGATCATCGGCTTGCTCCATCACTACAACATTTCCTTGCATGGTGACAAATTTTAGCTCACGCTCATATTTCGCGAAATCCGCAACGATTTCGCGCGATTCTCCCGACCTCAGCCGCTGAACGATTTTCGGCCGGATCAGATCGCTAGTCGTTGTCGAAGGAAACTGCAGCATCTGTCTGGAGTAGATTGCGTATGATCCCTCGCCATCTTTGCTAATGCCGCGGATCACCACTTCGTCAACCACCAGTTCCGGCGCCTCTTCAGGCAACCCGGAAACCGCCTTCCCTTCTGCAAAACAGGTTATGTTGTAATATAGCGACAATGCGATCGCGCCGCCAGCCATCGCGCGGACCCAGCCTGGCATTTGACTGAGGTCGTTCGAGGCATTCATGCGAGGCGGATTAGCGTATACAACATGCAAGTTTTCTCGAAGCAAATAATATCCTATGTTTGACGTTTCAGCGCGATTAGTATCCCTGTCGAACGTGAGCTTTTCCTACGGAACCAAGCGGGTCTTCGAAAACTTGGACCTTGAACTGCCGGCCAATGGCGTCAATGTGGTGATGGGGCCGAGCGGATGCGGCAAGTCGACCCTGCTTGGACTGATCGGCCGGCGCATGCCCGTCGATGCTGGCACGGTCAGCGTTTTCGGCACCGATGTGGCAACATTGAGCAAGTCGCAGCTATACGACATCCGTCGCCGGATGGGAGTCATGTTTCAGTCCAACGCGCTGCTCACCGATCTGAGCGTGTTCGAAAACGTCGCATTTCCGATTCGCGAAAACACCAATCTGCCTGAAAGCCTGATTCGCAAGCTGGTGATTCTAAAGCTAGAACAGGTCGGCCTTCGCGGGACTCAGCATTTGATGCCAGCTGATCTTTCAGGCGGAATGAGTCGTCGTGTCGCGCTGGCTCGCGCAACCGCGCTGGACCCTGAGCTGATCCTCTATGATGAGCCGTTTACCGGACTCGATCCGATTTCGATGGGCGTAATAACCAAGCTTGTCCGCGAAGTCAATGATGCGCTTGAGGCAACTTCTGTGGTCATCACGCACGATGTCGAACAAGGGCTAAGCATTGCAGATTTTGCGATTCTTCTGGGTAGCGGAGGCGTGCTCGCAACCGGCACCGCCCAGGAACTGCTCGACTGTCCCTTGCCGGAGGTTAGGCAGTTCCTGCGCGGCTTGCCGGACGGCCCGGTGCCGTTCCACTATCCTGCTCAGAGCTATCGCGACGAACTCCTGCGCCGGCACTGACACAGTGCAATTCGTCCAGAAAATTGGCAGCAAGACGCTCCTGCGGATATCCAGGTTCGGCAAAGCGGCCGTCTTTCTGTATGCGGCCTTGATCTGCATCCCCAACTCGATCAAGCGGCTCTCGCTCACGGTCGCGCAGATCTACTCGGTCGGTGCGCTGACCACCTTGATCATCGTCGTCGCCGGCGGCTTCGTCGGCATGGTGCTTGGATTCCAAGGCTATTACACCCTTGTCGATTTCGGCGCCGAGTCGTCGCTTGGATTGCTTGTCGCGCTAAGCCTGACTCGAGAGCTGGGGCCTGTGCTGTCCGCGCTGCTATTTACCGGAAGGGCGGGCTCGGCGCTGACCGCAGAGATCGGGTTGATGAAGGCGACCGATCAGCTGGCGGCACTCGAGATGATGGGGGTGGATCCGATCAAGCGCATTGTCGCGCCGCGGCTGCTTGCCGGCACGATTTCTGTGCCGCTGCTGTGTGCGCTGTTTACCCTGGTGGGCATATTCGGCGGATATTTTGCCGCGGTCATCCAGCTCGGCGTGGACTCAGGAATCTACTGGACTTCGATTCGTGAAAATATCGATGTCTATCACGATATTGCCAATGGACTTTTCAAAAGCCTGGTGTTTGGCGTAGTCGTCACCTGGATTGCCGTGTTCGAAGGCTATAGCGCGTATCCCTCAGCCGAAGGCGTTTCGCGCGCGACTACGCGAACGGTTGTCGCAGCATCGCTCGCAATTCTCGGCTTGGACTACGTGCTGACGGCTCTGATGTTCGGAGATGGTTGAATGAGGGGAATGGGATGGCGCAGCGCTTGACGAATATTTCTAGGGGGCCGTGCTGATTTTGGCGTGCTATATTCCAAGCATGCCGCCAAGGCCAAGGAGCAAGTTTGCCGCGGCGCCTTGGAAGCTTGCCCATTCGATCAACCGTGCAAGCAATGCATCAATTTCTGACTGACAGTCTCAGCGGCGTTCTTGGCGGGTATCTTTACCCGTTCATTCTTCAAGGCATGCTGTTGACCATCGAGCTTGCGCTGCTGTCGCTCGTTGTAGCGGTGCTGCTCGGGATTGCCGGAGCGCTGGCGAAGCTTTCTTCGGTCCGTGCGGCAAAGTTTGCCGCCAGCATCTACACGACTTTGGTTCGCGGGGTCCCGGACATTGTTTTGATGTTCATCATATTTTTTGGCGGGCAGCTGCTTGTCAATGCGATTGGCGACTATTTCGGTCTCGACTACATCGAAATCAGTGAATTTACCGCGGGCGTAGCAACGATCGGCGTCATTTTCGGCGCCTACATGACAGAGACCTTTCGCGGAGCGATTCTGGCGGTTCCGCGAGGCGAAATCGAGGCAGGACACGCCTACGGCATGACGCCGGCGCAGGTTTTTGTGCGGATTACGTTTCCCGCGTGCTTGCGCCACGCGCTGCCCGGGTTCGGCAACAATTGGCTGGTGCTGGCAAAGACCACCGCACTAGTCTCGGTCATCGGGCTGGAGGATATGGTTTTTCGCGCTGCGCAGGCAGGCGGTTCGCTGCGACAGCCGTTCACTTTCTATTTTGCGGTTGCGGTACTTTATCTGATCATTACCGCCGTTTCGGATGCCGGATTGAAGTGGCTTGACAAGCGCTATAGCGCCGGTGTGCGCAGAGCATAGGCACGCGATGGATATTGAGGCGATTGCAGGCAACTTGACCCTCTACCTAGGCGGGTTGGCGGTAACCATCGAGCTGGTGGCGGTCTCGCTGATCTGCGGACTGGTGCTGGCGATCCCGACCGCGCTGGCGGCGAGTGCGCGAAGTTCTGCGATCGCCTTCATTCCCAAAGCCTACATCTACTTTTTCAGAGGCACGCCTTTGCTAGTGCAGATGTACATGCTGTATTACGGCGCCGGTCAATTCGAGGCATTGCGCGACAGTTTCTTGTGGCCCGTGTTCAAGGAAGCCTACGTATGCGCGCTGATTGCATTTTCGCTAAACACTGCCGCCTATACCGCCGAAATCCTTCGAGGAGCCATTGTCGGAACCGCCTACGGAGAAATCGAAGCAGCTAAAGCATGCGGCATGTCGCCATGGTTGACGATAAGGCGCATCGTGCTGCCGAGCGCGTTTCGGCGCGCGCTGCCGGCCTATGGCAACGAGGTCATCTTCATGCTGCATGGCAGTGCGCTTGCTGGCGTGATCACGATTGTCGATCTATTCGGCGCGGCCCGAATCGTCAATTCGAGGCATTTTGTGCCATTCGAATCGTTCATCACCGCCGGCCTTTTCTATTTGGCGCTCACGTTCATCATTATCAGGATTTTCAAGCACATCGAACTTCGCTGGCATGCGCATCTGCATCCTCGCCAGAGCTGAGTCGAGCGCAAAGAAACGGCATGCCGGCAACTCAAACGGGCAAGATTGAAAAATGAACCGCGCTTTCAGACTCTTTTTCTGGCGAACATATTGACGGGATTGGAAACATTGTCCAACCTGAAGCAAAGCTGCCTATTTGGGGATCACCGGTTCGCTAAGATTTGCAACCTTACAAAAGTTTTGGTTAAATCCGATAGGGCCAGCGCTTGCGTTATGGCATGGGTTCAAAGATCAGCTCTGCAAGACAAGGCAAAATCAGGAGGGAATATCATGAAACATAATCCGACAAACAAAGAGTCGTTTGCACAGGCAGCAAAGTTGCCGGCTTCAAACACCGTCCTCTCCCGTCAAAATTGAGCCGCGCAAAGCATAGTCGCAAGCGCGAGAGAGATGAGTGCCCAGAAAATCGAAAGTGCGATCGCCCCAGAAGTCCATCCGCCTCTTGAAAATGAACGTCACTGTGCTCCTTCGCAAGCTATCCGCACAGCAATCCAGCTTGGTCGATTTGCCCGTAAAACTCACTTTTGCGCACGGAAGGAATTAAGCGGGTGGCAGGTCTGGCCTCAGCCTGCATAGCTTGCCTTTCTCTGGTGATGGTATTGCTAATCAATGATTACAAAAGCATTTCCTAAACCGCCGCCTGTCGAGCCGCTCCCGCTAGAGGTCTGGCTTGGCGATGCAGACCGGGCTGAAGCTGGTCGCGAAGCATTCTTTCAGGGACGTGACCTTGAATACGGAGTTTTTCAAAATGCGGTAAGCATGTTGCAGGCCGGTCGTGTCGGCGGCGGCACGATGGTTTTTCAGGGCGCTCCGGGAAGCGGCAAATCTGCCCTAATGGCCGAGTGCATGGAAGCCGTGCGTTTGCATTCAACTCCCGAAAATCCATGGGTGGCGGCATCCATTGGTCCTGCGGCACTGATGTCGGCGGCGGATGTTGTGATGATCATGATCGAGGAGGCCAGCCGGGAAAGACAGCGACTTTTAGAGAGATTTCCCGAACAGATGCCAAAGAAATTTGAAAATCTGAGAGATATTGGACAAAAACTGCTGTCCGAGCTGGTTCAGCGCAGCTATACGGTAAGTAGTGGAGGATTGGATGTGACCATGCACGGCAAGCCGGCGAGCACCTTTGATCAAGAGGGGATTCTTGCAGAGCGGGCATTTCGCGATGCGGCACCTTTATTCAAAGACATCCACATGGTGATTTTTGTTGACGAAGCGCAGAACACGCCTGTTTCCGAGTCCACAAAAGCGGTTATGGACTGTCTTCATCGAGAGGCCAAAGGAATACCGCTGATCGCCGCCTTCTTTGGCTTGAGCGATACAAAAAACGTGCTGCGCCAATGCGGCCTGTCCAGATTTGCCGGAGGAAGGGTGAAAACACTGGATCCTCTCTCGCATGAAGAGGCTGCAAATGCAATACAGGCCGTTTTCAATACCTACGGCTTTGAAGGCCCTGCCAAAATCAAGGCGGCGTGGGCGAATGAATTGGCGAAGCTCTCGCAAGGCTGGCCTCAGCATATCAAAAATGCATCCGTTGCCGCCGCCATGGTCATTCGCGACCATGGCGGATTCATCAATGAAGAGTTGCTATCGAAGACGATCAAATTGGTGCAAGAGATGAAAGAGGAATACTATACCCATCGGCTTGATGCGTGCTCAGGGCATCCTTGGGTTTACAAGCGGCTGGCCCAGGCGGCTCGAGACAGAAATGGCATTCTAAGCTGGCATGAGATTGATGAGATTACACAATTCGCGCGCGGCAAGAGCGGTCAATCTACGGATGATTTTTTGATTGATGCCCTGCATGCCGGCGTTCTGACGGAGACAAGCCGGCTTCCAAAGCATTATGAGTTTCCAATTCCGTCTCTTGGCGACTATTTGCGGGCATTGCCGGTAGTTCCGCCGCCCGGCAGCCTGCCTTGATGTTCGGATTTGTGGCATCGCAGTCTCAGCCAACCGGAAACATATGGATTATGAAATCCGCGGTCTCGCTCGACGTAGAATTTGCGCGTAGCCATTTTCCCGGCATAGGCGATTGCGCGTTCTTTGAAAATGCGGGCGGCACACTGGTGCCAAGACAGGTCAGCGACCGGGTGCATGACTACATGCGGCGCAATCAGGTTCAGCCCGGTGCGCCGTATCCAGCGTCGCAAGAGGCGCAAGAGCGCATCAGTCGCGGTCACCGCAGGCTGTCGGAGATGATTGGCGCGGACCCGCAAGAGGTGATAATCGGCCACTCGACAACGCTGAACGCCTTTGTACTGGCAAACGCCCTTCGAAAGATCCTCCAGCCAGGTGACGAAATCATCGTTACAGATATTGATCACGAAGCGAACAATGGAGCATGGCGACGGCTTGCAGAATTCGGCATCGAAATCAAGGAATGGAATATCGATCCAGAAACCGGCGAGCTTGGCGGTGCGGAGCGGCTTGCGCAACTGATTGGCGATCGTACGCGCCTGGTCTGCGTGACGTGGTGCTCGAACATCACTGGCTCGCTCAACGACATTGCGCAGATTGCGGAAACCGTCCACCGCGCCGGTGCCATGATCTGCGTTGACGCTGTTGCGTATGCTCCTCATCGCGCGTTGAACCTGCATGCCATCGGCGTAGATTTTTGCCTGTTCAGCCTCTACAAGCTGTACGGACCTCATTTAGGGGTGATGTATGGCAAGCGCGACTTGCTACGCAAGCTGCCGAGTCAGAATCACTACTTTTTTTCTGACTCGGCGTTGCCGTACAAGATGCAGCCTGGCGGCTACTTGCACGAGACGGCGGCATCCATCGAGGGGATATGCGAGTACTTTGATGCGATCTACGCGCACCACTTCGATTGCTCCGGGTCCGCAATCGCGCAGCGCTATGCGAAGGTCTTCGAGCTTTTTTCAGCGCACGAACAGGCGGTGTCGCAACCGCTTGTCGAATATCTTCGCGAGCGCGAGGATGTGCGGATCATCGGTCGTTTGACGGCGGACAAGAATCAGAGGGTGCCGACGATTTCATTCGTCATGCGCGAGCGCAAGTCATCCGAACTGCCCGAGCATCTCGGTCGGCGAGGCATCGGCATCAGCTCGGGCGATTTCTATGCCAAGCGGTGCATTGATGCCATGGGGCTGGCGCGCCTTGGCGGCGTTGCGCGCATCAGCATCGCGCACTACAACAGCGAAGCGGAGGTTTCGCGCCTGATTGAGCATCTTGCGAATTTCAAGTGACCGATGATGCGCAATTTGGTTATAAATAGAATGATTTGCAAGTCTATGCTGGTCTCGTTATTTTGGCATGATGGCTCCTAATGAACTCTCCCGCATCTGGTCGCAAGTTCAGCTTGGCGAAGACTCGAATCTAAAGTTGAAATCCGTTGAATTTCGCGGCGACAAAGTCCATGCGCCTCGGAAAGATCCGCTAGCCGACGAGTTGGCCGCGTTCGGCAACGGCCGTGGAGGGTGGCTGGTGCTGGGCGTGACGGACGACCGGCAGCCGCAATCTCTCAGCTCCAAGCAGCTTGATCTGCTTGTCGGCCATATACGCGATATCTGCACTGACAGCGTCAAGCCTCCGCTGGACTTTGCTGTGCGCCGCATTCTTGCTCCCGAGCCAGCCGGCGGCGGCGCTCTTGTGGTTGAGATTCCCGAAAGTGCGGCAGTGCACCGATCGCCTGGCGGCTATTTTCGACGCCGAGGAGATGCGAAGCGGCAAATGGAGCCGGCTGAAATGCGCAGATTGCTGCATTCAAGGGGACAATCCGATGTCGCTTCGACGGATGCCCAAGCGGTGCATGGCACAGGCATCAACAGCCTCGAACCAGATCTTTGGCGGCGCTATGCAAGCTCGCGCGCGAATGAAGCCGCTCAAGCGGCACTGTCGAAACTTAAGTTCGTCAAAACCGACCCGAACGACGTTGTGCGAGCAACCGTTGCCGGCATTCTGCTGGCCTGCGCAGATCCGCGCAAGTGGCTGCCGAATGCGTGGATTCAGGCAGCGTGCTATCGCTCTAATCGGCAATTAGGAGGCTGCAAAATAGGGGGAAACCTTGCATCATAAGGCTTTCGAGGTCTCACCCGTCGGGTGAAGGCAGGGAAACGGCACAAACGGTACAAGGCTGACGAATATTCAGTCCTACAAGATCGAATCGACCGACAAGAGGTCCGCTTCGCGGGCCGGCTTGGCGGCGGAGCTGCTCGGGCATCTGGGGCTGGAGCGGACGGGCGGCGCCTGGACGACATTTCGCATCTGCTTGGCGAGCGCGAGCTGCTCGGTGCCAGAGCGATGAGAGGGCTCGAGGCGGGCGGCATCCGCCGCCGCTCTACGGCAAGAATCATGCCATGAATTTAGCGATTTCCGAGATCTCGCGGGCAATTTTAGCCTCTAATTGCCGATTTGGGTTAAAGCATCTGAGACCGATGGAATCGCATAGCATTAAGTCCAACCAGACCGCGCCCGCCGCCTAAAAAGTCTCACATGTATTGAACCCGTACATAAATTTGACGTTTCGCTATCAAGAGGTTTACAATGATAATAGTGGATTGGGGGATGTACCCGATCGGCGATTGGCTCTGGGATTGCTCAGGGCCTTTCGTTTATTAGGGAAAGACTTTAAGTCCCCAGCCTGTAATCTTTCCCGCATGATTTCTGCGAAGCTTCTCATCAATGATGTTCCGCGCTCGGTTTTGTTGTTCCGGCCGAATTACTTTCAAACCTATTGGGCGAGCAGTCAAGTCAGCAATTTGAAGACCAGCTGAGTTGATTTTCTTATTGGCAAACACAATATCGAAATTGAGCGCTTTACTTCGGTAATTTGAACCATTGCAAATTCGTCGAAAGTCCAGTTCCAGTTCGTCGTCTTCTTTCCTGCCCCGTTGCTCAACTATGACATGAGTTAAAAGGTGATGCTGATTTTTGTCTCGAAGGAAATCAAATGTTCTTTCCAGGCAAAACATTAACGCCAAACTGTACGGAGTTTTGGTGTAAGGAATATTGAATTTTGCGTCAGGTTTAGTAAGTTTCCTTTTTTCTATTACCGCAGCCACCACCGTGAATTCAATGCTTTCAACCAGTGAATTCAGTTCGTCCATGAAGGCATTGCGTCTTTCGAGATTTTGTAGAAAAACGAATGGTTTGGATTGCTTGCGAATATCGCGTTCATGCAAAATAATGGCATCATGTCCAAAATAATTGAACTTGAATGTTTCGATCTTCGGAACGATCACATTTGCATAGTCCGATTTTTTGAAAATGCAGAAAACCAACACAAATATAGGATAGTGCGGATTAATTGAATTCAGGCTATGATCGCCACTCTCGTCGACATAGATTACATATTCGCTATAGTCCATACTTGCCATGTAAATTTCTGTTCACTATGATTTGTTTCGGTTTAGCCTCTATCTTTATCAATGACGGCGCTGTCTGAGATATCTTGCTTCGGTATATCGGTATCGCAATATCTCGACCAAAGGGTAGGGCGAATTTATTCTAACCGAAGCTGGGTGCACGGGTTCAATACATGCGAGACTTTTTAGGCGGCGGGCGCGGTCTGGTTGAACTTCATGCTATGCGATTCCATCGGAGCGAGTTGCTTTAATGACTCATGCGGCCGATAGCAGTTGTAGAAGCACTGACAGTTCGCTAGTTCCGCATCGGGCATGTCGACATCCGGGTCGCCCTGGTAGAACTGGTGGAACTCGCAGCGGCTGGTTGCGTTGGCGCACTCCGCGCAACCGTTGTATTGCAGCTTTCTCTGATCAGCTTCAGAGGACACAATCGTTACGAAAACATCGATTCATTACGGTAATCTGTATGAGTATAGATTTAGAAAGAAAACACGCTGACTTGCTTGGCAAACCCTCCTGCCCTTTGGAGGTGTGCCTCAAAGTTTTGGAAGGCGACTATTCGACCCTCCAAAATCATCGGTCGCTCTACGGCGGACAAGAATCAGAGGGTGCCGACGATTTCATTCGTCATGCGCGAGCGCAAGTCATCCGAACTGCCCGAGCATCTCGGTCGGCGAGGCATCGGCATCAGCTCGGGCGATTTCTATGCCAAGCGGTGCATTGATGCCATGGGGCTGGCGCGCCTTGGCGGCGTTGCGCGCATCAGCATCGCGCACTACAACAGCGAAGCGGAGGTTTCGCGCCTGATTGAGCATCTTGCGAATTTCAAGTGACCGATGATGCGCAATTTGGTTATAAATAGAATGATTTGCAAGTCTATGCTGGTCTCGTTATTTTGGCATGATGGCTCCTAATGAACTCTCCCGCATCTGGTCGCAAGTTCAGCTTGGCGAAGACTCGAATCTAAAGTTGAAATCCGTTGAATTTCGCGGCGACAAAGTCCATGCGCCTCGGAAAGATCCGCTAGCCGACGAGTTGGCCGCGTTCGGCAACGGCCGTGGAGGGTGGCTGGTGCTGGGCGTGACGGACGACCGGCAGCCGCAATCTCTCAGCTCCAAGCAGCTTGATCTGCTTGTCGGCCATATACGCGATATCTGCACTGACAGCGTCAAGCCTCCGCTGGACTTTGCTGTGCGCCGCATTCTTGCTCCCGAGCCAGCCGGCGGCGGCGCTCTTGTGGTTGAGATTCCCGAAAGTGCGGCAGTGCACCGATCGCCTGGCGGCTATTTTCGACGCCGAGGAGATGCGAAGCGGCAAATGGAGCCGGCTGAAATGCGCAGATTGCTGCATTCAAGGGGACAATCCGATGTCGCTTCGACGGATGCCCAAGCGGTGCATGGCACAGGCATCAACAGCCTCGAACCAGATCTTTGGCGGCGCTATGCAAGCTCGCGCGCGAATGAAGCCGCTCAAGCGGCACTGTCGAAACTTAAGTTCGTCAAAACCGACCCGAACGACGTTGTGCGAGCAACCGTTGCCGGCATTCTGCTGGCCTGCGCAGATCCGCGCAAGTGGCTGCCGAATGCGTGGATTCAGGCAGTTCGATATCGAGGCACTCGAGCAGATGCAAAACATCAGGTGGATGCGCGCGACATAAGCGGGCCGCTTGATCAACAGATTCGAGACGCGGTCCGGTTCGTGGTCGCCAACCGCCGCGTCGCGGCATTCAAAGATCCTGCGCGCATAGATGTACCGCAGTTCAGCGAGCGAGCAATATTTGAAGCGGTCGTCAACGCGGTTGTGCATCGAGATTACGCAATTTCCGGATCCCGAATTCGCTTGTTCATGTTTGACGACCGGCTGGAGTTGTATTCCCCCGGAGGGCTTTGCAACTCGATGTCTACGGATGACTTGCGCATCAGCTAATTTACGCGCAATGAACTGCTGGCATCCCGGCTTGGGCAATGCACGGTGGGCGATGGCGTGCCAGGTTCTGATGGGCGTCCGCATTTCATCGAACGGCGCGGCGAAGGAATCGCGGTGATTCAAGACGAAACCTTTGCCCTTGCGGGACGGTATCCAAACTTCGAGTTAATTGGCGAGCGAGAATTAAGGGTCGTTTTGCCAGCGGCTAGCCCGCCCGTATCGAACGGTGTTCCGGCTGCGGTAGAGGTTGTCCGAGGCGACACGGGAGAACCGCTGCCTGACGCGCATATCTTGATGCTTTACCCGAATAAGACTTGGCTCGAGACACGGACGGATACTTTCGGGCATGCCGAGTTTGTGCTGCATGCCGAGCTGCCGATGGTCGTGATGTGCGCTGCAGATGGATACAAGGCCCATGTAGAGCGCGATCATTTGCCGGGCAAGCGACTTGAGGTTTGCATGCATCCGGTGACGGACGGCGGCTCGCAGGTCATTGCCAGCCACTCAGGACATCTGAGAGGAATTCAGGGGCAATTGAACCTTGCGCTGGACAATCTTGATCGCGCCTACCTTTACGCGGAGAACGTCGCCATCAATGATGGCCAGCAACAGCCGGTGCAATTCGCATTGGGCGAGCCTGTGCGCCTTACGGATTCGCTTGGCGCAAGTGCGACCTTGCGGTTTCGTGAGATGGTCGGCGCATCGTGCGTTTTCGACTACGCTTTTGAACAGCGGCACGCGCCGAGACGAGGAGTTTTCTGATATGCCTGTGTGCTGTAGCCAACTTATTCAAACGAGGTTTGATATGGGGACAGCACTGAGATTAAAAACAATTTTTAGTCACCTTGAGGATCATCACCATTTGCTAGCTGCAGAATATGCGACTTCACAAGTTTGGCGCGCGCAGTGATGAAGTCTTTGTATAGCTTCTTTATGTTTGAATCGTTTGGAACGTTTAGCATAGATTCTGGTAGAGCGTGCGAACGAAGCATTACCTTGACGTCGTTTTCAGTAATCTCTACATCTGACTTATTGGATTCGTACAGTTTCTTGAAGTAAGCTTAATGCCTTAAAATCGCGTTAGGGAGGCTGCAAAAGGGGATAAAGCCTTGCATAATGCGGGTTTTTGAAAAAAAGAACCTTTCACCCGTTGGGCGGACACGATGGAGGCAAGGCTTTATGGATATCAAATCCTGCAAGATTTCCGCCACGAAAGACAAACCAGCTTCGCGAGCGGCTTGGCGATGCTGGCTAGCTGATGCGCAGGCTCAGACTCGACGCACATTTCGAGTGGCTGATGCCGGAGCCGGGCAGCAACCGCGTCTTCCGCCCGGGCGCGTATCTCGTCACGTTCATGCTGATGATGCATGGGAGCTCCCGCCATCTGAGCGGGGCGGCGCAGCTACACGAGGAGCGGCCGCTGATGGAGCTGCTCGGCATCCGCAAGCTGCCGCATGACGATACCCTAGTGTGGCTGCGGCACCTGGGCGCGTCGCGGCGCGCGTTCCATGCGCCGGGCGCTGATCAACCGTCGCCTGCTGGCGGTCGCGCTACACGACCGCAAGAGAGCGGCCCTGGACATCGACGCGACCGCGGTGCGCTACGAAAAGTCGGCGGCGCAGTCCGCCTGCAAAAAGGAGCGCAGCTACATGCCGATCGTCGGCCACATCGCCGAGACCGGCATGTCGGCTTCGTCTACCGGACGCTGGCGACCAGCTTCTGCCAGTGGAGCGATTCCAAGGCGGTCCACTAATGCAACCGAAGGGGAGCCGACTCCGAAAATCGCATCCGCGAGCTTCGCGGCGGCTTCGGCGCGGCGAGCGCCAAAATCTCTCCGCGCCGCGGATTTCAACGAAAATTAGCCAAAAAATCTCTAACACTGATTTTGGGGATAATGGCACATCTGATGCATTCCGATATCAGCTTCCACTTGCTTAAAATCGCACCACCATTGATCAATCATATGATATAATTCTAACAAGAAAATGAAATAATGGAGATAAATCGTTCAATAAGAAATCAAATGGTTGTCCTTTCGAGAAGGAGTAAGGCGCGCACATCAGAGTTTGCTCCAAATCGTCCAACTAAATGGAATCCGGAACAGGTATCCAATCCGAATGGGAAAGTCGACGAGTATTTCACGGATTCATCTGCTTGGGAATACATTGCTTGCCTGTTAGAGAACGAACATCCAGTGGAGACAATAGCACTGGATCATCCTCCCGGAAAAACAGGCTATGTCATGAAGTCCCGCATTGAGCCGGACAGCCGAGAGATATACATCAAATTGCAGCTCGGGTCGGGGCGAATTATCGGGCGAAGCTTTCACTATTCGGAAAATTGAAGCGGTGACATTGAAATGAAATCAAAGCGAGAAAAGGCGAAATTGCAACTAGTAGAGAATGAGCTTGAGTGTCCAATTTGCGCAAATGCGCAGATCGCAACCTCATGGACTCCTTTCACGTTTGATTACGGGGCAGGAAAGTCCATGGCAAAGTTGAGCGTGACCGTTCCTGTACGGCGGTGCGAATTCTGTGATTTTGACTATCTGGACAAAGAAGGAGAACGCATAAAGCACAATGCCATATGCCGACATCTTGGCGTTATCACCCCTGATGAAATACGGAGCATTCGTAGAGGATTTAATTTGACGAGGGCCGAGTTTTGCAAAATCACGGGACTTGGGGAAGCATCGATTAATCGCTGGGAGAATGGCATCTCCATGCAGACGCATGCATACGACCGGTACCTGCGTCTTCTTTCCCACGCGGATATCATGAGCCGACTAAAGGAGATTGTAAAAGCTCAAGCTCAATGCCCAGCTAGCGGTGCACCCGTCCCTAATCGGTTTCGTGCTCTGAAGGTGAACGATGCGCTAAAAAAGAAACAGCAGGGCTTTCAACTTCGCGCAGTAGCCTGAAGCCATGTACGTAACTACATTCTATTCCTTTAAAGGCGGTGTCGGACGAACCATGGCGCTTGTCAATACCGCCGTTAATTTTGCAATGAAGGGACGCAGGGTGCTTGCGGTTGATTTCGACATTGAAGCACCTGGACTAGATACTTTCGATGTATTTAGATCAAGCAAAAATGTTCCAGGAATTATTGATTTTATTAATGATTATCTGGAATCAGGCTATTCCCCGAATGTGTCGGACTATGTAAAAGAATGTCCGCCAATCGGCAATAGGAATGGAAAACTGTGGGTCATGTCCGCCGGACGAAGCAAGTCCTACTCCGCGAAGTTCGGTCAAATTGACTGGGGCGCCCTTTATGAGAAGCATGATGGTTTTCTATTGCTTGAAGATCTCAAAGAGCAATGGAAGAATTCATATCGACCAGACTATGTGCTCATAGACTCCCGTACGGGTCACACCGATACATGCGGAATCTGCACCCGACAACTTCCCAACGCTGTTGTTATGCTGTTTTTCCCGAATGAGCAGAATTTGCGCGGGCTAAGTAGCGTGACAAGCACCATAAGAGCTGAAGCCGACAGCGGTCGAAACAAATCAATCAAACTTCATTTTGTGATGTCCAATGTGCCTGATCTGGATGACGAGGACAGTATCCTCAAAAACATGATCAATAGATTTCAAAAGCAGCTTGATTTTCGGCAGGAACCTTTGACCGTCCATCGATATGACAGCCTCTCCCTCTTGAATCAAGTGGTATTTTCAAGAGACCGCCCGCGAAGCCGACTATCGAGTGAATACGAAAAAATTGCACAAGAGATCTCCGTGCATAATCATGAGGACCGAGATGGTGCACTGCAATTCATTGAACGAATGCGTCATCCATGGAAATGGCCGGGCATAGGCAGAGATTCAATCCAAGAAGATACGTCTTCTGAAGAAGCCATGCTCGACAAGATTGAAAAGGCGCACTGCGCAGATGGAGAAGTGTTGTTTCACTTAGGCCGGTACAAAGAATTTGTCGGCGAGCTGGATTCGGCGATTTTTCTACTCAATCAAGCGATTGATGCCGGATACGACGTTCTGGAAGCATATTTAATCCGATCTCGGATTTACGAGCTAAGAAAAGAAACAGACCGCATGCGCGATGATCTATTGCACGTACTGAACTTGAAACAAAGCAACCATCATCTTTTGCGAGAGGCCGTCTCTCGATTGATCCGAACAAGCGCGGCCGAACCGGAGCTAATCGCTAGAACTGATGCCTTGTCGTCTCTAGAACCCGACAGAAAATTTCTATTAGCGAAGCGATTCAACATCTCGGATTCCGAGATGCGATTGGCCGCATCGCTTTATGAGCAGATCATTGAAATGAGCGATATACGAGATGAGCTGCGTGATGAAACAGAGCATGCATTGGGCTTGATATACATGGCGTTTGGAAAATTTTCAGATGCGGCGAATTTGTTTCGAGTTGAAGGATGCGGTCGAGCCGGCTGGCCTGTCGAAAACAAATTCAACTTCGCTATGGCTACTTGGGGAGAAACAAGTGCGGTTGAATCAAAATTGTTTAAACGTGTTGCGGAAGCAGATCGAACCCGATTAGAAGACAATCCAACTCCAAACTACCTGCAGTGCATGACGATCGTCTACTGGGTGTTGGGCAACAAAGCTACGGCTCTTGACTACGCGGAACGGGCGATCGAAGCAATCGTTGAGTGTCACCGATCTACTGAGTTCAGCTACTGGCAATATCGTCAGGTTGAATCGAAGAAATTCAAAAAAGATATGAAAGAAATCCGGACACTGATCGAAATTAACCATCCTCTTAGGCCAAGGTTCGTGTCATTGCCCGATGCATCCGCGAGAAACTGATTTTCAAAAGTGGGCAAGCCCGCCTTCGGCGGTCATGCTGACACGAAAAGAATAAAATCGTGAATCATTCGATATCAATGCTTTACGATTGTATTTCTTTTTTAGTTCTTTGTGAGCCCCTCTAGTCCCGCGCCGCGGAGCCGCCAACCTCGCAGAAACATCGACTTTCTGTATGCAATAATATCAATTACTCATCAATTTAGTTTCTGCAAAGAGGGAAATGCAATTTTTTCCAAACGGTCCAGACATTCCAGAACGCCTGCTTCAGGCGCACGAAGAAAATCGCGTCGTATTTTTTTGCGGCGCTGGGATCTCAGCTCCAGCCGGATTGCCGAGCTTTGCTGAATTGGTTGAAAAACTTTACGAGCATCTGAAATCGTCCCTGACAGTGTGCAGAAAGTGGTGCTCAAGGAGAAGCGTTACGACACCGCTGTGGCACTGCTTGAAGCCAATTACATCGATGGCCGCCGAGCCGTGCGAAGAAAGGTTGCCGAGCTTCTCCAGCCCGCAATGGCATTCACTTACTTAAGAAGGCGCACCGATCCGCCGCCGGCCGCCCCGCCGCCATGCTGCCGGCAGCGCCGCCTTGGCGGATTTGCGGTTCGAGTTGCGGAAGCGGTCGTCGGGGCGCCTCGACACTCTCGGATGCGACCGTCCGGGCCGCGTCTTGCCGGTGCGCGAGGCGATGCCCTCGACCATATTCAAGACCGCTTCGGCGGCCAGCCGAGCATGCCCGAGCACGGCCGCCTCGAGCTGGCGGGCGACGGTCGCCAGCGCATTTTTGAAGTTCGCCTGCTCGGCGAAGTTGCCGAGCGAGCGCGCCGGCGCGACGATCGCGGAATGATCAACAGGTTCGAGACGCGGTCCGGTTCGTGGTCGCCAACCGCCGCGTCGCGGCATTCAAAGATCCTGCGCGCATAGATGTACCGCAGTTCAGCGAGCGAGCAATATTTGAAGCGGTCGTCAACGCGGTTGTGCATCGAGATTACGCAATTTCCGGATCCCGAATTCGCTTGTTCATGTTTGACGATCGGCTGGAGTTGTATTCCCCCGGAGGGCTTTGCAACTCGATGTCTACGGATGACTTGCGCATCAGCCAATTTACGCGCAATGAACTGCTGGCATCCCGGCTTGGGCAATGCACGGTGGGCGATGGCGTGCCAGGTTCTGATGGGCGTCCGCATTTCATCGAACGGCGCGGCGAAGGAATCGCGGTGATTCAAGACGAAACCTTTGCCCTTGCGGGACGGTATCCAAACTTCGAGTTAATTGGCGAGCGAGAATTAAGGGTCGTTTTGCCAGCGGCTAGCCCGCCCGTATCGAACGGTGTTCCGGCTGCGGTAGAGGTTGTCCGAGGCGACACGGGAGAACCGCTGCCTGACGCGCATATCTTGATGCTTTACCCGAATAAGACTTGGCTCGAGACACGGACGGATACTTTCGGGCATGCCGAGTTTGTGCTGCATGCCGAGCTGCCGATGGTCGTGATGTGCGCTGCAGATGGATACAAGGCCCATGTAGAGCGCGATCATTTGCCGGGCAAGCGACTTGAGGTTTGCATGCATCCGGTGACGGACGGCGGCTCGCAGGTCATTGCCAGCCACTCAGGACATCTGAGAGGAATTCAGGGGCAATTGAACCTTGCGCTGGACAATCTTGATCGCACCTACCTTTACGCGGAGAACGTCGCCATCAATGATGGCCAGCAACAGCCGGTGCAATTCGCATTGGGCGAGCCTGTGCGCCTTACGGATTCGCTTGGCGCAAGTGCGACCTTGCGGTTTCGTGAGATGGTCGGCGCATCGTGCGTTTTCGACTACGCTTTTGAACAGCGGCACGCGCCGAGACGAGGAGTTTTCTGATATGCCTGTGTGCTGTAGCCAACTTATTCAAACGAGGTTTGATATGGGGACAGCACTGAGATTAAAAACAATTTTTAGTCACCTTGAGGATCATCACCATTTGCTAGCTGCAGAATATGCGACTTCACAAGTTTGGCGCGCGCAGTGATGAAGTCTTTGTATAGCTTCTTTATGTTTGAATCGTTTGGAACGTTTAGCATAGATTCTGGTAGAGCGTGCGAACGAAGCATTACCTTGACGTCGTTTTCAGTAATCTCTACATCTGACTTATTGGATTCGTACAGTTTCTTGAAGTAAGTTAATGGTGGATTACTAGCAATTTTTCTATTCGTCCTGGCTTTGATCAACACACAATTTAATGCAATATTCGCTTCTCTGTAGTCAATGCGATTCATTTCCAAATACCTTTTGGGAAATATGTGGTGATATTCGCGTAACTTTATATTTTTGTTGCTTATCTTCTGGTTTGTATTGATATCTTTTGCTCCGCTGCGAAGAGAAACCGCCAAAATTGCTCTTTTTAGCAGACCTTGGCCAGTTGGCCATGCTTGCTCTATGAGCAACCTTTCACTAGGCAACTGGTACTTTGCGTCATCCCAAATCGGCACATCTTTCAGTCTCGATTGTTCAGGAGCAGTAAAAACCAAAGAGAGCTTATCGAGATCTTCCTTCAGCAACATATTTGCGGATCGAACATAACGCTCTGTGACAAACGTTCGCCACAGATATGCCCGCGCAACTTTGTTTGGAAGTGGGAAATCTAAATCCCTTGGCTTAAGCTTTTGGTGCAGAGCAGGTAGGACTCGAAAGGGAATTGTTGAGGGAAGGCGTTGTTTATCAAAAATATTTTCAGCTTGAAGAAGTTCAACCGTCCATCTGATCCCTTCTGCAATCCGATTGAAATGCAAATTTAGGTACTCGAGCACTTTCGGATCAGAGTAATGCTTCTCTGTGGGCACTAGATTTACGCATAGACATGCAATTTTGAGCAGTAAATCTCCGACATCAGAAATGTTCATGTAATTGTCAATGTATTCAACCTCTCGATTTACCTCTTCTCGAAGATCACGAAGACGACCTTCTTGATGTGAGAGAAATTCACCAACAATAATGTCAAATTTACGAAGCTTTTGTGATGAAGTATTCGTCTCAATGAAGGTGTTGATTGCTTCCATCTTCGTGGTTTTTTTGTCCAATACAAGCGACGGTATTCTGTAATTTCGAAATTCCTCACTACGTGCGGAAATCCAATTGCTAAGTTTGAAGAACGAATCAGGCTTAAACTTTTCTGCACCAACAGCGGCCCTAAACCACAATTGAACCGGATCGTTTTCATAGACCATGCCTCTTTCGAATTTAGATCTTCTCCACAATAATGAAAGTGGGATTAAATCCTTGCTGAAGCACTTGCCAGGGTCTTCTGTCCAATTCAGGGATGCAGAATGAGATTCGATTATTGGACCCAATGAGTCTCGCTCATCCAGGTCGAGCTTGATGTAATAGCGATACTTTTGACCACTAGTATTATCTTGAACCACCTGCCATAATGCTGTCAGCCTTTGCTGCCCGTCCAAAAGCAGGCTTTCGTATTCCTTACTTTGCTTATGCTCAATGCCTTGTACTGATCGGTGGCGAAACCTTTGCCCTTTATCCTCATTGATCGGCAAAATCAATAGGCAGCCGACCGGCTGGTTTCGGAGTATCGCTCGAACAAAATCGCAGATACGATGCCTGTCCCACACAAAATCGCGTTGAAATTCAGGAAGGACAATTTCTCCTTTGGAAAGTTTGTTCAACCAATTTTCGACTGAGTGTTCTTGTACTTCAACACCGCTCATTGACTCGCCCATCGGTTTAGTTCATGCTGCTCTTCAGATTGCCTATATCTGCAATGTGGCTCAATATCTTTTCAACATCAGGTGTCGTTGTCTCCCGACCGATACTTAATCGGATCGCTGATTCAATCAAAGGACGCGGGACTTTCATCGCACTCAGGACATGTGACGATTTCTGTTTCGTAGCAGTGCATGCGGACCCTGTTGAGAGTTCCAGATCACTCCAAGTTTCGAGTAGAGCCTCCGCACGAATGCCTGCGAGCGAGAAATTCAAGCAGCCAGGTGCTGTATACGCCGGATCACCGTTATAGCGTACGGTGAAATCGGTAGCGTCAATAGCGCCGCGAATCAAGTTGATGCGATGTTTAGCATCTTTAGCAAACAGAGGTTGCTCATCGACTGCAAGCTCGATAGCGCGGCCAAACCCCACACAGAGAGGAACCGGTAGCGTTCCCGGTCGCAATCCTCCTTCCTGCCCACCTCCATAAAGAATTGGCTTCAGTATTTTCCGGAGCTTGCTTCGAACAAATAGACAACCAACACCTTTGGGGCCGTATATCTTGTGAGCGGAAAACGTGGCCATTCCTATCGGAATTTTCTTCAGGTTAAGGGGTACGCGCCCCAGCGCCTGAGCGCAATCACAATGAAGTATGACATCATGCCGTTTACATATCCGAGCTATCTCCTCGACTGGCTGAATGACACCAGTCTCGTTATTCACCAGCATCACCGAAACCAACAACGTTCTGTGATCAATCGAGCGCTCCAATTGATTTATGTCTACGACTCCGCTCCTTTGAACACCTACCCTCTCCGTCTCAAACCCTCGACTCTGAAGTTTCTTTATTGGTTCAAGCACAGAAAGGTGTTCTGTGGTTTGAGTTATGACCTTGCGGCGCTGCTTTCCAGCGTCGGCAGCAACACCCAATATGGCCATATTGTTTGATTCCGTCGCGCCTGATGTGAAAATTATTTCTTTTGGATGCGCTCCAAGGGAACCTGCGATTTGCGCTCTAGCAGTTTCAACTGCTCGACTTGACATCAACGCATGCCGGTGCGTAGTGGCGTGAGGATTCGCGTATACTTCCATAAAGAAAGGCAGCATTTCATCCAGCACTCTGGAATCAACCGGAGTAGCGGCTTGATAGTCAAGGTAGACTTGATTTTCAGCAGGGCGCAAAACTTAAATCGGATGCATCAAGACTAGTCGGTGCATTCACATGACATGAATTCGGATTGGTGTTCGTGCGGCGAACACCTCTTGCCATTCGCAATATCTTTATAGGTAGTCGCATTGGCACCAAAGAACCCAAAGACGGTATTGCTATTTTGTTTGCCTTTTGTTGGGATGCAGTTTGCATATTGAGCCTCGAAATCTGCCCACCATCGAATATTGCCGGGGCCATCACCAACACTATGATTTTGTGCTAGATCACGCAGAGCTTTGGTTCCTTTCATGAAACAAAACACGCAATTGGAGAGATTAACTTCGTCAGGAATTTTTAAACCAAAGGGCTGTTTTCTCCAATATTCAAAAACCTCAGTTGCGCAAATCGCAGAGTCAAACAAGGGCGCGTAAACAATCTCTCCATCAGCTATTTTGTCGTTCGAGGCCGGAATGCTGTTTCTGGCCAACACTCTCGCAACGCGCACTGGTTCATCCGCCCTGAGCCCAACCAATGAAACAAAGGGCAACGCGTATTCTCCTCGGAGATTCGCTTTATGATCGAAAACATGCTGCTTCACAAGCGGATTGCGAATGCGATTTAAACGCACTTTTGTAAAATCTTGATATGCTTGCGGCTCACGCACTGTTGGCTGTTGCAGGTGATAGCGAACTTTTTCGGATCTCGCGCCATAAAACTCAGGATCTGGCATAAGCGACTTATCAGAAAAGTGACCGAGTCGAGGGTTGCTATTTTTGAAACCTCTTTGATTTGCCAACCGGTTGCCATCATTCTTCGGCATAGCGTCATCGATTGATGTCCTCTCAATCCGGCCAAACCAATCTTCCAAGAAGTGCGCGGTCGTGCGCAGCTTCAAATATTCTGTGCATGTTCTTGAAAACCTAGTGGGCAATTGAGATTTCCAAGAAACAAAGTCCTTAAACACCTCGCCTTTATAACGATAGCCGTATGAACGCTTGCTTTTGTAACTTCGATATGGGTACGGTTTTACCATGCGATACGTCGATGCCCGTCTCCAGCGGCCAAGCCATGCATCTTCATAAGTTCGAAACTCAATCAGAAAGAAAGGAATATCGAAATTGGATTCGGCATACTCCTTACACTTGACTACAAACTTGTATGTTTCAGGATGCTCGGCAGAGGTATTGTTGAACAAAACTACATCGCCACGTGATGAAGACAATTGACCTGCTCTCAGCAATTCCATGAGCATCATCGCACTAGACCGCCCTCCTGAAAATTTGACGACATGGGGCATTTCAGCATGTTCTTGATGGTAATATTGAACTCTCATAGCCTGCAATCACAGTCTGCCGAAGCTGTTTTTAAACAATGCAAGATTTTCATCGAACTCCAAAAACCCCAATTCCCGACCAGCACTAAGCTTGCCAATTTGGCCTAGCCAGTCGGTTATAAGATTCTTTCGATGCTGTGTTTGTGCGTTAACTTGCAACTCGATTAAGCGGGCGATAAATGCGGAGCGTACTTTTCTATCCGAGATTACTGTCAAACGTTTCACCCCATACTCCATCATTGGAACCCACGGAGCTGCGGGTAAGTGCAACAAACTCCATATGTCGTTGCAATCATATTGGCTATCTTCTGCTACCGCATTCGCGATGTACCCTCGCCACCAAGCTCGAGCAAGATGACAATCAACAAATACAGAGACATTGCCCCGCACTTCCGGCAAACCGCCTAGTCGCCGCAAAACTGTTCGAACGCTTTCATCGAGTTGTTTGTTGTTTTCTCTCTTGATCGCGCTTTCGAGTCTGGCTCTACCTGTTTGCGATGCACCTGCTTTTGCCGCCAAGTAACCCGGTTCAATGATTTCTCTTTGAATCAGTTCAATGTGGTAAGTGGTCCAAAATGCAGTAGATGCTGCCGTACGCGGTGAGATAAATTTAAGCCTTTCGTATATCTTTTGTTCAGAGTCAAGAGGAGGGCCGCTGTATTCACTCTCAGTCATTTTCTCCTTGGAATCTGGAAACTGAACTTCCACGCACCCCTCTTCTTTGGGGAGATTATTGTACAAATCTAAAAAATCACAAATTCGTTCAGATACAACTCTCCTAGCGAACTCCAATTGTTTTTCCGTATCCGGATGCTTGGCATCCTTATCAACAATTTTTGCAGTCAGATCAGACCGTATTTTTGCGAGTTCATCTGCTCTGATTATTTGCAATCTAAAGACTTTATCTTGTGACATAACCGGTTTACGCTACACAATGATCCATTGATCTCAATCGTTGTCCATTGGATCAATTTCGTGCGGCACCCACTGCGCCACCACACTATTTGGCTTAAAATTATCCTCATCCCAAGTGGACCAGCCTTTCTTCTTAAGAAAACTATGCAAGTGCCGGAGGTTGACATGGTTCCGCCACTTTTCGTCTTCTTGGTAATCTTTGCGGAGGATATCTAAACCTTGGGATAGGGCAAAGCAATATATGCTGTCTCGATGCTTGATCGCGTTGCCTGGGTTTTTCAATTTTTCAAATAAATCTCTTGAAGTTTCAACGGAGAAATAGAAACCTTCATCCGCCACAGCATAAACTTCAAAGCAACCCTTCGGAAGGCGGTCAACCTCTTTTACTTTTAGAATGCTTTGTGTGATTGCGGCACCATGAAAACAAGGACCATATGCAATCTTGGCACCCTTAGGGACATCGACTTCGGATCCAATCCAAAGTTGATTTATGCCGTCTTCCTCCGATAGATGAACACGTTTCAACTCGCGGCAAACAACAATAATTGGTTGCAACATTAGGGGACTGGCGTATTCTTCGGTGGTGCAATCAATTGACTGATCGGCAACCACTTCCCTGTCGCCGTTTGTGGTAGTTGTCGACGCTGTAAACACTGATCTATACGAACACCAAGGAACCGCGACAATACAAGCAAACTTGGCTGAACCATCATCGATGAGATTGCGAACCCAACACCGTCCAGACAATTTGTGCTGAATGCGCCGCACTGCCGTATCAGTTACAGGACCGCTATATAAATCGACGGAATACGAATTGCCATCGACGTAATCCATGTTTCCACTAGCCATGATTGGAAAGTTGCTGAACGCGGGAGTTAATGTACTCATCCTGCCGCAACTCCGTGGTCGTCAACTGATACCTTAATAACAGCGTCATTGTGCACTTCGTCCAGCAACTTCAGCGAAATGGACTTGGGCTTGCCACGTTCTATGGACCCCACTCCTTTGGATTTCGCACCCTTTGAATCGATAGTTTTTCCGTCTCTCGACACAATTTTGAATTTAATCGGTTGATCATTGAGAGGAGAACTACAAGTGGCATCAGAACCACTGTGAATGCCCAGATAGAGGCGTGCGTCTTTAATGTTCTTCTCTGCTTTAATAATCAATTGAATGCAATCTTTATCCCGTTTCGCCGCCACTTTGATGGCGCACCGACTGCGAACAAGATGTCTATCTTTGCGCTCAGTTTTGCCTCCACCTTCGGACCCCGCTCCCTGTTCCCCGGCTCCAAACCCATGAGTTGCTTCATCCACGGCGGTTAATTCATGTGAATCTTTTCTGGCATCTGTCTTTGTAGATGGATTGGGTGATATCTGTTTTTCGCCATCGAAAACAAAGTCAAATATCGAAGGAACCAACTCCTCTGTCGAGTCTTCAACGCATCTCATTCGTATTTGCTCTTGAACTTGCTCAAAAAAATCAAAGAATTTTGTTCTATGAGCATCGAGCAATCGCATCGCGTTAATTTCGAGGTGTTTGGGCCCTTCTGCTCCGCGGATCAGTTGAAACGCCTCATTAAGCCGATTTGAACTAGTATCAATCGAAATTACGGCACTAAAGGGCTTGTACTTTCCGTAGATAGCGGGGGTGTTTCTAGTGATAGAGTCTGTAATATACATCCCTTGTCTGTATAGTGAAATCCGTATGGATTCATCGGGTGTTGCTTGTCTGTAGTACAAATCGAAGTTGCCGTATTCTGTTTCTATTACCTCTTTTTTCTTTTTGATGGTTACGTAATCAGAATATGATTTACTACCACTAATTGCTTGAAGCTCACTCTTTCGCCGCTTCTGAGACTTACCGTTTAGCATCACGCTCTCTAGGTGCTCAGGTGTCATTTCTTTTCCATCACATGTGACATGGAGTTTTCCATCTAGAATGCGAATGAAAAAATTTCGAGCGACTGCGCGAAATATTTCATCAATGGCATCGTCTCGGGAACGGGGGCCGCCGAGATTGAAGTCGTTAAAGCCCAAAATCGAGATTACAGAGCCGCTACCATATTTTGCCTGCAAGTCCTCAAGCTTCTTATGAACTAAAGGAGGCACATCGCCATCGGAAGGAAAAACGAATCGTTCCGACAGCGAACGAGTACGCGAATCTATCCGACAGATGAAGTATCCGTCTTTACCACGCAGTCCGTGGTGTTCGTCAACTACTGAATTGCAAGGGGGGGGGGGGGGGGGGGAAATGAGATGCGAGAATCGCGTGACCCGACATGGTTTTTTTGTTGTCGCTTGTAACTCCTCCATACAGAATGTAGCGCATGTCGGATGCACCGAAAGCAGTTACATGACCTACACCATATGACCCACCTGAGTTAGACCAATCTTGTGTCTTGCTGGTAATTCCGTCTCCAAGCAAACGATTCATTCTATCGGGATTCAAACCGATTCCATTGTCAAGAACACTCAATGCAGGAATTCGCTCACGCTCAAGCTGGTGTCGCATCTTCTCTATTGTGGCTTCGCAATTCTCAATGGATTTATGAGTTTCTTGGCAATACTTCAGCGCATCTTTGTAATCATCGATGCCCGGTATCTGAGCCGGGATGAATTCGTCAAGAACAAAGTCTACCATTGTTTCAGAACGTCCCGCTTCTCGAGCCGCATCGGTGCTGTTTTGAATCAACTCACGGACAATTTCGGAGACATTTGAGAGTCGCTCTCCCGATACTATCGAATTCAAAAAGCCGTCACCGCCTGTGCTTGATGACAAGAATTGCAAACGTGGAGCAGGGCCAGTCTTTTTATGAGCTTCTCGTTTGTTTCGCATCCATTCGGCACTTTTGTTGAAACAGCATACTGTGAAACATTGCCTGCCACCATTGCTAAGAAACAAACCGCTTGTGAGCAAATGACTTGTTGACGGCCGTCCCTACATATAAAATTATAAAACAACTGAAAACAGTATGCCAACGAAATCATCTCGCCACGGCCAGCTGACTTGCGATTCCAAGTGATTTAACCAGTATACAAACAGATTTGCATAGGCAGGGCTTTGCGTTAGTTGTATGAGCCAGACTGCATGATTCGCCGCATATTGGACGCGAACGTTTACCGGGGAAACCAGATGCGGTTTGCATGCACCCGGTGACGGACGGGCGGGTCGCAGATCAAATTAATTCATGGTCAAGTGCGATAAATGCTCTGTTTTTAAGGGCATAACTCCTGATTAACATAGTTAATCAGGAATATCATGATCGATATCTACGAACGAAATTGCAAGATTTCTCTACTTCAGGGTCAATCTGCCTTCCTCTGGGGGCCGCGGCAAACGGGCAAATCGACGCTTCTCAAGCACCAATTCCCTGACAGCATCAGCTTCGATCTGCTTGATGCGAGCGCGATGATCCGCTTCCTGTCAAAGCCGAACTCCCTTGGTGAAGAGCTACGCTCGTTTGACGCAACGGCCCGAGCATCGCCGATCATCATTGATGAAATTCAAAAAGTCCCGTCGCTTCTGGACGAAGTTCACAGACTCATCGAATCAGAAAGAATGAGCTTCGTGCTTTGCGGGTCCAGTGCGCGGAAACTGAAGCGTAGCGGCGTGAACCTGCTCGGCGGCAGGGCATGGAAATTCAACTTGCACCCTCTGACTTGGAGCGAAGTGCCGAAGTTTGATTTGCTCACAGCCATGTCGACTGGATTGCTGCCAGGGCTATACGCCAAGAAAATGGCCAAGCGGTCACTCAGGGCATACGTGCAGGATTATCTGACACAGGAGGTGTTCAATGAGGCTTTGGTCAGAAATGCCGCCGGTTTCTCTAGATTTTTCGACACCTTGCCGTTCTGCCACGGGGCGATGCTAAACTATTCATCAATCGCCCGCGACTGCGCGATCGATGCGAAAACCGTTCGCGCGTATTTTGAAATTCTTGCAGATACGCTGGTCGGGCACCTGATCTACCCGTTCACAAAAAAATCCAACCGCCGCACGATCTCGAGCGCTCCGAAGTTCTATCTGTTCGACATTGGCGTAGCGAACTACATGCTGGGCAACGCAATCTTAAATCCGCACGGCAACAATTTCGAGAACAGCTTCGAGCACTTCATCTTCCTCGAGCTTGTCGCAGCGAACAGTTATCAGGAATGGGACGCACGAATCAACTACTGGCGAACCAATAGCGGCCTTGAAGTGGATTTTGTACTGGGCAATGGAGCTGTGGCAGTAGAGAGGTCAAAAGCCGTGTCAGGCAAGGAGACCTGCGCGCGATCAAGGCCTTCAATGAAGAGTTCAACCCTCGAAGATCAATCATCATCACTTCGGAAGCAGTCAATAGAAATATCGATGGAATCGAAGTTTTGAACTACGAACATTTCCTGGATCAATTGAACGAGGGCAAGATGCTGTGACAAACCGGTAGCGATTCCGCGCAACTTTTCGTGATTGGCCTGCGTTTCGAGCATCTCGGATGGCATAAATTTGCCAAAGACTAAATCCGCCAGAGCCTCAGATCGTTCTGCTTATCCAGTCACATGGGCGCTGTTTTGAATCAGCTAACGAACAATTTCGGAGGCATTTGAGCAAGGCTCTGTTGATACTGTAGAAATTCAAGAAGCCGTTTCCAACTGTGCCCAATGCCAAGAAATGCAAACGTGGAATGGGGTCAGTCTTTCTGGGGAAAGCTCATTGGTTTCGCATACGGTCAATTTATTCAGTTTATTTTTTGATGGAATCTTCCGTCTTCCCATGCATGGAAAGCAATTGGTCTCTCAATTCTACTCCGAGAACATCTCTTACGCCATCAAGACCTATGCCCTCTTGAAAAGCCGAATCCCGCATATCTTGCAATAGATTTTCGTCCGGCTCAAAATTCCGAGCTTTTTCGAATGACTGTTCCTGGACTTTCAGCGCATCCATCCCCTTCGTATCTTCAATCATTTCTTGGGCAGCATTCTTAGCCCAAGATTCAGCGCCTATTTTCTTTGATATCCGTTTTCCCAATTCTGTAAGTTGGATTGGACTGGAACTTGATATGGGTTTTGCGGGCAACCGCGACATGATTTCCTTGATATCAGATCGAACTTCTTTCATAAATTCTTTGAAATTGTTGCGATCGTTGTCTACTTGCCCTTGCCATTTACCGAATTTATATGCAAGTGAAATGGCCGCAATTATTGCTGTCACCGATAATCCAAGTGCCCAGTATTCCGGATTCATTGGTTTTTCTCTTTAAAGTGCAAATGCCTGCCTACCGATCTATTCTTTTACTAAGAGAGAATGATATGGTCGATTCGAAGTATATTAGAAATCAGATTGACGCATCTCACGCTTTACTTCTGCCGAGATTACAAGCGGCCCGTCACGATGGTTAGACGTTCGGATTTGATTTAAGGACACGTCTATTTGTTCGGTTCTGAAGATGCAGTCGAGTTCAAAGGTGGCGGGAGCAGCATTCCGGCGAACAGCTAGATGAAAAACGAATTTCTACTTAAGACATCGGGAAAATTGCAGAAATGATTCAAAACACTCAGCAATTGAATATCAATCTAATCGACTAAGACACGCAAAACCCCAGAATAAAAGTGGCGCTGGAGAAGTTTGGTAATGATCTAAACCCTGAGCGAATCCACTTTGCGTTGCAGTCTGCAGGAAAGGGGCAGAATTCCGCCTCATTTGAAAGACTCAAAGACTCAATTCAAGCCAGTGGCGGAATAGTGGTGCCAATAGCTGTCATTCAGAGCGGCAATAGATTTACCTGTATTGATGGAAACACTAGACTTGCGATCTACAAACTCTTCTTTAAAGAGGGCATACGTGGCGAGTGGTCAACTATAAACTCAACGCTACTTGAAAACCCAAGCCAAAAAGAAATCGAAACTATTCGCGTAGCAGCGCATCTTGTGGGGGCTAGAGAGTGGCCCGCATATGAAAAAGCACGACACCTTCACGAACTAAGGAACACCGACTTTCTTGAGTACGCAAAAATTATTGCGTTGCGTGACGAAAACAAAGCAGACATTGAGCGCCAAATTTGCGCTTGCGAAGATATGAATGAGTACTATCGAAACAATGCAGACGACTCGGCACTCAAGATTGACCGATTTAACAAATTCGTAGAGTTGCAAAGACCAAAAATCAAAAAAGCTATTTTTGCCGCCAATTTGGATTTGGGAGATTTCGGAAATTGGATAAAAAGCCGAAAGATCCGCGATTCAGCAAATGTCCGTAGTTTGCCCCGCGTACTGAGGGACAATCAGGCGAGAAAAATTTTCTTTGAAAGTTCAGCGAATCCAATTGAAGATGCAAAGATACATTTGGACCAGAAAAGGCTCTCTGCGGACCAAGAAAGCAAGGTCGCACTAAAACAAGCAAGCATCGAGCAACTGGCTGTCAAACTGGCTAGACGGATAGGTGAATTACCGTACTGTAGATTCCAGGAATACCAAAAGCCGCAGAACGAAAACACCTAAAACGAATTGGATGCGCTAGAGAATTTATCGTCCCAGTTGCAGAATCTATTGATGAACGTCTCAAAGCAAGCAAGATCGTAAATTGGTTGCAGTTTCGGAGTCGGCAATTCGAATTCGATTTGGAGGCTTTCACCATATTGCCTGACTTAGACTGCCGAGCAAGCCGCCATAAATGCCTGAATGAAAAGCAACGCTCATGCGACAACTATATGTGGACGCATTCGCGCAACCCGCCATAAGCAAAAAGCCCTGCATGAAGCAGGGCTTTTTGTTCGCTATGCGAATTGGGCTACATCATTCCGCCCATGTCCGGCGGACCGGCCGGCATTGCCGGCTTGTCTTCCGGAATCTCCGCAACCATCGCTTCGGTTGTAATCATCAACCCTGCAATGGAAGCGGCATTCTGAAGCGCGGTTCGGGTAACCTTCGTCGGGTCGAGAATGCCCAACCCGATCATGTCGCCGTACTTGCCGCTGGCTGCATCGTAGCCTTCATTAGCGCTTGATTCAGCAACCTTGTTAAGCACTACGGAGCTATCCTCGCCAGCGTTTGCGACGATCTGCCGCAGCGGCTCTTCCAGCGATCGCTGAACAATGCGCGCACCGACATCCTGATCGGCATTGTCGCCTTTAACCTTGGTTACGCTCTTGATGGCTCGCACCAAGGCAACACCGCCGCCGGGCACAACGCCTTCCTCAACGGCTGCACGGGTCGCGTGCAGCGCGTCTTCGACGCGGGCCTTTTTCTCTTTCATTTCGACTTCGGTCGCAGCGCCGACTTTGATCACGGCAACACCGCCCGCCAGCTTGGCGACGCGCTCTTGCATTTTCTCTTTGTCATAGTCGGAAGTCGCTTCCTCAATCTGCGCGCGAATCTGATTGACGCGGGCATGGATGTCATCCTTGTTGCCGGCGCCATCAATGATCGTGGTGTTCTCCTTGGTGATCTGAACGCGCTTGGCCGACCCGAGCTCTTCGATCTTGGTGTTCTCCAAGCTCATGCCGACCTCTTCGGATACCACTTGGCCTGCGCACAGGATCGCGATGTCCTGCAGCATGGCCTTGCGGCGGTCGCCGAAGCCCGGCGCCTTCACACCGCAGACCTTGACGATTCCGCGCATGTTGTTGACCACGAGAGTCGCCAGCGCCTCGCCTTCGATGTCTTCAGCAATAACCATCAGCGGACGTCCGGCTTTCGCAACCTGCTCCAACAGCGGCAGCAGGTCGCGGATATTGGATATCTTCTTGTCATGGACAAGAATCACCGGATTCTCCAGCTCAACGGACATGCTTTCCTGATTGTTGATGAAATAAGGCGAGAGGTATCCGCGGTCGAACTGCATGCCTTCGACGATATCAAGCTCGTTATCCAAAGTGGAGCCTTCTTCGACAGTAATCACGCCTTCCTTGCCGACAGTTTTCATCGCTTCGGCAATGATGTTGCCGACGGCTTCGTCGGCATTCGCCGAAACGGTTCCGACCTGAGCGATCTCTGTATGGTCCGAGCAAGGCTTGGAAAGATCTTGCAGACTTTGAACCGCGGCACTAACACCTTTGTCGATGCCCCGCTTAAGATCCATCGGGTTCATGCCGGCAGCGACGGCTTTAAGACCTTCGCGCAGCATCGAGTGAGCCAGCACTGTGGCCGTAGTTGTGCCATCGCCCGCAACGTCTGAAGTCTTCGACGCCACTTCTTTGAGCATTTGGGCACCCATGTTTTCAAATTTGTCTTTAAGTTCGACTTCCTTCGCCACCGATACGCCGTCCTTAGTGACGGTCGGCGCGCCGAACGACTTTTCCAGGACTACATTTCGACCTTTCGGGCCGAGAGTTACCTTTACCGCGTCAGCTAGCAAAGTAACGCCGTGCACGATCTTGCCGCGGGCGCTCTCACCGAACTTGACTTCTTTCGCAGCCATAAGTGAATTTCTCCTATGTCAGTTGTGTGTAATGATTCAACTAGCTTTCGAGCACTCCCATGATGTCGTCTTCACGCATCATGAGCACTTCCTCGCCATCGAGCCTGAACTCGGTGCCGGAGTATTTGCCGAAAAGCACTTTGTCATCGACTTTGACGTCGAGAGGACGCAATGATCCGTCGTCTTTGACTTTGCCGTTGCCGACTGCCAGCACAACGCCTTGCATCGGCTTTTCAGCAGCCGCGTCGGGAATCACGATTCCGCCGGGGCTTTTCCTCTCGTCTTCGACTCTGCGAACGACGACACGATCATGAAGCGGGCGAATGTTCATTCATACCTCCTTCTGGATTGTCCGTTTCATTTCATGAAATTTCAAAATAATCCGCGCGGCATTTATTGCCGCACGCATCAATCACTTGCCTGAACCAGCTCAACTTCGAGCAAACCCTAGTTGTTTTGGCATCTAAGCAAAACTCGCTTAAGTCGAGTTGTTAGCACTCACATTAAACGAGTGCTAACAATTATAGGAACTAATATTCAAAAATCAACCGCAGGTGCGCAACTTTCTTCACGACACCGCAAAAGCTTGCGCTAACCGCCGCATATTCACGGCGCTTCGTCACCGTTTGACGATGCTGCTTGAAGCTGCGAGTTTAATGCTGTCGCGGCAGAAGCGGTGCCGGGCGGCGAATCGTGCATCTGGAACAACCGCTGCGGATTTGTCTTGCTAGCCGAAGCCAAGCCCCTTTAGCCTTTCGATTGTTTCGTCAGCATCTTGGTGATGGATTGCGATGCCGCCTTTGGCCTCCCACTCGCTAATATTGCGGATGTAGTCGTCAACTAGAACGTTTGCCGTCTCGCCGGCGACTGCGAAAAGGCACTTGTCCTTGCGCCGGGGCAGGTGGATGCGCTCTGAGTCGGTGAAGTTCAGATTCTGCCTCAACCACTTCAGCTTGCCGGGCGCGCAATTCGGGTCGCTTGCGGCGATCGAGGATAAAATGTGCGGCTGGTGCCGCTCAATATGCTCCCAGAGCGCACGTCCGCCGGGCATCCATTGAAGCGACTCCCAAAAATCATCGACCTTTCTGACATGGCGCCATAGCTCCTTTACGCTCAGCTCTCCTGGCGGCTTGCCTGAAATAGCGCATGCCGAGCTGAAAAAGTCGCACAAGACGCCGTCCATGTCGCAATACAGCACAGAACTTGAACTGATCAAAACATTATCCATGCCCAATCGCCCCGCTACGATTCTTCGCTCTCCATCAGTGCGCGACGAACATCCGGCTCAAGCAATTCGGAAATCATCTTATCTCCGTAGCCGAGCTTGGCGGCCTTTCGGAACAGATGCAATGCCGAATCGGTCATTCCGACTGCGCCCTCCATCTCCCGATTCAATTGAGCGATATACTCAAGATCCTTGCGCGCGTTATCCACACTGAAGATATAGCCTGCGAAATCACCCTTGATTGCGTTGCCGATGA